>OY970073.1:0-4087638 GCA_963705335.1 uncultured Gammaproteobacteria bacterium | reverse complement strand
AGCTTCACCGCGCGGCTGGTCGGAATGAAACCGAGCTGCTCGCACGCGGCGAGCGCCGGCAGCAGGCCGCGCGCGCGCAGCGCCGGCTCGCGGCCGCCGCGGATCAGCTGCACGAGCTGCACGATGAACTCGATCTCGCGGATGCCGCCCGGTCCGAGCTTGAGATCGTCGGCGAGATCCTTGCGCGCGACTTCGGCGTCGATCAGCGCCTTCATCTCGCGCAGGCCGGCGAATGCGGTGTAGTCGAGATAGCGGCGGAACACGAATGGTCGCAGCGTGTCGAGCATGCGCGCGCCGGCGTTGCGATCGCCGCCGACCGCGCGCGCCTTGATCCATGCGTAGCGTTCCCAGTCCCTGCCCTCGCGCTGGTAGTACTGCTCCATCGCGCTGAACGAGAACGCGGTGCGACCGGAGCTTCCGAACGGACGCAGGCGCAGATCGACGCGATAGACGTAGCCGTCGGCGTCGCGTTCGGCGAGCAGCGCGACGAACGCCTGGCCGATGCGCGCGTAGTACGCGTCGGCGTCGAGCGGCCGCGCGCCGTCGCTGCTGCCGCCTTCGGCGAACGCGAGCACGAGATCGATGTCCGACGAGAAATTGAGCTCGCCGCCGCCGAGCTTGCCGAGCCCGAACACGACCATGCGCTGCACCGCGCCGCGCGCATCGCGGATCACGCCGTGACGCGCGCCGATGCGCCGCTCGGCGCCGGCGAGCGCGGCCTCGATGCAGGTCTCGGCGAGCACCGACGCGCCGGCGAGCGTCGTCTCGACCGTGTCGAGATCGTTGAGATCGCGCCAGATCAGCCGGAGCGCCTCGCGCTGGCGGAAGCGGCGCAGCTCGGCCACGAGCTCGCTCTCGCCGAGCGTCGACGAGAACACGCCGGCGCGCGCGTCCGCGTGGCGCGGATCGCTCATCAGGCGCAACAGGTCCGGCCCGAGCAGGGCCGGATCGCGCAGGAAGCTTTCGTAGGCGAAGTCGCTCGCCAGCAGCACGCGCTGCAGATGATCGTCGACGCCGGCGTCGTCGTAGAACGGCACGCTCGCATCGCGGCACGCCGACTCGAGCCGCGCCAGGCGCTCGTCGAGGAACGCGGCGATCGCGCGCGGTGGGGAAACCTGCATGGGCGCCTGCATGGGCACGATTCTCGCAGCTGCGGCACGGCGGCCACCAGCGTGGTGCCGCTCGGTAGGCCCGCTCAGGTAGGCCATCAGCGCGTGGCGTACACTGTCCGCGGGGGTTTTTGCCGATGAATGACGCTTCCGCGGATGCCACATCGCAAACGACCGGCGAGCCGCTGACGGCCGATGCGCTGTTCAGCGCGGTCTACGAGCGTCTGAAGGCGATGGCCGGCAGCCACCTCGCGCGCGATCGCAGTGCCGGATCGACGCTCGACACGACCGCGCTCGTGCACGAGCTCTATCTGCGCGTCTCGACCAACCGCGAGCTCATGTTCGGCAAGCCCGTGCAGTTCTTCGCGTACGCCGCGCGTGCGATGCGCCACCTGCTGGCCGACCGCGCGCGCGATCGGCTGCGCCTGCGCGCCGGCGGCCAGTGGATGCGCGTGACGCTGACCGGCACCGACGATCGCCTCGCGATCGACAGCGCCGAGCAGGCGCTCGCGCTCGACGAGGCGCTGAAACGGCTCGAAGAATCCGACGCGCGCGCCGCGCGCGTGGTCGAGCTGCGCTATTTCGCCGGCCTGACGCCCGAGCAGATCGCCGAAGCGCTGGACGTCACGCGCCGCACGGTCGACCGCGACTGGCGCTTCGCGCGCGCGTTCCTCAAGACCGAGATCGGCTGAGCCGCGCAAAGTGCCTTCCGTGTCGCAACTTCGCGCCGGACGGCGTTTTTCCAACGGACCACCACCCCGCGGACCCGCCGATGACGCCGAGCAGCACCGTCCTGCGCGATCTATTCGAGGAAACGCTGGCGCTGCCGCCCGCCGAGCGCGCCGCGTTCCTGGCTGCGCGCGGCGTCGATGCCGACATGCGTGCGCGCCTCGAGCGCATGATCGCGGCCGACGCCGACGACGACGTCATGCTGGAGCGCAGCGCCGATGCGGTCGCGCGCGCGATCGGCGAGACCGACGAGACGCACGCGCTGCCGCCCGGCACGCGCATCGGACCGTTCACGCTGATCGAAGTGCTCGGCGAAGGCGGCTCGTCGACGGTGTTCCGCGCCGAGCGCATCGCCGACGGCGTGCGCCAGGTCGTCGCGCTGAAGCTGCTGCGGCGCAGCCTCTATTCGCGCGATGCGCAGCGCCAGTTCCGTCGCGAGCGGTCCGCGCTCGCGCAGCTGCGCCATCCGGGCATCGCGCGCCTGATCGAAGGCGGCATCAGCGAATCGGGCCTTGCCTACATCGCGCTCGATCTCGTCGAGGGCACGCCGATCACCGATCATGCGCGCACGCTCAGGCTCGATCTGCGCGCGCGGCTGAAGCTGTTCCTGCAGGTCTGCCGCGCGGTCGAAGCGGCGCATCGCGCGCTGATCGTGCATCGCGATCTGAAACCGTCGAACGTGCTGGTCACCGCCGACGGCGAGGTCAAGCTGCTCGACTTCGGCATCGCCAAGCTGCTCGATGCGGACGACGAGACGCAGACGCGCCTGCCGGCGTTCACGCCGGCGTACGCCGCGCCGGAGCAGCGCACCGGCGCGCCGATCACGACCGCGACCGACGTGTACGCGCTCGGCGTGCTGCTCGGCGAGCTCGTCACCGGACAGCGGCTCAACGACGGCACCGGCGCGAACGCCGTCGGGCCACGATCTCGGCGAACACCGAGCCTGGCATCCTGCCGGCGGCGCCGGCCATCACGCGGCGCCAGCTGCGCGGCGATCTCGACAACGTCGTGCTGAAGGCGATCGCGCCCGAGCCGGAGCGGCGCTACGTCTCGGCCGGCGCGCTCGCCGACGACATCGAACGGCTGCTCGACCGTCGTCCGGTGTCCGCGCATCCGCCGTCGACGTGGTATCGCGCGCAGCAAGTTCGTCGCGCGCCATCGCGGCGGCGTCGCGATCACGGCGCTTTTCGCGCTCGGCATCGTCGCCGCGCTCGGGCTTGCGCTGTGGCAGGGCAGCATCGCGCGCCGCTCGGCTGCGCGCGCGGATGCGATGCGCGATTTCATGATCTCGGCGTTCTCCGAGGCCGAGCCGAGCACGCCGCGCGCGGGTCCGCCGAGCATCACCGACGTCGTCGAGCAGGCGATCGTCAAGGCGCGCAGCGATACGCGCATGAACGCGGGCGTGCGCGCGGAGCTCGTCGCCGAGCTCGGCGCCGTGCTGAGCGCGCAGGGCCGCATCGAGCCCGCGCGCGAAGTGCTGCAATGGAACTACGATCACGCGCTGGCCGATTTCGGCGACGGCGCGCAGCGAAACGCTCGCGGCCGGGCACGAGCTCGCGGTCACGCATGATCCTCGCCGGCGACTACGCGCCGGCGCGCGTGCTGATCGACAAGCTGATCGCGCACCTGCCGGCCGGCGACGTAAGACACGGCGCAGCGCTGCGTTTCGATTCGGCGCTGCTGGCCAGCAAGCAGCACGAGCTCCGGCGCGCGCTCGCCGATGCGGACGAAGGCCTGCGCCTGACGCGAAGCCTCGGCAAGGACGACGCGCTCGAGCGCGCGCTGAGCGAATACGGCAACGTGCAGCTCTCGGCACGACAATGTCGCCGCCGCGACCGCGGCCTGGGAAGAGCTGCTGGCACTGCGCGAGCGCCGGTTCGGTCCGACGCACGTCGACGTCGCCGAGGCGCATGCGGATCTTTCGCGCGCGTACCGGCGCGACGGCCGCCTCGACGATGCCGAGCGGCATATCCGTGCCGCGATCGCGATCGACGCTGCCGTGCTGCCGGAGGGCCACTGGCGGCGCTCGAATCATCTGAACGCGCTGATGATGGTGCAGCTGCAGCGACGCGACTACCGCGCCGCGCTCGAATCGGCGAACGCGAGCCTCGCGATCGATCGCGCTGCCTTCGCCGACGGCGATCATCCGGAGCAGGTCAACGATCTCAACTCGATCGGCATGCTGCACGCGCTGCTCGAGGATTTTCCGGCGGCGGTCGCGCCACTGCGCGAATCGCTCGAGCGCAGCGAGCGCAAGTACGGACCCGAACATTTCGAGACCGCAGTGACGCGCTCGAACTACGGCGTCGTGCTCGCGCGCGCGGGCGACGTCGCCGCCGGCGAGGCCGAGATCGAGCACGCGATCGCATCGCTCGAAAAGGCGGCCGAGCCCGATCTGGACGAGCAGGCCGCGACGTGGGAGAAGCTCGCGCGAGTCCGCCTCGATCGCGGCGATGCGGGCGGCGCGCTGCCGGCGATCGATCGCATCGACGCGCTGCTGGCGCAGATCGCGACGCCCGGCGCCTACTGGGACGGGCGCGCCGCGACATTGCGTGCGACGGCGCTGCTGCAGCAAGGCAACGCGGCCGAAGCGATGGTCCTGCTCGACGGCGCGGCGGCGGCGCTGCAAGCGCTCGCAAAGCGCCGACGTCGTCCTCCTCGTCGAGGTGCCGCTGCTCGAGGCCAACGCGGCCATCGCGCTGTCACGGTCTGCGGACGCGCACGCCTTCGCGCGAGGCCGGCCTGAAGGCGCTCGCCGCGCTGCCGAATCCGCCGCACCGCCTCATCGCGCTCGCGGCGCCGCTCGGGGCGTTCAAGGCCGGATCCCGCTAAGCGTCGGCTCTGCGTTGGCGTTCGCCCCGCGGCGCCTTTACATGGGCCAATGTCTCAATTTTCCGCAATAGATCGTTTCCCTTCAGTGACGGAATCCGGCGGAGGGGAAAGTCATGGCGGACGTCCAAGGCAACATCCGCGTGCATCTCGCGCGCGTTTCCAGTGCATTTCTTGCGCTTTTGCCGCTCGCGGCCGGCGCGCAGCTGACCGACATCACGCAGACGTTGCCGCAGAATCCGGCCGGCAGCGTGCTGCCGTGGGTTCCCGGCAGCACGATCGCCAAGTCGCTCACCGAGCAAATCGGTACCGGCCGCGGCGATGTCGATACGGCGGGATCCTCGATGTATCTGATTGCGCGCGATCCGTTCCGCGCGGTGCGGCGCGGGCGCCAGCTGTTCCAGCGCAAGTTCTCGCTCGATCAGGGCCAGGGCCCGCGCGTGAACATCGATTCCGACGGCGACATCATGAGCAATCCCGCGCTCGGCGCGGGATTGAGCGACAGCTGCGCGTCCTGCCATGGCCGCCCGCGCGGCGCGGCGGGTTTCGGCGGCGATGTCGCGACGCGTCCCGACAGCCGCAATTCGCCGCATCTCTTCGGCGTCGGCCTGCGCGAGATCATCGCGGACGAGATGACCTCCGATCTTCGCGTTCTGCGCGCACGCGCTTCCGCGCAGGCCGTTGCCACCCATTCGGACGTGACGTTCCCGCTGGCAAGCAAAGCCATCGGCTTCGGCTCGATCACCGCGCATGCGGACGGAACGTTCGACACCTCGCACGTCGACGGCGTCAACGCCGACCTTCGCGTGCGTCCGTTCTTCGCCGACGGCCGCGAGTACTCGCTGCGCGCGTTCGCGGTCGGCGCGTTCAACGACGAGATGGGCCTGCAGTCGCCCGATCCGGTGCTGTGCGCGGCGAGTGATCCGATCGCCCCGGAGCGCACGGTAAGCCCGACCGGCATGGTGTTCGATCCGCTGCTGGACACGATCAAGCGTCCGCCGACCTGCGATGCCGACCGACGATGCCGACCACGACGGCGTCGCCGACGAGCTCGATCCGGCGCTGCTCGACTACACCGAGATGTACCTTCTGAACTACTTCAAGCCGGGCACCGGCAAGACCACCGCGCGTACGGACGAAGGGCTCGCGCTGATGCGCGCGAGCGGCTGCACGGCGTGCCATGTGCAGACGTTCCAGGTCGTGCACGACCGCCGCATCGCCGATCTCGACACGCGCTACGATCCCGAGCGCGGCATCATGAATCGGCTTTATGCGACGGCACGCCGCTCTTCGATACGGTCCACGGACGGCAATTCGTCGTATCCGAAGCTCGTGCCGCACCGTGGCGCGCTTCACGGTCAGCAACCTCTTCACCGACTTCAAGCGGCACGATCTCGGCGTCGCGTTCCACGAGCGCAACTACGACGGCACGGTGCACACCGAGTTCATGACCTCGCCGCTCTGGGGCGTCGGCTCCAAGGCGCCGTACGGGCACGATGGACGGAGCATTTCGCTCGAGGACGTCATCCTGCGCCATGGCGGCGAAGCGGAAGGTTCCAAGCAGACGTTCGCTGCGCTCGACGACGACAACCAGCGCAAGATCATCGAGTTCCTCGGCACGCTCGTGCTGTTCCCGCCGGACGATACGGCGTCGAACCTCAATCCGGGCCATCCGGGCACGGACGATCCGCAGAATCCGACGCAGCACGGCAGCATCGCGCTGTCGGCGCTGTTCCAGATCGCGTCGGAGGGCGGCGAGTAGGCAGCCGCCGCGCGCCGATCCTCGGCGCACGTCCTGCCCCGGATTCAGGGCGCCGCCATTGAGGCGGCGCCCTGGTCGTTTCTGCATGCGACGCAGATGTCGCAAATGGGCGTGTTCCGGCGTTCCTCGCTCCAGGTCACTGGGGAGTGCAGCTCATGAAACGCAGTAACGTCATGCGTACACCGTCGCTTTGCCCACTCGCTGCCGGCCTTGCCATCGCGTTCGCCGGCTGTCTCGCTGTCGCCGACGCCGATGCGCGGCCGCAGTCGCCTCTCCTGCCGCAACGCGCCATCATGGCCGCACCGAATTCCTCGCCACCGGGTATCCGTGGCGACATCGTCGTAACGAACTGCGACGACAGCGGGCCCGGGTCGCTGCGCGAAGCCTATTTCAACGCGGTCGACCAGGACAGCATCGACCTCTCGCAGCTTTCGTGCAGCACGATCTCGCTGACTACCGGCGCGCTGACAGATTCGGGGGCGGCGACGAACCTGACGCTCATCGGTCCGGGCAAATACGATCTGACGATCGACGGCGGCAACAGCAACCGCGTGTTCGTGCACAACGGCTCGGGCTATCTGCAGATGTTCGGCCTCTCGATCACCGGCGGCAGCTACAGCGGACCGTATGGCGGCGGCTGCATCTACTCGTACGGCGGCGTGCTCGCCGAGTATGTGCAAATCTCGGCCTGCTCGTTGTCTTCGAGCGGGATCGACCATGCCTACGGCGGCGCGATCTACGCGAAGACAGGCGTCTTTCTCGCAGAGGACACCATCAGCGGCAGCACGGCGCACGCGGCTTCCGCCAACAGCTCCGGCGGCGCGGTCTTCGCCAACCGGGCGACGATCCTGGCCAGCACGATCTCGGGCAACACGGTCTCCGGCGACGGCAGCCACTACTCGCGCGGCGGCGGCCTGTTCGTGCTGACCGACGTCGTCATTGGCTATTCGACGTTCTCTGACAACACAGCCGAAACCGGCGGCGGCATCTTCATGGTCGGCGCGACGGACACGATGCTCGTCATCGATTCGACGATTTCGGGCAACCATTCGAGCGGTGCCGCGGGTGGTTTGTACGCGAAGTATCAACCGCTGCAGATCGCCAACAGCACGATCACGGCGAATACGGCCGTGTTCGACTTCGGCGCCGGCGTCTATCTGGCCTCGAATACCGACATCCAGAGCACGATCATCGCTGGCAATACCTCGCAGGACGGACTGCAGGCTTCCGACGTCGGCGGAAACGCGGCGGTCACGATCACGGGGTCGAGCAATCTCATCGTCGCCTCGACGCTGCCGCTTCCCGCGGACACAATCGACGCCGATCCGATGCTGGGCCCGCTGCAGGACAACGGCGGCCTGACGCAGACGCATGCGCTCCTGCCCGGAAGCCCGGCCATCGATCACGGCAACAATCCGTTCGGCCTCCTGGTCGAGCAGCGCCTATTCGACGATCTCGCACCGACGTTCGGCTATGAGCGCGTGGTCGGACCGAGTGCCGACATCGGCGCGTTCGAGGTGGGCGCGCCGGATCACATCTTCGTGGACGGATTCGAAGCCTGACCGCATTCGAACCGTTGTCGCTGGGTCGCGACGCTCGCAGAGTCTCCTGATTGCGCGCCGATGTCGCAAACCGGCGTGTTCCGGCGTTCCTCGCTTCGGGTCACTCCGGGGAGTGAAGTCATGAAACGCAGGAACCTCGTGCGTACACCGTCGCTACATCCTCTCGCTGCCGGTTTTGCCATCGCTTTCGCCGGCTGCCTCGCTGTCGCCGACGCCGATGCGCGGCCGCAGGCGATGCTCGCGCCGCCGCGCGCCATCACCGCCGCACCGAATTCCCCGCCGCCGGGTATCCGCGGCGCGCTCGTCGTGACGAACTGCGACGACAGCGGCCCCGGGTCGCTGCGCGAAGCCTATTTCAACGCGATCGACCAGGACGTCATCGACCTCTCGGAGCTTTCGTGCAGCACGATCTCGCTGACCACGGGCGCGCTGACCGACTCGCCGTCGGCGGCGGACGTGGTGGTGCTCGGTCCCGGCAAATACGACTTGACGATCGACGGGGGCAACAGCAACCGCGTCTTCGTCCACAACGGATCGCAATACCTGCAGTTGCTCGGGCTCTCGGTGACCGGCGGCAGCTACACCGGCCCTTACGGCGGAGGTTGCATCTACTCGTACGGCGGCGTGTTCACCGCCTACGCGAACATATCCGCCTGCTCGCTGTCCTCGAGCGGAGCCGATCACGCCTTCGGCGGCGCGATCTACGCGAAAGGCAACGTCGTCGCGCAAAATGTCCGCATCACGGGCAGCACGGCCCACGCGGCTGCCTCGGACAGCGCAGGCGGCGCGATATGGGCGGGCGGCAGCGCGAACGTCATCATCAGCACGATCTCCGGCAACTCCGTCTCTGGTGACGGCAGCCACTATGCGCGCGGCGGCGGCCTGTTCGCGCTGGCAGACGCCCAGATCCGCTATTCCGCGTTCGCCGGCAACACGGCCGACAGCGGCGGTGGCATTTTCCTGGCAGGCGCCGCCACCGATACGATGGTCGTCGGCAATTCGACGATCTCGGGCAACCACGCACGCGGCGCGGGCGGCGGCCTCTATTCGAAATACAGGCCTCTTCAACTCAGCAGCAGCACGATTACCGCGAACACGGCCGTATTCGACTCCGGTGCGGGCGCCTATCTCGCTTCGGATACGGACATCCAGAGCACGATCATCTCCGGCAATACCTCGCAGGATGGATTGCAGGCTTCGGATCTTGGCGGCGATGCGCAGATCACGATCACCGGTGCGAACAACCTGATCGTCGCCTCGACACTGCCGGTGCCGCCCGACACGATCGCTGCCGATCCGATGCTCGGCCCGCTGCAGGACAACGGCGGATTCTCGGTGACGCACGCACTCCTGCCCGGCAGTCCGGCCATCGATCACGGCAACGACGTGTTCGGCGCCATCTTCGACCAGCGCGGATTCGACGACACGACGACGCAGTTCGGCTACGAGCGCCTGGTCGGAGCGGGCCCGGACATCGGCGCGTTCGAGTTCGGCGCGCCGGATCACATCTTCGTAGACGGATTCGAAGGCCTCTGAATACTTTTCACCCGACCAGCAAGGATGATCCGGATGTCGCGATTGGCACGACTCGGCGCTATCGTCTTCAGCCGAACGCGCGGGAGCATGTTCCGATGACCGATCCGACGCCGACGCTGCGCGAGCTCTTCGAGACGGCGCTCGCGCTCGCGCCCGCCGAGCGCGTCGCGTTCCTCGACGCGCACTGCGCCGATCCGGCGCGGCGCGCGGACGTCGAGCGCCTGCTCGATGCGGACGCCGACGGCGGCGTGCGCCTGCTCGATGATTCGTTCGATCATCTGCTCGAACGCGTCGGCGCTGCCGAGCAGGAGGCCGGGCCGCCGCCGGCCGGCACGCACATCGGACCGTTCGTGCTGATCGAGAAGCTCGGCGAAGGCGGCTCGTCGATCGTCTATCGCGCCGAGCGCGAGCAGGCCGGCGTGCGCCAGACCGTCGCGCTGAAGCTGCTGCGGCGCGGCCTCTATTCCGAAGAGGAGCGACACCGCTTCCGGCACGAGCGCCTCGCGCTCGCGCAGCTTCGCCATGCCGGCATCGCGCGGCTGATCGAAGGCGGCGTCACCGACACCGGCGTGCCGTACATCGCGCTCGAGCTGATCGACGGCGAAACGATCACGGCCCATGCGCGCAACCGCCATCTCAATCTGCGCCAGCGGCTCGAGCTCTTCGTCGGCGTCTGCCGCGCGGTCGAAGCGGCGCATCGCGCGCTGATCGTGCATCGCGACCTGAAACCATCGAACGTGCTGGTCACGCGCGACGGCGAGGTCAAGCTGCTCGATTTCGGCATCGCCAAGCTGCTCGACATCGAATCCGATGCCGACGCGACGCACACGCAGCACGCGGTGCTGACGCCGGCCTACGCAGCGCCCGAGCAGTTCACGCGCGGCGCGATCACGACCGCGACCGACGTCTACGCGCTCGGCGTGCTGCTCGGCGAGCTCGTCACCGGACGCCGCCGCGAGCCGGGCGACACGCGCTCGCCGTCGGCGACGATCGACGACGACACCGATCCCGCGGCGCTGCCCGCGCCGGCGCGCAACACGCGCAAGCTGCTGCGCGGCGACGTCGACAACATCGTCATCAAGGCGACCGAGATCGAACCCGAGCGCCGCTACGCATCGGCCGGCGCGCTCGCCGACGACGTCGAGCGGCATCTCGCAGGGCCAGCCGGTGTCCGCGCATCCGCCGTCGACGTGGTATCGCACGCGCAAGTTCATCTCGCGCCACCGCGGCGGCGTGGTGACGACCGCGGCGTTCCTGCTCGCGATCCTTGCGGCGCTCGGCGTCGCGCTGTGGCAGGCCAACGTCGCGCGCCAGCAGGCGCAGATCGCACGCGAGCAGGCCGCGCGCGCCGAAGCGGTGCGCGATCTGCTGGTCGACATCTTCGATGCCGAGATCCCGTCGCGCCCGAAAGGCGAGATGCCGGGCACGGCCGAGCTGCTCGAACGCGGCGCGCAACATGCGACGGCCGATCTCAACGACACGCCGGCCGTGCAGAGTGATCTCCTGACCGCGCTCGGCCGCGTCTACGATCACCTCGCACTGCCCGACAAGGGTGCGCCACTGCTCGATGCCGCGGTCGCGGCGGCCGAGCGCGTGCATCCGGCCGATCCCGCGCTGCTCGGCGCGGCGCTCAGCGAGCGCGGCGAGCTCGATCTTTCGTCCGACCGCTTCGACGAAGCGACTGACGCGCATCGACCAGGCGATCGCGCTGCAGAAAAAGGCCGATCCGCAAAGCCTTGCGCTCGCCGTCTCGCTCGACCGGCGCGCGCTCGCCGAAAGCCAGACCGGCAAGCACGATGCGGCGATCGCCGACTATCGTGCCGCGCTCGCGATCCGCGAGAAGCGGCTGCCGCCCGGCGATGCCGAGATCCTCAACAGCTACGATGCGATCGGCAACGCGTACCTTCGCGCGGGCCAGCCCGCGCAGGCGATCGATCTTCATGCGCAAGGCGTCCGACGGCGCGCTGGCGAAATTCGGCGAGAAGCACGTCAAGACCGCGCACTACATGAAGAATCTCGGCACGGTCTACGCGCATGCAGCGCCGCTACGCCGAAGCGGCCGCGCTGACCGAGCGCGCGGTGCGCATCGAAAGCGAGCTTTATCCGCGGGCAGCCCCGATGTCGTCAACGGGCTCAACAACCTCGGCAACTACGATCTGACGCTCGGGCGCCTCAACGCCGCCCGCGACACGCTCGACGATGCGCGCAAGCGCAACCACGATGCAGGGCTCGACGAATCGCTCGGCCAGACGTTCGTGCTCGGCAACCTCGCGCGCGTGCACGAGGCGCTCGGCGATTTGACCGGCGCCGCAGGCGCTGCTCGTCGAAGCGCGCGGCACCGCGACGAAAGTCGTCGGACCCGATCATGCGCGCACGCGCACGCTCGATCTGCAGGCGACGCGCGTCGCCTTCGCGCTGGATGCGAAGTCCGCGCCGGCGCTGCAAGCAGCTCGCCTCGGCGATCCTCGCGCATCCCGAAACGCTCGCGCAGTTCCGCACGCGCAGCGAGCCCGAGGCGCGCTACGCGCTCGGTCTCGCCGTCGCCGCGCTCGGCGACGAAGCGGGCGCCGGCGCGACCTGGAAGGAAGCCGTCGCCGCGCTGCCGACCGATCACGTCGATCCGCTGACGCTGCCGCTGGTCGCCGCGCTCGCGGACTTCGAGCGAACGCATGGCGAGCGCGATGCCGCGATCGCGCTGCTGAAGGCCTACATCGAGCGCAGCACGCGCGAGCTGCTCGGCGATGCACTACGGCGTCGGGCTGCTGCATCTCGCGCTCGCTGAAGCCCTCGCTGCCGATCGCGCGGCGACGCTGGCCGAGCTCGATGCGGCCGATGTCGCGTTCGCGGAGCTGCCGCAAAACCATCCGTGGCGGGTCCGGGCCGCAGCGCTGAGGCGTACGCACGGCTGAGGCGCGGCGCCTCGCGCGGCCTGTCTCGAAGCACGGTCCGGCGGCGTTTACGCAAAAGCGGGATGCATCGGCTCGGCGACGCGCGATCGCGCCGCCGAACCGGATCACGCAATCGCGCGCGCTGCGCGGCCGAATGCGCGCTGGACGACCGTCGTGTGCTTCGTGTCGAGCAGGATCTCCCCGCCGCCCATTCGCCGGTCTCGACGCCGCCTTCCATGAAGCCCTGGTTGTCGAACGCGCAGTGCTCGCCGGCGAAGTGCAGAGTGCCGACGCTCTCGCCGATCGCGCCGCGGATCGTCGTCCACTGGCCCGGCGTGAAGCACGCGTAGCTGCCGAGCGTCCACGGGAAGCTCGGCCAGTGGAAGCGCGCTTCGCGCGCGTTGGTGCGCGCGGACGAAATGCCGGGAAAGATCGCATCGAGCTCTTTCGCGGCGAGATCGGCCTGCATCTTCGGCGTGCCCTCGCCGATCTCGATGCCGTGCCGGCCGCCGACGAAATTGGTCAGGATGCCGGCCGCGCCGGGCTGCATGCGGCTCGTTTCCCAGGTCGTCTGCAGCGGCAGGTCGCTGTAGGTGCTGCCGCCGCTGCGATGGCGCGTCCACCAGACGCGCTCGTCGAATCCGATCATCAGTTTCGCGTTGGTGCCGTAGCGGAGCTCGTCGATCGCGCGGCGCTTGGCCGGCGGCAGCTCGATGTCGATGTGCACGTGGCGCAACGTCGTGAACGGCACCGCCAGCACGACATGGCGCGCGCGCACCTCGCTCGCGCCGGCGCCGCGCCTGAAACTCAGCGTGTACGAGCCGTCGGCGTTCTGGCGCAGCGCTTCGAGCACGCGAGCCGGTCTCGATCGAATGCGCCGAGCGCGGCGCCGAGCCGCTGCGGAATCTGATCGTTGCCGCCGCGCACGTGGAAACGCTCGTCGCTCTCGCCGAAGATCTTGAAGCTTTCGGTGCCGGGATCGATGAAGGTCAGGAAATTGAGCGCCGACTGCTGGTCGCATTCGAGGCCCATCTCGGTCGTGTAGGCGACTTCGATCAGCGTGCGCAGCCAGCCCGATGCGCCGTTGCGATCGAGCCATGCAGTCAGCGTTTCGCGATCGAGCGCCTGCATGCCGCCGGGCGTCGCGTAGGTGATCTCCTCGTCCGGAATCGTTTCGGCGTCGCGCGCGATCGCGGCCGCGAGCGGCGCGAACTCGCGCAGGATCTCGGCCTCGCTGTAGCGGCGTCCGTCGCAGAACCAGACGTCGCCGGCAGCCGCGGTCGGATCGGCGGAGAGATCGTCGAGCACGAGACCGAGCTCGCCCGCGAGCGCGCGGATGCGCGCGTGGCCGGTGTCGATCAGCTCGCCGCCGAGCTCGCAGACCTGTCCGTCGGCGAAGTGGTTGCGCAGGCTGAACATGCGCCCGCCGATGCGATCCTGCGCTTCGTAGACGCGCACCTTGAATCCCGCCTGGCGCAAGTCGATAGGCGCAGGTGAGGCCGGCGACGCCGGCGCCGACGATGACCGCTTCCCAGTCGTCGTGCGCGCGCTGCATCGGCGCGCACGCGCCGAGCATCAGCGCGGCCGAGGCGCCGGCCGAATTGCGCAGGAAGCGTCGTCGCGCGTGATCGACACGCAATTCACGCTCGCAGGCGATCGCCTCGTCGAGCGACTGGCCCGTGTTTCGCGAGTGCGCGGCAATTGCGGCCGCGCGACGCAGCAGATCCACCAATCGGTGTACGTGCCATGCGTCTCCCCTTCGCAGGACATTCCCCGCCCTAGCCTAACGTGCACGCGCGCGGGCTGCATCCGAACGCGGCACAAAAAAAAGCCCCGCGTCGCCGCGGGGCTTTTCGTGGAGCGTTGAGCCGGCTTGCCCTCACCCTGCCCTCTCCCGCAAGCGGGAGAGGGGATTGCTCGCTTTCGCGAGCTCGGTGTTGGCGTTGCGACTGCGGCGTTATCAGAAATCCATACCGCCGCCCATGCCGCCCATTCCGCCACCGCCGTGGTTGTGCGCCTCTTCCTTCTTCGGCGCTTCGGCGACCATCGCCTCGGTGGTGATCATGAGGCCGGCGATCGACGCCGCATTCTGCAGCGCGGTGCGCGTGACCTTGGTCGGATCGAGGATGCCGAGCTCGACCATGTCGCCGTATTCGCCGGTCGCGGCGTTGTAGCCGAAGTTGCCCTTGCCGTCGGCGACCTTGTTGAGGATCACGGACGGCTCTTCGCCGGCGTTCGCGACGATCTCGCGCAGCGGCGCTTCCATCGCGCGCTTGGCGATCTGGATGCCGTGGTTCTGGTCTTCGTTGTCGCCCTTGAGCTTGGCCAGACCGACCAGCGAGCGGATCAGCGCAACGCCGCCGCCCGGGACGACGCCTTCCTCGACGGCCGCACGCGTCGCGTGCAGCGCATCTTCGACGCGCGCCTTCTTTTCCTTCATCTCGACTTCGGTCGCGGCGCCAACCTTGATCACCGCCACACCGCCGGCGAGCTTCGCGACGCGCTCCTGCAGCTTCTCGCGGTCGTAGTCCGAGGTGGTTTCCTCGATCTGCGCCTTGATCTGCTTGATGCGCGACTGGATGGTCGCCGCTTCGCCGGCGCCGTCGATCAGCGTCGTGTTTTCCTTCGAGATCACGACCTTCTTGGTCTTGCCGAGATCCTTCAGCGTCGCCTTCTCGAGCGAGAGGCCGACTTCCTCGGAAATGACCTGGCCGCCGGTCAGGATCGCCATGTCCTCGAGCATCGCCTTGCGACGATCGCCGAAGCCCGGCGCCTTGACGGCTGCAACCTTGACGATGCCGCGGATCGTGTTGACGACGAGCGTCGCCAGCGCTTCGCCTTCGACTTCCTCGGCGACGATCAGCAGCGGCTTGCCGGCCTTGGCGACGCCTTCGAGCACGGGCAGCAGCTCGCGCACGTTCGAGATCTTCTTGTCGTACAGAAGAATGTACGGATCCTCGAGCTCGACCTGCTGGCTCTGCTGGTTGTTGATGAAGTACGGCGATGAGATAGCCGCGATCGAACTGCATGCCCTCGACGGTATCGAGCTGGTTGTCCAGACCCGAGCCTTCCTCGACCGTGATCACGCCTTCCTTGCCGACCTTGTCCATCGCCTCGGCGATCAGCTTGCCGATCGCGTCGTCGCCGTTCGCGGAGATCGCGCCGACCTGCGCGATCGACTTCGAATCGGCCGACGGCTTGGAGAGCTTCTTGAGCTCTTCGACGGCCGCGATGACCGCCTTGTCGATGCCGCGCTTGAGATCCATCGGATTCATGCCGGCGGCGACGGCCTTCATGCCTTCGCGGATCAGCGCCTGCGCGAGGACGGTCGCGGTCGTGGTGCCGTCACCGGCGACGTCGGACGTCTTGGACGCGACTTCCTTGACCATCTGCGCGCCCATGTTCTCGAACTTGTCGGCGAGCTCGATCTCCTTGGCGACGGACACGCCGTCCTTGGTGATCGTCGGTGCGCCGAAGCTCTTCTCGAGCACGACGTTGCGGCCCTTCGGGCCGAGCGTGGCCTTGACCGCATTGGCCAGCGTGTTGACGCCGCGCAGCATGCGAGCGCGCGCGTCTTCGGAAAAACGGATTTCTTTGGCAGCCATTGGATTGAAACCTCAGGAATCGGGAATGGGGAATTGGGGAATGGGAAGAGCGGAAGGTGAGGTCGGGCGGGATACGGCGCGATGCGCGCTTGACGATTCCCTGTTCCCGATTCTCTATTCCCGGCTCTTACTCAATCACCGCCAGGATGTCTTCTTCGCGCATGACCAGAAGCTCCTGGCCATCGACCTTCACTTCGGTGCCGCTGTACTTGCCGAACAGCACCTTGTCGCCTTTCTTGACGGCGATCGGACGGACCTTGCCGTCCTCGAGGATCTTGCCGTTGCCGGCGGCGATGACTTCGCCGCGAATCGGCTTCTCGGCGGCGGTGTCCGGGATCACGATGCCGCCGGCGGAGACTTTCTCTTCCTCCAGGCGCTTGATGATCACGCGGTCGTGCAGGGGGCGCAGTGCCATGTTGGTTGGTCCTCAACAGGTTGGTTGAAAGGTGTTGATTCGAAAGGGGAATTCCCGCGTTGCTAGCACTCGCGGTGAATGAGTGCCAAGTTTAACGGCGAAGTGTTCCCGTTGGAAGTCATGAATGTCCGAACCGGTCAGTTAGGGATCGGGATTCAGCATTCAAGGGGATGGCTCGCGAGCGCCCCCAACCCTCGTCATCCCGGCGAAGGCCGGGATCCAGCTTTTATGCTGAGGCGTTGGCGAGAAAGCTGGGTCCCGGCCTTCGCCGGGACGACGGTCGTGAGTGACGAGCGCGGCGACCGCGCGCTGCCCATGCCGGCACCGCCGCACCGGCTAAACTCCGCGTTTTCTCCGGAACCCCCGTGGACGCCCGCCTCGTCTTCTGCACCTGCCCGGACGCGGATACCGCCTCGCGCATCGCCCGCGCGCTGGTCGACGAGCGGCTCGCGGCGTGCGTCAACGCGGTCGCCGGCGTCGTCTCGACGTACCGCTGGAACGGCGAGGTGCATGTCGACGACGAGGTGCTGCTCCTCATCAAGACGACCGCCGACCGCCTCGACGCGATGCAGGCGCGCCTGATCGCGCTGCATCCGTACGAGGTTCCGGAAGTGCTCGCGATCGAGCCTGCCGCGGGCTCGGCGCCTTATCTCGCCTGGATCGAGCGCGAGACGCGCCCGGCATGAACCGCGTGCGAGCGTTGCGGTCTACGATCGGTCTTGTGGGGAATACCGGCGCCGGCCGGCTTTGCCGAACGAATCCATGGAGTCTGCTGATGCCGCGTAGGTTTTCGCGCGCTGTTTTCGCCCTCGTCGCCGCGCTCGCGTTCGTGCCGGTCGCGCACGCGCAATCCGAGGACGATCTTCTGCCGGTCGAGCAGGCGTTCAAGCTGACCGCGAAGATCGCAGCGCCGGGCAAGGTTGCGCTGCATTGGGACATCGCGCCCGACTATTACCTCTATCGCACGCGCATCAAGGCGAAGACCGCGCAGGATGGCGTGACGCTCGGCGATCTCGATCTGCCGGCCGGCACGAAGAAGCACGACGAGTTCCTCGGCGACGTCGAGGTCTATCACAAGGCGATCGACGCGACGCTGCCGTACACGCTGACCGACGCCGCGACGAAGACGCTCGCGGTGACGATCACCGTGCAGGGCTGTCACGAGGTCGATCCGAAGATCTGCTATCCGCCGCATGCGACACCGGTGACGCTCGACATTCCCGCGGGCGCGCCTGCAGGAGCGGCGCCAGCCGCGAGCTCTTCCTCCGGCGCAATAAAAGAAAAGATCGCGGCTGACGCCGCTCCTACGACGAACGATGCGGAGAATGCGGCGCCGCCTTCGCTCGCCTCGAAGCTCGGCGTCGCTGCCAACGCCGAACCGCTGCCGCCCGAACAGGCGTTCGTCTTCGAAGCGATCGCGGCGAGCCCGACCGGCCTGCTCGCGCGCTGGACGATGCCGAAAGGCTATTACCTCTATCGCGACAAGAGCTCGGTGACGCTCAACGATGGCGCCGGCGTCACGCTCGGCGCGCCGCAATGGCCGAAGGGCGTCGATCACACCGACGAGCATTTCGGCACCGTCGTCGTCTATTTCGATCAGGTCGAGCTGCCGATTCCGCTTGCGCGCGAGAAAGGCGCGGCGCAGACGATCAAGCTCAATGCCGAATATCAGGGATGCCAGGAGGACGGCATCTGCTATCCGGTGATGACCAAGACGGTCAGCGTCGAGATGCCCGAGGCGACGGCCGATGAGCTCGCGGCGGCGAAAGCCGTTGTAGGAGCGGCGCCAGCCGCGAGCTCTCTCCCTGCGATGTCGAGTTAGCCGGAAAGATCGCGGCTGGCGCCGCTCCTACGGTGTCGGCGAGCGCTGGCGACCAATCGGAGGAACAGGCGCTCGCGGCGAACCTGTCGAGCAACCGCTGGCTCGCGCTGCTGAGCTTCTTCGGCTTCGGACTGCTGCTCGCGTTCACGCCGTGCGTGTTCCCGATGATCCCGATCCTGTCCGGCATCATCGCGGGCTCCGGCGAGAACGTCACGACGCGGCGCGCGTTCGTGCTGTCGGTCGTCTACGTGCTCGCGACGTGCGTCATCTTCACGATCGCCGGCGTCGTCGCGGGTCTCGCCGGCGCGAACCTGCAGGCCGCATTCCAGAAACCGTGGATCCTGTGGAGCTTCGCGACCCTGTTCGTGCTGCTTTCGCTCAGCATGTTCGGTTTCTACGAATTGCAGTTGCCGAGCTCGTGGCAGTCGAAGATCGCCGACATCAGCAACAAGCAGCAAGGCGGCTCGCTGATCGGCGTCGCGATCATGGGATTCCTGTCGGCGCTGATCGTCGGACCGTGCGTCGCGCCGCCGCTCGCCGCGGCAGTGCTCTACATCAGCCAGACGCGCGATCCGGTGTTCGGCGGGCTCGCACTCTTCGTGCTGAGTCTCGGCATGGGCGCGCCGCTGGTCGTGTTCGGCACCGCCGCCGGGAAATTGCTGCCGCGCGCGGGCGCATGGATGGATGCGGTGAAGGCCGTGTTCGGCGTGCTGTTCCTCGGCCTTGCGATCTGGATGCTCGCGCGCATCCTCGACGCGTTCTGGATCATGCTGATGACCGGCGCGCTCGCGATCGCTTCGGCGGTCTATCTCGGCGCGCTCGAACGGCTTGCCCGAAGGCGCGTCGGGCTGGCGTCGGCTGTGGAAGGCGCTCGGCATCGTGCTGCTCGTCGCCGGCGCCGCGGAAATTCTCGGCGCGGCCGCGGGTGGACGCGATGTCACGCAACCGCTCGCCGGCATCGTCGCGGGCGGCGGCAAGGAATCGGGCGCGAACACGCTGGCGTTCCGCACGATCAAGTCGGTCGCCGATCTCGATCGCGAAGTCGCCGCGGCCGCGCAGGCGAACCAACCCGTCATGCTCGACTTCTACGCGGACTGGTGCGTCAGCTGCAAGGAGATGGAGAAGTTCACGTTCGCGCGCGCGGACGTGCAGCAGGCGCTGTCGGGCTTCGTGCTGCTCAAGGCCGACGTGACCGCCAACGACGAGACCGATCAGGCGCTGCTCAAGCGCTTCGCGTTGTTCGGCCCGCCGGCGACGATCTTCTTCGCCGGCGGCAACGAGCGCCGCGCGCTGCGGCTGATCGGCTTCGAGAAATCCGAGGACTTCATCGCGCGCGCCGGCAAGCTGCGCTGACGATGTTCAACCGCACGAACGCGCTGATCCTTCTCGTCGCGATCGTCGGCGCGGTCGGCGGATTCCTCGCCGGCGGCTGGCTCAAGCCGCTGCCTTCATCGCCGCACGCAAATCCCAATGCGCTGAAGATCGGCGACGCCGCGCCCTCCGTGCAGCGTCCCGATGTCGAGGGCAAGCCGCGCTCGCTCGACGAATGGCGCGGCAAGCTCGTGCTGGTCAACTTCTGGGCGAGCTGGTGCGCGCCGTGCCGCGAGGAAATGCCGCTGCTCGATCGCACGCAGCAGCGTCTCGCCGGCAAGGGACTGCAGATCGTCGGCATCGCCAACGACAGCGCGGCCGCGACGAAAGAGTTCCTCGGCACGGTGCCCGTGCGCTACCCGATCCTCATCGACGATCCCGACAAGGGCGAGGATCTCTCCGAGCTTTTCGGCAACGCGCGCGACGTGCTGCCGTATACGGTGCTGATCGGCCGCGATGGCCGCATCCTGGCGCGCCGTCCCGGAAACTTCTCCGAAACGGCGCTGGACGCCTGGCTGACCCCGCACCTCTAGCGCGCATCGATCCGATGCGCGCTCGACGCGCGCATGCAGCTCCGCCGTGAAGACATACGATCGACAAGGCCGTCATCGGACATGCGGCGGCGCGCGGCGTCATTTCGGCCAGATTCCGCAAGAAAAAGCCTGCGTTTGCACTTGTCCGCAGCCGAGCGCGCTCCTATAGTTTTTTGATCCCTTTGCCCGCCCATACGGTGCGTGCCGTGGCACTCGATTCCGCACCCCAGCGTGCCGGGCGGCCTCCCGCCGACGACGTGCTCGCGCTGGTCTACGACGAACTGCGCCGCCTCGCGCGCGGGCAGCGGCGCGGCATGCGCGAAGCGCCGACGCTCAACACGACCGCGCTGGTGCACGAGGCCTACCTCAAGCTCGGCAAGTCGCCGTACATCGCAGGGCTCGAGCGCAGCCATTTCTTTGCGCTTGCGGCGCGCGCGATGCGGCAGATCCTGGTCGATCAGTCGCGTCGCCGCCGCTCGCGCCGACTCAGCGGCCAGATCACCGCGACCACCGGTTGGCGTGCACTGGCACCGTCGATGGAATCATCGCAGCTCGACATGGTGGCGCTCGATCGCGCGCTCGCCGAGCTCAGTGCGCTCGATCCGCGCATCGGCGAGACCGTCGAGCTGCGCGTATTCGCGGGTCTCGAAGTTGCCGAGATCGCCGAGCTGCAGGGCGTGACGACGCGCACCGTCACACGCGACTGGCGGCGCGCGTGCGCGTTCCTGATCAACGCGCTCGACCTCACCGCGAAGCCGGAGGCCGGATAACCGTGGACGTCGCGCGCTGGCGAAGCGTCGGCGAGATCTTCGATCAGGTGATCGAGCTTCCGGCTGGCGCGCGCGAGGCGACGCTGACTGAACTCTGCGCGGGCGACATCCCGCTGAAGCGCGAGGTCGAACGACTGATCGCCTGTGCGCGCGACGCGACCGCGTTCGAGCGCGACATCGACACGTTGCGCAGCGAGCTTGCCGAAGCCTGGGCGCGCGATGAGGATGCCGAAGACACCACTCGCGCCGGCGATCGCATCGGTCCCTGGCGCGTCGTGCGCGAGCTCGGCCGCGGCGGCATGGGCATCGTGCTGCTGGTCGAGCGCGCCGACGGCCAGTTCGAGCAGCGCGCGGCGCTCAAGCTCATCAAGCGCGGCATGGATTCGGAGGCTGTGCTCGCGCGCTTCCTGCGCGAGCGCCAGATCGTTGCGCATCTGGATCATCCGCACATCGCGCGTCTGCTCGACGGCGGCATCGCCGAGGACGGCCGTCCGTATTTCGCGATGGAATACGTCGAAGGCCGGCCGCTGCTCGCCTATTGCGCAGAGCGACCATTCCGATCTCGAAGACGCGGCTCGCGCTGTTCCTCGACGTCTGCGCCGCGGTGCAGTTCGCGCACCAGCGGCTCATCGTGCATCGCGATCTGAAGCCATCCAACGTGCTGGTCGCACCCGGCGGCCAGGTCAAGCTGCTCGATTTCGGCATCGCGACATTGCTCGCCCCCGAGGCCGGCGTCGCCGAGCCGACGATCGACGTGCGCGATCGGCCGCTGACGCCCGCGTACGCGGCCCCGGAGCAGCTCGGCGGCGAAGCGATCAGCACGGCGACCGACGTCTACGCGCTCGGCTGCATCCTCTACGAGCTCGTGACCGGGCGGCGCCCGCGCGAGTTCGCCGCCGACGCATCGCTCGCCGAGATGCTGCGTGCGTTCGAATCGAGTCGCCCGATACTGCCGAGCGAAGTCGCGACACCCATCGCAGCCGTGTCGCCGCGACGCCTGCGCGGCGATCTCGACACGATCGTGATGACCGCACTGCGCCGCGCGCCGGAACGTCGCTATGCGACGGTCGCTGCGTTCGCCGAGGATCTCGCCCGTTTCCGTGCAGGGTTGCCGATCGCCGCCCGACGTGACAGCGCTGCGTATCGCCTGCGAAAGTTCGTCGGACGCCATCGCGCCGCGGTCGCGCTCGTCGCGACGGCGGCGCTGGCGCTCGCCGGCGTCTCGGTGTTCGCCGTGCTGCAGGCCGGTCGCGCGCGCACCGAGGCGCGCAACGCGACGATGGTCAAGGACTTCATGGTCGACATCTTCGCGACCGCCGATCCCGATCTGCATCCGGGCCGCGACATCAGCGCGAGGCAGCTGCTCGACGACGGCGCGGCGAAGCTGCGCGCTGGGCTCGGTGAGCAGGCGGAAATCCGCGATGCGCTGCTGCGCGCGCTGCGCGACAGCTACGCGGCGCTCGGGCTCGACGACAAGGCCGAGGAGCTTGCGCGCCAGTCGATCGCATCGGCCAATGCGCAGTTCGGACCCGATTCGCTGGAAGCGGCGCGCGCGCATGTCGAGCTTGCCGTGCTGCTGGAAAACCAGCGCGATTTTCCGCAGGCCGCCGACGAAGCGCGCCGCGCGCTGACCGGGCTCGGCGCGCTGCCGTCGATCGAAGCGGTCAAGGCGCACCTGATCCTCGCGCGCGATTTCCGCTATCGCGCCGATGTCGACCACGAGCGCGACGAAGCGCAACGCGCGCTGGCGCTGGTGCACGGGCTCGATGGCGCGCCGGATCTCGTGCGCGCGCGCGTGAGCTACATCGCGGCGCTCTCGGCGCTCGACTCGTCCGACTTTGCCGAGGCCCAAGCCGCGATGCAGCGCGCGCTCGCCGATCTCGACGCCTGCACGCCGGCGTCCGCGGCGGAATCGCGGCGCGTCGCGACGATGCGCGCGGTGCTGCTCACTTATCTTGGCCGCGACGAGGACGCGCTGCGCATCTTCGATGCGGTGCTCGACGACGAGCGCAGGACGCTCGGCGCGGATCATCCGCTGGTCGCGGATGCGCTCATGAAATATTCGGCGATCCTGCAGCATATGGGCCGGCTCGACGACGCCCAGCACGTGGCCGAGGATTCGGTGGCGACGATCCGGCGCGGGCCCGGCACGCGCGACGCCGAGATTGCGGCGCAGTTGGAGAATCTCGCCGAGATCGCCGCCGCACGCGGCGATCTTGCCGAGGCGCGCACGCGGCTCGAGCAGGAACGCAAGCTGTTTGCCGGCGGCGGCGCCGCTTCGATCGAGCCGCCGTTCTCGCTGCCGCTCGACTGGGCGCGCGTGCGCGCGCTGCGCGGCGAAGCCGGCGCGATCGGCGAGTACCGAGCGCTGCTCGAGCGCTCGCCGCTGCAGAGCGAGGTCATGTGGGAGCAGCGCATCTATCTCGGCTGGGCCTATCTCTACGACGGCGATGCGGCGGATGCGCTCGAATGGTTCCGTGGGCTCGAGGCGCATGTGCCGCGCTACGACAGTCCGCGCGAGCGCAGCGGCAAGGTCGAGATCGAGCTCGGCGAGGGCGCAGCGCTGGTGCAGCTCACGCGCAACGACGAAGCGCAGGGACGCACTGCGGGCAGCGGCGATGCGCTGGCGACGTCGCCATCCGAAGTGCAGCGCGCGACCTTGCTGTTATGGCGCGGCCGCGCGGAGATGCGCGGCGGCGAAACGAACGAAGGCCTCGCCGATATCGAATCCGCGCTGGCTCTGCGCCAGGCCGCATTCGGCGAGGACAGCGCGTGGACGGCACAGGCGGAGCTTGCGCACGCCGATGCGCTCGCTCTCGTCCGGCGCGGTGCCGACGCGACGCAGGAACGCGCGTCGGCTGAAGTCGTTCTCGCGCAGATGCGGGACGCAGGCAGCGCACTCGCGCCGAACACACAAAACCGGCCCTAGGAAATATCGTCTTCGTCAGGATTCGCATCGACGACGATGATCGGCGACGCATCCGCGGCTACGCATCGACCGCGCGCGAGCAGCGGCGGCGAGAACAGCAGCGCCAGCGCGTCGCAAAGTACAGTGCTTGCGACGCCTGGCGTATCCAGCGGCGTCACGGACGCGTCGCGGGAGCTTCCCTCGGAGCTCAACGCGGTTCGAATCCGTCGGCGAAGATCGTGTCGCCGCAGATCGCGTCGAGCATGATCGATCCGGACAGTCCGACCGCGATGCAGCGTTGCGACGAGGCGGCGACCGCGAGGAAATAGTCGTGCGTGCCGGTGAACTCCGCATTCCACGCGAGGCCGTCGCGCGACGTCAGCACGTTGCCGGTGCCGCCGACCGCGACGAACTTGTCGCCTGTCCATGTGACGCCGGCAAGTGCGCCGGGGCCGTCGACTTGCGGCGGCGTCACGAAGGTCCAGTCGATGCCGTCACTCGATACCGCGATCGCACGCGGTTCGGGCCCACCGACCGCGCCGACCGCAACGAATCGCTCGCCGTTCCAGGCGATGCCCGCGATGACGGGGCCCGGCAAGTCGCCGATGGTATGGCGCGTCCATGTGATGCCATCCGGCGAAGTGAGCACCGGCGTCGGCCCGCGGTCGCCCAATGAGTTTCCGGATACGCCGCTCGCGACGAACGTGCCGCCGCCCCAGGCGATCGCATCGAGGCCGTCGCCTATGTGTCCGTTGCTGGCGCGTTCGGTCCATGTAATGCCGTCGGGTGATGTCAGGATCAGCGGATTGCCGCCGCCGCCGGCGACGACGAACTGCGCGTCGCCCCAGGTCACCGCGAACAGCGCCGCGCCGGTGCCGGAGTTTCGCGGTGTCCAGTGCGAGACCGTCCGGCGAGGTGAAGATCGTGCCGTCGAGGCAGACCACGACGAACACACCGCCGCCCCATGCGATGCCGGCCGGATAACCGGGAAAGAGGCCGGGCTGCGCGTGCCAGACGACGCCATCGGGCGAGGTCAGCGCCGCGCCGCCATCGCCGATCGCCGCGAAGAGATGGCCGTTCCAGGCGGCGCCGGTCAACGACTCGTACGTGACGGACGTCGAGCGCGTCGTCCAATCGATGCCATCCGGCGAAGTCAGGAACGTCCCGATCTCGCCGATCGCGACGACTTCGCTCGCGCCGGCTGCGATCGCGTAGAAGTTGTCGAACGTTCCCGTGTTCCGCGCTTGCCACGAGCTGCCGTCGGTGGAGGTCAGCGCAACGCCGCCATCGCCGACGGTAACGAATCGCGATCCGGTCCAGACGATGCCGCCGAGATAGATGCCGTCGCCGGCGCGCGCGACGTTCCATGTCACGCCATCGGGCGATGTCATGATGATGCCGCCCTCGCCGGCTGCGGCGAAGACGCTGCCGCTCCACGCGATCGAGTCGAGGCGGTTCGTCGTGCCCGACGTGCGCGCGGTCCATGTCGCGCCGTCCGGCGAGGTGACGATCGCGCCTTCGCTGCCGACCGCGACGTAGCCCGCGCCGTTCCATGCGACCGCGGCGAGAACGCTCGGCGTGTTCGACGTGCGGTTCGTCCACGCGATGCCGTCGGGCGAGGTCAGGATCGCGCCACGCTCGCTGCCGCCGACCGCGACGAACTGTCCGTTGGCCCACGTGACGGCCCAGAGATTCTGGTCGGTGCCGGCGTCGCGCGGCGTCCACGTGACGCTGTCGGGCGAGGTCATGATTTCGCCGTTCCAGCCGACCAGCACGTAGGTGCCTGCGCCCCAGGCGATGTCTTCGGGTGTCAGCGTCGCGCCCGAATACGTCCGTGTCCAGGCGATGCCGTCTGGCGAGGACTCGACCATGCCCGCGTCGTCGACCGCGACGAAGCGGCCATTGCCCCAGGTCACGCCGAGCACGAAGTTGCCGGTCGGCAGCGGATTGCTGGGCTGCCAGGGCGATGTCACGGCCGCTTGCGCGATGCCGGCGAAGAGCAGCACGAGCATCGATGCCGCGCGAATCGTTCTCTGCAGACTCATCGGCCTATTTCTCCGTGGCTGCGGGCGTGGGCTCGATTCGACATGCGCGCGCCATCCGGAAGATTGCGCGGATCGAAGCCGTTGCCGAAGACGAGCTCGCCACAGGCGCCACCCGGGAACGCGTCGTCGAAATACCAGGTGCGTCCGAGCAGGCTTTCGCCGGTCGCGTCGTCCCATGCGGAATCGGGCCGGTTGATCAACGGGTTCGGACACAGCGTCGAATCACCGTCGTTCAAGATCGTCTCGCCGCCGACACCGTGCGGCACCGCGGGCAGCGCGCCGGAAAGATGGTTGTCGCCGACGCGAAACGCGGTGAGTGAGTGCAGGTTGCCGAGGTACGGAATGCCGCCGGAGAGCTCGTTGTGTTCGACCGTGAACTCGCGAAGATTCGGCAGTCCATCGAATCCGGGCGCACCGTTGACTGTCGCGCTCGGGATCGGACCCGACAGAAAGTTGTAGCCGACGTCGAAGTTGCCGAGCTGTTCGAGCCCGTCGATGTCCGGCAACGGGCCGCTCAGCTCGTTTTCCGAGACGATGAATTCCTGCAGCAGCGAGAGCGCGCGCAGCGACGGGATCGAGCCGCCGAGATGGTTGTGCACCGCGTGGAACGTATCGAGCGCCGTCAGCGCTTCGAGGTGCGTTGCCGCGAGTGATCCGCCGATCGCGTTGAAATCGAAGTCGAAGTAGTGCACCTCGGCAAGTCCGCGCAGATCCGGCAGCGCGCCGGTGAGATTGTTGCCGGCGAGCAGTATCTCGACGACGTGGCCCGTGCCGGCATCGCAGACGACGCCGGCCCAGGCGTTGCCGGCGCCGTCGTCGCAGACTTCGCTTTCGACGTTGCGGTCCCAGCCGGATTGGTCGAGCCATTCCGCTCCGTTGGTGCCGTCGTAGATCGCGCGCAGCGCGAGGTATTCGCTGTGGTCGAGCGCGAGCGCAGGCGCCGATGCGAGCGCGCCCGCGCAGGCGAGTGCGAGGCGAAGGCGCAGTGGGAGCCGCGACGAAGTTCCGGGTGCGACCCGCTTGTTCTTGTCCATGCGTTTCATGCGTTCCTTGGGTTCTGGTGACGTTTGCTTCGATCGACGGACGATGCGAACGCGCAGCGCCCGTCATTCGGTACTACGTTCGACGAAGCCGGATCGGACAACGTGCTCAGACGTGACGGTGCCGGCGCAGGTACGCCCAGCCGACTTCCGTCACGGTGATGAAGGTTTCCGCGCCATGCGAGTGGCGCGCTACGAAGCCGCGGTCGTTCGCTTCCTCCCATATGGGAAGTCGCGGGCACGATGTGCGCCAGATTTCCATTACGTCCGCATAACGACGGCGCCGCCGGCCGATCCACTCGAGGAGATCAAGCACCAGGGCTTCGGTGGGATCGGACACGACGGCGCCGCCGACTCCGACTATTTCGCCGTCGCAGCGCCGAGCTGCGTCATGATCAACGCGACGAATGCAATGACGCCGAGGCTGGCGACGCTGGCGCCGATCGCGACCAGCGGCATCAGCTCGGTGTGTCCGCGCAGGAAGAAGAACAGCGAGACCATGCCGACCGGAAGACCGACGTTGTGCGCGACGAAATGCACCTTCGCGAGCCAATGCCGCTGCAGCGTCGGAAACGTGAGGTGGATGAGGCCGCACAGCGCGAGCGAGACCCAGCCGAGAAGTTGCACGTGCCCGTGCACGTGCGCCGCCGTGTGGTCGTGGCTGATCGCCATGAACATGCCGAGCCCGGTGCCCATCGCGAAATACACGACGGCGATTCTGAGAAGCAGTTTGCCCATTGGATTGACTCGACTCCGTTACGGTTGAACAGGATGGTTGCGTCCGTGACCCGGCCAGTGCGGCCAGTCGATCGCGTGCGCGTAGTAGCGGACCTCGCCGTTGTTCCATGCCGCCGGATGCCCGGCGAAGCCGCGTTTGAGCGTCGTGCTGAGATAGTTGGTGCCGCCGGCCTGGGTGATCTGCGGACCTTCGGTTTCGATCTCGCGCATGCTCTTGGTGCTCGGGCGCACGATCGCGACATGACCGGGCTTGCTGTCGCTGTGATTGCGGTACGTTGCGACGACGAGCTCGCCGCGATTGGCCGTTTCCTGCGCCTGCGCGCCGGTAACGAGTGCGCGCCAGCCGTGCGCTGCGCCCGCGTCGGCGAGCCAGTCGTACTGCGCGTTCGCGAGCAGCGCCTGGCCATGTTCGGGCGGACGCAGGATGTAGATGCCGAGCTGCTTCGCGGCCGAGGCCACGAACGCGCTGCAGTGCGTGTGGCGGCCTTCGGCCTTTTCGGGCTTGCTATCGGGAATGCCGGTTTCCCACGAGACGTGGACGCCCGCCGGCCAGCGTTCCTCGACATGCGTCGCATCGAGGAAGCGCGACAGTCGCGCGCCGTCCGATGTCAGGTCTGCTGCGCGCAGTTGTGCTGCGGCGATGCGTGCCGAGCAGCACGACGCAGCACAGCGCGCAGCGATGCAGCAGCGATCGGGTCGAATTCATGACGATGGGCGCGCGCATCAGCGCAATCCCGTGACGCACGCGCAGCGCAGGCGCTCGTGCGGCCAGGCGTCCTCGACCTGCACGTCGCGCAAGCCCGACCTCTCGAGCAGGTCGGCCACCTCGAACGCGTCGTAGAGCGTGAAGAGATCCGCCGGCGGCACCGATTTGGTTTCGAGCCAGCGCGCCTTCGGCAGCACGGTGATCGCCAGGCGCCCGCCCGGCACCAGCACGCGGCGCAGTTCCTCCAGCGTGCGGATCGGCTCCTTCCAGAAATAGATGCAGTGCACCGAGAACGCCTTGTCGAACGACTCGTTCGCATAGGGCAGGTGCATCGCATCGCCTTCACGCAGATCAACGCGGCCACTGGCGATCGCATCGCGATTGCGCCGGCGCGCGACCTCGACCATCGTCGGCGAGCGGTCGATGCCGAACACGCGACCCGACGTCGCGCAGCGCGCGGCACATCCGATGCCGACGCCGGGGCCGAAACCGACTTCGAGCACGTGATCGGCCGGCTCGATATCGAGCAGCGACACGGTCCATTCGACCGCCCTGCGGTTGCCGCTCGCCATCATCATCCCGGCCATGCGGCCGAGGAGGCCGGTCGGATTGCGGAATTTTTCGGCGATCAGCGTGTTCAACATGCAAAGGCTCCGTGACGATGGGTCGAAGCTTCGTGCTCGCGTGACGCGCTCATGCGTGCAAACGCCGGCGCAGGCGCTCGCGCATCCATTTCTCGAGCACGCGCATGTAGGTGTCGAGCAGCATGAAATCGGACAGCGGGGTCTTCATGGCACTTTCCTTGCTCGCTTTTTGTCGGGCAAAGGCGACATGGCAGGCTCAGTGCGCGGCAGTCGCATCGAAGCTGTCGACGAAGAGCAAGTCCGCGTCGAGCCGCACGAGCATCGTGTCGATGAGCCCGTCGGAATCGGGATAGCGGTAGTTCGGCCCGGCGATGACGGGACGTCCGGCGTCGAGCAGCAGCGCGGTCGCGTACTGCGTCGAGCCCAGGCCACCCTGCCCTTCATCGACGAGGTAGCCGATCGTGGTCGCGCCCACGCGTGTCGCGCCGAAGCCGATGTCGAGCGAGCCGTTCGCGTTGACGCGCGCGATGCCGAAGTCGGCCGGTGCGGCGCCGTCATCCGGAGTCGATGCGTAGCCCGCGAAAACGATCTTGCCGTCGCTCTGGATCGCCAGCGCGCCGAGGCCGTTGTAGTAGCCGAATCCGAGCGTGCCGTAGTAGCCATAGGTCTGGAACGTCGCGTCGACGCCGAACTCGGAATCGCCACGACCCGAGGGCAGATAGCGCGTAAGCACCCAGAAGCTCGCGACACTGCCGTTGCCGTAGACGTAGATCTCGCCGCCGATGACGACGCGCCCGTCGGGCTGCACGGCGATCGAGCGGCAGATGTCGGCGCTCGGAAATTCGAAATTGCCGTCGAAGCCGAACATCGTCTCGCCCGGCGTCGGGCCTTGTGCATCCCAGCTCTCGTCGAGCGCCAATGTGTCGAGCTTCAGCACCGCGAGCGCGCAGTTGGTATCGGGCGTTCCATCCTCGTGCGTGCCGAGATCGACCTGCCCCGCGACGTAGACCCGATCGCCGGCGACCGCGAGCGCGAGTCCGCGATCGTCGTTGTCGCCACCCTTGTTGAATGGAACGATCGCTTCGGCGCGTTCGGTGTTGGACGCGTCGAAACGCGCGACGTAGAAGTCGCGGTCTCCCGAATCCTCAGCGCGCGCCGAGCCCGCGACGACGTAGCCGCCATCGGCAAGCGCGACGACCGCGTTGAGCTCCCCCGGCCGCACCGACTGCAACGTCCACGTGTCCGCGCTGATGTGCGTGATCGTGCCGGTGCCGCGTCCGCCGCTCGGATAGCTGCCGACGATCAGGAGATCGCCCGAAGGTTCGAGTGCCGCGGCGTTGGCGTCGTTCGGCGCAAGACCATAGGTCTCGATCGTCGATGCGGGATCGGCCATCCCGTTGGCAAGGAGGCGCATCACGAACGTCAGGCGATCGCTGCAGACCACGTTGCAGCCCGAGGTCGTGCCGACGACGACGAGCCCGCCGTCCGCCTGGCGCAGGAGTGCGCTCGGCTCCAGCCGGCCGAGGGAAGCGTAGTCGGCGAGCCCGCCGGCGCCGAACGAGGTGTCGAGCGCGCCGTCGTAATTCGGCGTCGCGGCGACGGGAGCGGCGACGGCGATGGCCGGGATGGCCAGAAAGGTTCGAAGATTCATGAGGCGACAGTCGGATCGGGCGGCCGGCGCAATGCGGCCTTGAATCGATCACTACGTTCGGCTCGCCGAAATCAGACATAGAATTGGGTGGGTCCGGCGTCGTTTGTCCTGTCAAACGCCGCCCCACATTTCGCCGAACGTCGGCCAGCAGCGGCGAAATACGCCGAAACTGGACAGAACGCGGTACCTCAGTACAGACTAGCCGCCCTTTCGGCGAGGCTCGCCCCTTGGCCAAAATCCTGGTGCTGCACGGACCCAATCTGAACCTCCTGGGCAGCCGTGAGCCGAAGACCTATGGCTCGACGACACTGGCGGCGATCAACGCCGATCTGGTCGCGATCGCGCAGGCATCCGCGCACGAACTGGACGCTTTCCAGTCGAACTGCCGAGGGTGCGCTGATCGATCGCGTTCACGCCGCGGCGAAGGACGGCACGGCGTTCATCGTGATCAATCCGGGCGCGCTGACGCACACCAGCATCGCGCTGCGCGATGCGCTGGCCGCGGTCGCCATTCCGTTCATCGAGGTGCACCTCTCGAACGTGCATGCGCGCGAGCCGTTCCGGCATCACTCGTATCTTGCCGATCTCGCCATCGGCGTCATCACCGGGTTCGGCGCCGACAGCTACCGGCTCGGCCTCACGGCCGCGCTGAAGCGGCTGGCCGACTGAACCGTTCCATCGTCAACAAGAACAATTGAAGGAGTCCACATGGACCTCCGCAAGATCAAGAAATTGATCGACCTTCTGGAAGAATCGAATCTCGCCGAGCTCGAGATCAAGGAAGGCGAGGAAACCGTCCGGCTCTCGCGCATTCCGAAAGGAACGGTCACGCAGATCGCCGCGCAGGCGCCGCTGCATCAGGTCCGCGTCGAGCCGCAGCCAGCAACGCCGGCGCTTGCGCCGCCGGGCGCAGCCGCGGCCGACAACGCGCTGCCCGACGGCCACGTCGTCACGGCGCCGATGGTCGGTACGTTCTACACATCGTCGAACCCGGAAGCACCGGCGTTCGTAAAGGTCGGCCAGAAGGTCAAGGTCGGCGACACGCTCGGCATCATCGAGGCGATGAAGATGTTCAACCAGATCGAGGCCGACGTGAGTGGCACGGTGCTGGCCGTGCTGGTCGAGCAATGGCCAGCCCGTCGAGTTCGATGAACCCCTCTTCGTGATCGGCTGACGCGCATGCTCGACAAGGTCGTCATCGCCAACCGCGGCGAGATCGCGCTTCGCGTGCTGCGCGCGTGCCATGCGCTCGGCATCCGCACGGTCGCCGTGCATTCCACCGTCGATCGCAACCTCAAGCACGTCGGCATGGCCGACGAATCGATCTGCATCGGTCCGGCGCCGGCCGCGGAGAGCTATCTCAACGTGCCCGCGATCATCGCGGCCGCCGAAGTCACCGACGCGCAGGCGATCCATCCGGGCTACGGATTCCTTTCCGAGAACGCCGACTTCGCCGAGCGCGTCGAGAAATCGGGATTCATCTTCATCGGCCCGACGCCCGAGGTCATCCGCCTGATGGGCGACAAGGTGCAGGCGATCAAGGCGATGAAATCGGCCGGCGTGCCGTGCGTGCCGGGTTCGGGCGGACCGCTCGGCGACGATCCGGTCTCGAACGGCAAGATCGCGCGCGACATCGGCTACCCGGTCATCATCAAGGCAGCCGGCGGCGGCGGCGGACGCGGCATGCGTGTCGTGCACACCGAAGCGCACCTGCACAACGCGATCTCGATGACGCGCTCGGAAGCCAAGGCCGCGTTCGGCAACGATCAGGTCTACATGGAGAAATTCCTCGAGAACCCGCGCCACGTCGAGATCCAGGTGCTCGCCGACGGTCAGGGCAACGCGATCCATCTCGGCGAGCGCGACTGCTCGATGCAGCGCCGCCACCAGAAGGTCGTCGAGGAAGCGCCGGCGCCCGGCATCACGCCGGAGCAGCGCGCCGAGATCGGCAAGGTGTGCGTCGAAGCCTGCCTTCGCATCGGCTATCGCGGCGCCGGCACGTTCGAATTCCTGTACGAGAACGGCCGCTTCTACTTCATCGAGATGAACACGCGCATCCAGGTCGAGCACCCGGTGACCGAGCTCGTCACCGGCACCGATCTCGTGCGCGAGCAACTCCTGATCGCCGTCCGGCGAGAAGCTTTCGATGCGCCAGGAAGACATCAAGTTCACCGGGCACGCGATCGAGTGCCGCATCAACGCCGAGGACCCGGACACGTTCATGCCGAGTCCCGGCACCGTGAAACGCTTCGAATGTCCGGGCGGCCCCGGCGTGCGCGTCGACACGCATCTCTACGACGGCTACCGCATCCCGCCGAACTACGATTCGATGATCGGCAAGCTCATCGTGCACGGGCGCGACCGCGCGACCGCGATCGCGCGCGCGCGCATCGCGCTGTCGGAAATGGTCGTCGAAGGCATCAAGACCAACGTGCCGCTGCAGCAGCGCATCCTCGGCGATGCGGGCTTCCAGGCCGGCGGACAGAACATCCACTATCTCGAGCGCCGCATCGCGGAGGCGAAAGAGAAGTCGATAGGGTTGGGTTGACCATGAGCTGCCGCATCGAGACATCCCGTCCGCGCAACATCGCAATCGCATCGACGAAACTGCCGCGCTGGTTAGCGGCCGCGCTCGCCGCCTGCCTCACGGCCTGCGCCGGCTCGCCGACACCCGCCGAAAACGACGGCCTGCACATCAGCGTCAAGCCGAAGAAGACCTACATGATCGAAGGCCGCACGCTGTCGTTCACCGAAGTGGAATCGTTGCTCACCGCGACACCGCCCACGCGCATCGTCGTCGAATGGTCGCGCCAGCGCGAAGGCACCGCGTGCCTGTTCCTGATCGGGACTCAAGCTCGGCATTCCGGTGTGGACGCGTTCGCTCAACGGCGGAATGCACCACGTGCACTTCGACGTCGATTCGCCCGATGTCATCAAGATCGACGACTGCCGCTGACCCGCGATGCGCGTCCGCCAACCGATGGCCTGGCTCGAGCTCTCGCTGATCGTCGCCGCCGGGCAGCAGGCGAACGTCGAATCCGCGCTCGAGGATCTCGGCGCACTCGCCGTCACGCTGCTCGATGCCGAGGATCATCCGATCTTCGAGCCCGCGCCGGGCGAGACGCCGCTGTGGCCGCAGATCGCGATGTCGGCGCTGTTCGACGCCGGCAGCGACCGCGTCGGCCTCGTCCACGTGCTGACCGAGCTCGTGCCCGACCTTGCGCCCGAGCGGATCGGATTCCGCATCGTCGAGGATCAGGACTGGACGCGCGTCTGGATGGACCAGTTCCAGCCGATGCGCTTCGGCAGGCGCCTCTGGATCTATCCGTGGAACATCGAGCCGCCCGCCGACGACGCCGACGCCGTCGTCGTGCGCCTCGATCCCGGCCTCGCGTTCGGCACCGGCACGCATCCGACCACCGCGCTCTGTCTCGAATGGCTCGACGCGCTCGACCTCGCCGGCAAGACCGTGATCGACTACGGCTGCGGCTCGGGCGTGCTCGCGATCGCAGCGCTGAAGCTCGGCGCGGCGCGCGTCGTCGGCGTCGACAACGATCCGCAGGCGCTCGCCGCGAGCCGCGACAACGCCGAACGCAACGGTGTCGCTGCGGCGCTCGAGCTTGCGCGCGCCGAACGAATTCAGCGAAGAGCCCGCCGACGTGCTCGTCGCGAACATCCTCGCCGGGCCGCTGGACGAGCTCGCTCCGCTGTTCGCGCGCTGTGTAAAGCCGCGGCGGCGAGATCGCGCTTTCCGGCATCCTGCGCGGGCAGGAACTGTTGCTGCTGCAAGCGCTACGCGGAGTGGTTTGATTCGATTGCTGTCGAGGGGCGGGAGGATTGGATTCGGATGGGGGGGCGCCGTCGCGCCTGAAGTTTTTTTGTTTGCCGCTGTGCGGCTGTTTTTTTTCGCGATAACCGACTCACGTCCCTGTGATTTCCGGCATCCTGGCGGCGAGTCACTTTCGTCATTCCGGGCATCCTGCCGCTCCGCGCTGCGCGAGGCCGACTTCGCCGTTCGCGCCGCTCCTGCGCGCATTGCTTGTGCAAGAGAAAGTAACCAAAGAGAACACACCCTCGGTGCCGCGCCGGCGCTACGCGCCGGGTGCGCTGCGGGCGGCCGGGGTTCCGCTGACAGGGCATCCTGCCCTGCAGCGGAATGCGCGCGATCCCTCGCGCGCACCCGCGCGGTGCGCGGGCCTTATCCGTCCGCCCTTCGCCGCGTCACAGAGGGACCCAAGATCAAGAGCGAAGCAGCAACGCCGCTTCTGCGGCAGGGACTGCCGCGCTCTGCTCTTGCCCCGGGTCCCTCTCGGCCGCGGCGAGCAGGCGCAGGAAAAGCCCGCAGGGGCGCGCGCAGGATGCGCGCGCGTTCGCTGCCTGTACACGGACGTACTGTCAGCGAACCCCGGAGCCTGCTTGCGTAGTCACGCGGGCATGGATGCCCGCGTGACCGCGGCCGCGAGGGTGCCCTTCTCTTTGGTTACTTTCTCTTGGGCAAGCAAGAGAAAGTGACTGGCCGCCAGGGATGGCGGACATACCACACACGGACGTGAGTCGGTTTTCGCGTGAGCGCGGAAGATCAGAAGCCAAGAGCAAATGGATTCCGGCCTTCGCCGGAATGACGAGAAAAGAACAAACACTCCCGGAGCGCCAATCAACCAACCCCCTCCCCGACCCCACTAGAATAAACACCATGTACACCCAGTGCCCCGAGTGCCTGACGATCTTCAAGCTGAGCGGCGCCGATCTCGCGGCGACGCTCGGCAGCGTGCGCTGCGGGCACTGCAGCGCGATATTCGATGCGCTGCGCACGCTGACCGATCAGCTGCCGCCCGAGCCGATCGGCACGCTCGAACCGCACCCGTCCCAGGTCGCGCCGCCGCAGCTCGGATTGCCGGTTTTCCGGCCGAATCCGGGCCAGAGCCACGCTGTTCGATCCGGAGGATCGGCCACGCGCGCCCGAGCGGCCGGTGACGCCCTCGTTCACGCGGCGGCGGCGCATCGGTGCGCGACGCAACGGCGCGTGGATCGCCGGCAGCGTATTGCTTCTGCTCGCGCTCGCCGGACAAGTCGCCTGGGCCGAGCGCGCGCTCTGGATCGACGATGCGCGCGTGCGCGCATGGCTCGATGCCGGCCTGCGCGCAGCTCGGTTGCGCACTGCCGCCGCGGCACGACGTCGGCGCGCTCGAGCTCCTTTCGCGCGACATCCGTCCGCATCCTTCGGTGCCCGGCGCGCTGATCATCTCGGCGAGCGTGCGCAACGACGCCGATTTCGCGCAGGCCTTTCCGATCGTCGAGATCACGTTGTCCGATCTCGACGAAACGCGCATCGCGATGCGCCGCTTCCGTCCGCGCGATTACGTCAGCGATCCGCGCGCGATCGCGCAGGGTCTCGCGCCGGGCGCGACGACCGCGCTCGTGTTCGAAGTTGCCGATCCCGGCAGGAACGCCGTCGCGTTCGAATTCAAGTTCGACGAGTGACGCGCCGCGCGATGCGCTCGCGTGTTCATCGAACACGCACGGCAACATGACTTGATGCATTGCCGCGTGAGGAACGTCACGCAAGTGCCGGCTCTGATTGGAATCGGTGACGACATCGCAACGACATCGCACCGACAATCGCGAAATTCACATTCATGGGGCTTATCAAGACGCCGCCGCAGCGCTAATATCCTCTCCCCGTGTGCACTCCCGATGTGCACACTGGCCGCTCAAGGAAGTTCGAGAATCCAACGGGGCCATCCTCTCGTGAATGCCGTTAGTGTCCTGCGCGCCGATGCCGCGCATGAACCGCAATTGCAGCCTGCTCTGCGCGAGTGCGTCGCGCGTGCGGTGCGCCGTTATCTTGCAGACGTCGAATCGCAGCCGCGCGAAGGCTTGCACGCGCTCGTGCTGCACGAAGTCGAGTCGCCGTTGCTCGGCGAAGTGCTCGCCTGGTACGGCGGCAATCAGAGCAAGGCCGCGGCCGCGCTCGGCATCAATCGCGCGACGCTGCGCAAGAAGCTGCATCAGTACGGCCTTGCGGACTAGGTCGGCGGAATGACTTCGCGCGCTTGAACGCGCGTTTTTTGATCGTCTACGCTTCAGTTCTGCTATTGCCGCCGCCTCATCTTGGGAGGCTTCAGGCGATTCCTGCTCCGCCGCCGAAGCGCCGGTATAATCCACGGTTTACGCCCGTGGACGCGCCATGTTCGATGCGACCCTGGTGCCCGTCCGGCGGGCCCTGCTCAGCGTTTCCGACAAGACCGGCCTCGTCGATTTCGCGCACGGACTCGATGCGCTCGGCGTCGCGCTGGTCTCGACCGGCGGCAGCGCCGCGGCGCTGCGCCAGGGCGGCGTGCCGGTCACCGACGTCTCGACGCTGACCGGCTTTCCCGAAATCATGGACGGCCGCGTCAAGACGCTGCACCCGAAGGTGCACGGCGGCCTGCTCGGCCGGCGCGGCATCGACGATGCGGTGATGGCGCAGCACGAGATCGCGCCGATCGATCTGCTGATCGTGAACCTCTATCCGTTCGAGTCGACGACCGCGCGCCCGGACTGCACGCTCGCCGACGCGATCGAGAACATCGACATCGGCGGCCCGGCGATGCTGCGCGCCGCCGCGAAGAACCACGAGCATGTCGCGGTCGTCGTCGATCCGACCGACTACGCCGAGATCCTCGAAGCGCTCGCGCACGGCGGCACGACGCTGACGCTGCGGCGCCGGCTCGCGGCCAAGGCGTACGCGCACACGGCGCGCTACGACGGCGTGATCGCGAACTGGCTCGGCGCGCGCACCGACGGCGAGCGCATCGAGCCGTTCGCGCCGACGCTGAATCTCGCGTTCGAGCTCAAGCAGACGCTGCGCTACGGCGAGAATCCGCACCAGGGCGGCGCGCTCTACGTCGAGAGCCACGTACCGGCCGGCACCGTCGCCGCCGCGCGCGTGCTCGCCGGCAAGGAGCTCTCGTTCAACAACATCGCCGACGCCGACGCCGCGCTCGAATGCGTCAAGGCGTTCCGCAAGACGCCGGCCTGCGTCATCGTCAAGCACTCCAATCCGTGCGGCGTCGCGCTCGGCACCGATCTCGGCGAGGCGTACGAGCACGCCTATGCCTGCGATCCGGTCTCGGCGTTCGGCGGCATCATCGCGTTCAACCGCACGCTCGACGCCGCGACCGCGGAAAAGATCGTCAAGCGCCAGTTCGTCGAAGTCGTCATCGCGCCCGACATCGACGCCGCCGCGCTCGCCGCGCTCGCGCGCCAAGCCCAACGTGCGCGTGCTCGCCAGCGGCGTCTGGGACGAGAATCCGTCGTCGTCGCTCGACTTCAAGCGCATCGCCGGCGGCCTGCTCGTGCAGGACACCGACCGCGACACGCTGCTGATGACCGATCTCAAGGTCGTCTCCAAGCGCGTGCCGGACGCGGCCGAGCTGCGCGATCTGCTGTTCGCCTGGCACGTCGCGATGTTCGTCAAGTCCAACGCGATCGTCTACGCGCGCGAAGGCCGCACGATCGGCATCGGCGCGGGCCAGATGAGCCGCGTCGTCAGCGCGAAGATCGCCGCGATGAAGGCCGCCGAAGCCGGCCTCGAGGTGCACGGCTGCGGCATGGCCTCCGATGCATTCTTCCCGTTCCGCGACGGCATCGACGCCGCGGCCGAAGCCGGCATCCGCGCGGTGATCCAGCCGGGCGGATCGATGCGCGACAGCGAAGTCATCGCGGCGGCGGACGAGCACGACATGGCGATGGTGTTCACCGGCGTGCGCCATTTCCGGCATTGACGAGCGGAGATCAGGGACGAGAGGGCGATGCGCACGCGCTTGAGCCGCAGCGCTGCGTCGTCAACGCGTCGGATGTCGCGCCCTCGCCTCTCGCCCCATCCCATCCCGCTCTCCATGAAAGTCCTCGTCATCGGCTCCGGCGGCCGCGAGCACGCGCTGGCCTGGAAGCTCAGGCAATCCGCCGCGCGTCGACGAAGTCATCGTCGCGCCCGGCAACGCCGGCACCGCGCGCGAGCCCGGCATCCGCAACGCCGATGTCGCCGCGACCGACATCGACGGCCTGATCGCGCTCGTGCAGCGCGAGAACATCGACCTCACCGTCGTCGGTCCGGAAGGGCCGCTCGTCGCCGGCGTCGTCGATCGCTTCCGCGCGGCGGGGCTCGCGCTGTTTCGGGCCGACGCGCATCGCCGCGCAGCTCGAAGGATCGAAGGCGTTCGCGAAGGATTTCCTGCACCGCCACAACATCCCGACCGCGGCATACGAGGTGTTCACCGATCTCGATGCCGCGCTCGCCTACGTGCGCCGCCGCGGCGCGCCGATCGTGATCAAGGCCGACGGGCTCGCCGCCGGCAAGGGCGTCATCGTCGCGCTGACGCTCGCCGACGCCGAGCAGGCGTTGCGCGACATGCTCGGCGCGCATGCATTCGGTGATGCGTCCGCGCGCGTCGTCATCGAGGAATTCCTCGACGGCGAGGAAGCGAGCTACATCGTCATGAGCGACGGCGTGAACTTCGTGCCGATGGCGACGAGCCAGGACCACAAGCGCCGCGACGAAGGCGATCTCGGGCCCGAACACCGGCGGCATGGGCGCGTACTCGCCCGCACCGGTCGTGACCGCGGACGTCGAGCGGCGCATCCTCGACGAAGTGATCCGTCCGACGCTCGCCGGCATGGCGGCCGAAGGCGCGCCGTTCACCGGATTCCTCTACGCCGGCCTCATGATCGGCCGCGACGGCGCGCCGAAGGTCATCGAATTCAACGTGCGCTTCGGCGATCCGGAAACGCAGCCGATCATGATGCGGCTCGAATCCGACCTCGCCGATCTCGTGCTGGCCGCGCTCGAAAAGCGCCTCGAAGGAAAGAGCGTGCGCTGGGACCCGCGGCCGGCGATCGGCGTCGTGATCGCCGCGCACGGCTATCCGGCGAAAGTGCGCACCGGTGATGTGATCGAAGGGCTCGACGCGGAGCCCGGCGCGGACGTCAAGGTGTTCCACGCGGGCACGCGCGAGGAGAACGGCAACGTCGTCAGCGCCGGCGGGCGCGTGCTGACGGTGTGCGCGCTCGGCGACGATCTCGCCGAGGCGCGCGATCGCGCGTATGCGGCCGCGCGCGGCATACGGCTCGATGGTGCGTTCTATCGGCGCGACATCGGGCACCGCGCGTTGCGCAAGTAGTTCCCTCGACGAAGAAACGAACCGCCCTCATCCCCGAAGGCCGGTATCGATGCCTTCGATGCGACGCGCGAGAGTTCTCGGGCCCGGCTCGCCGGGCCGAGCCCTACTTCGCTATCGGCTTCGGATCGGGCCCCGGACGCTCCGGCCGCAACACTTCGCTCATCGGCGCCCACGGGTGATCCGGCATCTTGTGCGCCTGGAACTGCTGCAGGAAATCGCGATAGGCCGGCAGATCGTTGCGGCGGCCGTTGCGCACGAGCACGAACATCGCGGCCTGCTGCGTCTTTACCGCATCGTCCCACTTGCCGTTCGCGGCGTGCGCGAGCGCATACGCCTCGCCGACCGGTGCGGCGTCGCTCTGCTGGTAGATCTTGCCGCCGTAGTCGAGCGCCATGCGCTTTTCCTCGGCGTGGCTCGCGGGGCACGTGCTGGTCAGGCGCACGAAGAGCTGCATCAGGATGCCGTTGCGCGCATCCTTGGCGAGCGCGCCGTTGATATCGCGGATCGCCGCGTCGCACTTGCCGGCCGCGGCTTCGGCCGCGACCAGACGCGTCCACGCTTCGCCGTTGGTCTTGTCGACCTGCGTCACCGCGCGATAGCGCGTGGCCGCTTCGTCGTAGCGACCCGTGCGCATCAGGAGATTGGCCGAGCGCCATCTGCGGCTCCGGCGCCTTCGGATCGAGCGAGATGGCCTTCTCGTACACGAGCTGCGCGGCGCGATCGTCGCTCATCATCTCGAGCACGAGGCCGAACACGAACTGCGCCGCCGGCGCGTTCGGATTTGCGGTGACGGCCGCCTGCGCGCGCGTCTTCGCCTGCGCGAGATTGCCGTCGGCGGCCTCGACGCGCGCATAGATCGCGAGCAGCTCGGCATCGTTGGGCGCGATTGCGCAGCGCGGAGTCGAGCTTCTGGCGCGCGACGTCGTACTGCTTCGTCGCGAGCAGGAATGCCGCTTCGCGCTCGGGCGTCAGCGAGCGCGCCGCGGCGGCGTTGACACCGGTCGATCCGGGCTGCGCGTCAGGCTTCGCTGCGTTGGGCTGCGCGGGCAGCTGCACCTGCACGAGCCCGAGCCCGATCGGATCGCCCAGCGCCGGCATGCCGTCGCCGACTTTCGCGCGCGCGTCGGCCGCAGCCTTCGCGTTGCCGGCGCCGGTGTACGCGTCGGCGAGCTGGCCGTACAGCTTGGTCGCCTTCGGATCGATCGCCAGCGCGCGATTGGTCGCGTCGATCGCATCGGCGTAGCGCTTCTGGCGCAGCGCGACATCGCCGAGCCATCGCCAGCGCGACCGGCTCCTTCGGATTTGCCGCAACGAAATCGGTGAGCAGCTTGCGCGCGCCTTCCAGATCGCCCTGCTCGATGCGCGCGTTGACGACCGCGATGCGGATCGGCAGGTATTCCTGGTTCAGCGTCAGCGCCTGCTCGAAGTAGCCCTGCGCTTCGGTGTTCTGCTTCTGCATCCGCGCGACGATGCCGCGCGCGTAGATCCAGCGCGAATCGTCCGGCATCAGCGCGATGGAATCGTCGAACGCGACCGCGGATTCGGCGTAGAACCCGGATCGCGCGTACGCGGCGCCCATCATCGCGTATCCCTGCGCGAGCGCATCGCCGACCAGCGTCGGCCTCATCTTCTCGAATTCGATGCGCGACTGGCGCAGCTCTTCGGCTTGCGCCTGCGGGAGCTTCGAGAGATCGGGCACCGGCACCGGCTTGACCAGCGCCTCGGCCGCGAACGCGTGCGGCGCGACAAAGAAGGCGATTGAAGCGACCAGCGCCGCGAGGGATTTCAGGGACTTGGACTTCGACATCGTGAATCGTAGGTCTGGCGAAAGGACGCGCAGTTTAACCGCTCGGGGCGGCCCAGGTCGGACCGCATACGGGAGGGCGAGTTCAGCGGGCGGGAATGGGACGAATGCCATATGCGACCAACACGATCGTCATCCCGGCGAAGGCCGGGATCCAGTTTCTCGCCGACCGCAGGAGCTGGATTCCGGCCTTCGCCGGAATGACGAGATTGCTGCCTTTGCCGAATCCCGAAATCCCGAATCCCGCACGACACCGCAACGAGCGCCGCCACGCGCTCTGGTAGATTGCCCCGTCCTTCCGCGGAGCGCGCCATGTCGGGACACAACCAGTTCGAGCTGCTGCGCCTCAGGCGATTCGCGCCGTTCTTCGCGACCCAGGCGCTCGGCGCGTTCAACGACAACGCGTTCCGCAACGCGCTGGTCGTGCTGGTCGGCTTCCACATGGGCCTGGACGAGAGCGCGGTCGGCTTCTACTCGAACATCGCGCCGGCGCTGTTCATCCTGCCGTTCTTCCTGTTTTCGGCGACGCGCGGGCCAGCTCGCCGAGAAATTCGAGAAGACGCGCATCATCCGCTTCGTGAAGCTGTTCGAGATCGCCGCGATGGCGCTCGCCGCGGTCGCGTTCCACCGGCACAGCCTGTGGCTGATGCTGAGCGTGCTGTTCCTGATGGGCCTGCACTCGACGCTGTTCGGCCCGATCAAGTACGCGATCCTGCCGCAGGCGCTGCATCCGGACGAGCTCGTCGGCGGCAACGCGCTGGTCGAGACCGGCACCTCGCTGGCGATCCTGATCGGCATGATCGCCGGCGGCTCGGCGATGGCGATGGCAGGCGTCGGGCCGACCGCGGCATCGATCCTCGTGCTCTCGATCGCCGTGCTCGGCTATCTCGTCAGCCGCTCGATTCCGCCGGCGCCGGCGGCCGCGCCCGATCTCAAATTCAACTGGAATCCGTTCACCGAGACCGTGCGCGTGCTCGGCTTCGTGACGAAGAACCGCACCGTGTTCAACTCGGTGCTCGGCATCTCGTGGTTCTGGTTCTTCGGCGGCGTCTTCACGATGCAGCTGCCGAACTACACGAAGATCTTCCTCGGCGGCACCGAATCGGTGTCGATCCTGGTGCTCGCGCTGTTCTCGATCGGCGTCGGCGCGGGCTCGCTGCTGTGCGAGAAGCTGTCGGGACGGCGCGTCGAGATCGGCCTCGTGCCGTTCGGCTCGATCGGCCTCACGCTGTTCGGGCTCGATCTCTATTTCGCGCGGCCGTTGCCGGCGACGCTGCATGAGCTCTCCGCGCTCGCGTTCGTCGACCGCGCCCGGCAGCTGGCGCATCGTGATCGATTTCGTCCTGGTCGGCGTGTTCGCGCGGCTTCTACATCGTGCCGCTGTTCGCGCTCGTGCAGAGCCGCGCGCCGAAGAGCGAGCTCTCGCGCGTGATCGCCGGCAACAACATCATCAACGCGCTCTTCATCGTCGCCGCGGCCGCGTTCGGCATCGGCCTTGGCGCGGCCGGCCTCTCGATCCCGCAGATCTTCCTGATCGCCGCGCTGCTCAACGCCGCGGTCGCGATCTACATCTACACGCTGGTGCCCGAGTTCCTGATGCGGTTCCTGTCGTGGATCATCGTCAGCCTGCTCTACCGCATCCGCGTCGAAGGCGCCGACAACGTGCCGGACGAAGGACCGGCGCGTGCTGGTCTGCAACCACGTCAGCTTCATGGATCCGCTGATCGTGAATGCGTGCACGCGCCGGCCGCCGCGCTTCGTCATGTACTACAAGATCTTCAACATCCCGGTGCTGCGCTTCATCTTCCGCACCGCGCGCGCGATCCCGATCGCCGGGCGCAAGGAAGACGAGGCGCTGATGGAGCGCGCGTTCGACGAAGTCGACCGCGCGCTCGCCGACGGCGAGCTCGTCTGCATCTTTCCCGAAGGCGGCATCACGCGCGACGGCGAGATCGCGACGTTCCGGCCCGGCATCGAACGCATCCTCGCGCGACGGCCGGTGCCGGTCGTGCCGATCGCACTGCGCGGCCTGTGGGGATCGGTATTCAGCCGCCGCGATTCGGCGCTCGGACGCATGCGCCTGCCGCGCAGGTTCCGCGCACGCATCGAAGTCGCGATCGGAACGCCGGTGCCGCCGGAACAGGCGACGGCGGCGCTGCTCGAAGAACGCGTGCGCGCGCTGCGCGGAGACATGGCATGAATCCGCGCGCTGACCCCGACTTGGCGCGCCGCAGCGACGGACAGCGAGCAAGGCCACGCGGTCCGCGCTAGCATTTTCCGGTCGAAACCATGGGAGACGCCTTGGATACCGATGTTCTCATCGTCGGCGCCGGTCCGACCGGTCTCATGCTCGCCAACCAGCTCGCGCGGCGCGGCCTGACGCCGCTGATCATCGACCGCCACGCGGGACCCGCGCGCGAGACGCGCGCGCTCGGCGTGCAGGCGCGCACGCTCGAGATCTACGAGAAGCTCGGCATCGTCGACCGCGCGCTCGAGCTCGGCAAGCGCGGCACCGGCGCCAATCTCTGGGCCGACGGCAAGCGCAGGGGCCGCGTGCCGCTCGGCGACGCCGGCCGCGCATGTCACGCCGTATCCGTACATCCTGATCCTCGGCCAGGACGACAACGAACGCATCATGGGCGAGAAGCTGCGCGAGCTCGGCATCGCGGTGCAATGGAACACCGAGCTCACCGGCATCGAGCAGCACGCCGACAAGGTCACCGCGACGCTGAAGCAGCCCGACGGTTCTTCGCGCACGCTCGATGCCGCCTGGGTCGCCGGCTGCGACGGCGCGCACAGCGCCGTGCGCGAGCTCAACGGCATCGCGTTTCCGGGCGCGCCGTACGAGCACGTGTTCTTCGTCGCCGACGTCGAGATGACCGGCACGATGGTGCCCGACGAAGTCAACATCTACCTCTGGCGCGCGGGATTCCATCTTTTCTTTCCGATGCGCGGCGAGAACCACTGGCGCATCGTCGGCATCGTGCCGCCGGAGCTGCGCGGTCGCGACGGGCTCACGTTCGACGAGGTCGTGCCGTCGATACGCGGCGAAGCGGGCGACGCGCTCGCATTCCGTTCGTGCACGTGGTTCTCGACGTACCGCATCCATCATCGCGCGCGCCGCGCACTTCCGCGACCGCCGCTGCTTCCTGCTCGGCGATGCCGCGCACATCCACAGCCCGGTCGGCGCGCAGGGCATGAACACGGGACTGCAGGATGCGTACAACCTCGCCTGGAAGCTCGCGCTCGTCGTCGCAGGCAAGGCCGACGCGGCGCTGCTCGATTCGTACGAGGACGAGCGCATCCCGGTCGCCAAGCGACTGCTCGAAACGACCGATCGCGGCTTCAAGCTGGTCGTCTCCGACAGCCCGCTCGCGGGCCTGCATGCGCACGCAGGTCATCGCGCGCATCGCCGCATTCGCGATGACGCTGAAACGCGTCCAGGCGGCCGCGTTCCGCGTCGTCTCGCAAACCGGCATCCACTACCGCGGCAGCCCGCTGTCCTCGCGCACCGATCCGCTGCCGGCGACCGCGCCGCAGGCCGGCGACCGCTTTCCGTGGCTCAAGCTCGTCATGCGAAGCGGAAGTCCGGTCGAGGATCTCTTCGCGACGCTCGACGACACGCACTTTCATCTGCTCCTTTTCGGGCAGACGAGTCCGAGCAGAGGCATGCCCGAATTCGGCGGCCTTCTCCAGGTGCACGCCGTGCCTGCCGATCCGGCGAACGAGGCGGCGCTCGCGCAGGCGAAGATTCCGCACACATCGTTCTATCTGCTACGGCCCGACGGTTATATCGGGCTCTGCGGCGGTACGCTCCATGCCGACGCCCTCGCGAGATACTTGCGCGGAGAAGCTGCACCTGCGTTGACGCCCGTCACGACCGCTCACGACAAGGAGAGCCACGATGAACGATCGATTCGCGAACAGCCGATCCCTGCCGCTCGCCGCCTGTGTCGCGCTCGCGCTCGCGAGTGGTCCCATCGCCGCAGGCGGGACCCACTTTCCGGTTCCGCATGGGTTCCGCGCCGAGGCGGCAGCCGCACGCTCTGCGTCGCGCACGCGGCATCAAACGCCGCGCGCCCCGGTCACGACACCGGTCACGAGCTGCACCGACGACGGCACGCCGGGCGAGCTGCGCGCCGTCATCAACGATGCGATCAGCGGCGACACGATCGATCTCAGCGCGCTGACCTGCAGCACGATCACGCTGACGCAGGGCGCCATCGGAATCGTCACCGATCTTACGATCCACGGCCCGACCGATGCCGTGCTGACGATCGACGGCAACGGCACCGACAGCATTTTCGTCGGCCTCAACAACTTCACGACGGTGATCGATCACCTGACGATCGCGCACGGACGCTACGACGGCATGCCGGGATATGCCTACGTGCTCGGCGGCTGCACGTTCTTCCAGGGCCCCGTCGAGCTCCACTACGTCACGATCACGGACTGCTCGATCGGCACCGCCGACATTCCGGGCTATGGTGGCGCGCTGTACGCGCCCGGACCCGCGCTGATCACCTCGAGCACGATCTCGGCAAGCACCGGGTATGCCGCGGCCGGCGTCCTCGTCCCGGGGGACGTGCAGCTCATCAACAGCACGGTGACCGGCAACTATGCCTCGTTTATCGCCGGCGGGCTCTCGACCGTCGGAACGTTGATCGCGCACAACAGCACGATCGCGTTCAACACCGCGGGGTACGCCGTGGGTGGCGTTTTCCTGCAGGGCGATCCCGCGCCTGAGATCGAAAGCACGATCATCGCCGACAATGGCGCGCCATCGGGGGCGCCGTATGCGGCCGACATCGGCGGCAACGTCACCAATCCGATCGTCGGCAGCCACGACCTCATCGTCGCCTCCAATCTTCCGGTTCCGGCGGACACGTTGAGCGCCGATCCGATGCTTGCGCCGCTCGCGTACAACGGCGGCCTCACGCCGACGCACGCGCTCGCGGCCGCCAGCCCTGCGATCGACACCGGCAGCAATGTCGATGCGCTCCTGTTCGATCAGCGCGGCGACGGCTATCCGCGCGTGTCGGGAGCCGCGCCGGACATTGGCGCGTTCGAGCTTCAGCCTGTGTCCGACACGATCTTCGCGAACGGATTCGAGAACGGGCCCTGAGACGCGCGCATCGCGGTCGCGGACGCCTGCGGGCGACTAACGATCGCCGCGGATCGTTTCGGACAGTCCGCACCTGCATCGGACCGTCCGCCACGCATCTCGATCGCGCAGCCGTTTCAAACTGTTCCTCGGAGCGACTGCGGTTTCGCTGACAACGCGCGCTCAGTCCGGGTCGAAGCCGTCGCAAAACACCGTGTCGGTACCCGAACATCGCAGCTGGATCTCGTAGGCGCCGAGATCGCGCGGACCGAACGCGTTCGGCTGGTCCACCAGATCGACGTCGCGCGAGCGGCGATCCAGATCGTAGCCGCCCGCAGCGGGCGCGTAGTCCACACCGAGCGATGCGGGCTGCAGGTGGAAGTTGCCATTTGCGGCATCGACGAACGTCGGCGAACCCGAGATGAGATCGAGGCCGCTCAGGCCCGACGTATCGTTGGCGAGGACGTATTGCAGCGTCATGTCGTCGGGATTGCCAAGAAAGTCGATCGCGACTCGGCCCGGCTGGTCGATGATGCTGCGCGTAACTTCGAAGAACTGCGTGTCGTCGTAGACCACGACGCCCGAGCTGACCACGTTTGCGGCGAGCGTGCAGCTGTCGATCTTGAGCTGGAATCCGCCGGTTGCGTAAATCAGCTCGTTCGTGGCGTTCTGCGCGAGAAGGCAGTCGCCGAGCTCGGCCAGAGCAGACTCGACCAGCCGGATAGCGTGCGCGCCCTCGTTGCCGCGCAGGCTGAACCGGTCGGCGTAGAGCTGACCGGCCGTCTGCATGAGGATGGCCGATCCCGGTGTCGGATTCCCGCCGAGGTCCACAGCGATGTTGTCGTCGATCTCGTTGCACGGCACGTCCGGGGCGCACGCTACCGCGCCGAGCGCGGGTGGCGACACCGGCGTGACGCAGGGGAACGTGTCGCTTCCGCGGAACAGCAACTGTGGATTGGTATTCAGCGCCACGCTGCTGCCAGTGCCCCCGCCGCCGACGTCCGAGTCTTCGTCGGCATAGATGGCGCTGCCTTCCACGGCGACATTGTCGTGGATCCGGAAATCGTAGGCGCAGAGGACCGCGTTGGTGACATAGGTTTCGGGGAACGGCCCGAAGCGCGGCTTGAGATACACGCCGCCGCCGGTCGCGGACGCCGAGTTGTTGGCGATCTGGACGGGATGCGACGGGTCCACGGTGAACAGGCGCACCAGCGGGTCCTCGTTGTCGTTGATCGCGATCACCGCGATGCCGCCGCCGTATTGCGCGTCGTTGCTCTGGACCACGCCGTTTTCGCCGTAGCCCGGCGAGCCGATGTCGGCCTGCGCCGGCCCGAGCACCTCGATGCCTCCGCCGTAGCCGCCCGGCGCATGATTGATCGCGATGAACGTCGACGGTTGGACCGCGATCAGACGCGCATTGCCTTCGAGGCGAATGCCGCCGCCCGAGGTCGATGCGGTGTTGCCGACGAAGATCGTATCGTGCAGGAGCTTGAGCTCCGCACCGGCGCCCTCGCCTTTCATGTTGATGCCGCCGCCGTAGCCGGCCGAGTTCTGGCTGACGCTGAGGTATTGCGTCTGCACGTTGCCCTCGCCGTCGAAATCGATGCCGCCGCCGCTGGCGTCGCCGTCGCGATGCGCGCCAATGATCGAGAGGTTGCCGAAGAACACCTGGCTCGCGCCGCGGATCGTGAACACCGCGGCGCCGCCGTTGCCGTTGCCGCTGATGAGCGTCGAATCGGTCCCGGGATCGATGTCGTCGCAGTCGTCGAAACCGCCGGTGATGTCGACGTCCTGGTCGGTGATGAAGATTTCCTGGTTCGTGTACGACTGATCGTGCGCGATCCAGACGAGATCCTCGCCCGGATTCGCAGCAGCAGCGTCAACCGCCTCCTGTATCGTGTGGTACGGACAATCGGCGGCGGCGCCGACCTTGTACACGATGAACGCCGACGCATCGGACGCGCACGCCAGAGCGAACGTCATCGAAATCGCAGCTGCACAACACAGTCTTTTCGTGGTCCACATGGCACACCCCCGCAGTTTCCGGCTGACTCGATTCGTGCGTTGCCGCCGATCAGTCGAAGCCGTTGCCGAATATCGGATCGTTGACGATTCCGCCGTCCTGGATCTCGTAGGCGCCAAGATCCATCGGTCCCCACAGGTTTCCCGCTGCGCTGAGATCGACCGTGCGTGCCTGACCGTCGAGATCGAGCGGTGTCAGCCCGGTCGGTGCGAAATCGACGCCGAGCGACGTCGGTTGCAGGTGGTAGTCACCGCTCGCGTGCGTCCACGAACGTCGGCTCGCCGAGCGCGACGCCCTCGATCGGCGGCAGCGTGTTCACGTCGTTGGAAAGCACGTACGCGACGTCGGGCATGAACACGAGCGCCGTCCACGGTCTGCCGTCCGGGTTCGTCGACGATGCTGTCGTGCAGGAGGAACTGCGAAACCTGTGCGTGGACGACGACGGACGCTCCGATCGCATCGGCCACGAACGTGCAGCCATCGACCGCCAGTTCCGACTCGATGTGCAGGTCGCCCGGCGTGTACGCGTCGAGAAGCGGCCCGCTGACGTCGTTTCCCGCCAGCAGGCAGTTCGACAGCAGTACCTGTGTCGGCGCGTCCGTGATCTCGCCGATCGACGGATGCCGCCGCGTTGTGGCGCATCTCGAAACGATCGCCCGCGAAGAAGCCTTTCGATTGCACGAGGATGGTCGATCCGCCCGACGCGTTGTTGTCGTGGATCGTGTTGCACGACGTTCCAGCCGAACAGGCGACGCCCTGCGGCGGTCCGTCGCAAGCGCTGTTGAACAGCACGCCCGAACCCTTGTCGCCGTCGAGATCGGCGTAGATCGCCGCGCCGTTGATCGCAGTGTTGGAGTGGATCGAGAAATTGCGCGCGCACAGCGTCGCGTTCGTGCCCATGTCGGCGTACGGCTTCAGGAACACGCCGCCGCCTGTGCTCGATGCGGTGTTCTCGTAGATCGCGCCGGGACTTCCCGCATTCGTCGCGTACACGTTGACGCGCACGCCGCCATGCTCGGTCGCGAGCCCCGCGATGCCGGCGCCGTAGGGCGCGTCGTTCTGCGCGACGACCGCAGCGACATTCGCGACGGCGGGACCGAGCACCTCGATGCCGCCGCCGAAACCGATGTTGCCCTGGCCGAGCGCATGGTTGTTGGTGACGAAGTCGAACTGCGCGCCGTCCGCCGAATGCTCGACGATCAATGTCGTGTTGCCTTCGATGCGAATGCCGCCGCCCGACACGAGCGCGGTGTTGCTCGAGACGACCGAGCCGAGCAGCGTCAGCGTCGTCGGTCCGGTCGGGCTCACGTCGATGCCGCCGCCGTAGCCGGCCTGGTTCTGGAAGATCCATGACGTCTGCAGCGTGAGGCCGCCCTCGCCGCCGAAGTAGATGCCGCCGCCGCTGTGGCTATCGTCCATGACGGCGCCGGTGAGCTCGAGATTGCTGAGCAACACATGGCTCGTGCCCTCGATCTCGAGCACGCTATGGCCCGACGTGCCGCCGATCACCGTCTGATCCGTGCCCGGATCGAAGTCGCTGCAGTCGGTGAATCCGCCGACGATGTCGACGTCCTGGTCGGAGACGACGAGGTGCTGATCCTCGTACACGCGATTCGACGCGATGAAAACGTAGTCCTCGCCCGGATTCCCGGCGGCTGCGTCGATCGCGTCCTGCACGAACGCGAACTGGCACGTGGCGTCGCCGCCGACCGTGTACACCGCGAAAGCGTTCGCGTTCGGCGCGATGCTGAACGCGGCGAGTCCGCCGAAACATGCAGCGAGGGCGGCGAGTGTGGATTTCGAGAGTTTCCTGTGCGACATGGCGTTCTCCTTGACGTCGTTCCGTCGGTCGAAAAGAACGACGTTCGGCGGCGCACACCGACATGCGTGGCGAACGGCCTTCGACGCGATCGCGAGCCGACGCCGTGCCGGCGTTTCCCGGAGCGCACGCTGCGGGTCTAGAATCGCGCCGGGGAGGACACTTCGTGACCGGACCTCTGCCAAACGAGCCGACGACAGCGGCCGCGCCGCCGGATGCGGCCGACGCGTTGTTCGTCGAGGTCTACGACCGCCTGAAGGCAATGGCGAGCCGCGAGCTCGCGCGCAGCGACGGCGCGACGCTGAACACGACGGCGCTCGTGCACGAGCTCTACGTCAAGGTCTGCGCCGGCCAGGAGCTGCATTTCGACAACCCGGGGCAGTTCTTCGGCTACGCCGCGCAGGCGATGCGGCATATCCTCGTCGACCGCGCGCGCCAGCGCCTGCGCATCAAGCGCGGCGGCGGCGCGGTCGCGGTCGAGCTCGACCCGGACGCGGCGATCGCCGACGAGACCGCCGGCCACGCGCTCGAGCTCGACGAAGCATTGAAGAAGCTCGAGCGCGACGATCCGCGCGCGGCGCAGCTCGTCACCCTGCACTACTTCGGCGGCCTGCCGCTGCCGCGCATCGCCGAAATCCTCGGCGTGACCGAACGCACGTTGAGCCGCGACTGGCGCTTCGCGCGCGCGTTCCTGCACGACATCCTGCGCTGACGATCAGCCCATGTCGCCATCGGCCGCCGTTTGGCGTTCTACTGAGATGCCGCCCGGGGGTGCGCCATGAACGACGCGTCCGACACTCGCGACACGCAGCATGCCGATACAGGCAGCGCTTCGCTCGCGCGGCTGCGCGCGCTGTTCGATGCGGTGCTGGATCTGCCGGACGGCGCGCATGCGGCGTGGATCGCCGCACACGTGCTCGATCTGGACGAACGCACCGCGCTGCTGCGTCTGCTTGCCGCGGCCGACGAAACCGATCGCGGTTTTCTGGATACGCCGGTCGGCGAGCACGCGGGCAAGCTCGGCGCCGACAACGTGCTCGCGGAGCGTCTCGTCGGCCAGCGCATCGGCGCGTTCCGCCTCGTGCGCCTGCTCGGCAAGGGCGGCATGGCGGCGGTTTTTCTCGGCGCGCGCGAAGGCGGCGATTTCCGCCAGGACGTCGCGATCAAGCTTTTGCGCCGCGGACTCTATTCCGAGATCGAGCAGCGCCTGTTCCTGCGCGAGCGCCAGGTGCTGGCGAGCCTCAACCACGCCAACATCGCGCGCCTGATCGACGGCGGCCTCACCGACGCCGGCGTGCCGTATCTCGTGATGGAGTACGTCGACGGCAAGCCGATCACGCGCTACGCGAGCGCGCACGCGCTCGACGGGCGCGCGCGGCTCGACGCTTTTCCTCACGGTGTGCCGCGCGGTCGAAGCCGCGCACCGCGCGCTGATCGTGCATCGCGACATCAAGCCGCAGAACATCCTCGTCACCGACGAGGGCGCGGTGAAGCTGCTCGACTTCGGCATCGCCAAGCTGCTCGAGGAAAACGTCGAAGGCGCGACCGTCGGCGTGTTCACGCCGGACTATGCCGCGCCGGAGCAGATTGCCGCCGGCCCGATCACGACCGCGACGGACGTCTACGCGCTCGGCGTGCTGCTGCACGAGCTCCTGCTCGGCGTGCGGCCAGCGCGCACCGCACGGCGGCCGTCGGCGCTCGTCGCGAACGACGACGATGACGACGCGACGATACAGCTGCGCAGGCGCCTGCGCGGCGATCTCGACAACATCCTGATGAAAGCGCTCTCGTCCGAGCCCGAGCAGCGCTACGCATCGGCCGGTGCATTCGCGGAGGACATCGAGCGCCATCTCGCAGGCCAGCCCGTGGCCGCGCATCCGCCATCGCGGTGGTATCGCGCGCGCAAGTTCGTATCGCGGCACAAGGGCGGCGTGCTGACCACTGCGGCGTTCCTGCTGGCGATCCTCGCTTCGCTCGGCGTCGCGCTCTGGCAGACCGGCGTCGCGCGCCGGCAAGCGGCGGCGGCGCGCGAACAGGCCGAGCGCGCCGACGCGACGCGCCAGTTCCTGGTCGGCGTGTTCGACCGCGCCGAGCCCGACGCCCATCGCGGCCAGCCGATCACCGCCAAGCAGCTGTTGGACAGCGGCGAGCAGCAGCTGGCCGCCGGCGCCGATCTCAAGACCGGCACGCGTCTGGATCTGACCGTCCTTATCGCGCACCTGTATTGGGATCTTGGCGACTACACGCGCGCCGAACCATTGATCCAGCAGGCGGCCGCATCGGCGTCCGATGCGGAGGTGACCGACGAGGTCAAGGCGCGCACGCTGATGACGATCGCGAAGATCGAATCGGAGAAGCGCAAGTTCGCCGATGCGATCGATCACGCCACTCAGGCAATCGCGCTCGCCGCGCGTGCCGGACACGCGGGCGACGATTCCGCATCCGAGGCGCGGCGCGTGATCGCGGTGTCGCTGCACGGGCAGGACAACTCGAAGGATGCCGAACCGTTCCTGCGCGCGGCGCTCGCGACCGATCGCGCGACATACGGCGACCGGCACCCGGCGGTGCTCGCCGACTGGATCGAGCTCGGCGACGAGCTGACCGAGCTGTCGCGCTTCGATGAGGCTTCGGTCGCGTTGCAGAATGCGGTCGACCTTGCGCGCGCGCTGCACGGACCCGTGCACAGCACCGTGGCGACCGCGTTGCAGGAGCTCTCGGCATCCCAGGGCTACGCCGGCCATACCGCCGAATCGGAGCGCCTGCAGCGCGAGGCGGTCGACATTTTCGAGAAAGTCTACGGTCCCGCGCACTACGAGACGATGACCGCGCGCGGCAATCTCCTGTGGACGCTCGAGCGCGCAGGCCGCTACGAGGAAGCGCTGCCGGGCCGCGTTGACCTCGGCACGTTCATGGAACATCTCACGACGGCGCGGCCCGAGGTGGTCGCTTCCAACTACAACTCGATGGGCAACGACTACGCCAAGATCGGCCGCTTCAGCGAGGCCGAGGCCGCGATCCGCAACGCCCTGGCGATCTGGGCCAAGCTGCAAGGCTCGAACGACGAATGGGATAGCGCCGATCCGATGTTGAATCTCGCCGAAGTACTGCGCTTGCGGGGCCGCTACGCGGAAGCCGAGACCGAGCAGCGGCACGCGATCTCGATCGAGCAGCGCCATGAGCCACCGTCATCCGGCTGGCTCAACCGCGATCGCGCGACGCTGGCCGATCTCCTGCGCGTGGAGCATCGCTACGACGAGGCACTGCAGGAATCCCGCGCGGCATTGGCAGCGCGCGGCGACGTCAAACCCGATCCGATCGAGTGCGTGATACTCGCGCGTCTGAGCCTCGCCGAGCTCGACGCGGGCGACGCAGCGGCGGCGCAGACGACGGCGACGAGGAGTGTCGCGATGGCGCGCTCGGTATTCGCGCCGAAGCACATCAACCTCGGCACGCCGCTGTTCGCGCTTGCACGCGCCGATCTCGCGCTAGGTCACGCCAGCGAAGCGGAGGCGCTCCTGCGCGAGGCGATTGCCGTGCGCAGCCCGCCGTTCCCGCCGGCCGATCCGCGCATCCTCGAGATCAAGGTTCCGCTCGTACGCGCGCTGGACGCGCTCGGTCGCGCCGATGAAGCGCGCGCGCTGCGCGCGGAGATCGAGCCGGTGTTGAAGGCGTCCGCGTCGCCGTATGCGGCAGATCTTCTCGCGCAGCTCAATTCGCCGCCCGTGACGCCGCCAGGCAACCGTGCCTCACGCCTGAATCGTGCGCGGTTCGCGCGTTTGCGGACGCGTCGGAATCTCGACTACGGCCCGTCGAAGCCGTCCGCGAAGATCGCATCCGCAGCCTGCACTTCGAACGCGCCGATGTCGGCACGTCCGCCGGCGACGCGCACGAAGCCGGCGCCGCGCTGGTCGAATTCATCGTCGAAATAGTTGTTGCCGGCATCGATCGCGGGGCTGCCTTCGGCGAGCGCGTGCGTTCGCGTCGGGCCGCCGTTGTCGGCGAGCGGCAGCAGCATCGGATCGCCATGCAATGTATCCGCGGGCAGCGCGATGGAAGGATCGGCGGCGTCGATCAGGTTGTCGGCGCCGTAAATCGCGAGCGTTTCGTCCGCGTCGAGATCCGGATTCGCCGCGGCAGTGTTGCCGGCGACGATCGAGCTCTGCACGTCGGCGAGCGTGTAATCGCGAAAGCGCAAACCGCCGCCTCCGGCCGCGCTGGTGTTCTCGGCGATGGTGCTTGCGTGCAGGACGAACGATGCGAGATAGGTCCTGAATTGTCCGCCGACCGAAACGCCGCCGCCGCCGAGGCTCGCGGAGTTGCCGGAGATCGTGCTGCGCACGATCGCAAGCCGCGTGAACTGGTCGGTGTGCCCGGTGACGAAGACGCCGCCGCCGAATGTCGAGCCCTGGTTGCCGTCGATCGTCGAAGCCGTGATCGTCGTGCTCGAGTGCGAGCTGACCGCGCCGCCGTAGGCGAGCGAATACGGCGTCAGGTCGCCGAGAAACATCTGCGTGTTGCCGCTGATCGTGCTGCCGGAAATGACCATCTGGCCGACCGCATTGACGCCGCCGCCGTAGAGATAGCCGTAATAGTTGCTCGACGCGCTGACCGTGTTGCCGCTGATCGTGCTGTCGACGATGGTCATGTCCGCGCGCGCCGCAGCGCCGCCGCCGGCCGCGTAGCCGAACGCGGCGATTTCGCAACCGGATATCGTGGTCCGCGTCAGGCTCAGGTTTCCGTACGAACGCACGCAGCCGCCGTTGTAATCGCCGAGCAGATAGCCGTTCACGATGCGAAGGTCGGCGATCGCGAGCGTGCCGGCGCCGCCGAGCACGATGACACGATCAGCGTGTGCGCCGTCGATCGTCAGGAGATCTCGACCCGGGCCCTGGATCGCGACGTTGTCGACCGTGGTCGTTACCGCGCCGAGCGCGAGCGTGATCGTGCCGCAGGCGAGCTGGCTCAGATCGACCGTGTCGCCGTCGGCTGCGCCCGCGAGCACGGTGCGCAGCGTGCCGGGCCCGTTGTCGTCGGCGCAGCTGGTGACGGGCAGGATGTCGGCGACGTGGTCGGGCGATGGGACACGACGCGACGTGCGCCGTTGCATCGCGAAAAGCGAAATCCGCGCCGCGCGCGTGCGACGGTGCGTGTCGCGCGACGGACGACGACGGCGTACTCGCATCGAGCATGCGCACCGATCCGAACGACGCGAGCACGGCGGCGAGACAAGCAGCGAGCGGCTTCGCGATGGAGGCCGCGCGAGATGGCGAAGGGCGCGCTCATCGGACGCCTCCTTCGAAGCTCGCATCGAAGATGTCGTCCGCACCCGCGCCGACGGTGAAGTGCACCGGGTATCGGCACCTTGCGTCGTGCCGCGTCGTTCGTATGCAGGCAGAGATTCGCATCGTACGTGCCCTCGGCGAGATCGGTCGCGTCGAGAATCACGCCGACCGGCGCGCTCGCGCCGGGTCCGAGCGGCGGTTCGATGTAGGTGTCGAGCGAGAGCCACGCCACGTCGCCGGCGAGGCCGCACGGTCGCGCCGACGTGACCGCGGCCATCGCGACATACGCGTTGCTGCCGCCGCCGATCGAGCCGATCGGCGTTGCAAGTCCGGTCACGGTGTCGAGCGTGTACATCGCGCTCGGCGCGGAGGCCGGTATCGTCGAGAGATAAAGCGTGTTCGTCGCGCTGTCGAACGCGAGCGCCGAGAACACGTCGACGTCGAGGCCGAGCGGACCGACCGTGTAGCCGCTGACGCGTCCTTCGAGCGAGTATTCGTCGCGAGCGACCGCGACGAGGAGATCGTTGGTCGCGTCGATCGCGAAGATGCGGCCGTCGGAATCGACCGTGATCGCGGTGTAGATGCCGTTGATCGTCAGCGTGCGGTCGTTGATTTCGCCGAGGCGCACCGTCGCGCCGGTCCCTGGATCGATCGTGTACAGCGACGGCAGCACGCCGTTCGTCGACAGCGCGTAGAGAACGCGCTCGACAGGATCCCAGGCCATGCCGAGCCAGCCCGAGTCGCCGGGATCGGGCGCCGTGGCGGCGTTGATCGTCGCGACGTCGCCCGTCTGCGTGTCGATCGTGACCAGCCCGTCGCTGTCGCTCAGCAGATATTCGCGACTGAAATCATCGTCGACGAACGCGCCGCCGTTGATCGCGGCCGGCAACGTGCCGGGCAGGACGCTCGGCACGCCGGGATCGGCCATGTCGAGCGAGACCAGCCGGTTGCCCGCCGCGTCGAGCCTGACTGCGAATGCCGGCACGGCCGTCGTGCCACTCGGCGCTGTCGATGGAGCGCGCACAAGCGCGCGTGCGGCCGCACTGTCGCGAACGGGCGAGAACAGTTGCGCGGGCGCTGCGGCCTCGCCGAAGTGCCAGCCGAGATTGCCGGTGCCCGCGTTCGTGATCGTCAGCGCGCTGCGCGCGATCTGGCCGGGCTCGGCGCTCGCGTCGATCGTCGGCGGGGCGAGCGCGAGCGTCGGCGCGAGCGCCTCGATATGCGTCATCGTCGTCGCCGTGAACGGGTTGCCGCCGGCGCTCTCGCGCGCGATCCATGTGTGCGTCACGTCGAGCGATTGCTTGACCGTCACGCGAAAGTCGGCCAGCAGCTGCTGTCCGCCTGGCTGGATCTCCAGATCGAAATCCGTGAAGAGATCGCCGTCGACGCTGTTGCTGATCGAATGGATGTTGAGCGTCTGCGCCGTGTTGTTCTGCCCGAAATAGCAGATGTGCACGTGATCGCCGACATTGGCGGTGATGCTGGAATCGGTCAGCGCGCCGCAGTCGTCGCCGCGCCCGCCCGGACCGATCACCTCCATGATGACGTACAACACGGTGCTGCCCGCGGGGGCTGTCGGCGCGTGACCGCCTGCGGTGGCGATGCCGGAACCCGTCAGCAACAGGATCGCGGCGCCAAAGAGTGCGCGCAATGACATGGCCTACCCCTCGAAAGGGCACGCCGTCCGGATGACGGCGCGCGCTGCAAGCTTACGCGCGCCGATTCTGCATTGCGACGTTCCTGCGTACGTTGCCGTTCGTATGACAACTTGATTGCAGATAGTGCGGGCCTATGGCGCCGTGCGGCGATGGCGCAGGCGCCGTGCGGCTACGGCGCCCGCCGGAAATCCATCTTCCAGTTGACTTCCCAGGTCTTGCCGCGCGTCGGGCGAGTACGCCTGTTCCCAGCGCGCCGAGTCCTTGCGTGATGTCCGACCATGTATAGCGGACGCGAATGGTCTTGCCGCGCAGCGTGTCGTCGGAATAGAACGTGCCGACGCCATCCTTGAAGCCGCCCTTCACCGGCGGATCGAGCGGGTTGTGCGGCATGCGGCTGTCGAGCCACCAGATCGCCCACTGCCCGGTCTTCGGATCGTACGAACGCAGGCCGACGCCGCGATACGCGCCTTCGGGCATGTTCAGCACGTTGTCGTCGACGTTGCCGTAGCCATCCATCAGCGGCCGCATGCTGCACGTGCCTTCGAACTCGACCCATTCGTGGCTGCCGGCAAGGCGCTCCTTCAGGCGGCGATGGTGCACGCGCCAGTTGCCGCGAGGAAATCGAAATCGTGCAGGCCCGAGAGATTCGGCGGATTCCGCGCCGGCCTTCGGCGAATCCTGCGAGGCGAGCGCGGGAGCGCTTGCGCCGAGTGCGGCAACAGCGATACCGGCAGCGAACATCGAGCGGGACGAATTTCATGCGGACGACCTCCTTCGGTTTGGGTGCGCCCATCTTCCACGGCTATATATGCCATCTGATGTCATGTATTCTGCTAGAGTGCGACACATGCTTGCCGGCCGCCTGCTTTCGATCCTGATGCTGCTGCAGACACGCGGCCGCATCAGCGCGCGCGAGCTCGCCGCCGAATTCGAAGTCGCGGTGCGCACGATCCATCGCGACATCGATCAGCTCAGCGCCGCCGGCATCCCGGTGTATGCCGAGCGCGGCCGCAGCGGCGGATTCCGACTGCAGGATGGCTACCGCACGAAGCTCACCGGGCTCAATCCTTCGGAAGCCGAAACGCTTTTTCTCGCCGGGCTCCCCGGCCCCGCCGCGCAGCTCGGACTCGCCGATGCGCTCGCGACCGCGCGGCTCAAGCTGCTCGCCGCGCTGCCGCCGGCGTTGCAGCCGGGCGCGGAACGCATCGCCGCGCGTTTCCATCTCGATCACAGGCACGTGGTTCCATCACGCCGATCAGCTGCCGTCGTTGCCGGTCATCGCGCGCGCGGTGTGGAGCGAGCGCATCCTGAAACTGCGCTACCGGCGCGCGGGCGAAACCGAAGCGCGCCCGCGCCGGCTCGCGCCGCTCGGTCTCGTGCTGAAAGCCGGCGTCTGGTACCTCGTCGCGCAGAGCGGAAACGCGGTGCGCACGTATCGCGCGGCGAACATCCACGACGCCGAGGTCACCGACGAGACGTTCCGCCGCCGAAGCATTTCGATCTCGCCGCGCATTGGGAAAAGGCCGTGCGCGAGTACGAAGCCGGCGTCTATCACGAGCATGCCGACGTGCGGCTGTCGCCGCAGGGCGTGTACATGCTCGACATGCTGGGACCTTACGTGCAGCGCGAGGCCGCGCGACACCGCGGGCAAACCCGATCGCCGCGGCTGGGTGCGCTGCCGGCTGCCGCTCGAATCGATCGAGTTACGGCATCCGCGAGCTGATGCGTCTCGGCGACGAGGTCATCGTGATCGGACCGCCCGAGCTTCGCACGAAGTTCGCGCAGGCCGCCGCGCGCATGGCGCGCACGCACGGCACACGCGCGAAATCACGCGTCGCGAAGCGCGCAGGCGTATCCGACGCGGCGTCTAGCCGAACGTGAACGCGAACGCCTCGACGCCGGGATCGAGAAATTCGATCTCGAACGTGCGATCGGCGATGTCGCCCTTGACGCGCAAGCAGCTGGTAAAGGCGCTGCTCGGTCACTTCGCCGGCTGCCGTCGGCGGCGCTGTCGACGCCGTGATCGTCGCCCGGCGGCTTGCCGTCGATCGTGACCTTGTACTTGACCGGCTTGCCGTCGCTGCCGGGACCGAGCACGAGATTGACGATCGCGCGCATGGAAGCGGAACGCGATGCGTCCGCCGGCGCGTGCGAGCGTCGCTTTCTCATCGGCGATCGTCCACGCGCCGGCGAGCGCCCACTGGTTCGTCGTGAGTTCGCGGCGGAATCGCATAGTCGTGCTCGCGATCGCGCACGGCACCGCCGGGCGATGCGAAATTCTCGGCGCGGTCGTAGCCGACGTAGGTTTCCGGCGATTGCACGCGAGACTCCGCCGCCATCGCGACGCCGCCGACGTCCGGCTGCACGACGCCGCCGGCGACTTTCGCGCCGGCTTCGGCCAGCAGCTGCTGGATGATCGCCTCGGATTCGGCGTAGTCGCCTTCGCCGAAATGGTGATGGCGGATGCGGCCTTCGGCGTCGATGAAGTAGTGCGCGGGCCAGTACTGATTGTCGAACGCGCGCCAGATCGCGTAGTCGTTGTCGATCGCGACCGGATAGTCGACGCTTCAGATCCTTGACCGCGCGGCGCACGTTGTCGATGTCCTTCTCGAACGCGAATTCCGGCGCGTGCACGCCGATCACGACGAGGCCCTGATCCTTGTACTTGTCGTACCACGCGCGCACGTACGGCAGCGTGCGCAGGCAGTTCACGCACGAATACGTCCAGAAATCGATCACGACGACCTTGCCGCGCAGCGCGTCGGCGGTCAGCGGCGGCGAGTTCAGCCATGTGACCGCGCCGTCGAGCGGCGGCATCACGCCTTCGACCGGCAGCGCATCGTTCGCGGTCAGCGACGGCTTCGCCGCCATCATCGCGCGCCGGATTCGGGCGATGCGGGCGACGCGGATTCGCGGCGGCGTCTGCGCCGGCCTTCGCGAGCAGCGACTGTTCGATGCGCGTCGTGCTCGCAGTCGACAGTTGCGCGAGCGCACCCGTGTCGAACCCGAATGCGATCGCAACGACCGCGACGAGCACCGCGACGCCGAGCCCGCGACGTATCCACTCGCCGGCGCCGAGCGATTTCTTCATCGCCGCGAACACGCGTCCGCCGATCAGCAGCGCGACCGCGAGCGACGTCGCCGCGCCGGCCGCGTACGCGAGCAGCAATCCGAACGTGCCGACGTTCGCGCCGTGCAGCGCGGCGCCGGTCAGCACGAGCCCGAGGATCGGTCCCGCGCACGGCGCCCACAAGAAGTCCGGTGCCGATGCCGAGCAGCACCGACGAGAATGCCGAGGTCGCCGCCTCACCGCCCTCGGCGCTCGTCGACAATCGTGCGCCGAGCGAAACGAAAGGCTGCATCAGCCGATCGGCGAGATGCGGCAGCAGCAGCGTCAGCCCGAACAGCGCGAGGATCACCAGCGCGATGTAGCGGCCGTACTGATTTGCGTGCACGGCCCACGCGCCGCCGACCGCGGCGAGCGTCGCGACGAGCGCGAACGTGATCGCCATGCCGAGCAGCATCGGCAATCCGCTGCGCACGAACGACTGGCCCGCGCGCGCGAACACGAACGGCAGCACCGGCAGGATGCACGGGCTGAGGATCGTCAGCACGCCGCCGAGATAGGCGAGCAGGATCAGCGTCATGGATGCGCGGCGCTCCTCACGCGTCGGCCTTGAACGTCATCGCGACGCCGTTCATGCAGTAGCGCAGGCCGGTCGGCGGCGGACCGTCGTCGAACACGTGGCCGAGATGGCCGCCGCAGCGGCGGCAGTGGATTTCGGTGCGGACCATGCCGAGCGTCGTGTCGTTCTCTTCGTTCACCGCCTTCGGCAGCGGCTGCCAGAAGCTCGGCCAGCCGGTGCCGCTGTCGAACTTCGTCTTCGACGAGAAGAGCGGATTCGCGCAGCCGGCGCACGAGAACGTGCCGCTGCGCTTCTCGTGATCGAGCGGGCTCGTGAACGCGCGCTCGGTCCCCTGCTGGCGCAGCACCGCGTATTGATCGGGCGTCAGCAGCGCGCGCCACTCGGCGTCGGTGTGAGTGACTTCGAAATGGCCGGCCGGCGACGCATCGGCCGCGAACGCCGGCGACGCGCCCATGAACCGGCGCATGCCGAACACGCCGAGCGTGGCGACGGCAGCCAGCGTGGCGCCGCCGACCACCAGCTTGCGGCGGACGGGATCGAACGGATCGGCATCGCGGGGGCTTCTCATGGGGATCTCCGGCGGATTCGATGATATCGACTGCCACGAAGGACCGGGGGGTCAGGCAATTGCTTGCGAAGCCGTGGCGAGCGATTGGCTTGCGCGCGCAGGGACGCGATCGGGCGCAGCGCCATTCACGTAAAATGGGGTCGCGGATTGCGCACGCAAGCTCGGTGTCGCTGCGCGCATCACATCTGCCGGAACAGATGCAGATAGCTGCGGCTGACCGGCAGCACTTCCGGCCGTCCCTTGAGATGGATTCCGGCGGTTTCGTTGTCGCCGCGCGTGACATGGCTGATCGCGCGCAGATTCACCACGACCGAGCGATGGATCTGCGCGAAATGCTCGGGATCGAGCTGCGCGACGAGTTCCTTCAGCGCGGTGCTGATCAGCGCCTCGCCCGGCTGGCCGGCGTCGCCGCGCCAGGCGATGCGCGTGTATTTCGCGTCGGATCGCAGGTAGTCGATCTCGTCGACCGGAATCAGCCGCAGCGTCTGCCCGACCTGCGCGCGTATCCAGCGCAGCGGCGCCGGCGCCGCGCCGCGCTGCAGTTGCGCGGCGAGCTCGCGCAGCAGCGCCTCGGTGTTGAGCGCGGGCGTGCGCGGCGGCAAGCCGTTCCTTGAGCCGCGCGACGGTCTCGGCGAGTCGCGCGTCCTCGACCGGCTTGACGAGGTAATCGAGCACGCCCTCGGCGAACGCCTGCACGGCGTACTGATCGTATGCGGTGACGAAGACGAGATGCGCGCGTCGGCCGATGTGGTGCGCGGCTTCGACGCCGGAAAGACCCGGCATGTGCACGTCGAGAAAGCAGACGTCCGGCCGGCGCGCCTCGAAATGCCGGATCGCCTCGCGGCCATTGCGCGCTTGCGCGACGATCTCGAGCTCGGGCCACGCCACGGCGAGCTGGCGCGCGAGCGCGTCGCGCAGCAGCGGCTCGTCGTCGGCGATCAGCGCGGTCGGACGCGTGCGCATCAATCGGTCGCTCCGCGCGCCGGCAGATCGAGCTCCGCGCAGACGCCGTGCGGCGCCTCTGCGCGCACGCGAAGCTCCGCATCCGCGCCGAAGATCAGCTTGAGGCGCTCGCGCAACGTCGAAAGCCCGGTGCCGAGGCCCTGATCGGAAGGCCGAGGCCAACGCCGGTATCGACGACGCGCACGAGGCAGCGATCGCCGCGCCGCTCGATCGTGATGTCGATGCGGCCGCCCTCCTCGCTCGGATCGATGCCGTGGCGCACCGCGTTCTCGACCAGCGTCAGCAGCGTCATCGGCGGACAACGCAGCGCCGAGCGCCGCATCGTCGACATGCAGCGCAAACTTCAGACGATCCGGCATGCGCATGTGCATCAGCTCGAGATACGCCTTGACCAGCTGCAACTCGCGGCCGAACGTCGTGACCGGCTCGTTGAGCCGCGGCACCGCGGCGCGCAGATACGCGACGAGACTGCGCAGCACCGCCGGCGCCTGCGGCGATCCGGTATCGACCAGCGCCTGCACGTTGGCCAGCGTGTTGAAAAGGAAATGCGGCGCGACCTGCGCCTGCAAGAGATGCAGGCGCGCATCGAGCGCCTGGCGCTCGAACTCGCTGCGCTCGAGCTCGAACGCGAGCGCCTGGTGGCGCGCGAGCGCATCCTTCTGCCGCACCAGTGCGGCGAGCGCGGCCCACGGCGCGATGAAGAGGCCGAGGCCGCATCAACCCGCTGAAACCCTGCAGACGCTCGCTGTCATGCCAGAACGGCGGCGCGCCGGCGTGCGTCGACAGCACATAGATGATGAACGTGCCGACCGGAATCGAAATCGCGACGCCGAGCACCTGCGCCACCCAGCGCGCGAACCAGCTCGGCATCCGCTTTGGCCATTGCTCGAATACTCCGAACGCGAGCATCGCGATCAAGCCGAGCGCGAGCGCGCGGATCAGCAGCGAGGGATAGCCCGATTTCCAGCCGAGCCCGAGCGGCAACGACGAGCAGGAACGAGAAGCCGAGCGTGAACAGCACGCGCTGGCGGCCCAGCATCAGCGCAAGGCCGCGCGGCTTTGCAGGAAGGACGGTGGCGGGCATGTCGAAAGCATAGTCCAGTCGGACGCGTGCGCGGCGCGTCTCAGGCGGGCTCGTGCTCGGCGAACCCTTTGACGAGCAGCCAGAGGACGAGCGCGATGTGGGCGAGCCCGAGCGGCGCGATCATCGGAAAGACGACCGGCTGGCCGAACAGCGGCATCCCGACCGCGACGATCTCCGATAGCGGCCGCGAGCGCGCCGAATCCGGCCAGCACGCGCGGGACCAGCGCGAAGCGGAACAGGATCGCGTAGAGCACGAAGGCGACGCTGCCCGCGATCATGAGCCCGACGAAGTGCGCCCAGATCCGCGGCGCGGCGACAGCGCCGGCGAGTGCCTGCAGCATGTCGCGCTGCGACGCATCGGCGTTCGCGAACGACTTGCTGTAGCGACAGCATCGACAGCGTGTTGATGTATTCGACCGCGCCGACGCCGAGATTGACGATCGCGAGCGCGAGCAGCCAGAACGCCATCGCGCGGCTGTGCCGGCGGAAAATCGGCCACGCGACGACTGCGATGCCGACCGAGATCCCGACCATCACCAGTCCGAGCACGACGGCGACGCCGATCTGCGTCGCGTGCGGCGCGGCTTCCTGCAGGAAGACCGACTGGCCGATCACCGGCAGCAGCAGGCGAAAATTCACGATCGGTCCCGCGATCATCTGCAGCAGCAGGAGGACGGCGATCGTGCGAGCGGCATTTCTTGCGGTCATCGTCGTTTCCCCTTCCCGAGTCGTCATCATGCGCGGGCAACGCTCATCGCGACATCTGCGCGCCGCGCAGCGGCAGATCGTTCGGCCGACGGCGTTTCAGGTAAACGCGCCCGAGCCAGTAGAACATCACGACGAGGACGAGCACGACCGGAATCGCGCGGATGCCGAACGCGTGGCGCAGCGGCTCCGGAAACACCTTGGCCTGGCCGAGGAAGAACGAAGTCGTCGCAAACCACATCGCGAAGCACATGCGCCAGATGTGCCGGACCAGCCGGCGCGTGCCTTCGAGCGCGCCCGCGCGCAGCGTGCGCGCATCGCCGAGCGCGCACAGCGCCGTGATCGTGCCGAAGATGAAATAGAGATACGAAGGATAGCCATCGATGTCGTCCGGTGACCGCGTTGCGCGCGGCGAAACCGAGCGCGAATTCGCTGGCGGCGACGGTCAGCGCAAGCAGCATGAGGCTCGTCAGCAGGCCGCGCGATTGCTCGACCGTGCGCCGCACGGTCAGGACGCCGGTGCAGACGATGTAGAAGACCATCACGCCGCCGAGCGCAGTGCCGCGGTCGGGTTTCAGCGCCGCCATGACCGCGCCGGTCGATGCCATCACCAGCATCGCGACGACGAAGATCATGCCGCTGCGCCGGTGCAGCCACTCGCCTTTGACGGCATACAGCGCGACGGCGCCGGCGCCGATCGCAAGCAGGCCGGCCGTTACGTGGATGGGCACCAGCACCATGTCTTTCTCCCCGCACGCGCGTGGTGGTGCGTGCGAGGCGAGTCTTGCGGGCGCAGCGGCGGGTTTGAAGGTGCGTCGCGACGGACGACGCCGCGGCTGGCACCAATGGCGCCCGGTGCCGACGGATGGCGCGACGATCTGCCGAACGAGATGCTACGGCGCTGCGGATCAGCGACTACGGCGCAGCGGATGCGCGCCGATAGCTCTCGCGAACGCCGTCGCTGAGCTCTCGCAGCGCCGCGGCATCGCGCCATTGCCCGCGCACCATCACGCCAAGCGGCGCGCGCAGCGTCGACAGCTTCGCGAGCGGATCGTCCGTCGAAAGAATCAGATCGGCGCGATAGCCCGGCGCGACCTCGCCGAACGGATCGCCACCCTTCGTCCGCTGCGATGAACGTGCCCGGTGCACGTGTCGCGGTGGACAGCGCCTCGAAGCGCGTCAATCCCGATGCCTCGAGCTCGTCGAGATCGTCGTGCAGCGAGAATCCGGGCAGCAAGTCCCGGAACCGCCGGCGCATCGGTGCCGGCCACGAGCTCGACGCCGGCGTCGGCCATCGCCTTCACGAGCTGGCGCAGGAACGCAAGCTTCGCTTCGAGCTTCGCGGTCTTCTTCACGTAGCCGCTGTTCTGCCAGGCGAGCCGGTCGTTCGGCGAGAGGTACGCCGATTCCGGACGCGCGAGAAATGCCGCGACGACATCCGGATGCTGGATCTGGTGCGCGATCGCGGCGTACGTCGAGAGATCGGCGGTCACCGTCGCGTCGTACTTCTTCGCAAGCGCGACGGCCGCTGGAATGCGCGACGTGTCCGGCGGCGTGTCGGTCTCTTCGACGCCGGGCGGCGTGAAGAACGTGTAGAAGAATTCCTCGGCGTGCGCGACGAGCACCTGCCCTTCGGCGAGCTGGCGCTCGAGGCGCACGGCGGTGACGCCGTGGCCGACCAGCGGCATGCCGCTCTTTCGTCCCTCGTCGGCGAGCGCGTCGAACACGTCCGGCGCGAGGCCGACGTAGACCTTCATGAAATCGTAGCCGTTGGTCTTCGCAAGACCAACGATCGCGCGCGCTTCGGCCGGTGTCTTGATCACGAAGCCGTTGTAGTCGGTCGATCCGTCGACGAGGAAGCTTGCGTAGACGTGCGGTCCTGGAATTGCGCCGCGATTCACCGCCGGCACGATGCTGTCGACGAAAGCCGGAGCGTGCGCCGCCCATCTGCAGCACGGTCGTCACGCCGTTGGCGAGATAGATCGCGAGATCGTTGCGCGTCTCCGAATGCGTGTGCATGTCGGCGAGGCCGGGCGAGAGATACGCCGTACCTTTCCCGTCGATCACCGTCGCACTGGCCGGCACCGCGACATCGCGGCCGATCGCGGCGATCCTGTCGCCTTCGACGATGACCGTCTGATCGCGCAGCACGCGCTCGCGATCCATCGGGACGACGTTGACGTGCACGAACGCCGTCGCGTGCGATGGAACGTCTTCAGCGAACGCAGCAGCCGCCGGCAGCAGTGTTGCGCAAATCAGGGAGCAGTACAGTAAACGACGCATATGAACTCGAACCTTGGGTGCAAGGCTTCGATGCGCAAGAACGCCAGCGGGTTTATGCCGGGCTTTCGTTCAGGCTTGCGTCCGCATCACCGGATGCTGTCGATCAGCTTCGCCGGCTCGTAGACGACGCCGCCCTTGATCACGCGGCTCGCACGGCTGAGATTCGCGACGTCCGCGAGCGGATCGGCATCGAGCAGCACGACATCGGCGCGCTTGCCGGGTGCGATCGCGCCGAGATCTTCGCGGCCCATCGCTTTCGCGCCGTTCGTCGTCGCGCTGCGCAGCACCTGGGTCGGCGTCAGCCCGGCTTCGTGCATCAGCGCCATCTCGCGGAACAGCGCGGGTCCGTGCAACGTGCCGATATTGCCGGCATCGGTGCCCATCACGATCGGGATGCCGGCGTCCCACAGCGTCTTCAGGTTCTTCATCGGCACTTCGGGCGGCACGATCGGCGCTTTCTCGGCGATGCGCTTGGCGACGCGCTCGGGAATCTTGTCCTTCGGCATGCGATCGAGATCGTTGACGAGCGTCGACACGATCTCGGGATCGGCGAGACGCTCCTCGTCCGGCGTCGGACGCCAGCGGTTCGACAGCGCGAGCCGATAACCGTTCAGCACGAACAGCGTCGGACAGAGCATCGCGTGGTTCTTTCGCATCAGTGCGATGAATTCGTCGTCGACCGGCACGTCCTCGATCGAATGCACGAGGTAGTCGGCACCCGCGCGCAGCGCGGCCTTGGCGACATCGAGCTCGGTCGCGTGCACCGCGAGGCGAACGTGCGCGGCGTGCGCGGCATCGCCGGTCGCCTTGACGATGGCTTCCTGCGCCGCGAGATCCTCGCCGGGCTGGTGCAGGAACCAGACCTTGATGTAGTCGGGCTTGCGCGCGATTTCGCGCGCGACCAGCGCGCGTGCGGCGTCGGCCGATTCGACTTTGATGATCGGCGGATCGCCGACGTCGAGCTGCGGACGCGCCGCGGTCGAGATCAGCGGGCCGGTCGTTTCGACGCGCGGCGCCGCGTCGGATTTGTCGGCTGCATCGCGCACGTCGAAATTCCAGAACGGTCCGCCGACGTCGATGACGCCGGTCACGCCGCTCGCGAGCCAGGTCTTGAATGTCACCGGCAGCCGCGCCTTGTTGCGCGCAACTTCCTTTGCGTACGGCACGACGGCGTTGAAATCCGCCGCATCGGGCCGCGTGTAGAGATTGCCGGACTGGAAGAAATGGACATGGCCGTCGATCATGCCGGGAATCAGCCATTTGCCCTTGCCGTCGATCTCTTCGGCGCCCGCGGGTACGCGCGTGGTCGCGCGCGGACCGACCGCGACGATGCGATCGCCGGCGATGACGACCGTCGCGTCTGCAAGCGTCGCACCGGAATCGCGCTCGGGATAAACGACAGTCGCGCCGACGATTGCGAGCGACTTCGCGGGCTCGCGCGCGAAAGCGGGCACAGCGGATGCGCACGAAGCGATCGCGATCAGGACAATGCTTTGCAGTCGCAATCCGGGCATGACGAACCTCGCAGGCAGGGCAATGCGGCGAGGATAACGTGTCCTGAAGCGTCTCGGGTGTCGATGCCGTGCACGCTACGTCGCAATGGTTGCGGCATGGCCGACGCAGCGTCCGCGCGATGCCGTCCTCGTGCAGAAAGCGGCGGCCCAGGATTCACCGGGCCGACCGGTTACTGCGTGCAGCCGCCGAGCCGCGTCAGCGCGAGACTGCCGCTGAGATTCCGATACGCGTGCGCGATGGCCGAGTCGTCGAAACGGTAGTCGACCGTCGCCGACGAGCACTCGTGGAACGTCACGGTCGCCGTGCCGATCGGCAGCGTCGTCGTTCCCGGCGCACCATCGAGCGTGCCGCCGAGCGTCGAGTAGATCGGCACCGTGACGCGTCCTGCGCTCGCGCTCGAAAGATCGCCCTGCAGCGTGAACCAGTGCTGCGTCAGCGCATCGTCGGCTGCGCCCGCGGGATCGTAGGTGAACCACGCGCCGAACAGCAGGCCCGCCGATCCGCCACTGGCGGGAACGACGGTGAATTCGATGCCCTGTCCCGACGTCTGCGCGTCGTACCACGAGCCGCTCTGGTCCGCCGTGAAGCCGTCGTCCGGCATGAACGGCGGGGCGGTTTCGTTCGCGCCGCCCGCGAGCGTGCAGTCGGCGGTCGCGGGCGTCAGGCGCGTGAGGCTGATCGTGCCGGTCGTCCCGGCGTTGACGTCGGCATCGGCGTCGAATCGATAGTTCAGCGAGCCGTGGCTGCAATCGGTGAACCCGAGCGTCGCGCTGCCGACCGGCATGCAACCCCGTCGTGCCCGACGCAAATGCGCCGCCTGCGCTCGCATAGATCGTCAACGTCGCGTTCGTATCGCCGGACGCGGCCGTGCCTTGCAGCGAGAACCAGTTGAGATTCGCCGGATCGTTGCCGCCGGCTGGTCGAGTAGGTGAACCACGGCACGAACAGCGTGTGCTCGTTCGCGATGTAGTCGACGACGAAGCCCTGACCCGATGCATACGGCGCATACCAGACGCCGGCAATGCCGGACTGCGCGACGGGAATCGCCGGCGGCGACGCACCGGCGGAATCGATCGCGATGACGTGCGGCGCCTGCGTCGTGGCCGGGAACAGAAACCCGCTGTCGATAGAGAAGCGCAACGTGCCGTCTGCCGTCAGACGCGCGCCGTACAGCCTCAAGCCCATGCACTGGATGCTGCCGCAGCTGCGGTACGCCGGTGCATCCGCCTGGCCCGTCGCGCGATCGATGCGCTGCGTCGTCACCTTGTAGTCGGACAATGCGTAGTAGAGCAGCGCGCCGGCGTCGGGGCCGATCGCCACGTGCGCGTCCAGCACAGCCGGATTCAGCGTCGTGCTCCAGGCGATTGCGCCGGTCGTGCGATCGAGCGCGATCACTTCCGAGCCGTGAAACGCCGACTGTTCCGCGCCGAACGTGAGCGTCACGAACGTGCTCGCTTCATCGCTGACCGCGTACATGCTGGACACCGTCGACGTCGTGAAGCCGGACGTGAGAACCGTGTCCCAGAGCACCACGCCCGTTGTCGAGATCTCCTTCAACCTGAGCGTGCCATCCGAATCGAGCTCGAAGATCTCGGCGCTTCCATCGTCGAGGACGGCGCTCTGGAACACACCGACGCTCGGCGGCAGCGTCAGGTTCCAGGCGACTGTGCCATCCGGACGCACGAGCGAAACGGCAGGCGCTTCGTTGTAGACGGAAAGCACGAGCAGCGTGCTGCCGTCCGCGCCGATCGCGGTCGGCAACGCGTGCGTCGTCAGCGTGTGCCGCTCCGAAATGCCGCCGGTCGCGGTCATCGTCGCGATGTCGAACTCGCCGGAGCCATTGCTGCCGATCGCGCCCGACCCTGGCGTATAGCCCATGACGACCGAGCCGTCGTCGCGCATGCGCGCTTCGCCGAGGATCGCGGGCGCCAGTCCAGGCGCGAGCAGCACGAACGACGAGGTCACGCTGCCGTTCTCGGTGGCATCGGCATTCGATGCGCACATCGGGCATGCCGCCCGCCGGCGGGGTGCCGCCGGACCACGCAACCAGCCAGTACTGCGCGAAATTTCCGAAGACGCAGACGTGCGTTGCGTCGGCGACGACGTGCGCGGACTGCCAGTAGCCGTCGTATTCCTGCTTCCACAAGCGCGTTCCCGCAGCCGAGATCGCGCTCAGCGCGACGCGCGTATTGCGTCCGCCGATCGAGTGATCGTCGAGATCGCCAAGGATGTTGTTGCTGACGAGATAGGTCGTGCCGTCATCGGCGACGACCGAATCGACGACGGTGCTCGACGCGGAAACCTGCGCCGCCGCGAACGCATTCGGGACGATATGCCCCGTCGGATCGACCTGCAGGAACAGCCCGCTGCTCGCCGCCGAGCCGTCGGAGGCGAGGCCGCTGGCCGTGAAATTCGATCGCGTCGTCAGCAACGCCGACGAATCCGCCAGCGCGGTCATCGCGGAGACATTGACGGCAACCGCGTCGGGCTGGCCGGTGATCTCGGTCGATGCGATCACGTTGCCGTCGCCATCGAAGCGCACCAGCTGCGTCGTCGTGGAGCCGTCGTCGCCGCCCGAATCGGCCAGCACGAGAATGTCGCCGTTCGGCGCGAGACGCAGGCCCGCGTGCTCATCGAGCCAGCTGCTGTACGAGCCGATCCCGTCGACAGGAACATCGCTTTGCCAGGCCAGCGTTCCATCCGCGCCGATTTTCTCGAGCACGCGATGCGTGTTGTCCTGCGCGGACGCCAGCACGAACGACGAGCCGTCGGCGGCGATCTGGAAACCGCTCGAGCGATCGGCGCCGGGGGCGGCGAGATGCTGGTTCCAGCGCAAGGTTCCGTCGGCGCCGACGCTGACGACCGCGAGTGTCTGATCGGCCGCGTGGCCCACGGCTTCGACGTTGCCGGCCGTGTCGACCGCGATCTCGGTCAGCGTGACGCCTGCCGATGCATCGCTCCATTGCCAGCGTGTCGCGCCGTTTGCATCGAGCGCGATGATCGTCGCCTTCGACGTGCCGGCATCGAAGCCGGCGACATAGCTGCCGGCCGTCGGCGCGGCGGCCACCGCCTGCGCGACGAATGTCGAAGAAAACGCGATCGAAGCGAAGCCGCTGCCGTCGGCGTCGATGCGGTACACCAAAAGCGGATTGGCGGTCGCCGGCACTTCCGAGGCGATCCACAGCGTGCCCGCGCCGTCGCTCGCGAGCGACGTGCAGCTGTCGTTGTAGTCGATGTACTGCTGCCACTGCATCGCGCCGTTCGCAGAGACTTTGGTGGCCAGACACGGCAGCGACCCGAACGGCGTGCCGACCAGTGGCGTAAGCACTTCGACGAGTCCGCCATCCGACGTCTCGGCGAGCATCGCATCGCCGTAGAACGGCGCGACGGGCGAAACGAACGCGACGGATCCGTCACCGCGATAACGTACGGTTGCGTTGCCGGTCACCCAGGCGCCGGTCGCGTCGAACACGAAGTGGCCTGGATTGAAGCTCAAAAGGTCGCTGGACACGTCGATGTAGTCGAACGAGGCCGCGCCTGCGACGGCCGACGACACCAGCGCGATGGCGATGAAGAACATCGCTGCGATTCGCGCGCGCGCGCGCTCCCCTGCCGAACGGTCCGATCTGCTCATCGCGAGACTCCCGTGATCCGACGTGCGTGCATGACGGCGCGCAGCGACATACCGTCGCAAACGTGCGAATGGCATCGTACATGCGATGGCGGGAGCGTTCGAAATGTAAAGACGGCCGGCCGTTCGCCGCGTCGCGCATCCCGCGCGGACACGTCATCGAGGTGGCTTGCCGCCGGGATCTGCGGGGTCGCGACCGATCAGGCCGCCATGCCGCGGTGTCTTTTTGCTACTCGTATACGAGGGGCGGCCCGGCCCATCAGCGATCCGTCACCGATGGGCCGGAACCTGCCTTGCAGCAAAATCAATCGATCAGCGGTCGATCCCGGGAACGCCGGTCGACGCGGCGACCGCAGTCACACGCGCGGCCGTGCGCATCGAGCCGCCGCGCGTGAACGGGATCAGCCCCGGCACGTGCTTGCGATAGTCGCGATACGTATCGCCGAAGGTGTCGACGAGATCGTGCTCCTCGAGCTGGATCGCGATCAGGATGTACGCGGTCGTCGCGAGCGCGAACACCAGATGCGTCACCGTCATCGTCGGCGTCGCCCAGAACGCGAGCAGCCAGCCGACATAGATCGGATGACGCACCATGCGGTACGGCCCCGGCGTGCGGAATGCAAGGTGTGTATACGGCTTGCCGACGAGATACAGCCACACCTGACGCAGTCCGAACAGATCGAAATGATCGATGTAGAACGTCGACACCAGAAGCAGCAGCCAGCCCGACGCGAACAGCGCGTAGAGCACGTACACCGCGGCCGCATTCTCGACCGACCACACGACGCCGCCGAGCGGACGCCAGAACACGAACAGCGCGATCATCGCGAGGCTCGAGGCGAGCACGTACGTGCTGCGCTCGGCGGGCTCGGGCACGAAGCGCGTCCACCAGCGTTTGAAAGCGGGCCGTGCCATCACGCTGTGCTGCAGGGCGAACACGAGCAGCACCGCCAGATCGATGAGGAGACTTGCGGCGAAACTGCCGTCGGCGGGCGAATCGATCGAGCTCGGCACGAGGAAATTGCCGACGAACCCGATCGAGTAAAGATACACGCCGAAGAAAACGGCATAACTCACGATGCCGTAGAGGAATATGAGCGAGCGTTTGAGCATGACGGTATTTCCTTCCCAATCCGAAAAGTGCATTGCAACGAGACCCGGCCGTGCAGGAGCTTTTGCCAATCCGCGACCGGTCCGACGAAGAACGCCGTGCGCATGCGATTTGAGACATCCGCGGCGCCAACGACCCAAACCGAAAACGAAGGGTTTCCCGGTCGTAACGGCCAATCTCCTCCTTGGGGAGCGCGGCGTCCTGCCTTTGGGTGCTGACGGGTTGTCCGCGCGTCCGACAGCAACGGATTCGCGCAACTTCGGCGCCCTTGCGGTCGAGCCTTCGCTTGGCGCGGCTCTTCGGCCCTCCGGTCGAAAAGAGGGGCGCTCCGGGCCGGATCGGTATATTTGGCAACGTCCGCAACGGCGGCCCGGGCGCGGCGGGTCGCGGTATTTGTCCGGGTTGTCCAGATCGCGCGCGCCCGATCGTCAACGTATCGGCGGCGCATGTCGCCCAACCTCAACCGTGACGGAGACTGCCATGCAATATCTTTTTCTTCTCTATGCGAACGAAGGCGGCTGGTCGAAGCTGACGCCGGCCCAGCAGGAACAGGGCGCGGCCGCGTACAACGCGTACACGCAGGCGCTGCGCAAGGAAGGCGTGCTGCAAGGATCGAACCGCCTGCAGCCGATCGACGCGGCGACGACCGTGCGCACCGTCGATGGCAAATCGCAGGTGCTCGACGGTCCGTACGCCGACACCAAGGAACAGCTCGGCGGCTACTACCTCGTCGACGTGCCCGACCTCGACGCGGCGCTCGCGTGGGCCGCGCGTTGTCCCGGTGCGGGCCACGGCGTCGTCGAAGTACGGCCGGTCTGGCAGATGGCGTGAACCGCGAGGGCATGACGGCATGACGGCGGGAGACGACGACGAGCGCGCACGCAGCACGGCAGATGCCATTGCGCGCCGCAGCTACGGCAAGCTCGTCGCGTTTCTCGCCGCACGCACGCGCGACGTCGCCGCCGCGGAGGACGCGTTGTCCGACGCATTCGCGAGCGCGCTGTCGGAATGGCCGGTGAAAGGCGTGCCATCGAATCCCGAAGCCTGGCTCCTGACCGTCGCGCGACGACGCATGATCGACGGCGCGCGGCATCGGCGCGTGCACGACGACGCTGCCGACGACATCCGCATGCTCGCCGAAGGCCTCGACGCCGCGGCGGCCTCCGCGGAGATTCCGGACCAGCGACTTGCGCTGATGTTCGCCTGCGCGCATCCGGCCATCGACGAGGCGATTCGCGCACCGCTGATGCTGCAGGTCGTGCTCGGTTTCGACGCAGACGCGATCGCCTCGGCATTCCTGACCTCGCCGGCCGCGATGGCGAAGCGGCTCGTGCGCGCCAAGCAGAAGATCCGCCAGGCCGGCATTCCATTTCGTGTGCCGCAACGCGACGAGCTCGCGCCGCGACTCGACGCGGTGCTCGATACGATCTACGCGACCTTCGCCGAAGGCTGGACCGATCCCGGCGGCACCGATGCGGCGCGCCGCGATCTTGCCGACGAAGCGACGTTCCTCGCGCGTCTCGCCGCCGAGCTGATGGCGGAGGAGCCCGAAGCGCTCGGCCTGCTGGCTCTCGTCCTCTACGCGCAGGCGCGCCGGTGTGCGCGACGCGACGCGGACGGCGAGTTCGTTCCGCTCGCCGAGCAGGATCCGAAGCGCTGGGACGCGGCGATGATCGACGACGCCGAAATGATTCTGCGCCGCGCCAGCACGCTCGCGAGAATCGGCCGCTACCAGCTCGAAGCCGCGCTGCAATCGGCGCATGTCGAGCGTCGGCGCTCGGGACGCGCGAACTGGGATGCGGTCGTCACGCTCTACGACGCGCTGTCGATGCTGACGGGATCGCCGGTCGTCGCGATCAATCGTGCGCTCGCGATCGCGGAGCGCGACGGTGCCGATGCGGCACTCGCGGCGATGCCGGATGCCGCGCACGACGAGCGGCTCGGCCGCTACCAGCCTTACTGGGCCGCGCGCGCGGATCTGCTGGCGCGCACCGGCGAGAGTGCGGCGGCGTTCGATGCCTACGAGATCGCGATCGGCCTCGAGCGCGACGAAGCCGTGCGCCGTTTTCTGCAGAAGCGCCAGTCGGCGCTCGGCGCGCGATAGCGGAACGCGGCGCGGATTTCGCTTACTGCGTGAAGCCCGCCAGCACCATCAGCGCGAGCACGGCGAGCCATGCGAAGAAGATCCGGCGCAGCACGCGGCGCGCGTCGGCCAGCTCGTTGAGCGGATCGTTGACGTCGGTCGCGTAGCCGTCGCCGGCGACGACATCGGCATCGACGCCGCTGCGTGCGAGCGCACCGAGGAAGCCGAGGTCGAGCGAGAAATATCCCTTGCCGCTCGCGGCGTGATATGCGCGCCACGTGCGCATCACGGCGTCGAAATCGGAGACCAGCGCGAGCGTCAACGCCATCAGATGCGCCGGCGCCCAGTCGAGGATGCGCAACGTGCGCTCGGCGAGCGCCTGCTGGTCCGCATCGATGAGATCGGCGAACGCGGCACTCTTCGCGATGAGCCGGATCATGCGGTAGCCGAGCGCGCCCGCGGGACCCAGCACCACGAACCAGAAGATCACGCCGAACCAGCGCGACAGCGCGGCCTCGAACGCAGCTTCCACCAGAGACGCGGCTTCGAGCGTCGGCGGCGCGGCATCGCGGTCGTCACGCAGCCCTTGCGCGGCGGCGAGGCGCTGATCGCGGTCCGGCGCCTTCAGTACCGCATCGATGTCGGATTCGAGCTCGCGCGGACCGACGCAGAAGAACAGCACGATCACCGCGAACGCGAACAGCGGCAGACCGAACAGCACGTGATCGAGCCCGCTCTGGATCAGCGCGCAGAGCACGAACACGAGTGCCGGCAGCAGCAGCACCGGCCGCGCGCCCTTGGCGCCGTCGCCGTGCCAGCGCGAGAGCCAGATCCTGAGCCAGGAGAAATCGCGCAGCCGCGCGAGGTCGGGCAGCGCGCGCGAAACCGCAAGCACCAGCACTATCGCCAACAGGGTCTTCGCCATCGCTTCGTTTCGTCGCGCGTCGGGTTGCGAGGATTGTAGCCGCTGCGCGCAGGCGCACGCATCGCCGCGCCAAATCCCGTCGCCGGGCCATACCGCTCGTCGCGCCAACCCCCTCTCCCGCTTGCGGGAGAGGGCTGGGGTGAGGGCAGTCTTGCGATCACCTCCGAGGGTCTCGCCAAAAAGAGCGGAAGGCCCCACTCCGATTTCCCTCACCCGCCCTGCGGGCGACCTCTCCCGCAAGCGGGAGAGGTGTTCCTTCTTGTGCGAGCGTCTTCGGGCGTCGTGTGGTCTTCGGGCGACTGCGTCTCGCGAGCGGAAGCGATGTTCCGTTGTGTCAGAGCGGCGCTTCGATCAGCTCGCGCAATTCCACACCCGCCCTTTCGCGCAGCCAGTGCTCGATCAGCCGGAACGAAACCGACAGCGGCGGCGACACGCCGAGCGTGCGCTGGGCGAGTCCGAGCACGATCTCGTCGGCGGTGAACCAGCGTGCCTCGGCAAGCTCGCCGCCGAGACGGATCGCAGGATCCGTGGCCTCGGCGGTGAAGCCGACCATCAGCGAGGCCGGGAATGGCCACGGCTGCGATGAGTGATACGCGCACTCGCCGACGCGCACGCCGGCCTCTTCGAACACCTCGCGGCGCACCGTGTCCTCGAGCGATTCGCCGGGCTCGACGAAGCCGGCCAGCGTCGAATAGCGTTTCTCGGGCCAGGTCGCCTGACGGCCGAGCAGGCACGCATCGCGGTACGAAACGATCACGATCATCGCGGGATCGACGCGCGGGAAATGCTCGATCGCGCAGTCCGGATTCGTGCAGCGTGCGCGATGGCCGGCGGTGACGACGACGACCGGCGCGCCGCAGACGGAGCAGAAACGCGTGCGCGACTGCCAGTGCGCGAGTGCGCGCGCATAGGCGAAGAGACCGGCTTCGAACGCCTTGAGGCGCACGCCGGCGCTGCGCAGATCGATGAAATCGCCGCCGAGCTCCGCCGCGATGCGCGCCGCATCCTTGCTTTCGGCGCTGAGCGCGAAGAACGGACCGGCGTCGTCCGCGCCGAGATAGCTCGCCGTCGCCGCGGGCAGCAGCATGGCGCGCTCCGCCGCGAGGATCACGCGCAGCGCGTCGACGTCGCGGTGCGCGAGTGCATGTCCTTCGGCGCCGAGCAGCACGAAACGCGCACGCGGATCGGCGAGCTGCGTGGCAATCCAGTCGGCATCGTCGCGCTGCTCCGCGTTGCGGTCGAGCGCGAGGCCGGAGAAGACGTTGATGGGATCGTGCGTGGGCATGCGGACATTTTAGCAGCCACGGAGCGTGGGCCGATTCGCGTGAGGCCGGGCGCGCGCTCGTGAGGCGTGAGATCGGGCGCTGCGCGCCCACGTGAGGCGTGAGGCCGTCCCGATCAGATCGAAAACGACGATCCGCACCCGCACGTCGTCTTCGCGTTCGGATTGCGGATCACGAACTGCGCGCCGGTCAGCGATTCGGCGTAGTCGATCTCGGCGCCGGCGAGGTATTGCAGGCTCAAGGGATCGACCAGCAGCGTGACGCCGGCCTTGTCGACCGCGAAGTCGTCCTCGGCGCGCGCCTCGTCGAACGTGAATCCGTACTGGAAGCCCGAGCAGCCGCCGCCGGAAATGTATACGCGCAGCTTGAGCCCGGGATTGCCTTCCTCGGCGATGAGCTCGCGCACCTTGTCGGCGGCCGCGTCGGTGAAGACGAGCGGCGCCTCGGGGGCATCGAGATAGGTCGGCGTCGCGGTCTCGCTCATCGTTGTCGGCTCGGCATCGGGTATCGCACACAACATCTGTGCCTGCGCCTTCGCTTTCAAGCCTCGGCGACGATGATTTCCGGGCGCGCCAGCTGCCGCGGCGCCTCGGCCTGGTAGATCATCTTGCCGTTGACCTGCGCGCCGGCGGCCATCTCGAGCACCTTGTAGTAGACGTTGCCCTCGATGCGCGCGCCGCTGGCGAGCTCGAGCCGCTCGGCGACGACGATGTCGCCGTGGACCCTGCCGTTGATGACCGCGTTCGAGGCGCGGATCTCGCCGTTGACGCGGCCCTTCTCCGAGAGCGTCAGCACGGCATCGGCGCCGTCCGCGCTGATCGCGCCTTCGATCATGCCGTCCAGATGCAGGCCGCCGATGAATTCGACGTCGCCGCGGATCACGGTGCCTTCGGCGATCAGCGTCGTGATCGCCGCGACCGCAACGCCATTCCCGTTGCGCTTGTTATTGCCGAACATCGTCCCCCTCCTCACCCTTGATTGCGTCGCCCCAGGCGAAATCCTGCTCGACACGACCGGCATCCCCATCGGCGCGCACGCGAACGCGATTGGCCTGGAACCCCGCCGGCAGCATGATGGTACCGTTCACCTGCTGAAAATATTTGAAGCCGTACTCGATACCGGAAGGATCCTGCCCCTGCGTCAACGCCGCCCAGTCCAGCGTCGACAGCTTGCCATTCTGCACTCCCTCGACCGCAAGCATGACATGCCCTTTCGTATCCTGGCCGCGCTTGAAGTTCTGCGTCAGCGTGACGACGAAATTCCACGCCTGCGAATTGGCGACGCGGCTGACCTTGAGCACGTGCACGGCGAGGCCTTCGCGCTTGCCGCCGCCGACGAGACGCCCGTAGAAAGCGAGGTCCGAGCGCAACGACTCGATCTCCTCCTCGCGATCGCGCAGCGACTGCTGCAGATCCGAAACCGCGGCCTTGGCGACCTGCTCGGAGCGCTCCAGCACCGCGATGCGCGTCTTCAGCGCTTCGGTGTCCTTGTCGGCCGCGACGATTTTCGAGTGGGCCGTGCTCTCGAACCCGTACGAGATGATCGCCGTCGTCACCGCGGCGACGACGACGAGCGAAACGATCCAGATCGCACCCGCCAGCACGTGTCCACGGCGCTCGCGCGCGGGATCGTGCGATCGGATGACCAGGGAGGGCGGAATGCGCGGCATGCGTAAGGGAGGGATTCGAACAGGCGAGGCCGAGGCTTATAGTCGGCGCCCGCCCGCAGCGTCAAGCGATACTATCCGCAGTTCCAAGGCTCGGACCTTTGTTGACATGCTCTGGCTGAAAGCGTTCCACATCATCGCCGTCGTGACCTGGTTCGCCGGTCTTTTCTATCTGCCGCGACTGCTCGTGTATCACGCCGAGGCCAGCGAGCCCGTCGTGCGCGAGCGGCTCAAGATCATGGAGCGTCGCCTGCTCGCGATGACGCGCATCGGCAGCACGCTGACCGTCGTGTTCGGCATAGCAACGCTGGCCTGGTTCGCGCATGCGAGCGACGGCTATTTCCGTCAGGGCTGGCTGATCGTCAAGCTCGCGCTGGTCGGCGGACTGTTCTGGTATCAGGCGATCCTCGCGCGGCTCGTGCGCGATTTCGCAGATGACGTGATCACGAAATCGAGCCGCTGGCTGCGCCTCTTCAACGAAGTGCCCGTGCTGTTCCTGATCGCGATCGTTCTGCTGGTGGTGCTGAAGCCGTTCTGACGACGGACGGCCTCGGAAAACCGCTCTTTCGCAAGCCGATTCACGATTCTGAAGCTGCGCTTCACGCCCTGAAAACCCGGGCCCCGGCCACCCGCTGGTATAGTCCCGGGCCAAGGGGATTCGATGCTCACGCAGGACTTCCACTTCCAGAGCGTGGAACTGAGAGGTTTGTTCCTCGCTCAGCTGCCGCAGCGGCTGGCGCGGCTTTCCAGCCGCGGCGAACGACTGCACCGCGAAGGCTGGGACATCAACACGCTGCACCTCCTCGCCGGCGACGCGGCCGCGCTCGCGGTCGCCTGCCGCGATCTGGAAGCAGACGATCTCGCCGAGTGTCTCGAAGCGCTTTCCTCGACCGTGCAACCGCTGTTCGATCCGCCGCGCGTACCCGACAGCGCGATCGGCGCGCGCATCGCGGCACTGCTCGGCGAAATCCGCGACAAGCGCCTGCCGGTCGCGGCGCAGACGACCGTGTCGCAAGCCGGCGTCGTCGTGCCGGGCCCGACGCAGGATCAGGGCTTCCCGCTGCTGGTGATTCCGCCCGCGGAATACTGGATGCGCTTCGCGGCGATGGTCGCGCGCGCGCCGGTCGCGCCGCCGCAGACAGCCGAGACGCCGCGCCAAACGGCGCCCGCGGCGCAATTGCCCGAGCCGAAAGTGCCGGAAACGCATGCGCCACAAGCACCGGTGCCTGGACGTGCGACCGCCGCGACGCACAAGACCGCGTATCACCTCTCCCGCGGCGATGCGCCGGCCGCGGACATCGATCGCTATCTCGCCGGGCAGGGCTACGAGCTGACGACGCTCGACAGCGCCGATGAGCTGAAGGAACTGCTGGTCGCACTGCCGCCGCATCTCGTCGTCGTCGACGCCGCGTTCGACGACGTGCTCGACGAGATCGGCGCGCTGGTCAAGCGCGCGCGCGCCGAAGTCAGCGAACGGCTCTGGCTCGTCGCGCTGTCCGGCGACAGCGACCTGCCCAAGCGATTGCGCGCCGTGCGCGCCGGTTGCGATGCGTTCATCGCGCTGCCGGCCAATGCGAACGACGTCATCGCGCGCATCGGCGAGCTGATCGAGACCGAGCGCACGAATCCGTACCGGATCATGATCGTCGAGGACGACCGCTCGCAGACGCTGTTCGCCGAATCGATCCTGCGCAAGGCCGGCATGGAGACGCTCGCGATCAACGAAGGCCTGACCGCGCTCGACGAGCTCGACCGCTTCCGGCCCGAGCTGATCCTGATGGATCTCTACATGCCCGACGTCGATGGCATGGAGCTGACCGCGCTGATCCGCGAGCGCGAGGCGTTCATCTCGACGCCGATCGTGTTCCTTTCCGGCGAGCACGACGCCGACAAGCATTTCGAAGCGCTGAATGCCGGCGGCGACGATTTCCTGTCCAAGCCGATCCGGCCGAAGCATCTGATTTCCGCGGTCACCAACCGCGTGCGCCGCGCGCGCCAGATGTCCTCGCGCCAGACCGCTGCGCCGGCGCGCCGCGGCGATGCCGTCCGCCGACGGCACGGTGTCGCGCGATGCGTTGCTGCAGCGCCTCGCCGAATGCCTCGCGATGGAGGATGCGCGCACGCGCGCCGGCGGATTGCTCGTGTTCGAGCTCGAGGAAGCCGCCGCACTGCGCACGCGGCTCGGCGAAACGCGCTGCGATCGCCTGTTCGCCGAGATCGGCAGCTTCCTCGCGAGCCACGCGGGACCGCGCGATCTCGTCGCGCGCGACGGCGCGACGGGTTTTCTGCTGCTCAACTCCGATCGCGAGATGGCGCAGCTCGAAGGCTATGCCTCGAACGTGCGCGATCGCCTCGCGCGCGAGACGTTCGCCGCGGCCGAAGGCGCCGCGCGCCTGCTGCTCGATGCCGGCGTCTGCCCGTTCCACGGCAGCGGCGGCGATGCGCTCGCGATGCTGAATGCGGCGAAAGCCGCAGTCGCCGCCGCGCGCGCCGAGAACCGCCATGGCGTGTTCCTCGTCCACGACGCGACGACGACGAGCGATGCCGATCTGGCGCGGCTGATCCGCTTCGCGCTCGACGGCGCGGGATTGCAGATCCTGTTCCAGCCGATCGTCTCGCTGCACGGCGAGGAGCACGAACAGTTCCAGGCGCTGCTGCGCCTGCAGGGCGACGACGGCCACCAGTATGTCGCCGCCGAGATCGTGCCGGTCGCCGAGCGCGCCGACCTGATCGCCGAGATCGACCGCTGGGTATTCGCGCAGTGCATCGCGATGATCGTCGAGCGCACCAAGAGCGGTCGCGCGCCGCGCCTGTTCCTCAGCCAGTCGCTGGCGAGCGTGCGCGACACCGAGCGCATCGAATGGATGCGCGACCTGCTCGAGCAAAGCCACGCGCGCGGCGACAGCGTGTCGCTGGAGATCAACGGTCGCGAACGCCGCCACGGCGCTCGACGATGTCGCGCGTTTCAGCGCCGCGATCCGCCCGCTCGGCCTGACGCTGACGTTGTCCGGTTTCGAGGCCGGCGCGGCCGGCGAGCGTCTGCTCGATGCGTTCACGGTCGACTTCGTCAAGCTTTCGCCGCGCTACGTGCGCATCGACGACGAGACCGTGCGCAAGGAGCTGCGCGAGCTGATCGCGTTCGCGCACGAGCGCAACATGCAGGTGATCGCGCCGCGCGTCGAGGACGCACGCGGCGCCGCCGCGCTGTGGAGCGCCGGCGTCGATTTCATCCAGGGCAATTTCGTGCAGCGCGCGGGCCACGATCTTGCGTTCGATTTCCACGCTTCGGTGATGTAGGCCGGCGATGGACATGCCGAAGTCAGGTTTCCCGACGCGCGAGCGCAGCGCGGCGCGCAGTTGCGCGATCGCAGGCGTGATCGTCATCGCGATCGCAGGCGCGGCTGCGCCGTTCTATGTGCGGGCGCCTCTCGCGCCGTGGATCGCGGCCGTGCTGCTCGCGATCGCGGCGGCGATTGCGATCGCGCTGCTGTGGTTGCGCCGCGGCCGTGAAGAGGCAGCTGGCGCGCCGACACTCGCGACGACGACCGCGAAAGTGCCGTTCGAGCTCGCGCCCGAAGAGCTGCGCCGCCAGCTCGATACGCTGCGTCACACGCAGGGCGAGCTCCTCCTGGCCAAGCAGACCGCCGAGGCCGCGATGATGGCCAAGGGCGAATTCCTCGCGACGATGAGCCACGAAATCCGCACGCCGCTGAACGGCGTGCTGCCGCTGCTCGAGCTCGTGCTGGCGACGCCGCTCGCGCCGGATCAGCGCGATTATCTTTCGACCGCACATGCGTCGGCGCGCGAGCTGCTGCGCATCGTCGATGCGATCCTCGACTATTCCAAGCTCGACGCCGAGCGGCTCGAGCTGGAGACGACGGGCCTCAACCTGCGCGAGCTGGTCAGCGCGGTCGCGCAGCTGATGCAGCGCAACGCCGAAGCCAAGGGCCTGCGCCTCTCGGTCACGATCGATCCGAACGTGCGCCTCGCCGTGCGCGGCGATCCGGTGCGGCTGCGCCAGGTGCTGACCAATCTCGTCAGCAACGCGATCAAGTTCACCGAGCGCGGCGGCGTGCACATCCAGGTGTCCAGGCGCTCGGAGACGCGCGATCATCACGAAATCGTGTTCGCGGTGCGCGACAGCGGCATCGGCATCGCATCCGACGTCGCGGCCAAGCTGTTCCGTCCGTTCTCGCAGGCCGACGCGTCGACGACGCGCGTGTTCGGCGGCACCGGCCTCGGCCTTGCGATCTGCAAGCGCCTGGTCGATCTCATGGGCGGCCATCTCGGCGTGAAATCCGAGCCCGGCAAGGGCTCGCTGTTCTGGTTCAGCGTGCCGCTGCTGAAGGCCGTCGGCGACGTGCAGGTGCGGCGCAGCCTCGACGGCATCCGCGCGCTCGCGCTGGTCGAGGACGAAGCGCTGCTGCGACGTCTGCAGAACGCGGTAACGACGCTCGGCATCGAGCTCACGCCGGTGCGCACGCTACGCCGACGCGCTGTCCGCCCTTCGCGCCAGCGCGAACATGGGCGAGCGCTGGCGGCACGCGCTGCTCATCGTCGATGCGGCCACGTTCAAGCCGATCCTGGCCACGCTCGTGCGCAACGTGCTCAAGGACGCATCGCTCGCACACGTGCGCATCCTGCTGACCAGCCACGGCGGCATGGATCTGCCGCAGGATCCACGCCTGCGCACGCTCTCCGGCAGCATCGCCGAGGAATCGCTGCGCACGACGCTGGAGCCGATGTTCGGCGTGCAGGAACCCGTCTTCGCGCGCAGCGAGCCCCCGCCGGAGGCCATGCTGCAGCTCGGTCCCGCAAGCGCGGACACGCCGCTGCGCGGGCGCGTGCTGCTGGTCGAGGACAACACGGTCAACCGCCGCGTCGCGCAGCGTCTGCTCGATCTCTACGGGCTCGACGTCACCGCGGTCAACGACGGGCGCGAGGCGGTCGGCCAGCTCGAGCGCGATCACTACGATCTCGTGCTGATGGACTGCCTGATGCCGGTCATGGACGGCTATATGGCTACACGGCTATGGCGCGAGCGCGAAAGCGTATCCGGCGCCGCGCGCCTGCCGATCGTCGCGATGACCGCCAACGCGATGGCCGGCGATCGCGAGCGCTGTCTCGCTGCCGGCATGGACGACTACATCTCCAAGCCGCTCGACCGCGCCGCGCTGGCGCAGATGCTGCGGCGGTGGCTGCCGGCGGCCGAAAAGGAAACGATGGACGCGGCGCCGGTGCAGGAACCGATCGCCGCTGCACCTGCGACGTCGTCCGTCATGCCTGCGCGACCGCCCGCCGCGACCATGCGCATGACCGCGCTCGATGCGGTGATCATCACGGACCTGCTCGACACGATGGGCAGCGAGTTCGGCGATCTCGTGCGCGTCTACCTCGAGGATGCACCGCAGCGGCTGCGCGATATCGAAACGGCAGCCGAGACCGGCGATGCGGCCGCGCAGATCGCGCCGGCGCACACGCTCAAATCGAGCAGCGCGAACATCGGCGCGATGGCGTTGTCGGAACTCTCGCGCAGCATCGAGCACGCCGCGCGCGCCGGCATTCCGACGGGGCCCGCGGAACTTGCGGCCGGCATCCGGCCGGAATACGAGCGCGTCGCGACGGAGCTGTCGCGGTTCCTCGATCGCGGCGCCGCGTGAGCGCCGCGCGTTCGGATCAGCTCTCGACCTTGGTCTGCAGGTACGGCACGACGCCGAGCTCGTCGACGAGGCCGAGCTGCGTTTCCAGCCAGTCGATGTGCTCTTCCTCCGATTCGAGGATGCTCGCGAAAAGATCGCGGCTGACATAGTCGCCGAGCTTCTCGGCAGTCGGCGATCGCGGCCTTGAGATCGGGCACGGCGGCGGTTTCGAGCTTGAGATCGCAGCCGAGCGCTTCCTTGGGTCCTTCGCCGATGAGCAGCTTGCCGATCTTCTGCAGATTCGGCAGGCCTTCGAGGAACAGGATGCGCTCGATCAGCCGATCGGCGTGCTTCATCTCGTCGATCGATTCCTTGTACTCGTGCTCGGCGAGCTCCTTGTAGCCCCAGTGCTTGTACATGCGGAAATGCAGGAAATACTGGTTGATCGCGGTGAGCTCGTTGCACAGCGCCTTGTTGAGATGCTCGATGATCTTCGCGTGGCCCTTCATCGCAATGCTCCCAGCTTCGAGCGGCCGCAGCGGCGGCGCGCGGGATGCCCGAAGTCTAGCGCCGGGTTCGAAGGTGCGAGGGAACGAAAATCGCACGCATTCGCGCGTGCGTTCGGATGTCGCAGGACTGCGCGAACGCGAAGCGTTCGGCTGGCGTCAGGCTGCTATTGCGAGCGGCAGATCGAGCACGCGGACGCGATGCGTCTCGTCGAGGATCTGGCTCGCAAGATCGGTGCAGCTGCCGCAGCAATCGCCGCAGCCGGTGCGACGGCTGAGCTCAGCAAGCGTGCGCACGCCGGACTCCGCAGCTTCGCGGACGGCGCGTTCGGTGACGGCGTTGCAGATGCAGACGTACATGGAGCGTATTTGAGTGCAAATGCGAATGATTGTCAACCGTAGCCCGTGTCGCCAGAGTCGGCGATCCGCGGCACAGCTTCGCCCAATATCCAGAGGAAACAATGAGTTGCCCATAGTACCCGTTTGCGTTCGCTCAACCAGAGCAACGCCGCCAGGGCGCGAGAAGCGCACAATAGCTGTGCTTGGCTCCCCAACGGCCTCTGGGCGGCTGCAATGAGCACCATGGCTCCGGATTCCTGGCGGCGTTTGCGCCTGTTGCTCGACCGTGCGCTCGAGCTCGATCCCGAGGCGCGCTCGGGCTATGTCGCCGCCCTCGAAGGGGACGACGCGGCCTTGCGCCCCGAGCTGGCTCGTCTATTGGGCGAGCACGCGCGTCTCGCGCAACGATCGCTGCCGAATGCGATGGATCTTGCCGCGCCCGCGATGGCCGAAACCGTCAAGGCGGAGGCGGCGCTGGACGAGGCACGCGTCGGGCAAGACATCGGCGCGTACAGGCTGATCCGCCTGCTCGGCGCCGGCGGAATGGGTGCGGTCTATCTTGCCGAGCGCTCGTCCGAGGGTTTCACGCAGCAGGTGGCGCTCAAGGTCGTACGCAGGGCGCTCGGAAGCGCGAGCGCCTACGAGCGTTTCGAGCGCGAGCGACAGATTCTGGCCGGCCTGCACGACCCCGGTATCGCGCTCCTTTTCGACGGAGGGCGCACCGACGACGGCCAGTCCTTCTACACGATGGAATACATCGACGGTGCGGCCGTCACCGACTTCTGCTATGCGTCTCTCGATTCCGTCGAGGCGCGCGTCAACCTGCTGCTGCAGATCGCCGCCGCGCTGGCGAGCGCCCATCGGAATCTTATCGTGCATCGTGACATCAAGCCGTCGAACATCCTCGTCAACGCCGACGGTCAGGTGAAGCTGGTCGACTTCGGTCTCGCCAAGATGCTCGGGCCGACCTTGCCGACGATGACGCACGCCGGCCTCGGCCCGATGACGCCCGCCTATGCGGCACCCGAGCAATTTCGCAACGATCAGATCACGGTCGCGACCGACATCTACCAGTTCGCCGTGCTCTGCTTCGTGATCCTCGCCGGCCGCCTGCCTTATCGCTGCGATCCATCGGACAGCCTCGAATGGGCTCGCGCGGTGACGGAGGAAGAGCCCATGACGCTCGCGCGGGCGTTCGATCTGGACCACGAGAAACGCGCGACGCCGACGAATCCGGCGAAATACCGACGCCAGCTCACGAGCGATCTCGACGCGGTGCTGCGCAAGGCGATGTTGAAGGAACCGCGCGCGCGCTACGGTTCGATGGACGCGATGATGGCGGATCTGGATGCGTTCCTCGCCGGACGGCCGGTCACGGCGCGACGCGCAGGACCCGGCTATTTCGCGTGGCGGTTCGTACAGCGCCATCAATTCGCCGTCGCGGCAACCGTGCTCGCGTTTGTCGCGCTCGGCGCGACAACGCTCGTCGCAATGCGACAGTCGCGTATTGCCGTCGGCGAGGCCGCGCGCGCCAATACCGTTGCGGACTTCGTGGTCAGCCTGTTCCGCGTCTCGGACCCCAGCGCCAATCGTGGTGATCGGCTCAACGCCAACCAGATTCTCGATCAAGGCGCACAACGCATCGAAACCGAAATGGCCTCGCAACCGGAACAGAGGGCACGCCTGCAGTCCGTGATTGGCGAGGTCTATACGGTCATGGGCGACTACGCGAAGGCGAAGGCTGCGTTCGATCCTGCGATCGCCACGCTGAAGTCGCTGCCGAAAGCCGATCCGTTCGACCTTGCTCATGCGCTGATCTGGACTGCGCACATCGCGACGGTCGGAGGCGACCTTGAAGGCGCCCTGAGAATCCTCGACAGCGCCGAACCCCTTCTCGACGGCGGTACGCCGCGGCAGATCGAGGAGCTCGGCACGCTGCACGCACGACGCGCCGCCGCGCTCGAGTACCTTGGCAATTACAAAGCCGCGCGGCGCGAGTACGAAACGGCCCTCAAGCTCCGCGAGAAAGGTGGCGAAGCGATAACCCTGCGAAATGCCGGTCTCGCACAACAACTTCGCCAATCTGCTGCGCAATACGAACGATTTCGCTGGCGCGCGGACCCAATACCTCAGAGCACTCGCGATCTACAGGGAACTCTACGGCGACGGACGCCCAGCGAAATTTCCTTGTCATGGGCACGAGCATGAATCTCGGCATGCTGCTGATCGATCTCGACCGGCTCGCCGAGGCCCGCGACTTGCTCGGCAAGGCTTCGGCGTTCTTCGCGGGAATGGAGGTGTCCGTCAATCTCGGATACGCGGGAGCTGAGGACAAGCTCGGCGAAGTCGACCGCCTGGAACGCAAGTTCGACAGCGCGTTCGCGCATTACGACAACGCCGAGCGCGACCTACCGTGCCGTGCTGGGCGAGCATCACCATGGCGTCGCGCAGCCGATCAGCAATCGAGCCCAGGCCGAGCTCGAGCGCGGCAACGCCGATGCGGCGCTCGCGCTATTCGACCAGGCGCTGGCGCTGCGCCTTGAAACGCTGCCGCGAATCCATCGCGAAATCGCGACATCGCTCGATGGCCGCGGCCAGGCGCTGCTGCAACTCAAGCGTTACGAGGATGCGCGCGCAAACACCGAAGAGGCCCTGTCGATATGGCGCCAAACGTTGCCAGCCGAGCATCCGTTGATCGTCTATTCGCTTCTCCATGTCGGGCAGGTCCGTGCTGCGCATGGGGAACGCCGCGGGAGCCCAGGAAGCATGGCGCGAGGCGCTTGCGCTCGCTCCCCTGGCCTTCGCCGACAATCCTGGACGCGCAGAACGAATTCGCCGCGTAATCCGCGCTCCGGGCGCTGCGCAGTTGGAGATTGTGCCGGCGGGGTCGTACGACGAATGAAGCGTTTCGTTAAGCGGCTCAGCCAGCGCCGGCCAGGATCGGATCCCAACGCTGCTCGCGCAGCAACACGCTGCAGCTGTCCTCCGCCAGCGGCGCAAGGTGCCGCAGCGCCTGCTCGTAGACCCGGCGCTTGAACACCACGACATGCTGCGCCGGATACCAGAAATCGACCCAGCGCCAGAGATCGAACTCCGGATGCTCGTGCGCGTCGAGCCTGAACGCGGATTCCTCGCCGAGCAGCCGCAGCAGAAACCAGACCTGTTTCTGCCCGATGCAGACCGGCCGCTCGTGGTGACGCACGAAGCGCTGCGGCAGGCGGTAACGCAACCAGCCCGGCGTTGCGCCGAGGACCTGGACGTGGTGAGGATGCAGCCCGGTTTCTTCCTCGAGCTCGCGATACATCGCTTCGAGCGGCGTCTCGTCGCTGCGCATGCCGCCTTGCGGGAACTGCCAGCCGTCGCGGCCGACGCGGCGCGCCCAGAACACGCGGCCATCCTCCTTCAACAGGACGATGCCAACGTTCGGCCGGTAGCCGTCAGGGTCGATCACAACCGCATTCCTCCGCTTTCGCCGAGGATTCAACCATAGCCTGTGCGATCGCAGCAAGGCGAAATAGCGCCGGCCCGCCCCCGCATGGCTTGACACGTCGCTGCGGCGCACTAGAATCGCACGCCCCGCGCGCTGCACCCTATGGCTATGTAGCTCAGCCGGTTAGAGCACGGCACTCATAATGCCGGGGTCGGTGGTTCGAGCCCACCCATAGCCACCAATCCGGAGATTCGTCCGGATCACTGCGTCCCCGAATTGCCGGCGCTCAGCTAGGACCTCGTTCCCGGGAACGAAGACGGAAAGAGAAGCCGCAGGTGCTCCAGCGCCTTGGGCTCTGCCGTGTCCTCGCGAATTCCGTCGAGGTGCGCGACGACTTTCGCCTGCTGTCCGAATTCCCGGCTGAGCGAGCTCTTGACCGACTTGCCCGATGCGTCGGGGAATCGATAGACCGTGAGCGCCAGCCTGCCGAGTGCGTTGGCCGGCAACGAGGAGCGCGCGATGCGCGCCGTGAATTCGAACGTTCGCCGATCCGCGATGTGATGCTCGTGCTGTCCCGGTCGCGGATAGGAGCGGCTGACGCCGACGTCGGGCAATCCTTCGACGGCGATCGATTGCGAATCGAGCGACGCCTCGTACGCATGCTCGCCCGCGAACGAAGGCGAATGCGTCAGCGGTCCGTCGACGCTGTGCGCGTCGATGACGCGCATCCGGCCATCGGTGACGCGCACGCGCAGACGCAGGTAGCTTTGTGCCGGCTCGGTAGCGGCGACGCGCGGATGCGCCTGCATTTCCGTCGCGGGTGCGTCGCCGGATGGCGAGGGCTTGCCCGGGTGCGCGAACGATTCCATGACGCGCGCGCCACTTGCGGCCGCCGGCGGTTTTTCCTTCCCGTCCGATGCCATCGTCGAGCGTCCTGATGTCGCTTGTGCGGACTCCTTCTCGGGTGCGGCAGCCATCCGGCCGAGACGCGGGTTGTCAATGAGCGATTCGGAAGCGCCTTCCTGCATCCGATTGGGCATTGATTCCTGGCTGATCTGATTCGCCATGATCCTTCTCCCTGTCACCAGTTCCGGCCGTAACGATAGTTGTGGATCCAACGATAGTAGATCTTCTGCAGCTGCAGGTTGGGATCGGCACGGATCAAGCCCAGCCAGTCGTGGTTGTGGACGATGAGATCGCGCCGTCCGCGCACGCCTTCGAAATTGCACGGCTCGAAGCGGTCGACCGTGCCGAGGTTCCATTCGCCGACCCAGTCGGCGGTCCAGCTGGCCGAAAGCGACACGGCGCTCGAGACCATCGTGCCGAGATATTGCGTCGCCCAGTCGTTGCAGTTGTAGACGAAGAGGTCGGCGCGGCCGTCACCGTTGACGTCGCCGATCCAGAACTGGTCGTTCCTGCGCATCTGCCAGCCCGGAACGTTGCCGTCGTAGCGGTGCGACATGGTCAGGCCCGAGCCGGTCGAATGCAGCATGCCCAGATACGGGATCGCCCAGTTGTTTCCGTTGAACACATACAGATCGCATTTGCCGTCGCCGTTGAAATCGCCGGCGTAGAAGCGATCGCCCGACGTCATCTGCCACGACGGAAGCACGTTGTCGTAACGATGCGCCATCGTGAAGCCGCTGCCGGTCGACTGCAGCATGCCGAGATACGGATACGCCCAGTTGCTGCCGTTGAAGACGAAGAGATCGCTCTTCCTGTCGCCGTTGAAATCGCCGACGACGAACTGATCGCCTGGCGTCATCTGCCATGACGGCATCGTGCCGTCGTAGCGATGCGCGAGATAGAACGACGTGCCGGTCGAGAGCAGCAGGCCGAGATACGGAAACGCCCAGTCCGAGCCGTTGAACACGACCAGATCCTGCTTGCCGTCGCCATTGAAGTCGCCGACGTAGAACTTGTCATGGCGCGAGAACTGCCATCCGGGCATCGAGCCGTCGTAGCGTGCGATCAGGCGCAGCCCGTTGTTGCCGTCGTCGACGAGGAGGCCGAGATACGGCATCACCCAGTTCGTCGAGTTGTAGACGACGACTTCCTGCTTGCCGTCGCCGTTGAAGTCGCCGATGAAGAACTGGTCGCCCGCCGTGAACTGCCACGAGCCGGGCACGCGTTCGGTTGCGCTGAAGACGATGTCGAGCTGATGGCCGCCGGAGCGGAAGATCTGGATCGAGTTGCCGTTGTGCACGAGCAAGTCGTCCTTGCCGTCGCCGTTGAAATCGCCGGCGTGGCAATCGAGGAACGTATGCTCGGTCTTGGCGTCGTTCGTTTCCTTCATGTGCGTGTAGCAGACCGGGCAGTATTCCGGCGTGTTGCTGCGCATCCGGCAATTGATCACCGGCCGGTACATGCCCGTACCGTTGGTGCCGCCGCCTTCGAAGAGGCCGACGCTTTGCGTGTCGTCCCAGTCGGCTGGACGCGTTCCCTGCGTGAACGACGCGCAGCTGCCGACGCCGGTCGGCACGGGCGTCGCCGGATTGACGTAGCGTTTCCACTTCAGCGAGTTGCGGTTGGTGTTGACCGTGACGTCGACGTTTCCGGGCTCGCCGCCGGAATACACACGCGAAGTGCAGTATTCATCGGCCAGCGCGCCCAGGCCGTGGCCGAACTCGTGGGCGAGCACATGCCAGTCGATGCCGAGCGGCACGATCTGGAATCCGCCGCCGCCGCATCCGCCATAGCGCGGATCGTTGAGGAATATGACGACGAGGTTGTAGTCGGGAACCCATGTCGACAGCGCGTTCGCGACCAGCGTTGCGGTATTCGCTCCGCCCTCGAGCCAGCAATGCGCCCAGGATCCGCTGAAGATGTAGCCGAGCGCGGTGTTCTTCAGCGTCGTGCTGACGATCGTGTCGTCGCTGCCGTCGTCCGGCGTTCCATGCTCGTCGTATACGCGCGTGCTGACGCCGGAATCGGCCGAGATGAGGTTCACGCGGAAGATGTTGAAGGCCTGCTTGTCTTCGTAGAAATAGTCGTGGCCGAACACCCCGTCGAGGAGGAATTCCTTGACCTTGTCGTTGAAGAACGCCTGGTCCGCGGCTGCGAACCCATCGCCGAGCACGGCGATGTTGATCTTGGTCCCGGGCGGACCGGAGCTGAGAATCTGGGTCACGGAGTCAGCCATTGACGTACTCTCCCTGTTGGATGGTGCTCACGAAACAAGCGAGGATCGTCCGCATTGCGCTGGACGCGCAGATCGGAAAAACGAGAGCGATGGACGAAGCAGGGTCGCGCCCATACCGTCGCCTTGTTCGCGCTCGGTGCCGCCGGGCAGGTGTGCGTAGGGACATCCGTCGGCTTGCGCGGACGCCTAGATTTATGACATTTGCCTGTCGCCCAGCTCTTGCAGCAAGGCGTGGCACGCCATCCTTTGCAACTTGCGAGCGAGACCTCGATCACGCTTCCAGTCGTGCGACGCTGCGCTTCCTGTCACGAGTTGTCTGCCGGCGAAAACCGCGCGGACGTGTAGGAATTTTCTGACTGCAGCGCGCACGGGCGAAAGACGCTCGTTGCAGTCTTTACGCCCGCTGTGATCCGTTCGTGGCCGACGCGTCCCCGCGTCGGCGGCGCAACGGCATCGTCCCTACTTTTGCGCGCTGCGCGTTGGCTGCTCGAAGCCATCCGCGAAGATCACGTCGTTCACGACGGGAGTGAAGAGCTCGGCGCTTGCGGTCGGAAGATCGTTGACGAAGTCGAAACCGCCGACCAGCAGCACGCGCTGATCGTCGAGCACGACCGCGGCCGGTTCGTCGAGCGGGACGGGCATGTCGTCGGCGCGCGTGAACTCGCCGGTCGCAGGATCGTAGATCTCGACCTCGGCGACGACGCCGAAGCCCGGTCCGCCGCCGGTGTGCAGGCCGCCGGCGATCAGGATGCGTCCATCCGGAAGATGGCTCGCGCTGGTGAACTCGCGCGGAAATTCGAGGCTGCCGGTCGAGGTGAACATGCCGGTCGCAGGATCGAAGAGCTCGGCGTCGGCGTAATAAATCGGTAAACCGGTCTGGCCGCCGTCGCTGCCGCCGACGACGAGCACGCGGCCGTCATCCAGCAGGGCGAGCGCGTGATCCTCGACCTTGTGCACGAGATCGCCCGCGGTGTTCGAAAACGTGCCGGTGGCGGGATCGTAGATTTCCGCGGTCCCGATCGGCCCGTCCTCATTGCTGCCGCCCGCGATCAGCACGCGGCCGTCGAGCAGGCGGACCACGGCTTTCGGCTCGCTGCGCGGCAGCGCAAGATTGCCGGTCGCAGTGAACTCGCCGGTCGCCGGATCGTAGATCTCCGCGCTCGTCAGCGGACCGTCGTCGCGATTGAAGCCCGCCGCAAGCAGCACGCGGCCGTCTTCGAGCAGCGCAGCGCTCGCGACGTAGCGTCGCACCGTCATGTCGCCGGTCGGGGTGAACTCGCCGGTTGCGGGATCGTAGATCTCGGCGCTCTGCAGATACGTCGCGCCGTCGTCGGCAAGGCCACCGGCGACCAGCACGCGCCCGTCGGCGAGAGCCACGACCGTCGGCCGCATGCGCGATGCGTTGGGCGCGCCGGTATCCGAAAACGTGCCGGTTGCCGGATCGTAGAGCTCTGCGGTCGGCACGAACACGCCGAAATCCGAGATGCCGCCGACGACGAGGACCTTGCCGTCGGGCAGCAGCGCCGCGCCGTGCAGCGCGCGCTTGGAACCCATGTCGCCGGTCTGGGTGAACGCACCGCCGGCATACGCCACAGGCGCGGCGAGAAACAGCATCAGCAGGAACATGGTGCGCAGACGTCGGAAGTACCGGATGAGCGAACGATGCATGGATGGTTTCCTGAAGGAGTGGGCGGAATGGCAAGCTCAGGATGGCCGGGCCGGGCAATGCTCCGCGCGATAGCCCGCGCTGCGATCGTAACGGCACGATTCCTGTCGAGGACCTGAGCGCCAGGAAACTACGAGATGCGACGTATGACGATACATCCATGCATCGATACGCGCGGGGAATCTGACATGATCCGCGACGTAAACACAATGTTGCGCGTGGCATCCACAACCCTTCGGACACGCAATCAGCATGAGAAACGGGCGGAATTCGCTGCTTTCCGGTGTCCCGACGCTTCGATTCGCTGTTCGCGAATCCGCGATTTGGGCAACATCCAGATGAAGACCGTCAGCGCGGGCATCCTGATGTACCGCATCGCCGCCGGCGAGCTCCAAGTGCTGCTCGCGCATCCGGGCGGACCGTTCTGGCGCCAGCGCGACGATGGTGCCTGGACGATTCCCAAAGGCGGGATCGACCCGGACGAATCCGCCGAAGCGGCAGCGAGACGCGAATTCCGCGAAGAGCTCGGCGTCGAACCAACGGGTACGCTGATGCCGCTCGGCGCGATCGTGCAGCGCGGCGGCAAGCGCGTCGAAGCGTTCGCGCTCGAAGGCAATTTCGATGTCGATGCGTTGCGGAGCAACCTATTCGAGATCGAATGGCCGCCGCGCAGCGGACGCATGGCGACGTTTCCTGAAATCGATCGCGCCGAATGGCTGACGTTGCCGCGCGCCCGCACGAAGATTCTGCCGAGTCAGTCGCCGCTGCTCGATCGCCTCGAAACATTGCTTCGCACCGGCAGCTGAGCCGTCGCGATGCAACGCCGTGCGTTCGCGTCAGCCTACGTCTCGACCGCGCTCGGCTTCGTGCGCTCCAGCCACCAGAGCAATGCGACGACCGCAAGCCAACCGGCAAAGAACGGCCAGCGTGGTGCAGGTATGCCGCGCATCGCGATCGTCGATGCAAGATCGCCGGCGGTGCCGGCAAGCATGCGCGTCGCATCGGCATTGCGCGCGGCATCGAGCGCAGGCGCCGCGTTCGCGGCGAATACGTAGAACGCGACACGCTGGCCATTCGAGACGAGCGCATGCCAGCCCTGCGCGGCGGGCCAGAACGCCGCGCAACGGCGCTCGACGCGAGCGTCATCGATCGTCAGCGCCACATGCGTGCCGTCCGGTTGCTCGACGTACGCATCCTCGGAGAGCCCGCACAGCACGCCGCGCCGATCGACGCGTGCGTCGCCGCGCAGCGCGGGCGCCGATGTGCCGCGAGCGCGCGCGACCGTAGCGAGCGCGCGGCTCCACAACGTGCCGAACGCGCCCGCATCGCCGGCAAGCGCGAGGCGATAGGAATCGGCGAGCCACCAGATCGCGACGCGTCCGCGGCCATCGCCGCGCCACAGCGCAGCCGCGGAGCCGTCGCCGACGCGAAGAAGCGGCGTCGCGTCGTCGGACTCGACGAGCAGCGCGCGACGCGACAGCACCGCCGCCGGATCCGGAGCGCCGGCCGCGGTTGCGAGCGAGGCCGTCTCGGCGACATCGGCCGCGCGCACGCGGAATCCGAGCGCCTGCCAGTCCGCGACGACTACATCGGGCACGGTTCCGGTGACGCGCAGAAAGAGTCCGAGCCCGTCGCGCGCGGCGTCCTTCAGCAGCGTCTTCGCGTTCGCATCGAGCGCCTTCCACGCGCGCTCGTCGACGATCACGAGATCCGTGCGCGCAAGCGCATCCGCGGTCAGCGGCATGTCGCCGTCGCGCATCGCGATGCCGTCGCTGAGCACGATGCGGCTCGACAGATCGATGCCGGCATCGATCGCCCAGCGGCGCAGGTACTTGAGCTCGGGATCCGGCGCGCCCGCGAGCACGAGCACGCGCAGCGCATCGCCCGGCAGCACCGCGATCGGCTGCGGCATCTGTTCGCTCTCGACGCCGTTGCGATCGAGGACGTGCAGCGCGAATTCGGCATTTCCCGGCGCCTTCGCGTGCGCATTCAGCGAGAACGCGCCGTCTTCGGCGAGCGCGGCATTCGCGACGACCGCGCCGGCGGGATCGCGCAGCTCGACGCGACCGTCGGCATGGCCGTGCACGCGCCCGCTGATCACGAAGGTGCTGCCGGCACGCACGGACGCAGGCGCCGACAGATCGACGATGCCGTCGCCGGGCGGCGCGCCGTCGAATTCGATCGGCAGCGCGCGCGCCGCATCGATGTCGCGCGGCGGCAGTCCACCGCCGACGATCTGCAGCCGCGCCGTTTCCGGGTGACGGCGCAGCGCCGTGCCGAGGTCGGGCACGTGCTCGACGTCGCGTCGCGTGACTGCGCCCGGCAGCGCGACCGTCGCGATGCCGCCCGAAACCGCTGCAGCCTGCGCTTCGCGTAATGCCCGGAGTGAGCACGACGAGCGTGCCGGCCGCGAATCGTTCGGAAACCGTCGGCGGAAACAGTGCGAAATAGATCAGCGCCGCGGCGACGAGCTGCAGCGCAATGCGCAATGCGCGGCGCCCGGATTGCGCGCGCAGCGTTCGCCACGAGCCGAACAGCGCCGCGGCGACGATGAGGATCGCAGTGACCAGCGCGACATTCATTGCGAAGTCCCGTCGCGCGTCGCTTCGGCCGCGCGCAGCGCGTCGAGATACGCGCGCCCGGATGCATCCGGCGTCGCCCGCGCCGCGACCGCGGTCGCCGGCTGCGGCAGCAGCGGCCAGAGCAGCGCACGCAACTGGAGGCGGCAGTCCTCGCATGCCGGGTCGCGGCGCACGCGATCGCTCGCCGCGAGCAGCGCGAGCGCATCGCCGCCGATCGTGCCTTCGTTCGAGCGCACCCAGTGCTCGAACGCATCCAGATCCGGCGTCGCATGCGTATCGAGCGCCTGCCACAGCGAAAGCGCGTCCGCGTCGCCGACGTTCGGCCAGCGCGAGCGCCGAGGTGCGATCGGTCACGTCCTTGCGATCGCCGGAAAGGCGCCGGCTCTCGTCGACGGCCGGCAGCTCGAGGCCGACGCGCGCGAGATAGATGCGCGAGGACTGCTGCACCTGCTTGATGTACGCGAGCGCCCTGTTTTCGAACGGAAGCGCTTCGGACGGGCGGCCCTGGCGCAGATGCAGCTCCGCATCCCACATCTCGTTGAGCGCGGACTTCAGCGTCGCCTTCGTCTCCGGATCGAGCAGCGTCGCCGCTTCGGCCACGTCGTGCACATGTCCATACTCGGACGTGACCGCGCCGGCGTCGCCGAACTTCTCGACCTCGAGGAAGTGCTTGTGCTCCGCCTCGCGTTTCGTCAGCGCATCGGCGCGGCCGGAGTCGGCCTCGTTCCTGCCGTGCTTTTCATCGCCGGGCCCCGCGACTTCGCTGCGCTTTTCGAATTCCTCGCCGAGGAATTGTCCGTAGCGCAGGCGCAGGATCTTCTGGTCGACGCCGATGCCGTCCGAGCGCGCGAGCACCGCGTCGTCGCCGAGTTTCGGCTGCTCGCCGATCAGATGCTCGGTGTCGATGATGATCTGGCGCTGGCTGCGGAAATAAGCCGGCATCGTGCGCTCGACGAGGCCTTCGAGGCCGACGCTGTCGCTTGCGCTTTCCGGCGGCCAGCGCAGGATGAAGCTTGCGCTCTTGGTCGTGTTCGCCTGCGGCTGGCGGTTGTCGCTGACCGCGAGACGCACGATCACATCGTCGCCGCGCGCGACGCCGAGCGCGGCGAGATCGAGCTTGTGCCGATAGCGCTGGTGCCGGCCGACGTTCGTCGCATCGAGATCCTCGCCGACGAGCGCGAGCGTCTGCTCCTTGAACGCGATGTTCTCGCCGGTGCCCTGCGCGAGCGTGATGGTCAGGCTCGCCGCGGCGATGCCGTAGTCGTCGCTCGCCTCGAACGCGAGATCCCAGTCGCGTTGACCATCGCTCAGCAGCGTCAGCGATTTCTCCGGCTGGATCACGCGCACGTCGGGCGCGCGGTCGGCGATTGCATCGAGACGGTGCAGGCGATCGTCGACGACAGGCGGCGCGCCTTCGAGCACGATGCGATACAGCGCCGATGCGGTGAGCGTGCGTTCGCCGGTCCACGCGTCGCCGTCGCGCGCGAGCTCGACCCGGCTGCCGTCGTGGAACGCGAGCGCCGCACGCGTCGGCTGCGGATCGAAATGCAGGCGCCACGCGATGCGAGCGCCTTCGGGAACGTGCGCGTCGAGCGTCGATTCGCTCTTCGCCGGCAAGCGCGTGTACGCGGGTGCCGCGACATCGAGCCGGATGCGATCGAGCTGCGTCGCGCGCGCATTCGTGCTCGCCGCTGCCGGCGCGGAGTCCGATGTCCGCAGCATCGTACGCGGCGCGAATAGCACGAGCGCGATCGCGAGCAGCGCAGAAGCCCACACGATGCCGAGCAGGCGATGCGGCCACGGCGATGCGACTTCGGCCGGCGCGCTGGTTTCGATGCGCCGGTGCAGGCGCGCGCGCTGCAGCTGCTGCAGCGGCGAAAGCCCGCGGCATCGCGGAACAGGAGATCGGCGCTGTCCTCGAGTCGCGCATCGCCGGCATCGAGCCGGCGCGCGATCCACGCCGCGTCGATCGAGCGCATCGCGCGACGCGCGAACGCCGCTACGATCGCAGCGCCGACGGCGAGCGCCGCGAGCGCGCCGATCCAGCCGGCCTCGCGCGCGGCCCACGCGATGCCGGAGAGAACGATCGGCGCGCCAATCAGGATCGCGATCGCGCCGCGACGCCGACGCGCGTTGCGGCCAAGCTCGTGCAGGCGCGCGTCGACGGTCATTGCGCCGCCACGCGTCGCGTCGCGACGATGCGTTCGATCAGGATCAGCGCGGCGATCAGCAGCGCGAGCCACGCGTCGAGCGGCTTGGGTGATGCCGTCAGCGTCGACCCTGCGCGCGCCGCGGGACCTTGCGCGGGTTTCATCGCGTCGGCCGATGCGCGCGTCGGCGCGGGCGGCGCGCCCTGCACGAGATCGAGAAGGTGCTGCGGAAAATCCGCGTCGAGCAGCGCGGGAAGCGTCTGCGGCGTGAACGCATCGGTCAGCGTGACGAGGCGGCCGCGTCCGAGCGGCTCGGCGCGCGCGAGCACGTTGCCGTCCGCATCGCGCCAGACGGGAACGCCTGAAGCGCGCGATGCGTGATCGACGATGGCCGTGCCGCCGGCTTCGATCCAGCTTCTGATCGCCGGCGAAACATCGGCGCCGAGCCAGACGAGCGCACGCGCCGTGTCAGGCAAGGGAACATCCAGCGGCTCGGCATGCAGGACAACGCGCGTCGATCCTTGCGCATCGAGTGCGGCCGCGGATGCGCGCAGATACTTCAGCATCGGCTCGGCGGAAGGCGCGTAGCGGACTGAGAGATCGATCGTTGCGCGCGACGTCGACGCCGCGTCCGCGGCCATGCGTCCGGGCACGACGTGCCAGTCGATCGCGTGCGAAAGAATCGGTCGTTCGCCGTCGAGTCCGGCAAGCTCCTCCGGAACGACGACGGCGAGCCTCGCGTCGGCCGGCAAGCCGGCGTCGATTTCGCGCAGCAAGCTCGCGACCGGAACCGGCGTGGACGGCGCCGGCGTTTCGATCGACGGGAATCCCGGCGCGAGCCAGCGCCAGTCCGCGTCGGCGATCGACACGGCCGAGCGCGCGGCCGACAGATCGCTGCCGGGCGCGACGACGACGAGCGCGCGCGCGGCGATCGCCGGCTCGTCGACGACCGGTCGCGCGAGCAGCAATGCGAAGAGCGCGAGCAGCGCGAGGCGCAACAGCAGCAGCCACGGCCGCTCGAAACGCAGGCGACGGCGCGGACGGATGCGTTCGGAGATCCAGCGCAGCGCGGCGAATTCGGTCGTGCGCAATTCGATGCGCCGAACCAGGTGGATCAGCAGCGGCAGCGCGAGCGCCGCGAGTGCGACGAGACCGAATGGCGCAAGCAGCGCAAGTTCATGGGCGCAGCCGCGCGCTGACGGCGCCGAAGAAATGCCGCAGCGGGCTGTCCGGCGGCGTGTCGAGGAAATATTCGGCGTGGCGCATGCCGGCGGCGGCGAAGCGTCGCGCGAGGTTCGCGCGTGCGCTCGCGAAGCGTTCGAGAAAATCGGAGCGCACCGCGGCGGCTTCGACGCGCCGCTCGGCGCCGCTTTCGGGATCGAGGAACCGATGGCCGCCGGTGAACGGGAAATCGCGTTCTTCGGCGCTCAGCATCTGCACGGTCAGCACTTCGCGGCGCGCGGCGGCGAACCGGAGCGCGAGATCGGCCGACGCATCGTCGAAGAAATCGGACAGCACGAGCACGAGCGAGGACGGCAGCACGCGTTCCCACAAAGGACGCAGCGTCGATTCCGCCGGCCAGGTGCCGGCGCAGGCGATGCGCTCGAGCTCGAGCAGGCAGCGATCGCGATGGCGCGAGCCGGCATCGGCGGCGATCAGGTGCGGTCCGCCGGCAGCCAGCGTGATCAGGCCGAAGCGATCGCCCTGGCGCAGCGCGAGCTCGATCGCGCATGCGGCGATCGTCTTCGCGGCGTCGAGCTTGCGCCAGTCCGGACGCGCGGCGTCGGCCTGCTCCATCGACGCGCTCGCGTCGAGCACGAGCCAGATCGTCAGCGGACTGTCGCGCTCGGACTCGCGCACGAAATAGCGATCGGAGCGCGCGAAGAGTTTCCAGTCGATGCGGCGCGGTTCGTCGCCGAGCTCGTAGGCGCGGTATTGCGCGAATTCCAGACCCGCGCCGCGGCTGCGGCTCGCGTGCTGGCCGAGACCGTCGCCGCCGGCGCCGTGGCGCGCGCGCAGGCGCAGGTTCTTCAACCGCGCGCGGACATCGGCGGGGATCAGTGCGACGGCGGACATGCGATCAGGCCGGATACGGAACTCCGCGCAGCAGCACGGCAACGACGTCGTCGGCGCTGCGCTGCTCGGCTTCGGCGGCGAACGAGAGCAGCAGGCGATGGCGCAGCACGGGCGCTGCGAGCGCGACGACATCCTCGCGCGTCGCGGCGTAGCGGCCGTGGATCAGCGCGCGCGCTTTCGCGGCGAGCACCAGCGCCTGGCCCGCGCGCGGACCCGCGCCCCAGCGCACCCATTCGCGCACTTGCGCAAGCGTGCTCTCTTGCGGGCGCGATGCGCGCACGAGGCGCGTGATCCAGGTGAGCAGGTCGTCGCCGAGATGCGCGTCGCGCACGAGCTTCTGCAAAGCGAGCACGTCCTCGCCGTTCATGACCGCGCCGATGCGCGCCTCGCTGCCGCCCGTCGTCTGCGCGAGGATCGCGCGCTCCTCGCCTTCGTCCGGATAGTCGACGCGGATGTGCAGGAGAAAACGATCGAGCTGCGCTTCCGGCAGCGGATACGTGCCGGCCTGTTCGAGCGGATTCTGCGTCGCCAGCACGAAGAACGGCGACGGCAGCGCGTGCGTCGTGCCGGCGTAGCTGATCGTGCGTTCCTGCATCGCTTCGAGCAGCGCCGACTGCGTCTTCGGCGGCGTGCGATTGAGCTCGTCGGCGAGCAGGAGGTTGGTGAACACCGGGCCGCGCTGGAACTTGAAGTAGCGCTTGCCGGTGCCGTGGTCTTCTTCGAGGAGCTCGGTGCCGATGATGTCGCTCGGCATCAGGTCCGGCGTGAACTGGATGCGGTGGAAATCGAGCGCGAGCGCGTGGCCGAGCGAGCGCACGAGCAGCGTCTTGCCGAGACCGGGCACGCCTTCGAGCAGGCAGTGGCCGCCGGCGATGAGGCCGATCAGGAGCTGCTCGACGACGTCGCGCTGGCCGACGATCACGCGCGCGATCGCATCGCGCAGCGCGGTGAGCTTGTCGAGCTGCGTCGAGACGATCTGTTCGTTTGATGGCTTGGGTCATTGCTCGTTCCTTTCGTCATTCCGGCGAAGGCCGGAATCCAGCTTGCTATCGTCCAGCACAGGAGCTGGATCCCGGCCTTCGCCGGGACGACGGCGTGTCATGCCGTCAACGCGTAGACGACGACGTTGACCGCGAATTTCGTGTTGTCCTCGGCGAGAAAGCGCTTGTTGCGCCAGTCGTAATCCCACTCGCAGCCGTAGTCCTTGTTGCTGTAGAGCACGCCGAGCCGGCCGTCGATCTCGATGCCCTTGAGGTATTCGTGGACGAGATCGTCGCCCCAGCCGTTGAGCTCGAACGCGGTGTTCGGCGGGCCGTCGAAATTGAAGAAGCTCGAGAACACCGCGTGATCCTTCGGCAGCTTCTTCAGCGCGTCGATGCCGAAGATCGAAATCATCTCGGCCTCGAACGATTTGGCGAACAGGCCGTCGATGTCGTGGTTGCAGTCGTCGACGAGCACGAAGCCGCCGTTGCGCACGTATTTCTCGAAGTTGCGCCGCTCGTCCGCATTGAACTCGACGAGCTTGTGCCCGGCCATGTAGCAGAACGGCTGCGTCAGCATGCGCGGATCGGCGAGCGGCAGCACGCGTTCCTTCGGTGTCGATGCGCAGCGTCGTGTACTGCACGAGCGCGTCGAGCAGGTTCGTCGGCATGCGCTGGTCGACGTCCCAGTCGCCGGATTCGTACATCAGGCGCGTGAACCAGAAGTCGTAGGCGTTGTCGGCGGCGAGCGCGCGACGTGCAAGCGGTGCAGCGAGTGGCGCCGAGGCGTATTGGAGGAACTTGCGGCGATTCATTGCTGTTCCCTTCTCCCGCTCGCGGGAGAAGGTGGCCCGGAGGGCCGGATGAGGGAAGCTTGAGAGCAGAAGTGTGACATCGGGCGGTGAACCAAGATTTCCCTCACCCCAGCCCTCTCCCGCAAGCGGGAGAGGGGGTCCGGGGTGTTGCGCAGTTACACCGCGTCGGACAGCGACGAGAACGTGAAGTCGCGGATCTTCATCGGCGGAATCATCATGACGAACGGCGATTCGTCGTCGGCGACGCGTACCGGCTTGCCGAGCTCCTCGATGTTGTTGAGCATGATCGCCGGCGATTCGTTGAAGCGGAAATTCTTGATCGGATACTTGATCTCGCCGTTCTCGATGTAGAACGTGCCGTCGCGCGTGAGGCCGGTCAGCAGCACGGTCTGCGGATCGACCAGGCGGATGTACCAGGTGCGCGTGACGAGCACGCCCTTCTTGGTGCCCTTGATCAGGTCCTGCGTCGACTTGTCGCCGCCGGCCATGATCAGGTTGCCGGGCTGGCCGACCGCCTTCTTGCCCTGCTTCTGCGCCCAGAAGCGCGAGTACTGCAGATAATCGACGACGCCCTTGGTCACGATCGGCATCTTCTCGCGCGGCAGGCCGTCGTCGTCCCACGGCACGACCGCGGATGCGGGGTCCCACGGATCGGCGAAGATGTTGACGCGCTCGTCGAACACCTTCTCGCCGACCTTGTTGCCGCCGCCCTTCTTGGACAGGAAGCTGCGGCCTTCGTCGGACTGGCGCGCGTCGAAGCCGAACATCATGAACGAGATGAGGCCTGCGCGTCGCCGCGGGCTCCAGGATCACGGTGTACTTGCCGGGCTCGAGCGCCTTCGCGTCGACCGAGCCCTTGGCCTTCTGGATGGCCGTCTTGATGTCGCTCTTGGCGTCGAACTTGCCGACGTCGCCGAGATTGCGCGCGACCCAGCCCGAGCCGCGGCCGTCGTCGGTGCGCACGGTGCAGGTGAAGTCGACGTTGGTCGATTTCTGGTAGCCGAAGTTGCCCTTCGTGTTCGCGATCGCGGTGAAGCGCGCGCTGTCGGTGAAGAAGCCGGCGGCGACGAGCTTGTCCTTCGTGCACGGCTCGATGCAGTCGGCGGCGACCGTGGCGCGGTATTCGGGCGTGATCGCGGCGGTCTTCTCGACGAACGTGTCGCTGGCCTTGTAGGCCTGCTTTTCGATCGCGGGCACGAACTCCGGATTCTCCGGCGCGAGCTTGCGCGAGCTCCTCGGCGCGGCGCACGACTTTTTCGAGCGAGACGTCGTCGAACTCGTTGATCGTCGCGGTGCCGACGCGCTTGCCGAATGCGACCTGCACGGCGAGATCGGTGTTGTTGACGATGCCGCTGGTCGAGACGCTGTTCAGTGCGTAGCGCACGTTGCCGTCGACGGAGCCGGTCAGCTGCGCGGTGCATTCGTCGGCCTTGGACAGCTTGCACACCTTGTCGAGGATCGTGCGGGCTTCCTGTTCGGTCATGATGCTCATGTGTTTTCTCCTCAGCCCAGGCTGCGCGCGGTGTTGATGACGTTGGCGCCGTTGAAGCGCGCCGTGCTCGAGCCGTGCGACACGGCCGAGACCTGGCCGGGCTGGCCCTTGCCGTCGAAGAACGAGCCGCCGAAGCGGTAGTCCTTGTCGTCGCAGACGCCGACGCACGAGTTCCAGAATTCCGGCGTGCGGATCTGGTAGGCGACGTCTTCGAGCATCTGCGTGACCTTGCCGTTCTTGATTTCGTAGAACAGCTGGCCGCCGAACTGCGCGTTGTAGCGCTGCTGGTCGATCGAGAACGAGCCGTCGCCGATGATGTAGATGCCGTTCTCGACGTTCTTGATCATCTCTTCGGGCGTGAGCTTGTCCTTGCCCGGCGCGAGCGAGACGTTGGCCATGCGCTGGAACTGCACGCTCGACCACGAGTCGGCGTAGCAGCAGCCTTGCGAGTGATCGAGGCCGAGGATGTGCGCCTGGTCGCGGATGACCTGGTAGTTGACCAGCACGCCGTCCTTGATCAGATCCCAGCGCTGCGTCTTGATGCCTTCGTCGTCGTAGCCGACCGCGCCGAGCGTCGTCGGCTGCGTCTTGTCGGCGAAGATCGTGACCTTGTCGCTGCCGTACTTGAAGTTCTTCGATTTCCACTTGTCGAGCGTCGCGAAGCTCGTGCCGGCGTAGTTCGCTTCGTAGCCGAGCACGCGATCGAGCTCGGTCGGATGGCCGACCGATTCGTGGATCGTGAGCCAGAGGTGCGAGGGATCGAGCACGAGATCGTACTTGCCCGGCTTCACCGACGGCGCGGTCAGCTTTTCCTTGGCCTGCTTGGCCGCGGCGATCGCGTCTTCCTTCATGTCGTACGAATCGGAATAGACGACCGCGCCGCCCGGCAGCGCGATGCGGTGCTGCGGTTTCGGATCGAGATATTCGTAGCCCATGCCGCGCGGCGCGGAGAGGCCATCGCGCGTGCGGAACTTGCCGCTCGTCTTGTCGACCGCGGTGACCTGCGTCGGCGCCCAGATGCGGTGGATGTCCTGATCGATGTAGGAGCCGTCGCTCGACGCGAAGTATTTCTGCTCGTTGACGAGGAACAGGATCGAGCGGATGAAGTTCGCGCCGGCTTGCCATCGCCGCCGCGTTGACGTCGAGCAGCAGATCGACCTTTTCCTTGATCGGCACTTCCATCGAGTTCTTCTGGATCGGCGTCGCCCACGACACTTCGCCGACGCCCTTGGTCGGCGCGAGCTGCACGGGCTCGGACTGCAGGCGCGAATTCGCCTTCGCGATCGCGATCGCCTGCTTGACGGCGCGCGCGACCGAATCGCTGTCCATGTCGCTGGTCGCCGCGAAGCCCCAGGTGCCGTTGGCGATGACGCGCACGCCGATGCCGGACGACTCGGTGTTGACGACGTTCTGCACCTTGTCTTCGCGCGTGATCACGAACTGGCGCAGGTACCGCCCGATGCGCACGTCGCAATACGTCGCGCCGTTCGCCTTCGCGGCGCCGAGCGCGACGTCGGCGAGCTTCTTCTTGGTCGCCGCGTCCATCTTGCTCAGCAGCACTTCGGCCGCGACCGAGCGCCCGTAGATCGGCAGCATCAGCGCGCCGAGCCCGATGCCGCTCATTTTCATGAAATCACGTCTGTCCATCACCATCTCCCGCGATTCGAATTCGTGAGGGGATCCCCATAGGCATTCCGATGGCTTCGATACGCGCCATCGAACGCGGCGATTCTGTGCGCGACCTCGGGATGCGTCACAGTGACAAAGGGCATGGGTCGCGGGACGGAGTGCGGGGTGCGCGCCGAAACGTGCGCGAAGCGGGCCGTATGGCGCTTGCCTGATAAAATCGGCGCATGGACATCTCCAAGACCTTTCGCATCGAAGCTGCGCACCGGCTGCCGCACGTGCCGGAAGGGCACAAATGCGCGCGACTGCACGGCCATTCGTTCGGCATCGAGCTGCACGTGAAGGGGCCGCTCGATCCGAAGCTCGGCTGGGTCATGGATTTCGCCGATTTGAAGGCCGCGTTCGCGCCGCTGTTCGAGCGGCTCGATCATCGCTATCTCAACGAGGTGCCGGGGCTCGAGAATCCGACCAGCGAGAACCTGGCGCGCTGGGTCTGGGACGAATTGAAGCCGCGATTGCCGCTGCTCGATCACGTGATCGTGCACGAGACCTGCACGTCGGCGTGCCGGTACGACGGGCCGGGCGCCGGCTAGCTGCCCCGGGCGTCGTTTCCCGCGAAAGCCGGAACCCATTTCCTCCGAAATCGCACCCCGGACCGGCGGGACCAAATGCGGCCGCCTGACGGCCCGCCCGATCCATTTTCGCTGCGGCGCAATGCGGCTGGGCTCGCTACCGCATATTTCGCAACGCATTGAAATATAAATTAAATATATCTGCAGCCAACTGCGATCAAGCTGGATCCGCGTCTTATTGTTGCATCGCAACAATAACGCTGCTAAAGTGCGCCCACACACTCCCAATCACCTTAGAGGCACCCGACCATGTTCGAACAGATCAATGCGCAGTCCCTGTCGCTCGGCAAGTCCTACGCCGACGCGTTCGTGAAGGCCCAGACCGTTGCGATGGAAGGCTTCGAGCGCATCACCGACCTCCAGATCAAGACGCTGGAAGACCGCGTCAACGCCGTTGTCCAGTTCTGGTCGGAAGCGACCGAAGTGCGCGATTTCGAAGGCGCGCGCGCGTTCTGGCCGAAGGGCGTCCAGCTCGCCAAGGAAAACGCCGAGAAGATGTATGCGACCAGCCAGGAAGTGTTCGGCGTCACGCTGAAGACGACCGAAGCGCTCGGCCAGCTCGCCAAGGGTTCGTTCGAGAACACCAGCGAGACGATCGCCAAGAACGTGAACACGGCCAAGAAGGCCGCTGCCAAGTAATCAAGTAATACCGCTCGCAAGAGGGCGCAGCCGCGATTTCCCCTCCCCTTAGCGACTGCGTCAATTTCAAGGCCGGGCCTAGTGCCCGGCCTTTTTTATTGCGCGCCGTCCGGGCGCGCTGAGGCGCGTGGCGTTCAGTCGAGCTTCGGCGGCGATGCGCTCGATGCTCCAGAAGCGGCCATCCATGGCCGCACTTTTCAAGTGACAGCACGGCTTCGATGGCGACGCCGTTACGGACGTGAGAGCGCCACGCCGACGCGATTGATCGCGAGCCTCAGCCTTCGCGGAACACGTACCGCGCAGCGCCGATCTGGATCACGTCCTCGTGCCGCAGCAGCCGCTCCTGGATCGGCTCGGCATTCACCAGCGTGCCGAGCTTGCTGCCGAGATCGACCAGCGTGTAGCCCTTCGCATTGATGTTGATCTCGGCGTGGCGCGCTTCGACGCCGGGGCCGCCGACCTGGATCTCGGCCGTACCGTCGTTGCCGAGCGTGACCGGGCGTGGCGGCAGCGGAATCGCGGCGCGGCCGGCTTCGGGGCTCTGCGGAACGAGGCGCGCCGTGCGCAGGAACATCGTCGCCGCGGCTGCCGCAACCGTTCCGGCTGGCGGCGGCGGAGGTGCCTTCGCGGCCGGAGGCAGCTTGGGCGGTTCGGGAAAATCGAGCACGGGCAGGACGCGCGTCCCGGCCGGTTCGATGGTCGGAGTCGGACGCGGAGCCGGTACCGCAGGACGCGGCGCCGGCGTTGCGCGGTCGAGCTCCGCTTCATCCGGAAATACCTCGAGGAATCGTGCGCGCAGAGCCTGCGCGCGATCGTGCGCGGTGCGGCTTTCTGAAAGCGTCGTTTCGATCGCGGCGGCGCGGCGATCGCGCTCACCCGCATCGAATTCGCCGAGCTTGTGGCGCAGGTCGATTTCCTGGCGGTCGAGCTTCACCGCCTCGTGCGTCGCGTCGATCTCGCGTACGGCATTGCGCAGGCCCGCATAGGCCGCGAGAGCCTGCTGGCGCAGGGGTTCGGACTTCTTTTCGAGCGCGTCGAGCTGCCGCGTGTAGTCGGCATCGACCCGCCGGAATACCGGCTCGGCGAAATCGGCCTTCAGCGCTTCCATCGCAGCGCGCCGATTGCGCAGCTGGTCGGCTTCCTGCTTGAGCGCCTTCAAAGCATCGATCGGCGCCAGATCGACTCCGGCCAAAAGCTCCGCCTTGACGCGAGCGTCGCCCATACCGCCCTCCCCCGTTGTCCACGACCCTCAGATTTCCGCATCCGGACCGCAATCGGCTGCGACAAACTGTCGCGGCATTATGCCGAGCGCGCATCTCCGGAAACAATGCAAGGCGCGCCGCAGGTAGCGTAGCGCCGATGGACGGCTGCGCACTGCGACGGCCTCTTCGATTTGCGGGCACAAATCGGCGGCTGATATAATTTTCAGGCTTTGCAGTCAGGACACCCCGGGGCAGCTCGACCGCCGGGGTCCGGCTCCTCCCGACGGGACTTTTTTCGCATACGTGCCCCCTTTGCCGCCACAACGGCTCAGAGGCGCGTCGGATCGTCCCCGCGGGGCACAGGACCCCGCGCTTGTCATGCTATGGCATGCGGGCGCGATCCGGGAATCGCCGGCGCGGCTGCGGACGTTTGATGAACAAGGCGCCGGCGCGTCGCAGGACGGCCGGAGCCGCCCGACGGACTGCCGATCGGGCACGGTTTTCTGGTGGAAAGGATGGATCGGTTGCATCTGCGCGGCGGATCGACAGCGTGGGCCCTGGTGGGCGCCCAGTCGGTTACCGCTGCGGCAGCTGGCCTGATCGTCCTGGTCGGCTGGGGCCGCGAGGCGGCGCTGGCGGCGTTGTTCGGCGGAATCGCCGTGACCGCGCCTACCGCGTACTTCGCCGCGAAGGTGCGCCTTCGCGCCGGCGGAGCGACGGCGGCTGAAGTGCTCGGTGCGTTCTACCGGGCCGAAGTGGGAAAGCTGATCCTGACGGCACTCATGTTCTGGATCGGTGCGTTGCTGTTCGGCCCGTACTTCGCGCCGCTGATCCTCACCTCTGTCGCGTGCCTCGCGATGAACTGGGTGATGGTGGCGGTCACGAAGTCCTGGTAATCGAAAGTCACTGTCATTCATCCAAAGATCGAAGAGCGGATCACGCGAAATATGGCAACCGAAGGCGGTCACGACAGCAGCGGCTACATCCTGCACCACCTGACCAACCTCAAGCTCGATCTCCACACGATGTCGATCAACCCCGAGGCCACCGGCTTCTGGGTGTTGCATCTCGACTCGGTGATCTTTTCGGTCGTGCTCGCGCTGATCTTCGTGATCATGTTCCGCACGGCCGCGCGCAAGGCGACCAGCGGCGTGCCGGGCAAGTGGCAGAACTTCATCGAGCTCGCGGTCGAGTTCGTCGACAGCCAGGTCAAGGACGCGTTCCACCACAAGTCGACGTTCGTGGCGCCGATGGCGCTGCTGGTCGGCTTCTGGGTGTTCCTGATGAATTTCATGGACATGCTGCCGGTCGATCTGCTGCCGCTGGTCGCGGGCGGCGCCGGCGTCGATCACCTGCGCACGGTGCCGTCGACCGATCCGAACGTCGCGCTCGGCATGTCGCTGACGGTGTTCCTGATCGCGTTCGGCTACAGCTTCGTCAAGAAGGGCATCGGCGGCGTCGGCAGCGAGTTCCTGTTCCATCCGTTCTCGGCCGACAACATCATCGTCAAGATCCTGCTGATGCCGATCAACTTCCTGTTGAAGACCGTCGAAGAGCTGGCCAAGCCGCTCAGCCTCGGCCTTCGACTGTTCGGCAACATGTATGCGGGCGAGATGATCTTCATCCTGCTCGCCTGCTTCACGCTCAACTATTCGGTCACCAGCCTCGGCAGCAATCTCGGATTGCTCGTGCAGGTGCTGCTCGCAACCGGCTGGACGATCTTCCACATCCTGATCATCTCGCTGCAGGCGTACATCTTCATGGTCCTCACCGTCGTCTACATGGCGATGGCCGCGGACCACCATTGATCCATTCCTTTTCACACACCACTGAAACACTCGGAGACAACGATGGAAGCTCTCGCAAATGTTGAAGGCCTGACGGCCGTCGCTGCTGCCCTGATGCTTGGCCTCGGCGGCATCGGCGCCGCGATCGGCATGGGCCTGATGGGCGGCAAGTTCCTCGAAGGCTCGTCGCGCCAGCCGGAGCTGGTGCCGATGCTGCAGGGCAAGATGTTCCTCCTCGTCGGCCTGATCGATGCGATTCCGATCATCGGCGTCGGCATCGCGATGTACCTGACGTTCGTCGATCCGTTCTCGGCGAAGGTTGCCGCGGCCGCTGCAGGCGTTGCGCATTAAGCAGTCCGTACCGACTTAAGCTTCGAGGGCTCGACCCGTGAGCATCAACGCAACACTCATCGCCCAGATGATCGTCTTCCTGATCCTCATCTGGTTCACGATGAAATTCATCTGGCCGCCGCTGACTCGGGCGATGGACGATCGCGCCAAGCGCATCGCCGAAGGTCTTTCCGCGGCCGAAAGGGCGCGCAAGGAGCTCGCCGATGCCGATGCGCGCGTCGCCGAGGAGATCAAGAAGGCGCGCGTCGAGGCCAGTGGCGATCATCGACAAGGCGCACCAGCAGGCCAACCAGATCATCGACAAGGCCAAGCAGGATGCGATCGTCGAGGCGAACGCGGCAGAAAGCCACCGCCGCGGCCGACATCGAGAGCATGACGCACCGCGCGCGCGAGGAATTGCGCGGCCAGGTCGCTTCGCTCGCGGTGTCCGGCGCCGAGAAGATCCTCAAGCGCGAGATCGACGCCAACGCGCACAAGGCGCTGCTCGATCAGCTCGTTGCCGAGATGGGATGACATGTCGCAGCCGCTGACTCTCGCACGTCCCTACGCACGCGCGGCCTTCGAGCTGGCCTCGTCGGCCGGCGCGCTCGGCGACTGGGCCAAGAAGCTCGCGTTCGCCGCGCAAGCCGCGGCCGATCCGCAGGTGCGCGCGCTGTTCGGCAATCCGCGCGTCGGACCGTCGGAGCTCGCTTCGCTGTTCCTGCCGGACGGCGAGAGCGCCGAATCGACGTTCGCGAGTTTCATCAAGCTGCTCGCCGACAACCAGCGCCTGCAGGCGCTGCCGGAAATCGCAGCGCTGTTCGAACAGCGCAAGCGCGAAGCCGAGAAAGTGCTGCAGGTGCGCGTGCGCACCGCGGCGCCGATCGACGCGAACGAGACCGCCAAGCTCAAGGACGCGCTGAAGCGCCGCTTCGGCCGCGACATCGAGCTCGAGCAGACGGTCGATCCGGCCGTGCTCGGTGGCGCGATCATCGATGCCGGTGATGTGGTCATCGATGGATCGGTGCGTGGAAGGTTGCATCAGCTCGAGGCGGCGTTGACGCATTGACATCGGTGAGCGGTCAGCAGTGAGCGGAAGATGCGCTCATCGTGGAGATCCGCTCACTGCTCACCATTCACCGCTGACACCAAATTCGATAGAATCCCGCGCGGCGCAGAACGCGCCGCGCGACTGAGGAATCAAAAAATGGCCACCACGCTCAACCCCTCCGAAATCTCCGAGCTCATCAAGAGCCGCATCGAGAAGTTCAAGCTGACCGCCGAAGCGCGCAACGAAGGCACGCTGACCAACGTGTCCGACGGCATCGTGCGCATCCACGGCCTCAACGACGTGATGTCGGGCGAGATGGTGGAGCTTCCGGGCAACACCTTCGCGCTCGCGCTGAACCTCGAGCGCGACTCGGTCGGCGCGGTCGTGCTCGGCGACTACGAGCACCTGCGCGAAGGCGACACCGCGAAGACGACGGGCCGCATTCTCGAAGTGCCGGTCGGTCCCGAGATGCTCGGCCGCGTCGTCAACGCGCTCGGCGCGCCGATCGACGGCAAGGGTCCGATCCATTCGAAGATCAGCTCGCCGGTCGAGAAAGTCGCGCCGGGCGTGATCTGGCGCAAATCGGTTTCGCAGCCGGTGCAGACCGGCTACAAGTCGGTCGACTCGATGATCCCGATCGGCCGCGGCCAGCGCGAGCTGATCATCGGCGACCGCCAGACCGGCAAGACCGCGCTCGCGATCGACACGATCATCAACCAGAAGGGCTCGGGCGTTAAGTGCATCTACGTCGCGATCGGCCAGAAGCAGTCGTCGATCGCCAACGTCGTGCGCAAGCTCGAAGAGAACGGCGCGCTCGATCACACGATCATCGTCGCCGCCGCCGCCGCCGACTCCGCCGCGATGCAGTACATCGCGCCGTATGCCGGCTGCGCGATGGGCGAGTACTTCCGCGATCGCGGCGAAGACGCGCTGATCATCTATGACGATCTGACCAAGCAGGCCTGGGCGTACCGCCAGATCTCGCTGCTGCTGCGCCGTCCGCCGGGCCGCGAGGCGTATCCGGGCGACGTGTTCTATCTGCACTCGCGCCTGCTCGAGCGCGCCGCGCGCGTCAACGAGGAATACGTCGAGCGCGAAACGAAGGGCGCCGTGAAGGGCAAGACCGGTTCGCTGACCGCGCTGCCGGTCATCGAGACGCAGGCCGGCGACGTGTCGGCGTTCGTGCCGACCAACGTGATCTCGATCACCGACGGCCAGATCTTCCTCGAGACCGATCTTTTCAACGCCGGCATCCGCCCGGCCGTGAACGCCGGCATCTCGGTGTCGCGCGTCGGCGGCGCGGCGCAGACCAAGATCATCAAGAAGCTCTCCGGCGGCGTGAAGCTCGCGCTCGCGCAGTACCGCGAGCTCGCGGCGTTCTCGCAGTTCGCGTCCGATCTCGACGCCGCGACGCGCGCGCAGCTCGATCGCGGCACGCGCGTGACCGAGCTCATGAAGCAGAAGCAGTACGCGCCGCTTTCGATCGCCGAGCTCGCGCTGTCGCTGTATGCGGCCGAGAAGGGTTATCTCGACGACCTCGCGGTCGCCAAGATCCTGCCGTTCGAGAAGGCGCTGCACGCGCACTTCGCGAACAACTACGGCGATCTCGTCAAGAAGGTCAACGACACCGCCGACTGGAACAACGACATCGAGGCCGCGTTCAAGAAGGGCATCGAGGAGTTCAAGAAGACGGGTAGCTGGTAAAGCCGGCTTCGGAGAAGTCGGGATTCGGCGAGTCGTGCAGCACGTCCGTGGAAGTTGTACCGAACCTCGCCAGTCGCAATGTCACCGCTCAGCGAGAGGTTGAACCAAACGTGGCAGGCGCAAGAGAAATCCGCACCAAGATCAAGAGCGTCGCGAACACGCGCAAGGTCACGCGCGCGCTCGAGATGGTCTCGGCCTCGAAGATCCGAAAGGCGCAGGACCTCATGCGCGCCTCGCGCCCGTACGCGCGCGCGATGCGCCAGGTCATCGGCCACATCGCGCACGCGACGGCCGAGTACAAGCATCCGTTCATGGTCACGCGCGAGAACGTCAAGCGCGTCGGCTACGTCGTCGTCTCGACCGACCGCGGCCTGTGCGGCGGCCTCAACGCGAACCTGTTCCGCCGCCTGCTCGGCGAGATCCGCGAGTGGCAGGGCAAGGGCGTCGAGGTCGACGTCGTCACGATCGGCAGCAAGGCCAGCGCGTTCTTCAAGCGGCTCAAGGTCAACATGGTCGGCAGCGTGACGCATCTGGGCGAGAGGCCGCAGATCGCGCAGCTGATCGGCGTCATCAAGGTCATGCTCGACGCGTACAGCGCGGGCCGCATCGATCGGCTCAACCTCGCGCTACAACGACTTCGTCAACACGATGACGCAGAAGCCGACGGTCGATCAGCTGCTGCCGCTGCCGCCGCTCGCAGCAGGTCGTCACCGCGCACAACTGGGATTACCTCTACGAGCCCGATCCCGAGACCGTGATGGAGCACGTGCTGACGCGCTACGTCGAGTCGCTGGTCTACCAGGCGGCGCTCGAGAATCTCGCCAGCGAGCATGCCGCGCGCATGGTCGCGATGAAGAGCGCGTCGGACAACGCGACCAAGGCGATCGATTCGCTGACGCTCGTCTACAACAAGGCGCGTCAGGCGGCGATCACGCAGGAGATTTCGGAAATCGTCGGCGGCGCTGCGGCGGTTTGACGCACACGATTTTTACGCCGTCATTCCGGCGAATGGCCGGAATCCATTAGCGGATGCGTGACGGCGCAACGGAACAATTGCGATTCCCGACTTTCGCCGGGATGACGAACAACAGATTTGAGGAGAACGAAAATGAGCCAGGGCAAAGTCGTTCAGATCATCGGCGCCGTCGTCGACGTCGAGTTCCCGCGCGAGTCCGTGCCGAAGGTGTACGACGCGCTCAAGGTGCAGGGCCAGCCGATCACGCTCGAGGTGCAGCAGCAGCTCGGCGACGGCATCGTGCGCACGATCGCGCTCGGTTCGACCGACGGCCTCAAGCGCGGCCTCATCGCCGACAACACCGGCGAAGGCATCAAGGTGCCGGTCGGCGACGAGACGCTCGGCCGCATCATGGACGTGCTCGGCACGCCGATCGACGAACGCGGTCCGATCGGCGAGAAGGAGCGCTGGGTCATCCACCGCGCGCCGCCGAGCTACGACGAACAGGCCGCGACGAACGAGCTGCTCGAAACCGGCATCAAGGCCATCGACCTGGTCTGCCCGTTCGCCAAGGGCGGCAAGATTGGCCTCTTCGGCGGAGCGGGCGTCGGCAAGACCGTCAACATGCTCGAGCTGATCAACAACATCGCGACGCAGCACGCCGGCCTTTCGGTGTTCGCCGGCGTCGGCGAACGCACGCGCGAAGGCAACGACTTCTATCACGAGATGATCGAATCCGGTGTCGTCAAGCTCGACAACATGAAGGAATCGAAGGTCGCGATGGTGTACGGCCAGATGAACGAGCCGCCGGGCAATCGCCTGCGCGTCGCGCTGACCGGCCTCACGATGGCCGAATACTTCCGCGACGACAAGGACGCATCCGGCAAGGGCCGCGACGTGCTCTTCTTCGTCGACAACATCTACCGCTACACGCTGGCCGGTACCGAAGTGTCGGCGCTGCTCGGCCGCATGCCGTCGGCGGTCGGTTACCAGCCGACGCTCGCCGCGGAAATGGGTACGCTGCAGGAGCGCATCACCTCGACCAAGACAGGTTCGATCACCTCGGTGCAGGCGATCTACGTGCCCGCCGACGACCTGACCGATCCGTCGCCGGCGACGACGTTCTCGCATCTCGACGCAACCGTCGTGCTCTCGCGCAACATCGCATCGCTCGGCATTTACCCCGCGATCGATCCGCTCGATTCGACCTCGCGCCAGCTCGATCCGAACGTGATCGGCCAGGAACATTACGACACCGCGCGTCGCGTGCAGGGCATGCTGCAGCGTTACAAGGAACTCAAGGACATCATCGCGATCCTCGGCATGGACGAGCTCAGCGAAGAAGACAAAGCGACCGTCTCGCGCGCGCGCAAGATCGAGCGCTTCTTCTCGCAGCCGTTCCACGTCGCGGAAGTCTTCACCGGCTCGCCGGGCAAGTACGTCTCGCTCAAGGAGACGATCCGCGGCTTCAAGATGATCTGCGACGGCGACTGCGACGCGCTGCCGGAGCAGGCGTTCTACATGGTCGGTGGCATCGACGAGGCCTTCGAGAAGGCCAAGGCGATGGAGAAGAAGGTGGCGTGATGCGGGAGTGAGCGGTGAATGGTGAGCGGTGAGCGGAAAGGGCTCGCCGTCACCAGGCAGCTCTCCGCTCACCATTCACCGCTGACCGCTCACTTCGATTGCGTCATCGCGACAGGAATTACGACATGGCATCGACAATCCGCTGCGACATCGTCTCCGCCGAAGAAGAAATCTTCCACGGCGACGCGCAAATGGTCGTCGCCACCGGCGAGGAAGGCGAGCTCGGCATCGCGCCGCGCCATGCCGCGCTGATCACGCGCCTCAAGCCCGGCCAGGTGCGCGTGCTGCGCGAGAACGGCGAAGAGCTTTTCTTCTACGTCTCGGGCGGCATCCTCGAGGTGCAGCCGAACGTCGTCACCGTGCTCGCCGACACGGCGCTGCGCGCGAAGGATCTCGACGAGGCGGCGCGCGCAGCGCGCCAAGGAAGAAGCCGAGCGCATGCTCGCCAACCGCACCGACGCGCTCGAAGTCGCGCAGGCGCAGGTGCAGCTCGCGCAGGCGGTCGCGCAGCTGCAGGCGCTGGAGCGTCTGCGCCGCACGCTCAAGCACTGAAGGGTCCGAAAACGTCGTTTCGACGCAGACGCCGGCCTCGCGCCGGCGTTTTCGTTTGGGCGGCCAGGCTCCTTGCCAGCGTCCCGAGGGTCACTGCCCGGCCGGCCCGCCCGCTCGCTTCCTTTTGAAGGGCCCTTTTCGTATTCTGATTGCGAGGGGGATTTCCAGTCTTGGCCTTGGATCGGCGGCGAAACGGGCGCGCGACGCCTGTGGACGCTATCGACATGCCGGCGGAATTTGCAGCGATGCGCAAGCAAAGCATCTGGGACGACAACTGGCTCGCGAACCGGAAGGACGCGTCGGACGATCAGATCGATCGCCGCTCGAACCTTTCCTACGACGCGTTCATCGACGAGTACGTCAAGACGAAGCGGCCGGTGATCATCACCGACGCGGCCAGCAACTGGTCCGCGGTCCGCGACTGGAGCCTCGACTACTTCAAGGGCCGTTACGGCGATGTCGTGCTGCCGAAGAACCAGCGGCGCGTCAGCGAGATGGTCGACGAGATGCACGCCTCGACGCGCGAGAAGCCGAGCTCGTATGCGTTCAGCATGTCGATCCCGAAGCTCTTTCCGGAGCTCCTGCAGGAAATCGAGCCGCTGCCGAGCTACTGGAAACCGAACTGGCTCGAGAGCCCCGTGCTGCTGCCCGGCGTGCCCGGTCACAAGCTGCACAACATCACTGGCCTCGAAGTGAACATCGGCGGCGCGCATTCGACGTTTCCGTTCATCCACTACGACGATCTGTGGACGCAGACGTTCGTCACGCAGGTGCACGGGCGCAAGGAATGGGTGCTCTACCCGCCCGATCACACGATGTATCTCTATCCCAACGAGCCGGGCGCGAATTTCTCGGAGCTGCCCGTCGTCGGCGGCATCGACCTCGACAAATATCCGCTGTTCGAACAGGTCAAGCCGCTGCGCTTCTGCATCGAGCCCGGCGAGATGTTCTACAACACACCGGGCTGGTGGCACACGACGCGCGCGCTGACCTCGTCGATCGCGGTCGTTCTCAGCACCGCGAGCGCTCCGGTCTGGTCGCGCATGACGTGGGAAGTCTGCAAGGCCGCGTTCCGCGAGCATTCCTGGTACAAGGCGCCGCTCGCAGCCGCGTACTACGCGACCTACATGACCGGTTTCGGCATCGCGCAGACGATCAAGGACGGTCTCTCCGCACGCTGACGCCGGCAAGCCGCAGCATCATCGAACACGAGAACGCCGTCGACGAGACGGCGTTTTCCTTTCGTGCATCCGCGGCTACGCCGGTCAGGCCGGTGCCGTCGAGGACGCGCCATGACAGCGGGATGAAGGAATTCTTGCGTCGCGTCGCGTCGCGGCGCGTGGGCATGGATCAGGCCACGCGCCGGCAAACTGGACGAATGCATTTCTGGCCGCGCAGTTGTCGTCCGGCCCGGCATTCAGGCATTGTCCGCACCGTACCGGCCGGGGGCGGTGCGGGTGAGCGGATGCCGAGCGCGTCCGTCATCGTGCAGCCACGGCTTGCCCTAGAATGTCGCGACTCCGCGGAGACCCGTGAATGCCCGCCGCCCCGTTGCACGTGATCGTCCTCGCCGCCGGCGAGGGCAAGCGCATGAAGTCGTCCAAGCCGAAGGTGCTGATGCCGCTGGCCGGACGGCCGATGCTCGCGCATGTCCTCGACACCGCGCGCGCGCTGCAGCCGGCGCGTATCCATCTGGTCTATGGCCATCTCGGCGACCAGGTGCGCGCGATGCTGACCGACCTCGGTGATCTCGCCTGGGTGCATCAGGGCGAGCAGCTCGGCACCGGCCACGCGGTGCGCCTCGCGATGGCGGGCGTGCCCGAGGACGCGCACGTGCTGGTGCTCTATGGCGACGTGCCGCTGATCCGCGTCGACACGCTGTCCAAGCTGCTCGCGGTGCAGACGCCGCTCGCCGCGCTGGTCACGCAGCTCGAAAACCCGTACGGCTACGGCCGCGTGATCCGCGACGGCATCGGCCGCGTGCGCGCGATCGTCGAGGAAAAGGACTGCACGCCCGAGCAGCGCACGATCAGCTGGGTCAACAGCGGCATCCTCGCCGCCGATGCGCGGCGCCTGCGCGTCTGGATCGAGAACCTCAGCAACGAGAACACGCAGCGCGAGTACTACCTCACCGACGTGTTCTCGCAGGCCAACGACGAAGGCGAGCCGGCCGAAGCGACGATGTGCATCAACCCGCAGGAAGTGTTCGGCGCGAACGACGCCTGGCAGCTCGCGGCGCTCGAGCGCCTGTACCAGCGCCTGCGCGCGACGACGCTCGCCGCCGCCGGCGTGCGCTTCGCCGACCCGGTGCGCTTCGACATCCGCGGCGACGTGCGCGTCGGCCGCGACGTCGAGATCGACATCGACGTCGTGCTCGAAGGCCTCGTCGAGCTCGGCGATGAAGTGCGCATCGGCCCGTTCTGCCGCATCCGCAATTCGACGCTGGCGGCCGGGACGGTCGTGCATTCGCACTGCAATCTCGACGGCGTGGTCACGCACGGCCCGTGCGACATCGGCCCGTTCGCGCGCCTGAGACCCGGCACCGAGCTCGGCCCGAACGCGCGCATCGGCAATTTCGTCGAGACCAAGAAGGCGCGCTTCGGCGAGAACTCGAAGGCGAACCATCTCTCCTACATCGGCGACGCCGACATCGGCGCCGACGTCAACATCGGCGCCGGCACGATCACCTGCAACTACGACGGCGCCAGCAAGCACACGACCGTGATCGAAGACGGCGCATTCATCGGCTCGAACACCGCGCTGGTCGCGCCGGTGCGCGTCGGCAAGGATGCGACGATCGGCGCCGGCTCCGTCATCAACAAGGAAGCGCCGGCCGGCGAGCTGACGATCTCGCGCGCAAGGCAGGCGACGATCCCAGGCTGGCAGCGGCCGAAGAAGAAATAGCGTCGGGTCGACCCGCGAGTCGGTCGAACCCGCTCCGGAATCCTGTCCTGGATCGGGCCTGACGCTTCGAACGCGGCTGGGTCGATCGCCGCGTCCCGCAAGCGGATGCGTACGCGACGCCGCGGCTCGAACATGTCGCAATTCGGCCCGTCCCGGCGTTCTACGTTACAGATACGGCTTGCGAGGACGGTCCATGACACCTGAACACATGCGCACGCGTCCACTCTGCGCGGCGCTCGCGGCGACATTGGCCTGCGCGCTGTCGGCGACGGACGCATCGGCGCGAAATGCGCCGGACAGACCCGCCGCCGTGGCCGTCGCGAACTGCAACGACAGCGGCACGGGCAGCCTGCGCGAGGCAGTCACGAACGCGGCGGACGGCGACACGATCGACCTGACTCAGCTCGGCTGCAGCCGCATTTCGCTGACGACCGGCGCGCTCGCCACCGCGGTCGACAATCTGACGCTCGTCGGTCCCGGCGCCGGACTGCTCACGATCGATGGCGCGTACAACAGCGGCCAGGACATCCTGTTCGATCTCGGCACCGGCTCGCTGACGATCCAGGACATGACGCTCGCGAACGGCTACAAGTACCGTGCGGACTTGCCGGCGCGCGGCGGCTGCGTCTACTCGCTCGCGAGCGTCACGCTCGACGGCGCCGTACTCACGAATTGCCAGGCGCACGCGACCGGAGCCGGCAACCGCGCGCTCGGTGGCGCGGTCTACACCTCGCAGGACCTCACGATGGTCGAGAGCATCGTCTCGTCGGGCTACGTCGGCAATCCGGACTCGCCGGACGGCGAGGGGCGCGGCGCCGGCGTCTACGTCAGGGGATCGCTGATCGCGAAATACAGCACGATCGCCGATTGCTCCGCGCCGAATCTCGGCTCCGGCAGCCTCGGCGGCGGGGCATTCGTCTATCGGAGCGCGTTGATTCTCAATTCGACGCTGTCGAACAACTACGCCTGGCACATGGGCGCGATATTCGCCGGGCGCGGTTCCGACGATCCGGTCGAGATCGACAACAGCACGATCACGGACAACCGCGCCATCGCCTGGGCCGGTGTCTTCGCCAACGCGCCGATGAAGCTCCAGAACAGCACGATCGCGTTCAATCACGCGTTTTCGGGTGAATACGGCGGCGCCGCAGGGATCGGCGTCCACGTCGGCGGATCGACGTTCGACATGGAAAGCTCGATCCTCGCCAACAACACGAGACAGTATTACGGCGAGCAGTACGACCTCACGATGTTCAGCGGCACGCTGGTCGGGACCAACAATGTCATTGTCTCGGCGAATATCCCGGTGATGCCAGGCACGTTGCAGGTCGATCCGAGGCTAGGACCGTTGCGCGACAACGGCGGCATGACACTGACGCGCATGCCGATGACGGGCAGTCCCGTCATCGACGCCGGGAACAACGTCCAGGGCACGTCGGTAGATCAGCGCGGGCCGGGCTATCCGCGCGTGATCGGAGCTGCGCCCGACATCGGCGCCCTCGAATATCTCGACGACGACGACATCTTCTGGGACGGCTTCGAGCCCCGCTGACGCGCGCATCCTCGTCGCGCGAGTTCGCCCTCGGATACCTCAGGCGAACGGGAATTGTTTGAGAGGGATCGGAGTCAATCGACTTTCCGCGGCTCGATCCCGAGCGCCTTCTCGATCGCGCGCCGGATCGTAGACGCGTCCGCCTTTGAACACCGTCGCGACCTTGCGGATGTCGGACATGTTCTTCGTCGGATCGCCGTCGACGAGCACCATGTCGGCGTATTTGCCCGGCGCGATCACGCCGCGATTGCCGTCGACGCCCATGACCAGCGCCGGCGTCAGCGTCGCCATGCGCAGCACTTCCGCCGGCGCGATGCCGGCCTTCGCATAGATCTCGAGCTCGTGGTGCAGCATGTAGCCCGGCAGTCCGTCGGTGCCCGGAATGATCGTGACGCCGGCGTCGTAGAGCGCCTTCAGAAGATTCAGCATCGCCGGAAACGCTTCGCGGTACGCGTCTTCCTTTCCTTTCGGCGCTTCGAGCGCGCCGCTCAGCAGGCCGCGGCGGATCTGCGGCGGAAAACGCGAAGCGATCGTTTCCAGGCCGGGCGTCGGCGCGGCGGGATCGCCGGCGAAGAGTCCTTCGAAGACGCCCATCGTCGGATCGAGCACCGTGTGGTGCGCCTTCAGGAACGCGATGAACTCGCGCACTTCGGGCTTGTCCGGCGTGAAATCGCGCGCGCGCTCGGCGACCTTGATGAAGCGGTCGCGGTTGCGCGTCTCCTTGACTTCCGGATAGAGGAAATTGAGCTCGATGAAATTGAGATGCTGGATCTCGTCGGCGCCGTCTTCGACGAACATCTTCGCCGACATGAACGCCGGCACGTGTCCGCTGACGCGCAGCCCGCGCGCGTGCGCGCGATCGGCGATCAGCGGCACGAGCTCGGGCTTCATCGACGAGTAGATCTTGATCTGCACGTAGCCGTGGTCGGCGTACCAGTCGACGTCCTTGAGCGCTTCGGCGGCCGTGTCGGCGCGCATCTTGGTCGGGCCGGCGAGCTCGCCGGTGCCGTCGATGATGCCGGCCTTGAGCACGCGCGGTCCGATCTCGCTGCCGTCGTCGAAACGCTCGACGCGCTTCAAGAATCCGTCGGTGTCGTTGGCCATGTCGCGCGCGCTGGTCACGCCGTTGGCGAGATCGAGCATGCCGTCGATGTCGCTGAAGTGCTGGTGGTTGTCCCACAGGCCCGGCATCAGGAAGCGGCCGTGCGCGTCGATGACTTCGGCGTCGGGCGCGGCATCCTTGAGATCGCCGTCGTGCGCGACGCGCACGATGCGCTCGCCGCGCACGAGCACGCTCGTGTGCTCGCTGACCGAGAGATCGCGCGGATCGTAGAGGCGCGCGTCGCGGATCACGAGATCGCCTTTCGGCGTATGCACGAGCTCCTTCGCGAGCCGCGCGGAACGCTCGTTGTCGGCCTTGTCCTGCGCTTCGGTCAGCGCCGGGATGTCGCCTTCGAGGTCGTCCGGGACGACCGAGAACCAGCTCGACACGCTGCCGGCGGTGCTGCCGTCTTGCTCGAGCCAGATCGCGGCCGGCTGGAAGCCGAGACCCGTGATCAGGTATTCGTCGATGACGCGCTTGCCGCCGGCGACGGTCGCGCTGGCACCCTTGTCGATGTGCGCTTCGCCGGCCGGCAGCAGCGGCAGCGTGTGGTTCGGCGCCTTCAGGAGCGCGCGCGCCAGCACGCCGAAGAATTCCGGCGGACCGTTCGCCGGCACGTAGAACGCGGGCGCGGTGACGGCTTTGTCGCCCTCCTCCGTGCGGTTCTTCCAGGTGGCCTTGCCGTCCTTCAGCGAGAAGCGCTCGTCGACCGAGGCCTTCATGTAGTCGTTGCCGGTTCCGGCGTATTCGACCGGGATGCCGGCCGCATCGACCTTCCAGGTCGCGACGATGTGATCGCCGCGGCCGCGGTCGTTGTACGAATACTCGGCGCGCACGCTGCCGTCGGCCGCGACGGCGACGGTTTCCGAGCCGGCCTTGTTGCCCTGGATCAGGATCAGATCCGAGCGTTGCGACGGGGCCGCGGCCGCAGCCGCGGCAAACGAAACGGACAAGAAAACGATGATGCTGCGCATGAGGTTCCCCCAAGGAACGATCCCTGCAAGTCAACCACGACAGGGCCGCGCTTGCCTATGCCGAAAGGCCGGCAATTTGCACTCTCCCTGCACGGGCTCTTGTTAGACTTGCCGGCCCGCCGAACCCGGAGCCTCGAATATGGATGTTGCCGCCCTGCCCCGTGCGGACGAAACGCGCGTCGCGGTGATCGGACTTGGCTATGTCGGCCTGCCGCTCGCGGTGGGTTTCGGCCGCAAGCTGCCGACCCTGGGCTTCGACATCAACAAGGCGCGCGTCGCCGAGCTCAAGCGAGTACCGCGACCACACGCTGGAGACCTCGCCCGAAGAGCTGAAGGCGACCAAGCTCCTCACGCGTCAGCGCCGATCCGGCCGATCTTCGCGACTGCAACGTCTTCATCGTCACCGTGCCGACGCCGATCGACAGCGCCAAGCGGCCCGATCTCTCGCCGCTCGAATCGGCGAGCCGCACCGTCGGCAAGGCGATCCGGCCGGGCGGCGTCGTGGTGTTCGAATCGACCGTCTATCCCGGCGCGACCGAGGAAGTCTGCGTGCCGATCATCGAGCGCGAGTCCGGCCTCAAGTTCAACGTCGATTTCTACGCCGGCTACAGCCCCGAGCGCATCAATCCGGGCGACAAGGAGCATCGCCTCGAAACGATCACGAAGGTCACGTCGGGATCGACGCCGCTGGCCGCCGATTTCGTCGATGCGCTGTACCGCCGCATCATCACCGCCGGCACGCACAAGGCATCGAGCATCCGCGTCGCCGAAGCGGCCAAGGTCATCGAGAACACGCAGCGCGATCTCAACATCGCGCTGATCAACGAGCTCGCGCTGATCTTCCATCGCCTCGGCATCGACACCAGCGAAGTGCTGGCCGCGGCCGGCACGAAGTGGAACTTCCTGCCGTTCCGGCCGGGCCTCGTCGGCGGCCACTGCATCGGCGTCGATCCGTATTACCTGACGCACAAGGCGCAGCAGATCGGCTATCACCCGGAAGTGATCCTGTCCGGACGGCGCATCAACGACGGCATGGGCGAGCACGTCGCGCAGCGCGTGATCAAGCTGATGACGCAGCGGCGCATTCCGGCGGGCGGCGCGAACATCCTCGTGCTCGGGCTCGCGTTCAAGGAAAACTGCCCGGATCTGCGCAACACGCGCGTCGTCGACGTCGTCGCCGAGTTCAAGAGCTATCACGCCAACGTCGACGTCTACGATCCCTGGGTCAGCGCGGCCGAGGCGCAGCACGAGTACGGCCTCGATCTCGTCGACCGACCTCGACGCCCGGCAAGTACGACGCGATCGTGCTGGCCGTCGCGCACAGCCAGTTCACCGAGCTCGGCGCGGACGGCATCCGCGCGCTCGGCAAGCCGGCTGCGTGCTGTTCGACGTCAAGCAGACGTTGCCGCGCGACAAGGTGGATGATCGGCTGTAGAGGGCTGTCGTTCCGGCGAAAGCCGGAACCCATTTTGATTGTCTCGCACATCGGCGTATCGCAGGAGCAAGATCAAAATGGATCCCGGCTTTCGCCGGGATGACGAAACATTGTGGCGATTCGCGAATCTCGAATCACCGACCGGAATAGATCCTTCATGCGCATCCTCGTCACCGGCGCCGCCGGCTTCATCGGCGCGGCACTTGAGCGAACGCCTGCTGGCGCGCGGCGACGAAGTGCTCGGCTACGACAACCTCAACGCGTACTACGATCCGAAGCTCAAGGAAGCGCGGCTCGCGCGCCTGACGCCGCAGGCGCGTTTCAGCTTCGTGCGCGCCGCGCTCGAAGATCGCGCCGCGATGGAGCGCGCGTTCGCCGACTTCAAGCCCGAGCGCGTGGTCAATCTCGCCGCGCAAGCCGGCGTGCGCTATTCGATCGAGAATCCGCACGCGTACGTCGAGAGCAATCTCGTCGGCTTCATCAACATCCTCGAAGCGTGCCGGCACGGCGGCGTCGAGCATCTCGTCTATGCCTCGTCGAGCTCGGTCTACGGCGCGAACCGCAAGCTGCCGTTCTCGGTGCGACGATGCGGTCGATCATCCGGTGAGCCTCTACGCCGCGACGAAGAAGGCGAACGAGCTGATGGCGCACACGTACAGTCACCTGTACGGACTGCCGACGACGGGCCTGCGCTTCTTCACGGTCTACGGACCGTGGGGCCGGCCCGACATGGCGCTGTTCCTGTTCACGCGCAAGATCCTCGCCGGCGAGCCGATCGAGGTGTTCAACCACGGCAAGCACACGCGCGACTTCACCTACATCGACGACATCGTCGAAGGCGTGATCCGCACGCTCGATCGCGTGCCGGCGGCCGATCCCGCGTTCGATCCGCTGCATCCGACGCCGGCATCGTCGAGCGCGCCCTACCGCATCTACAACATCGGCAACCACCAGCCGGTGGAACTCGTCCGCTACATCGAGGTCCTCGAACAGAAGCTCGGGCGCAGGCGGAAAAGATCCTGCTGCCGCTGCAGCCGGGCGACGTGCCCGACACCTACGCCGACGTCGAGGAGCTGCAGCGCGACGACGGGCTATCAGCCCGATCGACGCCGATCGAGATCGGGATCGGCCGGTTCGTCGACTGGTATCGCGCGTTCTACAAGTGCTAGCGGGTTATCGGCGCGACACCGTCCTGTCGAAATATTCTTACGTGCAAAGTCGCGTTTTGCGACATCTTCTGCACATCGCGGCTCGATAAAATGGCCGCTCAAATTGTGATAGGTTTCACATTTCTAGGGGATGGAGGGGTGTGATGACTATAGTTTTCCGCGTCTTGCTGGCCGCCGGGCTCGCGCTGCTTGTCGGCTGTGCCACCACGACGGGCTCGACGGCGGCGCCGAAGGTCAATCCGGAGGCGCAGGCGGTCAAGGAGTACCACATCGGCGTCGACGACAGCGTCCAGGTCGTCGGTCTGGCAGAACCCGGACCTGAACGTCACGGTGCCGGTGCGCCCGGACGGCAAGATCTCCGTGCCGCTGGTCGGCGACGTCGACGCCGGCGGCCGCACGCCCGAGGAAGTCGCTGCCGAGATCAAGGACAAGCTGAACGACCTTCGTGCGCGATCCGCAGGTCACGGTCATCGTCGACCGAGCTGCGCAGCCACGAATATCTTTCGCGCGTGCGCGTGACCGGCGCGGTGCGCCAGCCGATCTCGGTGCCGTACCGCCAGGGCATGACCGTGCTCGACGCGGTGCTCGCCGCCGGCGGCGCCAACGAGTTCGCGGCGCCCGATCGCACCGAGCTCTATCGCAAGGAAGGCGACCGGCACGCACGCCTACGCGGTGCGGCTCGACAGCATCCTGCAGAAGGGCGACCTGACCACCAACTATCCGAGTGCAGCCGGGCGACGTCATCACCGTGCCCGAGCGCGCGTTCTGGCTGCAACGAAGCGGGGATCACGCAAGGACGATGATGCGATGTTGACGATCGACGAGATGCCGCCATCCGAACTGGTGCCGGCGCTATACAGGGAAGGCCGCCAGTACGGCGTGACGCTCGCGATCATGTTCGTCGGTGATCGCGCTGGCGGCGCTCGTCGTCGGCTCGCTCTGGTCGAAGACGTACACCGCATCGACGACGATCCTGGCTCAGGAAAGCGACATCATCCAGCCGCTGATGGAAGGCCGCGCGGTGCCGACCGGCATCGCCGACCGCGCCGGCCTCGCGCGACAGGTCATCTTCAGTCGCAAGGTCATGGACGGAGATCCTCAAGACCGGCGGCTGGGCCGCGGAGAATCCCTCGCCGATCGGCAAGGACAAGATCGTCGAGCAGATCAAGGACCGCACCACGATCACGAGCCCGCGCGACAACCTGATCCAGATCACCTACAGCGACAGCGATCGCAAGCGCGCGTTCGACGTCACCGAGCGCCTCGCCGAGCTCTTCATCCAGGAAAGCCTCGCGACGAAGGAACGCGAGAGCCGCGAGGCCTACGAGTTCATCGACAGCCAGGTCAACGACTACCACAAGAAGCTGACCGACGCCGAAGACGAGCCTGCAAGGCATACCGCTCCGACCAACGCCGACGCGCAGCCCGGCAGCGAGACCGACGCCAACACGCGCATCGGCGCGCTGCGCTCCGAGATCGAGCAGTCGCGCATGGCGCTGATGGAGCAGCGACTCGACCGAGGGCGCGCTGTCCGCGCAGCTCTCCGGCGAATCCGAAGTCACCGCCGTGCAGACGCGCGCCGGCCTGTACCGCGCGCAGCTCGTCGATCTGCAGGCGCAGCTCGACCGGCTGCTGCTGACGTACACCGACCAATATCCGGACGTGATCCGCGTACGTCACCAGATCCAGGACATCGCAGACCGCAGCTCGACGAGCGAGGAAGCGCAGCGCAGTGAGCAGGGCGGCGGTCGCCAAGAGCGCGTTCGACAACGCGCAGTTCAATCCGCTCTATCTCGGAATTGCGCAGCCAGCTCGCCGAAGCGCGCCGCAGACCTCCGCGGCCACGCGATCGCGCATGGACGCCGACCGAGTCGATGCTGAAGGACGAGCTCGATCGCAGCCGGCGCATCGCCGCTTCCGAAAGCGCGCTCGCCGAGCTCACGCGCGACTACGAAGTCAACCGCGACATCTACCAGGATCTGCTCAAGCGCCGCGAAAACGCGCGCGTCTCGATGAATCTGGACGAGGAGCAGCGCGGCCTGACCTTCCGCATCCAGGATCCGGCGGTGATGCCGCTGCGTCCGTCGGGCCTGCGGCTCATGCATTTCGCGCTCGGCGGACTCGGCCTCGCGCTGGTCGCTGCCGATCGGCCTCTTGTTCGCGCGCGTGCGCTTCGATCCGCGCATCCGCTCGGCGCAGCAGCTCGAACGCCTGACCGGCTGCCGGTGCTGGCCACCGTGCCGACCTATACCGCTCCGAGCGACCGCCTGCGCGAGCGCGCGCGCATATCGATGGCGATATTGCTGGTCTTCGCCGCACTCGCCGCGTATGCGGTCATGTACTGGATTCGACTCAGAGGCGCCTGAATGAGCAGTCATCCGACCAATCGGGAGGTGCCGGACCACGTCGGCGCCATGCTCGGAGTCGCCGCCAGCGAGCTCGCCGCACGCAACAGCAGCAGCCGCTCGATCGCGAGCATCGTCGAGCCGAAGGCGCTGACGACGCGCTCGCTCGAAGAGCGCAAGCTGATCCATCCGCGAGACATCGGGCCGCGCGCTACGCCGATCGCGTTCCGCGAGATCCGCACGCGCCTGCTCGCGCTCGGCGGCGCGATGAACTTCGTCACCATGGTCGACTTCGGTCAGCCCGCGCTCCGGCGGCAGCTTCGTCGCGCGCAATCTCGCCGCCGCGTTCGCGTTCGACGACGCCAAGACCGCGTTGCTGATCGACTGCGACATGCGCCATCCGGCGCAGCACACCGCGTTCGGCGTCGATGCGTCGCGACGGCGGCCTGATCGACTATCTCGAGCATCCAGCGATCGGCATCGAGAAGATCCTCTACCACACCGGCGTGCCGCGCCTGCGCCTGATTCCGGCCGGCGCGCGTCGCGAAGCCGAGCGGCGAGTACTTCTCCTCGTTCCGCATGCGCGCGATGATCGATTCGCTGCGCAGCCGCTATCCGGATCGCTATCTTTTCCTGGACGGCCCCGCGGTGCAAGGGATCGCCGGACGCGCGCATCCTCGCCGATCTCGTCGACTTCGTCGTGCTGGTGGTGGGCGACGGCCGCGACACGGCGGCTGCGGTCGCGCATGCCGCTTCGAGCTTCGATTCAAGCAAGCTCGCCGGCGTCGTGTTCAATCAGATTCCCTGAGGCATTGCCGAAACAAGCGTACGATTCCGCCGCGACGCGTCCGCGTGGCGCGGCAGGGGGAGGAAACGATATGACGCTGCTCCGATATGCGGCTTGTGTACTGGGTCTGGCCGCGACGACGGTCTGGGCCCAGGAATCCCACGAATCGCAGGAAACGCCGCCGCGCCTCGACTACCGCGTCGAGCTCGGGCTCGAGCACAACGACAACGTCAATTTGAACGAGGAAGATCCCAAGAGCGACGACATCCTGACGCCGGCTTTCGGCTTCACGTATCGCCAGGGCGGCTCGGTCGTGCAGGCACACGTCGACGGCGTGCTCACCTACCGCGACTACCTGCATGGGACGTTCGGCGACGACTTGCGCAGCCAGATCGGCGGCCACGTCAACTGGACCATGGTGCCCGACCGCGTCAATTTCGTGTTCGAGGACTATCTGGGCATCGAGCCGGTCGACACTCTCCAGGTCGACTCGCCGGCGAACCAGCAGCAGACCAACGTCTTCGGGCTGGGGCCGACCTTCGACTTCCGTTTCGGCTCGGCTGCGCGCGGCGCGGTCGAGCTGCGCTACGTCAACAGCTACGCCGAGGTATCCGACCAGTTCGATTCCAATCGCTACGTCGGCGCGTTCCGCGTGCTGCGCGATCTCTCGTCGACCAGCCTCGTGTCCGGCAACGTCGAGGCGCAGCACATCGATTTCATCCATGACATCGGCGGCCCGAGCTTCGACCGCTACAACCTGTTCGGCCGCTACGTGCAGACGCTGCGCCAGTTCGAATACTCGGCCGACCTCGGCTGGAACTGGATCCATAGCGGCTTCCCGCTCGGCGATCACAACGCGCCACTGGCACGCTTCACCGTGGGATACCACGCGACCGAGCGCTCGCGGTTCGATCTGATCGGCGCGTACCAGTATTCGGATGCCGCGACGGACCTGCTCGAAACGGTGCAGACCAACCTTTCGCCGACGCGTGTGCTGACGGAAATTCCGACCAGCATTCCGACCGGCGCCGCCGTGGTCAGTCCGCAGCCGTATCTGGAGACGAACTTCCTCCTGCTGTACGGATTCCACGAAGTGCTGTGGACGTTCGACATATCCGCCGCACTACCAGAAGCTCGATTACCTCAACTCGCTGAGCAGCCCGTTCGGCGGATCGAGCCAGATCCTGCGCGGCTTCGACTCCGAGCTCGGCTACAACTTCAACCCGCAGATCACGGCCGGCGTCCTCGGCATCGTCGAGAACGCCGACTATCCGGGCATCGATCGCGTCGACCACAACTGGACGACTGGCCTCTTTTTTCGCCAGACGCTGACGCCGCACTGGAGCTGGAACGCCGAATACACGTTCTACAAGCGCAACAGCAACGCGGTAGGCCAGGACGTCGAGCAGAACATCATCTTCGCGTCGATTTCCTACACGCGCTGAAATCCCGACAGACGTAGGCTTGCATGAACTCGATCCTGGTAACCGGCGGTGCCGGATACATCGGCAGCCACGTGGTCCAGCAGCTGGTCGAGCGCGGCGAGCGCGTGGTCGTGCTCGACAACCTGTCGACCGGATTCCGCGACGCGGTGCGCGATGCCGAGCTCGTCGTCGGCGACGTCGGCGACGGCGATGTCGTGCGCCGCACGATCGCCGCGAACGATGTCGACACGGTCATGCATTTCGCCGCGCACACGGTCGTGCCCGAATCGGTAAGCAATCCGCTCAAGTACTACGGCAACAACACCTGCGCGACGCGCAGCCTGCTCGCCAGCTGCATCGCCTCGGGCATCGCCCACTTCGTTTTCTCGTCGACCGCCGCGGTCTACGGCATGCCCGCGTCCGGCGTCGCCGACGAGGACACGCCGACCGCGCCGATCAACCCGTACGGCAGCTCCAAGCTCATGAGCGAGATGATGCTGCGCGACGTCTGCGCAGCGACGCCGATGCGCAGCGTCGTCCTGCGCTACTTCAACGTCGCCGGCTGCGATCCGGCCGGACGCATCGGCCAGTCGACGCGCAACGCGACGCTGCTGGTCAAGGTCGCCTGCGAGCACGCGGTCGGCAAGCGCGAAAGCCTGGCGATCTTCGGCACCGACTACGACACGCCGGACGGCACCTGCATCCGCGACTACATCCACGTCGACGATCTCGCCTCGGCGCACCTGCGCGCGCTCGATTACCTGCGCGAGGGCGGCGCATCGGTCACGCTCAACTGCGGCTATGGCCACGGCTACAGCGTGCGCGAAGTGCTGAGCACCGTCGAGCGCGTCAGCGGACGTCCGCTCGTCGTCGTCGAGGAAGGCCGCCGCGCGGGCGATCCGCCGGCGCTGATCGCGCGCAGCGACCGCCTCAAGGCGCTCCTGCGCTGGCAGCCGCGGCACGACGATCTCGACGTCATCGTCCGGACCGCGCTCGCCTGGGAAGCCAGGCAGGTTTCGGCCTGACATGGCGCTGTCCGAACGTTCCGCGTCGCCGACGACCGCTGCGGCAGCGCAGCCAACCGCAGCACCGCAAGCACAGCGCGAACGACGCCGCATCGCGCTGGTAACGCCGATGCTGCCGGTCGCGCACGATCCGACGCGCGGCCGCTACATCCACGAGACCGCGCGCGCGCTGTCGCTGATCGCCGATGTGCGCGTGTTCTTCATGCAACCGCGTTATCCGCGCCTGCTTGGACTCGCACCGCGCAGCTTTCTGCACGAGGACGTCGGCGACGACTACCGGCTCGATGGAATCGACGTCGAAGCATTCGACTATCCGGCCGTGCCCGGCCTGTCGCGCGTCAGCAACGGCTTCGTCGCCGGACGCGCGCTTGCGCGCCGCATGCGCGCGTTCGCGCCGGACGTCGCGATCGGATACTGGGTCTACCCGGACGGCTACGCCGCGGTGCACGCCGCGCGGCGTCTTGGCATTCCGTGCATCGTCGGCGCGCGCGGATCGGACATCCACGTACGCGACGGCATCAACGCGTTCATGACGCGACGCGCGATCGCGAAGGCCGATCTGCTGCTCACGGTCAGCCACGCGATGCGCAAGCGCGCCATCGAAGCGTTCGGCGCGCGCCCGGAACTGACGCGCACGATCAGCAACGGATTCGACACCGATATCTTCCGCCCTCGCCCGCAGGCCGAGATGCGACGCGCGCTCGGCATCGATGCGGATGCGCGCGTGATCATCTACGTCGGGCGCTTCGTCGAAAGCAAGGGCATGCGCGAGCTCATCGACGCGTTCGAGCGCCTGAGCGGCGCCGACCCGAAGCTCAAGCTCGCGCTGGTCGGCGACGGCGTCATGCGCGACGAGCTTGCGGCGCTGATCGCATCCAGGCGCCTCACCGACCGCGTGCTGATGCCGGGCGGCTTCGAGCCCGCCGAGGTCGCGCGCTGGATCGCGGCCGCCGACGTGCTGACGCTGCCGAGCTGGTCGGAGGGCTATCCCAACGTCGTCGTCGAGGCGATCGCCTGCGGGCGGCCGGTCGTCGCCACCGACGTCGGCGGCACGCGCGAGATCGTCGATGCATCGAGCGGAATCCTGGTGCCGCCACGCGACGCGGACGCGCTCGCCGAAGCGCTGTCGCGCGCGCTGAACACCGACTGGAACCACGACGCGATCGCCGCGAGCATCTCGCGCAACTGGAGCGACGTCGCCGTCGATACGCTGGCGGTCTGCGAGGAAGTCATCGCGCGGCGACACAAAGCGGGCCCGACGCCATGAGCGAAGCGAGCGCGCAGCCGGCGGCGCCCGCGCTGCCGACGCACATCCCCTCGCTCGACGGCCTGCGCGCGGTCTCGATCAGCCTCGTCGTGTTCGCGCACGCGGTGTCGACGCACGGAGCGCCCGCGTTCCTCGATCGCGCCGCTTTCAACTCGCTCGGCAACGTCGGCGTGCGCTTCTTCTTCATCATATCGGGCTTCCTGATCACGACGCTGCTGCTGCGCGACGTCGATCGTTACGGCCAGGTCCGCATGTCGACGTTCTATATCCGTCGCGTGCTGCGCATCATGCCGGCGTCGCTGTTCTACATCCTCGTCATCTGGGCGTTCTATCTTGCCGGGATGATCGATCTGACCTATCACCACATCTCGCACACGAACGTCGACAGCGCGATCCCGGACCTGATCCACGCGCTCACGTACACATCGAACTACCAGCTCGACTACAACTGGTACTACAACCACCTGTGGTCGCTTTCGGTGGAGGAGCAGTTCTATCTGCTGTGGCCGTGCACGCTGTTCCTGCTCGGCCTGCGCCGCGGTTTCTGGTGCGTCGTCGGCACGATCGCGGTGGTGCCGTTCGTGCGTCTCGCGATGCACGTGTTCGGCAACGACGTCGAGATCGCGCTGAGCCGCGAATTCCAGGCAGTGTGCGATTCGCTCGCGACGGGCTGCCTCACGGCGCTCCTGTACAACCGCGTGATCGGCAACCGCGTCGTCGCAGCGCTCACTCGATGGCCGGCGCTGCCGCTCGGCCTCCTCGCGGTCGCGATCGGCTATGGCGCCGCGTTCGTGTACCGGCCGGCCGCCTACATCGCCGGCCAGACGATCGCCAACTTCGGCATCGTGCTGATCCTCCTGCACGTGATCACCTATCCGAAATCGATTGCCGGCCGCGTGCTCAACAGCGCGCCGTTCGTCGCGGTCGGCATCCTCAGCTACTCGCTGTATCTGTGGCAGGAGCCGTTCCTGTATTTCCGCGGCACCAGCTGGGTCACCGGGTTTCCGCAGAACATCGTGCTCGCATTCGCGGCCGCGACGTTCTCGTATTTCTGCATCGAGAAACCGTTTCTCGCGCTCAAGGACCGCATTTCCGCCGCGCAAGCCACGAAGCGTGCGGCCGCCGCGCCCATCGACTCGATTTCGCGGACATGATTTTCGCCGGGTATCTTCTCGTCCTCACGCTGACGCTGCTGCATCCGATCGAGGCGTTCGCGCCTGTGCTCGCGGTGTATCGGCCCGTGCTGCTGCTCTCGCTCATCGTGCTCGCCGCCGCGGGTTTCACCGCCGCGCGCAGCGGCCGCATCGCCGCCGCGCCGCGCCACCTCGCGCTGTTCGGCGCGTTCATCGCCGCGCTCGCGCTGTCGCGCATCTTCAACGGCTGGACCGGCGGCGCGATCGTCGCACTGACCGAGTTCGGCCCGACCGCGGTGCTGTTCGCTACGACGCTGCTGATCGTGACGACCGTGCAGCGCCTCAAGCTGACCTGCGCGACGATCGCGGTGTGCATGACCTTGCTCGCGGTCGCCGGCATCGCCGCAGTGCACACGGGCTTCATGGCCGATCAGCTCCTGGTCCACGAAGGCGTCGAAGTGAACGACCATCTGGACCCGGAGGCGGAAGCCAACGCCGATCCCGACGCCGCACCGGACGAGGACGCGCAGCGCACGCTGTGGCGCGTGCGCAGCTGGGGCTTCCTCAGCGATCCGAACGATTTCTCGCAGGCGATGGTGGCGACGCTGCCGATGTTCGCCGCGATCTGGTTGCGCCGGCGACGGCTGCGCAATCTCGCGATCGTCTGGATACCGGGCGCATTGCTGCTCTACGCGATCTACCTGACGCATTCGCGCGGCGCGCTGCTCGGCCTCGCCGCCGTGGTCGCGTTCGCGCTGCTGCGACGGGCCGGCTACATGCGCACCGCCATCCTGCTCGGCGCGATGGCGGCAGGCGCGGTGTTCGTCGGCTTCACCGGCGGACGCTCGTATTCATCCGAGGAGGAATCCGCCGGCGGACGCATCGAGGCCTGGAGCGAGGGCATCCAGATGCTGCGCTCCCAACCCATCTTCGGCGTCGGCTACGGCAACTTCACCGACAACTTCGAGTACACCGCGCACAACTCGTTCGTGCTCTGCTTCGCCGAGCTTGGCCTCGTCGGCTATTTCGTCTGGCTGGCGATGCTCGTGCTCTCGCTCAAGGAGACGCGCATCGCATCGACCGAGGCGCCCGCCGAAGGCGACGAAGCGCGCTGGTCGCGCACGCTGCGCCTGTCGATGATCGGATTCCTGGTCTGCGCGTGGTTCCTGTCGCGCACGTATCAGCCGGTGCTGTTCCTGCTCGTCGCGCTGTGCATAGCGACTTCTTATTGCGCGCACCGGGCCGCCGCGCCGGACGCCAGCGGATGGCCGGCGCCGCCGCGCTGGCCTGCGACGACGGCCAAGGTCATGATCGCCAGCATCATCGTGATCTATATCGTGGTGCGCCTGCAGAATGTGCTCGTACGCTGAGCCCGGCATTGCCGCGCGCCTCTGACTCCTGGGAATTCGTCCGTCGATGCTGATCGCCGTTGCCATCCTGCTCTGCCTTGCCGCATTCGCCGCGCTGCTCGCGCGCGACATACGACGCCGCAACATCTCGCTCTGGCTGCGTGGCTACCTGCGCCAGGACTGGCGCGCCAGCGCCGCCGGCCGGCGCCACGCGGCATCTGATGTTCTGCTTCGTCGATCACTACGAGCCGGGCTGGGGCAAGCCCGGCTACGACATCGAATGCGCGCGCGTCGCGCGCTGGCGTCGCGATCTGCCGACGCTGTGCGCTGCCGCACCGCGACGCCGACGGACGCGCGCCCGTGCATTCGTTCTTCTATCCGGAAGAGGAATACCGGCCCGAGCATCTCGACGCGCTGGTCGAGCTCTGCCGCATGGGACTCGGCGAGATCGAGATCCATCTGCATCACGACCACGACACCGAAGCCAACCTTCGCGCGACGCTCGAGCGCTTCACGAATCTGCTCGCCGAGCGCCACGGCGCGCTGCCGCGCGATCCCGTCAGCGGCCAGCCGCGCTGGGCCTTCATCCACGGCAACTGGGCGCTCGACAACAGCGACCCGACGGCTACGGCTGCGGCGTCAACAACGAGCTGATCGTGCTGCGCGAGACCGGCTGCTACGCCGACTTCACGTTCCCGGCCGCGCCGAGCGCGTGCCAGACGAGCACGGTCAACCGCATCTACTACGCGATCGACGATCCGCGAGCGCCCGAAGTCGCACGACACCGGCGTGCGCGTTCGCAACGGCGCCGCGGCAACCGGCGATCTGATGATCGTGCAGGGTCCGCTCGGCTTCCGCTGGCGCAGCCGCAAGTACGGCATCGTGCCGCGCATCGAGAACTCGGACATCCGCGCGGTCAGCCCGCCGAGCACCGACCGCATCGACGCGTGGGTGAACACCGGCATCCACGTCGAGGGCCGCCCCGAATGGATCTTCGTCAAGATCCACACGCACGGCACGCAGGAATGCGACATGGACACGCTGCTCGGCGAGACGATGGACCGCGCCTACAACCATCTCGAAAAGCACTACAACGACGGCACGCGCTGGCAGCTTCACTACGTCAGCGCGCGCGAGATGTACAACATCGTCAAGGCCGCCGAAGCCGGGCACGACGGAAACCCGGGCCGCTATCGCGATTTCGCGATTCCGCGCCCGACGTACGCCGCGCCGGGCGCGGCCGCATGAGCGCGCGCGCGGGCATCGCATGACCACGGCGATATTCGCGATCTCGCTGACGCTGATCGGATTCGCGTATGCGGGCTATCCGCTGCTGCTGGCGCTGTGGGCGCGCATCGCGCCCAAGCCCGTTGCGCGCGCGCCGTTCACGCCGCCGCTGACGGTCGTCGTGATCGGCCACAACGAAGCGGCTGGCATCGCGGCGAAGATCCGGAGCTGCCTCGACCAGCGCTATCCGGCCGACCACCTGCGCGTGCTCGTCGTCTCGGACGGATCGACCGACGGCATGACGAGCGCCGTGCGCGGGTGCGCGGGCGAGCGCGTGCACCTGCTCGAATTCGACGAACGCCGCGGCAAGGCCGCCTGCCTCAACGACGCGATCGCGGCCTGCACGGACGATTTCCTGCTGCTCACCGACGTGCGCCAGCCGCTCGATCCGGGCGCGGCCGCATTCCTGCTCGAGAACTTCGCCGACGACTCGGTCGGCGCGGCCGGCGGCGAGCTCATGTTCCGCACCGACGATGCGAGCGGCTTCGGCGAAGGCATGGACGCGTACTGGCGCTACGAGAAATTCATCCGCGAAAAGGAAGGCGTGGTCGCATCGACCGTCGGCGTATCCGGCGCGCTGTACGCGCTGCGCCGCGCGCTCTGGCGCCCGATCCCGCCGGAGACGATCCTCGACGACGTCATGATCCCGATGAATGTCGTCGTGCAAGGCAAGCGCGTGCTGTTCGACGGACGCGCGATCGCGTGGGATCGCCCGTCGCGCACGCCCGCGCGCGAGCGCGTGCGCAAGGTGCGCACGCTGGCCGGCAATTTCCAGCTCGTCGCGCTGCGGCCCGAGCTCCTGCTGCCGTGGCGCAATCCGATCCTGTTCCAGTTCGTCTGCCACAAGCTGCTGCGCCTGCTGGTGCCGCTTGCGATGCTGGCCGCGCTCGCCAGCAACGCAATGCTCGCGACGCGCAGCGGAATATGGAGCGCTTTGCTGATCGCGCAGCTGGCAGGCTATGCTCTCGCCATCGCCGGACTCGCCGCGCCTGCACTGTGCCGCTGGCTGCCGGTGAAGCTGCTCGCCACGTTCGTTTCGCTGAACGCGTTCGTCGTCATGGGCTTCGTCGATTTCCTGCGCAACCGCGAGGCGCACCTGTGGCGCACGCATCGCGGCGCGGCGTGATCGCGGCGAGTGACGCAATCAAGGATCGGTAGATGCTGAGAATCGGAATCGTCGGCTGCGGCAAGATCGCCGACGGCCATGTCGAGCAGATCCGCGCGACCGGACGCGGCGAAGTCGTCGCGGTCTGCGATCGCGAGCCGCTGATGGCCGAGCAGCTCGCCGTGCGCATGAACGTGCCGGCGCGCTACGACGACTTCGCGCGCATGCTCGCCGAGATGCGCCTGGACGTCGTGCACATCGCGACGCCGCCGGCCGCGCACGTCGCGCTCGCGTGCATGGCGATGGACGCAGGCTGCCACGCGTTCGTCGAAAAACCATTTGCGCCGACCGCACCCGAAGCCGAACGCATCGTCGACAAGGCACGCGAAACCGGCAAGCGCATCTGCGTCAACTACCTCTACAACTACGAGCCGCCCGGCCTCGAGCTCGAGCAGATGCTCGCGCGCGGCGATCTCGGCGAGATCGTGCATCTGGATACCGCGTACGGCTACAACCTCGCCGGCGACTACGGCGTCGCCGTGATGAGCGATCCGCAGCACTGGGTGCATGGCCTGCCCGGCAAGCTGTTCCACAATGTGCTCGACCATGTTCTGGCAAAGATCGTCGCGCACGTCGGCGACGAATTCTCGGTGCAGGTCGAGGCGTTCCGGCGCCGGCCCGCGACCGGCAACGCGGTCATCGACGCGCTGGCAGACGAGCTGCGCTTCCTGATCCGCAGCGGCAGCGTTACCGCATCCGGCGTCATCAGCGCGCATGCGCGGCCGGTCGCGCAGACGCTGAAGGTGTACGGCACCAAGGATTCGGTCGAGCTCGATTACGCCGCGCGCACGCTCGTGCGTGCCGCGCAGCAGACGCAGCCGAGCGCGTTCGGCCGGCTGTTCCCGCCGTTCGTGCAGGCGCGGCGCTACCGGCGCAACGCCTGGCGCAATGTCGGCCTGTTCCGGCGCCACGAGTTTCATTATTTCCAGTGCATGCGCATCCTGCTCGCGCGTTTCTACGACGCCGTCGAGCACGGCGCGCCGGATCCGATTCCGCCGGAGCAGATCCTGCGCGTATGCCGCCTGATCGACCGCATCGTCGTTGCGATGAGGAGCGCGCCATGAAGGTGCTGGTCACCGGCGCGGCTGGCTTTCTCGGCACGCGCATCAGCGAGCGCTTGCTCGCCGCGGGCGTCACCGATCTTCGCCTGCATTTCCGCAGCGCACCGGCGGCGCGCATCGCGGCGTGGAGCGAACAATATCCGGCGGCGAAGATCGAATCGATCGGAGCGAATCTTCTCGCGCGCGACGGGCTCGACCGTCTCGTCGCCGGCGTCGATTGCATGATCCACGCCGCGGCCGGCATGCGCGGCTCGGCCGCGGACATGTTCGCGAACACCGTGGTCGGCACGCGCAATCTGCTCGACGCCGCCGGCGCGGCCGGCGTCAAGCGCATCGTGCTGATCAGCTCGTTCGCGGTGTACCGCACGGTCGATCTCGCCGACGGCGCCGTGCACGACGAATCGCTGCCGATCGAGGCGACCGGCACCGAGAAAGGTTCGTACGCGTACACCAAGACGCGCCAGGAGCAGCTTTTCGAGGAATACCGCAAGCGCTTCGGTTTCGAATCGGTGATCCTGCGGCCCGGCGCAATCTACGGGCCGGGCACGTCGCCGTTCTCGACGCGCGTCGGCATCTCCGCGGCCGGCTTCTTCTTCGCGCTCGGCGGCCGCACCACGCTGCCGCTGAGCTATGTCGAGAATTGCGCCGATGCGATCGTCGAGGCCGCGCTCAACGCGCCGGCCGGCAGCGCATACAACGTCGTCGACGACGATCTGCCGACCTGTCGCGAATATCTCGACGCATTCCGCCGCGAAGTGCGCCGCGTGCGCACGCTGCCGGTGCCGTACTGGGCGCTGATGGCGGGATCGCGCTTCCTCGCGCACTACAACCGCAAGTCGAAAGGGCAGCTACCGGCGGTGTTTCCGCCGTATGTCGTGCGTTCGATGTACCGGCCGCTGCACTACAGCAACGCGGCGTTGAAGAACCTCGGCTGGCGCCAGCGCGTGTCGACCGCCGATGCGCTCGCGCTCTCGTTCAAACATTGGCGCGAGCACGAGAAGTAGCGCCGCGCGCGTCGAGCACGCTCGCGTAGAGCGCGGCGTACGCGTCGCGCATGAAACCGATCGATGCATTGCGCGCGACCCAGTCGGCCGCCGCATTTCCAAGCGATGCGCGACGCGCGGGATCGCCGAGCAGCGCTTCGATCGCCTCGCGCAGCGCGACGCCGTCGCCCGCCGCGACGAGCACGCCGGTGCGTCCGTCCTCGACGATATCCGGATTGCCGCCGACCGCCGTTGCGACGATCGCGCGGCCCGACGCGCACGCTTCGAGCAGCGCGATCGACATGCCTTCGCTCAGCGACGGCTGCACGTAGACATCGAGCGCAGGCAGCGCAGCGGCGACATCCAGGCGCGCGCCGACGTGCACGCGATCGCCGACGCCGAGCCGGGCCGCCTGTGCGCGGAGCTCCGCTTCGAGCGGTCCCTCGCCGAGCAGTACGACGTGCAGACGCGGATGACGTTGCGAGAGCGCCGGCAGCTCTGCGATCAGCGCGGCGTGGTTCTTCACGGGCACGAGACGACCGACGCAACCGATCAGCGGCACGTCGCGATCGATGCCGAGCAGATCGCGCGCGGCATCGCGACGCGCGGGCGCGTCGGCGAAGCGCTCGACCGGAATGCCGTTCGTCACGATCGTCGTCTGCGCCAGGTCGACGACGCCAAGCTCGACGAGTCGATCGCGCACCTGGCGGCTGACCATCGCGACGCGCGCGGTACGCGCGAGCGAGGCGATGTAAAGCCAGCGCAGGCGCCGGTTGGAAAGGCGCGTGCCCATGTTGTGACAGGTGTTGACGAGCGCGGGTCGACGCGACATCGCAAGCGTCGCCAGCGCCGCGTAGTAGTTCGGCACGTAGTTGTGCGTGTGCACGATGTCGACGCCGCGGCACGCACGGCGCAGCGCCTTGAGCACGCCGATGTCGAGCGAGCCGCGCTTGTTTCCGACGAGAACCGGCACGCCGGCCGCATCGAGCACGCCGCGGAATCCGCCGGTTGCCTCGATGCTGAAGACGCCGACCGCGTGGCCGGCCGCATGCTGCGCGACGGCAAGATCGGCGACGACTCGCTCGAGCCCGCCGGTTTCCAGCGAATCGACGACGTGCAGGATTCCAACCGGCTGGCTCATCGGCCTCGCATGCGCGCCATCGCGACCGCAGCGTGCGGCCGCGCCGATTCTATCCGACGCACCGCGCTGCATCGCGAGGGCGCGTGTCAGAATCATGAAGCGTGCGGGCGCAGGCCGTACTTTGCCCGTATCATCGACGCTTTGTTCGAGCGGGGGCAGCGGCTGCTCCGCGTCGGCATGGCCGTAAGACCAGGACGTCATTGATGAACAATCCGTTCGGGCGTCGGGCCGCAGTGCGAGCCGCGCTGCAGATGACCGGCTCCACCTACGTCACGTACGCGACCGGCCTCCTGGCCAGCGTTTTCATCGCGCGCAGCGTCGGTCCCGCGGATTTCGGCCGCTATTCGTACCTCGTCTGGCTGACCGGCATCCTGATGGTGGTCGGCACCAATGGCCTGACCACGTCGGCTATCCGCTTCGTTTCCGAAAGCCTCGGCCGCGGCTCGATCGCCGACGCGCGCAACGTGCACGGCTGGCTCAAGTGGCGCCAGTACGCGTGCCTCGCGCTCGTCGTGGTCGCCTACCTTGCGACCGCTCCGTTCTTCCGCCCGTCGGGCTGGAACGAAACGGATCTCTACTTCATCGCCGCGATCGTAATGATCAGCGCGATCGCGAAGGCGCTGTTCCTGTTCGGCATCTCGATCTCGAAAGGCTACGGGCGCTTCGACATCGAGGCGGTCTCGTCGATCGCGGTCAGCGTCCTCAACGTCCTCGTGATCGTGGTGCTCGCCACGATGCATGCCTCGCTGGTCGCGTACCTGATCCTGTTCGCGACGAGCAACGTGCTTTACACGCTGTTCGCCTGGATCATGATGCGCCGCGGCGACATCATCGCGACGCACGGACCGATCGAACCCGGCCTGCTCCGCCGCATCAAGCAGCATCTCGGCTGGACGATCGTGCTCACCGTGTCCAGCCAGTTCAGCAACAAGTCGATCGAAACCTATCTTCTGAACGCGCTGATCGGACCGGCCGAGGTCGGCTTCTTCACGATCGCCGCGGCAGTGACGCGCGGCGGCATCGACCTGCTCTGCTCGGGCCTGACGACCGTGCTGATGCCGTCGATGGCGCACGCATTCGGCGCCGGCGGGCACGAACGCGTCAATGTGATCCTTTCGCAGTCGCTGCGCTATTTCCAGTTCCTCGGCCTCCTGCTCGCCGGGCTCGGCATCTTCTGGGCCGATGCCGCGGTCGAGATCATGTATGGGCCGAAGTACGAGGCCGTCATCCCGCTGCTGCGCATCATGGTCGCGGTCGGCGGCCTCACGCTGGCCGACGCCGCGTTCGGCGCGCTGCTCTCGACGACCGACAACCAGCGCCTGCGCGCGAGCCTTTCGATCATGTCGATCTTCGCCTCGACGATCGCGGCACTCGCGCTGATCCCGACATTCGGGCTGATGGGCGCCGTGTACGGGCACGCGATCTCGCGCCTGGCGACGTTTGCCTATACGGTGAGCCGGATCATGCGCGTGATGCACCTGCACATGCCGTGGCGCGAGCTCGGCCGCCTTTTCCTCGCCGCTCTCGTCGCCGCCATCGTGCCGGCGCTGATGGTGTTCGCGAAGTCGAGCATCTGGGTCGACATCGCAGCCGGCTGTGTCTACTTCTTCGCCTACCTCGGCGCGACGCTGTTGTTGCGCGCGTGGACGCGCGACGATTCAAGGCATGTCGGCGCACTGCTGGAGCGCTTCCCGCGCATGGCCGGCATCAGTGCGTGGTTGCAGAGCCGCGCCGGCACCAGCGAAACCTGAGCGTCGGGCGGCACGCAGCCGAAACTATATTTTGCCGCACTGCAGTATTTTTCCTGCTCGAAGTGTTGAGCCGCGTCATCGTTTTTCCCGCCGGAATATGACGATAATGCGTCGGCGTGCCGGAATGCGCGCGCGGGGAACGCCGCGCCATCAGGGGTTCGGCGGGATTGAAGAGATGGAGGCAAGGTGAAGCGGCAACGCCTCGCGGCTGTGCTGGGGAAAACCGGTCTGCGCTCGATCGTCGCGAAATGCGTCCCATCGGCCGGAATTCTCGGACTCAACTATCACCGCATCGGCGATGCGGGCACGACGAGGCTCGATCGCGATCTGTGGAGCGCGTGCGAAGAAACGTTCGACCAGCAGCTCGCGTACATCAAGCAAAACTGCGACGTCATCACGCCCAACGACATCGACGAGGTGCGCCGCAATCCGCGCGGCGTGCATGTGCTGGTCACCTTCGACGACGGCTACCGCGACAACTACGAGCTGGCCTATCCCGCTTTGCGCCGGCACGGCATTCCGGCGACGTTCTTCGTCTCGACCGGATTCGTCGATCGCCCGCGGCTGCCGTGGTGGGACGAGATCGCCGCGATCATCGCCTCGACTTCGCTCGACGTGGTGCACCTCGATCCGTGGCTTGCCGAGCCGCTGCCGCTCGGGCCCGGTCAGAGACCGAAGGCGACGCGCGCAGTGCTGGCCGCATACAAGCGCCTGCCGGGATCCGACGCGGTGGCCATGCTCGATCGCCTGCGTGCGATGGCCAAGGTGGATACGAGCGGTCTTGCCGACTCGCTGTGGATGACATGGGACATGCTTCGCGAGATGGCCGCTCATGGCATGACGATCGGCGGCCACACGGTCAACCACGTGATCCTGTCGCGGGTGCCCAGGGAAGAGCAGTGGCGCGAGATCTCCGGCTGCGCGCGCCGCCTCGAAGAGGAGCTCGGCACGCCGATGCGCTACTTCGCCTATCCGGTCGGCAAGCGCAGCTCCTTCAACGCCGACACGGTCGACTGCCTGGAACGCGCGGGCGTGCGCTACGCGTTCACCTATTACGGTGGTTTTGCGGCCGCGGACGCGAACCCCTACGATATGCCGCGCATGGCGATTGAGCCGGACGTGGACCGGGAATGGTTCCGTGCGATGCTGGAGGTACCGCGCGTCTTCTGCCCAGCGGCATGAGGCGGCGGCTCGCGGCCAGGGCACCGATGGCCTGACCGCCGGGGAACCGATGCCGGTCGCGCTTGCAAGGGGATGGCAACGCGGAAGCCTGATGGCCAATGACACCGATTTTCTGTCGCTCTATCAAGAGCTCGGCGTAGGCCCGGATTCCGGCCTCGCTGCGCTCCGGCAGGCCTATCGGCGCCGCGTTTCCCAGATCCATCCCGACCGGCGCACCACGCCGCACGACTCCACGCGCGGCCTGCAGCGCCTGAACGCGCTGTACGAGGCGGCGGTCGATTTCGAGCGCCGTCACGGACGCCTGCCAGGCTCGACGCAGACGGCCCCGCCGCGGCAGGCGCCGCCGCATGTCGGGCGCGTTCCGTTCATACGCAGCGTGAAGCCCGCGTCACGCGGGCGCACCTTGTACATGCGGCTGTTCCTAATTGGAATTGTCGTAGCCGTCACACTTCTGTACGTATATATCGACGAAGTGAAAGAGGCGGCGCCGGACGATTCCGACACGCCGTCGCTGGGAGTCGGCGCGGCGAACACGCATGCAGCGCCGCGCTCGCGGGCCACGGTGGATCTGGGCATGAATGCCGACGAGGTGATCGGGATCGAAGGCGAGCCCATCTCGCGGTCGCAGACGCTGTGGGAATACGGGCCTTCGTGGATCGGTTTCGAGTGCAACGTGGTGACGGACTGGTACAGCTCGCCGATGCGGCCGCTCAAGGTCGCGACGCAGCATCCACTGCCGCAGGCGATCGAAGCGGCTCCGCGCGTGCATTGCATCCCGTCCGGATCGGCGGCGAGAGCGGAGTCCGGCCCCTGGGCGCAGGCATCACCGGAGGGCGGTTCGGGCCAGCTTGGTCCGCCGCGTGCATGAAAGAGGGTCGCCTGGTGGCACTGGGAGTGCCGCCATGGGCCTGTCCTCATCGACAGGCAGGAATGACCCGGGTAGTGGGGAGGCAGGGGGGAGCATGACATCGGGAAGATTCCGCGCGGGAGATCGGGTATTCGTCCGATCGCCGGAGGAGATCCTGTCGACGATCGATGGCGAGGGCATGCTCGAGGGCGTGCCGTTCATGCCCGAGATGCTCGACTGGTGCGGCAAACCGTTTCACGTCCAACGTCGGGTCGAGAAGATCTGCGCCGACCGCTTTTCGATGCGGCGCTTCCCCGATAACGACGTCGTGATCCTCGACGGCCCGCGCTGCGACGGCAGCGCCCACGACGGCTGCAAGCATGGCTGCCGCATCTTCTGGAAAGAGGCCTGGCTGCGGCCCGACGACGGCGCCGACCTCGCCACCGTATCGGCAACATCACTGACCACGCTGCGCGCGCGCCTCAAGGTGAAGGTGGACGAGCAGCACTATTTCTGCCAGTCGACCCGGCTTCACCAGGCGACCGAAAGCTTTCCCGGCAGGCGCCGGCTGCTGACGGTCCGCGTCGCCTTGCGCGAGGTCTGGAGCGGCGATCTTTCGATCGTCGAATTCGTGCGCCTGCTGTCGCAGTGGGTCGTGCTGAAGTGGCAGCGCAAGCACGGCATCGACCGCCAGCTCAGGGGCACGCTCAAGCGCACGCCGACCGAGACGCTCGCCCTGAAGCCCGGCGAAGTCGTGCGGATCAAGCCGCTCGAGCAGATCGTCGCCACGCTGAATCACGACCGGCGCAACCGCGGTCTCGTCATCTGCTACGAGATGACGCGCTGCTGCGGCAAGGAAGCCGAGGTGCGCTATCGCGTCGATCGCATCATCGACGAGACCACCGGCGTCATGCGCGAGCTTTCCGACACGGTCACGCTGCGCAATGTCGGCGGCTGCGCGACGCTCGCCGAGGAATGCCTGTGCAAGGGCCAGCTCGGCGACTGTCCGCGCGGTGAGCTCATGTTCTGGCGCGAGATCTGGCTCGAGCGCGCATCGCGCGGCGACGCCGTCGAACCGTCCAAGGCGACCTGAATCCTGAGCCCCTTCGCGGCATCGCCGGACACCGCGCCGGGGGCTTTACGTTTGCCCTTTGCGAGGCATGGTGCGCCGCGCCGGGCGTCACGCCAAGTCGTTCATTTTTCACGAATCATGCGCCGCGCCACTGGTAAAAAAGACATCGTTGCGGCGATCGCGCGTGAGCGGTTGTCGCGATCCGCGCGATTCCGGCAGGCGTGCGGCATTCATGCGCATTTTCCGCGCCCCGCGTATGGCGGGCTCTGCTACCCTCAGGGCGAGGAAATGCTCACGGCCAGAGGACCGCACGCGCACCATCGGAGTCCGCGTCGCGATGCCTTCGAGCGGAGTTCCTGATGTTCAACGGCGGCGACATGCCAGGGGGCGGTGGGTGGCCGGCGGTGGCGATCTTGTGGCGTTGCGCGGCGGACAGCATCGGCCTGCCCCCCTGTCCAAAACGGAATCCGCCCGCGCTGCCCGGCGTTCGGGGAGGCATTGCGCATGGATGAGGTGATCGACACCTACGCGCTTTCGCCGATGCAGCAGGGAATGCTGTTCCATGCGGTGAGCGGCCATGGCGAAGGCGTCGATATCGAGCAGATCGCGATGGCGCTCGGCGAGCCGCTCGACGTCGCCGCGTTCGAGCGCGCGTGGCGGTGCATCGTGCAGCGGCACGCGATCCTGCGCACGCGGTTCCGCTGGAACGACGTCGCCGAACCCGTCCAGGAAGTGCTCGCCCGTGTCGAGCTGCCTCTCACTGTCGTCGACTGGCGCGACCTGACTCCAGAAAACGCCGAGCGCCGCTTCGCCCAGCACCGCGCCGCCGATCGCCGACAGGACTTCGATCTTTCGATCGCACCCGCGATGCGCCTCTTCGTCGCGCGGCTCGCGGATCAGGACTGGCGCGTGCTGTGGACGTTCCATCACGCGCTGCTCGACGGCCGCTCGTTCGCGATCCTGCTGCGCGAGCTGTTCGCTGCGTATGCCGCCGCACGCGAAGGCACGGAACCCGTGCTCGCGCCACCGCGACCGTTCCGCGAATACATCGACTGGCGCCGCACGCTCGATTTCTCGGCCGCACGCGCGTTCTGGCAGGACACGCTGCGCGGCTTCCATGCGCCGACGCCGGTTTCGATCGACGGCTCGGGTGTCGGCGACGATGCCGCGCCGGACGAAGCGCCGTACGGCGCACATCAGCGCGTGCTGTCCGCCGATCTCGGCGCGCGTCTGCGCGATGCGGCGCGCCGCCTCGACGTCACGCCGAACACGCTGCTGCAGGCCGCATGGGCGATCGTGCTGCATCGCTACAGCGGCGAAGGCGACGTCGTATTCGGCGCGACGCGCGCGGGCCGCGAAGGCCTCGCCGGCGCCGACGCGATGGTCGGACTCTTCATCAACACGCTGCCGATGCGCGTGCGCGTCGACGGCGACACGGCCGTCGTGCCGTGGCTGAAGGCGCTGCGCGCGCAGCAGATTGCGTTGCGGCCTTACGATCAGGTGCCGCTCGCGACCGTGCAGGGCTGGAGCGCGGTCGCGCGCGGCAAGCCGCTGTTCGAAAGCGTCGTCGTCTACGACCACCGCTCGCTCGACGGGCGCCTCAGCGAGGAAGGCTGGAAGGCGCGTCGCTTCGAATACACCGGACAGACCAATTTCCCGCTCGCATTGATCGCCTACGGCGACGATGAAATGCTGCTGCGCCTGGAATATTCGCGCCGCCGCTTCAGCGACGATGCGGCTTCGCGCATGCTCGGGCATCTCGCCGTGCTGCTCGAAGGCCTCGCCGACGGCACGGCCGAACGCGTGCGCGATCTTGCAATGTTGACCGACGCGGAGCTCGCGAACGCGCTCGGCGCGGCAACGGCGACGAGCGCAACGCCTGCGCACGAAACGCTGCATCAGGGTTTCGAGCGCCAGGCGGCACGCACGCCCGATGCGATCGCGCTCACGTTCGAGACCGATGGCGTGCGCATCGACTTGAGCTACGCCGAGCTCGATCGGCGCGCGTCGGCGCTCGCGCGTCAGCTGCGCGCGCTCGGCGTGCAGCCGGACGAGCTCGTCGGCCTTCGCACCGAACGCAATGCCGAACTCGTCGTCGCGCTGCTCGCGATCCTGAAGGCAGGCGGCGGCTACCTGCCGCTCGATCCGGTCTATCCGACCGAGCGCATCGCATTCATGCTGCGCGACGCCGGCGTTCGCATCGTGTTGACGCAGCGCGCGCTCGCCGACGAGCTCGCGTCCGTCCCGGTCCAGTGCATCTGCCTCGACGAACCGCAGCCCGATGTCGCCGAGCCGCCGCCGCAACCGCCGCGCGATGCCGCGCGCGATCTCGCCTACGTGATCTACACGTCCGGCTCGACCGGCCAGCCGAAAGGCGTGCGCATCTCGCACTACAACGTGCTGCGCCTGTTCGCCGCGACCGACGCGTGGTTCGGATTCGGGCCGCGCGACGTGTGGACGCTGTTCCACTCGTACGCGTTCGATTTCTCGGTCTGGGAGCTCTGGGGCGCGCTCCTCTACGGCGGCCGCGTGATCGTCGTGCCGCAGGAAACGAGCCGCGATCCGCTCGCGTTCCGCGAGCTGCTGATCCGCGAAGGCGTCACGGTGCTGAACCAGACGCCGACCGCGTTCCGGCAGCTGATCGACGCCGATCGCGCCTCGCCGCCCGGCGCGTTCGCGCTCCGCTACGTCGTATTCGGCGGCGAGGCACTGGAATTGCAAAGCCTGAGGCCATGGATGGATCGCTACGGCGAGGAGCAGCCGCGGCTTGTCAACATGTACGGCATCACCGAAACGACCGTGCACGTCACCTACCGGCCGCTCGGCCGGGCCGACCTCGACGCCGGGGCCGGCAGCGTGATCGGCGTGCCGATCCCCGATCTTCGCGTCCACATCCTGGACGTCGACGGGCAGCCTGCGCCGATCGGCGTGCCCGGCGAGATGTACGTCGCCGGCGCCGGCGTCGCGGCGGGCTATCTCAACCGGCCCGAGCTCACCGCGCAGCGCTTCCTGCCTGATCCGTTTTCGCCGCACGATGCGACCTCGTCATCGCCGCGCATGTACCGCAGCGGCGATCTCGCGCGCAGGCTCGGCAGCGGCGATCTCGAGTACCTCGGCCGCATCGACCAGCAGGTCAAGATCCGCGGCTTCCGCATCGAGCTCGGCGAGATCGAAGCCGTCATCGCGCAGCATCCGCGCGTGCGCCAGGTCGCCGTCATCGATCGCGAGGATGTCGCCGGCGACAAGCGTCTCGTCGCCTATCTCGTGGCCGAGCCGCCGCAGGCGCCGCTGCTGGCCGAGATCCGCGAATCGCTGCTACAGCGCCTGCCCGACTACATGACGCCGGCGCATTTCCTGTTCGTCGAAACGTTGCCGCTGACGCCGAACGGCAAGCTCGATCGCAAGGCGCTGCCGGCGCCGGATACCGCACGCGCAGTCAGCGCCAAACCGTTCGTCGCGCCGCGCAACGCGACCGAAGCCGCGCTCGCCGAAGCATGGAAGGACGTGCTGCGCGTCGAGCGCGTCGGCGTCGACGATCATTTCTTCGAGCTCGGCGGCGATTCGATCCTCAGCATCCAGGTCATCGCGCGCTGCCACCAGCGCGGCCTGCGCCTGACGCCGCGCGATCTCTTCAAGCATCCGACGATCGCGCAGCTTGCCGAGGTCGTCACCGCGGCTGCGCCCGTGCGCGCGACGGCGGAACAGACCGCGACCGGCATCGCACCGCTGACGCCGATACAGGACTGGTTCTTCGAGCAGCGTTTCGAAGAGGCGCACTACTGGAACCAGGCGTTCCTCTTCACCGTCGCCGCGGATTTCGACGCGGCCGCGTTCGAGCAGGCGCTCGCCGTCGTGCTCGCGCATCACGATGCGCTGCGACTGCGCTACACGCACGAAGCCGGCGTATGGACGCAGCGCTACGCCGAAGCCGCGCCGATCGCGCTCGAGCGCGTCGACGTTTCGCGCGTGCCCGCCGCCGCGCACGCCGGCGCGATCACCGAGCACGCGACGCGCGTGCAGGCCTCGCTCGACATCGAACACGGGCCGCTGCTGCGCGCGACGCACTTCGACCTCGGCCGCGGCGCAGCAGGACGCGTGCTGCTGGTCATCCATCATCTCGTCGTCGATGGCGTGTCGTGGCGCATCCTGCGCGAAGACCTCGAAGCGGCGTACCTCGCGATCATCGAAGGCCGGCGTGCGCAACTCGCGCCGAAGACGACGTCGATGCGCACCTGGGCCGAGCGCGTCGATGCCTACGCGAAGAGTCATGATGTCGAAGCCGCATCGACGCACTGGCGTGCGGCCAGCGCAGTACCGCCGGCCGTGCTGCCCGCCGATGCACTCGCGGGCGAAGTGCCGCGCGCCGCCCGCGTCGCCGTCGCGCTGTCCGAAGCCGAGACGCGCGCGATCCTCACGGACGTCCCGAAATCGTTCCGCACGCGCATCAACGACGTGCTGCTCGCGGGCCTCGTGCGCGCGCTGCAGCACTGCGCCGACGGTCAGCAGTTCCGCATCGATCTCGAAGGCCACGGCCGCGAGCACATCGCCGACGACATCGACGTGTCGCGCACGGTCGGCTGGTTCACGACGCTGTTTCCGGTCGTGCTCGATGTTCCGTCCGGCGGCGATGCGATCGACGGCCTGCTCGCCGTGCGCGACCGCCTGCGAGAGATCCCGCACCGCGGCATGAGCTACGGCCTGCTGCGCTACGCTGCAAATGACGAATCCGTGCGCAGCGCGCTCGCGTCCGCGCCGCCCGCGTCGATCCTGTTCAACTATCTCGGCCAGTTCGACGCCGTCGTCGCCGATTCGCGCGTGTTCGCGTTCGCCGACGAATCGACCGGTCCGTGGCGCAGCCCGCGCGCGCGCCGCACGCATGCGCTCGAGATCGTCGGCCTCGTGCGCGGCGGCCGGCTCGAGATCGAATGGAACTACGATGCCGCCGTGCACCGCGAAGCGACGATCGCACGCGCCGCGGACGACATGCTCGCCGCGCTGCGCGCTGTGCTCGCCGCCGCGGCGTCCGGCACCGCGCGTTTCACACCGGCCGATTTCCCGCTGGCGCGGCTCGACCGCAACGCGCTCGATCGCATCGCGGCGCGCTATCCGGATGCGCGAGGACATCCTTCCGCTGACGCCGATGCAGCGCCTGTTCTTCGCGATGGAGGCTTCCGCCGCGGGCCTTGGCTTCGAGCAATGGCAGTTCCGCATCGACGGCGCGATCGACACGCAGCGTGCTGCGTCGCGCGATCGAGTGGACCGTCGCGCGCCACACGATGCTGCGCACGGCGTTTGTCGATGACGGAGGCGATCAGCCGCTGCAGATCGTGCTGCAGGAGCGCGCCGCTGCCGTGGCGCGAGGAAGACTGGAGCGGCATCGATCCGGCGGAGCAGTCCGCACGCATCGAGAGCCTGCTGCGCGCGGACGCTGCCGCCGGCTTCGATCTGGGCAAGCCGCCGCTGATGCGCGTTTGCGTGCTGCGCACCGGCGCGCGCACGTGGCATCTGGTCTGGAGCACGCATCACCTGTGCATCGACGGATGGTCCTGGCCGGTCGTATTCCGCGACATCTCGCGCGCGTACGCCGCGTACGCGGCCGGTGGCGAGCCCGCGATCGAAGCCGCGATCCCGTACCACGACTACGTCGAATGGCTCGCGACCGCGGCGCCGGCGTCGGAGCATTTCTGGCGCGAGCGTCTGCACGGCGTGACCGCGCCGACGCCGCTGCGCCTTGGCGCGACGGCACCGGCGGCGAACGCGGATGCGCATTTCGGCGAGACGACGCTCGTCGTCGGCGCGGAGCCGACCGCGGCGCTGCGCCAGCTTGCGCGTGCAAGCCAGGTCACGCCGGCCGTGACGATGAACGCCGCGTGGGCCTTGCTGCTCGCGCACTACGCCGACAGCGACGACGTCGTGTTCGGCGCGTCGTTCTCCGGTCGTCCGGCCGAGATCCGCGGCATCGAATCGATGGTCGGTCCATGCGTCAACAATCCGCCGTTGCGCATCGTAGTGCCTGCGCGCGGACCGCTCGCGTCCTGGCTCGCCGAGCTGCAGCAGGCGCAGTTCGAGCTGACGCAGAACCAGTACATGCCGCTCGCCGAGATCCAGCAGTGCAGCGCGATCCCGCCGCGCTATCGCCTGTTCGACAGTCTCGTCGTGTTCCAGAACTACCAGGTCGACGTCGATGCGCTGCGCGTCGGCGACGATGCCGAGCTGACGTTGCTCGTCAGCGCCCGAGGCGACCAACTATCCGCTGACCGTCGCGGTCTCGCTCGGCGACGAGCTCCGGATCCGACTGATCCATCAGCCGGCGATGATCGATGCGGCCGACGTGCGCCAATTCGCAGCCGATCTCTCCACCCTGCTCGAAGGCATCGCGCGCGGCGCGGACGTGCAGGACCTGCGCGCGCTGCTGCCGACGACATCGCGCGGCCGCGCCAAGGCCGCGGCGAGCGCACGCACGGCTGCGCGCGGCAACGGCTACGCGGCGCCGACCAGCGACATCGAGCGCGTGATCGCCGAAGTCTGGCAGGGTCTGTTCGGCGTCGAGCGCATCTCGCTCGACGACAATTTCTTCGAGCTCGGCGGCCATTCGCTGCTGCTCGTGCGCGCGCACGCGCAGCTTCGCGACAAGGTACGCGCGGACCTGCCGATCGTCGCGCTGCTGCAATTTCCGACGATCCGGTCGCTCGCGCGCCATCTCGCCGGCGAGCGACCGGGCGCCGCGACGGCGGATGCGGCGATGGACCGCGCGCGCAAGCAGCGCGAAGCTCTCGCGCGTCAACGCAACCTGACGGGAAAACGCTAGGACGATGGCCTACTCCGACGCCTACGATCCGCTCGAGGGCATTGCCATCATCGGCATGGCCGGGCGTTTTCCCGAATCGCCGCGACGTCGCTGCGTTGTGGCAGAACCTGCTCGCGCGTCGCGAATGCATCTCGCGTTTCGCGCCCGAGGAGCTCGAGCCCGCGCACCGCGAGGACATGCTCGCGCGCGCGAACCCGAACTACGTGCGCGCGCGCGGCGTGCTCGCGGGCGCCGACGAATTCGACGAGAAGTTCTTCGGCTTCACGCCGAAGGAAGCCGAGATCCTCGATCCGCAGCAGCGCCTGTTCATGCAGGCCGCGTGGGAAGCGATCGAGCACGCCGGCTACGATGCACAACGTTTCGCGGGGCCGATCGGCGTCTTCGCCGGCGCGACGACGAACAGCTATTTCCTGCAGAACCTGCTGTCGCGACGCGACGTCACCGATCCGCTCGGACCGCTGACGATCCTGATGGGCAACGCGAACGACTACGTCGCGACGCGCGTCTCGTACAAGTTCGATCTGAAGGGCCCCGCGCTCAACATCCAGAACGCGTGCTCGACATCGCTCGTCGCGGTCTGCACCGCGGTGCAGAGCCTGCAGACGTACCAGTGCGACATGGCGCTCGCCGGCGGCGTATCGATCCAGCTGCCGCAGAAGCGCGGCTATCTGCATGAGGAAGGCTCGATCCTCGCGCCGGACGGCCATTGCCGCGCGTTCGACCGCGATGCGGCCGGCACCGTTTTCAGCAACGGCCTCGGCATCGTCGTGCTGCGCCGGCTGCGCGACGCGATCGAGGACGGCGACACGATCTACGCGGTCATCAAGGGTGCCGCGCTCAACAACGACGGCAGCGCGAAAGTCAGCTTCACCGCGCCGAGCGTCGACGGCCACGCGCAGGTCATCGCGATGGCGCAGATGCTCGGCGGCATCGATCCCGCGACGATCTCGTACATCGAGGCGCACGGCACCGGCACCGCGCTCGGCGATCCGATCGAGATCGCCGGCCTGACCCAGGCGTTCCGCACCGGCGGCGCGGGCGGCAACGGCTTCTGCGCGATCGGCTCGATCAAGTCGAACATCGGGCATCTCGACGTCGCGGCCGGCGTCGCGGGCCTGATCAAGGCGTCGCTCGCGCTGCATCACAAGGTATTGCCCGCCAGCATCAATTTCGAATCGCCGAATCCGAAGCTCGGCATCGAGAGCACGCCGTTCTTCGTCAACGCAACGCAACGCGACTGGCCCGAAGGCCCGACGCCGCGCCGCGCCGGTGTCAGCTCGTTCGGTGTCGGCGGCACGAATGCGCATGTCGTGCTCGAAGAAGCGCCGACGCCCGAACCCGTGCCGGCCGCGTCGCGTCCCGAGCAATTGCTCGTGCTCTCCGCGCGCGATGCCGAAGGCCTCGATCGCGCGGCGCAGAATCTGAAGGCGTATCTCGAAAAGGACACGAGCGCCGATCTCGCCGACATCGCGTACACGCTGCAGGTCGGCCGCCGCCGCTTCAATCACCGCCGCTCGATCGTCTGCCGCAGCCGCGAGGATGCGATCGCGCTGCTGACCAGCGCCGATCCGAAGCGCGTGCACGATTTCACCGGCGATGCGGAACCCGCGCGCGTCGCCTTCATGTTCCCGGGCCAGGGCTCGCAGTACGTCGGCATGGGCCGTCGGCTCTACGAATCCGAGCCGCTGTTCCGCGAGACGATCGACGCGTGCGCGCGCGTGCTGCAGCCGGAAATCGGCGTCGATCTTCGTGCGGTGCTGTATCCGCGCGAATCCGATCGCGAGACCGCGCAGGCGAAGCTGACGCAGACCGCGATCACGCAGCCGGCGCTGTTCGCGATCGAATACGCGCTCGCGCAGCTCTGGATGTCGTGGGGCGTCAAGCCCGACGCGATGATCGGCCACAGCATCGGCGAATACGTCGCCGCATGCATCGGCGGCACGTTCGCGCGCGACGACGCGCTCGTGCTCGTCGCGCGCCGCGCGCGCCTGATGCAGGACATGCCCACCGGCGCGATGCTCGCCGTACGCGCGTCGGCCGACGCGGTCGGCGCGGAGCTGACGCCGCGCGTTTCGATTTCCGCGCTGAATGCGCCGAATCTCACGGTCGTGTCCGGCGACGAGGAAGCGATCGCCGAGTTCGCGGCGAAGCTCGATGTAAAGGGCATCGCCAACCGTCGCCTGCATACCTCGCACGCGTACCATTCGCCGATGATGGAACCGGTCGTCGAGCCGTTCGCGAAAATCGTCGCCGCGATGCCCCGCCGCGCGCCGGAGATGCGCTGGGTCTCGAGTCTGACCGGCCTTGCGATCACCGACGAAGAAGCCGTCGATCCGCGCTACTGGGCGCGCCAGCTGCGCGAACCCGTGCAGTTCGCCAAAGGCGTCGGCGAGCTCGTCGATGCGCATCTCGCGCTCGTCGAAGTCGGCCCCGGCCAGGCGCTCGCGACGCTGTCGCGCCAGCACGACCGGCGCGTCGCGACGCAGCTGATCACGACCTCGCTGCATCCGGGCCAGGATTCCGGCGCGGATATCGATTACCTGCTCGCGGCTGCCGGCCAGCTCTGGGCGCGCAACGTCGACATCGACTGGCGCGCGCTTCACGGCGGCGCACGGCGACGCACGGCGCTGCCGACCTATCCGTTCCGTCGCCAGCGTCATTGGGTCGACCCGATGCCGCAAGGCGACTCGCTAGCCGCCACCATCTCCCCGGCTTTCGCCGCAATGCCTTTTGCAACCGCGATCGCCCCGACTCCCATTCCGACCATCGACACGACCGTCATGACCAGCAACCGATCCGCCGCCCTGCTGTCGCGCCTGCAGACGCTGTTCGCCGAGCTTTCCGGCGTCGATCTGGCGAGCCTGCGCCCCGACGCGAATTTCCTCGAGATCGGCTTCGATTCGCTGTTCCTGACCCAGGCCAGCAACGCGCTGCAGAAGCAGTTCGCGACGAAGATCACCGTGCGCACGTTGCTGGAAGATGCGCCGACATTGAACGCGCTGGTCGAGCGCATCCTGCCGACGCTGCCCGAAGATGCGCTGCCTGCCGCGCAAGCGGTCGCCGCGCCGGCGGCGTCGTTCGCGATGCCGGCGATGATGCCGGGCGTCGCGATGCCGGCGGAGGCCGGCGCACTCGCCGGCGTGTTCGCGCAGCAGCTCGCGATCATCTCGCGTCAGCTCGAAATGCTCGGCCTTCGCCCGGGTGCGCCGATGCCGGCGATGCCGATGGCCACATCGTCAGCGCCCGTTGCCGCCGCACCTTCGGCGCCCGCGCCGATCAAGCATTCGACGTCCGCCGCGGCGCCGGCACCGACCGCCGCGTTCGGTCCGTACCGTCCGCCGAATCGGAGCCCGACCGGCGGACTCACCGAGCAGCAGCAGAAGAATCTCGCCGCGATCATCGAGCGCTACAACCGCAAGACCGCCAAATCGAAAGCAGCGACGCAGGCCAACCGCGCGCATCTCGCCGATCCGCGCTCGGTGTCGGGCTTCCGCCAGAGCTGGAAGGAAATGGTCTACCCGATCGTCTCGGTGCGCTCGTCCGGCGCGCATCTCTGGGACGTCGACGGCAACGACTACGTCGACATCACCAACGGCTTCGGCATGATCTTCTTCGGCCACAATCCGCGCTTCATCCGCGAAGCGGTCGACGCGCAATACGACGCCGGCATCGAGATCGGCCCGCAGACACCGCTCGCCGGCGAAGTGTCCAGGCTCCTCTGCGACATGGTCGGCATGGAGCGCGCCGCGTTCTGCAGCACCGGCTCCGAAGCGGTCATGGCCGCGATCCGCGTTTCGCGCACGGTGTCCGGGCGCGACAAGATCGTGATGTTCACCGGCGCGTACCACGGCATCTTCGACGAAGTGCTCGTGCGCCCGACCAAGGGCAGCGACGGCCGCGCAATGCCGATCGCGCCGGGCATCCCGACCGCGATGACCGACAACATCCTCGTGCTCGAATACGGCACGCAGGAAACGCTCGAGACGATCAAGTCGCTGAAGGGCCAGCTCGCCGCGGTGCTCGTCGAGACCGTGCAGAGCCGGCGCCCCGAATTCCAGCCGCGCGAATTCCTGCACGACCTGCGCAAGATCACCGCCGAAAGCGACACCGCGCTGATCTTCGACGAAGTCGTCACCGGTTTTCGCGTGCATCCGGGCGGCGCGCAGGCGCTGTTCGGCGTGCGCGCGGACATCGCGACGTACGGCAAGGTCATCGGCGGCGGCCTGCCGATCGGCATGGTCGCCGGCAGCGCGAAATATCTCGATGCGCTCGACGGCGGCACCTGGCAGTTCGGCGACGATTCCGGGCCGGAAGCCGGCGTCACGTTTTTCGCGGGCACGTTCGTGCGCCATCCGCTCGCGCTCGCGGCTGCGCGCGCGGTGCTGCTGCGCCTGAAACAGGAAGGTCCCGAATTGCAGCGCGGGCTTAACCTCCGCACCAGCGCGTTCGTCGAGCGCCTGAAGAAGGTCGTCGCCGAGCTCGGCGCGCCGGTGCAGGTCAATCATTTCTCGTCGTGGTTCGTCGTGTCGTTCCCGCACGATCTGCCGCTCGCCTCGCTGTACTACACGCTGATGCGCGAGAAGGGCGTGCACACGTGGGAAGGCCGTCCGTGCTTCCTGACGCTGGCGCACAGCGACGCCGATCTCGATCATGTCGTCGGCGCATTCCGCGCCGTGCTGAGCGAAATGCAGGCGGCGGATTTCCTGCCGAAGCGCGCCGACGTGCCGCGCAAGGGACGCGATGCGTCCGGACGCGAGGCGTGGTTCGTGCCGGATCCGGATCGTCCGGGCAAGTTCCTGCAGGTCGACGCGGTGGCCGACGCTGATGTCTGATACCGCCCGCCCGCATCTGAAGCCGGTCGAGTTCGATCCGTTCGCGGCGTCGAGCGGTCCGTTCGCATTGACCGAGCCGCAGCGCGAGATGTGCGCGGCGACGCTGATGGGCGACGAGGCCAACTGCGTCTACAACCAGTGCTTCGTGCTGCGGCTCGACGGCCCGCTCGCGGCGGATTCATTGCGCAATGCGCTCGGCGAAGTCGTCGCGCGCCATGCCGCGCTGCGGCTTTCGATCGATCTGGAGAACGAGAGCCAGGAAGTACTCCCCGAGGTCGCGATCGAGCTGCCGCTCGTCGATCTTTCCGCGAGCGATGCGCGCGAGCGCGAGGCCGCGATCGCTGCGATCGTCGCGCGCGAGACGCACACGCCATTCGATCTCGCCAAGGCTCCGCTCTGGCGCGCCGAGCTCGTGCGCGAGGCGCCGGACCGGCACGTGCTCGTATTCACCGCGCACCATCTCATCGTCGACGGCTGGTCGTCGGCCGTCGTGTTCGGCGATCTTTCGCGATGCTATGCGGCGGATCGATTCGGCATCAAGGCGACGCTGCCGCCGGCCGCCTCGTATCGCGATTTCGTCGACGAGCAGTCGAGCCCGGCCGTCGTGGCCGAGATGGATGCGGCGCTCGAATACTGGGCCGCGCAATACGCGACCGGCGTGCCGACGTTCGAGCTGCCGCTCGATCGGCCGCGGCCGGCGTTCAAGACCTACGCTGCCGGGCGGCAGGTTCTCGCGATCGACAGCGATCTTTACCGTGCCGTGCGCACGACGGCCGCGCAACAGGGCGCGACGCCGTTCGTCGCGCTGCTGGCTGCGTTCGAAGTGCTCGTCGCGCGGCTCACGGGCGCGGAGGATCTGATCGTCGGCGTGCCGATGGCGAGCCAGGCGCTGCAGGACAACGGACACCTCGTGACGCATGGCGTCAACACGATTCCGCTGTTGTGCCACGTCGATCCGCAGCATTCCTTCAGCGAGCATCTGCGCGCGGCGCGGCGCACGTTTCTCGACGCGCAGGCGCACCCGCGCCTGACCTTCGGCACGCTCGTGCAGAAGCTGCGCCTGCCGCGCGATCCGAGCCGCACGCCGCTGGTGTCGGTCGTGTTCAACATCGACAAGCTCGGCAGCCCGTTCGATTTCGGCGAAGTGCGCCTCGCCGGCGTCGACGCGCCGAAAGCGTTCTACAACTTCGAGCTCGGCATCAACGCGATCGACGACGGCACGAGCCTGCTCATCGAGTGCGATTACAACGCCGATCTCTTCGACGGCGAGACGATCGCGCGCTGGCTCGCGCACTACCGCGAGCTGCTCAAGGGCATCGCAGCCGATCCGTCGATGCGCGTCGGCGAGCTGCCGATGCTGGCCGAGTCCGAGCGCACGTCGCTCGCGACCGGCGCCGCTTCGGGACAGAGCACCGCGACGGTTGCTGCCGGCACTTCGCTCGTCGACTTGATCGAGGCGCAGGTTCGCAAGGCGCCGGATCGCACCGCCGTCGAGGACGGCGAGCGCTCGCTGACCTATGCGGCGCTGTGGTCTTCGAGCGCCGACGTCGCGCATGCGCTGATCGCAGCCGGCGCGACACGCGGCGAGCTCGTCGGCCTCTGCGCGCCGCGCGGCGTCGGCATGCTGGTCGGCCTCCTCGGCATCCTGCGCGCGGGCTGCGCATACGTTCCGCTCGACCGCAGCTTCCCGGACCGGCGCCTGCAACGCATGATCGAGCGCGCGAACCTGCGCCGCATCGTGCTGTGCGGCAGCGACGATCTCCCGGCCGCGGTCGCGGCGAGCGGCGCGACGTTCATCGATACGGCGACGACGCGCGCACCGGCCGGAACCACCGCGCCGCTGCCGACTGTCGGCGGCGACGATCTCGCCTACGTGCTGTTCACTTCGGGCTCGACCGGCGAGCCGAAGGGCGTGCGCGTATTGCACCGCAATCTGGTCAATTTCCTGGCCTCGATGCGCGAAACGCCGGGTCTCGCCGAGGACGACGTGCTGTGCGCGGTGACGACGCTGTCGTTCGACATCGCCGGCCTCGAGATGTACCTGCCGCTGATCGTCGGTGCGCGCATCCGCATCGCGAACGACGATGAGAGCCTCGATCCGCAGCTTCTCGCGCGCGTGCTCGGCGAGAGCCGCACGAGCGTGCTGCAGACGACGCCTACCCTCTTGCGCATGCTCGTCGAGACCGGCGAGATCGGAAGCCTTGCGGGCGTGCGCATCCTCGTCGGCGGCGAGGCGATGCCGCGCGATCTCGCCAACGCGCTCGATGGACACTGCCGCGCGCTGTGGAACATGTACGGACCGACCGAGACGACGATCTGGTCCGCGCTGTGGCGCGTTCCGGAAGGGCGCGGCACGGGGCCGCTGCCGCTCGGAAAACCGATCGCGAACACATCGATCTACATCCTCGACCGCGAGCACCACCCGGTTCCACCCGGCGTGCGCGGCGAAATCTGGATCGGCGGCGAGGGCGTCGCCGACGGCTATCTCGGCAATCCGGAGCTGACCCGCGAGCGGTTCCAACCCGATCCCTTTGCGGGCCACGGGCGCATGTACCGCACCGGCGACATCGGCAGCGTGCGCGATGGTGTCCTGCATTTCCACGGCCGCGCCGACGATCAGATCAAGTTGCGCGGATTCCGCATCGAGCTCGGCGACATCGAAGCCGCCGCGCTCGAAGAGCCGCGCGTGCGCGAAGCGGCCGCGACGATCAAGGAGCTTGGACCGAACGATACGCGGCTGCTGCTCTTCGTCGCCGCGCGCGACAAAGGCGAGGATCTGCCGGACCGGCTCAACGAGCGCCTGCGCGACGCGCTGCCGCCGTACATGCGGCCGAACCACATCATCGTGATCGCATCGCTGCCGCAGACGCCGAACGGCAAGGTCGACCGCAAGGCGCTCGCGCTCGCGTTCGACGGCGCCGAGGTTTCGCCGGCGACGGCGGCGCGCCGCATCGTCGCGCCGCGCACGCCGAACGAGACGCTCGTCGTCGGTGCGTTCGCCAAGGAGCTGCACCGCGACGACATCGGCGTGCACGACGATTTCTTCGAGCTCGGCGGACACTCGCTGATGGCGGCGCGCATCATCGCGCGCCTGCGCACGGCGGCGAGCGTCGAGCTTCCGCTGCGCAATCTGTTCGAGCGGCCGACACCCGAAGGTCTTGCCGCTGCGATCGACGCGCTGACCTGGGTCGCTGCCGCCACGGGTCGCGCCGCCGCATCCGGCAAGGGCGATCGAGAGGAGATCGAGCTGTGAGCGTCGCCGAGCTTCTCGCCGAGCTGCACAGGATCGACGCACACCTGGTGCTCGATGGCGAAAAGCTTCGGCTCAACGCGCCGGCCGGCGTGCTGACCGAGGATCACCGCCGCGAGCTCGCCGAGCACAAGGCCGAGATCATCGAGTTCCTGCGTGCGGCCGAGCAGCTTGCCGGGCAGCAGCGCGCGGTCGTTCCGCTGCAGGCGCGCGGAACGCGCGTACCGATCTACGGCACCGCCGGGCACAACGGCGACGTGTTCTGCTATCGCGCGCTGTCGCAGGCGCTCGGTCCGGATCAGCCGTTCTTCGGGCTGCAGCCACCGGGCGTCGACGAAGGCAGCGAACCGTTGACGACGATCGACGACCTCGCCGGCTATTTCGCCGAGCAGATCCGCAAGGTCCATGCGGGCGGCCCGCTCGTGATCGCGGGTTTCTGTGCCGGCGGCACGATCGCGTTCGAGCTTGCGCGGCAGCTTTCCGATTCGGGCCTGACGATCACGAACCTGATCCTGTTCGGCGCGCCGTACTCGACGTCGTACCGGCGCGTTCCACAGCTCGTCGCACGTGCGTTGTATTTCGTGCGCCGCCTGCGCGACCACGGGCGGGCGCTGTTCACGCTCCAGGGCGCGGAGCGACGCCGCTATTTCGCCGAGCGCATGCGCCGGCGTCCGGTGCCGGAGGCCGAAACCGATCCCGTGCTGATCCGCCGCCGCCGCGTCGAGACCACGACCGTCGAGGCGATCAAGCGTTACGAGCCAAGGCCGTTCAAGGGCCACATCGACCTCATGCTGCCGTGCGAATCGTGGACGCATTCGCCCGATGTGCCGCTGCGCTGGGCGCGCCTCGCGACCAGCTCGGCGAAGTTTCTCGGACCGGAAGGCTGCAGCGGCGATACCATGCTGCTGGCCGAGTACGCGCCGACCTTCGCGACGATGGTCGACGCGGTCCAGAAGCGGCAGGCGGGGGGCGCCGAGCGATGAAGTTCCTGGCTCAAGACATCGATCGTCGCAACTGGGCGGATCTTGGCCCGGAAGGGTTCAAGCGCGAGTACGGGGCCGCGCTGCGGCCCGTCGTCGTGTCCGGCGCGATCGACCACTGGGGCGCGAGCGGCAAGTGGACGCCGGATTTCTTCCGGCAGAATTACGGAAAGCGGATCGTCAAGGTCGACGGGCACGAGTGGCCGCTCGGCGAGCTGATCGATCGCATCGAAGCCTCGACGCCGCAGCAGCCGGCGCCGTATCTGCGCAACGAGCTGATCGATCGCTGGCCGGCCGAGCTTCGCGCCGATATCGCGCCGATGCCCGAATGCACGCATCCGAACTGGCTCGAGAGCCGCGCGTTTCCGTCGCGCCATCCGCCGACATATGTCGAGCTCTACATCGGCGGGCACGGCGCGAAATTTCCGGTGCTGCACTACGACAACCTGCACACGCATGCGTTCCTGATGCAGCTCTACGGCGAGAAGGAATACCTTGCGCTGGCGCCGGATCAGGCAAAGTTCGTCTATCCGCGCACCGGCGAGGAGTCCAACAAATCCGGCATCGACGATCTCGAGCACCCGGATGCCGCGCGCTTTCCGCTGTTCGACCAGGCGAGCGGGATCCGCTTCAAGCTTTTTCCGGGCGAGACCTTGTTCGTGCCGGCGGGCTGGTGGCATACCGCGCGCATCCTGACGACGTCGATCACCGTTTCGATCAACGGCGTGAACGCGCCGAACTGGCGCGCGTTCGTGCAAGACTATTGCGCCGATGTCGCGACGGCGTCGCGCCTGAAGGCGGCGTTGTTGATGCCGTACATGTTCATGATGGGGAATGTGCTCTCGATGTTTGCGGATTCATGAGTGATTGCTTCCCGGGGAGAAGCGAAATGACGACCGAAACGATCCAGCGCGACAAGGTGGGGACCTGGCCAGGCGCCGGGTCCCGGCCCTTTCCAGCCGGAGGCGAGTACGACGGGCTCGATCGCGAGCGATACGCGCTGCCTGCGCGGCGCAATCGAAAGCCATGGCGGTGAGCGCGTCGAGCCCATGTCGACGCGCAACAACAGGCCGATCAGCGAACTCGCCCCACCCGGCGAGCTGATCGCGCTCGAGGACTATCCGGATCTCGGCGTCGACTGGCGCCGGCTGGAGGCGCTCGCCGATTGCCCGCCATTTCTGTCATGGTCGTGGGTGTCCGTGTGGCTGCGCCACCTGCCCGAAACGATCCGACCGCGCGTGTTCCGCGTGCGCGACGGAGACGATGTTGTCGCGCTCGCGCTGCTGGTGCACGCGCGCGAACGCAGCATCAAGCGCATCTTCGGCATCCGCCCGATCCTGCTGCAGGAAACCGGCGACGACGAAGTCGACGAGATCACCATCGAATATGCGGGCCTGCTCGTGCGCCGCGGCGACGAGACGGCAGCGTACACGGCGCTGTTCGCGACGCTGCAGACGATCGACCGGCGCTGGGGCAGCCTGCGCATCAGTGCGTGTGCGCATTCGCGTGCGGTCGCCGCCGCGCTGCCGCCGACGATGGCCGCGTACGTGACGCGCAGCGCGCCTTCGTATCTCATCGATCTCGCGGCGCTGCGCGCCAAGGGTCAGGGCTATATCGAGGCGCTCGGCGGCAGCACACGCAACATCCTGCGCAAGACGCGCCGCGCGTACGAGGCGCTGGGTCCCCTGCGCGCCGATACGGCGACCGACGCGATCGTCGCGCTCGAATGGCTCGAGGAGCTGCGCGACCTGCACGATCGCTACTGGCACAGCAAGGGCATGCGCGGCTCATTCGCGAGCACGTTCTTCGTCGATTTCCACCGCGATTTCGTCAACGAGGGAACCGCGAGCGGCCTGACGCAGCTGATTCGCATCTCGGCGGGATCGGCGACGATCGGATACCTCTACAACCTGGTCTGGCGCGGGCATGCGTACTTCTACAACGCGGGCCTCAACTACGGCCTGCTCGAGCATCACGACCGGCCGGGCTACATCGCGCAGCTGCTGGCGATCGAGAAGCATCTCGCCGACGGCACCGCGGTCTACGATCTTCTCGCCGGCGACCAGCAGTACAAGCGCTCGCTCAGCACGGGCCTGACCATGCTGAACTGGATCGACGTGCGGCCGTTCGGCTGGCGGCTGTCATTGCATCGCGCGGTGACGGCGCTGCGCCGCCGCAATGTCAGCGTTCCGCTCGACGCCGCGCTCGCGGCCGGCGAGGCGCGCAAGGCCGAAGAGTCCGACTAGCGGCGCCGGCCTCGTCGCATCGCTAGTTCGTCGCGTGGGTACGCGCAGTCTCGACGACGCCGCGGCCAACCGACGCGCCGTGTCCATTGAGGAGTTGTCCGGTCGCCTCGTCCACCGCGAACACGGTCTCGATGCTGTTGCGGTCCGACTGCTCGCGCGAGCGCCAGCCGTCGAGCGATTTGGGGATGAACATCGTCGGGCTCGGCCGATCGTCGACGAACTCGCAGGCGCCGCCGGCGTTGTAGTAGGTATTGCGATCCGTGTTCGGATTGCCGTTGAGCGATGACAGCATGCCGATCTCGGTGATCGACCAGCGGATCGAGATGCACGGCGCGCCTTTCTGCGAGATGAGATTGTCTTCGATCTTCGGATTGACGGTCGGCGGACGCTCCGCTTTCGGATCGCCGTCCTGCAGCGTGAGCCCGAAGAACAGCGCGGCCTGGCCCTTGCGTGCGGTCTCGACGATCGTGTTGTTGGTGATCGTCGCGTCCTTTGCGCCATACAGCGCGATGCCGGCGTAGATCGTGTTGCGGATGTAGTTGTTGCGCACGATGCCGCCGATCGATTCGTAGTAATGCGGATTGTCGGCGAGATCGAAGTACTCGGGACTCGTATCGAAGCCGACGCGGATTCCGGCAGCCGCGTTCTCGATCCGGTTGCGCTGCACGATGCAGTCGCGCGCGCCGCCCTTGAAGTAGAGGCCGGTGGTGGCGACGTCGTGGATGTAGTTGTCCTCGACGAGCATGTTCGAGCCGCCGACGTTGTCGATGCCGTCGGCGTTCTTGTCGCTCTGCGGCGTCGACGGCGGATAGATCGCGCCGGTGTTCCAGATCTCGCTGCGGCGGATCGTGATGCGATTGGCCTTCGGCGTGATCTTGATGCCGTCGCGGCCGGTATCGTGGATCTTGAGGTTTTCGAGCACGATGTCCGACGCGCCGAGCAGCTTCTCGCCGCCGTCCGGATACCACTCGGTGTTGAGCTTGACGCCGTAGTACGCCGAGCCCGAGAGCTCCAGATCGGACGCCACGCTGCCGGATGCGTCGGTATCGAATTGCAGCACGACGCTGTCCTTGACGCCGACGTCGCAATGGATGTGCGCGAGCTCGCCCGGATACGAGCGCAGCGTGATCTTGACGCGCACGCGCACGTCGCACTCCTTGTACACGTTGTTGCCCGGGATGCCGCGCAGGATCACCGTGTCGCCGGCCTTGGCAACGCCGTTCGACGTGTTGATCACGCGGCCGACGGTGCGGAACGGCTTGACGACCGTGCCCTTGCCGTTGTCGTCATCGCCGATCGTCGACACGACCCACTCGGTGGCGGCGGCGGGCCTCGGCGTCAGCAGCACCGCAATCGGCAGAAGAAGCAGCGCGAACAGCATCCTGGTCATTCGTCGCTTCCCGGAGGCCCTTTCCGCGGAGCGGAATGCGGCAAGCGCGAAGGCGTTCGCGCCACGACGTCCGCATGATAGCGCAGGCCGGCAGCGGCACTGCGGAGCGCCCGAGAAGGCGCTCAGCCTGAACGGGAAATCCGCGGCAACGGCCGCGGATTTCCGCACCCGGCGTCAGTCGAACCGCTGTTTAGTCGAACCCGTTGTCGAACACGTCGTCAGACGTGCCGGCGCTTTCGGTCTCGTCCGCGCCGATGTCGTAAGGCGCCGAGCGCATGCCGTGGTCCATGTCGTCGATGACCTGCGCGAGCGTCGTGCCCGCGTTGATCGCAGGGCTGCCGGCCGGCAGGTGACCGGTCGCATCCACCGCGAACGTGGTCTCGATGCTCGACGCATCGGCGTTCTCGAAGCTGCGCCAGCCGTCGAGCGAGGTGCCACCGCCGATCGGGCTGCCCGGGCGCTCATCGATGAAATTGCATGCGCCGGCCGCGTTGTAGTAGCCGTTCCAGTTCGTGCCCGGATTGCCGTCGAGCGAGGACAGGCCGCCGAGCTCGTCGACCCAGCGGATCATGACGCAGTCGCCGCCGTTCTGGATGACGAGGTTGTTGGCGAGCATCGGATTCACGCTCGGCGGACGGCCCGCGTCCGGATCCTCGTCCTGGAACGAAATGCCGAAGTAGAGGCCGGCCTGCCCGCCGAGCGCGGTATCGACGATCGTGTTGTTGGCGACCACCGCATCGAGCGAGGCGTAGACCGAAATACCGGCGTAGTTCGTGTTGTACACGTAGTTGTTGCGCGCGATGCCGCGGATCGATTCGTAGTATTCGGGATTCTCGCCCGGATCGAAGAATTCCTCGCTGGTGTCGAAGCCGAGGCGGATGCCGCCTGAACCCGTGTTCTCGATGCGGTTGCGCTGCACGATGCAGTCGCGCGCGCCGCCCTTGAAGTAGACGCCGGTCGAGGCGATGTCGTGGATGTAGTTGTCCTCGACGAGCATGTTCGAGCCGTTGACGTTGTCGATGCCTTCGGCGTTCCTGTCGTCCTGCGGCGTGCCCGGCGGATAGATCGCGCCGCTGTTCCAGATCTCGCTCTGGCGGATCGTGATGTAGTCGGCCTTGGGCGTGATCTTGATCGCGTCGCGACCGGTGTCGTGCACCTTGAGATTCTCGAGCGTCACGTGCGAGACGCCGGTGAGATCCTCGCCGCCGCCGCGATACCACTCGGTGTTGAGCTTGACGCCGTAGTACGCCGAGCCCGAGAGCTCGAGATTCGAGACTGAGCTGCCCGACGCGCCCGGATCGAACTGCAGCACGACGCTGTCGGCCACGTTCATGTCGCAGTGGATGTGCGCCATCTCGCCCGCATACGAGCGCAACGTGACCGGAACGCGCACGCGCACGTTGCACTCGTTGTACGTGTTGTTGCCGGCCGGGCCGCGCAGCGTGACGATATCGCCGGCGTCGGCAACGCCGGTGCCGGTATTGAATACGCGCATGACGGTGCGGAATGGCGCCTGGATAGTGCCGTTGCCGCTGTTGTCGTTGCCGCTGGTCGAGACGAACCACTCGGTCGCGAATACCGGTGGCGAAATGGCGAGCAATAATGGAAGGAATCTGCGAATCATTATGAAAGCCTCTTGTCGAATCGTATTTTTGTTTCGACGCGCGACGCGGGATCTCGCCGGGGCCACAGCAGGGATTGCGGCCGAAACCAGGCGAAATGAGCGAAGGGCGGACGGCTGGAAGTCCGGGCCAGTCACGGCCGAACATATATCGAGCGACCCCGATGGGGGTTGTGACACTTGCCGCAGAACGGAGATTACCGGAGGCCGTTCCGGCAGACGCGAACAAATGGTTAATTGCGGAGCTCGCAATTCGTGACGATTTGAGACCGGGTCCGCATATTCGGATTATCGCGCCGCGCCGATCGACGCGGCGGAAGTCCATCTGAAGCGCTGATTCGCGGCCGAGCCGCACGCGTTGCGTTATCTGCGGCGCAGCCTGCGCAGCAATGCCCTGGCGGTCGGACGAACCGCCGCACGCGCCGCTGCTTTCGCGCGCATCCAGTGCATCGGCAGCGAATCGCCGACGGCGACTTCGACGATCGTCACGCGATCGGATGCGATCGCGGCCTTCAGCACTGCGTCGGCATCCGCGGCGGCGTCCAGACGCACGTGCTCGGCACCGAGTGCAGCGGCAAATCCGCCGATGTCGGGCGCATCGAACTCGGTGCCGTAGGTGCGTCCGGACAGTTCGAGCTGCTGCGCACGGATCAAGCCGTATGCACCATCGACGAACACGATGACGGTCAGGCGCAGCCGCTCGCGCACCGCGACGAGCAATTCGAGGCCCGACATCATGAAGCCGCCGTCGCCGATGAGCGCCACGACGCGACGCGCGGGCGATGCGACACAGGCACCGATCGAAGCGCCGATCGCGAACCCCATCGACTGCAGGTTGGTCGGTGTCATCAATCCGCGCGGATGAAGAACGCGGAACCAGCGTCGCGCCAGCACCTGGTGCAGGCCGGAGTCGGTGACGAGGCAGGCATCGCGCGGCATCGCGCGGCGCAGCGCGGCAAAGAACGCCTCGGCGCGACCGCCCGGCACACCGTGAATGCGCGGCTCGACGTGCTCGCCGATCGCCTCCGCGCGGCCGCGCTCGCGCACGCGATCGAGATTCGCCGCCGCGAAACCTTCGCCGCGCGACGTATCCGCTTCGAGGACACCGAGCAGTCCATCGACGAACGCCGTGGCGTCGGCCTCGAGCGCGATGCGCGCCTTGTAGTTCGCTTCGAGCGTGCCCGCCGATGCGTCGACGTGGACGAGCTTTTCCTCGGGGATGCGCAGGCGGAAACCGCGGCTCGCGTTGTGCGAGAACTTGACGCCGATCGCGAGCACGAGATCGCAATCCTCGATCAAGGCATTCAGCGTCGCGGCGCTGGTGCCGCCGAGCTCGAACCCGAGCGAAAGCGCGTGATCCTCGGCGACGACGCCGCGCCCCGAGGTCGAGGTGACGATCGCGGCGCCAAGGCGCTCGGCGAGCCGCTGCACGCCCGCGCTTGCGCCCTGCGCGCCCTGCCCCGCGAATATCACGACGCGACGCGACGCGCGCAGCAGCGCCGCGATCGCGCGGAGTTGATCCGCATCCGGCGCGGCGACGGCCGGGCGCGACGGCGTGCCGGACGGCGCGCTCGCGCGGCCGACGAGCGCGGCGCGCGACATGTGCAGCAGCACCGGTCCAGGCTCGCCGGTCGATGCGTCGGCGTGTGCCGCCGCGACTTTCGCGCGGATGTCGTCGGCGGAGTCGATCGCGTGAATGCTCTTCGCGAGCGGACGCGCGATCGCAGCCTGATCGATCGCCTGCAGCTGGAAGCGCGCGCCGGGGCCCTTCGCAGGCTGGCCGACGACATGCAGCAGGCCGGCCGAATCGAGGAACGCCTCGGCCGAGACCCGTCATCGCCCAGGTGAATCCCGGGCCCGGTATCGTCGCCAGCGCCGCGACGCGTCCCGACGCGCGGAAGTAGCCGTTCGCCATCATCGATGCGGACAGCTCGTGCGTCGCGATGATCGTGCGCAGGCCCGCATCGCGCAGCGCGTCGTAGAGCTCGACGTTCTGCGTGCCGGGCAGGCCGAACACGCAATCGACGCCCGCTTCGGCCAGCGCAGCGCAAAGAAGCTCTGCGCCGCTCCGCTCGGATCCGCTCATTCGGATTTTCCCTTGAGTTTCTTCAGCACGCCGCCGGCGATACGGCGCGCGTTGTGCGGCGCCGATGCGAGCATCTCACGCGAGCGCCAGCCGAGCGAGTCCGGTCGCGCGAGCTCGAGCGAAAGCGTCAGATCGCCGCCGAGCTGGCTCTTGAAATGCGTGACGGGATTGAGCTCCGCGTCGGTGAGATCGTTGGCCTTGTAGCCCGCGCGCGAAAGATCCTCGAACACGGACCAGCGCAGGAACGCCGAAGCGCCGAGGCTCAGATACTTTGCGTCCGCGCCGGCGGCGACGGTGTGCGTGACCGGATGCGGTCCGCGCAGCACGAGCTGCGAAGCAGCCACGTGTCCGTCCGGCAGGCGCGCGTGATAGAGCCGAATGAGATCCTGGGCGCGCAACGTCTCGACGAATCTGCCGAACGCCTCGCGCGGCAGATAGATCGGTGCGCCCTTGCGGTCGTGCGTCTGCGCATGCAGGCGGAAGAACGCGTCGAAATCATCGTCGTGCGTGATCGTCAGCCCGCTCTCGCGACAGCGCGTGATGAGCCGGCGCAGGTTCTTGTCGACGCGTGCCCAGGCGATTTCGAGATCGGCGATGTCGACGACATACGAATACGTCGGCGTCGCGCTCCAGCCGCGCTTCAAGAAAACGCGCGCGTCGTCCTGCGTGTGGCGACTCTTGATGCGCACGCGCGCATGGCCGAGCGCAACGACCGCGCTCTCGAGCGCCGCCTGCGTCTGCAGCTGCCACGAGGTCCGCTGCGAGGGATATTTCGAATCGTGCGGGCTCAGCACGAAGCCGTTGTAGTAGAGCAGGCGCCGCGGCGAGACGTACGCGCCGTATCGTCCGCTGTGCTCGTAGAGCCCGATGCCGCCGACGATGCGCTTGTCGCGCTCGGCGACGAGGATGCGGAACGTTCCGCCGGCGCTCGCGCACAATGCCGCGAGATACTCGGCGAGCGAATACACGCTGCCGTCCGGCGAGCGGGCGACGAAGTCGCGCCACGCGCCGTATTCGCTTTCGCCGAGAAACCGGGTTGTCGACTCCGCGCTCACGTTGCCCCCTCGCGCTGACCACGGCCCGACAAGCCGGAGCCTGTCTCCCTAGCCTGCTCAATTCTTGCAGATTGGGCGGCGCTTGTTCGAGAGTTGCCGGCGACAGGCTCTGGAACCGGCCGCGAGTCGATGCCGGGATCCGTACGAGGACCAACGCCGGCGCCGCCGAAGCAGCACGGGCTCGCGTCCGAGTATACAAATTCCCAAGCCGCCGAATGCCGTTCGGGCGAATCGCATGACCGCATCCATGTCCAAAGCCACCTGTCCCGGGCACGGATTCTGACGACTGCGCGATGACTACCGATGACCGGCATTGCAACAGAAATTCGAACCGGGCGATCATGGCCCGGGGCGAGGACGCCAAGCGCGCAATTTTTGCGCGCAGACAGGGTGTTCGATCGAAAGGGATTTGAAAGGAAAGACGCACAACTGCCCGGGAAATCTCCCGAAAATACTCGCCAGCCACGAATACCGGTAGTAAAGTCGATCTTTCGTGCACGGCGCTCCACGCGACATCCTGGGACGGTAATCTTCGAATGCGCATGCGTTCGCATCTGACCTCACGCTGGAACGACGGCAATGGATGACAAGACCGTTCCGGCGATCGTGCTTGGCAGCGACGTGACCGGCCTTGGCGCGTTGCGTTGCCTGCACATGGCCGGCATTCCGGCCTACGTCGCCTGTCCGGCCGGCGATCTTGCGACGCGCTCGCGCTGGTTTCGTCCGACGCCCGGCACACCGTGGGACGGCAAGATCGGCCGCGGCGCGCGAGGAAGCGCTGCGCGCGATGCCGATCGACGAGGCCGTGCTGATCCCGGGCGCCGACGATGCCGCGCTCTGGCTCGCGGATCTGCCTTCGAGCGATCTCGCGTCGAAGTTCCACGTCACCACGAGCTCGCGCCGCTCGCTCGAGATCCTGCAGGACAAGACGCTGTTCGCGCGTTTTCTCGCCGACAACGACATCCCGCATCCGCGCACGTTACACGATCGCGTCGCCGGAGGACATCGACACCATCCCGTTCGGCGAGCTCGATCGCGTGTTCATCAAGCCGGCGAACTCGCAGCGCTTCAGCCAGATCGTCGGCGCGAAAGGCATCTGGGCGCACAGCAAGCAGGAGCTCGTCGACATCTGGCGCCGCCTCGACGGCCAGGGCTTCAAGCTGATGGCGCAGGAATACGTGCCCGGCACGTCGGCCGATCACTATTTCATCGACGGCTTCCGCGACCGCAACGGCGTGCTGGCCGGATTGCTCGCGCGGCGGCGCATCCGCATCTTTCCGCCCGATTTCGGCAACAGCTCGTATTGCTACAGCATCCCGCTCGACGAGATCGCCGGCGCGGTCGAGAGTCTCACGCAGCTGCTGACGAAGCTCGACTATCGCGGCATCTTCAGCGCCGAGTTCAAGCGCGACGCGCGCAACGGCGTGCTGCGCATTCTCGAAGTGAACACGCGCGCGTGGTGGTACGTCGAGTTCGCGGCGCTGTGCGGCGTCAACGTCTGCAAGATGGCCTATCAGGATGCGCTCGGCCTGCCGGTCGAGCAGGCCTCGCGCAACTATCGCATGGGCGCAGGCTGCGTCAGCCTGTACGGCGATATCAAGACGGTGCTCGCGCAGGATGCGAGCACGCGTGGCCCGCTGTGGAAGGTCCTGTGGCAGTGGGCGCATTCGCATACGCACGCGTTTCGGCTTTCCGATCCCGCGCCAGGCCTATCGATCGTGCGCAAGATGGGCGGGAATTATCTGCGCCGCTTCGTCGGCGGCAAGAAGCCGACGCAACCGCACGAAAACCGCGCGCAATAGCAGCGTATCCGTGCGCCCGTCAGGGCGTGCGCCCGCCTGAGTTTTCCGCAACGGCGAGTTCGTCCGGCACCAGCGAGAGAAGCTGCTCGGCATTCGTGCGCCACTGACGCTCGCGCAGGATGTAGTCGCGCGCTCCGCGTCCGATCATGATCTGCTGCGTGCGCGATCCGGCCACTTCGAGCACGCACTCGACGCCGCGTTCGATGTCGCCTTTCGGAAACAGCCAGCCCGTCTTTTCGTCCGCGATCACTTCGGCGATCGGCTGATAGTCCGGCGCGACGACGCCGATGCCCATCGCCATGAACTCGAACAGCTTCATCGGCGAGCCGTATTCGTTCGAGTTCGGCAACACCGCGAAATCCATGCAGGCGATCCAGCGCGGAATGTCGGCGTGCTCGACGCGGCCCGGCAGCAGCACGCGGTCGGCGATGCCGTGCTCATCGATCGTGGCCTGCACCGCGGCGAGATCGACGCCACCGCCGACGAAAAGAAGCCTGAAATCGCGCCGTTTTGCGATATGCGGCGCGATGCGCGCGACGAATTCCGCGACGCCGTGCCAGTGCACGAACGCGCCGACGTAGCCGCAGACGACCTCGTTGCCGATGCCCTGCTCGCGCCGCAGCGCCGCGCGGTCGAATAGCGCAGGATCGAAGCGCGCGGCATCCGCGGCGTTTGGCGAAACGACGGAGGGCGCGATCGTTCCGTACGTCTCGCGCGCAAGATCGCGGAAGTAGCTCGATATGAACACGAGGCCGGTCGCGTTCTGCATGCACCAGCGCTCGATGCGCCGCGCGAGGCTCTTGAGGAATAGCGGGCGCACGCGCGGCACCAGCGCCGAATCGTTGATCTCGAGCACGATCGGGATGCCGTGGCGCCGCGCCTGGCGGATCGTCGCCCACAGGAACATCGAATAGCGTTCGTAGATGAGATCCGGCCGCTCGTCGCGGATGATGCGGGCGATGCGGAACCGGGTGACCGCGTTGTAGGCGATCTCGAGCAGCTCGAAGAGAACGCCCGGCGTGCGCGAGACGAGCGTCGACAGCCGCGATTTTTTTGGCTGCGTGCCTGCTGCGGGCGCGGTGGTGTTTTCGGGGTCGGCGCCCGGAAACGACACGACGCGGACTTCGTGACCGAGATCGCGCAGCGCCCCGACGATGCCGCGGATGTGGACGCCTTCGACGTCGCGCCCGCGCGTGCGGTGGTGATAGACGATCTTCATGCGTTGTCCGGCAGCGCGTCCATCGCGAATCCGGCCGCGCGCCATTCCGGAAGCATGACGTCGAGCAGCTCGATCGTATGCGGCCGATCGTCGTGCATGAGGATGATGTCGCCCGCTCGCGGCGGCTGGTTGCGCAGGACGTCCACCAGTTCGCGTGCCGACATCTCCTGCCGGTAGTCGAGGCTGTCGACCGACCAGTACGCAAGCTGGCGGCGGCGCAGTGCCGAGCGCGCGATCAGCGAAGCCGGCAGCACGCCGTACGGTGGGCGGAACGGGTGCGTGGCGCGACCGTCGAAGCCGGCGAGGATCTCATCGGTGCGCGCGATCTGCTCGTCCTGCGCGGACGGGTGCGATCGCGTCGAACTTCGGATGGTCATAGGAGTGGTTGCCGAGGCGGTGGCCTTCGGCCACGAGCCGGCGGACCAGCTCCGGATGCCGCTCGACGCGCTCGCCGATCAGGAAGAACGTCGCGTGCGCCGAATGCTTCGCGAGCAGGTCGATGAGCTTGGGCGTCGTGTCCGGATCGGGTCCGTCGTCGAACGTGAGGTAGATCGTGTTGCGCGCCGAAGGTCCGTACGCGAGCAGCACGCGATGCGGCAGCCAGCGCAACAGTTTCGTTTTTTTCGGGCGCGTGTTCATGGCTGGGCCGGATCGCGCTTGTCGGCGCTCGACGCCTATTCGTCCTCGCCGGGCATCGTGCGGCCTTCGGCCTCGGCCTGCAACGCGGCGCGGCGGATCTTGCCGGTGCTCGTCTTCGGCAGCGCCTCGCGGAACTCGACCAGGCGCGGCACCATGAAATCCTCGAGCTGGGAGATGCAATGGACGACGATGTCGCGCGCCTGCAGCGTCGAGCCTTCCTCGACGACCACGAGCGCCTTCAGCGCGCGGCCGAGCACTTCATCCGGCACGCCGACGACCGCGGCTTCCTTGATGCCGGGGAGCGCGTACAGCACGTTCTCGACTTCCTTCGGGCTCACCTTCTCGCCGCGCGACTTGATGATGTCGTCCTTGCGGCCGACGAAATAGCAGAAGCCTTCCTCGTCCATGCGGAAGAGATCGCCCGTGTGCAGGACCTTCTCCCACGGATAGCGCCCGGTCTTGAGCGTGCGCGCGGTCGCTTCCTCGTTGCGCCAGTAGCCTTGCATGACATGGCCGCCGCGCACGACGAGCTCGCCGACCACGTTGGCGGGCAGCTCGCGGCCTGCGTCGTCGGCGATCCAGACTTCCGTCCCCGGTATCGCGATGCCGACGCTGTCCGGACGCGTTGCGAGCTGCTCGGGCGGCAGGTACGTGCAGCGCTTGGATTCGGTCATGCCGTACATCGAGAAGACGCGCGCGTGCGGAAACATTTCCTGCAGCTTGCGGATGTGCGCCGGCGGCAGCGCCGCCGCGGTGTTGGTCAGGAAGCGCACGCTCGCCGCCCAATCCGGATTGAAGTTGCGCAGCTGCACGATCAGCGCGGCCATCGTCGGCACCAGCGGGAAGCCGGTGATGCGCTCGCTGGCGAGCAGTCGGCAGGATCTTCTGCGGGAACGCGAAGGATTTCTCGAGCACCAGCGTCGAGCCCTTCATCACGGCCATCAGCAGCTGGTAGAGGCCGTAGTCGAACGAGAGCGGCAGCACGCTCAGCACGATGTCGTCGGCGCGCGATTCGAGATAGGTCGTGATCGACGTCGCCGCGAACTCGATGTTCTGGTGCGTCATCATGACGCCCTTCGGCTGACCGGTCGAACCCGACGTGTAGACGAGCATCGCAAGATCGATGTCGATGCCCCGCACCGGCGTCGACGGCTTGTCCGGCGCGGCGGCCATGAACTCGGCGAATGCGATCGTGTTGCCGTCGCTGGCCGCGTCCGTGACGACGACGCGGCGCACGCTCGGCGCCTCTGCCGCGGCCGCGAGCGCGACCGGCAGCAGCGATGCCTGCGTCACCAGCACCGATGCCTCGCAGTTGTTCAGAACGTAGGCGAGCTTGTTCGCCTTGGTGGTCGAATTGATCACGCTGAAGATGCCGCTCGCGCGCAGCGTGCCGAAGATGCCGACCGCGGTCTCGATGCGGTTGTCGAGGAACAGCACGCAGCGCTCGCCGCGCGCGAAGCCTGCGCCGGAGATCAGCGCGGCGGCGAAGCGATCGGCCAGCGCGTCGAGCTCGGCGTAGGTCGTGCGTCCCTTCTCGTGCGCGATCGCGACGCGATCGCCGTCGCGGCTTGCGCTCGCGCGCAGGAACTCCTCGTAGCGCATCGGTCCCCCTAAGAGCCGGCTGCCGACTTGCGCTCGACGAACGCGATGATGCGTGCGAGCGTGTCGAGGTTTTCCGGCACGACGTCCTCGTCGGCGACGGTGATGCCGAATTCCTGCTCGAGCCAGGTGACGAGCGTCAGCACGCCGATCGAATCGATGATGCCCGAGCCGAGCAGGCTCTCGTCGCTGCCGACGTCACCCGAGGCGACCGGAAACGTTTCGCGGATGAATGCGCGCGTGCGCGCTTCGATGGAATCAGTCACGTCGCCGCTATCCCCATGTCGTCCCTGCCAGACGTTCCTTGTCACGAGCGCAGCTGCGCAAGCGAGCTTGCGAGATAGGGAACCCCGCCCGTATGCCAGAAGATCACGCGCGCGTTACGGGCGATGCCGCCCTCTGCGGTGATCGACGCCAGCGCAGCCAGTGCCTTGCCAGTATACACGGGTTCCAAAAGCACTCCTTCGCTCTGCGCCGCGAGCTCGACCGCACGGTGCGATGCCGCGCTCGGCGCGCCGTAACCGGCGCCGATGAAACGATCCTCGACGTCGAGTCGCTGCATGATGCGCGGCATGTCGGCGCCGTCGGCGGCGATGCCGCTCGAGGCGAGCAGGCGCGTGATCACGGTGCGCAGCTCCGCGGCCGGACGATCGACACTGACCGCGAGCAGGCGGCAGTGCGCGAGATGGCGGTCGAGGCCGAGCAGGAAGCCGGCGCTCGTCGCGCCCGAGCCTGCGGCGACGACGATCACGTCGGCGTCCGCGCGCACGATCTCGGCGATCGCCTCGTCGTAGCACGGCAGATCCGCGGCGCTCGCGGCCGGCACCACGAGCGGAGCGCGGCCCTCGGCGGTGAGCGCCTTGAGCCGCGACCTGATCGCGGCGTTCAAGGCCCACGCGTCTGCGCCCGGCAGCGCGTGCACGACCGCGCCGAACAGGCGCGCGAAGTCGGCGGCGGCCGAGTCGGCCCCGGCGTTGAGGAATACCTCGCAGGCGCGCATGGTCTGGCTGGCGACGGCGGCAATGATGCGGACCTGGTTCGACGTCGCGCCGCCGCTCAACAGCAGCGTATCGGCCGGCGTTTGCGCCAGCCGCTCGACGAGCCCGGCCAGCTTGCGGCATTTGGTGCCGCCGCCCGCGAACGGCAGCAGATCGTCGCGCTTGAACGCGAGCGAGGCGATGCCGAGCGCTGCGGCGAGACGCGGCGCATCCTGCAGCGGCGAATCGCGGCAGACCGAAAAGTCGAAATGGCTCATGCGGCGGCGGGCGGCGGGTGCGTCGGCCGCAGGCGGCGTGTCGGCGGCGGGCGGCGTCAGGTTGCCGACGCGGCGCGCCGGGTTGCCGGCGACGACCGTATACGGCGCGACGACGCCCGAGACGACCGAGCGCGCCGCAATGATGCTGCCCTCGCCGATCTCGGAGCCCGGCAGGATCAGAACGCCGCCGCCGATCCAGACGTTGTCGTGGACGATGATCGCGCGGACGTCTTCCTCGTCCGGCGGCGCGCCGGCCTTGCGCAGGGACGGATCGCTGGCGTGGCCGCCCGAATCGCGAAACGACACCTGGGCGGCGATGCGCACGTGCGATCCGATGCGGATCTCGCGGCCGACCACGAAGCTCGTGTCATGGCCGACGCCGGTGTAGTTGCCGAGCGAAAGGCGCGGGCGTTCGACGAAGCGCGCGCCGAATGCGATCGAGACCTTGCCGTCGATATGCACATGGTCGCCGAGAACGAGCTCGCCGCGACCCTTGATCCAGGGTATGTAAATACCGGTCGTTACGCCGCGCCCATAGCTTTTGCAATATGCCTTGAGCAGAGGCTCGGCGAAAAAGATCCGGCGTATGAAAAATATCACCGCGCGCAATGCGAGGAATATGTAGAGCATCGGCACGACGATGATGCGCGGCGCGGGCAGCGTGAAATTCTGCACGGCCCTGTGCGTCGCGCGAATCGCGCGTGCGGTGGGCGTGTCGGAGCGTGTGACCCAGTATCGAAAAGACAAGAATGGAATCTCCGCGTTGAAATGAAACGGATATTCGGGATCGAAATCCCTGCGTCACCCGCATGCCATTTTCGCCGCCCTGGCATGCTGGGGTTCGCCTTCACATCGGCGAGTAGTTAAGAATCCATATTTTCTATTTCAGCGACGCCTTGGCCGTGTCGATTCTTTACCGGCAGGTATAGATGCATGTGACCCTTGTCACTGAATCAGCGGTATTATTCAGGTTTCATCGCTCCAACCCCTGGCTCCACAAACAATAAGTTGCTCTTATTATGCAATCTGATCGCTCGTCCCGGATGTATCCGTGGCGTCGTTTCCAGACTGGAAACGCTCGCATCCATACCAAGCTCGCGCTGTTGTCCGCACTCGTGTTCGCTGGTTCGTCCGGCGCCGCTACACCGCCGCCGGCACCGGCCGTTAATCTCGCGAACCCCGTCCTGTTCGTCACGCAGGTTCCGATCGAAGGCTTCGGCACGATCACTTCGGTTTTTGCCAATCACCGCACGTCGATGCAGGAAGTCGCGCGCGGCGGCGATCTGTGGATCCGCTATCCCGACGGCACGCTGCGCAATCTCACCGCGGAAGCCGGCTTCGGCAACGACGGCATGCAAGGCCCGACTTCGATCGCGGTGCGCGATCCGGTCGTCGACTGGAGCGGCACGAAAGCGCTCTTCAGCATGCTCATCGGCGCACCCGCCGACCAGTACGATTACAACGACTACTACTGGCAGATCTACGAGATCACCGGTTTCGGCCAAGGCCAACAGGTGTCGATCACGCTCGTTCCCGGCCAGGAAGCGGACGTCAACAACGTCGAGCCTCTGTACGCGAGCGACGGCAACATCATTTTTTCGAGCGACCGCTCGCGCACCGGCGAGCGCCATCTGTATCCGCAGCTCGACGAATACGAATCGACGCCGACGCCGACCGGCATCTGGAAACTCGATCGCAGCACGAATGCGCTGACGCTGCTCGAGCATGCGCGTGTCCGGTTCGTTCCACGCATCGATCGACAGCTTTGGCCGCGTGATCTTCACGCGCTGGGATCACCTGCAGCAGGACCAGCAGGCCGAGAATCCGGACTACGGCACGTTCAACTGGACCAGCGAAGCCGCCAACGCGCAGATGGTGCCTTCGGTCGACGTCTTCCCGGAGCCGCGCTACGAGACCAGCACCGCCTACGGCCACGTGATGAACCAGTTCTTCCCGTGGATGATGAACCAGGACGGCAGCGGCGAGGAAACGATCAATCACATCGGCCGTCATGAGCTCGTCAGCTATTTCAACATGAGCCTCAAGAACGACCCGTCGCTGCACGATTTCAGTCCCGGGGATCGGTTCAACCAGAACGATACGGAAAACTGGCTGCAGATCCGCGAGGATCCGACCACGCCGGGCCGCTACGTCGCGATCGATGCGCCCGAGTTCTACACCGATTCGGCCGGCCAGATCATCTCGATCACCGCGCCGCCGGGCTTGAACGCAAGCCAGATGGCGGTGACGTATCTGACGCCGCAGAGCACGCGCGAGTTCTACGACGGCGAAAATCCGCCGGCCGACTTCACCGGCCATTACCGCAATCCGCTGCCGATGACCGATGGCCAGATGATCGCGTCGTACGATTCGAATCCGGGCGGCGCCGAAAACATCGGCTCGCGCTCGCAGCCCGAATCGCTGTACAAGTTCCGGCTCTATCGCCTGCATGCGGGTAACGGCGGCTACATGGAAGCGGCCAGCGCCGATACGCTGACGCCGGGCATCAGCAAGTCGGTTTCGTACTGGGATCCGGACGTGCTCGTCTCGTACAACGGCCCGCTCTGGGAGCTCAACCCGGTCGAAGTGCACGCACGGACGGTGCCGCCCGCTACGGCCGAGCCGCCGATGCAGAGCCCCGAGGCGCAGGCTTTCGACGAAGCGCACGTGCCGATCGATGCGTTCACGAACTTCATGGCCGCGCGCGGCCTCGGCGTGCTCGTCGGCCGCAACGCGACGACGCGCGACCAGGCCGACCAGCAGCAGCCATACAACCTGCGCGTGCCGGGCGGCGTCGAGACGCTCGGCAACAACGGCATCATCTACGACATCCAGTACATGCAGGTGTTCCAGGCCGACCAGGTCCGCGGCGAAGGCGGCACGAGCGATCCGAGAGAAGGGCGTCGCCCGCTCGCCGAGCCGCTGCACGATGCGCAGTCGCTGCTGTTCATGCCCCCGCTCGATCCGGCGGCGCCGCCGGGCGCCGTGCGCATCGCTTCGGACGGCTCGTTCGCGACAGTCGTTCCCGCCGAACGCGCGATGGTCTGGCAGTCGACGACGGCCGACGGCACGCCCGTCGTGCGCGAGCGCTACTGGATCAGCGTCAAGCCCGGCGAAGTGCGCGCCTGCCCGAGCTGCCATGGCGTCAACACGGTGGATCAGTCCGGCCAGCCGCCCGCGCAGAACCTGCCGGTGGCCCTCGTGAATCTCGTCGTGTACTGGCGCGATCACTACGACACGGTGTTCGACGGCAACTTCGAGCCCCACTGACGCCCGATCCGCGATCCGATCTGTTCCGACCGCGCCCATGAGGCGCGGTCTTTTTTTGCCTGCCGCGTGCATCAGCCGGCGTCAGCGCACGCCGCGGCCGAACAGCACGACCTCGAAGGTCTGGATCAGGATCAGGATGTCGAACAGGAGATTGTGGTTCTTCACGTAGAAGAGGTCGTACGTGAGCTTCTCGGCCGCGTCCTCTTCCGACGCGCCGTACGGATAGCGCAGCTGCGCCCAGCCGGCGAGACCTGGCCTCACGCAGTGGCGCAGGTTGTAGTAGCGGATCTTCTCGGACAACCCGGCGACGAATTGCGGCCGCTCCGGACGCGGGCCGATCACGCTCATGTCGCCGCGCAGGATGTTCCAGAGCTGCGGCAGCTCATCGAGCCGCGCGCGGCGGATCACGCGTCCGACGCGCGTGATGCGATCGTCGCCCTTGGTGGCCCAGCGCGCGACGCCGTCCTTTTCCGCATCGGTGCGCATGCTGCGGAACTTGAACAGCTTGAACACGCGGCCGCGCTCGCCGACGCGCTCCTGCCGGTAGAGGATCGGCTGCCCGCGTCCCGATTCGATACTGATCGCCAGCGCGACCAGCAGCATCAGAGGACTGGTCAGCAGCAGCAGCGTCGATGCGGCGCACAGATCGAAACCGCGCTTGGACATGCGCCGCAGCGGCGTCGTGTCGAAACCGCGCGAGAACACCAGCCACGACGGCTCGGCGAGCGACAGCTTGACCTTGCCCGACTCGCGCTCGAAGAACGTCGCGAGCTCGGTGATGTCGATGCCGGCCTGCTTGCAGCGCAGGAGGTCTTCCATCGGCAGGCCGCCGCGCCGCTCGTCCGGCCCGACAACGATCTCGTCGACCTGATTGCGTTCCGCCCAGACGTCGATGCGGCTCGTCGAGCGCGACGATCTTTTCGATGGGTACCTGGGTCGTGCCATCGCCATAGGCCACGTAGCCGAGAATCATGAAGCCGCGGCGATCGGCGCGCCGGCGCATGCGCTGCTGGATCAGCGCGGCGCGCGCGCCAGTGCCGAGCACGAGCACGCGCCGCTTGATCGTCTCGGCATCGACCATGCGCGTGAAGCCGATGCGGAACGCCGCGACGAGAACGAAGCCGAGCAGGATCGCGATGCCGAGCACGCCGCGCCCGATGCGGAACTGCGGCACGACGTAGTAGAAGATGACGAGGCCGATCGCGCCGCCGGTGAACGCGGCGAGAAGCCGCGTCAGGACGCCGAACCACGAATCGCGCAGGTGCATCTGGTAGAGGCCGAGCGCGACCATGCCGAGCACGATGAACGTGCCGAACGCGCCGGCGCGGAGCATCAGATGCCAGGAGAACACGCCCTGCGCATCCGGATCGGCGAAATACCGGAAATGCGCCGCAAGCCAGAACGAGAACGTCAGCAGTCCGAACTCGCACGCTCCGAGCACGAACAGCCAGCGCCGCGTGTGGTTGCGCAGAAAACGCAGCACGTCGCCTCCTACGCTCCTTGTGAGTGCGTCCCATGGCGACAGGGTAAGCGTCGCCGCCTTGCGCGATGGGAAATCGTACTGAGACATGTCCTACCAGTCGCGAAGTCGTCTATGAACCGTACCCCGAAGGGTCCGCCCCCACCTGTCGCGCCGACCCGATCGCAGCGGCGCACGTTTCGCTCGTGCAGGTTCAGGAATTTTTGCCAACTGAGCGTGTAGGCGGCGTGACAATACCCGGTTTATGCATCGGTCGAAGCGCGTATCATGGCCGCCGCGCAAGGCCATGGACTGCCTGGGCGGAGGAAATCCGCGCAGCCGCTCCCCGGCCGTGCTCCCAACCCTGCCGGAAGGCCCGGCAATCGTCAAAGGGTGCGAACCGATGTGCGGAATCGTTGCTGCGACCTGCGGGCGCGATGTCATACCGATCCTCATTTCCGGCCTCAAGGCGCTCGAATACCGGGGCTACGACTCGGCCGGCATCGCCGTTCTCAAGGGCGACGACCAGCCTGCTCGAGTCCGCGCCGCAGGCAAGGTTCGCGAGCTTGAAAACCTGTACGAAAGCGCCCCGATCGCGGGCTTCACCGGCATCGCGCACACGCGCTGGGCGACCCACGGCGTGCCGAACACGATCAACGCGCATCCGCACGTGTCCGACGATCGCGTCGCGGTCGTGCACAACGGCATCATCGAGAACCATGCGGAGCTGCGCGAAGAGCTCAAGGCGCACGGCTACCGCTTCGATTCGGACACCGACACCGAAGTCATCGCGCATCTCGTGCATCGCTCGATGGACGAAGGCGCCGATCTGCTGCACGCGGTCATCGACGCGACGCAGCGCCTGCACGGCGCGTACGCGATCGCGGTCATGAGCCGCGATGCGCCCGGCCACGTCGTCGGCGCGCGGCGCGGCTCGCCGCTGGTCGCCGGCATCGGCGAGGGCGAGAACTTCCTCGGCTCGGACGTGCAGGCGCTGATCCAGCGAGACCAGCCACTTCATCGTATCTCGAGGAAGGCGACGTCGCCGAGATCACCTGCAAGGGCATTCGCATCTACACGGCCGACGGCACGCCGGTCGAGCGGCCCGTGCGCAAGAGCGAGCTCACCGCCGACGCGGTCGAGCGCGGCGAATACAAGCACTACATGCTGAAGGAGATCTTCGAGCAGCCGCGCGCGATCGCCGACACGCTCGAAGGCCGCATCGCCGGCGAGCGCGTGCTGCCGAACATCTTCGGCGTCGATTCCGATGAGCTGCTCTCGCGCGTGCGCACGGTGCAGATCGTCGCCTGCGGCACGAGCTTCCACGCCGGGCTCGTCGCGCGCTACTGGCTCGAAGGCATCGCCGGCATTCCATGCAGCGTCGAGGTGGCGAGCGAATACCGCTATCGCCGCGCGGTCGTGCCGGAAGGCACGCTGTTTCTCGCGGTATCGCAATCGGGCGAGACGGCCGACACGCTGGCGGCGCTGCGCGATGGGCGCAATCGCGGCTACATCGGCTCGCTCGCGATCTGCAACGTGCCCGAATCGAGCCTCGTGCGCGAATCGGATCTGGTGCTGATGACGCGCGCCGGTCCCGAGATCGGCGTCGCCTCGACCAAGGCGTTCACGACCCAGCTCGCCGCGCTCGCGCTGCTGGTGCTCGAGCTCGCTCGGCTGAAGGGCATCGCCGATGCGAAATACGCGCGCCTGGTCAACGAGCTCGCGACACTGCCGCGCGTCGTCGGCGAAGTGCTCGCACTGGAGCCGGTGATCGCCAAGCTCGCCGAACGCTTCGTATCCAAGCACCACGCGCTCTTCCTCGGCCGCGGCGTGCACTACCCGGTCGCGCTCGAAGGCGCGCTCAAGCTCAAGGAAATCTCGTACATCCACGCCGAAGCGTATCCGGCCGGTGAGCTCAAGCACGGTCCGCTCGCGCTGGTCGACGCCGACATGCCGGTGATCGCGGTCGCGCCGAACAACCAGCTGCTCGAGAAGCTGAAATCCAACCTCGAGGAAGTCCGCGCGCGCGGCGGCGAGCTGTTCGTGTTCGCCGACACCGACGTGCCGATGACCCAGAGCGACGGGCGCGGCGCGATCATCAAGGTCGCATCCGGCGGCAACCTGATCGCGCCGGCGGTGTTCACCGTGCCGCTGCAGATGCTCGCGTATCACGTCGCGGTGCTGCGCGGGACCGATGTGGATCAGCCGCGCAATCTGGCGAAGTCCGTCACCGTCGAATGACGCTTCTCTCCGCGCGGGAGAGGGGTGAGGGCGCCTCGTTGCCGCGCCTCGCCGCCTCTCCCGCGCAGCGGGAGAGGCGACATCGCTATCTCCGACGTTCGACGACTCGTCCGGCGCCTCGACCGTATAACCCTTCGCCTTGAGCTTCGCGAGGTAACTGTCCTTGGCGAGCAGTTCCATGATCGGCATCCGCGCGAACGTCACCGCGTTCTTCGCAAGCGCCGCCGATGCCGCGTCGAGCCACGTATTCTCGATGCGCTCGGCGCAGATCGGTGACGCCGCGTTCGCGCGCGAAATTGGTACCGGTAAGCGCAGCGAGGCAGGCTTCGCGCTGATTGGTGTCCGGCAGCGAGCGCAAGGCGTCGATATCGCCGGTCGCCCACGCGTTCGCGCGCAGCGTCATCGCATCGAGATCGCTGTCGATTCGATCGAGCGTCTTTTCGAAGCAGTCGAGATCGTCCATCGAGCCCTGCTTGAAATCCTTGATCGCCGCGCGCGGATCAGTCGACGGCGACGGTGTAGGTCGGCGTGACCGGCACGAGTCCTTTGCGCTTGGCGGCGGCATCGACGATATCGCCGGTGATGTCCGAGCGCGTCAGCCCGCTGCGATGGATGGCCTGTTCCACAACTCGATCGCGGCGAACAGCGGCCGCCAGGTCTCGATGTTGCGGCCGCGGCCGGCGCCGAAATATTTTGTCTTCAACGTCATCCAGCGCGCGTAGACGTCGGCCGGCAGCACCTGCTGCAGCGTCGCGTGACCCGGGTTGTCGCGCACGCCGACCAGCGTCGGCAGCAGGGTCAGCTTGCCGAAGAAGCCGACGTCCGCGTCTACCTTGAAGCGCGGCGAATCGAGCACCTCCTGTGCAGATCGCGATCGTTTCCTCGACTTCCTTCGATTGCCAGTGCATGTCCTTCGGCAGCGGCGACAGCGTGCCGAGGATCCACATCACGTGATCGCCCGACGAGACTTTCCAGAGCCCGGGGCCCGGCTGCTCGCCGCTGACGACGATGGTCGGCAGCTCGGCCGTCTTGTCCGCATCCGTTGGAGCCGTCTGCGCCGATGCGCCGGCTGCGAGAAACGCGCGCGGCAATGACGCCCGCGACATGGATTCCGAGTCGGGCCTTCCAAGGAATGCGTACGCGCGACCACGCGTCGGCGCGGTGGCGTGCGTCATGGGCTGATCGGAGGGCCATCTCGTCCATCAATGGAGCCAAGTGTCGCGAACCCAAGGCGACGCAGGCCTGAATGATCGAACGGTGACGGAACAAATGGCGATTCGTGACATTCGACGCATACGCGATCGATCTGCGCCGAAGGCTCGCGCAAGAACGGTGAGTGTCAGCCGCCGACGGCATTATGATTGGGGCTCCAGAGCGTTGTCGCGAGCCCGCATGAGAGTCTGCGTCTACTGCGCTTCCAGCGAACACTGCGACCGCATCTACCACGACGCGGCGACGGCGCTCGGCCGCCTGCTCGCCGAAGCCGGCTGCACGATCGTCTACGGCGGCGGCGCGGTCGGTCTCATGGGCTCGCTCGCGAACGGCGCGCTCGCCGCCGGCGGCGAGGTGATCGGCATCATTCCGCGCTTCATGACCGAGGTCGAATGGCAGCATCCGGGGCTCGCCAGTCTCGAGATCGTCGAGGACATGCGCGAGCGCAAGCATCGCCTGCTGACGGGTTCCGACGCGGTCGTCGCGCTGCCCGGCGGCTGCGGCACGATCGAGGAATTGTTCGAGGCGCTGACGCTGAAACGCCTCGGCCTCTACTTCAATCCGATCGTGCTGGTGAACACCAACGATTTCTACGCGCCGCTGCAGCGCTTCATGGAACAGATGATCGAGCAGCGCTTCATGAATCCGCAGCATCGCCAGATGTGGCAGCTCGTCGATGCGCCCGCCGACGTGCTGCCGGCGATCCGCGCTGCGCCGAAATGGCGCGAGGATGCGCGAAGCTACGCGGTCGTGCGCTCGTAGGCGCGCGGTCAACGCACTCAGTCGAACCGGCTCACGCTGCCGCTGTCGGTTTTCTCGCTGTCGGACGCGGGTTCCGCTTCGACGTCGTCGAGCAGTCCGGTGGGCTCCGTCGACGATTCCGCGCTCGCATCGTCCGCACCGTTGTCCGCCGACGAACGTTCGCTCGCGGCCGCGGCCTTTTCCCAGCGCGTGCGGATCGGATTGGCCGATTCCGCGGCTTCGAGCGCGCGCAGCAGCTCCTGCTTGCGCTCTTCGGGCAATTCGGCCCAATGGCAATCGGCCAGCGCTCCGGCCATCGAATAGAGAAGGTTGAGGCTCGGCCGGAATCCGGCGCGCTTGACCTTGAGGAACGCATCGACGGGACCGACGCGCGCGAGATCCTCGGTCGTGCGCACGCCGACCTGGCGCAGCCACGCGGCGGACTTCGGTCCCACATTGCGGATCTTGTCCATCCCCACTCCCCCAGTGCGCGTCAGGCGCGCAACGACTCCATGAATATCGCGCACAGACGTTGCATGCCGGCGCGATCCTCGTCGTCGAAACGCGCGACGTCCGGACTGTCGACATCCCACACGCCGAGCAGGCGCTCCCCTTCGAACAGCGGCACGACGATCTCGGAGCGCGATGCGGCGTCGCAGGCGATGTGGCCCGGAAATGCGTGCACGTCCCTGACCACCTGCGTCTCGCGTGTCGCCGCGGCGGTGCCGCAGACGCCCTTGCCGATCGCGATGCGCACGCAGGCCGGCTTGCCCTGGAACGGACCGACCACGAGCTCGGTGCCGTCGAAGAAATAGAAGCCGCACCAGTTGATCGACGGCAGCGCATGCCAGACGAGCGCGGCGAAGTTCGCCGCGTTGGCGATGCGATCGCGCTCGCCGGCCAGAAGGCCTTCGCGCCTGCTCGGCGAGCTCGGCGTACTGGTCGGCCTTGGCTGTTGGAACGCAATGCGGCGGCGGTGAACATCCCTGCCCTCGATCCCGATGCGAACCCGTATTGTACGCCGAGCCCGCCGGGCCGGGCGGCGCTGGCATACTGCGCCCGGCCCGGGACGCCGCGATGACCCCTACGACGACGCTGGACGACAACGGTTTCCGCATCCGCGGCGGCCAGCCGACGCGCACGGACGCGTTCGTCGACGCCGCGTTCGCGTTCGCGGTCACGCTGCTCGTCATCGCGATCGGCCACGTGCCGGCATCGGTCGGCGATCTCGTTCAGGCTCTGCGCGGCGTGCCCGCGTTCGCGGCGAGCTTCTTCGTCATCGCGCGGTTCTGGCAGTCGCATCGGCACTGGTCGCGCCGCTACGGCATCGAGGACGACTACGGCACGCGGCTCAGCCTCGCGCTCGTCTTCATCGTGCTGGTCTACGTCTATCCGCTGCGCATGGTCGCCGAGCTGACGCTGGCCGGGATCAGCGGCGGCGTGCTGGCCGAATCGCCGATCGAGATCACGAGCATCGCCGAGCTGCGCACGCTGTACGCGGTGTTCGGTATCGGCTACACGCTGACGGCGACGCTGTTCCTGCTGCTGCACCGGCATGCGCTCGCGCGTGCCGACGCGCTCGCGCTTTCGGCGAGCGAACGCATCCGCACCGAAACGCTGTGCGCGCGCTGGCGCTGCGGTCATCATCGTCGCGCTCGCCTCGACGCTGCTCGGGCTCGTGCTGCCGATGGGACGCGGCGAAAGCGTTCCGCTCGATTCCGCGCCGGGATTGCTCTACATCCTTGTCTACGTCGGCTTCCGCGTGCTCACGAAGCGCGAGCAGAGGCAGCTCGCCGCGACGGAGCGCGCGCATTGAACGCCGCGGGCGTGTTCGTGACCGGCACCGATACCGGCATCGGCAAGACGCATGCGAGCGTCGCGTTGCTGCGCGCGCATCGCGCGAACGGGCACCGCGCGATCGGCATGAAGCCCGTCGCGAGCGGTTGTCGCGAAACGCCCGACGGGACTGCGCAACGACGATGCCGAAGCGCTGATCGCTGCCAGCGCGCCGGCGCCGGCCTATGCGCTGTGCAATCCGTTCGCGTTTCTGCCGCCGATTGCGCCGCACCTCGCGGCGCGCGATGCGGGCGTGGAGATTGCGCTGGATCCGATCGTCGATGCCTGGCGGCAACTCTCGACGCGCGCCGATCGCCTCGTCGTCGAAGGCGTCGGCGGCTGGTCGGTGCCGCTGTCGGACACGCTGATGCAGGCCGATCTCGTGCGCGCGCTCGACATGCCGGTCGTGCTCGTCGTCGGCCTTCGCCTCGGCTGCATCAATCACGCGCTGCTGAGCGCGCGCGCGATCGTCGCCGACGGCTGCACGCTGGCCGGCTGGATCGCGAACCGCATCGATCCCGCGATGGCGGCAGTCGAAGCGAATCTCGCGACGCTGCGCGCGCGCATCGCGGCGCCGCTGCTCGGCGAGATCGCGCATGCGCCGGCGACGAGCGATGCCGACGTCGCGGCGCTGGCGCAGGCGGTGCGCTCGCTTTGAACGCGATCAGCGATCGCGCCATGCTGTTTCCAGGAGCTCCCGCTCGCGCGTTGCCCTGGCTGATCGCGATCGCCGGCTTCGCGTTCGACATCGCGGCGTTCTGGCCCGGCCAGATGTCGTTCGATTCCGGGTACACCTGGTGGCAGGCGCGCGGCGGCGAGACGACCAACATCGCGCCGCCGGTGCTGATCTATCTCTGGCGTGCGCTGGATGTGCTGCACGAAGGGCCGGGCCTCGTGTTCGCGCTGCATCTGGCTCTTTTCTGGAGCGGGCTCGCACTGCTCGTGGATGCGCTTCGCATCGGGCGCGTGCGCACGATCGTCGCTGATGCTCGTCGTCGCGTTCGCGCCGATGACGTGGTTGCTGCGCGGGCATGTGTGGACCGATGTCGGCCTGTTCTCGGCGTTGCTGTTCGTCGTCGGCGCGCTCGCCGCAGGCGCAGGCGACGCGCCGGCGCATCTGGATCGCGGTCGCGGCTGATCCCGCTGCTCTACGCCGGCGCGGTGCGCCACAACGCGTTGCCGGCGATCGTGCCGCTGGCGATCTGGATCGGCTGGCTCGTCGCGGGTCATCGCTCGCGCATGCACGTGGCGCTCGTCGCGGCCGCGGTCTGCGCCGTGTCGTTCGCATGCGCGTCGTTGATCAATGCGCAGGTGCAGCGCCATGTGCCGCTCTGGCCCGCCGCGGCCGAATGGGATCTCGCCGCGCTGTCGGTCGCGAGCGGCGAGATGCTGCTGCCGCCCTTCATGATCGGGCCCGGCATGACGGTCGACGAGCTTGCCGGCGCGTTCCGCGCACTGGAGCATCGTGCCGATGCTGCAGAACACGACGCACGGCATGCGCGATCCGTTCACGGGCGAATACACGCCAGGAGCAGCTCGATGCGCTCGGCGATGCGTGGCTCAACGCGGTCCGCGCGCATCCCGGCGCGTGGCTCGCGCATCACTGGCAGCAGGCTGTCGCGCTGCTCGACGTGCACGATCCGGGCTGGCCGCGCGAGCTGATCTACGTCGACGACGAATTCCGCTATCGCGACAATCCGCCGGTCGCGCGCAATCAGTCGGCTCTGCACAACGCGCTGATGCGTGCGGCCGCGTGGCTCAGCGGAACGCGCGTGCTCGCGGGCTGGCCGTACCTCTTGATCGGCCTTCTCGCCGCGCCGGCCGCGTGGCGAAGGCGTCGGCGAGCTGGCCGGCGTCGTCGCGCTGACGGTGCTCGCGAGCGCGTGGCTCTATCTCGTGCCGCTGCTTCCGCTGGTCGCCGCGGAGCTGCGTTACCTCGGCTGGCCCTGTCTCGCCGGCGTGCTGGCGGCGGCCGTCGTCGTGTTCGTTCCGTCATCGTTCGGCAACGGCCCTGCTAGACTTCGCTCATCACACGAGCGGATATTTCGATGAGCACGCAGCGCTATTTCCTGTCGATCGACGATCTGCCGAAGGCCCGCGGCGAATCGCACGAGCTTTCGTTCCATGGCGGCTCGCCGGACAGCTTCGCGGCGCTCATGCAGGACGCGCTGCGCACGCCGTCGCTGTGGCAGCGCTGGCGCAGCATGCAGCCCGATCCCGATGCGATCGATCCGTCGCTCGGCGCGAGCGATCCGAACGCGACCGTCGCCGCCGAGCAGCACGATCTGCATACCGATGTGCAGATCGTCACTTCGCTGCCGCACGTGATCCTGAAGCACCGGCTCGATCTTTTGATCGGCAAGCACTGGACGCTGCGCGACGTGAAGGCGGCTTAGCCGACGCGAAGGATCGGCTGAAGCCGTTACACGAAAAGACGATCAGCCACCGGTTATACCCGCCGCGCGCATGTCCGCCGGCGCCTTGACCGGCATCTGCGGCGGCGGCGGCAGCTTGACCGGCTCGGCCTGGATCGCCTTGTGCAATTCCTCGATCGCGCGATCGAGTTGCGGATCCTTGCCGGCGAGCTGCGACGCAACGTCCTGCTCGACGACGATGTCGGGATCGACGCCGTGGCCTTCGATGACGTACTGGCCTTCGGTGTTCGCGGTCGCGAACTGCGGCACGAAGATCTCGCCGCCGTCGATCGCCGGGCCCCAGCCGTTGATGCCGACGACGCCGCCCCACGTGCGCATGCCGATCAGCGGTCCGAGCTTCGCCTGCTTGAACATGTACGAGAAGATGTCGCCGTCCGACGCGGTCGTGCCGTTGCAGAGCGCGGCGAGATGTCCGATGAAGGTCTGCGCCGGATACGTGCCGGTGATCTCTGCGCCGCGGCCGTAGTCGAGTCCGAGCAGCTTGCGGTTCAGGCGCTCGATGATCATCGCCGAGACGTTGCCGCCGCCGTTGTCGCGCACGTCGACGACGAGGCCTTGCTTGCGCAGCTGCGGATAGAACCACTTGATGAATTCGCGGATGCCGTCGCCGCCCATGTCCGGGATGTGCAGGTAGCCGATCTCGCCGTTGCTGGCCTTGTCGACGTATTCGCGGTTGCTGCTTGACCCAGCCGAAGTAGATCAGCGGCTCCTCGCTGTCGATCGGCTTGACCAGCACCGTGCGTGCGCCGTCCGCCGATGCGCGTGAATTCACGGTCAGCTGCACGAGCTGCCCCGGCGCGGTGCGAAGGAGGCGATACGGATTGTCGCTGCGCCTCGAGCGGCTGGCCGTTGATCGCGAGCACGTAGTCGCCTTCGTGCACGTCGACGCCGACTTCGGTCAGCGGCGAGCGGTAGCGATCCTCGTCGTTCTCGCCCGGCAGGATCTGCGAGATGCGATAGCGGTTGCTCGCCGCATCGAGCTCGAAGCGCGCGCCGATCAGGCCGACGTGCGGCTTCGGCGGCAGACCGAGATCGCCGCCGCTGACGTACGCGTGGCCGATCGAAAGCTCGGCGACCATCTGGCCGAGCAGGTAGTTGAGATCGCTGCGATCGCCGACCCAGGCCAGCATCGGCTCGTACTTGGCGCGCAGCGCCATCCAGTCGTAGCCGTGCATGTTGGTGACGTAGAAATGATCGCGATAGCGCCGCCACGTTTCGCGGAAGACCTCGGCGTATTCGGCCTTCGGATCGACGCGCGCGTAGAGCCCGTCGGTCGAGACGTCCTTGGGCTCCGGCTTGCCGGCCGTGAGATCGATGTACTTGTAGGCCTTGTCGTTGCGGACCATGCACCGTGTTGCCGTCGCTCGCAAGCGAGATGTCGTCGACGCCTTCGAAGACGTCCTCGCTCTTGCGCTCCTCGAACGTCCACTTCTTGAGCTTGGGCTTGAACGCGCCGTCGCGGCCGTAGTACTGCGCGTCGGACACGACATACAGCAGCGACTTCGCGGTCACCGCGATCCACTGCAGGTTGTCCGCATCGATCGGCGCGCGCACGACGCGGCTTTCGATGCCGTCGAAGTCGATGCGATCGTCGATTTCGCTCGCGGCCTTCGCCTTGTCCTTCTTGTCGTCGCCGTTCTTGGACTTGTCGGCGTCTTCCTTGTCGTCCTTCGAGGCGCTGTCGTTCTTCGGCGCGAACGGATTGTCGAGACCCTTGCGCAGCGTCAGCGCGAGGATCGACGCGTCGCGGTTCGCGGCGAAATTCCACTCGATGTTGGAGAGCTGCGGCGTCCACTCGCGATCGCCGATGAAGTACAGCGTCTTTCCGTCGGGCGAGAACGCCGGCGCGTAGGCGTCGAAGTTCGCGTTGCCGATGTGCACGCTCTTGCCGGCGGCGAGATCACGCACGTAGAGCTGCGCGTATTGCGTGTCCTTGTCGGTGATCGAATAGGCGAGATAGTGCCCGCCCGGCGACCATGCGTAGTCGCGCCGCGAGACGCCGGGATCGTCGGCGATCACCGGCGCCGGTCCGCCGCCGGCGGTCGCGACGATGCGCAGGCGGCTCTCGCTGTCGACGAACGCGATGCGTGCGCCGTCCGGCGACCAGCGCGGCGCGTACAGGCGTCCGAACACTTCGGTCGTCAGCTGATGCGCGTTGTTGCCGTCGGCGTCGCGCACCCAGATCTCTTCCTCGCCGCTCTGGTCGGAGACGTAGGCGACGCGCTTGCCGTCCGGCGACCATTGCGCCTCGCGCTCGTGCGCGCCCGGCGTGTGCGTGAGATCGAGCGTGATGCCATCCTTGACCGGCGCGCTGAACACCTCGCCGCGCGCGGTGAACAGCGCGCGCTTGCCGTTGCCGGACAGCGCGAAGTCCTCGATCTTGTCCTTGACGCTCTTCTCTTCGGCGCGCGTGCGCACGAGATCGCTCGGCACCGTGATGTCGAGCGCGCGATCCTGGTTCGCGGTCGTGTCGTAGACGTGCAGCACGCCGTCGACCTCGAACGCGATCTGACCTTTCGAATCGCCGCTCGCCCAGCGCGCGTCGGCGTCCTTGTAGTCGGTCAGCTGCTTGGTTTCGCCGCTGCCGGTGTCGTAGCGGTACAGATTGAGATGCTCGTTGCGGTCGGCGATGAAGTAGATGCCGTCGCCGATCCAGACCGGATCGCGGTCGGTGTTCGGATCGTTGGTGATGTTCTTTGCCGACTTGGCCGCGAAGTCGTAGATGTAGAGATCCTGCGCCCAGCCGCCGACGTAGCGGTTCCAGGTGCGGAAATCGCGGTATTTCGGCGAGTAGACGATCTGCTTTCCGTCCGGCGAATAGCGGCCGACGCCGGCGACCGGCATCGGCAGCGTCACCGGCAGGCCGCCGTCGACGCTGATCGTGTAGAGATGCGGATTCGACACGCTGATCGAATCGCGCCAGCCGCGGAACAGGATCGACTTGCCGTCGGGCGTCCAGCCGTAAACCTGGTTGTCGAAGCCCCAGCGCTGCGGCAGTGGACCCTGCGCCGGATAGAACGTCAGCTGCTTGGGCTCGCCGCCGGCGGCTGCAACGACATAGACCTGATCGTCGCCGCCGTATTCGCCGGTGAAAGCGATGCGGCTGCAGTCCGGCGAGAAACGCGCCGACTGCTCGAGGCCGGGACCTGCCGTGAGGCGCGCTGCGGTGCCGCCGTGCGTCGAGGCGGTCCACAGATCGCCGGCGTACGTAAAGACGACGCGATCGCCGCAGACGTCCGGGAATCTCAGGAGCTTCGTGCCCGCGAAGGCCGACGGCGCGACGAGCATGGATCCTACGACGCATGTAAAGGCTATTTGACGTGGACGCATGGAGACTCCGGGCATCGGCGAATCAATCCTTGTTGCACAGTGTGAGATGTGGGGCGTGCGCCGAAAGTCATGTCGGAACCGCGCGCTTTGAAAAAGCAGATCGCTTACGATAAAGTAAGGAATATAAAATATGGTAAGGAATTCTTGTGACGACCTCGGTCTTGACCAGCAAGGGCCAGACGACGATCCCGAAGGACGTGCGCCTGCACCTCGGCCTTCGCGCGGGCGACCGCATCGAATTCGTGCTCAAGGAGGACAACACCGTGCTGCTGAAACCCGCGACCCGCGCCGTGACCGATCTCAAGGGCTTCCTGCCGAAGCCGTCGAAGCCCGTTTCGCTCGACGCGATGCAGGCGGCGATACGCAAGCGCGCCGGCCGCTGATGCCATGATCGGGCTCGACACGAATGTGCTGGTTCGCTACATCGTGCAGGACGACTCGCGTCAGGCCGCCGCGGCAAGTCTCCTGATCGAAACCGCACTGAGCGACGACGAACCCGGCTGGATCGCGTCGATCGTGCTGTGCGAATTCGTCTGGGTGCTGGAGGCGGCATATGGCTACACGCGAAACGCGATCGCGCCGACGCTGGAACGCCTGTTCGAAGTCGATTGCTTTCGTCTCGAGGCGCCGTCGCTCGCCTGGCGGGCGCTCGATGCGTACCGCAGCGGAGCCGATTTTGCCGATGCGCTGATCGCGCTCGGCAACGAGCACGCGGGCTGCGACTACACGGCGACGTTCGATCGGAGTGCGTCGAAGCTCAAGCAGATGCGGCTGCTCGGTCGACCCGCGAGCGCGTGACGCGCGCTGTTCCCCCTCTCCCGCTTGCGGGAGAGGGTTGGGGTGAGGGAAACCTGGTTCGACGCCCCACTCCGATTGCCCTCACCCTACCCTCTCCCGCAAGCGGGAGAGGGAAAAGCTGATCAATAGGCGAATTCGCGGAACACGCGATCGATGTCGCCCTTCCATTCGCCGTTGAACAACTCGAGCTTGCGCTCGGCCGGCGTCTGGTTCGCTTCGACGATCTCGATCAGCGGATCGAGGAAGATGCTCTCGTCCGCGCCGTTGCGATTGAGGCGCGCGCGTCGCTTCAGGCCATGCGCAGCGATCTTCACGGCTTCGAGCGCGAGCTCGCGCACGCTGCCGTTGCGGAACGGCAATTTCAGCGCGTATTTCGGCACGCCGTCGCGCAGCGCATGGCGCTCGGCGTTCGAGAAATCCTTGACCAGATCCCACGCCGCGTCGAGCGCGGTCGAATCGTAGAGCAGGCCGACCCAGAACGCCGGCAGCGCGCACAGGCGATTCCACGGACCGCCATCGGCGCCGCGCATCTCGAGAAATTTCTTGAGGCGCACTTCCGGAAACGCCGTCGTCATGTGATCGGCCCAGTCCTTCAGCGTCGGCACCGCGCCGGGAAGCTCGGGCAATTTTCCGGCGAGGAAATCGCGGAACGACTTGCCCGCAAGGTCGATGTATCTGCCGTCGCGATAGCTGAAGTACATCGGCACGTCGAGCAGGTAGTCGACGTAGCGCTCGAATCCGAAGCCGTCCTCGAACACGAAGTCGAGCATGCCGGTGCGGTCGGGATCGGTGTCGGTCCAGATGTGCGAGCGGTAGCTCTGGAAGCCGTTCGGCTTGCCTTCGGTGAACGGCGAATCGGCGAAGAGTGCCGTCGCGATCGGCTGCAGCGCGAGCCCGACACGGAATTTCTTGATCATGTCGGCTTCGTCGGCGAAGTCGAGATTGACCTGCACGGTGCACGTGCGCGTCATCATGTCGAGGCCGAGCGAGCCGACCTTCCGGCATGTAGCGGCGCATGATCGCGTAGCGGCCTTTGGGCATCCACGGCATGTCCTCGCGCCGCCATTTCGGCTGGAAGCCCATGCCGAGGAAGCCGAGGCCGATTTCGTCGGCGACGGTCTTCACTTCCTTGAGGTGCTTGTCGACTTCGCAGCAGGTGCCGTGGATCGTTTCGAGCGGCGCGCCGGAAAGCTCGAGCTGTCCCGCGGGCTCGAGCGTGACCGACGCGTTGTCGCGCGACAGCGCAATCAGCTTGTCGCCTTCGAGCACGCGCTGCCAGCCGAACCGCGTCATGCCCTCGAGCAATCGCGCCGATGCCGCGCTCACCCTCGAACGTCGGCGGACGCAGATCGTCGAGACGGAAGCCGAATTTCTCGTGCTCGGTGCCGATGCGCCAGTCGCCGATCGGCTTGCCGCCTTCGGCGATGTATTGAACGAGCTCGGCGCGATCCGTTATCGGGGTTTCGCTGACGGCGGAGGGTCCGGACACGGGTTTGCCTCGACGTGGGGTTGCGGACTATGGGGCCTGAACCGCGTGGTTGAAAGGGCTCGAATCAGCCGATATCGCCGAACAGCCAGCCGGCCAAGGTGTCGCGTGCCTCGTCGACGCCGCTGCCTTTCAAGGACGAGAACAGCTGCGCCTTCGCGACCGGAGCGTGCGTTGCGAGCTCCTTGCGAACATCGCTCAATGTGCGCGCCGCTTCGCTGCGCGAGAGCTTGTCCGCCTTGGTCAGCAGGCACAGCGCGTGGCGCCCGGTCGCCTGCGCGAATTCGAGCATCATGCGATCGAATTCCCTGAGCGGATGGCGCGCGTCCATGACCAGCGCGACCGCGCGCAGCGACTCGCGCGTTCGCAGATAAGCGTCGATCGTTCCGCGCCAGTGCTCGCGCAGTTTTTCCGGCACCTTCGCGTAGCCGTAGCCCGGCAGATCGATCAGCCGGTGCGTCTCGTCGAGCGGAAACACGACCAGCTGCTGCGTGCGTCCCGGCGTCTTGGAGGTGCGCGCGAGCCCCTGCTGATCGCAGATGACGTTGAGCGCGCTCGACTTGCCGGCGTTCGATCGCCCGGCGAACGCGATCTCCGCGCCGCTATCCGGCGGCAGCTGATCGAGGCGATGCGCGTTCAGGAGGTAATGCGCGTCGCGGAACGGATTCTTCTTTTTCATGGAGTCGACTTCGCGCCCGTTGGGACATTGCGGTTTGACCGCCTTCCGGCGCACAGGGGATAATTCCGCGGCTATCCGACCGCCCGCCAGACCGCGTTTCCGTGGCGGCGGAGCCGGCTTTTTCCCCAAGGTTTCCGGAGTGAGTGTATGAGCTTTCGGCGAGTTATTGCGCTGTCGCTGCTGATCGCCGCGGGAGTGGCTCAGGCGCAGGCACCGGCCAGCGAAGCGCCGCCGGCAGCCGCACCGGCCGCGGCAGAAGCGGCAGCCGCGCCGGCATCCGGAGCGATCCTCGGCGACGCCAAGGCCGGCGAAGGCAAGGCGACCGCATGCGGCGCCTGCCACGGCATGGACGGCAATTCGGCCGACAAGCAGTACCCGAAGCTCGCCGGCCAGAACGAGGCCTACATCGCGCGCCAGATCAAGCTGTTCCAGTCGCAGAAGCGCCAGAACGCAATCATGATGGGCTTCGCCGCGGCGTTGTCCGAGCAGGACATGCACGACATCGGCGCGTTCTTCGCGACCAAGCGCTCGCTGCCCGGCGTTGCCGACGACAAGCTGCTCGAGCGCGGCCAGGCGCTCTATCGCGGCGGCGACGCGACGCTCGGCGTGCCCGCCTGCATGGCCTGCCACGGGCCGGACGGCCGCGGCATGGCCGGCGCCGGCTGGCCGCAGCTCGGCGGCCAGTGGGCCGACTACGTCCAGACCAAGCTCAAGGACTTCAAGGGCGGCACGACCTGGGGTGACGACGCCAGCGCGAAGATCATGCCCGAGATCGCCAAGCGCCTCGGCGACAACGACATCGCCGCGCTCGCCTCGTACGTCGAGGGCCTGCACACCGCGACCGGCGGCACCGTCGCGGCCGCGAAATAACCAGGGTTAAGTCGCTCCGGCTGAAACTCCGCGCACGTGTTTGCGCTCCAAGCCGGTCCGGTACGCGTCGATCCGATGCGTCGTCTTTCGGAGGTTCCATGTTGAAGCGTTTCGTCGCAGTGCTGTTCGGTCTCGCCGTCGTCTCCGCCGCCGGGGCCCAGGAAACCTGGGAGGCCGGCAAGCACTACTTCCCGGTCGAGCCGCCGCAGGCGACGACGACCGGCGACAAGGTCGAAGTGCTCGAGGTGTTCTCGTACGCGTGCCCGGCGTGCAACGCGTTCGCGCCGTTCGTCGCAAAGATGAAGGCGAGCCTGCCCGCGAATGCAGAGATGCGCTACCTGCCGGCCGCGTTCCGCTCCGACGAGGACTGGCCCGTCTTCCAGCGTGCATTCTTCGCCGCCGACGCGCTCGGCCTCGTCGACAAGACCCACGATGCGATGTTCGACGCGGTCTGGAAGGAAGGCTCGCTCAAGATCAACGATCCGGTCACGCACCGCATCGTGAGCCCGCTGCCGACGATCGACGACGTCGCCAAGTTCTACGCGAAGTACGGCGTCTCGACAGCGGACTTCGTCGGCACCGCGAACTCGTTCGCGGTCAACGCGAAGATGAAACGCGCCGATGCGCAGATCAAGACGTACGGCGTCGACTCGACTCCGACGATCATCGTCAACGGCAAGTACCGCATGACCGGCGTCTCGGCCGGCGGAATGGACAAGATCCCTGCGCTCGTGTCCTATCTCGTCGCCAAGGAAAGCCACAAGTAGGACGGAACCGCCGCCCATGCGGCGCGGTCTCGTCTTCGCATCCATTGAGGAGTACATCATGCTGAAACGGCTCGGCCTTCTTCTCGCCGGTCTCGTCGCGACGTCCGCGCTCTTCGCGGCCGATGCACCCGCGCCCGCGGCATGGGAAGAAGGCAAGAACTACTTCCCGGTCGATCCGCCGCAGCCGACCGCGACCGGCGACAAGGTCGAGGTGCTCGAAGTGTTCTCGTACGCGTGCCCGCACTGCGCGCACTTCCAGCCGTACGCCGAGCAGCTCAAGACGAGCCTGCCGGCCGGCGCGGTGTTCACGTACATGCCGGCGGTCTTCAATCCGAGCTGGGAGCCGTACGCGCGCGCCTACTACACGGCCGAATCGCTCGGCGTCCTCGACAAGACGCACCAGCCGCTGTTCGATGCGCTGCACCGCGATCACCTGCCGTTGCGCACGATCGACGATCTCGCCGGCTTCTACGCGCAGAACGGCGTCGACAAGGCGAAGTTCCTCGCGACCTCGGCATCGTTCGAGGTCGAGAGCAAGCTTGCGCGCTCGCAGACGATCGTCAAGGCCGACGGCATCGACGGCACGCCGAGCATCGTCGTCAACGGCAAGTACCGCATCACCGGCGCATCGGCCGGCGGTTATCCGCAGCTGATCGAGCTCGTCGACTGGCTCGTGCAGAAAGAGATCGACGCCAAGAAGCCTGCGGCGAAGAAGAAGAAATAGCCGCCGACGCTCCCATCGATGTCGAAGCGCCCGTCGGCGACGGGCGCTTGCAGCTGATGGAAGCGACCGCTAGCCTCGCCGCCATGAAGCATCCCACGCCGGCCCTCGCCGAGCGCCCGGCGGACGATTCGAAGCGCCTGCAGCTCCTGAGCTGCAACATCCTCGCCGGCGGCAGCGTGCGCCGCTATCGCGACTATGTGACGCACAGCTGGAAACACGTGCTGCCGACCGGCAAGCGCGCGAACCTCGACGTGCTCGCGCGCGTGATCGGCGAGTTCGATCTGGTCGGATTGCAGGAAGCCGACGCCGGCAGCCTGCGTTCGGGATTCCTCAACCAGACGCAATACCTCGCCGAAGCCGCCGAGTTTCCGTTCTGGAGCCACCAGCCGAACCGGCGCGTGTCGCGCCTGGCGACGTCGAGCAACGGACTCCTCGCGCGCATGCAGCCCGACGAAGTGCTCGACTATCCATTGCCCGGCCGCATACCGGGACGCGGCGCGCTGTGGGCGCGCTTCGGCGCCGGCGACGATTCGCTCGTCGTCGTCATCGCGCATCTTTCGCTCGGCCCCGCCGCGCGCATGCGCCAGCTCGGTTTCATCGCCGAGCTTCTCGGCCAGCATCCGAACGTCGTGCTGATGGGCGATCTCAACACGCCCTCGACGAGCGTCGAGCTCAAGATGCTCTACGAGCGCACCGCGCTCGAGCCGCCGCACGAATCGCCGGCGACGTTCCCGAGCTGGCGTCCGACACGCGCGATCGATCACATCCTGGTGTCGGGATCGATCGAGGTCGAACGACGCTGGGCGCTGTCGCATCCGGTGTCGGATCATCTGCCGGTCGCGGCCAGCATCCTCATGCCGCGACGTATTGGCGTGCTCGCCGCGAAAGTCTGACGCGCCGGCAACGTCGAAAAAGAAAGGGGCCGCTTTCGCGGCCCCTCGCAACACAACAGTCGATCCTGCGTCAGAACTTGAAGTCCGCTTCGATGTACGGGAAGCGGCCCGGCAGGTCGTACGTCGACGCGTCGTAGCCGTTCAGCGAGCAGCTGAGGCAGACCGGCGGATCCTTGTCGAAGATGTTGTTGACGCCGAACGAGATGCTGGCCTGGATGCTGACCGGCAGCTTCCAGCTCACGCGCGCGTCGTTGTAGACCACGGCGCCGAGATGGTTCTTGTCGGCGACCGGATCGTCGCAGACCGCGAACGCAGCGGCGTTGCCGCAGCTCTCTTCCAGACTCGAGATGTAGCGCATCGTCCACATCGCGTTCCAGTCGCCGATGCCCCAGGTGACGTTGAACGTCGAGCGCCAGCGCGGAATCGAGCTGTCCGTGACTTCGACGCCGACCGTGCGCGGCTCGACCGCGCCGGTATCGGCGGCGACGGCCTTGAAGCTCTTCGTATACGTCGTCTGCAGATGCGCACCGAACGTGCCGTAGCTCATCTCGTTGCCGAGCCAGTTGATGCCGAAGTCATAGCCCTTGGTGTCGATCTTGCCGAGGTTGCGCAGCGTGTTGTTGAAGCCGTTGATCGAACCGTTGCCTGCGCGCGTGATGCCGTTGCAGAAATTCGGGTCGAGCGTCGCCACGCAGCGATCGAGCTGGGTCTGCGCATCCGGTGCCTGGATCGCCTGGTCGATGCGGTGATCGTAGTAGTTGAGGTCGAAATCCATGCGCTGCGACCAGGCGGTGTTCTCGCCCCAGTTCGGGCTGTAGACCGCGCCCCAGGTGAAGCTCTCGGATGTCTCGGGCCTCAGGTTCTGGTTGCCGCCGGTGATGATCGAGATCTGCGGATTGGTCTGCTCGAAGCCCGGCGGAACGCCGAGCGCAGCGCAGTTCGGCGTGACGTTGCCGCTGCACGGATCCTGCAGCGATGCATCGAAGCGCGAGAACGTGCCGAACAACTCGCCGATCGACGGTGCGCGGAAACCTTCCGCCCACGTGCCGCGCAAGGTGAAGTCATCGACGATCTGCCAGCGGAAGCCGACCTTGTTGTTGGTCGTGCTGCCGAAGTTCGAGTAATCCGAATAGCGCGACGCGACCGACAGATCCAGGTGCTTGGCGAACGACATGTCGGCCAGGATCGGCGCGTTCAGCTCGATGTAGAACTCGTCGACGTCGTAACTGCCGCTGGTCGGACCCGACGGCACGCCGTTCGAATCGCCGGCGGTGACGACCGAATCGGGCGTGTAGAAGCCGCTCTGGTCGCGATGCTCGAAACCGATCGCCGCGTCGAGCGAGCCGGCAGGCAGCTGGAACAGATTGCCGGACGCATTCGCCGTCCACGCGCGAAGCTCCTGCTTGCTGCGGTCGTTTTCGGTGAACTGGATGTAGTTCAGCATTTCCGGCGTGATCGTGCCGGGACCGCCGAAGAGGTTCAGCGGAACGCACGGCGCGGTGCACCCGTCGATCGGACCCAGCGCATTCATGATGTGCCGGATGTTGTAGGTGCCGGTGACGGTCTGCGATGCCGAGTTCGAGCTGTCGAGATAGTTGACGTCCCAGAACCACTGGTGCTCGCCGAATTCCCAGCTGCCGTTCAAGCCGGTCGAGTAGTACTTGGTATCGACGGTCTGCTTGAAGATGCGCGGACCGCCTTCGACCGGACGCCGGCCGAGACCGAAGTCCGAGCTGTTGCCGTCGAGCGAGAAGCCGAACGGGTTGTACGGGTTCGTCGCATCGACGCCGACGCGGTAGCAGAGGTCGATCGCCATGCAGAACTGCTGGCCGAGGAAGATCGGTTCCGGTGCAGCCTGGTTGGTCGAATCGCGCGTGTTGTACAGGCCCTTCATGTAGAAGTTGACGTTATCGGTGATCTTGTACGTGCCCTGCGCGAAGATGCCGGTGCGGCTCGACGGTGTCAGCAAGAGGTTGTACGGCGCGAAGTTGAAACGATCCGCCGCCGTGAAGCCGTGGAAACCGCTCGGAAACGGCTGCACGCCACCCGGAGGCGCGACGCCGTTCGCGGTGATGTTGCAGAAGCCGCCGTCGCAGAGGCCGCCGAAGTCGACGCCTCCCGGCGTATCGAACAGATAGCGCGTGTACGGTGTCGCCGAGCTCCAGCTGCCCGGATTCGGCACGCCGCCGATGCCCGGCGTCGGATAGCGCGACTGGTCCCAGTCGTTCGAGCTGATCCCGTCCTGCTTGAAACGGCTGATGTCCATGAAGAAATCGAAGCGGTCGGAGCTGGCCGCCGAACGAGACGTTGCCCGAATAGGTCGCGCCGTCGCCAACGGAATAGTTTCCGGCGTAGACATGCAACCCGAGACCGTCGCCGGTCTTCTTGGTGATGATGTTGACGACGCCCGCGATCGCGTCGGATCCGTACAGCGACGACGCGCCGTCGGTCAGGATCTCGATGCGATCGACGATGCTGGCCGGAATCGTGTTGAGATCGACCGCCGCGGAAACGCCCGAGGCCGACGATTCGTTGATCCAGCGCAGGCCGTCGACGAGCACCAGCGTGCGCTTGGCGCCGAGATTGCGCAGCGAGATCGTCGTCGAGCCGGAGCCGACGCCGCCGCCGTCCGGCGGGAAACCGAAGTTGCCGGCCGAGTTGAATTTGGTGTTCAGCGCCGAGCCGCTGACGGTCAGCTGCTGCAGCACGTCGCCGATCGAGCCGAGGCCGGTCGCCTCGATATCCTTCGAGGTGATCGTCAGCACCGGTGTCTGGCCTACGACTTCGGCCTTCTTGATGCGCGAGCCGGTCACTTCGACCGCCTGCAGCTTCTGGATGTCCTCGCCGCCCTTGTCCTGCGCGAACACCGGGACCGCATAGAGGCCCGACAGCATTGCGCCGGCCATCAGCGACATCGCGAGGCCGATCGGAGCCGAACGGATCTGACCGCGTAACTTCATGAGCTTTCTCCCCAACATGGACGTTTGTCGAAATCAGCGGGGCCGCATCGGCCCGACTCCCGCAAGCCCTCACTCGCGGCGAGTGTCAAGAAAATGTAAAACAATCGTTCGGTTTTAGCTAGCGCTACGTGTTTGCAGATGCAACAGGGCCTGCGATGCCGTCGTTGAGCGCTTCCTTGAGGGTTTGCGGCGGCGAGGGGGCGTTCGGGCGCCGATCGGTGCCCAACGGCGAGGTACGCGCGACAGCACGGCTGTCGCATCGGGTTCGGCTCGCCTTCTTGCCCCGATCGCGATGGGCCGGTCATCGCCTGCTGTGTCGAGCCCTCGCGCGCGATGCATGAGAACCGCGCATTCGCAATCGACGCGCACGCTACACTGCGATCGAGGTTTTCGCGTCCAGAAGCACCCGCAATGTCGAATGCCGTAATGCCGCGCGGAGCGCGGTGTCTGTTCGCCGCCCTGATATTCGGGCTGGTCGCGTTGCCGCTTTGCGCGCAGGATCGCAGCACGCAGCGCGAGCAGTTCCGCGCCGCATACGCGGCTGCATCGCGCACGCCACCCGGCGAATGGAAGAAGCTCGCGGCGGGTCTCGAGGACTATCCGCTTTATCCGTACCTCGAAGCTGCGATCCTGCGTCGCGGCATCGCCAAGGCTTCGCGCGCCGATGTCGAACATTTCCTGGCGCGCTGGCCGGGCACGCTGCCCGAGAGCGACGTGCGCGAGGCGTATCTGCGCGAGCTCGCGCGCCGCGGCGACTGGACGACGTTCCGCGCGTTCTGGAAAGACAGCCGCGATCGCGATCTGCAATGCGACAACCTGCAGGCACGCGTCGCCGGCGGCGCGAAACTCGATTTCGCGACCGACATCGACCCGCTCTGGACCAATCCGCGCACGTTGCCCGTGGCGTGCAGCTTCGTGCTCGCAACGGCACGAAGCAACGGCACGCTGACCGACGAGCGCGTCTGGAAGCGCCTGCTCGATGCCGCCGGCGCCGGCAACGAGGACAGCGCCGCAGCCGCGGCAGCGATGCTGACCGGCAGCGACCGCGAAGCCGCCGACCGCATCGTCGCTGCAGTGAGCTCTCCGGCGGCGACGCTCGCAAAAGCGGAGCAGTGGCCCGACCAGCCGCGCGCGCGCGACGCGATCGCGTACGGCCTCGCGCGCTATGCGCGCCGCGACAGCTCGTCGGCGGAAACGCTGTGGGCCAAGCTCGGCGCGAAATTCAAATGGGACGACGCGCAGAAAAATCGCGTGCTCAACGCGCTCGCCGTGTATCGCTCGACGAGCTACTCGCCCGACGCGCTCGCACGCCTGAAGGCATTGCCGCCCGAAGCCGAGGACGACGCCAGCCGCGAATGGCACGTGCGCATCGCGCTCGCCGTCGGCGACTGGAAGGAAACGCTCGCCGCGCTCGAAGATCTCTCCGCGCAGCAGCAGACCGATTCGCGCTGGCGCTATCTGCATGCGCGCGTGCTGACCAAGCTCGGTCGCAAGAGCGAAGCCGATCCGATCTTCGCCGACGTCGCGCGCGAAGCGAGCTTCCACGGGTTCCTCGCCGCGGACTGGATCGACGAGCCGTACGCGATCTGCCCGCGCACGCTCGCAGCCGATCCCGTCGCCGAGAAATCGGTCGCGAGCCAGAGCGACCTTGCACGCGCGTTCGAATTCCAGACGCTCGGCATGCTGCCCGAGGCGCGGCGCGAATGGGATTTCGCAATGCGCAAGCTCGGCGACACGGAGAAGCGCCTTGCCGCCGATCTCGCCTACCGGCGCGGCTGGTACGACCGCGCAGTGTTCTTCTACTCGGCCGATCCCGAAACGCAGCGGCTCTACGAGCAGCGCTTTCCGCTCGCGCTCGAGCAGCGCGTCCGGCGCGAAGCGAACGACGCCGGCATCGATCCGGCCTGGGCCTACGCGATCATCCGCGCCGAAAGCGCGTGGATGACCGACGCGCATTCGCACGCCGATGCGTACGGCCTGATGCAGCTCCTGCCGGGCGTCGCCAAGAGCGTCGCCAAGACCGAGAAGCTGCCGTACAACCGGCCGAGCGACCTGTTCGATCCGACGCTCAACGTGCAGCTCGGCACGCGCTATCTCGGCCTCATGGCCGAACAGGTTCGACGGCAATCCGTGGCTCGCGAGCGCAGCCTACAACGCCGGAGAAGCGCCGGTCGGACGCTGGCTCGACGCGCGCGGATCGTTCGATCCCGATTTCTTCATCGAGACGATCCCGTACAAGGAAACGCGCGAGTACGTCGGCCGCGTGCTCGCCTTCAGCGTGATCTACGACTGGCGCATGAACGGCAAGGCGCTCGCGCTTTCTTCGCGCATGCCGCGCATCGGCACGGCATACGCCGCACCGACCGACGCGACGCCGCGCAAAGGCGTAGTCTGTCCACCGCAGACCGCCGAGACGGCCACCGCACCGAAACCGTCGACCGGCGATTCAACGGCGACGCCTGCACACTAGCCGTCCGCGCGCGCTTCGCGCTTCCGCCGAGGAGCTCTTCGATGAAGCCTCAACGCATCGTGATCCTCGGCGGCACCGGCTTCGTCGGCAGCCATCTCGTGCCGCGCCTGCACGACGACGGCCACACGATCAAGGTGCTGTCGCGCAACCGCGAGAAACATCGCGAGCTCGCGCGTGCTGCCGCGCGCGAGCGTCGTCTCGACCGACATCCACGATCTCGATGCGCTGCGCGCAGAGCTCGCCGGCGCCGACGTGCTGATCAATCTCGTCGGCATCCTCAACGAGCGCGGCAGCGACGGCAGCGGCTTTCGCAAGGCGCACGTCGAGCTGACCGAAACCGCGATCGCCGCGTGCCAGTCGGCCGGCGTCGCGCGTCTGCTGCAGATGAGCGCGCTGCGCGCCGGCGAAGGCGAAAGCCACTACCTGCGCACGCGCGGCGAGGCCGATGCGCGCGTCCGAAACTCGCGGCTGGCGTGGACGATCTTCCGTCCGTCGGTGATTTTCGGTCCGGGCGACGGACTTTTCTTCCGCTTCGCAAGCCTCCTGCGCATGACGCCCGTGCTGCCGCTCGCGCGCGCGGACGCGAAGTTCGCACCGGTCTACATCGGCGATGTCTCGGAAGCGTTTGCGCGTGCGATCGCGCATCCGCATTCGGCCGGACACATCTACGAGCTGTTCGGCCCGCGCACGATCGCGCTCGGCGAGCTCGTGCGCTGGACCGCCGAGATGATCGGCAAACGGCGCTGGATCATCGCCGCTGCCCGACGCGCTCGGCATCATGCAGGCGACGGTCGGCGAATGGCTGCCGGGAAAACCCATTTCGCGCGACAACTTCCGCTCGCTCAAGCTCGATTCGGTCGGCAAGGACGACGGCCTCGCCGCGCTCGGCATCGTCGCGACGCCGATGGATGTCGTGATGCCGCCGCTGCTGGGCGGCGACAATCCGCAGCGGCGACTCGACCGCTTTCGCGAGCAGCACTCTTAGCGGTGCGTGTCTGAAAAGATTGAACCACGAAGAACACGGAGAACACGAAGAAGAGCTTTGGAATTTTCGCCTGTCTTCTTCTTCGTGTTCTTCGTGGTTCAATCTTTAAGCCTTCCCATCATTGACCCACGACCTCGGGCCGCATCGGCCCGAGCAGACCGAGCAGCTGCTTCTGCAGATCCTCGGGCACCTTCTCCTTGTTCATCGCCCGCACGAGATCCTCGACGAACGCATCGAAATCGGCGTTGGTGAGATTGAGCCCGCTGTGCGCCTCTTCCATGCTGCGCCCGGAATAAGTGCACGGTCCGCCGGTCGCCGCGCAAAGCTGCTCGATCACGAGGCGCCGCAGATCGGCCATGTCCGTCTTCTCGAAGAAGATATTGATGCGCAGATCGCCATGAATCTCGGCGAGCGCCGCGTCGACGACGCGCGTGATGCCGGCCTCGCCGCCGAGTGCGCGGTACAGCGCATCGCTGCCCTTCGCCGGTGCCGGCGCGGCCTTCGCCGGTGCGTCGTGCTTGGCCGGCGGCGAGCCCGCGCAACCCGCGAGCGCCATGCAAGCCGCCATTGCAGCCCCGATCAATCGCTTCATCGCGCGCCCTCCTCGCGGATTCGCTGGCACAATGCCAGCCCAATTCCGCTGTCCCGTCAAGCCATGCAGACGTATCTGGTCGGCGGCGCCGTCCGCGACAAGCTGCTCGGCCGGCCCGGTCGCCGATCGCGACTATGTCGTCGTCGGCGCGACGCCGGAAGAGATGGCGCGCCTCGGCTTCCGGCCGATCGGCCGCGATTTCCCGGTGTTCCTGCATCCGGATACGCGCGAGGAATACGCGCTCGCGCGCACCGAGCGCAAGAGCGGCCGCGGCTATCACGGCTTCGTGTTCTCGACCGATCCCGCCGTGACGCTCGAACAGGATCTCGAACGCCGCGACCTCACGATCAACGCGATGGCCGAGCACGACGACGGACGCCTGGTCGATCCGTTCGGCGGCGCGCGCGACCTCGAAGCGATCGCATCCTGCGCCATGTGTCGCCCGCGTTCGCCGAGGATCCCGTGCGCGTGCTGCGCGTCGCGCGTTTCGCCGCGCGCTATGCGCCGCTCGGTTTCCGCATCGCCGACGAGACGCTCGCGCTGATGCGGCGCATGGTCGACGACGGCGAAGTCGATCATCTCGTCGCCGAGCGCGTCTGGGCCGAAACGCGCAAGGCGCTGGCCGAGCCGCAACCCTCGGCGTTTCTCGCTGCGCTGCGTGCGTGCGGCGCGCTCGCGATCCTGTTTCCGGAAATCGATGCGCTGTACGGCGTGCCGCAGCGCGCCGAATTCCATCCGGAAATCGACACCGGCGTGCACGTCGAGCTCGTGCTCGACATGGCCGCGCGCCTCGCGCCCGGCGACGATCTCGTCGGCTGGTGCGCGCTGACGCACGATCTCGGCAAGGCGCTGACGCCGGCCGATGTGCTGCCGCGCCATATCGGACACGAGCAATCCGGCGTCGCGCCGCTGCGCGCGCTGTCGGAGCGCCTGCGCGTGCCCGCCGAGCACGCGGCGCTCGCCGAGCTCGTCTGCCGTTTCCATCTCAACATCCACCGCGCGTTCGAGCTGCGCGCCGATACGCTGCTCGGAATCCTCGAACGCATCGATGCGTTCCGCCGACCCGAGCGGCTCGGTCGCCTGCTGATCGCGTGCGAGGCCGACAAGCGCGGGCGGCGCGGCTTCGAGGAATCCGCGTATCCGCAGGCGGCGTACGTGCGCGCCGCGCATGCGGCCGCGGCCGCGATCGATGCGCGCGAATTCGTGGCGCAGGGACTGACCGGCGAAGCGATCGGCGAGGCGGTGCGCAAAGCGCGGGTGGCCGCGATCGCGAAAGTACGCGAGCAGCACGACGACGTCGCGCGAACCCTCTAGTCGAGCATTCGCTTCCCCCACTGTCATCCCGGCGAAAGCCGGGATCCATTTTCCTTTGAACGTAGTCGCCGACGATCAAGATCAAAATGGATCCCGGCTTTCGCCGGGATGACAGTGGGAGTGCGCGCGAAACTGGGATCAGAACGCAGCGCGCACCCGATAAACGATTTCGCCGACCCACTCGTGCAGCACCGCATCGGTGTTCGCGATCGCGCCGGCGCTCGGCAGGAGATCGGCGGGGCTGTCGAACGGACCCGTGCGCGCATCGCCCGGATACGCGCACGGTTCGAACCCGGCCGCGCGAAACGCGATCAGCGAGCGCGGCATGTGCAGCGCCGACGTCACCAGCCAGATGCGCGTGGGCAGCGCGGGTTCGAGTGCGCGCACGCGCGTCGCGTTTTCCCAGGTCGTCGTCGATTCGGTCTCGGTGCGGATCAGCGGCCGCGGGCACGCCGTACCGTTTCGCGATATCGGCCATGACCGCGCTCTGCGCGATGTCGTTCCTGCCGCCGACGCGCGCGCCGCCCGATAGGATCAGCTCGGCGTCCGGAATCTGCTGAGCCAGCGTCGCCGCGGCGAGCGTGCGTTGCAGGCTCGCGGCGTTGAGCACGCCGAAATCGCCGGCGTCGACCGCATCTCGGCGCATGCCGCCGGACAGCACCACGATCACATGCGGCGTCGGCGCGGCGCATGTTTCGGGTTTCGGTGAACGCTGCTCCTGCCACGCCGTCAGCAGGTTCGCGCCGAGCGGCGTCGACAGCACGAGGCAGAGAATCTCCGCCGCGATGCCGATGCGCAGCGCGCGGCGCGACAAACGACGACGCCTCAGCCACAACACGAGCGCGAGCAGGAGCCCGAAGCCGAGCGGCGAGAGAAAAACGTCGACGAAATTCATCCAGCGCATCAGAGCCGCCGCGACAGATCGAATGCGCGAAGGCCGGCCGGCACTTCGTCGACGCCGCGCGCGAAAGCGATCGCCTGGAAGCGCTCGCCCATCTCGCCCGGCAGCGTGAGACGTTTCGCTTCGGCGACGATGCGCATGCGCTCGACCTCGTCCATATCGACGCTCTCCTCGATCAGCGCCGGCAACCCGCTCGCAAGAAGGAACTGGCCTTGCGGCGCATAGCCGACGAGCTCGAAACCCGCGCCGGTGGCGGCCTCGGCGACGGCGGTGAAATCGACGAATGCGGTGATGTCCTGCAGCCCCGGACGATACAGCGGATCGGCGTGCGCGCGATGGCGGTAGTGGCAGACCAGCGTGCCGTCGTTGCGTTCGGGCAGATAGAACTCGCTGCGCGGATAGCCGTAGTCGACGAACATCGCGACGCCGCGTTCGAGCGTTCCGATCACGGCCGGCATCCAGTACGGCAGCTGCGGCAGGATTTCGGAACGATAGCCGTCCGCGAACGGCGCATCGAGATAGCGCTCGACGTGGCGCACGGCCGCGCGACACGAGCGCATCGGCCGGGCGATCCACTCGTTCGAACGCCGTCGTCGCGCACGGCGACGTATTCCTCGTACACCTCGCCCGCGTGCAGCGCGAAGCGCGTCGTCGGCAGCGCATCGAGCACTTCGTTGGCGAAGAGGACGCCGCGCCATGCGCTGCTCGGGCGGCGAGTCGATCCATTCGACGCGCGCGGCGAGATCGTGCGGCAGCGACGCGGCCACATGGGCGCGCTGACGCTCGCGCAGATCGGCGCGCGGGTTCGAGGATGCGGTAGCGCCGCGGCAGCGTGCCGATTGTCGCGAGCTCGCGCAGCGCGGCGACCGCGAAGCGCCCGCTGCCGCCGCCGAGCTCGACGAAATCGGCTGCTTCGCCGATCTCGCGCAGCGTCGGCGCGAGCGTGCCGGCGATGCAGCGTGCGAAGAGATCGCCGAGCTCCGGTGCCGTCACGAAATCGCCGGCCGCGCCGAATTTCGTCTTGCCCGCGCTGTAATAGCCGAGGCCCGGTGCGTAGAGGCACAGCTCCATGTAGCGCGAAAACGGAATCGGCCCGCGCGCGGCGATCTCGTTGCGGATCAGCGCGGCGAGCGCGTCGGAATGCGCGCTTTCGTCCGCATCGGGAACGGGCAGTTCGACTCTCAACGAAGCTCCAGCGCGCGTTCTGCGACAATGGCGCACGGCCCGATCGTTTCGGGCCGACGGCGGGCGCAGCATAGCGGCCGGCACGGAGAAGACCAATGTCGAGCAGTGCAGAGAGCCGCCGCCCGGTCGCGCTCGTCACCGGCGCGGCGCGGCGCATCGGCGCGACGATCGCGCGACGCCTGCACGCGGCCGGCTACGATCTTGCGCTGCATTGCCGCAGCTCGCGCGCCGAGCTCGATGCGCTCATCGTCGGGCTCGAGCGCGAGCGCGCCGGCAGCACACTCGCGTTGCAGGCGGACCTTGGCGATGTCGCGCAGATTGCGCCGCTGGTCGCAGCGGCGGTCGAGCCGCTTCGGCCGGCTCGATGCGCTCGTCAACAACGCGTCGGCTTTCTATCCGACGCCGGTCGGCGCGGCGACGCCCGCGCAATGGGACGAGCTGTTCGGTGCGAACGCACGTGCGCCTTTCTTTCTTGCGCAGGCGGCGGCGCCGCATCTCGGCGATCGCGCGGGAGCGATCGTGAATCTCGTCGACATCTACGCCGAGCGCCCGCTGCCGCAGCACGCGATCTACTGCATGAGCAAGGCCGCGCTCGCGATGATGACGAAGGCGCTCGCGCGCGATCTCGCGCCGGCGGTGCGCGTCAACGGCGTCGCGCCGGGCGCCGTGCTGTGGCCCGATGCGGGCAAGAGCGCGGCCGATCAGGCGCAGCTTGTCGAGCGCACGCCGCTGAAGCGGACGGGTACGCCGGATGACATTGCGGCGGCGGTGTTGTGGTTGCTGCGCGATGCGCCGTTCGTGACGGGTGAGATCGTGCGGGTGGATGGCGGGCGGCATCTGACCTGGTGAGGACGCGTAGGCAATGACGCGCTTCCCCCTCTCCCGCTTCGGAGAGTCGGGCGAGGGAAGTCGGTTCGACGCACCGCTTCGGACGAGACGCTTCGATGCCCTCACCCTGCCCTCTCCCGCGAGCGGGAGAGGGGAAAGAGCGCGCGTTTTCAGAACTCGGGTACGCCGTCGACGTAGCGGTACTGCCCGGGCGGCATGTACAGCGGCAGCAGCGTCGATTCCTCCTGCCGCAGCGACTGGCCGAACAGCGAGGCGATGCGCACGACGTCGTGCACGAAGCGGCGCCGGCGGTAGCTGTCCCACGGCGAATCGAGATAGTCGGTCAGCACCGCCTCGATCAGCAGTGCCGAGCGCTCGAGCTCGCGGTGCATCGACTTGAACTGGATCGTCGCCATGCGATCCTTTTCGAGCGCCCAGCGCAGGTACGGATAGAGCTGCACGCTCTTGGCGAGCCCGTTGCGCCGGTACGAATCGGCGAATCGGCGCAGGCACAGGATCTGGGCATCCTCGTCCTGCGCGCGGCAGGCGTCGAGCAAGGCACGCATCTGCTGGCGGCTGACTTCGTGGTCGCGCAGGATCTGCGCGGTGAGACGCGGGCGGAAGCGCACCGCGCCACTCAGGGCGTCGTCGTGGGTCGGTGCTGTCGGCCGCCGGTTGTGACCGAGTCTGGGGGCGGCCGAAGGTCGCCGCCAGAAAATTGAACATGCGTTGCGCACCCAGAGGCCCCGTCCGCCGAAGCGGACCCGCGATCAGTTTGGCTCAAAACTGTGAACTAATCGACACTTTCATCGTGGGGAGGGCGTAAAGGAGCGATCGCGGGCCCTTCCGCTCAGTCGAGGGGGATCGGAGCCCGCTCCAGCGCCGGTCCCGGCGGCTGGCGGCGCAGGATTTCGGCGACCGTGAGGCCGCTGACCGGATCGCGCGCGGTGGGCGCGATATCCGCCAGCGGCTGCAGCACGAACGCCTCGACGAGCTCGGGGCGCGGGATCCTGCAGATGGCCCGGCCCGTCGATGATCGCCTCGTCGAACAGCACGATGTCGGCGTCGAGCGTGCGGCTCGAATAGCGCGGCACGTCGCGCCGGCGGCCGTGTCGGTCCTCGAGCGCATGCAGCCAGGCATCCAGCGCGGGTGCATCGAGATCGGTGTCGAGGCCGACCGCGAGATTGAGGAAATCCGGCCCTTCGAAGCCGACAGCCGCCGAGCGGTAGACCGGCGACACGGCAAGCCTGCCGAAGCGCGCGCGAAGCTCGGCGATCGCGCCGCGCAGATGGATTTCCGGATCGATGTTGGAGCCGAGGCTGAGATAGGCGCGATGCACGTCGCCGCTCAGCCGCGCCGGCCGCGCTCGATGACGACGCCGACCGCGCGCGCGCCGCGCACCGCGCCGGGCTTGGACAGTTTGAGCCGCAGCCACTGCACGCCGAACTCGTCGCGGATCAGCGCGGCGCAGCGCTCGGCGAGCGTCTCGACGAGCTGGAAGCTCGAAGCCTCCGACGAACGCGATCAGGCGCTTCGAAACGGCCTTGTAGTCGAGCGTGTCGTCGATCGCATCGCTTGCGGCCGGCCGCGTGTTGTCGAAGCCCATCTCGATGTCGAGCGCGATCGTCTGGCGCGTGCGGCGTTCCCAGTCGTAGATGCCGACGACGGTGTCGATGCGCAGGTCTTCGATGAAGACGTGGTCCATGGAGTCGGGATTCGGGATTCGGGATTCGGGATGCTGGCAGCTTACAAGGTCGTCATCCCGGCGAAGGCCGGGATCCAGCTTCTGGACCGTCGCGATCGAAAGGAGCTGGGTCCCGGCCTTCGCCGGGACGACGGCCCTGGGTGGCGCATGCCGGAAATGCGAGCTATGCCACCGGCGGCAGCGAAGCGAGATCCCAGCGCGGCCACACCTTGATCGCAGGCGTTTCGAGCTGGCCGGCCTGCAGCCGCAGCGCGCCGGCGAGCGCGATCATCGCGCCGTTGTCGGTGCAGAACTCCGGGCGCGGAAAATACGTGCGGAAGCCCTCCTCGACGCCGGCCTCGGCCAGCCGGCGGCGCAGCTCGCGGTTTGCGCCGACGCCGCCGGCGACGACCAGCGAGCGCGCGCCGGTCGCGGCCAGCGCGCGGCGGCACTTGATCGTCAGCGTCTCGACGATCGCCTCCTCGAACGCGCGCGCGACGTCGGCCTTGGTCTGCTCGCTGCGGTCGCTGGCCTGCCAGGCCAGCAGCACCTGCGTCTTGAGGCCCGAAAAACTGAAATCGAGGCCGGGCCGGTCGGTCATCGGCCGTGAGAAGCGGAACACGCCCGGCCTGCCCTGTTCGGCCAGCTTGGCCAGCGCCGGACCGCCCGGATACGGCAGGTCCATCAGCTTGGCGGTCTTGTCGAAGGCCTCGCCGGCCGCGTCGTCGAGCGTGTCGCCGAGCAGCACGTAGCGGCCGATCGCCTCGACCTCGATCAGCATCGAATGGCCGCCCGAGACCAGCAGCGCGACGAACGGCGGCTCCGGCGGATCGGCCTCGAGCAGCGGCGCGAGCAGGTGGCCTTCCATATGGTGCACGCCGATCGCCGGCAGGCCGAGCGCCCAGGCCAGTGAGCGCGCGGCCGTCGCGCCGACCAGCAGCGCGCCGACCAGGCCCGGGCCGGCCGTATAGGCGACGCCGCCGAGATCGCCGACGCCGAGTCCGGCCTGGCTTCAGCGTCTCCGCGACCAGCGGCAGCAGCTTGCGCACGTGATCGCGCGAGGCGAGCTCCGGCACGACGCCGCCGTAGTCCGCGTGCATGCGGATCTGGCTGTAGAGCGTATGCGCGAGCAGGCCGCGGGCCGGGTCGAACACGGCGACGCCGGTCTCGTCGCACGAGGTCTCGACGCCGAGCACGGGCCCGATCGGCGCGGCTTCCTGGTTTTGCAAATCGCCTGATTCGTCACGGTAGAATATCCGGCTCGCCCGCCGCCCAGGGCGACGTCAACCGGAGAGTTTATGCCAAGCGTCAAAGTCCGCGAGAACGAACCTTTCGAGTTCGCGCTCCGCCGTTTCAAGCGCACCTGCGAGAAAGCCGGCGTCCTCGCCGAAGTCCGCAAGCGCGAGTTCTACGAAAAGCCGACCCAGGAGCGCAAGCGCAAGCGCGCCGCTGCGGTCAAGCGTCACCTGCGCCGCGTCTCGCGCGACGTGACCAAGCGCCAGCGCCTGTATTGATCGACCGGCGGCCTTCGGGCCTGCCGCATCCGGGCGTGCGATCGGCCGGCATTGCGCAAGCGATGTCGGCCGTTTGCGTTTCCTGAGCTTCGAATTGTTGCAGAACTCTTTCACGCCGAACCGAGGCCCACCGTGCCGCTGAAGCAGCAGATCACCGACGACATGAAGACCGCGATGAAGAGCGGCGACAAGGACCGCCTCGGCGTGATCCGGCTGATCCTCGCCGGCATCAAGCAGCGCGAGGTCGACGAGCGCATCATGCTCGACGACGCGCAGGTGCTTGCCGTCATCGAGAAGATGATCAAGCAGCGCCGCGACTCGATCACGCAGTTCCGCGCCGCCGCGCGCGAGGATCTGGCGACGAAGGAAGAATACGAAGTCGGCGTGATCCAGGGCTACATGCCGGCGCAGCTCGGCGACGCCGAGATCGACGCGATCATCGCCAAGGCGATTGCCGATTCGGGCGCGACGAGCGCGAAGGACATGGGCAAGGTGATCGGCCTCGTGCGCCCGCAGGTCGCGGGACGCGCCGACATGGGCGCGGTGTCGCAACGCGTGAAGGCGCGGCTCGGCGGCTGAGCGTCGCGCTCAGCGCATCGAATCGCGGCCGGATTTCGCCGCGCGTTTCGCGCCCATGCGGCGCAGCGTCGCCTTGTCGTCCTCGTCGATCTCGGGTTTCAGATCGATGTCGGGCGGCGGATTCGGATAGTGCTTGCGCTCGCCGATGCGCTTGATCCAGCGCGCGCAGAAACGGTTGTAGACCGGCCACGGCAAGCCGTCCGACTGCACCAGCGCGCGCTCGACGCGAAGCGCCAGCTGATGCGCATCGCGATATGGAAACTTGAGCTCGTGCTCGAACAGCATCTCGACGACTTCGTGCATGACGATGTAGCGGTCGATGAGTAGCGCTTGCCGCGATGCATGAGCGTTTTCGGCAGCTCGTAGTCGATGTAGACCTTGTTGCCCTTGCGATTGCACGAGCCGACATACGGCACATCGTATTTGCGCACGATCTGGACCGACTTCATGACCGCCGCCGCCGCTTCGTCGAGCATGTTTTCGCGGATCAGCCATTCGCCGGGCTTCGGGCGGTGTCCCCACATGACCGGTTCTCCTCGGTACGCTGCGCAGGGCGCGAAGCCGCACTCTCGGCATGGCATCCTAGCCCTTCCATGCGCGGCCGAATACCCGAAAAATTCATCGACGACCTCCTCGCCCGCGTCGACATCGTCGACGTGATCCAGGAGCGCGTGCCGCTGAAGAAATCGGGCCGCGACTGGTCCGCGCGCTGTCCGTTCCACGACGAGCGCTCGCCTTCGTTCACCGTGAGCCCGACCAAGCAGTTCTATCACTGCTTCGGCTGCGGCGCGCACGGCAGCGCGATTGGTTTCCTGATGAACTACGACCGCCTCGAATTTCCCGATGCGGTCGAGGAGCTCGCCAGCCGCGCCGGCCTCAAGGTGCCGTACGAAGGCGGTCGCGAAGCGCCGCGCGAGGATTCGGCCGATCTCTACAACGTGCTCGACGCCGCGGCGACGTTCTTCCGCCGCGCGCTCGATGCGAACGACACCGCGCGCGCGTATTTCGCCGATCGCGGCCTCGACGAAGCGACGATCGCGAAATTCAATCTCGGCTACGCGCCCGATCAGTGGGACGCGATGAAGAACGCGCTCGGCACGAGCGCGCAACGCATCGCGCTGCTCGAGAAAGCCGGCATGCTGACGAGCGGCGAGCGCGGCTCGAAGTACGACCGCTTCCGCCATCGCGTGATGTTTCCGATCCTCGACCGGCGCGGACGCACGATCGCGTTCGGCGGGCGCGTGCTGGTCAAGGAAGACACGCCGAAATATCTCAACTCGCCGGAGACGCCGCTGTTCCACAAGGGCCGCGAACTGTTCGGCCTCTGGCAGGTGCGCGAGGCGCATCAGAAGATTCCGCGCCTGATCGTCGTCGAAGGCTACATGGATGCGATCAGCCTGCATCAGTTCGGCGTGCCGCAGGCGGTCGCGACGCTCGGCACCGCGACGACGCGCGATCACGCCGAAATCCTGTTCCGCCAGTGCGCGGACGTCTATTTCTGTTTCGACGGCGATCGCGCCGGACGCCAGGCCGCGATGGCGCGCAGTCGAATCGGTGCTGCCGCGCATGCGCGACGGACGCCAGGCGCTGTTCCTGTTCCTGCCCGATGGCGAAGATCCGGACAGCCTGATCCGCAAGGAAGGCTCGTCCGGTTTCGAGACGCGTCTCAAGAACGCGACGCCGCTCAGCGAATTCTTCTTCGCCGAGATCGGCAAGGACGTGAACCTCGCGAGCCTCGACGGCAAGGCGCGACTCGCCGAGCGCGCGCGGCCGATGCTCGCGCAGATTCCGGACGGTGCGTTTCGCGACCTGATGCTGGCCGAGCTCGACCGGCTGACCGGCGTGCACGTGCAGGTCGCCGCGCCCGCGATCGATCCGGCCACGGCGAAATCGAAATCCGCTGCGCGACCGCAGCAGCGAACGCTGGTGCGCTCGGCGGTCGCGCTGCTCGTGCAGACGCCGAGCCTCGCATCGTCGATCGAGCCGCCGTGGATGTTCGCCGAGCTGCGCCAGCCCGGCGTTCCCTTGCTGGTCGAGCTGATCGCGTTGTGCCGCGATCGTCCGGATATCACGACCGGTGCGCTGCTCGAACATTTCGCCGAACGCGAAGAAGCGACGGCCTTGCAGAAACTCGCCGTGATGGATTTCCCGGGCGGCGAAGAAGAGAGCCGCGAGGAATTCCTCGGCGCGATCCGGCAGCTGGATCGCCAGACCGAATCCCAGCGCCGCTCCGACCTTCAGCTGCGGCTGAAGGAGCTCGAATCGAAAGGCACCGAAGGCCTCACCGAAGGCGAGCGCAACGAACTGCGCCAGCTGCTGATCGTCAAGGAAACGCGCCCGCAATGACGCCGCAAGGCCCTCCAGCCGCGCTCGCGGGCCGCGCGTTCGCATTGGAGCCGATTCCTCTGTATGGTGAGCGACACTGTGTTTGACAGGGTCACCGTGAATCGTGACCTGATGCCGATCTAACGATCGCTCCATCTTTCACCTCACCTCGCTTTCTCCTTGCCAACCTCAGTCTCGGCCGGGATGTTCCCGGTCGCGAATTCCTTGTTTCGAGTTGCAGGAGTCAAAGCAAATGTCAGAACGTCAGATCGGTACGGTCAAGTGGTTCAATGATGCGAAGGGTTTCGGTTTCATCACGCCGGAAAGCGGCCCCGACGTCTTCGTGCATTTCCGCTCGATCCAGGGCGCGGGTTTCAAGACCCTCGCCGAAGGCCAGAAAGTGAGCTTCATCGCCACGAAGGGCCAGAAAGGCATGCAGGCTGACGACGTGCAGGCGGCGTAAGCCACCGCACGGCGTAAGCTTCGAAAGAACCCCGGGCCGAAATGCCCGGGGTTTTTTTGTGCCTGCGAAATGCGCGCGCCGCGCTTTCCGGTGCGCGATGCGTTACTTGTCTGTCAGCGCAGATCGCGCGCAATCACGTGCGCCGCGTTGTGTCCCGGCGCGCCGGTGACGCCGCCGCCCGGATGCGTGCCGGCGCCGCAGAGATAAAGACCCGGCAGCGCGCCGCGATAATCCGCGTAGCCGATCATCGGCCGCGCGCTGAAAAGCTGGTTGAGCGACAGCGCGCCGTGGAAGATGTCGCCGCCGATCAGGCCGAAATCGCGTTCGAGATCGAGCGGGCTCTTGATCTGCCGGCCGAGCACCGACGCCTTGAAGCCCGGCGCGAAACGGTCGACCGTCGCGATCATGAGATCGGCGACTTCCTCGCGATGATCGTCCCAGGATTTTCCGTCCGGCAATTGCGGCGCGACGTGCTGGCAGAACAGGCTCGCGACGTGCTGTCCGGCCGGCGCGAGGCTGTCGTCGAGCGTCGATGGAATCAGCATCTCGACGATCGGCTCGCGCGACCAGCCGTATTGGCGCGCATCGAGATACGCGCGATCCATGTAGTCGAGGCTCGGCGCGAGGATGATGCCGGCGGTGTGATGATCGCCCGGCTCCGGATGCGCGGTGAATTGCGGCAATTCCGACAGCGCGACGTTCATGCGGAACGTGCCCGAGCCGCAGCGCCAGTTCGCCATGCGCTCGCGCACGGGCGGCGGCACGGCGGCGGGTGCGATCAGGCGCTCGTAGAGCAGCTTCGGATTGACGTTGGCGACGATCGCGCGCGCGTGCACGAGATCGCTCTTCTCGGTGACGACGCCGACCGCGCGTCCATCTTCGACGATGACTTCGCGCACGCCTTCGCCGACGCGGATCTCGACGCCGGCCGCGGTCGCGGCTTTCGCCATCGCCTGCGTGATCGCGCCCATGCCGCCGATCGCGTGGCCCCACGCGCCCTTGACGCCGTTGACCTCGCCGAACACGTGATGCAGCAGCACGTACGCCGAGCCCGGCGTGTACGGGCTCGCGTAGTTGCCGACGATGCCGTCGAAGCCGAACACGGCCTTGATCGGCTCGCTTTCGAAAAACCGATCGAGATATTCGCCGGCCGAGATCGCGAAGAGATCGAGCAGATCCGTGCGCAACGTCGTATCGATCGCCGCGAGGCGCTTGCCGAGACGGCCCGGCGCGCAGCATTTCCGGCAGCGCCTTGATCCAGCCGCCGTCGGTCACGTTCGGCGGCGGTTCGAGCGCGAGCGCGCGCAGCACGTCGGCGATCGCGTCGAGGCGGCGCTCGTATTCGGGCAGACGCTCGGCATCGCGCGGCGAGAATTTCGCGATCTCGGCGTGCGTGCGGCCGGCACCGGTCGCAAGGTAGCGGCCGTCCGGCAGCGGCAGGAAATTGTTGAGCTTGCGCTGCACGATCCTGAGCCCGTGCGAGGCGAGATCGAGATCGCGGATCACCTTCGGCTGCAGCAGCGACACCGTGTACGCGGCGACCGAGTTGCGAAATCCCGGATGGAATTCCTCGGTCACGGCCGCGCCGCCGACGACGCCGCGGCGCTCGAGCACGAGCACCTTGAGGCCGGCCTTGGCGAGATAGGTCGCGCAGACGAGGCCGTTGTGGCCGGCGCCGATCAGGATTGCGTCGTAGCGGGATGTCGTCATGTGTGCATTATGCGACAGGGCCGGCCGGCGCGGCTTCCTTGACGCGGTCGTCGTTCGCGCTCGAACATGCCGACGCAGTCCACTCCGTCATCCCGGCGCAGGCCGGGATCCAGCTGCGCATTCCGATGCAGCGAAGGCTGGATTCCGGCCTTCGCCGGAATGACGAGATACTGATGGCCGAGCAGCCATGAAAGCCGTCGCGAACATTCTGATCATCGTCGTCGCGGCTTTGCACCTCTATTTCCTCGTGCTCGAAATGTTCCTCTGGACCAAGCCCGCCGGCCGCCGCGCGTTCGGGCTCAGCGCCGAATTCGCCGAGGCGTCGAAGCGCCTTGCGGCGAACCAGGGCCTGTACAACGGCTTCCTCGCCGCGGGACTGATCTGGGGCGTTTCGCTCGGCGATGGCGGCTTCCCGGTCAAGCTGTTTTTTCTCGTCTGCGTGCTGGTCGCCGGCGTGTTCGGTGCACTGACGGTCAGCCGCAAGATCCTCTGGGTGCAGGCGGCGCCGGCTGCCGTCGCGCATCGTCCTGCTCTGGCTCGCGCGTTGAACGCCGTGCGCACCGGATCGATGCGTTGAGGACCGTCGCCGCCACGCGCTACGTGACGCCGCTGCGCGAAGGCGGCTCGCTGCCTGCGATCATCGAGGCCGACGATCAGGGCATGTACGTGCTGAAGTTCCGCGGCGCGGGTCAGGGTCCGAAGGCGCTGATCGCCGAGCTCGTCGCCGGCGAAATCGCGCGCGCGCTTGGGCTCCCGGTGCCCGAAATCGTTTTCGTCGAGCTCGACGCGGAGCTCGCGCGCACCGAGCCCGATCCGGAGATCCAGGACCTGATCAAGAACAGCGTCGGGCTCAATCTCGCGCTCGACTATCTGCCGGGCGCGGTCACGTTCGATCCGGTCGTCGAGCATCCCGATCGCGGAGCTCGCCTCGGCGATCGTCTGGTTCGATGCGCTCGTCACCAACGTCGACCGCACGCCGCGCAATGCGAACATGCTGATGTGGCATCGGCGCCTGTGGCTGATCGATCATGGCGCGGCGCTGTATTTCCATCACGCGTGGGACGACTATCTCGCGCGCAGCACCGCGCCGTTCGTGCTGATCCGCGATCACGTGCTGCTGCCGCTCGCGAGCCGGCTCGCCGAGGTCGACGCGACACTTGCGCCGAAGCTCGGCGATTTCGTGATCGACGGCATCGTCGACGGGATTCCAGCCGCGTGGCTCGGCGGTCGATGCGCCGTTCGCGGATCATCGCGCGCATCGCGAGGCGTACGCGACGTGGCTCAAGCGGCGGCTCGCAGCGCCGCGCGCATTCGTTGAGGAGGCGATCCGTGCGCGATCACGCGACCTATGACTACGCGGTGATCCGCGTCGTGCCGCGCGTCGAGCGCGAGGAATTCGTCAACGTCGGCGTGATCGTGTCGTGCCAGGACGAATCGTTTCTCGAAGCGCGCATCGAGATCGACGAGGCGCGGCTGCTCGCGCTGCATGCGGGGCTCGATCTCGTCGCGGTGCGCGCGCATCTCGCGACGATCCCGGCGATCTGCGCCGGCGGCGAGGCGGCCGGACCGATCGGCAAGCTGTCGCGACGCGAGCGCTTCGACTGGCTGACCGCGCCGCGCAGCACGATGATCCAGACCTCGCCGGTGCACGCGGGGCGCTGCACGGATCCGCTCGGGGCGATCGAGCATCTGATGAAGACGATGGTGCGTGCGCCGATTGCGCGGTCTGCGCCATAGGCGCGCTCAACAGCCCGTCGTCCCGGCGAAGGCCGGGACCCAGTTTCTGCATCATTCTCGACGAAAGGCTGGATCCCGGCCTTCGCCGGGATGACGGTCACGGTGCGATGACGAACTCTTGCGCGTCGTGCGCGACGCCTCGATCCGCGTCGCGCACCGATTGCTGCGTCAGGGCGCCGCAACCACCGGCATCAGCGCCAGATCATCCATGATCACGCGCGGAGCCGATGGCTGATCGCCGTACGTCGCATACAGCCTGAGACTGTCGAACGTCGTCGCGCTGACGCTCAGCGTCGCGATCGTGTCGTTGTCGCGGCCGCCGACGATTCGACGATCGTCAGCACGTCGCTCGCGACGACGATGCCGCCGTCGAGCGCGTCGAGATGGATCTCGATGCCGCCCCACGGGCCGTTCTCGTAGTAGCCGATGTCGAACGTCGCGGCGCTCGCCGGCGTGTCGAGATCCATCGTGACCTGCACCATCGCGCCGAGCGAGAGATTCGGTCCGACGACGTACGACGTGCCGAATGTCAGCGAGTTCGGCGAGCTGCCGTAGTCCGGATGCACGCCGTAGAAATCCGTCGCGTCCTCGATGATGAGCTGGTCGCCGACGTCTGCCGGCGTGAACGTGCTGCCGTCGGGAAACACGCCACCGATGCCGTTGACGTCGTGGTAGCTGACGCCTCGTACACGATAGCTCGTGCCGAGCGAGCCTTCGGTCAGATCGTCGTAATTGCTGATCGACGCCTGCGCGCCGTCGAAACCGTCGGCGAAGATCGGATCGGGGGCGGATCGCCGGCCGGCCGCGCGTCGCGGGCGGAAGCGGCGGGGATTGCCGCCAGCGCGAGCGGAAGCGCGGCGGTCAGCAGGCAGGCTGCGATTCTGGGACGGGACAGGGACATCTGGGACAACAACATCATCGAACACCTCTTCGGGCTGGGACTACGGACGAAAAGCGCCCGTGGGCGGCGCCGGTGAAGTGCGGGAAAGCTACAGGGATCGATCGCGGCGGCATTTGTATTCGATGCGGCACTCGTTCGAGACGCGTTCGGGTTTCGTCAGGCCGGCGAGGAGACCGCGCGCGACGGCGCGGCGGCGGTCGCCGCGATCCAGCCGGCCGTCGCGATGCCGAGGCCGCAGAGCGCCGCGACGTAGTGGGCCGGCGCGAGCGGCTGGTTCTTCATCAGCAGCGTGACGAAAAGCGGTGTCAGTCCGCCGAAGATCGCATAGGCGACGTTGTACGCGAACGAGATGCCCGAAAAGCGCACCGGCGCAGGGAACGCGCGCACGAGCACCGTCGGGATCACGCCGACGACGCCGACACAGAAGCCGGCGATCGCGTAGAGACCGTTGAGATACTGCGGATTCTGGCCGATGCCGAGATACAACGCGTATGTCGCGACCATCAGCAGCGCGCAACCGAGCATCAGCATGCGCTCGGCGCCGAAGCGGTCGGCGAGCAGGCCGAAGATCACGCAGCCGATCGAGAGGCCGAGCGTCGCGAAGCTGTTCGCCGCGAGCGTGACCGCCGCCGCGTATCGAGAAGAGTTTCTGGATCAGCGTCGGCGTCATCAGGATCACGACGACGATCGCCGCCGTCAGCACCCAGGTCAGCAGCATCGAGATGACGACCGCGCGGCCGTGACCCGAAAGCACGACGCGCAAGCGGCAGACCTTCGACGAGCGCGCGCCGCCGACGCATCTCCTCGAACACCGGCGTCTCGGCGAGCAGGCGGCGCAGGAACACCGCGAGGAAACCGAACACGCCGCCGATCAGGAACGGAATGCGCCACGCGAACGCCTCGACGTCGCCCGGCGCTCCACGCGCGGTTGACCCACGTCGCGATCAGCGATCCGATCAGGATGCCGACCGTGAGCCCCGAAGTCAGCGTGCCGCAGGCGAAACCGGTGCGCGCTCGGGCACGTGCTCGGCGACGAACGTCCACGCGCCGGGCACCTCGCCGCCGACCGCGGCGCCTTGCAGGAGGCGCAGCACGAGCGAGCGCGACCGGCGCCGCGTAGCCGAGCGTCGCATACGTCGGCAGCAGGCCGATCAGCAGCGTCGGGATCGCCATCAGGAACACGCTCAGCGTGAACATCTGCTTGCGGCCGCTGCGATCGCCGAAGTGCGCCATGACGATGCCGCCGAGCGGGCGCGCGAGATAGCCCGCCGCGAACACGCCGAACGTCTGCAGCTGGCGCAGCCAGTCCGGCGTATCCGGCGGAAAGAACAGCTTGCCGATCACCGCCGTGAAGAACACGAAGATGATGAAGTCGTAGTACTCGAGCGCGCCGCCGAGCGCGGCGAGCGTGAGGGTCTTGGCGTCGCTGCGCGTCAGCGGACGCGCGGCGGGATCGGTGGCCGTGGTCGACATCGGGCGCGTCTCGCGCTCGGGCGATTGCCGCAGATATACCACGCCGCGCGCGCCCTGTAGGAGCGGCGCCAGCCGCGATCTTTGGCCCGTCGCGGATGATGCGGAAGAGATCGCGGCTGGCGCCGCTCCTACAGGGGTGCGACGGCGGATGGGCTCAGTCGAAGCCGTCGGCGAATATCAGATCGCCCGCCGGCCGCTCGTACGCGCCGACATCGAACCCCGCGCCCTGCGGCCGAACGACGCCGAGGATGTCGGTCGGCACGTCGGCGCGCGTCTCGCCGGAATCGAGCGCGGGGCTCGTCGCGGAAAGACGGTAGTCGTTGCCTGCGGCGTCGACGAAGAGCTGCGCCGGCGTCGCCACGAACGAATGCGCGTCCTGCCCCGTCTGCTGCTGCCATTCGGCGAGCGTCAGGACGCTGTCGCCGCCGTCGCTCGTGAAGCGGTCCATGACCGCGTTGTTGTCGTCGGTGAATCCGGGCAGCGAATCCGCGCTGATGTCGAGGCTGCCGCGGAACGAGTGATCGTTCCAGAGAATGTTGTTGCGCGCGGTCGTGTTCGCCGCGCCGTCCTGGATGTTGAGCGCCCAGCGGCCGTTCGATGCGATCAGCACGGTGTTGTTGAGCACGCGATTGCCGGTGGATGGGCCGCCGCCGTCGATCTGGTACAGCGAGATGCCGCTCGCGTGCTCGTCGTAGATGAGGTTGTTGCGGATCAGCGAATCCTGCACGCCGTCGCAGTTGATGCCCGAGCCGCCGCCGAGGCCGTTGTCGTAGATGACGTTGTTCTCGACGATCGCGTCGCTGATGATGCCGTCGCCGCCCTGCGAGACGTCGCCGTTCATGTGGATGCCGTTCGCGTTGTTGCCGAAGATCACGTTGCCGCGGATGACCGGCCGGTCGCCGCTGTTGCCGACGTAGATGCCGTGCTGCTCGCCGCTGCGCGAGGTCACGTTGTTCTCGATCAGAAGATCGTCGCAGAAGCCGGTGAGGATGCCCCAGACGCCGTTCTGGTCCATCGTGTTGTCGCGGATCGTCACGTGCTCGCACAACACCGCGCGGATGCCGGCGCGCGTGCGACCGTTGACCGTGAAACCCTGCACGATCATGTACGACGCGCCTTCGAGATTGATGCCGTCGGGCGTGGTCGGATTGTCGTCGGTGATCGCGGGCGATTCGCCCGGATACGCTTCGAGCGTGATCGGCAGCGCGGCCGTGCCGGAAGTTTCGAAATAGCCGCCGGCGTAGTTGCCTGCGCGCACCTGCACCGTGTCGCCGGGCCCGACGGTATCCGCCGCGTGCTGCAACGTCGCCCACGGCTGCGCGAGCGTGCCCGGATTGCCGTCATTGCCCGATGGCGGCGGCGCGACGTAGTACGTTGTTGCGCCCGCGAACGGCGCCAGGATCATCAGGATCGAAACGACAACGATGCGCAGCGCAAACATCGACACGGCAAGACTCCGGCGGAATGGACCGCGCGATCATCGCGCCGGATGCGTCCGGGAACTGTGCGCCATCAGGCTGTTGGCAAGAAACAGACTGCCTGCCCGTGGCAAGTGACGCTAGAGCGCGGCGGCAACCTCTTTCTCGATGCCCTGCGGCGTATCCGTCGGCGCGTAGCGCTTGACGACCTCGCCGTCCTTGCCGACCAGGAACTTCGTGAAGTTCCATTTGATCGCTTCGCTGCCGAGCAGGCCCTTCGCTTCGTGCTTGAGGTATTTGTACAGCGGATGGGTGTCCGAGCCGTTGACGTCGATCTTGGCGAACATCGGGAAGCTGACGTCGTAGTTCAGCGAGCAGAAGTTCTTGATCTCGGCTTCGTCGCCCGGCTCCTGATGGCCGAACTGATCGCACGGAAATCCGAGCACGACGAGGCCCTGTCCCTCGAACTTGCGGTACAGCGCTTCGAGGCCTTCGTACTGCGGCGTGAATCCGCACTTGGATGCGACGTTGACGACGAGCAGCGTCTTGCCGCGATACGCGTCGAGATTCTGCTGCTTGCCGTCGATGGTTTTCGCGCTGAAATCGTAGATCGAGGCCATGGCGAGCTCCGGTTGCATCGCGAAGTCTAGCGCGATCCCGGTGAAGCGTGCGTCAGCCCCAGACCTCGCCGAGCACGCGCTCGAAATTGCCGCCGAGAATCTTCGCGATGCGCGCGTCCGAGTGGCCGCGCGCCGACAGCATCGTCGCCAGCACCTCGAAGCGGTTGGCCATGTTGAGATCCGGGATGAACGTGTAGAGATCGGGCGGCCGCCCCTTCTCGAAGATGCCGTCGTCCACCGCGCTCTTGATCCACTCGCGATTTTCCTTCTCGAACTGCGCAGTGCGCTCGACCGGCGGAACCTGGCTGTCCGTGCCGAGGCCGACATGGTCCTCGCCGCAGACATCGATCATGTGCTCGATATGGCGGATCACGTCGATCGCCATCGGCTGTGTGTCGACGCGCAGGTACGGCCAGAAGATCACGCCGGCGACGCCGCCCTTGTCCGCGAGCGCGCGCAGGTTCGCATCGCTGGTATTGCGCGGCAGATCCGCGAGCGCGCGGCAGCCGGTGTGGCTGATCAGCACCGGCGCTTTCGAAGCCCTGATGCCATCGGCGATCGTCTGCGGCGCACCGTGCGCGAGATCGACGACGACCTTCTCCTTGTTGAGCCGCTCGACGACTTCGTAACCGAACTTGCTGAGGCCCGCCTGGCTCGGCTCGGTGCAGCCGTCGCCGACGAGATTGCGCCGGTTGTGCGTCAGCTGGATCACGCGCACGCCGAGCTCGCGGAACATCGGGATGCGATCGGCATCCTCGCCGAGCGGCTCGGCGCCCTGGAAGCGGAAGATGAGACCGACACGTCTATCCCGGTTCGCGCGCTTCAGATCATCGACAGTGCCGATCAGCATGAACGTGTCGGCGTGCGCGTCGATCTTCGCCTTGCATTTGCCGATGAAATCCCTGGTGCGCTGCGATGCCTCGTCGGTCATCCAGAACCTTCCGTTCGGCGCGACGCTGAAGAAGACGCCGCTGAGGCCCGATTCGCGCGCGGCGATGAGATCCTTGGCCACGATCGGATCGTTGTCTTCCACGAAGAACACGCTGAATCCGCCTTCGCCGTCGATCGCGATCGTGTTGCGGTATGGCGGCCAGTGCGGCGTCGATGCGGCATGCACTCGATGCAATCCCGCGGCGACGCCGGCTGCGAGCCATCCGGCGCTGGCAAGGAATTCGCGGCGGTCGGGCATCGTTTTCCTCCGTGGCTTCAGCCGACTTTCTGGAAGATCAGCCCGCCCGGCTGGAATGCCGGAGGCATCAGGTAGTGATCGACGAGCAGGAACGCGAACAGCGCCATCAGATACACGATCGAGTAGTTGAACACGCGCATCGGAAAGAAATCGTCCGGCGGATTCAAGAGGCGGATCGCGTAGTAGAGAAAACCGAGGCCGAGCACGAGCGCGCCGCCGAAATAGAAAAGTCCGCTCATGCCGGTCAGGTACGGCAGCGCGGTCACGACGACGAGCAGGATCGTGTAGAACAGCACGTGCCAGCGCGTGTACACGACGCCGTGCGTGACCGGCAGCATCGGCACCTGCGCGCGCGAATAGTCTTCGCGGCGGAAGATCGCGAGCGCCCAGAAATGCGGCGGCGTCCAAACGAAGATGATGAGGCAGAGCAGCAACGCGTACGGATGCACGCTGCCGGTCACCGCCGCCCAGCCGAGCACCGGCGGCGCGGCGCCGGCGATGCCGCCGATCACGATGTTCTGCGGCGTCGCGCGCTTGAGGTACGCGGTGTAGACGACCGCGTAGCCGATCAGCGAGGCGAACGTCAGCGCCGCGGTCAGCGTGTTGACGAACCCGATCAGGATCGCCATCGACAACGCGCCGAGCACGACCGCGAATACGAGCACCTGCATCGGCGTCAGTGCGCCGGTCGCGAGCGGACGCTGCGACGTGCGCGCCATCAGCTTGTCGATGCGCTGGTCGATCAGGTGATTGATCGCCGCGGCCGACGCGGCCGCGAGCCAGATGCCGATCGTGCCGAAGATCAGCGGACGCAGCGGCACCATGCCCGGCACGGCGAGGAACATGCCGATCACGGCCGTGAACACGATCAGCGAGACGACGCGTGGCTTGGTGAGCTCGAGGTATTGGCTGGCGATTGATCGCATGCGTCGTGAATAATTCCGATGGAACGTCAGATTACCCCCTCTCCCGCTTGCGGGAGAGGGTTGGGGTGAGGGCAAGCTTGAGACGGCGTCTCAAGATCGCCCTCATCCGCCTCCGGCACGTTTATTCGCGCCATCCCTGGCGCTCACCCTTCGGGCGGCTTCGCCGTGCAAAACGGCAATCCTGCCGTTTTGTCTCCCGCGAAGCGGGAGAAGGAAAATCATCGCTGCTTGCGGTGCAGTCACGCGAACGAGTGCCGCAATCAACGCGAACAGCAGCAACGCCGCGACACCGTTGTGCGCCGTCGCAACCGGCAACGGCAGACCAAGCTTGACATTGCCGATGCCGAGCGTGACCTGCAACAGCAGCAACACGCCGATCGCGATCGCAATCCCGCGCAGCCGCGCGCGCGCAAGGCGATGCGCGAGCCAGCCGAGATAGCAGAACACGACGAGCGCGCCGATGCGATGCGCGATCTGGATCGCCGCGCGCGCCGGCGCGTCGAGCACGCCGCCTTCGTAGTTGACGCCGATGCCGCGCCAGAGCACGAAGCCTTCGCGGAAATCCGTCGGCGGCCACCATTGGCCCTGGCACTGCGGAAAATCGAAGCCGCACGCGAGCGCGGCGTAGTTCGCGCTGGTCCAGCCGCCGAGCGCGATCTGGCACGCGAGCAGCACGAGACCGATCACGACGGCGCGATGGAGTTGCCGCTGCTCCGTCGTCGGCATGTGCGACGTCGTCAGCGCGAGCGCGACATACGAAAGCAGCGAGAACGTCAGCAGCCCGCCGAGCAGATGGCCCATGACGACGACGGGTTTCAGCAGCAGCGTCACCGTCCACATGCCGAGCATCGCCTGGAACACGACGACCGCGAGCACGGCGACCGCAACGCGCCACGGCGCCGGGCGATCGAGCCGTATCGCCGCGAGCAGCGGCAACGCGATCGCGACGAGCGAGAACGCGCTCGATGCGGCGTACGCCTGCCGCATGTACAGGAACACGCCGAACGCGGCCGCGAGCGCGGCGATCGCGAGCATCGCGAGAAGTCCGCGACGCCGCCACGCCGCGGCGACCGCCAGCGCGAGCACGAGCACGCCGAGCGTGCCCGCGAGCATGCGGTGCACCTGTTCGCGCCAGGCCTTGTGCGTCTCGAACGGCCGATCCGGAAACGCGGCGTTCGCTTGCGCGATGTCGTTGTTCGTGGCCGGGCCATGATCGCCTTGCCGTAGCAGGTCGGCCAGTCGGGGCACGAAAGGCCCGCGTCGGAAAGTCGCACGAACGCGCCGAACACGATCACGCCGAACGCGAACACGGCGGCGAACGCGGCGATGCGCGCCGGCGTCACGATCGAGCGGAAGACATCCGAAGCGCTCATCCCTTGATCAGCCTGCGCGAGATCCCTGCGCAGGAGGTTGCCGTCGTAGCCGGCGGGATAGCTCAGGATCAGGAAGCCATGCGGATCGATGAGCACGGCGGCGACATCGTCCGGTTTCGCCGGCCGGAATGTGGCGAGTTTTTCGTCCGCGTCGCGCGCGCGCTGCAGGGGCTTCAGCGGCGCGATCGCGTTTTCCGGCAGCGTGCCGTCGAGCACGACGACGCGCACGCGATGCGCGTTCTGGTTCAACGTGAGCCGCGCGCGGCGAAGCTCGTCGATGCGCGCGAGGCATTTCTCCGCGCAGCCGGGGCCGGTCAGCGCGACCAGCGTCCACGACCAGTCGTCGTCCTTCCACGTCGAGCGGCTTGCCGTCGTCGAGCACGAAGCGTGCGGCGGTCAGATCCTGCGGCGGCTCGATCAGCGTGCCGTAGTTGCGCATGCCGGACGGGCGCCAGCCGAGCGCGTTCAGCACGTACGCGATAACGATCGGCGTCGCGAACAGCAGCACGATCAGGATCAGGCCGAAGCGTTTGCGATTGTCGGGTGTCATGTCGATGGGTCTTTGCGCCAGTGCATGCCGACGAAGACGATGACGACGACGGCGGCGAGCGTGAACCAGGTGAATGCGTAGCCGCGATGGCGTTCGGGCGGAAAGACGTCCGGACGCCATTCGCGCACGAAGCCGCTGCCCTTCTCGGGCGCGAGCAGCAGGATTTTCGCATCGAGCGTGCGGCCGATGTCGGCGCCGACATCGTGCACGTCGAGGTAGATCGAGCGCTTCGGCCAACTTGTCTGCCGCGGCAGCGCATTGCCGCCGAGGCGCAGGCCCGAGCCCGGCGGCGGCGCGTACAACGCCGAGAAGCGCCTGCTCGCCTTCCGGCGGCGGCGCGATCGTCGGCGCTGCGCCGCGCGTCGGTCCCGCGACGAATCCGCGATCGACGAGGATCGGCGTGCTGCCGTCGGCCGGCTCGAAGATCGCGTAGGCGACGCTGCCGACCGCGCCGTCGTGGGTCTGGTCGTCGAGGATGTACGTGTGCGCGGTGTCGTAGCGGCCGCGCACGCTGACCAGCGGATAGCGTGGCGACGCCGCGATGCGGCGCGCGCTCTCGAGCGTCACCGGCGCCTGCGAGCCGGCGCCGGCGTAGGCCGCGAACAGGCGTTCCTTCTCGTCCGCGCGATGCACCTGCCAGCGGCCGAGCACGCCGAACACGGCGACGCCGAACAGCGTCAGCAGCACCGCGAACGCGCGCGGGCGATGCCAGCGCCTATCCACGTGCAGCACCGCGGTGCGGGTATACTTCCTCGCGAATTCGCTGGCCCCTGCCGAGACGACGCGCAATGCTGACCACGATCGTCATTGTCATCCTGCTCGCGGCGATCATCTACAACCTCGGCGCCGGCCTGTATTTCATGATGACCGACAAGGGTCAGACCAATCGCACGGTCAAGGCGCTGACGCGGCGCATTGGTCTGTCGGTGCTGCTGATCATCCTCGTGATCGTCGGCATCCTGACCGGGTTGATCAAGCCGCACGGGATCGGGCAGTAGCCGCATCACGCGTCGTCATCCGGCGCAGAGCCGCGAGCTTCCGCAGCCATCGTGCTTTTGCGAGCCGCCCCAATCGATGAGCAGATCAACATGGATCCCGGCTTTCGCCGGGACGACGGTAACGTGTGCGTTCGCGTGTCGTCAGAGCACGTACACGAACATGAAAAGCCCGAGCCACACCACGTCGACGAAGTGCCAGTACCAGGCCACCGCTTCGAACGCGAAGTGGTGATCCTTGGTGAAGTGTCCCTTGCGCGCAGCGCAGCCAGATCACCGTCAGCATGATCGCGCCGAGCGTCACGTGCAGGCCGTGGAAGCCGGTCAGCATGAAGAACGTCGAGCCGTAGACGCCGCTGCCGAGCGTGAGGTTCAGATTCGTGTACGCCTCGATGTACTCGTGCGCCTGGAAGCCAAGGAACGTGAAGCCGAGGATGATCGTGAGCGCGAGGAAGATCAGCAGCACCTTGCGGTTGCCGGCGCGCAGTGCATGGTGCGCGATCGTGATCGTGACGCCGGACGAGAGCAGCAGCAGCGTGTTGAGCAGCGGAATGCCCCACGGCGCCATCGTCGAGAACTGGCCGCCGATGTGGCCGGGACCGTTGGTCGGCCATGCCGGCGAGAAGTTCGGCCACAGGAAATAGTTGGTCAGCGCGCCGTGTCCTTCGCCGCCGAGCCACGGCACCGACAGCGCGCGCGCGTAGAACAGCGCGCCGAAGAACGCCGCGAAGAACATCACCTCGGAGAAGATGAACCACATCATTCCCATGCGGAACGAGGTGTCGACCTGCTTGTTGTAGTAGCCCTGCAGCGATTCGCGGATGACCGTGCCGAACCAGCCGAACATCATGAAGAGCAGCAGCGCGATGCCGAACGCCATGGCCGGCTTGCCGATCGAGCGCGCGTCGTTGAGCCAGAGGCCCGCGCCGCCGACCGTGAACGAGCAGGCCGAACGAGCCGATGATCGGCCAGTGGCTGCCGTGCGGCACGTAGTAGTGGCTCGGGTCGTGCGCCGTGTCGTGGGAGTGGGCCATGTCTGGAAATCCTGATCGGTAAGATCGTGAGTTATTTATCCGCCCGCGGGCAGCGGCGAGCCGGTGGCGGCCACGCGCTGCGTCGCGACGGTGTTTTCGTAGAACGTGTACGAGAGCGTGAGCTCGGTGACTTCCTTCGGCAGCTTCGGATCGACGACGAAGCGCACGGGCATGCGCCGCGATTCGCCGGGTTTCAGCAGCTGCTCGGTGAAGCAGAAGCATTCGGTCTTGTTGAAGTAGAGCGACGCGCGTGTTCGGCGCGATGCTCGGCACCGCGTTGCCGACGATCGCTTCGCTCGCGTTGTTCGTCGCGTCGAACCAGGCTTCGGTGAGCTTGCCCGGATGCACTTCGATGCTCGGCAGCTCCGACTGGAACTGCCCACGGCAGCTTCGAATTGACGCTGGCGACGAACTGCACGCGGATCGTGCGCGTGTCGTCCTCGACGAACCCGACTGGTCTTTTCCGCGCTCGCCGCGCCTTGCGCGAGCTTGATGCCGAACACGTGCTCGCACGCGATGCGATAGATCGGCACCATCGCGAAGCCGAACAGGAACGCGCACGCGCAGACGATCAGCGCGGCCTTGAGCACGCCGCGGTTGCGCTCCGATCGATGGCGTCGGCGCGGTCATTTCTGAATCGCCACTTCGACGATCGAAAGCACGAACAGGAACACCGCGATCGCGCCGACGATCAACGCCGTGCGCTTCGCGGCGGCGCGGCGGGCGTCGAGATCGTCGTGGCGGACTGGCGGTTTCACGTCGTGACTTCGATCAGCGCCTAATGCGTTACATCGCCATGGGCGAGCGACATGCTGTCCAGCACCGGCGGCGTCGTGAAGCTGTGATACGGCGGCGGCGACGACAGCGTCCACTCGAGCCCGCGCGCGCCTTCCCACACGCGCGATGTCGCGCGCTGCTTGGAGAAATACACGCAGTGGATGATGACGCCGACGAAGATCAGCTGGCTCAGCGCCGAACAGGAATCCGCCGATCGACGAGATCATGTTGAAGTCGGCGAACGCGACGTTGTAGTCGGGCACGCGGCGCGGCATGCCGGCCAGGCCGAGGAAGTGCTGCGGGAAGAACAGCACGTTGACCCACACGACGCTGTTCCAGAAATGGATCTTGCCCCACTTCTCCGAATACATGTTGCCGGACCACTTCGGGATCCAGTAGTACACCGCGGCCATGATCGCGAAGATCGCGCCGGTGACCAGCACGTAGTGGAAGTGCGCGACGACGAAGTAGGTGTCCTGGTACTGGAAGTCGGCCGGCACGAGCGCGAGCGAAACGCCCGAGAAGCCGCCGATCGTGAACAGGATGACGAACGCGATCGCGAACAGCATCGGCGTCTCGAACGTCATCGAGCCCTTCCACATCGTGGTGACCCAGTTGAACACCTTCACGCCGGTCGGGATCGCGATCAGCATCGTCGCGTACATGAAGAAGAGCTCGCCGCCGAGCGGCATGCCGACCGTGAACATGTGGTGCGCCCACACGATGAACGACAGGAACGCGATCGACGCGATCGCGTAGACCATCGCCTGGTAGCCGAACAGCGGCTTGCGCGCGAAGGTCGGGATGATCTCCGACACGATGCCGAACGCCGGCAGGATCATGATGTAGACCTCGGGATGCCCGAAGAACCAGAAGATGTGCTGGAACATCACCGGATCGCCGCCGCCGGCCGCGTTGAAGAAGCTCGTGCCGAAGAACTTGTCGGTGAGCAGCATCGTCACCGCGCCCGCGAGCACCGGCATCACCGCGATCAGCAGGAACGCCGTGATCAGCCAGCTCCACACGAACACCGGCATCTTCAAGAGATCGACGCCCGGCGCGCGCATGTTGAGGATCGTCGCGATGATGTTGATCGCGCCCATGATCGACGAGATGCCCATCAGGTGAATCGAGAAGATCATGAAGGCGACGTTGACGCCGCCCTCGATCGCGAGCGGCGGATACATCGTCCAGCCGCCCTGCGGGCCGCCGCCCGGCATGAAGATTTCGCTGAGCAGCAGGAAGAACGCGAACGGCAGGATCCAGAACGACCAGTTGTTCATGCGCGGCAGCGCCATGTCCGGCGCGCCGATCATCATCGGCACCAGCCAGTTGGCGAGGCCGACGAACGCCGGCATGACCGCGCCGAAGATCATGACCAGCGCGTGCATCGTGGTCATTTCGTTGAAGAACTCCGGCTGCACGAGCTGCATGCCCGGCTTGAAGAGCTCGGCGCGGATGATCATCGCCATCGAGCCGCCGATGAAGAACATCGTCAGCGCGAAGACGAGATACAGCGTGCCGATGTCCTTGTGGTTCGTCGTGAACAGCCAGCGATGCAGAAAGCCGTGCGGCTTGTGATCGTGGTCGTCGTGCGCGTCGTGCGCGTGCGCGGTGGATGGCGGGATTGGCTGCGGCCATGACCTGAACCTCGAATACGTATAAGTTGCGATCAGCCCTGCGGAGGCGTCGTCGGTGCGGCGGGCGCCGCGTTGTCGGCCGTCGCGGCCGCCTTGTTCACGCCTTCGGCGGCCTGCTCGTCGGCCAGCCACTTCTCGAACTCGGCCTTCGGCACGGCCTTGACGACGATCGGCATGAAGCCGTGGTCCTTGCCGCAAAGCTCGGCGCACTGGCCGCGATAGACGCCCGGCGTCGGAATCTCGGTCCACGTGCTGTTGATGATTCCGGGGATCGCGTCCTGCTTCCAGCCGAGCGCGGCACCCACCACGCGTGGATGACGTCGTCGCCGGTGATCACGAAACGGATCTTGATGCCGACCGGCACGACCAGCGGCTTGTCGACGTTGAGCAGATAGCTCTCGTAGTCGCCGTCCTTGACCGCGTGCGGATCGAGGCCCGAGCCGAGCTGGCGCGTGCGGTTCGAATCCTGATCGAGGCTCGAGATGAAATTGACGCCGGTGTTCTTCTTGGCGTAGTCGACGTACTCGTAGCGCCACTTCCACTGATAGCCGGTGACCTTGATCGTCATGTCGGCGTTTTCGGTGTTCGCCATGTCGATCAGCAGGTTCGTCGCCGGCCACGCCAGCACGACGAGCAGCACGATCGGCGCGACGGTCCAGATCGTCTCGAGCTTGGTGCGAGTGGCTCCACTGCTCGGCGACCGCGCCCTTCGACTTGCGGAACTTGAACATCGCGAAGAACATCGCGCCGAACACGAGGAAGCCGATGCCGAGGCAAACGTAGAAGCCCAGCATGTGCAGCTGCCAGATGCGCTGCGAGATCGCGGTGACCCCGGGCGTCAGATTGAGCTGCCACGGCTCCGGATTGGCGAACGCCGCGCCGCTGGCCAGCAGCGCGGTCGCCGCGAGCGCACGGCGGGCGTGCGAAACCCCACTTGGAATCATCGTGTCACCTTGATCGGCTATCGGCGCCGGAGTGCTTGATTAGCCTGGGAAAATCAGGTCTGCAGCCGCGTCGTCCCGGGCCCCCACGACCCGGATCGCCGGCGACCGCCGCAACCCTGCACCGATATGGAGAAAAACGGTAAGCGAAGCCTTGAAATGATAGTGGACTGGTGCGTTCGCGGGCAAGGACGAGCGCGTGCGCGGCGGCGGTTGCCGTGGGTCGGGCGCTGTGACATTCCGCCGCAGTTATCGCTCGACGTGCTCTCCGCTTGCGCCGCTTCGCGCCCTCTCCCGCGCTGCGGGAGAGGGCTGGGGTGAGGGCAAGCTTGTGGACAGCGCTTCGCCAGCTTGCCCTCACGCCTACCCCCTCTCCCGCAAGCGGGAGAGGGCTGGGGTGAGGGCAAGCCGCGCGAACGCCCACTGCGAGCCCCATGTGACATTCCGCCGCAGCACGCCCTATATCGCACGCGACCTTGGCCCTAAATCGGCTGCTCACTACACTACCGCGCCTCCGCGGCGCCCGATCCTATCCGCCCGCCCCTTTCTCCGAGACGCCGCCTTGAGCGACATCCTCACCCCCGAACTCCCGACCGCCGTCGAGCCCGCCCGCGCGCGCATCACCGCCGCGTGGTCGCGCGACGAAACCGAAGCCGTCGACGATCTGCTGACCCAGGCGACGCTCCCGCCCGCCGAACGCGAGCTCGTCCTCGCGCGCGCATCCGAGCTCGTCGCCCGCGTACGCGCGCGAGCCGATCAGCAAAGCGCCGTCGAATCCTTCATGCGCCAGTACGACCTTTCGAGCGAGGAAGGCGTGCTGCTCATGTGCGTCGCCGAAGCGCTGCTCCGCATTCCCGACAGCGCCACCGCCGACAAGCTGATCCGCGACAAGCTCGGCGAAGCCGACTGGAAGAAACACATCGGCACCAGCGACTCCGTCTTCGTCAACGCCTCGACCTGGGGCCTGATGCTGACCGGCCAGCTCGTCAACCTCGCCGACGAAACGCGCCGCGACTTCACCGGCGCACTGAAACGCCTCGTCGGCCGCGCCGGCGAACCGGTGATCCGCCTCGCCGTGCGCCAGGCGATGCGCATCATGGGCCACCAGTTCGTCATGGGCCGCACGATCAAAGAGGCGCTCGATCGCTCCGCCGAAAAAGAAAACGCCGCGTACCGCTACTCGTACGACATGCTCGGCGAAGCCGCGCTGACGCAACCCGACGCCGAGCGCTATTACAAAGCCTACGTCGACGCGATCAACGCACTCGGCGCCCGCAGCGCGACGTTGAAGCAACGCGAATCGAGCGTGCTCGACGCGCCATCGATCTCGGTGAAACTCTCCGCGCTGCACCCGCGCTACGAAGTCGCCAAGCGCGCACGCGTGCACGCGGAACTGACGCCGAAAATCCTCGCGCTCGCGCAACTCGCGATGAAGAACGGCATCGGCATGACCGTCGACGCCGAAGAAGCCGATCGCCTCGAGCTCTCGCTCGACATCATCGGCGCCGTCTTCGCCGATCCGTCGCTCGAAGGCTGGAACGGCTTCGGCCTCGCCGTGCAGGCGTACCAGAAGCGCGCGCCGTTCGTCATCGACTGGCTCGCCGAAACCGCGCGCAAGGCGAATCGCCGCTGGTGCGTGCGACTCGTCAAAGGCGCGTACTGGGATTCCGAAATCAAGCGCGCGCAGGAACTGGGATTGCCGGGCTATCCCGTCTACACGCGCAAACCGAACACCGACGTCTCGTACCTCGCCTGCGCACGCAAACTCTTCGACGCCGGCGCCGCCGCGATCTATCCGCAGTTCGCGACGCACAACGCACACACGATCGCCGCGATCCACCACTTCGCGCACGGCCGCCCGTTCGAATTCCAGCGCCTGCACGGCATGGGCGGCGATCTCTACGCCGAAGTGATCGGCGCGAATAACATGAACGTGCCGTGCCGCGTCTACGCGCCGGTCGGATCGCACGAAGACCTGTTGCCGTACCTCGTGCGCCGCCTGCTCGAAAACGGCGCGAACACCTCGTTCGTCAACCGCGTCGTCGACGAAGACGTCTCGATCCGCGACCTCGTCGCCGATCCCGCCGAAATCGTGCGCGCGTTTCCCTCCAAGCCGCACCCGCGCATTCCGCTGCCGGTCGGCCTCTACGGTCGAACTACGGAAGAATTCCATGGGCGTGAACCTTGCGAACGACGATGCGCTGCGCGAGCTCGCCGACCACAGTGAATGCCGCGAAAGGCCCGTGGAAAGCCGAGCCGCTCGTGCCCGGCGCCGCGCTCGGCGGCGAAACGCGCAACGTGACGAACCCGGCCGATCGCCGGCAAGTCGTCGGCACATCGCGCAACGCCGACGCCGCGACGATCGAAAAAGCACTTGAGCAACGCCGTCGCCGCGCAACCGTCGTGGGATGCGCTGCCGGCCGCGAGCCGCGCCGCGATCCTCGAACACGCGGCCGACCTGCTCGAAAAACGCCGCGGCGAATTCATCGCGCTCTGCGTGCGCGAAGCCGGCAAGACGATTCCCGCCGCGATCAGCGAAGTGCGCGAAGCGGCCGACATGTGCCGCTACTACGCCGCGATGGCGCGCAAACTCTTCGGACAACCCGAAAACCTGCCCGGCCCGACCGGCGAAACGAATCAGCTGTTCCTCCGCGGCCGCGGCGTCTTCGTCTGCATCAGCCCGTGGAATTTCCCGCTCGCGATCTTCACCGGACAAGTCGCCGCCGGCCTCGCCTCCGGCAACGCCGTCATCGCGAAACCGGCCGACCAGACGACGCTGATCGGCTACGCCGCCGTCAAGCTGCTGCACGAAGCCGGCGTGCCCGAAGGCGCGCTGCAATTCGTGCCGTGCAAAGGCTCCGTGCTCGGCAAGACGCTGCTGACGCGCGACGAAATCGCCGGCGTCTGCTTCACCGGATCCACCGAAACCGCGTGGACGATCAACCGCACGCTCGCCGCGCGCAACGCGCCGATCGCCGCGCTGATCGCCGAAACCGGCGGCCAGAACGCGCTGATCGCCGATTCCTCCGCGCTGCCCGAACAACTCGTCAAGGACGTGCTCGCGAGCGCATTCGACTCCGCCGGCCAACGCTGCTCCGCCGCGCGCGTGCTCTACGTGCAGGACGACATCGCCGACAAAGTCATCACGATGCTCGCCGGCGCGATGGACGAGCTCGTCGTCGGCGACCCCGCGCTGCTCTCGACCGACGTCGGCCCCGTCATCGACGTGCCCTCGTGCCAGAACCTCGAAGAACACGCCGCGCGCATGGAACGCGAAGCCAAACTCATCAAGATCACGAAACTCGCGCCCGGCTCCGAACACGGCACGTACTTCCTCCCGCGCGCGTACGAGATCCCGTCGATCAAAGCTGCTGACGCACGAAGTGTTCGGCCCCGCGCTGCACGTCGTGCGCTGGAAATCCGACGAGCTCGACGACGTGATCGACGCGATCAACGGCACCGGATTCGGACTCACGCTCGGCGTGCACAGCCGCATCGACGAGACGATCGAGCACATCGCGAAGCGCGCGAAGGTCGGGAATACGTATGTCAACCGCAACCAGATTGGTGCGGTGGTGGGCGTGCAGCCGTTTGGTGGCGAGAACCTATCCGGGACGGGGCCGAAGGCCGGTGGGCCGCATTATTTGTTGCGGTTTGCTACGGAGAGGACGTTGACGATCAATACGACGGCGGCGGGGGGGAATGCGTCGTTGTTGACGCTTGGGCGAGTAGCGATTACGGCGGCATCTCAGCAACCGGCAGAAACTCCCCACCCTCTTCCTCGTTTGCTACTCATGTATTCCGTTCGCCAAAGATCAACTCTTCTTAGAGCCGACAAGCGCATTTCCGTCGCCGAGATCGCGGCGCAATCTTCCAAAGCAACTAGTGTGGGGCTATATCTGGCGTTCCAAAACGCTTCGTGGAACAGCTCGAGTTAATGAGCAGCAACTTCTTCAGCCCCCTAGTTCGAGCTTCCGCGCCCACCGTGTTCCGGGTCGTACACGACACAATACCTTCAGGACGTACGGTTCATCGTCCGGAAGCTCTTTCCCCGCGCGTGGCGCCAAGATCAAAGATAGAGTGCCAACAGAGAATCGCTAGGCCGGGTCGGAGCACCTCCTGCGATCTGCCGCTCCAATCTTCTGGGGCGAGTTCGCTTGCTCGAGGCGAACTTCCGCCCTCAAACGGTCCTCGAACGCATTCGGGAAGGCTGGCCTGCCCATATCGAGCAGAAAGCCATTGCTTGAGCGATCGCTTTTTCTGGCTCCGACAGAGTTAACCGGGGATCCGGCTCTCGATCTGGATCAGCGTCGAAGGTGTTCTTCGGGATCCGTTCGCCGGTATTCGCGTGCCTAAGCTCGATATATGTATCTACGCGCTCGTCGCCCGCGAATCGGACATGAAGCCGTCTTGGATTGCGGGCGCCCCCGTAGACTCAGGATTACGAGGAACCACGCTACCCAACGATTACCTCGATCACTTCCTCAGCGTCACTGGGGATATCCCGCAGTCCGTGGGAAACGAAAATAACCCACTTTGTACGGAACGTCATTTAGCACACCATCGAGGCGCAAGGCTTGAGCGTGTATCGTCTGTGAGGACGCTTCCTTGGCGCCACGTTGTGCCGCGGCCGAGCATCTATGCATCCATCGACGTTGGACGATCCTGGAATCGATTCGTACGCCATCCAGTCCTCATTCGGTACGCGCTTTGGAGCTTGACATAGCGAGACCCGCTCGTAACCCGCTTTCGATGGCGCGGGCTTCTCGTATGAGTGAATCGACTAAAGCTATATCAAAATTGTCTGCTTTGACGAGATCACGGCCCAGCGACGGCGGGCATCTTCAATAGAGCCCCCTGCGCGCTTCTACGCCACCCGACCCGAAAAGCATCCGCAATCTTGCTGAGGCCTGTAAGCCTTATCAGTGTTGCATCCTCAGGAGTTAGAATTTGAAGCGACAACCATTTGTAAATCGCTTGGCGAGAGACATCGAGCAAGTCAGCCAGGATCGGAGATAGAGGCGTGATGAGGACTGAAGCGAACATTCTCGAACATGTGGTATCCGCCACTGTGATCGAACGTCTAAGGCCGCCCCTGACCGCACGTTAAGGATTGACCGTAAGACGTGTCCGTGCGCCTACCCGAACGAACTCCATTGCGCTGCTTGATTTAGCGGATACGACGCGCCCGTACCGGCGATTGTGACGCAGAAACCGCGGCAGAACTGACTTGCGCAAGAGGAATGTTACGAGATTGCTGCCCGTCCGAAGCGAGCCGGTCCCCGAGGATTCATTTGTTGATCGTGCGATCGTATTACATTGCCAAAGACTCCGCGCATACGTTGTCGTCGTTGAATCGAACGCATCTCTTACGATTGCATGGAGTGACTTTAGCTGCGGAATCAACTTGTCGAAATCCAGAGGTCATCGTGCCTTCCACGAAATAAGATCCGTGTCGATAGACGGCATGCTTTACCGATGACCTCAGTTACAAATCTTTTCAAGCGTGCGAAGAACATGCCCGGCTGCAAGTCCGGAGGGTAACCAAGTTGCGAAATCATGCGGTGAATGCGAACGACCAACGTGCCCTTGTCAATCAACGGGGAAGTCTTCGTGTCGAAAATGGATTCGAAATCGTCACGTTTTCTCGGCGTTTGAGACGCCAAGACGACGCCCTGCAATCCAGGGGCCAAATATGCATCCAAGTCTTCATCCGCGCGCGGAACTATCGCATCAAGAATAGCGCATGCCCTATCCCGGCTTAGATGTTCTAGGCTTACAACGTCATGGACCAGCCTTTAGCCCCCTTCGCCCACCTCGGCGATGAACTCAACATGCGTTACGTATTGAACTGTCGTGTGATATGAAATAGAAGTCGGAATCCGAGGATATAACCGGGCTGCGCTTGTCCGCCCTCGTCCAGAATAAAATTTGCCATCTTTCATTCCATCACCACAGATGGTGATGGAAGATTCCCCCCTTCTATCGCCAGTATTTAATGTCTGGAACACGGAGAGGTTCATACAATGTATACCCCATCACGCCGCAATAGGTCTTGCACAGAGTCTGCGTACTTGGACATTGCGGCAACGGGATTGAAGACGCACTTGTATCAGCGCGTAATACACGGGGCCGCGTGCGTCATTCGGGCGTTCATAGGAGCCGGTTCTGCGCGGGCTTCGGGTGAGTGAAGATTAACACCATTAGTTGACAGGCCGTGGTTGCGGAAGTTCAAACGGCATCCATCGCCGGGACGCTCCTTAAGCCTATGAAAAAGTTTATTTTTTTTACACGAGAGGCGACACCCGACGGATCGATTTTCCTCTAGACTTCACGTCGCATAACTGGCGACAAAGGGCTTGGCGGCCCTGAAAGTAAGAACCACGCAACCCTCGGCTTCGCCGTAGGCGTCGCGTCGCGCAATCCGCGCCGACTACGGCGGATCGCGCAGGGAGCCTTCGGGCTCGCCGGTTGCTTCCTTCCGGTCCGCCAACCTGCGCGGTCCGTCACCCACCGCTGAAAAGGTGACTTCGCAAAGGAGCCACCTGTGGCCAAGAAATCCCGCACCGCCTCGCGCGCGTCGCGCCCGCAGAGCGCAAAGCCGGCGCCCTCGCCGGTCGCCGAACCGATCCAGCGCGTCTTCGCATCGAAAGTCACGGTCGGCCGCGCGACGGTCGACGTGCCGATGCTGGTCCTCCGCGGCGAATGGCTGAAAGCGATCGGCTTCCCGATCGGCGCGACAGCGTTTCTGTCGACCGATCAGCGCGGCGATATCACGCTGCGGCGGATGGGCGTCAGCGTGCCGCGGAGGTTGCGGGTCGTGAAGGCGAAGACTTGATGCGGCGCTGCGGTGGGCTGAAGCCCACCCTATGGATGTGATGGGCAACTACAGATCGTCGGGCGTGAGGCCGGTGTGTTTTGCGACGCGCGCGAGCATGCGCGAGCCGACTTCATCGCCGTCGTGAAACGAGAAAACGTAATCCGGCCATTGGCTGCGACTCAGTACGCGGTGCGAGCCGGTCTGACGTTTGATCGTCCATCCGATGCGTAGCAGCGCTTGCAGCAATGCTCGCGCGCGAACCGATGGCCAAACACTCACGCGGCGGCGGGCAACACGATGCTGATCGGAACGGGTTCCGCTTCACCGTGCTCGATGCGGTCTGCGAGCACCCGAAGCGCGAGAACTTCCGCTTTTGCCATCGCTTCGGAGCGCGTCGCGCCGTAGACCATGACGCCGGGAAGCTCGGGTACTTCGACGATCCAGCGGCCGTCGTCTTCGCGATCGATGGTGAGTGTGAGTTGCATGGCGGCATCCTATCAGAGAGGTATTTGTGTCGCCGACGGGCCGATCAGACTCTCCGCCGGAATGCCCAGGTTCCGATGGAGGCTGCGAATCATCTCGATCGTGAGACCGCGCTTGCGATTCAACACTTCATAGACGCGATTCGGCCGACCGATCGAAGGCACGAGATCCTTGACCGTGAGGCCGCCTTGCTCCATCCGGAACCGGATGGCCTCCACGGGATCGGGCGCCTCGATTGGAAAGTGCTTGGCTTCGTAGGCTTCGACGAGCGTCGCGAGGATTTCGAAACGATCGCCCTCTTCCGTCTTCGGTTCGGGCTCGTTGTCGAAATACGCCGACAGTTCGCGCAGGGCGATCTTGTAATCCTTCTTGGTGCGGATCGGATGGATGTTCATAGGTCCTCTACAGTCTCGGCATCGACTCGGTTGTACTGCGCGTGAGTACCGACGAACTTGATGATAGACCGCTTGAAAGCGGTACGCCACTGCGACGATCAGCCGGTAGATCGTTGCCTTTGATATTGAACACGACTCGATTCTTGCCGACGAAACTGGCGCTGGCGTAGCGATTTCTGATCTGTTGCGGCGTGGTCCAGCGTGCGTGCTTGGCTTCGTCGTACCAGGCCTTGAGCGGTTGCTCGGAATCGGGATAGCGCTGCCAGAAACGTCTCAGCGCGCCTAGGGCGACGATCTTACATGCGGCACGTATAGCTCGCCCATATTGGCGACTTGCCGGCGCCGAATCGTGGCTGATCGGATGCCGTACCGCACGAACAGCTCGGCGGACACTGCGCACGTGCTCTTGCACGTGCGCAGTGGCGACTCAGGGTCTCGCGCCGAGAGCGACGAGAAGCTCGTCCAGTTGCGCGAATGTTTCGCCCATCGCATCCGCCGCCCCGGTGCCGGCAGCGTCGAGAGCTTCCTTCGAGGGATAAAGCTCGTGCATGACCAGCAACGTCTTGCCGTCTTTTTCCGCGAGGGTCACCGTCGTGACGGAACCCTCGTCACTTTCCTCATTGGTCCAGACGAGGCGCGAGTGCGGTGTTACTTCCTTGTACGTGCCGAAGAACGCCGCAGTTGAGTCCCCGTGTGCGAACTCCAAACGGTACCTGCCCCCGACACGAACATCCATTTCGCAGGAAAGCAGGGACATTCCCATCGACTTCGGCACCCACCACTGCCGGAACAGCTCGGGCTTGGTCCACGCCTCGAACACGATGCGCGCCGGGGCGGCGAAGGTTCGCGTGACGACAACCTCACGCTCGGATTTTCGTTCCACCGTCGTGCTGTTCTTCATGGGGGTCGGCTCACTTTGATTTCTTGCGTCCACCGGCTTTCTCCTTTCGTTTCAGTTCCTCGACAACCTTGTCCAGCTCGTCGAAGCGTGCGTTCCAGAGCTGGTGGTACCTCTCGATCCATGCCGCCTCTTCTTCGAGTCGGCGCAGGCCAAGCTTGCAGGTCCGCACGCGCCCGATCTTCTCCGTCGTGACGAGCCCCGCCTGCTCCAGGACGCCGACATGCTTCTTCATGCCCGTGAGGGTCATGTGGAACTTGTCGGCAAGCTCCGTGATTGAAGCGTCCGCACGCCCGAGCTGCTCCAGAACGCCGCGTCGGGTGACGTCCGAAAGCGCGGCGAACGAAGCATCGAAGTGGGTCGGACGACACTGAACCATATGGTTCAGTATGCAATATGACTTGGCCGCATGCAAGCGACCGGTTGGCTGGGTCGAAATGTGGGCTGCAACCCGCGCACGAACGCGCGGACCGCATTCATGAACGCCGTGAAAAATACGGAATCGGCCGCGGTGTGCGGCTTATGCGTCGCGAGGAGTTTGTCCGTCGTGGCGGACGAGATAGGGGAACGGCGACCACCAGCCTCTTCCCATTTCAGATTATAGCGCGCGAGGGACTTGCTGTAAGCCCCGCCCCCGGGCGCACCATCGCCGACCTCTCAACGCGGAGGTACGTCCCTATGACCGAACATGCAGTGCTCATCGCGGGCGGTGGTCCGACGGGTTTGATGCTCGCGGGCGAGCTCGCTTTGGCGGGTGTCGATGTCGCGATCGTCGAGCGGCGCGCGAGTCAGGATGTTGTCGGTTCGCGCGCGGGTGGTCTGCACTCGCGCACGCTCGAGATTTTCGATCAGCGCGGAATCGCCGATCGGTTCCTCGCGGAAGGACAGGTGGCCCGGGCCTGGCACGTTTGCCGGCGCGCCTTTGGATGTCGACTCGCTGCCGACGCGGCATCCGTACGTGCTCGGGCTCTGGCAGAACCACATCGAGCGCATTCTCGCCGGCTGGATCGGCGAGTTGCCGGTGACGATCTATCGCGGACGCGAGGTGACGGGTTTCGCGCAGGACGAAACCGGCGTCGACGTTGCGCTGTCCGACGGTGAGTCGATGCGGGCGGAATATCTCGTCGGCTGCGATGGAGGACGCAGCGTCGTGCGCAAGGCAGCCGGCATCGAGTTCGCCGGGTGGGATCCGACGGTGAGCTGCCTGATCGCCGAGGTCGAGTTGACCGAGACGCCCGAGCTCGGCGTCCGCAAGGACGCCATCGGCACGCACGGCATCGGCCGCGTCGACTACAAGATCCGCGACGGCAAGATCGTCTACGCCGATGAGGGGCCGGTGCGGATCATGGTGACCGAGCGGCAGCTCGCATCCGGGAGCGAACCCACGCTGCGTGATCTCAGCGAGGCGCTCATCGCGGTCTACGGCACCGATTACGGGGTCCACAGTCCCACGTCGATCTCGCGATTCACCGATACGACGCGGCAGGCCGCAACCTATCGCGACCGACGCGTCCTGCTGGCCGGCGACGCCGCGCACGTGCACGCGCCGGACGGTGGACAGGGCCTTCAGACCGGCGTGCAGGATGCGGTGAATCTCGGATGGAAGCTGGCCCAGGTGGTCAAGCGGATATCGCGCGGATAGCCTGCTAGACACCTATCACGCCGAGCGTCACCCGGTCGCTGCGCGCGTGCTGCGCACGACGATGGCGCAGGTCGCGCTGCGCCGCGCGGACGCACGCACGGATGCCTTGCGCGAGACCATTGCAGATCTCCTGAAATCGGAAGAGCCTCGCAAGCGATACGCCGCGATGATGTTCGGGCTCGACATCCATTACGACCTCGGCGAGGGCCATCCGCTGCTCGGTCGGCGCATGCCCGATCTCGATATCGTCACCGCCGACGGTCCGCTGCGCGTCTTCACGCTGCTGCACGATGCGCGGCCGGTGCTGATCAACTTCGGTGAGCGCGGCGGCTTCGACATCGCGCCGTGGGCGGATCGCGTTCGCTTGATCGATGCCGAATACACCGGTGCGTGGGAGCTTCCGGCGATCGGAACGGTTTCTGCGCCGGGCGCCGTGTTGATTCGGCCCGACGGTTATGTCGCGTGGGTGGGCGATCCGAATGACGCCGGTCTCGCCGACGCGTTGACTACCTGGTTCGGTCCGCCTGCAGCGAAATAAACGCGCGCGCTTTCGGGCCGATCGTTGCCTCGACACACACCGGCGCAGCGAGACTTCGCTGCGCCGGAAACTTGCCTTACCGGAAGAACCCTATCAACGCGTCGCGGGCGAACGCGTCGACGCGACACTCTTCGTCGCGGCGCCCTCGTAGCGCACGGATCCATCCGACGCTGTTGCATCGACGATCGAACGCTGCGCGGCGATCTCGTTGTGCGTCAGCGTCGCTTCGCTGATCGACGTATCGCGATTCGCGACGGGCGCCGACGAATCAAGAATGACGCGCTGCGCGAGCGCTTCGGCGCGCGCGAGGCTCGGCGACGATGTTTCGGCGGACACCACCGCACGGCTTTCGGTATCGCCGGCGATCACGGCCTGTGCGGCGCGCTCGTTGTTCGCAAGCGTGGCATCGGCGGCAAACGCCGACGTCTGGAAGGCGGCGCCGGCAAGCAGCGCAACGCCGAGTATCATCGAGACGGAATTTCGGGTCGTGGCAAACATGGCAATCACTCCTAACAAGCGCGCTGGGTTGAGACGGCGGACTGTCGGCGCTGCAGCAGTTCGACGCGGCGCACGGGGGTGGGATCCGGTGCGGGGCGGTGGAAGGCGGCGGTGGCGTCGTCTTCCCTAGGCTTGGTAACGATTATATGGATTCGTTACTCGTTGTCAACAGGTAACTTATTTCGTAACATATAACCATATGGAATCAGCCTTCGCCTCCCCTGCTGGCCAGCGCGGCCCGGCCGAGCACGAACGCCGCGAGCAGATCCTGCGAGCGGCCGACGAGCACTTCCGCCACTACGGCTACGCAAAGACGACCGTCGCCGATCTCGCCAAGGCGATCGGCGTGTCGGCGGCGTATGTCTATCGGTTCTTCGAATCGAAGCAGGCGATCGGCGAGGCGGTTTGCGCGATGACGCTCGCGCGCATCGACGACGAGCTGCTCGGGATTGCGGCCGACTCGAAGCGATCAGCCGCCGAGCGGCTGCGCGGTCTCTATCGCTGCCTCGCCGACCGCGGCATCGAGCTCTTCTTCAAGGAGCGCAGGCTGCACGATCTCGTGACGGCCGCCGTCGAAGGACGCTTTCCTTCGGTGATGCGGCACAAGCAGATCATGCTCGAGGCGGCGACGCGCGTCGTCGAGGACGGCCGCGCGTCGGGCGAGTTCGAGCGCAAGACGCCGCTGGATGAAGTGTGCCGCGCGATCTTCGAGACGCTCGAGCCGTTCGCGCATCCGATGCTGCTCGAGCTCAAGGAACCGGCGGAGCTCGAGGCGAGCGTCGAGGCGGTTTCGAATCTCGTGCTGCGCAGTCTGGCCGTTTGACGCTGCGTGCATCCGCGATGGATGCGTGGCGCTTCGATCCTGTGATGTGACGCCGTAACCGCGCACGCACGAGCGCGGCAAACACGATCGCACGTTACGGAGCGCCAGCCGCTATTCGGGTCCGCTGCCCGCCGGCTTGTCCTGCTTGGCGGCGTTTGCGATCTCTGTCGGCCGCAGCGGCACACCTTCCTTCGCCAATGCCGCCGGCAATGCCGCGCGCATGCGTTCGACCTCGATGCGCTGCCCGGCGAGATGCGCCGCGACGCGCGTGTCGTCGGCGATGCCGAGCAGACGCGCCGATGCGGCGCGCACCGGCAAGTCGGCGACGGTCGTCTGCTGCGGCGGGATGAAGCCGGCGATGATCGCCTCGCGATCGCCGCGTAGCTCCGCGGCGAGGTCGCGCCATTCCTCGGCGTTTGCCCAGTCGTCGCCGAACGTCGCCGCCATCAGTGCCAGGATCTGTCCGCGACGCGGCGCGTCGGCTGGGCTTTCGTCGTATACGCAGTGGCGTATTCCCGCGAGCTGACGCAGCCGCGCCTTCGGCGATGCCTTCGGGCCGACCCACTTTGCGAATCCGGCGGGCGTGAAATCGCGCGGAAGATCGTCGGCGGCTTCCATCGCCGCACGGAACTCGGCGCCGCGGCCGAGCTCGCGTGCCGCGAGGCAACCGGTGGTCATCGCGTTGCGCCAGAAATCGTGGCGCTCCTCGGCCCTGCGCGTCACGAGGCGCGAGCGCGCCGGCCATCGCCGCCTGCATGTCGCCGCGATCGTACGCAACCGACACCGCCGCGCTGGCCTCGTGAATGTTGCCGGGCGAGAGCCGCTCGGATTCGGGCAACCACGCTTCTGCCGCTTCGATCTCGCCGATCTCGCCGAGGAACAACGCCGATACGGCCGGCGATTCGGAATCGTCCGGATCCATCACATAGCCTCTTGCCGCTGTTGACGATCGCGCCGACCAGATCGCCGTGCACGTAGTCGTTGAGGCTGAGCTCCCAGTAGTTGGAGCTGTTCTTCGGATCGAGCTCCATCGCACGCAACACCGCGGCGCGCGCTTCGTCGATGCGTCCCGCCTGACGCAGCGCCGAGGCGCGAAAGCGCACGACGTTGTTGTCGAGCGGATTCAGCGCGACGGCCTGATCGATCGCGGACAGCATCGCCGCGCTGTCGCCCTGCTTGCCGTAGATCGTCGCCAGGATCACGTGCACCCAGGCGAAGCCGGGCGCCGCGGCCGCTGCGTGGGTTGCGAGGCGCACCGCCTCGTCGTGCTCGCCGAGCTGATCGGCGATCTCGCCGCGGATCGCGAGCGCAGAGGCGTTTTCGGGATCGATCGCCTCGATGCGCTCGAGCACCGGCACGACGCGCGCGCGAAACTCCGCCGGCACGATCGCGCCGGTGCGCACCAGGCTCAGGTCCGACAGCATGACGACCGACCATCGCGTCGACATAGCCCGGATCGAGCGCCAGCGCCTGATTCATCAGCGCCCCGCCCTTCTGGATCGAAGGGATCGAATTGATCGCGATCTGCTGCAGGCCGCGCGTGTAGGCATCGTACGCATCGAGATCCTTCGTGTCGCCCTTGGCGAGGATCGCCTTGGTCTTCGGCAGCAGCTCGCCGATCAGCGCTTCGGTGACGGCGCGCGGCGATCTCGTCCTGGATCGCGAAGAGATCGGCGGCCTTGCGATCGTAGTTGCGCGACCAGAGGTGCACGCCGTCGACCGCGCGGATCAGCTGCGCGGTGATGCGCAACGTATCGCCCGACTGCTGCACGCTGCCCTCGACGAGGCTCGCGACGCCGAGCGCGGCGCCGATCTTGCGCATGTCGGTGTTGGTGCCCTTGAACGAGAACGACGACGTGCGCGCGGCGACCTTGAGCTCCGGCACCTGCGCAAGACGGTTGAGCAGCGTCTCGGTCATGCCGTCGGAGAAGTATTCGTTGGCCTTGTCGGCCGACATGTTGACGAACGGCAGCACCGCGGTCGACGCGGCGCCGAGCGACGCAGCCACCCCGGTCGCATCCGCCGCTCCCGGCGCGTCGCCCGCATGCCCAGTCACGGCGACACGCCAGAGGAATGCCGCCGCCGATCGCGAGCAGCAGCGTGAGCAGCGAAATCTCGACGCCGCTGACGCGCTGCTCGCCGCGCTCGCCGTGATACCACGCGAGCACCAGAGCCGCGAAGAAGCCGACCGCGAGCACGACGATCAGCACGCGCACGATCATTTCGGGAAAGCCGAAGCGCTGGCCGATGATGTCGACGGCCTGCAACAGCGCGAACCCGCCGGCAAGGTAGGCCAGCGCCCACTGGACGATCTTGCGTTGCCTGAGGCGGTCGAGCAGTCCGTCCACGCGTGCGTTCACATCCCCCGATGCGCAGGCAGTGTAGCCGGTCCGGGTCGGATGATCCCAGCGTCCGGCAAGTTGCTTGCGCATGCGCGCCAAGCGATCAAGCGTCGACGACGGAACGCAGCGGCTGGCAGCTGCCCCGCGCACGGCAGGGACCCGCGACAGGCCGGTTTTCGCTACATCACTCCAGGATCGCTCGCACGGCATCGAGCGCTTCCTCGACGACGGCGGATGGCGCTTTCTCGATCTTGCTGAAACGACGCGCGCGTGCGTCCACGGTGCGCGTCTGGTCGCACAGCACGATGCCTTGCGTCTTCGTGCCGGATCCCATCAGTGTCACGCAGAATCCGATTTCCGCGCGCGGCGTTGCCACCTTGCGTGATGGGAGCCACGAGCAAGAGTCCGGAAGCCTTGTTGAAGGCATCGGCCGAGAGTACGAGCACCGGCCGCGAGCCGCGGATTTCCCGGCCCTGCGTTGGATCGAGACTCAGCGCGAGAATATCCCCGCGCGCCGGCATGCCGCGGCTCACAGCAGTTCGCGTCCCACCGCGCCATCACGAAGCGACGATTCATCACGTTGCCAGCGCGCCGGCGATTTTGGGCTCGCCGCCAGACGATCGGCCAAGCTGCGGCGTGCCGGCGTCGCGGAGAGCGTACGGCCTTCGACGACGAGTTCCATCACGGAACCGGCATCCACGGCCGAGCTCGGGCGATGCTCTTGGGTATCGACAGCGTGATCGATCCGCCGGTTCGGCGCAGGGTGACGGCGCAAGCCATGGAGAAGGCCTCATGATGTTTTACTGGGATGAAAGACTAGCGAGTTGCGCCCGAACGTCTGCAAGTGAAGATGTGCTGTTCAGCGACTCGAGGTCTGACCGGCCGTGTCGATGCTCGTACACAAAGGGATTGGCTGGAATCAGCCCGGAATCCGACTCACTTGCGAGCCCACGCCCCGACAAACATCGGCGAATGCACGACAGCGCCGTTGTCGGCGACGTCCTTGCGCAACCGATCGGCGAGCGTGTCGATTCCGATTTCGTCTTTCGTCGCGACGCCGGTCTTCTCGATCATCGGCAACAGGCTGCGCACGGTTTGCGCGAGCCATTCGTAGATCTGCGATTGAGGACTGCCTTCGACGCGTCCGCCGCTGATCATCTGCGGCTCGGCAAGACCCGCCTGTTTGAAGATGCGATAGAGCTGCGAGCCCATCGATGTTTCGACGCCCGCGCGCGTGAACGCGCCGACGATCCAGTGGCCGCACTTCGCATACAGAGGCACGTCGGGCACGGCGTGCGTCGTCATCATGTCCATTTCCTGAAAGGCGATGACGCCTCCGGGACGCACGAGCTCCGCGAGTTTCTTTAGAACGACCGCAGGATCCTTCAGATAGAGAAGGATCAGGCGTCCGACCAGCGCGTCGAACGGTCCGCTCTCCTGGATGTCTTCGAGAACGGCGACCTCGAATCGCACATTGCCGAGGCCCGCCGCTTTGGCACGCTCGCGCGCCAGCGCAACGGAGTCCGGCGACTGATCGACGCCGAGGACTTTTCCGTTCGGCCCGACGAACGCGGCGGCGAGCAGGCTGACATCACCCGCTCCGCAACCGACGTCGAGGACGCTCATGCCTTGCGCGAGGCCCGCGCGCGCGAAGACGATCTCGGTGAGATCGCCGACGAACCGCGATTGCAGGATCAGGCGGCGATGCTCGTCGCTGCCGTGGCCGAGTACATAAGGTTGGCGAGCGTCCTCTTTCATATCTGGTCTCCCGTCGAATCCGACCAACGCGCTCGAGGCGCGGGGCTGCCGTGCTGCGCAGACAAGAGGAATCGATGCGATTTTCCGAGCGTGCCGGCGCTTTCGCAATGGCAAGGATGTCGCGTGCGCGTAGGAAAGCCGCTTGATCCGGAAGCCTGAACGCGCGAGATCGGCCCGCACTGGACTTCGTTCGCCGCAAATCCGGCGAGCTCGACGGCGTCATCGACGCTTGGCAACCGCGACGGCTGCCACAGTTCGGAGGGCCGCCGCGAGCCTACGATCGTTGCAGCAGGGGTTTCCGGGAAAACGCCGGAGCAGATCGAGCGATCGAAATGAGCGACAACGTCTGGTACTACGTCGCCGCGCAGAGCGGGGACAAGGAAGCGGCGACGCTTTGGATGGTGATGCGCGATGAATCGGGCTACACGTGCCGAGCGTGGGAGCTGGCCGGATTCGATCGACGCAAAGTCGAGGCGTGGATGCGCATGACGGAACAGCGCCGGGCCAAGGGCCTTGCGATCGATCCGCCGCCCGACATCCACGACATGACGTCGCCCGAGGAGGCGCATTTCGCGAAGATCCACGAGGCGCGCGCGTACTTCGGCACGCCGTGGAACCCCGCGCTGCGCCGGCACGCGGCGGAATTTTTCAGACAGATCGATCCGGTGAAGTATCCCGGTTGACGAAGGTCAGCCCCTCGATTCAAACCGCATTTGCGGCAACGGCGCGAAGGCGCGCCGCTTCCAGCGCCGCCTGGGCAAAGCGCGCTGATCCCTGAGCGGCCGGGATGTCGCACCGGCGCCCGAAACGGCGTTCTTCTCCGGAACTGCCCTGCCGACCAGAGCTCGGTCAGGACGATTCAACGTTACGGAGATGCTCGCATGACCAACAAGATCACCGGCGCCTGTTTCTGCGGTGCCGTCGAAATCGAAGTCACCGGCGCGCCCGAAGGCATGGGCTACTGCCATTGCTCGTCCTGCCGTTCGTGGGCAGCCGCGCCGGTCAACGCGTTCACGCTGTGGAAGGCCGACAACGTCAAGGTGACGAAGGGCGCCGATCTCGTCGGCCGCTTCATGAAAACCGATCGCAGCGATCGCCAGTACTGCAGGAGCTGCGGCGGCCACCTGATGACGCACCACCCGCTGTGGAACCTGACGGACGTCTACGCCGCGACGATTCCGGCCCTTCCGTTCAAGCCCGGCGTGCACGTGAACTATGGCGAGACCGTGCTGCGCGATGAAGGATGGGCTGCCCAAGCTCAAGGATTTCCCGTCCGAGCTCGGCGGCACCGGACAGACGCTGCCCGAATAAGATCAAAGAATGGCGCGCACTCCTCAGTGCGAGGAGTGCAGCGCTGCGACGTCTGCCGCGGTCAGCTCGTCGGTGTAGTGATTGCCGAAGTGGCTGCGCACGTAGTTCACGACGGCGGCGATCTCGGCGTCGTCGAGGTGCACGACGACGAACTCCTCGAACGCGCCAAGGCCCGGCTGCGCGCCGAAGTGCGGCATGTTGCGGCGGCCGAAGAACACCGTCGTCGCTGTGTATTGCGCCGATTCGAGCCTCGGATTGCCGGCCAGCGCAGGATACGTGCCCGCACCTTGCGCGCCTTTCCCATCCGGCATGTGGCATGCCTGGCAGATGTGAAGGTAGATGTCTTCACCGCTCCGTTTCGCCTGAGCAGGCGGCGGATCGTCCGCGCGAAGAGGATTCGTCGCGACAGAAGTTGCGAGCATCGCTGCGATGACGATCGCGCCGCGCAGATTCGATGAGCGTCTCATGCGCGTGCTCCCGCGACCGCGCGCTGGTGCAGCCGCGTGATCGCATCGAGCGCCGAGGTGACCGCGCCTTCCTGCCACGCCGGCAGGTACGACGCGTGCTCGCCGGCGAGCGCGATGCGGCCGTCGATCGCGCAGAGATTGTCGTAGTGCTTCTCGCGCGCAGCTTCGGACCAGATGCCGAAGCAGCCCATCGTGAAAGGCGACCGGTGCCACGCGACCGCGACGCCGTTGTCGAACTCCTGCGTGTATTGCGGATGGATCTGGCTGCCGTCGCGCACGGCCGCGGCGACGCGCTCCTCGGGGCTCATCGCGTTGAAGCGGAACGAATCGGCGCCCCACGTGTACGCGCCGAGCAGCACGCCCTTGCCGCGCTCGAAGAAACCGTATGACGGATAGCCGATCTGCTGGATCGGCAGATCCGTCATCGTGATGCCGCCGTAGATCTGCTCGTCCTCTTCCCAGAAGCGGCGCTTGAACTGCAAACCGACCTTGACCGCCGACGCATACGGCACCGCGGCGATCGCATCGGTCATCGCCTGGCCGACGTTCATCGGAATCTGGCCGAGGATCGACAGCGGAATCGTGCACAGGCACCAGTCGGCGCGCGCCTTCAGAGGCGCACCCGGTTTCGCGGTGTCTTCGTAGAACGCGGTGACGCCGCGCTCGTCCTGAATGATCTCAATCACGCGCGAGCGGTAGCGGATAAGCGAGCCGAGCTCGCGCCCGAACGCTTCGCCGATGCGGCCCATGCCGCCGACCGGCTGGAACAGCGTTTCCTGGAATTCGTAGATGCTGCTGATCCACGGGTACTGCCAGAGCCGCGACTGGATCACGTCCTTCGGCGCGAGCGGCTTCGAAAACTCGGGTTTCCCCGTGAGCCCGCCGCCGGGCGCGCGCGCATAGCCGCGGCGATCGCTGGTGTCGTCGCCCTGCACGTAGCGGTAATCCTTGTCGAGCGCGCCCCAGAGCTGCAGCGCTTCGAGCAGCACCTCGGCGTCTTCCTTCGCGAGCGGCGCATCGAGGCCGTGCTGCGACACGGCTTTCGCAAGCAGCTCGGCGATCGTGCCGTTGTAATCCGAAACATAGGTGCGCCAGCGCTGCGGCTTGCCGCCGAACGCGTGCCGGTTGTGCAGGTACGCGTTCTGGTTGATCTCGATGAACGGCTCGACCTTGACGCCGAGCTCGCGGCAATAGTGCAGCAGGTGCTGATGATGATGCGGAATACGCCACGGACCCGGATTGACGTAGAGGCCCGCATCGAAGCGACAGTGCTGCGTCGCGCCGCCGAGCTCCGTGTACGTATCGCCGCCGCGCAGCGACCAGTTGCGGCCGCCGGGTCGCGCGTTGTATTCGAGCACCTGCACCTTGTAGCCGGCGTTGCGCAGCTCATACGCGGCGGTGAGACCGGCGATGCCCGCACCGAGGATCAGCACCGATGCGCCGGACGGCGTGCCGCTCAGATCGACAGGACCTGTGCGCATGGACGCCTTGGCAAAGCCGAGCGCCGTCATCGCCTGATACATCGCCGCGCCGCCGGCCGTGAGGCCGATCATGCGCAGCAACTCACGCCGGCTCATCGCCGGCGCAGCTTTCGGATCCGACATCGATCCCTCCCCGGATTCATGCCGTACAGCAAAAGCCGGCGTAACGTGCGCCGGCAAGCCGTACCTCAGATTGCGCCGATGCCTCGGCGAAGGCAATCGTGCAGTGCGGCAGCGGATGACGGCACCGCACTCGCGGGAAAGGCGGAATCGGTTGTCGGTTGGTGTTTCGCGCCTGCACGCAGCGTTCGACTCATCGACGCTGCCGGAAAGGAAATAGCGTCGACATCGCCGCGATTCGCCGGCAAGAAAAAAGCCCCGGACGTTTCCGCCCGGGGCCCTGGCCTCCTGCACACTTTCGCGGCGGGTTCCCTCCCGACGCCTTTCCTACCACCATGAAATCATTGGCGCATCGCGGCGATGTCCTCGGCCGTCAGCTCGTCCGTGTAGCGATTGCCGAAATGACTGCGCACGTAATTCACGACGCGCGCAATCTGCTCGTCGTCCAGATGCATCACGACGACTGACTCAAGAGTGCCGAGCTCGGGCTGCGGTCCGAAGTGCGGCATGTTGCGCCTGCCGTTGAGCACGACCGCGGCGACGTAGGGCGCCGCCTCGAGCTGCGGATCGGCGGCGAGCGCCGGATAGTGGCCGGCGCCTTCGGCACCGCGTCCATCCGGCATATGGCAACCCTGGCAGACGTGCCGGTAGATCGTCTCGCCGTCGGCTTTCGCGAGCGCGGAAGGTGCGAGCACCGGATCGTCGGCCGCGCGAACGCTGCCGATCGAGAACAGGCATGCGACTGTCGCAGCCGCGATTGCGATGCGGGCGTTCATGCGTGTGCTCCTGCGACGGCGCGGACATGCAGGCGCTTGATCGCATCGAGTGCGGAGGCGACGGCGCCTTCCTGCCACGCCGGCAGGTAGGAGGCGTGCTCGCCGGCGAGCGCGATGCGGCCGTCGATCGCGCAGAGATTGTCGTAGTGCGTCGCGCGCGAAGTTTCCGACCAGATGCCGAAGCAGCCCATCGCGGACGGCGAGCGATGCCAGGCGACGGCGACGCCGTTCTCGAATTCGTCTTCGTATTGCGGATGGATCTGGCTGCCGTAGCGCACCGCGGCGCGCACGCGTTCGTCGGGGCTCATCGCGCTCAGCTGGAACGCCGACGGGCCCCACGCGTATGCGCCGAGCAGCACGCCCTTGCCGCGCTCGAAGAATCCGTGCGATGGATACGAGATGTTGCGGATCGGCAGATCCGTCGTCGTGATGCCGCCGTAGATCTGCTCGTCCTCTTCCCAGAAACGGCGCTTGAACTGCAGGCCGACCTTCACCGACGAGGCGTACGGCACGGCGGCGATCGCCTCCGCCATCGGCTCGCCGACGTTCATCGGAATCTGCGAAAGAACCGACAGCGGAATCGTGCACAGGCACCAGTCCGCGCGCGCGCTGCGCGTCGCGCCGGGTTTGCCGGCGTCTTCGTAATACGCGGTGACGCCGTGCTCGTCCTGCGCGATGCGCGTCACGCGCGCGCGATAGCGGATCACGTCGCCGAGCCTGCTCGCGAATGCCTCGCCGATCCGGCCCATGCCGCCGACCGGCTGGAACAGCGTCGACTGGAATGCGTAACGGCTGTTCGACGACGCGGCCATCCAGAATCGCGAACGGATCACGTCGCTGGGCTCGCACGGACGCGAAAGCACGGGCCGCGCGGACAATCCACCGCCCGGAGCGCGCTCGTAGCCGCGGCGATCGTTGCTCGCGTCGCACTCCACGTAGCGCAAATCCTTGTCGAGTGCGCCCCACGTGCGCAGCGCTTCGAGCAGGATCTCGCGGTCTTCGGTGAGCAGCGGCGCATCGAGGCTTTGCTGCGACACCGCCTTGGCGAGAAGCTCGGCGACCGTGCCGTCGAAATCGGCGAGATACGAGCGAAGGCGCTGCGGCTTGCCGCCGAACGCGGTCGTGCCGTGCAGATACGCGTTGTAGTTGAGCTGGATGAACGGCTCGAGCTTGACGCCGAGCTCGCGGCAATAGTGCAGGACGTTCTGGTGATGATGCGGAATGCGCCACGGACCCGGATTGAAATACTGCCCCGCGTCGAAGCGGCAGTGCTGCGTCTCGCCACCGAGCTCCGTGTAGGTATCGCCGCCGCGCACGGTCCAGTTGCGTCCGCCGGCGCGCGCGCTGTACTCGAGCACCTGCACCTTGTATCCCGCATTGCGCAGCTCATACGCGGCCGTCATGCCGGCGAGTCCCGCGCCGAGGATCAGCACGGACGCGCCACGCGGCGCAGCGCCGAGATCGACCGGTCCCGCGCGATTCGATTCGTGCGCGAAGCCGAGACTCGTCATCGCCTGATACATCGCCGCGCCGCCGGCGCTGACGCCGATCATGCGCAGGAGATCGCGGCGGCTCATCGCGGAACCCGCCGTTCGGTCCGCCGGCGATGTCGCAATGTCCACGCCGTCGTGGAAACGGGCGCCGGTGGTCTTGTTCGTCATGTCTTGCGTCGTTCCTGAGTGATGCCGCTCCCGGACGAATCGCATCTGGGCAATCACAAGGAACGCCGTTTGACATGTGTGTTCGACAGAACGCGCCGCTTTCGCGCAATAGAGGCAACCTGCGGTGCGTTGTATCCGCTTCGCGACGGATGCTTCGCACGTCGCGCGATTGATCTGCGAGCGGATCCGCTCTCGACGCGATCGTCGGCGCTAGCGCAAAGTGCAAGGCGATGAAGGAAGGAATCGACGCGTCGCCGAACCGAAGATCGGTTGCGACGTCACAAAGAAAAAGCCCCGGGCGTTTCCACCCGGGGCTCGTTTTTCAGACGGTTGTCCGAAGCGTGTGCTTCAGACCACCTGCACCTGGTCAGCCTGCATACCCTTCTGGCCCTGCACGGCGACGAACGTCACCTTCTGGCCTTCCTGCAGCGACTTGAAGCCCGAACCCTGGATCGCGCGGAAATGCACGAACAGGTCGGGGCCGCTCTCGGGGGTGATGAAGCCAAAGCCTTTGGCATCGTTGAACCACTTGACGGTTCCGGTCTGACGATTCGACATCTCGATATTCCTTGTTGGGTGACACGTAATCACGACACCGGGACATCCGGGCCGAGACTGGGGCTGCTGGGAGTAAGCGAGGCGAAGCGATGAGCGGACCGTTAAGGATCAACCGCATCGGGCCACGGTTCATAGTGACCCTAGCAAACACAGTAATAACACTATAGCGCGGGTGGGGAACTTTTACTATTGCCGGGGTTCGGGGGGCGGTTGGGGGGTTGGTTTGGCTGGGTTTTTGTTGGGCTTGGGGGGTCTGGATTCGCTTGTCCTGGCGTCCCGCCGGGGGCCTCTTTAGCCCTCCCCTTCAAGGGGAGGGTTGGGTGGGGATGGTGTTCGCTTTTCTCTTCTTTGCCTGCCTCCGTACGCTCACGCGAGGACCGACTCACGTCCCTGTGAGCTTCGTCCGCCATCCTGGCCGACGAGTCACTTTCTCTTGCTTGTGCAAGAGAAAGTAACCAAAGAGAACACACCCTCGGTGCCGCGCCCGGCGCAAAGCGCCGGGTGCGCTACGGGCGGCCGGGGTTTTGCCGACAGTCCATCCATGGACTGCGGCAAAAGCGGCGCGATCCCTCGCGCCGCCCCGCGCGGTGCGCGGGCCTGGTCCGTCCGCCCTTCGCCGCGTCACAGAGGGACCCAAGAGCAAGAGCAAAGCACAGAGCCGCTTCTGCGGCAGGGACTGCCGCGCTCTTCTCTTGCTCCCGGGTCCCTCTCGGCCGCGGCGAGCGGCGCGAGGAAAAAGCCCGAAGGGGCGCGCGCAGGATGCGCGCGCGTTCGCTGTCAGTACACGGACGTACTGTCAGCGAACCTCCGGAGCGCCCTTGCGTAGTCACGCGGGCATGGATGCCCGCGTGACCGCGGCCGCGAGGGTGCCCTTCTCTTTGGTTACTTTCTCTTGGGCAAGCAAGAGAAAGTGACTGGCCGCCAGGGATGGCGGACAAACCGCACACGGACGTGAGTCGGTTCTCGCGTCAGCGCCGAAGATCAAAAGCAAAGAGCAAACACCGAGCCAACACCATCCCCACCCAACCCTCCCCTTGAAGGGGAGGGCTAAAGAAAAGCGAACCCCACAAACACGACGGGCGCCCGAAGGCGCCCGCCGCGCTCCCCATAACCGAACGTCAGAACCTGTACTGCCCCGATACCGCGAGCAGGTTGCCGGAGCTTTCGAAATGCCCGGTCAGCGTGCTGAACGTCGCGCTCGTGTGATTGATGTCGGCGTCGTCGACCCAGAGGTGCACATAGCCGGCTTCGAACTTGAGTTCCTCGCTGACCTTGTAGCCGAGGCCGAACGAAAGCCACGTGCGGTTGCCGTCCGGAATGCGCGGCGAGCGTGTCGAATCGCGCGTCGGCGTCTGGTCGTAGGCGACGCCTGCGCGCAGCGTCCAGTTCGAGTCGATGCGGTAGTCGCCGCCGATCGAGCCGAACCAGGAATCCTTCCAGTCGAAGAGCAGGGTCGAATTGGGCTGCGCCGGGTTGGAATAATTCACGACGAGCTTGTCGAAGCTCGACCAGTGCGTGTAGCTGAGATCGGCGCCGAAGCTGATGTGGTCGTCGACCGTATGCCACCAGCTCGCGGTCGCGAATGCCGGCGTATCGAAGTCGGCCTGGCCGGGGCTGTTGGTGAACGCGCCGCCGAGCAGCGGCACGATGTTCGAGGGCACCAGGAACTTGCCGTCGCCTTCGATCGTGTGATCGATCTGCGAATGCACATTGATGCCGAACTTGTCGTTCGGCGTGACGTTCCACAGCATGCCGATGTCGAAGCCGTAACCCCAGTCGTCGCCCTTGAGGCTGCCGAAGCCGTCGGCTTCCTGCGGCAGAATCGCGCCGTTGGTCGGACCGGCGAGGATCGTGCCGAAGTCGATCGCCTGCGAGATCTCGGCGCTCGTGCGCTGCGCGATCACGCTGGCGCCGAGCGAGAATTCGTCGGACAGCTTCCACGACGCCGAGAACGTCAGCGCCGGCGACTGCAGCTTGGATTTCAGCGCGTCGTAGCGTCCGACCCAGCCGTCGTCGTATTCGGTCTCGAATCCGAACGGCACCGTCAGCGCCGCGCCGAGCGCCCATTGCTCGTTGATCGTATGCATGAAATAGATCGCCGGCACCGGCTGCGTCAGACCGCCCTGGCCGCCGTCGCCGCCGGTCAGCGGCCGACCGAGGAAATCCTCGCCGCTGCCGTGGAACTTCGTCGAGAAGTTGATCGCCGTGAGATCGGCCTGGAAGCAGCCGCCCTTGAAGTCGCTCATCGCGGCCGGGTTGTTGACGACGACCGAGCAGTCGCCCGGCGCCGCAGCGGAACCTGCGAACGAACGGCCGAGTGCCCTCGGCGCTGTTTTCCCGGAGCTGAAAACCCGAGGCATGCGCGTTCTGACCGGCCAGCGCCGCGACGAGCGCGAGCGGCAGTGCGGCCAGCATCGGCGCGGACGGACGACGACAGAGGAAACGGCTCATCGCGGGCTCCCTGGACAGCTCGGCTTCGTTCGGTGTTCATTATTACTTAACGCAACGATCTTAGCTGCTAGTGCGATCCGCCATCCATCCTGCGCCGCCGCAATTTGGTGCGGCGCGGCAGTCCCGCCACCGGTCCTGCTCGCCTGGTCACTTCCGGCTCACCTCGGCGCCCGGACAATCCGCCGATGTCGCACCGCGCCCTTCAGCTTGCTGTTCTTCCTCTGTTTTTCGCCCTGACGCTGGCCGAGGCCGCGAGCACGGTGCCGCTGCCGCGCGTGGATGTGCGCGGACGGCAACGCCGACATCGTGTTCCGCGGCGACTTCGAAACGGGCGGGGCCATTCCGCACGACCCATCGAACGGCAGCGGCGGCCTCTATCCGGGCGACCAGTCGCGCGTGATCACGGTGCCGGGGCTCGGCAGCCATCTGATCTATCTGCATCTGCCCGCGAGCTACACGCCCGACCGCGCATGGCCGCTGCTGCTCGCGATGCACGGAACCGCCGGCACTTCCGGCGCCGCACCGGCCGCTGCGCGGCAAGTGCGCAGCGACTGGTCCGGCGTTTCCGACAGCCGCGGCATCATCGTGCTCGCACCGGTCGCGAGCGGCGCGAACGGAAGCTGGGAACCGGACATCGACGTGCCGGCGATCTCCGCCGCGATCGACGACACGATCGCGCGCTACAACGTCGAGCAGACGCGCATCGACATGTGGGGCTATTCGGCCGGCGGACATCTCGCGCACGCGCTCGCGCTCAACAACACGGACTACTTCGCGGCCTACGGCGTCAGCGCCGGTGCGCTGACGCAATACGCGTGCACCGACGACGGCGTGCCGCCGCCAAGCTGCAACGCATTGCTCGGTGCGGCCGAGCCGAAGATTCCGGTCGACATCCACATCGGCGTCGAGGATCCGCTGTATCTCTACTACGGAGCGAACCAGGACGCCGCGCGTTTCGAATCGAACGGCTGGGTGCCGGAGCAGGACATCTTCTACCGGCCATTCCCCGGCGGGCACACGTACACGATCGCGCAGCTCGGCGAGATCTGGACGAACGTGTGTCCGTTTGCGCTTGGGCCGTAACGGTGATGCCTCGTTCGTGCCGCTTGCGACAGCGTCGGCGTCCAGTTCGCGTCGAGCGAAGGCGGATCACGGCTTCGCCTCGAAGGACGACGAGCGTCGTACGCAGCTAGCGCCGCTTTCTGCATGCGCGCGAGCTCCTGAACGCCTTCACGCCCGAGATCGCTGAGCCCATGCCCGCCCGCGTCGAGGTGCGCGATGATCTGCTTGCGCATGCGCGGCTCCCAGTAGCGCCTGAGGTGCGTCGCGACGCCAGCGACGGCCGCCACGTGATCGGGCTCCGAATGGAAGAAGTTCGCGATGTCGTTGACCATCTCGACGAGACGCTCGATGTTCATGCCGGAATTCCCGTGCTTGCGCGCATGATGCGTTGCGGATTCGCATAGACGACATGGCCTTCGGGCCGCGCGAACCCGATCAGCGTCATGCCGGTTTCCTCGGCGAGATGGATCGCGAGCGCGGTCGGCGCCGAGATCGCGGCGAGCAGCGCAATGCCGACCGTCGCCGACTTCTGCACCATCTCGTAGCTCGCGCGGCTCGTGACGACGAGAAATCCGTCGTCGACGCGCTCGTGCGATTTCGTCATCGCGCCGATCAGCTTGTCGAGCGCGTTGTGGCGGCCGACGTCCTCGCGCAAGCAGCGCGACTTCGCCGTCGACACGCACCCACGCCGCCGCGTGCGTCGCGCCGGTCGCGACGTTGAGCGGCTGCAGATCGTGCAGCTGCGCGAGCGCGCGCTGCAGGATGTCCGCATCGATCTCGTGGCCCCGTGCCGACCTTCGGCGGCTGGCGCACCGCATCTTCGAGCGCCTGCGCGCCGCACAGGCCGCAGCTCGTGCGGCCGGTGAGATTGCGACGGCGCGATTCGAGCGCTTCGGCGCGCGCTTGCGGGAATGCGCAGGCGGACTTCGATGCCTTCGAGCAGCGTCTGCGTCCCGACCCATTCGAACTCGTCGGCGGCGCCGATCACGGCTTCGCTCAGCGAGAAGCCGAGCGCGAAATCATCGAGATCGCGCGGCGTCGCCATCATGACGACATGCGGCCGGTCGTTGTAGACGAGCGCGATCGGCACTTCCTCGGCGATCGCGTCGGTCAGCTGCGTGACCTTGCCGGAGCGGAAGCGCCGGATCGGACGCCGCACGAAACCGGCGTGCGATTCGTCCGGCGCCGCGACCGCGGCGTCAGGCGGGACGTGTCGCGACCGGTTCATTCGCCTGATCCAGGAGTTCCTTCTGCTTCTCGCTGAATGCGCGATAGCGCTTCTGCCAATCGGACGGCTGCGACACGCGCATGACCTGCACCGCGGTCACCTTGTACTCGGGGCAGTTCGTCGCCCAGTCCGAATTGTCGGTCGTGATGACGTTCGCGCCCGAGAACGGGAAATGGAACGTCGTGTAGACGACGCCCGGCTGCATGCGATCGCTGATCAGCGCGCGCAGCACGGTTTCGCCGGCGCGGCTCTCGATGCCGACCCAGTCGCCGTCGCTGATGCCGCGATCCTCGGCGTCGTCCGGATGGAGCTCGAGCCGATCCTCGCTGTGCCAGCGCACGTTCTCGGTGCGCCGCGTCTGCGCGCCGACGTTGTACTGCGAGAGGATGCGGCCGGTGGTCAGGATCAGCGGATACTTCTGGTTGACCTTCTCGGTCGTCGGCACGTACTCGGTGAGCAGGAACCTGCCCTTGCCGCGCACGAACGTGCCGACGTGCATCGTCGGCGTACCGTTCGGATGCTCGTCGTTGCACGGCCACTGCACGCTGCCGAGCTCGTCGATCTTGGCGAAGCTCATGTTGGTGAAGGTCGGCGTCAGGCGCGCGATCTCGTCCATGATCTCGGACGCGTGCGTGTAGTTCATCGGATAGCCGAACGCGTTCGAGAGCAGCTGCGTGATTTCCCAGTCCGCGTAGCCGTTCTTCGGCTTCATGACCTTGCGCACGCGCGAGACGCGGCGCTCGGCGTTGGTGAACGTGCCGTCCTTCTCGAGGAACGTCGAGCCCGGCAGGAACACGTGCGCGAACTTCGCGCTCTCGTTGAGGAAGAGATCCTGCACGACGATGCATTCCATCGCGCTCAGCGCGGCGGTGACGTGCTGCGTGTTCGGATCGGACTGCGCGATGTCCTCGCCTTCGATGTAGAGCGCCATGAACTCGCCGTCGAGCGCAGCCTCGAACATGTTCGGGATGCGAAGGCCGGGCTCGTTCTGCAGCGTGCACGCCCCATTCCTTCTCGAAGGTCGCGCGCGTCGCGTCGTCGGAGACGTGCCGATACGCAGTGAACTCGTGCGGGAACGAGCCCATGTCGCACGAGCCCTGCACGTTGTTCTGGCCGCGCAGCGGATTGACGCCGACGCCTTCGCGGCCGAGGTTCGCGGTGGCCATCGCGAGATTCGCGATGCCCATGACCATCGTCGAGCCCTGCGAATGCTCGGTGACGCCGAGACCGTAGTAGATCGCGCCGTTGCCGCCGGTCGCGTAGAGCCGCGCGGCAGCGCGCACGTCGGCGGCCGGCACGCCGGTCACGCTTTCCATCGCTTCGGGCGAATTGCGCTCCTCGGCGATGAACTTGCGCCACTTCGCGAACGAATCGCCTTCGCAGCGCGCGCGGACGAACTCCTCGTCGACGAGATTCTCGGTGACGACGACGTGAGCCAGCGAGTTGATCAGCGCGACGTTCGTGCCGGGCTTGAGCTTGAGGTGATAGTCGGCCTCGATGTGCGGCGTGCGCACGAGATCGATGCGGCGCGGATCGGCGATGATCAGCTTCGCGCCCTCGCGCAGGCGGCGCTTCATCTGCGAGGCGAACACCGGATGGCCATCGGTCGGATTCGCGCCGATGACCATGATGACGTCGGCCTGCATGACCGAATCGAAATTCTGCGTGCCGGCCGATTCGCCGAGCGTGTTCTTGAGTCCGTAGCCGGTCGGCGAATGGCAGACGCGCGCGCAGGTGTCGACGTTGTTGTTGCCGAATCCGGCGCGCACGAGCTTCTGCACGAGATAGGTTTCCTCGTTCGTGCAGCGCGACGAGGTGATGCCGCCGATCGAATCGCGGCCGTACTTCTGCCTGGATGCGCTTGAACTCCGACGCCGTGTGGCTGATCGCCTCGTCCCAGCTGACCTCGCGCCACGGATCGGAGATCTTCGCGCGGATCATCGGTTTCAGGATGCGATCCGGATGCGTCGCGTAGCCGATCGCGAAGCGCCCCTTGACGCAGGAATGGCCGTGGTTCGCATGGCCGTCCTTGTTCGGCACCATGCGCACGAGCTCCTCGCCCTTCATCTCGGCGCGGAACGAGCAGCCGACGCCGCAGTACGCGCAGGTCGTGATCGCGCTGCGCTCCGGCGGGCCTTTCTCGAGCAGCGATTTCTCGACCAGCGCGCCGGTCGGACACGCCTGCACGCAGGCGCCGCACGAAACGCATTCGGAATCCATGAACGAATCGTCCTGGCTCGCGGCGATCTTCGACAGGAAGCCGCGGCCTTCGACGGTCAGCGCGAGCGTGCCCTGCTGCTCGTCGCACGCGCGCACGCAACGCGAGCAGACGATGCACTGCGCGGGATCGAAGCGGAAATACGGATTGGATTCGTCGATGTCTGCGAAGAGCGGATTGTCCGTGCCGTCGGCGTTCTTCGCCTGCACGTGATTCGCGCCGTCGAAACCGTAGCGCACTTCGTCGAGGCCGACGGCCTTCGCCATCTCCTCGATCTCGGTGCGCCCGCCCGGCGGCGACGTGATCGCAGCGAGCGGATGATCGGAAAGATAAAGCTCCATGACGCCGCGGCGCAGCTCGCCGAGCTTTTCGCTCTGCGTCGTCACCTTCATGCCGGCCGCGACCGGCGTCGTGCACGAAGCCGGAAATCCCTTCATGCCTTCGATCTGCACGAGGCAGAGCCGGCACGAGCCGAACGCGTCGAGCAGTTCCGTCGCGCAGAGCTTCGGGATCGTGATGCCGATTTCGGACGCGGCGCGCAGCACCGAAGTGCCGGCGGGCACGCGGACTTCCTGACCGTCGATGGTCAGCGCGACGATCTCGGTCGCCTTCGACTTCGGCGTGCCGAGATCGGTTTCAGCTATGGAACGCATGTCGAACTCCTGCGCGTTGCCGCGCCACTTCTTTCGTCATCCCGGCGAAGGCCGGGATGACGGTGCAAGAACGATGTGCGTGCGCCGCTCTTCACGCCCGCACCTCGAAATCTTCCGGAAAATGCTGCAACGCGCTGCGCACCGGATCCGGCGTCAACCCGCCCATCGCGCACAACGATCCGAACTTCATCGTCTCGAACAGATCCTTGCAGCACGACGATGTTCTTGTCGCGCTCGATGCCCGCGCGGATGCGGTCGAGCACCTCGACGCCGCGCGTCGAGCCGATCCGGCACGGCGTGCACTTGCCGCAGGATTCGATCGCGCAGAACTCCATCGCGTAGCGCGCCTGTTCGAGCATGTCGACCGTGTCGTCGAACGCGACGATGCCGCCGTGACCGAGCATCGCGCCGACCGCGGCGAACGCCTCGTAGTCGACGACGGTGTCGAACTGCGATTCCGGCACGTACGCGCCGAGCGGACCGCCGACCTGCACCGCGCGGATCGGCCGACCCGAGTACGAGCCGCCGCCGTAGTCGTAGAGCAACTCGCGCAACGTCACGCCGAATGCTTTTTCGACCAGGCCCGTGTGCTTGAGGTTCCCGGCGAGCTGCAGCGGCAGCGTGCCGCGCGATCGGCCGACGCCGTAATCCTTGTAGAAGTCCGCGCCGCGGTCGAGGATGATCGGCACCGACGCCAGCGTGATCACGTTGTTGATCACGGTCGGCTGGCCGAACAGGCCCTTGATCGCCGGCAGCGGCGGCTTGAAGCGCACCTGGCCGCGCTTGCCTTCGAGACTGTCGAGCAGCGAGGTTTCCTCGCCGCAGATGTACGCGCCGGCGCCGAGGCGCACTTCGAGATCGAAGCGCCGCGACGATGCCGCGGATGCTCGCGCCGAGATAACCTGCCGCGTACGCGTTCGCGATCGCGGCGTTCAGCGCGCGGAATGCGTGCGGATATTCGCTGCGCAGATAAATGTAGCCCTGCGTCGCGCCGACCGCGAGACCGGCGATCGTCATGCCTTCGACGAGGCAGAGCGGATCGCCTTCCATCAGCATGCGGTCGGAGAACGTGCCGGAATCGCCTTCGTCGGCATTGCAGACGATGTATTTCTGCGTCGATTCGCGTGCCGAGCACGGTCTTCCACTTGATGCCGGCGGGAAACGCCGCGCCGCCGCGGCCGCGCAGACCCGAATCGGTGACGGCCTTGACGATGTCCTCGGGCGCCATCGCGAGCGCGTTGTCGAGGCCGCGAAAGCCGCCGTGCGCGCGATAGTCCTCGACGCTGAGCGGATCGGTGATGCCGACGCGCGCGAACGTCAGGCGTTCCTGCCGCTCGAAGAACGGAATCGCTTCGACCGGGCCGACGCGAAGGCCATGCACGCTGCCGCGCTCGAAACCCGCATCGAACAAGCCGGCACATCGGCGGGCTTGATCGGACCGTAGCCGATGCGCCCGGCCGGCGTGTCGATCTCGACCAGCGGCTCGAGCCAGAACATGCCGCGCGAGCCGTTGCGGACGACCGTGACGTCGACGCCGCGCGTTCTTCGCTTCGGCTTCGATCGCGCGCGCGGTCGCCTCGGCGCCGAGCGCAAGCGCGGTCGCGTCGCGCGAGACGTAGATGCGCGCGCTCATTTCGCCACCTCGCGCGCGCTCGTCACCAGCGCGTCGAACGCCGCGGGCGTCACGCGCGCGTGCAGCTCGTCGTCGTCGACGAGCACCGACGGCCCGCAGCCGCAGTTGCCGAGGCAGTACACGGCTTCGAGCGTGATCGCGCCGTCCTTCGTCGTCTCGTGGAAATCGACGCCGAGCGTCTTCTTCGCGTGCGCCTCGAGCGCGCGCGCGCCGAGCGCCTGGCACGCCTCCGCGCGGCAGATGCGCACGATGTGGCGTCCGGGCGGATGCGTGCGGAAGTGGTGATAGAAGCTGATCACGCCGTGCACTTCGGCGCGCGACAGATTGAGCTCGTGCGCGATCAGCGGCACCGCGTCTTCCGGCACGTAGCCGAGCGCGTCCTGGATGCCATGCAGCACCGGCAGCAGCGCGCCGGGAAGATGCCGGCGCTCGTCGATCACCGCGCGCACGCGCGCCGCCATCGCTTCGGGCAGTTTCGATGCGATCGGTGTTAGCGCGATTGCGATTTTCGGTGCCATCTCTGTCTCTACCTATCCTTCATGCGGCCGCGTTCGAATCAGAACAAGGCCGCGGCTTTCTGCAGCGTGACCCACACGCCCCACAGGATCGGAATGCCGACCAGGAGCCACGCGCCGACGAGCAGCGCCGGACTGCTGGGTGCGCTCGCGGCGCGCGCCGGCCCTGCTGAAGCGGTCGCGACTGTCGCGCTCGTGCGCGAGCTGCGCTCGGCTTCGAGCTCGGCCTCGGTCATGTAGTACTTCGGATCGACCGGCCTGATCATGAGATTGCAGATGAAGCCGACGACGAGCAGGCCGGCCATGATCATCAGCGGCATGTCGTAGAGGTGCTCGCGCGGCACGTTCGCGGCGATGCGCGCTTCGCGAAGGTAGTTGACCAGCACGGGACCGAGGATGCCGGCGACCGACCACGCGGTCAGCAGGCGGCCGTGGATCGCGCCGACCATCTGCGTGCCGAAGATGTCGGCGAGATACGCGGGCATCGTCGCGAATCCGCCGCCGTACATCGAGGCGATGATGCCGAACGCGAACACGAAGAAGACCAGCGCCTTCGCCGCCGCGAACTGCGGCATCGAGACGTACAGGAGGATGCCGAGCACGAAGAACACGAAATACGTGATCTTGCGGCCGAGCTTGTCCGACAGCGACGCCCAGAAGAACCGGCCGCCGATGTTGAACAGCGAGATGACGCCGACGAAGCCCGGCGCCGACCGCCGCGGTCGCGGCTTTCAGCGCCGCATCGGCCTGCACCTGCGCGAAGCCGAGCTCCGGATGTCCGACGAGATTGCCGCCGAAGACTTCCTGCAGCATCACCGACGCGACGCCGATGATGCCGATGCCGGCGCTGACGTTGAGGCAGAGCACGCCCCAGATCAGCCAGAACTGCGGCGTCTTCCACGCGGTGTTCAGATGCACGTGGCGCGTCGTGATCATCGCCTTCGCCGTGTCCGCCGCGGGCGGCGTCCAGCCGGCGGGCTTCCATCCGGTCGGCGGAATGCGATAGCCGAAGGCGCCGATCATCATGAAGACGATGTAGATCGCGGCCATCGTCAGGAACGTCTGCCAGACGCCGACCGAATCCGCGGTCGCGTAGAACTTCATCAGTCGATCCGCGAGCGGCGAGCCGATCATCGCGCCGCCGCCGAAACCCATGATCGCCATGCCGGTCGCCATGCCGCGCCGGTCCGGAAACCATTTGATCAATGTGGAAACGGGTGAAATGTAGCCAAGGCCGAGGCCGACGCCGCCGATCACGCCCGAGCCGACCCACAGCATCCAGATCTGGTGCACGTAGACGCCGATCGCCGAGATCACCAGACCGCCGCACCAGCACAACGCCGACACGAACGCGGCCTTGCGCGGACCGACGCGCTCGAGCCAGCCGCCCCAGAGCGCGGCCGCCGAGCCGAGGAACACGAAGAACAAGGTGTACATCCAGCCGAGCGTCGACACCTTCCAGTCGCAGCTCGACGAGAACACCGAGGCGAAGAAGCTCATGTCGGCAGGACATTCGACCGGCTTGTTGATGCCGATCGCCTTCGACAGCGGCAGCCAGAACACGCTGAAGCCGTAGGCCATGCCGATGCAAAGGTGAATGCACAGCGCCGCCGGCGGCACCAGCCAGCGGTTGAAGCCGGCGCGCGGCGATCGTGCGTTCCTTTGCGAGTAGTCCCGTCGACGCTCCTGCCGACGGGCTGACGCTGATGTCCAGCGTGCCGCTCATGTTCCCCTCCGGGGCTTGTCTTGTGGATGGTTGGACATATAGGCTATGTGCAGCCTATTGAATGTCGGCCACCTTCGGCTTTCAGTGGACTTTGCACCACGATTGTGGCATCGACAATAGGCTATACGCAGCATTTTTTCGGAACGGTTCGAAAACCATGTTCAAGGTCGCGATCGACGCCCATTGGCAGCTGCGCCGGCAGGATGGAACGCCCGCTCGTGCCGCGCCTGACCGCGCTTCTGGTCGGCATCCAGCAGACCGGCACGCTGGCCGCGGCCTGCCGCATGGCCGGCCTCACCTACCGGTATGCGTGGGGATTGTTGCGCGACGGTGAACGCGCGTTCGGCCATCCGCTCGTCGCGAGCCAGCGCGGACGCGGCGCCAAGCTGACGCCGCTCGGCGAGCGCCTGGCCTGGGCCGACCAGCGCATCGCGGCGCGACTGACGCCGCTGCTCGACAGCCTCGCCTCCGAAGTCGAATCGGAAATCGAGCGCGCGCTCTCGGTGATCCAGCCGGTGCTGCGCGTGCATGCGACGCACGGCTTCGCGGTCGAGACGCTGCGCCAGTTCCTCGCCGGCCGGCAGATTCCGATCGATCTCAAGTACCGCGATTCGGACGAAGCGCTGACCGCGTTCATCGATCGCCAGTGCGACGTCGTCGGCCTGCATCTTCCGATCGGCGAGCTCGAAGCCGAGATCGCCGCGCACTACGCGCCGCGCGTGCAGAACGACTGGACGCTGATCCATCTCGCGACGCGCCGGCAGGGTCTCGCTGTCGCGCCGGGAAATCCGAAGCAGATCCGCGGCGTCGCCGATCTCTCGCGCGACGGCCTGCGCTTCGTCAACCGCCAGACGGGCTCGGGCACGCGCCTGCTGTTCGATCTGCTGCTCTCGCGCGCCGGTGTCGACACGCTGCGCATCGAAGGCTACGAGATTCTCGAATACACGCACGCCGCCGTCGCCGCGTACGTCGGCAGCGGCATGGCCGACGCGGGCTTCGGGCTCGAAGTGCCGGCGCGGCGGTTCGGTCTCGACTTCGTGCCGCTCGTCACCGAGCGCTATTTCTTTCTGTGCCGCAACGATTTCCTCGCCGAGCCGGCGATGCAGCAGTTCGATTCGGTGCTGCACGACGCGGCGTTCCGCGCGCAGGTCGCGCAGCTGCCGGGCTACGATCCGAGCGAAGCCGGCAACCGCGAGCCGGCGCGCAACGCGTTTCCGGCGCCGCAGCGCGGCAGACGACGCGCCGCCGCACCGGCCTGACGCTCAGTCGCCGTCGAATCCGTCCGCGAAGATGCGGTCGTCGAGCACGTGGAACGCGAGCGTGTCCGTCGCCGGCAGCAGCGCGGTCGTGCCGGCGTAGCTCGCGGTCAACGTGAACACGCCCGGCGCGCCGAGCGCGACGCTGCAGGATGCGACACCGCTCGCGTTCGTCGTGCCGTCGCACGATGAAGCGCCGATCGTGAACGTCACGGTCCGCGTTCGGAATCAGTCGCGGCGGATCGACCGAAAGATCGAGCAGCGTCGCCGTCACGCACGACCGAGCCGCCGCTGTTGCCGGCCGTCGGGCTTCCGTTCAATGTCAGGTATGTCGTGTGCCGCCCGCCGATCCATTGCACCGGCACGTGGTTCGACTCGACGGTCTCGCCGTCGACGTCGCCGAACGCGACGACCGTGTCGAAGCCGATGTTGCGCCCGACGTAGCTGAAAGGGATCGCGCTGCCGAAGCCCATGAACGCGACCGTCTGCAGCGAGTTCGCGCCGGACACGACGACGCTCACCGGCGTTCCGGTCGGCACCGTCATGTGCGGGAACGTGATGTTGAAATTCATGCGACGTGCCCTGCGGCGCGAGCGTCGGCTCGTCGACGGGCTCGATGAGCGAGCGACGGATTCGGCGTCAGCTGCGCCGCGTTCGGACAGGTGCCGTCCGCGTTGCTCAGGCGATAGATGCCGACGTTTGCGTTGAGATAGAAGCAGCCGTCCGGCCCGACGACGCGCGTCGCACCGGCGCCGGTCTCCTCGAGCACCGCGCCGCTGAATGCGGGCGGATCCAATGTCATGTCGTACGCGGCGACCGATTGCGCGTAGCCGCCGATGCGGCTCGCGCCGACGACGAGCGCCTGTGCGCCGCCGCCGGCCGCGCTGCCGAGCGCGGTCACCGTGAACGTCGAGCCGATGTCGATCGGCTGCACCGTCGCCGGTTGTCCCTGGTTCGTGCCGCTGACGACGTCGATCGCTGCCGAACTGCCCGTAGGAGTGCACGACGTAGAACGTCCCGTCGGGCGCGAAGCTCAAGCCGCCGTTCGGCGCGCCGCTGCTCTGCGCATACACCGACGTCGACGGGCTGCCGGCGAGATTGCCGACGCGCCAGATCGATGCGTTGTCGGAGCCCGCACCGATGCAGCCGTCCGTGACGAAGAGATCGCCGCTCAGCGGATCGGTCGCCATGTTGAACGGACACGGCAGGTTCGACGACACCGGTGTCGCGTTGCCGGTGACGGTGTTGATCTTCAGCACCGCGCCGGTCGTGAAATCGCCGGTCGTCGCGACACGCACGCCGTAGAGATTGCCGTCGCCGCCGAACGTCAGCCCGCCGAGCGACGGGCCGAGGGGCGTCGCGGTGATGCGATTCGCGTCGCTGACGATCACGCCGCCCGGCGGAATCTTGTAGACGTCGCCGGTCACGTAGTCCGACGCGAACAGGTTGCCGCCGCGTCGAACGCGATGCCGCTGACGCCGACGCATCCGGCGACGGTGATGCCGCCGAACGTGACGCCGTTCTGCACCGGAAATCCGCTCGCGTAGAGCGACACCGCGTAACCCGGCGCAGCGGTCGGCGCCGTCGCCGCGCCGCAGCCGATGCCGTCGGACCAGGTGACGACCGCGAAGCCCGGCACGTCAAGGTTTCCGTCGGTGACATCGACCGCCTCATACACAACAGGCTCGCTGACCGCGTCCGTGACGAGGAATACCGCTTCGCCATTCGCGTCGGTCGTGCCCGGGTTGTCGCCGAAGATCAGCGAGCGACTGTTCTGCGTCAAGCGCGACGAGCTTGCCCGATGCCGGACGCCCGAGCCCATCGTGCAGCGTGACCGTGATCGTGCTGAAACTCTGTGCCGTCCGCAGCCTGCTCGGTCGGAACCGCGACGATGCTGCCGGCCGTCGCCGCAGCGCCGATGAACGGAAGTTTCTGCTGCGCCGCGAGCGTGACGCCGTCGGTCGTGTCGGTCGCGGTGAACGTGAGCTCTTCGACGGTCAGATCCGTGACCTTGAACACCACGACGCCATCGCTGCCGGATATGCCGCTCGCCGGCGTGATCGTCGCGTGGCTGCCCGCGTTCGCCGCGAGCACAACCGTCTTGCCGGCGACGGTGTTGCCGTCCGCATCGCGCAGCGTGACGACGACGATGCCCGGCGTCGCGCCATCTGCCGGCACGCCGAAGTTGTCGGTGAACGGCTCGACCGGCGGCGCCGTCGCGAGCATGTCGGATGCGTCGGCCGAAACGGCGCCGGCGCTGATTCCGCGCAGCAGAAGATTCAACGTGCCGAGATCAGGCGAGCCGAGTCCGACGTGCGCGAAATCGCTGCCCATCGACGCCGCGCCGTGGAATGCGGCCGTCGCGCCGAGCGGATAGAAACGCTCGTTGACGAATCCGAGGTTCGTTCCGCCCGCCTGATTCAGCAGCGAAGTGAACGCGGCCCAGACCGGCGCCGCCATGCTGGTGCCGCCGTAGAGCGATCCGGTCGGACAGCCGCCGGCATCGGCCTGGCAGATGACGAATCCGGTCGCGGGATCCGCGACGATCGAGACGTCGGGCACCGAGCGCATCGGCGACGTCGATGAACCATTCTGGTACGCCGGCCGCGTGAAGAACCGGCTGACGCCGAAGCCGCCCTGTCCCGTTTGCGGCTGGTGCGTCGAGCCGTCCCACCATGTCTCGCCCTGACGCACGCCGCCGGCGCCCGCGGCGAGCGAGGTGCCGCCGACCGCGGTGATGTGCGGCGCGCTCGCCGGCACCGCGACCGTGTTCGCCGATGCCGTCGAGGCATGTGCTGCCGGTGTCGCCGCTGCCGGAGAACACGCTGATGCCGGCCACGGCCGCGCCTTGCAGGATCGCATCGATGCTGTCGACGTCGGCCTGCGTGGTCTGGTCTTTCGCAATAGGCCCAGCTGTTGCTGATCACGTCGACGCCGTCGCTGATCATGCGGTTGAACACCTGCTGGAAGCTGCCGGCGCCGGAGAACGCCGCGCTGTAGACGACGACATCGGCAGCGGGCGCGAGACTCATCACCACGTCGATGTCGAGCACGACTTCGCTCTCCGCACCGCCGAAGCTCGCGCCCGCGCCGATGCGTCACTTCGCTGAGATGCGTCGATCTGCTCGGCCGGCGCGCCGATCAGCTCGAGGAATGCCGAGATGTCGTTGGTCTGGTACTGATCGAACTCGACGAGTCCGATCGTCTGCCCGCTGCCGTCGATCTGGTTCCACGGGACGCCGCCGCCGTCGAGTGTGCCGATCGATTCCGGCCGCCCGAAATCGTTGTCGAGGCATTTCTCGTAGTAGTCCTGCACGTTGTCGTTGTATGAGTTGTACGACTTGACGTAATCCTTGACGGCCTTGCCTTCGCCCTCGAGATCCATCAGGAATTCGCCGGTCGCGCGCGAGCCCGCGTAGATCGCGCACAATGGACCGTAGAGATCGCAATACGCCGGATCCTGATCCGCCGGACACTGGAAATAATGCTCCGGCGGCACGTGCACGCTGAGCGGAGCCGGGCGCGCACGATCGGACAAGCCCGCGATCGCGCGCACGTGAGCGGCGAGATCGGCCGGCAACGCGGGATCGGCATCGTTGGCGAAGAACGTGCGGCCGGCGCCGGCGTAATCGTCCACATGAATCGCGAGCGTCGACTCGACATCGGCGCGCGACGCGCTGACGCTCAGGGTCAGGCGATTGGATGCCCGATCGACTTCGGTAAAGCGCTGCCCGCGCAGCCAGCTCGCGAGCGCATCGTAGGTTTCCTGCGAAGGACCGAATCGCTCGGCCTGCTCGCTCGCGGAAAGGAAATGCCGGAAAGCGGGCGACTGTGCGTCGTAGACGTCGCGCAGGTACTGCTGGAAACCGGCTTCGTCGTCGTGGCGGAGCACGAACGTCAGCGTCATCGGACCGACGAGGCTGCGCGCTGCCTTCGCGGGAAGTCCGGCCAGCGTATGGCCCGGCAGGCGCGTCGAACCGGAATCGGCGGCGGCGCCGAGCGGACCCGCGCCGGCGAAGGCGGCGAAAACAGCGATCGACATGCCCAGCGCGATCCTGCGCGCCACGCGCCCGAGCGAGTTTGTCCGTTCCACGATCAGCCCCCTGTCGTCGAACCACCGACGCCTATCATGACAGTGAGTGGAGCCGGCGAAACATCACGCCGCTACCCGCGAAACGGCAGCCGATCGCGCAAATTGCGCCGAAGTAGCGGCCCGTTCCTGCGACAAGCTGCCTGCCGCTCGCGATTTTTTCCGGACGGCACGCCAGATGCCGGGCCTATAATCGCGGCGGGGCTAGTGCCACCACGCGTCGCCGGCCCGGCTCCGGCTGGCGACTGCCGGCACGACAGAACCAGGCGGACATCCCATGTGCGGAATTGTCGCGTTATTCTCGCGTCGCGATCCGGTCACCGCGGCGACGATGCAGCGCGCGACCCAGAGTCTCTTCCATCGCGGCCCCGACGGCCAGCGGCACTGGATCTCTTCGGATCGGCGCGTCGCGCTTGGACATGCGCGGCTCAGCATCATCGACCTGGCGACCGGCGATCAGCCGATCGCGAACGAAGACGAGCGCATCCGCATCGTCGTCAACGGCGAGTTCTACGGACTTCGAGGCGATCCAGCGCGCAGCTCGAGCAATCCGGGCACCGGCTGCGCACGCGCTCGGACAGCGAGATCGCGCTGCACCTCTACGAGGATCTCGGCACCGCAGTGCCTGCACCAGCTGCGCGGCGAGTTCGCGTTCGTCATCTGGGACGAAAACAACCGCACGATGTTCGCGGCGCGCGATCGCTTCGGCATCAAGCCGCTGTTCTATGCGTTCCACCGCGACACGCTTTATCTCGCGTCGGAAGTGAAGGCGCTGTTCGCGGCCGGCGTGCCGGCGCGCTGGGATGCCGAATCGGTCTTCCACTCGGTCGAGTTCGGCGGCCATCAGATCCGCACGCTCTTCGATGGCGTCTTTCAGGTCCCGCCCGGCCACTACCTCCTGGCGACCGACCGCCACATCCAGCTGCACCGCTACTGGGATTTCAACTATCCCGAGGCCGGCCACACCACGTCGCATCGGTCCGATGCCGACTACGCGGCGGAGCTTCGCGCAGGCGCTGGAAGAAGCGGTGCGCCTGCGTCTTGCGCGCCGACGTGCCGGTCGGCTGCTATCTCAGCGGCGGTCTCGATTCGTGCGCCGTGCTCGGTCTCGCCGCGCGACACCATCCGGATCCGATCCGCGCCTTCACGCTGACATTCGATCGCGCCGACTACGACGAGGAGAAGGAAGCGCGCGAGATGGCGGCGATGGTCGGGCGCCGAGTTCTATCCGATCCCGATCCGGCAGGACGATCTCGCCGATCATTTCGCCGACGCGATCGTGCAGTCGGAGACGTTCTGCATCAACGCGCACGGCGTAGCGAAGTACCTGCTGAGCCGCGCGGTGCGCGATGCCGGCTACAAGGTCGTCCTGACCGGCGAAGGTTCCGACGAGATTCTCGGCGGCTACGCACATTTCCGCCGCGACATGCTGCTCTACAACCGCGAAGGGCAGGACGCCGACGAAGTGGCGGCGCTGCTCGAGCGATCTGGAGCGCGCCAATCCGGTCTCGCGCGGACTGCTGCTGCCGCATGGCGACGTCCGCGACCGCTCGAACACGTGCGTCGGCTGCTCGGATTCGTTCCGTCGTGGATCGAAACGTTCTCCGCGCGCGCGGCCAAGATGCAGGACCTGCTGTCCGCGGATTTTTCCGCAGAGTTCGGGCACCGCGAAAGCTATCACCCGCTGCTCAGCGATCTGGACGTGCGCGACCAGCTGCAGGGCCGCGATCCCGTCAATCAGTCGCTTTACCTGTGGTCGAAGACGCTGCTGCCGACCTACATCCTGACCGTGCTCGGCGATCGCATGGAGATGGCGCACTCGATCGAAGGACGCGTGCCGTTCCTCGATCATCATGTCGTCGAAGTGATCCGCTCGCAGCCGGTGAGCCAGAAAATCCACGGCATGACGGAAAAATACGTGCTGCGCGAAGCGGTGCGCGACGTCATCACCGACACGGTCTACCGGCGGCAGAAGCACCCGTTCCTGAGCCCGCCGGCGACGTTGAATCCCGACGGAAAACTCAGCGCGCTCGTCAACGACACGCTGCGCGGATCCGACGCTGGCCTCGATTCCTTTCTTCGACCAGAAGAAAGTCGTCGCGCTGCTGGACGGCGTGGAAAGCATGGACGAAGGATCGCGCGTCGCCAACGATCAGATCCTGATGTCGCTGGTCAGCGCCTGCGTTCTGCAGGATGGATTGCGGATTTCGGTTTGACGAATCCGCTGGTGCTCGATCGAATCCGCTGCCAAAGGGTTACGTCATCGACTTACTGCGGTGCGCGCGTCGTTGCCGCCGTTTCGGCCGAAGCCAGCTTCTCGAACCGCGGATCGCCGCGCAGCGAATCGAACATCGGATCGAGACGCAGCAGCGGCGCGGTGCTGCCGGACGGTCGCTGCAGTACCGGCTCGATCGCGGTGATCGCAGCGTCGCGATCTCCTGCGAGACCTTGCACCGCGATCAGCGCAATTTCGGCGCTGGGACGCTGGATCGCGTCGTCGCGATAGAGATCCACCGCGTGATGTGCCTGCTTCAACGCAGCCTGCATGTCTCCCGCGCCGGCATATGCGACCGCGAGCGTTATCGGCGTCAGCGAATCGTCGACGCGGCTTGCGAAAGGGCTCGATTTGCGTCGCGAGATTGGCAAATGTGGCGCGCGCTTCGGCCGTCTTGCCGGCGCCGAGCTGCGCGAATCCGAGGTACAGCGCGATCTGCGGGCCGAGGCCGTTGAGCGATGCCTCCGGCAGCGCGAGCAACGCCTGTGCTTCGGCGATGGCCTCGTCGTTGCGGCGTTGCAGCAGGCGCAGGTAGACGCGCGTTGCACCCACGCCCGGTTCGATGCCGGCCGCCGGGATCGGATCGAGGATGCGCGCGGCTTCGTCGAGCCGCCCTTCGGCCATGTAGCTGTAGGCCTTGTAGCCGATGGCAAGGCCACTGCCGGGCTCGAGAGCGAGCGCGCGATCCAGCCATTGCCGCGCTTCGTCGTACCGATGCAGATTCGAATACGTTTCGCCGCCGATGGTCACCATGAGTCCGGAGTTGCGCGGATCGAGCGTGGCGGCTTGTTCGCAGATGGATCAGCGCTTGATCCCATTGACCCTGTCGCCGCTCGACGAGACCGAGCAGCTGCGATGCCAGGTTGTTGTTCGGCGATTGCCGCAGCACCGCTTCGAAGGATTTCTGCGCGCCGGCGAAGTCGCGCAGCACGCGATAGTGGAAGTTGCCTTGTGCGATTTGCGCTTCGCTCAGATCCGGCTGCAGTCGCACGGCCATATCGGTCGCGTGCTTGATCGATTCGATCGTGATTGAGCTCTGGATCGACGCCGTTGAAATAGCAGATAGCCCTGCGCGCCCGCAAGGTTGGCCCAGGCCAGCGCGAAATTCGGATCCAGGCGCACGGCTTCGGAATAACGCCTCGATCTGCTTGCGCAGCACCGAATAGTCGTAGCCCGCGCCGTCGAGCGCGCGCGCGCGCAGGTACGCGTCGTACGCGGCGCGTTCTGCGTCGGCTTGCTCGGTGACGGCCGCATGTTCGGCGCCGCTCAGCGTCGCATTCAATGCCAGCGCGATCGCGCCGGCGACTTCGCCCTGCACGCCGAAGATGTCGTCGAGCTTGCGGTTGTAGATCTCGGCCCAGAGATGATCGTCGGTCGCCGCGCGGATCAGCTGCACGTTGATGTGCACCGCATCGCCGATCTTCTGCACGCTGCCTTCGAGGATGTTGGCGACGCCGAGCTGGCGCGCGATCTCGGGCAGGTTGTCGGGCTTGCTCGCGTAGTGCTGCGTCGACGTGCGCGAGATCACGCGCAATGCGCCGACCTTGGCCAGGCGCGTCAGGATCTCGTCCTGGATGCCTTCGGCGAAATACGCGTTGTCTCTTGTCGTCGGAAAGATTGTCGAACGGCAGCACGGCGATGGACTTGTCGGACACCGGCGCCGCCGATTGCGCCGATCGCTGCGGAAAGAGATAACGCTGCGCCAGCAGGAACAGCACCGCGACGACGAGCGTGCCGATGATGACGGTGTTGAGTCTCTGCCCGGTGCGCCGCGTGATGGATTCCGTCGGCGCGACTTCCTCGGTCTTGACGATGCCCTGCGGCGTGACCTCGTAGACCCACGACAGGACCAGCACGAGCGGAAAGCCCGCGATGATGACCAGCACGATGATGCGCATCGCGAGCGGCGAAACGTCGAAGAGCGGCAGCACTTGCGTCGCGATCTGCACGACGAGCCAGCCCGCCACGGCGTAGGCCGCGCCGGCTCTGTACACATTGCGGCGTCTGAGTTCCCTGAAGAACTTCCGCACTGGCGCCCCCTGGTTCGCGTCGAAGCATGCGACGGCGAACGGAGGGATCATAGACTATCCGCCAAACGAGCCGGGATGAGTTCCTCAGGCGACCTGACTGTCGGTGCCGTGGCTTTTGCGTTTCGACGAACGATCGGCAGCCTGTCAGCGAGCTTCGAAACTGCCGGCGAACACATCGTCGATGAACTGCGGTTCGCGGACCTGGGTGCCACTCGCGTAGGTCGCAGCCGCCATCGTGAGCGTTCCCGCGACGCAACCCATGTCGAAACCCTCTATCACGAACAATGGCAGCTCGAGCGACTCGGCCGTCCACGACATGCCCTCGTCCCTGCTCGCGTAAAGCGCATTGGGGGTCTGCAAGTAGATCGTATCCGGGTTGCACGGGTCGAATCGAAGGACAGCGCCTGACGGATTGGGCACCGTGCCTCGCGCCGCCCAGTGATCGCCGCTGTCGTACGAGACGTAAAACGTCGCGTTAAGGTAGGCGTCGTCGTGTGCGATCGCGAACAGTCGGCGATCGTCGACGGGGTGGACGGCCAGCGCGTTCAACGGAATCGAACCCGCCACAGGCACGACCACGTCGCCGTGCGCATCTGCGCGATAAAGCCTGTAGACGTCATTGTGATTGAAAGCGAGTGCGTAGATGCGACCGCTGCTCGGTGCCTGGATGAGCTCGCGGAAATCGTCGTATCCGCCCGGTGTACCGATTACGGCAGTGCGCCAGTGCACGCCGCCGTCATCCGACCATTGCAACTCGCCATAGGCGCCGGCCAGCTTCTGCGGGTCGGCACGATCGGCGATGATGGAAAGAAAATTCAGATAGTCGGAATCCGAAATTTGCGCCCACGTGTCTCCGTCATCCGTGCTGCGATACACACCACGGTTCGACGTTGCCGCAAAGATCAGCGTGGGAGCCGACGGCGACCGCGCCAACGCGATGACGGTGAATGGCGGCGGTGACGAGGCCGCGTTCCACGTCGCGCCGCCATCGATGCTGACGGAAATGCCTGCTCTGCGTTGCGGTGACGATGTGGAGCGGATTGTCCGGGCGTATCGATACAGCGAATGTCTGCGCCAGCGGAATGCCTTGAGTGCGCGAGGTCCACGTGCTCCCCGCGTCATCCGAAACGGCGAAGCCGGTGTCGTCGTTGCCGTAGAGCCTGCCCGCGATCGACGGGTCCGGGCCGATCAGGCCGACATTGAAGGCCAGCACGCCACCGAGGTCGAGCCAGGTCGATCCGCTGTCGGTCGATTTCCAGACGTGCATGTGCGAGTCGGTTCGGAGTATCCCTGGAACCAGAACCGTCCCGGCAGTCGTCGGATCCGCCCTGACCCCACCCGCGCCGTACACGTAGAGGAGCGGAGTGATCGTGTTGGAGCTGATGTCGTAGCGTGCGAGCTGACCCTGGTCGAGACCATTCATCGACATGAAAATCGTATTGGCGTCGCCGGGGGAGAACAGCATCTGGCCAGGCAGAAGCGACCAATTGAAGCTGGCCAATGTCAATCCAGGACGAGCAACCGGGCACCGTCTTCAGCATCTCGCCCTGCCCGTCGACGACCAGGAAGGAGACATCGTTCGGATAGGCAACGACACTCGCGACCGATCGGCCGGTATCGGTGAATGTCGCTCCGCCATCGTCCGAGCACAGCATTTCATGATTCGCGTCGATCGCCACGACCCAGCTCGGTGCGAGCGGATGGAAAAACGCAACCCGGAAATCTGTCGCCAACGATTGCCAATGCGCGCCGCCGTCGATCGTTCGGTACGAGTGAGACATATACCCACCGGCAAGGCCGATATCCGGATCGGCGGGCGACACCACAAGCCAGCTCACGAACGTTCCGCGCGGCATGTCACCGAAGTGCTGCCACGTTGCGCCTGCATCGCTGCTTGTGTAGACGCCATCGCTTGTGCCGACCATGAGATGGTCGGCCGAGCCCATCACGCCGCGACACTTTCCACCGTCCGGCCCATGAGCCAGCCACGCAGCGTCTGCGCGCAGGTGAGTAACCGCCGCAGCGATGAGTATTGCGAGTGTGAATCGGCTGAACACTTTAACGCTCACATGTGCGGCTCCCTACGCGCAGCCGGCCGATAGCTGTAAATCTACACCAATTTTGGTCTGATACGGGCTCATCGGCCACGGGGCCCTTCGCGTGCCGTCCCGTCAGGCGCCGCTATTCACCCATCTGGAAGAAGCCTGACGCAGGAGCGCCGCACGCTCCGGCCGCTTCACCGGCACGCCGTGCGCATCGCAGCTGCCCAGCCTGCAGAGCTCGCCACGTATCGCATCGCTCGACTGCGCGATGACATGGAACAGCGCGTTCTGCTCCATCGATCCGCGCACCGCATCCGAACCGGGCCCGCGCGCGATACACCGCGACGTCGTCGCCCGAGTGCGTTTCCGACGACAGCGGCATCAGCGATTCCTGCTCGTAGTCCGGTGCTTCGGTGTCGACGTCGGCGAGATGCGGTCGGCCGTTCTCGGCGCGCGAGTACGCGCTCGGCTCGTGCGGATAGTGCTTCGCACCTTCGGGCTGGCGATCCGACGCGCCGGCATAGCCGGGACCGTTCGCGTAGCTCAGCGTCGCGTACGGAAGGCCCGTCGCGTCGACCGACAGTTCCTTGCTCGGCGCTCCTTCGCCGCTCGATCCGCGCACCTTGCCGAGGATCGGATTGCCGCGTGCCGGGTAACCTGCGAAAACGAGCGTGTGGCTGTGGTCCGCGGTGACGAGGATCAGCGTGTCGTCGGCTTTGGTCATCTCGGCTGCGACGCCGACCGCGTTGGCGAATTCGATCGTCTCGGTCAGCGCGCGGTATGCGTTGCCGGCGTGATGGCCGTGATCGATGCGGCCGCCTTCGACCATCAGGAAAAATCCTTTCGGATTCTTCTTCAGGATCGAAAGCGCGGTGCGCGTCATCTCCGAAAGGCTCGGCTCGCCGGCCGGAGTCTTTCGCGCGATCGGTTTCGTAGTGCATGTGCTCGGGCTCGAAGAGGCCGAGCAGATGCGTCGTGTGTGCGGGATCGATCGCCTTCAGCTGCGTCTCGTTCCAGACATACGCGGCACCGTCGCGCTTGCTCCACGCGGCGAGAAGATCGCGCCCGTCGAGCCGCTTGCCGGGCAGCAGCGGATATTCCGGATCGCGCTGATCGGCCGGCATGAACTCGGTGCGCCCGCCGCCGAGCGCGACGTCGATGCCGCTGCCGAGCGGAAACTCGACGAGCTGGCGCGCGAGATCGACGCAATCCGGCGCGCGCTGCTTTTCCGGAATCTCCATGTCGGTTTCCCAATCGCGATCGACGACTGTGTCCGTAGGTCGCCGCCGGTGTCGCGTGCGTGATGCGCGTCGTCGTGACGACGCCGGTCGACTGTCCGGCGAGCTTGGCGAGCTCGAGCGCGCTCACGGTTTCGTTGCCCTTGCCCGATGCGCAGTTGCCGCGCTCGGCGACCTGGTCGACGCCGATCACGCCGGCGCGCGTCTTCACGCCGCTCATGATCGCGGTCATCGTGCCGGCCGAATCGGGCGTCTGGAAATCGGTTTCGTAGGTGCGCGAGAGCGCCGTCGCCGGAAAATTCTCGAACGAAAGACGGTTCTCCTCGCCCGAGCCGCCCTTGCGCTGTCCGTCGAGGATGCGCGCGGCGGTGACCGTCGTGATGCTCATGCCGTCGCCGAGGAACACGATGACGTTCTTCGCGTGCGCCGCGCGCGTCGCGTTCGCGTGCGCGGCCGCGGCGCCGGCGCGGAACCACCAGTCCGGCGTCTCGCCGATCCGGATGATGGATCGCCGGCACATCGATCGGCGCGGCGCGGGTCGGCGCGGAAATGCCGGCGGCGGCGACGATGAGCGGAATCAGGACAACGAGGCTGCGGCCGTGCATTGCTTCACTCCGACGGACGAATCCGCGGAGTATGGGAAATCACATGACCGTTTCGCTACAGGTGGCGAGCCGCGCTCGATCGCGCTGACCCGCCGTGCGCGCACGCCGCATCGACGCGGCGGCGCAGGCGGGAAGGCTCAGGCCGTCTGGGCCTCGGCGAGGCGCTTGCGCTGACGCCGCGCGCGGCGGTCGGCGAGATGCGCTTCGATCAGCGCGACGTTGGTGCCGGCGATGCGCGTCGCGCGGATCAGCTGCTGCTCGCTGATGCCGAGCCACTTCGCCCAGTACTGCATCGAATGCCAGTTGCGCACGTCGACGGCGGCCGTGTCGCGCACGCCGGCCTCCTGCGCCTGCCTTCCCGCGGATGCCTGTCGCGGATAGGCGTCCTGTGCCGTGAATTGTCGTTCAGTGACCAAGAGAGCGTGGTTCATACGTCGATCCACCTGCAAGTGTTGGCGCGCACGCCCGCTGCCTTCGCAGCGGAGGGTTTGCGCACCGGCAAAACGCGCCGGTGCGGGCCGCACGAACCCGCCGCCGCTGAAAACGCGACGTTGCGATGCTCGCGACGTGTGCGCCCCTGGACGATCCTTCGATTCCGCCCGCCCGGACGGAAGGTAATCCGTTTGCCTCGGTGAAGGAACAATCAAGGTTCGTGCCAAACCGCGCGTGCCCGGGCGCGCGTCACAGGCCCTTACAAGCGGTCGCCCCGCGGCTATCGGCCGGGCGCGGAGCTCAGCCGGACGCTTTCGATCGCCCACAGCGGATCGTTGCCGCGGCTTGCGAACTCGAAGCAGAGATCGTGCGCGCCGGCGACAGGCGGCCAGGATGCGGAGAGCGTCGTCAGTGCGGGATTCGCGGTCGCGGCGTCGAGCGGGATCGTCGCGAGCGTCGCGCCTTTGCAGCCATCGAGCTTGATCTGCAGCTCGCCATGCGGCGTCGAAGGCTGCGGGCGCGGAACGATGTTGGCAGCATCGCCTGCGAGCTGGAAATTGAAAGGAATCTGGCCGACCGTCACCGAGATGCCGGCGACGCCGTCGAGCGGCGCGTGCTCCCAGAGCCAGCACGGATCGAAGAGATCGACGTTGAACACCGCGCGCGGGCCGTCCGCCGGCGCGTCGTCTTCGAGGCGAAGGATCAGGCGTCCGCTGCATTGCTTCAGCGCATTGCCGGAGCGCAGCGTGGTCGTTTCGCGCGGGCGCGTCATTGTCGCAACGGGTCCCGCGCGGCGCTGATCGAAGAATGTCGCCGCGCGCAGCGTGGATGCGTCGGCGAGCTGCAACGGCGTGCCATACGCGGGCGACGCCGCATCGGGATCGCTGCCGTTCGTCGTGTAGCGCATTGGAAGGCCAGCCTGATTCGACAGTGCGAGCGCACCGTCGCCTGCGTCGGCGAAGCGCACCTCGAACGCGCTTTGCGCCGGATGCAACGCCGAGCGCGCGATCGCGATCCATCTCCGCGACGAGGCGTTCGACGAAACCGTGCCAGTCGCGCGATGCGGCCGGCGACCACAACACTTCGGCCAGCGCATCGAGCCGCGGAAACGCCGCGTGCTCGACGCGCTCCTCGGTGCGCATGTGCTCGGTCCAGAGCGCGGCCTCCGCGCCGAGCACGTGCGACGCCGCATCCGCGCTCATGTCCGGCGACACCGGTTCGAACGCGTAGATGTCGGCGAGCGTGCGCAACGTCGGCCGACCCGGCGGCTCGTCCGGCGCGTCGCTTTGCAGATGATCGAAATAGAGATCCGGATCGGGCGTCATGACGACATCGTGGCCCGCGTGCGCGGCCTCGATGCCGCCCTTCGCGCCGCGCCACGACATCACGATCGCATTCGGCGGCACGCCGCCTTCGAGGATTTCGTCCCAGCCGACGAGGCGTCGGCCGCGCGTCGGCGAGATGTTTCGCGATCTTGCGCGACGAACCAGCCCTGCAGCGCGTTCTCGTCCTTGATGCCGAGCTCGCGCATGCGCGCCTGCACGCGCGGCGAGGATTTCCATTGATCCTTGACCGCTTCGTCGCCGCCGATGTGGACGTACGGGCCCGGAAAGAGATCGACGACTTCGTCGAGCACGTTGTCGATGAATGCGATCGTCGCGTCGTCGACGTTGAGCAGATACTTGTGCACGCCCCAGTCCGGCGAAACGACCGGCGTATCGCCGAGCGAGCCGAGCTCCGGATACGCGGCGATCGCGGCCTGCATGTGGCCCGGCATGTCGATCTCGGGAACGATCGTGACGTAGCGTTCGGACGCGTAGCGCACGATGTCGCGGATCTCGTCCTGCGTGTAGAAGCCGCCGTAGCGCACGGCCTGCCCGTTCGCATCGGTGCCGGCAGCGCCCGCCGGCCGGCGCCACGCGCCGACCGATGTCAGCTTCGGATAGCGCCTGATCTCGATGCGCCAGCCCTGATCGTCGGTCAGGTGCCAGTGCAACGTGTTGAGCTTCAGCCAGCGCGAGCTCGTCGATGAAGCGCTTGATGAATTCGGGCGATTGATAGTGCCGCGCCGAATCGAGCATCGCGCCGCGCCAGGCGAAACGCGGCTGATCGACGATGTGAAGCTGCGGCACTTCGAAGCTCGCGACTTTCGCGGTGTCTTGCGTCAGCAGCTGCCACAACGTGACGCCGCCGTAGAAGAGCCCGCGCGGATCGCGCGCGATCAGCAGGATCCGGTGCGCATCGACCGCGAGATCGTAGCCTTCGCCGGACGGCACGTTCTGCGCGCGCGCGTCGAGCGAAAAGACGATCGCATCGTGCTCGCTGCCCTCGCCGAACGGGCGCACGTCGAGATGGATGCCGCGCGTCTCGGCGAGCCGTCTGCGCGAAGCGGCGCGCGATGCCGGCGGCTTCGGCGTTGTGCGAGTCGACGATCAGCGCGGCGCCGTCGCGCAGGCGGAACGTGCCGGGCTTGCGTTCGACGACGCGCGGGTTGCGGGATCAGCGAGAGCGTCGGGGCGATCGCCGGCGCCGGCTGAGTGGAGTCGACTGAGTGCGTGGTCGCGCAGCCGGCGAGCGAACGTCGCGACGACCAGTCACACGAGCATGACCGAGCTGCGGCAAGCATTGCGAGTGCGACATCGCGTCGAGTCACGAGCGGAAGCTCCATCTTCGTCGTTCCGGCGAAAGCCGGAATCCAGCGCCTTTGCTCGTGGCCGGAAATCAAACTGGATCCCGGCTTTCGCCGGGATGACGAGCAGACATGTCGAGCGACGGCTTCGATTCCCAGAAAAACAGCGGGTCCGGACAGACACGTCCGGACCCGTAACCCATCGCGTGCCGAGGGCGAAGGTCAGAACTCGAAATGCAACGAGGCCATGTAGCGGCGGCCGGTCTTGTACTTGCCGGCGATCATGTCCTTCTCGCCGAGATACTGCAGGTACGTCTCGTCGAGCAGGTTCATCGCGTTGAAGTTCAGCGAGAAGTTCTCGCTGAAGCGCCACGATCGCCGACGCATCGAGCTCGGCGTAGTCGTCGACCGACGCGGGCGGCGCACCGGCAACGTAACCGCCGGCGAGATAATGGCTGCGCCAGCCGTAGGTGAGGCGTGCCGAGAACGGACCCTGCTCGTAGTACGGACTGATGTTGTACGCGTTGCGCGAGTTGTACGGCAGGTCCTGGCCCGATGCCGTCGAGCCATCGGCGAACGTGTAGTTCGTATAGATGCCGAAGCCGGTGTTGCCGAACGGCTGCTGGTAGTTCAGCGTGAAGCCCTTGACCGTCGCCTTGCCGCCGTTGAGCGGACGCAGCACGCTGTAGTCGCAGAAGCCGCTGACGTCGCAGTTGCCGATGCCGCCGTCGACGTAGACGCGCTGGAAGGTGTCGGGATCGGTCGTCGAGATCGTGTTGAACTGGCGCTCGATGTGCGAGTCGGTCGTGATGTAGTTGATGATGTTCTTGTAGAACACCGACGCGGCGAAGCATCGACTGCTCGGAGAAATACCACTCGGCCGAAAGATCCCAGTTGACCGACTTGTACGGATCGAGGCCCGCGTTGCCGCCTGAACCTGTGAGCACCGTGTCGTTGAGGAACGTGTTGTGCACTTCCTGGTTGTACGGCGCCCACGCGATGACTTCGGCCGCGGCACCGCGCAGCACGACATCCGGCGCGACGTCCCACGCGATGTTGAACGACGGCAGCGTGTTGTTGTGCGAGGTGCTCGCGGTCTGGTAGGTGCCGAGCGGCGGCGGATACGTCGGCGTGCCGCTGTAGTTGTAGCCGGAGCTTTCGATGTCGGTGTGCACGAAGCGCACGCCGAAGTTGCCGCGCACGCCGTCACCGCCGAAGTTCGCCTGCGCGTAGGCCGCATCGGCTTCCTGCGTCAGCGCGTAGGTGTTGTTGAGGTACGACGCGGCGTCCGGCGTCGTGCCGAGCGGGCTGCCGAGCACCCAGTTCATGACGTCGTTGAAGCTCGTCTCGACGTGATGGCGCTGATCGTTGGAGAAACCCGAGAACCCGTTGAGGATGTCGGTGTAGCCGTCGAAGCCGATCGTGGCGAGATTGCCGGTGCGCACGCCGCCGACGATGTAGAGCGCGCGGCTTTCGTCGTGCTTGTTGTAGCGATAGCCGATCAGCAGCTCGTTGATCCAGCTGTCGAAGTTCTTGCCCCAGTCGACCTGGCCGTAGACATCCTTCGCCTCGGCCGGCCAGCGGCCGTAGTTGCCGCCCCAGCCGCCGCCCGGCGTGTCGCCGTCGTGCCAGTTGGCCGGATTCGCAGCCGCAGCGGAATCGTCGAACGTGATGCCGTGGCGGATGTCCCACGTGTAGCCGCCGTTGTAGTACGGCTCGATGAACGCCTGCGCGTTGTCGTCGTTGTCGGACTTGCTGTAACCGGCCTGTCCGCCGAGATGCCAGCCGTCGCGCGTTGTAGAGGCCGCGCAGGTCGATGCCGTACGTCTTCACCGTCGACGTGCGCGCCTGGTTGTCCAGATACGTGTTGACGGGTCCGCTGCCGCCGTTCTCGACGAGGCCCGGGCAGCTCGGATCATCGTTGCCGCACGAATGGCCGCTGGTGATCAGGCCGCTGCCGTTGGACGTCAGGCTCGGAGATGTTGAGCGGCGTCTGGCTCGTGAAGCCGTACATCGACTGGTTGAAGTTGTCGAACTTCTCGCGGATGTAGAGGCCGTTCATGCCGAACTCGAGCTCGTCGTTCGGCTTCCACTGCAGGTTGATCGTGCCGCTGTCGCGCTTGCGCGTCTGCTGGAAGTACGCCGCGTTGATTTCCTGCGGCATCAGATCGTTCGGATTCAGCGAGCCGTTGGCGATGCCTTCGGCGATGGCCGGATTCGAGGACAGGCTCGACACCGGGCTGTAGCCGAAGATTTCCTCGCCCTGGCGATCGACCTTCTCTTCGTAATGCTGCGCGGAGATCGTCGCGCCGAACGTCTCGTCTGCGGTCTTCCCGCTGTACAGGAACGACGCATTCGGCTTGGTCGCGTCCGACTGATCGCCGTAGGTCACGCCGACCGAGCCCGTGATCGTGTTGTTGGGCAGATCGAGCGGCTTGCGCGTGTGCATGATCACCGTGCCGCCGATGCTGCCTTCGGGCAGGCGCGCCTCGGACGACTTGTAGACCTCGAGCTTGCCGAGGATTTCCGGCGCGAGCAGCGTGTAGTCGAAGCCGCGGTTCGGCTGCTCGCCGTAGAGCCAGGTCGTTTCCGCGACCGGATGGCCGTCGAGGAACGTCAGGTTCAGGCTCGGATCGGTGCCGTTGATGCTGACGCGCTCGCCCTGGCCGAAGCGGCGGTCGATGGTGACGCCCGGAATCTGCGCCATCGCCTCGGCGACGTTGGTGCTCGGGAACTTGCCGATGTCCTCGGCGGTGATCGCATCGACGATCGCATCGGCGTCGCGCTTGGTCTCGAGCGAGCGCTTGAGGCTCTCGCGGATGCCGCGCACGACGATCGTCTCCATTTCCTGACCGCTCGACGAGGTCGAATCCTGCGAAGCACCCGCAGGACCTGCGGCGTCGGGCGTCACGACGCCCGTCTGCGCGGCGGGCTGCGGCGCGTCTTCGGCATACAGTGTTCCGACGAAGCTGAGGCCGGCGAGGATGCTCGCTGACAGTAGAGTTCTACGGCACGTCATGACACTCCCCTCTCTAGGTTGTATCGGCTCGCGCGCGCTTCCTCGCATCGCTTCGCCGGCTCTTGGTGGTCCCGCATCGAATGAAGCTCCTCGAACAAAACCTTTCCGCGCGCGTCACGCATGGCTGCGTTCGCGCGTCGCGTGTCGATCGAACGAATGTCGGCCGAGATACCAGCTCGCCGCGCCGATCACGCCGAGCTGCGCGTGTTCGACGAGGCGCACCGGCGTTCTCGCCAGCACCTGGCGCATGACGCCCTTGTCGAGAAAGCGCTCGACGAAAGTGCTCTTCAGCAACAGATCCTTCATCTGCGGCAGCACGCCGCCGGCGAGATAGATGCCGCCCTCGGCGCCGTACAGCAGCGCCAGATCGCCGAGCACGCCGCCGAGCCAGCCGCAGAACACGTCGACCGTTTCGGTCGCGATCGCATCGCTCCCCGCGAGCGCGGCCGCGGTGATCTCGGCCGGCGTGCGCGCCGGCGCATGCACGTTGCGCAGCGCGCCGATCGCACGATGGAGATTGACGAGCCCCGTGCCCGACAGCACGTGCTCGATCTGCACGCGCGGCGCATCGGCGCGCAGCTCATGCAGGATGCGGAATTCGAGCTCGGTCTGCGCGGCGAGCGTCGCCTGACCGGCTTCGGTCGCGAGGATCACCGGGCGATCCGCGTGCGCAATGCGCAGCGCAGCGCCAAGCCCCGTGCCCGGACCGACGACGAGCATCGGACCCGGCAGCACCGCGTGCTCGGGACCGCTCAGCAGCGTCGCGCCGGCCGCATCGACATGGCCGATCGCGTGCGCGACCGCTTCGAAATCGTTGACGATCGCAAGCTCGCTGACACCGAGCGCGCGGCGCAGCTCGCCGATCGACACGGCCCACGGCAGATTGACGTTGACGACCGCGTCGTCGATGACGTAGCCCGCGAGCGCGAGCGCGATGCGCTCGACGTCGCCGCCGGCGACGGTCGCGCGGAACTCCTCGATGATCGCGGCCAGACTTGCATAGTCGGCGCAGGCGTACTTGCGGTAGTGCAGGATCGCGAAGTCGTCGCTGCCGCCGTGCCCGGCTTCGAGCAAAGCGACACGCGCATGCGTGCCGCCGACGTCGGCCGCGATCAGCGGCAGGCGTGCGCGCGGCACGTCGCCCTGGCTCATCGTTCCGCCCACTTTCTTCCCTCTCCGCAATGACTGCCGCCGCCCGGCTCGTGCGACCGGTTACGGTTGCGGCGGAGTCTCGGCATCTATGACAACGTTGTCAATATGCGTTGCAAAATTATTGCGGATGAGGCATTTGTTGGGCCAGGAGACCGCGCCGGTCCACGCACGCGGATTACGCTGCAGTGCGGCAAAACAGGGCGAAAACGTGCTTTTCCGACCATTCCGTCGGCCACACAGCAGGTTGCATGACAACGTTGATAAACGTTGTCAGCAAGTGGACAATCAGGTCGCCGGCGCCGCGCCGGCCCGCAGCGCTACGAGGGGAGTTGCCGGATGTCGACGAGCGCCACCGCCCTGACGCCGGCGCGCGATTACCGCGCACCGATGATGATCATCGGGCTTCTGTTCTTCATCTTCGGATTCGTGACCTGGCTCAACGGGCCGCTGATCCAGTTCGTCGAGCTCGCGTTCGATCTCGACACCGTCAACGCGTTCCTCGTGCTGATGGTGTTCTATCTCTCGTACTTCTTCCTCGCGCTGCCCTCGTCGTGGATCCTGCGCCGCACCGGCATGAAGAAAGGCATGGCGCTCGGGCTGCTGGTGATGGCCGCGGGCGCGGTGGTGTTCGGCGAATTCGTCGTGCGGCGCTGGTATCCCGGCGCGCTCGGCGGACTGTTCGTGATCGGCGCCGGGCTCGCGCTGCTGCAGACCGCGGCGAATCCGTACATCTCGATCCTCGGCCCGATCGAAAGCGCCGCGCAGCGCATCGCATTCATGGGCATCTGCAACAAGATCGCGGGCATCCTCGCGCCGCTCGTGATCGGCGCACTGGTCATGCACGGCCTCGGCGATCTGAAGACGCAGGTGCAGGCGGCCGATCCCGCGTCGCGCGCGGCGCTGCTCGATGCGTTCGCCGCGCGCATCCACGTGCCGTATCTCGTGATGGCCGGCATTCTCGCCGCGCTCGGCTTCTGGATCGCGAAATCGCCGCTGCCCGAGATCCGCGCCGAAGACGTCAACCGCAGCCGCGACGACGCCACGCGCCCGCCGCGCGGCATCTTCGCGTATCCGCATCTCTGGCTCGGCGTGCTCTGTCTTTTCGTCTACGTCGGCGTCGAGGTCATGGCCGGCGATGCGATCGGCACCTACGGCCGCGGCTTCGATCTTCCGGTCGACGAAACCAAGTTCTTCACCTCGTTCACGCTCGCCGCGATGCTGGTCGGCTACGTCGTCGGATTGCTGACGATTCCGCGCTTCATCTCGCAGGCGCGCTATCTCACGCTGTCGGCGGTGCTCGGCATCGTGCTCGCGCTCGGCGCGTACGTGACGCACGGCTACGCATCGGTCGCGTTCGTCGCAGCGCTCGGCTTCGCCAACGCGATGATGTGGCCGGCGATCTTTCCGCTCGCGATCGCGGGCCTCGGCCGCCTGACCGAAACCGGATCGGCGCTGCTGATCATGGGCATCGCCGGCGGCGCGGTGATTCCGCAGACGTTCGCGCTGCTGCGCCAGCACCACGATTTCCAGCTCGTGTTCGTCGCGATCATGGTGCCGTGCTACGCGTACATTCTGTTCTACGCGCTGCGTGGGCATTCGATCGGCATGCGTCGCGCGTGAGCATGCCCGGACGCGCGCCGTGCCCCCTCTCCCGCTTGCGGGAGAGGCGACAGCTGAGCATCGCCATCTGACTCCTCAGCTGCGGCGACCTCGCGGCACGTCGAGCTCGACGCTCCGTGCACAGACCCACGATCAAAGACGTCGCGCAGCGCGCCAAGGTCTCGCTGAAGACCGTCTCGCGCGTGATCAACAACGAGGCGTCCGTGCGCGGTCCGACGCGCGATCGCGTGCAGCGCGCGATCGAGGAACTTGAAGTACGAGCCGGACCAGTCCGCACGCAGCCTGCGCACGGCGATGTCGTATGCGATCGGCCTCGTCTACGACAACCCGAACCCGTACTACGTGATCAGCGTGCAGAACGGCGTGCTCGCCGCGTGCCGCGACCAGGGTTTCGGTTTGCAGATCCATCCGTGCGATTCGACCGTGCCCGATCTCGCCGACGAACTGCACGAGCTCGTGCGCCGTGCCCGCCTCGCCGGTCTCGTGCTCGCGCCGCCGATGTCCGAGCGCATGGATCTCATCAAGTTCCTCGCGGCCAACGGCATCAAGTTCGTGCGCATCATCTCGGCCGCCGAGGATCCGAACGACGGCTATCCGTGCGTCTACGTCGACGACCGCGACGCGGCGTACGACATCACCGAGCATCTGATCCAGCTCGGCCACCAGCGCATCGGTTTCCTGTGGGGCGGCGAGGCGCATCGATCGAGCCCGGAGCGATTCAAGGGCTACGAAAGCGCGCTCAAGGATTACGGCATCCCGCTCGACAAGAAGCTCGTGATCCCGGGCGACTATTCGTTCGACGACGGATTCCGCGGCGCGCGCCGACTGTTCGCGCTGCGCGAACGGCCGACGGCGATCTTCGGCTCGAACGACGAGATCGCCGCGGGCGTGCTCGCCGCGGCGAAGTCGAGCGGCATCGACGTGCCGTACGAGCTTTCGATCGCCGGCTTCGAGGACAGTCCCGTTCTCCAAGCAGTCGTGGCCCGCGCTGACGACCGCGAAACAGGCGACCGAAGACATCGCGCGCCACGCCGCGCTGCGCCTGATCGCCGAGCTGAAGCCGCACGCGATGTCGAGTGCGCCATCCAACCGCGGCTTCAGTCCGCAGCTCGTGATCCGCGATTCGACTGCGCGCGTCCGGCTGCCGAGCTCCGGCTAGACATCGAAACGGAAGAAACCCTGGTGCCGCAACCGACTTCATCGCCGCTCGCGCCCGACGCGACACGCATGCACCGCGAGATCGCCGAATCGGCGGATGCGATTGCGCGACAGCTGGACGGAAATCTCGCCCGCGTGCGCGAGCTCGCCGACGTGTTGCGCCGCGATCCGCCGCGACTCATCGCGACCGGCGCGCGCGGCAGCTCCGACAACGCGGCGACGTTCGCGAAATATCTCTTCGAAACGCGGCTCGGCATCACGACGACATCGGCCGCGCCGTCCGTGCAGTCGATCTATGCGGCCGAGCAGGATCTCGCGCGCACGCTGTTTCTCGCGATCTCGCAATCGGGCAAGAGCCCCGATCTGCTGCGCCAGGCCGAAGCGGCGAAGCGCGCCGGCGCGCGCGTCGTCGCGATGGTCAACGTCGAAGCATCGCCGCTCGCAGCGCTGGCCGACGCCGTGATTCCGCTGCGCGCGGGACCGGAGCTCAGCGTCGCGGCGACCAAGAGTTTTCTCTGCTCGCTGTCGGCGATCCTGCAGCTCGCCGCGGAATGGAAGGACGACGCCGGGCTGCGCGATGCGCTCGCCGGCGTTCCTGCGGCGTTGAAAGAAGACGCGACGATGAACTGGCAGCCGCTCGTCGACGGGCTCGCCGATGCGCGAAGTCTGTTCGTCGTCGGGCGCGGCCTTGGCCTCGCGGCGGCGCAGGAGGCCGCGCTCAAGCTCAAGGAAACCTGCGGCATCCACGCCGAGGCGTTCAGTGCGGCCGAGGTGCAGCATGGGCCGATGACGCTGGTCGGTCCGGGCTTTCCGGTCGTGTTCTTCGTGCAGGACGATCATGCGAAGACGAGCACGCTCGAAGTCGCCGCGACATTCCGCGCGCGCGGCGCGCACGTCTGGACGATCGGCGCCGAAGCCGATGGCTGCGATGCGCTGCCGCTGCCGGCCACGCGCGATCCGGCCTGCGCGCCGCTCGTCGCCGTGCATCGTTTCTACGAAGCCGTGAACGCGCTCGCGGTGCGCCGCGGCCGCGATCCGGATGCGCCGCCGCATCTCAGCAAGGTGACCGAGACCGTCTGATGGCCACCGCGCTCGTCAACGCGCGCGTGCTGACCGCGGATGGTTTCCGCGACGACGTCGCCGTGCTCGTCGACGCCGGCGTGATCGACGCGGTCGTCGCCGCGGACGATCGCCGCGTATCCGATTTCGACAGTCGAGGATCTCGGCGGCGATCTGCTGCTGCCCGGCTTCATCGATTGCCAGGTCAACGGCGGCGGCGGCGTGCTGTTCAACGACGCGCCGACGGTCGAGACGATCCGCCGCATCGGCGAAGCGCATCGCCGCTTCGGCACGACGGGTTTCCTGCCGACGTTGATCAGCGACGACATCGACGTGATGCGCGAAGCGATCGCCGCGGTCGACGCAGCGATCGCCGAGGGCGTGCCCGGCGTGATCGGCATCCATCTCGAAGGACCGTTTCTCGCGCCGGCGCGCCGCGGCGTGCACGACGACACGAAATTCCGCGTACCGGACGCGGACGACATCGCGCTTGCATCGTCGCTGCGCAACGGCCGCACGTTGCTGACGCTCGCGCCCGAGCGCGTGCCGGTCGACTCGATCCGCGAGCTCGTGCGCCGTGGCGTGATCGTTTGCGCCGGCCACACGGCCGCGACGTATGCGCGAGACTCGCGCCGCGCTCGACGCCGGCGTGCGCGGCTTCACGCATCTCTACAACGCGATGTCGCCGCTGACGAGCCGCGAGCCCGGCGCGGTCGGCGCCGCGCTCGAGGATGCGGCGAGCTGGTGCGGCATCGTCGTCGACGGACATCACGTGCATCCGGCGAGCCTGCGCGTCGCGATGGCCGCGAAGCCGCGCGGAAAGATGTTTCTCGTGACCGATGCGATGCCGCCGGTCGGCGCGAAGTCCGATACCTACACGCTGGGCGGCGTCACGATCACCTGCCGCGATGGCCGCTGCGAAACGCCGGACGGCGTGCTCGCCGGCTCGGCGCTCGACATGGCAGCCGCGGTGCGCAACACCGTGCAGTCGCTCGGCGTTTCGCTCGACGAAGCGGCGCGCATGGCGTCGACCTATCCGGCGCAATTCCTCGGCATCTCGCAGGAGCGCGGGTGCATCGCGCGTGGCATGCGCGCGGATCTCGCTCAGCTGGGCGACGATGGCGCCGTGCGCCGCACGTGGATCGGCGGTCGCGCGATCACCAGCGACTGAAGCAAACAGGCGGGAACATGCATCCGGCGTGCGTCCGCCGAAGGCCTGAACGACTAGGCAGCGCGATGAGGCCGATCGACTCGCGCGGTTTTTGTGATCACGCGGAAGCCTGGAAAAGTGCCGGCCAACGAGGCGCGCTCGAGCTCGACGATGAGACTCCATACCGATCGAACGCACTCGATTTCGTTGTCGTCCTTCCACACTTCGAGGTCGATCCAGCAATGGTCTGCAACGGGTGCATCGTGCTGGCGAAGACGCAAGCTCGGCGGGACGTGCCTGCGCAGTGCGTCGAACGAAGCGGAATCGTTGAATATTTCGAGCGTGGCAATGGGCACCCAGCAGCGCTGGGGTTCAATAGACGCGACCATGTTTGTCTCGCGGAATCAGCGACGATCATCGCTGGAGCGGACTTGCGGCTACCGGGGAACGAGCTGACTGTGAGCTCAGGCGCGGGCAATCTCGTGATCGAGAGGTTGCTCGTTTCGGGCCAAGGCAGTTACCGGACGTAGCATAGCCGTCAGGGCGTTAAGCGCATGTGTCGATTCCGTCGTCCGGCATGCCGAATGATCGGCGGCGTCGCGGTTTCGAGAACCTTACGCTCCGGATTGCGCAATCCGCACGATGACGTCATGCACCACAGCGTCCGGCGCAAGCGCGAGAATCATGTCTTCCTGCATGACTCCGTCGAGCTCGACCTGGGATGGCCCCTGCCCGTCGCGGACGATGCGGATCCGATACAAGGCCTGGCCGAATCGATAGTCGATCTCCAGCGTGCGCCACGCCGCAGGCAAGTTTGGCCGCAGGAGCAGCCGCTGACCGCGCCTGTGCAGTCCCAGCATCGATTCTGCGATGAGGCGGTACATCCATCCGGCCGAACCGGTATACCAGGTCCAGCCGCCGCGACCGGTGTGCGGAGCGACCGCGAGCACGTCGGCGGCGAGCACGTAGGGTTCCGCCTTGTACGTGTCGACGCCTTGCGGATCGTGCGCGTGCCTCACGGGATTGATCATGTCGAAGAGCTGCCAGGCGCGCTCGCTGCGACCGGCAGCGAAGAACGCCATGACGGTCCAGACCGCCGCATGCGTGTATTGCCCGCCGTTTTCCCGAACACCCGGCACGTAACCGCGGATATATCCGGGGTCGGGATCGGCGGTGTCGAACGGCGGCTCCAGCAACCGGATCAGCTTGCCTTGCGCGTCCACGAGATGGCTGATCCACCGCATCCAGCGCGCGCTCGACTCGCTGGTCGGATCCCGCGCCGGACAACTTTGCCCAGCTCTGGGAAATGGCGTCGATGCGGCATTCGCGGTTGCGTGCCGAACCCAGCGGCGTACCGTCATCGAAATAGGCGCGCAGATACCAGTCGCCATCCCACGCGTTCTCTTCGAGCGCGTCCTTCAGGCGCTCGGCGTGGCTCAGGCAGCGTTGCGCGAACTCACTATCGCCGCGACGCTGCGCGATCGGCTCGAACTCCATCAGCACGTGATACAGGAAGAAGCCGAGCCACACGCTTTCCCCGCGACCCTGGCGTCCGACATTGTTCATTCCGTCGTTCCAGTCGCCGCTGCCGATCAGCGGCAGTCCGTGCGCGCCGGTGCGCAGGCCCCGCTCGATCGCGCGCCGGCAGTGCCCGTACAGATCCGCGATCTGCGGCGAGCGCAGCGGCATGTCGTAGTACGACTCTTCGCCCTGATTCAGCAGGCGGCCCTCGAGAAAGCCGATGCGCTCGCTGAGCACGTCCTCATCCGCCGTCGCCTCGATGTAGCGTGCCGTCGCCAGCGGAAGCCAGAGGTAATCGTCCGAGCATTGCGTGCGCACGCCGCGACCTGCCGGCGGATGCCACCAGTGCTGCACGTCGCCTTCGATGAACTGCCGCGAAGCGCTGAGGATGATCTGATCGCGCAGCAGCGAGGCGTCGGCGTGCACCAGCGCCATCGCGTCCTGCAATTGATCGCGAAAGCCGAATGCGCCGCCGGATTGGTAGAAGCCGCTGCGCGCCCACAGCCTGCAGCCGATGACCTGATACAGCAGCCATCCGTTGCTGAGCACGTCGAGCGCGGGATCCGGCGAGCGCACGGTGATTGCGCCGAGCAGCCGGCGCCATCGTTCCTGCACGGCGTCGAACGAAGCCCGCGCCGAACCGTTGCGCCGGAAGCGCTCGACGAGCCGCGTGGCGTCCACGCGATCCGTGCCGACACCGAGGCGGAAGATGAGATCGCGTGATTCGCCGTCGGCCAGCTCGACCGGGATCTGAATGGCGCCGCATGGATCCATGGCGGCGCCGAGGCGTCCGCTCAGGGACTGCCGCGACATCGCGGCCGGCTTGCGCAGCGAACCATTGCGGCCGATGAACTCGGTGCGATCGCCGCTCAGCGTGCGCTGCGGGTTGTCGACGTCGAAGAAGGCGACATGGCCCGGAAACTCGATGCTGTACGCATTGCGCGCCAGCAGCGCGCCGGTTGCATCGAGCTCCGTGACGACGTGCATCGCGGTTTTCTCGCGCAGGTCGCCGAGCACCCATTCGACGTAGCCGGTGACCGACAGTTTGCGCGACCGTCCCGAATCGTTCTTCAATCTCAGCATGAAGAACTTCACCGGCGCTTCGAGATCGACGTGCAGGCGAAGATGGCTGGTGATGCCTCGTTCGATGTGCTCGAACACGCTGTAGCCGAAGCCATGGCGCGTGACGTAGCGTCCTTCGTCCGGGACGAGGGCACGGGCGTCGGCGACCAGAACGCGCCGCTTTCCTCGTCGCGTATGTAGATCGCCTCGCCGCTCGGGTCGGCGACCGGATCGTTGCTCCACGGCGTGACGCGGTATTCGTGCGCATTGTCCCGCCACGTATATCCGCGCGCCGCTTTCGGACACGACGCAGCCGAAGTGCGGATTGGCGATCACGTTGACCCACGGCAGCGGCGTCTTGTGCGCTTCGTCGATCGCGATGACATATTCGCTGCCATTCGCCGCGAAACCGCCGAGACCGTTGACCAGCGTGCGCGGCGGCAGCGGGAACTGATTGCTTGCCTGGCGGATCGAGCGCGCGCGAGACGACGAGCTCGGGCACGACGGTGTCGCTGCGCAAAGCCTTGTCGGCGCCGAGCTGCTCGGAGAGCGATGCCGGCCGGATCCGACATCACGACGCGCGCGATCGAATGCATGAGCACGCGATCCTCGTGGTTGATCTGCTCGATCGAGCGCACGAACACGCCGCCGGGCTGTTCGAGCATTCCCGCATCGGCGCTCGTGCCGATGATCGCCATGATCTCGTCGTGCAGCGCCTGCCGATAACCGCCGCGCTCCTCGTTCCAGATGACGAGATCGAAGTCGAGACCCTTCATGCGGCAGTAGACGTGCGCGTTCACCAGCTGCGCGCGTGAAGTCGAGCTTTTCGGATCCGGACATCTGCAGCAGCACGATCGGCAGATCGCCCGAAATGCCGTGCGCCCACAGGCCCGGCTGCGCGAGCCGGTTGCTGGCGATCGTCGAGGCGCGGGTCCTGCGCGCGGGATCGGCGTAGAGGATCGCGCCGGCGAGCCGCGCATAGACCTGCGCGTCGACCTCGCTGATGTTGATCTGTCCGAGCGTGATCCGGTTGTGCGTCCAGGCGACCTCGATCGCGCGATCGGCGAGGTGGCGATCCCGGTACTTTTCGACGAGCGCGATGCATTGCTCCCTGCTGCTCGGCGACACCGAGAACGAGGTCGAACACGACCGCTTGATCGGGCTGCAATCAGGACGCGATGGCGAATCGAGACAACCGGATCGAGCACCGACCCCTGCGTGCCGGAGAGTTCCTTGGTCGCCTGCATGGCCGCGGGAGTTTCGACGCTGTTGTTGCGGCCGATGAAGCGCATTCGATCGGTTTCGAACGATGTCTGCAGCGACTCTGCGCCGTGCAGCGCCAGCAGATGCATCATCCAGCGCTGCGGATCTTCGCTGGATCGGCGGCCGCCGCATCGCCAGTATCGAGTCGCGGTCGGCCAGCACTTCGGTCTGCACGAAGAGATTGCCGAACGCCGGATGCAGCGAGTCGCGCGATGCCGGACGCAAGCACGACTTCGGCATAGCTCGTGACCTCGATCGTGCGCGCGACGCGCGCGCGATTGATGATGCGGATGCGGCGAAGCTCGATGTCGTCCTCGGGCGAGACGACGATCTGCGTGTGCGCTTCGATGTCATCGAGACGCCGGCGGAATTCGACCGGACGACTCGGTGAAGATCGCTTCGGAGAAAGTCGACGGCCGTCAGCGTCGGCGCGGGCGTGTTCGACCAGACCTTTCCGGTTTCGCCGTCGCGCAGATAACAGAACACGCCCCACGGATCGCGCGTCGCATCCTCGCGCCAGCGCGTGATCGCCAGATCGCGCCAGCGGCTGTAGCCGCCGCCGCTGTTGGTGACCATGACCTGGTAGCGGCCGTTGGTCAGCAGCTGCACCGCCGGCCGGCGCGTGTCGGCTCGCGAGAAGACGCGCACGGCGGTCTGCGACACGTCCTGCACGCGAACGCACGTCGACCATTGCCGGATCGCTGCTCCAGTTGATCGCGGAGCGCGGCGTGCGTTCCTGGAGCAGCAGCATCGTTGCCTTGAGCTCCGGATCGGCCGCGAAGCGTTTCTGCATCGGTTGCCCGAGCACGGCATGCGCGATGGCGAGCAGACTCATGCCGTGATGGTGTGCCATGAACGAGCGCACGACGGCATGGTCTGGTCGTGCGGCACGCGCTCGCTCGTGTAGTCGATCGCCTCGTAGAAGCCGAACGGAGTGAGCCAGCCGCTGTTGCCGCCAGCCGGCGCAGATTCTTCTCGGCATCGCGAGGCAGGATGGTCAGCGCGAGCGCGCTCGCGTACGGCGCGATCACGAGCTCCTGCGCCAGACCGCGCTGCAGCCCGAGGCCGGGAACACCGAACGCGCGATACTGATAGTTCTGCGCGGCATCCGTCATGTTGTAGCCGGATTCCGAAATGCCCCAGGCCACATCCTTGCTGCGCGCATACGCGATCTGATTGCCGACGGCGGAGCGGAATGTCTCCTCGAGCAGCGTTCCCGGAAACGCCGGCATGACCAGCTGCGGCATCAGGTATTCGAACATCGAGCCGCTCCACGACAGCAGGACCTGTCGTCCCGCCGCGGAGGTCGAGCAGCCGGCCCAGCGAGAACCATGATTCCTGCGCGACCTTGCCTTGCGCGATCGCGACGAATACGCCGAGTCGCGCTTCGGAAGCGAGCAGATCGTAGAAACCGGCGTCGCGACGTCGTTCGGTGACGTTGTAGCCGATCGTGAACAGCGAGCGGTTCTCGTCGTGGAGGAAATCGAAGTCGACGCGCGCGAACTCGGCGCAGCGAACGGCGAGTGCTTCGAGCGCGCGGCGGGCAGCGGATGCGTGCATCGCGCGGGCGTCGTCGCGGGAGGGCGACGAACAAAGATCGAGCAGCGTGGAAGCAACGTCGGGTGCGGTTTCCGCGACGTCTTCTCCTCGCCGAACCGAAGAAAAGGCGAATGTCCGCGAGCGTCGCCCGAATCTGGCGGCGCAATTCGAGCGTCGCGTTGAAGGCGCCCTGCGCAGTCTGCGGGTGCACGCCGTCGAGCAGCCCGTCCAGCGCGCTCAACGTCGCGAACATCTCGCGCGCGGTCCTGGGCGCTTGCGCTTCCTGCTCATCGAGCACGCGGACGATCGGCGCCAGGAGTTTATGGTCCGCATCCGGGTCGACTTCGATCGCGACCGCAAGCGCGTCGCGCAATCCCGCAAAGACCGACGGCCTCACCACCGGCGCGTTTCTCCGCTCGAGCAGGCCCTGTCGCAACGTCAGCAGATGAGCGATCAGGTTGCCGCTGTCGACCGTCGAGACATACAGCGGTGCCAGCGGCTCCAGCGTCGTCGTGCTCGTACCAGTTGTAGAAATGGCCGCGATGGCGCGGCAATCGTTCCAGCGTCTCGAACGTCCGCGTCAGCCGTTCGATCAGCTCGCTCAGCGACAGATAGCCGAAATCGTGCGCAGCGAGGGTCGATAGCAGATAGAGCCCGATGTTGGTCGGCGATGTGCGATGGGCCGTCTTCGCGATCGGATGTTCCTGGTAGTTGTCCGGCGGAAGCCAGTGATCTTCGGCGCCGACGAAATGCTCGAAGAAGTTCCATGTGCGCCGCGCGACGTTGCGCAGGAAAAGAATCTGCGCGGCATCGAGTGTCTGCGCGCGCGCGGTCGGCGCCGCGCTCAATAGCCACGCGAGCACCGGCGACACGAGCCAGGCGATCAGCCACGGCAGCGCCTGCCAGAAGCGTTGCGCGATGGAACAGACGCGAACGCCGATCGCGATCGACGACACCGGCGCAATCCACATCGCTGCGACCGCGGCTCCCAGCCGGTTGCGATCGCGCGCCTGGACATTGCTCGATGCGGCCCATTGCAGCAGGCGGCGATGCGAGACATGCACGCGCCAATACGTGCGCACGATCGCGTCGATGCTGAGCCACGCTTCGAACGGAAGCAGAGCCACGCTGACGACGATCTGCGCCAGACGATGCGCGGTATCGCCGAGAAATCCCTTGAGGAGCTCGAAGGCGTCGCCCTCCTCTTTGGGACCGGCGAGCGTCAACGCGAGGTCGACGATCATCGGCACGACGAGGATTTCCACGACGAGCGCGGTCCAGAACGCCGGAGTCGGAAGCCAGAACCATGCAAGGATCAGCAGCGCGACGAGCGCGATCGGAACGAGGCTGCGGCGCAGATTGTCGAAGATCTTCCAGCGCGAGAGCGCGCGACAGCGGATTGCGCGCGCGCTCGCCGTCGGCGGTCGGCACATACGGAAACAGCCATTCGGCGATCTGCCAGTCGCCGCGTATCCAGCGATGCCTGCGCTTGGCGTCGACGAGATAGCTCTGCGGATACACCTCGTAGAGCTCGATTCCGGTCGCGAGGCCGGATCGGGCGTAGCACCCTTCGAGCAGGTCGTGGCTCAGGATCCGGTTGTCCGGAAACCTCTGCTCGAGTGACACGTTCGAACGCATCGACATCGTAGATGCCCTTGCCGATGAACGATCCTTCGCCGAAGAGATCCTGATACGTGTCGGACACCGCCCGCGTGTACGGATCGATTCCCGCGTCGCCGCCGAAAAGTGTCGCGTATTGCGACATGCCGCCTTGCGGAAGCGCGCTCGCCACGCGCGGCTGCAGGATGCCGTAGCCGCCGTCGACGACGTTGCGATTCGCGTCGAAGCGCGGACGGTTGAGCAGGTGTTCCATCGTCGCGACGAGCTCGCGGGCGGAATCGCGCGGCAACTGCGAATCGCTGTCGAGCGTGATCACGTAGCGGACACCGCGCAACAGGTCCGTGTCGCCTGACGATCCGCGAGAACCTGCCGCTGCCGGTGCCGCGAAGCAACGCATTGAGATCGGCGAGCTTGCCGCGCTTGCGCTCGAACCCCATCCAGATGCGGTCGCGCTCATTCCACTGGCGCGGCCGGTGCAGCAGGAAGAATCTGCTGCTCCCGTAGCGTGCGTTGAGCATCTCGATGCCGTCGAAGGCCGCGGCGAGAATTGCGCCGTCCGCTTCGAGCGAGGCCTCCGGCGCATCGGCGAAGTCCGTCAGCAGCGCGAAATAAAGGTTGTCGTCGCGATTGGCGAGATAGCGCACTTCGAGCTCGTCGACGAGGCGCCGGGCACCGCCGACATTCGACAGCAGAGTCGGAATGGCGACCAGCGTCCGGGCATCCCGCGGAATGCCCTTTCGAAAATCCATCTGTGGCAGCGGCCGCGGTGCAACGATGAATGCGGACACGCGGTTCACGAGCGCGGCGGCAAGCTGGCTGATTCCGATCGCGGCCAGAAAAACGACGACCAGCTTCAGCCAGATGACGCCAGGGTCTGCGAGGACATGCGTCAACACGGGCGCCATCAGCACGACGCCCACGGCGATCAGCGACAGAAGATAGAGCGAGAGCGAAGTGCTGCCGGCGCGGCTCGATGCCGAAACCATCGAGTGTCGCTTGAGCCCGCAGCGCTCGCGCAGATCCGCATGGCCGTCGCCGATCAGGAAGTACCCGACGTGCCGCGCAAGATCCGACCGGTCGATGCGCGTCGGCATTTCCTCGGTCATTTCCAGCACTTTCGACGCGAGAGCGACTTCCGCGATCGCCGCCTCGCGGGCGGTTCTTTCGACGACATGCCGATACATGTCGCGCGTCAGGAAATTCATGTGCGGATAGACGTGCGCGGGATCACGGCAGAGGACGCGCTCGACCGCGCTGACCGACTCGACGAACGTCTTCCAGTCCAGCGCATCGAGAAGCCGCAGGCTGCCGATGCAGTTGCTTACGGACACCTGGTCGGCCGCCTGCTCGCGCTGCGCTCGCTGCACGAGCTGATCGGCGGTCAGGCCCGACTCGGCCAGACGGTGGTCGATCCACGTCATCGGCAATGACAGCGCTTCGCCCAGCGGCTGCAATCGGCGCGCGAACTCGGATACGAAAGAGCTCGACAGCGGCGGGCGCTCGCGCGCCATGTCGGCGGCTACGAGAATGAGACCCGTCGGATCGCGGCGGGAGACATCGATCATCGCATCCGCCCAGCGTATCGCGATGTTGCGGTCGAGCGCGGTCGGAGCGAACGCTGTATGCGACGCGGCGCAGATTCTCGATGAGCGCGAGGCGAAGCACGATCGGTATCGCCCAGAGCTCGCCGAGCGTCAGCGGCGCCGTTTCCTGATAGGCGCTGACGAAACGGCGCAGCGAATCCTCGTCGAATCGGCCATCGCCATGCGAAATCGCCTTCAGGGCGATGTCGTATACGCGCGGCAATCCGGCGGAGAACCCCTTGTCGAGAACCGGCAACTGCCAGCTGTACCGGCGCGGCAGATGTCGCCGCGCGGTGCGGATCTGCTCATCGATCAGGTAGAGGTTGTCGAGCAGCCACTCGCCGGCCGGAGTGACTTTGTGTTTCTCCTTGATCGCTCCGGCGAGCAGCTTGCAGCATCCGCGAATGACTTCTGCATTCTCGCCGAGGCGCTGCAGCAGGGGATTCGCCGTGACGAGCGAGGGGCGTGCCTCGTGTTCCTGCGAGAGCTCCCTGCCGCGCTCTTCCATCTGTTCGGCGTTGAGGAGCTCGGCACGCAATGGCTCCTCGCCGGCAACGTACGCCGACACGGGGCCCGCGCTGCGAGGATTCCGCAAGAATGACGCCAATCTCATCAAGGGAGTTCGAAAACCAGGTCGGAGATTCGAGGCTAACACCTCTGTGGTGCATGCCGGCCGGGAGCGGCGGAAAGCGGTCACGTTTCGCTCAGACACGGGCACGCGGGGCGTGAGCCCCGTGCCTCCGTGGCGCAGTCGGCCACGCGACAGTGCACCCTCGAGTTCGCTGCAGCTCGGAGTCCGTGCAACCCGCAGCACTTCGCATGTGGCTTCGCTGACCTGCAAGCCACGCGTTTTTGTAGTCGAAATGCAGTACTTTTACCTACGCGTCTTTCGTGACTTTACCGTTGCCTGCGCGGGGTGCAACGGAGAAAGTCAGCGCGTCTTCCGGATCATTCGCGGGTTTCGGGCATCTCGCGTGTTCCCGCGAACGGGCTGCTGTTCGGCGACACCACGTTTGCACCGCTTGGTTGGAAACGAAGGTGCCGCCCTCGCTCGGGATACCGGCTTCAAGGTCCAGTTGGTCTCGTCGGATTTCGACGACAATGTTTCCGGACGCACAACGCGCCGGCTTTTATCGCACCGCAACCAAGAAGGGGCAAAGACATGCTGAAGTTCCTGACGAGTGTGTTGGTCGGCGCGGCACTCCTCGCGCCACTCACTGTGTCGGCCGCGGATCCGCCGCAGGGAAGTGCTGCGACGACGGGTTCCCAACCGGTCGACACGAAGAAGGCACTTGCCCAGTTCCGGGAGGCGATGCAGGCACAGCGCGCCGACATCATGGCCAAGGGTTTGACGTTGACGGCGGATCAGGCCGCGAAGTTCTGGCCGCTGTTCGAGCAGTACCAGAAGGAACAGAACGTCGTCATCGACTCGCAGATCGAAGCGATTGAGAAGTACGCCGACCACTACGCAACCTTGAACGACACGGATTCCGTTGCGTACGTCAAGGCGCTGCTCGATCGCGACGACAAGATGCAGGCGCTGCGCGTCAAGTGGCTGGCGAAATTCCAGAGCGCAGTACCGGGAGGCACGGCGGCCCGCGCCATCCAGCTCGACCGCCGGATCAGCCAGATCGCCCAGGCGCAGTTGTCCTCGCAGATTCCGCTGGTGCACTGAACGCTGGAAGGCGGCGCGCGTGCCGCGTCGCCTTCTTTGCTTGCGCGCATGCCGTCGCGCGCAGCCGGGTGCGGGACCGTGTGCAGTCGGTGATTCTCGAGCCGGAATGGCTGGCGGGGCCGCCAGTCATTCAATGAAAGTGCACCTGCTCGGCTTTTACCTCGACGCCTGTATGGCGCGGCCGTTGAGCGGCTGTACCGGACGCGCATTCAGCGGATAGATCGCGGCGAACTTTTCTATTTCCGTGTCGGCGATCCTGACCGGCGATTTCAGCACGAACCAGGTCACGCCTTCGCTGCATGGAGGCGTGGTCAACGATCCTGCGAACGTGTAGTAGTCCAGCTTTTCCGGCAGCAGCTTCGATACGTCGATGCTGACGTTGGACGACCGTCTTTTCCTTTTCCTTTTCCTGCGGGATGTTTTTCCACAACGTCTCGAGGAGCTCGCTGTTGCCGCCGCCATCGAGCAGGACCGCGACGACAGCGAGCTTGCCCTCTGCATTCTTGTGCACGAGATGGGCGACCATCGAATGCGCCTTGCCGTCGATTTCTTCCTCCGACGGATGGTGAAAATGAAACTGGACGAGCTCGTAGCGCACGCCGCCGACGTCGATCGAGCTTCCGGCCGCGTAGTTCACCTGGATCGTGTGACCGTTGTCGATGATCTTGAGCGGCGAGGGCTTGTAGTCGAACTTGATCGCGGGCAGGTCCGCCACCTTCGCGTCACGAATGTCGATCGGCGATTGCGTCTTGCCCAGTTGGCACGAGGCGAAAGCGGGATCCATCGCGCCCCATTCGGCTGGACCATCGTGTCCCGTGTAGGCCCAGTGCGCGTGTCCTTCCGGCCGGGCGGCGCCCGCATGCAGTACTGCGATCATGCACAGGGAAGACAAGGTCAATTTGCGAACGGCCGTTGGTGCGGCGAAGCCCGATGCCCGCACGAGATCTGCTGCGAAAGCGCGCACTGTGACAACTGATGAGTTTTTCACGGTTCCTGTCCTGCGCAGCCGCATTGAGGTCCCCATTAGATGCCAGTCGGGCGACCTCGGCGACGGAGAAACTACGATCTCGTTCCTAGGTAAAACTACGGCGGCGTCAGTTGCCGCCAGCACGACGCGCCCGCTCCAATGTCGAAACATTGGGGTCGGCCGCCGGCGGCGATACCCACAACCGCATAGTCTGCTCCCGGACGCCCGCTGCAGGGGTAGCCCACTCTCGGGAATTACTCCTGGTCCGTCCGGCCGACGCACCCGCTATAAACACAGGCACCGCCGCCGGCGGAATCGTGAACTCATGGGGGGTTCAAGAAATGTCTCGACTCGATCGGCTGCGGGCCCGCAAACCCATTGCCGCAGCCATCCTGCTGACGCTTGCGATGCTCACACGCGTCTCAGTCGCCGAAGAACCCCAGCAGACGGACAAGGAGAACGTCACCGTTCTCGATCTGGTCAACGTCGTCGCCCCGACACCCGTTGCGGGAACGGAAATTTCAGCGAACAAGCTGCCCTACTACGTGCAGTCCGCCGACGACAGCGCGATGGATCGCTCGCAGACGCTCGACGTGACGGAGTTCATGAACAAGACGCTCGCCGGCGTCACGCTGAATGCAGCGGCGAACAATCCGTTGCAGCCGGACCTGCAGTTCCGCGGCTTTACCGCGACGCCGCTGCTCGGCGGTTCGGAAGGCATCTCCGTCTATCTCGATGGCGTGCGTGTCAACGAGGTGTTCGGCGACACGGTCAATTGGGATCTCATTCCCGAAGCCGCCATCGAACGCATGAGCCTCATGGCCGGATCGAATCCGATTTTCGGTCTCAACACGCTCGGCGGCGCGATCTCCCTTCAGTCGAAGACCGGTTTCAGCGACCCCGGTACGCGCGCCGAGATCGAAGGCGGCTCGTTTGGTCGGCTCAACGGCACCATCGAGACCGCCGGCAATAACGGCGCCTGGGGCTGGTATCTGATGGGCAGTTATTTCGACGAGGACGGCTGGCGCGATGACTCGCCATCGCGGGCGACGAATTTCTACGGAACGCTGTCATGGCGCGGCGACGCGGGCTCCCTCGACCTGCACCTCGGCCACGGCGACACCGATCTGACCGGCAATGGCGCGGCCCCGATCGAGGCGCTGAACCAGCACTACGAAAGTATCTTCACCGCACCGGACAACACGCAGAACAAGCTCGATCTCGCCAGCCTGCAAGGCAGCTTCAATTTCAACGACGCGACGAAGCTCTCTTTCACCGCGTTCCACCGCAAAGTCGATACGCGCTCCTATAACGGCGATGTCAGCGACTTCGAGGCGTGCGACGACGATGAAGAGATCATATGCGACGACGACGGCGAGCCCATCCTCGACCAGAACGGCAACGCGATTTCCTCGGACCTGGACGCGATCAACAACCTCAGCCACCGCCATCAGACCAGCGACGGCGGCACGCTGCAGCTTTCGTTCGATCAGCCGCTGTTCGGGATGCAGAACCAGCTGATCATTGGCGTCGACTACACCGATGGCCAGCTCAAGTTCGATTCCAGCGTCGAAGCGACGACGCTCGGTGCCAATTTCGTGACCGTGCCGAACACCGGAATATTCATTCCGGACGACACGCTCGGCGTCAGAACGTCATCGAAGAGTACGGGCCTCTACTTCACGGATACGCTTTCAGTCAACGATGCCCTCGCATTTACGTTGTCCGGCCGCGACAACGACACGCGCACGAAGATCACCGACCAGACCGGCGAGAATCCCGATCTCAATGGTTCGCACAACTTCTCGAGGTTCAATCCGGCCGCCGGAATGACGTACCAGTGGAGCACCGCCTTCAATTTCTACGGCGGCTATAGCGAATCGACGCGCGCCCCGACGCCGGTCGAGCTCACCTGCGCCGACGAAAACGCGCCGTGCAAGCTGCCCAACCAGTTTCTCGCCGATCCGCCGTTGAAACAGATCGTGGCGGAGACATGGGAAGCCGGCTTGCGTGGCGTGTTCCAGTCCGGAAACGATACGAGCAACTGGCACGTGGGACTCTTCCGCACGACGAATGTCGACGACATCCTGTTCCAGACGACAGGCGGCGCGAGCTCCAACGAGGGCTTCTTCGCCAATGTCGGCGACACGCGACGCCAGGGATTCGAAGCAAGCATTTCAGGCGCGATGTTCGACAAGCGCCTGCACTGGTACGCGAACTACACGTATCTCGATGCGACCTATCAGGCGTCGTTCCTGGAAAACAGCGCCAACCATCCCGACGCCGACGAAGACGGTCTCATCGCGGTGCACAGCGGCGATCGGATCCCGGGCCTGCCGCGCAACAGCTTCAAGCTGGGAGCGGACTACACCGTGTGGAAGGGACTCAGCATCGGCGGCGACGTCATTGCGAACTCGGGACAGTACATGCGCACCGACGAAGCGAACCTGCTGAATCAGGTTCCGGGCTATGCCGTGTTCAATCTCCGCGCCGCCTACGCGTTCAACGAGCATGTCAGCATTTTCGGGCGCATCGACAACGTGTTCGATCGCAAGTACTACACGTTCGGCATCCTCGGCCAGCCCGATAACGTCTTTCCCGACTTCGAAGATCCGCGCTTCTATGGGCCCGGCGCGCCGCGCGGCGGCTGGGTCGGCGTGCGCGTGGCGTTCTGATCGACTGGAATCCCGCTTCTCGTCCGCAAGAAGCGTTAGCCGATTTGGTGGGCCCACCAGGACTCGAACCTGGAACCAAGGGATTATGAGTCCCCTGCTCTAACCATTGAGCTATAGGCCCCCGCACGAAATCATAACGCGGCGGCCGCTCGACCACTCTGCTGACATCACGCGGTCAGCATCTCCGTCCTACGCTCCAGGCTCTTTCCAACAAGGAGCGTCGCCATGAATACGGAACAGGTTGCCAAGCGTCTCGTCGAGCTCTGCCGCGAGGGCAAGGGTCAGCAGGCGCAGGATGAGCTGTATGCGAAGGATGCCGTCAGCGTCGAGATGGAGGGCACCGAGGCGAGCGGCATGCCGACCGTCGCCAAGGGCATGGATGCGATCCGCGAGAAGGGACGCAAATTCAACGAAGGCATCGAGGCCATGCACGGCGGCACGGTCGGCGATCCGATCGTCATGGGCAACTGGTTCGCGGTCACGATGACGATGGATGCGACGATGAAGGGTCGCGGCCGCGTGAACATGCAGGAGATCTGCGTCTATCAGGTGCGCGACGGGAAGATCGTGCGCGAGCAGTTCTTCTACGACGTCGGCTGATATCGCCTCAGGTCGCGGCGCGTTTTATCCGACAAGTTGTCGTGATGGCAGAATCCACCGGCGATGCTCGCGACTGACGTGCGATACATCGCCGGATTTCGGGCGTGCGTGGCTCAGCGCCCGGCGGTCAAGCGCGAACGCGCGCAGCTCACGTCGTCGACGGTGACCTGTACGAGATCGGTCGTGTGCTTGCCTTCGCTCGTGTCGAAATAGTGGCGATCGACCGCGATCGACTGGCTGGCTCCGTTCGGAATGTCGTAGCTCAGCAGCTTGGTATCGACCGATTGCTCGCCGTTCTCGGTGCGCCACGCCGCCTTGTAACGGATGACGCCGGAACAGCCGCTTTCCTGACAGCGCTCACCGGAGACGCCGAACGCGATGCGGAATTCATCCTTGTCCATGCGGATGATCACCGGATCCTTCGCTACCGTCACGGCGCACGTGGTCGCTGGAGTCGCGGCGAATGCCTCGCCGAGCGGCAAGGCGAGCATAAGCACAGCAAATAGCGTCTTCATCCCTAATCTCCTTCGGCTTTCGGTGCTGCGCGGCCGGCACATTGTGCAGCGCAGCAATCGCATAGGACCACTTTTAATATGCTGTATCAATAAGCTAGGAATAGCAGATGGGGCAACATCGGCCGATTCCTACTGCGCTGCGACAATTCGCCTCAACCGGAGCGGCGCGGCGGCGCACGAATGCAGGACAAAAAAAAGGATGGGCTCGCGCCCACCCTTTTTCGTCGCGTGATGGAATGGCTTATTCGAGATCGAGGAACGAGCGCAGCTGCTCCGAGCGGCTCGGATGACGCAGCTTGCGCAGCGCCTTGGCTTCGATCTGGCGGATGCGCTCGCGCGTGACGTCGAACTGCTTGCCGACTTCCTCGAGCGTGTGATCGGTGTTCATGTCGATGCCGAAGCGCATGCGCAGCACCTTCGCTTCGCGCGGCGTCAGGCCGCGCGAGCACGTCGCGCACGGTTTCCGTGCAGGCCGATGTTCGGTCGCCGACTTCGACCGGCGATTCGATCGCTGGTGTCCTCGATGAAATCGCCGAGGTGCGAATCCTCGTCGTCGCCGATCGGCGTCTCCATCGAGATCGGTTCCTTGGCGATCTTGAGCACCTTGCGGATCTTGTCCTCGGGCATCTCCATCTTGATCGCAAGCTCGTCCGGCGTCGGCTCGCGACCCATCTCCTGCAGCATCTGGCGGCGAGATGCGGTTGAGCTTGTTGATCGTCTCGATCATGTGCACCGGGATGCGGATCGTGCGCGCCTGGTCGGCGATCGAGCGCGTGATCGCCTGGCGGATCCACCACGTCGCATAGGTCGAGAACTTGTAGCCGCGGCGGTATTCGAACTTGTCGACCGCCTTCATCAGGCCGATGTTGCCTTCCTGGATCAGATCGAGGAACTGCAGGCCGCGGTTGGTGTACTTCTTCGCGATCGAGATCACCAGGCGCAGGTTGGCCTCGACCATTTCCTTCTTCGCGCGGCGCGCCTTCGCTTCGCCGATCGACATCGCGCGGTTGATTTCCTTGATGTCGGCCAGCGACAGGAACAGCGCCTTCTCGAGCGCGATCAGGCGTTTCCTGCTCGTTGAGGATCTCGCTCGCGGTGCGCCTTGATCGCCGACGACCACTTCTGCGTCTTGCGGATCAGCTCGTCGGCCAACTCGAAGTTGGTTTCGTTGCTGCCGGGAACGCCTTGAGGAAATCCTTGCGCGGCATGTGCGCCGTGCTTGATGCAGATGTCCATGATCATGCGCTCGTGAGGGCGGATCGTTGTTGACGACCTCGCGCAGCTTGCGCACGAAGCTGTCGATCATGATCGCCGGCAGCTTGAGCTTGAGGAACGCCTCGGCCATCTGGTCGCGCAGCTTCTGCGCCTTCTTGTCGGTCGGGCCGTGCTTGTCGGCGGCCTTCTGGAACTTGCGCGTAGAGCGTGCGCAGCTCTTCCATGCGGCGCGTGACTTCGATCGGATCGGGACCGGTCTCGCCGGGGCCGGCTTCCTCGCCGTCCTCGGCTTCTTCTTCGTCGTCCTTGACCGCGGCGGCGTCGGCATCGGCTTCGAGCATCGGGTCGGGAATCGCCAGGCCCGGCACTTCGATGTCGGCGAAGCCGGTCAGCACTTCGGACAGACGCTTCTTGCCTTCCGTGTGCTGGTCGTATTCCTCGATCAGCAGCTGGATCGACCACGGGAAGCTCGCCAGCGCGCGACTGGACCTGGTTGAGGCCTTCCTCGATGCGCTTGGCGATCGCGATTTCGCCTTCGCGCGTCAGCAGCTCGACCGTACCCATCTCGCGCATGTACATGCGCACGGGATCGGTCGTGCGGCCGACTTCGGCATCGACGGCCGACAGCACGGCGACGGCTTCCTCGGTCGCGGTGTCGTCATCGGCTGCGACCGGCGTTTCCGGCAGCAGCGTTTCGGTATCGGGCGCAACTTCGTGCACCTCGATGCCCATGTCGTTGATCATGCCGATGATGTCTTCGATCTGCTCCGGATCGACGATGTCGTCGGGCAGGTGATCGTTGACTTCGGCGTAGGTCAGGTAGCCCTGTTCCTTGCCCTTGATGATCAGGGTCTTGATTTCGGACTGCTGCTCCTGATTGTGTTCTGTGGTCATGAGGTGTTCCGGAGGTCAATACGGCGGAGGAAGGGAAGTATAGGAGCCGCGTCAAGGGCGACTCCCGAGCTTTACAGTGCGGGCTGCGCCGTTTCGGCGCCCCGTCGGACCTGCCCGGCTCGTCGTCGTCGGACCTGGGGCACCCTCAGCCCCGGCCGATCATGCTTCAGTGCGCTTCGAGCCAGAACGTCACCGGCCCATCGTTCACCAGATGGACCTTCATATGGGCGCCGAAGCGCCCGATTTCCACCCGCGGATGCTGCGATTTCGCCAATTCGACCAAGCGCCTGAACCAGCGTTCCGCCTCGGCCGGAGCGGCCGCCGTGCTGAATCTCGGCCGCATGCCCTTGTTCGTGTCCGCCGCGAGCGTGAACTGCGAGACCAGCAGCAGCCCGCCGCCGGTCTCGGTGAGCGACCGATTCATGCGGCCTTCCTCGTCCGCAAAAACGCGGTAGCCGAGCATCCGCTCGAGCAGGCGCTCCGCCTGCGTCTCGCCATCGCCCGGCTGCACCGCGACCAGCGCGAGCAGCCCGGCATCGATCGCTCCGACCGTCGAGCCATCGACTTCGACATGCGCGGAGCTGACGCGCTGGATCAGGGCGATCATCGAGAGTCAGCCATCGTATGAAGCGTTGGGGCATGGAGCTTATCTCGTGGCGAAGATCGCGGGCGCACGGCCGCAGATGAGGGCGCGATGGCGGGTTCTGCGACAATCGGGCGGCGCGCCACAAAGTTTTGCGTTCGCCTTCTACGACTCGAACCGATGCCGCATCGTCGCGATACCGCTCCGGAAACCTCGTCTGCGGCCCCCCGGCTTTCGTGGCCCATCGCGCTGCTCTACGGCAGCTTGCGTGTCGTCGGCATCCTGCCGTTGCCCGTCGTGCACGGAATCGGCGTCGCGGTCGGGTATGTCCTGTGGCTTCTCAACGGTCGCGCGCGCCGCGTCACCGAACGCAACCTGTCTCTTGTAATAACGCAAAAGGGCGCGCAAAAGAGACAAGCCCTCGCACGCGCGAGCCTGCTCGAAACGGGCAAGGCCGTTGCCGAAACGGCGATCATCTGGGGCCGTTCGCCCGAGCGCGTGCTCAAGCTCGTCCGCGAGGTGCGCGGCGAGGAGCTGTTCGAGTCCGCGCGAGCGAGCGGCAAGGGCCTCATCATCGGCGGGCCGCACCTCGGGTGCTGGGAGATCTTCAACTACTGGGTCGCCGCGCGTGCGCCGATGTCGATCGTCTACCGGCCGCCGCGGCAGTCCGCCATCGAGCCGCTGCTGATCAAGGTGCGCGGCAATCTTCCGGTCGAGCAGGTGCGCGCATCGGGCGCGGGCGTGCGCGCGTTGTACCGGCGCCTCGCCGCCGGCGGCGTCGTCGGCATCCTGCCCGATCAGCGGCCCAAGCAAGGCGAAGGCGTGATGGCGCCGTTCTTCGGCGTGCCGGCGCTGACGATGGTGCTGCTGTCGCGCCTGGCACGCAGCACCGGCGCGAACGTGCTGGTCGGATTCGTCGAGCGGCTGCCGCGCGGCCGCGGATTCCGCGTGCATTTCCTCCAAGCACCCGACGGAATCGCGGACGAGGACCTCACCGTCGCATGCACCGCGCTCAACCGTGGCGTGGAGCTCTGCGTGGAACGCGCGTTCGCGCAGTATCAATGGACGTACAAGCGGTTTCCCCGACGACGCGCAGCGTTGATCTGACCCGTCGTGGCACGACGCTGATCTGCGCTGCTTCTTGTCCGGGCTCACGCGTCCGCATGAGCAGACTCTACGTGTAAACCGCGCCAACGTTCTGGCGGACTTCGGCCCGATCATGCGTACTCACTGATCGAATGCGCGCACTTGGTCCCGCTCGTCGCGACCATTGCGAGCTGCAGAAGCCACGCTAAACGTTTAAGCGGAAGTGCTCGATGAAAAAGAGTTCCACTTTTCCACCGCCGCCGTTGTCGAAGCTGTCGAGCCGCATCCGGCATGCGCGTGCGCGTGCGGAATTGACCAAGACCGAGCTCGCCCGCCGCGTCGGCGTATGCACGAGCGCAGTCGTGCAGTGGGAGCATCCGGGCGGAACGGCGCCGACTGCGCGCAATCTCGCCGGCATCGCCGCGGCGACCGACGTCGCCTACGAATGGCTAGCGACAGGCCGTGGTCCCTCGCGTGTCGCCACCGATGATGGTCCGCCCGCGATCGATCCGCGCTCGATTGCGCTCACGCTGTTCGAGGAACGTCTGCTCGAGATCCTGCGTCGACTGCCGGTGCACGCCAGGAGCCACTGATCGATTTCCTCTCGGCGTGGACGAAAACGCAAAAGCGCAGCGCATCTGAAATAAAAACGGCAGATGCGCGTCTAGTGCCGCACGTGCCGGGCCGCTTAGCTTCGCCTCCCTCGTTCGATCGTCGCGATGACGGAAGGGAAGCCGAAGATGATTCATCTGAAACCTGCGACGGCACGCGGCGCGCTGCTCGTCGTCTTGCTCATGGGAGCGTTGGGCAGTCCCACGCAAGCGCGAGCGCAGGGAATGCCCGCGCGGCCGATCCTGCCCATCGACGAGCCGATCCCTCCGGGAGAGCCCGAGGACCCGTTAGAAGTCACCGGCTATCCGATCGAGCCGCCTAGCCGTCACGGTTTCGACGACTTTTTCTCGAAGCCTCCGGTTGACGTGCCGCACGAGCGCGGTGACTTCAACCGAAACCGCGGCGAGCATGTCGCCGTCACCGACGCCTCCAAAGGCGACAATCCCTGTGGCGACGGCTCGAATCCGATCAGCGGCAATCCGATCGTGCTGTCGACCGGAGACAAGATCGAGCCCGAGCTCGACTTCGTATCCGCCGGCGAAATGCCGCTTACGCTGCAGAGAACATACAACCACTTCTGGAAGTACCTTGGCCTGTTCGGCAAGCACTGGACGAGCAGCTTCGACTATTCGCTGGTCTGGCAGAACAGCGACGCGCTGATCTTCGCTCAGCGCCCGGACGGCCGTCGCATCAAGTTCATCCGCGTCGGCGTCACCAACCGCTGGAACGAGGACAAACCCTCGCCCGTCGCATACATCGTCAAGAACGCCGACAACACGTACACGCACACCACCGAAGGCAACGGCACCGAGACCTACGACGGCGGCGGCAAGCCGCTCGTGATCAGGAACGCGCACGGCATCGGCTGGACCTACACCTACGCGGCGAACCACTATCCGACGCAGATCACGCACACGTCGGGCCGCTTCGTCCAGCTGACGTGGACGTCGGGACAGCTGACGACCGTGACCGATCCCGCCGGCGCGCAGTTCGCATTTGCCTACACGGCGAACGCATTCGGCAGTGGCCTGCACCGCCTCGCGAGCGCGACGCGGCCCGGCGTGGCCGGCGATCCCGCGACGACGATCAGCTACTTCTACGAAGACGCGCGCTATCCCGGCGGCCTCACAGGCAAGGCCTACAACGGCGTGCGCTATTCGACGTTCGCGTTCGACGATCAGGCGCGCGCGATCAAGAGCGAGCACAGCCCTGCCGGCACCGACCGCTTCACGTACGTCTATTCGGGAGCTGCCGCCCGCACCGCCGGCACCGCCGCCCGATCCGCCGCCGCCCGGATCGAACTGCAATCCGACGACCCATCAATGCCCGTTGCCGCCGGTCATCGACGACGGCGGCAAGGGCGATCCGCAGGTCGCCGCGAACGCGGCGCAGGCGGCTGTCGAAGACGCGATCATCGCTGCGATCGATACGACCACGAGCGTCCTCGAGACCAATCCGCTCGGCCTCAAGACGACCTACACGTTCCTCGACGGCACGGCTCGATTCGGTCAGCGGCCAGGCGACGGCGTATTGCGCCGCGCGCTCGAAATCGCGCAGCTACGATGCGAACGGCAACGAGGACCTCGTCACCGACTTCAACGGCTACTACACCGACTACAACTACAACGCGAAAGGCCAGCTCACGCAGAAGACCGAGGCCTACAACACCGCGGTCGCGCGGACCACGACGTACGTGTGGGATCCAACCTGGAACCGCCAGACCAGCGAAACCGTCGCGGGCGATCACCAGACGAGCTACACGTACACGGCCGACCAGCGCGTTGCCACGGTGACGATCAAGAACCTTGCGTCGACCGGAGTCCTGAACCAGTCGCACGTATGGACATACACCTACACGAAATACGCGAGCGGTCTTCTGCACACGCTCGTCGTCGACGGACCGCAGGCCGCCGCCGATCAGGTGACCTACACGTATGGCACGACCGGCGATCTCCTCAGCGTCAGCAACACGCACGGCCACACGACGAGCTACGCGCTGTACGACAACGACGGCCGGCCCGGACGCGTGACCGGACCGAACGGCGATCAGACCGACTTCGCCTACTACCCGGACGGGCCGCTTCATCTGGTGACAACGCATCCCAACAACGTCGCGGCAACCACCACGTTCACTTACGCCGCGGCGCTGCCCGCGACGGTCAAGACACCGGACGGCGTGACGAGCACGTACACGCTACGACGCGTCGCGACGCGTGACCAAGGAAACTCGCACGGAGCTCAACGGCACCGCGGAACGGCGCATCGGCTACGACCTCGCGAGCAATCCGACCAAGGTGGAGATCTATCGCGGCGCCGCGCAACGATACGTGGCCTACATCGACTACGACGAAGCGAGCCGCGTGCGCGCCCGGCGCGGCACGCACAGCCAGAACGTGCGTTACGCGTACGACAAGAACGACAACCTCGCCACGATCACCGACTCGCTGAACCGGATCACTCACTTCGCGTACGACGCACGCGACCGGCTGATCCAGCAAACCGATGCGAAGAACGGCATCACGAAGATCGAATACGACAAGGGCGATCGCGCCACCAAGGTGACCGATCCGAAGAACCTCGCGACAACCTACGCCTACGACGGCTTTGGCCAGCTCTGGAAGGAAGTCGAGCCCGGACCGCGGCACGACGACGTTCGGCTACACCGCTTCGGGCTTCCGCAACGCGATGACGCGCGCCAACGCCGTCGCCACGAGCTACGGCTACGACGATATCGGTCGCCTGACGACGATCAGCGCCGGCGGCAAGATCCAAACGTTCGGCTACGACACTTGCACGTACGGCAAGGGCCGCGCATGCACGGTTACCGACCCGACCGGCACGCTTACGTACGCGTACACGCGCGAAGGCCAGATCGCGAGCCAGCAGACCGCGTACGCCGCACCACTCAGTGGCCAAAGCTCGCTGAGCTACACCTACGATTCGATGGGCCGACCTACGACCATCACCAATACGCAGGACAGCGCGCAGCAACAGTTCACCTACACGAGCGGCCAGCTCTCCGCAGTCAAGCTGAAGATCGGCGCCGCGGCAGCGGTGAATGTCGCGACCGCTTTCACCTACGAGCCCATGGGCCCGGTCACGGGCTTCACCTATGGCAACGGCCTCGTGCGCACGAAGACCTACGATCTCGACCGGCGATTGACCAGCATCGCGCTGACGGGCGCGAGCGGCATCCAGTCGCTCGGCTACGCCTACAACGCCAACGACGCGATCACGACGCTGACCAACGGCTCCAACATCACGCTGTCGCAGACCTACGGCTACGACGAGCTGATGCGCCTGACATCGGTCGCATCGACCTCGGGCAACGAAGCGTTCACGTACGACGCGAACGGCAATCGCCTGACGCATACGAGCACCGCCGGCTCAGCGACGCTGACCTATACCGCCGGCACCAATCGCCTGAGCGCATGGACGCGCGCCGGCAGCCCGACGCGCGCCTACGGCTACGACGGCGCCGGCAATACGGTGACGCTGCTCGGCAAGACGTACACCTACGATCCGTTCAACCGGTTGAGCAAGATCACCGGGCCTGGCACGACGACGAGCTACGCCGTGAATGCGCTCGGCGAGCGCGTGAACAAGAACCGCGACGGTGTCTCTACGTACTTCGCCTACGCGCCCGATCACGCGCTGATGGGCGATTACACGGTCGGCGGGACCGGCTGGAATGATTACATCCGCATCGGCGGCGAGCCGATCGCGATGACGCGCAACGCGACGCTCTTTTACATCCACGCCGATCAGCTGGGGCGGCCGGAATCCGTCACCAATGCGACGAAGACGGTCGTTTGGCGGGCGAAGAACTTCGCGTTTGATCGGACGATAGCGACGGACAACTTTGGTGGGTTGAATCTTGAGTTCCCCGGACAGTACTACGATCAGGAGACGGGGAGTTCGTACAACCTCAACCGGGACTATGACCACGTGGTTGGAAGGTATCTTCAGTCTGACCCTATTGGAATCGACGGTGGAACTAACCTGTACACATATGTCAATGCAAATCCAGTCCTCCGGAAAGACCCGTTTGGACTAAGCCCCGCCGATATAGACCGAATCCTCGGCACGTTTAATAACTCAGTGATTCAAATGACAAACATGGGACTTAGATCTCCAGACCCGTATCTAAATAACATCTTCACATTTTTTGGTCATGGCGATTACATCGTTTGCAGCGAACAGGCCGCCTTTGTTCAATATCAAGAAGAGCAAAACGAATACGACGACAACTGGGCGTTTGGAGTCCAATCATCCGGACCGCTTCATTGGGTCGTACATGGTGTTTCGAGCAACCCTCACGATCCGCTCATCATTCTCGATCCTTGGGACCATACGGCGGAATTGGGGCAATGACTCGAATCAGACGCCTGGCGACGCGATACCTCGTATGGGGATCCGCCCTTGCATTTTGCGGGGTTTTATTGGGATTAAAGACGGCAAGGGCCTCGCCCATCGATGTATTGTTTGGATTTTTTACGGGAGCATGGATCGGCTTCGTCGTAGCTGCAGTGCATAGATATCGCGAGCGGAATAATCCAGCACACCCTCTCACATCGTATCGACCACATATCAACTAAGTTCAAAATACTTGCGACCGTCGCTCTGTCGATAATTGCAGCATGTGTCTGGGTACGCGTCGTCCAAATACTTCTCATGGCTTCGATGAACGAGGCGCCGTAATTCTGTACTCATGCAATTCGGCGAAAAGCCGGCGAACACGGATCAGACGACGGATTCTTGTCGTTTAAAGTTTCGCTACTGCGGCTGGCTCATGATGATTTTGCAAATACGCGGTTGGGACAAATCTCGTGCATGGACGGACGACGTCGCGCATGTGCGCGGCATACTTGTGCGTATGCTGCGGGAATCCTCGCCACTTAGCCATGTTCAGGCTAAACGCCAAGTTCGGGCCATTCTCGCCGGTGCGGAGACTGACCTGCCTCTGCATGACCCTTATTTGATTCAAGCAATACGTCACGCGCTGCAATCAATCGGTGCCGATGTCCGACTTATTCCACCATCGACTTAAACCTTATTCGAACCAGCAAAACGACCAATGAAAGGCCTGAAATCCGTGATCCCGCTTGCTGCTCGCTGCCGCGCGACGACTGTCGTTTCCATCGGTGTGCTGCGATTCAAGGCCCGAGTTCAGTCTCGACGCGGGACCGTGAGCAGAGGAAGTGGCAGGGTTTCGTTGGTAGCGGGTCGCCGTCGTTGCCTGCTGGCGCTGCTGGGCCTTGCGCTGAACGGCGCGGCCGGCGCGATGACCTTGCAGGATGTGTTTGCCCAGCCCGAGCTGGAGCAGCGCGCCGCCTTCTCGGACACCGTGGGCCGGTGGTTTCAGGCGGAGGACTTCGCCGAGATCGAGCATTTCGCGGACGAGGCGCGCGCGAAGAACCTGCGGACCGCGAGCGGCCTCTGGGTGATTGGATTGGTCTACAGCGGCATCGACGACGTCGCGAACTATCGAAAGGTGAAAGACGATGCGAGCTGGGATCAGCTCGAAGGCACGGCGAAGCGCTGGATTGCGGCGTACCCGGCATCCGTCACGGCCAAGATCGCATACGCCGCGATTCTGGAGAACCGCGCCTGGCTCTATCGCGGCGGCGGATACGCAAGCACTGTTTCCGAAGAGCAATTCGATGCGTTCCACCGGCAGATAGAGAAGGCGAAAAAATACGACGAAGCAACGCGTGACGTCGCTGGCATCGATCCCAACTGGTATCTGAAGTACCTGGCGACATTGCGCTTGCAGAAGGGCGGCAAGCAGGATGAGTTCGAACGCACATTCGACGAGGCCACGAAGGCGTTCCCCGACTATTACCCGAACTATTTCGAGGCAATGACGTACTACCTGCCGAAATGGCATGGCGATGCCTACGAAGTCGAGCGATTCGCGCGGCGCGTCATGAAATCGCGTGACAAGCGCACGGGTCAGATGCTCTACGCGCGCATCTATTGGTACGCCTCGCAGAACCAGTTCAAGAACGCGATTTTCCTGGTCTCGGTCGCGCATTGGAACGACATGCGCGACGGTTTCAAAGCAATCGTCGCCGACTACCCGGACCAGTGGAACATCAACAACTACGCCAAGTTCGCCTGTCTCGTGAGTGACGAGCGAACAACGAGGGAGGCGTTCGGTTTGATGAAGGGCGATCCGATCGAGTCGGCTTGGGCTTCCACGGAGCAGTATCGGAGCTGCGAGCAGCTCGCCGGTCGCAATTCGCTCTAGGTGGTTACGCTCGATCGCACGATTTCAACGGCGGAACATCGGCCCAGTGATACGTATGAGTCGCGCCAACTCGCTCGGATCACCGCACGTCCGACCTGCGCAGGATGCTGCTCAACCCGCCGCGGACTTCTGCAGCCGGCGCAGGAACACGGTCATCTCCTTCTCGACCTGCTTGTCGCCGCGCTCGTGCGCGATGTCGATGCCTTCTTCGTACGCTGCGATCGCCGCGGCGGTGTCGCCGCATTTGTCGAGTGCCTTGCCGAGCATCTTCCACGCCGCCGAATATCCGGCATCGAACGCGATCGCTTCGCGAAACGCGGCGACGGCACCGGTCGCATCGCCATGCGAGAGCAGCGCGGTACCGAGCGAAAAACGCAGCAGCGCGCCGTCGCGCGGCCCACCGAGCTGCGCGCGCAATCGGGCAATGAGGTCTGCGCTCATGTCCATATCATCGCCCGCCGAATTCGATGCTGCAGCTGGCTTTACGTTCGATTACGCATTGTCATCCTGGCGGTGGATGTCGTGCGTGACGACGCCGATTTCGCGCGGCGGTGGCACGAAAAATTCCGGCTGCGCGAGGCTCTTCGTCATATCGTCGAGGCCGCCGGCCCAGTGCTCGCGCATCGCGGTGCGGCCGAACGCGTAGTCCTTGAACTGCTCCTCGTACGGCTTGGCGCGATAGATCAGGTGGATGATGTTGAAGACGCGATCGCACAGCCACGGTTGCAGCTCGGCCATCAGCTTCGCCGGCAGATGCCGCGGCGGAATTTCCTCGAGCAGCAGCGCCAGCGCGTTGCGCAGGCGCTGACGCGCGGCGACCGCATCGGTGCTCGTGCGCGTGCGCGATGAATACTGGATGTCCTTCTGCCGCTCGAGCACGTCGAGCAGCGTTCTCGGCAGGATGCCGCGCGCGCTCCACAGATCAACCTGGAACACCAGCGTATCGCGCCGCGGCGTCGATTCGAGCAGGTAGTCGAGCGGCGTATTCGAAACGACGCCGCCGTCCCAGTAGTGCTTGTCCGTCGATCACGATCGCCGGGAACGCCGGCGGCAGCGCGCCCGATGCCATGATGTGCTCGGGACCGATGCGCTCGATCGCCGAATCGAAATAGCGGAAGTTGCCGGTCGCGACGTTGGTCGCGCCGATGGTCAGGCGCACGCCGTCCGAATTGATGCGATCGAAATCGACGAGCCGTTCGAGCGTCGATCGCAGCGGCGACGGTGTCGTAGAAGCTCGTCGCCGCCGCAGTGCCCGGCGCCTGCCCGAACGGCGGCAGCGGACGCGGCGCGAAGAATCCGCGCTGACCCTGCGCGAGTGCGCCGAACGCGGACAACGCACTCATCCACGCGCCGAGAACGCCATTCGGCGGCAGCCACGCGAGCGCATCGCGCATCGCCGTCGTCGCCGACGGCCAGGCGAACGCGCCAGCCGGCTCGCAGATCGTGTTCCAGAATTCGTGCAGGCGCTCGACGCGCCGCTCCGGCGCGTTGCCGGCGAGGATCGCCGCGTTGACCGCGCCGATCGACGTGCCGGCGAACCATCCGGGCTGGATGCCGGCGCGATGCAGCGCTTCGTAGACGCCGCACTGATACGCGCCGAGCGCGCCGCCGCCCTGCAGCACGAGCGCGACCGTTTCGTAGCGTCCCGCGGATTGCAGCGGTGTCGCGATCGTCGACACACGCTTCTTCTTGCCCGCGGGCATTTCGCGCGCGCGAGTGCGCGCACGCCTTAGCGCAGCGCCGCGCGCACGCACGGAGCTCATTGCATGAACCAGCCGTGGCTGACGACGATGCTCTGCCCGGTCAGCGCGTTGGTTTCGAAGCCGGCGAAGAAGAGCGCGCACTGCGGCGACGTCGTCGACCGTCGTGAACTCGCCGTCGACGGTGTCCTTCAGCATGATCTTCTTGACGACATCGTCTTCGGAGATGCCGAATTCCTTGGCCTGCTCGGGAATCTGCTTCTCGACCAGCGGCGTGCGCACGAAGCCGGGACAGATCACGTTGGCGCGCACGCCGTGCTCGGCGCCTTCCTTCGCGACGACTTTGGCCAGGCCGATCAGCGCGTGCTTGGCCGCGACGTACGGCGCCTTCAGCTTCGATGCTTCCTTCGAATGCACCGAACCCATGTAGATGATCGATCCGCCCTTGCCGCGCGCGTACATCGCCTTGAGGCACGCGCGCGTGGTCAGGAACGCGCCGTCGACGTGGATCGCCATCAGCTTCTTCCAGTCGGCGTACGAGAATTTGTCGATCGGATTGACGATCTGGATGCCGGCGTTCGAGACGAGGATGTCGACATGTCCGAGCGATTTGACGACGGCGGCGACGCCGTCCTCGACTTCCTGCTCGCTGGTCACGTCCATCTTGACGCCGATCGCTTTCGCGCCTTTCGCCGCGAGCTCTTTCGCGGTCGCGTTGGCGCCGTCGAGATTGAGATCGGCGATCGCGACGGCCGCGCCGTTCTCGGCGTAGACCTCGGCGATGCGCTTGCCGATGCCGCTGGCGGCTCCGGTCACGAGTGCCACTTTGCCGTCGAGTCGCATGGGTCCTCCTTGGAATGCGCGCGGAGTGCGCGCCTGCGCTCCGGAAAAAATACGCCGTTCCCGGCTGGGAACGGCGCCAAGCTTGGGAGTGATTGGGGTGATGAAGCCCAGCAGTAAGACTGTCGCCGGGCGCCGAAGTTCCGCGATGCAGCATAACGGAACTGTTATGATAAGCCGATCCGGAATCGGCTTCGATACGAGCAGCGTTGCGGGCGGCTACGAATCCCGACGTATCGAATCCCGAATCCCGGCTCATCAATTCTCGCGCACCGCCCCACGCGGATCGACGCCGAGATCCTTCAGCTTGCGATAGAGATGCGTGCGCTCCATGCCGACCGCCTTGGCGAGCTTGCCGACGCTGCCGCCGGCGTCGCCGAGCTGGTGCAGCAGATACGCGCGCTCGAACTGCTCGCGCGCTTCGCGCAGCGGCAGCGAGAAATCGATGCCGTCGTGCACGGTCGAGGGCACCGGCGCCGCGCTCGGTACCGTCGCGCCGAGCGCGTGCTCGACTTCCTCGATGCCGACGTCCGGCGCATTGCCGAGAATCAGCAGACGCTGCACGAGATTGCGCAGCTCGCGCAGGTTGCCCGGCCAGGTGTAGTGGCGCAGACGGTTCTGCACGGCGACCGGGAAATTGCGATACGGCAGCTTGTCGCGATTGGCGAAATAGTCGGCGTGATAGCGCAGCAGCTCCGGAATGTCGTCGACGCGATCGCGCAGCGGCGGCACCGCGAGCGGCACGACCTTGAGCTGGTAGTAGAGCTCCTCGCGGAAACGGCCGGCCGCGACCAGCGCTTCGAGATCCTGCGCGGTCGCCGCGATCACGCGCGCATCGATCGCGATCGCCTCGTGCCCGCCGCAGCGCATCAGCGTGCGCCGCTCGAGCACGCTCGAAAGCCGCAGCTGCATCTCGGGATCGAGATCGGCGAGCTCGTCGAGAAACAGCGTGCCGCCGTTGGCCTGCTCGATCAGGCCCTGCTGCACGCCGGTCGACGTCCTCGACGCCGAACAGCGTCTGCGCCGCATGCTCGCGCGCGATCGCGCCGGCGGCGACGGTCACGAACGGGCCGTTGCGTCGCGCGCTGCGCTCGTGCAGCGCGCGCGCGAGTGTTTCCTTGCCGGTGCCGGGCTCGCCGTGGATCAGCACCCAGGTGTCGTGCGCGGCGAGGCGCTCGACCTGCTCGCGCAGCGCCTGCATGCCTTGCTCGGTGCCGACGACTTCGATCGGCGCGGGCAGCTGGCGGCGCAGGCCTTCGTTCTCGCGCTTGAGCCGGCTCGCTTCGAGCGCGCGCGAAATCACCAGCAGCAGTTTGGCGAGCGAAATGGGTTTTTCGATGAAATCCCACGCGCCCAGCCGCGTCGCCTCGACGGCCGTCTCGACCGTGCCGTGCCCGCTGATCATGATCACCGGGACACGGCAACCCGCCGCGCTCGCTCCACTCGCGCAGAAGGCTGATGCCGTCGAGATCCGGCATCCAGATGTCGAGCAGCACGAGATCCGGACGCTGCAGCCGGCGCGCCTCGCGCGCGGCCGCGGCCGATTCGGCCGTGTCGACGACGTAGCCCTCGTCCTCGAGGATGTCCCTGACGGTCTGCCGGATGTCAGGCTCGTCGTCGACGACGAGCACGCGGGCGTTCGCCATGGCCTTCACCAGTTGCAAAAAAACGACACGCGAGCATAGCGCAGCCGCGCGGCCGGCGGATGACCCAGATCGACCCGGTCAGACCGAAGCGGAGCCGAATTTGCGCAGGCGCGAACGGATCTGCAGGCGCCGCCAGACGTTGACCGGCTTGCGCGCGAGCTCGCCGAAGCGCCCGGCGAGGAAATCCCGCGCCGCGCCGAGCACGCGCTCGCTGGAACGGCCGTCGCGCCAGGGATGGATCAGGTCGGCGTAGGCGGCGAGCTCGGCACGAAGCGCGGCGGTCGGCGCGAACGCGCGTTGCAGCGCGCCCTCGAGATCGGCCGGATCGGAGATATCGATCATGTGCGCCTTCGGCGCGCGATTGCGGAACGTGACGACCGGCTTGCGCTGCACGACGAATTCGGAAACGACCGACGAGGTATCGCAGACCAGCACGTCCGCCGCGCGCAGCGCCGGCACCAGCGCGTCGGCCTCGATGAAGCGCGCGTTCGGGCCCGGCGAGACTGCCGGTAGGCATCGACCAGCGCCGGATCGCTCTTCGGATGCAGCGTCAGCAGCCAGTAGCGATCGCCGCGCGCGATCTGCGCCGAGATTTCATCGAGCAGCGCGCGCGCCGAGCTCAGCGTTTCGGTGAACGTCGCCGCATACAGCACGACCGGACGCCCATCCGCCGGACGCAGCGCGGCGGCCGTGCCGTCGTCGGGCGCGAACAACGGATCGAGCTTCGGCCAGCCGGTCTCCGCAACCGCGAAGTGCCCGTACTCGCGCGCGAGCTGCTCGAACGGCGCAGTCGTCGCCGGACCCTGCGTGCAGTAGAGATCGAACAGGCCGCGGATGCGGAAGTGCCCGCGTTCCGGCGAGCGCTTGTCGACGCTGAAGCCGTGGAACACCTGCACCTTCGCGCCCGGAAAGAACTGCGGCACCCAGTTGCTCGCGGCGAATACCGCAGCCGGGTTGAAATGCTCGACCGCGGCGGCATCGGGCAGAAGGCGCTCGGGCGCTGCGAGGTGCCCCCCGAACGCGGCCGGCGCGAACCACGCGGTTTCGCCGCCGCTCGCGCGGATCGCGGCGTCGAGCGGCCGCAGCACCGGCAGCGCATAGAGTTCCGTCGCAAACAGCAGGTATTGCGCCATGCCTCAAGTCCATTTCGCCGGAATTGCGCGCCGGCACAAGTGCGGCGGCGCGTTCTGGCGTTGCTTGGGGACGCGTCCCCGCGAAAAAAAGCCTGCGTTGCCGGCAGGTGCCGTGCAACCCCCGCATGAGGCAACTTTACACGCACCCGCGCGCCGCGCCGCGTGAACCCGTGGCGCGAGTCCGTTACGCTTGACGCTTCAGCCAGCATCCGCCCATGCCTGCCCATTCCGGCCTGTCGGCCTGCATCATCACGCTCAACGAAGCGGACCGCATCGACGCCTGCCTCGACTCGCTCGCGTTCTGCGACGAGCTCATCGTCGTCGATTCGGGCTCGACCGACGATACCCGCGAACGCGCCGCGGCGCACGGCGCCCGCGTGCTGGTGCGCCCTTTCGACGGCTACCGCTCGCAGAAAGCATACGCTGTCGGCCTCGCCCGGCATGACTGGGTGCTCTGCCTCGACGCCGACGAGCGTGTGTCGCCGCCATTGCGCATCGAGATCGAGCGCGAGCGCGACGCCGGTTTCGCCGAGCTTACGCCGGCTATCGATTTCCGCGCGCGACGGAATATTTCGGCGCGTATCTGCGCCACGGCAACGCGTATCCGGATCGCGTGATGCGCCTGTTCGATCGGCGCCGCGGCGGCTGGCGCGGCGATCGCGAAATCCACGAGCACGCGAGCGTCGACGGTCCGGTCGGCTTGCTGCGCGGCGATCTCCTGCACCAGGCCTACCGCTCGCTCGGCGATCATCTCGTGCGCATGGAGCGCTACGCGCGCATGATGGCCGAGCACATGCACGCGCAGGGCCGCCGTGCGCACCTCTACAACCTGTTCGCCAATCCGTTCTGGCGGTTCCTGCGCGGCTACGTGCTGCGCGGCGGATTCCTCGACGGCTGGCGCGGCTTGATCTACGCCTGCATAAAATCGAACTATGTGCGCCAGAAATTCATCAAGCTGTGGCTGTTGAATCGCGGCTATCCGATCTGACGGCGCCGCGCCCGACGCGCGCGAGCCTCGTCGTCGTCACCTACAACTGGCCGCGTGCGCTGGCCGCCGCGCTCGACAGCATCGCCGCGCAATCGCGGCTGCCGGACGAAGTGATCGTCACCGACGACGGCTCGCGCCCCGAAACGCGCGAGCTCATCGAGCGCATCGCGCGCGGATTCCCGTGCCGCATCGCGCACGTCTGGCAGGAAGACATCGGCTTTCGCGCCGCGCGCGCGCGCAACCGCGGCATCGCCGCGTCGCGCGGCGATTACCTGATCCTGATCGACGGCGACATGCTGCTGCACCGCGATTTCGTCGCCGATCATCTCGATCTCGCGCTGCCGAGCCATTCGCTGCAGGGCAGCCGGCTCAACGCGAGCGACGCCGAAACCGCGCGCCTTCTCGCCGGCGGCCGCGCGCGATTCAGTCCGCTGATGCCGGGCCCGTTTCCGCCGCACCGCGCGATCCGCTGGCCGTGGCTCGCGCGCATCAAGGCGCGCTCGTCGTCGGGCGGGCGCATTTTCAGCTGCAACATGAGCGCGTGGCGCGAGGATCTCTTCGCGGTCAACGGATTCGACGAGCGCTTCGAAGGCTACGGCGGCGAGGACCAGGAGCTGGCCAAGCGCCTGCGCCACGCCGGCGTGATGCGCCGCCAGCTGAAGTTCGCCGGGCTCGCGATCCACCTGCATCACGCGACGCGCGCGCCGGACGATCCGAACGACATGAGCCTGCCGAACAACCGCATCCTCGCCGAGACGATGCGCACGCGCGCGACGCGCTGCGAGCGCGGCGTCGATGCGCATCTCGCCGAGTTCGCGGAACCGCCGCCCGACCTGCGTGCAGCGTGACGGCGGCGCGACGATCGTCCGCTAGAATCGCAAGATGATCAGCGTCCACCTCGTCGCACGCGACAACGGCGCCGGACTTTCGCGCGATCTCGAAATCCTCAGGCGCGCGATCGGCGACGCCGGTTTCGAGCTCACGGTCAGCGCGATCGGCCAGGGCGGCCTGCGCCGCCAGATCGGCTTCCTGCGCGTGCGCGCGACGCTCGCACTGCGCGGCTTGCGCGAAGGCGCCGCGCGGCGGCGCTTCGACGTCAACCTCATGGACGAGCGCCTGCGCCCGAAATACGTGCCGCTCGCGCGGCGCAACGTGCTGCTGCCGCATCCCGAATGGTTCGATACCGCATGGACGCCGAACCTTGGCCTGATCGACCGCGTGTTCGCCAAGACGCGTCACGCGGTGCCGATCTTCGAAGCGCTCGGCTGCCGCACCGATTTCGTCGGCTTCACGAGCATCGACCGTCGCCTCGCCGACATCGCGCGCGAGCCGACGTTCTTCCATCTCGGCGGGCGCAGCGGCAACAAGGGATCGCAGCCGATCGTCGATCTGTGGGTGCGCAAGCCGGCGTGGCCGATGCTGACGATCATCCAGAGCAAACCGCTGCGCCTTCCATCGACGCTGCCGGCCAACGTTCGCCTGATCACCGACTACATCGACGATGCCGAGCTGCAGGCACTGCAGAACCGCAACCTGTTCCATCTCTGCCCATCGGAAACCGAAGGCTTCGGCCATCACCTCGTCGAAGGCATGAGCGTCGGCGCGATCACGCTCGCGACCGATGCGCCGCCGATGAACGAGATGGTCACGAACGAGCGCGGCGTGCTCGCCGCGTATTCGCGCACCGGCACGCAGCAGCTTGCGACGACGTACTTTGTCGATCCGGCCGCGCTCGAAGCCGGTGTCGAGCGCATGCTCGCGCTTGATGCGGGACAGCGTCGCGTGTTGAGCGAGCGTGCGCGTGCGTGGTGGGAAGAGAACGATCGCGCGTTCGTGCAACGGCTTGCGGCGGCGATCACGTCGCTCGCGCAACGAGTGAAGTCTGCGAGCTTCGCCTCTCCCGCTTGCGGGAGAGGCCGGCCGCAGGCCGGGTGAGGGAAGCTTTGTGCTCGACGTCGCGTCGAACCACGTTGCCCTCACCCTGCCCTCTCCCGCAAGCGGGAGAGGGGAAAGACGGTTCGACGCGGCGTCGGTTGCTCTTCGTGCGACGCGACTAGTGCGCGACTAGTGCGGCGCGACGACCGCCTGCCGCGTCGCGCTCGGCGTTACATCGATCGGCAACCGCAGCGTGAACACCGCGCCGCCCTGCGCGCGGTTCTCCGCGCGAATGCTGCCGCCGTGCTCCTCGGCGATCTTCTTGACGACCGCGAGCCCGAGGCCGGTGCCCTTGTTCTTGCTCGTCGTATACGGCTCGAACCAGCGATCGCCGAAACCCGCCGGCAGGCCCGGGCCGTTGTCGGCGACGGCGAGCTCGACCCAGTCCTGCTCGTCCTCGCGCACGAGCGCGCGTCGAGACGAGGATCTGCGGCTTGCTTCGCATCGCCGATCGCTTCGAGCGCGTTCTTGATCAGATTGTGCAGCGCCTGGCGCAGGCGCACCGCGTCGGCGCGCACCAGCGGCTCGCCGTCGGCGAGATCGCGCGACAAGCCGATGCGCTGGTCGTTCTCGTAGAGATCGAGCACGTCGTCGAGCAGCGCATGCAGTGCGATCGGACGCAGCGCCGCCGGTTGCGGGCGCGCGTAGTCGCCGAACGCGTTGACCATCGTCTTCAGCGCTTCGACCTGGCTCACGATCGTGTGCGTCGCGCGATCGATCAGCTCGCCTTCCTCCGGCGGACAGCCGGCCGAGGAAGCGCCGGCGCAAACGCTCGGCGGCGAGCTGGATCGGCGTCAGCGGATTCCTGACTTCGTGCGCGAGCCGGCGCGCGACCTCGCCCCATGCCGCGTCGCGCTGCGCGCGATTGAGCACGGTCAGATCGTCGAACACGGCGACGTAGCCGGCGTCGTCCGGCAGCGCGGTGCCGCGCAGCATCAGCACGCGGCGTCCGCCGGCGGTGTCGACGACGAGCTCCTCGCGCCATTCGCGCAAGCCGCCGCGAAGATGCCGCGCCAGCGGCTCGGTGAATGCGGCGAGATGGCGGCTGGTCGCGCTCGAGCTCGCTCGAGCGAACGGCCGAGATAGCTCGCCGCGCTGACGCCGAGAATCGCCTCGGCCGCGCGGTTCGCGATGCGCAGGCGCCCTTCGTGATCGAAGCCGAGCACGCCGGCCGACAGTCGCTCCAGCAGCGCGACGAGCCACGCGCGCTGGCTGCTCGGTTTCCTGCGCGCTGTTGCTGCGCGCGCGCGCTCGCAAGCTCGATCTCGCGCGTCATCTGCCCGAACGAGTTGACGAGGAAGCCGAGCTCGTCGTTGCTCGCGATCGGCAGCGGCGTGTCGTAGCGGCCGGCGCCGACCGCGCGCGTCGCCGCGATCAGCCGTCCGACCGGCGCGACGAGCCGGCGCGCGACGCCGAACGCGGCCAGCGTGACCAGCAGCGCCGACAGCAGCAGCGCGAACGTCAGGATCAGCGCGAACGTCAGCTTCAGCGAACCGCGCAGGAATTTCAGGCGCTGGAAATCGAAGCTCGCGTTCTCGATGCCGCGCGTCAGCGTCTGCAGCCGCGTCGGCAGCGGAAACAGTCCCTGCAGCAGGCGCCGGCTGGCCGGCACGTCGCTGCCGACCGGCACCGCGACGCGCAGCATCAGCGTGTCGCCGATCGGTTCGGCCGCGGCGTAGCGGCCGTTGCCCTGCACGCGCATCTGCATCGTCGCATCGGGCAGCGGCGGATCGAGATAGCGCGGATCGGAGCTCGCCGTCGCGATGACGCGGCCGTCGTCGCCGAACACGGTCAGCTGCGTCGCGCCGAGCTCGTCGATCTCGTCGTCGAGAATGCGCCTGCAGCTCGTTCGCCGGCGTCGCGTCCAGGCGCGCGGAGATGTCGACGGTCGATTTCTCGGCCATGCGCAAGCGTTCGTCGACGACGATGCGGCCGATCTCGAGCGCGTTGTCGAGCGCCTGCTCGAGCTTGACGTTGAACCAGTTGTCGATCGTCGCATCGAGAAAGCGCAGTGCGAATCCGTACACGACGACGACCGGCGGCACGGCGAGCAGCACGAGCATGACCAGCAGGCGCCGGCCAAGCCGCGCGCCCGGCGCGTCGCTGTGCAGATCGACGCGCAGGCGCCACAGCCGCTGCGCGATCGCGAGCGCGAGGATCGCGAGCGCGGCCGCAGCCGCAGCGAGGATCCAGCGGTAATACTGGCCGACACCGCCGCCGCCGGCCGCATCCTCGGCGAGCTTCAGCGACGCGAGCAGCAGCGCGAGCACCGCCAGCGCCGGCAACACGCGCCGCAGCGCGAACTTCAGCCAGCCGCGGGTTGCCATGTGTACTCCGCAGCGGAAAGTTGCCAGGCCGGTTCGAACAACGCAGGAAGACGCAGCGCGCCCGGCAGCGCGGCCGTTTCGAGGCCGGCGTCGACGCGCACGGTCGTGCCGCGTGCGAGCGATGCGAACGCCGCCGGCAGCGGCAGGCGCAACGAATTGAGACCGGCGAGCAGATAACCCGGCGTCGCGAAGCTGCGCACGTCGGCAGTCGCATCGAGATCGCGCAGCTGATAGCGGCGCGACAATGGGAAATAGCGCAGCTCGATGTGCTGCTCGGACGCGCGCATCCGAGCAGCAAACGCCAGCGCGCCGCGTCGACGCGCACGCTCAGCGTCAGCGGAATGCCGTGATCGAGCGCATCCTGCATCGGACCGCTGAGCCGGCAGTCGAGCGCGACCTCGAGCACGGGCGCATCGCTGGTGCCGGCCATGCGCGCCGCGCGCACCGACGAGCGTACCCGGCTGCTGCTGCGCAAGCGCGCCGCAACCCGCGAGCACGCTCGCGAGCAGCGCGAACGCGAGTGCGCTAGCGAGGCTTTTCCAGAATCGCATAGTAGAACCCGTCCATGCCTCCCGAGCCCGGCAGATTCTGGCGACCGTCGCCGGCGGCGCGACCGAATGCACGTCGGGCACCGGCACGCTGCTGCGCATCCGCGCAGTCGGCGCGGAATGCGGCGAGCACCGCTTCGTTCTCGGCGCTGAGCACCGAGCACGTCGCATAGACTAGTCGTCCGCCCGGCGCGAGCAAAGGCCAGAGCGCGTCGAGCAGGCGCTTTTGCGTCGCCGCGAGCGCCGGCGATGTCGCCGGCGCGGCGGTGCAGCTTGCACGTCGGGCTGGCGGCGGATGATGCCGGTCGCCGAGCACGGCGCATCGATCAGGATGCGGTCGAACGGCGCGGCCGTCCCACCAGGTCTTCGGCTGCCGTGGCATCGCCGCAGCGCATGTCGGCGGCGAGTCCGAGCCGCGCGAGATTCTCGCCGATGCGCGGCAGCCGGCGCGCGTCGCGATCGAGCGCGACGAGCTCGACGTCGGCGCGTTCGAGCATGTGCGCGCCTTGCCGCCCGGCGCGGCGCACGCATCGAGCACGCGCTGGCCGTCGGCAAGATCGAGCAGATCGGCGACGCGCTGCGCGGCGCCGTCCTGCACCGAGAAAAGGCCTTCGGCATAGCCCGGCAACGCGTCACGTCGCGCGCTGCGCTCGAGCACGATCGCGTCGGCGAGATCGGCGTGCGCGGTCGGCCGCGATGCCGCCGGCGAGCAGGCGCTCGATCAGATCGTCGCGCGTGGCGCGACGGCGATTCACGCGCAGCGTCAGCGGCGCTTCGCGATTGTTCGCAGCGAGGATCGTGTCGATCGCGTCGGGCCAGTCGCGGCGCAGCGCGTCGATGCAGCCAGCGCGGATGCGCGGTGCGCGTGACCTCGTCGCGATCGAGCTTCGCATCGATTTCGGCGCGCTCGCGCACGAAGCGGCGCAGCACCGCGTTGACGAGACCGCCGTGGCGCGGATGGCCGAGCGCGCGCGCGGCGTCGACCGACGAGGCGACGACCGCATAGTCCGGCAGTCCGAGCACCTCGATCTGCGCCATCCCGAGCACGAGCAGCGCGCGCACGTCGCGCAGCTTCGGCGGCAGCGGTTTTTCCAGCAGCATTGCGAGCGCGGCATCGAGCCGCAGCCACCAGCGCGTCGCGGCGAACAGCGACGCCGACAGCAGCGCGCGATCGCGCGGCGTCGGCGAAGCGCGGCGCCGTTTCGGCGAGCGCGGCGCGCAGCGAAACGCCGTCGAACACGATGCGCGCCAGCGCCCGCGCAGCTTCGCCGCGCAGCGCGGCGCCGGGGTTCACGATGCGGCTCCGCGCTCGCGTCGCGCGTTCCTGTAGTCGCGCACGCTCATGCGGCGGCCGCCTTCGCGCTGCACTTCGAGGATGCGCAGCACGCCCTCGCCGGTGGCGACGTCGAGCGCATCGCGCGCGTCGCCGACGATCGTGCCCGGAGCGGCGTTGTTCGCTGCGGCGATCGCACGCGCGGCGACCAGATGCGCAGGCGCTCGCCGTTCAATTCGGCTTCCGCGACCGGCCACGGATCGAACGCGCGCACCTTGCGCTCGAGCGCGATCGCGGGCTCGTTCCAGTCGAGGCGCGCTTCGGTCTTGTCGAGCTTGTGCGCGTAGGTCGACGCCGTCTTCGGCTTGCGCATGCGGCGGCAATGTCTCGCCGCGCGCGATGCGCATCGAGGCCTTCGGCGAGCGCATCGGCGCCGAGCGCGGCGAGCTCGATCGTGCAGCGTGCCGCCGGTTTCGTCGGCGGCGATCGGCGTGCGTCGCTCGATCAGCACCGGGCCGGTGTCGAGGCCGGCTTCCATCTGCATCAGATCGACGCCGGTTTCGCTGTCGCCGGCGAGGATCGCGCGCTGGATCGGCGCCGCGCCGCGCCAGCGCGGCAGCAGCGATGCGTGCACGTTCCAGCAGCCGAGGCGCGGAATCGCGAGCACGCTTCGCGGCAGGATCAGCCCGTAGGCGACGACGACGATCAGATCCGGCGCGTAGCGCGGCGAGCTGCTCGCTGCGCGCCTGCGTCCTTCAGCTTTTCCGGCTGCTCGACTGCAATGCCGGCCGCGAGCGCGCGCTGCTTGACGGGACTCGCGGCGAGCTTGCGTCCGCGTCCGGCCGGACGATCCGGCTGCGTGTAGACCGCGACGATGTCGACTGGCGCCGCGAGGCAGGCTTCGAGGCACGGCACCGCGAACTCCGGCGTCCCCGCGAACACCAGCCGCAGTCGCGAATCCATGTTCGGATCTTGCCGCGCGCTAAAGGGCGACCGCCGCGGGTTCGGCGGCGTGGCGGCGCTGCTTTTCGAGCTTCTTGCGCACGAGCTCGCGCTTGAGCGGCGAGAGGTAGTCGACGAAGAGCTTGCCGATCAGGTGATCCATCTCGTGCTGGATGCACACGGCGAGCAGGCCATCGGCTTCGAACGCGACCGGCTTGCCGTCGACGTCCTGCGCCTCGACCGTGATGCGGTCGGCGCGATCGACGTCGGCGAAGATGCCGGGCACCGACAGGCAGCCTTCCTGGTAGGTCTGGCTGCCTTCGCTGTGCGAGGATCTTCGGATTGATCAGGACCAGCGGCTGGTTCTTTTCCTCGGAAACGTCGAGCACCAGCAGCTGCTTGTGCACGTTGACCTGCGTCGCCGCCAGGCCGATGCCGGGCGCCGCGTACATGGTCTCGAACATGTCCGTCGACGAGCGTTTGCAGCGCCGCGTCGAACACGGTGACCGGTTGCGCCTTGGTGCGCAGGCGCTGGATCGGGGAATTCGAGGATCGTGAAGCTTGGACATGGACTTGAGATGCGGTTCGCAACAGAGCCGCGCAAGATGCGGAAGATAATGGAATTCTAGAGGATGTCGGGGGTCGAGCGTCGCCGCCGGCGCCGGGAAGGGACGCCGGCGGCTGCAGCGGGAAATCCCGCGGCGCTCAGCGGCCCTTTCGGGTCGCGGCAACGGCCTGAAATGCGCAAGACGGCGGCCACCGGGTCGTCGCCGTTTTGGGATGGCCGTCGTTTTCTACCGTTAAACTTTCGGATAGACTCGCCAAGCCATTGGGGAATCAGGGAATTGGCAGCCATGCTTAAAAAACTACTTGCGGTTTCGGCTGGACTGCTTTTTGCCCTCACGGTTTATGCGGCTACGGTCCAGACCGTCGAGTGGGCAGAACAGCATCCGGACCGCTACATCGTCAGGAAGGGCGACACGCTGTGGGACATCTCGGCCCGCTTCCTGAAGAAGCCGTGGCTGTGGCCGGAAATCTGGCAGGACAACCCGCAGGTCCGCAATCCGCACCTGATCTATCCCGGCGACGAGCTCGTGCTTTCCAACGGGCACGTCATGCCACGGCCAGGGCTCGATCGAGCCGCATGCGCGCGTCACCTCGCTCGAAGATGCGGTCAAGCCGATTCCGCTGTCCGCGCTGAAGCAGTTCCTCAAGCGACGCGCGCGTCATCAGCGAGGACGAGTTCAAGCACGCGCCGCACGTCGTCGGCCTCGAGGAAAACCAGCTGCGCGGCACGCCGGGCCAGCTCGCCTACGTGCGCGGCCTCGACGCGCAGCCGGGCGAGCAAGTTCGCGATCGTCCGCGCGGCCGGCCGCTACTACGACATGCCGCCGCGCGGCGAAGGTCAGCCGCGCGAGGTCTATCGCCAGACCAGCGACTGGTTCGACGGCCGCCCGGGCCTGCTCTGGTCAGCATGGTCCGGAAGAGTTCACGATGGCCGGCAACGTGCGCTTCCTCGGCTACGAAGTGCTCGCAGTTCGGCACGGTCGAAGTCACGCGCGTCGGCGATCCGTCGTCGGTGCTGATCATGTATTCGGATTTCGAAGTGCGTCCGGGCGATCTGGTCCTGCCGCTCGATCAGACGCCGTACGACAGCGAGTACGTGCCGCATGCGCCGGCGCACGTGCCGGACAACATGCGCGTCGTCGCGTTCGCCGATGCGCTGCGCGCGATCGGTCCGCGTCAGGTCGTGGCGATCTCGCGCGGCACCGAGGACGGCGTCGAGAACGGCCAGACCTATCAGCATCTACCAGGACGGCGAGGAAGTCATCGACCAGACCGACTATCCGGAAGGCAGCTCCGACGCGCTTCTTCCATCCGAACGATGCCGCACGACGCTGCCGCCCGAGTTCATCGGCCACGTGATGATCTTCCGCACGTTCCCGCGCGTCAGCTACGGCCTCGTCATGGATGCGGTCAAGCCGATGCACATCGGCGACTTCCTCTGGGATCCGGATCACACGCCGTAACGCGGATTGCAGCCGGATTTCCCCGGCAATTTCCTACGCGGCGCGATGGCAACATCGCGCCGCGTTCGTTTTCGGCGTGGCTACACTCGATGCCGATGGATACCGAATCGAATCGCGCCGAAATCGAAGCGTGGCTGATCCTGCTGCGCGCGCCGGGCTTCGGCGCATCGGCGTTGCGCGATGCGATCGCACGTCACGGCAGCGCGCAACGGGCGCTCGACGCGGCGCAGCGCGGCGATGCTCCGGTCGATGCAGCGTGCCGCGAATGGCTCTGCAAGCCGGATCGCGCGCGCATCGCCGACGACATCGCTGGCTCGGGCGGCCGACGCATCAGCTCCTCACCATCGACCACGCCGACTACCCGGCGCTGCTGCGCGATATCGCCGGGTGCGCCTGCCGCGCTTTTCGTCGCCGGCGATGCGAGCGCGCTCTGGCAGCCGCAGATCGCGATCGTCGGCAGCCGCAACGCGAGCCATGCGGGTCTGGCCAATGCGCGCAGCTTCGCGCGCGCGTTCGCCGCAGCCGGGATTCGCGATCACGAGCGGCCTCGCCGAAGGCATCGACGCGGCCGCGCACGCGGCGGCGCTCGATGCGGGCGCGCACGACGATCGCCGTGCTCGGCACCGGGCCCGACGTCGTCTATCCGCGCGCGCCATCGCGAGCTCGCCGCGCGCATCGCGACGCAGCGGCGCGCTGGTCAGCGAATTTGCGCCGGGCACGCCGGGACGCCCGAGAATTTTCCGCGCCGCAACCGGATCATCGCCGGGCTCGCGCTCGGCACGCTGGTCGTCGAAGCGGGCCTGCGTTCGGGTTCGCTGATCACCGCGCGCGCTCGCGATCGATCAGGGCCGCGACGTGTTCGCGATTCCGGGATCGATCCACAACCCGCTCGCGCGCGGCTGCCATCGGCTGATCCGCGACGGCGCGATGCTGGTCGGAAGGCGCCGAGGAGATCATCGCCGCGCTGAGCCCGCTCGCGGCGCGTCTCGGCGGACACCTTCGCGAGCGGCTGCAGATCGCGGGGCCGGCGGATGCGGCCGCGCACGCACAACGCGATGCGCGACTACGCAAAGCTGCTCGCGGCGCTCGGCCACGAGAGCATCGGCGTCGACGCGCTGGCCGAGCGCACCGGCCTCGACGTGCCGGCGTTGTCCTCGATGCTGCTGGTGCTCGAGCTCGAAGGCGAGGTCGCCGCGGAGCGCGGAGGACGCTATGTGCGACGCGCTGCGGAAGGATAAATGGACGTTGCAGAAATCAGAAAATGTTGGTTTATTCGTTTGGATTCAGCGGCTTGTAGATCGACGTTCTCTGCCGGGAGCGGCCGGTGCCGGCGTACGGGAGCCGCGAGTCCAGCTTGACACGCCGGCTAAGCGTGTGTTTCCACTGAAAAAGGGCACCCCTGAACTTATCTCCCGATTCCCCTGCATTCGACGCTGCGACAGCCGGAGCGGCTGTCCGCTCGGATGCGGGCGCAGGAAAGGACTAATGGCCAAGAATCTGCTCATCGTCGAATCGCCAGCCAAGGCGAAGACGATCAACAAGTACCTCGGCAAGGACTTCCACGTGCTGGCGTCCTACGGCCACGTGCGCGATCTCGTGCCCAAGGAAGGCGCGGTCGACACCGACAACGACTTCGCGATGAACTACGAGGTCATCGAAAAGAACGAAAAGCATGTCGATGCGATCGCCAAGGCCGCGGCCAAGGCCGACTCGCTCTATCTGGCGACCGACCTTGGATCGCGAAGGCGAGGCGATCTCCTGGCACATCGCCGAGATCCTGCGCGAGCGCGGCCTGCTCGAAGGGCAAGACGCTGCATCGCGTCGTGTTCTCCGAGATCACGCCGCGCGCGATCAAGGAAGCCGTCGCGCAACCGCGCCAGCTGTCGATGGATCTGGTCAACGCGCAGCAGGCGCGCCGCGCGCTCGACTATCTGGTCGGCTTCAATCTGTCGCCGGTGCTGTGGCGCAAGGTGCAGCGCGGCCTGTCGGCCGGCCGCGTGCAATCGCCGGCGCTGCGCATGATCGTCGAGCGCGAGGAAGAGATCGAAGCGTTCAAGGCGCGCGAGTACTGGTCGATCGACGCCGACTGCGCGCATCCGGACCAGCGCTTCAGCGCGCGCCTGCTGCAGCTCGACGGCAAGAAGTTCGAGCAGTTCGACCTCACCAACGAGCACGACGCGCACGCGGCGCGCGATGCGCTGAAGAAAGCCGCGCAGGGCCGGCTGGTCGTCAGCGACGTCCAGTCGAAGGAACGCAAGCGCCGCCCGTCGCCGCCGTTCACGACCTCGACGTTGCAGCAGGAAGCCGCGCGCAAGCTCGGCTTCGCGACGAGCCGCACGATGCGGCTCGCGCAGCAGCTTTACGAAGGCGTGCGATCGGCGACGAAGGCATCGTCGGCCTGATCACCTATATGCGTACCGACTCGGTGCATCTTTCCGAGCGAAGCGATCACCGAATTGCGCGAGGTCATCGCAGCGCGACTTCGGCCCGCGCGCGCTGCCGGAGCAGCCGAACTTCTATCGCAACAAATCCAAGAACGCGCAGGAAGCGCATGAGGCGATCCGCCCGACCTCGGCGCTGCACACGCCGCAAGGATGTCGCCGCATACCTCTCCGACGAGCAGCGCAAGCTCTACGAGCTGATCTGGAAGCGCGCGGTCGCGTGCCAGATGCAGTTCGCGACGTTGAACACCGTGTCGGTCGATCTCGCCTGCGGGCCCGAGTCCGCCTTCCGCGCGAGCGGCACGACCGTCGTCGATCCCGGCTTCCTCGCCGTCTACGAGGAAGGCCGCGACCAGAAGAACGCCGAGGACGAAGACGAAGGCCGCAAGCTGCCGGCGATGAAGGTCGGCGAAGCGGTGCCGCTGCGCGACATCGCTCGCCGACCAGCATTTCACCGAGCCGCCGCCGCGCTATTCCGAAGCCTCGCTGGTCAAGGCGCTCGAGGAATACGGCATCGGCCGCCCGTCGACGTACGCGAGCATCATCCAGGTGCTGCTCAATCGCGAATACGTGATCCTCGACAGCCGCCGCTTCAAGCCGACCGACGTCGGCCGCGCGGTCGCGAAATTCCTGTCCGGTCATTTCGCCCAATACGTCGACTACGACTTCACCGCCAAGCTCGAGGACGAGCTCGACGCGGTCAGCCGCGGCGAAGAAGACTGGGTGCCGCTGCTGGAGAAATTCTGGAAGCCGTTCAAGGCGCTGGTCGACGACAAGAACGAAACGCGTCGATCGCTCCGAAGCGACCGGCGCGCGCGAGCTCGGCATCGATCCGAAGAGCGGCAAGCCGGTGCAGGTGCGCCTCGGCCGCTATGGGCCGTTCGCGCAGATCGGCACCAAGGACGACGAGGACAAGCCGAAGTTCGCGAGCCTGCGTCCCGGCCAGAGCATGCACACGATCTCGCTGCGCCGATGCGCTGGAGCTGTTCAAGCTGCCGCGCAATCTCGGCAAGGCGCGATGACGGCGAGGACATCACGGTCGGCGTCGGCCGCTTCGGTCCGTTCGTCAAGCACGGCGCGACGTACGCCTCGCTGCAGCCGACGACGATCCGTACACGATCGAGCTGGCGCGCGCGCTCGAGCTGATCCGCGCCAAGGCCGAAGCCGCGGCGAACCGCATCATCAAGGACTTCGGCAACGGCGTGCAGGTGCTGAACGGCCGCTACGGTCCGTACATCACCGACGGCGAGAAGAACGCGCGCATTCCGAAAGACCGCGAGCCGCCGGAGCTGACTGCCGAGGAATGCGCGACGCTGCTCGCCGCGGCGCCGAACCGGCCGAAGCGCGGCGGGCGTTTCGGAAAGGCGGCGGGGAAGAACGCGAAGACGACGAAGACGACGAAGACGGCCAAGGCCGCGACGCCCGCGTCCGTCGCGCGCTCCCGCGGCGAAAAAGGCGGCGGCAAAGAAGGCCGTGAAGAAGAAAACTGCCGCGACGCAAGAAGGCGACGAAGAAAACGGCGGCGAAGAAGGCACCGAGCCACGCGCCGGAGGCTTCGTGATGTCTGCGTTCGCCTTGTGCCGAGGCGGCGGCGAAGACACGGATGGACGCGTCGCTAGCTGACGTCGTCGCCGCGCTTCGCGCCGGCGGCGTCGTCGCCTATCCGACCGAAGCCGTCTACGGCCTCGGCTGCGATCCGCGCAACCGGAACGCGTTCGAGCGGCTGTTCGCGATCAAGCGCCGGCCGCCGACGCAGGGCGTGCTGCTGATTGCGGCGGACTTTGCCGACCTCGCCCCGTTCATCGATGAGTCCGCTGTGCCGCCCGCGGCGCATGGCGCGCGCGCGGCAACGTGGCCCGGGCCGCACACCTGGATCTTTCCGCGCTCGGCGGCTGCGCCTGCCTGGCTCGCCGGCGCGCATGCCGGCATCGCGCGTGCGCGTGACCGCGCATGCGCCTGCAGCCGCGCTGTGCCGCGCGTTCGGCGGCGCCCTCGTCTCGACCAGCGCAAACCGCCACGGCGAGCCGCCGGCGCGTACCGCGGACGAGGTCCAGGTCGCTGTTCGGCGACGAAATTGACGCGATACTGAATGGCGTCACGGGGGGACTTGAGCGGCCGACGCCGATCCGCGACGCTATCAGCGGGGCGAGTGTGCGTTCATGAGTGCGTGGGCAGGTCGGAGGTACGGTGTGACCACTGTTGCGTTGCGAGGGGGAGGGGAACGTGTCTGCTGTCGTCGAACGTGCGGCTTTGCCGCTGGCGCTGTTGACCGTCGCAGAGCCGGATCGGGTATTCGCATGGCGTGACGGCCATGCGCTGCCGGTTTCGCGGTTCCTTGCCGATGTGCATGCGGTCGCGGCGTCGCTGCCGTCGGCGTGTTATGCGGTGAATCTCTGCGAGGATCGCTACGCGTTCCTGGTCGGATTCTGTGCGGTCGTGACTCGCGGGCAGACCAACCTGCTGCCGCCGTCGCGCGCGCTGCACGCGATCGAGGAGGTGCTGGCCGGCCATCCGGGCAGCTATGCGCTCGGCGATGCGCCGCGCGATGGCATCTCGGCGCACTACGTGCAGATCCGGCTCGATGCCGCATGCGGCGGCCGCTGCGAGCGAAGTGCCGCAGATCGACGGCGAGCAGATCGTCGCGATCGGCTTCACCTCGGGCAGCACCGGCCAGCCGAAGGCGAATCCAAAGACGTGGTCCAGCGTGCAGGCGTCAGCAGCGCGCACAACGCGCGCACGCTCGGCGCGGCGCTCGGGCTCGCGCCGGGAGATCTCGCGCACGTGGTCGCGACGGTGCCGCCGCAGCACATGTACGGCCTCGAGCTTTCGATCCTGCTGCCGCTGTTCGGACCGTTCGCGGTGCACGGCGGCAAGCCGTTCTTTCCGGCCGATGTCGCGGCCGCGCTCGCCGAGGTTCCGGCGCCGCGCATGCTGGTCACGACGCCGATCCACCTGCAGGCGCTGCTGCGCGATCCGGTCGCGCTGCCGCCGCTCGCGGCGATCGCGTCGGCGACCGCGCCGCTGTCGCGCGAGCTCGCCGCGGAAGCCGAAGCGCGTTACGGCGCGCCGGTCATCGAGCTCTTCGGCTCGACCGAGACCTGCGTGATCGCACACCGGCGCACGGTCGGCGAAACCGCCTGGCACCTCTACCCGGATATCGTGCTGCAAGCCGCAGCCCGACGGCACGCTGGTCGATGCGCCGTATTTCAGTCAGCCGGTCGTGCTGCAGGACATCGTCGAGCTCTTGCCCGACCATGCATTTCATCTGTGCGGCCGCAACGCCGATCTGCGTCGAGATCGCCGGCAAGCGCGCATCGCTCGCCGACCTCACGCGCCGGCTGCTGGCGCTGCCCGGCGTCACCGATGCGATCGTGCTGCAGCTCGACGGCGAGGACGGCGCCGGCGTGCGGCGCATTGCGGCGCTCGTCGTCGCGCCGGAACGCAGCGAATCGGCGTTGCTCGACGATCTCAGGCTCGCCGTCGATCCCGTGTTCCTGCCGCGGCCATTCCGCCGCGTCGTCGCGCTGCCGCGCAACGAGACCGGCAAGCTCGCGCGGGCTGCGGTGCTCGATGCGTTGAAGGGCTGACAGACCGACGCGCCGAGCGCGCCGCTCACACGTCTTCGTCATCCCGGCGAAAGCCGGGATCCATTTTGACTTCTGCGGACCCAAGCCAATGGATCCCGGCTTCCGCCGGGATGACGGCTGATGAAGGCTCGTCAGATTTCCGCGGCACACGGATTTGCGGAGCCACAAAAAGAAAAGCCCCGAGAGCCAGGGGGAGCTCTCGGGGCCGGTGGAAAACCGATCTGGGGAGGGACCGATTTCCCGGGGTGCACTCAGGGAGGTGAGTGAACCAGGGCGCCGTTGCGTGCGCCCGGTGATTAGGACCGGGGTATTGCCGAAAGTTCGCCAGCGTATGGAAACGATTTCGAGCGTTGTTTACCGACGGTTCAGTCGAAAAAAACGCGATTTTGACGTCGCGAAAACGTTTCCCAACGTTCTTAACGAAACGCTCGCGACGCGAGCAGGCTCAGTGCGCCTCGTCCCAGTTCGCGCCGACGCCGACATCGACGACGAGCGGCACCGAAAGCTCCGCAGCGGCGGCCATGCGCTCGCGGATGCCTGCGCTGACCGCCTCGATGCGGTCCTCGCGGATCTCGAACACGAGCTCGTCGTGCACCTGCATCAGCATGTGCGCCGGTTCGTCCTGATCGATCAGCCACGCATCGACCGCGATCATCGCGCGCTTGATGATGTCGGCCGCGGTGCCCTGCATCGGCGCGTTGATCGCGGCGCGCTCGGCGCCCGAGCGCTGCACCTGATTGCGCGAATTGATGTAGTCCAGATGCAGGCGGCGACCGAACAGCGTCTCGACGTAGCCGTCGCGATGCGCCTGCTCGCGCATGCGATCCATGAACTCGCGCACGCCGGGATAGCGCGAAAAATAGCGCGCCATGTAGTCCTGCGCCTCGCCGCGCCCGACGCCGAGCTGGCGCGAGAGCCCGAACGCGCTCATGCCGTACATGAGCCCGAAGTTGATCGCCTTCGCCGCGCGGCGCTGGTTCGTGTCGACCTGATCGAGCGGCAGCCCGAACACCTCGGCCGCGGTCGCGCGATGGATGTCCTGATTGCCGTGGAACGCAGCGAGCAGACCCGCATCGCCGGACAGGTGCGCCATGATGCGCAGCTCGATCTGCGAATAGTCCGCCGCGACGACCTTCCATCCGGCCGGCGCGACGAACGCCTGGCGGATGCGCCGGCCTTCCTCGGTGCGGATCGGAATGTTCTGCAGGTTCGGATCCTGCGACGACAGGCGACCCGTCGCCGCGGTCGCCTGGTTGTAATTCGTATGCACGCGGCCGGTGCGCGGATTGACGTTGTCGGCGAGCTTTTCGGTGTACGTCGAGCGCAGCTTGGCGAGGCCGCGGTATTCGAGGATCAGCCGCGGCAGCGCGTGATCGTTCGCGATCGCCTCGAGCGCTTCCTCGTTCGTCGACGGCTGGCCGCTCGGCGTCTTCATCAACGCCGGCAGTTTCAGCTCGTCGAACAGGATCGCCTGCAGCTGCTTGGGCGAATCGAGGCTGAAATTGCGACCGGCGAGCGCGTACGCCTGCTCGGTCAGCTCGTGCATGCGCCGCGCGAGCTCGTGGCTCTGGCGCTTGCAGCGCGCCGGTGTCGATCAATACGCCGGTCTGCTCCATGCGCGCGAGCACCGGCACGAGCGGCATCTCGATATCGGCGTAGACGGAGCGAAGGCTCGGCACGGCGTCGAGCTTCGGCGACAGCGCGCGATGCAGGCGCAGCGTGACGTCGGCGTCCTCGGCGGCGTACTTGCACGCGGTCTCGATGTCGACCTGCGAGAACGAAATCTGCTTGGCGCCCTTGCCCGTCACCTGCTCGTACGGAATCGTCTCGTGCGCGAGATGACGCCTGGAGAGCGAATCCATGTCGTGACGCGAGGCGGTCGAGTTCAGCACGTACGATTCGAGCATCGTGTCGTCGGCGACGCCGCGCACGGTGATGCCGTATGTCGACAGCACGTTCATGTCGTACTTCGTGTTCTGGCCGACCTTCGCCTTGTCGGCGTCTTCGAGGAACGGCTTCAGCCGGTTCAGCACGTCCTCGCGATCGAGCTGCGAAGGCGTGCCCGGACAATCGTGGCCGAGCGGAATGTACGCAGCCTTCTTCGGCTCGATCGCGATCGAGAGGCCAATGATCGTCGCCTGCATCGGATCGAGCGAATCGGTTTCGGTGTCGAACGCGACGAGCTCGGCGTCGCGGATCTTCTCGATCCAGCGCTCGAACTGATCGCTCGTGGTCACGAGCTCGTATTCGCCCGGCCCCTGCAGCGCGGGATCGACCTCGATCTTCGGCGCCTCGGCGATATCGATCGCGCGCACGCCGAATTCCTTGCGCGTCGGCACGTCGGCGGCCGGCAGATCGCGCGCGCCGCGCGCCTCGCTCGAGTCGAGCTCCTTCAGCGCCGCGTTGAACTCGTAGCGCTTGTACAGCGTGCGCAACGTCTCGACATCGCGCTCGCGCAGCGCAAGATCGGCCGGGCCCACATCGAGCGCGACATCCGTCTTGATCGTCGCAAGCTGCCGCGACAGCGGCAGCTGCGGCAGCGCGCGGCGCAGGTTCTCGCCGATCTTGCCGCCGACCTTGTCCGCGTTCGCGATCACGTCGTCGAGCGTGCCGTACTCGTTGAGCCACTTCGCGGCCGTCTTCGGACCGCACTTCTCGACGCCCGGAATGTTGTCGACGCTGTCGCCCATCAGCGCGAGCAGATCGACGATGCGCTCGGGCGGCACGCCGAATTTCTCGACGACGCCAGCGCGGTCGAGCGTCGTGTTGCTCATCGTGTTGACGAGCGCGATGCCCGGCGCGACGAGCTGCGCGAAATCCTTGTCGCCGGTCGAGACCGTGACGTCGATGCCGGCCTTCGCCGCCTGCACCGTCAGCGTGCCGATCACGTCGTCGGCTTCGACGCCTTCGACGCGCAGGATCGGAAAACCGAGCGCCTCGACGATCGCGAGCATCGGCTCGATCTGCGCGGCGAGCGGATCGGGCATCGCCTCGCGGTTGGCCTTGTACTCGGCGTAGAGATCGTCGCGGAACGTGCGGCCCGGCGCGTCCTGCACGAACGCGGCGTAGTCGGGTTTCGAGTTCAGCGTCGCGCGCAGCATGTTGACGACGCCGAACAGCGCGCCGGTCGGCTCGCCGGCCGAGTTTGTCAGCGGCGGCAACGCATGGAACGCGCGGTAGAGATAAGATGAGCCGTCGATGAGGACGAGTCGGGGACGCGGCATGGAAGGTCTGGCGGAACTTAGGTCCGCCTGAGCTTGGCAAGCGCCAGCCGGCTTTGCAACGCGAGCGTCCGTCGACGCGTCCTGTGACACGCACGCGCAACGATTCATCGATGCCCTGCTAGGATTCCGGACGTACCAAGGAGAGACGTCATGCGCACCGTCAGCCGTTTCGTTCTGCTCTGGATGGTCGTGGGAACGACCCTCGCCATCGGCGCACCGCCCGATGCGAGCGCGCCGACGAAGGCGGAGCTGCCGCCGCCTCCGGGCCTCAACGATCCCGGCGTCGCGCCCCCCAAAGGCGCCGCAGCCACAAAGACGGCGCCAGCCGCGGCCGCGGCCGCCAACGCCGCCGAAGCGGAAGTAAACGCCGAAATGGACGCCGCCAGCGATCCTCTCGCGCCGCTGCCCAAGCCCGATACGCGGATCGTCCGCGACCGTGCCGACCGCGATCCGAACACCGCGCAGCGCATGGCCGCGAGCGAGCACACGACGCGCCAGCAGAACGGCGACACCGTCGACGAATACCGCCAGAACGGCAAGGTCTGGATGATCCACATCGTGCCGCAGGGCGGCGGCCCCGACGAGACCTTCATGGACACCACCGGCACCGGCCGCCTCACGCGCGATCCTCAGCAAGGTCCGGTCTCGCCGGTCTACTTCTCGCTGTACGACTGGAACTGACGGCCACAGACGCGGCGACTGCGGTTGCCGCTGGCCAAGGCACCTGGTCGGGGCGGACACGTCCGAAGGCACAGGTCAACCGCGCTGCGGCCGAGCAGACGATGGCTGCGCTCGACGGACGGCGCGGGAAAGGCGGCTGAGTTCCGCCTGGCTCCGCCGCCGATGCCGCGTTGCGATCCGGTCAGCGCGCGAGCCAGTCGCGCGGCTTCAGATAATCCGCAAGCCGCGCTTCTGCGCTGCCGGGCTCCGGCGCATAGGCGTATTCGAAACGCACGCGCGGCGGAAGGCTCATCAATATCGATTCGGTGCGTCCGCCGGATTGCAGGCCGAACAGCGTGCCGCGGTCGTAGACGAGATTGAACTCCACGTAGCGTCCGCGCCGGTACAGCTGGAACTCGCGCTCGCGCTCGCCGAACGGCGTCGCCTTGCGCCGCTCGACGATCGGCAGATACGCATCGAGAAATCCGTTGCCGACCGCCTGCGTCAGCGCGAAGCAGCGCTCGAATCCGCCTTCGTCGAGATCGTCGAAGAAGAGCCCGCCGACGCCGCGCGTCTCGCCGCGATGCTTGATGAAGAAATACTCGTCGCACCAGCGCTTGTAGCGCGCATACACATCCTCGCCGAACGGCGCGCACAGATCGCGCGCGACGGTGTGCCAATGCACGACGTCCTCGTCGAACGGATAGAACGGCGTCAGATCGAAGCCGCCGCCGAACCACCAGACCGGCGCTGCGTTCGTCGGCGCGCGCCTCGAAATAACGCACGTTCATGTGCGTCGTCGGCAGGTAGGGATTGCGCGGATGCAGCACCAGCGAGACGCCGAGCGCAGTCCACGCGCGACCGGCGATCGCGGGACGCTGCGCGCTCGCCGACGGCGGCAGCGCCGCGCCGGACACTTCGGAGAATCCGACGCCGGCCTGCTCGAACACCGCGCCCTCTTTCATCACGCGCGAGCGCCCGCCGCCGCCCTCGGCGCGCTGCCATGCGTCCTCGGCGAACCGGCCACGACCGTCCGCGGCTTCGAGCGCGCTCGAGATGCGATCCTGCAAGCCGCGCAGGAACGCGCGCACGTCGTCGATCGAGGCGGGATGTCCGGCTGCGCTCACGCGAGTCATTGACTTCGAATCGGTGCGCGTCATGGTAGCAGCCGCGACGTCGGGCCCGCCCGCGATCGACGCGCCGGTCCGGCAGTCGCGTGAACTGCGCGCCATTCGACAATCCGGGCCCTGCATGCCTCCGAAACGCGTATGTCATACTTCCGCCGCCTCGCCGGATCCTTGCGACGCGTGCCGACCCGTATAACTCCCCTAGCCCTCACCGCCTTCACCGCGACATCCGCGCTCGGCCACGGCCGCGCTGCGCATGCGGCGGCGCTGCTTGGCGATCGCGGCGGCCTCAAGGCCAACGATTTCACGCGCGTGCCGCTGGCCTGCGCGATCGGCCGCGTCGACGGGCTCGAGGAGCAGCCGCTGCCCGATGAATATGCCGACTACGACTGCCGCAACAACCGCCTGGCCTGGCATGGGCTCGTCGCAGACGGATTCCTCGATCGCGCACGCGCATGCATCGCGCGGCACGGCGCCGATCGCGTCGCGCTCGTGGTCGGCACTTCGACCTCGAGCATCGGCGCGACCGAAGAGGGCTATCGCTCGCTCGACGGCAATCGCCTGCCCGCACACCTGCGCCGGCCGGTAGTGCACACGCCGCATTCGCCCGGACTCTTTCTGCAGGCCGTGCTCGGCACGCGCGGACCGTGCCTCACGGTCGCGACCGCGTGCTCGTCGAGCGCGAAGATCTTCGCCAAGGCCGAGCGCATGATCCGGCTCGGCATCGTCGATGCCGCGATCCTCGCCGGCGTCGACACGCTCTGCGACAGCGTGCTGTTCGGTTTCAATGCGCTCGAGCTCGTCGCGCCGGAGCCGTGCCGTCCGTTCGATCCCGCACGCAAGGGCATCTCGATCGGCGAGGCCGCCGGCTTCGCGCTGGTCGAGCGCGATGGCGATGCGCGCGCGCCGCGCCTGATCGGCTACGGCGAATCGTCCGACGCGTACCACATGTCGACACCGCATCCGGAAGGCCTCGGCGCACGCCTGGCGCTGGCCGATGCGCTCGCGCGCGCGGGCATCGGGCCGGCCGACGTCGACTACGTGAACCTGCACGGCACCGCGACGCTGAAGAACGACGAAGTCGAAGGCGCGCTCATCGCCGACGTTTTTCCGCAAGACGCTGCGCGCGAGCTCGACCAAGGGTTTCACCGGACACACGCTCGGCGCCGCAGGCATTCTCGAAGCCGTGATCACGCTGACCGCGATGGAACACGGCGTCGTGCCGGCGACGCTCAACAGCCGCGAGGCCGATGCGGTCTGCGCAGCGCAGATCGCGCTCGCGCACGAGGAACGCGAGATCCGCGTCGCGCTCAGCAACTCGTTCGGATTCGGCGGCAGCAACTGCACGCTGGCGTTCGCGGCCGGCGCGCGCACTTAGGGCATGGACGCACTCATCGTGTACGTCGACGGCATCGGCTTCTGGGCACCCGGCATTGCGGACTGGCCTTCGTTCGAGCGCGCGCTGGAGCGCGATGACTACGTCGTTCCGGAAACCACGGCGCGTCCTTCACCCGCTGCGCTGCCGCCGAACGAGCGCCGCCGCGCGCCGGAGCCGGTGCTGATCGCGAGCGAAGCCGCAGGCCAGGCCTGCGCGATGGCCGCGCGCGATGCCTCGACGCTCGCATCCGTGTTCACCTCGACGCACGGCGATCTTGCGATCACCGACGCGATGTGCGCGACGCTCGCCGCGGATCCGCGCGAGCTCTCGCCGACGCGTTTCCACAATTCCGTGCACAACGCGCCGGCCGGTTACTGGACCGTCGCCGCGCACTGCCATGCGCCGGCGACCGCGATCAGCGCCGAGCGCGGCAGCTTCGCCGCGGGACTCTTCGAAGCCGCGCTCGAAGTCGCAGCCGAAGGAGAATCCGTTCTGCTCGGCGCGTACGACATCGCCGCGCACGGCCCGCTCGCCGAAGTCGCGCCGAGCGCGCTGCCGTTCGCGACGGCGTTCGTGCTGAGCGCGACGCACAGCGAGCGCTCGATCGCGCGGCTTTCGCTGCGCACGACTTCGCAGGCAACGACCGACGCGACGCCGCCGTCGCTCGCGCCGCTGCGCGGCAACCCGATGGGCGCGCAGGCGCTGCCGCTGCTCGTCGCGCTCGCGCGGCGCGAGCCGGCCACGATCGTCATCGCATCCGGCGCGGGCACCGCGCTCGCCGTCGAGGTGACGCCATGAGCGCGACCGATCCGCGCCGCGTCGCGGTCGTGATTCCGGCGCTCAACGAGGAGCTCGCGATTCGCGGCGTCGTCGAATCCGTGCTCGCCATCTGCCCCAACGTGATCGTCGTCGACGACGGCTCGACCGATGCGACGTGCGAGCACATCGCGGACCTGCCGATCACGCTGATCCGCCACGCAACATCGCTCGGCAAGGGTCAGGGCCTGCGCGATGGATTCCGCAAAGCGCGCGCACTCGGGTTCGATGCCGTCGTCACGATGGACGGCGATGGCCAGCATCTGGCCGCCGACATTCCGCGCATGCTCGCCGCGGCTGCGCGCTATCCGGAGCATCTCGTGATCGGCGCGCGCATCAGGAACCGCGAGAACCAGCCGAAAGCGCGCCGTCGCGCAAACGATTTCGCCGACTGGGGCATCTCGTGGGGCTGCGGCATCCCGGTCGCCGATACGCAGAGCGGGCAGCGTTACTATCCCGCGGCCGCTCTCGATCTGGCGGACATTCCCGCGGACGACTTCGTTTTCGAGGCGGCTGTCCTGATCGCCGCGGCACGCGAGAAGAACGTCGGCGTCGTCTCGGTGCCGATCGAATCGCGCTACGAGGGCGAATTCCGCACGAGCCATTTTCGCCCGATCCGCGACGTCTCGCGCATTACCTGGTACACCGTGAAGCGCATCTCCGCCTACGGACACATCGTCGCGAGCTATCGGCGTTCGCATGGGACGCTGCCGTTGATCTACGATCCGGAGCGGGATGAAGTGGGTGGCCGGTAGGCGGTAGCCGGCGAGCGGACCGCCCTTCGGTCGTGTTGCTTTCCGGCTTACGGCTACCGGCTTGCGGCTACCGTCTTTGATCCCATCAACCGGAGCGGACCACGCGTGAGCCACATGCCGCACCTCCTGCTGCAACTCGCGATCATCCTCGCGACCGCGCGCGTGCTCGCGCTCGTGCTCGGCCGCCTCGGCCAGCCGCCGGTCATCGGCGAGATGATCGCCGGCATCGTGCTCGGCCCGATCGTGTTCGGCGCGCTCGCGCCCGGCACGCACGCGTGGCTGTTTCCGCACGAGAAGCTCGCCGCGCTCGAAGGTTTGAGCCAGGTCGGCCTCGTGCTGTTCATGTTCGTCGTCGGCGCGGAGATCCGCGCACCGGCCGGTGCACGCGATCGGCTGGTCGCCGCCGGCTGGGTCGGCACGCTCGGCGTCGTGCTGCCGATGCTGCTCGGCCTTGCGATCGCGCCCGCGCTGCACGCGCGCTTCGCGCCGCAGGGCATCGCGTTCTGGCCGTTCGCGCTGTTCATGGCCGCGTCGATGGCGATCACCGCGTTTCCGGTCATGGCGCGCATCCTCAAGGAGCGCAACCTGACGCGCAGCCCGGTCGGCCAGCTCGCGCTCGCATCGGCGGCGATCGGCGACGTGTTCGCGTGGATCATGCTCGCGCTCGTCGTCGCGCTGATCAGCTCGCAAGGCGGCTGGAGCGAATTCGCGCGCACGGTAGTCGGCCTCGTCGCGATCGCGGCGGTCGGATTCGGCGTTCTGCGCCCGCTGGTCGCGAAGGTGCTGGCGCGGCACGCCGCCGACGGCCGTCCCGGCGGCGCGGTGCTGAGCATTCTCGTGATCGGCACCTGCGCGATGGCGGCGGCGACCGAATGGCTTGGCCTGCATCCGGTGTTCGGCGCGTTCCTGTTCGGTGCGTGCCTGCCGCGCGACGATCGCCTGCTCGAAACGCTGATCGAGCGCATCGAGCACGTCGCTGTGCTGGTGCTGATGCCGGTGTTCTTCGCGCTCGCCGGACTCAGCACGACGCTCGACGCATTCACCGGCACGGGACTGCCGGCGCTGCTGCTGATCCTCGCGGCGGCGGTCGTCGGCAAGATCCTCGGCGCCGGCGGCGGCGCGCGCATCGCGGGTCTTGGCTGGCGCGAGGCCGGCGCCGTCGGCTCGTTGATGAACGCGCGCGGCCTGATGGAGCTCATCGTCATGAAGGTCGGCCTCGACGCCGGCGTGATCGGCTTCGAGATTTTCACGATGCTGATGGTCATGGCGATCGTGACGACGCTGATGACGACGCCGATGCTCGCGCTGTTCCTGCGCGGGTCCGTGCCCGTGACGCCGGTCGAGGGCCGCGAGACGCCCTGAGCACACGCGCGCAGTCCGGCGCGAATGCGGGCACAATGTCCGCGACTGGCGGAGCGGATCGATGTCGACGTCGCGCATGCACGATGTGGTGATCCTCGGCGGCGGTCTCGCCGGGCTGACGCTCGCGCTGCAGCTGCGCCGGCGCTTCGCCGACATCGACGTCGTCGTCGTCGAGCGGCGCACGCATCCGGTGCCGCCGGCCGCGCACAAGGTCGGCGAATCGACGGTCGAGATCGGCGCGCATTATTTCTCGACGGTGCTCGGCCTTCGCGAGCATCTGGACGAAGCACACATCCGCAAGTTCGGCTTCCGCTTCTTCTTCTGCGAAGGGCGCAGCGATCTTGAGAACATCACCGAGCTCGGCGTGCGCCGCGTGATGCCGACGCCGACCTGGCAGATCGATCGCGGCCTGTTCGAGAACTTCCTCGGCGAGGAAGCGCGGCGCAACGGCATCGATTTTCGCGACGGCGTGGTCGTGCGCGGCTTCGACATCGCGCGCGATGGCGGCCGGCACAGCATCCGCATCGAGCAGGGCGGCGCGATCGAGACGCTCGAAGCGCGCTGGATGGTCGACGCATCCGGGCGCGCCGGGCTCGTCAAGCGCAAGCTCGGCCTCGCCGAAGCGAACGGCCACGACGCGAACGCGGTCTGGTTCCGGCTCGACGACAAGCTCGATCTCGACCTATGGTGCGACGATCGCGAGTGGCAGAACCGCTGCACGCCGCGCGAGCGCTGGCGCTCGACGAATCATTTCTGCGGCCCCGGTTACTGGGCCTGGACGATTCCACTCGGCTCGGGTGCGCATTCGGTCGGCATCGTCTGCGATGCGAAGATGCATCCGCTCGAAACGATGAACACGTTCGATCGCTCGCTCGAATGGTTCGCCAAGCACCAGCCCGCGGTCGGCCGCGAATGCGCGTCGCGTCGCGACAAGCTGATGGATTTTTTGTACCTGCGCGGCTTCTCGTACGGCTGCAAGCAGGTCTTCTCGGGCGATCGCTGGGCGCTGACCGGCGAAGCCGGCGTGTTCCTCGATCCGTTCTATTCGCCGGGCAGCGATTTCATCGGCATCGCGAACACGTACATCTGCGAGCTGATCGCGCTCGATCGCGAGGGCCAGCCGCTGGGTCCGTACGCGAAGCTGTACGAGCAGCTCTACCTCTCGTTCTACGAGAACACGCTGACGCTCTACCGCGACCAGTACCCGATGTTCGGCGACGCCGAAGTCATGCCGATCAAGGTGATCTGGGACTACACGTACTACTGGGGCGTGCTCTGCCAGCTCGTGTTCCAGGAGCGCCTCACGGACATCGCGCTGCTCGGCGCGGTGCGCGACGAGCTCAACCGCGCGCAGGCGCTGAACCGGCGCATGCAGCTTTTCTTCCGGCAGTGGCACGCGCAAAGCCGCAACCGCAACGACGCCGTCATGCTCGACCAGCGCGAGCTCGACTGGTTCGTCGCGATGAACCGCGGCCTGCACGACGTGCTGACGACGGATCAGCTCGTTGCGCGCCTTCGCACGTACGTCGCGATGATGGACACGCTCGCGGCCGCGATCGGCCGGCGCGCGAGTCGTGCGTGTCCGGGGCTCGACGCGCGCGAAGCGGGAGGCGACGACACGGCGCCCGCGCCAGCGCTGTTTGGTCTCGCTGCCTGATCGCAGCTCCCGCGAGCTGAATCGAGTCCGACTGCAATGCGCGCTGTCTATGCGCGCGTTAAGGTGCGGCCGCCTAGATTGTGCACGGAGTCTCGATGCCCGAATGCGCTGCGCGCTCCAGGGCTCGATCAACGTGCGATGCATGCCGTCGCGCCCGTGCAAGGAGATCAGCCATGGACATGCGTTTTCTTCCGTTTGCAATTGCGAGCGCTTTCGCGACATTGGTCGCGGGCCCGGTCGAGGCACAGCTGCCGCAGGCGACAGAAGTCGCGCCGGGCCACCTGCCGCGCGCCGATGTCGAATTCCTTCTCGGCGCGAACTCGGGAAACATCACGCAGATCGCGATGGGCCATGCGGCCGATGATCAGGGTGCGAATCCGGGCGTGCACTCGCTCGCCAACCGCATCGTGTCGAGCCATACCAAGGCCGATCAGGCGCTCCACCTGCTCGCGTCGCAGAAAAATGTCGACCTGCCCGACCGCACGCAGATCGACGATCACAATGAGCTCGCCGATCTGCACGCGCGCAAGCCGGGCGGCGATTTCGATTCGCAGTACATCCAGAACGTCATCGCCGATCACGACCGCATGATCGTGATATACGAAGCGGCTGCGAACGAGAGCGTCGATCCGGACATCCGTCGATATGCGGATACGATGCTGCCCGCGCTGCGCGAGAATCGCGACCAGGCCGTCGCGATGGTGAACAAGCAGACCGGGAACGCTTCGCGCTGAGCGGTCGGCTCAGGCCATTCCGCCGTTGACGCCGATGACCTGGCCGTTGACGTAGGCGGCGCGCTCCGAGCAGAGAAACGCGACGACCGCCGCGACTTCCTGCGGCGTGCCGGCGCGCGCGGCCGGAATCATCGCCTTGATCTGCGCCTCGTCGAACGTGTTGTCGGCGAGCCGGCCTGCGATCACTCCGGGCGCGACGACGTTCACCGTGATTCCGCGCGAGCCCATTTCGCGCGCGAGCGATTTCGTCGCGCCGTGCAGCGCGGATTTCGCGGCGGCGTAGTTGACCTGGCCGCGATTGCCGAGCACCGCGGCGACCGACGAGACCGCGACGATGCGGCCCCAGCGCACGCGCGCCATCGGCAGCAGCAGCGGCTGCGCGACGTGGAAGAAGCCATGCAGCGAGACGTCGATCACGCGCCGCCACTGCTCTTCGCGCATGCCGGCGAGCGGTGCATCGTCGTGGATGCCGGCGTTGTGGACGAGCGCGTGGATCGGGCCCGTTCGCCAGCAGCGCCTCGACGGCGCGCGCGCGTCGCGTCGCCGTCGACGAGATCGAACGCGACCGCGTCCGCGCTGCCGCCCGCCGTCGCGGATCGCATCGACGATCGCCTGCGCGCGATCGCGCGATGCATGCGCATGCACGTGCACGTGCAAGCCGTCCGCGCGCGAGCGCCGCGCGATCGCGCCGCCGATGTCGCCGCTGCCGCCGGTCACGAGCGCGCGCCGCGCGCCGCTCATGCGCGTCGCCTGCAGCGCATGCGCGCAGCGGCGCGAGCAGATCGCCGTAGCGCGGCCCGCGTGCGGTGTCGCGCCGCAGCGGCTGGCGCACCTGACCCGAGCTCACGGTGCGCACGCCGCGCTTGGCTTCGTGGAAGCGCAGGCAACTTTCGTCGAACGGGAGGCCGACAGAAATCGAGCAGCGCGCGGATCTGCGTCTCGGGATCCGCGAGCAGCGCCTCGTAGCTTTGCGCGCGCACGTGCGCGGGATAGCGCTCGACCCAGAAGCGCGCACAGGCGATCGTAATCGTGCCAGTACGCGGCAAGCTCGCCGAGATCGTACGCATAGCGGACGAGTCCCGGCGCGAAGAGCTGCTTGTAGCACGACCAGCACGTCTCGACCGGATCGCGGTTGCACGCGACGAACTTCGCGTCCGGCAGCATCGCGTGCGCCGCGCCGATCATCGGCCAGTTGTTCGGCAGCTTGTCGGTGAAGCGCGGTCGCTCAGCGCGCCAGCGCGCCGTGCGCGCGAGATAGTCGCGGCCGAGGCGCTCCCAGTCGGCGGGCGATGCGTGCTCGGTCCAGAACGGAAACGGCACGCCGCGCCGTTGCGATTCCTGCGGATCACGGCCGGAAGATCGGGCAGCTCGCTCGCGCCTTCGACCGACGGGTGCGCGGCGAGGATCTGCTCGATCAGCGTCGTGCTCGAGCGCGGCAGGCCGACGACGAAGATCACCTCGCTGCCGAGCGCCGCCGGCGATGCCGCGACGGTCGCCGAGAAGATGCGCTGCGTCTCGTCGATCTCGCGGCTGAAGGCGGCCGCGTCCCACTGGATGCCGCGCCGCACGATCGTGTTCGCGCGCGCGAACGCGGCGAACGCATCGGCGTAGCGGCCGTTGTCCTCGCAGACTTTGCCGTACGCGAAATTGAGGACCGCGCGCGCGTTGTCGTTGTGCCTCGGATCGAGCGCGAACCGTTCGAGCGCGGCGGTTTCCTTCGCGTCGAGCTTGATCGTCTTCAAGATCGACGAGGCTGAACCACGCCTGGTGCACGCGATCGCCGCCGAGCGCGATCAGCGCGCGGTATTGCGCCGCGGTGCCGTCGATGTCGCCGAGCGCGTGCAGGTTGCGCGCGATCAGCATGCGGCCGAGCCGGTGATCGGGTTGCAGCGCGACGATGCGACGTCCCGTCGCGAGCGCTTCCTCGTGAAGGCCGTGCTTGTCGAGCAGGATGCCGAGCCGAAGCCATACCGCGGCATCGTTCGGGCGCAAGCTCGGTCGCGCGGCGCAGCAACGCGAACGCGCCGTCGATGTCGCCCATGTCGCGCCTTGAGATCGCCGAGCTGGCTGATCAGCGTCGCGTCGTCCGGGTGCGCGGCGAGCGCGTTGCGATAGATGTCCTCCGCTTCCTTGTGCCGTCCGCGACGATGCGCGATCAAGCCGTGCAGCCGCTGCGTTTCCGGATGCGTCGCGGCAAGCACGAGCGCGCCGGTCAGCGCGCGCTCGGCGCCGTCGTAGTCGAGCCGATCGACCAGCCGCGCGGCCTCGGCGAGCATCGCGGCCGTGCGCGGCGCGAGGCCTTGCAGGCGCGCCGATGACGCGGACTTTTGCGGTGTGTCGAGGCTCGTTTTTGCCATGCGATCGGCGCGGCCGGCGCACGGGCGCCGGTCGCTCGGAGGTTGGGAAAGATGCGGCTAGCTTAGCAAAACGGCCGGAGCGGCCCGCGCGGTGTGTGATCAGTAGTCGTAGGCCGATTCGCCGTGCGAGTTGATGTCGAGGCCTTCGCGCTCCTGCTCTTCCGTGACGCGCAGGCCGACGAGCATGTCGGCGATCTTGTACGCGATGAACGCGACGACGCCGGTCCAGACGATCGTGATGCGCGACGGCCTTGAGCTGGATCAGGAACTGCGCCGCGATGCCGGGATAGCCGCTCGTCATCGTGACCCAGTCCTGCACCGAGCCCGGGCCGCCGAGCTCGGGCGAGTTGAAGATGCCGGTCAGCAGCGCGCCGGTGATGCCGCCGACGCGCGTGCACGCCGAACACGTCGAGCGAGTCGTCGCGCCTTCAGCATGCTGCTTCAGGCCCGTCACGCCCCACAGGCAGACGACGCCGGCGACGAGGCCGATCGCGAACGCGCCCGGAATGCCGACGTTGCCCGCCGCCGGCGTGATCGCGACGAGACCGGCGACCGCGCCGGATGCCGCGCCGAGCATCGACGGCTTGCCCTTGAAGATCCATTCGGCGAACGTCCACGCGAGCACCGCGCACGCGGTCGCGAGATACGTGTTGAGGAACGCGAGCGCGGCCGATGCGTTCGCTTCGAGCGCGGAGCCGGCGTTGAAGCCGAACCAGCCGAACCACAGCAGCGAGGCGCCGATCATCGTCATCGTCAGGCTGTGCGGCGTGATCGACTTCCTTGCCGTAGCCGAGGCGCTTGCCGACGAGATAGGCGCCGACCAGGCCGGCGACGCCGGCGTTGATGTGCACGACCGTGCCGCCGGCGAAGTCGAGCGCGCCCATCTGCCAGATGTAGCCCGCCGTCGCGTTCAGCGCGTCGACCACTTCGACGCATCGGTGTACGCATCCGGGCCCGGCCAGAACCAGACCATGTGCGCGATCGGCAGATAGCTGAAGGTGAACCAGATCACCATGAAGATCAGCACGGCCGAGAACTTGATGCGCTCGACGAGCGAGCCGAGGATCAGGCAGCAGGTGATCGCGGCGAACGTCGCCTGGAACGCGACGAACACGAGCTCGTAGATCGGCGTCGCCTTGCGAGAACGTCGCGGCCGAGCGACCACTCGCCCTTGAACGCATCGACCGATGCCGGTGAGGAAGATGCGGCCGAAGCCGCCGATGAACGCGTTGCCTTCGGTGAACGCGAGGCTGTAGCCGTAGATGCACCACAGCACCGTGATCAGCGAGAACACGACGAACACCTGCATCAGCACCGACAGCATGTTCTTGCTGCGCACGAGGCCGCCGTAGAACAGCGCGAGCGCCGGCACCGACATCAGCAGCACGAGCGCGGTCGACGTCAGCATCCAGGCGGTGTCGCCCTTGTTCGGCAACGGTGCGCCGGCGGCGAGCGCGACTGCGGGTGATGTGCACAGCGCGATCAGCAACGTGCGCGCTCGATGCTTCGTCGTCATCGCGCAGCTCTCACAGCGCGTCGTCGCCGATCTCGCCGGTGCGGATGCGCACGGCGTGGTCGAGCGGCGTGACGAAGATCTTGCCGTCGCCGACCTTGTCGGTGCGCGCGGCCTCGACGATCGCCTCGATGACGACATCGACGCGCGCGTCCGGCACGGCGGTCTCGAGCTTGATCTTCGGCACGAAATCGACGACGTATTCGGCGCCGCGATAGAGCTCGGTGTGGCCTTTCTGGCGGCCGTAGCCCTTGACTTCGGTGACGGTGACGCCGGTGACGCCGGCCTCGGTCAGCGCGTCGCGCACGTCGTCGAGCTTGAACGGCCGGATGATCGCGGTGATCAGCTTCATGCGTGTCTCCTCAAGTCGCGTGCGTCGCCGTTTCGCCGCGATCCGTCGCAGCGCATGAAAACGTGCGCGCGCGAAGCGCGCTTCGCGTCAACCCGCTGGATGCGCGAGCGCGAGTCCGATGCCGGCGCCGATGAGGCAGCTGCCTGCGGCGGCATCGGTTACACGCGCAAGGCGCGGACGCGTGATCAACAACGCGCCGCCACGCGCGGCGAGCCACGCGTAGGCAACCAGTACAACGAATTCGGAGAGCGTGCTCGTCGCCGCGAGCACGCCGATCTGCGGCGCGATGGGACGCGTCGTATCGACGAACTGCGGCAGGAGCGCCGTGAAGAAGAGGATCGCCTTGGGATTCCCGAGCTGCAGCAGCACGCCCTGACGCCACATGCGCGCACGGCTCGCGACCGCTCGTGCGACCGCTCGCTGCGAACCCGTGCCGCGCAGCGCATCGCGCCACGCCGAGACGCCGAGCCACGCCAGATACGCGACGCCGATCCATTTGATCGCGACAAAAACGGGCGCCGCGTAGGCGACCAGGGCAGCGAGGCCGATGGCCGATGCGGTGAACCAGATGAGATTGCCGCTGAGGATGCCGAGATTCGCGGCGACCGCCTTGCGCGCGCCGTGACGCATGCCTTGGCCGACGACGTAGAGCACTGCCGGGCCGGGCACCAGCGCGGCGACCGTGGCGGTGACGAAGAAGGCGAGCCAGAGGGAAGGATTCATGGCGTAGCTATCGGCTTCGGTCGGTCTGGATGCGGTCGGGTTGACGTGATTCGTCTACAGCTTCGATGTCCCTCACCCCAGCCCTCTCCCGCAAGCGGGAGAGGGGGAAGTGCACGGCGCGCGTTCCGTCGCGCACCGCGCGTTGCTGCTTCAGATCGCGTAATACATCTGGTACTCGAGCGGATGCGTCGCCGCGCGGAAACGCGTGACTTCCTGCATCTTCAGATCGATGTAGCCGTCGATGAAATCGTCGGTGAACACGCCGCCGGCCTTGAGGAACGCGCGATCCTTGTCGAGCGCTTCGAGCGCCTGGTCGAGCGAGTGGCAGACGGTCGGGATGTTCTTCTCTTCTTCCGGCGGCAGGTCGTAGAGATCCTTGTCGCTCGGCGCGCCCGGATCGATCTTGTTCAGGATGCCGTCGAGGCCGGCCATCATCAGCGCGGTGAACGTGAGGTAGCCCGAGTTCACCGGATCCGGGAAGCGCACTTCGATGCGGCGGCCCTTCGGCGAGTGCACGAACGGAATGCGGCAGCTCGCCGAGCGGTTGCGCGCCGAGTACGCGAGCATGACCGGCGCTTCGAAGCCCGGCACGAGACGCTTGTAGCTGTTCGTCGTCGAGTTCGAGAACGCGTTGATCGCGCGCGCGTGCTTGAAGATGCCGCCGATGTAGTAGAGCGCGGTCTGCGACAGGCCGCCGTAGAGATCGCCGGCGAACAGGTTCTGGCCGTTCTTCGCCAGCGACTGGTGCACGTGCATGCCCGAGCCGTTGTCGCCGACGATGGGCTTGGGCATGAACGTCACGGTCTTGCCGTTCTGGTGCGCGACGTTCTTGATCACGTACTTCATCGTGATCAGCTCGTCGGCCTTCTTGACCAGCGTGTAGAACTTCGTGCCGATCTCGCACTGGCCGGCGGTCGCGACTTCGTGGTGATGCACTTCGACCGTCATGCCGCACGCTTCGAGCACCTTGCACATCTCGCTGCGCAGGTCCTGGAACGAATCGACCGGCGGCACCGGGAAGTAGCCGCCCTTGATGCCCGGACGCTGGCCGGAGTTGCCGCCTTCGAACTTCTTGGACGACGACCACGCGCCTTCTTCCGAGTCGATCTCGTACGCGACGCGGTGCATGTCGTTCTGGAAGCGCACCGAGTCGAAGATGAAGAACTCGGGTTCCGGACCGAAGAACGCGGTGTCGGCGATGCCGGTCGATTTCAGATACGCCTCGGCGCGCTTGGCGACCGAGCGCGGATCGCGCGCGTACGCCTGCATCGTGCTCGGCTCGAGCACGTCGCACTGCAGGAGCAGCGTCTTGTGCGCGGCGAACGGATCGATGACCGCGCTCGCCGGATCGGGCATCAGCACCATGTCGGATTCGTTGATGCCCTTCCAGCCCGAGATCGACGAGCCGTCGAACATCTTGCCGTCCTCGAACGGTCGACTCGTCGACCGCGTGCGCCGGGAAGCTCACGTGGTGCTGCTTGCCGAGCATGTCGGCGAAGCGGAGATCGACGAACTCGACCTCGTTGTCCTTGATCGTCTTGAGGACGCTGTTCGTGGCCATGGGGATCCTTGGTAGGGTTTGGTGGGCTGTACTCAGCAATCGATGTGCCAGCATTGATTTGTCTTAAAACTTATATAAATCAATCGATTGAGTGATATCGCGATCAATCGTTTGCACTATTATGGTGCAATATTGCAGCCTTATTCACCAATACGGTGCGACGCATTCTGCGGGTGCGGCACTTCGGGCTGATGACGCATCAACGGTCCGTCCGTGCACCGACCCGGATATGCTTCGCGCGTTTTTACGTGCGGAGTGGATGTGAGCGAGCTTCTCAACCTGATCCTGCTCGGCGTGATCGAGGGCATCACCGAGTTCCTGCCGATCTCGAGCACCGGACATCTCCTGATTGCCGAGCACTGGCTCGGCCACCGCTCCGACATGTTCAACATCGTGATCCAGGCCGGCGCGATCCTCGCGGTCGTGCTGATCTATCGCGAGCGCCTGTGGCAGCTCGCGACCGGCCTTGGCGATGCGCGCAACGCGCGACTACGCGCTCAAGCTCGCCGTCGCGTTCGCGATCACGGCAGTGCTCGGCTTCATCGCGACGCAGCTCGGCTTCAAGCTGCCCGAAGCCGTCACGCCGGTTGCCTGGGCGCTGATCCTCGGCGGCATCTGGATGATCGGCGCCGAAGCGCTCGCGGCGAAGCAGCCGGATCGCAGCGAAATCACCTGGCGCGTCGCGATCCTCGTCGGCCTCGCGCAAGTCGTCGCGGGACTCTTTCCCGGCACGTCGCGCTCGGCGGCGACGATCTTCGTCGCGATGCTGGCCGGCACCAGCAATCGCGCGGCGGCGACCGAGTTCGCGTTCCTGGTCGGCATCCCGACCATGTTCGCGGCGAGCGGCTACGAGTTGCTCAAGTCCATGAAAGCCGGCGAGGCGCACGAAGACTGGAGCGCGCTCGCAATCGCGTTCGTCGTCTCGCTGGTGACCGCGTTCGTCGCGGTGAAATGGCTGCTCGGCTACATCCGCACGCATCGCTTCACCGCGTTCGCGGTGTATCGCATCGTGCTCGGCATCGCGCTGCTGGTCGCGCTGCCGGCCGGCGTCTAGGCGTCTTTCTCAGTCGGCACGACGTCGACGATCCGGCGCGCATCGTCGGTGTGCACGCGAAGATCCATCGCGCCTTGCGCGAGTTTGATGCCGTTGTCGTTGAACGCGCCAAGGATCATCAGGCGCAGGTCGCTGGCGACGCGCTGCCGGTCGATGCCGGGCGAAGCCGTCAGCCAGTACTGCATCGAGAAACGAAGGCCCGAGCCCGGAAATTCGTCGAGCAGCACGACCGGTTCGGTCGACTGGTCGACGAGGCCATGGCGCCCGGCGGCTTCGCGCATCGCATCGGCGACCTTGCGCGGATCCGAATCCGCCTCGACCGTGACCGATAGCGTCTGGCGCACCGCGCGCAACCGCGCCGTGACGTTCTGCTCGACCAGCGCGGAATTCGGGATCAGCGTCTCGCTGCCGTCGCCATCGCGCAGCACCGAGGCGCGCAGGTCGATGTCCACCACCGTGCCGCGCAGATTGCCGATCTGGATCTCGTCGCCGAGCCGGAACGGCCGCTCGATCAGGACCAGCACGCCGCTGATCAGGTTCCTGAACAATGCCTGCGTGCCGAAACCGATACCGATCGCGACCGCGCCGCCGACGAACGCGAATGCCGCGAACGGAATGCCGGCGAGCGCGAGACTTACGAGCGCGCACGCGAAGGCGAGGAGGCCAAACGTCCAGCGCCGCGCCAGTCGCGCGCTGGCCTCCTCGAAGCCGCGGCTGCGCAAGCGGCGCTCCAACAGACGCGTCAGGTGGTAGACGAGAAACAGCGAAACCAGCAGCAGCAGCGGCGCCTTCACGACCTTCTGCACCGTCACGCTGCTCGGCACCTTGGTCTGGCGGCCGTTGACGTCGACGGTCTGGTCGACGACGAAGAGCTCGAGGTTCCAGATCTGCGCAACGAACTGGCGCGTCGATTCCCAGGCGAGCTCGGCGCGCTCCTTCCAGCTGGCGACGCCGATGCGCGCGTCGAAATCGGTGCGCAGGCGATCCATCAGCGCGAGCACGCGCTGCTCTTCGAGCATGCCGCGCTCGACCAGCTGCGCGCGCTCATCGAACGTGTCGCGCAACGCCTGCATGTCGGTGGCGTCTTTTCCCGGCGGCGCCAGCGCGAGCTGCGTTTCGAGCGAGCCGGACTGCCCGGCGAACTGATCGAACGATGCCTTCATGAAGTCGAGCCGGCGCGAAATCGCATCGCGGATCGCCGGGCCGTGCTCGCGCGCTTCGGCGACCGCGGCGAGATCGCCGTCGCGCCAGTAGCGGATTGCGAGTTGCCAGGCAACCTCTTCGAGCGTCAGGTTCGACATGCGCTCGCGAATGAGCTCGATCTCGATATCGCGCGTTGCCAGACGCTCTTCCAGCACCTTGCGCTGCACGGGCGATGCGGCCGCCGCCTCCTTCTGCACCGCGTCGAATGCGGCGTCGCGCGCCTTGGCCGCCACGGTCAGGTTTTGCTGAATCTCGGCCTTGCGTGCCGACAGGCGCCGATCGACTTCGACGACCTCCTGCGCGGTCGGCTTCAGCGTCGTCGCGACGGACGCGAGTCGCCTGGCGATTCCCGCGTTCTCGGCGCGGTCGATGCGCTGCTGCAGCTGGACGACTTCGGTGATCGCGTCGAGCTCGGCCGTGTTCGATTCGGCAAGCTCGGCTTCGAGCCGGGCCTGCTCGAGCTTGTCGTCGCCGGGCGCCGCCGTCGCCTCGAGCTGGCGTACATTCGTCACGGCTTGCACGAGCCGGTCCGCTGCAGCCGCACGATCGGCCTGCACGATGCCGAGCCGGCGCGCGCCTGCGGCGATCGAGAGATCGAGCTCCTGCGCCCTGCGGCGCAGGTCATCCGCGTCGAGCATGCCGCGCGGCGGCACGTCCGGCTCATCCTGCGGGGTCTCGGCCTTGGTCTTGGCGTCGTTGCGCACGCGCTCGAGATCGCGGCGGCGCTCGAGCGAAGTCAGAAGCTGGCGCTCCAGCGCCACGCGCGGGCTCAGCGGTTGCGCCGACTCGTTGACCGCGAGGTCCGCGCGCAATGCCTGCGCGCGCGTCTCGATGTCGGTCGGCGCCGCAGCCGGTACGAGCAACGCAATCAGCAACAGGCGGATCAGCATGGCCGCTCCCTTCGCAACCGGCGCGCGTGATGCTCAGTACCGCGGCGGATGATGGATCAACTGCTCGAAATGCGAATCGTCCCTCACCAGGAGTTGCACGCTTGTCGCGTCGTCGAATAAATCGGTCGGCGCCCTGCTAGGAAATGCCGGCCTCGTGATTGAACTCGCCGATCGCGGGCACGAGCAGCGTCAGCGCCTCGCGCTCGACGTCGGTCAGGTGCGGATTCCACACGTCCATCAGCATGACGACGCGCGTCTTGCCGCTGCGGTTCCAGGCCTCGTGCTCGAACGTGTCGTCGAACGTGAAGCAGCGGCCTTCTTCCCAGCCGCGCGCTTCGCCGCCGACGACGAGCGCGCAATCGTCCGGCACGATCAGCGGCAGATGCGTGACCAGGCGCGTGTTGGTCACGCCGTGGTGCGGCAGGATGTGCGAGCCGGCGGTCAGCACCGAATAGCAGACTTCGGGCGAATGGTCGCGCGTGCGGCACAGCGGCACGTTCTCGAGCGCGGCCGACGTACGCGGACAGCGCGCATGGTTCGCGTCGTAGCGTGTGCCGTGACGGAAGAAGAAGAACGCGTTCCAGACCGGCGGGCCGCTCGCGTTGGCGAGATGTCCTTCGAGCTGCTCGTCGTCGAAGTGGCCGAGGAACGGCTCGAAGCCGCTGTCCTCGGCGAGCACCGCGCGCATCTCGTCGCGGATCGCCGAGGTCTCGGCTTCGAGATCGGCGTACCACGGGAAGAGGCTCGGCGTCGTAGAACTTCGTCGCCGGCAGATCCGGGAAATACAGGAATTTCGGACGCTGCGCCGGATCCGGATAACTCGCCGGAAGCTCGGTCAGATAGACCGCGAGGCACTTCTCGACGCGCGAGAGAGCGACGGCGCCGTATCGCGTGCGCAGCGGCGCCAACAGGCTGGAGAAGAGCCTGCGCCGTCCCGCGGCTACCGTGCGCATCGCGTGCAGCACGAGCGGGCGAAGTCCGGGCGGCGTCGTCGCGTCGTCGAGCCACTGGCCCGCGCCCTGCGCCGCGAAGATCGCTCCGAAATAGAGCGGCAGCGCGTCGTTGGCACGGCCCGCGCGCTCGATCGCTTCGCCGAGGCGCAGGCGCGCGACGAAAAGATCCGGCGCGAGCTTGAGCGCACTACGCAGCGCGTCGATCGCCTGATCGAGCCGGCCGAGCGCGGTGTTGGTGACGCCGAGATTGGTCAGCGTGACGGGATCGTCCGCGCGCACGCCGCGCGCACGTTCGAGCAGCGCGAGCGCCTGCGCGAAGCGGCCGCGCTCGTGCGCGCAGATCGCGACGAAATTGAGCGCATCGGTCTCGCGCGGCGATTCGCGCAGGATATCGAGGAAGGCCTGCTCGGCTTCGAGAATGCGTCCGCTGTCGGCGAGCTGCCGCGCGGCGTCGATGCGCGCCCTGACTTCAGGTTCGGGCGTGCCGGCTGCTTGACTCATGTTCGGTCGATCGGTTTGCCAGCGCGCATGCTAGCAAGGATCGCCCGGGAAGCGGGCGCCGCGAACGGCGCGCGCTTCGGCGCCCATCGAAGCCGGCATCAATCGAAGCCGGCTTTCAGGATGCGGTTCTCGAACAGCAGCACGCCGCCGTTGCCGCCCGCGACCGCGGGTCCTGCGGCGAGCGTGATCGCGGCCAGCGCGTTCGCGTTCGGATCGCAATAGCCGGTCTCCCAGCTGATGCCGGCGTCGCGCGTTTCGTAGAGGCAGCCCTGGAACGAAACGCCGTACCAGTGCGATGCATCGCGGTGCACGAGATCGAGCAGGATGCCGCCGTCGGGTGCGGGCCCGATCAGCTGCCAGCTGTCGCCGCCGTCGGCGGTCGCATAGAGCTCGCCCGGCCACGTCGCGACGACGCCGTGTTCGTCGTCGAAGAAGTCCGCCGCGGTGATCTCGCCGTGCGTGAACGAAAGCAGCGTCCAGTGATCGCCGGCATCGTCGGTGCGCAGGATGCTGCCGGAGCTGCCCTGCTCGCTCGAGATGCCGCCGCTCGCGTAGCCGATCGATGCACTCGGAAAATGCAGCTCGTCGAAGTAGACGCCGCTCGTTTCCGGCCAGTCGCTGTCCCATTGCGCGCCGCCGTCGTCGCTGTGCAGCAGCGTGCCGCCCTGGATCGCGACGAGGTGTCCGGCGTCGCCGAAATGCACGTCGAACACGCTGCCGAAATTCGCGCTGAGATCGCCGAGCTCTTGCCACGTCTGACCGCGATCGATGCTGTGATAGAAACCGAGCCGCGCGGCGTAGAGCTCGTCCGTGCCTGTCGCATGCGCGAAGAGGAGGCTCTGCTGCAGGTCCGTGCCGAACACGGTCCACGACAGGCCGCCGTCGTCGGTCGTCATCGCGTTGCCGAACGCGCAGGTCGCGAAGCCGTGCAGGCGGTCGGAGAAATCGATGTCGGTGAGATCGCAGCTCGAGCTTTCCGAAGCCGCAATCCAGTCGGGATTGCGCGAGACGTCGATGGCGCCGAGCGCGAGGGTCAAGAGCGGTGTTGCGAGTGCGAGCATTCCAGTCACTCCAGGTTCTTGGGTACGGACGAGCCACACGCGGCGCCGAGCGCCAATGCAGCCGGAATCACCCCGGCACCGTGCCGGAATGTTCGCCTTGAAGTCCGCGGGGGTGATCCCGGCTCACACCGGGATGACGACAAGAACGGAAAAGAGTGGACGAACCTATCGCCGTCAGCGTCGCAGCGCGGCGTTCAGCGTGTAGGTCCCGGTCAGCGCCGCTTCGGCGAGGACATGGCCCTGCATCGCGGCGCGCGCGTCGGCCGCCATGAAACGCCCGGACAGGCCGAGCGTCGGCACGTCGAGCGCGTAGATGCGGAAATGGTAGTGGTGCAGCAGATCGTCGTTCCACGGCGGGCACGGCCCGTCGTAGCCGAAATAGTCGCCGGCCATTGCCGCATCGCCGGCGAACCAGCCGGTGAAATCGTTGATGCCCTGCTTCGCGCCCGGCGGCCCGACCGGATTCTGCTTGCCGTGCGCGACGACGCCTTCCGCGCAGCTGCCGCTGCCCAGCTCGCGGCATTCGAGCGGGATGTCGACCATGACCCAGTGGAAGAATTCGGTTCGCGGCAGCGACGCCGGCACGTGGCGGCCCGGCTGGTTCACGTCATCGCCGCGGGTCGGAACGTCGGTGTCGACGCAGATCAGCGCGAACGAGCGCGTCGCCGGCGGCACGTCCGACCAGGCGAGGTGCGGATTGAGGTTCGGCGCGAACACGGTCGGCTCGCCGCCGGGGCCGGGCTTGCCGAACGCAAACTCCTCCGGAATCGGCTGCATGCTCTCGATGTCGTCGCTGCGGATGCGCATGGGATCACCTCTCGGAATGCGGCGTCGGCTTCAGCCCTGCACGGATGCGGATGCCGGCGTGAGCGGGCGTTTCATCGCGCCTCGAGCGCCGCGAACGGCGCCGCCAGCGCTTCGCGATAACGTTCCCAGTGACCGCGCGGAAAACGCACCGGCAGTCCGCCGAGACCGTGCGCCATCGCGGCGAAATTCGAGCCTGGCTCCAACGCATCGAGACCGAGGAACCGCGCAAGCGCGCCGCCGTTCGCGAGCGGATCGTCGAGCAGCGCATCGGCCGCGACGACGATCCGGCGCGGCTCGTCGAGCGCGTCGGCGTAGTGGATGTGATCGCGCGCGCGCGCCAGCCATTCCGAGAACAGCGGCACGTCCGCGCACGGAAACCCGCGCGCCCAGCCGAATCCGAGCCAGTTGACCAGCGCATCGCGCGGATCGCGCTCGACGATGACGAGCCGCGCGCCCGGAAATGCGCGCCGCACCAGCGCGAGCAGATGCGCATCCCAGCGCGGCAGCCAGTCGACCAGCGTGCGATCGAGCGGCACGCCGGCCGCGCGCAGTGGCCCGAGATAACGCTCGCGCAGCGCCGCGCGATCCGCTTCGGTGAGATCGCCGCAGTAGTACGCGAAACGCGGCTGGTTGAAATCGTCGACGCGCTGCAGCGCGCCGATGCGATCGCGCAGCACGACGAGCTCCGGCTGATCGGCAAGCAGCGCAGCGACGCGCTCGACGCCGCTGCCCGGCGTGCCGAGCAGGAACACCGGCGCCTGTGGCCACGGCTCGCCGACGGGGTCGGTCAGCGCGAGCTCGAGCTCGGGCCGCGGCGCATCGAGCGGCGGCATCGACGCCGGCGAACCGCGCTGCGCTTCGGCGAAGCAGCGCACCGCTTCGGCTGCGTCGCCGGCGCGATCGTGCAGGCGGCCGAGATAATTCCAGTAGAGGCGCTGCTGGCCATCCGTGCGCGGCTGCTCGGCGAGCTGATCGAGCAGCGCACGCGCGCCGGCATCGTCGCCTTCGCGCATGCGTGCGCGGATGCGCACGAGCAGCATTTCGGGATCGACGGTCGCGCGCAGGACCAGCGCCGCCGTCGCGTCCGCCGCGGCGAGACGACCGAGATGCTCGTCGAGCAACGCGAGGCGCGACTGCGCCTGCATGTCGGCCGGATTGTCGTCGGCGATCTTGCGCCAGTCCGCGAACGACTCGCCGAGTCGTCCGATGACCATCAGCAGATCCGCGCGCGCAGTGCGCACGTCGTGATCGCCGGGCACGAGCGCGAGATAGTCGTCGTAGGCCTGGATCGCCTCGGCGTTGCGACCGGCCTGCATCAGCGACCACGCCAGCGCGCGCGCCGGTGCCGACTGCTTCGGAATCGATCGCGAGCGCAGCGCGATACGATGCGACCGCGTCCTCGTGGCGATCTTCGGCGCGCGCGACATCGCCGAGACCGACATGGCCCGCGGACTCGAGGCCCGGCACCGCGAGCAGCGCGCGGAAATGCGCTTCGGCTTCGCGCGGGCGCTTCGCCTTCAGCGTCAGCGAGCCGAGCGCCTGCCGCGCGGCATGCAGATCGGGCTTCACGCGCAGCGCGTTCTCGAACGCCTTCTCGGCGAACGTATCGGTTCCGCGTTTCGCGAACGCGCGGCCGAGCGCGAGCTGGATCGTCGGATCGTTGGGCGCAAGATCCGCCGCGCGCCCGAGATGGCGCAGCGCCGCGTCGAGATCCTCGCGTTCGAGCAGCAGCGAGCCGAGACCCGCGAGCGCCTGCGCATCCTCGCCCGCGCGCAGCGCGATGCGGAAATGCTGCTCGGCATCCTCGCGCTCGCCGCGCATCAGCGCGACCTGCCCGAGACCCGCATGCGCCGTGCCGATGTTCGGATCGAGCGCGAGCGCTTTCTCGTAGTGCGAGCGCGCGCCGTCGAAATCGCCCGACTGGAAGCGCAGCGTGCCGAGCGTGAGCTCGATGCCGGCCTTGTCGGGCGCAAGCGCGTGCGCACGCGTCAGCAGCTCTTCGGCTTCCTCGCTCGCGCCGCGCTGATGGCGCAGCAGGCCGAGCAGATGCAGCACCTCGGCATCGTTCGGCTGCCCTTCGAGATGCTCGCGGTAGCCCTGCTCGGCCTCGTCGAGACGGCCCAGGCGGTGGTGTTCGATCGATTCTTTCAGCATGTCGGACGCGTTGAATGTTCAGGGAATCCCGCCGCGTCGCGTCGGATGACCGGATCGGGCGTGTGCTCGGCGTCCGCGGCGGCTCACCGCGCGGGTCCGGAGGTTCGGCCGCGGCGCGGCCTCGCGAATTATGCCCGATGCGCCGGCGCCCGGCTTCAGCCTGTCGCCGAGATCGGCAACAGGCCGCCATGTCGAGCGGGTGGCCGGGCGCGTAGCAGCGCGACGCGCGTGGGCGCGCGAAAGCACGGTGCCGCGGATCAGGTTCCGATGACGCTGCGCGTGGCCGCCGTCACGCCGCCTTGGACGCGTCGCGTTCGACGCCTTGCGCAACGGCGCCGCCAAGATTCGTAAGCATGCGTTCCACGATGTAGTCCTCGGTGAAACTGCGCAGCGAGAAATCGCGGATGAAGCCGCAATGCCCGCCGTGCGGCGCGATATCGAGCTCGACGTTCGGCGGCAGCTTCAGGGTGAGGAAATCGTCGACCGGGATCACCGGATCGTCCGTCGAAGTCAGGATCGTCGCCGGGATGCGCAGCGACGACAGCGCATCGCCGGCGATCGAATAGCCGTTGAGATAATTTTCGAGCGAGCCGAATTCGGTGTGGCGCAGCACGAGCGCGCGCGTCAGGCCGCGCAGATCGGCGTCGAGCTCTGCCGCGGTGAAGAGCTCCATGTCCGGAAACAGCGCCTGCTTGGCGCGCAGCGAGCGCGTCCACTTGCGCAGGAAATAGCTCTGGTAGAAGCGCGGGCCGTTTTCGAGCCCGAACAGCCCGCTCGCGGGGCTGACGACGGGACAGACTGCAAGCACGTACGCGAGCGGAATGGCGGTCGCCGGCGCGCGCAACGCAACGCGCAGCGCGAAATTGCCGCCGAGCGAAAAGCCCGCGATCGCGAGAGCGCGCGCCGGGAAGTGCTCGGCGATCGCACCGACTGCGGCGACGACCTCGTCGATGCGGCACGAATGGAAGATTTCGCGGTTGAGATGATGCGTCTCGCCGTGATCGCGGAAATTCAGCCGGAACACGTCGAAGCCTTCGCGCAGCAGTCGCGCGCCGGAGCTCAGCACGTAGTTCGAGCGCGCGCTGCCTTCCCAGCCGTGCAGCAGCACGACGAGCCCGCGCGCTTCGGGCAGCGCACGCTGCGTCGTGTGGAATCCCTGCAGGCGCACGCCGTCGCCGCAATCGACGATGTGCTCGACCGCGCACGACTCGATGTCGCCGCCGCGCCGCAGCGACAGCCAGCGCCGGATGCGGCTCGACGCGAGCACCGACTGCACGTGCGGATTGCGCAGCAGCCACGGCGGCTGGAAATCGGCGCCGTTCATCGCATGCACGGCGTCAATCGCCGTATCCGAGCGCGCGCACGATGCGCTCGCGGCTCTGCTCGGCCATGCGGCGACGCGCGTCCGGCGTCGCGCTCGACGGGCTCGAGGAAATGGATTTCGGCGTCCATCGGCGGATTGCCGAGCACGCGCAGGACATTCGAGAAGAAACTTTCCTTGCGACCGAACGGCACGCCCGGATCCTGGCGGCCGTCGCGCCCGTAGCGCAGCGCGACCGGCTGCACCGGCACGCTCGCGTCGAGCGCAATCTGGAAGATGCGCGCGTGGAACGTGCCGACGCGATCGCCGTGGCCGCTGCCGCCTTCGGGAAACACGCCGACCGGCTGGCCGGCGCGCAGGCGCTCGATGGCGATCGCCATCACGCTCGCCAGCGAATCGGTGCTGCCGCGGCGATGAAAGATCGTGCCGGCGCGCGCCGACAGCCAGCCGACGAACGGCCAGCGCGCAATTTCGCTCTTGGCGATGAAACTCACCGGGCGCTGGCTGTGCATGAGCTCGATGTCGAGCCACGAGATGTGGTTGGCGACGTAGAGCACCGCTCCGGGCAGCGGCTCGCCGAAGCGGCGGATCGTCAAGCCGAAGCGGCGCACGAGCGCACCGGACCACCAGCGGATCATGAATTTTTCGAGCGTCGTGTCGCCGACGCGGATCCGCGCCGACACCGGATTCAGCACGAGCAGCGCGAGCGGTCCCGAGATCAGGATGTGCAGGAGCAGCAATGGCGTGCGGACGACGTAGCGCAGCACGCGCCAGCGATCCCGCGGGGCGGCCTCAACCGTGGAGTCGACTGAGCTGTTCATCGCGGGGGTAATGGTAGCGGATGATTGGTGCGGTGCGGCAAGAATTGGCGATTTTCCGGCTCGCCGCGCGCAGAGAAGGTGCCGGAGCCGGATGAGACGCCTGGTCGCCCGAGATCGAGCGCGAGCAGGCGTCCTTGGCGCGCCTTCGTGCGGCATCATGCCTGCCCTGAGCCGCTTGAGGCGGCTTCGCCCTCACCCTAACCCTCTCCCGCGAGCGGGAGAGGGGATGGTCTACTCGTCCTGGAGGCTTGATTCGGCCTCGGCGAGGTCCGTCAGATGCTGCTCCCACCAGCGCACCTCGCCGACCTGCGGAAACGCGCGCGGAAACGCCGGATCGTCCCAGCGCGCGGCGACCCAGCCGGCCCAATGCACCTGGCGCATGATGCGCAGCGGCTCGACCAGCGCGAGCTCGGCCGGATCGAAATCGCGGAATTCGGCATAGCCTTCGAGCAGCGCCGACATCGCGCGCGGCGTCTGCGCGAGCATCCAGAGATCCTGCACCGCCGGACCCATGCGCGCATCGTCGAGATCGACGAAGTGCGGGCCGGTGTCGGTCCACAGCACGTTGCCGGCGTGGCAATCGCCGTGCAGGCGGATGCGCGCGAGCGGCTCGATCGCAGCGAAGCGCGCATCGACGAGATCGGCAAGCGCAGCCGTGCGCGAGCGATAGACGTCGAAATAGCGCGACGGCAGCAGTGCCGATCCGAGCACCGCCAGCGCCGCGTCGCGCACGAACGTGTTCGCATCGATGCTGCCGCGCTCGCGAAAGCGCGCGCGTGCGCCGACGCCGTGCATGCGCGCGAGGAGGCGTCCCATCCACGCAAGATGATCGGCCGATTCGAGCTCCGGCGCGCGGCCGCCGCGGCGCGGATACAGCGCGTAGCGGAATCCCGCGTGCCTCAGCAGCGTGCGCCCGTCGATCTCGATCGGCGCGACCATCGGCAACTCCGCGTCGGCGAGCTCGAGCGCGAACGCGTGCTCTTCCGCGATCGCAGCGTCGCTCCAGCGTCCCGGCCGATAGAACTTCGCGACCAGCGCGGGACCGTCTTCGACGCCGACCTGGTACACGCGGTTCTCGTAGCTGCCGAGCGCGAGCAGTCGTCCATCCGGCACCGCGCCCGTCGCCGCGATCGCATCGAGCACGATATCGGGCGAGAGCGCGTCGTACGGTGTCGCGCTGGTGGTCACACCGGTCTCGGCGATCGCCGCGGCACGATCGCGAGCGTCAGGCGCGAGATGCAGACGAGCCTGCCCTGCTCGTCCTCGATGCGGATTTCCCAGACCTGCGTGTTGCGCCCGATGTGCAGCGGCCGCGCAGTGCCGGTGACGACGCCTTCGGTGACCGCGCGCACATGATTCGCATTGATGTCCAGACCGACGGCCATCTGCTGCGTCGCGTCGACGCACATCGTGCCCGCGAGGCTGCCGAGCGATTCGGCGAGCGCGACCGACGCGCCGCCGTGCAGCAGCCCGAACGGCTGCTTCGTGCGCGCATCGACCGGCATCGTGCCGCGCAGATAGTCGTCGCCGACTTCGGTGACGCGCATGCCGAGATGTTCGACCATCGAACCCCCGTTCCAGGCGTTGATGCGCTCGAGATCGGCGGTCTGCTTCCAGATGCTCATGTCAGGCTCCTTTTTTTGCGCCGCGCACTATAACGCGCGACGTTCGCGCGCTCCCGCTTCGGATTTTCCCCTCTCTCGCTTTAGATTTCCCCCTCTCCCGCTTGCGGGAGAGGGTTGGGGTGAGGGAAGTCTTGGTTCGACGCATCGAACGCTTCACTCCGAATGCCCTCACCCTGCCCTCTCCCGCAAGCGGGAGAGGGGAAAGCCGGCGCCCCGAGGCACGAACGATGCACGCCACATCGGCGACAATCCGCCGGCCCCCGCAACCACGATGCCCGTGCGCCACACCGTCACCCTGCAATCCAGCGGCAAGCATTTCCGCGTCGAGCCCGGCGAAACCGTGCTCGAAGGCGCGCGCCGCGCGGGGCTCGCGCTGCCGTACTCGTGCCTGTCCGGCGTCTGCGGCAGCTGCAAGGCGACGCTGATCGACGGGCCATTGCACCTATCCGCGCAATCCGCCGACCGCGCTCAACGCAGCCGAGCAGGCGCGCCATCAGGTGCTGCTCTGCCAGGCCGTGCCGGCGAGCGATCTCGTCATCGCGGCGCGCGAGGTCGCTTCGGTCGCCGACATGCCGCGGCGCATGCTGACGCTCAAGCTCGTCGACAAGGCATTGCTCAGCGACGACGTCGTGCGGCTGACACTGCTGACCGCGCGCGGCGAACGCCTGCGCCGGCTCGCCGGCCAGTATCTCGACGCGCTGCTGCCGGACGGCCGCCGCCGCGCGTTCTCGATCGCCAACGCGCCGCACGAGGGCGACTCGATCGAGCTGCACGTGCGCCACGTTGCCGGCGGCGGCTTCACCTCGTACGTGTTCGACGAGATGGACACCGGCGCGCTGCTGCGCGTCGAAGGACCGCTCGGCACGTTCGTGCCGCGCGAGGACAGCGAGCGCCCGATGCTGATGATCGCCGGCGGCACCGGCTTCGCGCCGATCAAGGCGCTGATCGAGCACTTCCGCCATCTCGGCACGCGCCGTCCGATCACGCTGTACTGGGGCGCGCGCACGCCGCGCGATCTGTATCTTCGCGCGCTGCCCGAGCGCTGGATGCGCGACGATCCGTCGTTCCGCTTCGTCCCCGTCCTGTCGGACGCCGAGCACGCCGGCGGCCTGCGCCACGGATTCGTTCACGAAGCGCTGCTCGAGGATCACGCGGATCTTTCCGCATTCGATCTCTACATGAGCGGGCCGCCGACGATGATCGACGCGGGCCGCCGCGCGTTCGTCGACGCGGGCTTGCCCGAGGATCGGCTGTTCTACGATTCGTTCGACTACGCGCCGGACGTGCTCGCCGAAATCCTGCATAGCCGCGCGGGAATTCTCGGCATGTAGGCACGCGGCTTTGCAGAACTTGACGCATCTGCGGTGTGTCTGCGAGTAGAGTGGTCTGCGAGTGATTGAAAGGCGAAAGATTGAACCACGACAGAACGCGAAGGAAAGACTATGAAATGCCTTCTGCTTTCTTCGTGTTCTTCGTGGTTCTAGCTTCTAGCTTCGGCTTCGACTCATCACGGCCATGAAGACGTACGTTTTCATCGCAATCTTCCTCCTGCTCGCGAGCCCACCCGCCTTCGCGATGCGCTGCGGCACCCGCATCGTCAACGAAGGCACGCAGGACTTCCAGGTACGCGACCGCTGCGGCGAGCCGTTCTACGCGGACACCTACTACGCAACCGAAGTGTTCGGCCTGCGCGGACCCGTCGAGGCATACCGCGACGTGCAGTACGACGTCTGGTACTACAACTTCGGCCCGCACAACCTGATGCGCCGCTTCGTGTTCCGCGACGGCGTGCTCGCGCGCGAGGAAACGCTCGGCTACGGCGTCAACCAGATCGGCGACGACTGCAACGCGAACCGCGACTACCGCGGCGTCAGCGTCGGCGAGCTCGTCGCGCGCTGCGGCGAGCCGGCCTCGCGCCGCACGAACTACGACACGCTCGTGCACCAGCCCGTCCCGGGTTACGCGCGCTACCGCGATCAGCGCCGCGAGCAATGGATCTACGACTTCGGCGAGAACCGCTTCCTGCGCTCGTTCCTGCTGATCGACGGACGCGTCGAGGACATCGACAACATCGAGCGCTGACGCGCTGAATCCCCTCTCCCGCTTGCGGGAGAGCGGCTGGGGTGAGGGGAGTGCTTGGGACGACCTCGCACGACTTGCAATCCGTCGCGCTCCTACGCGGATGACCTGTACTGCCCGCCGATCGGGCTCAACGCGCCCCCGGCAACCGCGGCACGCCATGCTCGCTGCGCTCCTCGAACGCGAGCGCGCGCGTGTCGACCGGTCCGCGCATCGCGAGCGATCCGACCTGCTCGGTCGGCTCGCCGCGCGTCAGGCGCAGCGCATTCGCATAGCAGCGGTTCGCGGTCGCCGCGTCATCGGACCCGACGTAGCAATCGCCGAGCGTCTCCCAGGCCAGCGGCGATTCCTCGATCGCAAGCGCGCGCTCGAGATACTGCTCGCTCTTGCCCCACAACTGTTGCCGCGCGCACAGACGCCCGAGCGCCGTCGCAAGTGCCGCGCTGTTCGGCGCGACCGAAAGCCAGCTCTCGGCCTTGCGCGTGCGCGCCGGAAGCTCGGCAGGACCGAGATCCGCATATGCGAGCGCGAGCGCATCGTTCCATTCGCGGCGCTCGGCCGATTCGATCTCGTCCATCGCGGCGAGCACCTGGCCGAGCTCGGCGGAACGACGCGCGAATGCGGCGATCAGTTCGGGCCGGCGCCGCTGCGCACGGCTCGCGCCGTTCCACAACGCATTGAGCCCGGCCGTGTCGGGCGCCGCGGCGAGCGCGGCCGCGTAACGTGCGCGTGTCGAGCGCGACCTGATCCTCCGGCGCGATCGACTGCGTGCGCGCAAGCGCCGGCAAAGCATCGAGCGCGGTGCGCGTGTCGCCGGTCGCGAGCGCCGCATCGACGAGCAGTCGCAATCCGCGCGGCGGCAATGTTCCGTTCGCGGCGGATGGCTTCAGCAGCGCGAGCGCTTCGCCGGCGCGGCCGTTGTCGAGCAGGAACTGCGCGTGCAGCGCGAGCGCGGCGGATCTTGCCGCGCCGCCGATGCGATCGAGCGCTTCGTCGCGCACTCTCCTCGCTGCCGCGTTCGTGCGCCGATTGCGCGAGGGCGAGCAACGAGGGACCGCGCAGCGCGGCATGGTTGGACGCCTTGGCAAGATCGCGCTCGGCATGCGCGTAGCGTCCTTCGGCGAGCGCGGTCAAGCCGCTGGCGAGACGCTCGCGTCCGCGCCGGCGATACGCGCGCCCCCAGGTGCGGAACGGCCAGCGCGCGAAGCGCACGACGATCGAAAGCACGCCCCACGCGAGCAGCAGCACGACGATGGCGAAGACGAGGCTCGTCTCCAGCGTCGTGCCGCGCATGCGGATCATCACGTAGCCGGGATCGCTCGCGAGCCAGTGCCAGCCGAAGGCGGCTGCCGCGGCGAGCACGAGCAGCAGCAGCACGCCGAACCAGATTCTCACGTGCCCGCTCCGTCGGCTCGCGGCTCTGTCGTTCGCGGCTGCGCGAGCGCGCGCGTCGCGCGCAGATTGCGCAGCTCGCGCAACGCGCTGCCGAGCTCGGGCAATGCCGGCGCGAGCGGCGCGGACGACGAGGCGATCGATCTCGGCCAGCGTGTCCTTGACCGGCTGCGCATCGGTGTCGAAGCTCGCCTCGATCGCCGCGCGTGCATGCGCGAGCGCAGCCGTATAGGCGGCGGGATCGCGCGCGAGCAGCGCGGCCTGCGCGGAGTGCAGATCGATCGCAGCGAGCGTGCGCGCGAGATTCGAGTCGCGACGCTCGGGCGAAGCGCTGTCGTCGCTGCTGACGCGCACGAACTGCTGCAGCAGCGCCTCGAAGCGCGATGGCGCAACGCCCGCCGCGGCGACGCGATCGGATTTCGCCGGCAACGATGCGAGCGCGCCGCGCGCGCGTTCGAGCGCCGTCAGCGTCGCATTCGTTTCCAGCGGCTTGGCCGCTTCGAGCGCCTGCATTTCCGCGCCGATCGTCTGGCGCACGCCGGCGAACACCGGATCCTCCGCCGCCGCGAGCGCGGAATCGGCGAGCTTGTAGGCAGCGAGCGCGGCCTGCGCGTCGTGGAAGAGCGCCAGACGTTCCTGCGCGAGCTGCAGCAGGAATTCGGCTTCGTTCAACGCGAGCGCGTCGCGGCCGGTGAGTCGCTGCTCGGCGAGATTCGCGACCGCGTCCTCGAGATTCCGCGAGCGCTCGCTGAGCGCGAGCAGCTCTTCGCGCAAACCCTTGTTGACCGTGTCGGTGTCGGCGAGGCGCCCGCGCAGTGCATCGAGATCGCGCTTGCGCTGATCGCCCGTGCGCGCAAGTTCCTGCAGGCGCCCGTCGAGCTCGTTGCGCAACGCCGATTGCGCATCGCCCTGTCCGCGTTCGATCGAAACGACGCGCCACGTGGCGAACGCGGCGAGCGCGACCGCGACCAGCGCAAGCAAGATCGCGATCGTGCCGCCGGCCGACCGCGATGCCGGCGCTCGCGCGGGTACGGCGACGGGTTCGGCGACCGGCGCCGGCGGCATCATGTCGCGGGATTCGTCCATGCGGGCATGCTAGCCGAAGACCGCTGCGGCCCGCATCCGAAACGCCTCGTCAGAGGCGATGCCGTGCCAGCGCGTCGCCGGCAGTGGCGAGCAGATCGCGCGGCGACGCGGAGCGGGCGATGGCGACTTGCCGGAAACCCGAACGGCGCGCGATGCCGGCGAGCCGCGCACTGCTGACGACGAGCATCTGCGACTGCAGATGCGCATGCAGCGTGCTCGGCAGAAGGGCCGCGAGATGCGCCATGCGCCTCGCCGCTCGAAACGAGCGTGACCAGCGGATCCCGGGCCGCTGCAAGCGCGTCGAAATGAACCTTCGTGAGGCGCGGCGCCATGCGCCGGTAAACCTCGGCAAGCTCGACGCGCGCGCCGCGCCGGCGCAGCTCCGGTGCGATCAGATCGCGACCGCCGGCCGCGCCGACGAGCACGATGCGGCGACCGCGCACGCGACCGAGCTGCGCGAGCGCGAGCACGCCTTCGCTGTCGCCGCGTTCAGGCACGATCGCGTCGATGCCGGCACGAGCGAGCGCACGTCGCGTGCCGTCGCCGATGGCGAGCGCGACGGCGCCGCGACGCAGGCGCAGCGAGGGACGCAGCGCGCGCGCGAAACGCACGGCGGCCGGGCTCTGGAAGATCACGATTTCGGCCTTTGCCAGCAGCGCAAGCCCGCTGCGTGCGCGCGCTGGCGAGGCAGCCGGGCGCAGCGAAAGCCCGGGCAGCGACAGGCTGCGGCCGCCCAGCTTGCGCGCACGCGCGCTCATCGCTGCCGCCGTTCCCACGGGACGCGTGAGGATGACGGTTGCACCGGCGAGCGGTGCGTGCGGATCGGCGCCAGGACGAACTGTAAAGGCCATTTCGGACGCGCCGCGACTCATGCGATCCTTCATCATAACGGCGACGGATGCGCCGCGTCGGGGGACGTCGCGGCCGCTGTCGCGAACAGGGAATAAAGGGGATCGATCCATGCGAGTCGTCATGGGCGTGTTGCTCTCGGCAACACTCGGCAGTTTCGTCGCGTCCGCGACATGGTCGCGCTCCGAGGCGGCTTCGCCGCCCGCATCCGCAGCGCAGTCGGCCCGCCACTTGTACGCGCGGCTGCACGCGGTCGCGCGCGAGATCGATCGCGCGAGCGAAACCCATCGCGCGCCAGACCCCTCGATCGACGCGCGCATCGACGTGCTGCGTCGGGACGACAGACGTGCTCGTCGACGCAGCCCGCCGCACACATCTCGCCGCTCGCGACCTCACTCCCCTGCGCGTGCTCCTGCACAACATCGAGCGCAAGCGCGCGCTGCCTGCGACGGCGACCGCGCCGATCGTTCCCGCGCGGCGCGACGCCGCACATCGCGCCGCGTTCGCTGAGCTCGATGCCGAACACGGTGCGCGCTGCGCTTCGGCGTATGCGCTCGCATCGGATGGTGAGATCGACGGTTTTCTCGCGGCCGGCGCGACGCTCTGGCTGCGCATCGATGCGAGGCGCGCGGACCGCATCGCCCTGACTACGGGCGCGACGCCGCTCGCGACTGCGATCGATCTGTTCGAGGCCTGCCCGAGCGCGGAACCGGCCGCGCCGAAAGCGTCTGCTGCCGGACTAGGCGCAAGCCTCGTTGCTGACACATCGCACGCGCGCACGCTGTGGGCACGCGTGCAGAACCTTGGCGACGCTGGCAACGTTGCAGTGATCGCCGCGCCCGCCGATGGGGCCATCGAAGGCCACGTCATGGATGCGACGAGCGGCGAGCCGCCCGAGCTTGCGGTAGTCCTTGCGTTCGACGATATCGGATTGGTCCGGCTCGTCAATGTCCAGCTCGACGGCGCCTACTCGCTGGACGTTGCGGACGGGAGCTACGCCGTGCTATCGGGCGCCGACCACTACGTCGGAGAAGCATGGCCCGACCAGCTCTGCGTAAATGTCGACGATCCGACGACTTGCATCGGCGGGCCGCCACAGCGCATCGAAGTCGCGGGCGCCACTGTCGGCGGCATCGACTTCGTGCTCGGTCACGGCGCTACTGTCACCGGTCGCGTGCGCGAGCAGGAGACAAACCTCGCGATCGGCGACGGGTTCGTCGAAATCTTCGACGCGGACGGGTACCAGAGAGCCGCGGCGCAGCTCGATTCGGCTGGCCGCTACCTGGCGGACGGCCTCATCGCCGGAACGTACCGTGCGACGGCGATCTCGTTCACGCACGAGGGACAGGCCTACGACGGCATTCCGTGCATCGGCGGCTGCGACATCACGAACGCGACGCCGATCGCGGTCGCCGAGAACGCATTCGTGTCGGGCATCGATTTTTCGCTGCCGCGCGCCTACTACATCGAGGCCACCGTGCACGTGGCCGGCGGCGACTCGTTCGACGGCCTCACGGTCGAGGTGTACGACCTCGATGGCAGCATCGTGATGCAGCGAGCGGGTCTTCGGGCAGACGTGCCGACGCCCATCGGCCCGCTCTCCGCCGGCAGCTACTACGTCGGCGCATACGCGAGCGGCTTTCGCGAGCAGTTGTTCGATCACGTCGACTGCGTCCTGTATTGCTATCCGCCCCAACCCGGCGCGACAGTCGTCGTCGCTTCGTCGGCGACGCCCGCGCCGTCGGTCGCGTTCGATCTGCAGCCGCTCGCGACCGTCTCCGGCGTCGTCACGGATGCGGCGACGCACGCCGGCCTCGCGGGGCAGACCGCCACGCTGTTTTCCACCACCGACCCGCCCTACCAGCTCGGCGGCAGCCTGACCGACTTCGATGGCACGTACCGCATCAGCGGCGTGCCGGCCGGCACGGCATGGCTCCTCGTCACGAGCAATGAGCATCGCGACACGGCCTATCCCGACGCGCCGTGCAACGATTTCATGTACGGCGACATCGAGGGTTGCGATCTCGCGTCGGCGACGCAGATCGCAATCGACAACGGCGAGGTCGTGACCGGCATCGACGTCGCGCTGCCGATGAACGGCTCGATCAGCGGCACCGTGCGCACGCGCGGCACCGCCGACTTCGCGCCGCCGCTTGCATTCGCGTGGGTGCGCATATTCGCGCCGGACGGGACGTCGCTCGAGGCCGGCAACAGCATGGCGGACGGCACCTACAGCGTGATCGATCTGCCGCCGGGAAACTATTTCGCGCGCGTCGACGCGAACGACTACTTCAGCCAGATATGGCCCGGCGTCGATTGTTCCACCCGCGACGAGGAGTGCCCGCCGACGGCAGGCTCGCCGATCGCGGTCGCCGCCGGCCAGTCGGTCGACGAGATCGACTTCGATCCCGTCGACGCATTCGCGATCATCGGTCGCGTCGTCGACGAGGTCAGCGGGTCCGGCATCGCGGGCGTCGGCCTCGATCTCTGGTACGCCGACGGCGATGCGCACTGCTCGTCGGCCGCGAGCGACGCCGGCGGCTATTTCATGCTCGAGGCCGATGGCGATCCGCCGTGCTACTTCATCGGTCCGGTCAAGGTGTCGACGGATGCCGGAACGCCATTCATCGACCAGTTGTTCGACGATGTCGCCTGCCCCGACGGCCCGGCGTTCCTCGGCCTCTGCCCGCTGGCGAACGCGACGCCGATCGCGGTGCCGACCACCTCGCCGACGCCGATCGTCGTCGGCTTCACGCTCAACCGCGTCGACGCGGTCTTCGCGAACGGCTTCGACTGACGCGCGCATCGCATATGATCGGTGCGCGCACGCCGCGCCCGATGGAGCCTTCGCCGTCCGTGAATCCGCAACGCGAGTCCGCATCTGAGCTCGAGGAACGTCGCGCCGCGCTCGAGCGCGAGATCCTCGAGCACATCGTTCTCGCGCGCGCGATGGCGGTCCGCGTCGACGTCTGCGACGGCGAATCGCTGACGATGTCGGCGGCTCTCGCGCCCAACGTCAACGACAAGGGCTGCGCGTTCGGCGGCAGTCTCGTCAGCCTGATGACGCTCGCCGGCTGGGGTCTCGTCAAGCTCGCGCTCGACCGGCAGGGCCGCGACTGCGACATCTTCGTGCAGGACAGCGACGTGCGCTATCTGGCGCCCGTCTGGAACGATTTCGCGGCGACCGCGCGCCTCGTCGCCGGCGAAAGCTTCGCGGCGATGATCGAATCGCTGACCTCGCGCGGCCGCGCGCGCACGCGCGTGCGTTGCGTCGTGCCGCTGCCGGACGGCACGGCCGCGGCGACGCTCGAGGCGCGTTTCGTCGCGATCGAGCGCCGCTGATGCCGACCCATTCCCGCGCGGCCCGGCGAAAGGCACAATCGGCCGTCGCGGAGGACCTGCCCATGCGTGTTCGTGCTGCTGTCGTTGCGTTGCTGTCCATCGTGCTCCTTGCTTCGTGCGCGTCGATGTCGATGAAGAACATCCAGAGCAAGGAGACCATCCTCGAGGACACGCTGAAGATGTATGCGGCGACGATGCGCTGGGGCGACATGACCCAGGGGCTCGGTTTCGTCGATCCGAAGTATCTGCAGGTGCACCCGATGACGGATCTCGAGCTCGCGCGCTACAAGCAGGTGCGGGTGACCTCCTACGACGATCAGCCGGCCGCGCCGGTCAGCGAGATCGAAGTGCGCCAGACCGTCGAGATCGGCCTCGTCAACATCAACACGCAGTCCGCGCGCAGCGTGCTCGACAACCAGATCTGGCGCTACGACGAGAAGGAAAAGCGCTGGTGGCTGACGACGGGCTTGCCGGATATCACGCGGCACAATTGAGGCGGACGCGGCGCCGCGCCTGACTCGCAGCCCAGATGCGCGCAGCGAAACCGAACGCGGTCGATGTCTGGCGGTTGTACGAGCCGAAGCTGTTCAGCGTGCTGCGCCACGGTTACGGCGCAGCGGATTTTCGCCGCGATGTCGTCGCCGGACTCACAGTGTCGATTGTCGCGCTGCCGCTCTCGATGGCGCTCGCGATCGCTTCAGGAACAACGCCCGACAAGGGACTGCACACCGCGATCATCGCGGGTTTCCTGATTTCGCTGCTCGGCGGCTCGCGCGTGCAGATCGGCGGGCCGACGGCTGCGTTCGTGCCGGTCGTCTTCAGCGTCATCGAACGCTTCGGCTACGGCGGCCTCATCCTGTGCACGCTCCTTGCCGGTTTGATGCTCATCGCCGCGGGCCTGCTGCGCGTCGGCACGCTGATGAAGTACATCCCGAAGCCAGTCATCACCGGGTTCACCGCGGGCATCGCGGTCAGCATCTTCTCGAGCCAGGTAAAGGACCTGCTCGGCCTCTCGATGGACAAGGTGCCGGCCGAATTCTTCGCGCGCTGGTCGGCGTATGCGTCGCACCTGCCGAGCGCGACGCCGGCCGCGGTCGTGCTCGCGGCCGCCTCGCTGGTCATCATTGCCGCGATCCGACGCGTGCGGCCGACGTGGCCGAACTTTCTGATCGCCGTCGTCGCCGGCGCGATTGCGGTCGCGCTGCTGCACGCGCCGGTCGAGACGATCGGCACGCGCTTCGGCGGCATCCCGGCGAGCCTGCCTTCGTTCGCGTTCCCGCACATACCGATAGAGCGCACGCTGGAGCTCTTCCCGAGCTCGTTCACGATCGCGTTTCTCGCCGGTGTCGAATCGCTGCTGTCCGCGGTCGTCGCCGACGGCATGATCGGCGGCCGTCATCGTTCGAACTGCGAGCTCGTCGCGCAGGGCGTCGCCAACGTCGGCTCGGCGCTGTTCGGCGGCCTGCCCGCGACCGGCGCGCTCGCGCGCACCGCGACCAACGTGCGCGCCGGAGCACGCTCGCCGGTCGCCGGCATAGTGCATGCGCTGTTCCTGCTGCTCTTCATGCTCGTGCTGGCGCCGCTGATGAGCTATGTGCCGCTCGCGACGCTGGCTGCGCTGCTCGTCGTCGTCGCCTGGAACATGGCCGAGATCGAAAGCTTCCGGCATCTGATGACGGGCCCGCTCGGCGATCGCGTCGTGCTGCTGCTGACGTTCGTGCTGACGGTCGTCTTCGATCTCACGGTCGCGATCGAAGTCGGCATCGTGCTCGCGTCGTTCCTGTTCATGCATCGCATGAGCGAGGTCGTCGCGCTGGAATCGAATGTGTCGCTGATCGAGGAGGATCGCGCCGACACCGATCGTCCCGACGAGCCGGACCAGCGCGCGCAGCTGCCGCCCGGCGTCGAGGCGTTCCAGATTTCGGGGCCGCTCTTCTTCGCCGTCGCCAATCGTCTCGACGACGTGCTCGGCCTTTTCCCTTCACCGCCTCGCGTTTTCATCCTGCGCATGCGTCTCGTGCCGCTGATCGACGCCTCGGGCGTCACCGCGCTGAAACAGATGATCGAACGATGCCGGCGGAACGGAACGAAAGTGATCCTGTCGGGACTGCGCGAGCAGCCGCGGCGGATCCTCGCGCAGATGGACGTCGCGGACGACAGCGATGGCCTGCGGTTCGCGCGCGATTTCGGCGAGGCGCTGAAACTTGCCGCTGCCGAGGTCGGGCGCGGCAGCCCCTGACCTTCGCGCGGGCCCGCTTCGAGTCGATTCTCGTCCGCAAAGCGCGATTCTTTGCCACGCCCGCGCCGCTCCGCGATAATCCGCGGCCGCAACACGCGCTGATCACCGGTTCCCATGTCGGATTTCCTGCAACGCCTGCCCGATTTTCTGGGCAATCATCTCTACCTCACGCTCGGTTTCATCGGCGTGGTGCTCGCGCTCGTCGTGACCGAGGCGCAGCGCTTCACGCGCGGCTACAAGGCGCTGACGCCGGGCGGGCTGACCCAGCTCGTCAATCGCGAAAACGCGCTGCTGATCGACGTGTCGAGCCTGCAGGATTTCGAGAAGGGCCATGTCCCGGGCGCCAAACACGTCGCGATGAGCCAGTTCGATCCCGAGAGCAAGGATCTGGCCAAGGCCAAGGAATTGCCGATCGCGATTTACTGCCGCAACGGGCAGACCTCGGCGCAGGCAGCCAAGCGGCTGTTCAAGGCCGGCTTTGCAAAGGTGTACTGGCTCGAGGGCGGACTCGCGGCCTGGACCGAAGCGCAGCTGCCGCTAGCCAAGGGTCGCGCCTGAGAGAGCACGGACGGCCGCCGTCCCGTCCCGCCGGACGAGGCAACGACTCGTAGCGAGTGCTAGGCTGATTCTTCCATAGGGAAAGGGAGGATCCGCCATGTTGCTCGCTGGTGCACGCATCCGGATGGCCGTTCTGGCCACGTTGATCGCAAGTCCCTTCGCGTACGCTCAACTTCCGCCGATCGGATCGGAAAACGTCGCCGTAGCCGATCCCGAGATTCCGCCGCCGCCGACCGATCCTTGCGTCGTCCCGCTGTTCGACGATCTGACGTTCATCGGCTTCGAGCCCCAGTTGTTCGACTTCGCGCCGCCCGATGCGTGTCCGGGTCCGTGGCAGAAGGTCGTCTTCAGCGCCGATTTCGACGTCACCGCGGGACGCCAGTTCGACCGGACCGCGAAGATCTGGCTCGGCGGCGCGAACATCTACTTCGGCACGACGCAGGAGCCGCGCGCGGACGTCGCGCCGAGCTGGCACATCGAGCGCGATCTCACCGAATACTCCGTGCTGTTCGTGCAGCCGCAGTCCGGGCGCGTGGATCTCGGCAACGTCGTCGACGATACCTACACCGGCGTCATCCACGGCAGCGCGAGCCTTGCGTTCTACCCGATCGTCGGCACGTCGCCGGATCATCCGCCGCGGCCCGACATGGTGCTGCCGCTGGCGGCCGATGCGAGCGGCGGAACGGTGGATCTCGCCAGTTCCGAGGATCATCTCGTCGGCAACTTCGCGCTGCCGATGAACATCCGGCGCGCGTTCCTCGACGTGATCGCCCAGGCGCAGAGCAGCGATGAGTTCTGGTACCTGTGCGTTCCGGACGATCTGGCGGACGAGCTCTTTTCGTGCCCGGGAACCGGTTTCCGCGAAGCCGAAGTCACGGTCGACGGCCTCTATGCGGGTGTCGCGCCGATCTATCCGTGGATCTATACCGGCGGCATCGATCCCGGCTTGTGGCGGCCCTCGCCCGGCATCCAGACACTGTCGTTCGAGCCGTACCGCGTCGATCTGACGCCGTATGCGGCGTGGCTCAGCAGTGGGCAGCCGCACCGCATCGCGGTCAGCGTGTTCAATGCAGAGAGCTATTTCTCGACGACGGCAAACCTTGTGCTCTACCTCGATCACGGCGCGGACACCGTGACCGGCGACGTCACGCTCAACACGCTCGAAGCACCGTCGTATACGACTGACAACGATCTCACCGCAAGCGGCGACACCGTCGTCGGAACGGTCAACGTCGATGCGGCGCGCGATTTCGAGATCTCCGGCTTCGTCAACACATCGGACGGCGTCGTCACGACCGACATCCAGCAACACATCGCGTTCTCGAACAGCCAGAGGTTCGACATCATCGGCGACGCCACCTATCGCCAGCGACTGCAGCAGGCGACGACGATCGACACGACGACGACGATCAGCACGGGCGTGTATACGCACGCGCGCACCGAGCACCAGGACTGGCCGCTCGCGATCGACTACGCGTTCTATGTCTCGACCGACGGCTCGGCCGCGCAGGTCACATCGGTCGACCAGGGCCTGAACCGGACCGACGCCGTCGGCGTCGAAGGCTATACGCCGCGCGAGGCGAGCCTTGCGCAGACGCTGAACACGACCGACACGATCATCTTCGACACCTCGGGCAACCTGACCGGCCGCACCGATCAGGGCAGCCAGCAGAGCTATTCGTACCTCGATCCGTACGGCGCCTGCTACGACCGCTCGATCACGACGGCGAGCGGCGCGCTGACCGCGGTCAGCGACGGCGCGGCCTGTCCCGACGGCGTCAACACGCTGAGCTGGTTCGATGCGTTCTACAACACGGCCTCGTCGATTTACGGCGCCACCGTGCAGATCCTGCCCTGAAAAACGTGCGCGGAGCCGTCGAATCCGGCGGCTCCGAAGGGTGCGCCGGCTGCCAAGGCATGGAATAATCGATACCCTTTTCCCTCAAGAACGAGCAACACCATGGCAGAGACCACCAACGGCGCCGCGAACGGACTGGCGCAGCAAGCACAGGCGCAGCTCAGCCTGCAGAAGATCTACGTCAAGGATGTCTCGTTCGAGGCCCCCGGCGCGCCGCAGATCTTCCAGGCTCCGGCGACGCAGCCGAACGTCGAGCTGAATCTTTCGCAGAAGGTGACGCAGCTCGGCGAAGCCGCTTTCGAAGTCGTGCTGAGCGTGACCGCGACGTGCAAGATCGAGGACAAGACCGCCTACCTCGCCGAGGTTCATCAGGCCGGCATCTTCGGCCTGGCCGGTTTCGATCCGCAGGGCCGCGATGCGGTTCTGCAGACGTATTGCCCGAACGTGCTGTTCCCGTATGCGCGCCAGGTCGTGTCCGACCTCGTGCAGAACGGCGGCTTCCCGCCGTTCTTCCTGCAGCCGATCAACTTCGATGCGCTGTACGCCGACCAGCAGCGCCGGCGTGCAGAAGGCGCGGGCCAGGGCGCCGGCGCCAACGCCTGACGATCGCGCGCCGACGCGATGGGGAGCGCAACGCCGGTCGCAGTTCTGGGCGCCGGCTCGTGGGGCACCGCGCTCGCGGCGCTCCTCGCGCGCAACGGCGTGCCGACGACGCTATGGGGTCGCACGCCGCAGGCAGTCGTCGACATGGCGACCGCGCGCCGCAATGAACGCTACCTTCCCGATCTCGCGCTGCCCGAATCGCTGCAGCTTTCCGGTGCGCTCGAACCGACCGTACGAGACGCCGGCACCGTGCTGATCGCGGTGCCGAGCCACGCGTTCGCCGCGCTCGTCGACGCGGCGGCGCCATGGATCGCGCCGCATGCCGGCGTCGCCTGGGCGACCAAGGGTTTCGATCCGGGATCCGGCCGCTTCCTGCATGAGATCGTCGGCGAGAAGACTGCCGCACCATGCCGCGGCCGTCGTCACCGGTCCATCGTTCGCGCGCGAAGTCGCGCTCGGGCTTCCGACCGCGGTGACCGTGCATTCGTCGGACGCGGCTTTCGCCAAGAGCGTCGCGCAGATGCTGCACTCGCCGCTGTTCCGCGCCTACACCGGCAACGACGTCAGCGGCGCCGAGCTCGGCGGCGCGATGAAGAACGTGCTCGCCGTCGCGACCGGCGTCGCCGACGGCATGCAGATGGGTCTCAATGCGCGCGCTGGCCTGATCACGCGCGGCATCGCGGAGATGATGCGCCTCGGCGCCGCGCTCGGCGCGCGCGCCGAAACGCTGATGGGCCTCGCGGGTGTCGGCGATCTCGTGCTGACGTGCACGGGCGATCTGTCGCGCAATCGCAGGCTCGGCGCTCGCGCTCGGTCGCGGCGTGCCGCTCGCGCAAGCCGTTGCCGAGATCGGCCAGGTCGTCGAGAGCGTGCAGACCGTCGATACGCTCATGCAGCTCGCCGCGAAGTACGACGTCGAGCTTCCGATCACCGCGCTCGTGCAGCGCGTGCTGCGCGAGGAGCTGTCGCCGGCCGAGGCGATGCGGGCGTTGCTGTCGCGCGAGCAGAAGCCGGAGTATCCGTTGTCGGCGTGAGCGACGCGCCCTCGCGCCGCTTCGCGGGCGAGGGTCGGAGGTCAAGGCTCGTCATCGCCGGCGAAGAGCCAGGATCCCGCTCTATGCGCGCGCGTGACAGGCGAGCGACCTTCGCCGGCTGCGAGACGGCGATCGCGCGAATGCGCAGCGTCGGCGACTCAATCGCGCTGCCGGCGAAGCCCATCTGCCGCCACGCCTCGAACACGATCACCGCGACCGCATTCGAAAGATTGAGACTGCGATTGCCCGGCCGCATCGGCAGGCGCAGGCGCTGCTCCGGCGGCAGATCGTCGAGGATCGATTGCGGCAGTCCGCGTGTCTCGGGTCCGAACAGAAGCGCATCGTCGCTCGCGTATGCGACCTCGTCGTAACGCATGCGACCGCGCGTCGACACGGCGAACAGCCGGCGCGGTGCGACGGCGGCGATGAACGCGGCAAGATCGTCGTGTACGGCGATGCGCGCGTACTCGCGATAATCGAGTCCCGGCGCGCCGGAGCTTCTTGTCGTCGAGATCGAAACCGAGCGGCCGCACGAGGTGCAGGTCCGCGCCGGTGTTCGCGCACAGCCGGATCACGTTGCCGGTGTTCGGCGGAATCTCCGGCTGGAACAGGACGACATGCACGCCGGCATTATCGTGAAGTTTGCGCAGGCCGGCACCTGGCGCAGTCCGCAACCGGCACGTCCCTGTGCCGGCTGCGATCCCGAACGGCTTTCTAGCGGGGCATTGCGCGTGCGCGCAAGCCGAGCGGCTGTTCGACTCGTCGAAGGCGATTTGTCGTCGATGACGGGCAGATCGGAAGCGAAGTCGTCGGCTTCTGCGATCACGTCCGATGCGATCGTGGACGATTCGATCGTCGCCGAGTCCGGCGTCACGCGCACCGTCGGCAGCAGCGTCGTCGCGAGTTCCTGGCGCATGCGCGCCGTGATATGCACGGTCGGCAGCAGCGTGACTTCGATCGGCGCCGTGTCGGCGACGCGCATCGTGGCCGGATTCGATTCGGATGTCGCCTGCGTCGCGTCGATGCTGACGACCGGCAGCAGCGTCGCGCGCACCGGTGCTACGGCGTCGACGGTCATCGACTCCGACGCAGCCGGCTTCGTGCGTGTTCGCGAATGCGCTGCCGGCGATCAGGGTCGCGAGCGTTGCAACGATCAGTAATGTGCGGGTTTTCATACGTTCTCCTGCGAGCACTTCTCTCCGGCTGTGTTGAGCAAGCAACATGCCATTTGCCGGAGTTGCGTTGCTTGCATCGATATAGATGCGCAATCAGGCATTTAGGTTGCTAGGCCGGAAGTCATGTGCGCGATCGCGGACACCGAATCGGACGTACGCGGCTGTCCGCGCGTCATGCAAGAAATGAAAGAAGCCACATGGAGTTATGTGCGCGCGAACGCATCGCGCGCGCGTTCGCGCGCGCATGCATGTGAAGCATGGGATGCGCCGAAGCGACGAGTGGTTGCGTTCGATCGAGCGAACGAAGAAACGTGACGATTGTGTTGCAGCGCCGGCGTCGCGATGCGACGTCCCGTCGCGCCCGCTTTGCACGGGCGTCACTGCGCAATCGATGCGAGCGTCGCGGCGAATCGTGCGATTCGCGCGACGATCGCGCAGTTGCTACGACGTCACGACGCCCGCGCGCATCCTCGCGCGAGTCGACGGTCTTCTCGATATCCGCATCGCCCGGACGATTCCCTGCGCGCATCGATCCAGGTCGGATGCTTCTGGATCGGATCGAGCAGCAGGATGCGCTGCGGCTTGGCGGCCTTCGCGAACGGACAATCGACGTCGGTCGCCGGCGGCGACAGCGTTTCCGCCGTCGCGACGCTGCCGATGATCGCCAGTGCAACGCCCGCCCGGATCAGTTGCATGCGTATGTTCATCGCTCCTCCTCGCTCCCTCTGCCCTAGCATCGCAAGCGCTGTGCCAACGGCAGAGCGCGTCCCCTGCTCCATACATAGACGCTGAAACAAAGCTTTAGGTTTCTATGCCGGAAGTCATGGGTGCCCGAATGGGCGTCCGCGGACATCCGGTCGCTGTCCGCGCGAGGCCGGAATGCCCCGAAAAGCGGGCGTGGAGCGGCGAAACTCGCCGGCACCCGGCCGTCGGCCCCGTTCCGCGCCCCGACTCGCATCCGCCGGTGTGATTTTTTGCGCTCCGCCACGAATCACCGGAGCATGCTGACCACGACCGACATCCACGAGACGCGCGGGCGACCGGCGATGAAGCGCAACCAGCGGGACGCTGCGGATTTCCTCGCACGCATCGAGCGCCACCAGGGCATCGTCCGCAAGGTCGCGCTGTCCTACAGCCGCAACGCTGCGGACCGTCGCGACCTCGAGCAGGAAATCCTTGCGCAGCTCTGGAAATCCTGGCCCGCATACGACGAGGCGCGGCCGTTCGCGACCTGGATGTACCGCGTCGCGCTCAACGTCGCGATCTCGATCGCACGCAGCCAGCGCTGGCACGAGCCCGAACCCGCCTCGCTCGACGACGATGCGAGCGCGCTCCCCGGCGACGACGGCGATGTCGAACGCGCGCAAGGCGTGCGCGAGCTGCGCGCTTTCATCGCCAGCCTCGACGAGCTCAATCGCGCGCTGATCCTGCTCTACCTCGATGAGCAGCAGCTACGCCGAGATCGCCGACATCCTCGGCATCAGCGAAACCAACGTCGCGACCAAGATCAACCGCGTGAAGCAGTCGCTTCGCGCCCGCATGAATCCCGAAGGAGCCTGACATGGAGCTCGACGACATGAAGACCGCGTGGCTGGCGCTCGATCGCCGCCTCGAACGGCAGGAAAGCCTGAACCTGCGTACGTATCCGCGAGAACCGGCTCGATCGCCTGCGCGCGAGCCTGCGGCCGCTGATCGCCGGCCAGATCGTGCAGATCGTCGTCGGCGTGCTGCTGACGCTCGTGTTCGCGCCGTTCTGGGTCGAGCACCTCGATACGCCGCATCTGGTGCTGGTCGGGCTTTCGCTGCACCTCTATGCGCTGATGTTCATCGTGTTCGCGGTGCGTCACCTCTACATGATCCAGCGCATCGACTATGCAGCGCCGGTGCTCGAGATCCAGCAGCGCGTCGCCGATCTTCGCGCCTGGCGCATCCGCATCGCGCCGATGTTCGGCGCGGTCGGCTGCCTGATCTGGGTGCCGTTCCTGCTCTGGGTGTTCGAAATCGCGTTCGGCGTCGATCTCTACGCGCTGTCTCCCGGCATCGTCTATATCTTCATCGCATCCGGGCGTCGGCTGCCTCGGCCTGATGCTGCTGTTGATCCGCTGGGCGAAGCATCCGCGCCGCGCGCGCCTGGCGAGATATCTCGAAAACAGCGCGGCCGGCCGCAGCATCGCGAAAGCGCAGCGTTTCCTCGACGAGGTCTCGGCGTTCGCGCGCGAAGCGTGAACGCTGCGTCGCGGCGCCGGCGACGATCACTCCGCCTGTCGGCGGCGGCGCTTCGCGCATCAGGTAGGTCTGATAGAGCAGGTAACCGGTGTCGGTGTTGCCGTGCATCGTCGTCGTCAGCATCGACGAAGCCGAGCTCGTGCCACCACGGCTGCTGCGCGCAGAAGCGCGATCGCCTGCTGCCATTCCTGCACAGCTGCTCGATCGTCTGCATCTGTTCGTTTCAGCCGCGAGAATCTGGCACAGCGTGATGCGGCACTCACGCTGAGGAGCTGGACGTGCTGGTGGACCTCCTCGGGCAATCCGGCGAACCATTCGTCGAGCGCGGCCTCGACCTTCTTCTCGGTCGCCTGCGACCATTCGGGATCGCCGGCGCCCTCGTCGTCGAATGTCTTCAGAACTTTATCCATTTTTTCCGGATCATCCGCACCCGCGGCTTCCTCGCTTGCGATCCAGTCGGCCATCAGATCGGCCGCATGATCCGCATCGATCGGCGCGGGACCTGAGTCGTCGGCCGGTGCCTTCGTCGTCGGCCGGCGTTTCCGCCGCGTCCGCGTCAGGCTCGCCTTCGATCGGCGGATCGTCCTTCGCTGCCGGTTCCGGTTTGTGTTCCGGTTCCACGGGCGGCGCGGGTGACGGTGCCACTGGCGGCGGCGCGGCCGGCGCAGGCTGCGGTCGACGGAGCGCGGTTGTTCGACCGGCGTGGGTGCCGGTGTCGGCGGAGCGGCGCGACGACGGCCGCGGGCTGTCGCGCCGGAGGCGCCGGCGGCGGTGTTCGCGACAGCAGCAGCCATGCCACGGCCAGTGCAGCCGCGCCGCCGATCGCGATCATCGTGGGTGTGCGCATCGATGGATCTCCGCCTCCGCTGGCGTCCTCGCGAAAGCTAGCCGATCCGCGTGCCGGTGCGCCACTCGCGACGCCGGCTCACCACGGAATCGTCTCGCCGTTCTGCGAGAGAAAGCGCCCGCTGTCGCGACGCGCTGCAAGATGATCGATCACGCGCAGCATCGATGCGATCGCCTGCTCCGGCTTCGCCGGCGCGCCGGCGCCGCCCATGTCGGTGCGCACCCAGCCGGGGCTCAGCGCAACGACGACGATGCCGCGCTCGCGCGAGCGCGATCGAGAGCAGGCGCGTCGCCATGTTCAGCGCGGCCTTGCTGATCGCGTAGCTCGGGCTGTACAGCGAATCGGTGCGCGAGATCGAGCCGAGCGTCGAGGACAGATTGACGATCTTCGCGCCGTCGGCGAGGTGCGGCGTTCAGCGCCTGCGTCAGCAGGAACGGGCCCTCGGCGTTGACCGCGAAGCTGTCGCGCAGCGACTTCGGCTCGATCGCGCCGAAACGCTCGCCTTCGACGAGCACGCCGGCGTTGTTGACGAAGAGATCGAGATCCAGATCGAGCGCGCCGATCTCGCGCGCAAGATCGGCGATCGAGCGCGCATCGGCGAGATCGAGCGGCATCACGTGCAGCTTGCCCGGATGCTCGCCGGCGAGCCGCGTCAGCGCGAGCGCCTTGCCCGGATGCCGGCACGCTGCGACGACGCGATCGCCGCGCTGCAGCAGCTGGCGCGTCATCTCGAGGCCGAGGCCGCGGTTCGCGCCTGTGACGAGCGCCTGAAGCATGTCGGGGATCCGCCGGGAAACTTTCGGTGAGAGCTGCCAGTCTACTGCGGTTCGTGACCATCGTCCGTTGCGCGCGCCGGCCGTGCCGGTCTAGCCTCGGCACGTTCGATTCCGGCGCGCGCTGGCACCTGTCGCGCAATCCGGACGCCGATCACCGCGACGCGCGGCGATCGCAGAACCCATCAGGAGATTCCATGCGCAAGCACATCGGCCGCGGCCTCGCCGCCTTGTTGCTGACCGCCGGCCTCGGCGGCGCGGCGTCCGCAGCGGCGCCCGACACGATCGACATTCCGTTCACGCGCTTCACGCTGCCGAACGGGCTCACCGTCGTCGTCAGCGAAGATCACAAGGCGCCGGTCGTCGCGGTCAGCATCTGGTATCACATCGGCTCGGCCGACGAGCCGGCGGGCAAGACCGGCTTCGCGCATCTCTTCGAGCACCTGATGTTCCAGGGCTCGGAGAATCACAAGGACGAATTCTTCCGCCCGTTCGAGCTCGCCGGCGCGACCGACCAGAACGGCACGACCTGGTTCGACCGCACGAACTATTTCGAGACCGTGCCGACCACCGCGCTCGACATGACGCTGTGGATGGAATCGGACCGCATGGGCCATCTGCTCGGCGCGATCGGCCAGCACGAGCTCGACGAGCAGCGCGGCGTCGTGCAGAACGAAAAGCGCCAGGGCGAGAACCAGCCGTACGGACGCGTCGACGAGCGCATGCCGGCGATGTCGTTTCCGGCCAACCATCCGTATCACCACGACACGATCGGCTCGATGAAGGATCTCGACGCCGCCTCGCTCGACGACGTCAAGCAGTGGTTCCACGACGAACTACGGCGCGGCCAACGTGACGGTCGCGCTGGTCGGCGACATCACGCCGGAGATCGCCAAGGCGAAGATGCAGGAATATTTCGGCGACATTCCGGCCGGCCCGCCGGTGCCGCGCCAGCAGCCGTGGACCGCGCCGCGCACCGAATCGACGCGCGACACGATGACCGATCACGTCGCGCAGACGCGCATCTACCGCGAATGGAACGTGCCGTGGCTCGGCGATCCGGACGAAACCGCAGCTCGAGCTCGCCGCAGCCGTGCTCGGCGGCGGCAAGACGTCGCGCCTGTACGAGCGCCTCGTCTACAAGGACAAGCTCGTCGACGACGTCTCGATCGGCGTGCAGTCGTTCGCGCTCGCCTCGATGGTGCAGCTGCAGGCCGACGTCAAGCACGGCGTCGATCCGGCGAAGGTCGAAGCCGCGATCGCCGAAGAATGGGCGCGTTTCCTCAAGGACGGCCCGACCGACGATGAGCTCGCGCGCGTCAAGGTTTCGGCGCGCGCCTCGTTCATCCGCCATCTCGAGCGCGTCAACGGCAAGGCGTCGATCCTCGCCGAAGGTCAGGTCTATCGCGGCGATCCCGGCGCGTACAAGAACGATCTCGCGCGCGTCGAAGCCGCGACGCCGGCGAGCGTGCTCGCCGCGACGAACAAATGGATCGCGCAAGGCGACTACACGCTGACGGTCACGCCGTCGCCCGAAGGCGCGGACGAGGACATCAAGGACGAAATGGAAGCGCCCGGCCGCGCGGCGATCGACGGCCGCCCGGCCGCGGTGATGCCGGCGAAGGCCGAGTATCACAGTGGCGAAGTCGGCGATCGCGCGCGACAAGGGCGTGCCGAAGGTCGATGCGTTCCCCGATCTCAGTTCCCGAAACTCGAGCGCGGCAAGCTCAAGAACGGCATCGAGGTCATCCTCGCGCAGCGTCATGCGATTCCGGTCGATCGCAGATGCAGCTGCTGTTCGACGCGGGTTACGCATCGGACCAGGGCCGCGGCGCCGGCACGTCCGCGTTCACGATGGCGATGCTCGACGAAGGCACCGGCGACGCTCGATTCGCTCGAGATCGCGCGGCGCGAAGAGCGTCTCGGCGCGCAGATCAGCGCGGGCTCGGGCCTCGACACGTCGAGCGTCAGCCTGAGCGCGCTGTCGTCCGCAGCTCGCGCCGTCGCTCGCGCTCTATGCCGACATCGTGCGCAATCCGGCGTTCCGCGACGAGGACATCGCGCGCGTGCGCGGCCAATGGCTCGCGCGCATCGCGCAGGAAAAGACGCAGCCGCGCGGGCTCGCGCTGCGCACGCTGCCGCCGCTGCTGTACGGCGAGGGCCACGCGTATGCGATTCCGTTCACGGGCTCGGGCAACGAGCAGGCGATCAACTGCGCTGACCGCGAAGGATCTGCGCGCGTACGTCGCCGATTGCCTGCGTCCGGACAACGCGAAGATCCTCGTCGCCGGCGACACGACGCTGGATGCGATCATCCCGCGAGCTCGACGCGGTGTTCGGCGACTGGAAAGCACCGGCGGCGCCGCTGCCGAAGAAGAACATCGCGACCGTCGCGCCGCCGGCCGAAGCCGCGCGTGTATCTCATGGACAAGCCGCGGCGCGCAGCAGTCGCTGATCCTCGCCGGCGTCGTCGCGCCGTCGACGAAGGCGAAGAACGATCTCGAGATCCAGACGATGAACGGCGCGTTCGGCGGCACGTTCACCTCGCGCCTCAACATGAACCTGCGCGAGGACAAGCACTGGGCCTACGGCGCCTTCAGTTTCCTGCACCAACGCGCTCGGCCAGCGGCCGTTCCTGCTGTATGCGCCGGTGCAGACCGACAAGACCGCCGAATCCGCGGCCGAGCTCCTGCGCGAATCGAAGGAAGTGATCGGCCCGAAACCGCTGACCCGCGATGAGATCGAGAAGATCAAGGTCGGCGACGTGCGCAGCATGCCCGGCGAATACCAGACGACCGGCGCCGTGCTCGGCGCGCTGACCGGCATCGTCGTCTACGATCGTCCGGACGACTACGTGCAGACGCTGAAGCCGCGCATCGAAGCGCAGACCGACGCGGCCGTGCAGGCCGCGGCGAACGAGATCATCAAGCCCGATGCGCTGACCTGGGTCATCGTCGGCGATCTGAAGAAGATCGAGAAGCCGGTGCGCGCGTTGAATCTCGGCGAGGTGAAGGTGCTCGATGCCGAAGGCAAGGTCGTGCGTTGAGTCGCTCGCATTTCCCCTCTCCCGCTTGCGGGAGAGGGCTAGGGTGAGGGCAGTCTTGTGACTGCGCCTCGCCTCGTGAGCCGCGACTCGTAGCGCACCACTCCGATTCCCCTCACCCCAACCCTCTCCCGCAAGCGGGAGAGGGGGCACGCGTTTCTCCGCTCGTGCGCCCACTTTCTACGATCGCGCGCACGCCGTTCAGACACCCCTTCAGGATCAGCCCGCTACGATCGCTGAATTCGCAACCCGCGGAGCGTTCGCATGAAAGAGTTTCTGATCCTGTCCATCCTCGCCGCCTCGCTCGCCGCCTGCAGCTGGGGCATCAAGCTCGATTCCGGCGGCGAGAAGGTGCGCGTCGCATGGGACGGCCATGTCGACGGCTGCAAGGACTCGGGCAAGTTGACGGTTTCCGTGCTCGATCGCGTCGGTCCGGTCGATCGCAACGGCATCAAGGTCAGCGACGAGCTCGAGATCATGGCGCGCAACGAAGCCGCCGGCATGGGCGCCGACACGATCCGACCGCTCGGCGAGCCGCACGACGGCGCGCAGAGCTGGGGCGCGTACACGTGCGGAGCGATCGCGCGCGTGCCGGTGCGACGCGCCGGCGATGCGCCGCCGCCGCCGGGCGACGCCGTCGAGACGTATCCGGTCAAGGAACACTAAGCCAAGCTTTGGCGAACGACTCGCATTCTTTGTAGGAGCGGCGCCAGCCGCGAGCTCGACCCCATCGCGGCTGGCGCCGCTCCTACGAATGCGGGCACGATTCCATGCTCATGGGAGATGACGCGATGCCCACCTCCTCGCCGACACTCGGCCGCATCGGCCAGATCGCACTGTCCGTCAGCGACATGGACCGCTCCGTCGCATTCTGGCGCGACACCGTCGGCCTCACGTTTCTTTTCCAGGCTCCGAACGTCGCATTCTTCGACGTCGCCGGCGTCCGCCTGATGCTCGGCTCGGCGGAATCGCCCGACGAGAAACCAGCCGGCACGGTGCTCTACTTCGAAGTCGAAGATCTCGACGCTACGTTCGATGCGCTGCGCGCGCGCGGCGTCGCCGTCGCGGAGAACGGCGAGCCGCATTTCATCGCCAGGCTCGGCGCGAAGGATCTCTGGATGGCATTCCTGCGCGATCCGGACGGCCACCTGTTCGCGCTGATGCAGGAGCGCGCACCAGGCTGAAACGCCCGGAGCGATCAGCGCGCCAGCGCGGCGTGCGCGTGCAATGTCATATCGACATGCGTCTGTGCAGACTCGTTCGGCGCGCGCGCGTGATGCGAATGACCGCGCTGGCCCGGGAGCGAATCATTCCGCCGCGGCCGCACGATGTCGTCGAACGGAACGATCGTCGCGTCCGGATCGAAACGGCATGGGCCGTTCGCACCCGCCGATGTCTCCAGCGTCTCGCACTGCTGCTGCAGATCATCGACGCTCGGCTGCGGCGCGCCGTCCTTCCAGGCGCGCAGCGCTTCCCAGCCGGCGAGACCTTCGGCATCGGTGAAGCCGCAATGCGTCGGCGAATCCTCGTCGACGATCGCGATCGTGCGCTGATCGGCGGGCAGCGCATCGCGCACGAAATCCTCGTTGCCGGGAATCACGAGCTGATCGCGGCTCGTGTGCATCGACAGCACCTTCGCGTCGCCGATCGCGCCGCCGAAATCGGAAACCGCATGCAGCTCGGCCGCGGCGTCGCGATCGGCCAGGATGCGCAGGATGCCGGCCTGGATCTTCGGATCGCTGCCGTAGTCGACGCCGAGCGTCGTGAACGGATTGCGATCGTCGAGCTTGTCCGGCGCGCGCACGAGATCGCTCATCGCGTACGTCGCGTAACCGATGTCGGTGACGAAGAAATCCTCGTCGGTGATATGCGCGAACGCCATCAGCTCGTCGAGCCGGCGCTGCATCGCATCGTTGCGCAGCAGCGGCGGCAGGTTGACGCCGGTGCACTGCTCGAGCGGCACCAGCACGGGCAGCAGCAGCGCCTCGTTCGAGGAGATCGCCGAGCCCGTCCGGAATATCGGAGAGATTGAACGCCCACGTCAGCGGCGGATCGCCTTGCGGAAATTCGCCGGCGTCGTCCGCGCCGCAGACGACGTCGAACGCGAGACGAAGATCGATCGCCGCATCCCAGAGCCGCGCGCCGCGGCCGCGGGACACAGCGCGTAGGCGCCTTTCACCGGCGGAAAGCCCGGCGCTTCGGCGAGCTTCAGCGCGACCAGGCCGCCCATCGATCCGCCGAACGGCACGATTTCGCCCGGCGCGCCGGCGAGCGACTCGAACGTCGAGAGCAGATCGCGGTTGTCGTCGATCGCGCTGAACAGCGCCCAGCCGCGCTCGCGGTAGCTCGTCGCCGCGATCGCGTAGCCTTCGGCCAGCATGACCGTGCGCAGCGGGCCGAGCCCCGGCGGACTCGAAGGCGTCGTGAAATCGAGCCCGTGCTGGTACAGCACCAGCGCATCGCCCGGCTGCCAGCCGTCCGGAACTTCGACGTGGTAGTACGCGCCGGAGGCCAGCCGGCCGGTAAACTCCTCGGCGGCTTGCACAGGGGCGGCCATGGCAGACGATGCCGATGCCGGCAGCGAGAACGACGGAACGCAACATCGATTCGACCCCTGTTCCTGCACGATCCAGTGCTCGACGACGCTACATCGGCGTGGCTGAGCGGAAAGTAAAAGCGATGCGCGTGGAGACAGGGAGCGATCGATGCGCGTGCTGCTGACCGGCGCGACCGGTTTTCTCGGGCGCGCGCTCGCGCGCCGGTTCGCCGAGGCGGGGCACCAGGTCGTCGCGCTCGTGCGCGAGCACGACGCCGATCTCGCGCGATCTCGGCATCGAACAGGCGCTCGGCGACATCACCTCGCTCGACGCGGTCATCGCCGCCGCAGTCGGCTGCGAGGCCGTCGTGCACTCGGCGGCGCACGTCGCGCCGCTCGGCCGCATCGACGACTACTACGACGTCAACGTGCGCGGCACCGACAACGTGCTTGCGGCCTGCGAGATCGACGGCGTGCGCAAGCCTCGTGTTCACGTCGTGCGCCGGCGTCGTCATCGATCGCGGCGATCTCAACGGCGTCAACGAGACGCAGCGCCTGCCCGCACGCGCGCCGTCGCCGTATCTCGCGACGAAGGCGCTGGCCGAACGCCACGTGCTCGCCGCGAACGGACCGACGTTCGCGACGGTCGCGCTGCGCCCGCATCTGCTCTGGGGCCCCGGCGAACCGCGCCTGCTGCCGCGCCTCGCCGCGCTCGCGCGAAGCGGCCGGCTGCGCCTGTTCGGCGAGCCCGGCAAGAAGATCGACAGCTGCTACGTCGACAACGCGGCCGACGCGCATCTCGCCGCGCTCGATCGCCTCGAACCCGGCGCCGCGATCGCCGGCAAGGCGTACTTCATCACGCAGGGCGAGCCGGCGTCGGTCGAAGGATTCGTCAACAGCCTGCTGCGCGCGGCGGGCTATCCGGCCGAGACGCGCCGCCTTTCCGCCGGTGTCGCGCGCATGCTCGCCTCGACCGCGTCGCTGCGCCGCGCGTTCACCGGCGCCGAGCCGCTGCGTGACCTCCGACGCGCTCACGCTGTTCGGCCAGAGCGCGTGGTTCAACATCGCCGCGGCGCGGCGCGAGCTCGGCTACGCGCCGCGTGTCGGCATGTCCGAAGGGCTTCGCGCGCGTGTCGGCGTATCTCGCGCGCGAGCGCATGCGCGCGAGGTGATGTTTCTGCTCGCCGCTTCGCAGATGAGGATGCTTGTTCGCGAGAGCGACCTTGCCCTGCCCACTCCCGCCAGCGGGAGAGGGGAACAGAGGCTGCACCGGTTAGAATCCGAACGCATGTCCACGAGCCCCGACAACGCGACGCCGCGCCGACCGAACCCGCTGCTTGCCGTGCTCGGCCGCGCGCTCGAAGCCGCGCTCGATCGCGTGATCGATCTCGATCCGGAGACGCGCGCGGCGCTGCGTGCGCTCGACGGCCGTGCGATCACGGTCGAGTTCCGCAATACGCCGCTCGCGATGCGCATCGCGGTCGTCGGCGATCGCCTTGCGATCGGACCGGCGTTCGAAGGCGAAAGCGCGCTGCGCGTCGCGGCGACGCCCTCGGCGCTGCTCGGCCTTGCGCTCGCGCGCGGGCGCGAAGGCGCGGTGACGCCGGGCAGCGTCGACATCGCCGGCGATGCCGATCTCGCGCGCCGCATCGAGCGCATCGCGTCGCGCTTCGCGCCGGATTTCGACGAAGCGTTCGCGCGCGTGTTCGGCGATGTCGCCGGCCATCAGATCGCGCGCGGCGTGCGCGCGCGCTCGCGGGCGTTGCGCGATTCGGCGCAAGGCGTTCGCGCGCGACACCGCGGAATTTCTCACCGAAGAAAGCCGCGACGTCGTCGCCGAAGCCCGAGCTCGATGCGTTCCTCGACGACGTCGACGCGTGCGCGAGCGCGCCGACCGCATCGAAGCGCGCGTGCGCCGCCTCGCCGCGTCGCGCGGGAAACCTGCCGCGTGACGCCGCTGCGGCAGATTCCGCGCCTGCTGCGGCATCGCGCGCCGTGCTGGTGCGCTACCGGCTCGACGATCTCGTCGACGCCGCGCATCTCTATCGCCCGCTGAAGCTCGTGCGCGTGCTGCTGCCGCGGCCGCGCGGCGACATCGCGCATGCGACGCGCGGCGCGCGGCTGGTGATGGCGCTGACCGAGCTCGGTCCGATCTTCGTGAAGTTCGGGCAGATCCTGTCGACGCGTCGCGATCTGTTGCCCGCCGATGTCGCCGACGAGCTGACGACGCTGCAGGATCGCGTCGCGCCGTTTCCGGAGAGCGTCGCGCGCGCCGCGATCGAAGCGCGCGCTCGGTGCGCCGATCGACGCGCGCTACGCGACGTTCGACGGCACGCCGCTGGCGTCGGCATCGATCGCGCAGGTGCATGCGGCGACGCTGAAGAGCGGCCGCGAAGTCGTCGTCAAGGTGTTGCGGCCCGGACATCCGCGAGCGCGTCGCCGACGATGTCGCGCTGCTGCACGCGATCGCGGCGTCGGTCGAGCGCTTCCATCCGAACGCGGACAAGATCCGGCCGCGCGAGATCGTCGCCGAGATCGAGACGACGCTGACCAACGAGCTCGACCTGCATGCGCGAAGGCGCCAACGCCTCGCTGCTGCGGCGCAATTTTCTCGGCTCGGACGATCTCTACGTGCCCGAGGTGATCTGGTCGCACACCAACGAGCGCGTGCTGACGCTCGAGCGCGTGCGCGGCATTCCGGTCGACGATCTCGCCGCGCTCGACGCGGCCGGCATCGATCGCGTGCGCTCGCCGAGAAAGGCGTGCGACTTTTCTACACGCAGGTGTTCCGCGACAACTTCTTCCACGCCGATGCGCACGCCGGCAACATCTGGGTCGATCCGGCGCGCGCCGGCGATCCGCGTTTCATCGCGCTCGATTTCGGCATCATGGGCACGCTGCCGGAACGAGGATCAGTACTGGCTCGCCGAGAATTTCCTCGCGCTGTTCAACCAGGATTACCGGCGCGTCGCCGAGCTGCACGTGCGCGCGGGCTGGATGCCGGCCGATGCGCGGCTCGACGAGCTCGAGGCCGCGGTGCGCACGGTCTGCGAGCCGTATTTCACGCGTCCGCTCAGCGAGATCTCGCTGGCCGAGGTCGTCGTCAAGCTGTTCCAGATGGCGCGGCGCTACGAGCTGACGCTGCAGCCGCAGCTGATCCTGCTGCAGAAAACCCTGCTGAACATCGAGGGCGTCGGCCGCCTCCTGCACCCGCGCATCGACATCTGGGCGACCGCCAAGCCGGTGCTGGAGCGGATCTGGCGCGAGCGGCACGGACCGCGGGCGGCGCTCAAGGCGCTGCGCCGGCGCATCCCCGAGTGGCTGGCCGCCGCGCCGGACATGCCGCAGCTCGTTCATGATTACCTGACGCTGGCAACGCGCGGCAAGCTGGAACTTCGCATCGCTTCGGACGATCTGAAAGCCATCGAGCAGCGCGCGCGGCAGCAGCCAGCGCTTAGCTGTGCTGCTGGCCGTGGCCGGATCGCTCCTGATCTCGGGCGTGCTCGCGGGGCTGGTGTCGCTGTCGGAGCCTTCGGCTCCCGGCTTGCGCTGGGCGGCGATCGTCGCGATCGGCGCCGGCGTGCTGACGCTTGCTCGCGGCGCGCAGGCCCCGTTGAATTTTCGAAAACGTATGGAGGTAACGGAATGAACATGCATCGCATTGCGGTCGCTGCCCTCGCCGCAGCCAGCTTCGCCGGGCTCGCGGCGTGCCATGGCGCGCGTACGCCGAGCGACGCGGAGCTGACCCAGCTGCTGCACAGCGAACGCGCGCCGCCGAACGATCCGCAAGCGCCGCTCGATGCGGCAGCCGTCGACTGCCTGCGCGCGTGGTCGGGCGACGTCGAGCTCAACGCCGCGCTGCCGCCGTCGGCGAGCGGCGAGGCGATCAAGACGAGCTGCAGGCAGCGCCTGGACGGCTGGATCGCCGATGCGACGCGCAATCCCGACAAGATCACGCTTCGAGGACGTGTCCGCGCCGGCCTCGGTGCGCCGCGCGATGGCGCTGCTGGCCGAGCATCAGCCGATGGGCATGATGGCGCCGCATCTGCCGTCGGCGAACGAGCCGCCGCCGTCGTCGATGATGTCGGGCAATGCGGCGCCGGCGCCGGCGAGCACCGGCCCCGTCGACATGAGCGCGGCTATCGCCGCGGTCGACGAGCTCGAAGGCCTCTGCCAGAAAGCCAAGGATGCCGCGGCGGCCGGCGACACGACGCAGCCGATCGCCCGCTACGCGAGCTATTGCGACAAGCGCATCGAGCAGATGCGTACGCGCATCTCGATGCTGCAGCAGCGCGGCGACCCGCAGCAGGCGCAAGATGATGACCGACAACGTGCAGCGCACGCTCGCGGTCGGACGCCAGATCGCGGCGCAGCGCCGGAAGTCGTCGCCGCAGCCGACGCCGAAGAACAACTAGCCGGGCTGCAAATCGATCGGACCGGGCTTCGCCGCGCAACGCGGCGGAGCCCGCCTCCGCGCCGCTAGAATGGCGGCATGCTTGAAGTCGCCAAGACCATCGAGATTCCCGAGGACGAGCTCGATCGAGCGCTTCGTGCGCGCGGCCGGTCCCGGCGGACAGAACGTCAACAAGGTCGCGAGCGCGGTCGAGCTTCGTTTCGACGTCGCGCGGCTCGCGCGCGCTGCCCGACGCGGTGCGCGCACGACTGCTCGCGCGGCGCGACCGGCGCCTGACGGCCGACGGCGTGCTCGTGATCCAGGCCAACCGTTTTCGCGACCAGGCCAAGAACCGCGCCGATGCGCGCGATCGGCTCGCCGCGCTGATCGAAGCGGCGACGCACGTGCCGAAGCGGCGCATCGCGACCCGGCCGACGCGCGCGTCGAAGGAACGCCGCATCGAATCGAAGAAGAACCGCGCGACGATCAAGCGCACGCGCGGCGGCGCGCGGCTGGGATCACGAATGAGCGCCGCGCGCCGCGCTGCCGGCGCTGCCGCCCTCGATGCCGCAGTTCGGCCAGAACGCGTGGCGACGGCTGTGCGCGTGGCTGCTGCGCGTTGCCGGCTGGCGTCTCGCCGGCGAGCTGCCGGATCGTGCCGAAACTCGTGCTGATCGCGGCGCCGCATTCGTCGTGGTGGGATGGCGTCTGGGGCCTGCTCGTGCGCAGCGCGCTCGGTGCGGACGTCTCGTTCATGGCCAAGCGCGAGCTCTTCATGGGTCCGCTCGGCTGGGCGCTGCGCCGCGTCGGCGGCATCCCGATCGAGCGCGACAGCGCGAACGGCGTGGTCCGGCAGATGACGGCGCGCTTCGCCGGCAGCGAGCGGCTCTGGCTCGGCATCGCGCCCGAAGGCACGCGAAAGCGCGTCCACAAATGGAAAAATGGCTTCTGGCACATCGCGCGCGCGGCGCGCGTGCCGATCCTGCCGGTCTACTTCGACTATCCGACGCGCACGATCGGGTTCGGTCCGCTGTTCGAGCCGACGGACGATCTTGCAGCGGATGTCGCGCAGCTTCGGGCGTTCTACGCGCCGTGGCGCGGCAGGCATCGCGGAACCGTCTGATCCCGGGAGTTCGCGACATGTTGCGGATTTCACTCAGAACGCGCTTGACCCGATCAGGACTGCGCTCCTAGCCTCAGCTCGGGGACAGGCCGTCGGTCCATGGCGTTTCTGTGTCCCCGAGGGTTCGGGAGGTGAGCATGGCTTGGCTTCGTGGAGCGGCGGCGTGTGCATCGAGCGCGATCGGATTCGCGCTGGTGCTGTGCTGCCTGCAGCCCGTGACCGCGCCGGCCCAGCAGACGCGCGAGGAGCTCGCGAGCCAGCTGCCCGCATCGAACCTTTCCGGCGACCAGGCCCATCAGGACGTGCAGAGCCTGCTCGCGGCGCCGGGCTTCGCCAAAGCGGTCGTCGCGACGAATCCGGGCGCGCCCGACGCGCAGCCGGTCGGCGAGAAGATGTGCATCACCTGCCATCAGCTCGAGAGCGAGCACTTCACGCACACGCTGCACTCGCTCGGCCTGCATGCGGCGAACAAGGCCGATGCGAGCATTCCGGTCTGCGAGACCTGCCACGGACCGGGTTCCTCGCACGCGCAGAACCCGACCGCGAAGGGCCTGATCATCGGCTACACGAAGAATTCGGGCACGCCGATCGAGACGCAGACGAAGACCTGCCTGACCTGCCATCAGGGTGGTCCGCGCGATCACTGGACTCGGCTCGGTGCATCAGCGCAACGGACTTGTCGTGCAGCGATTGCCACAACCCGATGGCGAAGTTCTCGGTCGAGGGCCTGCTCGCGAAGGCGTCGATCAACGACACCTGCGCGCAGTGCCACAAGGACGTGCGCATGCAGTTCAACCGGCGCTCGCACATGCCGCTGCCGGAAGGCCAGATGAGCTGCGACGACTGCCACAACCCGCACGGCTCGCTGACCAATCCGCTGCTGAAGACGAACACCGTCAACGAGACCTGCTACCAGTGCCACGCCGAGAAGCGCGGCCCGTTCCTGTTCGAGCATCCGCCGGTGCGCGAGAACTGCCTCAACTGCCACACGCCGCACGGCTCGAACCAGGCTTCGCTGCTGGTCACGCCGATTCCGTTCCTGTGCCAGCAGTGCCACAGCTCGACGCGGCATCCGAACGATCTGCAGACGCCGCAGTCGCTCGCGAGCGGCACGCATCCGGACGAACGTCTGATGGGTCGCGGCTGCATCACCTGCCACGCGAACATCCACGGCTCGAATGCGCCGTCGGGTCCGAAGTTCCACGAGTAGGAGGAGGCGCGATGACACCGCACGCACTCGCCTCCGTCATGTCATCCCGGCGAAGGCCGGGATCCAGCTTGCTTTGCCGCCGCGTCGAAGAAACTGGATTCCGGCCTTCGCCGGAATGACGGATGGCGTTGGCGATCGCGCTGTGGCGTACCTGCGCACTTCGCCGACACCGGCGTCGGCGTCGACACCTGGCGCGCAAACAAGCTCGATCCGACTGCCGGTGCCGCAACCGAGGAAATCGACGAGCGCGGCACGTCGTGGCTCACGACGGGCCAGCACCGCTCGCCGACCGGCAATCTCTACATGTGCCCTGCCGAGCCGCCCGAAGTTGCCGAACACGGCGACTGGGTTTCGTACGGCGTGCTGCAGATCGGCGCCGTCTCGCCCGGCGGCGATCGAGGACAACGCGTACTGGAACCGCTACGTCGACTGGCAGAGCGGACTGATCCTCGGCCTCCTCGACTACACGTGGGAACGTCCGGACGACGGCACCTACGCGAACGTGCGCGCCAGCCGCATCAGCGACGACGATCAGTACTACCAGGCCGTGTTCGGCCGCGCCGGCAGCTACAAGATCCAGGCGTTCCTGCGCGACATGCCGAACGTGCTGACCAGCAACGCGCGGCCGATCTGGAACGGCGTCGGCATCGAACAACCTGACGCTGCCGGCGGCCTCACGCCCGGCGGCAGCACGCCGGCGCAAGTCGCCGCGGTTTCGGCGGCGACGCCGGAGCGCACGCTGTCGGTCAAGCGCGACAAGCAGGGCGTCGGCTTCTCGATGTTCCTGACGCCGCAGTGGACCGCGTACGCGAACATCACCGACGAGGAGCGCAGCGGCGCGCGTCCGTACGGCGGCACGTTCTTCTTCAACTATCCGCTGCCGGACAACGGCGGCATCCTCGAGACGACCAAGCCGATCGACGATTCGACGATCAACTTGAACGGCGGCCTGCGCTACGCGGGCGACGTCTGGCGCATGGATTTCGGCTACGAAGGCTCGTTCTATCGCGACCGCTATCGCAGCTACAACTTCGAATCGCCGTTCTCGATCGCGCCGGTCCTGACCGGTGCGACATCCGCGCCGCTGTATCAGGGCCAGATGGCGATGGAGCCCGACAACGACTACAACAACCTGCGCGCTACGTTCACGCGCAAGCTGCCGATGAACGGCGAGCTCTCGCTGACCGCATCCGGCGGGCGCATGTCGCAGGACGATGCGCTGATCGCGCCGATCAATTGCCAGGGCGTGTTCGGCATCGATCTCGATGGCTCGGGCCTGGGTCCGCAGAACCCGCTTCTGTTTCCGTGCTCGCAGTGGAACACGCCCGATGCGCTGTCGCGCAAGAACGCGGACATGAGCATCGACACGACGCTCGCTCGACGGGCGCGTCGTGCTGCAGCCGACGTCCGATCTCACCGTGCGCGGCGGCGTGCGCTTCAATCGCGAGGACTACCGCAACACGTATCTCGCCTATAACCCGCTGACCGGCCAGTACGGCTACATCAACGAGAACGGCGCGCAGGGCAGCATCGTGCCGGGCGAAGTGGGTCTGTGGGATCCGGTCACGCAGGCGTCGAACCTGACCCAGATCAGCAGCATTCCGCTCGACATGCAGACGACCGACGCGAACGTCGGCGCCGACTGGAAGCTCGGCGGGCACAACACGCTCGGCGCGACCTACGCGTACAGCCGCTACGAGCCGAGCAACCGCGAGCGCAGCGAAGTCGACGACAACAGCATCAAGCTGACCTGGGTCAACCGCGCGCTCGACTGGCTGACGTTCCGCGCGAACTACACGTTCCTCAAACAGAGCGGCGATCGCTACAACTACGATCCGTACGCTTTTGCGTTCTCGAGCAGCCTGCCGGGCTACGTCGACGCCGCCGGGCGGCGCGCTGCCGTTCACGGTCGATGCGCTGCGCAAGTACGACGTCTCGAACCGCGACGAGAACAAGGTCGACCTGATGGCGACGTTCGCCGCGCGCGACGACATGACGTTCACGGCGTCGGTGCGCGGCGACTGGAACGACTACGACGCCGTGCTCGGCCGGCAGGGTTACGACACGATCGGCGTCGCGCTGCAGTGGGAATGGCAGCCCTCGCCTTCGACGAACGCGAGCGTCTTCTACGGCTACGATCAGTCGAAGCTCGACATGGCCAACGTCAACGACGCCGAGTTCGGCAGCGATCCGACGCTCGGCGGCGTGACCTACCCGCTCGACGGCCGCTGGTGGGCGACGGACAAGCAGAAGAACCACAACGCCGGCGCGACGCTGACGCAGCTGTTCGGACGCGTGCGTTTCGATGCGAGCTGGAACTTCATCTACTCGCGCGGCACGACGAGCTACACGTTCGCAACGCCGGCCGCGCTCGCGTATTTCGCGGACGGATTCCTGCCCGACAACGCGTTCCCGCCGATGAACTATCCGCGTCAACGGGCTCACGGTCGGTGTCACGTTCCCGCTGACGCAACGCATGTCGCTGCGCGTGTTCGACTACTACGAGCGCGGCGACATCGTCGACTGGCATTACTCGGGCTTCGCCGCGGGCCAGGTCATCGATCATCGCGTCTACACCGACGGCGGGCCGCAGAGCTACAGCGCGAACCTCGTCGGCGTGCTGCTCAACATCGAGCTGTAGCGGGGACCGCGCCATGACATTCCTGACCCGGTCCATCGCCCGCTTCGTCGTCGTCGCATCGCTGCTCGCGTGCGCGTCGGCGCTCGCGGGCGCGAAGCGATTTCTTCGACCTGCGCCGCATCGAGCCGTTGCACGGCGACGCGAACGTCGGCAAGGAAAAAGCCGCCGTGTGCAGCGCGTGTCACGGCGCGGCCGGCATTTCGCCCGCGGCGATGTTTCCGAATCTCGCCGGCCAGCATGCCGAGTACCTCTACTGGCAGCTCGTCGTGTTCAAGCGTGAAGCGCGGCCGGAGTCGCCGATGACCTCGCAGATCGAGAATCTCGACGACGCGACGATGCGCGATCTCGCCGCATGGTTCGCGTCGCTGCCGCCGGCGCCGAGCTCGCCGGCGACCGACGCGTCGAGCCGCGGCGCAACGCTCTACCGCGAAGGCGATCCGGCGCACGGCACGCCGCCGTGCCAGGGCTGTCACGGCGCGGATGCGCGCGGCAATCCGTTGGCCGCGGACAATGCGAGCTACCGGTTGTATCCGGCGCTGCGCGGCCAGCACGCCGACTACGTCGTGCAGCGTCTCAAGGAATTCCGCGACGGCAAGCACCTGTCGTCATCGAGCGGCACGGATCATGACGCCGGTGGCGCGCACGCTGGACGACGAGTCCATCGCCGCGGTCGCGGCCTGGCTTCAATCGGCACCCTGATTGGTGTGCTCACGGGACAATGGTTTTCGCGCCACGTGTACAAATGAACGGGGCGCGTCGGAGAAGGGCATTGTGGCTCGGAACGCTAACATGCTGTTTTGGCAGCGAATACAGCCGGCCCAGCCGTCTCGCCAGCGAGTGCGGGCATCGGCGCAATCCGGCGGTCTGAATACACGCGCTTCAGCGACGCGTTCAACATCGCTGGCGTCTAATCGACGGGCTTTTGGTTCGAGGGTCATGTGGTCCGGGCGGGGAAGCCGCGGGCTGAACATTAGATCGAAGTATGGAGGAAGAAATCATGCGCTCTAGCTTGTGCAAGACCACAACAACGCTCGGCATCGTTGCGGCTCTCGGCCTGTTCTCGGCCGGCGCCTTTGCCGGTACGACTCACAACGTCACTGTCGGTGGCGCCGGCAACACGTTCTCGCCCGTAGACATCAGCATCGCCGCGGGCGACACCGTGACCTGGACCTACGCGGGCGGCGCGGCGCCGCACAACGTCACATCGGATCCGGGCGCGGTGACGGCGTTCCGCTGTGCCAACGGCTGCGACGGCGCGGGTGGCGACGGCACGCCGTCGGCGACCGGCTGGACTTCGACCGTGACGTTCCCGACCGCCGGCACGATCGCCGTATTTCTGCGAAATCCACGGCGCAGCCGGGCGGCATCGGCATGCACGGCACGGTCACCGTGACGGTTCCGGTCGATCTGCAGTCGTTCGAAGTCGACTGATCCGCACGCTCGAACGTTCCGGCGCGCAGCGGCCTCCTCGGCCGCTGCGGCGCCGCGCAGTTTCCTGAAACCCGCAATTCGCGCGCGTCCGCGTGCGACGCGCGATCGCGCGTGTCGCGTTTTCCTCCCCGTTGAACCGGCGCCTGCTGCGCCGACGGCCTCACCGGCGCTATGCCAAGCCCGGTGCAGCGCGCCCGCCTGCGGTGTTCCGTCGGTGGAACACTCGCAAAAAATCGTTGCGGCGCAACAATATGCAATCGATTGATGCATGTAGCTTTTTCCTCTTAACGTCGGGTTGGCACAAGCGCTGCAGTAGATAGAAGCGCATCGCAGACCGATCCGGCATGTTCGAGGGGACCGGCGCCTGTGGCATGCGCGGATGTCCAGAACTTCGGCTTCCAGAAAATTCGCGAACCCATGGCCACGCAAGCGTAGAAACTCAGGCTGATGACTGTTCGCCGGCTGCTTTCGCGTCGCCGCGGAAGTACTACCGACCCATGCAGGAGGAGAGTAAAAGATGAGTTGGCTTACAGCGAAACATCGAGTCAAGTTGTACTGCGCTGCTGCAGCGCTGCTCGGAACCGCCAGCGTCGCGATGGCCTCGTCGGATACCGAGCAATTCGCCCGTTTCAAGGATCCGAACCAGTGGGCCGCCCCAGCGGGCAATCTGATGCAGCACCGCTATAGCGCGCTCAAGGACATCAACACCGACAACGTCAAGGACCTGCAGTTCGCCTGGGCACAATCCAGCGGCGCGCTGCGCGGTCATGAGGGTCAACCGCTCGTCATCAACGACGTCGGCGGCAAACCGATGATGTTCATCATCAGCGGCTGTCCCGAGATGTCCAAGTGCAACATCGTGCAGGCGCTGGATCTGTCCGATCCGGATCATCCGGTGCAGGCGTGGAGCTACGTGAAGACCAGCGGCCGCGACGAATCCGCCGTGCCGCGCGCATGTTGCGACACGGTCAATCGCGGCGGCTCGTACGCGGACGGCAAGTTCGTGTTCGGCACGCTCGACGGCTATGTCATCGCGCTCGACGCGCAGACCGGCAAGGAAGCGTGGGTCGTCAAGCACGCGCATCCGGACAAGGGCGAGACGATCACGCCGGCTCCGATCATCGCCAACGACAAGGTCATGATCGGCTTCGGCGGCGACGAGTTCGCAGCGCGCGGTCGTTTCACGGCGTATGCCTTGGCTGACGGCAAGAAGGTGTGGGAATGCCAGTCGACCGGCACCGACAAAGACGTCTGCCTGACCGCCAACACCAACAAGAAGAACCCGCAGTACGGCACCGCTGGCAAGGATCTCGGCATCCATACGTATCCGGGTGACGAGTGGCAGCGTGGCGGCGGCGCGGCATGGGGCTGGTATGCGTACGATCCCGACCTGCATCTCGTCTATTACGCCACCGGCAACCCGGGCCTCTGGAGCCCGTCGTTCCGTTGCGGCGCCAAGCCGCAGACGCAGGAAGCCTGCAACAACGGCCAGTTCGACAACAAGTGGTCGATGTCGATCTTCGCGCGCAACGTCGATACCGGCGAAGCGGCGTGGGTCTATCAGATGACGCCGTTCGACCAGTGGGACTATGACGGCATCAACGAAGTCATCCTGGTCGACAACCTCGACGTCGACGGCAAGAAGCACAAGGCGCTCGTGCACTTCGACCGCAACGGTTTCGCCTACGTGCTCGATCGCACGGACGGCTCGCTGCTGCGCGCGAACAAGTACGTGACCGTGAACTGGGCCGAGAAGGTCGACATGAAGACCGGTCGTCCGGTCAAGGTCGCCGAGCACTCGCCGCTGCTGCCGCAGGCCAACACGCAGGCTTGCCCGTCCGCGATGGGCGGCAAGGATCAGCAGCCGGCGTCGGTCGATCCGAACGATCCGGCGAATTTCTATGTGCCGACCAACAACTGGTGCATGGAGTTGAATCCGCAGGAACGCTCGCACACGCAGCAGGGCACCGTGTACGTGTTCGCCAACGTGTACATGTATCCGGAAAAGCCCGGCATCACCGGCAAGGTCAAGAAGTTCAACGTCGTGACCGGCAAGACCGAGTGGGAAGTGCCTGACCAGTATCCCAACTGGGGCGGCACGCTGGTCGACCGGTGGCGGCCTCGTGTTCTACGGCAGCCTCGGCGGCGACTTCCGCGCTCTCGACCGCAACACCGGCAAGGTGCTTTGGTCGCGCAAGCTCGGCTCCGGCATCATCGGCAACCCGATCCAGTGGAACGTCAAGGGCAAGTCGTACATCACGATCTGGTCCGGTATCGGCGGATGGATTGGCCTGCCGGTCACCGCGGGTCTCGATCTGAACGACAAGTTCGGTGCGATCGGCGCGACGGCGATGACGAAGGCCGCGGGTCTGAACCACATCCCGCAGGGCGGCACGCTGTATACGTTCCGTGTTGGCGGGGCGTCGACAGGTCCGACCATGGCTGCGGGCGGTTCGCCGTAACGGATTGATGAGTTCGTTGTTGTTGTTATCCGTTTGATCCAAGCAACGCCCGGCGCTTCGGCGCCGGGCGTTTTTCGCTCTGCGGTGCGTCGAGGCTGCGCATCAGCGTCGGGAATCGTTCCGATGGCGCCGGGGCACGGAATTCAGCAACATCCCCCGTTGTCAAAGTCTGCAATCTGGAACGAGAGGTACGCGCATGAAAACGATGCTTCGAATCGCGCTGTCGGTCGCGTTCATCGCGGGCGCCAGCGCCGCGGCGGCCGAAGAGAAACTGACCTCCTTCACCGTCTGCGCAGACCCCGGCAACATGCCGCTGTCGAACAAGAAGGGCGAAGGCTTCCAGAACAAGATCGCCGAGGTGCTCGGCGAGACGCTCGGCACCGGCGTCCAGTACTACTGGCGTCCGTCGTTCGAGCGCGCGCTGATGCGCAACACGCTCGGCGCGGGAAGTTGCGCGTCTGTGGATGGACATGGCGTCCGACACCGACGGCGCCGAGATGACGACGCCGCTCTACCGCTCGACGTTCGTGCTCGTCTATCGCGAGGACAGCGGCATCGTCATCAAGGATCTCGACGATCCTGCGCTGCAGCGCGGACGCATCGGCGTGTATCAGGTTTCCGCGATCCGCCAGGCGCTCGCCGCGCACGGCGTCATGCAGAACACCGTGATCCAGTATCTCTCGCACGACGGCGATATCGTTCCCGAGGATCAGCCGTCCTATTCCGTGCAGCAGGTCATCGACAAGAAACTCGATATGGCCGCCGTGTGGGGCCCGATGGCGGGCTACTACAAATCGATCAAGAAGGCGCCGCTGGTGATCCAGCCGGTCAACCTGATGGAAGACCAAGTTCCGCTCGAGTTCGACATGGCGATGGCGACGCCGCGCGGGCGTCCCGAGGTCAAGGCTGCCGTCGAGCAGGCGATACGCGACAGCAAGGACAAGATCCACGCGATCCTCGTCGAGTACGGCGTGCCGCTGGTCAAATGCGCCGACTGCGTCATCGACGGCGATCTGCCCTCGCACGGCCCGTACAAACTGGCCGACGCATCGCAGCGCACGGCCGCGAACGACGAGCCGAAGACCAACGTCGAGGATCTCAAGAAATGGCTCGCGCAGGGCGCCGATCCGAGCGCCGAGCTCGGCAACGCGGTCATCGCCAACGATCTCGAGCGCGTGACATACCTCGTCGATCACGGCGCCGACGCGAGCGCGCGCGACGGCGACGGCTATACGGCGCTCGGCAACTCGGTGCGGTTCGGCTACGCGCCGATCGCATCGCTGCTGCTCGAGCACAAGGCCGATCCGAACGCGACCGATCTTTCCGGCTGGACGCCGCTGATGTATGCGGCATGGAGCGACAACCCCGAGCTCATACGGCTTCTGCATCGCGCACGGCGCGCGCCATGACCTCACCAAGGAAGCGCAGCGGTCTGACGCCGCTGTCGATCGCAGCGCAGAACGGCAAGAGCAAGGCGGCCGCGGCGCTGATCGAGGCCGGCGCAGACGTCAACCATCCGGTCGGCCAGGGCAGCTACACGCCGCTGATGCTCGCGGTGGCCTCGGGCTCGACCGACATCGCCAAGGCGCTCGTGCAGAAAGGCGCGAACGTCAATGCGAAGAATCCGGGCGGCGTGACCGCCCTGATGATCGCGGCGGCCGGCAACGGCACCGACAACGCGACGCTCCTGATCCAGGCCGGCGCCGATCCGAACGTCAAGAGCGAAGACGGTCGCACGGCGCTGATGATCGCCAAGTCGAACAACAGCGAGGGCGTCGCCAAGCTTCTTCAGGCCGGGCAGAAGCCGGGCGACAAGTCGTGAGCGAGGTGCTGCGCGCGGGATTGCGCGCGCGTGCGCAGCGAGGCTTTGCTGGAATTTACACCCCCGGTTATCGCCCCTTAAGTCATTCGGGTGAGAATCGATTTCATGGGCAAGCTGCGGTTTGCGCGCATTCCGCAGGCTCTTCGATCAAAGGAGATGAGCTGTGCTTAAGAAAGTGTTGAGTGGAAGCGCTCTGGCCGCACTGGCGTTTGCTGCGCTCGTGTTCGTGTACGACGGAGCCACGGCCGCGGACGCGCCCAAAGCCGACGCGAAAGCCGACGCGAAAGTCGACTACTCGAAGATCACGCCGCCCGATCTCGTCAAGCAGACGCCGAAGGGCCAGCTCAAGAATCCGTACACCGACAGCCAGGCCGACATCGTCGCGCAGGGCGAGAAGATCTTCCTCGGCTACAGCTGCAACGGCTGCCACGGCGGCGGCGGTGGCGGCGGCATGTGCCCGCCGCTGACCAACGACGTGTGGGTCTACGACGGCGACGACGACACGCTGTTCCGCCTCGTCACGCTCGGCAGGACGAGTTGCAGAAGCAGGGTTATTCGCGCCACGGCAGCGAGAACGTGGTCGGCCCGATGCCGCCGTTCGGCACGCTGATCAAGAACAGCGACGAGCTCTGGAAGATCCTGACGTTCGTGCGCTCCAAGTACAGCCCGAACGTGGATCAGCACTACAAGTACGGCACGCCGCCGGAGCTGAAGTAAGGCCGCCGCGTCATCGCGCAGGCTCTGCCACACGGGCAGAGCCTTTCCTGCAACGTCGCGCGTTTCATTCGCGACGTGCTTTCGGAGAAGATGCCGTCGAAGTCGACGCCGCGGTGTGGTTCGTCCACATCGCGTCGTCGTTCCGGCGACGAAACGGAGACAGCGTGTCGATGCGTATCAGATGTTCGTCGAAGCCTGATCATGCTTTCGCAAGCGCGTGCGGCATCGCGATCGCCGCGGCGCTCTTCGCAGTCGCGTCGCCCGCGTCCGCCGCACCGTTCGCGTACGTGCCGAACCAGAAGAGCGGAACGATTTCGGTGATCGATACCGCGACGGATACGGTCACGCGCACGCTCTCGGCCGGCGGCACGCTCGGCAAGCGCCTGCAGGCGATCGATTCCGATGCGAAAGGCGACGTGCTCTATGTCGTCGACGCCGAGCACAACAAGCTCGTGGCGATCGATCCCGCGACCGATTCGGTCAAGCACAGCGTCGACATCGGCGAGGAAGCCGAGGGCGTGCGCCTGTCGCCATCCGGCGATCTCTCGCGGTCTGCGCCGAGGGCCAGCACAAGGTGCTGCTGATCGATCCGAAGACGTTCAAGATCGAATCGCGCATCCCGACCCAGGGCAAGAATCCCGAGCACTGCGAGTTCGCGCCCGACGCGAAGCTGCTGCTGACCAGCAACGAAGGCTCGGACAATCTCGACGTGATCGACCTCGCGCAGAAGAAATCCGTCGGCACGATCGCGACCAGCGGCCATCCGCGCGGCGCCGCGTTCGTGCCCGGCACGCCGCACGTGTACGTCGCGCAGGAATCGGCCAACGCGGTCGACGTCATCGACCTCCCGGCACGCAAGAAGATCGCGAGCATCACGACGCCGCTGCGCACCGCAGGCGTCACGGTCAGTCACGACGGCAAGCGCATCTACGCGGCAAACGGCGGCGCCGGCAGCGTCGCGGTCATCGACGTCGCGACCAACAAGGTCACCGCCGAGATCAAGGTCGGCCAGCGTCCGTGGAACATGGCGCTGACGCCGGACGGCAAGAAGCTCTACGTCGCCAACGGACGCTCCAACAGCGTCAGCGTGATCGATACCGGCACGCTCAAGGTCATCAAGGACATTCCGGTCGGCGAGCTGCCGTGGGGCGTCACGATTCCGCAATGACGAACCGCCGTCTGGCGCACGCGCAGCACGCATCGTCGCCATCTGGAACAGCTGTTCCATTTCCGTTTCACCGCTGCGCCGAAACGAGTGCGCGAAACGCCGTCGGAGCGCCAAGAAGTTCTTGAAAAACGGTAGGTTACGCTTTGTTTTTGGGTGGCATGCAGATTGCCTTCCCAACGCATTCGAGGGCTCGCGTCGTCCACATTTCTGCATGGGCGCGTGATTCGCGCGGATCGGATGCGACCGTCGCGTGACGCGCCCGCATCTGCCGCGCGGGGCCTGCGGCAACCGTGCAGCAGCGCATGGCAACACGGCCGAGCTAAATGGAATTTTCCAGGAGATCCTGAGCAATGAAAACCAGAGCAGCAGTCGCATGGGCGGCCGGCAAGCCCCTCGAGATCGAAGAGGTCGATCTCGCAGAAGCCGCAAGCCGGCGAAGTCCTCGTGCAGATCGTCGCGACCGGCGTCTGCCACACCGATGCGTTCACGCTGTCCGGCGCCGATCCGGAAGGCCTGTTCCCGGTCATCCTCGGCCACGAAGGCGGCGGCATCGTGCAGGAAATCGGACCCGGCGTGACCAGCGTCAAGCCCGGCGACCACGTGATCCCGCTCTACACGCCCGAATGCGGCGCGTGCAAGTTCTGCAAATCCGGCAAGACCAATCTCTGCCAGGCGATCCGCGTGACGCAGGGCAAGGGCCTGATGCCGGACGGCACCTCGCGCTTCTCCAAGAACGGCAAGCCGATCCTGCACTACATGGGTTGCAGCACGTTCTCCGAATACACCGTGCTGCCCGAGATCGCGCTCGCGAAGATCAACCCGAAGGCGCCGCTCGACAAGGTGTGCCTGCTCGGCTGCGGCATCACGACCGGCATCGGCGCCGTGCTCAACACCGCGAAGGTGCACGCCCGGCTCGACGGTCGCGGTGTTCGGCCTCGGCGGCATCGGCCTTGCCTGCGTGCAGGGCGCGGTCATGGCGAAAGCCTCGCGCATCATCGCGGTCGATCTCAATCCGTCGAAGTGGGAAATGGCCAAGGCGATGGGCGCGACCGACTTCGTCAATCCGGCCGACTACAAGGACACGCCGATCCAGCAGGTCATCGTCGACATGACCGACGGCGGCGTCGACTACTCGTTCGAATGCATCGGCAACACAAGGTCATGCGCTCGGCGCTCGAGTGCTGCCACAAGGGCTGGGGCGAATCGACGATCATCGGCGTCGCCGGCGCGGGACAGGAAATCTCGACGCGTCCGTTCCAGCTCGTCACCGGCCGCGTCTGGCGCGGCTCGGCGTTCGGCGGCGTCAAGGGCCGCACGCAGCTGCCGGGCTACGTCGAGAACTACATGAACGGCAAGCTCAAGATCGACGAGTTCGTGACCGAGGTGCTGCCGCTCGACCAGATCAACCACGCGTTCGATCTGATGCACGAAGGCAAAGTGATCCGATCGGTGATCCGCTACTAAGTGGTGCGCGCAACGCGGGCGTGCCGCGTGCTTTCCAAAAAAACGTGAGGTGAAAAATGGCCAGCGTCAATATCCATCCGACCGTCGACAACGGCATCAAGCCCGGCTCGAAGGATTTCCAGGGCGGCACGCTGCAGTGCAAGTGCGGAGCGGTCGAAGTCTCGGTGAAGTCGCAGAGCGCGCACAACCATGCCTGCGGATGCACCAAGTGCTGGAAGCCCGAAGGCGCGAACTTCTCGGTCGTCGCGGTCGTGCCGCGCGACAAGGTCAGCGTGACCAAGGGCGCCGACAAGCTCAAGGTCGTCGATCCGAGCGCGACGATCCAGCGTCACGCATGCACCGGCTGCGGCGTGCACATGTACGGACGCATCGAGAACACCAAGCATCCGTTCTACGGCCTCGATTTCATCCATACCGAGCTGTCGCCGCAGACCGGCTGGCAGGAACCGCAGTTCGCCGCGTTCGTCTCGTCGATCATCGAATCGGGCTTCGCGCCCGACCGCATGGGCGAAGTGCGCGGCCGCATCAAGGAGCTCGGCCTCGAGCCCTACGACTGCCTGTCGCCGCCGCTGATGGATGCGATCGCGACGCATGTCGCCAAGGCTGTCGGGCGCCCTCAAGGCCTGATGCGTTCGGGCGTATCCGTACGCAACGCGACGGATACGCCCTCCCGCATGGATCTGTCGACACCGCATCCCGCGCCGCTCGCATCGCGCGAGCGCCAGCGCACGCGCAGCGCGCGCGATCACATCGATACGCCGCTGCGCATCGCGATCGCCGACGACCACGCGGTCGTGCGCGCCGGCTACCGGCGGCTGCTCGAGCTCGATCAGCGCATGCAGATCGTCGCCGAATTCGGCGACGGCGAAAGCGCATACCGCTGGCTCTCATCGCACGATGCCGACGTGCTGATCCTCGATCTCGGCATGCCGGGCCAGGGCGGCCTCGCCACGCTGCAGCGGCTGCACCGACGCATGCCGCAGCTGCGCGTGCTGATCTTCACGATGCACGAAAGCGCCGAGCTTGCCGCGCAGACGCTGCGCGCCGGCGCCGCGGGCTACATCACGAAAAGCAGCGCGCCCGAATCGCTGGTCGCCGCCGTGCACGCCGTGATCGCCGGCGAGCAGCCGGTTTCAGCCGATATCGCGCACGCATTGGCCGGCGCGGAGCAGCGCCGAGACGCACTGCACGCGACGCTTTCGCCGCGCGAGTTCGAGATTTTCCTGCTGCTCGCGAAGGGACACAGCGTCGAGCAGATCGCGGCCACGCGCTGGCTCAGCGCGAAGACGATCGCGAACTATCAGACGTCGATCCGGCAGAAGACGGGGCTTGGCTCTTCGCTCGAGATGTATCGCTACGCGGAAGCGCACGGGCTGCTGTCATTGCAGGACGATCGCGCGAGCTAGCTCTTCCCTTCTCCCGCGAGCGGGAGAGGGGATTGAAGTGTCGCGGCATTCGCCGCGACGGGTGACGCGACCTGCACCGATGCGAAGCGCGCGCGGATGCGCAAGCCGCTGCGCGACGACGTGCGCGAAGACGGTTCCATCTCGATCTCGCCCCCATGCGCCCACACGCGCTCGCGCATGCCGGCGAGGCCGTTGCCGCGATGCGGCGCGTTCTCGACCGAATCGAGCCCGATGCCGTCGTCCTCGACGCTCCATTCGATATCGCCGTTCGCCCGCGCGCCGACGCGCACGTCGACGCGCGTCGCGTCCGCGTGGCGCGTCGCGTTGGTCAGCGCTTCCTGCGTCAGGCGATACAGCACGAGCGCGAGATCGTCCGGCAGCGCGCGATCGCCGAGCTCATAGTGCAGGCTGTAATCGGCGTGCTGTCCGGGCCGTTCGCGCCAGCTCTGCACGAGATCGTCGAGCAGCTTGCGCAGCGGCACGCCACTCGCCGCGCCGTCGCCTCCGTGCGGACGCAGCCGGCGCAGCAGATCGCGCACCTGCTCGTGGAACCGTTCGCAATGACGGCCGAGGCCGGAAACGACGTCGCGCAGCTCCGACATCGACCGCCGTGTGGTACGCGAGCCACGCGACATCGGCGCGCATCGCGGTCAGCGTCTGGCCGAGCTCGTCGTGCAGCTCGCGCGAGATCCGCGCGCGTTCCTCTTCCTGCGAAGACACCAGCTTGAGGCTGACGACACGGCGCGCCTCGCGCGTGCTGGACAACGTCGCCGCGAGATGATTCAGAGCGCGCGCGATGCGATCCATCTCCGCAAACGGCAGCGGCGGCAGGCGGTAGCCGAAATCGTCGCGCTCGTAGCGCTCGATCGCCTGCTGGATCGGCTGCAGCGGCGCGAGCGTGCGGCTCAGCGCCCAGTACACCGCGAGCAGCAGCACGGCGCCGTAGCCGAGCAGAACGAGCAGCATGCCGAGAAGATTGTCGAGCGCCTCGCGCTGCTCGCTCGACGGATCGAGCGCGAGCGTCGCGGCGAAGCGCGCATTGTCGTTGCGCTCCAGCGTCCACGGCCCCGACGGATCGACCTGCACCGAGCGCATGCCCGGGCGCGATCAGCGCGAACAGGCGCTCCAGCGCGCTCGAAGGCTCGAGGCTGCGCGGTGCGACCGGATCGTGCCGGCGGCGTCGCGAAGATCGAGCTGGATGTGGCGCAGGTCGCCGGCGGCGTTGATCCGGCGCAGCGCCTCCATGTGCGCCTCGACCTCGCCGGCCGGTCCGTTCTCGATCGCGTAGAGATGCTCGAAGAGATGCACGATCTCGAGCGCGCCGCGCTCCTCGCGCTGCACGTCGTACTGCGCGCGCCAGAGCGCGAGCGCAAGCGCCGCGAGCAGGATCACCGCGCTGACCGCGATGATCCGCGTGATCAGATAGCGCGACATTCGCATCGAAGGACCTCCGCGACCGATGCGGCGCATCTTGCGCGCGTTCGAAAGACGGCTGCAACCGGCCGCGCGAGCAGGGTGTTCGCGAGTAGCGTCCTACGTGTGACGAGGCCGCTTCACTCTGTCCACAACCACTGCACGCCGAGCGTGTACGTGCGCCCGGGCGCCGGTTCGAAATAGCGTCCGTTGCCGTCGTTGACGATGACCGAGCCGACGTAGTTGCGATCGAACAGATTGTCGATGCTGAAGAACGTGCGCAGCTGGCCCGAGGCGAGGTTGAATCCGTAGCCCGCATCGATGCCGAACACGAAATACGACGGCGCGGAATCGGTGTTGATGTCATTGACCGGGACCGAGCCGACGTAGTTGCCCTTCATCGAAGCGCGCCAGCCGACGTCGTGGCCCCACTGCAGCGATGCGAAGAAATCCTGCTTCGGCACGCCGGGAATGCGCGTGCCCGCGGGCGCCAGCGTCGGCGACGTGCACGGCGTGCCGGGACACGTGAGGAAATCGGAGCGGAACGTCGCATCGAGCCAGGTCAGCGCGACCTGCAGGCGCCAGTCGTCGCCGAGCTGCGCACCGAGACCCGCTTCGGCGCCCTGCCGCCGCGCCTCGCCGATGTTCTGGTACGTCGTGCGCCCGCCCGAGTTCGTCGCGATCGAAAGCTCGTTGTCGGTGTCGGCGCGGAACACGGCGAAATTCAGCATCGATCGCCTGCGTCGGACGCAACTTGATGCCGAGCTCGCCGTTCTTGCTCTTGGCCGGCACGAGATTGAACGCGAGCCCGGAGCCGCCGTCGGCGCGATAGGCGAGCTCGTTGAACGTCGGCGTCTCGAAGCCCTTGCCGTACGAGGCGTAGAGGTGCGTCGTATCGGACACGCGCCACATGAGGCCCGCGACCGGCGTCGTCGCGCTGTAGCCGACGTTGCCCGAGTCGTCCGGATTCGCATCGGTGATGTAGTGGTCGGCGGAATCGAACTTGACTTCGCTGTGGCGCGCGCCGGCCGTCAACGACCATGTGTCGGTGAACTGCCAGGTCACCTGCGCGTACTGATCGAAGTCGAACACGGTGTCGTCCTCGTTGCGGCGCAGTGCACCGCGCACGCCGAGCGTGTCGCCGACGAAATTCTCGTAGCCCTTGCGCCCTTGTTCCTGGCGGTCGTAGTTGACGCCGGTCGCGATCTCGAACGGGCGGCCCGCAAGATCGCCCTTCCACGTCCAGCGAATGTCCGTGCCGCCGTACTTGCCGCCGAGATCGACGACGCCGCCCGAATGCAGCGGGTTGCCCTGCGTCGCGACCGGAATCGCGAGGTACTGCGTCACGTCGCGCTGGCCGTAGTAGCCCATCATGCGCAGCGTGCTGCCGCCGCCGAACTGCTGCTCGTAGATCGCGCCGCCCTGCGACTGCTGCACGCTCTTGCGCGTGTTGAAGAGCAACGCGACCGGCGACGCCTGCTGCGGATCGCTCTCGAACTGCGCGCGCGTCAGACCGAGCGGGTCCTGCGCGCTCGGCAGGTTGACGGTGTTCGAAAGCAGCGTCAGCTTGCCGCCGTCGCCGACCTTGATGTTGAGCTTTCCATTGCCGGATTCGCGCTGCGCCGCGCTGTGATCGCGATAGCCGTCGGTCTGGAAATGCGTGAAGTCGAGGTTGTAGTCGGTCGGGTCCGTACACGCCGCGCGCGTTGATGCTCGCGCGCCAGGTGTCGTAGCTCTGTCCGACGAGGCCCGTCTTGATCTGGCCCGGATCGCTGCCGTCTGCGGTGAAGAGCTGGATCACGCCGCCGGACGAGTTGCCGTACAGCGCCGAGAACGGTCCGCGCAGCACTTCGACGCGATCGGCCGAATCGAGATTGAAATGCGAGACCTGCCCCTGCCCGTCGGGCATCGTCGCCGGAATGCCGTCGGTGTACAGGCGCACGCCACGCACGCCGAACGTCGCGCGCGCGCCGAAGCCGCGGATCGAGATCTGCTCGTCCTGCGCGTAGTTCTGCCGATCGCGCGCGAGCACGCCCGGGAACGCCTTCGAGGAATTCCGAAGGATTGACGGCGAGCGTGTCGGTCGCATCGCCGATCGCGACCGAGTCGATCGACGCGGGCACGTCGAACGAGGACTGCTCGGTGCGCGTCGCGGTGACGACGATGTCGGGCAGCTTCTGTGTGGCGGGCGCGTTCGCGTCCTGTGCCGCGGCGACGCCGACGCCGGCGAATCCGATGACCGCGAGCACGCGGCCGGCCGTGCTCGTTCGTGTATGACGCATCGCGTTGTCATCCCCCGATGAGCCGGCAACGCAAAGCGCCGACCGGCGATTGCGTCGATGCTACAGGCGGGTTCGCGCGGACGACCTCACGAAAATCGTGAAAAGCGCGGCTGGGTTCGGCTCGACGAGCGCGCGACGAACACTTCTCTCGCTACGCGATCCCGCCGCTCTTCCCCTCTCCCGCTCGCGGGAGAGGGCTGGGGTGAGGGCAATCTTGGTCGCGTCAGAGAGCCCTCATCCGGCGCTACGCGCCGACTTCTCCCGCAAGCGGGAGAAGTGAGACGTACGCGATGCCGGTCGTTACTCGGCGAGCGGAATCTGATGCTTGCGAATCTTCCGATACAACGTGTTGCGGCTGACGCCGAGCGCATCCGCGGTGTGCGTGATGTTCCAGCGGTTGCGCTCGAGCTCGCGCAGCAGCGTCGCATGCTCGGCTGTGTCGAGCGGCGTGCGGCAGCAGCCGTCGCTCGCATTGACGAGGGGTGTCGCGTTCGCGCTGATCGGCAGCGGGGCTTCGGGCCTGCGCGGATCCTCGCCGGCGCAATCGAGCAGTTCCTGCGGAAGATTCGGCAGGCGGATCGCGTTGTCCAGACACAATGCCGCCGCCGTGCGCAGCACGTTGCGCAGCTGGCGGATGTTGCCGGGCCAGTGATAGCTCAGCAGCGCGTGCAGCGCATCGGGCTGGATGCGCACCGGATCGCCGGTCGGATTTTCTTCGTGCAGCAGCACTTCGATCAGCTCGGCGCGATCGGCGCGATCCTTCAGCAGCGGCAGATGCAGCGTCGTGCCGTTGAGGCGGTAGTAGAGATCCTCGCGGAACTCGCCTTCGGCGACCATCTGGCGGATGTCGCGATGGCTCGCGCTGATCACATGCAGCTCGACCGGCACCGGCGTGTCGCCGCCGAGCGGCACGATCTCGTATTCCTCGATCACGCGCAGAAGGCGCGTCTGCAGCGTCAGCGGCATGTCGCCGATTTCGTCGAGGAACAAGGTACCGCCGCTCGACTGCAGGATCTTGCCGGGACGGCCATGTCGATCGGCGTCGGTGAACGCGCCGCGCGTGTAGCCGAACAGCTCGCTTTCGATCAGCGATTCGGGAATCGAGCCGCAGTTGACCGCGACGAACGAGCGCGTCGCCCACGGCGACATCTGGTGCATCGCGCGCGCGAACGCTTCCTTTCCGGTTCCCGTCGCGCCTTGCAGCAGGATCGGCACGCGCTTGCCGAACAGCTGCTGCGCGCAGTTGAAATTGTGCTGCATGCGCGGATCGGCGCCGACGTGTCGGCGCGCGCCGTCGGCGAGCGGCACGACCGGTGCGTTGCGCACGGCCACGGAAGTGAGGCGGGGCGGTGCGCTCGCGTGCTGGGTGCCTTGCGGCGCACGCACGAGCGCGAAGAAACGGCGGCCATGATGCACGTCGCGGATCGGCCAGATCGCCTGCGGCGCGGTGGTCGCGCGCTGGTCGAGCGTGGCGAACTGGAACTGGAACACTTCCTCGATCGGCGAGCCGACCAGCGCCTTGCGGTCCGGATGGCCGAGCTGGGTCAGCGCGCTCTCGTTGACCGCGAGGATCGTGCCTTCGCCGCTGACCGCGACGAGTGCCTCGTGCAGCAGGCCGACGAACTCGGGGCGGCTGTGGAAACGCAGGATCCACGCCTTGGGAAACTCGCGCAGGAAATGGCAGCGCGCGATCAGGTTTGCCGACATGTTGACCAGCGCCATCGTGTGGCGCTGGATCACGCGCGTGTCGTTGCAGTTGACGCTGGATGCGTCGAGCACGCCGAGCAGCCCGCCGTTCGCGTCGATGATCGGCGCGCCCGAGCACGACATCGCCAGGTTGTAGCCCATGAAGTGCTCGTCGCGATGGATCGTCACCGCGCGCTGTTCGGCGACGCAGGTGCCCAGGCCATTGGTGCCTTCGTGCGGCTCGTCCCACAGCGCGCCGTGCCAGAGGCCGGCGTGGCGGAACTCGCGCTTGAGCGTCGGATCGGTGATCGTCGACAGGATCGTCGCGTCGGCATCGGCGAGGATGACCGCGTAGCCGGAGCCGGCGATCTGGTCGTACAGGCTTTCCATCTCCGCGCGGGCTACGCCGAGCAGCTCGCCGAGCTTCTGCTGGCGTTCGCGCAGCTGGTTCGCTTCGAGCACGGCCGTCGCGCGCGCTCCGTTCGGCTCCATGCCGTATTCGGTCAGGCACCGGTTCCAGGATTTGGCCACATGCGGGGCGACTGAGGTGCGCTGCTCGCCACGCACCGCCCGAATGATGCGGGACGCGTGCCTGACGACGATCGAAGAGTCGCCCATGGATTAGCCTCGCAGTAGGGTCTGCCGGCAGCGCTGTCCGATCCGCGCCTGGGTCAGGAGTAATTCCCGACAAGATTGGCTCGGCGCGCAAGAATAGGCAAATTGCACCGCAACAATTTCGACGGTTCGGGGGCCGGAGGAGTCAAGCGGGGATTCGCGATCGGGCAATGTCGCGAGTCGTGCCGCACTGCAGCAATTGCCGCGAGCGCCTTGCGCAGAGCTACTTAGAGGATCGGTCCGTGCCAATGGACGCGACAATCGGCATGCGGATCGCGCTGGACCTGCGCGCCGATGTGGGGCGCGCCACCTTGAGCGCGCCCTTCCCCGAAACCAGCGGTTGTCAGCGCCGCTGAGCGAAACCCGGCTCAGGCCGCAGGCGCAGCCTGCCCTTCCGGCACGAATTCGAGCGCGACCGAATTCATGCAGTACCTGTTTCCGGTCGGCGGCGGCCCATCCGGAAAGACGTGCCCGAGATGGCTGTCGCAACGCGCGCAGCGGATCTCGGTGCGCACCATGCCGTAGGTCGCGTCGCGAATCTCGCGCACGTGCTCGGGATCGATCGGCTGGAAGAAGCTCGGCCAGCCGGTGCCGGATTCGAACTTGCTGCCCGACTTGAACAACGGCAGCCCGCACAACCGGCAGACGTAGGTGCCCGCCTCGTGGTTGTCGAGCAGCGCTCCGCAGAAAGGACGCTCGGTGCCGTGATCGAGCAGCACGCGGCGCTCCTCGGGATCGAGGCGCGCGGCGAGACGGTCGCGCTCGGCGGCGGTCAGCGGGCCGAGGTCGTAGCCGGAGGCGGATTTGTGCGGGGTGGTTGTCGGGGTGGAGATGTTGGTGGTTGTCATGGTGGATCTCCGTGAGTGCTGATTCTTTTCCTTCTCCCGCGTGCGGGAGAAGGTGCCGGAGGCGGATGAGGGGCTCTTGTGGCGGCGAACCAAGACTGCCCTCACCCCAGCCCTCTCCCGCAAGCGGGAGAGGGGGAATTGATACCTCTCCCGCTCGCGCGGACGTGCCGCGTGCGAGAGAGTGTCTTGCTACGCGTCCTTCAGCCGCGCGCCGAACTGCTCGCGCAGCTTCTCGACCTTCGGCTGCGCGACATACGCAATGTACGACTGCTCCGGATGCAGCGCCGCATAGTTCTGGTGATAGCGCTCGGCATCGAAGAACGCATCGAGCGGCACGACTTCGGTCGCGATCGGCGCGGTGAACACCTTCGCGTCGTTGAGCTGGCGGATGTACGCCTCGGCGACTTCGCGCTGCGCATCGTCGGCAAAGAATACGGCCGAGCGGTACTGGCGGCCGCGATCGTTGCCCTGGCGATTGACCTGCGTCGGATCGTGCGCGACTGCGAAGAACACCTTGAGCAGCTGCCCGAAGCTGATCTTGCGCGGATCGAAACGGATGCGGATCGCCTCGGCGTGATCGGTCGTGCCGCTGCAGACCGCGTCGTAATTGGCGGTCGCGGCGGTGCCGCCGGAATAGCCCGAGGTCACTTCGAGCACGCCGGCCAGTGCGGTGAATACGCCTTCGGTGCACCAGAAGCAGCCGCCGGCAAGCACCGCGGTCGATTCGGTTGTCCCATCGGCCGGCTTGATGTCCAGCGCCGGATCGGGGACGTGCGAACGGTCGACGGCAAGCGCCGCGCCGGGAATCGCGCAGACGGTATCCATGAAACCTCCTCGAGTGGAACGCAATGGGGTCCGGGGACCTGCCGGTGGCGGAGCGCTGTCCGAAACCCACACCGACACGATACTGCGGCGCCGGGGAATCTTGCCGGCACCGCCCTGCTCCAAGCATTGACGCCTGCTAAGACAGGCCCGGAACGTCGAGCCTTTCATATGGCGGCGCGCGCCTCGAAAGCCAAGTCCGAACCGGGCTGAAGAATGCCTGTGTAAAGGCGCGTTTACTCGCCATGCACCCTATCCTGCGTACACGGCTGCTAGCCTTTCGCGGGCGCCGGAGTATCGCGCAGGCCGGCTGTCGCATACCGGAGGAGCGAGCATGTCGCGTTGGAAGTGGGCGCTGATCGTCGTCGCGATCGTGCTGGTCGGCGTGATCGCCTGGCGGCTGCTTGCGCGCCGCGAAAGCGCGACCACGCGCGGCGCCGGCGCGAGCGATGCGCCCGTGCCGGTCACCGTCGTCGCGGTCGAGCAGAAGGACGTGCCGGTCTATCTCAGCGCGCTCGGCACCGTGCAGGCGCTCAACACCGTCACCATCAACGCGCAGGTCAGCGGCCAGCTCAAGTCGATCAACTTCAAGGAAGGCCAGGAAGTGAAGGCCGGCCAGCTGATCGCCGAGATCGATCCGCGCACGTTCCAGGCCGCGCTCGACCAGGCCGCCGCCAAGAAGAAGCAGGACGAAGCGCAGCTCAGCGCATCGCGCAGCACGCTCGCGCGCTTCGAAGAGCTGATCAAGAAGAACTTCGTCGCCGCGCAGGATCTGGAAAACCAGCGCCAGCTCGTGCGCCAGCAGGAAGCGCTGGTCGCCGCCGACGACGCGGCGATCTCGAGCGCGAGGACGCAGCTCGGCTACACGAAGATCACCGCGCCGATCGACGGCATCGCCGGCATCCGCCAGGTCGACGTCGGCAATCTCGTCACCGCGAACTCGGGCACCGGCATCGTCGTGCTGACGCAAGTGCATCCGATCAACGTGATCTTCAACCTGCCCGAGCAGAATCTCGAGCTCGTGCGCGCGACCGACGCATCGACGCCGCTGCCGGTGACTGCGCTCGACCGCGGCGACAGCCATCCGCTCGCCGAGGGCGTGCTCAAGGTCATCGACAACCAGATCGACACGACGACCGGCACGTTCAAGCTCAAGGCCGAATTCGCGAACCTCGAAAACACGCTCTGGCCCGGCCAGTTCGTCAACGTGCGCGTCAAGGTGAAGACCGTCGGCAACGGCCTCGTCGTTCCGGCGACCGCCGTGCAGCGCGGACCCGACGGCAGCTACGCCTACGTCGTGCAGCCGGATTCGACGGTCAAGATGACGCCGCTCAAGCTCGGCGACGAAGCCGGCGACAACACGATCCTCGTCACCGACGGTCTCAACGTCGGCGACAAGGTCGTCACCGAAGGCCAGTTCCGTCTGAAGCCCGGCAGCAAGGTGCAGCCGCTCGCGCCGGGGCAGGCCGCGCCGACGACGAGCGCGGCCGAGCTCGACAAGCTGAAGGCGCAGAACCCGCAGCAGCACAGCAGCGCGGCGGCGCGGCGGCGCGGCGGCGGCGGCGGGTGATGTGACTGATGCGCGACGCAGGCATCGAAGTCGACGCTCCACGCCGTTCGTGCTGAGCGGATCGAAGCACGAACGGCTCGCGATGCCGACAGCTCGCGATGTCCGCGCTTCGATACGCTCAGCGCGAACGGCAAGGTCCGGCTACCACTTCGGCCGACTGATCACGTCGCCATGGGCTTCTCCACCCTCTTCATCAACCGCCCGATCGCGACCTCGCTGCTGATGGTCGCGCTGCTGCTGCTCGGCATGATCGGCTTCCGCGGCCTGCCGGTGTCGGCGCTGCCCGACATCGACGCGCCGAGCCTCGTCGTGACGACGCAGTATCCCGGGCGCGAGCGCATCGACGATGGCCGCGCTCGTGACGACGCCGCTCGAGCGCCAGTTCGGCCAGATCTCCGGCATCACGATGATGAGCTCGGATTCGTCGGCCGGCCTGTCGACCGTCGTGATCCAGTTCGACATGGACCGCGACATCGACGCGGCCGGCCAGGACGTGCAGTCCGCGATCAACGCCGCGCGCGGCACGCTGCCGAACAACCTGCCGTATCCGCCGGTCTACAACAAGGTCAATCCGGCCGACGCGCCGATCCTGACGCTGATGCTGACCAGCGAAACGCGTCCGCTGCGCGACGTCAACGACTACGCCGACAGCATCATCGCGCAGAAGATCTCGCAGATCGCCGGCGTCGGACTCGTATCGATCGCGGGCAACGTGCGTCCGGCCGTGCGCGTGCAGGTCAATCCCGCGCAGCTCGCCAATCTCGGCCTGACGATGGAAGACGTGCGCAGCGCATTGACGCAGGCCAACGTCAACGCGCCGAAAGGCAGCCTCAACGGCGCCGTGCAGAGCTTCTCGATCGGCACCAACGACCAGCTCGACCGACGCCGACGAATACCGCACGACGATCATCAGCTACAAGAACGGCGCGCCGGTGCGGCTCGCCGACGTCGCCAAGGTCATCGACGGCGTCGAGAACGATCAGCTCGCCGCGTGGGCGAACGGCAAGCCCGCCGTGCTGCTCGACATCCGCCGCCAGCCGAGCGCGAACATCGTGCAGACGGTCGAGGAAGTGCGCAAGGCGCTGCCGGAACTGACATCGGTGCTGCCGGCGGACGTGCATCTGGACGTGTTCTCCGACCGCACGATCACGATCCGCGCGTCCGTGCACGACGTCGAGTTCACGCTTGGCCTGACGATCCTGCTCGTGATCGCGGTCATCTTCGTGTTCCTGCGCCGGCTGTGGGCGACGGTGATCCCGAGCATCGCGGTGCCGCTCTCGCTGCTCGGCACGTTCGGCGTGATGTCGTTCGCCGGTTTCTCGCTCGACAACCTCTCGCTGATGGCGCTGACCGTCGCGACCGGTTTCGTCGTCGACGATGCGATCGTCATGATCGAGAACATCGTGCGCTACATCGAGCAGGGCAAGGCATCCGAAGGAAGCCGCGACGATCGGCGCCAGCGAGATCGGTTTCACGATCCTGTCGCTGACCGTTTCGCTGATCGCGGTATTCCTGCCGCTGCTGCTGATGCCGGGCGTCACGGGACGGCTGTTCCACGAATTCGCCTGGGTGCTGTCGATCGCGGTCGCGATCTCGATGCTGATCTCGCTGACGCTGACGCCGATGATGTGCGCGTATCTGCTCAAGCAGCACGAGCTGCCGGCGGACGACGACGCGCGCGAGCACGGCAAGCGCACGTGGTGGACGCGCCTCGTCGACGCCTACGCGAAGACGCTCGACTGGGTGCTCGCGCGCCAGCCGCTGATGCTCGCGGTCGCGTCGATCACGGTCGTCGTGACGATCGCGCTGTACATCGTGATCCCGAAAGGCCTTCTGCCCGAGCAGGACACCGGCCTCGTCACCGGCGTCGTCGAAGCCGACCAGAACATCGCGTTCCCGGCGATGGAGGAACGCACGAAGGCCGTCGCCGAAGTCCTGCGCAAGCAACCCGACGTCGCCGGCGTCGCCGCGTTCATCGGCGCGGGCTCGATCAATCCGACGTTGAACCAGGGTCAGCTCTCGATCGTGCTGAAGCCGCGCAACGAGCGCGGTTCGCTCGACGACGTCGTCGCGGGACTGCAGCGCGCGGTCGCCGGCATTCCCGGCGTCGCGCTGTATCTGAAGCCGGTGCAGGACGTCGCGCTCGACACGCGCGTCGCGTCGACCGAATACCAGTACGCATTGTCCGACGTGAACTCGGGCGAGCTCGCCGGCTTCGTCGCAAAGATGACCGACGCGCTGCGCAGCCGTCCCGAGCTTGCCGATGTCGGCAACAATCTCGCCAACCAGGGCAACGAGCTCAAGCTCACGATCGACCGCGAGAAGGCGAGCCGCCTCGGCGTGCCGGTGCAGACGATCGACGACACGCTGTACGACGCGTTCGGCCAGCGCCAGATCTCGACGATCTTCACGCAGATGAACCAGTACCGCGTCGTGCTCGAGGTCGCGCCGGAATTCCGCACCAGCGCGGCGCTGCTCGACAAGCTGACCGTGCGCGGCAACGGCAACGGCGCGCTGACCGGCAGCAACGCGACGACGCTCGGCCAGGTCACGTCGAGCAACTCGGCGACGCCGGCCGGCATCGGCAACACCGGCAACGTCGGCGTGCAGCTCGGCGCCGGCGGCACGATTCCGCTGACCTCGCTTGCGACCGCAGTCGCGCAGGATGCGCCGCTCGTCGTCAGCCATCAGGATCAGCTGCCGGCGGTCACGATCTCGTTCAATCTCGCGCCGGGCTATTCGCTGTCCGACGCCGTCGATGCCGTGCACGCGGTCGAGCGGCAGATGAATTTTCCGCCGCAGGTGCGCGGCCAGTTCATCGGCAAGGCCGCCGAATTCTCGGCCTCGCTGACCGACGAAGTGCTGCTGCTGCTCGCGGCGGTCGTCGTCATCTACATCGTGCTCGGCGTGCTGTACGAGAGCTACATCCACCCGATCACGATCATCTCGACGCTGCCGCCGGCCGGCGTCGGCGCGCTGCTCGCGCTGATGGTCTGCGGCATGAGCCTCTCGGTCGACGGCATCGTCGGCATCGTGCTGCTGATCGGCATCGTCAAGAAGAACGCGATCATGATGATCGACTTCGCGATCGACGCGCAGCGCGGCGGCATGAATGCGCACGACGCGATCCGCCGCGCGTGCCTGCTGCGCTTCCGCCCGATCATGATGACGACCGCGGCCGCGTTGCTCGGCGCACTGCCGCTCGCGCTCGGCAACGGCATCGGCTCGGAACTGCGCAAGCCGCTCGGCGTTTCGATCGTCGGCGGGTTGCTGCTGTCGCAGCTGATCACGCTGTATACGACGCCGGTGATTTATCTGTATTTCGAGCGGTTGTCGGATTGGGCGAAGGAGCGGCGCGCGCGGCGAGCGGTGTTGCGGGAGCGTGTGGCGTGAGTGCGCGCTTGTTCATGCCGGAGGGCGATACCACGAGCTGCCCTCACCCTGCCCTCTCCCGCGAGCGGGAGAGGGGAAAGATGCTCATTCGTTCCGCCGAACTCGCGCCGTTCCCCCTCTCCCGCTTGCGGGAGAGGGTTGGGGTGAGGGCAAGCTTGAATCAACGCCTCAAGAATGCTCTCCAGCACCGCTTCGGTCCGCTGAAGCACTTCGTCGTTCCAGAACCGAATCACGCGAAATCCGCAGCGCGCGAGATCGCGCGTGCGCTCGAGATCTTCGAGCAGACGATCCGCGTGCTGCCCGCCATCGAGCTCGACGATCAGCCGCGCTCGCATGCAAACGAAATCCACGACGTACCGGCCAAGCGGCACCTGCCGCCGGAATCGATAGCCGCTCAAGCTGCCGATTGCGCAGGAAGCGCCAGAGGCAGCGTTCGGCATCGGTCGAATTCGTGCGCAGCGCGCGTGCGTTCGACGAGGAGTGAGGGCATGCGCAAGACTGCCCTCACCCTGCCCTCTCCCGCAAGCGGGAGAGGGGAAGAGCGCGCGTCGGCATTGCGGTGGCGAGTGATGTAGGAAGTCGCGCGCGCATGAACATCTCCGCCCCCTTCATCAAACGCCCGATCGGCACCTCGCTGCTCGCCGCCGGCATGGCCGTCGTCGGCGTCATCTGCTACTTCCTGCTCGGCGTCGCCGCGCTGCCGAACATGGAGTTCCCGGCGATCTTCGTCACCGCGAACCAGCCGGGCGCGAGCGCCGACACGATGGCATCGACCGTCGCCGCGCCGCTCGAGCGGCATCTCGGCCAGATTCCCGGCATCGACTCGATGAGCTCGCGGTCGAGCGAAGGCTCGGCGTCGGTGATCATGATTTTCCAGACCGGTCGCAAGGTCGATTCCGCCGCGCGCGACGTGCAGGCCGCGATCAACGCGGCCGCGCCCGATCTTCCGTCCGGGCCTCACCAATGCGCCGACATACCGCAAGGCCAACCCGAACGCGCAGCCGGTGCTCGCGCTCGCGCTGACCAGCGAGACGCAGCCGCTGTCCAAGCTCTACGACCTCGCCGATTCGCTGCTCGCGCAGCACATCCGTCAGCTCGACGGCGTCAGCGATGTCGACGTCGCCGGCGGCGCGACGCCGGCGATCCGCGTCGACGTGAACCTGCGCGCGCTGAACTGCGATGGGCCTTTCGCCGGATCAGCTGCGCAACGCGCTCGCCGCGGCGAACGTGACTTCGCCGCAGGGCTTCCTCTCCGACGGCCGCACGACGATGGCCGTGTCGGCGAACGATTCGCTGCACACGGCCGACGATTTCGCCGACGTCGTGATCTCGGCGAAGAACGGCGTGCCGGTGCGCCTCAAGGACGTCGCGCGCGTCTACGACGGCCAGCAGGATCAGTACCAGGCCGCGTGGTACGGAACGCAGCGCGCGATCCTGATGTTCGTGCGCAAGCAGGCCGACGCGAACGTGATCGCGACCGTCGATTGCATCAAGAGCGACGTGCCGAGGATGCAGGCATGGCTGCCGGCCGGCGTCACGCTGACGCCGTTCTTCGACCGCACGCCGATCATCCGCGCGTCGATCGACGAGGTGCAGATCTCGCTGCTGATCTCGCTGTCGATGGTCGTGCTGACGATGGCGCTGTTCCTGCGCCGCCTCGCGCCGACGCTGATCGCGGCGACCGCGGTGCCGCTCTCGCTGGCCTGCGCGTTCGTGATCATGTACGTGCTCGGCTACACGCTCGACAACATGTCGCTGATGGCGCTGGTGATCGCGATTGGTTTCGTCGTCGACGATGCGATCGTCGTCATCGAGAACGTGATCCGCCACATCGACGCCGGCATGCCGCGGCTCGAGGCGACGCTGACCGGCGCGCGCGAGATCGGTTTCACGATCGTGTCGATCACCGCCTCGCTGATCGCGGTGTTCATCCCGCTGCTGTTCGCCGGCGGCATCACCGGCATGTTCTTCAAGGAATTCACGATCACGCTGTGCTCGGCGATCGCGTTCTCGGCGATCGTCTCGCTGACGCTGACGCCGGCGCTCTGCGGCCGCTTCCTCAAGCCGCACGCGGAAGGCAAGCACTCGCGCCTCGGCGATGCGCTCGACCGGTTCCACGCGCGCATGCAGGCGACCTACGCGCGCGCGCTCGATTTCTCGCTGCGCCATCCGCGCCTGATGGCGCTGCAGCCGCTGGTGCTCGTCGTGATCACGTTCTTCCTCGCCGGCGCCGTGCAGAAAGGCCTTTTTCCGCAGCAGGACACCGGCATGCTGCAGGGACGCACCAATGCGAGCGCCGACGTTTCACCGGCGCGCATGTCGGCCGCGCAGCAGAAGCTCGCCGCGCTGGTCATGAAGGATCCGGCCGTCGAAAGCGTCGGCTCGCGTCTCGGCGGCGGCTGGGGCGCGAGCGGCGGCGGCAGCGGCCAGCTTTATGTCAGCCTGAAGCCGCTGTCGGGGCGCAACGGCGAATCGACATTCGCGGTGATGACGCGCCTCAACAAGGCCGCAGCGAGCATTCCGGACATCCAGCTGCGCCTGCGTCCCGTGCAGGATCTTCCGAGCGGCGGCGGTCCCGGCGGCGGTGGTGGCGGCCAGTATCAGGTCGCGCTGAAGGGCGACGATCTCGCCGAATTGCAGCTCTGGCTGCCGCGTCTCGTCGATGCGCTGAAGCAGGTGCCGCAGCTGCGCGACGTCGGCAGCGACATCGACGAAGCCGGCATGCGCCAGATCGATCGTCGTCGACCGCGACAGCGCATCGCGGCTCGGCGTCAGCGTCGCCGCGGTCGACAGCGCGCTCTACGACGCGTTCGGCCAGCGCCAGGTGTCGACGATCTATTCGGACATCAACCAGTTCAAGGTGGTCGTCAGCGCGCTGCCGAACCAGGCCGCGAGCCCCGCATCGCTCGAACGCATCTACGTGCGCTCATCGTCCGGCGCGATGGTGCCGATCACCGCGGTCGCGCACATGGAAAACACCGTCGCGCCGACCGAGGTCGATCACGATTCGCAGTTCCCGACCATGAGCCTCAGCTTCAACCTCGCGCCGGACGCGACGATGGGCCAGGCCCAGAAGATCATCGAGCGACACGCTTTCGGGCATGCGCATGCCGGGCGACATCCGACTCGACTTCACCGGCGATTTCCGCCGCTTCCAGCAGCAGTCCGGCGATACGCCGCTGCTGATCCTCGGCGCGATCGTGACGGTCTACATCGTGCTCGGCATGCTCTACGAAAGCCTGATCCATCCGGTCACGATCCTGTCGACGCTGCCGTCGGCCGGCGTCGGCGCACTGCTCGCGATGCTGCTGACCAACACCGAGCTTTCGGTGATCTCGACGATCGCGATCGTGCTGCTGATCGGCATCGTCAAGAAAAACGCGATCATGATGATCGACTTCGCGCTGGTCGCCGAGCGCCAGCACGGGCTCGCACCGATCGACGCGATCCGCGAAGCGTGTCTGGTGCGCTTCCGGCCGATCATGATGACGTCGATGGTCGCGATCTTCGGCGCGCTGCCGCTCGCGATCGGCTTCGGCACCGGCGCTGAGCTGCGCCAGCCGCTCGGCATCGCGATGATCGGCGGACTGATCGTGTCGCAGAGCCTGACGCTGCTTGTCGACGCCGGCGATCTATCTCGTGTTCGCGCGCTGGGCCGCACGCGGGCGCGAGCGACGCGCCGCGAAGCGTGCCGCGCCGTATCCCCGCCTCCGCACACTGACGTTCTCCCTCTCCCGCTTGCGGGAGAGGGCTGGGGTGAGGGCAATCTTGGTTCACGCTTCCACTGCGATCATGAAGCCTTCACTCCGACTTCCCTCACCCGCCCGCTGACGCGGTCGGCCTCTCCCGCAAGCGGGAGAGGCGAACGACGTGCGTCAGCGCAAACGCGCCAATGCTTGTTTCATCGCCGGCAGCAATGCGCGGATATCGTCGGTGCGCACCGACTTGCCATCGATCCGCGGCGGCGCAGCCGTCGCCTGCGCCTGCGCCTTCATCGCATCGACCGTGTTCCAGTCGGCCGCCGGATTCGCCGGCGCGGCCGCTGGCGTGTCGGACGGTCCGATGAGTCGATGCATGAACATCGTCAAGCCGTTGTCGGGAAAGTCTTCCGTCTTGAGGAATACCGCATCGAACCCGAACCCATCGTTGACGCGCAGATCGAACACGTAGAGATCGTAGTAGCTCGTCGAGCTGTCGAGCAGGAAGAACACGCGGCCGTCGGGCTGCCGTCCGCCGACCAGAACGCGCTCCGATCCGCCATCGATGCGTGCGCCATGGAACGCTTCGGGAATCGAGGCGCATTCGGAGAGCACGCACGGACCGACGACGCCGACCATCTCGCCAAAATAGATGCCGAGCCCGCCCGAGGTCGCGAACCACGTGCCGCGCATCAGCGAGTCGGCGTTCGCGGAATAGTTGTAGAGAAAGCGCTGCAGGTTCGAGGTCTGGCCGTTGTAGACGAAGCGCGCCGTCGTGAATGACGTGAAGTCGAACGTCACCGGCCCCTTGTCGATCACGCTGCTGATCGGCGAGAACGGACCGCCGATCCACGGACCCGACGACACCTCCAGCAGATGCGCGTCGCCGACGCGATGGTTGAAGCCGTCCCAGAAGCCCTGGATGAAGTAGAACGACGGCGATCCGTCGGTCTCGTAGTTGTAGATCGCGATGAACATGAGATCGTCCTGGGTCTCGACCGCGTAGCCGCGGCCACCCTGATGCGGATCCCAGTAGATGCCGTCGACCGGCGGCGCCGACTGCGCGGCGGCATGAGCACACGCGCACAGCAACAGGAACGCGAAGACGCGTTTCACGAACATGGCCATCTCCCCTTCCCCTGGCGCATCGCGGGTGCGATGCACCGCCCGCCCCTCGACGGACGCGATCACCTTAGCGCGCGCGCGGCGGTCAAGTATAGGTTTTTACTTGGCCGGCCCGGCGGGCAGGAGGCCGTTTTTCGCGAGCGCTTCACGCAAATTGTCGAGCGCCGCGCCGTAGCCGGCGGCGATTGCCGTGTCGCGAAGCGGACGGCGCACCTGCGCCGCGCTCGCGGTGCGCACTTCGCGCTCGGCGTCGTGGAAGCGAAGGCACGCGGGATCGAACGCCAGCCCGCATGCGGCGAGCAGCGCACGCGTGCCGCCCTCGGGATCCGCGAGCAGGTCCTCGTGGCGGTGCGCATGGATCCATCCGGGATGGCGCTCGTTCCAGACGCGCATCGCGCGCGTGCAATCGCCGAAGAATGCGGCGAGCTCGGATACGTCGTAGCTCCACAGCTGCTCGCCGGCGAAGTTGTGCTTGTGGCAGCTCCATGCGGTTTCGAGCGGATCACGCAGGCAGTGCACGATGCGAGCGCCCGGCAGCATGCGGCGGACCGCGCCGAGCGTCTGCCAGTTGGTCAGCGTCTTGTCGGTGAACAGCGTATCGGGCGTGCGCTGCATCGCGACGCGCGACGTGTATTCGTTGCCGAGCCGCGTCCAGTCCTCGTCGGTCGCCTCGCCAACCCAGTGCGGAAAGCGCGCGCCGCGCCGGACCGACTCCGATTGCAGCAGCGCGGCGATCCAGCCGGTTTCGCCGCCCGCGGTGACTGATGGATGCGCGGCGAGGATCTGCTCGGCCAGAGTCGAGCCCGAGCGCGGCATGCCGACGAAGAACACGATGCCGCGGCCTCGATCGTCGGCGGCATCGGGCGGACCGGTGAACGCATCGAGAATGTCGTCGACGAGCCGCGTCACACCGACCGCATCCCACGCGAACGTCGCGCGCTTGGCCGCGTTGGCGTCGCGCAACACCGCGAAGGCTTCGTCGTAGCGGCCATCGGCTTCGAGCACACCGCCGAGCGCGAAGCCGATGTCGGTGCGCTCGGCCGGCGTCAGCCTGTCATCGCGATGCAGGCGATCCAGCGCCGCCACATCGCCCGCGCGGTGCGATTTCATGTTCGTCAACGCGACCCACGCCGGCACCGATGCCGGATCGTCGCGCAGCACGAGTCGCAGCTCCGCCTCCGCTTCGGCGAGACGGCCCAATGTCTTCAATGCTTCGGCGCGCAGGATCCGCGCCGGCAGATGATGCGGCGCGAGCTCGAGCACCGCACCGAACGCATCGAACGCGCCGGCGGCGTCGTGCTGCATGTCGAGCGCGCGGCCGAGATTGAACCAGGCGTCGATGAGCATCGGATCGAGCTCGGTCGCGCGCCGAAACGCGCGCACGGCGGCGTCCAGATCGCCGCGCTGCGCGAGCGCGGTGCCGAGATTGCTCACGATCAGGCCATCGTCCGGCCAGACCGACGCGGCCTTGCGCAGCAGCGCGATCGCGTTCTCGGCGCGCCCCTGGAAATGCTCGGCGAGTCCGCACAGGCGCAGCAACTCAGGATGTGTCGGCGCCGCGGTCAGCGCCTCGTCGAGCCGCATCGTCGCCTCGTCGAGATCGCCGCGCTCGAGCGCGCTCTGGCATTGCCGCGCGAGGATTCGCACCTCGGGCGGCAATCCGCGCAGGCGATCGAGCGAAGTTTCGGCGGGGAATGCGGACTGCATCGGCGGCAGTCTACGCGGATGACGCGCAGTGCGACCATCCACGTGATGCCGGCGCGCTCGAACGGCGAGCGCACTTGCGCCAGCGTTGCAATGACGGCGCTTTCAGCGCGCCGAGCGGCGGCCTTTCATCAGGCCCATCAACGGCACCGCATCGATCGATTCGAGCAGGCGGCGCATCTCGGCACGGGTCAGCGGCTCGCTGAAATAATTGCCCTGGCCTTCCGTGCAGCCCTGCAGCGCGAGCCACTGCAGCTGGGCTTCGGTCTCGATGCCTTCGGCCGCGGTTCTGAGACCGAGATCGTGCGCGAGCCCGATCACCGCGCGGATGATCGCGGCGGAGTCCGCGTTGCGGCCGATATCGCGCACGAACGACTGGTCGATCTTGATCTTGTCGACCGGGAACGAGCGCAGCGCGCGCAGCGACGAATAGCCGGTTCCGAAATCGTCCATCGAGAGGTTGATGCCGATGCCGTGCAGCTCGCGCAGCGCGATGCGCGTCGTCGCGTTCTCGGCGATGCAGCGCGCTCTCGGTGATCTCGAGCTCGAGGCGCGCCGGCGTCAGGCCGTTCCTGTTGAGCGCGGCGGCGACATCGAGCACGAGGCCCGGCTGCTTGAGCTGCAGCGGCGAGAGATTCACCGCGATGCGGATCTCGCGCGGCCACTCGGCGGCGGCGGCGCACGCTTCGCGCAGCGCCCAGTCGCCGAGCGTGCCGATCACGCCCATTTCCTCGGCGATCGGAATGAAATCGGACGGCGGCACGGTGCCGCGCAGCGGATGCTGCCAGCGCAGCAGCGCCTCGACGCCGATCAGCTCTCCGGTCTCGAGCGCGATCATCGGCTGATAGACGAGGCTGAACTCGCCCGCCGCGAGCGCTTCGCGAATGTCCTGGCGCAGCTTGCGCCGCAGCTGCATGACGACATCCATCTCGGCGCCGAAGAAGCGATGCGCGCCGCCGCCGTCGCGCTTGGCCGCGTAGAGCGCCATGCCGGCGCAGCGCATCAGCTCGGCGAGATCGCTCGCGGTCGCCTGCGTGTACGCGATGCCGATGCTCGCGCCGATCGTGACGCGCTGCTCTTCCAGATCGAACGGCTTGCCGATCTCCGTGACGATGCGCTCGGCGAGCGCGCTCGAAGCGATACGGCCGTCGGCGGAGATCTGCGCGATCGCGAACTCGTCACCGCCGATCCGCGCAAGGAACGCGCTGTCGCCGACGCACGCCGCGAGGCGCCTGGACACGCCGTCGAGCAACAGATCGGCGATGCGATGTCCGAGCGTGTCGTTGATGCACTTGAACTCGTCGAGATCGATGTGAAGGATCGCGATGCTCGATTCGCGCGCCATGTTGGCGAGCATCGCGGCGGCGCGATCCTGGAACTGCACGCGATTCGGCAGGCCCGTCAGCGTGTCGAAATAGGCGAGCTGATGGATGCGCGTCTGCGATTCGTCGTGCTCTATCGCGATTCCGCACAGATGCACGCAGGTCTCGACGATCTGCCGCTCGACGTCGGCCGGTCCGCGTCGCTCGCGGTAGTAGAACGCGAACGTGCCGACCACGCGTCCGTCGCGCGCCTTGATCGGGCTCGACCAGCAGGCGCGCAGACCATGCATCAGCGCCAGCGATTTGTAGTCGGCCCAGAGCGGATCGGTGGCGACGTCGATGACCTCGACGGGTTCGCCGCGGTACGCGGCGGTTCCGCACGAGCCGACGCTCGGGCCGATCGGAATATTGTCCAGCGCAGCCGAATACTCGGCAGGAAGGCTCGGCCCCGCGAGCGGATGCACGCGGCCTTGCGCATCGACGGTAAGGATCGAGCAGAGGACGCCGGGCGCGAGGCCTTCGGCGCGCATGCAAACGAGCTCGGCGATCGTCTTCAGCGCAGAGCCGCGCACGGTCGCTTCCAGAATCTCGTTCTGGAGCTGCTGCAACAAGCCGGCGGAAGCCATGCCCGTCATCTCGATGAGATCCGCAATCGAACCCGCGCCCGCGCTTGGCGCGGATGCATCGTCCTGCGATCACGGGAGCCAGCTTGATTCCGGGCTCTGACTCAAGCCCGACGGCTGATTCCGTAACCGCCCCACCCGACAGACGAATCAGCCCCATCATAGCCATTGTCGGCGCACGTGGGGGCGCCTCGCGCGCTTCGATCGCGAAAAAAAACGGTCGATCACGGCGGGCCGCGACCGCTATCGCGGCGCGGCCAGCCTGGGTTGGTCTACTTCTGCGGCCGCATGCCCTGGTTGCCGCGACCGTGTGTGAAGGTCGGATCGCCGTAGGTTGCCTCCGGCGCGGGCTTGTTCGCGTCGCCCGGCGATCGCGCGTCGCCCGCCGCTCCCGACTCGGAAGGCCGCTGGCCCGTGAACTCGTTCGCGGGCGGATAGCTCGGGCCCTGGCGGACGCGCTCGATCTTCGCTTCGAGAAGCTCCTGGAAATGCTGCCGCGCAACGTCCGGACTGACCGGTCCCTTGCGCCGTGCGCGCGGACGCGGCGGCGCGGGCGGGGCACTTTTGCGTTTGACGACGGGCGCGCGCACGGCGGACGAAACGGTTGTGCCCGCTGGCTTGCGCGCGCGTCTTTGCGGGCGTTTTCTTCGCGGCGGTCCGGCCCGCACCGGTTTTCTTGCGCGCAACGGTCTTGCGCGCGGCCGTCGCGGCTTTGCGGCCTCGCACCCGTCTTCTTGCGCGCAACCTTCTTCGCAGTCTTCTTCGAAGCGGCCTTGCGCGGCGCGCGAGCCGCGGTCGTGCGGCTCGGTCTTCTTCGCCGGTTTGCGCGTGGCGGACTTGCGCGCGGTTTTCTTCGTGCGTTTGCTGGGACTCATCGTTCGTCTCCGATTCGCCGAGGCGCGCGTGATGCGCGACTCGCGATTCTCACTTAGCAAACCGATGCTTTACTTAGGCTAAGCGCGGCTGGAATCACGTCCGGCGATGCGGCCGATCTGAACGCTGCAGGCGCATGCGCGCCGATTTCATCGCGCGTTAATCGCGGCGCGCCGATCTTCGGCGTCTCCGCTGATGGGCGCGCGCCATGAAGAACGAAACGCAGACCACGGACGATCTCCGCAAGCTCGGCGAGCTGATCGAGGGCATCGAGGTCGCGATGCTGACGACGCACGCGGCGGACGGCAGCATGGTCAGCCGGCCGTTGCAGACGCTCGAATTCGACGCCGGCGGCGAGCTCGTGTTCTTCACGTCGGTCGGCAGCCGCAAGGTCGAAGAGCTCAGCGAGAACCACGACGTCAACATCGCGTACGCGAATCCGGCCAAGCAGGTCTACGTCTCCGTGCGCGGCACGGCGCGCATCGATCGCGATCGCGCGACGATCGATGCGCTGTGGTCGCCGGTGCAGAAGATCTTCTTTCCGGCGGGCAAGGACGATCCGAACCTCGTCGTGCTGCGCGTTCGCGTGCGCGACGCGGCGTACTGGGAATCGGCCGGCAACTTCATCGCGCGCGCGCTCGACTTCGCGAGCGGCATGCTGAGCAAGGAGCCGCGCGATCTCGGCAGGCACGGCACGCTTTCTGGCGCATAGCGGCGAAGGCGCGACTGCGCAAGCGTCGTTTCGCTGCGCATCGCAACCGGTGAGACGCGACCGGCGCATAATTGCGCGGCAATGAAACGCAGTCCCGAAGAGCCCGCCGCCCTGCACCGCATCGATGCGCCGACGCGCATCAAGGGCCGCGGCGCGGCGTCGAATCGCGAAGGCCGCTTCGAATCGATCGCGCGCACGCGCGAGGACGACGGCTGGTATCGCGAGGACGAGCCGGCGCCGCGGCCGGATACCGTCGTGACCGAGGAGCGCGCGCGCTCGATCATCAGCCGCAACGATTCGCCGGACATCCATTTCGAGCAGTCGATCAATCCGTACCGCGGCTGCGAGCACGGCTGCGTCTACTGCTACGCGCGGCCGTCGCACGGGTATCTGAATCTCTCGGCAGGCATCGATTTCGAGACGAAGCTGTTCGCGAAGACGAATGCGGCCGAGCTTCTGCGCAAGGAGCTCGGCAAACCGGGCTACGTCTGCTCGCCGATCAATCTCGGCGCGAACACGGATCCGTACCAGCCGATCGAGCGCCGCTACCGCATCACGCGCTCGATCCTCGAAGTGCTCGCCGAGCACCGCCATCCGTGCACGATCATCACCAAGAACGCGCTGATCGAGCGCGATCTCGATCTGCTGGTGCCGATGGCGCGCGCGAATCTCGTGCATGCGTTCGTGTCGGTGACTTCGCTCGACAACCGGCTTGCCAGCACGCTCGAGCCGCGCGCGAGCGCGCCGCATCGCCGACTGCAGGCGGTCGCGACGCTCAACGAAGCCGGCGTGCCGTGCGGCGTGATGGTCGCGCCGATCATTCCGATGGTGACCGACCGCTATCTCGAGCAGATCATCGAACGTGCCGCCGCGGTCGGCGCGAAGGGCGCGGGCTACACGATCCTGCGCCTGCCGTACGAGCTCAAGGATCTCTTCCGCGAATGGCTCGCGCTCAACGTGCCCGAGCGCGCCGAGCACGTCATGAGCCTGATCAACCAGATGCGCGGCGGGCGCGACAACGATGCGCGTTTCGGTTCGCGCATGCGCGGCGAAGGCGCGTTCGCCGAACTGATCCGCCAGCGCTTCGCGCTCGCGTGCCGAAAATTCGGGATCACGCGCGGGCGCGACATCGTGCTCGACACCGCGCACTTCGCGGCGCCGCGCGAGGCATCTGCGCAGGCCGAGCTTTTCTGAACCCAAAAACGACGAGCCCCGCTTTCGCGGGGCCCGGCGTCCCTCGGTCGCGGCGGCGTCAGCTGCGCACGCGACGTCCCGCGAATACACCCGCAGCGAGCAGCAGCAGGATCAGCGCGGCAAGCATTCCTCCGCCCAGCGTCGGCGTCGAGATCGGACCCGCCGGCGGCGGCGGCGGCGGCGGACCGCCGATGCCGACCGTGATCGGTGCGGTCGGACCCGAGCCCGTGACGGTGGCGTTGCCGGCGTCCGCGCTCGCCTGATTGGTATATGTGCCGTTGACCGATGACACGGTGACGCCGAAGTGCAGCGTCGTGCTGCCGCCGGCTGGCACCGGGAACGATCCGGTCCAGGTCAGCACCTGGCCGGCGATCGACGGATCGGTCGTGGTCGCACCGCTGCTCGAGCCGGGCGTGTACGTGAAGCCGGCCGGCAGGTTGTCGACGATCGAAGTGCAGTGTCGCGTCGGCGCCCGGATTGTTGACCGTGATCGTGTAGCCGTCGCTCGCGCTCGCCGCGACGGTCCTTATGTCGGCGGTCTTCGTCACGAAGAGCGCCTGCGCTCCGGTCGGAGAGAATACGGTGACGTTCGCACGCGTGACGCTGCCGCCGGGCGGCACAGTGATGTTCCAGCTGATGCCGGCGCCGTTGTCCTGCTGGGTCGTGCAGTCGCACGTGTTTGCGAACGGCAGGTGCGTGCCGATCGCCGCCCATACCGATCCATAGAAGGACTGGTAGTAGTTGTTGCCGCCGGTCAGCGGAACGAGCTGTTCGATGCGCCCGGCCGGCACGTTGTTCGGATTCTCCGAGCAGCCGATCGAGGTGCCGTTCAAGATGCCGTAGCCGGAATCCGAACCGCCGAGGTAGCAGTCCATCGCGCGGTACAGGATCCCCGACACCGGCGTTGCGCCACCGTTCGCTACTGTGACGTCAGTGCGATAGGCCTCCTGTCCGATGATGTAGCTGTCGACTTGCGTGATCGTAAGGCCGGTCGCGCCGACACCGACGACGGTCGTGACCGTGAACGGATCCGCGGTCGAGCCGGTGCCGCCGATCGGCGACTGGCTGATCGACGTGAACGTCGTATACGTGCCGATCGAGCCGCTCGCCGAGCCGCCGTGGCCGGCCATGTCGGGCGCGTACAGCGTGTCGGCGACGACGAGGAAGGTGCCGTAGTCGCCCGGTGTCGTGCCCGGCGGATACACCTCGTAAGACGAGTCGCCGGTGTGACCGATCTGCGCCGCGATGTCGACGCCGAGGAAGATGTTGTCGAGCGGCCCTGCCGACGTGATCTGCGTGAAGGCCGTCTGCAGCTCGACCGGCGCGGGGTTCTGCACACCCTTGCCCAACGCGGCCCCTGATGCCGCAAGAACCACTGCCGCTGCAAAAGCGAACAGCGGACCTGACACGCGATCTCTGATCGCGCGTCCGTGCACTCGTGTTTGTCCGGCCATACGAAGACTCCCCTTCTGCCCGGGCCGATCTTAGATTTGCCCTTCTTAAACTGCAACGAATTTCACACTTTTATGTATTGACAAACTAGGCTAAACGTGAAGCTGAACAATCCTGCGAACTGTGCCGCGGACACTGTGCCGTTACGGCAACAGCACACCGGGCAGTGTGTAATGAAAAAATAACGGTAGTTCAGTTTCAGAGGGCCCACGCACCCTCCCGGCGCGTGTTGCATCGCACGATAAATTCCGCCGAAGCCAGCTGCCATGCGCCCATTGCCGTGCTTCGACGCAGCATCGGCGTATCTGGCACACAACATGCTGAAGTAATGGTCGCTTCATTAGGCGGAGGAGAACGTTCCATGCATGAGCACCAAGGCATCACCCGCGAAATGCCCCGTTCACGTCATACGAGCCAACTCCGCACGACGCGGTCGCCACTGAGCCAGGCGCTCAGGCAGCGGGCATCGCGTGCGCCGCACTGTTCGCCGGAAGCGCCGGCGCGGTGGGGCTACAGGGCGACAACTGGACCGTCGACGTCGGCGGCATCGTCAACGCGTACTACACCGCGACCGCGTGTACCGGCGACATCGTCGGCGGCGCCGCGCTCGCGAGCCAGGCACTTGGCTGCGCAGGCGAAGACCACAAGACGACCATCGGCAACGGCCTTCTGCCGAGCGGCCTGATCACCAAGTTCAAGACGCAGCAGGGCGGTTACGACATCGGCGGCACGATCGGCATCATGGTGCATGCCGCGACCTCATCCGGCGTCGCGACCAACACCAACGTCGACGTACGCCAGGCGTTCTTCACCATCGGCACGCCCGAGATGGGCACGTTCAAGATCGGCCGCGACTACGGCATCTTCGGCGCCAACGCGATCCTCAACGACATGACGCTGCTCGGCGCCGGTGCGCCGACTCAGGCGACGCAGCGCGGGCGCGTCACGCTCGGCCACATCGGCGCGGGCTACACGTACCTCGACAACTACGGCCAGATGTCCTACGTCTCGCCGACGTTCGGCGACGGCTTCACGTTCACGGCCGGCGTCATGAGCCCGGTCGATGCCGGCGCGTACTCCTCGAAGAACTATCCGCAGCTGCAGGCACAGATCCAGTATCAGAACGACATCGATGAAGATCTGGGCCGGCGCCAAGACCCAGCGTTTCTACGCCAACTCGTTCGTGCCGACGCCTGATCCGAACAACCCGGACCAGACATACGTGATCACGCCCGACCAGGACTTCGACGAAGCGTCCGGCGAGATCGGTGCATCGTTCACGGCCGGCGGCTTCGGCTTCCTCGCCAACGTGCAGGCCGGCAACGGCATCGGCATCCTGTCCGACGGCGACCAGGGCGACATCAACGGCGTGAACTATCTGGTGCAGGGCACCTACAAGTTCACCGACAAGATGAAGTTCGGCGTCAGCTACGGCAAGAGCAAGAACGACGACGACAAGGCCTACAACGACATCTACAACGCCAGCTTCAAGTCCAACGAGAACGTGACGGTCGGCCTGTACTACGCGCTGACCAGCAGCATCACGCTGGCGGCCGAAGTCGGCGAGACGCGTTCGAAGGACTACATCGGCGACGAAGCCAAGCAGTATGGCGGCTCGTTCGGCGGCATCATCTTCTTCTGACCTGACAGAAAGATGCGCCCTGTCCGCCTCGCGCGCCGTCCTTAGCCTCGACGGCGCGCGAGACGGTTTTAGAACGTTCGAAGGATCCCGGCGCAGCCGGGATTTTTTTTTTGGAAATATGTACCTGGCCACGTCAGCGATAAAAAAAAAGACCCCACCGCAGCGGGGCCTTTTTTATCAAAAGGGCGGGTCGGCTTGGTATCGCCATCCCGCCCTTGCTGGCGTTATTACCTCGCGGCCTGGCGCCAGTCTCACAAGCCCAAGGCTTACCCTTGGCGAACGCAGCAATTATGGTCGTTTGCAGCCCTGATATTCAAGTTGCTAGACCGAGAGCGAATGCGACGGCCTTGCGCACCCTGACGATCTCGTCCAAGGTTAGTCGTCCCGTATCGTAAATGCGTTGACCCGTCGCACGGTCCTTCCCGCACCTCACCCGATCCATGTTCACGACGACCTGCTGATTGAAAGCTTCGGATGAGGCGTTCTGCAGCCACAGACCGCGATAGTCGTCGAACTTCGATTTGATCGCCGCGGCACCGGCATCCTCGTACGCCTTGCACGCTGACGCCGCCGCCACCTGCCGGCTCGCACTCGGTGACGACGTGGTGCATCACGTCGGCGACCAGATCGTAGTAGTAGTGATCGCCGTGTCCCGCGGCCTGGCCTTGTCGATGATCGTTGCCTGACGAACAGCCGTTACATTGCAACGCCGTCGGAATGCCCGCCGACATCGACTTCGGCTCGCTCGCGGCGATCCGCGGGGAATGACGGCAGACGCAAACCAGCGCAAGCCAGGTTCCCAGCGACGCAGACGAGCCTGCATGTATCTCGTGCCATTCCGCATCTCCTTTTCCGGATTCGTGGAGTCCGCGCGCGGACTATCGGGATCGAGCGCGCCGCCGGCCGATGCGTCCATGGCTTACGAGACACGGGAGATAGCGGACACGGCCGCATGGCGAGGACGGCTCGCCTGTCCATCGAGCGGACCGCGCGCTACGTCGAAATCGCGAGCCGCTCGCCGCGATAGATCACGGCGGTGATCGCATAGACCAGAAGCGCCGCGACCGTCGTGCAGGCGAAGCACAAACCAAGCTGCGCGGCGCTGACCGCCTCGCCGCGCATCAGCCGCGTGATCGTGATCTGCTGGCCCATCAGCGGCACCGCGTACATCCAGGTTTGCGTCTTCACCGGAAACAGCGACAGCAGCATCGTCGGCACGGCCGGCACGAACATCAGCAGCGAAAGATACGTCTGCGCCTCGCGAAAGCTCTTCGCGAACGCGGCCGCGAGCGTCTGCAATGTCGAGATCAGGAACACGAGCGGCAGCATGACGAGCATCGTCATCAGCGCGAAATGCGGTCCGATCTCGAGGCTCATGCCGAGCTTCTCGGTCGGCAGCACGCGGCCGACCAGCGAGAACGCGACGATGCCGAGCAGCACGCTGGTCAGCGCGAACGCGCTCGTCGCGGCGAGCTTGCCGGATCAGGATCGTCGAGCGCGACACCGGATTGACCAGCAGCGGCTCGAGCGACTGGCGCTCGCGCTCGCCGGCGGTCGTGTCGATCGCGAGCGCCATGCCGCCGATGAACGCGCCGAGGATGAAGAAATACGGCAGCATCGCGAACAGCGTGCCGCTGCGCGTCTGCGCGGTCGACTGATCGCGATCGGCGACGACGACCGGTCGCGCCATCGCGGGCGCGAGCCCACGCGCGAGCAGCCGCAGCGCGCCATTGCGCTGCGAGTAGTTTTCGAGCGCGCCGCGCAGCCGATTCACCGATCCTTGCGCATCGCGCTGCGAGGCGTCGTAGATCAGCTCGACCTGCGCCGGCTCGCCCTTGCGCCAGCTGTCGGCGAAATCGGCCGGGATGCGCAGCACGAGATCGGCGTCCATCTCGCGCACCGCGCGCTCGGGATCGGCGGGCGCGGGCTTGATCTCGATGCTCTGCTGCTTCAGCGCGGCGACGAGGTTCGGCGCGTGCTCGGCGCCGATCACCGGCACCGGCAGCGGCCGCTCGGCCTTGTCGAGCTCGCGCGCGACGACGCCGTTGATGATCAGCGCGAAGATCACCGGCGCGAGCAGCGGCCCGGTCAGCAGCGTGTTGAGCACGGTGCGCCGGTCGCGCAGGTTCTCGCGGACTTCCTTGAGGAACACGACGAGAACCGATCTGATCGGGTCCGACTTCACGCGGAAAGTCCTTCTTCCGAGCCGATCACGGCGACGAACGCATCTTCGAGCGTCGCGGCGCGCGTCTGATCGAGCAGCGCCGCCGGCGATGCGTCGGCGACGACGCGGCCGCGCGCGATCACGACGATGCGATCGCAGAGCGCGGCGACCTCCTGCATGATGTGGCTCGAGAACAGCACGCAGCGACCCTCCTGCTTGAGGCGCAGCATGAACGCGCGCATCGCGCGCGTCGCCATCACGTCGAGACCGTTGGTCGGCTCGTCGAGGATCACGTTGCCGCGGATCGTGCACGAGCGCGCGCGCGATCGCGGTCTTGACGCGCTGGCCCTGCGAGAAACCTTCGGTGCGGCGATCGGCGATATCCTGCATGTCGAGCGCGGCGATCAGCGCGTCGACGCGCGCGCGGCTCGTCGCGGCGTCGAGTCCCTGCAGCTCGGCGAAGTACGCGATGTTCTCGCGCGCGGTCATGCGCTTGTAGAGTCCGCGCGCATCCGGCAGCACGCCGAGGCGTCGCCGCACCGCGGTCGGATCGCGCGCGGCGTCGATGCCATCGACGCGCACGCTGCCGGCGTCGGGCTTCATCAGCGTGTACAGCATGCGCAGCGTCGTCGTCTTGCCGGCGCCGTTCGGGCCGAGCAGGCCCGTGATCTCGCCGTCGCGCGCGATGAAGCCGACGTCGTCGACGGCCTTCACCGCGCCGAACGCCTTGCGCAGGCCAAGCGCCTCGATCATGGCGCGGCTCCGTTGTAGTCGATGAACGCCGGCGTCGGGCCCGAAGTCGGCGATGCATCCGGCATCGAGCGCCTTCGCGTCGATCGTCTCGACGAAGCGCGCGGCGACGCGCGGCAGGCAGCCGCGTCCGAGCACGCTGTGGCCCTGGCCTCTGGCGACGAGCAGGCGTCCGTTCGGCAATCCCTTCAGGATCGCTTCGCCGTAGCGCGGCGGCGTGACCGGATCCCACTCGCCTTCGAGGATCAGCACGGGCTTGTCGCTCTGCACGGGCGCGTGGAAATCGGCGGGACGCGTGCCGCGCGGCCAGACCTCGCACTGCGCGCGCATCACGCGCACGAGCGCATCGCCGAGAATCAGCTTCGCATCGTCCGGCCGATCGCCGAGCAGGTCCGCATCCTCGGCGCAGATCACCGAAAGCTGCATGCCGTTGCCTTCGAGGTCGGCGAGCTCGTCGTTGATGATCTCGCTCTGCGCGACGAGCGGCGCGTAGTCGCCGTCGAGCGCGCGCCGGATCGTCAGCGGCAGCAGTGCGCTGGTCTCGGCCGAATAAGCGAACAGGCGCACCAGCGACGCGAGCGTCAGCGCGTTCAGCGGTTTCTTCTCGATCGCGAACGTGCGCGGCTGGCGCATGTCGACGTCGACCGGCTTCGCCGCCAGCGCATCGCGAAGCTCATAGAGGCTCGCGTACGGATCGCCGAACGCCTTCGCGCACGCGGGCGCGCGCGTGCATTCGGCGAACTGCGCCTTCAGCGCATCGTCGAGATTGATCGCGAACTCGGCGCCGAGCACGAGCTCGTTCGGAACCGCGCTGTCCAGCACGATGCTGCGCACGCCGTCCGGATAGCGGCGCAGATACTGCTGCGCGACGCGCGTGCCGTAGGAGACGCCGACGAGATTGAATTGCGGTGCTCCGATGCGCTTCGCGCACGGCTTCGAGATCGCGCACGGCCGCGCTCGTCGTGTACTGCGCGGGATCGGCGTCCCGGGACACTTCCGCAAGGCAGGCGCGCGTCAGCTCGCGCACCTTGTCCGAGATCGATTTCTTCGACGGCGGCGGTGTCGAAGTCGGTCGGGCTGTCCTTGCAAACGAGCGCATGCGAGCCGCCGGTGCCGCGCTGGTCGAGCAGAAGCAGGTTGCGATGCCTCAGCAACGGTGCGAAGCCGGCCTCGATGCGCGGATACGCCTCCGTCGCGGCCTGGCCGGGACCGCCGGCGAGCAGCACGACCGGATCGCGCTCGGCAGCCTGCGCGTCGCTGCGCACCAGCGCGAGCTTGAGATCGATCATGCGGCCGTCGGGTTTGTCCCAGTTTTCCGGCACGCGGAACGGCGCACAGAACGCCGAGGTGGTCGCCGCGGAATTGCGCTGGGCGAGCTCGCACGGCGCGAACGAAAGGCGGCCCAGCGTGAAGCCCGATATGTCGTGCAAGCGCACGATATCCGCGCCGGCGCGCGAGGCGACGCTTGCATCGGACGTGGGTCGCAGCCAGCGCATGGCGACGATCGCGAGCAGCAGCACCGCCGCGATCAGCAGGACCTTGGTCAGCGCACGTCGGTTCACGGGCTCATTTCCGCGGATCGAAGATGACTTCGATCGACTTGTGGAACAGCCGCGCGATGCGGAACGCGAGCGGCAGGCTCGGATCGTAGCGGCCGGTCTCGATCGCGTTGACGGTCTGCCGCGACACCGCGAGCCGCTCGGCCAGCTCCGACTGCGACCAGCCGTGCGCTTCACGCAGCTCGCGTACTTCGTTGTTCATTGTCGTTCGGCGCGTCCGGCTCGGCGGTCTGCTCGGAAACAGCAAGAAAAGCGCAGGAACCTTCGAATCGCAATCCATGCTGTAAAGGATGCTTGACAGCACTCTAGGCCGTACGCCGCTGCGCTGTCAAGGACGCTTTACATCACGCCCACGCCGTCCTGATGTGACGCAGGGTGGCCTGATACTCAGTCGGGCTCAGTTGTGAGACGCACTAGGCGAAAGAGACCCGCTTGGTACGAGACCGACACCCGACAGCCAACTTGAACACAAAAAAAATGCGGATTGGCGTCACATCCCGACGATTTTGAAGTGTGACCGAGATCACATTTGTCACAAACCAACCAAAGCCGAGCTTGGCACATCGCTTGCTCTAACCCCTGTACCTGCAAACCGGTGCGATGTCGAACGGATCTCGACGCGCTCGCGAATTCAGGGAACCCACAACTGAATCCCACACGGGGGGACATCGAAATGAACGTCAAAGCAACTGCAACCGCAATCCTGGTCACGTTTGGCCTCGCGTCGACCAGTCTCTATGCCGCGACGGTGACCAACACCATGCCGGTGAAGATCATCATCCAGAATGCCTGCAACGTCTCGACCACCGCTCCGACGGCGCTCGATTTCGGCACGCAGGGCCCGCTGGTCGCCAACATCGACCAGACCGCCACGATCACCGTGACCTGCACGACCAACGCAGCGTACAACGTCGGCCTCGACGCCGGCGGCGGCGCGCAGCATCAATGCGCGTCGCATGATCAACGGCACCAACACGGTCGGCTACCAGCTGTACCGCGACACCGGCCGCACCCAGGTGTGGGGCACCACGATCGGCACCGACACGGTTACGGGCACCGGCAACGGCACCGCGCAGGCGATTACGGTCTACGGCCGCGTTCCGCCGCAGACAACGCCGCCCGCGGCGACGTATAACGACACCGTCAACGTCACCGTTACGTACTAAAGCAGGAACCCTGAGATGTGCTCGCACACACTCCCGCGAGGGTTCGCCCTCGCATGCCTGCTCGCGGCCGCCTTCGACGCGTCCGCGAGCGGCCTGCAAATCGCTCCGACCAGCCTCACGATCGCTACCGGCGGTCCGGCCCAGGGACTGTGGCTGACCAACACCGGCGATCGCGAGCTGCGCGCGCAGGTGCGCGCATATCACTGGTCGCAGTCCACCGGAAAAGACCAGCTCGATCCGACGCAGGCGATCGTCGCCAGCCCGCCGATGCTGAGCATTCCGCCGGGCGGCCGCCAGCTGGTGCGCGTGATTCGCACCGGCCAGGACGCGCAGGCTTCCGGCGAGCAGGCATTCCGTCTGCTCGTCGACGAGCTTCCGCTCGGCGGCGAAGACAAGCAGAGCGGCGTGCAGTACGTGCTGCGCTACTCGGTGCCGGTCTTCGTCGGCACATCCGGCACACCGACCTTGCAATGGTCCGGCGCGTTCGGCAACGACGGGCTCGCGCTCGACGTGCACAACGGCGGCAGCGCTCACGCGCAGATATCGGGCCTCGGCCTTTCGTCTGCGGGCGGCGCGCCGGTCGAGCTGAATGCGGGTCTGCTCGGCTACGTGCTGCCGGGCGCGACGATGCACTGGACCCTCAAGGTGCCGGCGGGCACCAACACCGCAAATGCGAGCATCAAGGCCCTGATCAATGGCGAACCGACCGACCAGACGCTTTCGCCTGGCGCGCCGTCTCGCTAGCGGCCTCGTCATCGCAGGGCTCGCGTCCGAAGTGCTCGCGGAGACGCCCGATGCGGCCGTCGACCCGGCGCAGCGCGATCGAAGTGATCGCCGATTCCGGCGGTGGCGGCGGATTCGGCGAAACGCTGTATCTCGAAGTCGTCCTCAACGGCAACGAGACGCACAAGCTCGCGGTGTTCTCGCGCGACGGCGACCGTTTCATCGCCGCGAGCGACACGCTGCGCCAGCTCGGCTTCCGGTTGCCGGAAAATGCCGGCGCGCGCATCGAGCTCGATACGCTGCCCGGCGTTTCGTATCACTACGACGAGAGCCGCCAGCGCATCGAGATCAGCGCTTCGGGCGAGGTGCTCGATCAGGATCGCAGCGTCCTCAACGCGCAGATCGCGGCCGTGCCGCATGCATCGGCGTCGAACGGACTTCTGCTCAACTACGATCTCTACGGCACGCGCGACACGGATTCGAACAGCGCCCTTTCGCGCTTATGCGGAGCTGCGCGCGTTCGGTCAATGGGGCGTGCTCGACAACACGTGGCTTTCGCGCCTGAGCGATTCGTCGAGCGGCGATACGCTGGCGGACTCCGCGCGGCTCGACACGACATGGACGCGCTCGTTCGTCGATTCGACGAGCGTGCTTCGCGTCGGCGACTCGATCACCGGCAACCTGCCGTGGTCGCGCGCGACGCGCTTCGGCGGCATCCAGCTGCAGCGCGATTTCGCGCTGCAGCCCGATCTCATCACGTTCCCGATTCCGCAGTTCCTCGGCCAGGCCGCGGTGCCATCGACGGTCGATCTCTACGTCAACGGCCTGCGCCGCTACAGCGGCGAGACGCCAGCCGGCCCGTTCCAGCTCGGCACGGTGCCGATCGTCAACGGCGCGGGCAACGCGCAGGTCGTCGTAACCGACGCGCTCGGCCGCCAGACCACCTTCGATTTTCCGTTCTACACGACGAGCCAGCTGCTGCGTCCGGGACTCGACGACTACTCGCTCGAGCTCGGATTCGTGCGCGAGAACTACGGCGTCAGCTCGTTCGACTACGCGAGCGATCCGACCGTGAGCGCGCGTCTACCGCCGCGGCATGAACGACTGGTTCACCGTCGAAGCGCACGCCGAAGCGATCTCGGGCCTCGCCGACGGCGGCGCCGGCGGCGTCGTCAAGATCGGCGACAGCGGCGTGCTGACAGGCTCGTACGCGCAGAGCAGCGGGCGCGGCAGCGACGGCCACCAGGCCGGGCTCGGCTACAGCTGGCGCAACACCTGGTTCAACTTCGCGCGTCGACCGGCTGCAGAGCTTCGGCGACTACCGCGACGTCGCATCGCTCTACGGCCCGCCGCCGGCCAAGCGCACCGATCGCGCGCTGATCGGCGTCACCTATGCGCCCGTCGGCAGCTTCGGCGCGAACTACGTCGAGCTCACCTATCCCGGCCAGCCGCGCTCGCGTTTCGGCAGCGCGTTCTATTTCCGCTCGTTCGGCTCGCGCTTCTCGCTGAGCCTCAGCGTCAACCAGAATCTCGACGATCACAAGCGACCGCAGCGCGTTCCTCGGCCTTTCGATGAGCTTCGGCAACACGGAATCGGCGAGCCTCTCCGCGCAGCACGACAGCCGCGGCAACTACGGCGCGGTCGACGTCAGCCGGCCGATCTCGCCGGACGGCGGCTACGGCTGGCACGTGCGCGCGCAGGACGGCGCGGGCCTCGAGCGGCGGCCAGGCCGAGTTCGGCTACCGCGGCGATCGCGTGCAGACGCTCGTCGGCGCGCAGACGCTCGACGGCAACACGCTCGGCTACGGCGAGCTGACCGGCGCGCTCGTCTGGATGGACAGCAGCATCTTCGCCGCACGCCGCATCGACGATGCGTTCGCGGTCGTCGCGACCGGCGTGCCCGGACGTGCCGGTCACGCTCGAGAACCGCGTCATCGGCGAGACCGGCTCGAACGGCGATCTCATCATCACGCCGCTCAACTCGTACCAGCGCAACCGCGTCGCGATCGATCCGATGCGCCTGCCGGCCGATTCGCGCATCGAGCGCGTCGAAGACGAAGTCGTCCCGGCCGACCGCTCCGGCGTCCTGGTCAACTTCCGCGTCGAGCCGGTGCAGGCCGCATCGGTCGTGCTGCACGACGCGAACGGCAATCCGCTGCCGCTCGGCAGCACCGTCGAATTGAACGGCGATGCGTCGGCCGGCGCGCTGGTCGGATACGACGGCGCCGTCTATCTCGAAGCCGTCAAGCCGCACAATACGCTGCGCGTGCACGCGCCCGCCGGCGATTGCAGCGCCCGTTTCGATTACAGCTACCAAGCCGGTCAGGTGCCGCTGGTCGGCCCGCTGGTCTGCAGCAAGGAGTCGCCATGATTTCCGCTGGCCGTTTCTGCATGTTCCTGCTGCTGTTGATCGCAGCCGTCATGGTCGCTCCGCACACAGCGAAGGCGCAGTCGATCTCGTGCTCGGCGACGATGACCAACGTCACCTTCGGCAACGTGAATCCGCTGTCGAGCCAGACCGACGCCAACGCGACGCTGAACTACACGTGCTCGAACAGCGCGAACACGACGCGCTTCGCGACGGTCTGCTTCAGCATCGGCGACGGCGCGCAGGGCGGCGGCAACTCGAATCCGCGCCGCATGCAGGACGGCGCCGGCGACGATCCGCTCTTCTTCCAGCTGTTCCAGAACGCGGCGCACACGACGGTCTGGGGCAGCTCGTTCTTCGGCGTGAACACGCCGGTCGAAGTCGACGTCACGGTGGCCCGGCGCGGATCGACTTCGGGTTCCGCGACGATGTATGGCCGCGTCGTCAACGGCCAGACCACGGCGGTGCCCGGCGCGTACCAGGACTCGTTCGCCGGCAGCCACACGGCCATAACGATCAACGAGAGCGCGCACGACGCCGCCCGGCAGCTGCTCGACTTCGATCCTCACGCAGTTTCCGTTCAACGTGACCGCGACCGTGACCTCGCAGTGCTCGGTGTCGGCCTCGACGCTCGACTTCGGCACGGTCGGCCTCCTGCTCGCGAACACCGACAACACCTCCACGCTGACCGTGCAATGCGCGAGCGGCGTCGCCTATCAGGTCGGCCTCGACAACGGCCAGCACGCGACCGGCAACACGCGGCGCCTGCAGGGTCCGGGCGGATTGATCAGCTACGAGCTCTACCGCAACACGACGCGCACGCAGCGCTGGGGCACGACGCTCAACACCGACACCGTGACCGGCACCGGCAACGGCAGCAACCAGGGCCTTACCGTATTCGGCCGCGTGCCGAACCAGACGACGCCGAGCGCGGGAACGTACAACGACACGATCACGGTGACGGTCACGTATTGAGGCATTTCGCCGCAGCGGCGCAGCACGCTCGCGCGGCGGATCCTCGACCCTCTTGCGAGGGAAGGATGGGATGGGAACAGGCGCCAAAGCGCCGCGCGGTTCGCGAGACCGCCGACGCCCGCTTCACCGGGCGGTTTTCATTCTGCCTTCCCCGCAAGGCCTTTTCCTTAGTTCCCTCTCGCGCTAGCTGCAGTTCCCCCTCTCCCGCTTGCGGGAGAGGGTTGGGGTGAGGGCATTCGGAGTGGGGCGCTTCACGTTGAACGCGCGCGGGTGGAAAGGTCGAACCACGTTGCCCTCACCCTGCCCTCTCCCGCAAGCGGGAGAGGGGAAAGAGGTGGCGCGGGAGAAGGGGAACGAAGTTGCGAACGGCAGGAAGCGTCAGCGCGACGAGACGTACTTCTCACGCCGGATATGCGGCACCGGCAAGCCCGCTTCCTTGAGCAGTGCAAACGCCTGATCGACCATGTCCGGATTGCCGCACAGATACGCGATGTCGTTCGCCGCATCCGGCTTGAGCTCCGCCAGCGCAACGTGCACGCGCCCGCTGCGATCGTTCGGGCGCGGCGTCGCGCGCATCTGCGCGGCTGAAGCACGGATGGAACGTGAAGCCCGGCACTTCGCGCGCGAACGCCTCGAATTCCTCGCCGTACAGCAGCTCGCCCTCGTTGCGCGCGCCGTAGACCAGCGCGAACGTGCAGCCGCGCGTCGCGATCGCCTCGCGGATCTTCGGCAGCATCGCGCGGTACGGCGTGACGCCGGTGCCGGTCGCGACGAGGAGATAACGCTGGTTCGTGTCCGCATCCATCAGGCAGAAGCGGCCGTAAGGTCCGCTCGCGTCGACGGTGCCGCCTTCGGCGAGGTCCGAGAGCAGCGCCGTCGCGGCGCCGCCTTCGACGTACGACACCGCGATCTCGACGCGCTCGACCGGCGCCGACCGACGCCGTCGCCGATCGTCGCGACCGAATAGCTCCGCTTGGTCGGCTTGCCGTCCGCGTAATGGAAATGGACCTGCACGAACTGGCCCGGCACGAACGCGAACGGCTTGCCGTCGGCGCGCTCGAACGACATGTGGCGCACGGCAGGCGCGAGCATGTGGCTTTCGGCGAGCTGGAGCGGGAAATGTTCGATCACGGGGCGTACGGGCTGTCTGTCGGGCCGAAGCCGGCGGGACGCGGCGGGCAGCCCGTTATACTAGCAGGCCTAGCGCGATCCGACTCCTTTCCCGAACCCATCCGATGACGCCAAGCCCCAGCGCTCGACGTCGTCGAGCTGCGCAAGACCTACGCGAGCGGCGTCGAAGCGCTCAAAGGCGTCTCGCTGACCGTGCAGCCCGGCGATTTCTTCGCGCTGCTCGGCCCGAACGGCGCCGGCAAGTCGACGCTGATCGGCATCCTCTCCTCGCTGGTCAACGCGACCGGCGGCGAGGCGCGCATCTTCGGCACCTCGATCCGCACCGACCGCAGCGCGGCGATGCGCATGATCGGGCTGGTGCCGCAGGAGCTCAACTTCAACCAGTTCGAAAAGCCGTTCGACATCTGCGTGAACCAGGCCGGTTTCTACGGCATCCCGCGCACGATCGCCTGCGAGCGCGCCGAGCAGTACCTGAAGCAGCTGCAGATCTGGGACAAGGCGCATCAGCCGGCGCGCACGATGTCCGGCGGCATGAAGCGGCGCCTGATGATCGCGCGCGCGATGATGAACGAGCCGCAGGCTGCTGATCCTCGACGAGCCGACCGCCGGCGTCGACATCGAGATCCGCCGCACGATGTGGAAATACATCAGCGCGATCAACCAGGCCGGCACGACCGTGATCCTGACCACGCACTATCTCGAGGAAGCCGAGCAGCTCTGCCGCACGATCGCGATCATCGACCACGGCCGCATCATCGAGAACACGACGATGAAGCGCGCTGCTTGTCCAAGCTCGACGTCGAGACATTCGTGCTCGATCTCGCCGATTCGGTCAGCGAGCTGCCGACGGTCGCCGACGTCAAGCTGATGCTCGTCGACGATCACACGATCGAAGCCGAGATGTCGCGCGAGCACGATCTCAACTCGCTGTTCGCGGCGCTGACCGCGCGCGGCATCGCCGTGCGCTCGATGCGCAACAAGGCGAACCGGCTCGAGGAACTGTTCGTGCGGCTGGTCGAGAGCGGCAAGGAGGCGGCGTGATGAGCCGACGAACGCGAACCTCATCGGCCTCGGCACGATCACGCGCCGCGAAGTCGTGCGCATCCTGCGCATCTGGTCGCAGACGCTGCTGCCGTCCGCGATCACGATGACGCTCTACTTCGTGATCTTCGGCCGCATGGTCGGCAGCCGCATCGGCGAGATCGCGCCCGGCATCGGCTACATCGACTACATCGTGCCCGGCCTCATCATGATGGCCGTCATCACCAACAGCTACGGCAACATCTCCTCGTCGTTCTTCGGCGCGAAGTTCCAGCGCTTCGTCGAGGAGATGCTGGTCTCGCCGATGCCGAGCTGGGTGATCCTGACCGGCTACATCTCGGGCGCGGTGCTGCGCGGGCTCATCGTCGCGGTGATCGTGCTGGCGATCTCGCTGTTCTTCACGCACATCCATCTCTATCACCCGCTGGTCACGCTCTCGACCGTGCTGCTGACCGCGGTCGTGTTCTCGCTGGCCGGTTTCGTCAATGCGATCTTCGCGAAGAAATTCGACGACATCGCGCTGGTGCCGACCTTCGTGCTGACGCCGCTGACCTATCTCGGCGGCGTGTTCTATTCGGTCAGCGCGCTGCCGACGCCGTGGCGCGAGATCAGCTACGCGAACCCGATCCTGTACATGGTCAACGCGTTCCGCTACGGCCTGCTCGGCATCACGCGACGTCGGCATGGGCGTCGCCTACGCGGTCATGCTCGCGTTCGCGGTCGCGCTGGCGGCGATCGCGCTTGCATCTGCTCGATCGCGGCGTCGGCCTGCGATCCTGAGATTCGCGCGCGCGAACGATCTGTTTCCGCTGCGGACCGCTGATTTCGGCCGCTCGCGACCCGCATATAGCGGCGCCGTTGGCGCCTCCGGCGCCGGGAGGATTCGGACATGATCGAACGTAAGACCCTTCGACAAGCTCGGCGGCGCCGACCACGGCTGGCTCAAGGCCAAGCACCACTTCTCGTTCGCAAGCTACGCGGATCCCGTCGCGCATGGGCTGGGGCGCGCTGCGCGTCTGGAACGACGACGAGATCGCCGCCGGCAGCGGCTTCCCGCCGCACCCGCACGCGGACATGGAAATCATCACGTACGTGCGCGACGGCGCGATCACGCACGAGGACAGCCTCGGCAACAAGGGCCGCACCGAGGCCGGCGACGTGCAGGTCATGAGCGCCGGCACCGGCATCCGCCACGCCGAATACAACGCGGAAAGCGAGACGACGCGCATTTTCCAGATCTGGATCATTCCGGACGCGCCGCGGCGGCACGCCGTCGTGGGGCGCGCGCCCGTTCCCGAAAGGCGACCGCTCGGGCCGCTTCGTCACGCTCGCGAGCGGACGCGACGGTGACGGCGACGCGCTGCCGATCCGCGCCGACGCGCGCGTGCTCGGCGCGACCGTCAAGGCCGGCGAGACCGTCGACTACGCGCTCGACGACAGGCCGCCACGCGTATCTCGTGCCCGCGGCGGGCTCGATCGAGGTCAACGGCGTGCGCGTCGACGCGCGCGACGGTGCCGCGATCCGCGACGAATCGCGGATCGCGATCAAGGCGCTCGCCGACGCCGAAATCGTGCTCGTCGACACCGTCTGACGACGCGCATTGCCGCTGTCCCCTCTCCCGCTTGCGGGAGAGGGTTAGGGTGAGGGCGACGCTTGGTTCGCGCTGCCGCAAACTCCGTTTGAGTGCTTCACTCCGACCTCCCTCACCCGGCCCTTCGGGCCGGCCTCTCCCGCGAGCGGGAGAGGCGATACCTACGGCGCTAGCCCGAATCGCGCGCGCTTTGCTAGAACGACGATCCTCGCGGCCCGATTGCCGCGACGGAGAGCACCGATGCGCACCACGATCGTCCTCGCTTCCCTGACGCTGCTCGCCGCGAGCGCGATCGCCGCCGACGCGCCTCCGCCGGACGAACCCGCCGGCCTGCGCGAAATCGCCGACGCAGGTCGATCCCGCCGAGCTGCACGCGACGATCGCCAAGCTCGTCGGCTTCGGCACGCGCCACACGCTGTCCGACACGAAATCGGACAAGCGCGGCATCGGCGCCGCGCGGCGCTGGGTGCAGACGCGCTTCGAGGCGTTCTCCAAGGACTGCGGCGGCTGCCTCGAGATCGTGACGCCGTCGCAGACCGTCACCGGCAAGCGCGTGCCGCAGCCGACCGAAGTCATGGACGTCGTCGCGATCCAGCGCGGCACGAGCGATCCCGACCGCGTGATCGTGATCACCGGCCACCTCGACTCGCGCGTGACCGACGTGATGGACGTCAAGCACGACGCGCCCGGCGCGAACGACGACGCCTCGGGCACCGCCGCCGTCATCGAAGCCGCGCGCGTGCTGTCGCAAGCACAAGTTCGCCGCGACGCTCGTCTTCGCCGTGCTGTCCGGCGAGGAGCAGGGCCTGTACGGCGGCAAGGTCCTCGCCGACTACGCCAAGGCAACGCGGCTGGCACGTCGAGGCCGATCTCAACAACGACATCGTCGGCAACACGCAAGGCCAGGACGGCGTCGTCGACAACACGATCGTGCGCGTGTTCTCCGAAGGCACCAAGAGCGACGAGACGCTCGAGCAGGCCAAGTACCGCCGCTACCACGGCGGCGAAGTCGACTCGCCCTCGCGCAACGTCGCGCGCTACGTCGCCGCGCTGGCCGAGCAGCTACCTCGACGAACTTCCACGTGCGCATGGTCTATCGCACCGACCGCTACGGCCGCGGCGGCGATCAGGTGCCGTTCCTCGAAGCGGGCTATCCCGGCCGTGCGCTTCACCGAGGCGCACGAGAACTACACGCGCCAGCACCAGGACCTGCGCACCGAGAACGGCATCCAGTACGGCGACACGATCGATGGCGTCGACTTCGCGTACCTCGCGCAGGTGACGCGGCTCAACGTGCTCGCGATGGCGGCGATGGCCGCGGCGCCGGCGCCGCCGTCGGGCGTCGAGATCGACGGCGCGCGTCTCGACCGACACGACGGTCAACTGGCAGCCCGTCGCCGGCGCCGCCGGCTACCGCGTCTGGTGGCGCGACACGACCGCGCCGCAATGGGAGAAGAGCCGCTGGGCCGGCAACGCGACGAGCGTGACGCTGAAGAACGTCGATCGTCGACGATTCGTTCTTCGGCGTCAGCGCGGTGTCGGCGGAAGGCTATGCGAGCCCGGTCGTGTTTCCGGGCGACGCCGGGCGCTTCGACGATTCGGCGCAGCCGGCAGCCAGCGCACTGACGACCGCCTCGACACAACGCGCCCCCTCTCCCGCTTGCGGGAGAGGGCTGGGGTGAGGGCAATCTTGGTTCGAGCTCCACGCGAACTCAGTTGAAGCGCCCCACTCCGAATTCCCTCACCCGCCCTGCGGGCGGCCTCTCCCGCGAAGCGGGAGAGGCGAACATCAGATCCCGAAGAACGCGCGCGCCGTCGCGGTCGTCGCCGCAGCGACGTCGCATCGCATCGCTCGCCCCGCGCCGCCGCCACCGCCGCACAGATATGCGCCAGATACATCGGCTCGTTGCGCCGATGCGAAGGCTTCGGATGCAGATCGCGCGGCAGGAGATAGGGCGCGTCGGTCTCGATCATCAGCCGATCGGCCGGAATCAACTTGACGAAGTCGCGCAGATGCAGCCCGCGCCGCTCGTCGCAGATCCAGCCCGTGATGCCGACGTAAAAGCCGCGATCGAGATAGTCGACGAGCTCGTCGCGCTCGCCGGTGAAGCAATGCACGACCGCGCGCGAGATGCGGTCGCGCACGTTGTCGAGGCACGCGATGAAATCCGCGTGCGCATCGCGCTGGTGCAGGAACAGCGGCTTGCCGGTGTCGACCGCGATCGCGAGCTGGCGCTCGAACGCCGCGACCTGCGCCGCGTGCGGGGAATAGTTGCGGTAGTAGTCGAGTCCCGTTTCGCCGATTGCGCGCACCTCGGGCTGCGGCGGCGAGCTCGCGCAGCAGCGAGATCGGTCGCATCGTCGACCTCGTGCGCGTGGTGCGGATGCACGCCTGCCGTCGCGTAGAGGAATCCCGGATGCGCGCGCGCGAGCTCGAGCGCCGCTCGGCTGCCGCCGGCGCTCGCGCCGGTCACGACGATGCGCGCCGACGCCGTGCCCGCGCGCCCGTGCCAGCACCGCATCGAAATCCGCGCGGAACGACTCGTGCGTCAGGTTTGCGCCGATATCGACCAGTTCCACGTCCTTTGTGCTCCGTGCCCGCGAAAGACCGCGATTATGCAAAGCCCGGCCACGCGGTGCACGGTCGGTTCACTGCGATTTAATTCTGCGGCATCTATGCTGTGCCGTCTTCAACGAGGGGAAATACCGATGAAAGCCCTGATCCGCGTGACGCTCGCGCTCGCCGTCGCCACGCTCGCAAGCCCTGTTTTCGCCGCCGAAACGCTGGCGGTTCCGACTTCCGCCGGCGTGGCGGCCCACCAGGCGGCCGTCATCAAGCAGCAGCAACACATCGCCCAGATGATGGCGGCGCGATCGGCCGCTACCGGTCAGACCGCTACCGGCAACGGCACGAACGCCGTCCAGTCGACGGTTTCGGGCCCGCGCATCGCCAACCCGTACCGCTCGTATCCGCCGAGCTGCGCGGCCGATCCGCTGCCGGACACGCCGACCGGTTTCACCTACACCACGCAGGTGTCGCTCTACACGCGCAATGCGAACGGCGATCCGGGCACGCCCGAAGGCGCCACGATCACGCTCTGGCGCATCGCCTGCAGCAGCAGCGGCAACCTTGCGCCGTACAACATCGATCATCTGCAGAACTCGATGCTGCTGATGCGCATCGACCGCTCGTCGAACGGACAGGACTTCTTGCCGACGTTTCCGTCCATCACGGCCGTCCAGCAGACAGCCAATGGGCCGGCGACCGCATCTCGTGCGTTCGGCGCAGGAGCCGAACACGGTAATCTCGGAAGTACCCTTCGATGCCACGATCGCCGCCCAGTCTACGGTCTACGTGCTCGAGAACTATCCGTTCACGACTTTCGGCTACACCTACTTCAACAACAATTTCCAGCTGTTGATCGATCCTGTTCTCGACAGCAACTGCACGGGCTGCGGCGCCATCACCGTGCCCGGCTACGAGCCCGATCAGCAGCACTACCCGGCTGCGTTCGCGGACCTGCCGATCGACGGCTACATGAGCAGCGCGTGGTACGACCTCGCGCACGGCGGCGAAGGCCTGATGGTGCAGATCTACGACAACGCCGACACGCGACGCGCACGCTGTTCGCGGCCTGGTACACGTACGACGCGAACGGCATTCCGTTCTGGCTGTCGGTGCAGGGCGTCGCCAATTACGGCTCGAACACGTTCTCGAACGTGCCGGTCTACTACTACACGGGCGGCGGTTTCGCCGGCAATTTCCCCAGCGTCACGCAGCACAACTGGGGCACGATGAACATCAGCTTCCCCGACTGCACGACGATGGAGTTCGACTTCAATGGCGCAGCCGATGCGGTCGCCGGCGGTCCTGCCGGCAGCGGCTCGCGCACGTTCCATCGCCTCGCCGACATCAACGGCCTCAACTGCGAATAGGCCTGCGTTCGCATCGCGTGAAACCGATCCCGCCGAATGGCGGGATCGGCATTTTCGGAGACTGCTGTTCCCCTCTCCCGCTCGCGGGAGAGGGCAGGGTGAGGGCAAGCTTGCGACAACCCTTCCAACCCAAGCACACGCGCCGCTTGTCCCACCACATCTGCGATCATCGCGCGCGTGAGCCCGCGCACCGAATTCCCCATCGCTCCGCTGCTCGACGCGCTGAAGCATTCGCTCGACCAGCATCCACGCCTCGTCCTCGAAGCGCCGCCCGGCGCCGGCAAGACGACGCAGGTGCCGCCCGCACTGCTCGGCGCGTCGTGGCTCGGTGCGCGCAAGATCCTGATGCTCGAACCACGCCGCATCGCCGCGCGCGCAGCCGCCGAGTTCATGGCATCGCAGCGCGGCGAGGACGTCGGCGCGACGATCGGCTACCGCATCCGCTTCGAAAGCCGCGTGTCGGCGGCAACGCGCATCGAAGTCGTCACCGAAGGCATCCTGACGCGCATGATCCAGGACGATCCGGAGCTCGCCGGCGTCGGCGCGATCCTGTTCGACGAATTCCACGAGCGTCATCTCAACGGCGATCTTGGCGCCGCGCTCGCGCTCGACGTGCAGGCAAACCTGCGCCCCGACCTGCGCCTCGTGATCATGTCCGCGACGCTGCAGGGCGCGCGCATCGAACGCTGGTTCGACGCGCCGCGCCTTTCGAGCGAAGGACGCAGCTACCCGGTGCGCATCGCGCATCCGCCTGCGCGCGGCAACGACGATCCGACGCTGCTCCGCCGCAGCGTCGCCGATGCGCTCGCCGAAACGGACGGCGACGTGCTCGTCTTCCTTCCCGGCAAACGCGAAATCGAACAAGCGCGCGCGACGCTCGCACGAACTCTCGACTCCGAGCCCCTCTCCCACCGGGAGAGGGGTTGGGGTGAGGGTCCGCCCGAAGCAGCGAGCTCCACGAACGCGAAATCCCGGTCCCAATGCGACCCACGCGCCGACAACCGAAATCATCGCCCTGCACGGCGAGCTCTCCATCGCCGAGCAGCACACCGCACTCGCACCCGCGCCGCGCGGCACGCGCCGCATCGTGCTCGCGACGAACGTCGCCGAATCGAGCCTGACGCTGCCCGGCGTGCGCGCCGTCGTCGACACCGGCCTCGCGCGCGAACCGCGCTTCGATCCGAATTCGGGTTTCACGCGCCTCGAAACCGTCGCGATCTCGCAGGCGTCCGCCGATCAGCGCGCCGGCCGCGCGGGACGTCTCGGCCCCGGCGTCTGCCTGCGCCTCTGGCCGCAGAGCAAACGTCTCGACGCCGACCGCACGCCGGAAATCGCGCAGGTGGAGCTCTCGCAGCTCGCGCTCGAGCTTGCCGCATGGGGATCGACCGCGCTGCGCTGGCTCGATCCGCCGCCGCCCGGCGCGCTCGCGCAGGGTCGCGATCTGCTCGACGCGCTCGGTGCGCTCGATCGCGACGGCCGCATCACGGCGCTCGGCCGGCGCATGCTCGAGCTCGCGATGCATCCGCGACTCGCCGCGATGGTGCTGCGCGCCGACGCGGGCGAAACCGCCGCGGCCTGCGATCTCGTCGCACTCGTCGAAGCGCGCAATCCGCTGCGCGGAAGCGCATCGGGCATCGACGATTTTCGCGCGCGAGTGCGCGCGCTCGATGCGTGGCGCGCGCGTGATCGCCTCGCGGCGCGCGAAGTCGGTGCGGACGCCGGTGCGCTCGCAGCGATCGCGCAGGCGTCCGACGCGGGGCGGCGTCGCATGAATCTGCGCGCGGATTCGGCCGGCACGAGACGCGATTCGAAAACACCGCGCGGGCACCCTTCTCGATCTCCCATCCCGAATCCCGCCTTCCCTGATTCACGCACGACGACTCACGGCCTGCTCGAAACCGGCAACCTGCTCCTGCATGCCTATCCCGACCGCATCGCGCGCCAGGACGCGTCGAACCCGCGCCGCTACCAGCTCGCGAACGGCCGCGGCGCGCGCCTGCGCGACGACAGTGCGCTGTACGGCGAGCCGTGGCTGGTCGTCGTTGACCTCCGCTACGACGAGCGCGACAGCCTGATCCAGGCCGCCGCGCCGTTCGATCCGGACCTGCTCGCGCGCGATTTCGCGCATCGATTCTCCGAGGCGCGAACCGTGCGCTGGAATCGCGACACGCGCGCGGTCGAAGCGTTCGAGGAGCGCCGCTTCGATGCGATCGTGCTCGAACGCCGCAGCGTGCCGGCGCAGCGCGAAGATGCCGTTCCGGCGCTGATCGCCGCCGTGCGCGAGCTCGGCCTCGATGCATTGCCGTGGAGCGATCACGCACGCGAGCTGCGTCTTCGCGTCGAAGCGCTGCGCGGCTGGGACCCGTCGCTCGGTCTTCCCGATTTCTCCGACGATGCACTGCTCGCGACACTCGACGACTGGCTCGCACCGTATCTCGACGGCAAGCGCCGCCTCGATGCGCTCACCGCGGCGGAGCTTTCCGAAGCGCTGTCCGCGCGGCTCGACTACGCGATGCGCACCGCGCTCGACGCGAACGCGCCGCCGGCGATCCGCGTGCCGAGCGGCATGGAGCGCCGCATCGTCTACGCGCCGGGCGAGCCGCCGGTGCTCGCGGTCAAGCTGCAGGAACTGTTCGGCCTCGCCGACACGCCGCGCGTCGCCGGCGGCCGCGTGCCGCTGACGTTGCATCTTCTTTCGCCGGCTGGGCGGCCGATCCAGGTCACGCAGGATCTGCGGAGCTTCTGGGAGCGCACATATCCCGAAGTGAAAAAGGAGCTCAAGGGCCGCTATCCCAAGCATCCGTGGCCGGACGATCCGTGGACGGCGCAGGCGACGCATCGCGCGAAGCCGCGTAAGTAAAGTACGCAGTCCCTCTCCCGCTCGCAATTTCCCCTCTCCCGCTTGCGGGAGAGGGCTAGGGTGAGGGCAATCTTGGTTCGCGCTTCCACGCGCGTGCGATTCCGAACGCCTCACTCCGAGCAGCCCTCACCCGCCCTAGCGGGCGACCTCTCCCGCAAGCGGGAGAGGTGAATGCGCGCTATCGGGCGACCACACTCTACTTAACGGGCTTCGCCTCGCGCTGGCTCAGAATCACGCTGCCAAGAATCAACGCAGCCGACGCAATCATCGTCCACGTCGGCTGCTCGCCGAGCAGCAGCCAGCCCCACGCGACGCCGAAGATCGGCACGAGATACGTCGTCGTCGACGCGCGCGGCGCGCCGACGCGCTGGATCAGGCGGAAGAAAAGAAAATACGCAAATCCCGTACAGACCACGCCGAGCAATGTCGCGGCGAGCCACGACATCGCGGGAATCGGCGTCGCAGGCCAGGTCACGACCGCGAGCGGCAACGCCATCACGGTCGCGCAGGTCAGCGTGCCGGCGACGCCGACGACCGGCGGCAGGTCGGCGAGCCAGTGCCGCGTGAAATTCAACGCGAATCCGTAGCAGAGCGATGCGACCGTGCCGGCGATCGCGGCGCCGGTGACGTTCTCGCCGGCGACGCGGCCGCTGGCGAGAATGACGACGCCGATGAAGCCGACGCACAACGCGATCGCGCGCCGCGTGCCGATGCGCTCGCCGAATACGACGAACGCGACGAGCGCGGCGAACAGCGCCGTCATGCTGTTTGCGATCGCGCCGATGCCGGCCGGTGCGCGCTCGGCGCCCCATGCGAACAGCGAGAACGGAATCGCGGAATTCAATGCGCCGATCAGCACGAAGCGCAGCCAGTGCGCGCGCGTGATGCGCGAGCGCGCGCGCCAGAGGAACGGCAGCAGGATCACGACGCCGGTCAGGAGCCGCACCCCGACCAGCGGGATCGGGCCGAAATCGGCCGCCGCGATGCGCATGAACAGGAACGAGCTGCCCCAGATCGCGCCGAGCATCAGGAGCTCGGCCGGCGTCCACCAGTCGCGCGGTGCCGGCGACGCGACGGCCGCGGGTGTCGGTTCGGTGGAGTCGACGACGGTCATCGCGATTCGTTCCTGCCGTGCGTTTGCGGATTATCGCAGTTGCGCCTTGGTGAAAGGAAATCGCCGCGCGTATTTTTCCGGGCGCTCGCTCGTGCCTCTGAGTCGAATGCCGTTTCGCGCGTCGGCGCGCGGTGGCGATCGATGCCGCATGAGTGTCCTCGCACGCGCGAGAGAACGTTTCGGCTTCGGACGAAGCGTCGCTGCGCGGTCCGCGCTAGGCTAGCCGCATGCACGATCCGATCAACCGCTATCAACTCGCGGAATTCGGCGCACTGCTTGCCGAACCTGCGCGTGCCGCGATGCTGCTTGCGCTGCTCGACAGTCGCGCGCGGCCGGCGGGCGAGCTTGCGACGCTCGCCGGCGTCGGCGCGGCGACCGCGAGCGCGCACCTGCGCAAGCTTTCCGAAGCAGGGCTGCTCGCGGTGAAGGAACAGGGACGCCATCGCTATTACCGTCTCGCCGACGAGAACGTCGCGCACTGGCTCGAAACGTTCGCGCTCGCGAGCCCGCGCATCGCGCAGCGGAAGCTGCCCGCGCTTGCAGACGCGGAATTCATGCGCGCGCGCACCTGCTACCAGCATCTCGCCGGCAAGCTCGGTGTCGCGGTGTTCGAGCGTCTGCGCCACGCATCCGGACTCGATCTCGAAAGCGACGCCGTGCTTCTCAACCGCAAGGGCGAGCGGCTCCTGATCGATGGCGGCGTGCTGGCCGATCCGATCGCAAGATCGCAACGCCACGGCCGCACCTGCGTCGACTGGACCGAGCGTCGCTTCCATCTTTCCGGACCGCTCGGCACGCTGATCGCGCACCGGCTCATCGACAACGGCTGGCTGCGCCGGCGCAGCAAGTCGCGTGCGCTCGTCATCAGCGCGGCGGGACAGCGCGGGCTTTCGGCGCTCGGGATCGAGTGCTGACGCTGTGTCCCCTCTCCCGCTTGCGGGAGAGGGTTAGGGTGAGGAGGCTTGGTTCACCGATCCGAGGCTATCCGATTTCCTCACCGCCCTTCGCGGCCTCTCCCGCAAGCGGGAGAGGCATACTCTTGCGTCGCCCGCAGCGCACGATGGAAATCCCAGCGCACTTCGCGCGGTGCGGCGGGATCGCCCCATGCAGCAACGAGCTCGCGCTCGATCGTCGCGACGGGATCGCTGCCGTTCGCCTTGATGTAGCGCTGCGTCGCGGACCACGAGCGCAGATACGCGAGGAATTGCGCCGCATCCCACTCGGCGCTCATGACGAACGGCGGCGCGACGATCGCCTCGAATAGCGCAGGCGTGCGCGATGCCGGATCGCCTTCGAACGGAAACGGAATCGTGCGGTAGCCCGCGTCGACGTAGTCGCGCTCCGGCGGCCAGTACGGACCGGTGAGATCGAAGTAGACGCGATTCTTCAGCGCATCGACGGCCGGCGTCACGCGGCAATCCGCATACGCCCACGCGGCGAGCACGCCGCCCGGCTTCAGCACGCGCGCGGCTTCGGCGAAGAAGCGCGGAAAATCGAACCAGTGCAGCGCCTGCGCGACGGTGACGAGATCGGCGCTCGCGTCCGGCAGCGAACATTGCTCGCCGGGCTCGACGCGATATTCGATGTTCGGCCGTTGCTTCGGCGTTGGCGATCTGGTTCGCGCTCGGATCGGTCGCGAAGACGCGCGCGAAACGCGCTGCGAGCGCGACGCTGGCCTGACCGTTGCCGCAGCCCGTGTCCCAGGCGAGATCGCGCGCGGGTGCCTCGCGCGCGAGCCAGTCGAACAGCGCATCCGGATAGAGCGGGCGCGCTTCGCGGTACGTCGTCGCGTGACCGGAGAAATGGTCGTGGAACGCCATCGCGCAATGATAATCGAGCGCACGTTGCACGAGTTGTCCGATCCGCGCGCGCTTGACGACGCGCCGGGACGCGCGCTCAGGCGTCGACTTCGCGGCTCTGGCCGGGCTTGAGATCGCCGAGCGTGTACGCGCCGACGCGCACGCGGATCAGGCGCAGCGTCGGCAGTCCGACCGCCGCGGTCATGCGGCGCACCTGCCGATTGCGGCCCTGGCGGATCGTCAGGCGCAGCCACGCGTCCGGCAACGTTCTTGCGAAAGCGCACCGGCGGATCGCGCGGCCAGATCCAGCGCGGTGCGCCGTCGAGCGGCTCGACGACCGCGGGCAGCGTCGGTCCATCGTTGAGCACGACGCCGGTGCGAAGTCGGCGCAGCGCGCTCGCATCCGGCGTGCCTTCGACCTGCACGACGTAGGTCTTGGCGAGCTTGTGGCGCGGATCGGTCAGCCGGTGCGCGAGCGTGCCATCGTCGGTCAGCACGAGCAGTCCTTCCGAATCGAAATCGAGCCGCCCGGCCGGATAGACATGCGGCGTTGCGATGAATCCGGCGAGCGTCGGCCGCGGCGGTTCGCTGCGATCGGTGAACTGGCAGAGCACGCCGTACGGTTTGTTGAACAGGATCAGCATGCCGTCCCCGCAAGCGAAGACGGCCGCTCGAAGCGGCCGTCCTGCTGTCGTCTGCGCCGATCGTGCCGGCGCTGTCGCTGCGTCAGTTCGAATCGTTGCCCTGCTTGAAGATCTCGTCGCCGCCGCCCTTGACGAACTTCAGCGTCATGCGATCCGACTCGCCGATCGCGGCGTACTTGTCGTGATCCTTGTCCTTGAGCTGGTACGTCGGCGGCAGCGTCCAGACGCCCTTCTCGTAGTCCTTGGTGTCCTTCGGATTGGCGTTGATCTCGCTCTTGTCCTTGAGCTTGAAGCCGGCGTCGGTGGCGAGCTTGATCACGTAGTCGGTCGGCAGGTAGCCCGTGTCCTTGACCTTCTCGAAATCGGCGCCGTCGGCGGCGCGGTGATCGACGACGCCGAGCACGCCGTTCGGTTTCAGCACGTCGAAGAACGCCTTGAACATCTGCGGCGCGGTGCCGGCCTCGGCCCAGTTGTGCACGTTGCGGAACGTGAGGACCACATCGGCCGAGCCCGCCGGACCGAAGTTCGGCGCCTGGCCGTCGAACTCGACGATCTTCGCTTCACTGTATTCGGCCGGATCGTCGCCAAACGTCTTGCGGATGCCTGACTGGTCGCGCGCGGCTTCGCCTTCCGGGTTCTTCGGCTTGGCGATCGCGGCGATGTACGTGCCGCTGCCCTTCATCAGCGGCGCGAGAATCTCGGAATACCAGCCGCCTCCCGGCGTGATCTCGATCAGCGTGTCGGTCGGGCTTGCACGCCGAAGAACGTCAGCGTTTCCTTCGGATGGCGGTACTCGTCGCGCGCCTTGTTCTTGTCCGAGCGCCAGCTGCCGGCAAGGATCGGATCGAGCTTGGCGGCGGTGGCGGCGGTCGCGCTCGCCGGCGGCGCGGGTGTCGCCGGCTGGTCGAGCGGCGCGGCGGGCTTCGCCGCGGGTGCCGTCGCGGCGGTCTGGTCGGCGCCTTCCTTGCCGCAGGCGGCGAGTACTAAAGCGGCAAGCAGCGCAATCGGGAGTTTCTTCATGGCGTCCTCAGGGTGTCCGGGCACGGCGTGGCGCCGAGGGCGCGAAGCCTAGCACAGGCCCGCGAGGCGCCGTCGCGCTCGCGTTTTTCTGGCGGCGCCGTGCGCACGCGATCGATTCGGCAAGGAGCGCGGCCATTCAACTGCGGTACGGGTTCGGCTCACGCACGATTCATTGCAAAAGGCGCTTTCTAGCGTGGCTCGGAAAACGAAGAAACGCGGCTGCCGCGCGTCTTCGGAGCGACCAACTCAAGGAGACCGCCATGCTCCACTACGCCATCGTGTTTCTCGTCATTGCACTGATCTCTGCCGTACTCGGCTTCGGCGGTATCGCCGGCGCCGCGGCCGGCATAGCGAAGATCCTGTTCCTCGTCTTCCTGGTGCTTTTCATCGTGTCGCTCTTCATGGGGCGCCGCACGCCACCGGTTTGACGGGAGCGGCTGCAGCTGGAAAAGGGCCCGCATGTTGCGGGCCCTTTTCATGCCGCGGTGGATACACGCACCCACGCCGGATACGGCGGAATGTCGATCGAATCGCCTGCCGCAAGGCGTGCCTGCAACGCTTGCCACCACGCAGCGTCGAAGATTTCCGGATGCGCGTGCGAGCAGCGCGCTACGCAAGCCGTCGGGAAGGCCGAGGAAACGCGCGAACAGCTCCGGAAACACGTCGTCGTGGCTCACGGTGAGCCATTCCTCGAGCGGACGCGTCTCGTCTTCCTCGCGCGCTTCGGGCACGCGCCGGAAGCGGCACTGGCCGAGCAGGCAAAGCTCGTCGTAGTCGTAGAAGATCACGCGGCCGCGGCTGGTCACGCCGAAGTTCTTCAGCAGCAGATCGCCGGGAAAGATGTTGCTGCGCGCGAGATCCTTGACGGCCTGGCCGTAGTCGAGCACGGCCGCGCACGCGGCATCGAACGGATTTTCGCGCGCGTAGAGATTCAGCGGACGCAGGCGTCGCTCGACGTAGCAGTGCCGGACGAGGAGATCCTCGCCGTCGACCGAAACGGTGTCGGCGCATTCCTCCAGAAGCTCGGTTTTCAGCGCGGGATCGATCTGCTTCAGCGGAAAACGCAGATAGCGGAATTCCTGCGCATCGACCAGGCGCCCGATGCGGTCGTAGCGGAACACGAGCCGGTATTTCTCCTCGACGGTGCGCCGCGCGCTGTCCTTCGGATACGCGAACTGATCGCGGATGACCTTGAACACGACCGGATGCGAGATCGGCGTGAACACCGACATGACCATGCCGCGCGCGCCGTCCGCGCGCACGAGCCGCTCGTCCGGATGCGCGGCGAGATGGCGGAACAGTGCGCGATAGCGCTCGGTCTTGCCCTGCTTGGCGCGGCCGAGCACCGTGTATAGCTCGCCGATGGGTTTGTGCGGCATCAGCGCGTGCAGGAACACGACCGCATCGCCGATGCCCGGCAGATCGGCGAGGAAATAGCTTCGCGAAAAGCCGAACAGCGCGGAGACCTGGCCGATGTCGGTCAGCACCGCGTCGGCACGCACGCCGTTCGGCGTCGTTGACGAGCGCGATCACGAGCGGCAGCCACGACGCGCCCGCGGCGGCGCGCCCGGCCAGCACGCGGCCGACGAGGTACGCGCGGCGCTCGCGGAAGAAGCGCGTGCGCAGGAGCTCGATGCGGAACACCGCGTGGCCGCCGGGGATTGCGAAACGCTCGGCCAGCACGTCGGCGATCGCGGTTGCCGCTCGCGGCAATGTCGGCGTAGCCGTTCGCGAACGGGTAGTCGTCGAGGACGCGCGTGCAGACCTCGCGCAGATCCTGCTCGACGATATATGATGTTGCGCGCGATCGGCTCGGAGATGTTCGCGGTCGGCTCGGCGTCGAGCGCGACGAACTCGATGTCCGCATCGACGCCGCGGGTGCGGAAGAACCGGCGCGACAGCGAGTTGAAGAACGTCTTGGTGAGCTCGCGGTCGAGCATCGGCTCGACCTGCGTCTCGTAGGCGGTACGCATCGCGGCCCATAGCGAACGCGCGCGGATGCGGTCGTCGAGCAGGACTTCGAGCCGCCCAGCGTCTCGACGAGGCACTCGTCGTAGAGATCCATGCGCCAGACCAGATCGATCTGCGCCTGCTTCCAGTTGCGCCGCTCGAACCAGCGTTGCGCGCGGCGCGTGATGTCGGAGAAGCGCTCGTTGTAGTCGAGGAAGGCGTCGAGGATCAGCGCGGCGGCGCGCGCGGGCATGCTGGTCGGTGCGGATGCTGCCGGCGACGGCGCGCTCATGGTTCCGAGTCTAGCGCGCCTTTTCCCGTCTCCCGCACGCAGCCTTGTCCGCTCTCCCGCTCGCAGCCTTTCCCCTCGCGCGCACGCAGCCTTGTCCCCTCTCCCGCTTGCGGGAGAGGGTTAGGGTGAGGGCGAGCGTGGTTCGCGCTCTCACGCCTTGGAGTCGAAGAGCGACACGCTTCACTCCGATTGCCCTCACCCTGCCCTCTCCCGCAAGCGGGAGAGGGGAAAGCAAGTCTACAACGCCGCGATCAGGCGATCGGCGAACTCGCTCGTCTTCACTTCCTTCGCGCCTTCCATCAAGCGCGCGAAGTCGTACGTGACTTCCTTCCCCGCGATCGCCTTGTCCATCGCGCGGATGATCGCGTCGGCGGCTTCGGTCCAGCCCATGTAGCGCAGCATCATCTCGCCCGAGAGGATCTCCGAACCCGGATTGACCTTGTCCTGGTTCGCGTATTTCGGCGCCGTGCCGTGCGTCGCTTCGAACACCGCATGGCCGGTCACGTAGTTGATGTTGCCGCCGGGCGCGATGCCGATGCCGCCGACCTGCGCGGCGAGCGCATCGGAAAGATAGTCGCCGTTGAGGTTCAGCGTCGCGACGACGTCGTACTCGGCCGGACGCAGCAGGATCTGCTGCAGGAACGCATCGGCGATCGCGTCCTTGACGATGATCTCCTTGCCGGTGCTTCGGATTCTTGAACGCGCACCACGGACCGCCGTCGATCTCGACCGCGCCGAACTCGTTCTGCGCGAGCGCGTAGCCCCAGTCGCGGAACGCGCCCTCGGTGAACTTCATGATGTTGCCCTTGTGCACCAGCGTCACCGACTTGCGGTCGTTGTCGACCGCGTATTTCAGTGCCGCGCGCACGAGGCGCTCGGTGCCTTCGCGCGAGACGGGCTTGATGCCGAAACCGGACGTGCCCGGAAAGCGCACCTTCTTGTAGCGCTCCGGAAAATGTTCCTTGAGGAGCGCGGCGAATTTCTTCGCATCGTCCGTGCCTTCCTGGAATTCGATGCCGGCGTAGATGTCCTCGGTGTTCTCGCGGAAGATCGTCATGTCGACCTTCGACGGATCCTTGACCGGCGAGGGCACGCCCTTGAACCAGCGCACCGGACGCAGGCAGCAGTAGAGATCGAGCATCTGCCGCAGCGCGACGTTGAGCGAACGGATGCCGCCGCCGACCGGCGTCGTCAGCGGGCCCTTGATCGAGACGAGGTATTTGCGGCACGCCTCGACCGTTTCGTCGGGCAGCCAGTTGCCGGTCTGGTTGAACGCCTTTTCGCCGGCGAGCACTTCCATCCAGTGGATCGTGCGTTTGCCGCCGTAGGCCTTCGCGACCGCCGCATCGAGCACGCGCACCGACGCGCGCCAGATGTCGGGGCCGGTGCCGTCGCCTTCGATGAAGGGCACGATCGGGTTCGCCGGCACGTTGAGCTTGCCGTCGGCGATCGTGATGGGTGCGCCGCCGGCGGGCGGCTTGACGCTCTGTTCCGTCATGGGTTTCTCCGGGAAATTCGAAAGCGCAGCCGGGGACGGCCGCGAGTGACGCGCTATTGTCGCGTTTTCCGGGGAATCGTTGAAGTCCGTGCGCCTGCGCGATGCCGTGGCCCGACTCTTCGTCGCTGCCGACAAAGAAAAGGGCGCGGATCGCTCCGCGCCCTTTCGAGTGGGACGCCCGCCCGGCTACTTACTTGACCGTGAAATCCTTGCTGGCCACGGACGCGCCGTCGAGCGATGATCTCGACCTTGTAGTTGCCTGTCGGCCAGCCGTCCGGCTTGCTGATGTGGAACGTCGTCACCGCGGGACCGGTCGGCGCGATCGTCTGGCTCGAATCGTTGACGGTCTGGCCGTCCTGATACGTCCACTTCGCACCGAGCGTCGCATTCGACGCGGTGCCGGTCGTCGAGACTGCCGCGTAGATCGTGTCCGTCGGGCCGAATGTCGTCGTCGGCGAAGTCACCTTCTGGTCGGGGCCGACGGCCGTGCCGAGATCGACCGACGTGACACTGACGGCCGCTGCCGGCGCGGCAGGCGGCGGCGTGGTCGCCGGGCGGCGTCGTTGCGACCGGTGGCGGCGGCGCTTCTTCCTTCTTGCCGCAGGCGGTGATGAGGAGAGCGCCGGCGAGTCCGAGCGCGATCAGGGAAAAGGAATTCTGTAGTGCCTTCATGGATGCTCCTCCGCTGTTATTTGCTGGATTTCGAGCCGGATGGAATCTTCAGGACCTGGCCCGGCTTGATCAGATCGGGATTCGAAATCTGGTCGCGATTGGCATCGAAAATCTCGTGCCAGCGATTCGCGCTTCCGTAGAATTCCTTGGCGATCTTCGAGAGCGTGTCGCCCTTGTTGACCGTGTAGGTCTGCGCGGGCGCATCGACGGTCGGCGCGGTCGAGGCGACGCCGGACTGCACGTTGCTGAAATCCGCCTTCGGAGCCGTCGGAGCGGTCGAGGAAACGCCGCTCTGGACATTGGAAAAATCAGGTTTTTTCGCATCGCCCATGTCCGCTCTCCTCACCGTTTGCAGGACCGGCAACATTACACCCCCAGGCGCTTAATGGGGTCTGAGCAGGAGCCTCGCAGGGAATCGTTACAAATGCGACGGCGGCAACGCGCCGCAATGCAGCGATACGACGGGTCGCTCTACAGTAAAACTACTGCCGCGCAGTGCGTGGATTCGGCGGATTGCCGGGCTCGCTGCTGCGCCAGGGATTGATGTCGATGCCGCCGCGTCGCGTGTAGCGCGCATGCACGCTGAGCCTGACGCGGCGCACAGCGCTGCATGAGATCGACGTAGATGCGCTCGACGCAGTGCTCGTGGAAATCCGCGTGATCGCGGAACGAGACGATGTAGCGCAGCAGGCCTTCGCGATCGATGCGGCGGCCGGCGTAGCGGATCTCGACGCTGGCCCAGTCCGGCTGGCCCGTGACCGGGCAATTCGATTTCAGGAGATTCGAGACGAGCGTCTCGTCGGCATCGCCTTCGACGACGCGAAGCTGCGTCGGATCCGGCGGGCCGTAGCTTTCGATCGTGACCGGCAATGCGTCGATCGATTCGCCGTCGAGCTCGTGGATAGCGACCGATCGAAAATGCGACGGCGCGATCAACGCGACCGCGACGGCGCCGCCGGCCGCCGCGGAGAGATCGCGCCCGATACGCGCGCGCAACGCGTCCGCGCTTTCGATGCGCTCCTGCGCGTAGCTGCCGAGATACAGCTTCAGCGATTTCGATTCGACGAGATTCGGCGTCGTCGCCGGAACGCGAAGCTCGGCGATCGCGACTTCGGGTTTGCCGCGCGCGTCGAGCCACGACAGCTCGTACGCGTTCCAGATATCGACGCCGTGGAACGGCAATGCATCGGCGATGCCGATCACTGCGCGCTGCGGCGCGCGCGCGATCGCGAACAGCAGGCCCGCATCGTAGCGATCGGGATAGGCGCTGGTCTTGCCGAGTGGCGAGTCGTGGAGTGAGCTCATCGCGACGATGCGACCGCGCCGCCCGGAGGCGGCGCGGCGCGACTCAAGTCTGCGGCACCGCGTCGTCGAGGTCGGCGTGCGACTCGCGCTTGGCCTCCTCGTGGTGATCCGCCGCGAGCAGCATGTAGAACGCCGGCACCACGAACAGCGTGAACAGCGTGCCGATCGACAAGGCCGGTCGAGATCACGAGGCCCATGTTGAAGCGGCCGGCCGCGCCGGCGCCCGACGCGATCACGAGCGGCACGACGCCGAGCACCATCGCCGCGGTCGTCATCAGGATCGGGCGCAGGCGCACGCCGGTCGCGTGCTCGATCGCTTCGCGCTTGCTCATGCCCGCGCGCTGCGATTCGTTGGCGAACTGCACGATCAGGATGCCGTGCTTGGAGATGAGGCCCATCAGCGTGACCAGGCCGACCTTCGTGTAGATGTTGAGGCTCGCGAAGCAGGTTGACGAAGATCAGCGCGCCGAACAGCGCCATCGGCACCGAGACCAGGATCACGATCGGATCGCGCAGGCTGTTGAACTGCGCGGCGAGCGCGAGGAACACGATGATCAGCGCGAACAGCAACGTCACCGCGAAGCCGCCGGATTCCTGCACGAACTGGCGCGACTGGCCCGAATAGTCGAGCGAATAGCCGCTCGGCGCGACTTCGTGCAGCGCATCCTGGAAGAACTTCAGCGCCTCGCCCTGCGACATGCCGCTCGCGCCCGAGATCGTCGCCGAGTTGAGCTGCTGGAAGCGGTTGATCGACTCGCGGCACGACCTCGTTCTTCAGCGATGCGCGACCGTCGAAGCCGGAATCACCGAGCCGTCCGGCGCGCGGATGTAGTAGTCGAGCACCTGATCCGGATTCAGGCGATCGGCCTGCAGCACCTGCGGGATCACCTTGTACGAGCGGCCGGCGATCGAGAAGTAGTTGACGTAGCCGCCGCCGAGCGCCGCGCCGAGCGCGGTGCCGACGTCCTGCTGCGTCAGGCCGAGCGTCGAGACCAGGTCGCGATCGACGACCACGGTGCCTTGCGGCTTGTCGATCTTGAGGTCGGTGTCGACGAACCAGAACTTGCCGCTGGCCTTGGCCTTCTCCAGCACGGCCTGCGTGACTTCGTTCAGGTTCTGCGACGGCTCGGTCGTGTTGATGACGACCTGGATCGGCGCACCCTGCGCGCCGGGCAGCGGCGGCAGCTGGAACGCGAAGACCTGTCCGCCGGCGATCGCGCCCCACTTCTGCCTGCAGCTCCTGCTGCAGCACGTGCGCGCTCTTGGTGCGTTCTTCCCACGGCGTGAACAGCATGCCGCCGATGCCGGTGCCGGGCTGGATGATCTGGAACATCATCTCGTATTCGGGCAGCGCCTTGCCGATCGCGAACATCTGCTGCGAGTAGCCGAGCATCTGCTGCGCGGTCGCGTTCGGCGAGCCCTTGATCTGGTAGAAGATGAAGCCCTGGTCTTCCTCGGGCGCAAGCTCGGACTGCGAGGTCCTGAACGCGCAGCACCGTCGCGCCGAACAGGATCAGACGCCCATGACGACGAGAACGCTGTAAGTCGCGAGCGTGCCGTGCAGCACGCGCTGGTAGCCGTGGCGCACGCGCTCGAACTGGCGATCGATGTACTTCACGAAGCGGCCGCTTTCCTGCTCGGCCGAGAAGAAGCGCGAGCACATCATCGGCGACAGCGTCAGCGCGATGATCGCCGACACCGTGACCGCGCCGGCGAGCGTGAACGCGAACTCGGTGAAGAGCGCGCCGGTGAGGCCGCCCTGGAAGCCGATCGGCACGTACACCGCGACCAGCACGACCGTCATCGCGATGATCGGCCCGCCGAGCTCGCGCGCGGCGAGCAGCGCGGCCTGGAACGGCGACTTGCCTTCCTCCTTCATGTGCCGGTCGACGTTCTCGACGACGATGATCGCGTCGTCGACGACGAGGCCGATCGCGAGCACGAGCGCGAGCAGCGTCAGCAGGTTCAGCGAGTAGCCGAGCGCGAGCATCACGAAGAACGTGCCGATCAGCGACAGCGGCATCGCGACGACCGGAATGATCACGGCGCGCAGGCTGCCGAGGAACAGGAAGATCACGACCGTGACGATCAGCAGCGCCTCGATCAGCGTCTTGACGACCTCGCGGATCGATGCGGTGATGAACTTGGTGCCGTCGTAGACGATCTCGCCCGAAAGGCCGCTCGGCAGCTGCGCCTGGATGTCCGGCATCGCATTGCGCACGCGCTGGGCGACGTCGAGGATGTTCGCGTCCGGCGCGACCTTGATGCCGATGAACACCGCGAGCTTGCCGCTGAACGAGACGTTCGAGTCGTAGTCCTCGGCGCCGAGCACGACGTTGGCGACGTCCTCGAGGCGCACGATCGCGCCGTCCTTCTGCTTGATCGACGAGCTGCTTGAACTCGTCGACCGAATGCAGGTCGGTCGCGGCGGTGAGATCGACGCTGACCATCTGGCCCTTGGTCGTGCCGACCGCGGCGAGATAGTTGTTGCGCCGAGAGCGCCTGGTAGACGTCGGCCGCGGTGACGCCGTGCGCGGCGAGCCGCGCCGGATCGAGCCACGCGCGCAGCGCGAACTGGCGCCCGCCGAGAATCTCGGCGGTCTGCACGCCCTGGATCGCATCGAGCTTGGGCTTGACGACGCGCGCGAGATAGTCGGTGATGCTGTTGGCCGGCAGCACGTCGCTGCGAAAGCCCATGTACATCGCGTCGATCGTCTCGCCGATCTGCACGTTCAGCACCGGCTGCTGCGCCTGCGGCGGCAGCTGGTTGCGCACCGAGCTCACCTGCGTCTGGATCTGCGTCAGCGCGCGATTCGCGTCGTAGTTGAGGCGCAGCGTCGCGGTGATCGTCGAAACGCCGGTCGAGCTCGTCGACGACAGGTAGTCGATGCCCTGCGCCTGCGCGATCGCCTGCTCGAGCGGCTGCGTGATGAAGCCGGCGATGGTCTGCGCGTCCGCGCCGTAGTACGCCGTCGTCACCGTCACGACCGCGTTCTCGGTCTTCGGATACTGGCGCACCGCAAGGTCGCGACAGCGCGCGCATGCCGAGCACGAGGATCAGCAGGTTGACGACGATCGCGAGGACCGGTTTTCTGATGAAGATGTCGGTGAAATTCATACGCTGCTACCTCGCGGACTTTCAGCCGTGAACGATGTGGACGGGAAGCGCGGCCATGGATGGCCGCTCTTCACTTTCGCGCTCACGGACGAGCGCACGCTCAATGTTCCTGAGGCGTCGGGTTCGGGCTGTCCGACGGCTGCACGCTGTTGTCGATCGTGATCGGCGAGCCGCTCTTGAGCTTGACCTGCCCGCTGGTCACGACTTCGACGCCCTCGTCGAGACCCTTCACGATCGCGACCTGATCGCCGCGCGTCGGCCGGTGGTCACGAATGCCTGCTGCGCGACGAGCTCGTTGGCCGGCACGGCCTTCGGATCGGTCCTTCTGGCTTGTCCTTGTCGGCGGCCTTCTTGGCGTCGGCCTTCTTGTCGGTCGGCCTTCGTCGCCGGCTGCGGCCTTGTTCGCAGCCGCATTCGCTGCCTGCGTCTTGTCGAACTCGGCCTTGGTCCTGACGAGGTAAACGGTCTCGCCGTACGGGTTGTAGACGATCGCGGTCTGCGGCAGCGTCAGATGGCGTTCCTTGTCGCCGACCTCGACGCTGACGTTGGCGAACATGCCCGGCGTCAGCTCGCGGTCGTGGTTCGGCACGCTCGCTTCGATCTGCACGTTGCGCGTGTCGCTGTCGACCTTCGGGCTGATCGCGGTCAGCGTGCCTTCGAACGAACGGCCCTTGAACGCATCGAGCGTCAGCGTGACCTTCTGGCCGACCTTGAGATCGCCGAGATTGCGCTGCGGCAGATGGAAATCGACGTAGATCGGATCGAGCTCCTGCAGCGTCACGATCGTCGTGCCGGAATTGAGATACGCGCCCGGATTGACCGTGATGATGCCGGCGCGACCCGCGAACGGCGCGCGCAGCTGCTTCTTCGAAACGTTGACCTGCTGCTGCGCCACGGCTGCCTGCTTGGCCTTGAGATCGGCGGCGGCGGTGTCGTAGTCGGCCTTGCTGATCGCCTGCACGGCGAGCTGCTGCTTGGCCCGATCGAAGGTGACCTGCGCGAGCGCGCCAGATGCTTCCAGCTGGCGCAGCTGCGCGACGTCCTCGCTGTCGCGAAGCTGCAGCAGCACCTCGCCTTCCTTGACCTCGTCGCCGGATTTCAGATTGACCTTGGTGACGAGGCCGGCGATGTCGAGCGCGAGATCCGCGCCGCGCACCGCGCGCAGCGAGCCGACTGCGCTCAGCGACGGCTGCCATTCCTGAAAGCCGGCCTTGGCCGTGCTGACCACCGACGGCGGCGGCGGCTTCATGCCGGCCATCATCTTCTGGATCATCATGACCTTGATGCCGATGATGGCGCCGATCACGAGCAGCACGATCACGATCATCGCGATCATGCGTTTGGCCGTGCTCGGTTTCCTCTCCTGTACGCGCGTCTGCATGCGCGAGCCTCCTCAGTGCGAACCGGTTTGAATGTCAGTGCGTTTCGGCGACGGACTTGGTGTCGGCGAGCGCGCGCGCATCGCCTTCCTTCCAGCCGCCGCCGAGCGCCGCGTACAGCGCCGCGGTATCGGCCAGGCGCGCCGCACGCGCCTGGATCAGCCCGATGCGCGCCTGCTGGTACTGGCGCGTCGCATCGAGCACCGCGAGATAGGCCACGGCGCCGTCCTTGTACTGGATGCGCACGAGATCGAGGCTCTTTTGCGCTGCGACTTCCGCGTCGGACTGCGCGCGCAGGTTCTCCGCGTCGAGCTCGAGCGCGTGCAGGCTGTCGGCGACGTTCTGGAACGCGCCGAGCACGGTCGTCTGATAGTCGGCGGCGACTTTCTGAAGGCCGGCTTCCGATGCGCGCTTCTGCGCACGCAGCGTGCCGCCGTGAAAGAGCGGCTGCAGCAGGTTGAGGCCGAGACCCCAGAACTTCGTGCCGCCCTCGAAAAGATTGCCCGTCTGCAGCGCCTGCGATCCGTAGCTGCCGGTCAGCGAGATCTGCGGATAGAGATTCGCCGTCGCGATGCCGACTTCGGCGGTCGCCTGATGCAGCTGCGCTTCCGCGGCGCGGATGTCGGGCCGCTGGCGCGCGAGCTCGGACGGCACGCTGACCGGCACTTCCTGCGGCAGCGTCAGCGCATCGAGATCGACCGCGGCGAGCTCGCTCGCGGCCGGGAACTGGCCGAGATACACCGCAAGCTGCGTCTGCGTCTGTGCCAGCTGCTGGCGCAGCGCGGGCAACTGCGCGCGCACGGTCGCGACCTGGGTCTGGATCACCAGCACGTCGGCGAGCGATTTCGCGCCGATCTCGTGCTGGCGCTGCGACGAGATCGAGCGTCTGCTGATAGACGCCGATGATTTCCTCGGTCGCGTTGATCTGTCCGCGCAGCGATGCCTCGCGGAAACTCGTCGTGACGACATTCGCCGCGAGCGTGAGATAGGTGCCTTCGAGCTGGAACTGCTGGAAATCGGAAACGGCGGACTGCGCTTCGATGCCACGGCGCACGCCGCCGAACAGATCGAGCGTGTAGTTGACGTTGACGCCCGCGTTGTAGACGTTGAACACCGACTGGCCCGGCGCGAGCTCGCCGAAGAAGTTGGTGTTGCCGCGCTGCGCGCCGACATTGGCGTCGACGCTCGGCCACAATCCGCCGCGCGCCGCGCTGACGTTTTCCTCGGCCTGACGCAATGCGGCCTGTGCCGAGGCGATGGTCGGGCTGTGCGCGAGCGCCTGATCGACGCGACGGTCGATTTCGGTGTTGACGAACGTCGTCCACCAGCGTTCGGGCACTTCGGCGCCGTCGAGAAAGCGCTGCGCGTCGCCGGTCGGTGCGTCGGTCGAGATCGTCGCGTCCGGCACCTTGTCCGCCGTATAGGCCGCGACGTCAGGCGGCGCCGGCTTGCTGAATTCCGGTCCGACCGCGCAACCGCTCAGCGCAAGCGCGCTGATCAATCCCAGCGACAGTGAGCTGAAGCGCAGGTGCGGCCAGACAGACATGGTGCGAGCAGCAGCGTGCGAGCGCTGCCAGCCTAGAATCCTTTTCATGGAGCCCTTCCTAAAACTGAACTTGTTAGTACAATAATAGACGGGCGGGGCGGCCCATTCAAGAGCGGGGAGCTCGGTTCGGCCGGCGGGTCGCACACCTTAACGTCGGTCCAGGACACGAACAATGGACATATGTCATGTCCGGCATGCGACGAGGGGTGGTTTGTCAGCGGCCGGTCAAGGCCATCATGGCCGCCGTATAGCGCTCTCCGCGCACTCCGGCGCGCGGAAAGGCTGCCTCGATGGCATCGAGATCCGCGTCCGACAATTCTATATCCGGCGCTGCAATGTTTTCGTTCAGATACTTGCGGCGCTTGGTGCCGGGGATCGGCACGATATCACTGCCCTGCGCCAGCACCCACGCGAGCGCGAGCTGCGCCGGTGTGCAGTCCTTGTCCTTCGCGATCGCGGTGACGGTGTCGACGAGCGCGAGATTGCGCGCGAAATTCTCGCCCTGGAAACGCGGATTCGTGCGCCGATAGTCGTCGGCGGCGAAATCGTCCGGCGAGCGGAACGCGCCGCTGAGAAATCCGCGGCCGAGCGGACTGTAGGCGACGAGCCCGACACCCAGACGCCGGCACGCATCCAGCACGCCGTCCTCGGGATTGCGCGTCCACAGCGAGTATTCGCTTTGCAGCGCCGTGATCGGATGCACCTTGCATGCGCGTTCGAGCGTCTCGGCACCGACCTCGGAAAGGCCGAGCCAGCGCACCTTGCCGGCATCGACAAGTCTTGCCATCGCGCCGACCGTGTCCTCGATCGGCACGCGCGCGTCGGCGCGATGCAGGTAGTAGAGATCAATCGTCTCGACGCCGAGCCGGCGCAGGCTCGCATCGCACGCTTCGCGCACGTGCTTGGGGCTGCCGTCGACCTGGCGTTTGGCGGGATCGGCCGGATCGCGCACGAAACCGAATTTCGTCGCGAGCACGACCTCGTCGCGACGATCGCGGATCGCCCGGCCGACCAGCTCTTCGTTCGTGTACGGACCGTAGGCGTCCGCCGTATCCAGGAAATTGATGCCGCGATCGAGTGCGTGATGGATCGTCGCGATCGACTCGGCATCGTCGGCCGGGCCATAGAACTCGCTCATGCCCATGCAGCCGAGGCCGATTGCGGAGACTTCGGGGCCGTTGCGGCCGAGATGACGTTTTTGCATGGGCGACTCCGCGCGCAGAGGACATCACTCTGAGCTGGGACGCGTCGATGCGTTTCACAAGGGCCGCCGTCGCGGCGCGCGGCTCAGAGCGCCGCGTAGGCCGCGCAATCCTGCGTGCGCTGCGCGATCGCCGCGTAGCCGCGCAGGTCGGCGACGCGCTTGTGCTCGATGCCGTTGTCTTCGAGATAGGCTTCGAGCCGCGATGCGTTCCAATCGTTGACCAGCAGCACGCGGCAGCCTTCGTGCTCGCGCATCTCGCTCGCGATGTCCTGCGCCTGCGGCCTGGGATCGTCGCCCGGAAGCTCGAGCCGCTCGATCTCGCTGTCGAGATAGAAGCGCAGGCCGTAGCGCGGATCGGTATCGACGAACGCGACTTCGTTCGGCAGTACCGGCAGCTCGCGCCGCGAGTGCGCGCGCAAGCGCGCGATCATCGGCCGGCACGTCGATGTACGCGGGCACGGCGCGCAGGACGACGAGCAGCGCGCACCACGCGGCCAGCAACGCGCGCGTGCGCGCGCTGCGAAGATCGAGCGGCGCGAGCGTACGCGCGGCCATCAGCGCGAGCGGCACGAACAGCGGCAGCAGATACAACGGAAGACGCGAGCGCGCGAGCATGAATACCGCGAGCGGCAGCAGGAACCAGCAGGCGAGAAGTCGCGATTCGTCGTTCGCGCGAATGCGATCGATGAAGCCGGTACGCCGCCGCCACCACGCGCGCACCAGCAGCGGCAGCCACGGCAGCATGCCGAGCACGACCGTCGGGACATAGATCTTGAGCGCGCCATACCACTCGGCGTTGCGGTGCATCTTGTCGCTGGCGACGCGATTGACGACTTCCTCGACGAGGAAATAGCGCAGCACGCCGGGCTCGCGCACCGCGACGACCGCGTACCAGGTGCCGCCGACGACGAGGAACACCAGCAGCGCATCCCACGCGAACAGGCGGCGCAACCCGGCCCAGTTGCCGCTGCTGATGACGCGAACAGCATGCACGCGCCGAGCACGAGCAGTCCCGGCGGACCCTTGGTCATGAACGCGAGCCCCGCCGCGAGCCAGAGCAGCAGTCGCGCGCGCCGCGCAAGCGCGGGCGTCGCTGCCCACCAGAGCTCGACGAATGCGACGGCCTGCAAGCGTTTCCCACAACGTCAGCAGCGTGTCGGTCGTGACGAGATTCGCCGCCAGCGGAGGAAACGCGAAACGTCGCGTAGGTCAGCGCCGGCAGCCACGGCTGCTCCGGCACGAAGCGCCGGCCGAGACGCATCATCAGCAGCACCGTGCCGGCGAACGCGAGCGCGCCGGGCAGCCGCGCGGCAAATTCGTTGCGGCCGAACACCGCGATGCTGGACGCGACGCTCCAGTACGTCAGCGGCGGCTTGGCCCAGTGCTCGACTTCCGGATGCAGCATCGGACGCAGCCAGTCGCCGCTGTCGAGCATGTTGAGCGCGACGTTCGTATAGCGCCCCTCGTCCGGCGAATACAGCGGACGCGTGCCCTGGAACGCGCACGCGTAGACGAGCACGACGAGAACGAAGAGCCAGCGCTGTGTCGTCGCCGAAATCGCGCTCATGGACCGTGCTCGCGCGCGAGATAGTCTTCGCTCTGCATCTCGATCAGCCGCGATTCGGTGCGGGCGAAAGCCGCGCGCAGACGCTCGCCATCATACAGATCGACCGCCGGCGTCGCTGCCGAAACGACGAGGTTCACGCCGCGATCGTAGAGCTCGTCGACGAGCTCGATGAAGCGCCGCGCGGCGTCGTCGGTCATCGGCGTGAACTGCGGGACGTTGGAGATCATGATCGTGTGATACGCACGCGCCAGCTCGATGTAGTCGGCGACGCCGCGCGGCCCCTCGCAGAGCGCCGCGAAGTCGAACCAGACCGCGCCGTCGGCCTCGACACGCGCCGGGATCGGCCGGTCGTTGATGTTGAGCTCGACGTCGCGGTGCGCCGTGCCGTGCGCGACGCGGCCGAAGATCGCACGCATCGCGCGATCGGCTTCGACGCCGGGCGGCGTGTAGTAGACCGGCGCGCGTTTCAGCGCTCGCAGGCGCCAGTCGTGCGGCGATGCGAGCTCGACGACTTCGCAGTGCCGCTCGATCTCGGCGATCGCCGGCAGAAAGCGTTCGCGCTGCAGGCCTTCCCTGTAGAGATCCGCCGGCCGCGTGTTCGACGTCGTCACCAGCACGACGCCGCGCGCGAACAGCGCGCGCAGCAGATTGCCGAGAATCATCGCATCGCCGATGTCGCCGACGAAGAATTCGTCGAGCACGAGCACGCGCACCTGGTCCGCGATGCGCGCGGCGACGTCTTCGAGCGGATCGCTGCGGCCTTCGAGCGTTCGCAGCTCGGCGTGCACGTCCTGCATGAAGCGGTGGAAATGCACGCGGCGCTTGCCTGGCTTGGTCGGGCGCGTCGAGCTGCGTGATCCCTCGCCCACCGTCCGCTCCGCGAGCGGTAGTGGCAGCGCTTCGTGGAACAGATCGCAGAGAAACGTCTTGCCGCGTCCGACCGCGCCCCAGAGATAAATGCCGCGCGGCGCATCGGCACGGCCGCGCAGGCGATCGCCACAACGAGGTGCGCTGCGCGACGATCTCGCTCCACAGGCGGTCGAGCGCATGCGAGCGCCGCATGCTGCGCAGGATCGTCCTGCCGCTCGCCCGCGGCGACCCCGCGCGATAGTGCTCGCCGGGCGAGCGCGCGACGGCGCCGTCGGTCGCGCTCACGCCGTCCCGGCGAGCAGCGGCGGCAGGTTGTCGCGCACGGCGTTGCGCACCGCGCCGCGAAGATCGATCAGGCGCCGATGGAAGAAGTGGCCGGTGTCGGGCATGCGCACCAGCGTCGGCGGCGGATCCTGCGTTTCGGCCCAGGCGAAAACGGCCGCGGGATCGACCACGTCGTCGTCCTCGCCCTGCACGATCAGCACCGGGCATTTCGGCCATTCGATGCCCGAGAATTCCCAGCGTCCGACCGGCGGCGCGATCAGGATCACCTGTGCGGGCGCGAGCCGCGGCGCTGCGCGCAGCAAGACGTAGCTGCCGAACGAGAAGCCTGCGAGCCAGAGCACCGCGCCCGGTTTTTCGCGCAGCGCCCATTCGGCGACCGCGACGAGATCGTCGGACTCGCCGCCGCCTTCGTCATGCTCGCCTTCGGCTCTTTCCGACGCCGCGGAAATTGAAGCGCACGGTCGCAACGCCGATGTCGAGCAATGCGCGGTCGAGCGTCGTCACGACCTTGTTGAACATCGTGCCGCCCTGCAGCGGGTTCGGATGGCAGATGATCGCGACGCCGTTGCGCGCGCCGCCGCTCTCGGGCACGCCGCAGGCAAGCTCGATCGCGCCGGCAGGACCCGGCAGCAGGATGACGTTCGCCGTCTCGCCGGAAACGGCGGCGGCGCGGAGGCATTGCGTGGCTTCATCGGCGCAATGATAGCGTGAGCGCCGCACACCCCACCGCCGGTTCCCACGATGAATTCTGACCGATGAATCTGCTCGCGCATGCGCTGCTCGCTGCACCCGACGCCGAGCTCATGCTCGGCAGCCTGATCGGCGACTTCGTGCGCGGCCGGATCGATCCGACGCTGCCGCCGAAGATCCGCGCCGGCATCGCGCTGCATCGCGCGATCGACGCGTACACCGATTCGCACGACGAGATCGTCGCGGCGCGCCGCGCTGTTCGCGCCGCCGTTCCGGCGTTACGCCGGCATCCTGATCGATGTCTGGTTCGATCATCTGCTCGCGCGGCAGTGGGCGCGTTTCGGCGAAGGCGATCTCGTCGATTTCTCCGGACGCGTGCGCGCTTTGCTCGACGTCGAACGCGGAATTCGTTCCGGCGCGCATGCGCTCGTTCGTCGCGTACCTGCACGCGCACGACCTGCCGGCGGAGTACCGGCACACCGCGGTGATCGGCGACGTCCTGCGCGGCATGTCGCAGCGCCTGTCGCGCGCCAATCCGCTCGGCGAAGCGATTGCCGGTGCTGGTCGCGCTGCACGCGCCGCTGCAGGAACGCTTCGATGCGTTCTTTCCGGAGCTTCGCAATTTCGCCGCCGTCGAACGCGACGCGTCTCGCCGACAGCGCAGCGTAGAAACGAGAACGCCGCCCGGAGGCGGCGTTCGAATCGCGGTCATTGCGACAGGATCATTTCACCTGATCGATCATCCACTGCACGGTCGCCTTGACCTGCGCGTCGGTCAGCGCCGGGTTGCCGCCCTTGGCCGGCATGATGCCGCTCTTGCCGGTGTAGCCTTCGATCGCGTGCTTGACCAGCGTGTCGAGGCCCTCGGCAACGCGCGGCGCCCAGGCCGCCTTGTCGCCGACGATCGGTGCGCCGCCGACGCCCTTTTCGTGGCAGGTGTGGCAGAGCTCGCCGAAGATCGCCTTGCCGTCGGTCGTGCCGCCATAAGCGACCTGTGCCGCGGCCGCGGCCTTGGCCGCTTCCTGCGCCGCGGCCATCGAGGCGCGGCCGGTGTCGCCGGCGTACACCGCGCCGACCGGCGCGACACGCTCGGTTACGGCAGCCGCCGCCTTCGGGCTCTGCTCCGGCGGGTGGCTCGCGTAGATGTGCGCGCCGAGCGCCATCAGCACGATCGCGACGACGATCAGGAAGCCGATCAGCATCGCGAAATGCTTGAGGAAGATGCGGTCGGTAGAAGTGACGGGGTTGCTCACAAGAACACCTCTGCGATCTATCGGCGCGCGCCGGTCGCTCAAAAGAGTTGGATTATACGAAGATGGCGCGCTCGGCGGGATTCGAACCCACGACCCCAGCCTTCGGAGGGCTGTACTCTATCCAGCTGAGCTACGAGCGCGTGGCGCGGATTTTCGCACGGAACCGCCGGATATGGGACCTGGCCGCGCGCAAGACGCGATCGCCAGCCGCTTTCGAGGCCGTTTTTCCTACCAGATTCCGGGAATGAGGCGATACCGCACGCGGTCGCGGTAGGCCTCGTAGCCGGGCAGGTGCGCGGTCAGATGGCGCTCCTCGTCGAGTAGGCGCACGACGATCGCAACGCAGAGCAGCGCCGCCGGAATCAGCGCCCACGGCGCGCCGAGCGCGAGCGGCGTCGCGAGGTAGCCGAGCATCGCCGCCGTGTACATCGGGTGACGCACGATCGCGTACGGACCGCTCGTGACGACACGCTGGCCGGCCTCGACGGTCACCGTGCTCGCGGTGAACGTGTTCTCGCGGAACACGCGGAATGTCAGCGCGAATCCGGCGAGCACCACGGCGTCGGCGGCGAGCACGATCGACACAGGCACGGAAGCCGCGTCGAAACGATGCTCGATGCCTGCGACGACATAGATCGCGGCGACGAATGCACCGCCCACGCCCTGGATGAGTTTCTGGCTTGGCAAGGATTCGGCGCGCGCGCCGACTTCAAGGCGCCGCTGCATCAGCGCGCGGATCGTGCGCCAGGAAATACAGCGCAGTCGCGAATGCTGCCGCCGAAGACAGAATCCAGTACAGCCACGCCTGCCAGAACGCGAGCGACCACGCCGGCACGATCAGCATCAGCAGCATGCCGAGCTGCATGCGCGCGATGCCCGGCCAGCGTCTTTTTCGAAAGCGCATCCACGAACGCGATATTTCAGCAGCGCGCGCATCGGAAGCAAAGGGCGAATGCGCATGTCATCGGCGCATTCGCCTTCAGGATTCAAGGCGAATCGAGCTTGCTGTGCCGGATGCCGTAGGCGAAGTAGACGACGAGGCCGATGCTGACCCACACCACGAACACCATCCAGGTCACCAGCGCGAGCTCGGACAAGAGCCACAGCGAGAACGCGATGCCGATCAGCGGAATCACCGGCACCCACGGCGTGCGGAATGCGCGCGGCAGATCGGGCTTGCGGACGCGCAGCAGGATCACCGACGCGCAGATCACGATGAACGCCGACAGCACGCCGATGTTGACCAGCTTGGCGACCTCGCCGAGCGGAAAGAAACCGGCGACCAGCGCCGTGAACACGCCGAGCGCGATCGTCGGACGATGCGGCGTGCCGTAGGTCGGATGCACCTTGGCGAACCAGCCGGGCAGAAGCCCGTCGCGCGACAGCGCAAACCAGATGCGCGCGGCGCCGAGCATGAATGCGAACAGCACGCTCGCGATGCCGATCACGGCCGACACCGAGATCGCGACCGCGATCCATTCAAGCCCACGCGACCGGAACGCATCGGCGACCGGCGCGTCGGTATTGAGGTTCGCGAACGGCACCATGCCGGTCAGCACGAGCGACACGGCGAGATAGAACGCCATCGAAAGCCCGAGCGAGAGCAGCACCGCGCGCGGCAGATCGCGCTGCGGATTCTTCGATTCCTCGGCCGCAGTCGTCAGCGTGTCGTAGCCGAACACGGCGAAAAAAACCACCGCCGCCGCGGTCGCGACGCCCTTGTAGCCGAAGTGACCGACGCCGTCCGGACCGATCACGCGCTCAGGAATGAACGGATGCCAGTTCGCCGGATCGATGAAGAACACGCCGACGCCGATCACGAGCACGACCGCGAGCACCTTGATCGCGACGATCACCGTGTTGAGGCGCGCGCCCCACTCCGTGCGCATGATCAGGAGCGCAGCGACCGCGAGCGTGACCAGCGCCGCGATCAGATTGAACACGCGTCCCTCGCCGGTGCCGATCGCGCCGCGCGCCCACTCCGGCAGGTGCACGCCGGCGGCATCGAGCAGCGACTGCACGTAACCCGCCCAGCCGATCGCGACGACCGCGACGATCAACGCGTATTCGAGCAGCAGATCCCAGCCGATCAGCCACGCGATGAACTCGCCGAGCACCGCGTAGCCGTAGGTGTAGGCGCTGCCGGTGACCGGAATCAGGCCCGCGAATTCGGCATAGCAGAGCGCCGCCGCCGCGCTCGCGATGCCGGCGATCAGGAACGAAATCGCGACCGCCGGCCCCGCATTGACCGCGGCCTGCTGCCCCGCGAGCACGAACACGCCGACGCCGATGATGCCGCCGATGCCGATCGCAGTGAGATGCCAGACGCCGAGCACGCGGCGGAAATCGCGCCGCTCGCCGAGCTCGCGCTGGAGTTGTTCGATCGGCTTGTGGCGCGTCAGTCTGGCGAGAAGGCTCATGCGGGACCCCATCCGAGGAGCGGCGATCATAGCGGTTCGCAGCGCGAGTACGAGCCGCGGCGCAGCACGAGGACGCGTGTCGCCGTCGTCGTACGCCGCCGCGTCGAACATTCGCACGTCGCCGCGGGCCGTTCGGATTTGCCCCCGACGGAGGCTCCATGCCACAATGCATTACCGAGGTAATGAATATGTCTTCGAAGAGCAGATTGACCGTCCAATCGCAGGTGTCGGTGCCGGCCTCCGTGCGCCGCCGGCTTGGGCTTGGCCCTGGTTCGACGATGGTCTGGGAAGAGTCCGGCGACGCCGTGATCGTGCGCCGCCTCGGCGCGCACACGTCTGCCGCGATCCACGACGCCGTGTTCGCCGACAAGCCCGCTCGCAAGAGCCTCAAGGAGCTCAAGGCCGGCATCGCCGCGCACATCCGCAAGCGCCATGCGCGCGATTGACACGAACGTCCTCGTGCGGCTCATCGCGCGCGACGACGCCGCGCAGACCGAGCTCGCCGAGGCGTTCGTCGCAAAGGGGGCCTGGGTGCCGTTGCTCGCGCTGGCCGAAACGTCGTGGGTGCTCGATGCGGTCTACGAACGGACGGCCCAGCAGATCGCGACCTGCGTCGACATGCTGCTTTCGCATCGGGAGCTCGTGCTCGAGCGCGGCGACATCGTCGAAGCCGCGCTCGGACAGTTCCGCGCGAAACCGAAATCCGGCTTCAGCGACTGCCTCATGCTCGAAGTCGCGCGCGCCGCGGGACACCTTCCGTTCGGCACGTTCGACAAACCGCTGTCGCGCCGCGAGGGCGCCCTGCTCGTCGGCTGATCGCCGTACGGAAACGGCTCGGCGCATCAAGTCGTGCGACGCCTTGCGCGCAGACTGCCGAAACGCCAGTTGCGCTAACCTCGCTGTTTCGGATGCGAAGCGAATCCATGCCATCGACACATGCTGCCATGCCGACGCGGGCGCGCATCGTCTCGGTCGATCTGTTGCGCGGCCTGATCATGATCATCATGGCGCTCGACCACGTGCGCGATTATTTCTCGCCGTTCCCATACGACCCGACCGATCTTTCGCAGGCGTCGCCGGCGCTGTTCCTGACGCGCTGGATCACGCATTTCTGCGCGCCGGTCTTCGTGTTCCTCGCCGGCACCAGCGCGTGGCTCTATCGGCGCAACAGCGGCTGCTCGATCGCGCACCTGCAGGGTTTCCTCGTCACGCGCGGACTCTGGCTCGTCCTGCTCGAGATCACGCTGATCAGTTTCTTCTGGCAGTTCGGCTACCACGGCATGATCCTGCAGACGCTGTGGTCGCTCGGCTGGTCGATGGTCGCGCTCGCGCTGCTGCTGTATCTGCCGATGCGCGTCATGCTCGCGATCGCCGCGCTGATGATCTTCGGGCACAACGCGCTCGACGGCTTTCACGTCGCCGAGTTCGGCGAGCTCGGCTTCCTCTGGGCCGTGATCCACGAATTCTATTTCGATCAGGTCACGCCGAATTTCTTCATCGCGGTCGGCTATCCGCTGGTACCGTGGATCGGCGTCATGGCGGCAGGCTACGGCTTCGGGCAGCTGCTCGAGCTCGAACCCGCGCGACGCGATCGACTGCTGATCCGCATCGGTCTCGCCGCGATCGCGCTGTTCCTCGTGCTTCGCCTGACCAACATCTACGGCGACGCGCGACTCTGGGCGCCGAATCCGCGCGGCCTGGTGTATTCGGTGCTGCAGGTGCTCAACACGACGAAGTATCCGCCGTCGCTGCAATATCTTCTGATGACGCTCGGGCCCGCGCTGATGCTGATGCCGCTGCTCGAACGCTGGCGCGGCGCATGGGCCGACCGTGTCGCGGTATTCGGGCGCGTGCCGTTCTTCTTCTACGTCGTGCACCTGCCGCTGATCCATCTCGGCGCGCTGATCTGGACCGAGCTCGCGTTCGGCGTCAACACGCTCGGCGATTTCTTCCACAACGAATTGCCGGCCGGCTATTCGCCGAGCCTGCTGCGCGTCTATCTCGTCTGGGCGGCGTACATCGTCGTGCTGTATCCGCTCTGCGCGTGGTACGCCGCGTACAAGCGGGCGCACAAGGAGAAGTGGTGGCTGAGCTATCTGTAGGCGTCGGTCGACGCGTTTGTTCGAGACCGTAACGCGCCGTCGTCATCTCAACTTCGTCGTCCGGCGCGCGCTGAAATCCGCGGACGGCGCGAACGTATCCGGCCGCGCGTCTTTCCAGAAGCGCTGGAAAACCGCGTGCTCCGACACGCCGTCGATCAGCTCGCCCGGCTTGACGAACTTGTAGAGCGTCGCCAGCGAACGCACCTCGGTCGACGACACGCGCCGGATCAGGTGCTCGGGGCCGAGCTCCGCGGGATGCGCAAGCCCGCTGGCCTGCACCAGATCCCTCAGCGCCATCAGCGTGTTCTCGTGGAAGTTGCGCACGCGCGCGGCCTTGTCCGGCACGTCGAGGTGCTTCCAGCGGCGCGGATCCTGCGTCGTGACGCCGGTCGGGCAGCGATCCGTGTGGCAGGTCTGCGACTGGATGCAGCCGAGCGCGAACATGAAGCCGCGCGCGGCGTTGCACCAGTCGGCGCCGAGCGCGAGCGTGCGCGCGATGTCGATCGCGGTGACGACCTTGCCGGCCGCGCCGATGCGGATCTTGTCGCGCAGGTCAACGCCGACCAGCGTGTTGTGCACGATCATCAACGCCTCGCGCAGCGGCACGCCGACGTGATCGCTGAACTCGAGCGGTGCTGCGCCGGTGCCGCCCTCGCCGCCGTCGACGACGATGAAATCCGGCAGGATGCCGGTCGTGCGCATCGCCTTGACGATGCCGAACCACTCCCACGGGTGGCCGAGCGCCATCTTGAAGCCGGTCGGCTTGCCGCCGGAAAGCTCGCGCAGCCGCGCGATGAAATGCAGCAGCCCTTCGGGCGTATCGAACGTCGAATGCCGCGACGGCGAAATGCAGTCCTCGCCCATCGCGACGCCGCGCGTCGCGGCGATTTCCGCGGTGACCTTCGGCGCCGGCAGCACGCCGCCGTGACCCGGCTTCGCGCCCTGCGACAGCTTCAGCTCGATCATCTTGACCTGCGCGAGGTGCGCCTTCTCGGCGAAGCGCGCTTCGCTGAACACGCCGGCGCGCTCGCACGCGCCGAAGTAACCGGATCCGAGCTCCCAGACGATGTCGCCGCCGTTCTCGCGGTGATACGGCGACAGCGAGCCCTCGCCGGTGTCGTGATAGAAGCCGCCGCGCCGCGCGCCTTCGTTCAGCGCGCGGATCGCGTTCGGCGAGATCGCGCCGAAGCTCATCGCCGAGATGTTGAACACGCTCGCCGAATACGGCTGCGTGCACTCCGGCCCGCCGACCATCACGCGGAAATCGTGGCTCTCGATGCGGCTCGGCGCGATCGAATGGTTGATCCATTCGTAGCGCTCGGCGTAGACGTCGAGCTCGGTGCCGAACGGCCGCACGTCGAGCGCGTTCTTCGCGCGCTGATGCACGATCGTGCGCTGCACGTTCGAAAACGGCACTTCCTCGTTGTCCGATTCGACGATGTACTGGCGCAGCATCGGCCGCACGTACTCGAAGAAATAGCGGATGTGCGCCATCAACGGGTAGTTGCGCCGCAGCGTCGAATGCTTCTGCGCAAGATCGCCGACGCCGATCGCGGTCAGCGTGCCGAACAGGACCGCGAGGACGCGCCATGCCATGCCGTCCTGCCAGTTCGACAACGCGAGCGCGAACAGCAGCAGCACGACGGCGAAGCCGAAGTAGCGCGAAGGCAGCCATTTTTCCATGAACGAATCTCCAGAACGGCGCGCCGGCACGGCGGATCGATGCGTTCGCGCGCCGCGTCCCGGCGAACACGCGTGCAAAGACGCGTGAGCATAACGGAGCCATCGCCGCAGATTGTTCGACAGCCGCTAAACTCGGCGCATGGATGAGCCTGATCGCCCGAAGCCAGCGCGCAGGCGCAAGCCGGCTGCGGAGCCTGCGAACGCTGACGCACCTGCCGAGTCGCCGCCGCCGATCGCGAAACCGGTCCGGCGACGCGCGCCGATCGCCACGCGCAGCGCTGCCGTTCCACCGCCGACCGACGCCGATACATCGGCTGCACCGCGTGCGCGCGCGGCCGCGCCGCGTCGTCCTCGCGCGACTGCCGCGCCACCGGCGCCTGCGCCCGCAGCACCGATCGCGCCATCCGCGCCGATCGCACGACCCTGCTGCGCCTTCGCATCCGAGCGCGCCAGCGCACATCGACACGCGCCCGCCACCGCGCGCGACCGAAAACGTCGCGCCGCCGCGCGCAACCACACGCCCCCGCGCCGGCGCGACCCGCACCGCCGCCGCCCGCAGCGCAACGCGCGCCGGCATCGCCAACGCCCGCCGCCGAACCGCTGCCGTCGTTCCTGCGAGAAAAGACGCCGCCTCGCGTCGCCGTCGCGCGCAACGAGCCGCGTCCAGCCGACAGCTCGCCGAGCTCGCAGCGCGTCATCGACTGGCTGGTCGGCTACCTGCCGCCGCAGCATCGCGAGCGAGCGCTCAACTATCTCGTGCTGATGCGCATGGATCGCCCGGTCGGCGCGCTGCTGCTGCTGTGGCCGACATGGTGGGCGCTCTGGTTCGCCGCCGGCGATTTTCCGCCGATCGGCACGCTGATCATCTTCACGCTCGGCGTGTTCGTCATGCGCAGTGCCGGCTGCGTGATCAACGACTACGCCGATCACGAATGGCTCGACGCGCATGTCGAGCGCACGCGCGGCCGGCCGATGGCGGCCGGGCGCGTGACGCGACGCGAGGCGCTGCTGCTGTTCGGCGCGCTGCTCGCGCTCGCGTTCGTGCTCGTGCTGTTCACCAACAAGCTGACGATCGAGCTTTCGTTCGTCGGCGCCGCGCTCGCCGCGACCTATCCATTCGCCAAGCGCGTCACGCACCTCGCCCAGGTCGTGCTCGGCGCCGCGTTCGGCTGGTCGATTCCGATGGCGTTCGCGGCGGTGACGAACTCGCTGCCGCCGCTGTGCTGGCTGCTGTTCCTCGCCAACGTGCTGTTCTCGACGATCTACGACACCGAGTACGCGATGGTCGATCGCGAAGACGACATCCGCGTCGGCGCGAAATCGACCGCGATCCTGTTCGCCGATGCGGATCGCACGATCATCGGCGTGCTGATGGCGACGTTCCTGTTCGCGATGCTGCTCGCCGGCACGCGCATTGCGCTGCATTGGCCGTACTTCGTCTCGCTCGCGATCGCGGCGGGCCTGTTCGGCTGGCAGCAATGGCTGATCCGCGATCGCTCGCGCGCGCATTGCTTCGCCGCGTTCCGCAACAACAACTGGGTCGGGCTTGCGCTCTGGCTCGGTCTTCTGATCGCGCTCGCGATCCGCTGAACCGATACCGCTCGAAGGCTATCCGCGGTTATGGTATGCTGTATGGTATGGCTACCATGCATATCCGCAGCACATTCGCGCTCGACGAGATCACCACGCGCGGCCTTGCCCAGCTCGCCAGGAAATGGGGCGTCAGCAAATCCGAAGCGCTGCGCCGTGCGGTCGCGCGCGCGCAGGAACAGCCCGGACCGGGCGGCGAGATGACGCCGCAGGAGGCGCTGCTCGCGCTGAAGCGGAAACCCCTGCTCTCGCGAGGAGCGGCGCGCACGTGGCGAGCCGCCAATGTGCGTGCGCGACGCGACAGCGAAGTGTCCGCGGCTCGTGGATCGGGACGGCAACCGGCGCGCAAACGCGAGCCGTGATTCAACTCGACACCAATGTCCTGATCGGTCTCGCGGACGCCGAGACGCCCGTGATCCGAGCAGTCGAGCGATGGCTCGGCGATCGCGAGACGCTCGCCGTCTCGGCCGTCGCGTGGTTCGAGTTCAACTGCGGTCCGCTCGACGAAGACGCAATCGGCCTCATCGAACACGTCATTTCGGGACGCATCATCGGCTTCAACGCCGCGCAGGCCGAACGCGCCGCGGAGCTTTTCAACAGCGCGGGCCGTCAGCGCGCAAGCCGCTGGGACTGCATGATCGCCGCTGCCGCGATAGAAAGCGGCGCGCGCCTTGCGACGTTGAACGGTGCCGATTTCGCGCGCTTCAAGGCCGCAGGCCTCGATCTCGTAGCCGTCTGATCCGCTTCAGCGGTTCCGCTGCGGCGCGCGCGCAAGCACCCACGCGTCGACGCGTGCGACCCCCGCACGGCGCAACGTGCGTGCGCACTCGCGCAACGTCGCGCCGGTCGTCATGACGTCGTCGACGAGCGCGACGTGGTGCGGTAACGCGCGCCCTTTCGCGACGGCAAACGCGCCGCGCAGATTGCGCCGTCGCGCGGCCGCGTCGAGCCCGGTCTGCGCCGGCGTTGCGCGCAACCGCACGAGCAGGTCGCGATCGAGCGGAATGCCGAGCGCGCGCGCCAGCGGCTTGGCCAGCTCCAGCGCCTGGTTGTAGCCACGTGCACGCAGCCGCGAGACATGCAGCGGAACGGCGACGATCGTGGCGGGAAGCGATGGCGTTTCCAGACGTGCGCGCTCGATCATCAACTCGGCGAGCACGCGGCCGGCCGCAAGATCCCCGCGAAATTTGAAACGCGCCTCAAGCAGATCGAGCGGATGCGCGTAGCGGAACGGCGCCCAGGCAGCCGCGAACGGCGGCTCGCGTTCGAGGCATTCGCCGCACAGCGGCGCCGGAGTCTTCAGCGGCAGCGCGCAACGCGGACAGCACGGCGAGTTGAGCGGAAAGTCGCCCGCACAGCCGGCGCAGAGATCGCGGCCGCGGCGCCCTGCGGCGCCGCAGAGCAGGCAGCGCGGCGGCAGCACGCAGCGGAGCAGGCGGCCGGCCCAGCCGTCAACCGATCCGGTCCTCGTCAAGTTGACAGCCTCCCGCCGTCAAATGGAGACTCGGGCCTTGCCGTTCCCGCTCGTTTCCCCCGCCGGAAGTTTCGCATGTCTGCCGCCGCCCTCCGCCACGACTGGACCCGCGCCGAAGTCTCGGCGCTGATGGATCTGCCGTTCGCCGACCTGCTCGCGCGCGCCCACGCGGTGCATCGCGCGCACCACGACGCGAACGCGGTGCAGGTGTCGACGCTGCTGTCGGTCAAGACCGGCGGCTGTCCCGAGGACTGCGCGTACTGCCCGCAGGCCGCGCGCTACGCGACCGGCGTCGAAGCCGAAAAGCTGATGAGCCTCGATGCGGTGCTCGCCAAGGCGAAGCAGGCGAAGGCCGCCGGCGCGACGCGTTTCTGCATGGGCGCGGCGTGGCGCTCGCCGAAGGATCGCGACATCCCGAAGATCGCCGCGATGGTCGGCGCGGTGAAGTCGCTCGGCATGGAAACCTGCGCGACGCTCGGCATGCTGACGCAGCCGCAGGCCGATGCGCTGAAGCAGGCCGGTCTCGACTACTACAACCACAATCTCGATTCGGCGCCGGAGTTCTACGGCGAGATCATCCACACGCGCGAATACACCGGATCGCCTCGACACGCTCGAATGCGTGCGCGAAGCCGGCCTCAAGACCTGCTGCGGCGGCATCGTCGGCATGGGCGAGACGCGCGAGCAGCGCGCGGGACTTGCTGCAGGCGCTCGCGAACCTGCCCGAGCATCCGCAGTCGGTGCCGATCAACCGGCTCGTGCAGGTCGAAGGCACGCCGCTCGCCGGCACCGCGCCGCTCGATCCGTTCGAGTTCGTGCGCACGATCGCGGTCGCGCGCATCCTGATGCCGCGCTCGATGGTGCGACTCTCCGCCGGCCGCGCCGAGATGAGCGACGAGCTGCAGGCGCTGTGCTTCTTCGCCGGCGCGAATTCGATCTTCTACGGCGAGAAGCTGCTGACGACCGGCAATCCGGATGTCGAGCACGATCAGCGGCTGTTCGCGCGGCTCGGCATTCATGCGCTTGAGATCGAGGCAGAGCACGCGACGGTGCACGCGGACATCGTCGAGGCGGCCGCTGTTGTTTGAGAGCAAGATTGAGCCACGACGAACACGAAGGACAATTCGGACTCTTCTTTGCTCGGTGTTCTTCGTGTCTTCGTGGTTCAACTTTGTTCGCAGCAATCCTGATGCAGCGCCCATCGCTACATCGACCGCCTCGCCGCACTGCGCGACACACGCGCGCGCCAGGCGCTGCTGCGCCGGCTGCGCACCGTCGAAGCCGTCGACGGCGCCTACGTCTGGATCGACGGCAAGCGTCTTCTGAATTTCGCGAGCAACGACTATCTCGGCCTCGCGCAGCATCCTGCGCTGCGCGAAGCGCTCGTCGCGGCCGCAGCGCGCTGGGGCGTCGGCGCGACGGCGGCGCATCTGCTCGGCGGCCATCGCGATGAGCATGCGGCGCTCGAAGAAGCGCTCGCGCGCTGGACCGGACGCGAGCGCGCGCTGCTGTTTTCGGACGGCTGGATGGCCAATCTCGGCGTCGTCGCCGCGCTGCTCGAAGCCGACGACGTCTGCGTGCAGGACAAGCTCAATCACGCCTCGCTGATCGACGCGGCGCGGCTCGCCGGCTGCGAGCTCAAGCGCTATCCGCACGGCGACGTCGACGGCGCGCGGCGCCAGCTCGAATCGCGCCCGGACGCCGCCGCGCTGCTCGCGAGCGACGGCGTATTCAGCATGGACGGCGATGTCGCGCCGCTCCGCGCGCTCGCTTCGGCGTGCGCGGACGAGCAGGCATTGTTGATGATCGACGACGCGCACGGCCTCGGCGTGCTCGGTCCGCGAAGGCGCCGGCAGCGTCGCCGAAGCGGACCTGACGCAGGACGACGTACCGATCCTGATGGCGACGCTCGGCAAGGCGCTCGGTGTCGCCGGCGCGTTCGTCGCCGGCAGCGCGGCGCTGATCGACGGGCTCGTGCAGAAGGCGCGCACGTACATCTATACGACCGCGATGCCGCCGGCGCTCGCCGCGGCGCGCGCGCGGCGGTCGACGTCGCGCGGTTCGAAGGCTGGCGGCGCGATCGGCTCGCGCAGCTGATCGCGCATTTTCGCGCCGGCGCGGCTGCGCGTGGGCTGACGCTCGGCGCATCGCGCACGCCGATCCAGCCGATCATCATCGGCACGAGCGAGGCTGCGCTCGCGGCATCGGCGAAGCTCGAAGAAGCCGGCTTCTACGTGCCCGCGATCCGCCCGCCGACGGTGCCCGAAGGCAAGGCGCGGCTGCGCATCGCGCTGACCGCGCTGCATTCGGAAAGCGACGTCGAGCGTTTGCTGGCTGCGCTCGCGACGGCGCTCGCCTGATGCACATCGAGACGCAAGGCAGCGGCGAGGATCTCGTGCTGATCCACGGCTGGGCGATGCACGCCGGCATCTTCGCGCCGCTGACGCGCGCGCTGGCGCCGCATTTCCGCCTGCATCTCGTCGATCTGCCGGGACACGGCTTCAGCCGCGACGACGGCGCGAGCCTCGATCCCGCCGAGTGCGCGCGCAGCATCGCCCGCATCGTGCCGCGCGCGATCTGGCTCGGCTGGTCGCTCGGCGGCCTGATCGCGATGCGCGCCGCGCTCGATGAGCCTTCGGCCGTGCGCGGCCTCGTGCTGATCGCGGCGAGCCCGCGCTTCGTCGTCGGCGACGACTGGCCGTGCGGTGTCGCGCCGAGCGTGTTCGCGGAATTCGGCGCCGGGCTCGCGAGCGACTATCGCGGCACGATCGAACGGTTTCTCGCGCTCGAAGCGCTCGGCTCGGAGCACTTGCGCAGCGAGCTGCGCGCGCTGAAGACGCAGGTGTTCGCGCGCGGCGAGCCCGCGCTGACTGCGCTGACCGATGGGTTGCGCGTGCTCGACGCCACCGATTTCCGCGCGGAGATCGCGGGCATCGCGATGCCGAGCCTGTGGATCGCCGGTCGCCGCGATCGTCTGGTCAATCCGGCCGCGATGCGCTGGGCGGCCGAACGCTGCGGCGGCCGCTACCTCGAATGCAACAGCGGCCACGCGCCGTTTCTCGGCCACGCCGACGAGCTCGCGACGGCGATCCGCAATTTCGCGGCCGAGGTGCCCGCATGAGCGCCGGGCTCGACGTGCGCCATGTGCGCCACGCGTTCGGCCGCGCCGCGGCGACGTACGAAGCGCACGCGGTGCTGCAGGCGGAAGTCGGCGCGCGGCTGATCGAGCGGCTCGAAGGTGTCGAGCTCGAACCCGCGCGCGTGCTCGATGCCGGCAGCGGTCCCGGTCGTCGGCGCGAGCGCGCTCGCGCGCGCGTTTTCCGAAAGCGGACGTGATCGCGCTCGATCTCGCGCTGCCGATGCTGCGCGCGGCGACGCGTCACGCGGGACGACCGCCCGCGTTCTCGCGCGTCTGCGCCGACGTGCAGGCGCTGCCGCTGCCGGACGCGAGCTTCGATCTCGTCCATTCGAATCTTTGCCTGCAGTGGTGCGACGATCCGGGCCTCGCGCTTGCCGAGTTCGCGCGCGTGCTTCGGCCGGGCGGCCTTCTGCTGTTCTCGACGTTCGGACCGGCGACGCTGCACGAACTGCGCACCGCGTTCGCCGCGGCCGACGCGGAGCCGCACGTGAGCCGCTTCGTCGACATGCACGACATCGGCGATGCGCTGCTGACGACGGGTTTTCGCGATCCCGTGCTCGAGCGTGACGATTTCACGCTGACCTATGCCGACGCGCTCACGCTGATGCGCGAGCTTCGCGCGATCGGCGCGACCAACGCCGACGCGAAGCGCCAGCGCACGCTGACCGGCAAGGCGCATCTGGCGCGCGTCGTCGCCGCGTACGAATCGTTCCGCCGCGATGGCGTGCTTCCGGCGACGTACGAAGTCGTCTACGCGCAGGCGTTCGCGCCCGCGCCGGGCCAGCCGCGCCGCACGTCCGGCGGCGAGATCGCCAGCTTTCCGATCGAACGATTGCGCGGAAGTCGGCGATGAACCGCCGCATCGGCATGGCTGCGGTGTTGATCGCGCTCGCATCCGCGCTGTTCTTCACTGCGACGTACGTGCTGAATCGTGCGATGGCGAACGCCGGCGAGCACTGGGCGTGGTCGGCGACGCTGCGCTATCTGCTGACGCTGCCGATGCTCGCGCTCGTGCTGCCGTGGCGTGGCGGCTTCGCGCCCGTGTTGCGTGCGATCCGCGCGCAGCCGCGCGCGTGGCTCGCTCTGGAGCGGCATCGGCTTCACGCTGTTCTGCCTCTGCCTTACCTGGGCGGCCGCGCGTGCGCCGGCGTGGCTCGTCGCCGGCACGTTCCAGCTGACCGTCATCGCCGGCATGCTGCTCGCGCCGCTGATCTACGACGATGCACGCGCGCGGCTGCCGCGCGGTGCGCTCGCGCTCGGCGTCGTCATCGTGATCGGCGTCGCGATGATGCAGTTCGGGCATTTCCACGGACATCTCGATCGCGAGGCGTGGCTCGCGCTTGCAAGCGTCACGGTCGCCGCATTCCTCTACCCGCTCGGCAACCGCAAGATCCTGCTGCATCTCGAGCGCACCGGCGAAACCTTGAACGCGACGCAGCGCGTGTTCGGCATGACGCTGGCGAGCCAGCCGTTCTGGTGGATCGTCGCGGTGTACGCGGCGAACGTCGCCGGCCCGCCGCCGCTTGCGCAGGTCGGTCTCGCCGCGGGCGTCGCGCTGTTCGCCGGCACGATCGCGACGATCCTGTTCTTCCACGCGACCGCGATGGTGCAGGACGACGCGGCCGCGCTCGGCGCGGTCGAAGCGATGCAGTCGGCCGAGATCCTGTTCGCGACATTGCTCGGCATGCTGCTGCTCGGCGAGCCGGCACCGAGCGGCGCGAGCGCGGCCGGCGCGCTGCTGGTTGCGTTCGGCATCGTCGCGCTCGGCGTGCTGGTCGGACGACGCTCGGCCGGCGACGGACGCGCGACGCAGGCGCTGCGCACCGATCGCGGCGCGTGAGCGCTGTCAGGCGCGTGTCAGAGCGCGTGCAGCGGCGCCATCAGCTCGGCGCCTTCGCCGTGCGCGATCGCGCGCGCGAGCTCGATGCCGAGCAGCGACAGGCGCAGCGGCGGCCGCGCATCGAGCGTGTGCAGCCACGGCAGGCGACGGTGCTCGAACGCGAGCAGGCGCGCGCGCCAGCGTCCGCCGAGCTGAGCGCAGACGCTGCGCAGGAACGCCGTGTGCGCGTGCCAGCGCGCGGGTTCCTCGACGCTCGGCGCGAGGTGCATCGACGCGGCCATCTCATCCCACGCCAGGTAGTCGGTGTCGGGCAGCAGGAACATCTTCGCGCTCGATTCGCCGTTCGCGTCGCGGAAGGCGAGCCATTCGCGCGGACCGTGCGAAGTCACCTGCGTGTGTGCGCTCGCGCTTGCGCATCCTGCGAGCACATGCAGCGCAGGATGATCGAGCAGCAGCACGCCGCGCGATCCGATGACGGCTCGGCCCGGCGCGGTCCGTCGCGAAGGACGATCGAGCCAGAGCACGGCGCCGACACGCGGCAGCCATCCGGCGAGTGCGGCGAGGTCGAAGCGCGCATGGGTCGCCGGCTGTGCATTTTCGTCGCGCGACAACGTCCGCAGGGTGCGATGCGTCGGCACTCCACGTAACGGTGCGATCGGTGGCGATCGCGTCGCGTAGATCGCGGGAGGAAGAGACGTCGTGAAAGTCGCTCATGGCTTTCGTCCCGGATCCATTCGCTTCTTGCGCGCGGTCGTGTGTGTGCCTCGCCGCGGCGTCTACTTGGTCAGGATCAGCTTGTCGTTGCGTGTCAGGCGCAGGCGGTACTGCTGGCCGGCGTGATCGATCACGAGCTCGCGGGCGCCGGCGAGCAGGCGCCCGCTGTCGATGCGCTGCTGGGGGTGCGTGTTCGTATGGTCGATGCGAACGTTATCGTCGTGCGGCTCGCCGAAGCCTTTGTTTTCAAACATGTTCGTTCTCCCGATCGTGCCATCGAATGATAACCATTCTCATTTACGTGTCAACTGCCCCTTGAGAGCGCCGCGGCCCGCCAGCACTGATTCCCTGACTGTTCGTGGAGATTCGACGTGGCTCACCGCATCTTTCTCGCCGGCGCCGCGGGTGCCATCGGCCGGCGCCTGACGCCGCTGCTTCGCGCCGCCGGGCATACCGTGTTCGGCACGACGCGTTCGCCTTCGAAGATGGACGAGCTGCGCGCACTCGGCGCCGAGCCCGTGCTCGTCGATGTGTTCGACGCCGATGCGCTCGCGCGCGCGGTGGCGGCCGCAAAGCCCGAGATCGTGATCCATCAGCTGACCGACCTTCCGCGCGGGCTCGATCCTTCGCAGATGGAAGAAGCGATTCGCCGCAACGCGCGGCTGCGCAGCGAAGGCACGCGGCATCTGGTCGACGCGGCGAATGCCGCCGGCGTGCGGCGGCTCATCGCGCAGAGCATCGCCTGGGCCTACGCGCCGGGGCCCGAACCGCACGCCGAGAGCGATCCGCTCGATGTCGACGCCGAAGGCATCCGCGCGGTCAGCGTCGGCGGCATCGTCGCGCTCGAGCGCGCGGTGCTGGAATCGCCGCCGCTCGAAGGCCTCGTGCTGCGCTACGGCCAGCTCTATGGACCCGGCACGGGCACGGATGCGCCGTCGGGCTCGGCTCCGCTGCACGTCGACGATGCGGCGCATGCCGCGCTGCTCGCGATCGATCGCGGCGGGACCGGCGTCTTCAACATCGCCGGCCCGAACGCGTACGTCACGACGGACAAAGCCCGCGCCGCGCTGGGCTGGAGTTCCGCCAGGCAGTCCTGACCGCCGCGCGAGCCGCCAAAGCCGGCGGGTTCGCGCCCCCGGGACGGCCGGCCTGCTTTGCTAACCGGCGCCGCTCCGGGCGCATCCTATGCGCATGGCAAACGACGAAGCGCGCTGGGTCGCCCAGGCGAGCGCAGGGGACTCGGCTGCGTTTCGGCGTCTGGTCGAGACGCATTCGAGCGCGCTTTTCCGCGTCTGCGCGCGCATCACCGGCGACAAGGCGCTGGCCGAGGACGCGGTGCAGGAGGCGTTCTTCAATGCGTACCGGCACCTTCGCGAATTCGACGGCCGCGCGGCGTTCTCGACCTGGCTGCACCGGATCGCCGTGAACGCCGCGCTCGAACAGATGCGCAAGCGCCACCGCGTCGAGGACGCGCTGCCGGAAGGCGACGACGGCAGCGAGCTCTTCGCCGATGCGTTCGAGGCGCCGCCCGGCCCGGACCGTCACGCGACCAGCGCCGAAGTCGGCCGCGACATCGCAAACCAGCTTTCGCGCATGAGCACGATCGAACGCACCGCGTTCGTGCTGCGCCATCACGAAGGCCAGTCGCTCGAGGAAATCTCGGCGACGCTCTCGCTCAGCACCAGCGCGAGCAAGCAGGCGATTTTCCGCGCCGTGCGCAAATTGCGCGCGGCGCTCGATCCGCTCGACAACGTGGGTTAGCCGCATGAACACGATCAGCGACGACGATCTCATCCTCTATCACTATCGCGACGGGCTCGATGCGGGCCGCATCGACGAAATCCGCGACGCGCTCGCCGAATCGGCGCAACTGCGCGCGCGCTACGCATCGATCGAGCACGTGCTCGCGCGCGCCGACGCGATGCCGGCTCCGCAAGCGGATGCGGATTTCAATGCGCGCCTGTGGCGACAGCTCGAACCGCGCTTGCGCGTTGCCGTTGCGCCGAAGCGTGCGTCATGGCGCGACGCGTTGCAGGCGATCCACGCATGGCTGACGCCGCCGCGCGTCGCGTTCGCGGCCGCCTGCGTGCTCGCGCTTGCGGTCGGCATCGGTTTCTACGCCGGACGCCAGAGCGCGCCGGATGCGCCGGCGCTCGCGCATCGTCGGCCGATGCTGCCGCGGCGCGCGTGCTCGATGCCTACGTCGCCGCGCATCTGCGCGCGACCGAAGGCGTGCTGATGACCGCGAGCAACAGCGACAGCGCCGAGATCCTCGACGGCAACCGCGAGCTCGCCGCATCGCTGGTCGAAGCGAATCGTCTGTACGCGCTCGCCGCCGCGCGCGCGGGCAACACGCAGCTCGCCGATTTCCTGCGCCAGATCGAGCCGGTGCTGATCTCGCTGGCTAACCCGGCGCCGCCTTCGTCCGTCCAACCTTCGGAAGGATTGCGCGAGTACCTCAACACGACCGACCTGATGTTCCAGGTGCGCGCAACACAAGCGCGACTCGATCGCTCCGGCCCGCACCGTACATGAATCCCCAAAGGAAACTTTCGACATGAGAACAACTGCAACCTTGCTCGCCGCCGCGCTGATGCTGGCGCTCGGCACGCATACCGCGATCGCGGCGAGCGAAGGCGACATGGCCCCGGCCGACAAGGCGTCGAACCAGCTGTACTGGGACGGCCAGGCGTCGCTCAAGAAGGGCGACTGGAACGCGGCGCTGAAGCACTTCCAGGATCTGGAAAAGCTGCTGCGCGCGAAGGAACCGCAGAGCGCCGACGCCGCGCTCTACTGGGAGGCGTACACGCTCGTGCAGGCCAAGCGCACGGCCGAGGCGAAGACGACGCTCGAGAAACTGCGTCGCGAATTTCCGAACAGCCGCTGGAGCAAGGACGCCGAGTCGCTGCTGCCGCAGTCGCGTCCGGCCACCGCGACCGTCAACACGACCAGCGCGGAAGACGAAGAGCTCGCCGACATCGCGGTCGAGGGCCTGATGAATGCGCCGCCCGAGCGCGCGCTGCCGCTGCTCAAGAAGGTGCTGCAGAGCAACCATTCGACCAAGGTGAAGAAGCGCGCGCTGTTCGTGCTGAGCCAGCTCGGCACCGATGACGGCGCTCGACGTCGTCATCGAAGTCGCGAAGAACTCGCCCGATCCGGAGCTGCGCGAGCGAAGCGATCCGCATGCTCGGCGTCAGCGGCGAGGATCGCGCGATCGAACGGCTGCGCGAGATCTACGCGATCCAGCAAGGATGCGCACGAGAAGCGCCAGATCATCGAGGCGTGGCTGGTCGCCGATCGCAAGGATCTCGTGCTCGCGAGCGCGCGCAACGAGCCCGACCCCAGCGTGCGCGCGAAGGCGATCGAGACGCTCGGTGCGCTCGATGCGTCGGCGGAGCTCAAGCAGCTCTTCGACGTGACGACAGGATGCCGACAACCGGCGCGCGATCATCCAGGCGCTCGGCGTCGCCGGCAATGGCGATGCGCTGGCCCTGATCGCGGTCGATGCGAAGCTGCCCGAGGAGATGCGCATCGTCCGCGCTGCAGTCGCTCGGCGTCGCCGGTGCGGACGACAAGCTCGTGCAGCTCTACAAGCAGGCGAACACGCAGCGATGCGCGATGCGACGCTGCAGGGCCTCATCGTCGCCGGCGATTCCGACTGCGGTGCTCGAGCTCTATCGCTCGGCGAAGAGCGTCGAGGAGAAGAAGGCGCTGCTGCGCACGCTGACGACGATGGGCGACGACGATGCGATCACCGCGATCGAGGCCGAGCTCGACAAGAGCGAGAAGAAGGGGAATCCGCGATGAGGCGCCTGGTGCTGGCCGTGCTGCTCGCGACCGGTTTGCACGCGGCAACCGGGCTTGCCGCGGATTCGCTCGATGCGCACGTGAAGCAAGCGGACGGCTGGGTCGCGTGGGATGTGCCGATGGTCGCCGATGCCGGCGCGCCGTGCTGCTATTCGGATAAGCCCGGTCACGGCTTCAACCGCAGCGGTTGCGATCTCGACGATCGCAACCGCAATTTCAGCACCAACGACGATCCGCGTCCGCCGGGCACGGACACGCTGACGGTCTACGCGCACGTCGCGCACGGCCGAGTCGACGACGTGCGCGCGTTCGAGGCGTCCTGTCCGGTGCGCGGCGCCGGCAGCGATCCGCCGCATCGACGGTGTCGCGGCCGACGGACAGCATCGGCTTCCTGTCCGGCTGGATGGACGGACCCGACGGCGTGCACGACGAGCTCGCACTGGCCGCGATCGCGTATCACGCCGATGCAGGCGCGACGCGCGTGCTCGCATCGCGCGCGGAGCCCGCGCACTCGCGCAAGGAGCGCGAGGATGCGCTGTTCTGGCTCGGCCAGGCGCGCGGCGCGGACGGCGCCGCGATCGTCGAGCGCGTCGCGACGACCGACGGCGATCCGAAGCTGCGCGAGCACGCGATCTTCGCGCTGTCGCAATCGCACGCCGGCGATCCGTACGCGCGCATCCACGCGATCGCGCAAAGCGATCCGTCCGAACACGTGCGCAGCCAGGCGCTGTTCTGGATGGCGCAGATGAAGGACGAGCGCGCGGCGGGCGACATCACCGCGGCGATCTCGCATGACGCGTCCAGCGAAGTGCGCGAGCAGGCCGTGTTCGCGCTTTCGCAGCTCGACGAGCCGAAGAGCGACGAGGCGCTGATCGCGCTGATGCGCGGCAATTATCCGCGCGACGTCAAGAAGCAGGCGTTGTTCTGGCTCGGGCAGTCGGGGTCGCCGCGGGCGATGGCGTTTTTCGATGAGGCGTTGACGCGATCGCGTTGAGCGCGTCCCTTTCCCGCTTCGAGCACGCAGCTGCGTTCACCCCTCTCCCGCTTGCGGGAGAGGGCCGGAGGCGTGAGGGCAATCTTGAAACGTCGTCGCCGAGCTTGCCCTCACCCCGCCCTCTCCCGCAAGCGGGAGAGGGGGTTGAGCGTCGACTCAGGCTAACGCAGCGTCGATCGCGCCATCTCCGCATCGCCGAGCTTCGCGACGACATCGAGCGCACCGAGATTCTCCTCGAGCTGCTCCGCCTTCGTCGCGCCGAGCATCACCGTCGAAACATGCGGATTCTTCAGGCACCACGCGATCGCGAGCTGCGACAGCGGCACGCCGATCTCGCGCGCGACGACGCGCGAGCCGCTTGACCTTCTCGATGCGCGCCGGCCCGTCGCCTTCGAAGAGATTGCGCTGCAGCCACTCGTAGCCCGGCGTATCCAGGCGCGAGCCTTTCGGAATGCCGTCGTTGTACTTGCCGGTGAGAAGGCCCGACGAGAGCGGCGACCAGATCGTCGTGCCGAGCCCGAGCTCGCGATAGAGCGGCGCGTATTCGACCTCGACGCGCTCGCGATGGAACAGGTTGTACTGCGGCTGCTCCATCTGCGGCGCGACCAGATGATTCGCGCGCGCGATGCGATGCGCGGTGCGGATCGCATCGGCCGGCCATTCGCTGGTGCCCCAGTACAGCACCTTGCCCTGGCGCACGAGCATGTCCATCGCCGCGACCGTTTCCTCGATCGGCGTATCCGGATCGGGGCGGTGACAGAAATAAAGATCGAGATAGTCGACGCGCAGTCGCTGCAGCGCCTGATGGCACGCCTCGATCACGTGCTTGCGCGAAAGCCCGCGCTGCGTCGGCTTCGGATCGCGCACGGCGCCGAAGATAGACCTTGCTCGACACGCACCACGCATCGCGCGGAAAGCGCAGGTCGGCGAGCACATCGCCCATCACGCGCTCGGCTTCGCCGGCCGCGTACGTCTCGGCGTTGTCGAAGAAATTGATGCCGCGGTCGTACGCGAGCGCGATCAGATTGCGCGCTTCGGAGCGGCCGACGCGATTGCCGAACGTGACCCACGCGCCGAACGAAAGCGCGGAGAGCTTGCAGGCCCGATGAACCGAGACGGCGGTATTCCATCGCGATTTCCCGAATTGTTAGTATCGTCCTGCACTTTGCGCTGTTCGGGCGCGAGCGGCAAGCCGGGATCGACATGATGGACGCGGCAGCGAAGGGGATTCGGTTCGCGTGGCTTCTGCCGCTCGTGGCGCTCGCGCTCGGTTATGCGGGCGGCGTCGCGCGGCGCGGTGCGCCTGCAACGCGTTCCGATGTCGCGCGATCGATTGACGCGCCCACGCGTGACGCGACGCGCGCTGCGAGCCATCGTCGTTGTCGCGCCGGCCAGACTCCTGCCCGACATGCCGGTCGAACGCGCGCCGCTCGCAGGATCGTTCGATGCGCTGGCCGTGCGCGCACGCGGCGGCGACGGTCGCGCTGCCGTCCGGCTGCTCGAAGAGACGAGCCGATGCCGCGCAAGACCGCGAGAGGCTGCGTTGCTCGGCCAGCCCGACAACGCGACGCCTGCGCTCGCCGACAAGGAGCTCGACGCATGGTTGCGCGAATACATGGTCGCGTCGCCGCGAGCGGGCGCGCATCGAGTACGCGGCGTCCGAGTCGCTTTGCGCCGACGTGACCGCAGGCGCAGTTGTCGACGGCGCCGGAATGGCTCGAGCGCGCCGCATCGAGCGGCGATGCCGGATCCGCACTTTGCTACGCGATGCTTGGCACGTCCGACGAATTCCTGCCGCCGAGATTCAGCGATGCGTGGATCGAATCGATGCGCCGCTACCGCGAGCAGGCCGTGCCGTATGCCGAGCGTGCTTTCGCGGCCGGCTTTGCAGCAGGCCGCCTGGTTCCTGTCCGACGCGTACGCCGGCAACTACGGAATTCTGTTCCATTCCGTGTCGCCTGCGACGGCGCCGGATTTTCCGCGCGCGTATGCAATGCTGCTGTTGCAGGCACAAGCGCGTGCCGCCGGAAGATCTTGCACCCGGAGACGTGCAGTCGATTCAGGTTCGAGCGCGCCAGATCGAGGCCGAGCTGACTCCGCCGCGACATCGCACGCGCACGCCAATGGGCCGACTCGGAAAGCGCGAAAGCGTTGGCCGGGCCGCGTCCTGCGTTGCCTTGCGGGGATCTGGATCTGCCATGACGACGCGCGAGCGTTCGATGCTTTTCGCCGCGTGCGTCTGCCATGGCGATGCTCGGCTATTTCGTCGGCGGAGCGTCGGGTGCTGGACGGGCGCGATGATGTGACCGGCTGTCGTTTCCGATCCGCATCTACGCGCGACACGCTCGCACCTGCGTTCGTCCGCGACGTCGACGCGAGAGCTGGCAGCGCGCACGTCCGAATCGCGCTATGCCGAGCTGGCGCGCCGCGCCGAGGCAGGCGAGCGCGACGCGGCGAGCGACTTGGCCAACCTGCTCACACGATGCGCGGGCGTGGATGCCAATCATCGCGAAGTGATCTCGCTGACGATGATGCTCGATCCCGAGACTCGCCACTTCAGCCACGGATCCAAAGAGGTCGGGGACATCGGCCCTGCGCCAGCGCCTCGCCGAAGCGCAAGCGCGACTCGACGAGAACCGCGCCGCCTGCGCCGATACCACGCAGCAACAAATCGCGACGCGCGCGCATTGGCTCTACCGAGCCGCGGAGCTCGGCGACGCGCAAGCCGCGCTCGAGTTCGGAGAAGGCACTTTTCTGTATCCCGACATGTTCGACCAGCTCGATCAGATTCCTTTCTGGCGCGACCACGCGCAGGAAATGCTCGAACGCGCGATGAAAGGCGGCAAGCATGACGCCGTCGCTGGTACTGGCGCGCGCCTACGATCCGGATCCGGCATTCCGCGCGGACTTTCCGCCGATACGTACCGATCCTGTTTCCGCGTACGCCTACTACTATCTTCTGTCGTCTCTCGCCGACATCACGGCCGTCGACACCGAGGACGCGCTGGAGCGCCTCGGCGGCCAGTTGTCGGACGCCGAGCGCGAGCAGGCGACCCGAGCTCGCGGCGCGCCTGTGCGCGGAGGACCTGCCGCAATCGACCTGCAACTTCGTTCCGGCATCGAGCCAGTGATCGAGACGCGGCCGCCATCGCCACCTTGCCGCGCCGCGCACGGACTCTTACACTCCGCGCCGCTCCATTGGGGAGTAGCCGACCGCCGCGAAACGCCGCGGGACGCGCGTCAACACACTTGGCGACCACGCCATGGCGCGCGCGACGGGATCACCGTCCGGCGAGACCTTTGGTTCTTGCGTGCCGTGCCCGGGCTGGGACGGCGCGCAGGGAACCATTGCGTCGACCGATTCCCAGCCCGCCGGAGCCTTCATGCAAACCTTTCTGATTTCGACGACCACCGTCGCGCTCGCCGAGATCGGCGACAAGACGCAGCTGCTTGTCGCTGATCCTCGCGGCGAAATATCGCAAGCCATGGCCGATCTGCATCGGCATCCTCGCCGCGACGCTCGTCAATCACGCGCTCGCGGGTTCCGTCGGCGCGCTGGTTGCGAGCTATCTCACGCCGGAAATCCTGAAGTGGATCGTCGCGCTGAGCTTCTTCGCGGTCGCCGCGTGGACGCTGAAGCCGGACAAGGCCGACGACGAGGAAGCCGAGCGCGGCGCGCGCTACGGCGTGCTGCTCGCGACCGTGATCGCGTTCTTCATCGCCGAGATGGGCGACAAGACGCAGATCGCGACGGTCGTGCTCGCCGCGCAGTATCACCCGCTGTGGCAGGTCGTCGCGGGCACGACGATCGGCATGCTGCTGGCGAACGTGCCGGTCGTGTGGCTCGGCTCGCGTTTCGCGACGAAGCTGCCGTTGAAGCGCGGCGCGGATTGCTGCGGCGGTGCTGTTTGCGGCGTTGGGGGTGTGGATCCTGGTGCGGTGACGACGGAGATGCGGATTCCGGTAGCCGGGAACCGGCTACCGTCTTGTCACAACGCATCCCCGTCGAGCTCGCCGGTGCGAATCCGCACGACCTGATCGAGCTGCCACACGAAGATCTTGCCGTCGCCGATCTTGCCGGAATTCGCGCTGCGCTGGATCGCATCGACGACGCGTTCGAGCAGCTCGTCGGTGACCGCAACCTCGATCTTGATCTTCGGCAGGAAATCGACGACGTATTCGGCGCCGCGATAGAGCTCGGTGTGGCCGCGCTGGCGGCCGAAGCCCTTGACCTCGGTCACGGTGATGCCCTGCACGCCGACCTCGGCGAGCGCTTCGCGCACGTCGTCGAGCTTGAACGGCTTGACGATCGCCATGACCATCTTCATCGATTCGCTCCCTCGCCAGCCGCAGCGCACCGCAGGGCCGCGATGCCCGAGCACTCTAATCGGGATTCCCGACAGTAGGAAGTTTCCTACATGGACTTCCGAATCGCGCCGATGGCACGGCGTTGGCGGCAGCGTAGAGTCCGGGGCGTGGGGAGGAAACGCGTCAACGGAATGACGCTGCAAGGATGCATGGGTCGGCGGCGGCGCGATGCGCTCGCCGCCGGCCTACCTTGAGGGACAATAGTCCCGAAAGCGAACGCACAAGGAGCCGTGCCGATGACAGCAAATCGAACAAGACGAGGCTCCGGAACGGGCCCGGCAGGTCAGGATACGGACGAGGCAGGACGCATCGATCCGCCCACGCAACGGGGTGAAGCAGGCATGGTCAACATCCATACGATCGACGAACTCGCCGAGCGACTCGCCGCGCTGGTGCCGCCGGGCCTCAGGCAGGCACGCGAGGATCTCACCGCAAACTTCAGGAGCGCGCTGCAGTCGGGCCTGCGCGAGCTCGATCTCGTCACGCGCGAGGAATTCGACGTGCAGCGCTGCGTGCTGCTGCGCACGCGCGAGAAGATCGAGGAGCTCGAGCAGCAGGTCGCGAATCTCGAACGCGCGATCGGCACCGCACCGCCGCGCGCATCGCATTGAATGCTGGACCGGGACGCGGTGACCGCCGCGCCCCGGACGTGGAACGCAGTAACGCTTTGCAGAGGTAAACGCGATCCTCGTCGGATCGCGCGCACCGGTTTCCCGGGACGCCTGCTGCTCGCGCTGCTCACCCCTGGCGGAGCAGCGGGCGACTTTTCGTACTACGCTTCATGAGCCTCGCCGTCGTCTTCAGCCGCGCGCAGGACGGCGTGGCTGCGCCGCTCGTGACCTGCGAGGTGCATCTTTCCGGCGGCCTGCCGGGCACCTCGATCGTCGGCCTCGCCGGAAACGGCCGTGAAAGAAGCACGCGACCGCGTGCGCGCCGCGATCCAGAACGCGCAGCTCGACTATCCGCAGCGCCGCGATCACCGTCAATCTCGCGCCGGCGGACCTGCCCAAGGACGGCGGACGCTTCGATCTGCCGATCGCGCTCGGCATCCTCGCCGCGAACGGCGGCATTCCGCGCGATGCGCTGGCGCAATACGAATTCATCGGCGAGCTCGCGCTCTCCGGCGAGCTGCGCCGCGTGCACGGCGTTCTGCCTGCCGTGCTGCATGCGGCGCGCGCGGGACGCCGCGTCGTCGTGCCGCGCGAAAATGCCGACGAGGCGTCGCTCGCGCGTGATGCCGACGTGCGCGTCGCCGATTCGCTGCTCGCGGTCTGTGCGCATCTGGCCGGTCGCTCCGAGTTGCCGCGGGCACAGAGGTCGACGAACGAGATCGAACGCATCGCTTCGACGCCGGATCTCGCCGACGTGCGCGGCCAGCCGCAGGCGCGGCGCGCGCTGGAGATCGCGGCGGCCGGTTCGCATCATCTCCTGCTCGTCGGTCCGCCCGGCACCGGCAAGACGATGCTCGCGAGCCGCCTCGCCGGCATCCTGCCGCCGCTCGAGGAAGCCGAAGCGCTCGAGCTCGCCGCGGTGCGCTCGATCGCAGGACAGCCGAGCGATGTCGCAACGTGGAAGACGCGTGCGTTCCGCGCGCCGCACCACACGGCGTCGGCGGTCGCGCTGGTCGGCGGCGGCTCGCAGCCGCGGCCGGGCGAAATCTCGCTCGCGCATCACGGCGTGCTGTTCCTCGACGAGCTGCCCGAGTTCGATCGCCACGTGCTCGAAGTGCTGCGCGAGCCGCTCGAATCGGGTCACGTCGCGATCTCGCGCGCGGCGCGCCAGGCCGAATTTCCGGCGCGGTTCCAGCTCGTCGCGGCGATGAATCCGTGTCCGTGCGGCTACGCCGGCGATGCGTCGGGACGCTGCCGCTGCACGCCCGACGCGATTGCGCGCTATCGCGCAGCGCGTGTCGGGTCCGCTGCTCGATCGCATCGATCTCAAGCTCGAGATGCCGCGCGTCGCGCAGGCCGAATTGCGCGCAGGCGGCGCCGGGCGAAGCCAGCGCGAGCGTTCGAGCGCGCGTGATCGCCGCGCGCGCGCGCCAGATCGCGCGCGCCGGCAAGCCGAACTCCTCGCTCGGCAACCGCGAAACCGAACGTGACTGCGCGCTCGATCCGCGTTCGCACGCGCTGCTCGATCGCGCCATCGAACGGCTCGGACTTTCGGCGCGCGCATATCACCGCGTGCTGCGCGTCGCGCGCACGATCGCCGATCTCGCCGGACACGAACGCATCGACGCGGCGGATCTCATGGAGTCGATCCAGTATCGGAGATTCGATCCGGGCTGAGTCAGCTCGCAGACGGAGTGCGCGGCGCAGTGTCCGCATCCCGAATCCGAATCCCGTCTTCAGCCCAAGGAAACGCGAGCACCGACCGCCGCTATGATGCGAAGCTATGGGCGCAATCCACTACACCTACTGGCTTCTCGCCGGCGCCGCCGCGCTGGTGCTGGCCGGTATCGGATCGAGCCTGATCGCGCGCCGTTTCGGCGCACCGTTGCTGCTGGTGTTCCTCGTGCTCGGCATGCTCGCCGGCGTCGACGGACCCGGTGGCATCCGCTTCGACGACTATGAGCTGACCTACCGCCTCGGCTCGCTCGCGCTCGCGGTGATCCTGTTCGACGGCGGCCTGCGCACGCGGCGCGAGACGTTTCGCGGCGTGCTCGCGCCGACCGTGCTTCTGGCGACGCTCGGCGTCGTGATCACCACGGCGCTGACCGGCGCCGTCGCGCATTTCGTGCTCGGCCTCGGTCCGATCGAAGCGCTGCTGCTCGGTGCCGTCGTCGCGTCGACCGATGCCGCGGCCGTGTTCTTCCTGCTGCGCGCGGGCGGTTTGCAGCTGCGCTCGCGCGTCGGCGCGACGCTCGAGATCGAATCGAGCGCGAACGATCCGGTCGCCGTGCTGCTGACGACGCTGCTGGCGACGTACCTCGCCGCGCCGCAGGATCTCGGCGGCATGGCGCTCGCGCGCGAGCTTGTGCTGCAGTTCGGCATCGGCGGTCTCGCCGGCGCTGCCGGCGGCGTCGCGATCGCGGCGGCGCTGCGCAAGCTGCCGCTGTCCGGCGGACTGGCCGCGCTGTTCCTCGTCGCCGGCGCGGTGTTCGTGTTCGGCGCGGTCGGCGTCCTGCACGGCAGCGCGTTCCTCGCGGTCTACATTGCCGGCGTCGTCGTCGGCAACCGCAACGTGCCGGGTTTCGTGCAGCATCTTTCGGTGCTCGACGCGGGCACGTGGCTGTGCCAGATCGCGATGTTCCTGGTGCTCGGCCTGCTCGCCACGCCGCACAAGCTTGGCGATGCGCTGTGGCCCGCGCTCGGCGTTGCTGCGTTCCTGATGCTGATCGGCCGGCCGGTCGCGGTCGCGATCTGCCTTGCGCCGTTCCGCTACGGCAAGCGCGAGATCGCGTTCATCGCCTGGGTCGGCCTGCGCGGCGCGGTCGGCATCTTCCTCGCCTCGATCCCGATGCTGATGCGGCTGCCGCAGGCCGCGCTGATCTTCAATGTCGCGTTCATCGTCGTGCTTGCCTCGCTGCTCGTGCAGGGCTGGTCGCTCGGTTTCGCCGCGCGGCTTTTCGACGTCGCGCTGCCGCATCGCGATCGCGCGGTGCGCCGCGTCGAGGTCGATCTGCCGGGCTCGCTCGAGCGCGAGCTGGTCGGCTATCCGGTCGCATCCCAGGCCGCGATCCTGGGTCAAGCCGCGCTGCCAGGCTGGGCCCAGCTCGCGATGGTCGTGCGCGGCGGCGAGATCCTGATGGCCGACGCGCCGGGTCCGTTCACGTCCGGCGACTACGTGTACCTGCTCGCGCCGCCCGGCCGCGTCTACCGGCTCGACTGGCTGTTCGCGCCGCCCGACGAGGCGCGCGAAGCCGAGCGCGAGCTGTTCGGCGAGTTCAGTTTCGCTGCTACCGTGAAGCTCGGCGACGTCGCGGCGTTCTACACGCTGCCGGTGCGTGAACGCGATGCGCACCTGACGCTCGGCGAGCATTTCGCCCGTCACTACGAGCATACGGTCGAGGTCGGCGACCGCGTGCGGCTCGGGCCGGTCACGCTCATCGCGCGCGAGCTCGACGACGACCGCGTCGCCAAGGTCGGCCTCAAGATCGAGGGCATGCAGGGCGCGCTCGCGCGTCATCCGGGCTGGCTCGGAGCGCGGATTTCGGCCTGGTTTGCGCACAGACTATTCCGGGATTGAGCCGTGGCCCGGGCCGAGACACGGCGCACGGTTTGAGGAGCGGCTTCCATGTGCACTTCACCCGGGCTCCTTTACTATCGCCGCGAGTCGTAGAACGGTCCCGATGGGCAGTCTTCCGGTCAATCTTCCCGTGCACGCCGCCGACGCCGCACGCGCGCATCCGGCCGGAGGTCTGCGCGCGGTCGCCGAGACCGCGATCGAGCTCGCCGCGGCCGGTGTTCCCTGCGTCGCCGGCGTCGTCGTCGACACGCGCGGTTCGACCTATCGCAAGCGCGGCGCGCTGATCCTGCTCGACGGAACCGGCGTGCGTGCCGGCGCGCTGTCCGGCGGCTGCCTCGAAAGCGAGCTCGAGGACCAGGCACGCAAGGTGCTCGCCGCAGGCACCGCGCTGATGGCGCGTTTCGACACCAACGGCGAGGACGATCGACTGTTCGGATCGGGCGTCGGCTGCAGCGGCGAGATGAACGTGCTGCTGATGCCGATGCCGCCGGACGATTCGCCGCTGCGCGACGCGCTCGTCGATGCATGCCAGCGCAGTGCCTGGGTCAAGCTCGTGCTGGCCACCGCCGAGGACAAGCACGGTTGCGGCGAAGCGCGTGTCGGCTCGCACGTCCACCGCTTCGGCGAGAACGGGCGCGCGGCGCCGAACACGCAGAGCTTCGTCGAACGCACCGCGATCGCCCTGTCGCCGCCGCCGCGCCTGCTGCTGCTCGGCGCGGGGCCGGAGACGCGGCCGCTCGCATCGCTCGCGCGCATGCTCGGCTGGTACGTCGAGGTGGTCGAGCATCGCGAGCGCTGGAGCCCGCACGCCGAATGCGTCGGTGTCGACCACCGTCACGTTGAGGGTCCCGACATCCTGCCCGAGCTGCTCGGCGCGCGGCATTTCGACGCCGTGCTGGTGATGAACCACAACTACGATCTCGACGCGCGCTGCCTGCATCATCTGGCCGAAAGCAGCGCCGGCTACGTCGGCCTGCTCGGACCGCCGGCGCGGCGCGACGCGCTGCTCGGCGAAATCGGCGACATCGCGGCGACGCAGCTCGAGCCGCGTCTGTATGCACCGGTCGGCCTGCGCCTCGGCGGCGAAGGGCCCGAGGCGATTGCGCTCGCGATCGTCGCGCAGCTGCAGCACTACCTGACGCACGATGCGCATCAGCATTGAGAAGGCGGGAAACGGGGAGCGGCGAACGGCGTTCGTTGGACGTCGTATCGTCCGACGTGTCATGCGTTGGGTGTCGTGACGACGCCGCATGGCGCGATCGTGCTGGCGGCCGGCGCTTCGGCGCGGCTCGGTCGCGCCAAGCAGTTGATCGAGGTCGACGGTGAGCCTGCTATTGCGGCGCGTCGTGCGCTGCGTGCTGTCGACCGCTCCGTTCGATTGCGTCGTCGTGCTCGGACACGAAGCCGAGCGCATCGAAACCGCGCTCGACGGCGTGGCGGTGCGCACGCTCAGCATCATCGATGCCGATACCGGCATGGCGGCTTCGCTCGGTGCCGGCGTGAATGCGCTCGACAAGCGCTGCGAAGGAGCGCTGATCGTGCTGACCGATCAGCCGGCGCTGACGACGGAGCATCTGTGCGCGCTGCGTCGAGGCCTGGCGCGCGTCGCCGATGCGGGCGGCCGCCAGCGCCTACGCAGGCGTGCTCGGCGTGCCGGCGCTGCTGCCGCGCGCATGGTTCGGCGAGATCGCAGCGCTGCGCGGCAACGTCGGTGCGCGCGCACTGCTGCGTGCGCGCGCGGACGAAGTCATCGCGATCACCGCGCCCGATCTCGCAAGCGACATCGATACCCCGGCCGATCTCGCGCGCGCGCAAGCGCACACGCGCGCGTAGCCGCGCTCAGGTTCCGTCGGCGCGCACGTCGCCGCGCCATATCCTTTGCAGCGGATCGAACTCGATCGTCGCTGCGCACATCGGCGCGCGTGCCGAAGCCGCAGACCGCGAGCGGGCTTTCATCGAGCGCATCGAGGCCGAACGCGCGCTCGATCGCGACCTCGTTGATCGCGGCCGTCACGAACGCGCCGAGCCCGAGCTCCGTCGCCGCAAGATAGAGATTCTGCGCGACATGGCCCGCTTCGAGCACGATCGCGCGATACGCCTTCGGATGGCGGCGGTATTTCCAGAACGAGCGCGCGAAACGCGCGACGAGCGCGATCAGCACCGGCGCATCGGCGAGGTACTGCTGACCCGCGACGAAGCGATGCGCGTGCTCGCTCGCCTCCGCTTCGCGAGAGCGCGGCGATCGGTTCGAGCGCGTGCGTTCCGGCGTGGTAGTGGTAAAGACCCGTCGCAACGCCGTCGACGCGTCGTGCGAGCACGTACGCTTCGAGCGGATGCAGGCCGCCGCCCGACGGATTCGATTTCTTCAGTGCGCGCACGCCCGGATGCAGCTCGACGTCGGCGTGGCAGCCGAACACGCGCTCGATGAGCGTCCCGAACGCATCGGAACCGAGCCGCGAATCGGCCGCGAAATTTCGGCACGTCGTGCGGCTTTTCATGAGCTCGTGCAGATCGCTCGACGTGGCGCGTGCGAGCGGCACGCGGTCGCGCTCGGCGCTTTTCTCGACGAGATGCGGCGGCGGCTGGCCGAACTCCGCGACGACGTCGGCGAGCGAATGACGCAACGAGATCTCGGCGCGGCCGTCCATGCCGGCGTCGGACCAGCGGCTGAAATAGTGCGATGCCGCCGCGAGCGGCGACCAGTGCGTCGCGCGGATGCGCTCGTCGCGCGCGCGCATGGATGCGCCTGCGTCGTCGTCCGCGATGACGAGGCCGTTGTCGACGAGACGTTCGAGCACTGCCGGCTCGACGTTGCGCGAGACGTCGGCGATCGCGCGCCAGTCATCGTTCGAAAAGCGGCCGAGCGCCGCGAGATCGTCGGCGTCGAGCTCGATTTCACTGTCGAGATGCGGCGCGAGCGCGACCCAGCGCGTGCGCGCGGTGACTGCGCTCCGGCCTTCGAACAGACCCTTCAGATCGAGATCGAAGCCGTCGCGCGGCTCGACGAAAACGATCGCGCACCGGCGCAGCTTGCAGTCGGGAGTCAAGCGCATCGACCTCGGGCGTTGTGCTTTCTTGAACGGATCGCCACTATTTTGCCCGCTTCGCCTCTACACTCGCCCGCGCGCCGCAAGGCGCGCAACTTCCATTCATCCGACAGGGGACCGCCGTGGCAACGCAACTCGATCCGCTTCTCGACCGACTCAGCACCGACGACTCTTTCCGCGAAAAGATGCTCGGCGATCCCGTCGCCGGCCTCGCCGAATACGGCTTTCGCGTCGATCCGAAGGAAATCCCGGCCGTGCGCCGGCTGCCGTCCAAGAAGGACCTCGTCGGACAGCGCGAGAAGATCAAGGGCAACGTCGCCGACCACGTCTGCCTAATTTTCTTTGCGCAGACCGGCTGAGGCCTTTTCGAGCGCGCGGGCGCGCCGCAGCAGCGGCGCCTCGCCTTCGGGATCCGGCCACGCGTCCGAAAATTCCTTGAGCAGGCGCGCGCTGTCGGCGGGCTTTCCGGTTTTGACGGAGAGCTCGGCCGCGGCGACGAGCGCATCGTCGCTCGCGAGCAGGTTCGGCACCTGCGCTGCGAACTGGTCGACCCACTCCGAAACCGCGCGATCGCGATGTTCGGCGAGCCAGCGCGCGGTCATCAGCGCGTGTTCCTCGTTGCCGGCCGCGCGATATGCGCGCAGCAGCGCGACGCGCGTCTGGTAGTAGCTGCGTTCCGAAAGCAGCGCCTTCGAGGCACGTGACCGCCGCGCGCGCGTCGGTCGCGATGCGCGATTCGCAATCGGCGGTGCGGTAGGCCTGCTCGAAATTGAAATAGTCGAGTTTTTCGACGAGCGGCTTGAGGGTCGCGAGCGCCCGCGTCGCTGCAGCCGCCTCGCCGTTGCGCAGCGCGAGCCCGGCCGCGAGCGCGAGATTCGCGTAGCTGCTGTAGTCGAACGCTGCAGCGGCGCCGGCGGCGCGCTTGATCTCGTCGTCGATGAAGCGCACGAGCGTCGCGCGAGCGTCGCGTGCATCGAGTGCGAGAGCGATCGCGGCGTCCGCAAGCTCGGCGCGACGGCGCGCACCTTCGAGCCCTGCCTTGCCGGCGATCTCGACGGCGTGCGCGGTCGCCGCGCGCGCGGCAGTGAAGTGTCCGCGGCTGACCTCGAGCGACGCGCTGCGCATCGCCTTCTCGACTTCGAACGCCGGGAACTGGTGCGTGTCCTCGCGCGCGAGCGCTTCGTCGGCGGCCTTGTAGTTGCGCTCGGCGATCGGCAGGTTCAACGGATCGAGGTACAGCTGCGGCGCGCCGACTTCGCGCGCCATCGCGTAGCTCTTCTTGGCCGACTCGAAATCGCCGAGCCCGAGCTCGACATCGCCGAGCGACATCCACGCATAGCCGCGACGCGGATGGCGGCTCTCTGCGACCGTGCGGAACTGCTCGGCCGATTCCCGAAGCGCGTTGTCGAACCACCAGAGCACGACCGCGAGGTTCTGCTGGCCCGACATCGCATCCGGATAGAGCGTGGCGTAGACCGACCATTTCTCGCGCATCTCGGCCGGCGAGCTGAAGAACGCGGCATAGCCTTCGGCCGAGAGCTTCTCGCGCGCGCTGAGTCGATCGAGATGCTGCGCCGCCTGCGAGACGAACGTGTACGCCTTCGCGCGCTGGCCGGTCGTGTAGAAGATGTTGCCGAGATAGAGATACGCCTGCGCGAACGTCGGATCGAGCGAAACGGCCTGGTTGAACAGCGACACCGCCTCGCCGCCCTTGCCGTCGGCCATCGCGCGAAGGCCGAGCGAATACGCCTTCAGCGCATCGAGATTCCTGGTCGTGACGTCTTCGAGCGGCGCGCTGGTCTCGCCGATGCTGCCGAGCGACTCGCCGAGGCGTTCGCGCATTTTCTTCAGCAGCGAGTCCATCGTCGGCAGCACCGAATCCTCGCCGGCGCCGTCGACGGAGTCGCTGTAGACGGACGTCTGCGTCGTCGGATCGACGATTTCCGCGGTGAGGCGCACGCGTCCGCCGACTTCCGCGATCGTCGGCAGCACGAGCGCGCGCGCGCCTTCGCGCAGCGCGATCTCCGAGCCGACCGCGCGATCGACCGATGTGGTCGCCTCGCGTTCCATGCGTTTGAGCGTGCCGCGCACCTGCAGATCCGGCACGACGTTGACGTAACGCGACTGCTCGAGGCCGACGCGGAACGCGGCCTGCAGCGAATCGTCGAACGCCTTGTCGCCGGTCAGGTTCTTGAGATCGCCGACGACGACCCAGTCGCGGCTCGCGAACGCGATCGCCGGCGCCGGGCGCGTGAGGTAGAAGAGCGGCACGCCGATCATGACGGCGAGCACGATCGCCTCGAACGCGACCGCGATCGGGCGCTTCCAGATCGGCGTTTCGCGATGCGCCTTGCTCGACCACGGCGGCGGCTTCAGCGGCGCGAGGCCTTCCTCGCCGACTTCGAACACGGGCACGGGCTCCGGTACGCCCTTGAAGCGATAGCGGCCGTGCGTGCGCCAGCGCACGCCGTCGAGTTTTTCGCCGAGCTCGCCCTGCGCGCGGTGCGCGATGTCGTAGGCAACGCCGGACAAGAGAATCTGCCCGGGCAACGCGAGCTGCATCAGGCGCGCGGCGACCGGCTTGACGAGGCCTTCGACCTCGGTCTGCTTGGCGCCGCGCTGCACGTCGCCGGGCGCGTTTTCCCAGACGACGACGTCGCCGACGTGGATGCCGATGCGCGAGCGAAGCGGCGTGCCTTCCTTCGCACCGAGCGCGGCGAGATCGCGCTGGTACGCGAGCGCGAACGCGACGGCCTGGATCGGCCGCTCGAACATCAGGAGAAAGCCGTCGGTCTTGTCGATCTCGCGGCCGCCGCGCTCGTGCGCGAGAGCGCGCGCGAAGCGGTCGTGCTTGCGGATCAGGTCCGCGGATTTCTGGTCGCCGAGCCGCTCGACCAGCGCGGTCGAGTCGACCAGATCGCAGACGACGAGCGTGCGCAGCACCGAGGTGGCGCTGCTTTCGGTCGCGTCGATTCCGGATGGAACGGCTGCGGTCACGGCGGTCGGGTCCCCTTCCCGCTGCGGATTCTGCGCCGGGTTCGCCCGCCTTTGCCAGCTTTTGGTGCCTTTTGGATTCTTATACGACGCCTAGCCGTCCTTCCAGACCGCGTGCAGCGGGTCGAATTCGACCTCCTTGCGCTCGCCGGCGCGGATGCCGAAGCCGCAGACGGCGAGCGGGCCTTCCTCGAGCGGATCGAGGCCGAAAGCCTGTTCGATATCGACTTCGTTCACGGCAGCGGTGATGAATGCGGCGAGGCCGAGCTCTGTCGCCGCGAGGTACATCGTTTGCGAGAGATGGCCGACGTCGAGCACGAGCGCGCGATAGGCCTTTGCGTGATTTCTGTACTTCCAGAAGTTGCGGCGAAATCGCGTGACGGGAATCACGAATACGGGCGCGTCGAGGAAGTACGCCTGCGAGCCGACGAACGTGCGCGCCAGAACGGCCGCTTCGTCAGCGCTCAGCAGGCGCATGGGTTCGAGCGCGTGATCGACCGCGTGGTAGTGATAGAGGCCCGGTGCGATGCCATCCACGCGCTGCACCAGCAGATACGCCTCGGTCGGATGAAGCCCGCCGGCCGAAGGCACGCCTTTCTTGAGGAGTTGCACGCCCGGCGCGAAGTCGTCGACCGCGCGCGCGCCGAACGCACGATAGAGAACCGCCGCGAATTCGCCAGCGCCGAGCGCACGGGTCGCGTCGAAGTTGCGGCAGGTCACGCGGCGGTCGAGCAGCGTGTCGAGTGGCGTCGGCTTCGCGGCAGCAAGCGGAATGCGTCGGTCGCGCGTTGTTCGCTCGCGTACGGGCGGCGGCGCGGGCCCGAGCTTGTCGAGCAGCGCATCGCCGTATTGCTCGCTGAGCTGGCGTTGCACCGCTTCGGTGTCGACGCCGTGCCAGCGCGACGTGTAGTGCAGCGTCGCGGCTGCGCAGCGCCAGCCCGTACGCCGCACGACCTCATCGCGCGTGTCTTCGGTGCTGCCCTGGATCACGAGCAGGCCCTTCGCGACGAGGCCATCCAGCAGCTCGCGCGGATGGCGGTTTTCGAGCGTCTCGATTTCGATCCAGGCCGTCGGCGAGATTTCGCCGAGCGCCATTGCCTCGGCCGCCGATACGCCGATTTCCCTGGCGGCGTGCGGCACGGTCGCGACCCACTCGGACCGCATCGCGAGGCCGCCGCCGCCCTCGACGAGATCGAGCAGATCGAAGTCGATCCGCTCGCGCGGTTCCAGCGTCACGAGGGCGCAGCGGCGTAGGAGCATCGTTGTAAAGTCCGTTAAACCGGGCGGGACAATTACGGTAGTATCCGGCCCGCGACAGGCAGTTGCCAAAACGGCCACCGGCGCGGCGCGCAGGTGGAAATCGTCCAGGGACGGAACTCGTATGGACCAGCCGCGGGGGAACACCAATGACTGACGCCGTTCTTACCAAGCAGCAAGGCCTCACGCTGCTCATGGAGCTCAGGACCAACCCGGGTTTCCGGCGCCGCTTCGCCGAGAAGCCGGCCGCAGCCTTGCTCGAGATCGGCGTGCCGGCCGAAACGATCGTCAATCTCAGCGCAAGGTGTCTCGCGCCGCGCAAGGCCGACGATTTCGCCACTGCGGAGCAGCTCAAGACGACGCACGATGCGCTGCAGAGCGATGCCGATACCGAGTCGCTCTCGATGGTCGTGCCGCACGCGACCATCGCCGGCCAGGCGAAGTAACGCGCCTTCTACTGCGGTTTCGCGGCGAGTCGTGCCGCGACGAACGGCACGGCGGCGGCGTTCGGCCACGCTTTCGCGAACCGGTCCTGCCACTTGCGCGCCTCGGCCGCGTCGCCGGTGGCGCGCGCGTAGTCGGCTGCGTCGAGCATCGCGAGATTCGCCTCGGCGACGTCGAACGGCACCATGACCCACTCGGCGCCGAATTCCGTGTAGGCACGGCCGCGATGCGAGGCCAGCCATGTCGCCTCCCTGAGCGCGTCGACCGGCTTGCCGCTCGCGGCGTAGGCGTCCTTCAGCACGATGTGCGTGACGTAGAGCTCCGTTCCGTCGGCGCGCTTGGCGAGCATCTCGATCGCATCGTTCGCACGGTGCTCGGCAAGTGCAAGCTCCGCTTCGGCGACTTCGCGAAGACTGACGAGCACGGGATAGTCCGCGTCGCGCGTCATCGATGTCGTCGCGGCGAGCGCCCCGCGCGCATGCTCGACGTCGCCCGCCTTCGCGGCGAGATAGGCGGCGAACAGGATGCGGAACTGCGTCGCGCTCTGCTCGGCGAGCGAGATCGACGCCGGTTCGCTCTGCTCGCGCTTCACGGCATCGCCGAGCGCGCGTGCGAACGCGGGCGAGGCCTTCGCTTCGATCGCGCCGAGGCTCAGATCCATGACGCTCAACTGCCGCGAGAGGATCGACGGCAGGTCCGGCCGCGCTTTCGCGTTACGGAACACGTCGCGCGCTTCGCTCCACTTGCCTTGATCGACCGCAAACGCCGCGCGAATGCGCGCGGCTTCCGGATCGTTGCGATCCGGATCGACGTGATCGACCAGCGCCTGGGCCTTGTCGTAGCGCCGCAGCGCGGCGAGCGTGGAAGCGTGGAAGCCGACCGGCGTCCCGGGCGCCCAGCTGAAGCCTTCGAACTCGCGCAATGCCTCGTCGTATCGCTCGAGGCCGAGATAGAGCGTGCCGAGCAGCATGACGCTCGCGTCGGGATGCGGATTCTTGTCGGATGCCGCGAGCTTGGTGTTTTCGAGCACCTGTTCGTAGCGGTTGCCGAGTTCCCACGCGAAATATCCGTACGTGCCCTGCGCGGCGAAGAAGTCGGGATAAAGCTTCGTGACGAGCTTCCATTGCTCGAGCGCCGGCCGCGGCGCGCCGAAGCTCGCGCGGAGCGCTTCGACATACATCGCGTCCCGCGCGGGCAGGTGCTCGCGCAGCGCAAGCGCCGCTTCGAGCTCCCGGATCGCGTCGGCGTCCTGTCCCGCGCTCGTGTGGATGCGCGCGATCGAGAGATGCGCGAGCGCGAACTGCGGATCGAGCTTCAACGCCTGCCGGAACAGCTGCAACGCTTCATCGGGATTGCTGATGTAGGCACGCTCGCCGAGCGAATAGGCGCGCAGCGCGTCGAGATTCTTCGTCGCGACCTTGTCGAGCGGCTGCGATTCGCTCGACACCGTCGCGAGCGCTTCGCCGAGCCGGACGCGAAGTTTCTGATTCACCTTGTCCAGCGATGGCAGCACGGACGCGGCGCCGCTGCCGTCCGCGGATTCGGACCAGACGGTCGTCTGCGTATCCGGATCGATGACCTCGGCGGTCACGCGCACGCGCCCGCCGATCTCGGCGACCGTCGGCAGGATCAACGCACGCGCGCCGTTGCGGATCGCGACTTCCGAACCGATTGCGCGATCGACCTGGGTCTGCTCGGGATCGCGCTGCATCATCCCGACGGTGTCGCGCGTCTTCAGATCGGACAGCACGTTGACGTAGCGCGACTGCTCGAGGCCGATGCGGAACGCGGTTTCGAGCGAATCGTCGAAGCTCGTCTCGTCGGTGAGGTTCTTGAGATCGCCGACGACGACCCAGTCGCGCTGCGCGAACGCGATCGCGGGCTCGGGCCGGAGCAGATACCAGAGCGGCAGCGCGACCAGCGCGAGCACGACGAGCGACTTCGATGGCCATCGTCGCCGGGCGGCGCCAGAACGGCACTTCGCGGTGCGCCTTGCCGGACCACGGCGGCGGTTTCAGCGGCGCGATGTCCTGCTCGCCGACTTCGAACACGGCGACCGGATCGGGCAGGCCCTTGAAGCGGTAGCGGCCGTGCGTGCGCCAGAGCGCGGTCGCGGCACGATCGCCGAGCTCGTCCTGCGAGCGGTGTGCGAGCTGATACGCAATGCCGGACAGAAGGATCTGGCCCGGCAGCGCGAGCTGCATCAGGCGCGAGGTGGTCGGCTTGACCAGGCCTTCGACTTCGAAGGGCTTGGCGCCTTTGGCGATATCTTCGGGCGCGTTGTCCCAGGCGACGACGTCGCCGACATGGATGCCGACGCGCGCGCGCAGCTGCGTCGTGCGCGCAGCGTCGTCGAGCGTGCGCAGGCCGCGCTGGTACGCGAGCGCGAATGCGACCGCCTCGATCGGGCGATCGAACATCATCAGGAAGCCGTCGGTCTTGTCGATCTCGCGGCCGCCGTGCTGGTGCGCGAGCGTGCGCGCGAGGCGATCGTGCCGGCGGAAAAGCTCCGCCGCGCGCAGATCGCCGAGGCGTTCGACCAGCGCGGTCGAGTCGGCGAGATCGCACAGGACCAGCGTGCGCAGCAGCGGAACCGGCGCGTTGCGGTGCGCATGCGATTCGGTGGCGGGTGCTTGCAGGATCGCGCTCATCGACGCGCGCTCCGGCCGATGCGTTTCGCGGAGCATTGGCGCGGTCGTTCGCCCGCGCTGGCTGCTCTAGCGAAGCACCGGCCTGGCGACGTGTTCGTCCGTGCGGCCTGCGGCATCATCGTCAAGCCGGAGCGGCAGGCGCTCCCGCTCCCTCGATTACGCGATGGCCGTCGCCGCCGATGCCTTTCGCTTCGTAGAGCGCGCAGTCGGCATCGCTGTACCAGACCGCCCAATCCGAGCCCGCAGAACACAGGCTGCCGCCGACGCTGACCGCGACGGAAAGCGCCTCGTCGCCGCAGCCCGGGAACCGCAGCGTGCGCACCGCGCCGATGATCTGCGTCGCGCGTGCGCGCAGCTCCTCGAGGCCGGTGACCTGCATCAGCAATGCGAATTCGTCGCCGCCGAGGCGGCACGGCAGATCGCACGGCGACGCCGCGTTCTGCACTTCCTCGGCGATCGCGCGCAGCACCTGATCGCCGACGAGATGGCCGCAATGGTCGTTGATCTGCTTGAAGCGGTCGAGATCGACGAGCAGAAGACCCATCACGGTACCGGGCAGGCGTTGTTCTTCGAGGTGCTCGAGAAACATGTAAAGACCGCGCCGGTTGCAAAGGCCGGTCAGCTCGTCGGTCTGCACGAGACGCTGCGCGGTGGAAAGCTGCGTCTGCGTCTGGCGCAGCGAATCGAGCGTGACCATCAGGTCTTCGTTGCGGCGCTTCAGGCTCTGGATCAGCTGCTGCTCGCTCGCGACGAGATACGAGAACGAGCGGCGCATGAACTGCGCGAGGAGGCCGGGCTCCGTGACGATGAGATCGTCGAAGGCCTGGTGCTCGACGACGATCAGCGCGCTCGGCGCGACCGCGACCGCGTTGGCGACGCGCGCATGGTTGCCGATGAAGAGCGCGAGCTCGCCGAAGAATTCGCGGGTGCCGATCATCTTGTCCGGCATGCCGTCGCCGAACTCGAGCTGGATCTGGCCGGAGTCGACGAGGAACATGCTGCGTCCGAGCTCGCCGCGGCTGAAAATGACCTCGCCGGGCTTGAGCTCGCGGCGACGGCCGACGCGCGAAAACAGCGCGTACTCCTCGTCGGAAAGCTCCCGGGGCAGGAGGACAGGCCGCGTCCGCACCACGGACAGGGCCGCGCTGCTGGGTCCTACCCGTTCTGCGTCGATGGCTGACACTTACGAACCTCCCACCCGGCCCGCTTGATGCAACGATGGTAGCGTATGTGCCGGAAGTCCTCATCCGAGGACGCCACCAGGGGTTGTAGGAAATATCTGACCTGTGTGGGCCGCCCGGGATCGGTTCTTGGCGCGCTTGCGCGGTCCCTGAGCCGCGTCTTCAAGCCAGGTCCGGTTGCGATCCCCGCGATCATCCGGATGCACCGAACGGTGCTGCCGGACCCTGCGTCTCCGGAACACACGTGTGACCAATGGCAGGTTGACCGGCTCGTCCGGTGTTCCCAGAATGATGCTGACCGATCGGTCGGTCAGCCATTCAGATGCCGGACAACCCTGCCTCCCATCCTTCCGCCTCCGCGCTGGAGCGCATCCTCGGCGCGGCGGAGCGGCTGTTCGCCGAACGCGGCTTCGACAGCGTGTCGATCAGCGACGTCGCGCGCGAGGCCGGCGTGTGCAAGGCCAATGTGTTCCACCACTTCGCCGGCAAGCAGGCGCTGTACGAAGCGGTGCTGGCGGGCTCGTGCGCCCGGCTCGGCGACGAGATGGAACGGATGCTCGCCGCTGACGCCGGCGCGATCGACCAGATTCCGCATTTCCTGCATTGGTATCGGCGCTATCTGCGCGAGCATCCGGCGACGGCGCGACTTCTGCTGCGCGAGCTGACCGGCAATCCGGATCTCGCCGAGTCGGGTCCGGTGTTTCCGGTGCTGGTGCGCCTGCTCGACAACCTCGTCGCGCACATGAGCGCCGGTCGCGACGGCGGCGTGTTCCGCGCGAACGTCAATCCGACCGTGGTCGCGTCGCTGCTGCTCGGCGTGACGCTGTTCAATTCGCAGACCGAGCATCTTCGCGGCCACATGCGCGCGTGGCGCGAGGTCGGCGACGATGCGTACGTGGATCTTCTGACCGATGTGCTGCTGCGCGGCGTGTTGTCTTCGCACGCGGCGCAAACGGCATGAGCACCGAAAGCAACATCGCGGCATAGGGTCGCGCGTTCACTGCATTCGCACGTTTCGTCTTTCCTCCGGCTCCGTCCATCAGGCTCCTCCCTGCCCTCCCTCGCTCGGTGGGCGGAGCCCGGGGGAATCCACGAAACGTGCATCGCGCGCGACGAAATGATGCGCGACTGACGACACGCTCGATAATCTACGAACGTCTACGTGGATCGCGCGACGGAACCCCCTCCTGCGTCGTCCTAGTGACAGGACGCCGACCCCATTCCGGCGTCCTGCGCAGCGCCGGCATCGGAACGCACGGCCCGGATCAGCCACCCCCAGCCCGGGCTCACTCCTCCCCAACCCCGTTTCGGTGCCGGCGCGCCGCGCACTTTGCTGGTGCGCTCGCGCTGCTGTGTGTGAGGTTTGCTCGGCTTGCCCTCACCCTGCCCTCTCCCGCGAGCGGGAGAGGGGAAAGAGCTTGCGTGGGTTGTCCGAATCTCCCGATCGCGGCTGTGCTTGTCGCCAAAGGCGCGGGTGAGGGAAGTCACGCCGCGCTTGCGTGCGGTGGCTCGTCTGCATGGAACTGCTCTTCCTCGGTCGATCCCTTCAGCGCCGTCGTCGACGACTGACCCTGCTGGATCGCCTGCGTCACCGCATCGAAATAACCGGTGCCGACTTCGCGCTGATGCTTGACCGCCGTGAAGCCGCGATCGGCCGCCGCGAATTCCTTTTCCTGCAATTCGACGAACGCGCTCATCTGGTTGCGCGCGTAATGCCAGGCGAGATCGAACATCGAATAGTTGAGCGCGTGGAAACCGGCCAGCGTGATGAACTGGAACTTGTAGCCGTAGCTCGCGATTTCCTTCTGGAATTTCGCGATCGTCGCGTCGTCGAGATTCTTCTTCCAGTTGAACGACGGCGAGCAGTTGTAGGCGAGCAGCTTGCCCGGAAATTTCGCGTGGATGCCTTCGGCGAACTTGCGCGCGAACTCGAGATCGGGCTTGCCGGTTTCGCACCAGACGAGATCGGCGTACGGCGCATACGCAAGGCCGCGGCTGACCGCCTGGTCGAGGCCTTTCTTCGTCTTGTAGAAACCTTCGACCGTGCGCTCGCCGGTGCAGGAACGGCTTGTCGTTCTCGTCGACGTCGCTGGTCAGGAGATCGGCGGCTTCGGCGTCGGTGCGCGCGACGAGGATCGTCGGCACGCCGCAGACATCGGCGGCAAGTCGCGCCGCGTTGAGCTTTTCGACCGCTTCGCGCGTCGGCACCAGCACCTTGCCGCCCATGTGGCCGCACTTCTTGACCGACGCGAGCTGATCCTCGAAATGCACGCCGGCGGCGCCCGCTTCGATCATCGCCTTCATCAGCTCGAACGCGTTCAGCACGCCGCCGAAGCCGGCTTCGGCATCGGCGAGGATCGGCTGCAGATAGTCGACGCTGTCGTTGCCTTCGGCGTGATTGAGCTGATCGGCGCGCAGCAGCGCGTTGTTGATGCGCTTGACGACCATCGGCACCGAGTTCGCCGGATACAGCGACTGATCCGGATACATCTCGCCGGCGACGTTCGCATCGGCCGCGACCTGCCAGCCGGAAAGATAGATCGCCTTCAGGCCGGCCTTGACCTGCTGCATCGCCTGGTTGCCGGTCAGCGCGCCGAGCGCGTTGACGAACGGTTCCTTGTGCAGATAGCTCCACAATTTCTCGGCGCCGATGCGCGCGAGCGAATGCTCGACGTGCACGGTGCCGCGCAGGCGCACGACGTCGTCGGCGCGTGTAGTTGCGGCGCACGCCGTTCCAGCGCGGGTTGTTGGTCCAGTCCAGCTTGATCTGTTCGACGGTCGGCAGCGAATTCTTCATGGCGGGTCTCGTGCAAGAGTCGGATTCGGGCTCAGGGCAGCTCGGGATACGCGGCGAGCGTCAGGAAATCGGCGAGCTCGCGCGCATGCGTGAGCTCGGAAAGCAACTCGGCCGCGCGCGCGACGCGCGACTGGCCGGGCATCGGTGTCGCGGCGAGGCGCTGGCGCACGGTCGCGAGCGTCGCATCGAACAGCGGAAAATCGATCGGCACTTTGTCGCCGTCGAGTACGCGGTCGCCCGCGTGCAGCCATTGCCAGAGCTGCGTGCGCGAGATCTCGGCGGTCGCCGCGTCTTCCATCAGGTGATGGATCGGCACGCAGCCGAGACCGTCGAGCCACGCGGCGAGATAGCGCAGGCAAACCTCGATGTTGCCTTCGAAACCGGCGCGCGTGATCGTGCCGGCGCTCGGCGCGAGCAGCGTTTCGCGCGACGCGACGACATCCGGCGCGCAACACGTGCAGCTGGTTCGGCGCCGGCATGTGCGCATCGAAAATCTCGCGCGCGACCGGCACGAGGCGCAGGATGCGCGACCCAGGTGCCGTCGTGACCGGCCGTGACTTCGCGCAGCTTGTCCGCGCGCACCTTCGCGAGCGCGGCCTCGTTCGCCGCCGGATCGTTGTTGATCGGAATCTGCGCGGCCATGCCGCCCATCGCGAACGCGCCGCGGCGGTGGCAGGTCTTGATCAGCAGCTCCGAATACGCCTTCAGGAACGGCACCGTCATCAGCGACCTGGCCGCGTTCGGGCAGCACGCGATCGCGATGCGCGCGCACGGTCTTGATGTAGGAAAAAATGTAATCCCAGCGCCCGCAGTTGAGCCCCGTGATGCGCGTGCGCAGCGCCCACAGGATCTCGTCCATCTCGAACACCGCGGGCAACGTCTCGATCAGCACGGTGACCTTCATCGTGCCGGGCGGCAGCGACAGCGTCGTTTCGATCTGCGCCGAGCACGTCGTTCCAGAGCGCCGCTTCGCGATGGCTCTGCATTTTCGGCAGATAGAAGTACGGACCGCGATCGCGCGCGTGCAGCGCGCGCGCGTTGTGGAACGCGAAGAGACCGAGATCGAACAGCGCGCCCGACATCGGCTCGCCGTCGATCACGAAATGCTTTTCCGGCAGATGCCAGCCGCGCGGGCGCACCATCAGCACCGCGGGATCGGGCTTGACCTCGTAGTGCTTGCCCTCGGGCGATGTGTAGTCGATCGTGCCGGCGACCGCGTCGCGAAGATTGAGCTGGCCGTCGATGAGGCTGTCGCAACGTCGGCGCGGTCGAATCCTCGAAATCCGCCATGAACACCTTCGCGCCGGAGTTCAGCGCGTTGATGATCATCTTGCGATCGACCGGACCCGTGATCTCGACGCGCCGGTCCAGCAGCGCTGCCGGAATCGGCGCGACGCGCCAGTCGGAATCGCGGATCGTCGCGGTTTCCGTCGCGAAATCCGGCAGCTCGCCGGCGTCGTAGCGCGCCTGCCGTTCGACGCGAGCCTTCAGCAGCGACTGGCGGCGGCCTTCGAAGCGATGGTGCAGGTCGGTCAGGAACGCGCGCGCCGCATCGCTCAGGATTTCGCGGAGCGCGGCCGCGTCGCCCTCCGTTCCGGCGGACGCGGGCTCTGGAGCCGACGGGGAGGGTTGGATCGATGCAGCCATGGAAACGGTCCGTGTCGGGGAACCGAAGACTAGGCGTGCGGTTGATATTTGACAAAGCATATGTTTCAATGCAACAAATTAACACTGTTAAATACTGTGTAACGCCATGAGTGGCGTGGCATTAGTCCGGCTTCAACGCCAGGAGCTGCCTCGAAATGCCCGATCGAAAGACGCCCGATCGAGCCGGAAGCCGGTCCCGGCAGACTCGCGAGTCGCAAGGGAGCGCGCCGCGCTTCTATTACAAAGGCAACCGGCTGAAGCAGCTGCGCGCGTTCTGCGCGATCGCCAAGCTCGGCACGCTGTCGCGCGCGGCCGACGCGCTGTTCCTGTCGCAACCGTCGGTCAGCCTGCAGCTTTCGGCGCTCGAGAAGGAGCTCGGCGCGCGCCTGATCGAGCGGCGGCGGCGGCGCGTCGCGCTGACGCGGGAAGGGCAGGCGCTCTACGAGCTCGCGCTGCCGCTCGTCGAAGGGCTCGACAGCCTCGATCAGCAGTTCCGCGCGCTGACGCGCGGGATTCGTCGGCAGCGCGCTCAATATCGCCGCGGGCACATCGACGATCCAGTACCTGCTGCCGTCGCTCGTGCGCGCGTTCCGCGAGCAGCATCCGGACGTGAAGCTCGAGCTGCACAACGTCACCGGCAAGGACGGGCTCGCGCTGCTGCGCTCCGATCAGGTCGATTTCGCGATCGGCTCGATGCTCGACGTGCCGAACGATCTCAGCTACGAGCCGGTGTATTCGTACGATCCGATGCTGATCCTGCCGCTCGATCATCCGCTCGCGGCGAAAGCAGAAATCCGGCTCGAGGATCTTTCGCCGTACGGCCTGATCCTGCCGCCGCAGCGGCTGACGACGTACCGGCTCGTCGACCTGATCTTCCAGCAGCGCAAGGTGCCGTATCGCGTCGCGATCGAGGTCGGCGGCTGGGAAGTCATCAAGCAGTACGTCGCGATGGGCCTCGGCATCTCGATCGTCACCGGCATCTGCATCGGCGAGGCCGATCGCGCGCGCCTCGCGGTGCGCAACATGAGCGCGTACTTTCCGCAGCGCACGTACGGCGTCGTCGTGCGCAAGGGCAAATACCTCAGCGCCGATGCGCGCGCGTTCGTCGATCTGATCCGGCCCGGACTCTTCACGCGCCGCGACTGGTGGGAAGCCGGCCACTCCGAGCGTTGACGCGAGCGCAACGCAGCCGGCGTAGCATGTCGGCCCCAACGTTGCGGAGATCACGACGATGGACATGCCAAAGCCCGGCCCGGAACACGCGCGCATGGCGCGATTCGCAGGCAAATGGAGCGGCGAGGAGCAGCTTTCCGAATCGCCGTGGGGTCCCGGCGGACCCGCGCGCGGCCGCTGCGAAATACGCCAGGACCTCGACGGCATGGCGTTCGTGCAGGACTACACCGAAGAGAAGGACGGCAAGACCGTGTTCCGCGGCCACGGCGTCTTCACGATCGATCCCGGCGAACGGCGACGTGCTCTGGTGGTGGTTCGACAGCATGGGCTTTCCGCCCGATCCGCCGGCGCGCGGAGTCTGGAACGGCGATCAGCTGCTGTTCGAGAAGAAGACGCCGCGCGGCGAGGCGCGCTACGAATTCCGCTTCGGCGGCGATCACTACGACTTCCGCATCGAAAATCGCTTTCCGGGCCAGAAGGATTTCGCCGTGTTCATGCACGGCCATTACCTTCGCGAGCGCTGAGCACTCACACGCGCGTTGCCGGCAACGTCGTTTCCTCGCCGCCGAACAGGCGGCGCACAGCCCGCGCGAGAAAACGGAACACTTTCGGCGCGATCCAGACGACCAGCGCGAGGAACAGCACGAGCAGGATCAGGAACGCGAGCGGATGCGAGATCGCGAGAAAGAGGCCGCCGAGCACGAGGCCATCCTCGCCGAAGCTCGCGGCCCAGTTGCTGAGCGGCTCGGGCGAAGTATTGATCGCGGCGCGGCCGCCGCTCTTGGCCAGATGCGTGCCGCCGGTGATGAGGCCGCCGAGTATCGCCGCGGCGGTCTGCGCGGCCGGCGTCGCGTCGCCCATCGCGCCCCAGGCGAGGAATGCGCCGGCCGGAATGCGGATGAACGTGTGGATCGCGTCCCACACCGAATCGAAGCCGGGCACCTTGTCGGCGAGGAATTCGCCGACGACCATGATGCCGGCCGTCATCAGCACCCAGTCGTGCTCGAGCACGAGGAGCTGCTGCCGGCAGGTGCAGGTAACCGAATCGGCCGAGCATGCCGACGATGAAGATCGTCGCGTAGAGCCGGATGCCGCTCGCCCAGGCGAGGCCGGCAGCGAGCGAGAGCTGCGACAGGGACTCCACGGCAAGCGACCTCCTGCGACTTGCATCGTACGACTGGACGGATGAATGGCCGAGCGCGTTGCGCCTTCCGGTTCGGCGCCTGCGTCGAGCCGACCGGCGGGCATATGCTGGCGTCGCGTTTCTGGTAATTTTTCGCGGTGCACGCACACGAATACGGTGATCCGTCATGACGCGCTGGTTGATGCTGGGCCTCACGATCCTCGGTTTCGCGTTGACTTTCACCGCGAGGGGGCCGGGTCTGCTCGCATTCGGCCTGCTGCTGGGCTTCGTCGGTTTCTTCGGACTGATCTTCAGTCTCGCCGCCGACCGCGTCTCGGCGAGCGCGCGGCCGGAGTCGACGATGGTCGGACCCGAAGAAGTGGCCGCGATGCGCGCGCGGCGCGCGGGCGCCAAGCCGGCACCAAACGTGCCGACGCCGAAAGCCCCGACGCCGCCCGGTGCCGGCACGGCCCGGTAACGCCGCCGACATCCGGACGCAAAGGCTGCGGTGGCTCAATCACGCCGCTGCGCAGCGTGCGTGCCGCCTCGCTTTCTGTGCAGAATGCCGGCGTCGCAGCAACGCGACACCATGAAGGGAGGTTCATGTGGAAACTCCAGACGTTGCTTGTCTTCCTGATCGTGGGTGCGGTTGCCGGTTGGCTGGCGGGCTTGATCGTCAAGGGGCACGGTTTTGGCCTTCTCGGCAACATCGTGGTCGGCATCGTCGGCGCGTTTCTCGCGGGATGGCTGCTGCCGATGGTCGGGTCTTGCGATCGGCGGCGGGATCGTCGCCGCGATCATCAACGCGATGATCGGCGCCGTGATCCTGTTGTTCCTGATCGGTCTGTTCAAACGCGCCTGACACGCGTCGCGGAACGAGACGGGCCGGCGGCATGCCGACGGCCTGTCTTCGCGCAATGCCGATGCTGGCGTCGTGCGCTCGTTCTGCGCAATCGTCACGCAATGATCGTCACGCCGGGGCGCTTGTGCCTCGCCATCGACGTCGTTCGATATTAAAGTCGGGCCGGTTCGACCGCGCCGCATCGGCAGCGCGATGCGTCGCGCGTCGTCCCAGGAGAACCGCCCCATGTCCAAGGTTTATCCGGTCGCCGCCGACTTCGCGGTGACGGCACGCATCGACGCCGATACATACCGGCGCCTTTACGCCGAATCGGTCGGCGATCCGGAAGCGTTCTGGCGCCGCGTCGGCAAGCGGCTCGACTGGATCAAGCCGTACAGCCGGATCAAGGACGTCTCGTTCGACGCGAACGATCTGCACATCCGCTGGTTCCACGACGGCGAGCTCAACGTTTCGGCGAACTGCCTCGACCGCCATCTCGGCAAGCACGGCGACAAGACCGCGATCATCTGGGAAGGCGACGATCCGAACGATTCGCGCCGCATCAGCTACCGCGAGCTGCACGCCGACGTCTGCCGCTGCGCGAACCTGTTGACGAATCTCGGCGTGCGCAAGGGCGATCGCGTCTGCATCTACATGCCGATGATTCCCGAGGCGGCCGTCGCGATGCTCGCCTGCACGCGCATCGGCGCCGTGCATTCGGTCGTGTTCGGCGGCTTCTCGCCCGATTCGCTCGCCGGACGCATCGCCGATTCGCAGTGCAAGCTCGTGATCACCGCCGATGAAGGCGTGCGCGGCGGCAGGAAGATCGCGCTCAAGACCAACGTCGACGAAGCGCTGACCCGGCCCGGCACCAACAGCGTCGAGACCGTCATCGTCGTCAGGCACACGGGCGGCGCGATCGCGATGCAGGCGCCGCGCGACCGCTGGTGGCATACGCTGATCGAAGGCCAGCCGACGACGTTCGCGCCGGTCGCGATGAATGCGGAGGATCCGCTTTTCATCCTGTACACGTCGGGCTCGACCGGCAAGCCGAAAGGCGTGCTGCACACGACCGGCGGCTATCTCGTCTACGTCAGCTACACGCACGAATGCGTGTTCGACCTGCGCGACGACGACATCTACTGGTGCACGGCCGACGTCGGCTGGGTAACGGGCCACAGCTATCTTCTGTACGGCCCGCTTGCCAACGGCGCGACGACCGTGATGTTCGAAGGCGTGCCGAACTATCCGGACACGTCGCGCTTCTGGCAGGTCGTCGACAAGCACAAGGTCACCTTGTTCTACACCGCGCCGACCGCGATCCGCGCGCTGATGCGCGAAGGCGAAGCGCCGGTGAAGAAGACTTCGCGCGCATCGCTGCGTCTGCTCGGCACGGTCGGCGAGCCGATCAATCCCGAAGCGTGGGAGTGGTATCACCGCGTCGTCGGCGACGGCCGCTGCCCGATCGTCGACACCTGGTGGCAGACCGAGACCGGCGGCATCCTGATCACGCCGCTGGCCGGTGCGATCGCGCAGAAGCCGGGCTCGGCGACGCTGCCTTTCTTCGGCGTGAAACCCGCGATCGTCGATGCGAACGGCGTCGTGCAGGAAGGCGCGGCCGAAGGCAATCTCGTGCTGACCGATTCGTGGCCCGGCCAGATGCGCACGGTCTACGGCGATCATCAGCGTTTCATCGACACGTATTTCAAGACCTACCCCGGCACGTACTTCACCGGCGACGGCGCGCGCCGCGACGACGACGGCTACTACTGGATCACCGGCCGCGTCGACGATGTCATCAACGTATCGGGCCACCGCCTCGGCACCGCCGAAGTCGAAAGCGCGCTCGTCGCGCATCCGAAAGTCGCCGAGGCCGCGGTCGTCGGCGCGCCGCACGACATCAAAGGGCAGGGCATCTACGCGTACGTCACGCTGAAATCCGGCGAGGAGCCGAGCGATTCGCTGCGCAAGGAACTGGTCGGCTGGGTGCGCAAGGAAATCGGCGCGATCGCGACGCCCGACTGGCTGCAATGGGCGCCGGGCCTGCCGAAGACGCGCTCGGGCAAGATCATGCGGCGCATCCTGCGCAAGATCGCCGAGAACCAGCCGGAGCAGCTCGGCGACATCTCGACACTGGCCGATCCGTCGGTCGTGAAGAATCTCGTCGACGAGCGGCTGGTGCGTTGAGTTGGCATGGCGTCCGCGCGCGATTGCATGCAACGTCTCGCCGAAGATGCCTTCCTCGCCGCCGCTTCACCGCCGCCGCTCGCGGCGGATGAAATCCACCTCTGGCGCCTCGTCCTCGACGCGACGCTGAAACCGCGCGAGATCACCGCCGCCGCGCACGCATTCCTCGGCCGCCTGCTGATGCGCTACGCCGGCGCCGAACGCGCGCCCGACATCGCGCGCAGCGAACGCGGCAAGCCGTACGCCCCTGCGCATCCGGACATCGACTTCAACCTGAGTCACGCGCGCGAGCACGTGCTGATCGCGATCGCGCGCCGCCAGCCGATCGGCGTCGATCTCGAACGCGTCGACCGGCAGATCGAAATCGAGGATCTCGCCCGGCGCTTCTTCGCGCCCGCCGAGGCCGATGCGCTGGAGGCGCTTCCGGCCCCGATGCGGCTGGCCGCGTTCCTGCGCCTCTGGACCTGCAAGGAGGCGGTGCTGAAGGCGCTCGGCGAGGGCATCAGCTTCGGGCTCGAACGCGTCGCTTTCGCGCTCGATGCCGCCGGCACGCCGCTCGGGATTGCCGGGCTCGCGGCCGAAGCCGGCCAGCCGGCGGACTGGCAGCTGGCGCTGCTCGAACCCGCGCCCGGGTTCCTCGGCGCAGTCGCCTGGCGCGGCGGTCCGCGCCGCATCCGCGCGTTCCTGGCCGACGCCGTGGCGCGCGACGCCTGACGCCAAATCCCGGCCGCCGGTCGGATTTTTCGACTTTTGTGAACGGGTGCCCCTTCTGTGCAACGGCGAAGGGCTAGCGTCCACGAAAACTCTGCCCAAACGAGGCTGCCGCTGCGCCGCGGGACCGCCCTATGTGGAAGTCGCTTCGTATCGGAGCCTTGCTCGCGCTCGCCGCGATCTGCGCGCTCAAGCTTGCGCAGTACACGGCTGCGCGAAGCCAGGCCGAGCGGCTCGCCGGCGCGCTCGCGCCGACCCTTCGGCTCGGTTATGCGGACGTCGTCGGCGCTCTCGACGGCCGCGTCATTCTCGAATCGCCACGCCTCGAAGTCCTGAGCGGACCTGCGCGCGGCGCGGTCGTCCGTGCGACGCGGGTGACGATCGAGCCGGCCAACACTTTCTGGCTGCTGCGCCGCGCGCTCGGCGGCGATGCCGGCGTTCCGCCGTCGCTCGATCTGCATCTTCAGGGCGCGACGTTCTCCGAAGCGGATATCGATCAGAGCGCAAGCGACGGCTGGTTCGGCCCGGTCAGCCTGGTGCCGTTCGAAAGCGTCGGCTGCGATCCGGTGACCGCATTCTCGACGCGCGACTATGCGCGCATGGGCGTCGCGATGCGTCCGCGCGAAGACGATCTGCGCTACACCTACGATGCCGATGCGCACACGCTGCGCGTCGATGTCGGCTCGACCGCGCCGCCGTTCTCGACGATCAGCGCGCGCATCGATCTTTCCGCGTTCCAGCCGTCCGCGTGGTTCGGCGATGCGCACGCGGCGAAAGCGGCGCGCATCGAGCAGTTCTCGCTGACCTATCTCGACGGCGGCTATCTCGCGCAACGCAACCGGTTCTGCGCGCAGCTGACCGGCACCGACGCCGCAGGTTACGTGGCGCGGCATGTCGCCGCGGTGAAGTCGTTCCTCGACGCGCGCGGCATCACGCCGAGCGATGAAGTCGCCGCGCTCTATCGCAAGCTCGTCGCCGACGGCGGCAGCGCGGAGCTTTCGAGCCTGCCCGAAGCCACGTTCGTGCCGGCGGATTTCGCCTCGCAGGCGCCTGAGGATCTGCTGCGCCAGTTGAATGTGACGCTGCGCCGCAATACCGCGCAGCCGATCCTGATGCGTCTTTCGTTTGCGGAGCCCTCGGCGCTTCCGCCGGAAACTGATCTTGCATCGATGCTCGCAGGTGATGCATCGACGGTCACAAGCGGCGCGACGACGACGAGCGCACCCTCGCCAACGACGGCATCCGTTGCGGAGGCGGTTCCCGCTCCGGAGGATGCATTGCCGCCGACGCTCGCCGCGGCCGAACCGGTGAAGACGCCGGAACCGCCGAAGAGCGAAGGCATGCCGCTCCTCTCCGTCGCCAACGCCGCAGCGCTGCCGATCGAGACGACGCGCCTGCCGCAACCCGAGCCGCCGTCCGAAATCCTCGCCGTCGCGACACCGCCGGCGAATGCATTGCAGACGGCGCCCGAACCCGTCGCGACGACGCCATGGACGACCGTATCGCATCCATCGGTCGATCCGCGCGATGCCGATCGAAGCGATCCCGGCGAGCGCACCGCCGCCGCCGGCCGATTCCACGGCGGCGCTGGTCTGGCGCGCGCCGACGATCGAGCGTCTGCCGGAGAAGACGCCGCAGACATCCGACTTCGTCTCGATTCCGACCGGCTCGCTCGGCGCGTATCGCGGCGAGCGGGTCCGCCTCCTGACCGCCGGAGGCAAGCTCGTCGAGGGACGCGTGCGCGCGCTCGACGGCGGCGATCTCGTCCTGCTGGTCCTGCGCGACGGCGGCAGCGCCGAAATGCGCATACCGACCGCCGGCATCCGCGACGCGAAAGTGCGGCGCTCGGTCGCCCGCTAGATATCCCTTCCCGCGAAATCGATCGCGGCCTGCATTCAGGCCCGGACCGGAATACCCTTGGCGGCAGGGCAGGGACCGTGCCTGAACCGTCCGCGGCAGCTTTCTGCGACGCTCGGCGCCCCCGTCCCGTCTAAAGGTGCGACGTGACGAGCCAGACCACCCTTCAAACGAGATCCGGATTCGGGCAGGAGCTCGATCGCATCACCCTCGAGCGCGCACGGCGCGGCGACATGGATGCGTGCGCCGCGATCTATCGCCGGTTCGGCACGGCCTGCTTCAACCTGGCGCTGCGTATCCTGGGCGAACGGGCGGCGGCCGAAGATATCGTGCAAGAGGTGTTTCTGAAGATGATGAATACCCTGCCCGGTTTTCGCGGCGATGCGCCGTTCGGCGTGTGGCTCAAGCGCATGACGGCCAATGCGACGATCGATGCGTTGCGCGCCAGCCAGCGTTTCGCCGACGAGGATCCGGAGGCGCTGTTCGCGTCGATGGCGAGCCGCACGGCCGAAGCCGATACGCGTGTCGATGCGTGGTCGCTGCTTGATGCGCCTGCCGCCGCGCGCGCGCGCCGTGCTGGTGCTGCATGAGCTCGAAGGCTACACGCACAAGGAGCTTTCGGATCTGTTCGGTCAGAGCGAGAGCTATTCGAAATCGATCCTGGCGCGCGCGCTGAAGAAGCTCGGCGGCACAGGCGAACCCGTAAAGAATGAAGGAGGACTCGCAGCATGCGCGGGCCATCTTTGAACGAAGACACGCTGCACCCGGTGCTCGCGGAGCTGCCGGTATTCGCGCCGGATGCGAACCTCTGGTCGCGCATCGCGGCTGCGCGCGCGAGCACGCAGACGTTGCGTCGCGATGCGCGTCCGCGCTGGTACCGCTGGGCGGGCGTTGCGGCCGCGGCGGCGGTGATCGCGGTGACGGCACTCGTGACGGGGCCGCGCATGCGCACCGAGCCCGCGCTCGTCGACGGTCAGCGCGAATCGCAGACGCTCGAGCGCGAATGGCAGACGCTGACGCCGGCGGCCGCGCGGCCTGCGCGAGTCTTGCGCGCCTCTACATGATCGATGCGGCGCTGCAGGCGGCCTACGACCGCGGCGCGCAGCCCGACGAGCTGCAGCCGCTGTGGAAACAGCGCAACGATGCGTTGCGCGGATTGATCCTGATCGCGCGGACCGACGAGGTCACGCGCATTTGACGGTACCCGTCTGTCGGCACAGCGCCGTGCGGATGAATTCGGAATCTGAAAACGCACTTTGACTTGATACCTGTTTCAGTATTTGGAGATCGCAATGAACGATAGAAACCAGCTGCGTCGAACGGCCCTCGCGCTTGCCGCCGCGGGCCTCGTGGCGGCCGTCGGCTCGGTCCAGGCTGCCGGCGAAGAGCAGGCCCTGACTGGCGTATCCGCCGCCGCCGTGCACTCGAGCGCCGGCGCCGGCTTCACGGTCGAGCAGCGCCTGCGCGAGGAATTGAGCGTCGTCATGATGGACCTGATCCAGAGCGGCGCATTCGGCAGCACCGCGCCGCAACAGATCGCGCTCGATGTCGAGGCGCCGCCGCAGAAGGTCAGCAATCTTGGCCTGCTCGTCGACAGCAAGGGCGGCAGCGGCGACGGCCTGCACGTGCTCGCGGTGACGCCGGGCGGCAACGCCGAACGCATGGGCCTTCGTGCCGGCGACATGCTGGTCGCATTGAACGGCAGCTCGCTCGCATCGGCGGACGGTGCGTCGACGCTGCGCCAGACCGTCGATGCGCTGCCCGACGGCGGTCGCCTCGACTTCAACGTGCGCCGCGACGGCAAGAGCGAGAAGCTCGGCGGCACTGCGGCCAGCATGTACCTGCCGGCGATGCATCTCAGCGTCGGCGCGGCACCGCGCTCGCTTCGAATGCGGGCAATGCGGGCGCAAATGCCGCGGCGGGCGGGCAGGGTTCTTCGACGTACGGCGGCGGCAACGATGCAGCGGAAGGCTGCGGACGCATCAGCGTTTTCGACGTCGCGCCGCGCCAGCAGCAGCTGCATGCGGCGACGTTGATCACGATCGACGGCATCACGCCGGGTCCATTCGGCGCGAAGGCGTACACGGTCAAGCCCGGACGGCACCTGCTCAAGGTCGGCGAGCGCATCGAGAGCCGGTACATCTCGTTCAGCGAGGTCCAGCGCAACTCGCCGATGTTGGGCGGCTACAAGACGCTGGAGGTCAACGTCGCGCCGAACACGACGTACTTCATCGCCGCGCGTCTGAATGATGCCGAGCGCGCCAATCCGGCGCACGGCGCCTACTGGGATCCGGTCATGTGGAAAGAGGTGCCGGAAGACTGCCGCTGATGTCATCCGAGGCGTGACCGCACAATAGGTCACGCCGCGCGCCCGGCGTGCGCGCTAAGCTTCAGGCATGCCGGCGACCTCCTCGCATCGCCTCCGCGCACTCATCGTCGCGGCGGCGCTTTCAACCGGATTCGTCACCTCTGCGACGGCAATCGAATTGCCGGCGGAGTTCCGCGACGCGATCGAGCAGGGCATCGCCAACGCGCGCTACCAGAGCGTCGCGATCGCGCTGCTCGACCGCGAGGAACGCAGCGAGTGGACGTTCGGCGAAGTCGAGCAGGGCGGCGCCAAGCCGACCTCCTCGGACGCGTACGAGATCGGCTCGACGACACGCACATTCACCGGGCTTCTGCTCGCGCAAGCGCTCGTGGCCGGCAAGGTGCGCATCGACGATACGCTCGGCAAGTTCTTTCCCGAAGTGCATTTCGCCGATCCGCGCCTCAAGGCGGCGACGCTCGATCAGCTCGCGACGCATCGCGCCGGCCTGCCGGCCGTGCCGTCGAATCTCTTTCCGCGCGACGTCGACGATCCCTACGTCGGCTACGACATCGCCGCGATGCAGACGTACCTCGCGCACGCGGAGCTCGGCAAGGACATCGGCTCGTATCACTATTCCGGTTTCGGCGTCGCGCTGCTCGGCGAAGCGATCGCGCGCGCGTACCACACGGACTTTCGCACCTTGCTCGCGAGCGAGATCCTCGCGCCGCTCGCGATGAACGGCACCGGCTTCGGCTCGGTGCCGCGGCTCGTCGACGGCGAGCGCGACGGCAAGCCCGCGCCGCACTGGCAGCTTCAGGCGCTCGCGCCGGCCGTGGGCCTGCGCTCGACGCTGTCCGATCTCGCCACGTTCGCGGCCGTGCAGCTGCGTCCCGATGCGCACCGGCTGCGCGCCGCGATACTGCTCGCGCGCCAGCCACGCGCGAGCGCGGGCGGCGGAGAGACCTCGCTCGCCTGGCAGATCATTCCGGTCGCGTCCGACGGACAGAACTGGCCGCTGCTGTGGCAGTCGGGCACGACCGGCGGCTTCGCGAGCTTCGTCGGACTTCGCACCGATCGTCAGCGCGCCGTCGTCCTGCTCGGCAACGCGAGCGACGATCTCAGCGCGCTCGGCCTCAACCTGCTCGCGGACCGTCGTGCACCGGCGGCGCCGCCGAAGCGCCTGCCGATGATCGCGCCGGCGGCGCTCGCCTATGAGGGCCTGTATCGCTTCGATACCGGCGGCGATCTCGTCGTACGCGATGGCACGGACGGCCTGACCGCGCAGCTCGGCGGCCAGCTGCCGCTGCCGATGTACGCCTACGACGAGGATGCGTTCGAATTCGGCGACGAAAGCGCGCAGATCACGTTCGTGCTCGAACAGGCCAAGGTCGTCGGCGCCGTCCTGCATCGCGGCGGCACCAACGTGCGCGCCGAGCGCCTCAGCGAAGGCGCGCCGGCGATCAAGCGCAACGTCGTCGCGCTCGGCGCGAGCGAGCTCGCAGCCGTATGCGGGCGACTATGCGTTGTCGCCGTGCGGTGCGCGCGCACGTCGTCGTCGCGCCGCCGGGCCTGCGCGTGCAGCTGACCGGCACCGCGCCGATCTTCGTGCAGAGTTGCGCGAGCGATCGTTTCTGCGACGCCGACGGCACGCTCGAAGTCGGTTTCACGCGCGATCGCGCGAAGGTGAGCGCGCTCGACTGGCGGCAGGGCGTGTTCGAGGCCGCGGCGACGCGCGACGACTGGTGAGCCGGCGCGTCGATATACTTTGCGCGTGCGCAGAGACGTCCGCGCGGATCGCGCGTGTCGCGCAACGACGAGAAGGCAGCCCGTGACCCGACTCAGCGTCAACGTCAACAAGATCGCGGTGCTGCGCAATTCGCGCGGCGGCGGCGAGCCCGATCCGGTCGAGGCGGCGCGCGCGGCGCTCGCCGCCGGCTGCCACGGCATCACGGTGCATCCGCGTCCGGACCAGCGGCATATCCGCGTCGACGACGTCGTGCGCATCGCGGCGGTGCTCGGCGGCGCGGAATACAACATCGAAGGCAATCCGTTCGCGCCGCCGCGCGGGACGTATCCCGGCCTCGTCGAGCTCGCGCGCTCGGTGCGGCCCGCACAGGTGACGCTGGTGCCGGATGGCGATGCGCAGATCACGTCCGATCACGGCTTCGATCTTGCGCGCGACGCCGCGCGCCTTCGTGCCACTGGTGCGCGCGTTCAAGGAGATCGGCTGTCGCGTCAGCCTGTTCATGGATGCGGGCGCGCCGGACATCGAACGCGTCGCGGAGCTCGGCGCCGATCGCATCGAGATCTACACGGGCCCGTACGCGCACGCGTTCGCGGCGCGGCGACGCGTCGCGCGAGCTCGATGCGTGCGCGCGCACGGCCGAACGCGCGCGCGCGTAGCGGGCTCGGCGTCAATGCGGGCCACGATCTCAACCAGAAGAATCTCGGCGCGCTGAAGCGCGCGATTCCGTTTCTCGACGAAGTGTCGATCGGGCACGCGCTGATCGGCGAGGCGATTTACGAAGGCCTCGCGGTCACGATCCGCAACTATCTCGCGATTCTCTCGCGAGTGACGCGCGCGCGGCGCACGCGACTGCCTTCCCCTCTCCCGCTTGCGGGAGAGGGCAGGGTGAGGGCGCTCTAGGTTCGCGCTTCCATCGCGCGCACAAACAGCCGACGCGCTTCACTCCGAATGCCCTCACCCCAACCCTCTCCCGCAAGCGGGAGAGGGGGAACGGCCGCGCCATCACGGAGCGCACAAACAAAAACGGCGCTGCATTGCTGCAGCGCCGTCGAAGTCTCGTTTGAGGAGCCGAGCTTACTGCGCGCCGCCCGCCGAGGTCGTGATGAATCCGATCTTGACCATGCCGGCGCTCTTCGCGTTCGCCATCACGGTTGCGATCAGCTGGTATTTGCGTTTCCTTGTCGGCGCGGATCTGCAGCTCGGGCTGCGGATTCTTCTGCGCGGCGACGCGGAGCTGGGCCTGCAGCATCGCTTCGGTGACCAGCTCGTCGTTCCAGAAGATCTCGCCGGATTCCTTGACCGCAAGGTCGATGGGCTCCGGCGGATTCTGTTCCTGCACGTTGGGATTGGCCTGCGGCAGGTCGATGCGGATCTTGTGCGACATCAGCGGCGCCGTGATCATGAAGATGATCAGCAGCACCAACATCACGTCGACGAGCGGCGTGACGTTGATTTCCGCCATCGGGCCACCGCCCGAATTGCTGGTGAATGCCATGGCTTACTTCCTCGCGGCGGCAGGTGCCACGCCGGTTTCGACGCGCGAACCGGTTGCAAAGAAATCGTGCAGGTCGTGCGCGAACTCGTCGAACTTCGCGTACGTCAGACGGTTCTGACGCACGTAGAAGTTGTAGGCGAGCACCGCCGGAATCGCGACGAAGAGACCGAACGCGGTCATGATCAGCGCCTCGCCGACCGGACCTGCGACCGCTTCCATCGACGCGTTGCCTGAAGCCGCGATGCGGATCAGCGCGTGGTAGATGCCCCACACGGTGCCGAGCAGGCCGACGAACGGAGCCGACGAGCCGACCGTGGCGAGCAGCGTGAGTCCGCCTTCGAGGCGCATGCTTTCGCGGGCGACGGCCTGACGCAGCGCGCGATCGATGAACTCCGATCGATTCAGCGCTTCGACGAGGCGGCTGCCTTCATGACGCTGGTGATGCGCGGCGGCCGAAGCGGAATCGAGCGCGATCTTCGAGAACGGCTCGCCCTTGGGCTGATCTTCCATGAAGCGCACGGCGTCCTGCGCGGACGGCGTGTCCCAGAACGTGTGGATCACGCGATCCATGCGCGCCCGGATCATCGTGTTGCGCAGGAAGTTCGCGACGATGAAGAACCACGACGCGATCGACATCACGCAGAGGACCACGAACACGATCCAGCCGAGAAAGTCGAAGTTGTGGATCAGATGGTCGAAACCCATCGCGCTGAGCGCTTCCGCGCTATTGCCCCCACCAGCACCCGGCGGAGGGGGAACGGTACCCGGCTGTGCCGGCTGGGCCTGAGAGGGATCTTGCTGCATGGCGTTACCTGCGTATGGTTACTGTTCGGACAGATTGAAATCGATGGGAACCAAGGCATACCCAGGCGCGGGTTTGCCACCTTTTTGACCCGGGTTGAAGACCCAGGTCTTGACCGCTTCGATCGCGGCCTGATCCAACAGGCGCGATCCGCTCGACTTCTCGACCGTGACTTCCTGTCGGCACGCCGTTCGCACCGACCAACACCTTCAGCATCACCTTGCCTTGCTGATGCTGACGGATCGCCTGCGGCGGATATTTCGGCGGCCGCAGCTTACGGTAACTGATGTTTTCGCTCGGCGCGATGTCGGCCGGCGGCGCAGGCGGTGCCGGCGGCGCGGGTGGCGGCGCAGGCGTTGCCATCGGCGACGGTTCTTCGCTGACGACCGGAGGCGGCTCGCGGCGGCGGCGGTGTCGGAGGCGGCTTGACCTTCTCGATCACCTTCGGCGGCGGCTTCTTCGGCGGCTCCGGCGGTGGCGGCGGCGGCGGCGGTGGCGGCGGCGGCGGCTCGATGAACTCCACCATCACCTTCTTGTTCTGATCCTTCTCTTTCGGCGGCGGCGGCGCGGCAGGCGCCAGCAGCATTGCAAATGCAAATGCATGCAACGCGAACGCGAAGGACAAAGCCGTGACGCGTCGCCAGCTGAACGTATCACTGCCAGATTGGTAGGTATCTGCCATCAACGTTTGACCAACAGGATTGTGACCGTACTGCGGCGTGACCGCGTCGGCGTGCCAGAGTCGACCCCGGGCGGGCGCCGGAGGGCCGGGCACGGTACAACAGCACGCCCCCATCCTACAAGTGTTCGGGCAGCCCTGCCCTTTGAAGTGTTGCGTTTCGTAACGCGAGCCGACTCAACCTTTCGGCTTCTTCTCCGCGCGCTTGATCTTGACGCCGCCCTTCGCTGCCTTGAGGCGCTGCTCGGCCATCGTCTTCGTGCTGGGATAACCAGACGCTTTCTGCCAGTCCGCCGTCGCAGCGGAGGTCTGATTGAGATCGTTCTCGGCGTCGCCGCGCAACAGATACGCTTCGCCTTCCTGGCGCAGACCGCCCTTCGTGATCGCGCGGCCCAGCGCTTCGGCCGCGTCCTTGGAGCGGTCGGAATAGAACAGGAGATAGCCGAGCTGGTAATCGATGTTGCCGTCTTTCGCCTGCGGAGACGCCTTCGTGTACGCCTCGATCGCGCAAGCGTCTTCCTCGGCCTGCGTGCAGACGTCGCCCTGCAGCTTGTAGACCTCGAACGACGGCTTCAGCACGCCCTTGTCGATACCTTCCTTGAGTCGTCACCGAGGCGTCCTTGTACTTGTCCGCAGCGGCCTGCAGCTTGGCGAGCTGCATGTAATCCTCGCTGGTCGTGATGAGCCCCTGGCTCTTGGCCTTGGCCATCAGATCGAGCGCCTGCTGCGGCTTGTCGGCCTGGATGTAGATCGTCGCGAGCTGATTCAGAAGCTTCTTGTCGGTCGGATTCTTCTGCATCTGCTCCTGCACGACCTGGGCCGCCTGATCGTACTGATTGAGCTCGAAGTAGCTCGCCATCAGGATCTGCGTCCAGGTGTCGCTCGGCTTGTCCGTCATCGAGATCGCTTTCTTCATCGTATTGACCGCATCCTGGAACTTGTCCGTGCGGTAATACGCATTGGCCTTCAGAGCGAGCTCGTCGGCGGTCGTCGCGCCGGTTTGCTTTTCCCACTGGTCGAGCGTGGTCAGCGCGTCGGCGTATTTCTCGTCCTGCACCTGCAGCTGCGCGATCTGGTAGAGCACCTGGAAGTGCGCGTCATTGGGCAGCGAGTCCATCTCGATCGCCTTGCGGTATTCGGCGATCGCATCGGCGCTCTTGTCCTTTTCCCAGTCGATCTGCGCCTGCAGCTGATGCGCGAACGCCTGCGCGTACTTGCTCGCCTTCTCGCTGGCGATGACCTTCTGGACCAGCGGCTCGGCTTCGTCGTTCTTGCTGTCGTTGATGAGATCGGCGGCCTTGTTGAGGTCCTTCTGGTCGCTCGCCGACATGTCGAGCTTGGGCTCCTTGCGCGTCGCATTCGGGTACTTGTTCTCACTCTTGCCCGGCTTGGATGCCTTGCCCTTTTCCGCCTTGTCCTTGGGTGTCGCCGTGACGCTGCCGCCGCCCATGCCCTGTGCGAACACGCCGGCTGAAAGAAGCAGAGACAGCGCGCAGACCGCCGCCCGGACGAAACTCGGAGACCTCATGGTGACACCTCGAAAATGGAAGTACGAAGGCCGTCATATTTGCCGATTGCGGACGGCGGCCTTGAGACACGAGAGGTTAACGCCGCGACTGCGGCCAGCACAAGCTCAACAAATATTGAACATGTTGCGATGCAGCGGGAGGGCTGCTCCGGCACTCCCGCGCGTAGGATAGTTTTTTACAAATATATAGATACAGAAAAACCAACGGCGTCCGTTCAGACGTCGAGGTTGCTCACGCGCAGCGCATTCTGCTCGATGAACTCGCGGCGCGGCTCGACCACATCGCCCATCAGCGTCGAGAAGATCTGGTCGGCGGCGACGGCGTCCTCGATGCTGACCTGCAGCAGCCGGCGCGTCTCCGGATTGACCGTCGTTTCCCAGAGCTGCTCGGGATTCATCTCGCCCAGGCCCTTGAAGCGCGAGATCGTGCGGCCGCGCTTGGTCTCTTCCATCAGCCACGCGTAGGCCTGCGCGAACGTCGCAACGCCCTGGCTCTTGCCGCCGCGGCGCACTTCGGCGCCGGACTGCACGAGACCTGTGAGCTGGGCTCCGGCTTCGGCGATCGGCTTGAAGTCCGCGCTGGCGAAGAAGCTCGACGGCAACACCTGTGTTTGCTTCAGTCCGTGCTGATCGCGCTCGACGACGAGCGCCGGGCCATGCTCGGCGCTCGCCGGCTGGATGCGCACGACATAACGCGGACGGCCGAGGCCGGCCGACGCGAGCGCGGTCTTGAGACGCGCGATCCACGCATCCGTAACGGCCGTGTCGTTCCACGCTTCGGCGATCGGCGGCGGCACGTCGAGCAGCGCGCGCATGACGGTCGCGTCGTAGCGCGCGCCAAGACGCGTGATCTGATCGGCCGCGGCCTGGTAAGCCAGCATGATCTTCTCGAGGCCCGCGGCGCTCACCGCCGGCGCGTCCGCGCTGTATGCGAGCTCGGCGCCGTCGACTGCGTTCGAGATCAGATACGCATTCAACGCCGCATCGTCCTTGAGATAGACCTCCTGCTTGCCCTGCTTCAATTTGTAGAGCGGCGGCAGACCGATGTAGACGTAGCCGCGCTCGATCAGCGCCGGCATCTGCCGATAGAAGAACGTCAGCAGCAGCGTGCGGATGTGCGAGCCGTCGACGTCCGCGTCGGTCATGATGATGATGCGGTGGTAGCGCAGCTTGTCGACGTTGAACTCGTCGGGACCGATGCCGGTGCCGAGCGCCGTGATCAGCGTGCCGACTTCGGCGGAGCCGAGCATGCGATCGAAACGCGCACGCTCGACGTTGAGGATCTTTCCGCGCAGCGGCAGCACGGCCTGGTTCTTGCGGTTGCGACCCTGCTTGGCCGAGCCGCCGGCCGAGTCACCCTCGACGATGAAAAGCTCGCTCAGCGCCGGATCCTTTTCCTGGCAGTCGGCGAGTTTTCCCGGAAGTCCCGCGATGTCGAGCGCGCCCTTGCGCCGCGTCATTTCGCGCGCCTTGCGCGCGGCTTCGCGCGCACGCGCGGCTTCGACGACCTTGGCCGCGATCGAACGCGCCTCGATCGGATTCTCGAGCAGGAATTCTTCGAACTTCTGATTGACGATCGATTCGACGACGCCCTTGACCTCGCTCGAGACGAGCTTGTCCTTCGTCTGCGACGAGAACTTCGGATCAGGCACCTTGACCGACAGCACCGCGATCAGGCCTTCGCGCATGTCCTCGCCCGACAGCGCGACCTTCGCGGTCCTCTGGATGCCGGCGGCCTCGATGTAGTTCGACAGCGTGCGCGTCAGCGCCGCGCGAAAGCCGGCCAGATGCGTGCCGCCGTCCTTCTGCGGAATGTTGTTCGTGAAGCAGAACATCGTTTCCTGGTAGGCGTCCGTCCACTGCATCGCGACGTCGACGGTGGTTCCTTCGTTCGGCGCCGAAAACGTTATAACCTTTTGATGTAGCGGGGTTTTCAGCTGCGCGAGGTGCTCGACGAACGAGCGGATGCCGCCCTCGTACTGGAACACGTCGTGCTTGTTCGTGCGCTCGTCGGCGAGCTCGATCTTGACGCCCGAGTTGAGGAACGACAGCTCGCGCAGGCGCTTGGCCAGGATGTCGTAATGGAACTCGGTGTTGGTGAAGATCGTCGGGCTCGGATGGAAGCGCACCGTCGTGCCGCGGCGGTTCGACGGTCCGACGACCTTGAGCGGATACTTCGGCTCGCCGAGCGAATATTCCTGGCGATGCTCGAAGCCGTCGCGGTAGATCGTCAGCGTCAGCATGATCGGACAGCGCGTTGACGACCGAAACACCGACGCCATGCAGACCACCCGAAACCTTGTAGCTGTCGGCGTCGAATTTGCCGCCGGCATGCAGCACGGTCATGACGACCTCGGCAGCCGAGCGCCCTTCCTCGGGCTGCATGTCGACCGGAATGCCGCGGCCGTTGTCGATCACGCTGACCGAGCCGTCGGCATGGATCGTCACGACGATGTGGTCGCAGTAACCGGCCAGCGCTTCGTCGACGGAGTTGTCGACGACCTCGAAAACCATGTGGTGGAGGCCGGTGCCGTCATCGGTGTCGCCGATGTACATGCCGGGCCGCTTGCGAACGGCCTCGAGTCCTTTCAAGACCTTGATTTTACTGGAATCGTACTGGTCGGTCATGGGTTTCCGAGTTGCGCGAAAAGACGCCGGCAAATGGGCCCGCCAGGCGCTCTGAGCCAATCTCCCATTATAGCAGCCGGGTGACCTGGCCTGGTTCCACGTGGAACCTCGCAGCGGCAACACCGACGGCGCGAAGCGCCTCCGGTTCGTGCGTGCCGGTCACGAGGATCTGCGCGTCGGCGGAATGAAGCACGCGCGCCAGCTTCTCTTGATGGGGCGTATCGAGCTCCGAGGCAAGATCGTCGATGCAGACGACCGGCCATTCGCCGTGCTCGGCCGCGAAGAGCTGCGCCTGCGCCATGATGCAGCCGAGCGCGCAGAGCTTTCTCCTGGCCGCGCGACAGGTGCTCGCGACGCGGCGCCTCGTCGAACGCAATCGACCAGTCGGCCCGGTGCGGCCCGCGTGTCGTGAACCCGCGCCGCAGGTCCTCATCGCGACATGCGCTGAGCTGCTCGATCGCGTCGGCCTCGCTCTTCCAGCCGCGCTCCAGCGTCAGCCGCGAGGCGCCGAGCTCGGGCAGCAAGCCGGCCAGCGTGGTCGCCACCAGAGGCGCAAACGCGGCCGCATAGCGATCGCGCATCGAGACAAGGGCCGCCCCGCTCCGCGCGAGCTCGCGGTCCCAGGGATCGAGCTCGCTGGCCGCGCCGCCGCCTCGCAAGAGCGCGTTGCGCTGCTTCAGGGTTCGCTGGAATGTGCGCCAGACGCCGAGGAAGTCATGTTCCACGTGGAACACACCCCAATCGAGGAATCGCCGACGCTCCTCGGCCGGGCCGGAAATGAGCTCGTGCGAGCCGGGCTCGAAGCAGGCGACCGCGGTCCGGCGCAGCAGCTCGGCCAGCGGGACCGCCGCCCCGCCGATTCGCGCCTCGAAGGTCCCGTTGCCGCGGGAAAGCCCGACGCCGACGCTGGCCCCGACGGCCGGCTCAACATTTCCGTAGACGCTGAAACCCGCCGCGCCACGCCGGACCAGCGCGTCCTTCGCCCCGCCGCGGAACGAGCGCGCATGCGACAGCAGGTACGCCGCTTCAAGCAGCGTCGTCTTGCCGGCGCCGTTCGGGCCGACGAAGACATTCCAGCCGGGATCGAGGGCGAGCTCGAGGCGCGGAAACGCGCGAAGGTTCTCGAGCCTGAGTTCGCGCAGCCGCACGCGAAGACGAGGCCGCGCGCGCGGCCTAGAGGCGCAGCGGCATGATCACGTGCCGCGTGTCGTCGCTGTCGGGCTTCTTGATCAGGCAGCTCGACTGGCCGTCGCGCAGGCACAGCATCACATCGTCGCCGGTCAGCGCGCCGAGCGCGTCGAGCAGGTAATTCACGTTGAAGCCGACGCTGAGATCCGAAACGCCGGTCTTCGCCTCGACTTCCTCGACCGCCTCTTCCTGCTCGGGATTGTGCGCGACGATGCGCAGGCGGTTCGGGCCGACCTCGAGCTTCACGCCGCGGTATTTCTCGTTCGACAGGATCGCCGCGCGCTGCAGCGAAGCGCGCAGCTCATCGCGGTTCACGCGCACTTCCTTGTCGGCGCCGATCGGCACGACGGCTTCGTAGTCCGGAAAACGGCCGTCGATCAGCTTCGAGGTGAACGTCACGCCGCCGCGCGTGACGCGCAGGTGATTGCGCCCGAATTCGAGCTCGACCTGGCCCTCGCCGGTTTCGAACAGGCCCTGCAGCTCGATGACGCCCTTGCGCGGCACGATGATCTGCCGGCTCGACGCAATCTTGCTTTCGAGCTTCGTCTCCGCGAGCGCGAGCCGATGGCCATCGGTCGCGACGCAACGCAGCGAATGCTCGCGAAGATCGAGCAGCATGCCGTTCAAGTAATAGCGCACGTCCTGGTGCGCCATCGCGAAGCTCGTGCGCTCCATCAGCGATTTCAGCGTGGCCTCGGGCAGCGAGACGCGCTCGACGAGCTCGATGTTCTCGATGACCGGAAATTCGGTCGCCGGCAGCGTCGCCAGCGTGAAGCGGCTACGGCCCGCGCTGACGACCGCGCGTTCGCCCGACTGCTCGAACTTGATCGTGACGCCATCGGGCAGTGCACGGCAGATGTCGAAGAGCTTGCGCGCCGGCACGGTGACTTCGCCTGCATCGAGATCATCGGCCTCGGTGCGCGCGACCATCTCGACTTCGAGATCGGTACCCGTCAGCGCAACGCCGCCCGAATCGACATTGACCAGGAGATTGGCCAGCACCGGCAAAGTCTGGCGCCGTTCGACGACGCCGACGACCTGCTGCAGGCGTCTCAAAAGGGCTTCCCGTTGAATGCTGAATCGCATGTCGCGCTGATCCTTTTGCTGGTCTTATTAGCGAAGCTATATTGTGGTTATTAGGCTTGTGGATTACCGACAAACGAATAAAAGTCACTTATTAATCATAGTCTTATGATCGAAAATGAGCCATGATAACCGGCCATCCCGCCTGTGGATGGATTGTGGATCGTTTCTTTCCCCTCCGGCAATCCACAGCTTCCCCACACCGGCCTATTCGGTCAGCACCCGCACCAGCTTTTCCCAGTCCTGCCGCAGCTTGCCGTCGGTTTCGCGAAAATCGCGGATCGTGCGGCACGCGTGCAGCACGGTCGTGTGGTCGCGACCGCCGAACGCATCGCCGATCTCCGGCAGGCTGTGCTCGGTCAGCTCCTTGGCGAGGCTCATCGCCATCTGCCGCGGCCGCGCGACCGAACGGCTGCGCCGCTTCGACATCATGTCCGACAAGCGCAGCTGGTAGTAGTCTGCCACGGTCTTCTGGATGTTAGGGATCGTGATCGCCTGTGCGTGCACGGTCAGAAGATCGCGCAGCGTTTCCTGCGCGAACTCGGCGCCGATGGCTCGGCCTTCGAAGTTCGCGCGCGCGACGAGCGTATTCAGCGCACCCTCGAGATCGCGCACGTTCGAGCGCATGCGCTTGGCCATCAGCACCGCGACATCCTCGGGAAGATCGATGCCTTTCGCGAGAGCCTTGGCCAGCACGATCGCCGCGCGCGTCTCGAAGTCCGGCGGCTCGATCGCGACACTGAGACCCCAGCCAAGCCGCGATTTCAGGCGCGGTTCGAGGTTCTCGACTTCCTTCGGATAGCGATCGCAGGTCAGGATGATCTGCTGCTTGCCTTCGATCAGCGCGTTGAACGTGTGGAAGAATTCTTCCTGCGTCGTGTTCTTGCCGGCGAAGAATTGGATGTCGTCGATCAGCAGCGCATCGACCGAGCGGAAGCGCCGCTTGAAATCATCCATGTCCTTCTGCTGCAGCGCGCGCACCATGCCGCTGACGAACTGCTCGGAACGCAGGTACATCACGTTGACGTCGGGCTTCTGCGCGCGCATCAGATTGCCCGCCGCATGCATCAGATGCGTCTTGCCGAGGCCGGTGCCGCCGTACAGCAGCAGCGGGTTGTATGCGCGCCCGGGATTCTGCGCGACCTGCATCGCCGCCGCCTTGCCGAGCTGGTTCGATTTGCCCTCGACGAAGCTTTCGAACGTGTAGTTCGGATCGAGATTCGCCTCCGGCACGCGCCGCTCGGCTGGTCTTGGCACGCGGCGCGTGGTCGCCGATGCGCTCGGCGCCGTTGGACGCCGCGCCGACCTGCAGATGGACCGGCACGCTGTGGCCCGCCAGGTGATCGAGCACGCGCCTGACCTGCGGCAGATAGCTGTCGCGCACGATCTGGAGCGTGTACGCATTCGGCGCCCACAGCGTGAGACCCGCATCGCTTTCGCGCGCCTGCAGCGGCGCAAGATACGTGTGCACGTCCTCGGCGCTGAATTCGGCTTCGAGCCGCGCGAGACAGCGTCGCCACAAGTCGTTCATGACATCCGTTACATTTCACGGGCGTCCTTGCCCGAGCAAGAGCGGCCGTCCTGGCCGCGCTGTTCGAATTCGAAATCGGTGCTGACGCCGGCCGCCGCGCAACATGCGACGAGACGGGCGAGACAGAAGCGGGCGAGACAGAAACGGGCGAGATAGAAGTGGGCGAGACAGAAGCGGCAGTCTAACCGTCGCGACCTCATCGCTGCCAGCGTCGCGCTTGACATATCGCGGCGTCGCCGCCTACCATCCGCGCCCTTTTTCCGTTCCTTCGAGAGCTGCCGTCATGGCAACCAAGCGCACCTATCAACCGAGCAATTTGAAGCGCGCGCGCGATCACGGCTTCCGTGCGCGCATGAAGACCAAGGGCGGCCGCAAGGTGATCAACGCGCGGCGCGCCAAGGGCCGCAAGCGTCTCACCGTCTCCGTCTAAGCGACGGTTTCGATCGCGCATACGAAACCCGCGATGGGCGGCGCCCGCTTTCCGCACGCGGCCCGCATCGTAAAGCCCGCTGACTTCCTCCGCCTGCGCAAGACCGGCCGGCGCGTCGGCGTGCATCACTTCAACGCCCAGGCCGCCGCCGGCGCCGCCGCAACCGCGCGGCTCGGCCTTGCCGTATCGCGGCGCGTGTCGACCGACGCGGTGCGCCGCAACCGCATCAAGCGCATCGCGCGCGAGAGCTTTCGCAAGGTCCGCGCGACGCTGCCGGTCGCTCGACATCCTGCTGATCGCGCGCGAAAGCGCCGACGCGCACGACAACGCGGCGCTGCGCGCCGATCTCGAAGCGCTCTGGCAGCGCCTCGCGACGCTGCCGCGTCATTGAACGGCAGCCGGCACACCGGCACAATGCGCGCCTGATTTTTTTGCACCTTCTTCCGTATTCGACGCGGCGATCCTAGCCGCCCCGACCCCGAGCACCGCCACGGCCCGATGCGGGACGTCGTTCCGCTCCCGTGAATCGATCTCAATGACGAGCCCCCGCAATCTCCTCCTGATCGCCCTCCTGTTCCTCAGCTATCTGCTGTGGACGGCCTGGCAGGAAGACTACAGCCACGCCACCGCGCCGACGTCGCCCGAGACCGCATCGACGACAGGCGCACAAGGCACGACGCCGGCCGCGCCCGCGCCGAGCACCGGCGAGGTTCCGAGCGCGACCAGCACGTCGGCGCCCGCGGCGAACTCGACAACGCCCGCGCCGCCGACCGCGGCGACGAACCCGACTGCGACACCGCACGTCGTCGTCACCACCGACGTGCTGCGTGTCGAAATCGATACGCACGGCGGCAACGTCGTCGTCGCCGATCTCCTCGCGTATCCGCAGGAGCCGAAGGATTACGCGCACCCGGTGCGTCTGCTCGACGACAGCGCATCGCGCTTCTTCGAGGCGCAGAGCGGTCTCGTCAGCGCGCAGGGCGCGCCCGACCACACCGCGACGTTCAACGCCGAAAAGACCGAATACAAGCTCGCCGACGGCACCGACAGCATCGAAGTGCCGCTGACCTGGACCGACGCATCGGGCCTCACGGTGCGCAAGATCTTCGCGTTCAAGCGCGCCAGCTACGCGATCGAGCAGCGCCAGGAAATCGCCAACAAGGGCAGCGCGCCGTGGAGCGGCAACGCGTACCGCCAGCTGCAGCGCGTGCCGCTGATCATCGACACGCACGGCATCAAGGCCTACAGCAACACCGAGCGCTACAGCTTCATCGGCGCGGCCTACTACAACGCGAGCGACAAGTTCCAGAAGCTAAAATTCGACAATTTCGCAAAGGAACCGCTGGCCAAGAGCTTCGCCGGCGGCTGGGCCGCGATGCTGCAGCACTATTTCTTCGCGGCGTGGATTCCGGACGCTGCCGAGAACGATCAGTACTCGACCGCGCTCGTGCAGGGCACCGACGCGCCGAAGCTACCTGATCCGCACGTTGTCGCCGACGATCACGGTCGCGCCGGGCGAGACCAAATCGGACACCGCGCGCCTCTACGTCGGACCGAAGCTGCAGAGCACCCTCGACCAGGTCGCGCCGGGCCTTTCGCTGACGGCCGACTACGGCATCTTCACGGTGATTTCCGAGCCGCTGCACTGGATTCTCGCGCAAGCTGCACAAGCTCACCGGCAACTGGGGCTTCGCGATCATCCTGCTGGTCGTGCTGATCAAGCTCGCGTTCTTCAAGCTCTCCGAAGCGCAGTACCGCTCGATGGCGCGCATGCGCAAGATGCAGCCGCGCATCGAAGCGCTGAAGGAGCGCTACGGCGACGATCGCCAGAAAGTGAACCAGGCGATGCTGGAGCTGTACCAGAAGGAAAAAATCAACCCGCTCGGCGGCTGCCTGCCGATGCTGGTGCAGATTCCGGTGTTCTTCGCGCTGTACTGGGTGCTGCTGGAAAGCGTCGAGCTGCGCCAGGCGCCTTTCATCCTGTGGATCCAGAACCTCTCCGCGCCCGATCCGTACTTCGTGCTGCCGGTGCTGAACGGCCTGGCGATGATCGCGACGCAATGGCTGACGCCGAGCGCCGGCATGGATCCGATGCAGGCCAAGATGATGAAGATCATGCCGATCGCGTTCTCGGTACTGTTCGCATTCTTCCCGGCCGGCCTCGTCCTCTACTGGACCGTCAACGGCACGCTTTCGCTGCTGCAGCAGTGGATCATCACCAAGCGCATCGAGAACGCCGACAAGGCCAAAGCGTGAGCGCATGACCGTCGCGCGACACCATCGCCGCCGTGGCCACGCCGCCCGGCGCCGGTGGCGTCGGCGTGATCCGCGTCTCCGGCGCGCTCGTCGGCTGCGATCGCGCGAAAGCTGCTGCGCCGCGAACCCGAGCCGCGCCACGCGTACTACTGCGCATTCGCCGACGCGCGCGGCGCGCCGATCGATCGCGGCCTGCTGCTGTATTTCAAGGCGCCGCATTCGTACACCGGCGAAGACGTGCTCGAGCTGCAGACGCACGGAAGCCCGGTCGTGCTGCGCCTGCTCGTCGCGCGGCTGGTCGAGCTCGGCGCGCGCCACGCGCGGCCCGGCGAGTTCTCCGAGCGCGCGTTCCTCAACGGCAAGCTCGATCTCGCGCAGGCCGAAGCCGTCGCCGACCTGATCGCCAGCGGCTCGGAAACGGCCGCGCGCGCCGCGTTGCGCAGCCTCGACGGCGAATTCTCGCGACGCGTGCGCGCGCTCACGGCCGCGGTCGTGCGCCTGCGTGTCTGGATCGAAGCCGCGATCGATTTTCCGGAAGAGGAAATCGATTTCCTGTCCGCGCCGGAGCTGCGCAGCGATCTCGCGGCCGTGCGCACCGATCTCGCCGAGCTGCTCGACGGCGCGCGCCGCGGCGTGCGGCTCGCCGACGGCCTGCACGTCGTCATCGTCGGTCGTCCGAACGCCGGCAAGTCGAGTCTTCTGAATGCGCTCGCCGCGAGCGAGCGCGCGATCGTCACCGAGATTCCCGGCACGACGCGCGATCTCGTGCGCGAAACGGTCGACATCGACGGCGTCGCGCTGACGCTGGTCGACACCGCGGGCCTTCGCGAATCGGCCGACGTCGTCGAGCGCGAAGGCATCCGCCGCGCGCGCGCCGAGCTTGCGCGCGCCGACGTCGTGCTGCTCGTTACCGACAGCGACGACGATCGCGACGCCGCGCTCGCGCTGCTCGGCGACGTGCCGCCAGCGGCGACGCGCATCGTCGTGCGCAACAAGATCGACCTCGCCGGCGAGCCGCCGCGCCGCGAGCGCCACGAAGACGACATCGCATCTGCTGGCTTTCGGCCAAAACCGGCGCCGGCCTCGACCTGCTGCATGCCGAGCTGCAAGGCGCTCGCCGGCGGCGACGGCGCGACGGCGCCTGCACCGCGCGCGCGCGCCACGTCGCGGCACTCGAACGCGCGCGAACGCATCTCGACGCGGCCGAATCCGCGCTGGTCGAACGCAACGCCGGCGAGCTCGCCGCGGAGGAACTGCGCGAAGTGCAGCACGCGCTCGGCGAGATCACCGGCGAGTTCACCAGCGAGGACCTGCTCGGCGCGATCTTCAGCTCGTTCTGCATCGGAAAGTAGCGGACGCGCGATCCGGCGGAGTCGAAATGGCCATTTACAGTGGCGATAACCAATTTCCACTGCGATGGATTGCAATTCGGGGCGCCCGGAACATCCCAACCGTTGTTGCGTAGGCCTTGCCCAAAGTGGTCAGCATCGCCGCGGTTTCCCCAGTTCCAAGCACGCAGGCCTCCAGGCATTTGTCCGCTCGCTGATGGATACATCATCTGCTCGGAATCGAACACACCCTTGAACTGTATTTTCCCCGGCTGACCACCGTTCACCGGTATATCCCACAACCCGCAATCCCCCTCGTCAGTACACAGCTGCAAGTGCACAAGTGTAATTGATCGATCTATATGAATGACTACGGAAATAGTGAGATGACCTGGATCTTGAACTTGCTGAGGATACGTCAGCGGGATGTTTACCTGGAATATTAGATCGCCTAATCCCGGGACAAAATTATCGGCCGTGTAACTGCTGGCTAGAATAGTATTTTGAATAAGATCGTTGAGTCTCAGAAAGGAGCCTTGCGGATAATCCCATGCCACCTTCCTCAAATCGAAGGGTTGGCCAGTGGACGGATCAGTTGGCGGCGTACCTTCTCTGGTCGCTTCGCCCGTCGCGGCGAGTGCGGGGTTTATCTGTGAGACGTGGAAAAGCGCGTCGAAAATTGCTTGTATGTTCGAATCGACCGGGACCATCTCGTCTGCAGCGCGAAAAGTGCCGCAGTTGACACCGTTGCCGCCCGCTTGCTCGATTTGGGCCCCGTCGCTCTTCCGGTCGGCGATTCCGCTGGATGGACCCGAAGGTCCGCATGTAGAGTCCAGGTAGACTTCATACTTGTGAATCACGTGATGAGCCAGGTCATATACGAATGCCATGCCTGGCGGGCTGTTTTTTGCGCCGTTTTGCATTTGCGCTGAAGTGCAATTCGGGCACTCCTTCATCGTCACGGATGTAGTGGCCCAGGCATTTGCGGTCAATGCGGCGCATAGCAAAAAAATGGTCCTGAAAACGTTCATGCTTTTCTCTCCGCACGTCTTGTTTCGATTGGAGAGCGCTTGTTCTCTTTCGGCATCCTGTAAGAAATTACAGCTTGCTTGAGTATCACTGTCGGAGCCATGGACCTATTTTTGCTGCTGGTGCTTGCTGGTGTATTTGCGCTCGGTCGTTCACTAAACCGCCTTCTCGCAAGATCAAGGGATAAGCGCGACGACGCGTAAGTAGCGGAATGCCTTTTTTTGAGGGCGGTTGCACCATCACGCGACGATCTCGGGTCCGTCTCATCCGAAGAGACGCCACCTCGGGCATCATTCGCACGATGCCCGCGCCACCCGATTTCCGACTCTATTACGGCAACGCGCTCGACGTGCTCGCGGGCCTGCTCGCCGAGGAGCTGCGCACGACGCCGCCCGGCGCGGGCCTGTTCGAGCCCGACACGATCCTGATCCCGCAGCCGGCGATGCGGCGCTGGCTGCAGAAGACGCTCGCCGAGCGGCACGGCATCGCGGCGAACCTGCGCTTCCTCGCGCCGGGCGAATTCGTCGGCGAAGTGCTGCAGGCGAACGTGCCCGAGCTCGACGATGCGCGCACGATCGATCCGTCGCGGCTCGTCTGGCGCCTCTACGCGGTGCTGCACGATCCCGCGGCACGCGCGCATCCGGCGATCGCGTCGATGCTCGATCGCTATCTCACCGGCGCGCAGGCCGATCTCAAGGCATGGTCGCTCGCGAGCGCGCTCGCCGACGTGTTCGCGAAATACCAGGCGTGGCGTCGCGACTGGCTGCTCGCGTGGGATCGCGGCGCCGAGCCCGGCGACTGGCAGGCCGAGCTCTGGCGCCGCGCGACGCGCGGCATGACGCATCGCGCGCAGGCGATCGACCGCTTCCTCGCGCTGCACGGCGACGCCGACTCGCCGGCGCCGCGCGGATTGCCGGCGCGCATCTTCGCGTTCGCGTGCCTCAACGTGTCGCCGGATGTGCTGCGCATCATGACCGCCGCCGCGCGCGGCATCCACGGTGCATTTCTACCTGCCGACGCCGACGCGCAAGTACTGGGGCGATCTGAGACACTGCGCGAGCGCCTCGCCGAGGCCGAGCGTCGATCCGCTCGACGATACGCGAAAATCCGCTGCTCGCCGCGTGGGGCCGCGCCGGCCGCGACTTCATCGAGACGCTGTTCTCGTACGAGCTCGTCACGCCGCGCGAGATCGAGTTCTACGCCGAACCCGAAGATCCGCGCGGACTGCTGCAGCGTTTGCAGCTCGATCTTCTCGAACGCCGCGCGCCGCACGGACGCGAAGATTCCGCTCGCCGCGATCGAGCGCGAGCGCTCGCTGCAGATCCATGCGTGCCACACGCGCCTGCGCGAAGTCGAAGTGCTGCACGATCAGCTGCGCGCGCTGTTCGAGGACGATCCCGCGCTCGAAGCGCGCGATGTCGCCGTCATGGCGCCGGACATCAACCTCTACGCGCCGCACATCGCGGCCGTGTTCGGCGGCGCGCAGGGCACGCCGCGCTTCATTCCGTACACGGTCGCCGACGAAAGCTCGCTCGCGGCCTCGCCGGTCGCCGAGCTCGTGCTGCGCATTCTCGATCTGGCCGGCGCGCGACTGACCAGCAACGAGGTGCTCGACCTCATCGCGTTGCCGCCGCTGATGCGGCGCTTCGATCTCGACAGCGAAGCGATCGATCGCCTGCGCGACTGGATCGAGCCCGCCGGCGCGCGCTGGGGTCTCGACGCCGCGCACCGCGCGCGCCTCGGTGCGCCCGCGGACGACGCATTCACCTGGCGTTTCGCGCTCGATCGCCTGCTGCTCGGTCACGCGGCCGGCGACGATGCGGATGTCGCAGGCGTCGCGCCGTGGCCGCATCTCGAAGGCACCGCGCTCGACGCGCTCGATGCGTTGATCCATCTGCTCGCCGTGCTCGAGCGCGCGGCGGCCGAAACCGCGCAAGCGCACGCGCCGCCCGACTGGCAGGCGCTGATCACGCGCGTGCTCGAAGAGCTGCTGCCGCCGAACGCGAGCGATGTCGCCGACCAGCGCGCGCGCGATCGCGTGTTCGCGGAGATCGATGCATTCGGCCGCGCCGCGGAAGACGCCGGTCTTCGCGACGCGCTGCCGCCCGATGTCGTACGCGCACATTTCGCCGCGCGCTTCGCCGAAGCCGACGCGCGCCAGCCGTTCCTCGCCGGCGGCGTCACGTTCTGCCGCATGGTGCCGATGCGGCTGATTCCGTTCCGCGTGATCGCGTCCTCGGCCTCAACGATCGCGATTATCCGCGCCAGGAAGCGTCGCCCGTGCTGAACCGGCTCGCGGCCGCGCTCGATCGTCCCGGCTCGCGCCGGCGCGGCGACCGCTCGGTGCGCGACGACGACCGGTTCCTGTTCCTGCAGCTCCTCACCGCAGCCGATCGCGTGCTCTATCTCAGCTATATCGCGCACGATGCGTTCGATGGTTCCGCGCGCGAGCCGTCGGTCGTCGTTTCCGAGCTGCTCGATGTCTGCTGCGGCGTATTTCGACGAGCCCGCCACCGCGCGCTGCCAGCTCATCGTGCAGCATCCGCTGCAGCCGTTCGGAAAATCCGCTGAAGCCGGACGCGCGGCGCGTGCGTTTCGATGCGTCATGGTCGGATGCACTCGCAGACGGCGCCGGCCGCGCATCCGCTGCCGGCATTCGTTGGCGCGCCGCTGTCGCCCGACGTCGACGCAGTACCGGTCGACGACCGTCGACTACCTCGCGCTCAAGCGCTTTCTGATCGACGCGCCGCGCATCTTCCTGCGCGATCGTCTCGCGATCCGTCTCGACGAGGACGAGGCGCACCTGCCCGACGCCGAACCGTTCGTGCCCGCCGACGCGCTCGAGCGCTTCGGCATCCAGCGCCGCGTGTACGCGGCATTGCTTGCCGACGCATCGATCGACGAATCCGCGCTGTGCCGGCGCCTGCAGGCCGAAGCGGAGCTTCCACCCGGCGCCGCCGGCTTGCAGCGCCTGCGCGAAATCGTGCGTCAGGCGCGGCCGATCGTGCGCGCGGTGCACGCGGCGCAGGCGGGCGACGTGCGCGCGCTGCCGTTCACGTTGCCGCTCGGCGACGTCGTGCTCTCCGGCGTGCTCGACGACGTCGACGACGCGCACGCGCTGCGCGTCAAGATCGGCAAACCCGGTGGACGCGACGTCGTGCGCTGGAATCTCGACGCGCTCGTGCTCGCCGCGCTCGGTGATCCGCGCTCGGTGCTCACGTTCGGCGAATTCGACGCCGGCGACATCGAACCTCGCGCGATCGCCGCGCATCCGCCTGAAGCGGCGCGCGCTGCGCTCGCGTGGCTCGTCGGCGTCATGCGCGACGGCAACGCCGCGCCGCTTTCGTTCCGTCCGTCGGCCGCGTGGACATGGCTCGAGGATTACGCGAAGAATGCCGACGAGCAGCGCGCCGACGCGGCCGCCGCGGACGCGTGGACGAACCGCAAGGGCGGCGGCGAGGGCACCGACGCCTGCACGATGCTCGCGCTGCGAGGCGCAACGCCGTTCGACGATGAGACGGCGACGCACGTGTTTCGCCGGCAGACGCTCGACATCTTCTCGGCGCTGCTCGACGCGCGCGTGCCCGGAGACGCGTCATGAGCGCACGCGCGAAATCCGACGTTGCGCTGCTCGACTGGCCGCTCGACGGCACGCGCCGCATCGAGGCGAGCGCCGGAACCGGCAAGACATTCGCGCTCGCGCTGCTGCATACGCGGCTCGTCGTCGAACGCGAGCTGCCGGTCAAGCGCATTCTCGCGGTCACCTACACGATCGCGGCGACGCAGGAGTTGCGCGAGCGTCTGCGACGCCAGCTCGCGCGCGCGGCCGAGCTCGCGCTGTTCGATCGCGACGAGCTGCGCGCGAAATCCGCCGGGACGGACGCCGAAGCGATCACCGCGGCCGTGCTGGAACGCCGCCTGCAACACGAAAAAGCGGACGCGCTCGCGACGCGCCTGCGCCGCGCGGTCGCCGAGATCGATCTTGCGCCCATCCACACGATCCACGCGTTCTGCCAGCGCGTGCTCGCCGAGCATGCGCTCGCGACCGGCGAGCCGCTGCTGCCGAGCGAGTTCGTCACCAGCGAGCGCGCGTTGCACGACGAGATCGCGCTCGACGTCTGGCGTCGCTTCACGCGCGATGCGGTCACGGCCGCGCGTCTGGATGCGCTCTGGAAAACGCCGGATGCGCTCGCGCTCGATCTGCGCAAGCTGCTCGTCGCCGAAGCGCTGCTGCCGGCGCGCATGCCGGTCGATGCCGCGGCGCTCGCCGCGCACGAAGCTGCGATCGAGGCAGCCGGCGCTGCGCTTCGCGAAACATGGTCCAGCGAAGGCACGACCGCGCGGCGCCTCATCGCAGAGGCGCGCAGCGGCGGCGTGATGCACAAGGGAAGCCCGAGCGATCGCGCGCTGCAGGTCGCGTGGTCGTTCCTCGCCTCGTTCGTCGAAGGCGCCGTGCCGGAAGAAGCCGTGCACAAGACGCTCGAGGTGCTGACGCCGTCAGGCATCGACGGCAAGATCAACCAGAAATTCGCGCGCGCGCCGCGGCCCGCATCGCCGCTGTTCGTCGCGATCGACAGCGTTTCTCGACTGCGCTGCGCGTCGCCGCGCGCCCGAGCGGCGAAGCGCGCGTGAACCTGCTGCATGACGTGCGCGACACCGCACTCGCGCGCATGGCCGCGATCAAGCGCGAGCGCGGCCTCGTCGGCTTCGACGATCTCGTCGAGCGCGTGCACGCGGCGCTCTCCTCGCAGCAGGGCGCGCCGGCTCGCCGAAGCGTTGCGCCACGACTATCCGGCCGCGCTCGTCGACGAGTTCCAGGACACCGACGGCAAGCAGTGGGATGTGTTCCGTCGTGTCTACGTCGAGCACGACGACGCGACGCGTCCGGCATTGTTCCTGATCGGCGATCCGAAGCAGGCGATCTACCGTTTCCGCGGCGGCGACGTGCACACGTATCACGCGGCCGGAGAGTATTCCGAGTCGACCGAGACGCTCGATCGCAATTTCCGCTCGCGGCCGCGCATGATCGAAGCCGTTGCCGCGGTGTTCGCCGAAGGCGGCGCGTTCCCGTTTGCGGACGGCGAGACAGGCTTCCCGGCCGTGAAACCCGGCGGCACGGTCGCCGACATCGACCTTGCCGACGGCAAGCGCGCCGCGCCGGCGTTGCATCTGGTCAATCTCTCGGGCGGCGCGTCCGCGCCGTCGTCGTATCGCATCGCCGAGGCGCGCGATGTCGCCGCGGCATCGGCCGCGACCGAAATTGCCGCGTTGCTGACCGACGCACCGCTGATCCTGCGCCGCGACGGCGAGGAGCGCCGCGTCGAGCCCGGCGACATCGCGGTGCTCGTCAACCGCCACGAGGAAGCCGAGCGCGTGCAGCGCGAGCTCGCCGCGCGCGGCATCGCGAGCGTGACCGCGACGCGCGCGAGCGTGTTCGCCACCAGTGAAGCCACCGAGATCCTGCGCATCCTCGAAGCGCTGCTTGCGACCGGCGATGAGAATCGCCTGCGCGCTGCGCTCGCGAGCGTCCTTGTCGGCGAGGACGCCGCCGCGATCGACGCGCTCACGCGCGACGAGGACAAGCACCGCGCGTGGCTCGATGCGTTCCAGCTCGGTCGCCAGCAATGGCAGCGCTTCGGGCCGCTTGCGTTCATCGCGCCGCTGGTCGCGAAGGCGGCGCCGCGATTGCTGAAGCTCGCCGACGGCGAGCGGCGCATGACGAATTACCTGCACATCGCCGAATTCGTGCAGGAAGCGCGCGCGCGCGTGCTCGGCGAGGCGGGGCAGGCCGACTGGCTCGCGCGCCGCATCGCCGATGCCGACGATTTCGACGAGGCGCAGCAGCAGCGTCTCGAATCCGATGCCAAGCGTGTGCGCATCATGACGCTGCACAGGGCGAAGGGCCTCGAGTTCGATCTCGTGTTCCTGCCGTTCGCGGCGATCGCGCCGGGTGACACTGCGTTCGGCAGCCTCGGTCTCATCGCCGAGCGTGTCGACGGCCGGCGCGTGCTGCGCGCCCGCATCCCGGGCATCGACGACGACGCGTATGCCGCGGCCGCCGACATCGAGAAGAACGAGATCCTCGCCGAACAGTTGCGGCTGCTCTATGTCGGCCTGACGCGCGCGCGTTGCGCGGCATGGCTTTACGGTTGCGTGATCCAGATGGGCGGCGAGAAGTCGGCGCTGTCGTGGCTCCTGCATCGCGAGCCGGACGGCAAGGTGTCGCGACCGAAGGCCGATGCGATCGACGAGGCGTTCAAGCGTCTCGCCGCGAACGGCGCCGCGCGCGATCGTCGTCGACGCGCTTCCCGATCTCGTCAACCGCGCGCTGCCGTTTCCGGCAGGCGTTGCGGACGACGATTCGATGCGCGTCGCGCGCCGTCTCGTGCGCCGCGACTGGTGGGTGCACAGCTTCTCGCAGCTGTCGCGCGAGGAACCCGGCACCGAGCCCGATGCGATCGACGAGCAGGGCGCCGAGGACGAGCCGATCGTGCCGGACGCGATCGAGCCCGTGATCTCGCCGTACATCGGCGCGCGCTTCGGCAACGCGCTGCACGGCGCGCTCGAGACGATCGATCTTCGCGCGCTGGCGCGACTGGCGCGGCGATGCGCCGCCGCCGGGCGAAGAGGAAGCGCTGCACCACGCGCTCGGCGCGAACGGTTATGTCGACGAGGACATCGCCGGCGGCATCCGTCCGCTCGCGGCGCTCGTGCGCGACACCGTCAACGTGCGCCTGCCCGAAGGCGTGCGGCTCGCCGATATCGCGTTGACGGATCGGCGCGCCGAGATCGAATTCCATTTCGCGCTGAAGCCCGTCCTGGTCGATCGTCTCATCGAGTTCCTGCATGGCCACGAGCTGTTGCGCGATCGCGAAGGCTTCGGTTCGCGCGAGCGGATCGAAGGGCTCGATGACGGGTCGCATCGACCTCGTCTATCAGCACGCGGGCCGCGTCGTACCTGCTCGACTACAAGAGCAATCGCCTCGCCGATTACTCGGCCGATGGCGTCGCGCGCGCGATGCGCGAAAGCGAATACGATCTGCAGTACCTGCATCTACGCGCTCGCGCTGCATCGCTGGCTGCGCTTTCGCCGCGCGATTACGACTACGACGCGCACTTCGGCGGCGTGCGCTATCTCTTCTGTCGCGGCCTCGATCCTTCGCGCGCCGATTCGCCGGGCGTATTCGCGGCGCGGCCGTCGCGCGAGTTCATCGAAGCGCTCGATGCGTTGCTCGCGCCGCCGCGTGCGGAGGCCGCGTGAGCGTGCTCGACCGCTGGCTACGCGATGGCTGGCTGCGGCCGATCGATCACGCGCTCGGCGCGGCGCTGCTGCGGCTTCGTCGGGAAACGCCTGAACCGGTCGCGCTCGCGGCGGCGCTCGCGAGTCGCGCGCGTCGCGTTCGGGCATAGCGTGCTGCCGCTCGACCGCGTGCCGGATCTGCTGACGGAAATCGCGGCCGACCGCGCGCCTCCGTCGTTGCCTGCCATTTCCGAATGGTGCACGGCGTTGCGTGCCTCGCCGTATGTCGGCGCAGGCGGTGCGGCCGGCACGATCCTCGTTCTCGAAGGCGAGCGCGTCGCGCTGCGCCGTTATCGCGATTACGAAGTTCGGCTGGCACAAGCGCTCGCGGCATTGGCGGGGCCCGTCGAGCCTGCACCGGATCCGGAATGGCTGCGCGCCTGCATTGCGCGACTGTTTCCGCAAAGCGCCGACGCCGGCATCGATCGCCAGGCGCTCGCGGCGGCCGTCGCGGCGCTGCGCCGCGTGATGCTGCTGACCGGCGGCCCCGGCACCGGCAAGACGTCGACGATCGCGCGCGTGCTCGCGCTCGCCGTCGCGGCTGCGCAGCAAGCCGGTCGCGACTTGCGCGTCGTTCTCGCCGCGCCGACCGGCAAGGCGGCCGCGCGCCTTTCCGAATCGCTGCGCGAAAACTATGCGCGGCTGCTTGCCGAGCAACGCATCGAGCCGGCGCTTGCACGCGACGTTGCCGACGAAGGCCAGCACGCTGCATCGCCTGCTCGGCAAGAAGCCGCGCTCGGTCCAGTTCCGTCACGACCGCGACAATCCGCTCGCAGCCGATCTCGTTGTCGTCGACGAAGCGTCGATGGTCGATCTGCCGCTGATGTGCAAGCTCGTCGAAGCGGTGCCGCCGCACGCGCGGCTGATCCTGATCGGCGATCGCGACCAGCTGCCGTCGGTCGAAACCGGCGACGTGCTCGCGGCGCTGTGCGATGCGGCGGGCTCTGGTCTTGCGGTGCCGGCTGCGTTCGCGCGGCAGGTGTCGGACGCGCTCGGCGCGGATGTCGAGCCGAGCCGCGAGGCATCGCCGCTCGTGCGCGTCGAGCTGTCGCGCAGCTATCGTCAGACCGCAGCGCTCGACATCGCATCGCTGAGCGCGGCGGTGCGCGCGGGCGATGCGACGGCGGCGCTCGAATGCCTGCGCTCGAATGCGTGCCGCGGCGTGCGCTGGCGGCACGGACGCGACGCTGCGCTCGCGGCGTTCGTGCTCGACGAGACGCTGCCGCACTACCGCGCGATCGCGGCTGCGCCGAACGTTGCGGCCGCGCTCGCGATGCTGCGCCGTCATCGCGTGCTGACGGCCGTGCGCGAAGGCGAGGCCGGCAGCCGCGCGCTGAATGCGCATATCGCGCTCGCATTGCAGCAGCCGGCGCTGCGGCCCGATGCGTTCTTTCATGGCCGACCGGTCATGATCCGCGAAAACAGTTATCGCCACGGCCTCTACAACGGCGACGTCGGACTCGTCTGGCGCGACGACGAGAGCCCGGATCGGCGCAGGTCCTGCGCGTCTGGTTCGACACCGATGCGGGTCCGCGCGCGTGGCTGCCGGCCGCGCTGCCGGCGCACGAAAGCGCGTTCGCGCTGACCGTGCACAAGTCGCAGGGCTCGGAGTTCGACGACGTGCTGCTCGTGCTGCCCGAACGCAGCGTGCGCGTGTCGAGCCGCGAGCTCATCTATACCGGCATCACGCGTGCGCGCAATTCGCTGACGCTGTGGGCGAACGAGGACGTGCTCGCCGAGGCGATCGCGCGGCGCGCGCAGCGCTGGAGCGGGCTCGCCGCGCGTCTTTGCAATCCGCCCGATTGAGAACGCGTGGCATGGCCCCAGCTCGACTTTCGAGCGGGGCGCTCAAGGAATGCCGATGATCGAGCTCTACTATTGGCCCACGCCGAACGGCCAGAAGATCGCGCTGTTCCTCGAGGAAACCGGTCTCGAATACGAGATCAGGCCGGTCAACATCAACAAGGGCGATCAGTTCAAGCCCGATTACCTCGCGATCTCGCCGAACAACAAGATGCCGGCGATCGTCGATCGCGCGCCGGCCGACGGCGGCGCCCCGATCAGCGTGTTCGAATCGGGCGCGATCCTGCTCTACCTCGCCGACAAGACCCGGCAGCTGATCCCGGCGGACATCCGCGGCCGGGTGATGGCGATGCAGTGGCTGTTCTGGCAGGTCGGCGGGCTCGGCCCGATGGTCGGGCAGAGCCATCATTTCAATCGCTTCGCGCCGGAAAAGATTCCGTATGCGATCGAGCGCTACGTGCGCGAGACGCGACGGCTCTTCGGCGTGCTCGACAAGCACCTCGAAGGCCGCGATTTCATCTGCGGCACGGACTACACGATCGCCGACATCGCCTCGTATCCGTGGATCGCCTCGCGCGAAGCGCAGGAAGTCGCCGTCGCGGAATTTTCGAACCTCGAGCGCTGGTCGGCTTCGATCAGGGCGCGACCGGCGACGCAGCGTGTGTACGCGCGCGGTGAAAAGATTAATCCCCCGGGACAGAAGATGACCGACGAGGCGCGGCGGTTTCTGTTCGGCCAGGGCGCCGGACGCTAGACCCGAAGTCCGAGCCCGGCATCGATCGACGTTGCCGAATGCTGATGGGGGACGCACTTTCGGCATTCCCCCTCGCGCACGCGCGCGGCGATAATCCGCGCATCGAGGGGAGGTTTTCATGCGCATCCTGCTCTGCGCCGCCGCGATTGCGATCGGCGCGCCCGCCATGGCCGCGAAACTGACGATCGAGCGGATCTACGCCGATCCCGACATCAACGGGCCGAGCCCGCGCGCGCTCAAGATCGCGCCGGACGGCAGCCGCGTCACGTTCCTGCAAGGGCCGCGACAGACGACCAGAACCAGCTCGATCTCTGGGTCTTCGACGTCGCCAGCGGCACGACGCGCCGGCTCGTCGATTCGACATGCGCTGGGTCCGGCGACGGAGCTTTCCGACGCCGAGAAGGCGCGCCGCGAGCGCGAGCGCATCGCGCAGCTGCGCGGCATCGTCTCGTACCGCTGGTCGCCGGACAGCCGCAAGATCCTGTTCGGCGTCGGCGAGCGGCTCTGGCTCTACGATCTGGACGCGAAGCCCGGCGCGGAGCTGCGCGGCCTGACGCCGGCCGGGCTCGACGTGATCGATGCGCAGGTCTCGCCGAAAGGCCGCTACGTGTCGTTCGTCAGCAAGCAGAATCTCTACACGATCGATCTTCAGACCGGCCTCAACTACCAGCTGACGCGCGACGGCAAGGGTCCCGTGCACAACGGCGAGGCCGAGTTCGTCGCGCAGGAGGAAATGGATCGCGCGACCGGCTACTGGTGGGCGCCGGACGATTCGCTGATCGCGTTCGAGCACTACGACGAATCCGGCGTCGACGAGGTCAAGCGCACCGAGGTCTACGCCGATCGCACCGAAACGGTGACGCAGCGTTATCCGGCCGCGGGACGGCCGAATGTCGCGGTCCGGCTCGGGCTGGTGCGGCCGCGCGATGCGCGCGTGCGCTGGGTCGATCTCGGCAAGGCCGGTTCCGACAGCAAGAATCCCGGCAGGAACGGCGACATCTATCTTGCGCGCGTGAACTGGCTGCCCGACGCGAGCGCGCTCGTGTTCCAGCGCGAGAGCCGCGACCAGCAGCATCTGGAGCTCGTGCTCGTCGATGCGGACAGCCTGCACCATCGCCCGGTGCTCGAGCGAGACCAGCGCGACATGGATCAATCTCAACGATGACCTGCGCTTCCTCAAGCACGAGAACGCGTTCGTGTGGGCGTCCGAGCAGAGCGGGCACAAGCATCTCTACGTCGTCGGCCTCGACGGCAGTCCGCCGGCGCACGCTGACGCAGGGCGACTGGGACGTCGACAAGGTGCTCGCGCTCGACGAGCAGGCCGGAACGATCTACTTCAGCGCAGGGCGCGACGATCCGCTGCAGCAGCAAGTGTTATGCGGCGAAGCTCGACGGCAGCGAAGCGGCGTCGCCGCGCCGCGTCAGCGCGGGCGAGGGCTGGCACGACACGGAGTTCGGCGAAAGCGCGACGGCCTACGTCGACACGTATTCCGATCCGCTGACGCCGCCGCAGGTTTCGCTGCGCAAGTCGGACGGCAGCCTGATCGCGTGGATCGAGCCGAACACGCTGAAGGAAGGCCATCCGTACTGGCCGTACCGCGACAGCCTGATCGAGCCCGAATTCGGAACGCTTTCCGCCGAGGACGGCCAGGCGCTGCATTACCGCGTGTACAAGCCCGCCGGTTTCGACGCGAAGAAACGCTATCCGGTATTCATGACGTACTACGGCGGCCCGGGTCGCCAGTACGTCAACCGCGCGTGGGGCAATCATTTCGAGCAGTACATGGCGCAGCACGGCTATGTCGTGTTCGCGCTCGACAATCGCGGCACGCCGCGGCGCGGCCGCGCGTTCTCCGACGCGATCTTCCATCAGCTCGGCAAGGTCGAAGTCGCCGACCAGCTCGCCGGCGTCGCGTGGCTCAAGCAGCAACGCTGGGTCGATGGCGAACACATCGGCGTGTTCGGCTGGAGCTACGGCGGCTACATGACGCTGATGCTGCTGTCGAAGGCATCCGACCGCATCGCCGCCGGCGTCGCGGTCGCGCCGGTGACCGACTGGTCGCTGTACGACTCGCATTACACCGAACGCTATCTCGACACGCCGCAGAAGAATCCGCAAGGCTACGAGCTGTCGGGCGTCGAGCACTGGCTCGACGGGCCTCAAATCGCCGCTGCTGCTCGTGCACGGCATGGCCGACGACAACGTGCTGTTCACGAACTCGACGGAGCTGATGGCGGCGCTGCAGCAGCGCGGCACGCAGTTTCGCCTGATGACGTATCCCGGCGGCAAGCACGGGCTGGTCGGCGCCGGTGATGCGCAAGCACGTGTATACGCTGATCGCGGATTACTTCGACGAGATGTTGAAGGTTCCCGCAGACGCGAAGGATGCGCGGAAATAAGGACTCGCGCACCGCGACGGTCGCACGCGCCGTCGTCCCGGCGAAAGCCGGGACCCATTTTGATCTTCCTGCTTCGAAAGCAAATGGATCCCGGCTTTCGCCGGGATGACAAAATTGCGGGACTCAGAACTTCCCGGCCTGGTAATCGCGGATCGCTTCGACGATCTGCTCCTGCGTATTCATCACGAACGGCCCGTACTTCGCGACCGGCTCGTTGAGCGGCTTGCCGGCGACGAGGATCAGCCGCGCGGGCTCCGCGCCCGCCGACAGCAGCACGTCGCCGCCGTCGCGGTCGAGCACCGCGAGCTCGCCGCGCTGCGATGCGCCGCGACGCATCGACCGGACCCGATTCGACAGCGCCTTCGTAGACATACGCGAACGCGTTGTGTCCCTGCGGAAGCGGCGCCGCGAAACGCGCGCCGGGTTCGAGCGCGATGTCGAAGTAGACCGGCTCGACCGCGATGCCGCCGACCGGACCGCTCGACGTCGCCGATGCGTCCCGCGAGCACGCGCACGCGAACACCGCTGGCCGGAGTCGCTTCCGGGATGCGTTCCGGCGCGATGTCCTGATAGCGCGGCGCGGTCATCTTGTCCTTCGCCGGCAGGTTCACCCAGAGCTGGAAACCCCACATCAGGCCGTCTTCCTGCTCGGGCATTTCCGAATGCACGATGCCGCGGCCGGCGGTCATCCACTGCACGCTGCCGGGCGTCAGCAGACCCGCAGTTGCCCTGGTTGTCGCCGTGGCGCATGCGCCCGGCGAGCATGTAGGTGACCGTCTCGAAGCCGCGGTGCGGATGATTCGGGAAGCCGCCGATGTAGTCGCTGACGCGGAGTCCGAGCGGAACTCGTCGAGCATCAGGAACGGATCGAGCATGTCGAGCGCGCGCTGGCCGATGACGCGCGTCAGCTTGACGCCGGCGCCGTCGGACGGTCGGCTGGCCGCGCACGGTGCTGACGACGCGGCGCGAAGTGGAAGCGGCAACGGCATTCATGGCGAAACCCTCCGATTGGATGTCCGCAACATGTGCCCGGCGAAACGAGCCGACAAGGCTCGTCGCGTGAACGGCGCGGTGCTTCGCGTGAACAATGCCGCAGTTTCGCCGCGCGCGGGCCTCAGATTGCGATCAGTGCACCCAGCGCCCGCCGCGCCGGCGCGGCCTGCGCTGCGGTTCGAGCGATGCGTGCTGCTCCTGTTCCTTACGCGTCGGCGGATTCTCGCGCCAGTATTCGGCGATCGCGCCGACCGCGTGCGGGATCTGCGCGAGGCACTCGTCGTAATCCTCGTCGCCGAGCGGCGCGAATTCGGCGTCGCTTTCGAATACGCCGTCGTCGATCGCGAGCGCGATGATCGGGCCGAGCAGCTCCATCAGCTTGGAATCCTGGCCGAGGCGCCCTTCCCAGACCGGCGCGCGCAGATCGATGCCGCGCGAGAAGCCTTCGCACCAGCCGCGCGCGGTGAACGCCGTCGAGCCGTCGTCGGCGTCGATCTCGCCGAGGATCGGTTCGTAGACGCCGGTCTCGAGCTCCGGCGAGATCGCATCGTTGAGTCGCGCGAGCAGCGTCAGCACGCGTTCGCCTTCGCCGGTGTCGGCGAACGGCTCGTGCAAGACTTCCGGCAGCCACTCGTCCGGCGTCGCCGGCGCGGGGCCGATCGCGAGCGCGGTCAGGAGACCGTGCACGCCGTCGAGCAGCAGATCCTCGTCGCCGCCGCGTCCGCGCAGAAACTTGTCGAGCTCCTCCAGATCCTCGTCGCTCGGGGAAGTCGGCCAGTCAGCGGGTGCCATCGGCAAGTTCCAATGCAAGGTCCAGTGATACCGGAGAGTGGTCGGATGCGCGTTCCCACGTGCGCGGCTCGCGGTCGATGCCGGCGCCGCGACAGCTATCGCGCAATGCTTCGCTCGCGAGTATGAGATCGATACGCAGGCCGAGATTGCGACGAAACGCGCCCTGGCGGTAGTCCCACCAGCTGTAGTGTCCGCCATCCTCGTTGAACAGGCGAAAACTGTCGACGAGACCGGCGCCGAGCAGGCGCTTCAGCGCTTCGCGCTCGGGCGTCGAGCAGAGGACCTGTTCATGCCAGGCGGCCGGATCATGCACGTCGCGATCGTCCGGCGCGATGTTGAAATCGCCCATGACGACGAGCCGCGGATGGCGGCGGATTTCCGCGTCGAGGAACGTCGCGACCTTGGCCAGCCAGTCGAGCTTGTACGCGTATTTCTCGGAGCCGACGGCCTGGCCGTTCACGACGTAGAGATTGACGATGCGGACGTCGCCGACGGTTGCGCTCAGGATCCGCTTCTGCGGATCGTCGTAGCCGTCGATGCCATGCACGACATCGCGTGATCGGCTTGCGCGCGAGAATCGCGACGCCGTTGTAGGTCTTCTGGCCGGAGAACACTGCGTGATATCCGGCCGCCTCGAGCGCGGCGATCGGAAACTTCGCGTCCTCGAGCTTTGTTTCCTGCAACGCGAGGACGTCAGGCTGCGCCGACGCGCACCAGCGCTCGACGTGCGGCAGGCGCACGTTGAGCGAATTGACGTTCCAGCTCGCGATCTTCATGGCTTCGCGCCCGCGACGAGCGGATTGCGCACGGTGATCTGCGGAAAGCGGCTGAAGTCGCGATCCGCGGACCAGAGCTCGCGCACGCCATGCTGCAAACAGAGCGCGGCGATGCGCGCGTCGTGCACCTTCGGGCCCTCGATCTTCGCCTCGACGATCAGGTTGCGCAGGTTGATCCAGTGTCGCGACGTTTCGCCGAGCAGCACGAGCGAAGGCGAGGCGAACCAGGCATCGATCTGATCGATGCGCGTGCGCCGGCGGCGTCGGCGGCCGGTACACGCGCGGATGCGTCACGATCGAATAGAACTCGTGCACCGAAGGCCAGGGGATCGACCATGCATGCGTCCCTTCCGCGAGCGTCCGCAGCGTCGTGCGGGCGGCTTCGTGGAATTCGGAGTCCTTGCGATGCGCGTAGACGAGGATGTTCGTGTCGACCGCGATCACGCATCGTGTCCGTAGGCGAGATCGCGGATGCGCTCCCACGATGCGCCGCGCAGCTCCGGCGCAAGGCCGTCGCCGTCGAACGATTCGTCGCGCAGCTTGAACGTGCCGTACTGAGCGCGGCGCTCGGCGACCATATGGCGAAGGCCGCTCTCGACGAGTGCGCGCACGGTCGTGCCCTCGCGCGCGGCGATCGCCTTGGCTTCTTCGAGGATCGAGTCGGCAATCTCTATGGTCGTCTTCATATGGGTAGCCATATCAATCGATATGGCGATATTGCCATACGCGTAACACGCTGTAAAGACAGCGACTTACGCCGCAAGTCCGTAGCTGCGCAGCAGCGCATCCGGCTTCGGCTCGCGGCCGCGGAATTCGATGAAGCTCTCGAGCGCCGGCCGCGATCCGCCGACCGCGAGGATCGACTTGCGATACGCCGCGCCGACGTCGCGATTGAAGATGCCTTCCTTCTCGAAGCGGTCGAACGCGTCGGCCGACAGCACCTCGGCCCAGAGATAGCTGTAGTAACCCGCCGCGTAGCCGCCGGCGAAGACGTGCGTGAACGCATGCGGAAAACGCTGCCACGCTGGCGGATGCATCACCGCGACTTCGCGGCGCACCTCGTCGAGGATCTCGAGCGCACGCGCGCCGCGTGCGGGATCGAACTCGCGATGGATGCGGAAATCGAACAGCGCGAACTCGAGCTGGCGCACGAGGAAAAGCCCGGCGTGGAAATGCCGCGCGGCCTGCATGCGCTGGAACAGCGCGTCGGGCAGGCGCTCGCCGGTCTTGTAGTGCCGCGCGAAGAGATCGAGCGCCTCGCGCTGCCAGCCGAAGTTCTCCATGAACTGGCTCGGCAGCTCGACCGCATCCCACTCGACGCCGCTGATGCCGGCGACGCCGGGATAGTCGACCTCGGTCAGAAGATGGTGCAGCCCGTGGCCGAATTCGTGGAACAGCGTCAGCACGTCGTCGTGCGTCAGCAGCGACGGCGTCGTCGCGGTCGGCGGCGCGAAATTGCAGGTCAGGAACGCGACCGGCATCTGCGTCTGCCCGTTGTGCCGGAAGCGGCTGAGGCACACATCCATCCACGCGCCGCCGCGCTTGCCCGCGCGCGCGTAGAGATCGACGTAGGCGCCGGCGAACACGCGGCCTTCGGCGTCGACGAGATCGTAGTAGCGCACGTCCGGATGCCAGACATCGACATCGTCGCGGCGCTTCAGCGCGACGCCGAACACGCGCCCGGTGATCGCGAATAGCCCGTCGATTACGGCATCCAGCGCGAAATAGGGCTTCAATTCCTCCTCGCTCAGCGCGTACTTGCGCTCGCGAAGCTTCTCGGACGCGTAGCCGACGTCCCACGGCTCGAGTGCCGCGATACCGAGCTCCGTAGCGGCGAATTCGCGAAGCTCGGCAAGCTCGCGCTCGGCGACCGGCTTCGCGCGCGCGGCGAGATCGCGCAGGAACGCGAACACCGCGTCCGGCGACGGCGCCATCTTCGTCGCCAGCGATTCCTCGGCCGAATCGTGAAAGCCGAGCAGGCGCGCGGCCTCGTGGCGCAGCGCGACGATCTGGTCGATGCGCGCGGAATTGTCGAAGCGGCCCGCATCCGGCCCCTGATCCGATGCGCGCGTCTGGTACGCGCGATACACGCGCTCGCGCAGCGCGCGATCGTCCGCATAGGTCAGCACGGCCTGCACGCTCGGCTGCTTCAGCGTGACGAGCCAGCCGTCGATGTCTTTCTCTTCGGCGTACGCGCGCAGCACCGCGCGGCCGGATTCGGGAATGCCGGCGAGCGCGGATGCGTCGGCGATCGTCTCGCTCCACGCATCGGTCGCGTCGAGCACCGCGTTCTCGAACTCGGTCGAAAGCTTGGCGTGCTCGTTCGCGATCTCGCGGAAGCGCGAACGCGCCGGCTCCTCGAGCGCGACTCCGGAAAGGCGGAAATCGCGCAGCTCATGCTCGACCAGCGTGCGCGCGGCGCGCGGCAGCGCATGAAAATCGCCGGCTTCGGCGACCGCGTGGAATGCCGCGTAAAGCTCGCGGTTCTGTCCGAGCTCGCTCGAGTGCTCGACGATCTTTTCCTGCGCGGCGAGATACGCCTCGCGCAGCGCCTCGGAATCCTTGACGCCGTGCAGGTGCGAAACCGGCGCCCACGCGCGGTTGAGGCGATCTTCGAGCTCTTCGCCGAGCAAGCACGACCGCGGAAAAGTCGCGCGGCGCATCGCTCGCGAGCAGTGCATCGACACGCGTGCGGTACTCGGCGAGCAGCGCGTCGACCGCGGGTTCGACGTGGGCGGGCGTGATCGCGGAAAAGCGCGGCAGGCCCTCGGTTTCGAGCAGCGGATTCGAATCGGACATGGGGAAAAAATCGAGAGGTCGGCCAGCAAACTTGGAGCACGCGCGCCGCAAAATCAAGACGTTCGGTGCGGTGCGGCCGAGACCGCGCGCCCGGATGATAGGCTAGCCAGACCCGCCTGCAGTCGTCTTTTCCAAGCCCGAGATGAACATCCGCCCCTACATGAATTCGCTGCCGCGCCTCGGCGCGAACGTCTATGTCGATCCCGCCGCGGTCGTCATCGGCGACGTCGAGCTCGGCGACGACGCTTCGATCTGGCCCTTCGCGGTCGCGCGCGGCGATGTGCACTACATCCGCATCGGCGCGCGCACCAACGTGCAGGACGGCGCCGTGCTGCACGTGACGCACGACGGCGACTACACGCCGGGCGGATTTCCGCTGATCATCGGCAGCGACGTCACGATCGGCCACGGCGCGATCGTGCACGCATGCACGGTCAAGGACGCATGCCTGATCGGCATGAACGCGACCGTGCTCGACGGCGCCGTCGTGAACCGGCACAGCATGATCGCCGCCGGTGCGGTCGTGACGCCGGGCAAGATCGTCGGCGAAGGCGAGCTCTGGCTCGGCAATCCGGCGCGGCGCGCGCGCATGCTGACCGCAGAGGAGATCGAGAAGCTCTATTACTCCGCGCAGCACTACGTGAAGCTCAAGAACCGCTATCTCGGCTGATCGGCCGAGGACGGCGCGGGCGTCGGAGTTCTCCTACGGCGCGCGGCGCGCAACGCTTGCAGAACGGTCATTGCGGGAGGAGCATCATCGCTCCGTAAGTCCGTTCCGCGTCGGCGCAATCGCGTCATCGCGAAGGCGTTTCGAGCGGACGGCAGAGGCAGCGGATTCATCGCACGACGTGCCCGGGGAGTATCCATGCGCGCGTTTCGGTTTGTTTGCTCGTGTCTCGTTATCGCCGGCGGGTTCGTCGCAACGGCCGGTGCAGCCGATCCGCCCGCGTTCGCATCGATCGCGCAGCAGCTCACGGTGACGCCGAAAAGCGGCACGACCGCGACGGTCGCGGTCGCACTCAAGCCCGGTATGCAGATTGCCGCCTGACGCCGAAGCACAGCTTGGCCTCGCGCAGGCCACGAGCGCCACGGGTCCGCGTGTCGCCGCGAATGCGGCGTTCGACTTCGACGCGCTGGCGCAGGATCAGCAGCGCCGCGACGATCTCGCCAAACGCGGCGCGCTGGTGCCGATCTTCGAAGGGCGGCAGTTCAAGGGCTGGCGGCAGATCGCGCGCATCGACCCGCAGCTGATCCGCAACTCCGTATCGGCGAAGACGCCGATCGACATCCCGATGGACGCCATGGCCGGCATTCCGGTCACGATCGATCCGAGCCGCGAGCTCATGATCACGGATCTCAGCGTCGTCGAGGATCCCGCGCGCACGTTCGATGCGTGCACGCAGACCGGCACGCCGATGGGTGCGTGGACATTCGGACGGTTGATGACCGACATGGCGAACGGCCACGACGCGTCGGACATGGTCGAGAAATGGCTTCGCCTCTGGATGACCGACCAGACCGTCAACACGTTCGTCGCGACGGGCCGTCCCGCCATCTCGGATTTTCTGCTGACGACGTGGAGGCGAACGAACGGCAAGCTCGACCTCGGTCAGGCGCCGATGCGCCTGCTCGCGATCGTCAACCGCATCGATCTGCGGACGAACAGGACTTACAACGGAGGCGATGCGGGCGAAGGGCGTTTCGTCTTCGGCGTGCTCAATCCGTCCGATTGTCAGGCGGCGCCTTTCTTCACGCTGATCATCGAATACGGCGTGCCGAAAACCGGCTGCACCGCCGTCCACGCGTGGGCCGCGCAGTGGCATGCGCTGGGATCGCTCAAGCTGGGAACGCCGGCGTTCAACACTGCGCTGCAGCAGGTCACGGACACGTTCGCGCGTGCCAACGCGAATCCCGCCAAGCCGAACGGCAGCGCGCTCAACCAGATGCGATCGGAAGAGGGCGAGCTCGCGACACCGTGGGAGCTCAGGGAATTTCGCCTCGATGGGCCGTCGCATGTGTTCGTCGAATCGACGGTCGCGCAGACGCCGGACATCCGCTTCAACGTGAATCCGAACCTGCACACGCTGACCGACTACATCAACGCGAATCAGGCGGCGATCCTCAACGGAAGCTACTCGGTGCCGCTCAAGTTTCCGATCACGGGCAATCAGCCATTCCTCGGCGCGAGCGCGCCGAACGTATTGATGTTCTGGAACAGCATTCCGCCGGCGAACTCGAACGACGCGCGACACAACTTCTCGCTCGGAACCTGCAGCGGCTGCCACGGCCAGGAAACGGACACGTTCTTCACGCACGTCACTCCGAGACAGAGCCACCAGGTCGCGGCGCTCTCCGAATTCCTGACCGGTGATCCCGGCACGCTGCGCCGCCCCGGGACGGTGACCATGCCCGACCACGTCGACAACTCGCCGAGAACGTACGGCGATCTGCTCGCGCGCCAGTCGAAGCTCGACGCGATTCTCGGTGCGAGCTGCAGTGCGCTGGGGCAGTATCAGCAGGCACTCGCGAGCCCGCTCAACATGGTGCATTGACGGCGCGCTAGGCCGGTTGTGTCGCGCGCTCGAGCGCCGTCAACATCGCGATCGCGTCGTCACGACTCGCGCCACACATCGAGGGAGACGGCCGCAGGCGCACGCAGACGTCCGGACGATCCGGCTTGCCGAACAGTTTGCAGCGGTTGGCATCGTCGAGCTGGATGCAGCGCACGCCGGCCGGCTTGCCGTGCGGCATGCCCGGAATCGGCGAGGAAATCGACGGCGCGATACAGCACGCGCCGCAGCCGATGCGGCAGATCATCGGGACTTCTCGCAGCGCGGCGTAGACCGGATCGGTCGCAGGCTTCCTGCCGTGCCAGATCGCGAACGATTCCGCGGCCTGCTCGACGAGCATGCCGAGGCCGTCGCTCACTCGCGTTGCGCCGGCTTCGCGCGCCCAGCGCGAAAATGCATCGGCGGCGACGCCATACGACAGGTCGTAGCAAAGCGTGTGCGGCGCGACAAGCGAGTGCGGAAAGGCGAGCACTGCGCGATCGTGGCCCGCAGCTGTCGCGTGCACGATGAGATCGAACGGACCGCTTTGGTCGAGCGCATCCCAATCGACGCTGCCCGCAGACGCGCCGATCGCATGCGCGAGCGTATCGGCGTGCTCGCGCGTGCGATTGGCGATTGCGAGCTTCGCAACGCCGCCATCGGCGAGCGCAAACGCAACCGCGCGCGCGGCGCCGCCGGCGCCGAGCAGCAGACAGCGCCGGTCGTGCAGGTCGAATCCATGACGCACACCGAGATCGCGCAACAAGCCGCTGCCGTCGGTGCTGTCGCCGCGCCAGCTGTCGCCTTCGCGGATCAGCGTGTTCACGCTGCCGCAGCGGCGCGCCCGCACGCTGACCTCGGTGCAGAGTGACAGCGCGTCCTGTTTCAACGGAAGCGTGACGTTCGCGCCCCAGCCCCCTTTGCGCGCGAAGGCTTCGAGCTTTGCCGCGAAGTGATCGCGGCTGGCTTCGATCGGGCGATAGTCGAGCGCGATGCCGAGCTCCGCGCCGAACATCGCGTGGATGCGCGGCGACAGCGAATGCGCGATCGGACTGCCGAAGACGGCGTAGAAGGGAGCCGCCATCGGCGATGAACCTCAGCCGGCCTCGCGCAGCCACTTCGCGACATCGACCGCGAAATACGTCAGCACCGCATCCGCGCCGGCGCGGCGGATGCCGGTCAGCGCTTCGAGCACGCAGGCGCGCTCGTCGAGCCAACCGTTTCCGATCGCGGCCTTCAGCATCGCGTATTCGCCACTCACCTGGTACGCGAACGTCGGCACGCCGAAATGGTCCTTCACGCGGCGCACGATGTCGAGATACGGCATGGCCGGCTTGACCATGACGATGTCCGCGCCTTCGTCGAGATCGAGCGCGATCTCGCGCAGCGCCTCGTCGGAATTGGCCGGATCCATCTGGTACGTGTACTTGTTGCCCTTGCCGAGATTCGCGGCCGAGCCGACCGCATCGCGGAACGGTCCGTAGAACGCCGACGCATATTTCGCCGAATACGCGAGGATGCGCGTATGGATATGCCCGGCCGATTCGAGCGCGCTGCGCACCGCGCCGATGCGCCCGTCCATCATGTCCGACGGCGCGACGATGTCGGCGCCGGCTTCGGCATGCGAGACGGCCTGCTTGACCAGCGCCTCGACGGTCGCGTCGTTGACGACGTAACCCGATTCGTCGATGAGCCCATCCTGGCCGTGCGTCGTGAACGGATCGAGCGCGACGTCGGTGATCACGCCGAGCTCCGGAAATTCCTTCTTGAGCGCCTTGACCGCGCGCTGCGCAAGTCCGTCCGGCATTCCACGCTTCGCGCGCATCGAGGCTCTTCGCTTCGGGCGGCGTGACCGGAAACAGCGCGAGCGCCGGAATGCCGAGCGCATGCGCCTCGCCGGCGACGCGCAGGAGCTCGTCGATCGAGAGCCGATCGACGCCGGGCATCGACGGCACCGGCTTCGCGCACGCCGCGACCTTCGCGCACGAAGACCGGCAGGATCAGATCGGCCGGCGTGAGATCGGTCTCGCGCATCAGCGCGCGCGAGAAACGCATCGCGGCGCATGCGGCGCAGGCGGATATTCGGATAGGACATCGGACGGGCTGAGCGGCGGAAAGCGCGCATTGTACGCGCCCGCTTCCGGACGAGCCGCCGGACGCGCCAGCTGAACCGCCGAACGTCGTCATCGGCGGGCCGGCGCTGGATTATGCTTGGACGCATGCCGCCAACCGGCGCAGAGGCGCGGCCGGCAGCGGTTTCGAGCAGGGGGCTCGACGGGCGATGAATCCGAGGTGCCGCGCGAAACGCGAGGAAGCGTGGGCTGGCGCGCTTTGTCGTCGCAGCCGCCGTTGCGATCGGCGCGAGCGCCGCGCCGCGCCAGGGACATCACGCTCGCCGCCGGCGCCGCGCGCAGCGAATCGGCCGCTGCCGGCGAAACGCGAAGCTACCGGTTTGCGCTCGGCAAAGGTCAGGCCGCCGAACTTTCGCTGCATCAGGACGACGCGACCGCAATCGAGCTCCACTGGAGCGCGCCCGACACCGCGGAAAAGACGCTGCGCACGGAAGCCGGACGCGGCTCGACGCTGCATGTGCGACTCGTCGCCGACACGCCAACGACGTGGGCGATCGCAATCGCTCCATCCGTGCCGAACGCCGCGTTCCGCTATGCGATTGCGCTGACGCCGGCGCACGCGGTGACGCAGCAGGATCGCGATCTCGCCGCCGCTGCGAGTTCGCTCGCCGATGCCGAAGCGCTGCGCGGCAAGGGCGACAAGCAGCTCGCGGCGCAGGCGCGAGCGACCTATGCGACGGCGATCGACGCGTGGAAGAAAGCCGGCGACGGCTGCGGCGCGCGCCACGCGTACGTCGCGCTGGCCGGATTCGAGCACGAGATCGTCGACGCCGCCGCGCAGAAGTCCGCGGCACAGGCCGCGCTCGACGAGCGCGTGCGACGACGGCATCGCCGATCGCGCGCTTGCCGAGCGTCTGCTCGGCAGCGCGTACATCAACCAGGGCGATTTCGCGGCCGGCACGCGCGAAACCGAACGCGCGGTCGCCTCGTTCCGCGAAACCGGCGACGTCTACCAGCAAGGCGTCGCGCTGCGGAATCTCGGACTCGCGTACACCGAATCGGGCGAAGTCGAAAAAGGCGCTGGCGACGACGCACGCCGCGCTCAAGGCCGCCGAAAGCGTGCACGACGGCAAGCTGCTCGCGCTCGTGCACAACGATCTTGCGTTCATGCACAACGCGCGCGGCGAATTCGCGCTCGCGGTCGATGCCTACCGGCAGACGCTCGACACGCTGCGCGACAATCCGTATCCGATGGCCGAAGCGGTCGCGTGGATCAACCTCGGCATCGCCTACGGCCAGCTCGGCGACGGCGAGCAGGCGATGGCCGCGTACGCGAAAGGCGAAAGCGTCGCGACAATCCGTCGACTGCTGGTCGTGCCTCGCCGAGATCGACGTCGATCGCGGCGACGATCTGCTCGACGGCGGCGATGTCGCCGGCGCGCAGGCCGCGTACGAGCGCGCGCTCGAAGTCGTCGAAATCGCACGAGCTCGTGCGCCAGCGCGCCGAGGCGCTGCGCGGGCTCGGCCGCTGCGCGATGGCGGCGCAGGACTGGACGCGCGCGCGCACGCTGTTCGAAGCGGCGCGCGACGAATTGCACCGCACCGGCGGACGCGTCAACGAGTCCGTCGTCTACACGATGCTCGGCGATCTCGAGAGCCGGCTGAACAACCTCGCCGCCGCGCGCACGGACTACGAGGAAGCGCTGAAGCTCGCGCGCGAAGCCGACAATCAGGCCTGGCAGGCCGTCGCGCATGCGAGCCTCGCGCGCGTCGCGCAGGCGTCGGGCGATCTCGCCAACGCACGCGGCGAGATCGAGCAGGCGCTCGCGCTGATCGAATCGGAGCGCACGCGGATCAGCGCGCCGGATCTGCGCACGAGCTATTTCGGCACCAAGCGCGCGTACTACGCGCTCGACGTCGACATCCTCATGCAGCTCGATCGCGCGCAGCCGGATCACGGCTACGCGGCCGCAGCACTCGGCGTCGCCGAACGCGCGCGTGCGCGCGAGCTGCAGGATCAGCTCGCCGAACGCGCGATCAATGTCGATCGCGACGTCGATCCCGCGCTGCTCGCCGCCGAGCGCGAGGCCGAAGATCATCTGCACGCGCTCGCCTATCAGCTCTCGCAGCTCGGCGAGGACGACGCCGCGAAACGCGCCGCGCTGCTCGACGCGCATCGACGAAGCCAGCCGGGCGCTCGACGGCGCGCGCGGCCGCATCCGCGCCGCCAATCTGCGCTACGCCGAATTGACGCACCCGGCCGCGCTGTCGCTCGCGGAGATCCAGCACGATCTGCATCGACGAGCACGTCAGCGTCGCTCGAATACTGGCTCGGGAGAATCCCGCAGCTATCTCTGGATCGTATCGCGCGATGCGCTGCACGCGTTCACGCTGCCACCGCGCGCGACGATCGAAGCGAACGCGAGCGCGCTTCGCGCGAAACTGCTGGCGCCGGCGAACGCGGTCGCGTCGATGCCGATCGAGCAGCGCACAGCGGAAGAGGCAGCCGGCCTCGAAGCGGCTCGCAGCAGCGCGGCGACGCTGGCCGGAATGATCCTGCCCGCCGATGCGCGCGCGCTGCTGCATCGCGATGTCGCGGTCGTCGCCGACGGCGAGCTGCTCTCGTTGCCGTTCGCGATTTTCGACAGCGGCGCGCGAAGCGGAGCGCGCATACATCTACCTGCCTTCGCTCGGCACGCTGCGCGGCCTGCGCGCGCTGCCGCGCTCGAGCGCGCCGCCGAAGACGCTCGCGATCATCGCCGACCCCGTGTTCCGTGCCGACGACGAGCGTCTTGTCGGTCACGCGGCACCCGCTCCGGAATCGGCGGATGCGCTGCTGCTGCGCGCCGCGACCGAGGCCGGCATCGCGAACCTGCCGCGCCTGCCGCACACGCGCGACGAGGCGACGGCGATTGCCGCTTTCGCCGATCGCGACGCGTCGTGGATTGCGCTCGACTTCGCAGCGAACCGCGCGGCCGCGCTCGGCGCCCGGTGGAAGGACTACGGCATCGCGCATTTCGCGACGCACGCGCTGCTCAATGCGCGCCATCCGGAGCTGTCGGGCATCGTGCTGTCGCTCTACGACGCGGACGGCCGTGCCGAGGACGGATTCCTGCGCGTCAACGACATCTACAATCTGCACCTGCCGGCGGAGCTCGTCGTGCTCAGCGTGTGCGAGTCCGCGGTCGGCACGAACGTCGGCGGCGAAGGTCCGGCGAATCTTGCGCGCGCGTTCTTCTACGCCGGCGCACCGCGCGTCGTCGCAAGCCTGTGGCCGGTCGACGATCGCGCCAGCGTCGCGTTCATGCGCGCGTTCTATGGCGCGCTGCTCGAAAAAGGCGCGCGGCCGCAGGATGCGCTGGTCGATGCGCAGCAGGTGCTGCGCGCGAATCCGCGCTGGCAGGCGCCGTACTACTGGAGCGGCTACATTCTCGAGGGCGACTGGCGATGAGCGAGCGACCGGATGTCGCGGCAACGTCCGCGCGCAGCAACGATCCGTTCGCGGCGCTGCTCGCGCGCCTGCGCCTGGACGGCGACGATGCGCGCGTGTACGAGTCGTTGCGCCGCCGCCTGATCCAGTTCTTCCGCCTGCATCTGCCGGCCGATGCCGACGAGCTCGCCGATGTCGTGCTCGATCGGCTCGCGCGCAAGATCCACGAAGGCACCGACGTCGCGAGCGTGCCGTCGTATGCGCTCGGCATCGCGCGCATGGTGCAGCACGAAGCGCGTGCGCGCGGCGCGCGGCGGCATCTCGCCGAGCTCGATCCGACGCTGACGCCCGATGCGGATGCTGCCGACGATACGGCTGCGGCCGAGGTCGTGCTGTCCGCGCTCGCCGCATGCCTCGACGCGGCCGGCGCCGAGGCGCGAGGGCTGATCCTCGCGTATTACGGCGCCGACGGCGCGGGCCGCATCGCGGCGCGGCGGACGCTGGCCGAGGAGTGCGGCATTTCGCTCAACGCGCTGCGCAACCGCGCGCTGCGGCTGCGCGACGCGCTCGAAGCATGCGTGCGCCGGCGCACAAATCCGACGGACCACGCGTGATGGAACGCGCGGCATGCTCACCAGCGAGAAGAAGCGGCGATCCGCCGCGGACGGCAAGGCCGAGGCAATGACCGAACCCACCGACGAAATCCTGCGGCAATGGCTGCTGGGGCGGCTTCCGGGCAACGACGCCGCAGCGCTCGAGGAACGGCTGGTCGAGGACGAGGATTTCAGCCTGCGTCTGCGCGACGTCGAAAACGATCTGCTCGACGACTTCGCGCGCGATCGGCTCGCCGGCGAGGAACGCGCACGTGCCGCGGCGTATTTCTCGGCGACGCCGGCCGATCGTGCGCGCCTGCGCATCGCGCGCTCGCTCGCGAGCGTCGCAGCCGCGCCGGATGCGCGCGAACGCCATCCGCAGCGACACGCAGCAGCGTCCGATGCGCGCGGCGCACGTCGCAGCCGTCGTCGTGTGTGGGCGACCGGTATCTTCGCCTCCGCGTGTGCGGTCGCGATCGCCGTCGTCGGCCTCTGGCGACATGCGGACGTCACGACATCCGATGCGCAAGCGCTGACCATCACGCTGATGGCGAATCATCAGCGCGGTGCCGAAACCGCGAACATCGGCATTCCGAGCACGACAAATAACCTGCGACTGCAGGTCGAAGTCGACGAAGCGAATCCGGATACGCGCTACTCGCTGCGGATCGAGGACGGCGACAGCGTCGCGTTCTCCGCGGACGATCTCGCGCCGCGGGTCTCCGGGCCGTACCGGTTCGTCGAAGTCGTGCTGCCTGCGGCAAAGCTGTCGGCTGGCCGGCATCGCGTGAGCGTCGCGGTCATGGGCGCGACCGAAACCGGGCCTGGCTGGATCCTGACGACGCGCACCATGCAGCCGCCGGCGAAGCCGTAAAACCTCGCGGAAACGACGTCGCGAGCGACCGAGGCGCTGACGGCGTCTCCCTGGACCCGGTCACGCGGAAATCGCGTCGCGGAACCGCCCCCGACCGTCAACAGTTGACAGAACCGGCCCGCCGAAGGCTTCGCCGGGCCGCGAAAAAATCGCAGGGAATTCCGTGGCCGCCGCCATTTTCGGCTGCGCGATCGCCCGGAATGTGACGCGCGAGCCACTCCAACCGTCGAGCCCGTCCCAGTTCGGCACCCTGCAGCGCAGCGAAGGAACTTCGCGGCATCTCCGGGGCACTCTTTTTGCTACCAACTACCCGATCTGCTGGATTTTTTGGTCACCGAGCTGTTCAGCAGGGGGCGGGGTTCGCTGGGCGATAATGTTAAGCACTTGTTATTCGATTCGACCTGTGCTTTCATTAAGGTCCTGCATTAGGTTTATATCGTAAGTCGTTGTAGCGAGATAAGAAAATGCTGTCCCCGATGATTCTGATGGCGCTAGCCGCCATAGCCGTACTCGTTTTCTCGTCGATTCGACGGATTCCGGAAGGCCAGGTGTACACGCTGCGCCGGGTCGGTGGGCATACGCGCGTGATGCATTCGGGCACGCACTTCATGCTGCCGCTGCTCGAGCGCGTCGCGCACAAGATCAGCCTCACCGGCGCCAACGTGCCTGTCGACGGGCTCATCGCTTCCGATCAGCGGTTTCGCGGCACCGTCTATTTCCAGGTGCTCGATCCCGAGCGCGCCGACCGCGTCATCGACAGCGTCGACGGACTCCTGCAGAGCCGCACGCGCTCGCTGTTCGCGGACGCCTCGCTGCCGCAGAGCGCCGACGGACGCCGCCTGTGGCTCAAGCAGTCGCTGAACTCGGACATGCGCGAGCGCGGCCTCCTGGTCACGCGCGTCGATCTCAGCGCGATCAACTGAGCGTCGCGCGGCGCGCTAGCGCGGGCCGGCATTCGGCCTGATACTGGCCGCCCGTTTTTCTCGTCCGTTCCGTCATGTCCGACCGCGAATCGCTGCGGCAGCGCTTGCGCGCCGGTGTTTCGGAACTTCAGCTCGCGCTCGACGATGCGGCGATCGGGCAGCTGCTCGACTACGTCGAACTGCTGCAGCGCTGGAACGCGGCCTACAACCTTACGGCCGTGCGCGATCCGGCCGAGATGGTCACGCGCCACCTGCTCGATTCGCTCGCGATCCTGCCGCACGTGCATGGCGCGACGCTCGCCGATCTTGGCAGCGGCGCCGGGCTTCCGGGCATTCCGCTCGCGATCGCGGCGCCTGAGCGCGAGATCCTGCTGGTCGATTCGAACGGGAAAAAGGCGCGTTTCCTGCGCGAGGCCGTGCGCAAGCTCGGGCTCACGCACACGCGCGTCGCCGAAAGCCGTGTCGAGAACGTCGAAGGCACGTTCGAGTGCATCACCGCGCGCGCGTTCGCGAGCCTCGGCGAGATGCTCGCGCGGGGCGGGCACCTGCTCGCGACGGACGGGCGCTGGCTCGCGCTCAAGGGCCGCTATCCGGAAGACGAGCTCGCGGCGCTGCCGGAAGGATTTCCGCGTCGAGGAGATCGTCGCGCTGCGCGTGCCCGGCCTCGACGCCGAACGGCATCTCGTCGTGCTGCGGCGTGCCGTCGATGCAAAGAATTGAATCGCGTCTGACCCGATCGCGGAGCGATTCCGGCCGTTCCGCGACTCCGGTCCGCTCCGGCAGCTAGAATCCACGTCCCGGCGTCGCGCGGTCGATCGCGCAAACGCCGGCGCATTTCTCCGGGGACCGGCCCAAGACGCATGACGCGCATCATCGCCATCGCGAACCAGAAAGGCGGGGTCGGCAAGACGACCACGGCGGTCAATCTCGCCGCGGCGCTGGCCGAGACCAAGCGCCGAATCCTGCTCGTCGATCTCGATGCGCAGGGCAACGCGACGATGGCGTCCGGCATCGACAAGCGCACCGCGAAGCCGAACGGCTGCGACGTGCTGCTCGAGGAAGCGCCGATCGAAAACGCGATCGTCGGGACCGAAGGCGGCTTCGATCTTCTGCCCGGCAGCCTCGATCTGACCGCGGCCGAGCTGAAACTGATGGATGCGCTCGCGCGCGAGTCGCGTTTGAAGGAACAGCTCGTCAAGCTCGGCGATCGCTATCACACGATCCTGATCGACTGCCCGCCGACGCTGCATCTGCTCACGATCAACGCGCTGACCGCCGCGCATGGCGTGCTGATTCCGGTGCAATGCGAATACTTCGCGCTGGAAGGCCTGTCGAGCCTGCTCGACACGATCAAGGCGGTGCGCCAGCGTCTCAATCCGCGGCTCGAAGTCGAAGGCCTGCTGCGCACGATGTATGACGTGCGCAACAATCTCGGCAACGAAGTGTCCTCGCAGCTGACCAAGCATTTCGGCGAGAAGGTGCTGCGCTCGATCATCCCGCGCAACATCCGCCTCGCCGAGGCGCCGAGCCACGGCAAGCCGATCAACCTCTACGACCGCGAGTCGCGCGGCGCCATCGCGTATCTCGGCCTTGCCGGCGAGATGCTGCGCCGTGAGCGCACGCCGGCCGTCGCGCCGACGAATCACTAGGAAATCCCATCATGGCCGCAAAGAAGCGCGGACTCGGACGCGGGCTCGATGCCCTGCTCGGCGGCGACGGCAACGCCGAAGCGACGACGCCGGTCGGACCCGAAGGCGAGCTGCGCACGCTCGTGATCCACTCGATCCAGCCCGGCCGTTACCAGCCGCGGCACGCGATGGATCCCGAGCGGCTCGACGATCTCGCCGCGTCGATCAGGGCGCAGGGCGTGATCCAGCCGATCGTCGTGCGCGAGATCGCGCGCGACCGTTACGAGCTGATCGCCGGCGAACGACGCTGGCGCGCGGCGCAGAAAGCCGGTCTCACCAACATTCCGGCGCTGGTCAAGGCAGTGCCCGATCAGGCCGTCGTCGCGATGGCGCTGATCGAGAACATCCAGCGCGAGAATCTCTCGCCGCTCGAGGAAGCGCAGGCGCTGTCGCGGCTGATCGACGAATTCCATCTCACGCACCAGCAGACGGCCGATGCGATCGGCCGCTCGCGCGCGGCGGTGTCGAACCTGCTGCGACTGCTCGAGCTTCCGGCCGAGGTCAAGCGCCTGCTCGACGAGCGCAAGCTCGACATGGGTCACGCGCGCGCACTGGCGACGTTGCCCGAAGATCGCGCGACGCTGCTCGCGCTGCAGGCCGCCGAGCACGGCTGGTCGGTGCGCGAGCTCGAGGAAGCCGCGCGCCGCGCCGAGACCAAACCGAAGGGCAAGGCGAAGAAAGGCGGCGCGGCACGCGATCCGAACATCGCCGCGCTCGAGCGCGACCTCGCCGAGAAGCTCGCCACGCGCGTCGTCATCGCGCATGCGCGCAGCGGGCGCGGCAAGCTCGTGATCCACTATCACAGCGTCGACGAGCTCGACGGCATCCTGGAACGCCTGCATTAGGCGCGCGGCGGCAGTTTCCTGTTCGGGAAATCGCGCAGGCTGGGGGTTTTCACTCTCGAATTCGATGGATGGGGCACCTCATGCTCGCCTGGCTGGGTCGAAGCAGGCGGGCCAGCGACTCATCACTTCGGAGGAGGAGCCATGAAACGCATCAGCCTATTTGTGGGGAGCGCGCTCGCGTTGTTCGCCGTTTCCGCGTCCGCGCTCGATCATCAGGTCATCGCACGCAACGGCCCGCGCGTATTCGATCCGCCGACGCTCCAGATCAACGTCGGCGACACGGTCACGTTCGTCAACGATCCGGACAATCCCGGCTTTCATAACGTCAAATCGGACGCGGATGCGGTCACCGCGTTCCGCTGCGCGAACGGTTGCGACGAGACCGGAGGCAACGGCAATGCGAGCCAGGACCTCTGGACGGCGACCGTCACGTTTCCGACGGCCGGCACCGCCGGCTTCTACTGCGAGATCCACGGCGGCGACGGCGGCATCGGCATGTCCGGCGTCATCACGATCGTGAACACCGGCGGCTCCGCGACGATCGAGATCGATCCGACCACGCTCGCGGGCGCCACAGACGAAGGCGCTTCGACGACGATTCCGATGGCGATTTCGAACACCGGCGATGCGGATCTCGACTGGACCGCCGACACCGCGAGCACGGATTGCGCGACGCCGGACGTCGTGCCGTGGTTGTCGCTGGCTCCGGACAACGGCACGGTCGTCGCCGGCGATCCGCCGACGAGCGTCGACGTAACGCTCGACGCGACGACGCTGGCGCCCGGCGTTTACAACGCGAACGTCTGCGTTCACAGTAACGATGCGGCGAACGACCTGGTCAGCGTACCGGTGGCGTTTACCGTGGCCGTCAGCGCAGCCGATCAGATCTTCCTCGATGGGTTCGATCCGTGAAACCGGTTCGAGCCGTGAGGTCGGCGATGCGCGGCGATCCAACGTGAACGCGGAGCAGCGGCCCGCCGCGGCCGCAAAGCCTCGGAGCATGCCGCTGACTGCAAGCCACGGCACCGAACCCCGGTCCTCGACTGCTGTGAGCACCCGCCAGCAGCAGTTCGAGGCACTTGTGCGTGCGCATTCCGGTGAGCTTTACCGATACGCGTACTGGCTCTGCGGCGAAAGCGCGCAGGCGCAGGACCTCGTGCAGGAGACGTTCCTGCGCGCGTGGCGTTCGCTCGATTCGCTGCGTGAGACCGTCGCTGCCAAGGCGTGGCTGACGACGATCCTGCGCCGCGAGCATGCGCGCCTATTCGAACGCAAACCGATGCCGACCACCGACCTTGCCGATCTCGATCTTTCCGACACGGGCCCCGGGCCCGAGCGCACCGGCGAGGACGCGGTCATGCGCGCGGCGATCGCGAGGCTGGAACCGAAATACCGCGAGCCGCTGGTGCTGCAGGTGCTCGGCGGATTCTCGTGCGAGGAGATCGCGCGCCAGCTCGGCATCACCGAAGCCGCGGTCATGACCCAGGTGTTCCGCGCGCGGCAGAAGCTCAAATCGATGCTCGACGGCGAAGAACGCGAGGCGGAGGTCTATGGATTGCCTTGAGTTCCGCCGCCTGCTCGGCAGCGAACCGCGCCTGACCGACCCGGCCGCGCGCGCGCATCTGGAAAGCTGCCCACGCTGCCAGGACGCCTATGCGCGAGCGCAGGCGTTCGAATCGCGCATCGCGCAGGCGATGACGATCGCGGTTCCGGAAGGTTTCGCCGATCGCCTGCTGCTCGCGCAGCTGACCGGCGAGCGGCAGCGCCGGGGCACCGGTTTCCGCTACGGCTGGATCGCGCTGGCGGCCGCCGCGGCGCTCGTCGTCGCGATCGGGCTCGGCCGGCGCGAGACCACGGTCGGACACTCGCTGCCCGAGCTCGTCATCGAGCACGTCACCGGCGAGGAGCGCGACGCTCTGAAACTCGTGACGCCGGTTGCGGCCGCGGACGTCGATCGCGCATTCGCCGATCGCGGCGTGCATCTCGCCTCGGTGCCGGCCGGGATCAGCTACGTCCACAAATGCCCGGTCGGCGAGCTTCCGCACCGTGCACATGGTGATGCCGCGCGATGGCCAGCCGGTCAGCGTGGTGTACGTCCCGCACTATCAGGCGCCCGGCCTCACGAATTTCGAGCGCGGCGCCCTGCGCGGCCGCGAAGTGCGGATCGGCGACGGCACGCTGGTCATGCTCGGCGAATCCAGCGGCAGCTTCGATGCGCTCGAGCACACCTGGCGCGATGCGCTGGAAGGCCCTGCGCAGACGGCGGCCGGCAGCCGCTGAGCGCTGCATAGCGCGCAAGCCCGGCAGGCGCGCAGCCGATCGGCGATAATCCGCGGCCCCGCCGCATCTTCACCGTGTCATGCCAGAGCTTTCCGTCGTCGTGCCGGTCTTCAACGAGCGCGACAACATCCCGCCGCTGCTTGCCGAGATCGCCGCTGCGCTGCGCGGCCGCGCGGATTTCGAGATCGTCTACGTCGACGATGCGAGCAAGGACGATTCGCTCGCGGTGCTGGCCGCGGCGAAGGCGCAATATCCCGAGCTGCGCGTGATCCGCCATGTTTCGCAGAGCGGGCAGAGCACGGCGATCCGCAACGGCGTCAAGGCCGCACGCGGCACCTGGATCGCGACGCTCGACGGCGACGGCCAGAACGATCCCGCCGACATTCCCGAAGCTGATCGCGATGCGTGCCGAATCGCCGGCGTCGATCCAGCTCTTCGCGGGCTGGCGCGTGAACCGGCAGGACAGTGCGAGCAAGCGCTTCGGCTCGCGCTTCGCCAATGCGATCCGCCGCCGCATGCTGCGCGACGACACGCCGGACACCGGCTGCGGCATCAAGCTGTTCGAGCGCGCGGCGTTTCTCGATCTGCCCTACTTCGATCACATGCATCGTTATCTGCCGGCGCTGATGCAGCGTGCCGGCTGGCAGGTGAAGAGCGTGCCCGTGAATCACCGGCCGCGCGGCATGGGCGTCTCCAAGTACAACAACCTCGGGCGGGCGCTGGTCGGGATTTCCGACCTGCGCGGCGTCGGCTGGCTGATCAAGCGCTCGAAGCGGACGGCGGTCGAGGAGCTTTGAGCCGTCGTGTTTGTAGGAGCGGCGCCAGCCGCGAGCTCTTCATCACGGCACGAAAAGATCGCGGCTATCGCCGCTCCTACGGCCCATCCGACTTGCCGTAGAGGCCTGATTCCGCTATAAAGCGCGGCTCGCTCAGCCGGTCCAAGCCCCTCCGGGGCCACGCGGATCACGGTACACGGTCCGCCCGCGTCGTCCGGCCAAGCCCTTCCAGCACCGCGTGGCGCATCGTCGCCGCTGGGCCGCCGCCGTCCTGGCCAAGGATGGACAACGAGATTTGCGAGGTTCGCATGTCCAGAGTCTGCCAAGTCACCGGAAAGAAGGCGCTTTCCGGCAACAACGTTTCCCACGCCAACAACAAGACCAAGCGCCGCTGGCTGCCGAACCTGCACGAGCGCCGCTTCTGGGTGCCGAGCGAGAACCGCTGGATCAGCATGCGCGTGTCGAGTCACGGCCTGCGCACGATCGACAAGAAAGGCATCGAAGTCGTCCTTGCCGAACTTCGCGGCCGCGGCGAAAAGATTTAAGGAGCTAAGACCATGGCATCCAAGCGCGACAAGATCCGTCTCACGTCCTCGGCCGGCACCGGCCACTTCTACACGACCGACAAGAACAAGAAGAACACGCCGGACAAGATGGAAGTGAAGAAGTACGACCCGGTCGTGCGCAAGCACGTCATGTACAAGGAAGGGAAGATCAAGTAAGACCCGTTTGCGAGCTGTCTCCCGCGAAGCGATCGAAAAAACCCGCCCTCGTGGCGGGTTTTTTTTGGGTCGTGTCACGTTGCCGGAAAAGAAAAAGCCCGCCGTGAGGCGGGCTTTTCTTCGATTCCTGAATCGCGAACCGTCAGCCGTGTTCGCCGACGACGCGATAGCCTTTCAGTCGATTCGCAAAATCCGCGAGCGTGCGGATGCCGGTCGCCTCGGCCTCGTGACACCACTGCTTGATGCTGTCGAGCAATGCGTCACCGTTGCGACCATTGCGCTCGGTCAGCGCCGCGAGACGCGCGCGGAATTCGCAGACGGTGCGCAGCTGCGGACGGCTTTCGGTGAACGCGTTCAGGCGCTCGCGCGAAGCCGCGTCGAGCCAGCGTCCGCCGTTGCCGAGCGCCTTGCGCAGCTTGCGCGGCAGCGCCTTGATGCCGGCGCCGGCGTTGGCCGCCTCGTCGCGCAGCGTCGGTGCGATGACACCGCGGAAATAATCGCTCATCACGTGGAAGCGGTGGGTCAGCACGCGCCTTGGCGGTTTCCGCATCCGGCAGATTCATGTTCGGACGCAGATCGAGCGACGGAGCGACGCGCAGGACCTTGGCGAGCCCGAGCGCCCTCGAACACGCAGATCAGCGCCCAGCCGATATCGAACTCGAAGCTGCGCAGCGCGAAACGCGCCGAGCTCGGGAACGCATGGTGGTTGTTGTGCAGCTCTTCGCCGCCGACCGATCACGCCCCACGGCGAAAGATTGGTCGACGTGTCCGCCGACTCGAAATTGCGATAGCCCCACCAGTGGCCGATGCCGTTGACGACGCCGGCGGCCCAGAACGGGATCCAGACCATCTGCAGCGCCCAGAGCGCGACGCCGACGACGCCGAACAGAGCGATGCTGATGAACGCGAGCAGCGTCGGGCCAAGCTCGGGATAGCGCGCGTAGACGTTGCGCTCGATCCAGTCGTCCGGCGTGCCGACGCCGTACTTGTCGAGGTCGGCCTTGTTCGTCGCCGCGACCGTGTACAGATCGACGCCTTCCCAGAGCACCTTGTTGATGCCGTAGACCTGCGGGCTGTGCGGATCGTCTTCGGTCTCGCACTTGGCGTGGTGCTTGCGATGCACCGCGACCCACTGCTTGGTCACCATGCGCGGTCGACAGCCAGCACCAGAAGCGGAACGAAGTGGGCGAGGACCGGATTGAAGTCCACGCCGCGATGGGCCTGGCTGCGGTGCAGGTACAGCGTGACCGAAAGGATCGTCAGCTGGGTCACGACGATGAAATAGACGATCCAGGTACCCCAGGACGCCTGGGTAAGACCGCGCGCAGCAAAGGCGAGCAGGGAATCCATCATGAATGAGAGGCCGGAAGGGAGAACGGAGAGGAGCGGACACGACTATACGCCACGCCTAAGTGGGGTTCTATGGCATTTCGTCAAGCTTTGCGACTTTCCGGGCGGCGGATACGACGCTCGTCGTTTTCGCGAAAGTCGGGCCGATTTTTGGATTTTGGAGCCATTCGGCCCCGCCGCGCCGTACCGGGGCACAAAAGGTACCTGCTTTCGCCGGAACGACCGATTTGCGCGCAGGAAGCTTGCCGGACATGCGCCCGACCTGAACAATCGGGCCATGACCGCCGCCGCGCCCGTGCTCGTGCTCGAAAAGGCCAGCCGCCTCCTCGCCGGGCGCCGCGTCGTCTGCGATCTCGACCTCGCGCTGGCGAAGGGCGAGGTGCTCGGCCTCCTCGGCGTCAACGGCGCCGGCAAGTCGACGACGCTGCGCATGATCGCCGGCGTTCTCGCGCCGAGCGCGGGCCGCGTGCGCGCTGGACGGCGAGGACCTCGCCGAGCATCCCGAGCTCGCGCGGCGGCGCATCGGCTACCTGCCGGAAATCGCACCGCTGCACGCCGAGCTCACGGTGACCGAATACCTTGTCTTCTGCGCGCGCCTGCACGGGCTCGCGAAAGGCGCGCGCGGCCGCGACCGCGCGCGCGATCGAGCGCTGCGGGCTCGGTGAGGTCAGCCGCCGGCTGATCGGCGCGTTGTCCAAGGGCTTCCGCCAGCGCGTGGGCCTCGCCCAGGCGATCCTGCACGAGCCCGGGCTGATCGTGCTCGACGAGCCGGCCTCGGGCCTCGATCCCGTGCAGGCCTCGCGTCTGCGCGAGCTCGTGCGCGAGCTCGGCGCCGATCACGCGGTCGTGCTCTCGACCCATGTGCTGCCCGACGTCGTCGCCTGCTGCGATCGCGTCGCGATCCTGCACGAGGGCATCCTGCGTCACCAAGGCCGTCTCGCCGGGTTCGATCCGGCCGGAACGATGCGCGTACGCACCGCGCGCGACGTGGCCGCGAACGAATGGGCTGGCGTCGCGCCGGTCGTATCGGCTACTCCGGTAGCGGGCGATCCGCGCCAGTGGCGGCTGCGCCTTCGCGACGGCACGCAGCGCCAGCGCGCTCGCGGCCGCGATCGTCGAGCGCGGATTCGGTCTCGAAGAGTTGCGCGCCGAGAACTCGGCGCTCGAGGAAATCTTCATGGCCATCGCAGCGGGCGAAGCGACGGCGGTGGCTGCTTGAGCGCCGCCGCACTGATCGCGCGCCACGAGTGGCGGCGGCTCGCGGTGCAACCGTTCGCATGGGTGGTCGCCGCGATCGTCGTCGCGCTGATGGCCTGGCAGTACCTGCTCGCGCTCGAAACGTTCCTGCAGCTCGCGCCGAAGCTCGGTGGGCTCAAGGATGCGCCGGGCGTGACCGATCTCGTCGCGATCCCGCTGCTGCGCAGCTTCTCGAATCTGCTGATGCTGATCGTTCCGCTGATCACGATGCGCTCGATCGCGGGCGAGCGGCGCACGCAGTCGCTCTCGCTGCTGCTCGCCGGCGGCGTCGGCGACATGCGCATCGCGCTCGGCAAGTACTTCGGCGCGCTCGGCTTCGTCATCGTGCTGATCGTGCTCATCGCGGCGATGCCGCTCGCGCTCGGGTTCGGCACGTCGCTCGACTACGGACGGATCGTCGTCGGCGATCCTCGGTCTCGTGCTGTTCGCCAGCGCGCTGACCGCGATCGGCCTGCTCTGCTCCGCCTGGACGCCGCAGCCGGCGCTCGCCGCCGCGGCCGCGTTCGCGATCACGAGCCTGCTCGCGATCATCGACGCCGGCGCGCGCCTGCAGGGCGTCGACAACACGGGCATCAACTATCTCGCGCTGCCGACGCACGTCGAGCCGTTCTTCCGTGGGCTCGTCGCGAGCGTCGACATCGTGTATTTCCTCTTGATCGTCGTCGTCGCGCTCGCGCTCACCGCGCGCCGGCTCGATCGCCTGCGCAGCACGGGCGGCTGATGCGCGAACGTCTCGCCGGCGCCGTGTACGTTGCGCTGATCGCGATCGCCGCGATCGCGGTCGCGTTCCTCAGCACGCGCTTCGGCTTCGAGCGCGATGTCAGCCACGCGAGCGGCGCGAGCCTCAGTCCCGCGTCGATCGCGCTCCTGAAAACGCTCGATGGGCCGGTCGAGGTCGTCAGCTATGCGAGCCCGCAGGGCGGCCTGCGCGCACTGATCGCGAATTTCATCCAGCGCTACCAGCGCGCGAAGCACGACATCGATCTTCGCTTCGTCGATCCGGATGCGGATCCGGAAGCGATGCGCGCGGCCGGCATCAGCGTCGATGGCGAGCTCGATATCCACTACAAGGATCGCAGCGAGCGGCTCAAAGTGCTCGAGCGAAACCGAATTCTCGAACGTGCTGCTGCGCCTTTCGCGCACGCGCGAGCGCATCGTCGCGTTCCTCGAAGGCGAAGGCGAGCGCCAGCCGCTCGGCAAGGCGAACGCGGATCTCGGCCAGTTCGTCGCCGCGCTCGCCGACCGTGGCCTTGCGCGCCGTGCCGCTGCCGCTCGCGAACACCGGCAAGGTGCCGGAGAACTCCGATCTCGTCGTGATCGCGAATCCGCGCGTCGCGCTGGCGCCGGCGCTCGCGCAAGCGCTGGTCGACTACATCGATCGCGGCGGCAATCTGCTCTGGCTGACCGAGCCCGGCGAAGAAGTCCGGCCTCGATGCGCTCGCGAATGCATTGTCGATACGCGTGCTGCCGGGCACGGTCGTCGATGCAAGCGGCAGCGCGTTCGGCCTGACCGATCCGAGCTTCGTCGCGCTCGACAAATATCCGCCGCACGCGATCACGCGCGGCTTCGCGCTGACGACGCTGCTGCCGCAGCCGGCCGCGCTCGCGCAGCTGGCGAATCCGGCGTGGGATCTGAAACCGATTCTGCGCAGCTCGGACAAATCGTGGAACGAGACCGGCCACATCCCGAAGGTCGGCGAATCGTCCGACACGATCCACCAGGACGCCGACGCCGGCGAGATTCCGGGACCACTCGATCTCGGCTTTGCGCTGTCGCGCCTGTCGCCGCGTCCGGACAAGCGCGAGCAGCGCGTCGTCGTCATCGGCGACGGCGATTTCCTTTCCAACAGCTTCCTCGGCAACGGCGGCAACCGCGAGTTCGGCCAGCGCGTGTTCGACTGGCTGCTCGGCGACGACGACCAGATCAGCGTGCCGGATCGCTCCGCGCCCGATCGCGCACTCACGCTGACGCAAGGCAGAGCTCGGCGCGCTCAGCATCGTGTTCCTGATCGCGCTGCCGCTCATCCTCGCCGCAAGTGGCATGCTGATCTGGTGGCGACGCAGGCGGCGCTGATGCGGCGACGGACGCGCACGAACATTTTTCTGCTCGCGATGGTCGTGCTGCTCGGCGCGGGCGTGTACGCCGAACTGCGGCGCGAACGCGCGATCATGCGCGATCCGCTGACGACGATCGATCCGGCGACGATCCGCTCGCTCGCGTTTCCTGCCTGAAATGCACCGCGCGTCGCTACGAAAAGACCGGCGCACACTGGTTCATGCGCGAGCCGGAGGCGAAACCCGCGAACGACGAGGCCGTGGCGCGCCTTGCCGCGATCGTGCGCGCGCCGGTGCGCTATCGCCGTCCGGCGAGCGAGGTCGATCCTGCCAAGCTCGGCCTCGATCCGGCTGTCGCGACGCTCGAAGTCGACGGCGCCGTCTTGAAGTTCGGCACGACCGACGCCATCCGCAACGATCGCTACGTCGAGTTCGGCGGCACGATCGCGCTGGTGCCGGATCGGTTCAGTGCGTTGCTGTTCGCGACGCCGGAAAGCGAGGTCGGCGCCGGCACGGAAATACGGCGCCGAGATAACGCAACCAGTCCCCTCTCCCGCTTGCGGGAGAGGGCTAGGGTGAGGGCAAGCCTTGGTTCGACACACCAAGAGCGCCCTCATCCGCCTCCGGCACCACTCGGTCATCCTGGAGCTCGCCGGGTGCAAAACGGCTCGCATTCTCCCGCAAGCGGAAGAAGAGATCAAATGCCCGAACTACCCGAAGTCGAAACCACACGCCGCGGCCTCGCCCCGCATCTGATCGGCCGAACAGTCGTCGCGCTCGACATCCGCCAGCCACGCCTGCGCTGGCCGATCCCGCGCACGCTGCGCACGAAACTGCCCGGCCAGCGCATCGACGACATCGAGCGCCGCGCGAAATATCTCCTCGTGCACACCAAAGCCGGCAGCGCGCTGCTGCATCTCGGCATGTCGGGCTCGCTGCGCGTGCTGCCCGCATCGACACCGGTCGGCGCGCACGATCATGTCGACTGGCGGCTCGATTCCGGACGCGTGCTGCGCTTCACCGATCCGCGCCGCTTCGGCTCGCAGCTCTGGCAGCCGCCGGGCAAGGTGCATCCGCTGCTCGCCGATCTCGGACCCGAGCCGCTCGGCGACGACTTCGACGGCGATCACTTGTGGCAACGCTCGCGCGGCCGGTCGGCGGCGGTGAAGGTGTTCCTGATGGATCAGGCGATCGTCGTCGGCGTCGGCAACATCTACGCATCCGAAGCGCTGTTCGCCGCCGGCATCCATCCGAAGCGCGCGGCGGGCTCGATCTCGCGCGAGCGCTACGCGCGCACTCGCGACCGAGATCAAGCGCATCCTCAACTATGCGATCGCGCGCGGCGGCACGACGCTGCGCGATTTCATCAATCCGGACAGCGAGCCCGGATATTTCGAGCAGGAACTGTTCGTCTACGGCCGCGAAGGCCAGCCGTGCAAGGTCTGCGGCACGCCGATCAGCGCGATCACGCTCGGACAGCGATCGACGTTCTTCTGTCCGCGCTGCCAGCGCTGAATCCCTAGTCGGGCCAGCGGATCGCGAGGTGCACGTTGGTGAAGTGCGGATCCTCGAGCGTTCCGCCATGGCGCGCGTGCATCTTCGCGGCAGGCCGTCCACCACGATCTCGCGCCCTTCCTCGACGATGCCGCCGAGTGCCTGGAATTCGACGAAGCGCTGGGCGAGCTGGCCCGCATGCGCGGCGAGCGGCGCCGGCACGTTGCGGATGCTGATGTCGGGGCGCGCGAACTTGCGCAGGCCGCGTGTGTGGATGTGCAGGCGCGACGCGTGCGTTCTCATCGTCATGCGACAGGATCGCGACGTGATTGCGTGCGTCGAATCCGCCGCCGCTGAAAAAGCGGTTGCTCCATTCGATCGGACCGAACAGCGAGAGCATCTGCGGATCGCAGACTGCAACGCCGCCGAGATCGACCAGTCCGGTGATCGTTCCGACGAGATCGCGCAGGTAATCGAGATCGGGCGGATCGGCGAGGCTGCCGCGCAGCATCAGGCATTCGCGCGCCGGCTCGCGCGCGCGAATAACGCCGCGTCCTCGTTCCCGAACAGCGTGCCCATCGAGCCGCCGAGCGGATAGCCGTTCCAGCTGCGGATCGCGTCGTGCACGTAGCGTGCGACTTCGACGCCGGCCGGCGTGCCGCGCGTGCGATAGCGCGGCGCGTCGACGTGCAGCTCGTCCTCGAAATCGCCGAACACGAACCACTGCACGAATGCCTGCGCGCCGGAGTCGCGCCAGTACGGCCGCGGCCATGCGACGCTCATGGCGCTTTCGCTTCGGCCGTGCCGAGCGGCAGCACGGTCTGCTGCAGCTCGACGCGTCCTTCGCCGGACATGATGCGCTTGAACTCGGCGCGGCTGACCGAGACGTAGCGCTCGTTGCCGCCGATCTCGACCTGCGGGCCCGCGGTGACCGCGCGGCCTTCGGCGTCGACGCGCACGACCATCGTCGCCTTCTTGCCGGTGTGGCAGATCGTCTTGATCTCGATCAGATTGTCGGCCCAGGCGAGCAGGTACTGGCTGCCCTCGAACAGCTCGCCGCGGAAATCGGTGCGCAGGCCATAGGCGAGCACCGGAATGCCGAGCACGTCGACGACGTCGCCGAGCTGCCAGACCTGCGCGCGCGTCAGGAACTGCGCCTCGTCGACGAGCACGCAGCCGAGCTTGCCGCGCGCGTCGATGTCGGCGCGCGCGAGCGCGAGCAGATCGTCCTCGCGCTGGAAGCGTCGGCCCGGCGCCTTGAGGCCGATGCGCGACGCCACCATGCCTTCGCCGCCGCGGTGGTCGAGCGCCGGCGTCAGGATCAGCGTGCGCATGCCGCGCTCGTGATAGTTGTACGCGCTCTGCAGCAGCGTCGTGGTCTTTCCGGCGTTCATCGCCGAGTAGTAGAAATAGAGTTTGGCCATCGGGATCGTGGGTCGGCTGTTTCGTGCGGCCGATACAGTACAGACTTTGCGCCATGACACCCAACTCCCTGTCACCCAACTATGCGCACTGGGCGGCGGGCGCGAGCTTCGTCGTCGCGGCGATCTGCTACGTGCTGGCCTGGTCGGCGGCGGCGACGGCGCTCGCGATCCTCGGCGCGGTGTTTGAAGGCGCCGCCTGGTTTCTGCTGTTCCGGCGCGAGGACAGCGAACCCTGACGGTGGCAAATTTCTGGACATCGCTCGCGACCGTTCACCGCGCGATGTCAAGCTGTGCGCGACGCCATCGCGCAGGCACAATCGCGTTCCGTACGCTGCGCCGCCGATGAGCCTCAATCCTCCACAACGCGCCGCCGTCGAATACTGCGACGGTCCGCTGCTCGTGCTCGCCGGCGCGGGCTCGGGCAAGACGCGCGTGATCGTCGAGAAGATCGCGCACCTGATCCGGAGGCAGAATCTCGCCGCCTCGAAGATCGCCGCGATCACGTTCACGAACAAGGCCGCGCGCGAGATGCGCGAGCGCGTCGCGCGGCGCGTGCAGGGCACGTCGGCGGAAGGCCTCACGGTCTGCACGTTCCACGCGCTCGGTCTCAAGTTCCTGCAGATCGAGCACGCGCGCGCCGGGCTGCGCCGCAATTTTTCCGTGTTCGACGCCGACGACAGCCAGACGATCCTGAAGGACCTGCTGCCGAAGGGCATCAAGCCCGACGCGCTGTTCGGACTGCAATCGCTCGTCTCGCGCGCGAAGAACGAAGGCCTCTCGCCGGACGAAGCCGCCGCGCGTGCGCGCAGCGGTCGCGAGCAGGAAGCCGCCGAGCTTTACGCCGACTACCAGCAGCGGCTCGCCGCGTTCAACGCGGTCGATTTCGACGATCTGATCCGTCTGCCGGTCGCGGTGCTCGATGCGGATGGCGATGCGCGCACCGCCTGGCGCGAGCGCATCCGGCACCTGCTCGTCGACGAATGCCAGGACACGAACGGCGCGCAGTACCGGCTGCTCAAGCTGCTCGCCGGCGAGCGCGGCATGTTCACCGCGGTCGGCGACGACGATCAGGCGATCTACACGTGGCGCGGCGCGAATCCGGAGAATCTCGCCGAGCTCTCGCGCGACTATCCCGCGCTCAAGGTCATCAAGCTCGAGCAGAACTACCGCTGCGCCGGCCGCGTGCTGCGCGCGGCGAACGCGCTGATCGCGAACAACGCGCACGTGTTCGACAAGAAGCTCTGGAGCGAGCAGGCCGACGGCCGGCCGCTGCGCATCGTCGAGTGCCGCGACGACGAGCACGAGGCCGAGTGCGCCGCCGCCGCGATCCTGCATCTGGCCGAAAAGCACAAGGCGCCGTGGCACGAGTTCGCGGTGCTCTATCGCGGCAACCACCAGTCGCGGCCGCTCGAGAAGGCGCTGCGGCTCGCGCGCGTTCCGTATCACGTGACCGGCGGCACCGCGTTTCTCGATCGCGCCGAGGTCAAGGATCTCATCGCGTACCTGCGCCTGATCAACAACGCCGACGACGATGCGGCGTTCCTGCGCATCGTCAACACGCCGCGGCGCGACATCGGCGCGACGACGCTCGAGAAGCTCGGCGGGCTCGCCGGCTCACGGCACGTTTCGCTTCTGCGCGCGGCGGAAAGCGATGCGGCGCTCACGCAGCTCGCGCCGCGCGCGGCCGGTTCGCTCGGCGCGTTCGCCGGCATGATCCGCGAATTCGCCGCGCGCGCATCGCGCGTGCCGGCCGCGGTGCTCGTCGACGAGCTGCGCGCGCGCATCGGCTACGACGATCACATCGCGGTCGAGGTCAAGGAGCCTGCGCTGCGCGAGCGCCGGCTCGGCAATCTCGCCGAGCTTTCCGACTGGCTGCGCGCGATGCAGAAGGAAGGCGCGGCCGGCGATCTCGCCGCGCAGCTCGCACTGCTCGCGCACGGCGATCGCGACGAGCCCGGCAACGCGGTGCGCCTGATGACGCTGCATTCGGCGAAGGGCCTCGAATTCCGTTTCGTGACGATCGTCGGTCTCGAGGAAGGCTCGCTGCCGCACGAAGGCAGCCTCGCCGAAGGCCGCGTCGAGGAAGAGCGGCGCCTGCTCTACGTCGGCATCACGCGCGCGAAGGAAGAAGTCGCGCTGATGTACGCCAAGCGCTCGCGCCGCTACGGCGAGTTCGTCGCGAACGAGCCGAGCCGGTTCCTCAAGGAGCTGCCGGGCGACGATCTGCACTGGTCCGGTCGCGATGCCGAGCTCGACGCGGCGCACCGCGAGGAGCTCGCCTCATCGCATATCGCGCGGCTGGCGAGCCTGCTGGCCGACTGAGGCGCGACGCTGGCCCGGATACGGGCGTCTTGATGAACTTGTCGCAGGCGGCCGGCCGGCGTCCGCAAATGTTCAATCCTCATTAACACAATATAATCAATAGCTTACATCATAACATGTAAGGTATTGCATTAGTATTCTGGCCTAAGTATGATGATTCCGTACTGATTTCGTGACGACAACAACAACGCCCCGCATTGCCGAAAAGAACAGCCCCCAGAGAAAACGACGTACAAGTTCCCCCTCCGGCTCTGCCGGATTGAACTCAGAAGGTCCGCCTTCTGAGTTTTCTTTTTTTTCGGGGTGCCGCGGCGCGTCGGCGGATGGCGCTGCGGATCCCGCTAGATGCCCGGGGTCGCCCCTGCTAGAGTGCGCCGCCTTTGGCGTCCCCCGGGGAATCTCCGATGTCCAAGCGTCTTGCTTCAGTCGCCTTCGTTGCGCTGCTCTCCGTTTTGGCCGCCGGTTGCGGAAACCAGCAGTCCGGGGCGCCCGCCGTCGCCGTCAGCGCGAATACGCCGGACGCGACGGTCCGCAAGAACGCGGATCTTCTCAAGCAGGGCGATCTCGCCGCGTTGATGCAGAACGCGCTGCCGCCGGCCGACTTCAACGAGCTCAAGGCCGAGTGGGGCAAGGATCAGAAGCCGCCGACCGACGAGGAACGCCAGAAATTCCAGGACACGATGTCGCGCCTGACCGCGCCCGACGCCGAGAAGACGATCTACGCGGAGATCGAGCCGCAGATCAAGCAGTTCGATGCGCAGTACCAGCAGCAGATGCCGATGTACGTCGCGATGGGGTCAGGCTGGCTGCAGGGCATGGTCCAGCAGAACAAGGATCTGTCCGACGCCGACAAGCAGCAGGCCGTCGCCGCGATCAACGCGCTGGCCGCCTGGGTGCAGAAGACGCGCTTCACCGATCCCGAATCGGTCAAGAAGGTGCTCGCGATCGCGACGCGCGCGGCGCGCGATCTGAACCTGAAGACGCTCGACGAAGTGCACGCGCTGACGTTCGACCAGTCGATGCAGAAGGCGCGCGTTGCGCTGCTCGCGTTCAAGGAAGCGCTCAACGTGTACGGCTTCTCGGTCGACCAGACGCTCGATTCGGTCAAACCTGAGGTCGTCACCAACGACGGCAAGACGGCGTCGGTGAAGGTCAACTACGTGCTGCTCGGCACGCCGCTCATCGACGACGACGGCAATGGTCAACATCGACGGCCACTGGTACGGCAAGGACACGATCGAGCGCGTGAAGGCGCGCAAGGAAGAAGCCGCCAAGGCCGACACGACCCCGCCGGCGCCGACGACCCCGCCCGAAAAGCCGCCGGGCAACTGACCCGCCGCACGACCGCCGCCGCAAGGCGCGCGGGGCTAAACTTCGGCACATGAACGATATGCCCGCCGCGCCACGCGCGGCCGCCGGCGCGCGGCCTCCCGCGTGGATCGAATTCCTCGGTGCGCTGCTGCGGCCGTGGCTTCGGATCCGTCGCGAGCCGGCCGATGCGTCGCGGCTCGTGCCCGACGATGCGACACCGACGGTTTACGTCATCGAGCGCCACGGCCTTTCCGATACGCTGATCCTCGAGCAGGCGTGCCGCGAGGCCGGCCTTCCGTCGCCGTACGCGGTCGCCGAGAAACTTCCGATCAAGCGCCGCAGCGCGGTCGTCACGCTGTCGCGGCGTCCGCGCTTGTTCGGCCGGCGTCCGCATCCGACACGCTCGGAGACGCTGAGCCGGCTCGCCGACGCCGTGCGCGCCGACGCTGCGATCGACGTGCGGCTGGTGCCGGTGTCGATCTTCGTCGGCCGCGCGCCCGACCGCGAATCCGGATGGTTCAGCGTGCTGTTCTCGGAAAACTGGGTCGTCGTCGGCCGCTTCCGCCGCCTGCTCGCGCTGCTGCTCAACGGGCGCGACACGCTCGTGCAGTTCGCGCCGCCGGTGTCGATGCGCGAGGCGATCAGCGATCAGGCCGAGCCCGAGCGCGGCGTGCGCAAGCTGCAGCGCCTGCTGCGCGTGCATTTCCATCGCATTCGCGCGGTCGTCATCGGCCCTGATCTTTCGCACCGGCGCACGGTCGTCGATGCGCGTGCTCAACGCCGATCCGGTGCGCGCCGCGATCGAAGCGGCGGCGAGCAAGGAAAACATCAAGCCCGAGCAGGCGCGCCAACGTGCGCGCAAGTACGCGCTGGAGATCGCGGCGGACTACTCGCACCCGGTCGTGCGCTCGATCTCGTTCATGCTGAAGGCGTTCTGGAACAAGCTCTACGACGGCGTCGACGTGCATCACTTCGACACGCTGCGCAAAGTCGCGCCGGGTCACGAAGTCATCTACGTGCCCTGCCATCGCAGCCACGTCGATTACCTTCTGCTGTCGTATCACCTGCTTGACCAACGGCGTCGCGATCCCGCACATCGGCGCCGGCATCAATCTCAACATGCCGGTGATCGGGCCGATCCTGCGCCGTGGCAGCGCGTTCTTCCTGCGCCGCACGTTCAAGGGCGATCCGCTCTATTCGACCGTGTTCCGCGAATACATCAGCCAGCTGTTCGCGCGCGGCGTGTCGCTCGAATACTTCATCGAAGGCGGCCGCTCGCGCACCGGGCGCCTGCTCAGCCCCGCGCGGCGGCATGCTGTCGATGACGCTGCGCAGTTTCCTGCGCGAATCGCGCCGGCCGGTCGTGTTCCAGCCGGTCTACATCGGCTACGAAAAGATCATGGAAGGCGATGCCTACATCGGCGAGCTTTCCGGCAAGCCGAAGGAAAAGGAATCGCTGCTCGGATTCTTCAAGGCGTTCGGCGCGCTGCGCCAGCACTATGGCCGCGTCGCGCTCAATTTCGGCGAACCGATTTTCCTGCGTCCCCTGCTCGACGAGGTCGAACCGGAATGGGAGACGGCGACGCAGGATCCCGAAGCGAAACCCGAGTGGCTGAATCGCGCCGTCGACGAGCTCGCCACGCGCATCCTCGAAAACGTCAACCGCGCCGCGCACGTCAATCCGATCAACCTGCTCGCGATCTCGCTGCTGCCGACGCCCAAGCACGCGATGACCGAAGCCGATCTCGCCGCGCAGATCGACCTCGGCAAGGCGCTGCTCGCCGAGCTTCCGTATTCGGATCGCGTGACGATGACGGATCGCTCGGCCGCGCAGATCATCGCGTACGGCGAAAAGATGGGCTGGATCCGCCGCACGGCGCATCCGCTCGGCGACGTGCTCAGCGTGGACGATGAGCAGGGCGTGCTGCTCTCGTACTTCCGCAACAACGTGACGCATCTCTACGCGACGGCCGGCTGGGTCGCGTGCTGCTTCCTCAACAACCGGCGCATGGCGCGCGCATCGATCCTGCGTCTCGGCCGGCTGGTCTATCCGTTCATCCAGTCCGAGCTGTTCCTGCCGTGGACGCGACGAGGAATTCGCGCAGCGCATCCAGGCGACGATCGATTTCTTCGTCGCGCGCGGCCTGCTCGGCGTCGATGCCGAAGGCCGCGTGATCACGCGCGAAGCGGGCCAGAGCGATTCGGCGTTCCGCCTGCGCGCGCTGGGGCGCAACCTGCTGCCCGCGATCGAGCGCTATTACATCGGCGTCGCACTGCTGGTGAAGAACGGCCCGCACACGCTTGTCGGCCGGCGAGCTCGAGACGCTGTGCTGGCTGACCGCGCAGCGCCTGTCGCTGCTGCACGAGCTCAACGCGCCGGAATTCTTCGACCGCTCGCTGTTCCGCGGCTTCATCCAGAAGCTGCGCGAACGGCGCGTGATCTCGGGCGACGAGAACGGCAAGCTCGTGTTCGACACGCAGCTCAACGCGGTCGCGCAGCACGCGCGCGTGATCCTGTGCCGCGAGATCCGCCACGGCATCCTCAAGCTGACGCCGGAAAAACAGGCGGAGCTGACGCGCAGCGCGGACGGTGGTTCGGCGCAAGCCTGAACGATTCACGCGCGCGAAGCGCGCGTCGCCCCCTCTCCCGCTCGCGGGAGAGGGCTGGGGTGAGGGCAAGTCTGCAAGAACGTTCCGAAATTCACGCCCGCTCGTGCCGCGCTCGCACGGACCGTCGGCGAGTCGCGCCCATTCACGCGCAGCCACGCTGGGATAAACAGAACCGCTGAAGATTTCGCGTCCGCACGCGTCGGCGTATGCTCGTCCCATCATCGAAGGGAGGATTGACCGATGATCGCGCGACTGTCCTGGATGACGGCCCTGGTACTCGCCGGCGCAGCGATCGCCGGCTGCCAGCCAAGCGCACCGCCACCGGTCGCGGCGTCGCCGCCGGTCGAAAAATCAGCGGCCCCGACGACGCCCGCTGCGCCGACCGCCTCGCTCGCCGGAACCTCGTGGCAGCTCGTGAAGTTCTCGGGCAGCGACGGCACGACGCTCGAACCCGACGACCGCTCGAAGTACACGATCACGTTCCAGCCCGACGGCAGCGCCGTCGCGCGCATCGACTGCAACCGCGGTCACGGCACGTGGAAATCGGACGCGCCGAATGCGCTCACGTTCGGACCGCTCGCGCTGACCCGCATGATGTGTCCGCCGGGCTCGATGCACGATCGTGTCGCGGCCGACTGGGACGCCGTGCGCTCGTACGTCATGAAGAACGGCCACCTGTACCTCGCGCTGATGGCCGACGGCGGAACCTACGAGTACGAGCCCGTGCCGGCCGCGCCGCCGCCCGGCTGATTTCGCGCAGGTCGCGTCACGCGTCGAGATCGGGAATCAGCTTGTTCTCGAGGTACGCGATCATGTCCTTGAGCTTGAGCTTGCGCTTCTTGAGGCGCGTCAGGTGCAGCTCGTCGCAGCCGGCATCGAGCACGAGGCGCGCGATCGCCGCATCGAGATCGCGATGCTCGATCTTGAGCTCGGTCAGCTTGCGGGCGATGGCGGCCGGATCTTCGGGGAACATGCGGGCCTCGGCGACCGCACAAGTGTAGCGCCGGCGCGGCGGCTCGGGCATGTCCGCGCGGAAGCGAAAACCGCGGACCGCCGACTCAATCCGCGCGCTCGGGTCCGCGCGGCGAAGACGCGCGGTTTGTCGCGGATCGAGCGTCGCGACACGTCTGCAATCGACGCGACGATCGCATCGCAGTCGATCGTATCGATCGCCTGATCCTCGCTGTAACCATAGCCGACCAGCACGACCGGCATGCCGGCCGCGCGCGCAGCGAGCGCATCGTTCGACGAATCGCCGATCATCAGGCACTGCTGCGGCGCGACGCCGAGCCGCGCCGCCGCGTGCAGCAGCGGCATCGGATCGGGCTTGCCTTTCGGCAGCGCATCGCCACCGATCACGAATTCGAGATCGCGATCGAGCCCGACCTCGGCGAGCAGCGCGTCGGAAAACGCCTGCGGCTTGTTCGTCACGCAGCAGAGCTTGAGTCCGAGCCGTCGCGCGTGCGCGATGCCTTCGCGCACGCCGGGATAGACCGTCGCCGTGCGGCCGTTGTGCGTTTCGTAGTGACCGAGGAAAACGCCGCGCGCATGCCGATGCACGTCGAGCGCCGCGTTGCCGTCGCGCTCGCCAGTCAGCACGCGATGCAGCAGCACGTCGACGCCGCGGCCGATGTAGCTCCGCACCGCCGCGTCGTCGAGCGGCGGGCGATCGAGATCGCGCAGCGTCGCGCCGACCGCGGCCGCGATGTCCGGCGCCGTATCGACCAGCGTGCCGTCGAGATCGAACAGGATCGCGCGCACGCCGGCGAGGAACTGCATGCGCGCCTCAGGCCGCCTTCGCGTATTCGGTCGCGATGCGCTCGAGCGCGACCGGCCGGATCGACGCCGCGCGGCCCGGCGCTGCCGAACGCTTCGAAGCGCGCCGTGCAGACTTCGCGCGCGGCGGCGATCGATGCCTTGAAGAACTTGCGCGGATCGAACTCGCTCGGATCCTTCGCGAGCGCGCGGCGCATCGCGCCGGTCATCGCGAGGCGGATGTCGGTGTCGATGTTGACCTTGCGCACGCCGTGCTTGATGCCTTCGACGATCGCCTCGACCGGCACGCCGTAGGTTTCCTTGATCGTGCCGCCGTGCGCGCGGATCACCGCGAGCCATTCCTGCGGCACCGACGAGGAGCCGTGCATGACGAGATGCGTCGACGGAATGCGCGCATGGATCGCCTTGATGCGTTCGATGTCGAGGATATCGCCGGTCGGCGGTCGCGTGAACTTGTAGGCGCCGTGCGACGTGCCGATCGCGACGGCGAGCGCGTCGACGCCGGTTTTGGCGACGAAGTCGGCGGCCTGTTCGGGATCGGTCAGCAACTGCGAATGATCGAGCACGCCTTCGGCGCCGGAGCCGTCTTCCTCGCCGGCGGTTCCGGATTCGAGCGAACCGAGGCAACCGAACTCGCCTTCGACCGAGACGCCGACCGCGTGCGCCATGTCGACGACGCGGCGCGTGACCATCACGTTGTATTCGTACTCGCCGGCGTCTTCATGTCTTCCTTCAGCGAGCCGTCCATCATCACGCTCGTGAAGCCGGAGCGGATCGATGCCTGGCAGACGGCCGGGCTCGCGCCGTGATCCTGATGCAGGCACACCGGAATCTGCGGGATATTGCTCGACCGCGGCGAGCACGAGATGGCGCAGGAATGGCTTCGCCTGCGTAGCTGCGCGCGCCGGCGGATGCCTGCAGGATCACCGGGCTGTCGACTTCGTCGGCGGCCTGCATGATCGCCTGGATCTGTTCCATGTTGTTGACGTTGAACGCGGGCAGGCCGTAGCGCGTGTTCGGCGGCGTGGTCGAGGAGTTGCTTGAGGGAGATGAGGGCCATGGCGGTGGTCTCTCGATGGGAAGTTCGGTGTGGTCCCTTCTCCCGCTTGCGGGAGAAGGTGCCGGCAGGCGGATGAGGGAAGCTCTTGCTATCGGTCGAACCAAGAGTGCCCTCACCCCAGCCCTCTCCCGCAAGCGGGAGAGGGGGAACATCAGGCAACCTCGGTGCCGCGTCGCACGACGTCGGCGACGCGCTCCGGCGTGAATCCGAAATACTCGAACAGCTGCGCGCCGGGCGCCGATTCGCCGAAGCGGTCGATGCCGATCACGCAGCCTTCGCCGCGCACGTATTTCCACCAGAGCGCGCTCGCGCCGGCTTCGAGCGCGATCTTCGGAACGCCGCGAAGGCAACACGTCATCGCGATACTCCGCGGGCTGGCGATCGAACGTCGTCGTCGAGGGCATCGACACGACGCGCACGCCGATGCCTTCGTCGGCGAGCTTCTTCTGCACCGCGAGCGCAAGGCCGACTTCGGAGCCGGTCGCGATGACGATCCGGTGCAACGGGCCGTCCGGATCCGAGACGACGTAGCCGCCGAGCTCGATCGCCGCGATGCCCGCGTCGTCGCGCAATACGAACGGCAGGTTCTGGCGCGACAGGATCAGCGCGGTCGGTCCGTTGCGGCGTTCGAGCGCGAGCTTCCACGCGACCGCGGTTTCGACCGTATCGCACGGCCGCCAGACTTCGAGATCCGGAATCAGGCGCAGGCTCGACACGTGCTCGACGGCCTGGTGCGTCGGGCCGTCCTCGCCGAGTCCGATCGAATCGTGCGTGAGCACGTGGATCACGCGCAGCTTCATCAGCGCGGCCATGCGGATCGCGTTGCGGCTGTAGTCGGTGAACGTCAGGAACGTGCCGCCGAACGGGATGAAGCCGCCGTGCAGCGCGAGGCCGTTCATGATCGCGGCCATGCCGAACTCGCGCACGCCGTAGCTGATGTAGCGGCCGGCTTCGCCGCGTTTCAGCGTCGTCGCGCCTTTCCAGATCGTGAGATTGGAATGCGTGAGGTCGGCCGAGCCGCCGATCATTTCGGGAACCGCCGGCGCGAATGCTTCGAGCGCGAGCTGGCTTGCCTTGCGCGTCGCGACCGATTCGGCCTTCGCGTTCGCGCTCTCGATCAGCTCGGCCGCGATCTTCGCGAAATCGCCCGGCAATTCGCCGGCGAGTCGCCGCACGAACTCGGCGCCGGCGTCCGGAATACGCGGCGCAGTAGCGATCGAAACGGCGATCCCAGTCGTTCTGCAGCTCCGCGCCGGCTTCGCGCGCATCCCATTCGCGCGCGATGTCGTCCGGAATCTCGAACGGCGCGTGCGTGCCAGTCGAGCGCCTGGCGCGTCGCGGCGATCTCGTCCGCGCCGAGCGGCTCGCCGTGCGCCTTCGCGGTGCCGGCGCGCGTCGGCGCGCCCTTGCCGATCGCGGTCTTGCAGACGATCAGCGTCGGCCGCTCGCCGTCCGATTTGGCGAGATCGATCGCGCGGTCGACCGCTTCGACGTCGTGTCCGTCGACGCCATCGACGACCTGCCAGCCGTACGCGCGAAAGCGTTTCGCGGTGTCGTCGGTGAACCAGCCGTCGACGGCGCCGTCGATCGAGATGCCGTTGTCGTCGTAGAACGCGATCAGCTTGCCGAGCTTCCAGGTGCCGGCGAGCGCGCACGCTTCGTGCGAGATGCCTTCCATCAGGCATCCGTCGCCGAGGAAGACGTAGGTGTGGTGATCGACGATCGCATGGCCCGGGCCGGTTGAACTCGGCGGCGAGCAGCCGCTCGGCGAGCGCCATGCCGACCGCGTTGCTGATGCCCTGCCCCAGCGGCCCGGTCGTCGTCTCGACGCCCGGCGTCACGCCGACTTCGGGATGGCCCGGCGTCTTCGAATGCAACTGGCGGAAGCGCTTCAGCTCGGTGATCGGCAGGTCGTAGCCGGTCAGGTGCAGCAGCGCGTACTGCAGCATCGAGCCGTGGCCGTTCGAGATCACGAAGCGGTCGCGATCGGGCCATTCCGGATCGCGCGGGTTGTGGCGCAGATGACGCGTCCACAGCGCGACCGCGATTTCGGCCATGCCCATCGGCATGCCGGGATGACCGGACTTCGCCTTCTCGACCGCATCGGCGGCGAGCAGGCGGATCGCATTGGCGAGCCGCGCGGTATTCGCGTGTTCGCGCGCGGCAGGAACGAGAGGCGTGACGGCGTTCATGCGACGGCCTCCAGATGGGTCTGCCGCGCCTCGGCCTTCTGCTTGCGCTCGAGGATGCGCCAGACGAACGGCGTGAAGATGATCTCGATCGCGAGCTCCATCTTGCCGCCGGGCACGACGATCGTGTTCGCGCGCGACATGAACGAGTCGTGCAGCATCGACAGCAGATAACGGAAGTCGATGCCTTTCGGATCGCGGAAGCGGATCACGACGAAGCTCTCGTCCGCGGCTCGGGATCGCGCGCGCGATGAACGGGTTCGACGTGTCGACGGTCGGCACGCGCTGCAAGTTCACGTGCGTGCGCGAGAACTGCGGGCAGATGTAGTGCACGTAGTCGTGCATGCGGCGCAGCACCGTGTCCATCACCGCTTCGGTCGAATAGCCGCGCATGGAACGAGTCGCGATGCAGCTTCTGGATCCATTCGAGATTGATGACCGGCACGACGCCGATCAGGAGATCCGGATGCCGCGCGATGTTGATGTTCTCGTGCACGACCGCGCCGTGCAGGCCTTCGTAGTAGAGAAGATCCGACGCCGGCACGTCTTCCCACGCGGTGAACGTGCCCGGATCCTGCTTGTACGGTTCGGCTTCGGCCGCGTCGTGCAGATACCGCCGGCGCTTGCCGCCGCCGGTCGCGGCGTAGTCGGCGAACAGGCGCTTCGAGATCCTCGAACAGGTTCGCCTCGTGGCCGAAGTGGCTGAAGTGCGACTGGCGTTCCTTGTCGGCGGCCGCGACCGCTTCGCGCATCGACTTGCGGTCGTAGCGATGGAAGCTGTCGCCTTCGATGATCGCGGCGTTGACGTGCTCGCGCCGGAACATGTTCGCGAACGTGCGCGTGACCGAAGTGGTGCCGGCGCCGGACGAGCCGGTGATGGCGATGATCGGATGCAGTTCGGACATGGCTTGCTCCCGTCAGTCACGCCGGAGTTCGGAAAAGGCCGCGCTGCGCGAACAGCGGCTGCTCGCTGTCGCGCGTGTCGCCTTCGAGGTGATAGCGCTCGATGCGCTCGACTTCCGCGCGCGAGCCGAACACGAAACCGATCTTCTGGTGCAGCGCTTCGGGTTTGACGTCGAGCATGCGTTTGTAGCCGGTGCTCGCGCGGCCGCCGGCCTGCTCCATCAGGAGCGAGATCGGATTGCACTCGTACAGCAGCCGCAGGCGTCCGTTGACGCCGGGCTTCTTGGTGTCGCGCGGATACATGAAGACGCCGCCGCGCATCAGGATGCGGTGTGCTTCGGCGACCAGCGAGGCGATCCAGCGCATGTTGAAATCCTTGCCGCGCGAGCCGCTCGAGCCCTTGAGGCATTCGTCGACGTAGCGCTGCACCGGGTATTCCCAGAAGCGGCTGTTCGAGGTGTTGATCGCGAACTCGTGCGTTTCCTCGGGGATGCGCAGATCGCGATGCGACAGGATGAATTCGCCGAGCAGCGGATCGAGCGTGAACGCGTGCGCGCCGTGGCCCGTCGTCAGCACGAGCATCGTCGACGGTCCGTAGATCGCGTAGCCGGCCGCGACCTGCTCGGCGCCGCATTGCAGGAAATCCGCCGATTCCGGATCGGCGCCCGGACGCGGCGCGCGCAGGATCGAAAAGATCGATGCCGACCGAGACGTTGACGTCGATGTTCGACGAGCCGTCGAGCGGATCGAACAGCAGAAGGTATTTGCCGCGCTCGTAGCGCGTCGGCAGCACGTACGGCTGCTTCGAGCTCCTCCGACGCCATGCCGGCGACGTAGCCGCGGTTTTCGTTGAGCCGGATGAAGATGTCGTTGGCGATCACGTCGAGCTTCTTCTGCCGCTCGCCGTGCACGTTGCTGTCCTCGGCATTGCCGAGCAGATCGGCCAGCGATCCGTGCGCGACCGCGCGCGAGATCGCCTTGCACGCGGTCGCGACCGAATGCAGCACGCCGTTGAGATCGCCGCGCGCTTCCGGATGGTTGCGGCGCGCCTCGATCAGGAATTCGGTGAACGTGGTCTTGTCGGTCAGAAGCATGCGACGGCCCTCCCCGGAGGCTCGTTGTGCGATTGCGATGTCGATGCCATTCGCGCAGAAGCGCGAGATCGACGAACGGCGCGCCCGGCGTGCCTTTCGCCAGCGGCTGCTCCGGATCGCCGAGATGCGGCAGCGTGACCAGCGTCGCGCGGCAAGGATTCGGCGAGCGAGTACCAGGTCGGGGTCGCGACGACCGCGAGACCGGCGGCTTCGGCGCTGCGGATGCCGTTCGCGGAATCCTCGAACGCGAGGCAGTCGCGCGCATCGAGGCCGAGCTGGCGCAGCGTTTCGAGATAGACGTCGGGCTCGGGTTTGAGGCGCTTGATCTCGCTGCCGGAAACGATCGCGGCGAAGCGCTCGCGCCAGGTGCGGCCAAATGGCGGTTCGAGCAGTGCGTCGAGATTCGCCGCGGTCGTCGTCGTCGCGATCGCGAGCGTGACGTGCGCGGCGGCGGCTTCGTCGAACAGGCGCGCGATGCCCGGCACGCAGCGGCAGCGGCTCCTCGCGCAGCGATGCGTCGTAGCGGCGCGTCTTCGCCGCGTGCAGCGCGGTCAGCAATTCCTCGAAATCGTCGCGCTCGGTCGTCGCGGGATCCTCGCGTTCGGCGAACGCGCGCATGCGCTGGCGTCCGCCGGCGACGCGCAGCAGCTCGCGATACGTCGAGCGGTTCCACCACCAGTTGAGCCCGGCGGCGGCGAACGTCGCGTTGAACGCGCGGCGATGGAATTCCTCGGTGTCGGCGAGCGTGCCGTCGACGTCGAAGATCAGCGCGCGCAGCTCGGTGCTCATGTCGCCGCCTTCTCGCCGCCGACGGCGCGCACGCCGGCCAGCACGCGCGATTGCAGGATGTCCTCGGCCTCGATCGTCTGCAGCGCGGTCTTGTCGACGGCTGCCGCCCTCTTCGAGCAGGCGTCGCGCCTGGCGCAGGCGCGCGCGATCGAGCGCGTTGCGGATCGAGCGCGCGTTGGCGAAATGCGGCTGCGCGCGGCGGCGCTCGATGTAGTCGTGGAACACCTTCTGCGCGCGCGGCGACAGGCGGTAGTTCCAGTCCTTCAGGATCAGCTCGCCGATCGCGAGCAGCTCGTCGTCGGTGTAGTCCGGAAAATCGATGTGATGCGCGATGCGCGAGCTCATGCCCGGATTGCGAGCGGAAGAACGTCTCCATGCGATCCTTGTAGCCGGCCAGGATCACGACGAGATCGTCGCGGTTGTTCTCCATGACCTGCAGCAGGATCTCGATCGCTTCCTGTCCGTAGTCGCGCTCGTTCTCGGGGCGGTAGAGGTAGTACGCCTCGTCGATGAAGAGCACGCCGCCCATCGCTTTCTTCAGCACTTCCTTGGTCTTCGGCGCGGTGTGGCCGATGTACTGGCCGACGAGATCGTCGCGCGTGACCGCGACCATGATGGCCCGTGCGGCTGTAGCCGAGCTTGTGCAGGAGGTCGGCCATGCGCAGCGCGACCGTCGTCTTGCCGGTGCCGGGATTGCCGGTGAAGCTCATGTGCAGCGACGGCGCGCCGGCGGCGAGCTGCATGTCGCGGCGCACCTTGTCGACGACCAGCAGCGAGGCGATCTCGCGGATGCGCTTCTTGACCGGCGCGAGACCGATCAGCTCGCGCATCGAGCTTGTCGAGCACGGCCTGTACGCCGGACTCGTTCCAGATCGCTCGGAGATCGATGGTCGACTCGCTCATGCGACGGCTTCTCGCTCGCTCCGTTCGCCCTGAGGTATCGAGGGCGACGGTTCAACGTGGCGGCGTTCGTGCCGATCGCGCCGAACGCGGTGCGATCGTGTCGGAGGCGAGCCGTCATCGCGATCGTCAGCCGTAGCGTTCGCCTTCGGGCTTGTCGCGCCGCGTAGCTCGTCACGGTGTAGTGGATCTGGCGGCCTGGGCCTTCCTGGCGCGTCAATCCGAAACCGGGTTCGTTCGTCCGGCCGGTTCACGATGAACGACATCGCCGGACTCTCGACGCCGCGCACGGAATTGAACGCCATCACGCGGACGTAGTGATTCGGGAACGTCTTGCGGCATTCGTTGATCTCCATGAGGATCCCGGCGGGATCCTTGAGATCGAACATCGGATTGCCGTACATCTCCCAGTACGTGTTGCGCGGATGCGGATCGTCCGTGTACTCGACGCTGACCGCCCAGCCGTTCGTCGAGCGCGTACTTGATCTGCGCGGTGATCTGCGCGTCGGTGAGGTCGGGCAGGAACGAGAACTGGCCCTGGGTGATGCGGTTGCCGGGGTTGGTCATCATGGCGGCATTCCCTCTAATTCCGGAAAAGGACTCGTCGTCCCGGCAGAGGCCGGGACCCAGCATTCAGGGGAAGAAGCTGGATTGCGGCCTTCGCCGCAATGACGAGATGGAGCGTTGCGCAGCTCATTGGCGTCACGCACTCGCCGTCGCCGTCGGCACGAAGTCCGCCGTGTCGGTCGACTCGTAGTTGAAGCTGATGTCCTTCCACGTATCGAGCGCGGCCTTGAGCGGCTTGCACGTCTTCGCCGCCGCTTCGAGGATCTGCGGACCTTCGCGGAAGTAGTCGCGGCCTTCGTTGCGCGCGAGCATCATCGCTTCGAGCGCGACGCGGTTCGCCGTCGCGCCGGCCTGGATGCCCATCGGGTGGCCGATCGTGCCGCCGCCGAACTGCAGGATCACGTCTTCGCCGAGATAGTGGAGCAGCTGATGCATCTGGCCGGCGTGGATGCCGCCCGACGCGACCGGCATCACCTTGTTGAGCGACGCCCAGTCCTGCTCGAAGAACAAGCCGTGCTCGAGACTCTGCGGCGTCTTCGAGTCGCGCAGCGTGTCGTAGAAGCCCTTGATCATCAGCGGATCGCCTTCGAGCTTGCCGACGACGGTGCCCGCGTGGATGTGGTCGACGCCGGCCATGCGCATCCATTTGCAGATGACGCGGAAGTTCATGCCGTGGTTCTTCTGGCGCGAGTACGTCGAATTTCCGGCGCGGTGCAGGTGCAGGATCATGTCGTTCCTGCGCGCCCACTTCGCCATCGACTGGATCGCGGTGTAGCCGATCACGAGATCGATCATGACGATGACCGAGCCGAGCTCCTTGGCGAATTCGGCGCGCTCGTACATCTCCTCCATCGTGCCGGCGGTGACGTTGAGGTAGTGGCCTTTGACTTCGCCGGTCGCGGCCGATGCCTTGTTGACCGCTTCCATGCACGTAGAGGAAGCGGTCGCGCCAGTGCATGAACGGCTGCGAGTTGATGTTCTCGTCGTCCTTGACGAAATCGAGGCCGCCCTTCAGCGCTTCGTAGACGACGCGCCCGTAGTTGCGGCCCGAGAGTCCGAGCTTCGGCTTCGTCGTCGCGCCGAGCAGCGGCCGGCCGAATTTGTCGAGGCGTTCGCGCTCGACGACGATGCCCGTCGCGCGGACCCTGGAACGTTTTGAGATACGCGACCGGAATGCGCATGTCTTCCAGGCGCAGCGCCTTCACGGCCTTGAAGCCGAACACGTTGCCGATGATCGATGCGGTGAGGTTCGCGATCGAGCCCGGCTCGAAGAGATCGAGGTCGTACGCGATGTACGCGAAATACTGCTGCTCGGTCTTCGTGCCGGGGCCGGTGTTCGGCACCGGATCGACGCGATAGGCCTTGGCGCGATAGAGCTCGCAGGCGGTCAGGCGATCGGTCCAGACGACGGTCCATGTCGCGGTCGACGATTCGCCGGCGACGGCGGCCGCGGCTTCGTCGGCATCGACGCCGGGCTGCGGCGTGATGCGGAACAGCGCGACGACGTCGGTCTCGATCGGCTCGTAGTCCGGCTGCCAGTAGCCCATCTTCTTGTACGGGATCACGCCGGACTTGTAGCGCTCGTTGGTTGTCTCGGTCGCGCGTAGCTGGGTCACCGCTGCGTTCATCGCACAACTCCTCGATCGCTGGTCGAGGTCGAATGTACGCAGCGGAATGCATCAGGTATATTCAGATTATCTGTGCCGCTGCATAAGATTTATTGATACATCGGAGACGCCATGAAACGCGTGACGCTGCGCCAGCTTCGCGTTTTCGAGCAGGTTGCGCGCCTGCGCAGCATTTCGGCCGCGGCCGGCGTCTGCCATCTGACGCAGCCGGCCGTCTCGATGCAGCTGAAGGCGCTGGAGCAGGAATGCGGGCTGCCGTTGACGGAGCTGGTCGGCCGGCAACTGCGCCTGACCGACGCCGGCGAAACGGTCGCGGTGTACGCGCGCCGCGTGCAGCAGGAGCTCGACGAGCTCGATCAGCGCCTCGCCGCGATGCGCGGCCAGCAGCACGGCAAGCTCAATGTCGGCATCGTCTCGACCGCGAAGTATTTCGCATCGCACATGCTGGCGACGTTCCTCGAACAGCACGCGGGCGCCGAGCTTTCGCTGCAGGTCGAGAACCGCGCGCAGATCCTGCAAGCTCCTCGCCGACAACGAGATCGACATCGCGATCATGGGCGTGCCGCCGGAATTCCTCGACGCGGTCGCGGTGCCGTTCGCCGATCATCCGCACGGCCTCGTGCTGCGCGCCGATCACGCGCTGGCTGCGCGGCCGCGTCTCGTCATCGCCGATTTCGCCGACGATGCGTTCCTCGTGCGCGAGCCGGGCTCCGGCACGCGCGCGGTCATGGAGCGTTTCTTCGCGAGCCAGTCGTTCTCGCCGCGCAAGGTCATCCAGATGACCGGCAACGAAGCGGTCAAGCAGGCCGTGCTCGCGGGGCTCGGCGTCGGATTTCTTTCGTTGAACACGATCGGGCTCGAGCGCGGGCTCGGGCTCGTGAAAGTGCCGACGATCGCGGGCTTGCCGGTCATGCGGCGCTGGCACGTCGTGCATCGGCGCGGCAAGCAGCTGCTGCCGATCGCGCAGGCGTTCTGCGATTTCGTGCGCGATGACGGCGGGCGTTATGCCGAGGCGAGCAGCTCGCCGCCGGCCGGCGCGGAATCCGACGAGCCGCACGCGCCGGAGCGATCGCGTGCCGGCGCGCGTGCGCGCGACTTCGAAGCGACGCTGATGTTCGCCTCTCCCGCTTGCGGGAGAGGCCGCCCGCAAGGCGCGGGTGAGGGAAGCTTGGTTCGCCGATGAAGTGTTGAACCGGCGTGCCCTCACCCTACCCTCTCCCGCAAGCGGGAGAGGGGAAAGCACGCGCCGTCGCGGCCGTACGTTCGCGGCGTACAATGCGCGCCCGTTTCCGCACCGATTCGCTCGCAATGAACGCCCGCCTCGCCCGCAAACACGACTACGAAGCCGGCAAGCTCGCCAAGCGCCTGCGCCGCCAGGTCGGCCAGGCGATCGCCGACTACCAGATGATCGTCGACGGCGATCGCGTGATGGTCTGCCTTTCGGGCGGCAAGGATTCGTACGCGCTGCTCGACATCCTGCTGAAGCTTCAGGCGAAGGCGCCGGTGCGCTTCGAGCTCGTCGCGGTGCATCTCGATCAGAAGCAGCCGGGCTACGATGCGAACGTGCTGCCGAATTATCTGCGCGACGATCGGCGTGCCGTTCGAGATCCTCGAGCAGGACACCTACAGCGTCGTGCGCCGCGTGATTCCCGAAGGCAAGACGATGTGCAGCCTCTGCTCGCGCCTGCGTCGCGGCGCGCTGTACTCGTTCGCCGCCGAGAATGGATTCACGAAGATCGCGCTCGGCCATCATCGCGACGACATCGTCGAGACGCTGTTCCTCAACCTGTTCCATCAGGGTGCGCTGAAGGCGATGCCGCCGAAGCTGCGCTCGGACGACGGCCGCAACATCGTGATCCGGCCGCTCGCGTACTGCGCGGAATCCGATCTCGCCGAGTACGCGGAGCTGCGCGGCTTTCCGATCATGCCGTGCAATCTGTGCGGCTCGCAGGAGAACCTCGAGCGCAAGGCGATCAAGGCGATGCTCGCCGAGTGGGAGCGCAAGCATCCGGGACGCATCGAGACGATCTTCCGCGCGATCTCGAATGTCGATGCCGTCGCAGCTCGCCGATACGAAGCTGTTCGACTTCGCGGCGCTCGACGCCGCGCCCGACCGGCCGCGCGCCGATGCGCATGCGTGGCTGGCTGAGTCCGAGTCGCCGAACGATTCGGATCCCGACTCCGGCTGACGCGACGTCGAAACCGTATCGCCAATCCTTCCTACCGTCATCCCGGCGAAAGCCGGGATCCATTTTCGTTTCGCTGAAAGCAGAATGGGTTCCGGCTTTCGCCGGAACGACCAAGAACAATCACCGAGACCCAGACCCGATGTTCTTCCGAAATCTGACCCTGTTCCGCTTCGCCGAAAACCTCCCGCGCTCGCTCAAGAAACTGCCGTCCGCGCTCGACGAACACCGCCTGCGGCCGTGCGGTCCGATGGAGCTCGCGACACGCGGTTTCGTCTCGCCGTTCGGCCGCGACAGCGAGGAGATGACGCACCAGATTGGTGCATTTATTTTGACCACGATCGGCGGCGAGGACCGGCTGCTGCCGAGCGTCGTCGTCAACGAGGAACTGGCCGCCCGGATCGCCAAGATCGCCGCCAAGGCAGGGCCGCCGGGTCGGCGCGAAAGAACGCAAGCAATTGAAAGAAGAGGTAATTTCGGAACTGCTGCCGCGCGCCTTCATACGCCCGTCACGGCTCTCTGCTTATCTGGACGCCGAGCAAGGCTGGCTCGTCATCGACACCGCGAGCCGCAAGGCGGCCGAGGAGGCCGTCGACCAGTTCCGCACCGCGATGGGCCGCTTTCCGGCGGTGCCGGCGGCCCCCGAAAATTCGCCCAGAACGGTAATGACGGAGTGGCTGATCCATGGCAAGCTGCCCAAAGGATTGGCCCTGGCCGACGAGTGCGAATTGCGCGATCCGGCCGAGGCCGGCGCGGTGGTCCGCTGCCGCCGCCAGGACCTTGAATCGGACGAAGTGCGGGAGCATCTGAAGTCAGGCAAGCAGGTGTTCCAGCTCGGCCTCGTCTTCGACGAGCGTGTCGGTTTCGTGCTCGGCGAGGACCTCGTCGTTCGCAAGCTCGGTTTCTCGATCGGAGTCCTCGATGAGCTCGACGAGGACGCGATGGAGTCGGCGAAAGCCGAGATCGATGCGCGTTTCGCGCTGATGTCGCTGGAATTGAGACGCCTGCTCGACAAGCATGCACGAATGGTTTGGATTGCCCCGGCCCGGGGATCGCGAGTAGCGGATCGGGACGGCTCGCCGGAGAAGTAGACGTGGTGGACCTCGCGAACGATTACCTGGAACTCGCCACCGCGGCGGGCGACAAGATCAAGGTGCTGCGCAAGAGCCATCCGCGGGCGCGTCGGCTGCGTCTGACGGTCACTTCCGGCGGTGCGCGCGTCACCTATCCCGAAGGCACGCATCCGGCGCAGGTCGTCGCGTTCCTGCGCAAGCACGGCGAGTGGCTCGAGCGGAAGCTCGACGAGCTGAGTCTCGGTTCGGCGCCGCCGGCGCTGAAGGTCGGCGCGGCGACGGTCATTCCGCTGCGCGGCGAGACGACGCGCCTTTCATGGCGCGACGGTGCCGTATCCGCACATCGAGCAGAACGGCGATCGACTCGTGCTGACGCTGCCGCGTCCGCACGGCAAGGCGACGCTGCCGGCCGCGCGCGCGCTGCTGCGCTCGTTTCTCGAAGCGCAGATCCGCCGCGACGTCAGCCGCTATCTCGCGCGTTATTGTCCCGAGCTCGGCCGCGCGCCGACCGCGGTGAAGCTGCGTCCGCTGAAGAGCCTGTGGGGCAGTCTCGACACGCGCGATCGCGTGATGCTCGATCTCGCGCTCGCACTCGCGCCGCCGGCGGCGTTGCGCTACGTGGTCGTGCACGAGCTCTGTCACCTGCGCATCCGCAGTCATTCGCCGCGGTTCTGGGCGCTGGTCGAGAAGCTCTATCCGGAATGGCGCGAACAGCGTGACTGGCTGCGCGTGCACGGGCAGGCGCTGAAGGCCGAGTTGGCGCGTCTGGTCCACTCGTAGCTCTTCACGCCTCACGCGCGCTCACGCGTGCGAGACGTAGGTTTTTCCCCTCTCCCGCTTGCGGGAGAGGGCAGGGTGAGGGCAAGTGGGTTCACCGCTTCGCCCAATCGCTGACACAGCGCAGCGCTTCACTCCGAATTTCCCTCACCCGCCCTTCGGGCGGCCTCTCCCGCGCAGCGGGAGAGGCGAAAGAATCGCGCGGCTCAGCCTCGCGCTCCTTCTCGCGCAGTCCTTCCAAAAACCTCTCGACGACCTCGAACACCTTCTGCGGCTCCTCGAGATGCAGATGATGATTCCCGGCAACGCGCACGACCTCGATGTCGCCAACGCACGCAATCCGCGGCGCCATCATCGAATCCGGCAGATAACTCGTCGCAGGCTCGGCGAGCATCAACAACGTCGGCGCGCGAATTCCGCGAAAGCATCGCGAGCACCTGCGCTTCCGTATAGCGCTGCGGGCTCGCCAGCGTCAGCCGCGGATCGCTCGACCAGACGATAGCCGCCATCGACCGCTTCGACGCCGCGCTCGACGAGCGCACGCGCGCGCCTGCTCCGAAATCCCGCTCGCCGCCATGCGCACGGCGATCGCCGCGTCGATGTCGGGAAAAACGCGCAGCGGCCGTCGCTTCGCGAACGCCGCGCGCTCGTCGAGACCGCGTCGCAGTTGTTCGAGCGTCTGCTCCGGCGCGATCGTCAACGGCCCGAGCGCTTCGATCAGCAGCAATGCGTCGAAGCAGTCCGGATAGAGCGCCGCGAACAGACTCGCCAGCGTTCCGCCGAGCGAATGCCCGAGCCACGTCGCGCGCGTCCAGCCGAAATGATCGAACGTCGCGCGCAGGTCGTCGAAGTAGTCGACGTAGTGATACCAGGCGCCCGGCGCCGCGTGCGACGAGCGGCCGTGACCCTTGCAGATCGAGCGCGACGACGTAGTGCTCCGCCGCGAGCAGCGGCGCGATGCGGTCGAAGCTGCCCGCATTGTCGAGCCAGCCGTGCAGCGCGAGCATCGGCGGTCGCGTGCGATCGCCCCATGCGCGTGCGGCGAGCGTGCGATCGGCAAGCTCGATGCGAATCTCTTCAGCGCGCGCCATCGCGCAGGCGTTCGTGGCGGCTGCGCGCGGTCGCGCGCTGCGCGGCGACGCGCGCGCCGTCCCAGGCCGGATCGAATTCGGGCCAGCCCTGGCCGTGGCGCAGGATCAGCTCGGTCAGCGCGGCGACGTGGCTCGCGCCGGCGTTCAGCGCGGGAATGTATTCGAGCTGCTCGCCGCCGGCCGCGAGGAAACGCTCGCGATTCGTGATTGCGATCTCCTCGAGCGTTTCGAGGCAATCGACCGCGAAGCCGGGACAGAGCACCTGCACGTGCGTCGATGCCTTCGCGCGGCATCGCTTCGAGCACGTGGTCGGTGTACGGCGTCAGCCACGGCTCGCGGCCGACGCGCGACTGGAACGAGACGACGACATCGTCCTCGCGCAGATCGAGCCGCTCGCGCAGGCTGCGCGCGGTCGCCTGGCATTGGCAGAAATACGGATCGCCCGCGTTGACATAGCGCTTCGGAATGCCGTGGAACGACAGCACGAGCTTCTGCGCGCGGCCGTGCTGCTGCCAGTGCGCCTCGACGCTGAGCGCGAGCGCTTCGATGTAGCGCGGGTCGGCGTGATAGTCGGCGACGAAGCGAAGCTCCGGCACCCAGCGCCAGCGCGCGAGCTCGGCGCCGACGGCATCGAGCACCGAGGCCGCTCGTCGTCGCCGAGTACTGCGGAAACAGCGGCAGCACGAGCAGGCGCCGGACGCCGGCTTGCGAGAGCTCGCGCAGCACCGATCCGATCGACGGCTCGCCATAGCGCATCGCGTGGCGGACCACGATCGGTCCGGGCCGCTGCTGCTTCAGCGCGGCCTGCACCGCCTCGGCGAGCGCGGCGGTGCCGGTCAGGAGCGGCGAGCCCTGCGGTGTCCAGATCTTCTGGTAGAGCGCCGCCGAACGCGCCGGCCGGACCCGCAGGATCACGCCGTGCAGGATCAGCCACCAGAGCCAGCGCGGCGCGCTCGACGATGCGCGGGTCGGAGAGGAACTCGGCGAGGTAGCGGCGGACCGCCTTCGGCGTCGGCGCCGTCGGGCGTGCCGAGGTTGACCAGGACGACGCCGGCCGCGGCCGGGCTGCCATGGCGGTAGTCGGCCTGTCCGAAATAGTGGGGCATGGGCGGAAATCGCGCCTCGGCGGCTGCCGTCGGGGGCCGCGCCGCGCCTCGCTGGGGCGCCGCCGGGCCGGTTTGTAGGGTCCGGATTTGCTTGCTAGACTCGGTCAAGCTATCGCGGACCACCGCGAAGCTGACGATTACCTATAACGATAACACGCCGCCATGCGCACACTTGCCTGCCTCGTTGCAGCAGGGATGCTTGCCCTTTCCGCGTCCGTAGCCGGCGCGGCAACGGCTGCCTATGGAGAGGCGTTCGACACCCTGTATCGCATTGATCTTGCGGGCCATACGGCCACCGAAGTCGGCCGCGCCGGCTCGTACGGCGGCCAGCCGATCGCCAACATCAGCGGGCTCAGCTATTCGCTCGACGAGACGCTCTACGCAGTCGCCGGCGGCATGAACGCGCTCGCGCGCATCGATGCCGGCAGCGGCGCTGCGACGATCGTCGGCTCGCTTCGGCCTCAACGGCCAGGGCGATCCGCAGCGCAACGACGCGCTCGATCTCGGCATGACGTTCGGCTGCGACGGCACGCTCTGGCTCGTCTCGGCGTACGCCGGCAAGCTCTGGACGGTCAATCCCGCGAACGGCGCGACGACGCTGGTCGGCGCGACCGGCCACACGATCACCGGGCTCGTCGCGCTCGGCAACGCGCTGTTCGGCGCGGGCGGCGCGCGGCGACAACAATTTCTATCGCGATCGATACCAAGACCGGCGCTGCGACCATCGATCGGCAGCTTCGGCGATCGCGGCTGGATCAACTCGGTGTCGATGAGCTTCGACGACAAGGGCACGCTCTGGGCCGTACTGAACTACGTGCCGCCGGAGCCGGGCTCGACGTCGGTCGCCGACTGGAGCGATCTGGCGCGCATCGACATCGCGACCGGCCGCGTGACGATCGTCGGTCCGATCACGGGTCCCGAATCGCTGCAGCCAGGTCGGCATGAAAGGCTTCGCGGTCGGGCCGCCGCGCTGCATCGCCGGCGGCGCCGCCGGCGTATTCACCGCACCCGTCGGCACGCCGCCGTGGCTCGCGTGCCTCGCCGCGCTGCTCGTCGCGATGGCCGGCTGGACGCTGCGCCGCCGCCCGCTGCGCTGATTCGCCGCGGGCGAGTCATCCGCGCTTCATCGCAAGCTCAGCCGAGGCTGCTAGCTTACGCTCGCCGCTTCGGCGCCCCTCTGGAGTTCCGCCTAGATGAAGTCCCGCCTGCTCGCCCTGGCTTTCGTGTTCCTGTCCGCGACGACGCTGACGGCGCACGCCGGCGAAGAAGAGAACAAGCTCGCCGATAACTCCGTGCGCGTGCTCAAGGAAATCATGATGGCGCCGGACAAGTCGATCCCGAAGGATCTCCTGCAGAACGCGCATGCGATCGCGGTGATCCCGGACGTGATCAAGGCCGGCTTCGTCGTCGGCGGACGCCACGGCGATGGCCTGATCTCGGTGAAGACGCGCGACGGCACCTGGTCGAATCCGAGCTTCGTCAGCCTGACCGGCGGCAGCGTCGGCTTCCAGGCCGGCGTCTCGTCGACCGATGTCGTGCTCGTGTTCCGCACGCAGCGCGGCGTCGATTCGATCGTGCAACGGCAAGTTCACGCTCGGTGCGGATGCGTCCGCGGCGGCAGGTCCGGTCGGGCGCTCGGCGACAGCCTCGACCGATGCGCAGCTCAAGGCCGAGATCTACTCCTATTCGCGCTCGCGCGGTCTCTTCGCCGGCGCCGCGCTCGACGGCAGTGCGATCACGATCGACAACGACGCGAACCAGGCCGTCTACGGCAATGGCGTGACGGCGCGCCGCATCTTCGAAGGCGGCGTCACCGCCGTGCCGAATCCGGTGGTCGACTTCCGCGACCGGCTTGAGGAGTACACTGCTGAAAAGCAGCCTGAAAAGCAGGAATGAGGCAAGGATTTAGGGCATAGGGGCGAGAGGCGAGGGCGCGAGAATCGCGACGCAGCGGTTTTCGCGCCCTCACCTCTCGCCCCTAGCCGCTGATCCCTCCTCCGCACCCTTCGAGGATTCGCGATATGGGTAGTTTCAGCATTTGGCACTGGTTGATCGTGCTGGTCATCGTCGCGCTGATCTTCGGTACGCGGAAGTTGCGCAACGTCGGCGAGGATCTCGGCTCGGCGATCAAGAGCTTCCGCAAGGGCATGCAGGAAGGCGACGCGCCGGCCTCGCAGCTGAAGGCCGATCCGCCGGCGCCGAACGCCGCGGGTCAGGCGACGGCCGGGCGAGACGAAGTCCGAGCGCGTCGATTCCTGAGCGCGTCATGTTCGAAGTCGGTTTCGGCGAGATCGCGCTGATCGCGGTGGTCGCCCTGCTCGTGCTCGGGCCCGAGCGCCTGCCCGGCGTCGCGCGCACGGTCGGCGCGCTCGTGCGTCGCGCGCGCGCGAGCTGGCAGAACGTCAAGGGCGAGATCGAGCGCGAGCTCGCCGCCGAGGACATGAAGCGCAATCTCGACGAGGCGCGCCGCGCGGCGGCCGACATCCGCGGCGACGTGTCCGCGGCCGCGTCCGACATCGAGAAATCCGCCAATCCCACGACGCCGGGTCCGTCATCGCATGGCGGACCGTGAGCCCGAAGGCGGGGAGCAGTCGTTTCTCTCGCACCTGATCGAGCTGCGCGAGCGGCTGCTCAAGGCAGTCGCCGCGGTGCTGGTGATCCTGCTCGCGCTGATCCCGATCGCGAACAAGCTCTACGGCTGGCTCGCGCTGCCGCTGATCAAGCATCTGCCGCAGGGCGGCACGATGATCGCGACCGAAGTCGCCTCGCCGTTCCTGACGCCGATCAAGCTCGCGTTCTTCGTCGCGCTGATCATCGCGATGCCGGTGATCCTGTATCAGCTCTGGGCGTTCGTCGCGCCCGGGCTGTACCGGCACGAAAAGCGCCTCGCGCTGCCGATCCTCTTGTCGGCGATGGTGCTGTTCTACGTCGGCTGCGCGTTCGCGTATTTCCTCGTGCTGCCGGCGGTATTCGCGTTCATGACCAGCGTCGCGCCGGCCGGCGTCGCGGTGATGCCGGACATCGGGCGCTATCTCGATTTCGTGCTGGTGCTGTTTCTCGCGTTCGGGCTCTGCTTCGAGGTGCCGGTCGTCCTGATCATCCTCGTCGCGCTCGGCGTCGTGACGCCGGCGCAGCTGGCCAAGAGCCGCGCCTACGCGATCGTCGGCGCGTTCATCGTCGCCGCGGTGCTGACGCCGCCGGACGTGCTCTCGCAGATGATGCTCGCGCTGCCGATGTGCGTGCTCTACGAGCTCGGCATCATCGCCGCGCGCATGGTTTCGCGCCGCCCGGAGGCGGCGGAAACCGATCCGCCTGTCGCCTAGCCCTGAATCTGCGAGCTGTCCGGCGCCGGCGGCGGCACCTGCGCTCGCGGCGGCGCGCGTAGACCTGTCGCCAGGCGATGTACTCGGCGCAGGCGATACACCACCGTCGCGACCGTGACGAGCGCAAGCCAGCCGAGGATCGGCACCAGCATCAGCGCGATCGCGAGCACGACGAACGAGACGAACAGCACGATCGCCGAACACGAGGAACGCGCCGAAGTTGGCAAGGCAGGCGCTCAGGCTTTCCTTCATCGCCGCAAAGGGTTCGACGCCATCGAGCATGACCCGCGGCACCGCGAAGAACTGCAGCGCGTAGATCAGGAACATCAGCCCGATCGCGATCAGCAGCAGCACGAAGACGCCGCCGCCGAGCGCGCCGACCAGCGCGGACGTCGAGCTGCTGCTGGCCGCCGAAAGACCTCCGCCGATCAGCGCGCCGATGCCGAACACGAAGGCCGCAGATCAGCAGCACTGCTCCGCCGACGATCGCCGGCAGGCAAAGCAGCAGCATCGGCCCGATCTTGCCGGGCTCCTGGAATGCCCGGAACAGGTGCGCAATCTCGGCTTTGCAGCCTTCGGCCTGCTCGCGGGCCGCGTAGACGATCCCGCCGATCAGTGCCGGGCCGCAGATCGTGAGGACAAGGCCGCCCAGGATCGGGATGAAATTGATCACCGCGAGGATCAGGCCCATGACCAGAAAGGCCGCGGGATTGGCCATGATGATGCGGATACCCTCGGTCAGCCAGTTCACGCCGCTGCCCGCTTCGACCTTGCCGAAACTCATCGCCTTCCTCCTCCGGAATGCCCTAGCCTAGGTCGGCAAGGGTAATGCGCTAAATTCGCCTTCACAAATAGTCACAATCGGCATCTTCTGCCGCTGTCTCGCCGCGATGCGGACAGTTACACTAATTCACTGAAGCAACGGATTGCCTTCTCAAATCCCGAAAGGGGGGAAAAGCATGAAAAAGAACATTATCGATCACGACGACGCGCGCGACGCCAGCCTGCGCGTTTCCAAGCGAGTGCGTGACAGTCTCAAGGCGGCGGCTGCAGTCATGGGCCGTCCGCTCTACGACGTCACCAACGAGGCGATCAACAACTACCTGTCGGGCCTGAAGCTCGGCGATCCGCTCGCGGCGCTGCGCCGTGGGCGTTCGCGCAAGGTCGCCTGACGCCCGATCGGCTGGAGCCGGTTCGCGGTAACGATTCGCGCGGGTGCGAGGCGCTCGCGCGCCCGGCAGTCCACGACTAGATCTCCGACGGCGGCAGCACGTTGACGACTTCGGGAATCGTCGTGATCGCCGCGCGCGACCTGCGCCGCGGCGGACGCGCGCAGCGGCCGCATGCCGTCGGCATAGGCCGCCTCGATGACGCTTCGCAAGATCCATGTCCGACAGGATCAGCGCGCGTATCTGCGGCGTGATGCGCATCATCTCGTAGATGCCGGTGCGGCCGAGGAAGCCGGTCTTGCGGCATTCGAGGCAGCCTTTCGGCCCGTAGCTCTTTTCCGGCGGCGCGAGATGCCAGCGGTGCGTCAGCGCCGCCCAGGCCTGCACGTCGAGCGGCGCTTCGGTCTTGCAATGCGGACAGAGCGTGCGCACGAGTCGCTGCGCGACGACGCCGGTCAGCGTCGACTGGATCAGATAGTGCGGCACGCCAAGATCGAGCAGGCGCGTCAGCGCGCTCGGCGCATCGTTGGTGTGCAGCGTCGACAGCACCAGATGGCCGGTCAGCGACGCCTGCACGGCCATCTGCGCGGTTTCGAGATCGCGGATCTCGCCGACCATGATGATGTCCGGATCCTGGCGCATCAGCGTGCGCACGCCGGCCGCGAAATCGAGATCGATCGCGTTGTGCACCTGCATCTGGTTGAACTCGGGCGAGACCATTTCGATCGGGTCTTCGACCGTGCAGACGTTGATGTCGGGCGTCGCCAGCACTTTCAGCGTCGAATAGAGCGTCGTCGTCTTGCCCGAGCCGGTCGGTCCGGTCACCAGCACGATGCCGTGCGGACGCTCGACGAACTCGCGCCAGATCTTTTCCTCGTCCGGCGCGAAGCCGAGCTGGCGGAATTCCTTGACGACGATGTCCGGATCGAAGATGCGCATCACGATCTTTTCGCCGAACGCGGTCGGCATGCTCGAAAGGCGCAGCTCGACTTCGCGGCCGCCCTGCGAGCGCGTCTTGATGCGGCCGTCCTGCGGCCGGCGTTTCTCGGCGACGTCCATGCGGCCGAGGATCTTGATGCGCGAGGTCACCGCGGTCATCACCGGCGTCGGCAGCTCGAACACCTTGTGCATGACGCCGTCGATGCGAAAACGGATCGGGCTGGTGTCGCGGCGCGGCTCGAGATGGATGTCCGACGCGCGCTGCTCGAACGCGTACTGCAGCAGCCAGTCGACGATGTGCACGACATGGCGATCGTCGGCGCCGAGCTCGCCGGTCTTGCCGAGCTCGACGAGCTGTTCGAAGTTGAGGATCGCGCGGCCGTCGTTGAGGTCGCCCTTGGCATCCTTGGCGCGCTGGATCGAACGCTGCACGCCCCACCACTCGGCGAGATAGCGTCCGACGTCGAGCGGATTGGAGACGACGCGCTGGATGTCGCGGCGCAGCATGTGGCCGAGGTCGGCGATCCAGCGCGTATCGAACGGCTCGGACGTCGCGAACACGACCTGCATCGAGCTCACCGCGATCGGCAGGATGCGATAGCGGTTCGCATAGGCGTGGCTGACGACCTGCGTCACCGCGGCGACGTCGATCTTCATCGGATCGATCTTCACGTACGGCAGCGCGGCGCGCTGCGCGAGCCACTCGGTCAGCACTTCGAGGCTCAGCGGCTTGTCCGGCTTGCGCGCGTCGGCGAGCTTCGAGGTTCGCGACCAGCACGAGCGGATGCAGCTCCGTGCGTCCGCGCGCGGTGCGCACGTCGGCGCGCACGCGCTTGACGTCGTCCTCGGTGATCAGGCCGTCGGCGACGAGCGCGGCCAGCGTCTCGTCGAGATCGAGGCGTCGGTGCAGGCCGAGCTCCGCGGGCGTGTCCTTCCGCGTAGTGGCCGGATGCTGCGTCACGCTCGCCATGCGCCTGTTGGGCCCGTAAGACTGCGGTCGATCGCTATACTAACGCGCTTTGCCGCAGCAACCGTGAGCCAAGTCAATGGCCGGACTGACATTCCAGGACGTGATCCAGACCCTGAACCGCTACTGGGCGGAACAGGGCTGCGTCCTGATCCAGCCGCTCGACACCGAAGTCGGCGCCGGCACGTTCCATCCGGCGACGTTCCTGCGCGCGATCGGCCCCGAGCCGTGGGCTGCCGCGTACGTGCAGCCGTCGCGTCGACCGACCGACGGCCGCTACGGCGAGAACCCGAATCGCCTGCAGCACTACTACCAGTACCAGGTCGTGATGAAGCCGAATCCGGACGACATCCTCGACCGCTACATCGGCTCGCTGAAGGCGCTCGGCGTCGATCCGCTCGTGCACGACCTGCGCTTCGTCGAGGACAACTGGGAATCGCCGACGCTCGGCGCCTGGGGCCTCGGCTGGGAAGTCTGGTTGAACGGCATGGAAGTCACGCAGTTCACCTATTTCCAGCAGGCCGGCGGCCTCGAATGCAGGCCGGTGACCGGCGAGATCACCTACGGCCTCGAACGCCTCGCGATGTATCTGCAGAACGTCGACAACGTGTTCGATCTCGTCTGGACGCAACGCGCCGCACGGCGTCGTCACCTACGGCGACGTGTTCCACCAGAACGAAGTCGAGCAGATCGACGTACAACTTCGAGCACGCCAACGTCGCCGAGCTGCTGCGCTGGTTCGACGTCTGCGAAGGCGAAGCGAAGAAGCTCGTCGAAGTCGGCCTGCCGCTGCCGGCGTACGAGCAGGTCATGAAGGCGAGCCACACGTTCAACCTGCTCGATGCGCGCCGCGCGATCAGCGTGACCGAGCGCCAGCGCTACATCCTGCGCGTGCGCACGCTCGTCGCGCGCGGTCGCCGAGGCGTATTACGCGCAGCGCGAGAAGCTCGGCTTTCCGGGACTCAAGCCGCGAAAGGAAGCCGCGTGAGCGCCGCCACATCGAAACGGCCGCTGCTGATCGAGCTCGGCACCGAGGAACTGCCGCCGAAATCGCTCGACGATCTCGCGCGCGCGTTCGCCGCCGGCATCGCGGATGGGCTCGTCAAGCGCGGCATCGACGCGGATGTCGCGAATGCGAAAACGTACTGCTCGCCGCGTCGCCTCGCGGTGCTGGTTCCGGATGTCGCGACGTCGCAGCCGGATCAGGCGACCGAGCGTCGCGGACCCGCGCTCAACGCGGGGCTCGACGCCGAACGGCAAGCCGACCAAGGCGCTGCATGGGTTTCGCGCAGTCGTGCGGCGTCGATGTGGCGGCGCTGGAAAAGCTCGAAACCGACAAGGGCGCGTGGTTCGTGCACCGCGCGCAGAAGAAGGGCCAGCCGACCGCGGCGCTCGTGCCCGAGATCCTCGCCGAAGCGCTGAAGGCGTTGCCGATTCCGAAGCCGATGCGCTGGGGCGATCACGACTACAGCTTCGTGCGTCCGGTGCACTGGCTCGTGATGCTGCACGGCGCGGACGTCGTCGACGGCGAGATTCTCGGCCTCAAGTCCGGACGTCATTCGCGCGGCCATCGCTTCCATCATCCGCAACCGGTGCATATCGCCGACGCCGATGCGTGGCTCGATGCAATGCGCAGCGCGAAGGTGCTCGCCGATCCCGCCGAGCGCCGCGCGCGCGTGCGCGCCGAAGTCGAGCGCGCGGCGACGCGAAACCGGCGGCGTGCCGCGTCTTTCCGATGCGCTCGCTCGACGAGATCGCGAACCTCACCGAATGGCCGGTCGCGATCGCGTGCGCGTTCGATCGCGACATTCCTCGACGTGCCGCAGGAAGCGCTGGTCATGACGATGGAGACGAACCAGAAGTTCGTCCCGGTGTTCGACGAGGACGGCAAGCTCACCGAGCATTTCATCGGCGTCGCCAACATCGAATCGAAAGATCCGGCCGAAATCCGCAAAGGCTACGAGCGCGTGATCCGTCCGCGCTTCGCCGATGCGAAATTCTTCTTCGACGAAGATCGCAAGCAGCCGCTCGACGCGTACCAGGATGCGCTGAAGATCCGTCACGTACCAGCAGGCGCTCGGCAGCGTCTGGGACAAGTGCGTGCGCGTCGCCGAGCTTTCGCGCGTGATCGCGAATCGCGTCGGCGTCGATGCCGGACTCGCGACGCGCGCGGCGGCGTTGTCGAAATGCGATCTGATGACGCGCATGGTCGGCGAATTTCCCGAGCTGCAGGGCGTCATGGGCCGCTACTACGCGACGGCGAGCGGCGAAAACGCCGAGATCGCCGCGGCGCTCGACGAGTTCTACCGGCCGCGCTTCGCCGGCGATGCGATCGCGGAGGGCAACGTCGGCCGCGTGCTCGCGGTCGCCGAACGCTTCGACACGCTGGCCGGCATCTTCGCGGTCGGCATGAAGCCGTCGGGCAACAAGGATCCGTTCGCGCTGCGGCGCGCCGCGCTCGGTCTTGCGCGCACGCTGATCGAAGGCGGCATGTCGATCGATGTCGCCGCGCAGCTTCGCGAAGCGGTCGATCTCGTTCTCGACCAGGAAACCGCGCACGCGTCCGGCACGAAGCCGCGTGCGCAATCGCTCAAGATCGAAAGCCGCGAAAAACTCGTCGCGGAACTCTACGACTTCATTCTCGATCGCCTGCGCGGCTACTACGCCGATCTCGGCATCGGCGGCGAAGCGTTCGAAGCCGTGCGCGCGCTGGCGCCGTCGCGATCTCACCGATTTCGATCGGCGCCTGCGCGCCGTCGTCGAATTCGCCAAGCTGCCCGAAGCGCAGGCGCTCGCCGCGGCGAACAAGCGCATCGGCAACATCCTGCGCCAGGCCGGCGTGACGACGGCCGCTGTCATCGATCCGTCATTGATTGAAGCCGGCGCCGAGCAGACGCTCGCCGAAGCGCTCGCGCGGGCCGAAGCGGACGTGCGTCCGCTCGCGGAGAAGCGCGATTACGTGGGCCTCCTCAAGCGCCTCGCCGCGCTGCGCGAGCCGGTGGACCGCTTCTTCGACGGCGTCATGGTCATGGTCGAGGACGCGCCGCGCCGCGCGAACCGGCTGGCCCTGCTCGGCCGCCTGCGCGGGCTGTTCCTGCGGGTGGCCGATATCTCCGTTTTGCCGTCGGCGGCGGGCTGAAACCACTATTTTTTGCGTTTTAACGCGATCTCAACGAAATCCGTGTCCGGATTGCGGTCTTCTCGCTGCGTCTTCATAGAAAGTGGGTGCCGATCGACCATTTTCCCCATGATGGCCGTCGAGATTGCGCCTCAAAATCGGCACCCACTCTTTTCGATTCGATCCCCGGACGGGCGCCGCAAAGACGCCCGTCCGTTCGCGTACACTCGCGCCAGGCCCGAATCCCTCGCCCTGATGAGCGCACGTCACGACGACGGCACCACGCAACGCAGGTCCATCCGCCCCGCTCGCGCGTTCGCGGACGGGCGCGAGCCGGCCTGCCTCGTCGTCCTGCAGGGCCAGCGCCTCGGCCAGCGCATCGATATCGGCGATCAGCCGCTGGTGATCGGGCGTGCGCCCGAGTGCGAATTCCAGATCCTCGAGCGCAGCGTGTCGCGCGAGCATTCGAAGATCTGGCGCGAGCCGTCCGGCTATCGCGTCAAGGATCTCGACTCGACCAACAAGACGTTCCTCAACGACCAGCCGATCATCGAGGCCGAGCTCAAGGACGGCGATCACATCACGATCGGCAGCTGCGTGCTCAAGTTCATGGACCGCTCGTCGGTCGAGGCGCGCTATCACGAGGAGATCTACCAGCTCGCGACGGTCGATCCGCTGACCGATCTCTACAACCGCCGCCAGTTCATCGAGCTGCTCGAGAAGGAGCTCGCGCGCGCGGCGAACCATCGCCGTCCGCTCGCGCTGCTGATCATCGACATCGATCACTTCAAGGCGATCAACGACCGCTTCGGACATCCGGCCGGCGACGGCGTGCTGAAACGCGTCGCGCGCACGGTCAGCGCGCACGCGCGCGAGGAGTTCATCATCGCGCGCATCGGCGGCGAGGAATTCGCCGCCGTGCTGCCCGAGCACACGGTCGAGCAGGCGGCCGAATTCGCCGAGCGCCTGCGCATAGCGATTGCCGAGCACGACATGGCCTCGACCAGCGACGGCGGACCCCAGCGCGTGACCGTCAGCATCGGCGCCGCCGAATGGCTCGCCGGCATGACCAACTCGAGCGAGCTTATGCGCGCCGCCGACGAGCAGCTCTATCGCGCCAAGCAGGAAGGCCGCAACAGCGTGCGGCGCACCGGCACCTGAGCGTGGTTCGCAGATGCCTGCGGGTTCCGCAGCGCGCTCGTTAAAAATTCCGCAAAAAACCTTCCGGATGCGATGAATCGCCGCAAAACGGCGGCGAGGAGCGATTGCGTCGGAAACGCGCGCGCATTATCGTCGCCATCCCGCGAAATCGGCCCTGAGACGGTCGAGCCGGCGTGCCCCTACGCCGCAGTTTCCGGATTGGCTCGCTTGCCTGCTGCCGTTCGTTCACTCGTCTGGCGCTATGCTGCCGGGTGACCTACGATTCTCTTCGTTCTTTGGAGGACTGCGTCATGAGGAACCTTTCGATCGTCGCGTTCGTCGCGCTGGGTCTTCTGGCCGGCTGCGATCAGGCGGGCCAGAACCAGCCGGCGAACGGACAGGCGCAGGCGCCGCGCAACGGCCAGGCGGCCGCAGCGACCGGCGCCGATTCCATCGACGGTCAGCGGCACCGTGACGCTGAAGGATCCTGTCTCGATCAACCCGGGCTCGAAGCTCGACATCAAGCTCGTCGACGTCGCGCAGCCGGATGTCCCGGTCGCGGAGAAGTCGCATCGACGTGAGCGGCCAGCCGCCGTTCAATTTCTCGGTCGATCTCGATCCCGGCGAAGATCGATCCGAAGCGCGCCTACACGCTCAATGCCGTGCTGACCGACGGCGAACGCCGCTTCATGCCGGCGCTGACGGCGCCGGTGCTGACCGGCGGCTCGCCCGCGACGGCGCAGATCACGCTGACCGCCGAGCCGACCGCGGCCGAGAAGCTCAAGGACGAATTCACCAAACTGCAGGGCCGCATCGGCGGCATGAAGACGGTCACCGGCACCTACACGACCGACGACGCGTCGATCGGCTGGGATGCGTTCGCCGAGACCTACAAGGTCAAGTTCGTGCGCGTCAACACCGAATACGACAAGGGCGGCCGCACCTCGGTCAAGTACGCGTTCAAGGACGACAAGCCGATGTTCGTCAAGCAGCAGGGCGGCGCGACGATCGGCTGGGACGACAACGGCGGCATCGTCGTCAACGAGAAGCAGGGCGGCGGCGCGCTTTCCGACAAGGAGATCGGGCCGATCCACGACTCGGCGATGAAGGCGTTCCAGATGGCGCAGGAAAAAGTCGACGCGATGAAGAAGCAGCACTGAGGCGTGTCTGCATCGAAACAGAAAAGGCCGGGAAATCCCGGCCTTTTTTTGCATCGAATGCGGGCGAGAGCACACTGCTTTCCCCTCTCCCGCTTGCGGGAGAGGGCAGGGTGAGGGCATTCGGAGTGGAGCGTTTCGCCGAGGCGCTCTGTTCGAGGCGTCGAACCGAGGCTGCCCTCACCCTAACCCTCTCCCGCAAGCGGGAGAGGGGAAAAGCGAGTCAAGCGACGCGGCGTCCGCCGCGCTTCAGATGCACCAGCAGCAGCGAAATCGCCGCCGGCGTCACGCCCGAGATCCGCATCGCCTGGCCGATCGTGCCCGGCCGCACCGCGACGAGCTTCGCAAGCACCTCGGCCGACAGCCCGCGCACGTGCTCGAAATCGAAGCGCTCGGGAATCAGCGGTCTCTTCGTTGCGGCGCTGGCGCTCGATCTCGTCGCGCTGGCGCTCGAGATAGCCCGCATACTTCGCCTGCACTTCGATCTGCTCGATGACGGCGCGCATCGTCGACGCCGGGTCCGATGCCCTCGACGCGCGCGAGGTCCGCGTAGCCGAGCTCCGGCCGGCGCAGCAGATCGAGCGCATGCGTCTCGCGCGACGGCGCGATGCCGAGTGCGCGTTCGACTTCGCGGCCGAGCGCGTTGCCCGGCGTCGCCCAGAGACCGCGCAGGCGCTCGCTCTCGCGCTCGATCGCGTCGCGCTTGCGTAGCGTCGCGTCGTAGCGATCGCGCGGCACGCAGCCGAGCTCGAAGCCGCGTTCGGTCAGGCGCAGGTCCGCGTTGTCCTCGCGCAGATGCAGCCGGTATTCGGCGCGCGACGTGAACATGCGGTACGGCTCGGTCGTGCCGTTGGTGACGAGATCGTCGATCAGCACGCCGATGTAGGCCTCGTCGCGGCGCGGCGTCCAGGCTTCGCGCCCCTGCGTCGCGCGCGCGGCGTTGAGGCCGGCGATCAGGCCCTGCGCCGCGGCTTCCTCGTAGCCGGTCGTGCCGTTGATCTGGCCGGCGAAGTAAAGGCCTGCGACGGCCTTGGTCTCCAGCGACGGCTTGAGGCCGCGCGGATCGAAATAGTCGTACTCGATCGCGTAGCCCGGCCGCGTCACGTGCGCGTGCTCGAGGCCGCGGATCGAATGCACGAGCTCGAGCTGCACGTCGAACGGCAGCGAGGTCGAGATGCCGTTCGGATAGATCTCGGTCGTGTCCAGGCCCTCGGGCTCGATGAAGATCTGGTGCGAGGCCTTGTCGGCGAAGCGCACGACCTTGTCCTCGATCGACGGGCAATAGCGCGGGCCGACGCCTTCGATGACGCCGCCGTAGAGCGGCGAGCGGTCGAGCGCGCCGCGGATGATCTCGTGCGTCGCGCTCGGAGGTGTGCGTGATCCAGCAGCTGACCTGGCGCGGATGGTCCGCGACGCGAGCCGAGGAACGAGAACACCGGCATCGGATCGTCGCCGGGCTGCTCGCCGAGCGCGGAGTAGTCGATCGTGCGGCCGTCGATGCGCGGCGGCGTGCCGGTCTTGAGCCGACCGACCGCGAACGGCAGCTCGCGCAGCGTCTCGGCGAGCTTCTGCGCCGGCGGATCGCCCGCGCGGCCGGCCGCGTGTTGCGCAAGCCCGACGTGGATCTTGCCGGCGAGGAACGTCCCGGCCGTCAGCACGACCGCCGCGGCGCGGAACTCGAGCCCGCTCTGCGTACGCACGCCGACCGCGCGGCCGCCCTCGACGATCAGCGAGTCGACCGCCTGCTGGAACAGCGCGAGGTTCGCCTGCGTCTCAACCCGACGCCGGATGGCCGCTTTGTACAAAACCCGATCGGCCTGGCAACGCGTCGCGCGCACGGCCGGACCCTTCGACGCGTTCAACGTGCGCCACTGGATGCCGGCGTGATCGGCCGCGACGCGCCATGACGCCGCCGAGCGCGTCGATTTCGCGGACCAGATGGCCCTTGCCGATCCCGCCGATCGCGGGATTGCAGCTCATCTGGCCGATCGTCTCGATGTTGTGTGTCAAAAGCAGCGTGCGCGCGCCGATCCGCGCGCTCGCGAGCGCGGCTTCGGTGCCGGCGTGGCCGCCGCCGATGACGATGACGTCGTAGTGCTGCATGAGGGTCCCGGCCCGCGAATCGGGCAGGCGGTCATTCTACCAAGCGCCCCGGCAAACGCTGGCACGGAACCTGCTGCTTAGCAAACGCACTCCCACCGGCGCACGGCGTTTGCGAGCACGCCGATGGTCGGAATTCAGGGGCCGGCCGCTGCGTCGGTGGGAGGACGCACCAAGGCCCGCGAAAGCGGGCCTTTTTTTTGAGCTGGGCTGGCGCCCGGCGGTCGTAGGAACAGGGGGAATCCAAGAGGACCGTATGCCGGGCGCCAGAAACCGGTAGAACGCGTCGCCAGAATCGCGAAGCCGCCGATCGAAAGGTCCGCGGCTTTTTTGTTTCTCGATGCCCGAACCGTAACGGCAACCGCGAATGACAGACTGTGACGATCGTCGCGGAATACTGGCAGGCAACGCAGTCGTCATGACAGTGCGGTCAGATTCCGACAGGCGCCGTCAAATTCGATTGCGACATTCCGATGTCGATCGCAGAGCGGCGAGGCGAGCATGCCGCGATCGACGCGCGTTCAGACGCTGGCACGCTGCTTGCTCAATCCCTCGTCACGGGAATCCAGGGAGTCGCCACCATGAACAACGCCGCGAGCATGAGTATCAATCCGCTGTTTCTGCGCCACGATCTGATGATCGAGCTCGGGCGTCTCGAGATGGCGATCGACGATGTACGCACCACGCAGCCTGCCGCAAACGATCGGCTGGTCAACGAGCTCGAATCGAAGTGCGCGCGCATCAACGAAGCACTGAGCAAGCTGCCTGCCTGAAGTAGATTTGCGATTTCGCAGAGAAGGCCGCGCGATGCGCGGCTTTTTCATTTGTGGGGAGCGGGGATCGGGAACGGGAAGAGCGTCGCGATCGTGCGCTGATGCTCACACGCCTGCGAGTGCGCGCCCGACGAGATCGGCGAGATCGGGTGAGCTTTCCTTGCGGGCGGCGAGACGCTCGAGCTCATGGCGCATCAGCGCGCGGCGCACGGGCTCGTAGCTGCGCCACGGTCCGAACGCGGTGACCAGTCGCGCGGCGACCTGCGGATTGATCGCATCGAGCCGGACGACCGCGTCGGCGACGAACCGGTACGCCGTGCCGTCGGCGCGGTGGAACGCGCGCGGATTGCGGTGCGCGAACGCGACCAGCAGCGCGTAGACCGAGTTCGGCGTGTGCCAGCGGAATGCGGGATGCCGGGTCAGCGCCTCGACGCGTGCGAGCGTATCGGGCTCGGCCTGCATCGCCTGCACCGTGAACCACTTGTCCAGCACCATCGCATCGCCGGCGTAGCGCGCGGCGAATGCGTCGAGCGCAGCCTGCGCGTCCGGCGCGCGCGCGCTGACCAGCACGCCGAGCGCGGCGAGCCGATCGGTCAGGTTGTGCGCGGCGGAAAACTGCACGCGCGCGAGCTGGAGATGCTTCGCATCGGCGCGGCAGAGCGCCGCGAGGCAGACATTGCGCAGCCGCCGTTTGGCCTGCGCGGCGAGCGCGACATCGGCGCCGCCGTCGCCGAGGCTCGCATAGCGCTCGCGCAGCTTATCGGCCAGCGTGCGCGCGATCGCGCACTCGATCGCCGTGCGCGCGCGATGCACCGCTTCGGGATCGATGTCGGCGAGACCGCCCGTCAGTGAAGTCGCATCGGCGATCGTCAGGATCTCGGCGACGAGCGCAGGGTCGATCGACGCATCGGCGAGCACCGTGCCGGCGGCGTCGGACCAGAGGTCGAGCAGCGCCGCATCGGGCTCGGATGCCGCGAGCGTCTTCGCGAAAACGCGCCGCACCAGCGTGTCGGACGCGAACCAGCGGTTGAAGCCGTCGGTGTCGTGGCGCATGAGCCGCGCGAGCGTCGCATCGTCAGCGCTCTGGTCGAGGCGCACCGGCGCCGAATAGCCGCGCAACAGCGAGATCACCGGCGGCTCGCCGACGTCGACGAAACGGAACGTCGCCTCGTCGCCGTTGAGCGGCAGCACGCGCTCTGCCGTCGTCGCTGCGTCCTCGCCGTCGAGCCGGACGCTGCAGCGCCTTGCCGTCCGCGCCGAACAGCTGCACCGCGACCGGCAGCGGCAGCGCGTGCTTGCGCGGCTGGTTCGGCGTCGGCGGCGTGCGCTGCGCGAGCGTGATCTCGTAGCGGCGCGTGGCCGCGTCGTAGCGCCCGCGGATGCTCACGAGCGGCGTGCCGGCCTGGTTGTACCAGCCGAGCCATGCCGAGAGATCGCGTCCGTTCGCATCGCCGAGCGCGGCGAGGAAATCCTCGACCGCGACCGCGCTGCCATCGTGGCGCGTCGAAATAGAGATCGAGCCCGCGCCGGAATCCGTCGCTGCCGAGCAGCACCGCGAGCATGCGCACGACCTCGGCGCCCTTGTCGTAGACCGTCGCGGTGTAGAAGTTGTTGATCTCGCTGTAACGGTCCGGCCGCACCGGATGCGCGAGCGGTCCGGCGTCCTCGCTGAACTGCGAGCGCCACAGCGTGCGCACGTCCTCGATGCGGCGCAGCGTGCGCGAGGCGAGGTCGGATTCGAATTCCTGCTCGCGATAGACCGTGAGTCCTTCCTTCAGCGACAGCTGGAACCAGTCGCGGCAGGTGACGCGGTTGCCGGTCCAGTTGTGGAAGTACTCGTGGCCGACCACCGCGAGCACGTGGCGGTAATCGTCGTCGGTCGCGTGCTCGGGATCGGCGACGAGGTATTTCGCGTTGAAGATGTTGAGGCCCTTGTTCTCCATCGCGCCCATCGTGAAATCGCGCGTCGCGACGACATGGAACACATCGAGGTCGTAGCAGCGCCCGAAGCGCTGCTCGTCCCAGCGCATGGCCATCTTCAGGCACTGCATCGCCCACGCGCAGCGCGCGACGAGATCGCTTTCGGCATGGATCGCGAGCCGCACGCGCCGGCCTTCGGCGGTGACGAATTCGTCCTCGATGCGATCGAGCCGGCCGGCGACGAGCGCGAAGAGATAGCTCGGCTTCGGATGCGGATCGACGAAGCGCGCGAAGTGCCGTCCGCCGTCGAGATCGCCGCGGCCGGCCTCGTTGCCGTTCGAGAGCAGCAGCGGAAAGCGCGTCTTGTCGGCGCGCAGCGTCACCGTGTAGCGCGCGAGCACGTCGGGACGATCGAGGAACCAGGTGATGCGGCGGAAACCTTCGGCCTCGCATTGCGTGACCAGAAAACCCGCGTCGCGCGCGCCGCTGAGATAAAGGCCCTGCAGCGCCGTGTTGTGTTCGGGCGCGATGCGCGCGCGCGTTTCGATCACGGCGGGCCCGGCAAGACCATGGATCGTCAGCGCGTGCGCATCGAGCTCGTACTCGCCGGGCGCCGGCACGCGGCCGTCGATGCGAAGCTCGATCAGCTCGAGTCCTTCGCCGTCCAGCCGCAGCGGCGCGCCGGCCTGATCCGGATCGGGCACGACATGAAGCCGCGCGGCGACGATCGTCGCGGCGGGATCGAGATCGAACTCGAGCGCGACTTCATCGACGCGCCACGCGGGCGCGCGATAGTCGCGCAGGAAGACGGTCGGCTTGGCGCCGGCGGCGGGATTCATCGGCGGGAATCGAGCGGAATGACTTGCGGCAGGCTAGCATGCGCGAAGCGCCCGCGTGTATCGTGCGGCGCAGCGCAAAGCAGCGCCTGCATCGAACGAATTCCGCCATGTCCCAGACACTGTTGCTCGACCTCCCGGACCTCGCCGCCATCGAGGACGCCGCCGCCCGCATCGCGCCGCACGCGCAGAAGACGCCGGTGCGCAAGTCGCGCTCGATCGACGCGCTGGCCGGTGCCGAAATCGTGTTCAAGTGCGAGAACCTGCAGCGCGTCGGCGCGTTCAAGTTCCGCGGCGCGAGCAACGCGGTGTGGTCGCTGCCCGACGACGTCGCCCGGCGCGGCGTCGTCGACGCATTCGTCCGGCAATCACGGCGCCGCGCTCGCGCTCGCGGCGCGCACGCGCGGGATTCCGGCGCACGTCGTCGTGCCGCAAGGCGCGGTGCGTACCAAGGTCGCCGCGATCGAAGCCTACGGCGCGACATTGCACCGCTGCGCACCGACGCAGGCCGCGCGCGAAGCCGCGGTCGAGCGCGTGCTCGCCGAGACCGGCGCGACGCTCGTGCATCCGTACACGACACCCGCGGTCATCGCCGGCGCCGGGCACCGCGGCGCTCGAATTGATCGGCGAAGTCGGGCCGCTCGATGCGCTGGTCGCGCCGATCGGCGGCGGCGGCCTGATCGGCGGCAGCGCGATCGCGGCACATGCACTCTCGCCCGGCGTGCGCGTCTACGCGGCCGAGCCCGAAGGCGCGGCCGACGCGTACGAATCCCTGCGCAGCGGCGAGCGCGTGCGCGAGCTCAACCCGGACACGATCTGCGATGGCCTGCGCGCAGCCATCGGCGAGATCAACTTCGAGCTTCTGAAGAAATACGCGGTGACCGTGCTGCCGGTCGCCGACAGCGAGACGATCGCCGCGATGCGCATGATCTTCGAGCGCATGAAGCTCGTCGTCGAGCCGTCGAGCGCGATCGCGCTGGCGGCGGTGCTGAAGCATCGCGAGCATTTCGCCGGCCGTCGCGTCGGCATCATCCTGAGCGGCGGCAACGTCGATCTCGATGCGTTGCCGTGGTGAAGCGATTCGAGGAACCGATATGTGGACCGATGCGATCCTCGCCTACCTGCACTTCGCCGCGATCTTCACGCTGATCTGGTTCCTCGCCAAGGAATGGACGCTGCTGCGCGCGGGCTTCTCGAGCGATCGGCCTCGAACGTCTCGCACGCGCTGACGCCGGATTCGGCATCGCCGCCGGCCTCGTGCTCGTCACCGGCGCGCTGCGTGCGGTGTTCGGCGTGAAGGGCTGGGCGTTCTACGCGCACAACCCCGCGTTCCACGTGAAGATCGGCCTCTTCGTCGTCGTCGGCCTGATCTCGATCGCGCCGACGCTGCAGTTCCTGCGCTGGCGCAAGGCGCTGAGGAACAACGCGGCGTTCCGCGTCCGGGAAACGGACTGGACGAGCGCACGCCGGCTCGTGCTGATCGAGCTGCATCTCGTCGCGCTGATTCCGCTCGCCGCGGTGCTCATGTCGCGCGGGCTTCCGTAGCACGCGCGAGCCGATTGCGCCTATGCCTTTCGCGCGCGGCGCAGGTTGACGATCGCCAGCGCACCGGCAATCGCGAGGATGCCCGCGGCTTCGGCCGGCGACGGACGCTCGCCGAGCAGGAGCCACGCGAAGCCGATGCCGGCGATCGGGATCACGAGGCTCGAGATGCCCGCGACATTCGCCGGCAGCCGCTCGACGACGTACGTCCACATGAGCCAGGCGAGGCCGGTCGACAACAGCGCGTTGTAGACAAGCGCGCCGAAGAACCACGGCGTCCAGTCGATCGCGCGCTCGTCGGCGAGCAAGGCGAGAACGATCAGGAACAGCGTGCCGAACAGCATCTGCCATGCGGTCAGCGCGAGCGCGCCGATGCCGCCGCGACGGAAGAGACGCTTGGACAGCACGACGCCGATCGCCCAGCAGACGCCGCCGGCGATCGCGAGCAGCGCGCTTTCGGCGCCGCCGAATCCGTGCCATGGCTCGAGGATCAGGAGGAGTCCGATCGCCGCCGCGCCGAGCCCGAGCCATTCGCGCACGCCCGGGCGCTCGGCGAGCAGCAGCCACGCGAGCAGCACGACCCAGAACGGCATCGTGTAGGCGAGCAGCGCCGTCTTGCCCGCGCCGCCGCCGACGAGCGCCCACTGCACGAGCGCCTGGAAACCGGCCGTCTGCGCGATTCCGATCAGTATCGTGTCGACCAGCGGCGGCGGCCGCAACGATTCGCGACGCGCGATCGAGCGCGAGGAACAGCACCAGCGTGCCGAACGTGTAGCGCAGCGCGGAGAACGTGAAAGGGCCGCAGTACTGCAGCACCTGCTTCATCACGATCCAGTTGTAGCTCCAGATCAGCGTGAGCAGTGCGAGCGCGAACAATGCGGCGTGGCGTGGAGCGGGGCGGGCGATCACCGGAACCGGTCGCTGGCGCGCCGTGCGCGCGAAGCCCCGTATCATACGCAACACTTCCGGAGCCGAACGATGCGCGAAGACACCCGCCCGCGCTGCAGCTGGGCCGCATCCAGCGACAGCATGCGTGCCTACCACGACACCGAGTGGGGCGTGCCGCTGCACGACGATCGCGCGCTGTTCGAGTTCCTGTGCCTCGAAGGCGCGCAGGCCGGCCTTTCGTGGCGCACGGTGCTCGACAAGCGCGACAACTATCGGCGCGCGTTCGCGGATTTCGATATCGCGCGCTGCGCGCGGCTGACCGATCGGCGCATCGAGACGCTGCTCGGCGACGCCGGCCTGATCCGCAATCGAATGAAGATCACGTCGGTGCGCGACAACGCGCGCGCGGCGCTCGCGGCGATCGACGAGCACGGCAGTCTCGATGCGTTCCTGTGGTCGTTCGTCGACGGCAAGCCGGTGAAGAACGCATGGCGCAAGAGCGGCGACGTGCCGGCGACGACGCCGATTTCCGATCGCATGAGCAAGGCGCTGGCCAAGCGCGGCTTCCGCTTCGTCGGCTCGACGATCTGCTACGCGTTCATGCAGGCGACCGGCATGGTCAACGATCACCTGGTCGGCTGCTTCCGCTACAAGGCGCGGCCGCGCGCGACGCGCGAAATGATCGTCACCGATCCCGCCGAATTCCTCGCCGCGTATTCGAAGGATCGCTATCCGGTGCGCGCGGCGGCGACCGCACGCGCGGCATTCCTCGTCAGTCCCGCGAGCGCGACGCTCGCCGCCGAATCGGCGAGCGACAACCGCTACATGGATCTCGCGCAGCCGATCGATCCCGCGCGCTCGCTCGCGCAGCACGCGGAGCTCGCGCGCCGTCTCGGCGGCGACGTGCCGGTGATCTCGTTCCCCGGCAGCGCCGAGTGTCCGGACGACATGTTTCCGAACAACGTGTTCGCGACCGCGTCCGGACGCTTCATCGTCGGGCACATGCGCCACGCGGTGCGACAGCGCGAAGCGGATCGCGATGACATCCGCGGGTTTTTCCGCGACACGCTCGGTTATCGCCTCGTCGATCTCTCGCACGAGCCGTGCATCGCCGAGCTGACCGGCTCGCTCGTGATCGATCGCGCGCGCGGCATCGGCTACTGCGGGCTGTCCGAGCGCTGCGATCTCGCCGGCGCGCGCGCGATGCACGACGCGTTCGGGCTTGCGCCTCACGTTCTGCTTCGAGCTCGCCGAAGGCGAGTACCACACGAACGTCGTCATGGCGCTCCTGGCGAGCCGCATGGCGCTCGTCGCGGCCGACGGTTTTCGCGATCCCGCGGTCCCGCAGGCGATCGCCCAGGCGCTCGATGGCGCAGTCGTCTGGCTCAGCCGCGCGCAGAAAAATGCTTTCTCCGGCAATGCGATAACGCTGGCGCCGGATCGCGTCTGGCTCAGCACGCGCGGTGCCGATGCGCTCGATTCCGTTCAGCGTGGCGCGATCGAGCGCTCGGGCTTCGCGATCGCCGATGTCGAGCTCGACGAGATCGAGAAGGCCGGCGGCAGCCTGCGTTGTTGCGTTGCGGAAATATTCTGACGCACGTCGCGAACGCCGAACTGCTCCATCTCAAGGTGGATTCACGGCCTCCGCCGAACCGCTAGATTCCGCACATTCGGCCGGCCCCCGGAGGGATAATCCGGCCGAGTCCGCGCGCATTCCGATGCGGCGGATTCCGGTGCGGCGTCGGTGTGCATCGGGCAGCGGATCGCCTGGCAGCATCACCGCGTGTCGCGAGTATCCCGTGTGCTCACGTGGTGGGGAATCATGCGCAAACCGATTACGACAGCCATCCTGGCTGCCCTCGTCGGCGCCGGCGGTGTGCTGGCGCCTTCCTATGATGTACTCGCGACTGCGCCGTCATCGAGCGGCGTCGTCAAGGCGCTGGTGCCGAAAGGTGTCATCGGCAAGAACCAGCCGGGTGCCCAGCTGCTCGAAGACTACGGCAGCTTCGCGCTCTATCGCGTCGATCAGAACGCACTGCGCGCCGCGCAGGCGGCATCGTCGCGCACGCAGACCGACAGCGAGGCCGACTCGCTGCTGTTCACCGCGCATCCTTTCGATACGCAGCGCGACACGCTGACCGCGCCGGCGCCGTTCGCGCTCGCGTCGGCGGGTCCCGGCCTGCAGATCGTGCAGTTCGTCGGTCCGGTCAAGCAGCAATGGCTCGACGCGATGGCCGCGCACGGCATCGTGCCGGTGCATTACGTCGCCAACAGCGGCTACATCGTCTGGGCCGACCAGGCTGCGCTCGCGCAGCTTTCGAATCTGCGCAACACGACGTCGTGGCTGCAGTACAACGCGCCATTCCATGGTTTCCTCAAGGTCGATACGCGCCTCGGCGATCGCATCAAGGCGAATCCGGCCGCGAATGACGAAGTCGACATCGTCGTGCAGGTCTATTCGCATCCCGGCGTCGACGCGACCAAGCAGTTCGTCGTCGGCAAGGGTCTGGTGCCGCCGCAGCAGCTGGGGCCGATGGGTCCCGGCGCCGTCGACTACCAGTGGGGACCGGTCCTCAAGTTCGAGAACCTTTCCCTGCGCGTGCGCCTGTCCGACATCGCATCGATCGCCGAGCGTCCCGACGTCACGTTCGTCGGCGAGAAGGTGCCGCGGCGCCTGATGGACGAGAAGCAGGACATCATCATGACCGGCGATCTGACGCCCGGCCCGGCCTCGATCGACTACCTGCAGTGGCTGATCGACCACGGCTTCAGCCAGAACAAGGACGACTATCCGCTGGTCGACCTCACCGACAGCACGATCGACGAAGGCGGCAGCGGCGTCACCGTGCTCAACACGGCCGACCAGATGCTGCGCGTCGGCGGCGATCCCGGCGGCGCGGTGCGCGTGGATTATTTCCACAACTGCTCGTCGACGCCGGACACCCAGGTCGGCGCGATCGACGGCCACGGCTCGCTCAACGCCGGCATCATCGTCGGCTACGACCAGCGCAGCGGTTCGCCGTACCAGGATACGGACGGCCATCAGCTCGGCCTCGGCATCAATCCGTTCGGCCGCGTCGGCTCGACCGCGATCTTCGTGCCCGGCTACGACATCAGCCACTGCGGCAACACCGACCTTGGCGTCATCAAGGCGAACTGGCAGAGCGGCGGACGCATCAGCAGCAACTCGTGGGGCCTCACGGTCGCGCCGACGACATACGACGACGGCGACCAGGCCTACGACATCGGCACGCGCGACGCCGACAACACGCAGGGCGGCAACCAGGAGATGATCTACATCTTCGCAGCCGCGAACCTCGGCCCGGGTGCGGGATCGGTCTCCTCGCCAGCCTCCGGCAAGAACGTGCTGACGGTCGGCGCTTCCGAAAACGTGCGCAACCAGTGGACCGACGGCTGCGGCATCGGCCCGAGCGGCGCGGACAACGCGAACGACGTGATCAGCTTCTCCGGCCGCGGCCCCGCGCCGGGTCAGCGCGCGAAGCCTGAGGTCATCGGACCCGGCACGCACATCCAGTCGGGCGCGAGCAATTTCTCGGGCTACACCGGCACCGGCGTCTGCGACAAATACCATCCGACCGGCCAGACCGTGTTCGCGGCCTCGTCCGGCACCAGCCATTCGACGCCGGAAACCTCCGGCATCGCCTCGCTCTCGTGGTGGTGGATCGAGCAGGGCGGCGCAGGTTCGGCGGCCGGCACGGTCGACGAGATCGGCGGCAACCGCGCGCCGAGCCCGGCCTTGATGAAGGCCTGGATGATGGCGCATCCGACCTATCTGACCGGCGTCAGCGCCAACGACAACCTGCCGAGCAACTCGCAGGGTTACGGCATGCCGAACATGACCCTCATGTTCGACGACACGCCCAAGGTGCTGCTCGACCAGAGCGAGACGTTCGACAACAGCGGCGAGACGCGCACCTACACGTGGGGCGTCGTCGATCCGTCCAAGCCGGTGCGCATCGCGCTGGCATGGACCGACGAGCCGGGCCAGCTCGGCACGAGCCCGCAGGTCAACAACCTCGACCTCACGGTCACGGTCGGCGGCCAGACCTATCTCGGCAACCACTTCACGCATGCAGTTCAGCATCACCGGCGGCAGTCCGGACACGAAGAACAACTACGAAGGCGTGTTCCTGCCGGCCGGCACGACCGGCGACATCACGATCACGATCACCGCGACCAACATCGCCGGCGACGGCGTGCCGAATTCGGGCGACGATACCGACCAGGATTTCGGCCTCGTCTGCAGCAACTGCTCGCAGGCGCCGACGTTCACGCTGACGACGACATCGGACGGCGCGGAGATCTGCGCCGGCACCGAGTTCGACGCACCGCTGACGATCGGCCAGATCCAGGGTTACAACACCGACGTCAATCTCGCCGCGAGCGGCAATCCGTCCGGCACGACCGCGGGCGTGAATCCGCCTGTCGTGACGCCGCCCGGTACCGCGACGCTCGCCGTGACGAGCGATACGTCGGTGACGCCGGGCGATTACACGGTGACGGTCACCGGCACATCGGGTGCGATCACCAAGACGGTCGACTTCCCGCTGACGTTCTTCACGCAGCCGGCCGAGACGCCGGCGCTCGATTCGCCGCTCAACGGCGCGAACTCGACGCCGCTGCAGCCGGTGTTCACGTGGGAGGCGTCGGATCAGGCTTCGTCGTACCTCTTCGAGCTCGCGACCGATTCGACCTTCACCAACATCGTGATCTCGCAAACCGTGGATGGAACGACGTTCCAGCCGGCGAGCGAGCTCGGTGTCGACACCGAGTACTTCTGGCGTGTCAGCGCGACCAACACCTGCGGCAGCAACACGAGCGCGTTCTACTCGTTCCGCACCGCGCCGGCACCGGGCGAATGCAGCACGGGCACGACGACGCAGGTGCTGTTCGATGACGACGTGCCGACCGGCGACAGCTCGTGGACGCACGATGCCGCGGCCGGCACCGACACCTGGCAGATCTCGGGCAGCCGTCCGAGCTCGCGCCGTAGTTCGTGGAAGGCCGTCGACTCCTCGTCGATCAGCGACCAGCGCCTGACCTCGCCGGTGATTTCGCTGCCGGCCGATCTTGGCGGTCTCAACTTCCAGTTCCAGCACTGGGTGCTGATCGAAGGCTCGGGCAGCGCCTGCGCGGATGGCGGCGTGCTCGAAGTCGCGGTCGACGGCGGCGCGTTCACCGAGATCCCGGCGGGCCAGTTCCTGCAGGGTGCCTACAACGGCAGCGATCACCGGCGGCACCGGCAATCCGCTCGCGACCGGCACGCCGGCCTGGTGCGGCCTTGCCTCGGCATACGATCACCTCGATCGTCGACGTTTCGCCGTACGCGGGCCACGATGCGCAGTTCCGCTTCCGCCTCGGCACCAACAACACGAGCCCGCGCGAAGGCTGGTACATCGACGACATCAAGGTGCAGGGTTGCGGCACGGAAGTCATCGGCGACACATCTTCGCCGACGGCTTCGAACCCGTAAGTCAAGCGATCGCTTTAACGATCATCTGCCCCAGAGGCCGCGTCCGGAAACGGGCGCGGCCTTTTTTTCGCGCGCCGATGCCTCCCTGCGCGCACGCGCGGATCGCGCCGGACCGAGTTCAGCCAGAATTCAAAACGCGCTGACGAGACTGCAAGGCGTTTCCGGCACGCCGGCGCCGCCGGAGCCTGCAGCCTGATATGCCGAGCATGCGAGCAAGACACTTCCTTCACCGGCTAAGGGCTTCACTCTGCGCGCTCGCTTTGGCTCTCGCGGCACTCGCGCGTGGAGGCGCGCGAGCTGAGCGCGCAGGAAGCGGTGGCGAAGGTGCAGCAGGAAACCAACGGCAAGGTGCTGTCGGTGCAGACGTTGACGACGGGCAAGCACAAGGTCTACCGGATCAAGGTGCTGACGTCCGACGGTCAGGTCCGCGTGGTGCAGGTCGCGGCCGAACAATGATGCTCGGCGCGCCGGGCCGCGACGGATTCGTCCGCAGCTCCGGCACGCCGCGCGGTCGCCTGTTGCAGGGCAGGGCCCGGACATCGGCCCGGCCACGATGAGATTCGAGAATTTTCGAGGAGAAGACGATGCGCGTACTGCTGGTGGAAGACGAAGCGCCGCTGCGCGAGACACTCGCGGCGCGCCTCAAGCGCGACGGTTTCGCGGTCGACGCGGCGGGCGACGGCGAGGAAGGGCTCTATCTCGGCCGCGAAGTGCCGTTCGACGTCGCGATCATCGACCTTGGCCTGCCCAAGCTCTCGGGCATGGATCTGGTCAAGCAGCTGCGCGAAGCCGGGCAGCGCTGCCCGATCCTGATCCTCACCGCGCGCTCGAGCTGGCAGGACAAGGTGCTCGGCCTCAAGAACGGCGCCGACGACTATCTCGTCAAGCCATTCCACGTCGAAGAGCTGCTCGCGCGCCTCAATGCGCTGGTGCGCCGCGCGAGCGGCTGGTCGCGGCCGCTGCTCGAATGCGGTCCGATCACGCTCGACACGACCGCGCAGACGGTCAGCGTCAACGGCCAGCCGGTCGATCTCACGAGCTACGAGTACAAGGTGCTCGAATACCTGATGCTGCACGCGGGCGAGCTGGTCTCCAAGGCCGATCTCACCGAGCACATCTACCAGCAGGATTTCGACCGCGATTCGAACGTGCTCGAAGTCTTCATCGGCCGCCTGCGCCGCAAGCTCGATCCGGACAACGCGATCAAGCCGATCGAGACCGTGCGCGGCCGCGGCTACCGCTTCGCGCTCGAACGCACGGACACGACGGCCGGCGAAGCCGATGAGCCCGTCCGACAGACCGAAGACACCCAAAGCAGCGGCACCTGACGGACAATCGCGAGCGTGGCCCGCCCGCTGTCACTGCAAGCGCGTTCCCTCGCGGCAGCGAGCTTCGTGCTTGCGGCATTTCTCGGCCTCGCCTTCTTCGCTCTCGATCGCGCGTTCTACGAAGCCGCCGAGAGCTCGCTGCGCGACCGCCTGCAGCAATACATCTATTCCTACCTCGCCGCCGCCGATCCGACGCGCTCGGGCTCGCTGCTGCCGCCCGAGGTCGGCCCCGATCCGCGCTTCGACCGGCCGGTGCAGTCCGGCCTCTACGCCGGCATCGTCGGCGAGAAGATCATCGGCGCGAAGAACAACCAGTGGCGCTCGCCGTCCGCGGTCGATCGCGCGCTGCCGTTCGATGCGCAGCTCGAGCGCGGCGAAGTGCGTTTCACCGGACCCGTGAAGACGACCGAAGGCGAGCTCTTCGTGCTCGCGCAGGGCGTCGACTGGAGCGCGGGCGCAAAGAACCCGCTGCACCTCACGTTCTACGTCGCCGAAGAAGTCAGCAGCCTGCGCGAGCAGGTCGACGTGTACCGGCGCACGCTCGCGATCTGGCTCGGCGTCACCGGCGTCGTGCTGCTGCTGCTGCTCGTCGTCGTGCTGCGCTGGAGCCTCGCGCCGCTGCGCAAGGTCGTCGCCGATCTCGCGCGCGTCGAGCGCGGCAGCCAGGATCATCTGGCCGGCGCCTATCCGGTCGAGCTGTCGGGCCTCACGACGAGCCTCAACAACTTCATCGACGCCGAGCGCGATCGGCTCATGCGCTATCGCAACACGCTGTCCGATCTCGCGCATAGCCTGAAGACGCCGCTCGCGGTCATGCGCAGCCAGCTCGAATCCGGCGGCGAGGGCGAGACCGTTGCGCTGGACGGTGCTCGAGCAGGTCGGGCGCATGGACGAGATCGTCGCCTATCAGCTATCGCGTGCGGCGACATCGGGCCACCAGACGTTCGCCGCGCCGCTGCCGATCGAGCCGTACGCCGAGGAGATCGTGCGCAGCCTCGAGAAGGTCTACGCGCACAAGGGCGTGCTGTGCGAATTCGACATCGCGCCCGCCGCGCGCTTCCACGGCGATCAGGGCGATCTGCTCGAGCTCCTCGGCAACCTGCTCGAGAACGGATTCAAGTGGGCGCGCCGCCGCGTGCTGCTGAGCGCGAGCGTGCTGCCGGGCGGCAGCGGACGGCGCTCGGGCCTCGAGCTCGTCGTCGAGGACGACGGCCCCGGCCTCGAAGAGGAAAACGTCGATCACCTGCTGCAGCGCGGCGTGCGCGGCGACGAGCGCGTGCAGGGCCACGGCATCGGGCTTGCGATCGTGCAGGACATCCTGCGCGCGTATCAGGGCGAGCTGCACGTGACGCGCTCGGAGACGCTCGGCGGTGCGCGGTTCGCGATCCGCTTCGGCGCGCGCTGATCCGCTTCGCGCGGAGAGGCGTGCGAGGCACGGATCGACACGCAGCGGATCGAAGCGCGCAAGAATGCTCACCTGATCCTTCCGCTCGGCGAGGTCGACTTGCGCACCTGCTCGCCGCGCGGACGACGCGCTCGACCGCATCGACGAGCCGCTCGCGCACGTGCTCTTCCGAATAGCGATCGAGCACGTAGCGCCGGCCGGCGTCGCCCATGCGCGCGCGTTCGGTCGCGTCGAGCGCGAGCACGCGCTCCATCGCCGTGGCGAGCTCTTCGGGCGTGCGGTAGTCGAAGCCCGCCCGCGAACGCTCGATGTGATCGTGCAGCACCTCGCAGCGGCCGTTGACGAGCACCGGCGTACGCTGCGCCATCGCTTCGAGCGTGACGATGCTGAAGCTCTCGTATTCGGACGGCAGCACGAACGCGGCCGCGCCGGCCATCAGCGCGAGCTTGCGCTTCTCGTCGACGAAGCCGAGGAACTCGATGTCCGCCGCGCTGCGGCAGGCGCATGTTGTCGACGCCGGTCAGCACCAGCGTCGCATCGGTGCGGCTGTGCTTGCGGAAACGGAAGAACGCATCGAGCAGCTCGCGGCAGCCCTTGCCTTCCTCGATGCGGCCGCTGTAGAGGAAATACGGTTTGGCGCGGCGTTCGGGCTCGGTCGATTCGGTGTGCTCGACGGCCATGCCGATGACTTCGCCCTCGTCGGAGTTCCAGAGCCGCGTGGCGACGCGCTGCTCCGAATCGGTCAGCCAGATGCGGTTCGGATAGCGACCGTAGCGCTCGCGCGAACACCGACAGATACGCCGGCGGCTCGTCGTGCAGCGTCGGCACCAGGATCGCCTTTGCCGGCGCGACGCCGCGGATGCCGAAATACGTCGTCGGATAGAGATACGTGCAGAACACGACCGCCGCGTAGCGATCCTGATGCTCGGCGAGATGCGCGTGCAGCGTCGGGCAGTACGGACCCTGGAAACGGATGAACTCGTCTTCGAGCGCCTTCGCGCCAGTACGCACGCTCGGCGCGCGGCTGCTCGCGCGTCGCATGCACCTCGCGCAGCAGGCGCGCGTGCAGCTCGAACCAGTACTTGTCGCGCGTGATCTCGACCGGGAAGCGATGCACCGGAATGCCGTCGCGCAGCGTGACGCCTGCGGGAAGATCGTTCTTCCACGTCATGTAGTCGCTCGCGGTCGAGCGTCAGGATCTCGACCTCGTAACGACTCGACAAGAGGCGCGCGTACTGCCACGCGAGCGCCTCGGATCCGCCGACGACCGACGCATCGCAACGCTGCACGACGATCGCGATGCGCTTCATGCGAAGCGCTCCATGACTTCGGCGAGCGTACGCACCAGCGCCTCGGTCGAGAACGAATCCTCGCATCCGCGCGAGACCGCGCTCGCGCAGCAGCTGGCGCAGCGACGCATCATCGCGAATACGCGCCACCGACGCCGCGAAGAGATATGGATCGCTCTCATCCCAGAGCAGCGCCGCATCGCCGGCGGTCCACGCGACCGCGCCGGCCGCATAACCGACGACGGGCGTGCCGAGCGCCATCGCTTCGGCGAGCGGCACGCAGAAACCTTCATGCTCGCTGAGGCTGACCAGCGCATCGGCGACGAGATAAGCCGACTTCAATTCGCCGTCGCTGACGTCGCTGAGGAAATGCACGGCGTCGGCGATTCCGAGCTGATCGATGCGCGCGTGAACGGCTCCGGTGTAACTCGCGAGACGCGGATCCGCGCGCCCGACGACGACGAGCCGCGCGTGCGCATCGTGAATGCGCTTGTACGCCGCGAACGCATCGACGAGATCGAGATGCCCCTTGTTCGGCGCAAGACGCCCGACGCTGAGCCAGGTGCTCGCACCGCTGCGGAAACGGTCGATCAGCGCGAGATCGGCCTGCGCATGCACCAGCCGGTCGATGCGATTGAACGGCGGCAGCACCGCCGTCTGCGCCGGATCGACGCCGGCATCGAGAAAATCCTCGAGATTGAACGCCGATGCGCCGAGATAGAGCTCGCAGCCGAGCTCGGCGAGCGGCGCGATTTCGGCGCGGCCGGATTCGCACGCGGCGACATATTCGGGCGAATAGCCTTCGAAGAATTTCGGCGGCGTGATGTTGTGATAGCGCACGATGCGCCGGCACTTCAGCGCGCGCAGCAGCGGCAGCGCGAGTGGCCAGCCGTACGAGAAATGATAGATGACGAGATCGTCGGGTGCTGCGGCGAACTCGGTGATCGAAGCCGGCTTCGACGTCTTGCCTACCCGGCCGATCGTCGTCTGCGCGAACACGCGCACGCGATGACCGAGCCGCTCGATCGCCGCGGCCATCTCGAGCGCGTCGGTGCCGACCGCGTCCTTGTCGCTCAGGACCGGAACGAGAATGCCGACGTTCATGCGCTTTCTCCGCCGCACCCGCGGTTGCGCGCAGCGCGCCAACGGCGAACAACGATCGCGCGGGAAACGATGCGGCAACCCACGGACGAGGGACTCACGCGCGTGTCACGAACAGGGCCACGCTGCCGAACGCGTCGAGTCGTTTCGGCTCGCCGAAGCCGGCGAGCGTCGAGGGAGCCCGGCGTCAGCGGCTGCGGAGTTTCCGAATCCACGTCGGCGACCATCAGGCAGCCGCCACGCTTCAGGATGCGCTGCGCTTCGGCGAGGAGCACCGCGAATTCATCGCTCGTCGCCGCGATCGTGAGCGCATCGAACGATGCGTCCGCGCTGCGCGCGAGCAGCGTCGATGCGGTGCCGAGCGTGACGTCGAGTCCGCGCTCGCGCGCCTCGCGATGCAGCGCGGAGTTGGTCTCGATCGCGCTCGCATCGAAACCACGCGCGGCAAGCGTCGCGAGCCAGTCCGAGCCGACGCCGAGATCGATGACCGCCGCGCCGCGCGGAATCCTCGCGGCGATCTCTTCGGCCCATGCCGCGAGGCGTTGCGCGCGCTGCGTGTCGCTTGCGCGCGAAGCGAGGATCCTCGCCGCCGCCGCTTCGTCGCTGCGCGAGCGGCGTTCGGCTTCGGCCGTTTCGATCGCGTCGATGCTGTGGCGCACCTGCACGGTCCAGTGATTCATCGTCAGGGTCAGCTGGCGCAGCTCGGACACGTTCGCGTTGAGGCCCTCGATGTACACGCGCAACTCGTGCGCCGCGATCTCCGCGCGCGTGAGCCGGTCCGAGAGCTCCCGAACCGCGCCCGCGAGATCGGAGCGCAAGTCCGCCTCGCGCTGCTCGGCCTCGTCAACACGCTGCTCGATATGAGCGACACGCTGCTCGACGTCAGCGGCGCGTTGCTCGACGTCAGCGGCGCGCTGCTCGACGTCAGCGGCGCGCTGCTCGACCGCCTGCATCGCGCGCGCGGTTTCGCCGAAGCGCACCGCGAGCGAGGCCTCCGTCGCGCGCTGATGGCGCAGCAGATGCGGCAGCGACACGAAGGCCACCAGCCACTGCACGATCGCGCCGAGCACGGGTACGCGGCCGAGCTTTGCGAGCAGATAGCGCGGACGCAGCCCCGCGATCGGCACGCCATTGCGCCGGCCTTCTTCGGAGTAGCGCAGGTCGCCGATGATCTCGATCTTGCCGGTGCCCGCGCCGAGCGCGGCCATCTGCCGCGCGAAACCTTCGGCATCGGGTTCGCGACCGAGGATCGTGCGATACGCATTGTCGACGAACGCCGGGCCGGCATGCCGCGCGAGCTCGGCGATCGAGCTGTCGTATGCACGTTGCGGCGCCTCGACCGGGCTGCCGATGCGCCGTGCGCTCAGGCAGCGGCGCGCGCCGACGCGACGCATCGGCGTCGGCGCGGATCTCGGATTTGATGCGATCCAGATGGTCGTCGGATTCGGAATTCACTGCGTGCTGCTTTTGCGCGAGAGGCCGGCGGCAGCGGCCGGGCCGGCGCGTGCGCGGCCTTCCCCGTGGGCGCCGAGCGGAATGATGCCATACGAGCGCGCGGTGCCGATATCGATCAGCGCGTAATCCGGCGCGTGGCGGCGGTCGAAACGGCTTGCGGCGCGTCGCCAGCGCGCGCGGCCGGCGCTGCGCGCCGCTTCGAAATTCGCCGCGATCGCGGCATCGTCCGATGCGTCCGTAGCCGACGCGCGTGTGCGATCGCCGAGCAGCGTCGTCTCGATCCAATCGACATGCTCGCCGCTACCGATGCCGCTGCCATCGGCATCGCGGCCATCGGCGCGATAGCCGACGAACGCGTGGCCCGGCACCAGCGCGATGAACGCAGGAATGCCGATGCGCTCGAGCACCGAGGCGATCAGCACGCTGCCGTCGAGGCAGTTCGCGCGTCGTTCGCGCCAGACGTCGGCGAGCAATCGAACGCGCTGGCTGTAGACCGCGGGGCCGCGGCTCAGCGCCGGATCGCCGGTCGCGTAGCGCAGCCCATGCCGCGTCAGCGCGGTCCACAGCGCGAGCGCCTTGCGCGCGGTTGCATCGCGGTCCTCGGCGGGCCGATCGAAATCCGCATCGATGCCGCGCGCTTCATCGACGATCGCCGCGACGATGGGGTCGTCCGGATTCACGTACGCGGCGAACACCCAGCCAAGATCGATGCGATCGCGGCCTTCGCGCACGTAATAGAGCGCATCGTCGAGCGGATGCACGCGCACCGGGACATCGCGCACTTCGGTCGCGCGGCCGGAGCGCTGCAGCGTGACCTTGAGCGCCTGGCGATTCGGCGCCTTCAGCGCGGAAAGATAATCGGTGTCCCAGTCGAGCCGCGGGCGCAGCTCGATCGCACGGCCGGGCGCGATGTCCGCCTCGACGACGACCGGCGCGCGCAGCCCCGGCGTGCGCAACTCGAGGCGCGCGTGCCGCGGCGCGCCGTCGCCGTGCACGCGCACGATGACGAGACCGTTGCCGCCACCGGGCGCCGTCGCCGATTTCGGCGGCGTCTGCGAAAGGTCGAGCACGGGAAAAAGCTCGCCGTCCGGCGTGATCTCGACCGTCCAGTCCGGCGCGCCCGCGTGGACGCGGACGGCGGCGCACAGCAGCCACGCCGCGACAGGCGGCAGCCAACGGAACGTACGGCGCGCGGAGCGCGGCCTGGTATGGGTTGCCAGCGGCGGCATCGGCCGACTATCGTTGCGCGCGCCTCTGCCTGTCCAGCCCGAATGGCCGGAAACAAGGCGTGCGTCGCGTCGCACGAGCGGCGCTCGTTCGCAGGCATTGCCCCGTGCCGTCACGAAATCCAAGGAGTCACCATGCGTGCTAGTCGCCCTTTCCGCCCTGACCGCGCTCGCGCTCGCCGCGTGCGGACCTTCCGAGCCGCCGGGCCCGGCGACATCCGCCACCGCGCCGCCCGCCGCCACGGCAAAACCGGCAGCAACGCCCGCGAATCCCGCGCCGGCCGAAGCCGCGGCCGCAGCCCGAAGGCGCCACCGCCCGAAGGCGACTGCGGCGATCAGAGCAAGCGTGCCCGCGGATCAGCGCGTCGCCAACACCGCGCGCTGGAGCACCGCGAGCGAACAGGACAGCTTCGCATTCGACGTCTATCGCGGCGATACCGAGAAGGGTCCGTTCACCAAGCTCACGAGCAGCCCGATTCCGGGCGCGGGCACCTCGGACGAGACGCACAAATACGAGTACCGCGACGACACGATCGATCCGTGCAAGGAGTACTACTACTACGTCGAGTCGATCTCGACGTCGGGCGCGCACGAGAAGTTCACGCCGACGTTCCATGCGCTCGGCCAAGCGCCGTGCGCGCGGCAGCGCGGGCGACCCGGCCGGGCACTGATCCTGCGATGGACGTCGCCGCCTCGGGCGCCGCGCGAGCGCGCTTGCAGGCGGCGTCCGCGGTCGCGGCGGCACTGTTCGTCGCGGACAGGCGTTGCTCTGGTTCGCCTACTACGGCGACGGCGCGAAAAGCCTGATCGGCGACGAGCAGAGCTACCAGGCAGTTCGCGCTTGCGATCCTCGGCGGCGGACCGTGGATGCCGAGCACGATCTGGCCGCCGCTGCAGCCGCTGTTTCTTGCCGCGATCTATGCGATCGCCGGCGTGCACGTCGCCGCGGTGCAGATCGTGCAGACGATCCTCTTCGTCGGCTGCGGCGTGCTGCTGCGGGCGATCTGGCGACGCGTCGACGGCAGCGTGCGTGCGGCGAACGTCGCGGCCGCGCTGTTCCTGCTCAATCCGGCGAACGCGGCGTATGCGCACTGGCTGTGGCCGGAAGTCACGCATCTCTTCCTCGTGCTGCTCGTGTTCTGGCTGCTGATCGAAAGGCCGGCATCGCGCATCGCGGCCGGCGCAGCCGGTCTTTGCGCCGGGCCTCGCGCTGCTTGCCAAGAGCCTGCTCGCGGGTTTCTGGCCGGTGTTCCTGATCGCGTTCGTGCGCAAGGAGCGGCCGCGCTTTCGCCTCGGCAGCGCGATCGCGTTTGTCCTGCGGCATCGCGCTCGCGACCGCGCCGGCGCTCTGGCACGGCTGGCGCGAATACGGCCGGCCGATGATCGCGGACAGCTCGATCTACAACCTCTGGGTCGGGCTCACCGATCGCTGGCGCGTCGACTATGTCGAGGACATGGGCGGCCCGACGCTCGCCGAATTCCTCGCCAGCGGCACGACGCCGGACGAGCGCAACGCGGTATATCGGCGCAAGGTCGAAGATCTCGTCGCCGAGCGCGGCATTGCGCGCGTTGCCGCCGATCAGCTCGAACGCCAGTACTTTCGTCTCTTCAGCGCGAAGACGCCGCTCGTCTCGCAGCTGCCGGGCCCGGCCTGCGCGGGCCATCTGTCGGTCTATCACGTCGTCGCCCGGCGTCGCGCGGAACGCTGACGGTCGCGAACGATCTCTTCCACGCGCTGATGCTCGCCGGCTGCGCCTTCGGCATCGCATGCTGGCGGCGCCGGCCCGCGCCCGGCGCTCTGGCTGATTGCACTCTACGCGGCGTATCAGCTCGCGCTGATGTCGGTGCTGCATGTCAAGGCGCGCTTCCTGTTTCCGATGATTCCGTTTCTGTGCGCATTCGCCGGAACGTTCTATGCGCGTCTTTCGCCTGCCTTCGCCGGCGCGGCGCGCGCACCCGTCGCATTCACGCCGCTGCGCCTCGCGTGCGGCGCCGCGCTGGCCGCGCTGCTGCTCGTGCTCGCGTTCGCCGGTCCCGCGCTCGACGGCCTCTGCGCGGGCTGAGCCGCGGCGCGGCCATCCTGTATGCTTTTGCGCCTTCCCGTCCCGTCGACCGCATGCGCCAGCACCTGATCGAGCTCGTCCTGTTCAGCACCTACGCGGAGCTTCGTGCCGAACGCTGCGCGCAGCTACCTCGGGCTGATCTGGTGGGTGCTCGAGCCCGCGATGCAGATGGGCGCGTACTGGCTCGTGTTCGGCCTGATCCTCAAGACCGGCGGACCCGACTACCTGCCGATGCTGCTGATCGGCCTCACGCTCTGGCAGTGGATGAAATCGTGCATCACGCACGGCGGCTACGCGGTCTGGACGAACCTGCCGCTGATCCGCCAGGTGCAGCTGCCGCCGCTGGTGTTTCCGCTCGTGCAGATGCTCGCCGACACGATCAAGTTCTTCTACATCTTCGCGCTGCTGCTGGTCATCCTCTGGTGCGTCGGCTATCCGCCGAACATGGCGTACTTCGCGCTGCCGCTGGTGTTCGTCGCGGTGTTCCTCGTTGCCGCGGGCGCGGGTTTCGTCGTCGCCGCGGTCGTGCCGCTGCTGCCGGACCTGCGCTTCGTGATCGAGCAGGTGCTGACCGTCGTGATGTTCCTGTCCGGCGTCGTGTTCTCGCTCGAAAGCGGTGCCCTCGCCGATGCGCGAGGTCATGGAACTGAATCCGATCGCCGTGCTGATGGAAGCGACGCGCGGCATCCTGATGCGCGGCGAGTGGCCGAACTGGGTCGGCCTGACCAAGGTCAGCATCGATCTCCGTCGCGGTCTGCCTGATCGGCGTCGCGTTCGTCGCGCGGCTCGCGCCGCGTTATCCGAAGCTCGCGACATGAGCGACGTACTGATCGAGCTCGAAAACGTCGGCATCGCGTTCGACGCGCAGCGCCGCGTCGGCGGCAACCGCTTCTGGGCGCTCGAGGATGTCAGCGTCACCCTGCGCCGCGGCGAGCGCCTCGGCGTGATCGGCCGCAACGGCGCCGGCAAGAGCACGCTGCTGCGCGTGATCGCCGGCATCCTCGACGCCGGATCGCGGCCGCGTGCGGCGCGCGCCGGTGTCGTGCCAGCTGCTTGTCGCTCGCGCTCGGCTTCACGCCGCATCTTTCCGGACGCGACAACGCGATCCTTTCCGGACTGATGCTCGGCCTTCGCCGCCGCGACATCGTCGCGCGCCTGCCGGCGATCCGCGATTTCTGCGAGCTCGGCGAATTCTTCGAGCAGCCGATCGCGTCGTATTCGTCCGGCATGGTCATGCGCCTCGCGTTCTCGGTCGCGATCCAGGTCGAGCCCGACGTGCTGCTGATCGACGAAGTGCTCTCGGTCGGCGACGCCGAGTTCCAGCAAAAATCCGGCACGGCGCTGCGCCAGCGCATGGGCGAAGGCCACACGGTCGTGCTGGTCAGCCATCAGGAGGAGCAGATCGCCGCGCTCTGCGATCGCGTGCTCTGGATCGAGCACGGCAAGAGCGTGCTCGAAGGCGCGCGCGACACCGTGTTCGAGGCCTATCATCGCGACCTGCACCTCAGCGGAGCACCGGCATGAGCGCGCCGAGCGGAACGCTCGACGAAGCGCAGCTCGCGGCGCTGTCGCAGCGGCTCGGCATTTCCGCGCGTCAGCTGCTGATCGCCGCTGCGCGTCTCGCGCGAACGATCCCGAGCGCGCCGCCGATCCCGCGTACCGCGATCGCGTGCTCGCGGACGCGCGCGACGAAAGCGCCGGCCGCCGAATCGGCCGCGCGCCTGCTGCTGACGCCGGTGCCCGACTACGCGATCAACGAAGTCGATCGCGCTGTTCGCCGGCATCTGGCCGGATCCGCCGCGCGGCAGGACGCATGAGCATGCGCGGCGCCGCGCTGATCGTGCTCGCCTGGAACAAGTGGCCGCTGACGCGAGCGCTGCCTCGATTCGCTGCTCGCGACCGATCTCGATCAGCGCCGAAGTCATCGTCGTCGACAACGGCAGCACCGACGAAACACCGCGCGCGCTCGCCGCATACGCCGATCGCGTGCGCATCCTGACGATGCCGGAAAACCTCGGCTTCGTGCGCGGCATGAACGCCGGCATCGCGGCCGCGCGGCCCGACGACGACGTCGTGCTGCTCAACAACGATCTGAAGTTCACGCAACGCGACTGGCTCGGGCGCCTGCGCGACGCGGCGTACGCGGCGCCCGAACACGGCGTCGTCGGCTGCCGGCTGCTCGGTCCCGGAAGCCGAAGGCCGCGTCTATCACAGCGGCGGCTTCATCGAGCCCGACGCGTCTGTGGGGCCAGCAGACCGAATCGGGACTCATCGAGCGCGACGTCGCGCAATACACGCGCACGCGCAGCGTGCAGGGCATCGCGTTCGCGCTCGCGTACATCCGGCGCGATTGCCTCGATCGCGTCGGCGCGCTCGACACCGCGTTCCACAGCTATTTCGAGGACACCGACTATTGCCTGCGCGCCGCCGATCTCGGCATCGCGACCGTTGTCGCCGGCGCGGTGACGCTGCGCCACGACCAGCACGGCTCGACGACCGAGACGACAGCGAATTCCGCACGCGGCTTTTCGAAGCGAGCCGCGCGACGTTCGCCGCGCGCTGGCAGCGGCGGCTCGCCGAACGCTATCGCGGCACGCTGCTCTGGCACGGCACGACGCGCGCATCGCCGGTGTACGCGCGGCTCGCGCGCGACTACGTGCGCCGGCTCGACGCGCGCGGCCTGCGCGCGGCGTTCGCGCCGACGCAAGCGCGAGCTCGCCGATCCGCAGGATTTCCGACTCGAGCTCGCCGCGCGACGGCAGCTGGACCGCGACGCCCGACGCGGCGCTCGTCTGCGCGCCGGCGCCGCATTTCGCGCAAGCGCACGGGCGCCTTCGCGCCGGCATCGGCATTCGCCGAATGGGAGCGCGTGCCCGCCGCACTGGGCGCGCGCGGCGAACACGCTCGATCGGCTGATCGTGCCGGATGCGTTCCAGGCCGAAGCGTTCCGCGCGGCCGGCGTCACGCACGCCGATCGCGATCGTGCCGCTCGGCGTCGATCGCGACTACTTCCATCCGCGCGTGCCGGCGCCGCGCCATCCGCAGCGGACATTTCGTGTTTCTCGCGATCGCCGAAGAGCTCGCGCGCGACGCGCCGGATGTGCTCGTCGATGCGTTCCGTGCGCACGTTCGCGCGCCGACGAGCCGGTCGAGCTGCTCGTGCAGCTGAGTCCGCGCCGACGACGATGCGATGACGCGAACATCTGAGCGCGCTGATCGAGCGATCGCGCGGCGCGCGCGTGCGCCTGCTGCACCGGATGGGGTTTTCCGGATCACGAGCGCGCGCAGCTGCTCGCGGCGGCGGACGCGTACGTCACGGTCCGCCGCGGCGGCGGCTGGGATCCGCACGCGGCCGATGCGCTCGCGCTCGGCAGGATCCTCGATCGCGCGGCGATTTCGGCAGCCAGGCCGAGCTCGCGCGCGCGCACGGACATCTCGTCGAAAGCGCGGCGCGTCGTCGACGATCCCGCGCATCCGGGCTGCCGCTGGGCCGAGCCCGATGCGGAATCGCTCGGCGCGCGACTTCGCGACGTGTTCGATCGACGCGACGGATATCGCGCAGACGCGCGCGCGAAAGCCGCGGCCTTCGCCGCTGCGCACGACATCGAAGCCAGCGCCGACCGTCTGCTCGACGAGATCGCGCAGGGCGGCACGCTCGCGCCGCGCGTCGCATCGCCGCGAAGCGCATCGTCCCGCCGACAGCGCGCGGCCCGCGAGCGGCCAGATCGTCGTGCTCGGCATGCACCGCTCGGGCACGTCGAGCGTCGCCGGCCTGCTCGCGCGCATGGGCGCGTGGCCGGGCGAGGATTCCGCACTGCTGATCGGGCCGGACAATCCGCGCGGCCACTACGAGCTCGCCGAGCTGCACAGCGCGTGCCTGCGCCGGCTCGCGGCGGCCGGCGGCGACTGGAAGCATCCGCCGACGCGCGGCGCCGGCCGCGGCGATCGATGCGTTCCGCCGCGAAGTCGCGGCGGTGCTCGATACGCTCGACGCGCGCCGGCCGTGGTTCATCAAGGAACCGCGCCTGTGCCTGCTCGTGCGCGAGCTGCTGCCGCTGCTGACGCGGCCGGTGTTCGTGCACGTCGTGCGCGATCCGCTCGAAGTCGCCGATTCGCTCGCCGCGCGCGACGGGCTCGGCCGCGACGATGCGCTCGCGCTCTGGGAGCGCTACACGCGCGCCGCATTCGCCGCGACGCGCGGCTGGCCGCGCGTGCATCGTCGACTACGCCGAGCTCATCGCCGATCCGTGCGCGGTCGCGCTGCGCCTGCATGCCGATCTCGTCGCACTCGGCGATCGAAGGCCTCGTCGCGCCGGATCCGGTGGCGATCAGCGGCCTGGATCGAGCCCGGCCTGCGCCGCCAGCGCGGCGACGACGCCGATCATTCCGTGCTCAGCCGCCGCGCAGCGCGAGCTGTTCGCCGCGATCGAGGACCGCAGCGTGCTCGATCGCGATTTCGCGCGACACGATATCGCCGGCTCGAAGCTGCATCCCTGCGCGCGGCCGGCTAAGCTCGCGCCGATGCTGTCCTTCCTGCGCGCCCGCTCGCCACGTCCGCAGTCGCCGCGCTCGCCGCTGCGCGATTGGCAGTGGGTCGGGACGCGCGCTGGCGCTCGATTTCGAAGCGGCACTCGCCGGCGAATGCGTCGCGCTCGATCTCGACGGTACATTCTTCGCGGATGCGCCAGGTCGCCGACGACGGCAGCGCGCGCTTCGCGTTCGCGTTCTCTCCGTCCGCGCGCATGTCGGCAAGCGTGATGCCGCGCCGCGGACGCGACGGCGAGCCGCTCGCGCCTGCCCCGCTCGCGATCCATTTCGGCCGGGCCGGCGCGATGCACGCCGCGCGCGCCGACGCAGCGGAGGCGAACCGCATCGCGCCGATCGGACGCACGGTGCCGTTCGGCGATCGATTGTGCCGAACGCGAAGTCGCGATCGTCGTACCGGTCTACGATGCGCCGGCGCTGGTCGAGCGCTGTCTCGATTCGGTGCTCGAGCACACGACCGGCTCGCGCGCGCCTGATCGTGATCGACGATGCGAGCCCGAATCCCGCGATCGCGCCGCTGCTCGCGCGCTACGCGTCGCGAGCGAATGTCAGCGTGCTGCGCAACGAAGCGAATCGCGGCTTCACGGCGACGGCGAACCGCGGCATCGCCGAAGCCGGCGAGCGCCGATGTCGTGCTGCTCAACGCCGACACCGAAGTCGGACCGAACTGGCTGACCGGACTTCGCCGCGCCGCGGCGTGCGCCGCCGACGTCGCGACGGTCACCGCGGTTTCCGACAACGCAGGCGCGTTTTCGGTGCCGGAGCTCGAACACGAAAATGCGTTGCCCGCGCGCCTGGACGTTCGTCGACGCGGCGCGCGCGCTGTGGCACGACGCCGGCACCGCGTATCCCGAGCTTCCGACCGGCAACGGTTTCTGCATGTACATCCGCCGCGCGGTCATCGACGCGGTCGGCGTGCTCGACGAAGCCGCGTTTCCGCACGGCTACGGCGAGGAAAACGATTTCTGCCAGCGCGCGTCCGCGCGCGGCCTGCGTCATCTGATCGCCGGCAACGTCTACGTGCGCCACGCACGCAGCGCGAGCTTCGGCCACGAGCGGCGCGCGACGCTCGGCGAAGCCGGCATGGCCGTGCTGCGCGAGCGCTGGCCGAATTACGAGGCCGATGTCGCCGCGACGCTGTATTCGTTCGAGCGTCGCGTGCTCGACTGGCGCGTGCGGCGCATCTTCTCCGCCGCGGACGAACGTTCGCCAGCGCCTGCGCGTTCTCTACGCGGGCGAGGCGCGCGAAGCGTCGGATGGAACACGACGCCTGGCACCTGCACGACGAAAGCGATCATGTCGAACTTCGGCACGAGGATCAGATCATCGCTTCGCATGCGCCGCGTCGCGTGGGCGACATCGAGGCCAAATCCCTCGACGAGCGCATGTGGCATTGGCTGCAGGCATACGCGATCGAAGCCGTCGTCGCGCGCGAGCCGTGCCCGCCGTCGCTGCCGCATCTGCGGCGGCGCTCGGCATTCCGTTCGCGCTTGCGTCGCGCGCGAAGCGGCGATTCGCTGGCATCCGCGATCGCATCCGCCCGCAGCTTTTCGCGGAGCCGGCCATGACGCGCGCCGTATCGCCGCGCATTGATCACCGGCATCAGCGGCCAGGACGGCGCGCTGCTGGCATCGCAGCTGCTGCGCGTCGGCGTCGCCGTCGTCGGCACGCATCGGCCCGATTCGGATACGCGCGGCGACGGATTCTGGCGCCTGCGCGAGCTCGCGATCGCCGGGCACGACGAGCCTCGCGTTGCGCGCGCTCGATCCGCTCGACGCGGACGCCTGCCGCGCCGTGCTCGCCGAAGCGGCGCCGGACGCGATATTCCATCTCGCCGGGCAATCGAGCGTCGCCGCGTCGTTCCGCGATCCGGTCGGCAGCATCGAGGTGAATGGCCTCGGCACCGTGCACATGCTCGAAGCGATGCGCGCCGAAGCATCGCGCGCGCATTTCGTGCTCGCGTCGAGCGCCGAGATCTTCGGCGCGCCGACCGCAGGCGCCGCAGAACGAATCGACGCCGCTCGCGGCGATCTCGCCGTATGGTCTTTCCAAGCTGCTCGCGCACGGCGCGGTCGCGAGCTGGCGCGAGAGCTTTGGCCTGCGCGCATCGAGCGCGATCCTGTTCAACCACGAATCCGAATGGCGCGATCCGTCGTTCGTCACGCGCAAGCTCAGCCTCGGCGCCGCGCGCATCGCGCTCGGGCGCGAGGATTCGATCCTGCTCGGCAATCTCGATGCGCGCCGCGACTTCGGCTACGCGCCCGATCACGTCGCCGCGATGGCCGCGATGGCCGCGCGCGACCGAAGGCGACGACTTCGTGCTCGCGACCGGCGCAGGCGTCGAGCATCCGCGACTACGCGTGCGCTGCATTCGCCGCGGCCGGCATCACGCTCGACTGGTTCGGCGAAGGTTTCGACGAAGTCGGCGTCGAGCGCGGCAGCGATCGCGTGTGCATTCGCATCGATCGCGCGCTGTTCCGGCCGAGCGATGCGCCGCTGCTGGTCGGCGACGCTCGCGCGCGCGCCGCGAGCTCGGCTTCACGCCGTCGCTCGACGTCGGCGGATCTCGCACGGCGCATGGTCGAAGCCGATCTCGCGCGCGAGCGCGCGCTCCGAGCGGCGCGCGCTAATGCGGGTCATCTTCAACGTCGACGCGATCACCGCGCCGCTGACCGGCATCGGCCGCTACGCGCTCGAGCTCGCGCGCGGGCTCGCGCGTCACGCCGCGATCGAGGAGCTGCGGCTTTATTCGGCGTACCGCTGGGTCGACGATCCCGCGCACGCGCTCGCGGCGAACCGCACGATCGCCGCGATGCGCCGCAACGTGCCGTTCAAGACGCAGGCGCTCGAGCTCTACACGCAGCTGCGCGGCGCGCTGTTCCGCCTGCACACGCGCAAGCATGCGCGGCTGGCTGCTGCACACGCCGAACTACGTGCTGATGCCGTTCGACGGCCCGGCGCTGACGACCGTGCACGATCTGTCGTGGCTGAGCTATCCCGAAGCGCATCCGGTCGAGCGCGTGCGTTTCCTCGATCGACACCTGCCGCGACTCGCTCGAGCGCGCGAATCTCGTGCTGACCGATTCCGATTTCATCGCGGCCGAGATCGCAGCGCGCTTCGGCGTTGCCGCGCGCGAAGATCCGCGCGATTCCGCTCGGCGTCGATGCGCGCTATCGGCCGCGCCGCGCGACGAGATCGCGCGCGACGCTCGCGAAATACGGATCTGCAGGACAGCGCATACCTTCTCGTCGTCGCGACGCTGGAACCGCGCAAGAACCTCGCGCGGCTCGTGCGCGCGTATGCGGCGCTGCCGGCCGCGTTGCGCGCGCGTCATCCGCTGGTGATCGTCGGTGCGCGCGGCTGGCTCAGCGGCGAGCTCGAACGCGCGATCGCGCCGCTCGAAGCGAGCGGGCGCGGCGCGCCGTCTCGGCTACGTCGGCGAGGACGATCTGCCGGCGATCTATGCCGGCGCGCACGCTTTCGCGTTTCCGTCGCTGTACGAAGGATTCGGCCTGCCGGTGCTCGAAGCGATGGCGAGCGGCGTGCCGGTGCTGACCTCGAACGTGTCCTCGCTGCCCGAAATCGCCGGCGATGTCGGCACTGACGGTCGACCCGCGCGACGACGGCGCATTGCGGAGCGGGCTCGAACGTATGCTCGAAGATGCGAACTGGCGCGACGGGCGCAAGCGCGCGAGGCGTCGCACGCGCGCACGACTATCCGTGGTCGCGCTGCGTCGACGCGACCATCGATGCCTACAGTTTTGCATCCGCGAGCTGAACGCAAACGTTGAAGCGACGGCGCCGCGCGGCGCTAGGCTCGGTATTCCAGTCCATGGAGATCGCGATGAAGGAACGCCGGCTCGACCGCGATCGCAGCGACGTGTCATCGCGCTCGCTCTCGGCGCGTGCGCGTCTGCAGCGCAGGCACAGACCGACACGGTCACCGGCCCGCCTGGCCCGCCGCGCGCCGCCGCAGATGGTGTCGGCCGCGGCCGAAAGCATCTACGCGACCGCGCGGCCGGGCCTGCTGCAGATCCGCACGCTGGTCGAAGCCGCCGGCCGGCAGTCGTCGATCGGTTCGGGTTTCCTGGTCAGCGCCGGATGGGCTCGCGGTCACGAACTACCACGTCGTTTCGCAGTACGCGCTCGAGCCGAAGACCTATCGCCTCGAATTCGCACGGCCCGACGGAACGCAGGGCGCGCTGAAGCTGCTCGCGATCGACGTCGCCAACGATCTCGCGATCGTCAAGCTCGAAGGCACGGACCTGCCGCATCTCGACTTCGACGCGGCCGCGATCGCCGACACCTCGCCGCGCGGCGAGCGGCTCTACGCGATGGGCAATCCGCTCGATCTCGGCTTCACGATCGTCGAAGGCACCTACAACGGCTTCGTCGAGAAGAGCTACAACCCGCGCGTGCATTTCACCGGCGCGATCAATCCCGGCATGAGCGGCGGACCGGCGGTGACGCAGGCCGGCAAGGTCGCCGGCATCAACGTCGCCAAGCGGCTCGACGGCGAGCTCGTGAGCTTCCTCGTTCCGGCCGGCAAGGCCGCCGCGCTGCTCGCGCGTGCGAAGACCGAACCGCCGCTCGATCTTGCGCACGCGCGCGACGAGATCGATCGCCAGCTGATGGCCTGGCAGGCCGATTTCTATCACGCGCTCGGCGAGCAGGGTTTTCGCGGCACGCGCGCTCGGGCCGTACGAAGCGCCGGAAAGCGCGGCGCCGTGGTTCAACTGCTGGGCGCGCACGAACGCGGACCAGACGCCGAAGCCGCGCGCGCAGCTCGATTCGACGAGCTGCAGCTCGCAGAGCTCGCTGTTCATCGCCGAGGACATCGAGACCGGCCGCGCCGAGCTCTCGCACGCGTACGTGCGCAGCGTCGATCTCAATCCGTTCCAGTTCGCCGCGTTCGTCTCGCAGTACTACGGCGCCGGCGGCATGATCCGCTCGTGGTCGCGCAAGCGTCTGACGCAGCCCGAATGCCACGAGGATTTCGTCGAGCGCGGCGACAGCGCGGCCGGGCCCGTGCTGCGCACGGTCTGGTGCGCGCGCGCGTATCGCGATTTCGCCGGCATCTACGACGTCGCGATCACGACCGTCACGCAGGATCGCGACAAGGAAGCGCTGATCTCGCGCCTCGCGATGCAGGGCGTCAGCTACGACAACGCGCTGACGCTGGCGCAGCGTTTCGTCGGGAGAGGTCGCATGGGCGAAGTGATGGGCCAGTTCCTCGGCGAGAGCGCGATCTGGGTCGAGATCCTGTCGCGGCCAGCACGATGTCGCTCGCGCGCCATCGCTTCACGGCGACGCCGATCACGGTCGGCCGCGCGTACGACAACGACATCGTCGTCGACGATCCGCACGTCGCCGCGCATCACCTGCGCATCGCGCGCTCGGACGAGGGCGTTCTGGTCGCCGAGGATCTCGGCAGCCGCAACGGGCTCTATCGTCGATCGTGAGCGCGACCGGCGCAGCGAGGTCGCGCTCGACGGCGAGCACGAGCTGCGCATCGGCGCGACGCTGCTGCGCGTGCGCACGGCGGCGTACGCGGTGCCGGCCGAGCAGCCGGTCGTGCGCGGCCTGCGCTTCTGGCCGGCGGCGATCGCGTGCATCGTCGGCGTGTTCGTGCTCGCGGCGCTCGATCTGTGGCTCAGCGAAACCGTCGAGCCGAAGGCGATCCGCTATTTCACGCCGCTCTTGATCCTCGTCATCGTCGTCTGCGTGTGGACGACCGGCTGGAGCGTCGTCACGCGCGTCTTCACCGGGCATGCGCGCTTCGGCCTGCATTTCCTGATCGTCGGCGGCGGGCCTGCTCGCGTATTCGATCTACGATCAGGCCGCCGAGATCGGCGCGTTCGCGTGGTCGTGGACGGCGCTCGCGACGACTTCGTACGTCGTCGCGTGGCTTCTGCTCGGCGCGCTCGTGCTTCGCGCATCTTCTCGCGATCAATCGCGCGCGAAGGCCGCTCAAGCTCGGCATCGCGGTCGTGCTCGCCGCGGCCGGCATCGCGATGCAGACGCTCAAGCAGGGCGAGGTGCCGCTCGAACTACGGCCAGCCGGTGACGCTGAACCGGCTCGAGCCGCCGGCGCTGCGCCTGGTCTCGCCGCAGCACGAGGCCGCGTTCTTCACCGACGCCGCGGCGCTGCGCGCGTCGCTCGACAAGGCGCGCACGGAGGAACCGTCGGGCGGCGACGGACCCGGCGAGGATTCGGACGAGTGAGATCCTCAGCGGTAGAGGATCAGCGCGAGCGTCAGCAGCCAGCCCGACACCGACAGCAGCAGGATCGGATCGCTGACCGCGAGCGCGCTCGGATCGCTGCCGGCGCCGTCGCGCAGCGCGACCTTGAGATAGCGGCCGAGCCCGAGCGCGACCCACGGCGTCGAGAACACCAGCGGATGATGGCCGTGCCGCGCGAGCACGGCCGGCGACAGCGTGTAGAGCACATACGCCGTCAACGTCGCCGCGCCGATCGCGATCAGGATGCGTTCGAGCCTGACGCGGTCATAGCGCAGGCCCGCGCCTTGCGCGCGCGCGTTGACGAGATCGCCGTGCCGCTTGCCGAGCGCGAGCAATAGCGCGAGCAGGAAACCCAGGGCGACGATCCACGGCGTCAGCGGCACGGCCGCCGCGATGCCGCCGGCGAGGATGCGCAGCACGAAGCCGATCGCGATTGCGAATGCGCCGACATACGGCACGTGCTTGAGCGCGAGCGTGTACCCGACCTGCAGCGCGAGATAGCCGGCGAGCGTCGCGACCAGCGGCAGGCCGCCGCCGAACGCGCCGATCGCGAATGCCGCGGCGACGAGCACCGCCGCAAATGCCAGCGCCTGCGGCGGTTTCACCGCGCCGCGTGCGACCGGCCGCTTGCATTTGATCGGGTGGCGGCGATCGCGCTCGGCATCGGCGACATCGTTGCCGGCGTATACGGCCGACGACAGCAGGCAGAACGCCAGCGTCGCCAGCAGCGCGCCGCGTACGGCGTCCGGCATCGCCTGCGGCCTGGCCGAAGATCAGCGGAAGCAGCACGAAGCCGTTCTTGATCCATTGCTCGGGACGCGCGAGCTGGAGCAGGGCGCGCACGGCGTCAGAGCGCTCCGCTCGCGTATTGCGGCGCATCGACCGGCTTCGGCGACGTCCGCATGGCCGTCAACGGGCCGGCAAGACAACTCGTCGATCGCGGAATATCGGCGATGATCGAGTCATATTGAAGCCGGAAGAGAGCCATTTCGCAGAAGTTCGAGACGCAAACGCCCCTCGCGAGCCACCGCGGACAACCGAACAACGGCCACCACGGAGCTGGCGGCGCGAGCGAGAAGGACTACGGACATGGGGACCGCGGGGCAGCCGCGAACGGGGCAACGCAGGCCGGAAGGCTACCGGGCTCGGGCGGATGATCGCAAGCCGCGAGACGGTCGGCTGCGCGCGGGCCCGGATCCGGACCCGCACGCCGCGAAGGGCTACGGCTCGAACCCGCTTGCGAAGATCGTGTCGCCGCCGCACGCACTGTCGACCATGATCAGGCCGAAGATGCCGCCGGCGACGCATTCTCCGTTCGCGAATGCGAGCGTCGAGAAGAAACCGCTCGTGCCGGTGAAGTCGCTGGTCCATTCGATGCCGTTCGGCGAGGTCAGCGCGGCACCGAATCCGCCGACAGTGACGAACTGGCTGCCGGTCCAGACCACGGCCGCGAGTCCCGCCGCGTTGATCGCCGGCGGCAGCGTTTCGTATTCCCAGGTGAATGCGTCCGGCGAGGTCACGATCGTGCGCGGATCGCCGGACACGGCCGAGGCATCGCCGACCGCGACGTAGCGCGTACCGTTCCATGCGATGCCGAGCAGGGCCGGGCCGGGCGCATCGTTCAGCACATGCCGCGACCAGGTCACGCCATCCGCAGAGGTGAAGATCGGCGTCGGATCGTGATCGCCGAAGATGTCGACCGCGGAGCCGCCCGCAACGAAGAGGCCGTCGCCGCGCAGGATGCTGACGATCGAATCGCCGAGCTCGGAGCTCGTCTCGCGCGAGGTCCATGTCGTGCCGTCGGGCGAAGTCAGGATCACGCCCTGACCCATGTGGCCGCCGACCTGCGCGGTCGCGATCGATCCGACGGCGACGAACTGGCCGTCGCCCCATGCAACGGCGTTGAGGCCGCCGGTCGTGCCGGAAACTTGCGGCGACCAGGTGATCGCGTCGGCCGAGGTGAAGATCGCACCGCTGCCGCAGACGACGACGAACCTGCCATTGCCCCAGGCGATGCCGGCCGGGAAATCGGCGATCGCGCCGGCGTGGACGGTCCACTGCGTGCCGTTGGTCGAGGTCAGGATCGAGCCGCCGTCGGTGCTCGCGGCGAAGATGCTGCCGTTCCACGCGATGCTCGTGATCGATTCGCCGGTGACCGACAGCGAGTGCCTCGCCCACATGTTGCCGTCGCTCGAGGTCAGGAACGTGCCGCTCTCGCCGATCGCAGCGATCGTGCCGATCGAGCCGGAGCCGCTCGCGGCGATCGAGAACAGGCTGTCGTTGGTGTCGGTCGTGCGCGGCGTCCATGTTGTGCCGTCGGGCGAGGTGAACGCAGCGCCGCCATCACCGACTGCGATGAATTTGCCGCCGCTCCAGACCAGACCGTTGAGATAGTTGCCGTCGGGTTCGCGCGTCGTCGTCCAGGTGACGCCGTCGGGCGATGTCAGCGCGATGCCGCCTTCGCCGACGGCGGCGAATTTCGTGCCGCTCCATTTCACGGCGGTCAGCCGGTTCGGCGTGCCGGAATCCTGCGGCGACCATGTTTGCGCATCGGGCGAGGTGAACACGACGCCATCGCGTCCGACCGCGACGTAGACATCGTCATTCCACGCGATTGCGCCGAAGTCGCTCGTGGAACCCGAAGTCTGCGCAGTCCACGTGATTGCCGTCCGGCGAGGTCAGGATCAGGCCGTGCCCGAAATCGCCGCCGACGGCGACGAACTGGTTGCCGGCCCAGATCACGGCCCAGAGGATTTCGGTCGTGCCCGAATCCTGATTCGTCCAGGTGTCGCCATCGGGCGAAGTCATGATCTCGCCGTTCCAGCCGACGAGCACGTACTGGCTGCCGCTCCATGCGATGTCTTCGGGCGTGTACAGCGCGCCCGAATAGAGCAGTCGCCACTGCACGCCGTCGAGCGACTTCTCGACCATGCCGGCGTCGTCGACGCCGATGAATTCGTCGTTGCCCCAGGTGAGTCCGAGCACGAAATTTCCGGTCGGCCTCGGATTGCTCCATTGCCAATGCGACTCTGCCGTCGCGGCCTGGCCGACGGAAAGCAGGCACGTGCATGCGAGTGCCGTGCGCAGATGCTGAAACCACTTCATTCTTCGATCTCCCACTTCAGGTTGCGAGATGCCGTTCAAGACGCCGATGTCGAAGGCGTGTCAACGCGGACGAGCCGCGACACCTTGCGGGATCGAGCAAGCGCGAATCAGCCGCAAGGTTCCCCGCGCGGCAATGCCGCGCCCGGATTCGCGCGCGTGCTCAAGACCGGTAGCGGGGTCTTTGTGTCGCAAGGCAAAACACCCAGCGCGGCCGATGGAGGCCGCTCAGGGGATGCGCATGGTGCATGCAGAATCGGCGGTCCGGGCGTGCCCGCAGCTCCGCCCGCCGCAGCGGATCAACCGTTCGGCGCTATCGCGCCGCGGCCTCGCCGAAGATCAGAGGCAGCAGTCAGCGCGCTCCGCTCGCGACCTGCGCCGCGTCGGCGGCTTTCGGCGCGGTGACCACCTGTTCCGCCTCGCCTTCGTCGAATCCGAACTGCGAGATCGTGTCCGCGTGACGCACCGGCGCCTTGTACGGATGAGCCATCTCGCGCCACCAGCCGGCGATCTGCTGGAGCAGCGGTATGCCAGGTTTCGGCGGGACGAGATCGATGCCGCCGACGGCGTCGCGTCCGCTCGCGGGCGACGCCGCGTAGAGCCGCACGGAGGCCGGCTTGCCCGCCGGCAACGAAGGCACCGCGATGCTGAAACGCGGCTGGTCGAGCGTGTATGAGTTCGATGCGAGCTTGCCGCCCTTCGCATCGAGCCAGTCGATGGTGACGCTGCCGCGGAAATTCGATACGCCAAGATCGACGTCGACGCTCGGATTCCAGCGATCGTTGTCGCGCGCGAGGCGTGCGCTGTCGCGCGGACGCTCGAGCACGACCGCGGGATCGCCGAGCAGGTTGTACATCTCGACCAGCGTGCGGTCCTTGGTCATCTTTTTTGCGCGCACGATGGCCTCGCCGATCGTGGCGCCGGGCTCGAGCAGCTCGTTGATGATGCGCTTGGAGAAATCCGGAGCCGGCGCGTTGCGCCACGACGCCGCGAAAACTGCGATCGCGCCCTTGTCCGGCTCGCGCAGGAATTTCTCGCCGATCGAATCCTCCGTCGGGTTGTCGAACGGCGCCGAATAGCAGGTCATCGACAGCACCATCGGCAGCCGGTTTGCGTTGGTCAGCTTGCCCACGTCGGCGAGCGTGAAAAGGTCCTGGTTCTTGCGCAGGTCGGGCGGACCCGTGCGCCAGATGAAGCGACCGCCATGGCCGATGAAATGCACGATCAGGCGGCCCTCGTCGATGCCCTGACGGATCGCATTCTGGTGCGCGAGATTCTCCGATTCGGCCGGGCTCGCGTAGACCTTGTCGGCGACGAATCCGTCCTCGCCGAGCGCAGTCGCGATCTCGTTCGAGGCCTTCTTGAAAGCGTCGACCTCATCGGTGATGAACATCACGTCGCGCCGCCACGCACCGAGCTGCGGCTTGGACAGATAGTCGATCGTCTTGGTGACAATCGCGTCGACCTCGGCCGGCTCGATGACCGGGAAGCGCCCGACGGCGACGACCGGATGCCAGTCGTCGCCGTCGACGGCGCCGAACCAGTTGTCGCTGGCGGACTGGCCTTCCGGAGACGGGTACTGCCAGGTGGGAATCAGGTTGCGATCGGCGAGCTTCTTCGGCGGTTCTTCATAGGTGGAGCCCGGGACCGAGCCGAAGTGGTTCGGATAGAGCAGCTCCTGGTTCGTCCACTTCGCGTAGTTGAGATCGTTGTACGTGTCGTGGCGGATGTCGAAGCTCGCATCGCCGACCAGGAGCAGGAAACGCGGCTGTGGTGCCGGCCATTCGTGCCATGCGCGGTCGACGAGATTGCGGATCGCGCGCGGATGCGTAATGCCGTCGTTGAATTCGTCGTAGACGTCGTTGATATCCAGGATCGCGACCTTGAGCCCACGCTGCTCGTGGAACGCGGCGAGCGGCCTGATCGAATCGATCAGTTTCGGATGCGCGACGATGAGATAGTCGTACGGCTGCGCAGGGCTCAGCCATTTCGCGGTCGCGACGGGTCGCAGGCTCACCGGTTTCGCGAATTCGCCATCGCGTGCGGGAAGGAGCTCAGTCCCCGCCGCAGCGGCGGCGAATTCGTAGCGCCCGCCACCGAGCGCCCTGGCAATGCGCCGCTTGCCATCGCTGCCGTACAGCACCGGCACGCGGTCGCCCCGATAGCGAAGTTCCAGTGCGCCGTCGCCTGCAACCGAGAATGGCAGCGCGCCGGCATCGAGGTCACCGGTCAGCGGATAGTCCGCTTCGATCCAGTTGAACATCACGACATCGACCGCGTCGGCGTTGACGTCCCAGGGCAGCTTGCGCTTCGGCACGCTGAGCGCGAGCTTGTTTGCGCGCGCCTTGAGAGCCGACGCTGGCAACTTGATGACGCGCCGGACTTCGTCGCGACCGTTCCACGCGAGCGTCGCCACGGTCTTGTCGTTGAGGCTGACGGTGACGGTGTGATCGTCCGGGCGCGCGCCTTTGTATTTCGGCGTCGGCCAAAGCTCGGAGAGTCCGCGCAGATCCAGCGTGAAAGTGACATCGCCGCGCGCGGCAAGGTCCGGCAGGTCGACCAAGGTCGAGAACGGCGCGGCATCGATATGCGTGAGCTTCGCCCACTGCCAGACGTCGGACTCTTCGCCCGGCTTCTGCTGCTCCTGATCGAGCCGGATCATGAGATTTTCCTGCTCGAGATGCAGGCGACGTTCGAGCGGAGCACGCGCTGCGGTACCGGCCTGGGCGTCGGTCATGCGCGCATGCGGGCCGGGCGCTGCGCCCAGCAGGTAGACGTTGTCGATGCTGAAGGGGTCGAACCATGCCTCGGACCCATGCAGCTGGCGGCCGATCCATTCGATCTGCGCGCCGGGGCCGAAGCGTCCATCGGCGGCGCCACCGATCCGGATCGGGACTTCCTTGCCCCGGTTCGTCAGCTTGAGCTGGTCAGCCGTGCAGTCTTTCAATCCCGGCTGTTGAGCGACGATCGAGTCATAATCCAGCGAATAGACACCCGTTTGCTGAAGTTCGACATGCAGCCGGCCCTCGCAGGCCAGAGCGGACAACGGGATGACGGCCAGCGCGAAGCCGGCAAGGCGAGCGAAGCGGACTACGGACATCGAGACGGAAGGGCGGCGTTGGGAGCCGCAAACGAGGCAGCGGAGGACGCGAAGGCTACCGGGCATGGGTGGATCATCGCAAGTCGCGCGGTGTTTCCGCGCCATTTGAGGACCGCCGCGGTCCGTAGAAGCGTGCAAGAAGGTCGGCGACACCGGGAGCCGCGCGCGCAAGTCCGGCGCGGTCCGAGAAATGCAGCTCGCTGACGACCGCGAAGTATTCGTCGGCGCTCTCGGTCGCATACGGATCGATGAAGGTCTCGCGTCCGCGGTCGACCGCGGCGACGAGGCGGTCGTATGCGATCTGCAACGTCTCGATCCATTCGCCGCGAGCGATCTCGCGCGGCAGTCGCGGCACGCCGTTCATCGCGCCGTCGAGCATGTCGAGCTTGTGCGCGATTTCGTGCGCGACGACGTTGAAGCCGTCGAATGGTCGATCGAGGTCGGTCGCGACGTCGGCCCATGACAGGATCACCGGGCCGCGTTCCCAGGCTTCGCCGATGAGATCATCCTCGCCTTCGGTGACGACGCCCGTGTGCTCGTCATGGTGCTCGCGCTTCACGCGGAACTCGCCCGGATAGACGATCACCTGGCGCCAGCCGGCGAGCCAGTCGAAGCCGAGGTGCAGCACCGGCAGGCACGCGAGCGTAGCGATCGCGAGGTGCTGCTCCGCGGTGATGACGTGGCCGGCGGCGCCGACGAAGGATTTCTTGGCGAGAAAGCGCGACGCGAGCTCACGCAGGCGCACGCGCTCGGCTGCGTCGAGCGCGTCGAACAGACGCGAGCGCGCGAGCAGCGCATTCCAGTCGTCGTCGGAGATTTCCGGACGCGGCGCGATGAGGCCGCGTAGCCAGCCGGACAAGGACATTCGGTACGACGCGGCGGCTACTTGATGGTGCCGGGCACCAGCGACTGCCAGCGGTAGCTCGGCCGCTTGATCGCGCCCGGCGGCAGGATCGAGACGCCGTGCGGCGCATCGGTGCCGGAGGTCGCAGGCTCCGCCGGTTTCGGAGCCGGTGTCTTGACGGGCGCGCGATCGTCACTCGCATCGGGCGTCGCAACGTCGGCGCCGCGCAGCGTGTGAGCGTCGTGCACCGTCGTCGCATCGCCGCCTTCGCCCGCTTCGCTCGACGAGCGACCGCGATCGGTGAAGGTGACATTGATGTCGACGGCCGCCTGCGTGCTGTTCTCCGCGAGCAGCCGCGCGCCGCCGAGCGAGAATTCGCCGGCATGCGAGGCACCGCAGAAAAGCGCGGCGGCAAGGATCGGAAGGAGCAGGCGAAGGTTCGTCATCAGGATGGTCCCCGGGCTGTCGCCGCGGGATTTGCAATGCTCGCACGAGTAGGGCGCCGACTCCAGCCGGCGCTAGTCAGGGAGCAGCATCCGTGCCAGAGGTCACGATGCGTCCGAGCGCGGGTCGCGCGCGCGCGGCGTGATGCGGAAGGTTGCGAATCCGTCCGGCACTTTCCTCTAAAAACAATGGATTGCGTCGACTGCGGCGAGGCAGCCCGAAATTGCCCGGTGCACCGGGTTCTCGTGGAAGCACTTTTCACGGTGTCCACCGGACACACGCGGACACCGCCGGACACGCACCCGAGCGCGCAATTGCGATCACGTGGCGCGGGTGGTCCGCACGGCGCAGCTCGCTAAACTGGGCCGATGAAGCGATCCGATCGCGAGGCCACGCCGCACGCGCCGACTCCGGCGCGACTGCGCCGCGCGGCGACGCCGTCGGCGGTTGCCGCGATGCTTGCGTCGGGCGACGAATGGTCGGGCAGCGCGCTTGCGGGTGAGCTCGGCATCACGCGCGCGGCGGTCTGGAAACAGATCGAGCATCTGCGCGAGCTCGGGCTTTTCGTGCACGCGGCGGCGGGCCGCGGGTATCGGCTCGATGCGCCGATCGAGCTGCTCGACGCGCCGCGCATCGAAGCGGCGATTGCACCGGAGCAGCGCGCGCATGTCGGCGCCATCGACGTGCACTGGCAGATCGATTCCACCAGCAGCGAGCTCGCGCGCAGCGCCGTGGCATCGAGCGCTCCGCGCGCGTGCCTTGCGGAGATCCAGACGCAAGGCCGCGGCCGGCGCGGACGCTCGTGGCAGATGCCGCTCGGCGGCGGCATCGCGGTGTCCTACTTTCGTCGATTCGATGGCGGCATGGCCGCGCTGGCCGGTTTGAGCCTCGTCGCGGGAATCGCGGTGCTGCGCGCGCTCGACGACTCCGGTGTCGCCGGCGCCGCGCTCAAGTGGCCGAACGACATCGTCGCGGACGGACGCAAGCTCGGCGGCATCCTTGTCGAGCTCGGCGGCGATGCGCTCGGTCCATGCCACGCGATCGTCGGCATCGGTCTCAATGTCGCGATCGGCGCGAGTCATGGCGCGCGCATCGATCAGCCGTGGACGGATCTCGCCGCGTTGACCGGCGCGCGTACGCCGTCGCGCAACGTGCTCGCCGGGCGCATGCTGTCGCGGCTCGCCGAAGCGCTCGATGTGTTTTCCGCGCAGGGTTTCGCGGCATTCGCGCGCGAGTACGCGGCGCATGATGCGCTGCGCGGGCGCGAGATCCGCGTGTCGGGCGGCGGCGAGGACTGGATCGGTATCGCGAATGGCGTGACGCCGCGCGGCGCGCTGAGGGTCGTCCGCGACGGCGTCGAGCACGAAGTCGACAGCGGCGAGGTGAGCGTGCGTCATCTTGAAAGCACCGACGCGAAAATTTCCACGCAACGCAAGGCGCAGCAGCGATGACGAAACGCGTTCGTCGGTCGACACGGCAATCCGGAGGCCCATGCAGCTCCTGATCGATCTCGGCAACACGCGGCTCAAGTGGGCGCTCGCTGAATCCGGCGAGTTCCGCGCGCGCGGAGCCCTGGCGCATACCGATGAGCAGATCGTGCCGCTGCTCGAAAAAGAGTGGGCGGCGTTGCCTGCCGTGCGCACGATGCTCGTCGCGAGCGTCGCGCCGCTCGCGCTCGACATGGACATCGAGGCGTTCGTACGGCAACGCTTCGGCATCGTGCCGGATTTCCTGCAGAGCCCTGCGAACGCGCTCGGCATCCGCAATGCGTACGCGGAGCCGCATCGGCTCGGCATCGACCGCTTCCTCGCGCTCGCCGCCGCGCACGCGGCCGCCGCGCGCGCGCAGGTCGTCGTCGGCGTCGGCACCGCGATGACGCTCGATGCGCTCGATGCCGACGGCACGCACCTCGGCGGCTGGATCGTGCCGAGCCCGGCGCTGATGCGCGACGCGGTGCTCGCGCGCACGGCGCGCGTCGGCGTGTCGGAGGGCTCGCTGACCGACTTCGCGGACAGCACCGCGGACGCGCTGCATTCGGGATCGCTCTACGCGGCCAGCGGCGCCGTCGAGCGGTTTTGCGCGAACGCGGCGCGCCGATTCCAGACGTGGCCGGAAGTCGTCATGACCGGAGGAGGCGCCGACGAGCTCGCGGCACTGCTGCCCGGCGCGGAAAAGCGCGCCGATCTCGTGCTCGAAGGACTCGCGCTATGGGCATCCGCGGCGGAGTCGCCGGAATTCGTGCGCAGCACTGAGTAGAATCCGTGCGCTCGCAAGTCCTGGCTGATCGTCCCCCATGTTCGTCCGCGCGTTGTTCCTTTTGTTGCTGGCCGCGAATCTCGGCGCCGTGAGCTGGCTCGTGTTCGCGCCGGACATGCACGCGACCGAGGCGCCCGCGAGCGATCCCGGCGTGCCGAAGCTCGTTCTGCTGTCCGAGCGCGACCGCGGCGACGATGCGAGCGCCGAGCTCGCCGCACCGCCGGAAACACGCGCGGATCAGCGCAACGACGAATGCCATTCGATCGGCACGTTCCCGACGCAGGCCGACGTGCGCGCCGCGATCAGCACGCTGACGCCGCTGACGCGCCGCATCCAGTTCCGCGAAGCGCACGCGACGCAGGCGCGCGGCTATTGGGTGTACCTGCCGGCGCTGCAGACGCGCGAGCAGGCGCTCGCGGCCGCGCGCCAGCTGTCGTCGAAGGGCGTGCGCGATTACTACGTCGTCACCGCGGGCGATCAGCAGAATACGATTTCGCTTGGGTCTGTTCCGCGATCAGGGCAACGCCGAACGGCGACGCGCCGAGATCGCCGCGCTCGGGTTCACGCCGCAATCGATTGCGCGCACCGAGGAGTTGCCGGTGTACTGGCTCGACTACGCGACCGACCGCGCGCATCCGCTGGATTGGCGCGAGCAGGCTCGGGGCGGGTGCAGCGGCGCTGAAGGAGCAGGCGATCGAGTGTTTCTAGCGGGCGCGAGAGCGATCCGCCGCGTCAGGCCGCTGCCCGCGTGCGTGGAAACGCGAGTGGCGGGCGCCGATTGGTACAATACGAATCCATGCCGGCATAGCTCAGTTGGTAGAGCAACCGCCTTGTAAGCGGTAGGTCGTCTGTTCGAGTCAGACTGTCGGCACCAAATTGACGTCCCGCCCAACGCACCGTGATTGCGCACTGACCCCGCAAAACGCGCGGTTCTGTGGCAGCGGCGTCCCAAGAATCCGGCGCCACCTTTCGCTACCGCCGACCCCCATTGAAGCGTACGCTGGATGAGTCGCCGGTCCTCGGCGACATTCCTTAAGGGGGAATCTATGAAACGCAGCAGCATGTTGCTGGCCGCGCTGATCAGTGCATCGTGTTTCTCCGTGTCGGCGCAGGATGCCAACTACACCGAGGGGACGGTGAGCCAGGTGACGGCGATCCAGGTCACATCGGGGCATCTCGATGAATACATGACGTATGTGCGCACGGAATGGAAGCCCGAACAGGAGGCGCTGAAGAAGGCAGGCATCATCACCGATTACACGGTCTATTCGACGACGCCGCGCACCCCGACCGATCCCGACCTCTATCTCATGGTCACCTACGCCAACATGGCGGCGCTCGACAAACTGGACGAACGGTCCGATCCCGTGACCGAGAAGGTCACCGGCAACCGCGCAAAGTCGCAGAAGGGCGTTTCCGACCGCAACGCGTATCGCAAGATTCTCGGTATCGAGACGATTCGGGAATTGAAGATCAAGTAATGGATTGCCGGCCAGGCACTACGGGCCTGGCCGGCATCTTGCGGTCAACTTTTTTGAGTCGAGCTGCCTCAAGTTTTTGCGCGCCGAACCCGGAAGACGCGCGTCGCGCGACCGTGTGGACGCATCACCACTAGCAGTGCGACCGTGACCGCAGACACCTTGCGCAGGACGGCTTGTTCATCGCGTCTGCGTTGCATGCGGGAATCCATTCTCAAGTCAAATGGTTTCCCTGCGTGCGCAGTGCAGCGCGATCGGCCCACGCCACTGGCGCAGAACAGCGCGCACGAACGAAATGTCGCCCGGCTCGAACGAAGCACGTGTCGGCAGCACACGCCACGGCAGGTTCGGGTGCTGGTGATGCGCGCGGTGAAAATTGAAATTCAGCAGCACGCATCGCAGCCAGCGCGGTGCGGAAAGATTGAGCGCGTGATCGCGGCGGTCGAGCGGCGTGTCGTGATGCGGCGCATGGTCGAGCTGCGAGCTGATGAACGCCCGCAGCAGCAGCATCGCGATCAGGATCGGCCAGCGGGCGCCATATAGAAGGAATGCGCCGCCATAGAGCGCCATGACGCAAGCCGCGTCGAGGCGGATCTGCGCGAGCGCCGATGCGCCGAGCACGTCGCGCTCGGCGACTGCGATCATGCTGCCGCTTCCATCGCGAAGATCCGGACATAGCGCGCGCGAGGCGTGCACGCAGCACCGGCCGCGGCAGCCAGCACAGCAGCGACAGCGCGAGCTCGCCGACGTAGAGTCCGAACGTGATGCGCAGATAATGCAGCGCGTAGGCAACCGGCCGCGAACGCGTTGTGGGGTCGTAGACTTCCTCGCGCCCCCACGGCGTGCGGTTGTAGCGGTGATGCCTCAGGTGCGCGAATCGCACCGCGCGAAACGGCACGCCGAACAGGATCGCGAGCACGCGCGCGAGCCGCTCGTTGGCGACGCGGCCCGGCAGCAGCAGGCCGTGGATGCCCTCGTGGATCAGCGCCCAGTGCGTCGGCGTCAGGAGCGCGGCGGCGCCCGCGGTCGCGGCGAGCATCCACGGTACGATCGAGCCGAGCGCCGGCAGGACGAGCAAGGCGGCCGCGTTCACTGCGATCGCCGTGCCGGCGATCACGAGATTGATCCGCGTTGGAATTGGACTCGCAGAAGAACGTTTCATCGGCTGGCCCGATCCCGAAATCGCCGCGACGGCGTCGCGCCAAGTGCCCCGCGAACACTGCCGATATCGCCGTCCGTAGACTTGAAGCCGTCGATCCGCGACAGCGACGAACCCTGCCGCAAGCCGGTGACGCACGCGTGACAACGCTTGATTCCAGACGGAATACGCGTAGCGTAATCGCATGGCAAAAGTGCTGACCATCGAAGACGACGCCGTCACCGCGCGCGAAATCGTCGCGGAGCTGCAGAGCCGCGGCAACCAGGTCGACTGGGTCGACAACGGCGCCGCGGGCCTCAGCCGCGCATCCGGCGGCGACTACGACGCGATCACGCTCGATCGCATGCTGCCGGGACTCGACGGCCTCGCGGTCGTCACCGAGTTGCGCGAAGCGGGCGTGCAGACGCCGGTGCTGATGATCAGCGCGCTCAGCGATGTCGACGAGCGCGTGCGCGGCCTTCGCGCCGGCGGCGACGATTACCTGACCAAGCCGTTCGCGCCGGACGAGATGGTCGCGCGCATCGAAGTGCTGCTGCGTCGCCAGCGCGGCACCGAGCGCGACGCCGTGCTGCGCGTCGCCGATCTCGAGCTCGACCTGATCGCGCGCAGCGCGCGCCGCGGCGGCTCGGTGCTCGAGCTCCTGCCGATCGAATTCCGCCTGCTCGAATTCCTCGTGCGCAACTCCGGCCAGGTGCTGACGCGCACGATGATCTTCGAGGCCGTCTGGGGCTATCACTTCGATCCCGGCACCAACGTCATCGACGTGCACATCGGCCGCCTGCGCAAGAAGGTCGATCCGCCGGGCGCGGCGCCGCTGATCCGCACCGTGCGCGGCTCGGGATACCGACTTGCTGAAACTGAGTGACCACTGGCGTTCGGCGACGACGCGGCTGATCCTGATCTACGGCGCGTTCTTCGTGCTGTGGGGCATCGTGCTGGTCGGCGTCGTCTACTGGGAAACGGGCCGCTATCTCTCGCACGTCGTCGACGCGATCGTCGAGCAGCGCGCGCGCTATCTCGGCTCGATCGACCGATCGCGCTTGCCCGAAGCGATGGAAGCGACCGGCGCGCTCGATCTGCGCGGCGTGATGTCGCTCGGACTTTTCGCCGCGGACGGACGCTACGTCGACGGCAACATCGAACGCGTTCCGACCGACCTGCCGATCGACGGCGCGATCCACGCGCTGCCGAATGGACTCGACCGCCGCGGCCGCACGCGAGCGCGAACCGGCGCGCGGTCTCGCGATGCATCTGCGCATCGGGCGAGGTGCTGGTCATCGCGCGCGACACCAGCGTCGTCGATCAGGTCGGCGTGATCATCCGCAACGCGCTGCTGTGGGGCCTTTCGCTGACGGTGATTCCGGGCCTGATCGGCGGCTTCCTGCTTGAGTCGCAGGCCGCTCCGGCGCGTGCGCGAGATCGAAGCCGCGATCGAGCCGATCGCGCGCGGCGATCTCGGCCGACGGCTGCCGGTGTCCGGGCGCGGCGACGAGGTCGATCTGCTCGCGACGATCGTCAACCGCATGCTCGGCGAGATCGAGCGACTGATCGGCGAAGTGAAGGGCGTCTGCGACAACATCGCGCACGACCTGCGCACGCCGCTGACGCGCCTGCGCGCGCAGCTGCACCGCCTGCAGCAGACCGGCGGCGGCGAAGAGGGCATCGGCCCGACGCTCGAACACTGCATCGTCGATGTCGATTCGCTGCTCGACCGTTTCCGCGCGCTGCTGCGCATTTCCGAGCTCGAGGACCTGCGCCGGCGCGGCGGATTCGGCAACGTCGATCTCGGCGCGATCCTGCACGAGGTGCATGAGCTCTACGCGCCGCTCGCCGAAGACAACGCGATCGCGTTCCGGGTCGAACCGCCGTTGCCGGCGACGGTCCATGGCGATCCGCATCTGCTGTTCGAAGCCTTCAGCAATCTCGTCGCGAACGCGATCAAGTTCACGCCGCGCGGCGGCATGGTCTCGCGTGCGCGCGTCGCTGGCGCAGCGCGGGGCCGCGCGTCGACATCGTCGACAGCGGTCCCGGCATCCCGAGCCGCGAGCGCGATGCGGTGCTGCAACGCTTCTATCGCAGCGAATGGGGCCGCGATTCGCGGGCGGAAGGTTATGGCCTGGGCCTCAGCATCGTCTCGGCGATCGTGCGCCTGCACGGATTTCGCCTGCGCATCGATGACAACGAGACCGGCGGCGCGCGGGTCAGCGTCGAGTGCTGGGTCGACGCCATGGCGCCCGCGCGCTGAAGCCAACGGCTGCAAACCACCGATAGCGCGTTGAGGTTGCGCGGATTGCTCGGGCGCGGCATTCCGTCATTTCGGCGCGTCGCGAAACTTGAAGCCCCGACGCGCGGCCACAATGCATGCCGACCTTGGCGCGAGCGCGCGTGGCCTGTCTCCCGCGCGATACCGCACATGAAGTTTTCTTCATCTTTGCGGGTATTGGCATGAACCGCGTCCGCACATATTTTGGTCAGTTGCCCTGTCCCTTGTTTCGGTTTCGCGCATGAATGGGATCGTTCGCATAGCGCTGGATCGCCCGTACACGTTCGTCGTGCTGGCGCTGCTGATCCTCATCGTCGGTCCGCTCGCGGCGCTGCGCACGCCGACCGACATCTTTCCGGACATCCGCATTCCGGTCATCGCGGTCGCGTTCCAGTACACCGGCCTGCCGCCCGACCAGATGGCCGGTCGCATCACGACGCTGTACGAGCGCGTGCTGACGACGACGGTCAACGACATCGAGCACATCGAAGCGAACTCCTACGCCGGCTTCGGCATCATCAAGATCTTCTTCCAGCCCGGCGTCAACGTCGCGACGGCGAACGCGCAGGTCACCGCGATCTCGCAGACCGTGCTGAAGCAGATGCCGGCCGGCACGACGCCGCCGCTGATCCTCAACTACAACGCATCGACGGTGCCGATCCTGCAGCTCGCGCTGTCCGGCGAGGGATTGTCCGAGCAGAACCTCGCCGACCTCGGCCTCAACGTGATCCGCACGCGCCTCGTCACCGTGCCGGGCGCGGCGATTCCGTATCCGTTCGGCGGCAAGTCGCGCCAGGTGCAGATCGACATCGATCCGAATGCGCTGCAGCCGCGCGCGGTCTCTCCGGCGCAGGACGTCGCCAACGCGCTCGCCGCGCAGAACCTGATCACGCCGGTCGGCACGCAGAAGATCGGCAGTTCGAATACACGGTGCAGCTCAACAACGCGCCGTCGGTGATCGACGACCTCGGCGATCTGCCGATCAAGGTCGTCAACGGCGCGATGGTCTACATCCGCGACGTCGCCACACGTGCGCGACGGCAACGCGCCGCAGACCAATATCGTGCACGTCGACGGCGCGCGCTCGGTGCTGATGTCGGTCCTCAAGAACGGCGCCACCTCGACGCTCGACATCGTCGCCGGCGTCAAGCAGAAGCTCGCCGAGATCAAGTCCTCGCTGCCCGACAATCTCAAGGTCACGCCGATCAACGATCAGTCGCTGTTCGTGCGCGCCGCGATCAAGGGCGTCGCGTTCGAAGGCGTCATCGCGGCGCTGCTGACCAGCGTCATGATCCTGCTCTTCCTCGGCAGCTGGCGCTCGACCGTGATCATCGCGATCTCGATTCCGCTGTCGGTGCTCGGCGCGATCGCGCTGCTGTCGCTGTTCGGCGAGACGCTCAACATCATGACGCTCGGCGGCCTCGCGCTCGCGGTCGGCATCCTCGTCGACGACGCGACGGTCACGATCGAGAACATCAACTGGCACCTCGAGCAGGGCAAGGAAGTGCGGACCGCGATCCTCGACGGCGCCGCGCAGATCGTGACGCCGGCGTTCGTCTCGCTGCTGTGCATCTGCATCGTGTTCGTGCCGATGTTCTTCCTCGAAGGCGTCGCGCGCTTCCTGTTCGTGCCGATGGCCGAGGCGGTCATGTTCGCGATGATCTGCTCGTTCGTGCTGTCGCGCACGCTGGTGCCGACGATGGCGAACTACCTGCTGCACAAGGAGGCGGAACAGGGCCACGACGAGAAGCCGCAGTCGCGCAATCCGCTCGTGCGATTTCCAGCGCGGCTTCGAGCGGCGCTTCCTGCGCTTTCGCGACGTCTACCACCAGATCCTCACGCATGCGGTGGCGGACCGCCGCGTGTTCGTCGCGTGCTTCCTCGCCTTCGTGTTCGGCTCGTTCGCGCTGGTGCCGTTCCTCGGCCGCAACTTCTTCCCGTCCGTCGACGGCGGCCAGATCCTGATGCACGTGCGCGCGCAGATCGGCACGCGCGTCGAAGAGGCCGCCAACCAGTTCGCCGACGTGCAGAAAGTCGATCCGCGAGATCATTCCGCCGCGCGAGATCGAAGCGATGGTCGACAACATCGGCCTGTCGATCTCGAGCATCAACCTCACGTACAACAACACCGGCATCGTCGGCGAGCAGGACGGCGACATCCAGATCGCGCTCAAGGAAGGCCACGCGCCGACCGCCGACTACGTCAAGAAACTGCGCGAGGTGCTGCCGCGGCGCTTCCCCGGCGCTCACGTTCTCGTTCCCGCCGGCCGACATCGTCAGCCAGATCCTCAACTTCGGCTCGCCCGCGCCGATCGACCTGCAGATCCGCGGCGCGAATCTCGACGCGAACTTCGACTACGCGAACGCGATCCTGCCGAAGATCCGCGCGATTGCCGGCGTCGCCGACGCGCGCATCCAGCAGTCGCGCGCGAATCCGGTGTTCAACGTCGATGTCGATCGCACGCGCGCGCAGCAGGTCGGCGTCACCGACGCGCGACGTGACCAACAGCATGGTCGTCAATCTCGCCGGCTCCAGCCAGGTCGCGCCGACCTACTGGCTGAATCCGCAGAACGGCGTGTCGTATCCGATCGTGATGCAGACGCCGCAGTACCGGCTCGATTCGCTGTCCGCGCTCGCCAACATGCCGATCAACGGCTCGCCGGCGCGGCCTCGCAGCAGGTGCTCGGCGGCATCGCGAACTTCACGCGCGCGGCCGGCAATGCGCTGTGTCAGCCAGTACGACATCCAGTCGATGGTGCAGATCAACGCGACCACGCAGGATCGCGATCTCGGCGCCGTCGCCGCCGACATCCGCAAGGTGCTCGCCGATACCGCAAAGCAGGTGCCGAAGGGCATCGACGCGTCGCGCTGCTCGGCCAGGTGCGCACGATGGAGAGCTCGTTCTCGGGCCTGCTGTTCGGCCTGCTCGGCGCGATCGTGCTGATCTATCTTCTGATCGTCGTCAACTTCCAGTCGTGGGCGCGATCCGTTCGTGATCATCACGGCGCTGCCGGCCGCGCTCGCCGGCATCGTCTGGATGCTGTTCGCGACGTACACGCCGCTGTCGGTGCCGGCGCTGACCGGCGCGATCATGTGCATGGGCGTCGCCACCGCGAACAGCGTGCTGGTGATCAGCTTCGCGCGCGAGAAGCTCAACGAGCTCGGCGATGCGTCGGCGGCCGCGCTCGAAGCCGGCTTCGTGCGCTTCCGTCCGGTGCTGATGACCGCGCTCGCGATGATCATCGGCATGACGCCGATGGCGCTCGGTCTCGGCGAAGGCGGCGAGCAGAACGCGCCGCTCGGCCGCGCGGTCATCGGTGGCCTCATCTTCGCGACGGTCGCGACGCTCATCTTCGTTCCTGTCGTTTTCAGCATCGTGCATCGCCGGTACGGCGAGAAAGCCGCGCCCGGTCCTGCCGTTGGAGAGCTCCATGCCGTCTGATCCTTCCACTCCCGCCGTTTCGCAGCGCGGATTGCGCATCGCCGGCGCCATCGCGGTGGTCGTCGCGCTCGCGGTCGTCGTCACCGGCCTCGTCTCGCGCGCGTCGGGCAACGCGCGCCTGCGCGAATGGACCGACGCGCAGGCGGTGCCGACCGTCGCCGTCGCCGCGCCGACGTCAGTCCGGCGACAACGGCGCGCTCGATCTTGCCGGGCCGCCTCGAAGCCTATTCGCGCGCGCCGATGTACGCGCGCGTCAGCGGTTACCTCAAGAGCTGGAAAGTCGACATCGGCGCGCCGGTCAAGGCGGGCGACCTGCTCGCCGAGATCGAGACGCCCGATCTCGATCAGCAGCTGCTGCAGGCGAAGGCGAACCTCGGCACCGCGCAGGCGAATGTCGCGCTCGCGGCGACGACCGCCAAGCGCTGGCAGTCGCTGCTGACGACCGGTGCGGTGTCCAAGCAGGATGTCGACGAGAAGAACGGCGATCTCGCCGCCAAGCAGGCGATCGTCAAGGCCTCGCAGGCCGACGTCGATCGGTTGCAGGCGCTCAAGGGCTTCACGCGCATCGTCGCGCCGTTCGACGGCGTCGTCACCGCGCGCAACACCGATGTCGGCGCGCTGATCAACGTCGGCGGCGCGGCAGGGCAGGAGCTCTTCGTCGTATCCGATACGAAGAAGCTGCGCGTCTACGTCAGCGTGCCGCAGACCTACGTGCCGAGCATTCCGCCGGGCACGAAGGCGACGATCACGGTGCCCGACCGTCCGGGCAAGACGTATCGTGGCGACGGTCGAGTCGTCATCGCAGGCGGTCAACGTTTCGTCCGGCAGCACGCTGATGCAGCTCGGCGTCGACAACGCGAACGGCGATCTGCTGCCCGGCGGTTTCGCCAATGTCTCGCCTCGAGCTGCCCGGCAATGCGGCTGCGTTGCGCATTCCGTCGAGCGCGCTGCTGTTCGACAAGAACGGATTGCGCGTCGCGACGGTCGGCCAGGACAACAAGGTCGTACTCAAGCACGTCACGATCGCGCGCGATCTCGGTCAGACGATCGAGATCGGCTCCGGCATCGCGGCCGACGATCGCATCGTTCAGAGCCCGCCGGACGGCATCGCAGACGGCGACGCCGTGCGCATCGCCGAAGCGCCGAGCGCTGCCGCGAAGGCGCCGGTCAAGGACAAGCCCGCCAAGGGCTGACGCCGCGCCGTGAGGCGCGGCGTCCCATCACAAGAGTCGTTCCCTCGGAAGAATGGACGCGCGTCAGTTCGCGCGCGGCGAAACACGCGGCGCATGAAACTCGCGGCTGCCGGAAACCGCGCTGCTCGCGCTGCCGCCGGCCGGACGCCAGCTGCTGATCTTGGTGTGATCGAGCGGCAGACCGTAGAGATCGACGAACTGGCCATCCTGATACATGGCTGGCTGCCAGTCGCCGTCGTTGATCTTGACCTGGACCGCCTGACGATCCATCGGAAGTTCGCCTTTCATCGGGATGCTCCTGTTGCAGAAGGTTTGCAGGTTGACCGTATGCGCGGCCGCTTGACCGTGCGCTGAAGCAGCGTGCGCCTGCACGCCGCGCGCCGATGCATGCTGGTTTGAGCACCTGCGTTGCGGAAACTGTCAGCTTGGATCGATGCGGCGCCGCCGTTGCGGCGCCGTTCAGTGCACGCGGAAAACGAAAGGCGTCCGTGCCCTTCGAAATGACTCTTCTCAATGCACCGGCGTCGCGACGAACGCGACGATCGCGCCGGTGGCGGGATCGATGCCGCGGCCTGCAATGCGCCCGAAATCGTCGATGTCGTTGGCGAGCACGAGGCTGCCGGCAAAATCCGGCGCGAGCGAGGCGAGATCCATCATCTGGCCGTCCTGCCACAAAAACGCGCGGAAATGCCCGGCCGCATCGTTCGAATAGCCGACGACCTGGCCGCGGAAGTTGATGCCGGTGCCGGTGCTGCCGACGTCGCCCGGCAGCGTGCCGAGATCGCGCATCGGCTGGTTGCGCAGCTTGAGGAACGCGTGCGTGGAGTCGCTGGTCAGATCGCCCGGCACGGTGGCGGCGAAGCCGACGATGTCGCCGCGCTCGTTGATCGCTCCCGGCGTGTTCCACATGTCGCCGCCGATATTGCCGAGGTCGGTGACGTGCCCGTTGTCCCACAGCACCGCGTGCGTCGCGGTGCGGCGGCCGACCGCCTGATCGCAGCTGCCGGATATGCCGACGATCTGGCCGCGGTCGTTGATCGCGGTCGCGGCGCCCGAGCTGTCGCCGGAGAGCAGCGGCAACGCGTTCGGTGACGTGGAACCGTAATTCCAGTACACCGGCCTGAATTGCAGCACCTGGTTCGAGTCGCTCGCGCAGGTCGGATCGTGCACGCCGTTCTCGGCCCAGCCGACGGTCCGGCCCCAGTCGTTGGTGCCGGTCGCATAGCTGTTGTAGCCGCCGGGCAGCGGCTGCAGCGCGACCATCGGCGCATTCGGGAAGAAGATCGACTTCACGAATCCGTAGCAGATGTTGCCGCTGGTCGCGAAGAACGGCCCGCAGCTCCAGGTTTCGCCGAGCGGATTCGTCGCGCCGCTCTCGCTGATGCCGGAAATGAGCCCGATGTTGTTCTTGACCGGCCAGGCGACGCTGCTGTTCGCGCCGCCGAGCGTGCCGAGATCGAACACCTGGCCCGACACCCACACCACCGCGTGGCGCACGAGATTGCCGGCCGGCTTCGAATAGCCGGCGACGATGCCGAGATCGTCGATGCTGTTGGCGCGGCTGTTGGTGCCGCCGAGCGAGGGCAGGATCGTCACGCGATAGCGCGGCGTCGGATCATGGTGCCTCGACGCTTCGCCGGCGATGCTCGCCTGTGCCAGCGCTGCGCTGCAGGCGGCGGCGAGGATGACGCGGGAAATCACGGACATGGCGTTTCTCCTTGGGGTCGATGAAGCGCCCGCAGCTTCGCCGTGGCCCCAGCGGCGCGGGAGCGCCACTTCTGCGACGAACGCTGGTCCGGTTACGTCACTGATCCCATGCGCCGATGGGAGACTTGCCGTCAGCCTCGATCCCGGCCGCGAGCAGCCGCTGTTCCTGCAGCTCGCGAGCGCGATCGCGGACGACATCCGCAGCGGGCGCCTGAAGCCCGGCGAGTCGCTGCCAGGCACGCGCGAGCTCGCCGAATCGCTCGAAGTCAACCGCAACACGGTCGTCGCGGGTTACGACGAGCTTGCGGCCGAGGGCCTCGTCAACACGCGCGTCGGCGGCGGCACGTTCGTCGCCGAATCCGCGCCACGGCTCCCGCACTCGCCGTCGGCATTCACCGATCAGCCGACTTACGCGCTCGCGCCGCTGCTTCATGCGCGCCCGCCGCGCAGCGCGCTCGCGCCCGGCATGCTGATGATGGCGAACGGCACGCCGGACGTGCGGCTCTTTCCCGCGCGTCCGCTCGCGCGCGCGTTCCGGCGCGCGATCGAGCATCGCGGCCGCGCGCTGCTGACGACGGCCGATCCGTGCGGCCACGTGCGCCTGCGCATCGAGCTCGCCGCGATGCTCGCGCGCACGCGCGGGCTGGTCGCGACACCCGACAACCTGATGGTCACGCGCAGCATCGAGCAGGGCATCGATCTCGTCGCACGCACGCTGATCGCGCCGGGCGATGTCGTGGCGGTCGAAGCGTTCGGCTATCCGCCCGCGTGGAGCGTGCTGCGACTCGCCGGCGCGCGGCTCGTGCCGCTGCCGCTCGATGGCGACGGGCTCGACGTCGATGCGCTCGAATCGCTGCTCGCGCGCGAAAAAGTGCGCGCGGTGTTCCTGACGCCGCATCACCAGTTTCCGACGACGACGGTGATGTCGCAGCGCCGTCGCGAACGGCTCGCCGCGCTCGCGCTCGCGCACGGCTTCGCGATCGTCGAAGACGACTACGATCACGAATTCCACTACACGGGCAAGCCCGTGCTGCCGATCGCGGCGGGCGCGGGACGCGCGAATGTCATCTATATCGGCTCGCTGTCGAATCTTCTCGCGCCCGGAATCAGCAGCGGCTTCGTCGTTGCGCCGCCGGCGGTGTTCGAGCGTCTCGCGAGCCTGCGCGCCGCGAGCGACGCGCGCGGCGATGCCGCGGTCGAATGCGCGGTCGCCGAATTGTTCGAGGATGGCGAGCTGCTGCGCCACGTGCGCCGCACGCGACGGATCTACGAGGCGCGGCGCGATGCGCTCGCGCAATGCACTGCGAAGCCGGCTCGGCAGCGCGCTCGATTTCCGCGTGCCCGAAGGCGGCATGGCGCTCTGGGTGCGCGTCGACGATGCGATCGACGTCGATGCGTGGGTCGAGGAGGGCGAGCGCGTCGGCGTGCGTTTCGCGAGCGCGCGGCCGTACGATTTCCAGCAGCGCGAGCGGCAGTTCCTGCGCCTCGGCTTCAGTTACCACGACGAAGCCGAGCTCACCGAAGCGACGCGGCGCATGTCGCAGGCGCTCGCGGCGACTCGCGCGCGCGTGCGGGATGACGATGCGCCCGCACCGCACCGCGTGCGTGTGCGCGCGCGGCACGACGTGAAACCCGCGGCGGGCGCGCGCTAGCCGGCGACGCATGCGGAGTTGCGCAGGGCTCGATACCTACGGGATCATCGAGCTGGCATGGCCGAATCCCCGCAATTCGCCGAGCTCCGCACGCGCTACGTGCAGTCGCTGCCCGACAAGCACGCGGCGCTCGCAAACGCGTGGCGCACATTCACGTCGGCGCCGGACGAGCAGACCGCGATCGAGCTGCAGGCGCTGGCGCATCGGCTCGCCGGCTCCGCGCCGGCGTACGGCTATGAGGCGATCGGCGAGGCAGCGCATGTCGTCGATGCGCTGCTCAACGCCTGGACGAAACGTCCGGCGTCCGATCGCGAAGATGCCGCCACGCTGGCCACGCACATCGCGGCGCCGGCGCTGGCGCTGATCGAGAGTCTCGCGCACGCGATCGAAACGTCGCCGAAAACCGCCTGACGACACGCCCGCGAGATCGCGGGAAAGCGGCGACGAACCCCGGGTTATACTGCGCGTGACGGCCCGACACGCGGTTTCGCGATGCGCGTCGACGCCATCTTCCAGACACGGGAACGCCGCGCTCCGATGCCATCGCCCGCACGCATTTCACTGATCGGCGCGCCGACCGACATCGGCGCCGGACATCGCGGCGCATCGATGGGACCCGAGGCGCTGCGCGTCGCCGGCATCGGCGAGGCGCTGCGTGCGCGCGGCCTCGACGTCGTCGATCGCGGCAATCTCGCCGGTCCGGTCAATCCCTGGCAGCCGCCGCGCGAAGGCTATCGCCATCTGCCCGAAGTCGTCGCGTGGACGCGCGCCGTGATGGACGCGGTGCAGCGCGAGCTCGACGCGGATCGCCTGCCGGTCCTGCTCGGCGGCGATCACAGCCTCGCGGTCGGATCGATCACCGCGGTCGCGCGGCACTGCCGCGAGCGCGGCAAGAAGCTGCGCATCCTCTGGCTCGACGCGCACGCGGATTTCAACACGAATACGCTCACGCCATCAGGCAACGTGCACGGCATGCCGGTCGCGTGCCTGTGCGGCAACGGGCCGCGCGAGCTGACCGAGATCGGCGGCAGCGCGCCGGCGATCTCGGCTTCGGCGATCAGCCAGATCGGCATCCGCTCGGTCGACGCGGGCGAAAAGAAGCTCGTGCGCGACACCGGCCTCGACATCTACGACATGCGCTACATCGACGAGATGGGCATGAAGCGCGTCATGGAGGAAGCGCTCGGCGGCATCGATGCCGACACGCACCTGCACGTGAGCTTCGACGTCGACTTCCTCGATCCGGCGATCGCGCCGGCCGTCGGCACGACCGTGCCGGGCGGCCCGAACTATCGCGAGGCGCAGCTGTGCATGGAGATGATCGCCGACACCGGGCGCCTGGGTTCGCTCGACATCGTCGAGCTCAATCCCGCGTTCGATGAGCACAACCGCACCGCGGTGCTGGCGGTCGACCTCGTCGAGAGCCTGTTCGGCAAGTCGACGCTGATGCGCGATTGAGCTTTTCCCTTCTCCCGACGGGAGAAGGACGCGCGACAGCGCAGGATGAGGACCGGGCGGAGCGGGACCTCGACGTTCACGAGATCCCTCAACGACGCGTCATTCGACGCGCAAGCGACGACAAGAAATCAGTCGAACCCATTCCGGAAAATCTCGTCGCTCAGCACATTGAGGCAACTCGGCGTGTTCTGCGCGATCAGCGCGCTCAACGTGATCACCTGCGTCGGATGGAACTGCAGCACGTTCTGGCCGCAGTTCGCGCCTTGAGGCGCGCCCTGATTGCAATAGCTCATCAGCGTGCCGAGCGGATGTCCCGGCCCCGACGTCGGACAGCTGACGGGTCCCGAATAGCAGCCGCCGCTGGCCTCCCCGTTGAAGCACTTGTCGATCGTGTTGGAGCCTGTCGGCGCGCCGCCCGTCGCCGTATTCGTGCAGTGCGTGTGCCACGCGCCGAAGTTGTGGCCGAGCTCGTGGCCGACGATGCGCGCGGAAAGATCCACGCCGATCCCCGGATTCGTGAATATCTGGTTGACGCTGTAGCTGCCGCCCTGCGACTGCGTCTCGCAGTACGCATAGATCCAGGCGATGCCCGACGCAAAGTTGCCGTTGCTGGACTTGCCTGACAGCAGCGTCGCGAAGCTGCGCTGCACCGATCCGTAGTGCTGTTGCCAGTAGTTGCCGAACTCGTCGAGATCGGCGCCGTCGGCCGGCGTGTCGTTCTGCACGTAGGGGTCCGTTGCGGTGCGCAGCATCGTCGTGCCCTGCAGCAGCGTCACGTTGAGATCGCGCTCGTACATGACGTTCAACGTTGCGAAGAGATCCGCGATCCAGCTCGACGCTGCGCTCGTGCTGTTGCTGAAGCGCTCGGACATGAACTCATTGTCGGTATCGACCGCGACAACCGCATTCACGAGACCGCCCGATCGGCTGCTGACCCGCGAGGGAAATCGCAAGATCGCTCGGCATCGGACGGCCGCTCGGCAACGCATCGTCGGTGCCGAGCACTTGCGGCACGACACCCGGCGGATACGTCGATTCGACCGGCACCGAGCGCAGCGTCAATCCGCTCGCCGTGCGATCGCCGGTCACGGCGAACGTTCCCGACGGTGCCGTGCCGACGCCCGAGACGTTGCGCACGCCGGGATCGAACGCGAGAGCGACGCGCACATCGCCGGCCGCGTTCTTGCCGATCAGCTCAACGCGCGAGCTGCGCGGAAGCTCGTGCTCGCCCGATCGCATCGACGACGACGACGCGCGCGCCCGGCGCGTACACGTCGATGCGCTCGAAGCGCAGGCTCGTCTGCGCGCCCGAGCCGTCCGGGAACGCATTGATGACGAAGCTCGCGCCAACTGGCAGTTTCTCCAGCCGATCGAGTTGCGCACGATCGAGCGATGCGGGCGCCGCAATAGCGGTGCTGCTCGCCATCGCGAAAAGAAGGGAAGAAACAAGGACGGTACGCATGACAGCTGCACTCTCGATCAGACCGATCCAAAACCATTCCAGAGTTCCGCGCCGGATTCCATCGACTGAACGTGAAATCGGCGCGAACAATTCGTTCGATGGCATCGGAGTTTCGTGATTCAGTGACGTTGTTTGGTGCGTGATCGTGCGGTCGCAGCGGGCTGCCTATCGAAACCCGAGCGGAAACCAGATGCCGCGGACCAGCACGGAGCCCATGTTGGGAAGGACGCGCTTGCGATCGAGCTTGGATATGTCGACGTCGGCATCGCAAACCAGGATGTCGGGTTCCTGGCCGCCGAACACCAGCTCGCGGAGCAGGTTGACCGCGTCGTCGTAGTTGTAGGCGGAAACCCCGCAGCCGAAGTTGAAGGCTGCGGGGAAGCGTGGGGTTCGGAATTTGAACCAGTAGCGTCTTATGGGTGGACTTGTGCTCAAAGCGTCACTCACTCCGAATCCTCCGCAAGAAAATGGTGTTCGCTGCACAAGTCTGCGAGCCTCAGCTGATCGGACTGCGCACAGGCTTTGCTCGTCGAGTGGCCAGCTCTTGGCCGGGCTTGACGATCGGATCGAACTGCCAAAACGCGTCGGCAGTTTTCGCAATCCTGGCGGAATAGCTGTCCGGTGTCGCAGAGCCAAGCTGTATCGATGCGTCGTATGCTGAGCGTGACCAGTCGCTGTTTCATGCATCCGCCGATCGTTTTCAAGCGGTCAAGAACGACTGTTCGCGCATGCATTCACGGCATCTCCGCCTGTACGTGCGGCTCTCGATATTCGCTGCGTCAATATCTTTTAGCGATCTGCACTGGCGCAGCGATGCCGTCACGTGCTGAGCGTTACGGTTCCAGCAATCGCCATAGCCAGCATCGTGCCTTCGCGATCAGCTATCGCCGTGCGGCAGATGTCATGCACGCTGTGATGGCGTACATCGCGGAGCCATTCGTTCCCTGCGAGCTCGACGCAAGTCGACGGCAATCGACGTTGTCGACAGCCGGATCGTATTCCGACCGCCAGAGTGATTGCGGCTGCGACCGCTCGCATCGTAGCTGTCTTCGTCAGCGATGACCGCGATCGTGCATCCGAAGTGATGTGCCAGCATCATGGACGTCGAGCAATGACTGCTTTCAGTTCGATGACAGCCTGGCCCGTTCCAATGTCTCGCGATGATCATGCGTATGCTCGCGTCCGTCTGACGGCTACTCGTCATCTTCGGTCCAGTCATCGAGCGTCTCCGCCGTAGACCTTGAAGAAGTCTCGAATATCGACGGATTGGCGTGCTCGGTCAGCGCCCGCAATCGCCTCGCCGCCTTGCATTCAACGAGCTCAGCGACCGCCATCTGCGCATCACTGATCGTCGCTATCCCCTGCTTCGCAGCGCCATGTCGCCAGCGTCGATCAGCACTTTGCTGCTCCATGCGCTCCGATGCCGCGATCGACTCAATCGTACGCCAGCGCTTGCGTCGTCGACTCCCTGTGACGACGTTCGCATGCGGCTTCGCCAGTTCTTCGCCAGCCGCTACGCCAGCTCGCTCAGCACCCGACAGCCTCCGACGCCGATCGGCCCCATCGCGCGGCAACGTCGAGTCGATCGTATCCAGCGCGTCGCTGACTGCGACGGCGAGAGCTGCATCGGACAAGTGCTGCCCATCGTCGTTGCCGATATCCGTCCGCATTGGGCACGTCGCTGGTCGCGCATCGTCCGTTCGGATCGTATTTGCTGTACGGGTTGTTGTCCGCATACGCATACCGATTGAAGTTCGTTCCGGTCTGCGGATCGGGCTCAACCGGATCGGTGACTGAGGAACCGCCCCAACTGCGGGTCGTAATACCGCGCCTGCATGTACGTGAGGCCGCTCGCATCCATCACGTGACCCGCATAACCCGGCCCAACCGGCGCCGCACCCACCGGCGTCCCATACGGCTGGTAGTGATACCGCGCCGTCACCGTCTTGCTCGCATTCGTCTCCGCGAGCAGCGAGCCGAGCGCATCGGTGTGCAGATAGCGCAGCCCATCCGTGCCGTCTTTGCCGATCAGGTGCCGTCCGAGGTACACGTAGCGCGTGGCCGCGAGATGCGCGGCCGGTTTCTCGAAGCTCGAGCAGAAGATCCGCTCGCTCGCGGTCGCGCAGCCCGGCGCGAGTCCGGGCTCGACGTCCATCAGCAGCCTTCCGGCCGTGTCGTAGATCGAGACTTGCGTAACGCCGTTGCCCTCGGTGACGGCGCGCTTGCCGTCTGCGTCGTAGCGGTAGTGCGCGACGCCGGGAATATCCGTCAGCAGATCCGCGCGATTGAACGTAAACGTCTGTGCGCCCTTCTGCGTCAGATGTCCTTGCGTGTCGTAACCGAGCGGCGTCGTCACGCCGCTGGTGACCGTCGCGCTCGCGCGATTCGTCACCGCATCGATCGTGAACGTCGTCGCGACGCCTCCGATCGTGCTGCTCTTCAACGCGTCAGTGACGTCGTAAGTGAAGATGCCATTGCCCCAGAGTCCCGCTGCATTGGCGGTCGCGAGACGATTGGCGCCGTCATAAGTCATCGCGACGGAGTCGACGTGCGCGCCAAGGTGATCGGTGATCGCCGTGACGTTGCCGACGCCGTCGTAGCCGTAGTCGGTGTCGATGACCGCCGCGTCGCTGACATGCTGCGGCAGCTCGCGGATGTCCTCGGTCATCGCGTGCACGATGCCGTTGCCGTAGCTGAAGCCCTTGACGGCGCCGTTCGGCCAGTAGGTGATGCCGCTGGCGAACGATCCGATCTTGGTCGGCCCGCCCCAGGCGTCGGGCGCGTAGTCGATGCTCGTCGCGTCGGGATAGGTCAGCGCGCTCGGCTGGCCGCGCGTGTTGTACGCGGTGTCGATCTCGTACGTGTCGCCGTCGGCGACGAGCTGCTCGAAGGTCAGCAGGCCGCGGCGGTTGTAGTTGTACGTGCGGCCGATGCCGCTGCGATCGGTGGTGTGCAGCAGGCCGTTCGGCCACCAGGTCTGCACGATGTCGGCATCGCTGCCGCCGGGATAGTCGACCGTGAGCAGCCGGTTGCGATTGTCGTACGTGCGTATGACCTTGTTGGTCGCGTTGACCGCACCGACGTTGCAGCCGGTGTCGCCGGCGACGTCCGCGCTGATCGTGACGTTGCCGGCGCCGTCGCGCTCGAACACCGTCGTGCCGCGTTCCGGGCTGTACGTCGAGCAGACGAAGCGGCCGCCCCAGTTCCATTTGCGCACGACGTTGCTGCCGGTACGGCTGATGTTGTACGGCCGGCCCCAGTCGTCGCGCAGGATCGATGTCGTGTACAGCGGCCCGTCGATCGTGACCGGCCACGCCGTCGATGGCGCATCGTGCGTCAGGTAGCCGTAGTAGGTCGTCGCGTTCGGGTCGGAGACCTTGGTGACGAAGCCGGACTGGTACGCATAGTTCGTGATGTAACCGACGAAGTTCTTCTGCGTGACGCGTCCGAGCCCGTCGTGGGTGTAGTGCGTACCGTCGACGTCGTTCGCGATCGTCGATGGCAGCGACTCGAACGCGACACCCGCATCGCCGTCGTAGCTGCGGTTGACGTAGCGCGCGTTGTTCTCGTTGACGAGCGTCGGACGCAGCAGCGCGTCGTACTGCGTCGTCTTCTGGTAGGTGTCGGTCGTCTCGGTCGATATCCAACCCGATGCGCTGTTCGACCAGGCGATGATCGTCGGCGCGAAGGTCTGGTTGCCGCCGGTGCCGGCATCGCCGGACGGGTAGTGGATGCCGGCGAGACGGCCCATCGCGTCGCGGTCGTAGCCGGTGATCGCGCCGCGCTCGTCGGTCCACTGGGTGATGGCGCCGACGTTCGATACCGCGACGGATGCGCTCTCGCCGGTCGCGTAGGTCACGTTCTTCGGGATGCCGCGATACCAGTTCGCGTACGACGTCTTGTGCCCGTCGCCGTCCTTGCTCCATTGCAGCGTGCCGTCGCCGTTGTAGCCGAATGTCGCATCGACCTCGCCGAAGCGGCTGATGCTGGTCGGCTCATTCAGCGCATCGAGCGCCGCTTCGAACTCGGTCGTGCCGCCGCTGACGATCTTCTTGACCGTGCCGAGCACCCACTTCGTTTTGTTGTGGGCATACGTGACCGTCTCGGATTTCGTGTCCGAACCCGCGCGCACGATGCCTTGCGCGAAGCCGAACGAATCGAGATTGCTGGCGGTGTAACCGAACGAGACGCCCTGCAGCGTCGTCGTGCGCTGCTTCAGCGGACGCAGCTCGGTCAGGCGCACGGCGTCGCCGCGGCTCTGCGTCGGCGTGCCGAGATCGGCGGGCCACGACTGGCCGGTGGCCGGCACATATTGATAGGCCTCCGATGCGAGATACGTCGCGCCGGTTCCGCCGCTTTCCTTCTTCGTCAGGAGGCCTTCGTCGCCGTCGTAGCCGGTGCCGAACGTGTAGCGGGTGTTGTAGGTCGCGCGGATCGGTGACCGTCGTCGAGACGGTCGCGGCGCAGCTGTTGCCTGAGCAGCCCGCATAGGCGAGCGACCAGGTCAGCGCAGCGGGCAGGCGCGGCCCGGTGATCGTCTTCTTGGTCAGCGCGAGCGTGTCGAACACGGTCGGCTGCACGCTGCCGAAGTCGACCCCGCCGCTGCTCGTGTAGCAGCCGGCCGGCGCGCCGGTGCGTCCGCGTCGTGCGACGTTGAACGTGAACGTGCCCTTGCGCGCCGCTCGGATGCGTGATCGAGCCGACGAGGTTGTTCGGCACGATCGGCGTGCCGGGCGATCCGCAGGTCCATGGATCGGCGTAGGTCCAGCTGATGTGGTTCAAGGGCTCGAAGTCGATCTGCCACTTCGATCCGTCCGGCTGCGTCACGGAGGTCAGCGTGTAGTACGCGCCGTTGTACGCGTAGCCGTAGGTCCACACGTGCGAGCCGTCGTCGACCGTGTGCACGATGTTCGTTGCGCCGTTGTAGGCGATCGTGATCGTGCGCCCGTCGCTGCTGGTGATCTTGTCGAGCTGCAGCGGCTCGTACGGGTCGTACTGGTACTTGACCCAGTTGCCGAAGCGGTCTTCGACCTTCGTCGCCATCATCCAGGCGTCGGAGCGGTCGAGCGTCGCGGTGACGTCGGGCTCGTTGGTGTCGGCCGGACGCGACAGCGGCACGTGCGCGCGCGTCGCGAGCCAGTTGAACGTGTACTTCGTGCCGTCGGGGCGCAGCGCGACGAAGCCTTCGCCGGTGCCGGGGCTCGCCGGATCAAGCTGGGCGACACAGCCGATCATCCACCAGTCGTTGGTGACGATCGGATAGCTGCCGGACGTCGGCTGCTGGTTGTTGGCCGGTGCGCGCTTGAGCAGCTCGCGACGACCCTGGCCCGGCACGGCGAGCCGGTAGCCGATCGCGTACTGCTCCCACGGGATCGACGTCGTGACGCTCTGACCCGCGTGCTGGATCGAAGGTGTCGTCACGACCGCAGCCGGCGCGCCGGCGAATGCGCTGCAGCGTGCGTCCGGATTGGCGCCGGGCACGGTCCAGCCGACGCTCGTCGCGACGATGCCTTCGATGTGCGGCACTTCCATATCCCAGTCGCCGAATGCGCGCTCGGGCACGACGCCCGATCGGATTGGCATCGACCGCATAGCGGCGGCCGATCGCGACCGGCAATGCGTTGTTGCCGGGCAGGCTGACGTCGGTCGCGACGAAATCGACGTGGCCGGTGTAGTAGTCGATGCGCTCGCCGAGAAGGCCGGCGTCGAGTGCGCCGACGTTGCTTCCGGCGCGGATCAGATTGCCGTATTCCTGCGGCAGTGTCTGGGCGTCGAGCGCGCCGGCTGCGGCGAAACATGCGGCGATGAAAAGGAAACAAACCGAGCGACTTCCATGGTGCGCAGGCATGCGGGAACCTCCGTTGGGTTGGCCGGAAACGTGGGCGCGGAGGTTTTGAGTGAGCGTTGCGCGTCGGCGCGCAACGGCTGCGTGACAGTCGTCACGCCGTGGGCGAACACGAAAGGAAATCCACGATTCCCGACAAGAATCGTCAGGCGTGCGGCGGGTGTGTCAGTTCAGGGAAAGCACCGCTTCGCGCAAGAGGGTCGCGACGAACAGCGATGCTAAATCTATCCGGCGTCGGCGCGGAAAATGACCCAGCGCCGCGCGAAGATGTCGACCGCGTCGCCGGGGCGAACGCCGCTCGTGTCGAAACGTGCGCGCTCGTACGTCGCGACGAGCGGCGCGGCGAGTGCGGGATGTCGCGCCTCGACGCGCACGATCGCGCCGAGATCGCGCACGCTCTCGACGCGCGCGTCGCCCGAGCTTCCGGTCGGGCGCAGATCGAGATCATGCGGACGCACGAACGCGATCGCGTCCGCATCGCGCGAGCCGGTCCAGCGGGCGTGCACGGTCGCCGGCAGCTCGTTGACTTCGCCGAGGAAGCGGCACACGAACGGGCTCGCCGGCTGCGTATAAAGCGTCTGCGCATCGCCGAGCTGCTCGATGCGGCCCTGATTCATGACGGCGATGCGATCGGCGAGCTCGAACGCTTCTTCCTGATCGTGCGTGACGAAAACGCTGGTCACATGGATGCGGTCGTGCAGTCCGCGCAGCCAGCGGCGCAGATCGCCGCGCACGCGCGCATCGAGCGCGCCGAACGGCTCGTCGAGCAGCAGGATCGCCGGCTCGACCGCGAGCGCGCGCGCGAGCGCGACGCGCTGGCGCTGCCCGCCGGAGAGCTGCGCCGGATAGCGCTGCGAGAGATCGCCGAGCTGGACGAGATCGAGCAGCTCGGTGACGCGGCGCTTGAACTCCGCGCGTCGCGGCCGTCGCCACCAGCGCCGCACGCGAAGGCCGAACGCGACGTTCTCGAACACGGTCAGATGACTGAACAGCGCGTAGTGCTGGAACACGAAGCCGACGTTGCGCTTGCGCGCGGCGACCTGCGTGACGTCGCGTCCTTCGAAGCGCACGCTGCCGCGATCGGGAAATTCGAGGCCGGCGATCACGCGCAGCAGCGTCGTCTTGCCGCAGCCGGAAGGGCCGAGCAGCGCGAGCAGGTCGCCCGATTCGATCGAGAGATCGATGCCGTTCAGCGCGACCGCGTCGGTGTAGCGGTAGGCGATGTCGCTGAGCTCGATGCTCATGCAGCCTTCGCGCTCCGGCTCGGCGCCGCGCATGCGCCAGGCGACGAGCTGCTTCAGCACGAGCGTCGCGAGCGCGAGCAGCGCGAGCAGCGATGCGACCGCGAACGCCGCCGTGCGGTGGTATTCGTTGTAGAGGATCTCGACGTGCAGCGGCATCGTGTTGGTCACGCCGCGGATGTGGCCGGACACGACCGACACCGCGCCGAACTCGCCGATCGCGCGCGCGTTGCAGAGGATCACGCCGTAGGCGAGGCCCCAGCCGATCTTCGGCAGCATGACGCGCCAGAACATCTGCCAGCCGCCGGCGCCGAGCGTCAGCGCGGCCTGTTCCTGCTCGCTGCCCTGCGCCTGCATCAGCGGAATCAGCTCGCGCGCGACGAACGGGAACGTGACGAACGTCGTCGCGAGCACGATGCCGGGCACCGCGAAGATGATCTTGATGTCGTGCGCAGCGAGCCACGGCCCGAGCCAGCCTTGCGCGCCGAACAGCAGCACGTAGATCAGGCCCGCGATCACCGGCGACACCGCGAACGGCAGGTCGATCAGGCTGACCAGCAGATTCTTGCCGCGAGAACGTGAAGCGCGTGATCAGCCACGCGGCGGCGACGCCGAACACGGTGTTCGCCGGCACCGAGATCGCGGCGACCAGCAGCGTCAGCCGGATCGCCGAGCGCGCGTCCTCGTCGGTGACGCTCGCGACATACGTCGCGAATCCCTTCTCGATCGCGTAACCGAACACCGCGACCAGCGGCAGCACGAGGAACAGCGCGACGAACGCGAGCGCGATCGTCAGCAGCGATCACGCGCAGCCACGCCGGATCGCGCAGCGCGGTCGAAGGTTTGCGCAGCGCGCTCATCGCGCCTCCGCGGAGTAGCGACGCACGGTCCAGAGCTGCAGCAGGTTGATCGCGAGCAGCGCCGCGAACGAGGCGAGCAGCAGCACGACCGCGATCGCGGTCGCGCCGGCGTAGTCGTACTGCATCGAGCTTGGCGACGATCAGGAGCGGCGCGATCTCCGACACCATCGGCAGGTTGCCGGCGATGAAGATCACCGAGCCGTATTCGCCGACCGCGCGCGCGAACGCGAGCGCGAAGCCGGTGAGGATCGCGGGCCACAGCGTCGGCAGGATCACGCGGTACAGCGTCGTCAGGCGTCCGGCGCCGAGCGTCGCCGCGGCTTCCTCGATGTCGGGTTCGAGCTGCTCGAGCACCGGCTGCACGCTGCGCACGAGAAACGGCAGGCTGACGAAGATCAGCGCGACCGTGATGCCGGTCGGCGTGTACGCGACCTTGTAGCCGGCCGCTTCGAGCCAGCGGCCGAGCCAGCCGTTCGACGCGTAGAGCGCGGTCAGCGTGATGCCGGCGACCGCGGTCGGCAGCGCGAACGGCAGATCGACCAGCGCATCGATCAGCTTGCGGCCCGGAAAACGATAGCGCACGAGCACCCACGCGAGCAGCGGACCGAGCACGAGATTGACGAGCCCCGCGAGCGCCGCGCAGCCGAACGTGACGCGATACGACGCGAGCGCGCGCGGCGTCGTCACCGCGGCCCAGAACGCGAAGCGGTCCGATCGTCGCCGATTTCAGCGCGAGCGCGGCCAGCGGGATCAGCACGATCAGCGCGAGATAGGACAGCGAAAGTCCCGAGCGTCAGCCCGAAGCCGGGCAGCGCGTGTCGGCGCCGGCGCATGAAGATTCCTCTAGGTTGCGCTCAAAAGCTTACCGGCCCGGTGCGTAGATCTGATCGAACGTGCCGCCGTCGGCGAAGTGCGTCGCCTGCGCCTTCTGCCAGCCGCCGAACGCCTCGTCGACCGTGAACAGCGGCAGCGTCGGGAATTTGCTCGCGTACTTCGCGGCGACTCCGGCGTCGCGCGGACGATAACCGTTGCGCGCCGCGATGTCCTGGCCTTCGGGCGAATAGAGATAGCGCAGATAGGCCTCGGCGATCTTGCGCGTGCCGCGCTTGTCGACGACCTTGTCGACGACCGCTGACCGGCGGCTCGGCGAGGATGCTCATCGACGGCACGACGATCTCGAACGCGCCGCCGCCGGCTTCGCCGAGCGCGAGCAGCGCCTCGTTTTCCCACGCGATCAGCACGTCGCCCTGGCCGCGCTCGACGAACGTCGTCGTCGCGCCGCGCGCGCCGGTGTCGAGCACGAGCACGTTCTTGTAGAGCTTGCGCGACGAAATCCTTCGCGCCGGCGTCGCCGCCGGCATTTCTTCGCGGCGTACGCCCACGCGGCGAGATAGTTCCAGCGCGCGCCGCCGCTCGTCTTCGGATTCGGCGTGATGACGCCGATGCCGGGCTTGACGAGATCGTTCCAGTCCTTGATCGCCTTTCGGATTGCCCTTGCGCACGAGGAACACGATCGTCGAGGTGTACGGCGCGCTGTTGTCCGGCAGGCGCTTCTGCCAGTCCGTCGGCACCAGCCCGCCGTGCTCGGCAAGCGCATCGATGTCGTAGGCGAGCGCGAGCGTCACGACGTCGGCCTCGAGCCCGTCGATGACGCTGCGGCTCTGCTTGCCCGAGCCGCCGTGCGACTGGTTGATGCTGCACGCGTCTCGCCGGTCTGCTTCTTCCAGTCGGCCGCGAACGCGGCGTTGAAATCGCGATACAGCTCGCGCGTCGGATCGTAGGAGACGTTGAGCAGCGTCGTGTCGGCGATCGCAGGTCCGGCGGCGAGGCACAGCAGCAGCAAAGCGGCGGCGAAAAGCCGGTGGCGCATGATGAATCCCCAAGGTTGGTGGCGGGATTCGAGTCTGGCAGCGCAAAGGTTAGATCGGCGTTACCCCCGACATGGCTTGTCGTCATGTCGTCATGCGGGCGCCGGGATCGGCTCGGTACTGCGGCGGCGGGATTGACCCGCCGCCGATCATCGATGCGGAATAGCTCAGCGCGCCGGCGGATCGGGCACGAAGCCGTTCGGGAACGGCTGCGGATCCTGGCGCGCGATCGGGCGCGCGATGATGCCCTGCGCGACGAGGTTCCTGTAGCTGTCGTAGTAGATCGAGACCTGCTCGGCCGGCCACGACGAGGAACGCTCGAACGTCGTCGTGTCGATGTGCGAGTACTCGCGCGCGCCGTGTCCGGTGCCGAGGCGCTCCTCCTTCTTGTCGAACGGGCGCGACTTCGCGACGTCTTTCTCCACCTGCCGTTCCGGCGCGGCCGACGGCTGCATGGCGCCTGCCGCCGCCGAATCCTGCGCGCGTCCGGCAAGCCCCTCGTTGACCGAAGGCGCAGGCACGGGCGGCTCGGCGCGCGAGATCTCGTCGTCGCGCTTGCGGATCGGATACTCGCGCTCGGTGAACACGGCGACACCGATCACGCCGACGTTGGCCGGACGGCCGGTGCGCGCGGCGTAGCTGTCGGGCAGCGTCGTGAAATTGAACTGCGCGATTTCGTCGTCGCTCTTGCGCCAGCCGCCGATCTCGGCCGATTCCCACGGCGAGAGCACGTAGCCGGACTGGTTCGCGCTGGCGGTCTGGCCGGTGATCGCGTTGACGCCATCGACGCTCAGCACGGTCAGCACGCGGCCGCCGGTGCGGTTGATCATGCGCACCGAATAGCGGTGGCCGGGCGTGCCGGCGACGTAGAGCTTGCCGTGGTCGCGATAGGTGCGCAGCGTTTCGCCGGTGTCGCGATCGACGACGGCAAGATCGAGCAGGCTGCCGGCCTGCGAAGGCGTAGGCGCGGCGGCGCAGGCGGTCAGGGCGACGACGAGGGCAGTGGAAAGCAGGGCACGCATGGTACGTTCTCCTCCGGTTGGTGAGATCGTCCAACGCGGCGGCGCGCCCGGCGGGGTTTGCGCAGTGACTCTTAAGTTGTCCGCATAAGGCTCCAAGGGTATGATGCGCATAAGTCATGCGCATAGGATCCGGAAATGGGCACCCCTGCGAAGAAACCGACCAACCTCAGCATCCGCAGCGACCTGCTCGAACAGGCGCGCGCGCTGGATATCAATCTGTCGTCCGAATTCGAAAAGCACCTTGCCGAAGTGATCCGGCAGCGGCGCGGCGAGCAGTGGCTGAAGGAAAATCGCGAGGCGATCGAGGCGTATAACCGGCACATCGAGCGCGACGGCATATGGAGCGACGGGCTCCGTACGTTCTGACCCGATGGCCCGCTTCGACGTGTTTCGCAACGAGAGCGCGCAAAGCAGCAAGCGCTTCCCGTACTTTCTTTCGGTGCAGTCGGAGCTGCTCGACCCGCTCGCGACGTGTGTCGTCGTCCCGCTCGGTCGCGCCGCTGTCGTGAGCGGGCGACCGACGCAGACGCTGACGCCGACCCTCGACGTCAACGGCGAGCCCCTCGTCATGTACACGCCAGAGATCGCCGCCGTTTATGCGAATGTGCTGCGCAAGCGCGTGTGCAATATCGCCACGCAGCGCGAGATCATAGGACGCGCCCTCGACTTCCTCTTCAGCGGCGTTTGAACGCACAACCGGACACCATGCAAAAGAAACGCGTCCTCACCGGCATCACCACGACCGGCACGCCGCACCTCGGCAACTACGTCGGCGCGATCCGCCCGGCGATCGCCGCGAGCCGGCGCGCCGACGTCGAGTCGTTCTATTTCCTCGCCGACTACCACGCGCTCGTCAAATGCGACGATCCGGCGCGCGTGCAGCAGTCGACGCTCGAGATCGCGGCGAGCTGGCTCGCCTGCGGCCTCGATCCGGACAAGGTGTTCTTCTATCGCCAGTCCGACATTCCGGAAATTCCGGAGCTGACCTGGCTTCTCACCTGCGTGACGGCGAAGGGCCTGCTCAATCGCGCGCACGCGTACAAGGCCGCGGTCGACCAGAACACGCGGCAGCAACGAGGATGCCGACGCCGGCATCACCGCGGGTCTCTACATGTATCCCGTGCTGATGGCCGCCGACATTCTGCTGTTCAACGCGCACGCGGTGCCGGTCGGTCGCGATCAGGTGCAGCACATCGAGATCGCGCGCGACATCGCGCAGCGTTTCAACCACATCTACGGCGCCGACTACTTCGCGCTGCCCGAAGCGAGCATCGAGGAAAACGTCGCGACGCTTGCCCGGCACCGACGGCCGCAAGATGTCGAAGAGCTACAACAACACGATTCCGCTATGGCTTTCGGCGAACGATCTCAAGAAGGCGATCCTCGGCATCGTCACCGATTCGCGCGCGCCGGGCGAGCCGAAGGATCCGGACACGTCGAACCTCTTCGCGATCTACCAGGCGTTCGCGAGCGCCGACGAAACCGCAGCGATGCGCCGCGCGTTCGCCGACGGCATCGCCTGGGGCGAAGCGAAGCAGAAGCTGTTCGAGCGCATCGACGCCGAGCTCGCGCCGCAGCGCGCGCGCTACGACGCGCTTGATCGCGCGTCCCGCCGACATCGAAGAGCAGCTGCACGCGGGCGCACAGAAGGCGCGCGAGCGAAGCCGCGCATTCATCGAGCGCCTGCGCTGGGCTGTCGGTGTGCGCCGTCTGACTGATCGCGGCTCTTCGGTCGATGCGAAAAAATCCGCAGACGACCACCGCCGCGTTGCCGCAGATGAAGAGCTATCGCGAAGCGGACGGCAAGTTCTATTTCAAGCTCGAATCGGGCGACGGCGCGACGCTGCTGCAGAGTCGCGCGCTTCGGCTCGCCGAAGGACGCCGGCCGTCTCGCGGCCGCGCTCGTCGACGCGGGCGACGATGCCGCCGCACTCGGCGCGCTGCTCGTCGATGCCTTGCCCGCCGACGCCTCGGCCAACGCTGCGACCGTCGCAGCTGCGCTCGGCCGGCTCAAGGCCGACAAGCTCGCGCGCGAGCAGGCCAGGCAGTGACGCGGCTCCCGTGCGACGGCGCGCGGCGTATGCTTGAATCCCGCGCCACCGGATCCAGATGACGTTCGTGCCGCAACTGTCCTTCCGCCTCGTGCTCTTCGCGCTGTTCGCGGTCTACTTCGCGAGCGTTCTGTACGTGCATCTGCGCGGCCGCGCACGGCTGCGCTTCAGCCGCCAGCTGTTCGATCATTCCGGCATCTTCGCGCCGTACAACGTGCTGATGTATGCGTTCTCGGCGGTGCCGTCGAAGGCGATCCTCGATCGTCCGGCATTTCCGCATCTCGACGCGCTGCGCGACAGCTGGCGCATGATCCGCGAAGAAGCGCTGCACCTCTTCGACGAGGGCTACATCCGCGCGGCCGAGAAGCACAACGACGCCGGCTTCGGCTCGTTCTTCAAGGAAGGCTGGAAGCGCTTCTACCTCAAGTGGTACGGCGAGCCGCTGCCGTCGGCGCACGCGCTCTGCCCGCAGACGGTCGCGCTGCTCGAGAAGATCCCGAGCGTGAAGGCCGCGATGTTCGCGCTGCTGCCGCCGGGCAGCAAACTCAATCCGCACCGCGATCCGTTCGCGGGATCGCTGCGCTATCACCTCGGTCTCATCACGCCGAACTCCGACGATTGCCTGATCTTCGTCGACGGCGAGCCGTACTCGTGGCGCGACGGCGAAGACATCGTGTTCGACGAGACCTTCGTGCACTGGGCCGAGAACAAGACCGACCAGACGCGCGTGATCCTGTTCTGCGACGTCGAGCGTCCGCTGCACACATCCGTCGTGCGCGCGATCAACCGCGTCTTCAGCCGCGTGGTCGGGCGGGCGACCGCGACGCAGAACGTCGCAGACCGAGCGCGTCGGTCGTGATCAACCGTCTCTACGGCTTCGCGCATCGCGTCGGCGAGCGCAAGAAGGCGTTCAAGCGACGGCATCCGCTCGGTTACAAACTCGGGCGCTATGCGCTGATCCTGCTGGTGCTGGGTTGGCTGCTGCTGCCCTGGTTGACGTAATCGCGCGAACCGCGATCGCGCGTCCGCACGCGATCGGCGACGCAGTGCCTCGGCGACGCAGAGCTGGATTCCCGCCTTCGCGGAATGACGAGGTCAGGCGGCCGCAGCAAGCTCGGGCACGACATCCGCCGCCAGCGCATCGAAGTAATCACGCGTCAACCGCACCTGCTCCGCCGCACTCTCCGCGCGATTGACGACCGCGCGAAACGCCGCATTCTCCGGCCGATCCTTCGCATACCAGCCAAGATGCTTGCGCGCGATGCGCACGCCCTGCGGCTCGCCGTAGAACGCGTGGAGATCGGCGAGATGTCCGAGCAGGATGTCGCGCACCTCGGCGATCGACGGCGGCGCGAGCGTCTCGCCGGTCGCAAGGAAATGCGCGATCTCGCGAAAGATCCACGGACGACCCTGCGCCGCGCGGCCGACCATCACCGCGTCGCACTTCGTCGTCGTCGAGCACGCGTCGCGCCTTCGCGGGCGAATCGACGTCGCCGTTCGCGAACACCGGAATGCGGATCGCATCCTTGATCGCCGCGATCGTCTCGTACTCCGCATCGCCCTCGTACAGATCCGCGCGCGTGCGTCCGTGCACGGCGAGCGCGGCGATGCCGGCCGCCTCGGCGATCTTCGCGATCGCGACGCCGTTGCGGTTGTCGCGATTCCAGCCGGTGCGGATCTTCAGCGTGACCGGAACGTCGACCGCGTTCACGACCGCCTCGAGAATGCGCGCGACGAGCGCCTCATCCTGCAGCAGCGCGCTGCCGGACCAGACGTTGCAGACCTTCTTGGCCGGGCAGCCCATGTTGATGTCGACGATCTCGGCGCCGTGATCGACGTTGTAGCGCGCGGCCTCGGCGAGCATCGCGGGATCGAAGCCGGCGATCTGCACGCTGACCGGTTCAGGCTCGCCGACGTGATCCATGCGCTTGAGCGATTTGCGCGTCGTCCACAGGCGCGGATCCGCGGTCGTCATCTCGGACACGGCAAGGCCCGCGCCGAGCCGCTTGCACAGCTGGCGGAACGGCTTGTCCGTGACGCCGGCCATCGGCGCGAGCACGACGGGCGGGTCGATAGGTGGGGACCGATGCGCATGGCGCGCATTGTATCCGCATACAGTGGCCGAGCCGCCGGCTAGGGAATCTCGAACCCGTCCGCGAACACCGTTTCGTGCTGCACGAGGTTCGGATCGGGAGCGCGCACGAATCCATAGGCGCTGACCTTGCCGGTCAGTGGTGCACTCTGCGGCCCGGCGTTGACGTTTGTGCTGTCCTGTCCGTCGACGGCGTACGCGTAAAGGATGTGCGGGCCGAAACCAAGTTGGTTCAGCGTAACGGAGTAGGAGTCACCCGCTGGGTCGAGCGTCGCCGGGCGCCACGGACCCTGCTGCGTATCGAGCTGAAAATAGATTCCGGTCGGAGGCGGCGGCGAGGAATAGATGCTGCTGTTCGACGCGATCAGTGTAAGCGTTGCTGAGTCGCCGTCGGTGACGTTGTCGGGCAAGGGTACGATCGTGGTGGTCAGCGGAACGTCGTAACGCTGGATTGGCGTCATCATCACCAGCGCAGCGTTCGTGCCGATGCCTACGTCGCCCGACACCGGGTTGACGCCGAGCGCGTAGACGATGGCGTTCATCCAGACGTAGTGCGTATGGCCGGTGACGCCGTCGATGACCGCAACGTCCTCGCTGAAGTAGTGGCCTACGTAGATCTGGTTCGTGACCTCGTTGACGGCGATGGAGATCGGGTCGGAATCCACAGCCATCGTCGACGTTTCGTTCGTGACGCCGTCGATAACGGTGACATTGCCGAGGGTTCGGTCGGCGATGTAGACGCGATTCATGACGGAGTTGATCGCGATGGCCAGGGCATCGGGCCCGACCGGCACGCTCACAGTGGAATTGTCTTCACCATCGATCACAGTGACGGTTCCGTCGCAGATCACATAGACGCGATCGGTTCGCCGGTTGATCGCGATCGTCTTGGGACTGAATCCGACGGGCAGGTTCGTGACGGAACCGGTTGCGCCGTCGATCACGCTGACCGTGCTGTCGAAATTGTTCGAGACGTACGCGAGTCCGGTGCTGGAATCGACCTCCACGTCGTTGGGGTTGCCGCCGACCGGAGCCTGCGTGATCGCATGTGTAGTCCCGTCGATGATCGCCACCACGTCGAACGCGTCGTCCAGCGCGAAGATCCGATTGGAGACCTCATCGACGGCTACCGCAACGCCAGCGACCGGAATGAAATTGACCTCGCCGGTTCCGGGATCATATTCGGCGACGTTCGGTCCCGTGGCTGCATATACGCGCCCTGTCACGGGGTTCAGCGCGAGGTCGTACACGGTACCAACAGGAATATAGGACGTTTCGAAAGATGCGCCATCTATTGCCACGATGAATTGTCCCGTTCCAGCGTACATGACGTTGCGGACAGGGTCTGTCGCGAAGGCTCTTGCGAGGCCTCCGCTTAGCAGGTATGTCTCGTCGATTTCCGGTCGCAGGATTCCGACGCTGTTGCTGCCGGAATACGTGACGTAGACGTTCCCGCTCACCGGATCAGCCGCCGTAGAAACGGGGTCGGCTCCCGTCGCCGCGATCTCCGCCTGATCCGTCGCACCATCGATGACAGTCACCTCGTTGCCGGCGCCGGCAACGTAAATACGGTTAGTGCCCGCGTTCACCGCAACCACGGTCGGATTCGCACGCACGGATATTGTGCGTGTGAAGCCGAATGTTCCATCCATGACCGTGACGGTATCGCTTCCACTGTTGGCGATGAATACCTCATCGGTGAGCGTGTTGACCGTCACCGCAACGGGCGCGGGCCCGACAGGAACGTAGCGCACCACGTTGGTGCCATCGTCGTGAAAGATGGCGACTTGGTCGTCGGCGCTGCTCGCGACATAGACGCTGCGGTTTTCCGGGTTGACGGCGATCGCGACTGGGCTGGCGAGGGATGGGGATCGTGTGGGCCTGCAGCGTGCCTCCGTCGATCACCGAAAACGAATTGTCATCGCGGTTCGCCACGTAGGCACGGCCGTGCACGGGATCGGCGGTCACGGCGACGGGACCTGCGCCGGTGAGAATCGTCGTGGTTTCGTGCGTGGTCCCATCGATTACAGTCACCGATCCCCCGCCCATGTTCGCGACGTAGGCGCGATCGGCCAAAGGATCTGCAGCAACGGCCGTGGGCTGCGCTCCGACAGCGATCGTATCGACGATCTCCCCGTGCTCGATGACGCTGACCGTATCGTCTCCGCGATTCGCAACGTAGACCCGCTCGTGTTCCGAATCTACGGCGAGCGCGACGGGCTCGGAACCGACTCCAAGCTCGCTCGTCGCGAACGTCGAAGTATCGATGATCGATAGCGTGCCGTCAGCGGTATTGGCGACGTAGAGGCGCCCGCTCGCTGGATCGAACGCCGACGCCGTTGGCAGAGCGCCCACGTCGATGTGGCCGAGGGAAATATCCGCCAGGGCCGTCACCGGCATCAGCGTCTGTGCAGCGAATATGCAAGCGAACGGCGCGAAGATACGCACGGCTTCCCCCCTCCCAATGCCAGTCATATCGTAGCGCCGCGAAGCAACAGCGGCGTGAATTTACATTGTGGATTCAGGCACCGAACCGACGCTGGACTGCCTCGAACGCGCGGCATCGCCGGCGCCGTGCCGACGATCTCCGTCGACATCGCCGCCGCGCGGTTCGCGTGCACGACGGCGTCGTGGAACGGACGGCCCTCGAAGCGCAGCATCGCCGCGGCGAGCGTGCCGGAGAACGCATCGCCCGCGCCGGTCGAGTCGATCGCGTTCACTTTCTCGGCCGGCACGCGGTAGAACGCCTTCGCATCGCCGCGCCGGTCGGATTGCTCGTCGTGCGAGACGAAGCAGCCTTCGGCGCCGAGCGTGATGACGACGGTGCCGACGCCGAGCTCGCGCGCGAGCGCGTGCAGCTCGCTGTTCGGACGCTCGGCCAGCGTCGACGCCGCCACGCGCTCGACGGCGAACCGCTCGACCAGCAGCGCGAACTCGGTTTCGTTCGGCGTGATCAGATCGCATTGCGCGAGCAGCGAAGCATCGAGATCGGGATGCACCGGCGCCGGATTCAGTATGCGCAGGAGGCCGTGCCGAGTGCCGATCTCGAGCGCCGCGGCGATCGCGTCGAGATTGTTCTCGAGCTGAAGCAGCAGCAGCTTCGCGCGCGCGAACGCCGGCACCTGCGCGCGTACGAAGTCCGGATCGAGGTGTTCGTTCGCGGCGAGGTTGACGACGAGGAGATTCGATCCGGTGCGATCGACGACGATGCTCGACGCCGCGGTCGGCACGTCGCTGCGGACCTGCCAGCGGCACGGCAAACCTTCGTCTTCGGCAAAGCGCTGCGCGATCGCGCCGAGATGATCGTCGCCGATCGCGCCGACGAACAGCGTCGACACGCCCTGACGCAGGCAGGCGACCGCCTGGTTGAATCCCTTGCCGCCGGGGCCGGTGTTGAAGCCGAGCGCGCGCCGCGTCTCGCCGGTTTCGGGAAAGCGGTCCGTCAGCCAGGCGTGATCCTGCACGAACGATCCGACCACCACGACATCTGCATCAGCCATCTTCGGCGCAGCTCCAAGCATCTGCTGCACGCCAGTCTACCGGCTAAACGTGACGGGGCGCGCGCGGCGCCCCGTCATGGATGCATCGATCAGCGGTAGTCGCCGCGGATCACGATGTCTACGCGCCGCTCGTTGTCGGCGACCATGCCGCGCGATGCGTAGGGGTCGATGCTGCGCACGCTGACGCGCGAGGCTTCGACGCCGCGCGCATCGAGATAATTGCGCACCGCGTCGGCGCGTCGCGGCGCCAGGCCGTCTTCGCCGTACGCCTCGATCGCGATGCCGGCGTCCATGTCGGTGCGCAGCACGCGCGCGCGACCGAATCGAGCGAACGCTCGGCCGTCGGCGTCAGCTCGGCGCGATTCGGCTCGAACATGTAGTCGCCGAGCCGCACGACGAGACCGCGCGAATCCAGGCGCGATTCGACGCCCGGCATGCGATCCTGCATCGCCATCAGCTCGGAGCGCGCACGCGGCACGAGCTCGCCGGTGTCGGAGCGGACGACACGCGTCGGGACGACACCCGTCGGTACTTCGGTGACCACGGTCGTCGTGCGCCGCGGCTCGACGATCGTCGTGCGCGCGACCAGACGTTCGCGCTCGACGCCGAGCTCCGTGCCGCGCTGTTCGGCGTAGCGCGCGAGCGCGCTCGCCTCGGCGATGCCGACGAGCTTGTCCGAAATGTAGACACCCTGCTGATACGCGCGCGCATCGAGCGTGCGCGCGTTGCGCGCGAGCATGTCGACTGCGGCGTCGGCATTGGCGAGCTCGGCGCCGCCGTTTGCGGCGATGCGCGGATCGCCGTGCAGTCGATCGAGATCGTTCTGCAGGCGCACCACATCAGGCGGCGGGCCCGGCGGCACGGTCGCGCAGGCAGCGGCGAGCGTGGCGATCGCGCCGGCGAGAATCAGATTGCGTGGGTTGGTTTTCATCGGACACCTCCGCCAACTTGGTTGCGCAGGCTGTCGACGCTGCGTTCGATTTCCGCGGTCGCCGCTTCGGCGCGATGCTGGCGCGAGCGCGACGAAGCGAGATCGCCGGCGACCTTGGCGCGCTCGGCGTAGATCGCGGTGTCGGTCCATGCGCGTGCGCTGGCCGCGCCTTGCGCCGAATCGAGCATCGCGTGGGCTTCGTCGAGATCGGCCGGCGCGTAACGCGCGGCGTCGTCGCGCTCGGCGGTCTGCACCGCCGTCACGGCCTGGGTCAGTTCGAGTTGCGCGGTGTCGTTGTCGACGGCCGCGGCGGCGCCGGATACCGCCAGCGCCGCGAGGAAAACAAAGCGGTATCGTTTCATGGGCGATCTCCTTGAAGTGCCCCACCGGCGACGCTGCCGCGCACCGATGTTCCACCGTCCCGCAGCGACTATGCGAAGCGAGCCGTGAACCGAAACGAAATTCGTCGCGCGCTTGTAAAGGCGCGCAACGCGCGCTGAACGAACGCGGAATGCGCGCGGATCAGAGCTGCTCGAGCACGCCTGCGATCGTCGCGGTCATGAACGTCGCGAGCGATCCGCCGAGCACGGCGCGCAGGCCAAGGCGCGCGAGATCCGCGCGCCGGTTCGGCGCGAGGCCGCCGATGCCGCCGATCTGGATCGCGATCGACGAGAAGTTCGCAAAGCCGCACAGCGCATACGTCGCGATCAGCTGGCTCTGCTGGGTGAGCTGGTCGAGATGCTTGGACATATCGACGTACGCGACGAACTCGTTGACGACGACTTTCTCGCCGATGAAGCTGCCGACGAGATTCGCGTCCTGCCACGGCACGCCGATCAGCCACGCCAGCGGCGACAGCACCCAGCCGAATATCGTCTGCAGCGAGAGATCGACCGGGCGGCCTGCGCTGGCAGACAACCACGCATTGATCGAGCCGCCGTCGCCCCACGCATGCCCGCCGAGCCACTGGATCGGCGCAGTTGACGAGCGCGATCAGCGCGATGAACGCGAGCAGCATCGCGCCGACGTTGAGCGCGAGGCGCAGGCCGTCGCCGGCGCCGGTCGCGGCCGCGTCGATCACGTTCGCGGTCGTCCTCTCGACTTCGAGCTTGACCGTGCCGCGCGTCAGCGGCTCCTTCGTTTCCGGCACGAGGATCTTCGCCAGCATCAGCGTCGCCGGCGCGGCCATCACGCTCGCGGTCAGGAGATGCTTGGCGAAGAACTGCTTCTGCATCGGATCGTCGCCGCCGAGAAGGCCGACGTACGCGGCCATGACCGAGCCCGCGATGTGCGCCATGCCGCCGATCATGACGGTCATCAGCTCGGATTCGGTCATGCGCTCGATGTACGGCTTGATCGTCAGCGGCGCTTCGGTCTGGCCGATGAAGACGCTGGCGCAGACGCTGGTCGTCTCCGCGCCGGAGACGTTCATGACCTTGGTGATGATCCAGGCCATGCCGCGCACGATCTGCTGCATGATGCCGAGGTGGTAGAGCACGCCGGTCAGCGAAGCGAAGAAGATGATCGTCGGCAGCACCTGCACGGCGAACACGAAGCCGAACTTCGAGGTGTCCGTGAGGCTGCCGAAGATGAACTCGGAGCCGACGCGCACGAAGTCGAGCAGCCTGACGAAGCCGGTCGCGATCGCGTTGAACACGTCGCGGCCGAGCGGCAGCTTCAGCACCAGGCTCGCGAACACGATCTGCAGCGTGACACCGGTCAGCACGAGCTTCCAGCTGACCGCGCGCTTGTTGTTCGAGAAAAGAAACGCGATGCCGACGAGCACGGCAAGGCCGAACAGGCCGAATGCGATGTGGCCCAGCGCGTCGAACATCCGTATCCCCCGGTTCCGGCCCCGCAGCCGGCATTCGGCCGAGCGTAGAGCCGCGCGCGCGCGAAGCGCAAGGCAAGTCCGTCGCGGATTCGTCATGAAGACGTGCGCCGGCGGCTTTGACGCGCTGCAGCAAATGTGCTCTAGTCGCAGGCGAGCGGAACGCTGTCCGGAGGCAGCGCGCGAACGGACGTATAGACGCCCATTTCTATACCGAGTCGCAGCGCGTCGTGCCGGCCGGCGGCCGCCTCGCGGAGGCGCATGCGATGCAGACGCGACGCGCCGGGCTGTACGACCCGGCCTTCGAGCACGACAGCTGCGGTTTCGGCCTGATCGCGCAGATCGACGACCGCGCGAGCGCGCACGTCGTCGCAATGGCGTTCGAAGCGCTGGAACGGCTGGCACATCGCGGCGCGGTCGGTGCGGATGGCGTCAGCAGCGACGGTTGCGGGTTGCTGCTGTATCGGCCGGACGCATGGCTGCGAGCGCTCGCTGCCGAGAGTGAAATCAAGCTGGCCGAGCGCTTCGCGGCCGGTCTCGTCTTCCTGTCGCATGAGCAGGAAGCAGCGGATCGCGCGATGCGCGAGCTCGATCGACGCATTGCCCACGAAGGTCTTTCCGTCGCCGGGTGGCGTGAGGTTCCGATCGACGCTTCCGTCTGCGGCGCCGAAGCATCGCGTTCGCTGCCGCGCATCGCGCAGATTTTCGTCGATGCACCCGGGCATCTCGACGAAGCCGCATTCGAGCGCGCGCTGTTCCGCGCGCGCCGGCTCGCGACGAACGCGCTTGCCGACGACGAACATTTCTACGCGGTCACGCTGTCGGCCTCGACGATCGCCTACAAGGCGATGGTGCTGCCGGGCGCGCTCAAGACGTTCTATCCGGATCTCGCTCGGCCCGAGCTCGCGACCAGCGCGGTCGTATTCCACCTGCGCTTCTCGACGAACACGACGCCGCAGTGGAAGCTCGCGCAGCCGTTCCGGCATCTCGCGCACAACGGCGAGATCAACACGATTCGCGCGAACCGCACCTGGCTGCAGGCGCGAAGCGGCAAGCTCGTCTCGCCGCTGTTCGATTTTTCCGGGCTGGGGCCGCTGGTCGCGATGGAAGGCTCCGATTCGCAGAGCCTCGACAATGCGCTCGAGCTCCTGCTGATCGGCGGCATCGCGCTGCCGACCGCGATGCGCATCCTCGTGCCGCCGGCGTGGACCGCGCGCGAGGATATCGATGCCGACCTCGCCGCGTTCTACGAGTATTACGCGCTGCACACGGAACCGTGGGACGGGCCGGCGGGCCTCGTGCTCTGCGATGGCCGCTACGCCGCGTGCGCGCTCGATCGCAACGGCTTGCGCCCGGCGCGCTGGGCGCTTTCTGACGACAATCACCTGATCGTCGCGTCCGAAGCCGGCGTCTGGGATTACCCGGCCTCGCGCATCGTCGCGAAAGGGCGGCTCGGTCCCGGCGAAATGATCGCGGTCGATCTCGCCGAGCGACGCCTTCTTTACAACGCCGACATCGACGCGCTGAACCGCGGTCTTGCGCCGTTCAAGCAGTGGCTGCGCGAAGGCGTGACGTATCTCGAATCGCACATGATCGATCCGGGGCTCGCGGCAGAGCCGTTCGCGCCGGCGGTGCTCGCGCGATTCCAGAAACTGTTCGGCCTGACGCGCGAGGAGCGCGACACGGTGCTGATGAGCCTCGCCGAGCTCGGCGTCGAGGCGACCGGATCGATGGGCGACGACACGCCGGTCGCGGCGATGTCCGCGGTCGCGCGGCCGCTCTACGATTATTTCCGGCAGGGATTCGCGCAGGTCACGAATCCACCGATCGATTCACTCCGCGAGACGCGCGTGATGTCGCTGGTGACGCAGATCGGCGTCGAAGGCAACGTGTTCGAGCTCTCGCCGGCGAACGCGCGGCAGGTCATGCTGACTTCGCCGATCCTCTCGCAGCGCAAACTGCGCCAGCTGCTCGCGCTGCCGGAGTTCGCCGGCGGCGCGCAGACGTTCGTCGATCTCTACTACGATAAAGATGAAGGCCTCGAAGCCGCATTGCGCCGCATCTGCGCGACGACGGCGAGCGCGGTGCGCGCCGGCTCGCGGCTGATCTTCCTCAGCGACCGCTATCCGCCGGAACATGCCGACAAGCTGCCCGTGCATGCGCTGCTCGCGACGGCGGCGATTCACCAGTCGCTTCTCGCGGCGCGCCTTCGCACCGACTGCAATCTCATCGTCGAGACCGGCACCGCGCGCGATGCGCATCACTTCGCCTGCCTGATCGGCTACGGCGCGACGGCGGTGTATCCGTATCTTGCGTACCAGACGCTGTTCGATCTCGCGCGCTCCGGTGCGATCCGCGCGTCCGCCGCGGAGACGCGCGAGCTCGGGCGCACGTATCGCCGCGGCATCCGCAAGGGGCTGCTCAAGGTCATCTCGAAGATGGGCATCTCGACGATCACGGGCTATCGCGGCGCGCAGCTGTTCGAGATCGTCGGGCTCGATCGCGAGATCGTCGATCTCTGCTTCACCGGCACGCCGGCGCGCATCGGCGGCACGCGATTCGCCGATCTCGAAAGCGAGCAACGCGCGCGGGTGCGCGATGCGTACGATCTGAACGCGTCGATCGCGCCCGGCGGACTGCTCAAGTTCGTGCACGGCGGCGAATATCACGCGTACAACCCGGATGTCGTCGGCGCATTGCAGCGCGCGGTCGTCGGCGGCGATGCGGCCGACTATCGCCGCTATGCCGATCTCGTCGATCGCCGCGAGCCGATGGCGCTGCGCGATCTCGTCGAGCTTCGCCGCGACGTATGCCGCGATTCCGCTCGACGAAGTCGAACCCGCCGAAGAAATCCTGAAACGCTTCGACTCCGCCGGCATGTCGCTCGGCGCGCTGTCGCCTGAGGCGCACGAGACGCTCGCGCTTGCGATGAATCGGCTCGGCGCGCGCTCGAACTCCGGCGAAGGCGGCGAGGATCCGGTGCGCTACGGCACCGAGAAATCCTCGCGCATCAAGCAGGTCGCCTCGGCGCGCTTCGGCGTGACGCCGGAATATCTCGTCGACGCCGACGTGCTGCAGATCAAGATCGCGCAGGGCGCGAAGCCCGGCGAGGGCGGACAGCTGCCGGGCCACAAGGTCAACGCGATGATCGCGCGGCTGCGCCATGCGCGGCCCGGCATCGGACTCATCTCGCCGCCGCCGCATCACGATATCTATTCGATCGAGGATCTCGCGCAGCTGATCTACGATCTGAAGGAGGTCAATCCGAACGCGCTGGTTTCGGTCAAGCTCGTCGCGCACGCGGGTGTCGGCACGATCGCGGCCGGCGTGGCGAAGGCGTATGCGGATCTGATCACGATCTCGGGTCACGACGGCGGCACCGGCGCGAGTCCGCTGACGTCGATCCACTATGCCGGCATTCCGTGGGAGCTCGGGCTCGCCGAAGCGCACGAGACGCTGTGCCGCAATGGCCTGCGCGATCGCGTGCGCTTGCAGACCGACGGCGGGCTCAAGACCGGGCTCGACGTGATCAAGGCCGCGATCCTCGGCGCCGAAAGCTTCGGCTTCGGCACCGCGCCGATGATCGCGATGGGCTGCAAGTACCTGCGCATCTGTCATCTCAACACCTGCGCGACCGGCATCGCGACGCAGCTCGACGTGCTGCGCAAGAATCATTTCGTCGGCACGGCCGAGCGCGTGATGCGCTATTTCCGGTTCGTCGCGGAGGACGTGCGCGCGAGGCTCGCTGCGCTCGGCGTGCGAAGGCTCGAAGAACTCGTCGGCCGCACCGATCTCCTGCGGTCACGCGAAGACCTCGTCGGTCGCCATCGACGCATCGATGTCGCGCCGTTGCTCGCGGCGGCCGGCTCGATCGATGGCAACGCGCGCATCTGCGCCGGCGCGCGCAATGTGCCGCGCGATCCGGGCACGCTCGCCGCGCGCATCGCCGACGACACGCGCTTCGCGATCGAGCACGGCCGCGGCGGCGAATTCCGCTACGACGTGCGCAACACGGATCGCTCGCTCGGCGCGCGATTGTCCGGCGACGTTGCGCGTCGTCACGGCGATCTCGGCATGAGCGACGCACCGATCGTGCTGAAGCTCTCCGGCAGCGCGGGACAGAGTCTCGGCGCGTGGAACGCCGGCGGCGTACACATCGTGCTCGAAGGCGAAGCGAACGACGGCGTCGGCAAGGGCATGGCCGGCGGACGCATCGTGCTGCATCCGCCGAAAGACGCCGGCTTCGTCGCGCGCGACGCGGTGATCATCGGCAACACGTGTCTTTACGGCGCGACGGGCGGCGAGCTGTACGCGGCCGGCCGCGCCGGCGAGCGCTTCGCCGTGCGCAATTCCGGCGCGATCGCGGTCGTCGAAGGCACCGGCGATCACTGCTGCGAATACATGACCGGCGGCATCGTCGTCGTGCTCGGCACGACCGGCCTCAATTTCGGCGCCGGCATGACCGGCGGTTTCGCGTACGTGCTCGACACCGAGCGCGATTTCGTCGACCGCTACAACCACGAACTGATCGACATCCTGCGCATTTCGCCCGAAGGCATGGAGAACCATCTGCAGCATCTTCGCGCACTGATCGGCGCGCACGTAGATGCGACCGGCAGCGTCTGGGGCGCGCAGATCATCGAGCGCTTCCGCGATTACCTCGCGAAATTCTGGCTCGTGAAGCCGAAGGCCGCCGGCCTCGACACGCTGATCGAAGATCTGAAGCGCGCCGCATGAGCGAGAAGCCGCCGTATTTCATCGAGGTTCCGCGCGCGACGCCTGCGGAAGTGCCGGTCGCGGTGCGCGTGCTCGGCTGGCGCGAAATCTACGGGAGCTTCGAGCACGGCCAGCGCGAGCAGCAGGCCACGCGCTGCATCGACTGCGGCAATCCGTATTGCGAATGGGAATGCCCTGTCCACAACTACATTCCGGATTGGCTCAAGCTCGCGCGCGAAGGTCGCGTCATCGAAGCGGCGACGCTGATGCACGAGACGAATCCGCTGCCCGAGATCTGCGGACGCATCTGTCCGCAGGATCGTTTGTGCGAAGGCGCGTGCACGCTCAACGACGGCTTCGGCGCCGTGACGATCGGCGCGATCGAGAAGGACATCGTCGACAAGGCGTTCGCGCTCGGCTGGCGGCCGGATCTTTCGAACGTCGTACCGACAGGAAAGCGTGTCGCGATCGTCGGCGCGGGACCGGCCGGATTGTCCGCTGCGGACCGGCTCGTGCGCTCGGGCATCGGCGCTGTCGTGTTCGATCGTTACGAGGAAATCGGCGGACTGCTGACGTTCGGCATCCCGCCGTTCAAGCTCGACAAGGACATCGTGAAGATCCGGCGCCGAGTGCTCGAAGCGATGGGCGTCGAATTCCGTCTCGGTGTCGAAATCGGACGCGATGTCGCGTTCGATGCGCTGCTCGATGAATACGACGCGACGTTCGTCGGCACCGGCGCGTACCGCGAAGTCGCTGCCGACATGCCGGGCGATGCGCTGCCCGGCGTGTTGCCGGCGCTGCCGTTCCTGATCGCGAACGTGCGGCGCGTGCTGGGTGACGGAAATGCGACGCGCATGCCCGATCTGGCCGGCAAGCGCGTGATCGTGCTCGGCGCCGGCGACACGGCGATGGATTGCAACCGCACCGCAATCCGGCTCGGCGCGGCTTCAGTCACGTGCGTTTACCGTCGCGACGAAGCGAGCATGCCGGGCTCGCGCCGCGAAGTGCAGAACAGCCGCGACGAAGGCGTCAGGTTCCTGTTCAACCGGCAGCCGCTCGCAATCGTCGGCGACGGCAAGGTCGAAGGCGTGCGCGTGACCGCGACGCGGCTGCGCGCGGACGCGAGCGGTCGCGCGCGTGCAGAGACGATCGACGGCAGCGAGCAGGTGCTCGGCGCCGATGTCGTGATCGTCGCGTTCGGCTTTCGACCGAGCCCGCCGACGTGGTGCACAGAAGCCGGCATTGCGCTCGACGCGACGGGACGCATCCGCGTAGGCGGCGAAGGAGCGCTTCCGTTCCAGACGACGAATCCTCGCGTGTTCGCGGGCGGAGACAACGTCCGCGGCGCGGATCTCGTCGTGCGCGCGGTGCACGATGGTCGCGAGGCTGCGAAATCGATACGCGCGATGATCGGCAACCCGGCGTTCCATCCGGTATCGCCCTCACTCGAAGGTGTCTCGGCCTGACGCGGGATCGGCGGACATTCGATCCGACCCGGACGGCTTCTTTGTCGCTAGAATCACCGGCGGGAGAGGGCGTTGCATGTCGACGAGAGCCACTGACACCACGCGCACCTCGGTCAGCCGGGTGCCCTACACGATCGGCGATGCGGTGAAGAAGCCCGCGGTTGCGGTGCGCGCCGTCGTCGATGAAACCGCGGATCTGCTGGGCCGCAGCGGCGCGCTTCGATTCGGCCAGGGCACGATCGCGACGATCGTCGCGCTGACGCTCGGCGTCCTCTGCCTGCTCGCGGTGCTCGCGTTCCACTTCCCGGAATACCTGACGACACCCGAATTGCGTCACCAGTATTCGGTCGACGTGCTGCGCCAGCTGCTCTTCGCCGGACTTCTCGTCGCCGGCGCGCTGTCGCTCGGTTGTCTCGTGCTCGGCATACGCCGCAACGTCAACCTCGTCGCGTTCGCGCTGGTGATCGTGGCGGTCGCGCTCGGCGGCTCGCGCGTGCCGGTCGGCAATTTCCCGGACAACACGCCGTACATCGGCCTCGACTGGTTCATCCTCGACCTGCTCGGCTCGACGCTGATCTTCATCGTGATCGAAAAACTCTTTCCGCTGTATCGCGAACAGCTGGTGTTCCGTCCCGAGTGGCAGACCGATCTCAAATATTTCGCGATCAACCATTTTCTGGTCGGCCTGATCCTGCTGACCGTCAATTTCATGATCCACAACGCGTTCGGCTGGATGGTCAGCCACGATTTCCAGCTCGCGATACAAGAGCATCTGGTTCGTGCCGCAGCTGCTGCTGTGCATTCTCGTCGCCGATCTCGCGCAGTACTGGACGCATCGCGCGTACCACGAGATTCCGTTCCTGTGGAAATTCCACGCCGTGCATCACTCGGCGAAGACGATGGACTGGCTCGCCGGATCGCGCCAGCACGTGTTCGAGATCATCGCGACGCGCGTGCTCGTGCTCGCGCCGCTGTTCGTGCTCGGCTTCCGCGAAGGCGTGATCAACGCGTACATCATCATCGTCGGCTTCCAGGCCGTGCTGAATCACGCGAACGTCGACGTGCCGTGGGGGCCGCTCAAGTACCTGATCGTGACGCCGGATTTTCATCACTGGCATCACTCGTCGGATACCGAGGCGATCGACCGCAACTATGCGGCGCACTATGCGTTTCTGGATTATCTGTTCGGGACGGCGGTGAAGTCGGAGAAGCGGTTGCCGGAGAAGTACGGCGTCGTCGGCGACTACATGCCGGATGGGTGGGTGGCGCAGCAGGCGTTTCCGTTCAGGGCGAAACCTCTGAGTTGAAAGCGCATGGGCGGTGTTTGCGTAGGCTGCCGTAAGCGCCCCGACCCAGCCCGCCTGCTACAATTCCGCTCTTTTTCTCAAGCCTTCCCGAGCGGCCCCGCCATGTCCGTACCCGCCACCGCCCTCACGCCCGCGATCGACCGCGACTACACGCTCGAGCACAAATACACACGCACCGAGGGTCGCATTTACTCTCCGGCGTCCAGGCGCTCGTCCGCCTCCCGCTGATGCAGCAAATGCGCGACCGCGCCGCCGGCCTGAACACGGCCGGCTTCATCTCGGGCTACCGCGGCTCCCCGCTCGGCGGCTTCGATCTCGAGCTCTGGAAGGCGAAGAAGCACCTCAAGTCGTCCAACATCGAATTCACGCCGGGCCTCAACGAGGATCTCGGCGCGACGATGGTCTGGGGCACGCAGCAGACGAACCTCTTTCCCGGCGCGAAGTACGACGGCGTGTTCGCGATGTGGTACGGCAAGGGCCCGGGCGTCGATCGCTGCGGCGATGTGTTCAAGCACGGCAACGCGGCCGGCACGTCGAAGAACGGCGGCGTGCTCGCGCTCGCGGCGGACGATCATGCGTGCCGCTCGTCGACGCTGCCGCACGGCTCGGAGCTCGAGTTCGTCTCGGCGATGATGCCGGTGCTGAATCCGGCCGGTGTGCAGGACATTCTCGACATGGGCCTGCTCGGCTGGGCGATGTCGCGTTTCACCGGGCGCTGGGTCGGTTTCAAGACGATCGCGGAAACCGTCGAGTCGAGCGCGAGCGTGCATCGTCGATCCGCATCAGCTCGACATCGTCGTGCCGACCGATTTCGCGCTGCCGCCGGGCGGGCTCAACATCCGCTGGCCGGATCCGCCGCTCGATCAGGAAATGCGCCTGCACCGCTACGCCGTGCAGGCTGCGATCGCGTTCGCGCGTGCGAACGGCATCGATCGCGTCGTCATCGATTCGCCGCGCGCGCGGCTCGGCATCGTGACGACCGGCAAGAGCTATCTCGACGTGCTGCAGGCGCTCGAATATCTCGGCATCGGCGCCGAGGAAGCGCGCGACATCGGCGTGCGCGTCTACAAGGTCGGCATGACGTGGCCGCTCGAACCGGTCGGCATCCGCGAGTTCGCGCGCGGGCTCGAGGACATCGTCGTCGTCGAGGAGAAGCGCTCGTTCATCGAGTCGCAGCTCAAGGAGCACATGTACAACTGGCCGACTCTTGAACAAGGCGGCACACGCGTCCGTCGATCGTCGGCAAGTACGACGAGGCCGGCGAATGGGTGCTGCCGTCGACGAGCGAACTGACGCCGGCGATGATCGCGAAGGTCATCGCGGCGCGACTGAAACGCTTCTTCACGTCCGAGCGCATCGACGAGCGTCTGCGCTGGATCGCTGTCGAAGGAAGCCGAGCTCGCGATGCCGCGCGCGAATTTCCCGCGCGCCGCGCATTACTGCTCGGGTTGTCCGCACAACACGTCGACCGCGGTGCCGGAAGGCTCGCGCGCGCTCGGCGGCATCGGCTGCCACTACATGGTCACGTGGATGGACCGGCGCACCGACACGTTCACGCAGATGGGCGGCGAAGGCGTGACGTGGTGCGGGCAGGCGCCGTTCACCGAAACGAAGCACGTGTTCCAGAACCTCGGCGACGGCACGTACTTCCATTCGGGCTCGCTCGCGATCCGCCAGGCGATCGCGGCGAAGGTCAACATCACCTACAAGATTCTCTACAACGATGCGGTCGCGATGACCGGCGGCCAGCCGGTCGACGGCACGCTGACCGTGCCCGACATCGCGCATCAGGTGCGCAGCGAAGGCGTGCAGACGATCATCGTGATGTCGGACGACATCGCGAAGTGGTCGAAGCCGGAGATGTTTCCGGTCGGCGTCGAGTTCATCCATCGCGATGAGCTCGATGCGGTGCAGAAGCGCATGCGCGAAGTCGCCGGCGTCTCGGTGCTGATCTACGACCAGACCTGCGCGACCGAAAAGCGCCGCCGCCGCAAGCGCGGCAAGATGGAAGATCCGAACAAGCGCATCTTCATCAACTCGCTGGTCTGCGAAGGCTGCGGCGACTGCGGCGAGAAATCGTTCTGCGTTTCCCTGCTGCCGAAGGAAACCGAGTACGGCCGCAAGCGCGAGATCGATCAGTCGAGCTGCAACAAGGACTATTCCTGCGTCAAGGGTTTCTGCCCGAGCTTCGTGACCGTGCACGGCGGCGCGCTGAAGAAACGCAAGGGCGGCGCAGGCGCGGTCGATTTCAATGTGCTGCCGCCGCCGGTCGTCGCGACCGATCTCGCGCAGCCGTGGAACATCCTCGTCACCGGCATCGGCGGCACCGGCGTCGTCACGATCGGCGCGCTGATCGGCATGGCGGCGCATCTCGAAGGCAAGGGCGCGACGGTGCTCGACCAGACCGGTCTCGCGCAGAAGGGCGGCGCGGTGACGTGTCACCTGCGCATCGCGAAATCGCCGGACGATATCCATGCCGTGCGCATCGCCGCGGGCGAAGCCGATCTCGTGCTCGGCTGCGACATGGTCGTCGTCAACGACTACTGGGCGCTGTCGAAGATCCGCGCCGGCCGCGCGCACGTCGTGCTGAACACGTACGAGGCGATGCCCGGCACGTTCACGATGAAGCCGGATCTCGCGTTTCCGGCGAAGCAGATCGTCGATGCGGTGACGTTCGCGCTCGACGGCGAGAAACCTGAGCTCGTCGATGCGACCGATCTTGCGACGAAGCTGTTCGGCGATTCGATCGCGAGCAATCTCTTCATGCTCGGCTACGCGTGGCAGAAGGGCTGGGTGCCGATCTCGCTCGATGCGCTGATGCGCGCGATCGAGCTCAATGCGGCGGCGGTCGAAATGAACAAGTCCGCGTTCAACTGGGGCCGCATGGCCGCGCACGATCTCGATGCCGTGAAGATCGCGGCTGGCGCCGCTCCTACAGGAGCGCGCGACGCGGTAGGAGCGGCGACAGCCGCGATCCTTTCCCCGATGGACGACGAAGCACTCAGCCGCACGCTCGACGAAGAAGTCGCGCGTCGCGTCGCGTTCCTCACCGATTATCAGAACGCCGCGTACGCCAACCGCTACAAGGCGCTCGTCGACAAGGTCCGCGCGGTCGAGCAGCAGAAATCACCCGGCTTCACGTCGCTGACCGAAGCCGTCGCGCGCTATGCGTTCAAGCTGATGGCGTACAAGGACGAGTACGAAGTCGCGCGGCTCTACACGAGCGGCGATTTCGAGAAGCGCATCCGCGAAACGTTCGACGGCGACTTCAAGCTGCATTTCAACCTCGCGCCGCCGCTGTTCGCGAAGAAGGACGCCGAGGGACACCTGCGCAAGTCCGAATACGGCGCGTGGGTGTTCGGTGCGTTCAAGCTGCTGACGAAGCTGCGCGGCCTGCGCGGCACGCGCGTTCGACGTGTTCGGCTACACGGCCGAGCGTCGCGGCGAGCGCCGGTTGATCGCGGACTACGCGAGCACGATCGACACGCTGCTGGCGACGCTCGATCACGACAACCATGCGCTCGCGGTCGAGATTGCTTCGATTCCGGAGCACATCCGTGGGTATGGTCACGTCAAGGAGCGGCACCTCGCCGCGGCGCTGACGCGGCAGGAACAGCTGATGCAGGCGTGGCGTCGGCCGAGCGAACGCGGACAAGCTGCTTGATGCGCAGACGCTCGATGTAGAGCGCGTTGCTGTCGCCTCTCCCGCTCGCGGGAGAGGCCGCCCGCGACGCGGGCGGGTGAGGGAAGTCTTGAGACGAGCTCGCCCATTCTGAAAGCGTGAACCGCGTTGCCCTCACCCTGCCCTCTCCCGCAAGCGGGAGAGGGGAAAGAATTCCAATGGTGTCCGCCTGCCGATCGGTAAGCGGCTGGGACGGCCCGACACGGCCACGCCGTGCGTCGCACCTCGGCTATGCTAGGCCCAAGACACGCGATGGGGGAGCAATCGTGTCGTTTGTCGCCGAGCTGAAGCAGCGAAAGGTGTTCCGCGTTGCGACGGTGTATCTCGTCATCGCGTGGATTGCCGTGCAAGTCGCGTCGATCGCGCTGCCGGCGTTCGATGCGCCGCCGTGGATGCTGCGCGTCGTGATCCTGCTGCTCGCGCTCGGCTTTCCGTTTGCGCTGACGCTTGCCTGGGCGCTCGACTGGACACCGCAAGGATTGCGCCTGAGTCCGCGCGGCGCTTTCAGCAAGCGCATGGCGATCGTCGCCGCTGCGTTCGCGCTGCTCGCGCTGGTGTGGTTCTTCCGCGGCCAGCCGGCGCTGCGTTTTTCCGATGTCGCGTCCACGGGTGGCGCCACGCAAGCGGCCGGGCCGCGCACGATCGCGGTGCTGCCGTTCGTGAACATGAGCGGCGATCCGGCCAACGAGTATTTCTCCGACGGCATCGCCGAGACGACGCTCGACATGCTCGCGCAGGTGCCCGATCTCAAGGTCGTCGCACGCACCTCGTCGTTCGCATTCAAGGGCCAGTCCGCCGACGTGCGCAAGATCGGCGCCGCACTCGGTGCGGCGAACGTGCTCGAAGGCAGCGTGCAGCGTGCCGGCGACGCGGTGCGTATCACCGCGCAGCTGGTGCGCGCGACGGACGGGTTTCATCTGTGGTCGCGCCATTTCGATCGTCAGCTTGCCGATGTGTTCAAGATCCAGGACGAGGTCGCGACCGAGGTCGTGCGCGCGCTCGAAGTCTCGATGCCGGCGAGCGATCAGCAGCGCCTGACGCAGAAACGCACGGAAAACGTCGACGCGTATCAGGAATATCTCAAGGGCATCGCGCTGTTGCCCGATCGCAAGGTCGCGGATATGCGTGCTGCAGCCGAACACTTCGAGCGTGCCATCGGGCTCGATCCGACGTACGCGCGTGCGTATGTCGCAGCGGCGGATACCTACAACCTGCTGCACGAGTACGGCACGACTTCGGACGAACAGAAAAACCGGATCGCGCCGTATATCGAGCGTGCGCTGGCGCTGGCGCCGGATCTCGGCGAGGCGCATGCGGCGCGTGCTACGCAGCTCCAGCGCACGCCGGATCTTGCCGGCGCGGAACGCGAATACGCGCGCGCGGTCGAGCTTGCGCCAAGCTATGCAACCGGCTTTCAGTGGTATGGCGAATTCCTGTGCTATGTCATGAGCGATTTCGCGGGCGCCGAACGCATGCTGCGACGGGCCGTCGCGCTCGATCCGTTGTCACCGATCGTGCAGGATCAGCTCGTCTATCCGCTGATGGCGTCCGAGCGCATAGACGCTGCGCGAGTCGAGCTCGCCAAGCTGCAGCACGATCATCCCGATTTCGCGCAGGGCTACTACACCGGGGCCGTCCTCGCCACTTCGCAGGGCGATTTCGTCGGGGCCCTGCGCGGGCTGCGCGCACATGCGGCGCGCGATCCCGCGGCGCTGGGCAGGTTCCGCGACGGTTGCTATCTGCTGCAGCGTTTCAGCGCACTGGCCGAAGCGCGCGCCTGCGTCGACGACCTGGTGGCACGTTTTCCCGCCGAGGATCTCTCCGAGGATATTGCCTTGGTGGTTGTGCTGACGGACGGCACTGACGCCGCGCTCGCCGAACTGCGGCGCGGCAAGAATCCGCACGAGGTATCCGAAGCCTATCTGCTGATGTGCGCCGGTCGCGTCGATGAATCGCTGAAGGTCCTGCGCCACGTCGCGCCGGCGCTGTTCAGCGAGCCGCCGCCATCGGCATTGTCGCCGACGGATATACCGCGCGCGTTTCTGGTCGGTACGGGGCTGATGCGCACCGGCGAGGTCGCGCAGGGGCGAGCGCTGATCCGCAATGCGCTGGCGACGATCGAGCAGAAACCGATCAATGCCGCGATCAACGACGCCAGCTGGTGGGATGTCATCGGATACACGCTGCTCGGCGACCGTGATGGCGCCATTGCGGCGCTGGAGCGCGACGCGCTTCGGGTCCGGCGCTGGATCTCGCTCAGCTCGAACATGATCCGTTGCTGGCCGATCTGCGCAGCGATCCGCGCTACGAAAAAACCGTCGCCCCGCTGCGGGCGCGCACGCAGAAACAGATCGCGGACGCCAAGGCCGCGGGCCTGCTGTAGTCGCAGGCGGAGGCGTTGCGTCTGTCTTCGCGCAGCAACGCCTAGTCGTCGATGCCGATCAGGTCGACGTACTGGAAGCGCCCGTCGCGCAGCACACGCTCGCCGCGTTCGAGCGCGATCGGCGCGCGCCACAGCGGACCCGCGTGCACGCAGGTGTGGAACTCGCCGTTTTCGCCGCAGGGATCGACCGTCGAGGGCAGATCGGCGAGCAGGCTTTCGTCGAAGTCGCGCCCGCAGAACGCCGCATCGAGCTGCTGCGTATCGACGCAGCAGAGAATCGCGCGATAGCCGCGATCGATGAAACGGTGCGCAAGCGCGGTCGTGTCTTCGCCCCAGAGCGGATACAGGCCTTGCCAGCCGAGTCGCGCGAGCATCGCGTCGCGATATGCGCGAACGTCGGCGAGGAACAGATCGCCGAATGCGATCGTGTCCAGCGTGCCTTCGCAGTGCTGGCGCGCGTTCGCGAGCGCATCGGCGAACGCGCGCTCGTACGTGTCGTTGTCGGCTGCGGCGGAATCTCGGCTTCGAACAGCGGCAAGCCGAGGCTTTCGACCTGGCGGCGCAGAATCGAGCGGCGCACGCCATGGATCGCGATGCGGTCGTAGCCGGCGGTGACCGTCGTGACGAGCCCTGCAACGCGCCAGCGCGCATCGCCGAGCAATCGTTCGAGCGCGAGCGTCGAATCCTTGCCGCCGCTCCATGCGAGCAGCACCGGCGTCGCCGTACCGCTCATTCCTGGCGTTGCCAGACCAGCGTGCGGTTGTTGGCCGGCATCGGCACGTCGTCGATCAGCGCGAAGCCGGCGCGGCGTGCGAGCGCGTCGACGGCCTCCATGTCGCGGATGCCCATCTGCGGCGCGCGCGATTTCAGCGATTCGTCGAACGCCGCGTTGCTCGGGCTCGTATGTTTGCCGCCGTAGTTGAACGGGCCGTAGATCGCGAGCTTCGCATCCGGCGTCGCGATGCGGCCAAGCCCGCCGAACAGCATCTCGACGTCCGGCCAGCCCATGATGTGCAGCGCGTTCGCGCTGAAGATCGCGTCGTACTGCTCGTTCGGCCAGTTGCGGCCGGTCACGTCGAGCTCGATCGGCGCGGGCGTGTTCGCGAGCTTTGCCTCGGCGAGCCATGCGCGGATGCCCGGCAGGTTCTCGCGCGACGTCCGACGCCTGCCAGACCAGATACGGCATCGCCTTCGCGAAATGCACCGCATGCTGGCCGGTGCCGCTGCCGATTTCGAGCACGCGCGTGCGGTCGGAAAAGTGCGCGCACAGCACGGCGAGGATCGGATCGCGGTTGCGCTCGCAGGCGGGCGCGAAGGGTTTTTCGTCCATCGCGCGAGTGTGCCCGACTGCGCGCGCGCCCGCGAGCGCCGGCGCGCGCGCTATGCTTGACGTACTCGCACGACTCGGCGGCGCATGCTCAACCGGCTCTGGCTCGGCTTCTTCCTGACGGCGGCGCTCGCCGCGCTCGCACGCTGGCTGATCGGCGGCGACAGCGGCGTGTTCGCCGCGATGGTCGGCAGCCTGTTCGACATGGCCAAGCTGTCGGTCGAGGTCATGATCCTCCTGTTCGGGACATTGACGCTCTGGCTTGGCCTCTTGCGCATCGCCGAGCGCGCGGGGCTCATCGATGCGCTGGCGCGCCTGCTCGGGCCTTTGTTCCGGCGGCTGATGCCGGAGGTTCCGGCGGGTCATCCCGCGGTCGGCCTCATCACGCTCAATTTCGCCGCGAACGCGCTCGGCCTCGACAACGCGGCGACGCCGATTGGCCTTCGCGCGATGCGCGAGCTGCAGACGCTGAATCCGAGCGCCGACACCGCGAGCAACGCGCAGATCCTGTTTCTCGTGCTCAACGCATCGTCGCTGACGCTGCTGCCGGTCAGCATCTTCATGTACCGGGCGCAGCAGGGCGCGCACGATCCGACGCTGGTGTTCCTGCCGATCCTGCTCGCGACGAGCGCGTCGACGCTGACCGGCTTCCTTGCCGTCGCGTTCGTGCAGAAACTGAAACTGCGCGATCCGGTCGTGCTGCTCTGGCTCGTCGCGACGGCGGTGCTGCTCGGCGGCTTCATCGCGCTGCTGGCGATACTGCCGGCGGCCGCGCTCGCGCCGCTGTCCTCGCTGCTCGGCAACCTGACGCTGTTCGCGATCGTGATCGCGTTCCTCGTCGTCGGCGCGTGGCGCAAGGTGCCGGTCTACGAAAGCTTCGTCGACGGCGCCAAGCAGGGCTTCGAGGTCGCGCGCGATCTGTTGCCTTATCTCGTCGCGATGCTGTGCGCGGTCGGCGTGCTGCGCGCGTCCGGCGCGCTCGATTTCGCGCTCGACGGCATCCGCTGGCTGGCCGGCATCGGCAGGTTTCGACACGCGCTTCGTCGACGCGCTGCCGACCGCGCTGGTCAAGCCGTTCTCCGGCAGCGCCGCGCGCGCGATGCTGATCGAGACGATGAAGACGCACGGCGTCGACAGCTTCCCGGCGCTCGTCGCGGCGACCGTGCAGGGCAGTACCGAGACGACGTTCTACGTGCTCGCGGTGTACTTCGGCGCGGTCGGCATCAAGCGCGCGCGCCACGCGGTCGGCTGCGCGCTGCTGGCCGATCTTGCGGGCGTGATCGCGTCCATCGCGGTCTGCTACTGGTTCTTCGGCTGACGGCGATTTCCTGCGCGGCGCCGGGCGTTTCGCCCGATGACGGCTTCCGCCCTTTTCCGCGAGACTTCTGCGCAAGGCGCCGAGGCGCGCCTGGCCGCGTCAAAATCCCGCCTGAATACGTGATTTGCATATGCAACTATTTAATGGAATAATTCCCCATGCAAACAGCGTTGGTAACCGACACGATGTGGTCGACCGCCCGCAAACCTTCGATTCCGGATACCGATCCGGCCCGCGTCCTGACGCAGGCGACGCTGCGCGCAGCCGACCTCCTCGAAATACCGCAACGCACGCTGGCCGACATCATCGGCGTCAGCGCCTCGACGATCTCGCGCGCGGCGAACGGCGGCGCGCCGGTCGATCCCGCCAGCAAATCCGGCGAGCTCGCCAAGCTCTGGGTGCGCGTGTTCCGTTCGCTCGATGCGATCGTCGGCTCGAACGATGTCGCCGCGCGCGCCTGGCTCAATTCCGCGAACGCGGCGTTCGGCGGCGAGAAGCCGGTCGATCGGCTGCGCAGCGCGGAAGGCCTGATCCAGGTGCTGCAATACCTCGACAGCGCGCGCGGACGGCCTTGACGCTTCTGCGTCGTTGCGGCGGCGACGGCTGCGTCGCAGTGCCTGCGACGCCGATAGGCGACGCTCGCGACATGGCGACGAGTGTGGCCAAGATTCCATCCATCGAAAGCGTTCGCAACGCGACGAGGCAAGTTTCCGCCAGGCCGTGGCGCGTCGTCGAAGCGCAGAACCGCGTGCCGACCATGCGCCTGGTCGACACGCTGGCCGAGCAGAGCGTGCTCGAGGATCTGCTCGAAGGAAGCAAGCCGCCGCTGCCGGCGGAGGCGACAAGACTGCACTATCTGCTTGCGACGCCGTTTCGCTATGCCGCGCCGCCGCCGGTCGGCTCGCGTTTCCGCGGCATCGGCGATCCCGGCGTCTGGTACGGCGCCGACGTCGTCGAAACCGCGATCGCCGAAGTCGCGTACTGGCGATTGCGCTTCCTCGGCGATTCGCCGTCGACACCGGATCTCTTGCCGGTGCCGCACACGGTATTCCGTGCGAGCGTATCCGGCAGCGCGATCGTGCTGCCGCAGCCGCCGTTCGATCGCATGCGCAGGCAGTGGGAAGATCCGGTCAGCTACACGGCGACGCAGGCGCTCGCGCGCGTCGTGCGCGATGCCGGCATCGCGCTGATCCGCTACCGATCGGTACGCGATCCCGCGCACCGCGCTGCGCTCGCCGTGCTGACGCCGAAAGCATTCCGCAAACCCGAGCCGCTCGAGCAGCACACGTGGCTGATCAAGGTCACCCGCGCGCAAGTGCTCGCCGAAGCGAACATCGGCGGCGAGCGCCTATCGTTCGCGCCGGAGGATCTCGGACTTCCCGCCGTGCCTGGGCGCTGATATCGCGAACGCAAATCCGCGGGAGCAAGCGGCCGCCTGGACGGCCGCAACAGTCAGGCGCGGCTGCGCGTCGGCCCGCCGCCGAGCACGCGTGCGGGCAGGAAAATGATCGCGCGCAACAGCTCGAACACGCCCTCGACCGCGATGCCGACGATGCGGAACGGCAACAGCAGCAGCCAGACGATCGGATACAGCACCAGCGCGAGCAGCGCCAGCGGCCAGCAGAAGACGAGAAGAAGAACCCATAGAAGGAACGTGAACATCGTCATCCTCACCGGAGCGTCCATGTGCGACGCGTGATTACGATCGGCGATATGGGGACGGCAGGGAAGTGCCAAAAGGGATAAGCGCAAGAACCGGGTGCCGCGGCCGGCGCGGTCAAGCCGCCGGCAACTCCTGACCGGTCAGCGCGGCGCGGATCTCGCGCAGCTTCGTCTTGATCGCGGCCTCGTTCTCGGGCCCGCTGCGCAGCAGGAGCTTCTGGCCCGCCGAACGGTTCTCGAGCGCGGGATCGGCGAACTCGTACATCACGTTCGGTTGCGTCAGCGCGACCGGCGCGCTGATGTCCGGCGTTTCGAGCAGGTGATCGATGACGAACACGAGCCGATCGTTGAAATAGCCGTCCGGATAGCCCAGCTCGCGGTATGACTGCTGGAACAGCGGATAGAAGTGCGCGTACCACGCGACCAGCGCCTTCGCGTCGATCGCATTCGCGATCTGTGCATACGCCGCGTAGCGCTCGAAATTGCGCGGATCGATTTCGCCCGCGTTGCCGTTCCTGCGCGCCGCGAAACTGCCTTGCGCGCCGCGTACCGGCAGCGCGTCCGGTGCGAGCTTCTGCCGCGGCAGGCTGTCGACCGTCGCGACGATGCGCTGGATCACGTGCTCGGGATTGAGCAGCGCGCCGAGTCCCGCCGCGCCGGCGAAACCGCCGAGTGCCTCGATCGCAGCGGCGTCGCTGGCATCGAGCGCCGGCAGCACGGCCGTTCCCGCATCGCCCGCGCCGGCGGCTGCATCGATCGGATGCTGGATCGGCGTCGCTCCGGATGAGCCCGTCGCAGCCGGCGCGAGCGTGCTCTGTCCCGGCAGCGCGCCGACGGGAGCCTTGCCGCTGCGCGCGAGATAGAGGCCGATGCCGATCGCGCCGAGGACGGCGAGCGCGCCCGCGAGCGATGCCCACCACGGTGTCGATGCCGGCTTTTTCATGAATGCACGCTGCCTCGTCGCTATCCGGACTTGGACTGATACCTCGCGGCAAGGTTCCGCGGCCTAGAATCTGTCCGATGCCCAACGAACGGAGGCGCCCGTGGCGAAGACGACGTCAGCGCGAAGCACATCGCGCGTCCCGCAAGGCGCGGCTGCCGCGCGCAAGCGTGCACCCGCGCGCGGGCCCTCGCGCGCCGCGCCGAAAGAGGGCGCGCTCGGCGTGCGCATCACGCATCCGGAGCGCGTGGTGTTTCCCGGCACGACGATCACGAAAGGCGACGTCGCTGCGTACTACGCCACGATCATGGACTGGCTGCTTCCCGAGATCGAAGGGCGGCCGCTTTCGATCATCCGCTGTCCCGACGGCGCCGGTGCCGGATGCTTTTTCCAGAAGCATCACGCGGACAAGCTCGGCGCGCATGTCGCCTCGATCCCGCTCAAGGAGAAGGGCGGCGGCAGCGACCGCTATCTCTATGTCGACGATCCGCGCGGCGTGCTCGAGCTCGTGCAGATGAACACGCTCGAATTCCATCCGTGGGGCTCGCGTGTCGACGATCCCGAACGGCCCGACCGGCTCGTGTTCGATCTCGATCCGGCGCCGGGCGTCGGCTGGAGCGCGCTCGTCGCGGCGGCGAAAGACGTTCGCGCGCGCGTGCGTGCGCACGGGCTCGAAAGTTTTCCGCGTCTTTCCGGCGGCAAGGGCGTGCATGTGGTCGTGCCGATCAGGCGCGGGCCGCTCTGGGATGAAGCAAAAGGATTCTGCGAAACGATCGCCGACGAGATGGCCGCGGAGGATCCGAAGCGCTATCTCGCGCACGCGAGCAAGGCCGAGCGCGAAGGCCGCATCTTCATCGACTGGCTGCGCAACGCGCGCGGCGCGACCAGCGTTGCGAGCTGGTCGCTGCGCGCGCGCGCCGGTGCGCCTGTCGCGATGCCGCTGCGCTGGGAAGATCTCGCGCGCCTGAAAAGCCCGACGACATTCGATCTCGTTGCGGCGCTGAAGCGCGCGAAGACGCTGCGCAAACATCCGTGGGGCGATTTCGCGCGGACGAAGCAATCGCTGCCGCGCATTTCGTCGCGTCGCTGAAAGCACTCGCCGCGTGCGGCGGTCCCAGTTACGGATTGCTAACCTGGCGTCGGCTAGGTTTGCGCAAACGGCAACGGCGATGGGTGATGGCGAAGATCGGTCGATATGGCGTTGCGGCGGGGTTCGTGCTCGCGGCCTTTACAAATGTTTCGAGCGGTGCGGAGCCGGCAGACATCCGCCAGCGAACACGTCGGCGTCGAGCTGATCAGCGAGCACGCATCGCTGCTGCCCGGCCAGTCGCAACAGCTCGGGATACTCCTGCGACACGAGCCGCACTGGCACACGTACTGGATCAATCCGGGCGATTCGGGTTTGCCGACAACGCTCGCGTGGAACACTGCCGGCGGGCTACAAGAAGCAGGACATTGCGTGGCCGTTGCCGAAGCGCTTCGACGTCGGCGGCCTCTACAACTTCGGCTACGACGGCGAAACCGTGCTGCCGGTGACGCTCAGCGTGCCGGCCGATGCGCGTCCCGGCTCGACCGCGCACATCGCAGTCGATGCGAAATGGCTCGTCTGCCGCGAGGAATGCATTCCGGGCAAGGCGTCGCTGACGCTCGATCTCCCCGTTGCGACCGAGCCGCCGAAACCCGACGCGCGCTGGACGATGCAATTCGCGCGCGCGCGCCTCGCCGAGCCGCAGGCGACCGCATGGAAGGGCACGACGCGCGCTGACGGCGATCGTATCGCGGTCACGCTGCGCGGTCCGGGCCTGCCCGATCGCGGACGGTCTCGATGCGTTCGTCGCCCAGCGCAAGCTCGTCGACAACAAGCCGCCCGCGATCCGTCGCGACGGCGACGCGCTGATTGTCGACTTCGGCAAGAGTGAGTATTTCGGAACTCCGCCGGAAACTTTCGATCTCGTGATGACGCAGCCGACCGCAGCGGGTGTGCGCGGCTGGCGCATCCAGGTTCCATTTGCCGCGACCGCGGCGCCCTGACGCCTCAACCGATTTGGAGAACGCCATGACTTTTCGCCTAGTGATGCTCGCCGCGGCGCTGACCGTCGCACTTCCCGTCGCGGCCAAGCCCGTCATCGGACAGCCCGCGCCGGATTTCTCGGTGACCGATGCATCGGGCAAGACGCAATCGCTGTCTGCGTACAAGGGCAAGACCGTCGTGCTCGAATGGAACAATCCCGAGTGTCCGTTCGTGCGCAAGCACTACGGCGCGCAGAACATGCAGGCGCAGCAGTCCGAAGCCGACGAGCGCCGACGTCGTATGGCTCACGGTGAATTCGGGCGCGGTCGGCAAGCAGGGCCATCTCGACGGCACGGCCGCGACTGCGTATGTCGCCAAGAACGGAGGCAAGGAGTCGGCGTACCTGCTCGATGCCGACGGCAAGGTCGGCCACGCGTACGACGCGAAGACGACGCCGCACATGTACGTCATCGACAAGGACGGCGTGCTGCGCTACATGGGCGGCATCGATTCGATCGCGAGCACGGACGTCGACGACATCCCGAAGGCGACGCAGTACGTGCGCCAGGCGCTCGCCGAGCTCGCGGCCGGCAAGCCGGTCAGCGTATCGACGTCGGAGCCGTACGGGTGCTCGGTGAAGTACGGGTCCTGATCCAGGCGCGGTCGCGGTTTGCGTTCACGGCTTCGCGTCGACCGTCGCCGGCGGCGGCACTTCGCCGACCGGCATCGCTTCCGGCACGATCGACGGCATCGGCGCAGCCGCCTTTGCGTAACGCCGCGACAGTGAGCGCGTGACGTTCCACGCGACGACGAACCCCGCGAGCAGCAGCGCCGACGACAACAGGAACGGCGCGCCCGGCAGATGCACGGGTGCGTGATCGCTGATGAAGAGCGCGAAGATCTGCGTGAAGATCGCCGGGCCGAAGATGCCGGCGAGGCTCGCGAGACTCGACACCGCGCCCTGCAGTCGGCCCTGTTCGCGCGGATCGACCTGGCGCGTCATCAGCGCCTGCGTCGCCGGGCCGGCGAGGCCCCACAACGCAAGCAGCGGGATGCCGATCAGGAACACCTGCGGCTCGCTCGCGAGCGCCATCGTCGCGAAACCGGCCGCGCCGAACACGAGACCCGCGAGCAGCGTGCGCCGCTCGCCGATGCGCGGCACGAGCTTGCCGACCAGCCACGCCTGCGTGAACGCATTGCAGACGCCGACCAGCGCGAGCGTGTAGCCGACCTGCTGCGGACCCCAGTTGTAGCGATAGTCGGCGTACAGCACGAACACGCTTTGCAGCACGTAATGAGCGAGGTTCGTCAGCAGCACGACGGCGGCAAGACCGAACACCTGCCGGTAGCGACGCAGCAGCAGCAGCGAGCCGAGCGGATTGGCGTGGCTCCAGTCGAAGCGCGGGCTGCGTTTTTCGGGCGGCAGCGATTCCGGCAGCACGAAATAGCCGTACAGGAAATTCGTCAGCGCGAGTCCCGCCGCGGCCCAGAACGGCAGGCGCAGATCGATGCCGCCGAGGAAACCGCCGAGCGCAGGACCGATGATGAAGCCGATGCCGAACGCGGCGCCGAGCATGCCGAAGCTCGCCGCGCGTTTTTCCGGCGGCGTCACGTCGGCGATGTACGCGTTCGCGGTCGTGAAGCTCGCGGCGGTCGCGCCGGAGATGCAGCGGCCGATCAGCAGCAGCGGCAGCGTGTTGACCAGCGCCATGAACAGGAAATCGACGCCGATGCCGAGATTCGACAGCAGCACGACCGGCCGGCGTCCGAAGCGATCCGACAGCGCGCCCTGGATCGGCGCGCACGCGAACTGGATCGCCGCGAACAGCGTGCCGAACACGCCGACCCACATTGCGGCCTTGGCGATGCCGCCGCCGGCGAGCTGCTCGACGAGATGCGGCAGCACCGGAATGATGATGCCGAACGACAGGATGTCGATCAGCACGGTGACGAAGATGAAGATCAGCGCCGCGCGGCGGCGCGGAGCGGTCGGCTCGGGCGTATTCACGGATGCGGTTCGGCGAGGTCGTCTGGGCGCCGCGCACGATACCGCATCCGGATGGCGAAGTTTGCGCGTTCGGCGCGCGCCGATCCCAGCCTGGCGCTTCAATCGCTCAAGGCGCGCCCGGGCCGTCGAATCCGTCGGTGAACAGCGAGTCGCCGTAGGTGACGACGACGTTGTCGGCGCCGAGATGGGAGCATGCCGAGAACGCGGTCTGGTCCGGATCGCCGACGAAGAAGCGCATGCCATCGATGTTCTGCATCAGGTCGGCCCACGTGTAGGTCACGCCGTCCGGAACGTCGAGCTCCCAGCCCGGCGGCGTCTCGGTTGCTCCGCTCGGGATGTCGAAGCTTGCGGTGAACCACGGGAACGGGCCCAGCGGAAACATCGGACCCTGCGTGGTTCGCGCTTCGATCTGGAATTCGGACGTATGCAGGTCGAACAACCCGAGCGAAACGAAGCTCGCCTGCAGGTGCGTCGGCTGGCAGCCCTGGACGCCGGTCGTATCGAGTCGCTGCAAATCGATCGAAGCCGTTTGCAGCGTGCCGCTGGCGAGCGCCATCTGCAGCGCCGAGCCGATCGGCGGCTGCGAAATGAAATGCGGATGCGTCGCGAAGTACGGCACTTCGGTGTCGACCCACGCGCCGGGATTGCCTCCGTCGGGCGCGATCGTCGCGGGGCCGAACACGTTGGTCCAGCCCCATTCGTTGGGATTGGCGCCCCCTTCGAACGAATCGACGACGCGTGTGGCCTGTGCGGGTAGCGACAGCGAACACACGGCAATGGCGAGCGCGACGCGACGCAGCAACAGGCCCGCGTCGCCAGCGAAACGAATATCCATTGGACAGTCCTGCGTGAGCGAGGGGCCGGACGTGCGGACGCATGTGCGCCCATCACTCGACCTAAACGAAGTTCGGCCCGCGTCTACGACATCGGATACGTTGCAGGAACTGCCGGATCTTGCTGTGCCGCAGCAGGCGCCGCGGCGCGGCACATGGCGCGCGCGCCTAGCGCGCGTGGATCTCGATGAAGCGCAGGAACTCCGCGCGCGTCCTCGCGTCCTCGCGGAACGTGCCGAGCATCTGGCTGGTGATCATCGACACGCCGCGCTTGTGCACGCCGCGCGTCGTCATGCACTGGTGCACCGCGTCGATGACGACGCCGACGCCGCGCGGCTTGAGCACGGTCTGGATGCATTGCGCGATCTGCGCGGTCAGCTTTTCCTGCACCTGGAAGCGTCGCGCATACGCATCGACGACGCGCGCGAGCTTGGAGATGCCGACGACCTTGTCGGTCGGCAGATAGCCGACGTGCGCGCGGCCGATGATCGGCGCCATGTGATGCTCGCAGAACGATTCGAACTCGATGTCGCGCAGCACGATCATCTCGTCGTAGCCGGCGACTTCCTCGAACGTGCGGCGCAGGTACTCGTTCGGATCGATCGCGTAGCCGGAGAACCAGTCGCGATACGCGTCGACGACGCGCTTGGGCGTATCGAGCAGGCCCTCGCGCGCGGGATCGTCGCCGGCCCAGCGCAGCAGCGTGCGCACGGCGTCCTCGGCCTGGCCTGGCGTCACCGTGCGGCTTCTTCGCTTTCTTCATCGACGGTCTCCGCGACATCGCGCGGCGCAAGTCTAGCAGGCCGCCGCGCGGCGGCCGGCCCGCGGCATGTGCAAACTCAGCGCGCCGCCGCGCGTCGCGCGGGCTTTGCATCGACGGGCGCGAGAATCCATGACAACGCGACGAGCCGGTCGCGCGTCGGCGAGCGCGGACGGCGCAGCAGCGTGTTGATGCGCAGCAGCAGCCGGTTGATCTCGGCGAGCTCCGCGTCGCCGACCCAGCCCTTGTTGCGCGCCGCCCAGAGCTCGCGCAGCGGACCTTCGACGATCGACGACGGATCGGCGAGCGCGCGCGTGAAATCGCGCCCCGCGACGCGCAGCACGCTCGCCGCGACGTCGCCGACCGCCTTCGGCGTTCGCGGTCTTGCCCGGCCGATAGCGCAGGCGCAGGCGTTCGCCGCGCGGCATGCGCGTGCGATAGCGTCGTGCCTTCCGGCGTCGCTTCCTCGATGAGAAGGCCGCCTTCGGCGAGCTGGCGCAGGTGGTAGTAGAGGCCATCCGCCGGCCGGCCGAGCTGCGCTGCGAGCTCGGCGACGCTGGCCTCGCCGCCGAGCGCTTCGAGCGTGTCGATCAGCTCGATGCGCGTCGGCGAGGCCAGCAGCTCGATCTCCGCCGCGTTCTCGATCGGCGCCGTGCCGCACGTCGTCTTCTGTGCCATTGGTTGGCTTGCCTATTTTGAAATTTCACGTAGATTATTCAACAAACGACGACGCACCGCAATCGCGTCGTCCGCCAACCGGATAGGAGAAGAGTCATGCTCGAGGCGTTGTGCTGGGATTCTTGTTCGCCGCTGCGCTCCTGCTTGCCGCGACGCGCGCGTGCGGACGACGCGGCGGCGCTGCTCGCGCGCTACAAGGACGCGAGCGGCGGCGCGGCGTGGGACAACGTGAAGACGCTGCACGCGACCGGCACGCTCAGCACCGGCGGATTGAGCGGCGATCTTTCGATCGTGCAGGATCTCGCGACCGGCCGCTCGGCCGATCAGCTACAAGCTCGGCCCGGTCGAAGGCGCCGACGGCTACGACGGCACGCTCGGCTGGACGCGCGATCCCGGCGGCGAAGTCGCCGCGCTGGACGCACCCGAAGCGAAGCGCCGCGCGCGCAGCCAGGCGTGGCTCGACGCGCGCGCGTTCTGGTATCCCGCGCGCATCAAGGCAACGTACGGCGCCGTCGCCGACGCGCGATGCGGACGGCAAGCACTATCGCGTCGTCGAGGCGACACCCGTCGGCGGCGATCCGGTCGGCGCTCTGGTTCGACGCATCGAGCGGCCTGCTCGCGCGCATCGTGCAGCGCGACGCGCAGGACACCTCGACGACCGTGCTCGACGACTACCGCGACGTCGGCGGCGTGCGCATGCCGTTCCGCATGATCGCGGACCGCACCGACGCGGCCGGGCGCACCGATCCGCGCGCGCGCACCGACATCCAACTCGCCGAAGTGAAGCTCAACGTCGCGGTCGCCGACGCGGATTTCGCGATGCCCGAGATGGCGGCGACTGCGCGCATCGACGATGCGAGCGGCATCACGCGCATCCCGTTCGATCTCGTCAACAACCACATCTACGCCGACGGCACGATCGACGGCAAGAAGGCGCGTTTTCTCGTCGATACCGGCGGCTCGAACGTGCTGACGCCGGCGGCGGCGAAGAAATTCGGCATCGAGGGCGAGGGCGAGCCTGCCGGGGCGCGGCGTCGGCGACGAAGCGGTCGAAGGCGCAGCTCGCGCACGTCGGCGAAGTCACGCTCGGCGGCGCGTCGCTCGCCAAACCCGTGTTCGTGATCATCGATCTCGGCGCGCTTGCCAACGTCGAAGGCGTCGATTTCGACGGCCTCGTCGGCTACGAGATGTTCCGCCGCTTCGGCGTCACGATCGACTACGCCGGTCACACGCTGACGCTCGCCGAGCCCGCGAAATTCGCGCCGCCGGCCGGCGCGAGCGTGGTGCCGTTCGAGCTTTCCGACACGACGCCGCTCGTCGCCGGCACGCTCGATGGCGCGCCGGTGCGCATGAGCGTCGACACCGGCTCGCGCGCGTCGCTGTCGATGCACTCGCCGTTCGTGCGCGAGCACGATCTCGTCGCGCAGTACAACGCGGCACCGGAAGCCGTCGTCGGCTGGGGCGTCGGCGGACCTTCGCGCGGACGGCCCGCGCGCTTCGGCACGCTCAAGCTCGGTGATCGCGAAATCAATGGCGTCGTCGGCGATCTCTACACGGGCGACAAGGGCGCGTTCGCCAATCCGGACATGTCGGGCAATCTCGGCGGCGGCGTGCTGCGCCGGTTCACGGTTGCATTCGACTACGGCGCCAAGCGCATGTACCTCGCGCCGAACGCGGATTTCGCGAAACCCGATGAGTTCGATCGCAGCGGCCTCTTCCTGCTCGGCGATGGCGACGCGCTGCTCGTCGCCGACGTCGCGCCCGACAGCGCGGCCGCGCGCGCGGGACTGCAAGGCGAAAGATCGCATCGTCGCGATCGGCGGCGAGGCGGCGGACACGAAATCGCTGATCGCGATGGCGCGCGAAGCTGCGCGAATTGCCGGTGGGCACGCGCGTCAAGATCGAGCGCGTGCGCGATGGCAAGAAGGAAACCGTCGAGATCGTGCTGGCGGATCGCATCGCAGCGTGCTGACGTGCTGCGAGCGGATGCCGCAGCTGCACACACTTCGTCATCCCGGCGAAAGCCGGGATCCATTCTGATCTTCCGTTGCAGCGCCGAAGCAAAATGGGTCCCGGCTTTCGCCGGGACGACGGTGCAGAGGGCCGCCGCCGCTTGATCGCGCGCTACTCGACGCGACAGAACACCGCCTTCAAATACCGCGACTCCGGCACGTGCGCCAGAACGGATGATCCGGCCCCGCGCCGGTGATCTTCAGCACCTGCACCTTGCGATTCGCGTAGAACGCCGCGCGGCGCAGCATGTCGAGGAACTGCTCCTCGCTGACCAGGCCCGTGCATGAGCAGGTCAGGAACACGCCGCCCGGCTTCACCGCGGCGAGCGCGAGCTTGTTCATGTCGAGATATTTCTTCAGCGCCGGAATCACCTGCTCGCGATCGCGCGTCATCTTCGCCGGATCGAGCACGACGACGTCGTACTGATCGCGATTGTTGACCGCGACATCGCGCAGCCACGCGAAGATGTCCGCCTGCACGAAACGCACGCGCACCTTGTTGAGCCGCGCGTTGCGCTCGGCGACGGCGAGGATCTCCTCGTCGAGATCGACGCCGACGACATCGTCCGCGCCGCCGATCGTCTTGGCGTAGATCGCGAAGCCGCCGGAGTTGCAGCACAGATCGAGCACGCGCTTGCCCGCGCAGAATTCGCGACAGCGTCTTGCGGTTGTCGCGCTGGTCGACGAAGAAGCCGGTCTTGTGCTTGGTGCCGGGCGCGGCGTGGAACTTGACGCCGTGCTCGTGGATCACGGTCGGCTGCGGCGTCGCCGGTGTCGCGAAATCGAAGCTCTCCTGCTTCTGCACGTGCTCCTCGGCGAACGCATAGACATTCGCGCCCGGGAAATGCTCGAGCAGGCAGCGCCGGATCATGTCGCGCTGGCGGAACATGCCGGCCGAGAAGTATTCGATCACGAGCGTGTCGGCGAAACGATCGACGACGAGGCCGGAAAGCCCGTCGCCTTCGGAATGGATCAGCCGGTACGCGTCGGTCACCGCGTCGAGCTTGAGCAGTTCGCGGCGCAGCGCGACCGCCTCGCCGATCTTGCGCGCGAAGAACGCCTCGTCGATCGCCTCGTCGGGATCGGCCGTCAGCACGCGCAGCGCGATGCGCGAATGGCCGTTGTAGAAGCCGCGGCCGGCGAAGTTGCCTTCGCGGTCGATGATCTCGACGATGCTGCCCGGCTTCGGGCGCACGGCCGGCTTCTCGACCATCTTCTGGAAGATCCAGGGATGCGTCGAGCGGCGCTCGGTCTTGAGGTGGATGACGGGCGCGGCGCCCGCGGACTCGCGATTCATGCGCGAATGATAAGCGATCGGCCCCGGCCGCCGCGGCGCGGCATCGCGATGGTGCGCCGCATTTGCCAAGCTCCGCGGCTCTCGCTAAGGTTCGAGCCACAGAAGGGGAGTAGCTCCCGCCGCCGCGATCGTCAGCACGAGCCGAAAGGCTCCGGTCCGGTGGGCAGGCCAACGGCCTGCGAGCGAGACCTTCGCCGAACACGGCGAAGGTGTGCCCTGCGAAAACAGGCCCCGTGCGCCGCCGGCTCACGGGGCTTTGCGTTTTCGAAGAGGGATTCGATGCATACGATCGGTACTCCGGGACTCTGGGCGGCGTTCGTCGTCGTCGTCGTTGGCGCGCTCGTCGTCGATTTTCTGGTGCTGCGATCCGGCGGCGCGCGGCGCGTCAGGTTCCGCGACGCGCTGAAGTGGAGCATCGCCTGGATCGCGCTGGCGCTCCTGTTCAACGTCGGCCTCTGGTGGTGGCTCGATGCCCACGACGGACGCGCCGTCGCCAACGAGATCGGCCTCGAATTCCTGACCGGCTACGTCGTCGAAAAGTCGCTCGCCGTCGACAACATCTTCGTGTTCCTGATGGTGTTCAACTATTTCGGCGTACCGGCGGAGCTGCGCCGGCGCGCGCTGATGCTCGGCGTGCTCGGCGCGATCGTGCTGCGCGCGATCCTGATCTTCATCGGCGCGGCGCTCGTCGCGCGCTTTCACTGGGTGCATTACCTGTTCGGGCTGTTTCTCGTCTTCACCGGCTTCAAGATGTTCGCGGCCGCGAACGAGGAGCCGGATCTGGAAGCCAATCCGGTGCTGCGCCTGTTGCGCAAGCACCTGCCGATGACGCGGCAGTTCCGCGGCGGCACGCTCAGCATCGTCGAAGGCGGACGGCGCCTGTACACGCCGCTCTTCGTCGTCATGGTGCTGATCGCGGTCACCGACGTGATCTTCGCGGTCGATTCGATCCCGGCGATCTTCGCGGTCACCGAGGATCCGTTCATCGTGCTGACATCGAACGTGTTCGCGGTGCTCGGCCTGCGCGCGATGTTCTTCATGCTGGAAGGCGCGGCCGCGCGCTTCCATCTGCTCAACTACGGCCTCGCCTCGGTGCTGGTCTTCATCGGCGCGAAGATGCTGATCGCGGGCTTCTACAAGATTCCGATCGGCATTGCGCTCGCGATGGTCGCGCTGCTGATCGGCGCGTCGATGGTGGCGAGCCTGTGGATCGCGCCGAAGCGGCGCGATACGTGAGGTGCGCGCCTAGTCCGCGCATTCCCTGAGCGCGGAGCTCGTCGCGACGCGGTTGCGGCCGGCGCGCTTGGCGACATAGAGCGCGCGATCGGCCGCGCGCAGCAGCGTCGCGAGGTTGTGCGTGTCCGGCCCGACGGTGGCGACGCCAGCCGAGATCTTGAGGACGAGCTTGCGCCCGTCGACGTCGACGGCGGAGTTTTCGAGATGGCGGCGCAGACGCTCGGCGGTCTCGGCGGCTTCGTCCTCGTCCGCGCCCGGCAGCAGCACGGCGAATTCCTCGCCGCCGATGCGGCTCAGGATCTGGCCTTCGGACAGCGTCTCCTGCATCAGCGCGACGACGAGACGCAGCGCTTCATCGCCGCCGGCGTGGCCGAATTCGTCGTTGACGAGCTTGAAGTGATCGATGTCGACGGCGAGCAGCGACAGCGGATGCGAGCCCGCGCGCGGCTTCGTCGATGACGTGCTGCGCGCGCTCCTCGAACGTGCGCCGGTTGAACACGCCGGTCAGCGGATCGAGCATCGCGAGCCGCGAAAGCTCCTCGTTGATGCGGTCGTTGCACATCAGGAGAAATCCGATCGTGCCGATCATCGGCAATGCCGATCCGGTCAGGAAAAACAGGTTGCGGCTGAACTCTCGCCACGGCTCGATCTCGGGCGAAGGGCTGATCTCGACCAGCGCGCGCAGCAGCATCGGGATCGCGCTGACGATGAAGAGGCCGCCGGTGAGATAGTCCGGCGCACGCAGCGGTCCGTCGCGGCCGAGGATCGAGCGCGCGACGCTCGATGCTGAGCCACGCGAGCACCGGCGCACCGAGGACGAGGCGCAGGCGCGGGTCCGGCCAGATGTAGCCGAACACGATCGGAATCAGGATCAGCGCGACGATCAGCGCGATCTCGAGGCGCGTCGTGCGCGGATCGCCGCCGGCGAAGACGCGCACCGCGCGGCCCATCTCGGCGTAGGCGAACGCGAACAGCGTGTTCGCGGCGACGACCGCGGCGACGCCGGGCAGCGCGCCGATGAGCCCGAACAGGAGAAACACCGGAATCTGCAGCAGCAGGCCGCCGATCCAGATGTGCATCGCCTGGCGCAGTCGATCCGGATAGCGCGACACCGTGACGGCGAGGCTCGCGCCGACGGCAAGCGTCAGCGCCGAAGTGACCAGCATTGCAGTCGACTACATCGAATTGCATGCCGATCCGCATCCGTCGATTGCCGATACGACGGGGGACCGCGCGCCGCCGGCGCACGGATCGATCTCCGCATCTCCCCCCAACCCGACCGGCAGGTCACTCCGGACCGCCGGCTTGGTCGCCATGCTACTGATTGGCGGCGTTTGCGAACAGGCGATATTGCAAATTTCCACCCCGGCACCGCGTAATCGGCCCCTTGCATGTGCGCGGACGATCCCAACCCTTGGCGGATGGTCCACGTGTCCCCGCTTCCTGAACCGACCGCCACGGTCGTCGCCCACGATCGCAAGCGCCTGCGCTACGCGGTGCTCGGCGCGGCCGCGCTGCTCGCCGGCGTCTGGATCGCGTGGTTCGCGGCGCAGATGCTCGGCTGGTCGCTCGACGATCTCGGCATCAGGCCGCGCCTGCCGGCCGGGCTGATCGGCATCCTGACGGCGCCGCTCGCGCATGCGTCGTTCGAGCACCTGATGTCGAACACGCTGCCGCTCGCGCTTGCTCGCGACGCTGACGCTCTACTGCTATCCGCTCGGCGCGCGGCGGGCGATTCCGCTGATCTGGATCCTCTCGGGCCTCGGCGTCTGGCTGTTCGCGCGCTCGTCGGTGCACGTCGGCGCGAGCGGCATCGCGCATGGGCTCATGTTCTTTCTCTTCTTCATGGGCCTGCTGCGCCGCGACCGGCTCGCGGTGGTCACCGCGCTCGTCGTGTTTTTCCTCTACGGCGGCATGCTGCTCAGCGTGCTGCCGCACGAGCAGCATGTGAGCTTCGAATACCACCTCGCGGGCGCTGTCGCGGGCGTGCTCGCGGCGATCCTGTTCCGCCGCAGCGATCCGATGCCGCCGCGCAAGCGCTACAGCTGGGAAGACGAGGAAGCGGCGGTCGTCGACGAAGAGCTCGAGCTGCCGCGTCCGGCCGAGGTGCCGGTGTTGTGGCAGCGGCCGGTGCAGGCGCCGGGCCAGCGGGTGATTCCGTTCGGGCGGCGCGATCCTGAGGACTCGTCGCCGACCGTTCACTGATTGTCCTTCTGCCGCTCGCGGGAGAAGTGGCCGGAGGCCGATGAGGGTCGCTCTTGTCGAGGCGCTGCAACCTGCGCTTGCCCTCACCCTAACCCTCTCCCGCGGAGCGGGAGAGGGGATTGCCGCGCAAGTGATTGATCGGTGTGAGATGGCAGCGTGCTCGCAGCGCGTCGACGTCGAACCGCGCTAAGCTTTCGCGCATGCATTCCCGGAGATTCCTGCCATGGCCGCGCTGAATACGCCGCGCCGCGTCGAGCACCAGCAAACCGACAAGGGCTACGTGCCGGTCTACACGACCGCGATCGTCGATCAGCCGTGGGAAACCTATTCGCGCGCCGATCACGAAACCTGGGCGACGCTGTTCCGCCGCCAGCGCGAGATCCTCGTCGATCGCGCGTGCCGCGAATTCATCGACAACCAGCAGCGCTTCGGCATGACGCCGGATGCGATCCCGCGCTTCGACGATCTCAACGAAGTGCTCGCGAAGACGACCGGCTGGAAGCTCGTCGGCGTCGAGGGCCTGCTGCCCGAGCTCACGTTCTTCGATCATCTCGCCAACCGCCGTTTTCCGGTCACGTGGTGGATCCGCAAGCCCGATCAGATCGACTACATCGCCGAACCCGATCTCTTCCACGATCTCTTCGGCCACGTGCCGCTGCTGCTGAATCCCGTGTTCGCCGACTACATGCAGGCGTACGGTCGCGGCGGCGTGCGTGCGCACGGCATCGGCGGCGATGCGCTGGTGAACCTGACGCGGCTCTACTGGTACACGGTCGAGTTCGGGCTGATCCGCCAGGACGACGGTCTGCGCATCTACGGCTCGGGCATCGTGAGCTCGAAAGGCGAATCGATCCACTGCCTCGAATCGCCGGCGCCGAACCGCATCGGCTTCGATCTCAAGCGCATCATGCGCACGCGCTATCGCATCGATACGTACCAGAAAACGTATTTCGTCATCGACAGCTTCGATCAGCTGATGGATGCGACGCGTCCGGATTTCCTGCCGATCTATCGCGAGCTCGCCGACCAGCCGTCGATTCCGGCCGGCGAAATCCTGCCGACGGATCGCGTGTTCCACCGCGGCACCGGCGAAGGCTGGGCGAACGACGGCGACGTCTGAGCGGTCCGCCGATGCCGGCCGGCGTCGAACTTTTTCTTCTCCGTCCTCTCAAAGCCACGTGATGACTTCGCCGAGATCACCGATGCAGCGGATCGCGGTTGCGCTGGCGCTGACCTCGGCGGCGTTCGCGTCGATCGCGCACGCCGAAGTGAAGGAGGCCAAGGCCGACAGCTTCTTCATCGTGTTCTCGGACACGGTCGCCGCGTCGGCGATGAAAACCTACACCGACGTGACGCAGGTGCAGCGCTGGTGGAGCAGCGATCACACGTGGTCCGGCAAGGCGGCGAATCTCAGCCTCAAACCCGAGGCCGGCGGCTGCTTCTGCGAGAAATGGAAGGACGGCAGCGTCGAGCACGGCCGCGTCATCATGGCGATGCCGGGCAAGCTGCTGCGCCTGGACACGTCGCTCGGTCCGCTGCAGGAACGCGCGCTGACCGGCATCCTCAATTTCTGGGTCAAGAACGAGGACAGCGACGACGACGCTGACGGTCGAGTACCGCGTCAACGGCGCGAGCGGCAGCGGTCTCGATCAGCTCGCGCCGAGCGTCGACGAAGTGCTCGGCGCGCAGGTCGATCGCCTGCGCCGCTACATCGCGACCGGAAATCCCGAGCCGCCGGCGCCGGCGGATGCGGAAGCTGCTGCAAAGACCGACGCGGGTTCGGCCGACCGCGGCCGATGCGAAGACACCCGCGAAACCCAAAGCGGCGAAGCCGAAGCCGAAGACGCCCGATCCGGCGGCCGCTCCGGCTCGATGACGCAAGGTCCGCGCCGGCGCATCGCGCAGGCGTCGAAGCTCGCCGCGCTCTGCATCGCCGTGTTCGGCGTGCTCGATGCGCACGCGCAGGGCGGACCGCCGATGCTGACCGACGATCCCGAGACGGTCGACGCCGGGCACTGGGAAATCAATCTCGCCTGGACGTCCGAACGCAGCGCGCACGCGCACGACGACGAAGCACCGCTCGTCGACATCAACTACGGACTCATCGAAGGTGTGCAGCTCAAGTTCGAGATGCCGTGGGTCGCAGCATCGGGACGTGGCAACAACGGCTTCGGCGATGCGCTCATCGGCGTGAAATGGCGCTTCGTCGATCAGGACGGCTGGCAGGTGTCGACGTATCCGCAGATCGAGTTCCTGCCGCCGGGGCTGCACCACGCGGTACCGTCGGATGCGGGCGTCACTCATCTGCTTCCGATCGAGGTGCAGCGCGATTTCGGCAGCTTCGATGCCGGCGCGGAGATCGGCCGCTCGTTCGCGCCGTCGAGCGGCGACGACGGCTGGATCGCCGGCATCACGATCGGCGGCAAGCTCTCCGAACGATTCGAGCTGATCGGCGAGCTGCACGACGAGACGTCGGGCGGCATCGAATGCGCACGAGCTCGTGTTCAACATGGGCGCGCGCCAGACGCTGTCGGAACATTTCACGCTGCTGATGTCGCTCGGCAGCGACATCGAGAACACGATGGGACCGCGCAACCGATGGGTGTCGTATCTCGGGTTGCAGGTTCAACTCTGATAGAGGCACGCAGCGCGGCGTGCCGGCGTCATTTCTTCTTCTGCGCGATGAACGCATCGACGCGCTGCTCGAGCACCGGCAGCGGCACCGAGCCTTCGGCGAGCACCGCGTCGTGGAAAGCGCGCAGGTCGAACTTCGTTCCGAGCTCCTTTTCGGCGCGCGCGCGAAGCTCGACGATCTTCATCTCGCCGAGCTTGTACGAGCAGCGCCTGGCCCGGCCACGAGATGTAGCGGTCGACTTCGGTCTCGACCTCGTGCTCGCTGAGCGCGGTGTGCTCGGCGAGATAGCGTGATCGCCTGCTCGCGCGTCCAGCCCTTGTGATGGATGCCGGTGTCGATCACGAGCCGCGCGGCGCGCCACATCTCGTACGTCTCGCGGCCGAATTCCTCGTACGGCGTCTTGATAGATGCCCATTTCCTTGCCGAGCTTTTCGCAGTAGAGCGCCCAGCCTTCGCCGTACGCGGAGATGTAGTTCTTGCTGCGGAATTCCGGCTGCTCCTTCTGCTCTTCGGCGAGCTCGCCCTGCAACGCATGGCCCGGCGCCGATTCGTGCAGCGTCAGCGCGGGCAGGTTGTACAGCGGCCGCGACGGCAGGTCGTACGTGTTGACCCAGTACGTGTGCGCGCTGCCGCGGCCGGCGGTCCAGAACGGCGCGATCGCCGCGGGCACGGGATCGATGCCGAAACGGCCGCGCGGCAGAAAGGCCGAAGTACTGCGAGAGCTTGCCGTCGACCTGCTTGGCGATCCACGACGCGCGCATCAGCAGCTCGTCCGGCGTCTTCGCATAGAACTGCGGATCGGTGCGCAGGAATTTCAGGAACGCGGGAAAGTCGCCCTTGAATCCGGTTTCCTTCATCGTCGCCTGCATGTCGGCGTCGATGCGCGCGACTTCCTTGAGGCCGATCTCGTGGATCGCCTCGGGTTCGAGATCGAGCGTCGTGTATTCCCTGATCTGCTGGCGGTAGTACGCCTTGCCGTCCGGCAGCGCTTCGGCCGCGAGCGTCTTGCGCGCGTGCGGCAGGTAATCGTCGCGGAAGAACTTGAGCAGCTTCGCGTACGCCGGAATCACGTGCTCGCGGATCGCGCGCGCGCCGTCCGCGCGCAGTTTTTCCTGCTCGTCCGGCGGAATGTTCGTCGGCAGTTTCTTCAGCGGCGCGTAGAACTCGCTGTCTTCGGGCGACTTGACCTCGGCGTAGCTCGCGATCGACACGTCGCGTCCGTCGAGCACCGCGCGCGGCACGCTGAAACCGCGCTTCAGGCCCGCGCGCATGTTCGCGATCTGCTGATCGAAATAGCGCGGCACGTCGTCGAGCTTGGCGATGTAGTTGCGCGCCGCCAGCGCATCCTTCAGCGGCCGCCGCGTCATGAAGCCGAGATCGGACCAGAACTGCGAATCGCTGTTGAACGGCATCTCGTAGTCGCGAAAACGGATGCCGGCGGCGAGGTTCTCGATCTGCGGACGATAGATCGCGAGGTTGACCTGGTTCTCCGCCGACAGCTGCGACGCCGGAATCGCATCGAGCTGCTTCAGCACGTCGTCCCAGTACGCAAGGCGCGTCTTCTGCGGCCGGCGGCGCCGACGTCGGGCAGGCGGTTGTCGGTCGGCTTCGATTCGCTGTCTTCGTCGTCCTGGCCGGGAACTGTTCCTGGCGCCAGGTCCATTCCTTCGTGTACAGCGCCTTGAAGCGATCGTCGGCGGTGTCGGCGTGCGCGAGCGACGTCAGCGCGAGGCCGGCGACGAGCAGCGAGGACACGAGGCGAACCATGGGCGACTCCGTGACGCGAAGGAGCGCATGATCGCATCGCCGACGACGCGCGGGAGTGCCGATGGATGGGCGCGCTGTCCTTCTCCCGCTTGCGGGAGAAGGTGCCGGAGGCGGATGAGGGCGCTCTTGAGAGGACTTCCCAAGATTGCCCTCACCCCAGCCCTCTCCCGCAAGCGGGAGAGGGGGAACACGGCGGGCGATCAGAAGATGCCGTCGGTCTCGCCGCCGACGCGGCCGAGATACGCAGTGAGCCCGCGCTCCGCCGTCTCGACGAACATCTCGCCGGTCGCTTCGAACGTCGCGATGCGATCGGGACGGAAGTTGCGGAAATCCGTGCGCAGGCGGCACCACGCGCCGAGCGTCCACGCGCCGCCCCAGAACGCAAGGCAGAGCGGCTCGACTTCGCGCACGCTGACGCGCTGCGCTTCGTCGCGGTAGTCGAGCTTGCAGCACGCGATGCGCGGCGATCGCCTCGTGCAGCTTGTCGATCATGCCGGACTTGCCTTCGTACCAGCGCGTCGGCGCGAAGATGCGCGAGCGCAGCGCGCGCTCGCGAAGTTCGGGCGGCAGCACGGCTTCGATCTTGAGCAGCGCGGCCTGCGCGCCGCCGGCGAGACGCTCGCCCGCGAACGCGCGCACGAAGCGCGTGCCGACGACCAGGGCTTCGAGCTCTTCGGCGGTGAACATCAGCGGCGGGATGTCCGAGCCCTTGCGCAGCATGTAGCCGACGCCGGCTTCGCCTTCGATCGGCACGCCGGAGAGCTGCAGGTCCGCGACATCGCGATAGACCGTGCGCAGCGATACCGACAGCGTCTCGGCGAGACGCCGCGCCGGCAGCGCGGTGCGGCGTCCGCGCAGGGCGTGGATGATGAGGAACAGGCGATCGGCGCGACGCATCCGCCGATGATCGCAGTCCGGCGCCGCCACGGCAAAGAGAGTCGATCGCGCGCTTCGCACGCGACGCTGCGAGTCGTCTCGACGCGGCCACGGCGCGAACGGGTCACGCGGCCAGCGATTCCCGTTCGTCTCGCGACGTGCGTCGGCCGCAGCGTGTGCGCGGGCCAGCGCGACTGCGCGGAAACATGTGTGCGCACGGCGCGGGCGAACGGAGCGCCGCTTCCCGCGGCCGGCGGCTCGGCGTGCGGCGCAGCCAGGTCCTTCGACCAGCGCGCCGCGCGCGCCGAGCGGCGCGTACGCCCGCGCGATGAGCAGCATCAGCAGCGACATCACGCGCGCTCCTCTTCGGTCTCGACGTTCTCGGACGCGGGCGCGAACCACGGCGGCGGCACGCCGTGCTTGAACAGGCGATACCACATGCCGATGTCGCGCTCGTCGTAGAGATCGAGCGCGCGGATGACTTCGCGCGCGAACTCGATGCCGCCGACGCCGCCGGACGTGATCACGCCATCGTCGCTGACGGCGAGCGTGTCGGCGTCGTAGTGCGCGCTGCCGAGGTAGTCCGGCACGTAGGTCTCGATGTGTCCGGCGTAGTTGCCGGTGTGCCGGCGCGTGTCGAGAAGCCCGGCGTAGGCGAGCGCGAGCACGCCGCTGCAGAGCGCACCGATCGTCGCGCCCGCGGCGTGCAGGCGCCGCACGTCGCGCTGACCGGCTCGATCTCGCCGCGTTCCCAGGCCGTGCCGCCGGGCAGGATCATCAGCACGGCGCGCTCGTCGTCGATCTCGTCGAGCGCGACGATCCGGCAGCACGGTCAGGCCGCCCATCGACTGCACCGGCCGCCGATCGAGCGCGACCGTGCGCACGCGATAATCGCCGGGCCGGCGGATCTCGCACAGCGCAAGCGCGGCTTCCCAGTCGGCGAAGCCGTCGAACACGAAGAAGTACACGATGTTTCGCATGACAACCTCCGTAGATGCACGCTGCGCGTCGTCAGGGCGACGTCCGCCTCGCGTGCACATGCCAGTTGATCCGCGGGCCGATCCCTCCTCTCGAAACCCGCCGTCGACGCGATGCCGGTCTGATGCGGCCAGCGCTGAACGCCGTGCGCGTCGAACCTTTTCCTTGGAGTCGCCCGGGCCTCCGTTCAAGCGTCCGCCCGAATTGGCTCTTCCGGCGAGGTGCCACTTTGCGACCCTGCTGCTGCCAGCGCATTGTCAGCAGCGTGCGCCGGACGGCCGCGAGCGCGGACTGGCGCGCTCCGCGGCGAGCCGCGACAATGCGCGGCCTTGATGAAGCCGCTTCGCCGTCGATGAAAAACGCAAAATCCGCCTCCTCCAGAGCGCGCCGCCGGCACCGCAGAGGCGCGCGCGCGATGAGCGAAACGCCCGATTTCATCGAGGTCTACGACGATGCGCTCGACGCGCAGCGCCTGCGCCGACCTGATCGAACACTTCGAAGCGAGCGGCAAGCTGACGCGCGGCGCGACCGGCGGCGGCGTCAACACCGAGCTCAAGGACAGCTGGGACCTCTGCATCAGCCTGCACGACGAATGGAAGCAGGGCGAGGCACTGCTGAATCGCGCGATGCTGCGCGGGCTGATGAGCTACGTGCGCACGCACGCGCACGTCGCGATCGCGCCGATGCAGTTGTCCAAGCAGGATCCGGCGACCGGCAAGGTCGTGCCGCTCGATGCGGCCGCGATCGCGACGATGTCCGATTCGGATCTGCAGCGCCTGGTCACGCAGGTGTTCCGTCCGGGCAAGATCAACCTGCAGCGTTATTTCGCCGATCAGGGCGGGTATCCCTACTGGCACAGCGAGATCTTTCCGAAGCAGGACGGCGACGAGTGCCTGCACCGCGTGCTGCTGTGGACCATCTATCTCAACGAAGGCTTCGCCGAAGGCGAAACCGAATTCCTCTACCAGCAGCGCAGGATCGTGCCGCGCACGGGATCGCTCCTGATCGCGCCGGCCGGCTTCACGCACACGCACCGCGGCAACCGGCCGAAGGGCGGCAACAAGTACATCGCGACGTCGTGGGTGCTGTTCGAGCGCGCGGAGAAACTCTACGGGAACCCACCACCGCGCTGATGCCTGCGCAGCGAGGCCGGGTGGGTGACGCACGTGCAAGGCGCGCTGCGATGGCGCGTGACGCAAACGCCTTGAGCGACACAAGGTCATCGGAGGCACGAATTCATGAGCCGGATCCTGATCTACGGCGCCAACGGCTACACCGGCGCTCTGATCGCCGAAGAGGCTGCGCGGCGCGGGCTCAAGCCCGTGCTCGGCGGCCGCAACCGCGACGCGCTCGAAGTGCTCGCGCAACGCCTGCGCCTGACGCGGCGTGCGTTCGAGCTCGGCGATCACGCGACGATCCTGCGCAATCTCGACGGCGTCGGCGTCGTGCTCAACTGCGCGGGTCCGTTCGCGCACACCGCCGAGCCGCTGCTCGAAGCCTGCCTCGAAGCGAAGGTGCACTACCTCGACATCACCGGCGAGATCGACGTGTTCGCGCTCTGTCATCACGCGCACAACCGTGCGCGGCAGCAGGGCGTCGTCGTTGCGCCGGGTGTCGGCTTCGACGTGGTGCCGACCGACTGCGTCGCGGCGATGCTGAAGCAAAGGCTTCCGGACGCGACCGAGCTGGTACTTGCGTTCGAGGCCGGCGGCGGACCGAGCCCAGGCACCGCGCGCACCAGCGTCGCGGGACTCGCGAAGGGCGGGCGCGTGCGCCAGAACGGCACGATCGTCGAGGTCCCGCTGGCCTGGAAAACGCGCGAATTCGAGCGCGAAGGCACGCAGCGCAGCGCGATGACGATTCCGTGGGGCGATGTCTACACGGCGTACGTCTCGACCGGCATCCCGAACATCGAAACCTACATGGCGGTGTCGCCGAAGACGATCGCGCGCACGCGCTGGCTGCGCTACGTGCAGCCGTTCCTCGGTTTCGACGCCGTGCGCGGATTCTTCGAGAAGCGCGCGCTCGAGCACGCGCACGGACCGGACGCCGAGCGCCGGCGCACGACCGGCTGCTACATCTGGGGCGAAGTGCGCAATCCGCAGGGCCGCGAGGAGAAGCTCGCGCTGACGACGCCGAACGGCTACACGCTGACCGTCGAAAGCGCGCTCGGCATACTCGCGCACGTGGTCGCGACGACGCCGGAAGGTGGCTACTACACGCCCTCCCAGCTGATGCGTGCGGACTACGTGCTCAAGCTGCCGGGTGTCAGGCGCGTCGCCTGATCGCGCATAGGGCATCGCGCAATCTACGCTGCACTGACGCCGTTCAGGTTCGGCACTCCATCTTTGGCGCCCGTAACCATCGGAGGGAGCACCATGCGCATCGGTCTCATCGTCGCCGGAATCCTCATCGCCGCGTTCGGCATCGCCGGTTTTCTCGGCAAGCTCAATTTCAACCATGACAAGGAAGTGCTGAAAATCGGCGATCTTTCCGCGAAAGTGCAAGAAGAGAAAAGCGTCCCGCAGTGGCTCGGCGGAGTCGCCGTGCTGGTCGGCGCGGGGCTCGTCGTCGCCGGTGCGATGCGGAAATAGCGGTCCCGGTCCGCCGGCATCCCGCTAGCGACACGATCTTCTGCAACGGTTTCGAGATCGACTAGGCGATCTCGCGTGCGCGCGTCGCGTCAGCGCGCACGCATGATCGCGCGCCGCACGTCCGCGGCCGGCGCGTCGTCGACGAAATGCAGTGCGCCGTGGTCGCGGCGGATGCCGAGATCGGCGTAGAGCCGGCGCGAGATCCGGAAAATCGTGACGCGCGCGGAATTCCGTCGAATTGCTTGCGAAACACGTCGGTGCCGAGCAGCTCGTCGAGCTTCGCGACGAAATCGTCCGGCTTCCATCCGCGATAGCTCGGCAGGCAGCACGCATCGAACCGGCGCAGCGCTTCGTCGACGCTGAGCCGGTTGTCGCTCGAGCGCCTAAGCGCGAGATCGGTTTCGAGCCAGTACGCGGTGCCCGACCAGTACGTGCGCATGAAATTGGTGTGACCGCCCTCGGCTTCCGATGCGGTCTCGAGCGTGACGTCGTTGGATCGCGTCATGCTGCGCCCGCGATCGAAGCCGGCGTCGATCTGCGCCCACGCCTCATCCGGCGTGAGGAGTCCGGCGCGAGCGCGCAGCACGTTCTGGTAGTACGTCGCGAGCCCCTCGGCGAGCCAGCTGCCGCGATCGCCGAGATACGGATGGAACAGATGCGACATCTCGTGCACCGCGACCCAGTCGTGATCGAACGCCGCGGCCGGTTGCGCGGCATCGACGAAAAGCGTGAGCCCAGAGCCCTGGCCGCGCGTCGACTGGCCGAACTCGACCGGTTCCTTGCGATGCGCCGACCGCAATGACGAGCACCTGCACGTCCGCAATCGGCAGCCGTCCATACGCGGAGACCGCGGCGCGACTGACCTTCGCGAGCCACGCGTCGAGCTTGCGCTTCGCTGTCGGCATCGACCGCCGAGCATCGCGACGCGCAGCGTGCCGCCCGGGAGCGCGACCGGCACTTCGACGAAACGTCCGATCGCGACGCGCGCGAGCCAGTCGTTCGGTGTCTGCGGCATCGCGAAGCGGAGCGTGCCGCCGTCGGGCGGCAACTCGATGCCACGGCGCCGAGATCGAATAGCCGGGCGGCAAGCTCGACGCGCACGTCGGCCGACGTGTCCGGGTCCGCGCCGTCGACGGCGAGCAGCCACGACGCGGGATCGAACGCCATCGCGCTGCCGTGCCGCGCGCCGTCGCCACGGCGTCCCGAGTCGGCGACGCGGCCGAGCGCCGCGCGATACGAAAGGCACTCGCCGGCGTGCCAGTCCGCGGCGGACCAGCCTTCTTCGTCGCGCACCGGCGGCGGGCCGTTTTCGCGCGCGAGCGAAGCGACGTAACGCTCGGCGCCGTCGTCGGCCGAGAAATGCAGATGCGCCGCGGCCTGCGGCACGCAGATGCGCACGGCCATCGTTTCGGAGCCGGCGTCGTAACGCAGCGTGTAGCGCGGAGCCGTCTCGGCCGCGAACGACGTTGCGACGGAAAGTGAGAACAGGAGCGTGGCGAGCAGGCGGATAGGCATGACGACATATGATGCGTCATCGCGCGCCGAGTTTCCGGCTCGGCACGACAGACAAGCATCGATCCGCGATAGATGCAACAAGCGTTGCGTCGGCTGCGCTGCTCGCGTTCCTGACCCCGCCCGCTACACTTCGGTCATGGATGTCTCGCATCTCCTCGACGGACTCAATCCCGCGCAGCGCGAAGCGGTGACCGCGCCGCCGGGTCACTACCTCGTGCTGGCCGGAGCCGGTTCGGGCAAGACGCGCGTGCTGACGCACCGCATCGGCTGGCTGCTCGAGGTCGATCGCGTTTCGCCGTGGTCGGTGCTCGCGGTCACGTTCACGAACAAGGCCGCCGGCGAAATGCGCGGGCGCACCGAGGCGCTGATCGCGAACGAGCTGCGCGGGCTCACGGTCGGCACGTTCCACGGCATCGCGCATCGACTCCTGCGCCGGCACTGGCGCGAGGCGCGCCTGCCGGAGACGTTCCAGATCCTCGACGCGGACGACCAGCAGCGTCTGGTCAAGCGCACGATCCAGGGCCTCGGCCTCGACGAAGCGCGTTTTCCGCCGCGCCAGGCGACGTGGTTCATCAACAGCGCGAAGGACGAAGGCAAGCGGCCGGACGCGCTCGATCCCGGCTACAACCCGGTCAACGCGACGTTGATCGACATCTATCGCGCATACGAAGCAACCTGCGAGCGCGCTGGCCTCGTCGACTTCGCCGAGCTGCTGCTGCGCGCGCACGAGCTCTGGCTGCACAACGACACGTTGCTGCAGCACTACCGCGAGCGATTCCGGCATCTGCTGATCGACGAATTCCAGGACACCAACACGCTGCAGTACGCGTGGATCCGCGTGCTCGCCGGCACGACCGGGCAGGTGTTCGTCGTCGGCGACGACGATCAGGCGATCTACGGCTGGCGCGGCGCGCGCGTCGAGAACGTGCATTTCTTCCTGCGCGATTTTCCGAGCGCGAAGACGATCCGCCTCGAGCAGAACTACCGCTCGACCGGCAACATCCTCGCCGCCGCGAACGCGGTCATCGCGCACAACCCGGATCGGCTCGGCAAGGAGCTCTGGACCGCCGGCGCTGCCGGCACGCCGATCGAGGTGTATGCGGCGTACAACGAGCAGGACGAGGCGCGCTACGTCATCGAGCAGCGTGCGCGAGGTCATCGCCGGCGACGGCAAGGCGAGCGACATCGCGATCCTGTACCGCTCGAACGCGCAGTCGCGCAATTTCGAGGAGCAGCTGATCCAGCACGACATCGCGTACCGCGTCTACGGCGGCCTGCGCTATTTCGATCGTGCCGAGATCAAGGATGCGCTGGCGTATCTGCGCCTCGTCGCGAACCGGCACGACGACGCGGCGTTCGAGCGCGCGGTCAACACGCCGCCGCGCGGGATCGGCGAGCGCACGCTCGATCTCGTGCGCCAGCGCGCGCGGCGCGACGAGGCGTCGCTGTGGGAAGCGGCGCTCGCCGAGCTCGCGACGGATTCGCTCGCGGGTCGTGCGAAGAATGCGCTGCGCGCGTTTCTGCAGCTGATCGACGATCTGTCGCGCGATTGCCTCATCGCCCGTCGTCTCCGGCGAAAGCGAACAGCCGGCGCCTTTCGTGCTCGGACAAATCGCAGGTGCCGGATCGCCGCCGTCGCGATGATGACGAGACGACGGCGCGCCTCCGCGCAAACGGGATCGCTCGCGCCCTTCGACGCGCCCCGGAAAGCGACAGCGAGCGCGGCGGCGACGAACCGCTCCCGCTCGCCGAACAGATCGAGCACGCGATCGCGCGCTCGGGCCTGCGCGATTTCTACGAGAAGGACAGCCGCGGCAGCGCCGAATCGCGCGTCGAGAACCTCGACGAGCTGATCAACGTCGCGAGCCGATTCTCGCGCACGCCCGAAGATCTCGAAGCGGGCCTCTCCGAGCTCGCCGCATTCCTCGCGCACGCCGCGCTCGAAGCCGGCGAAGGGCAGGGCGAGGCGTGGGAAGACTGCGTGCAGCTGATGACGCTGCATTCGGCGAAGGGCCTCGAGTTTCCGCTCGTGTTCCTGGTCGGGCTCGAGGACGGCCTCTTTCCGAGCCAGAAATCGACCGAAGAACCGGGCCGCCTCGAAGAGGAACGCCGTCTCGCCTACGTCGGCATCACGCGCGCGCGCGCGCGACTCGTGCTGACGTACGCCGAATCGCGGCGCCTGCACGGCGTCGAGATGTACAGCCGGCCGTCGCGCTTCCTGCGCGAAATTCCGTCCGCAGCTGCTGCACGAAGTGCGGCCGCGCGTGCAGGTCAGCCGGCCGGTCTACAGCGATCGCAGCGTCGCCGCGGCGCCGATCGATACCTCGCCGCCGTTGAAGCTCGGCCAGCGCGTGCGCCACGCGACGTTCGGCGAAGGCGTCGTCGTCGACTACGAAGGCTCGGGCGCGCACACGCGCGTGCAGATCAACTTCGAGCGCGCGGGTCAGAAATGGCTGGTGCTCGCGTACGCGAATCTCGCGCTGATCTGAGCGCGAAACAGGATCGGTGTCGCACGTATTCTCGCGCGACGCATGCGCGCGCGTCGCATAACGTCTGCACGTTTTGACGCGACGCATTCGGCGCGTGCGACGGCATGTCCGCCCGCGCCACGAATTCCGTATCTAGCTCTGTCGGCCCCACAGCCCATGCAATGACTGCATCGCTTCCGACATGCGTGCGACCCATCTCTGACCAAGGAATCCGGATATGAGAAAGGCTTTTGCATCGATCCCGCTGCTGTTCGCATTGAGCGCCTCTTGCGTGCAGGCGAACGAATATCTCTGTGAGCTGTCGCTCGCGCCTCCGGTCGCGGCGCCGACGATGGGCACCTATGGGTATATCGACTTCTATACGTCCGCTGCGCCGGACTGCGCCGGCGGCACGACACAGCGGTTCCTGTGCTCGAAAGGCGCGACGAACAAGCTGTGCGGCGTCAACGCGCAGTACTCCGAAGCGAGCCTGCTCAGCGTTTACGAGACGATGCGCAGCGCGCAGACCGCGCAGGAGCCGGTCGTCCCGTACTGGAACGCATGCATCAACTCGGCTGGAAGCTGTGTGGGCGGACTGATGCTCTATCCGTCCTTCTGAAGACCGATGTCGGCGACGCCGGATGCCTCGGCATCCGGCGCCGCTCGCTGGCGGCGTGTCTCGACGCCTGACTCAGGATTTCGAATAGTCGATCTGAAGCGTCTTCGCTTCCTTGCCGCCGGCGCGCGTCTCGTACCACTCGAACACGTAGTGCTTCGGATCGACGATGTGCATGACCTCACGCACGGCGACTTTGGCGCCGGCCTTCATCGGATCGTCCATCTGTCCTCGGAACGTGTACGTTTGGGTCGCCTTGTCGTAGGTGCCGTAGGCGAACCAGAAGCCGGTCGACATGTCGTCCATCCACGTGTTGAAGAACTTGCCGGCGACGTTGTCGAAACCCATGTAGCCGCGGCCGTGGTATGTCGCGTCGTTCATCGCGCCTTCCATGTCGACCTCGATGTAGCGGCCGCCGAAGATCGCCTGCGTGTGCACCTTGCCCGCGCTCTTCTGCGGCGGCGTCTTCGAATCCATCCACATCGTCGTCGAAGACGTCCAGTCGCCGACGAAATAGTCGAGCTGCTTGTGCTCCTGGCGCACTTCGGCCATGCGCTGGTATGCGGCCATCATCTCCTGCTGTTCCTTGGTCGGCTGCGGCGCCGACGCCTTGTCCGCGGCTGATGCACCGAACGAGAGCGCGAGCGCGCCAGAGAGCGTTGCCGTCAAAAGTGTTTTCATGAGGTTCTCCCCGTTGCTGCCGATCGTGGCCGAACGATCGTAGTCCCGGACCGCCGCGAGCGGGAAGCGTGTGGCCGTGGATGCCCTTTACACCGGGTTCGTGCGAGCGCGCCACGCTTTTCCCCTCTCCCGCTTGCGGGAGAGGGCAGGGTGAGGGCAATCGGAGTGGGGCGTTGGACCAAGAGCGCCCTCACCCCAACCCTCTCCCGCAAGCGGGAGAGGGGGAACGGCGAGGTGGTTCGAGGATGAGCCGTCGTTTCGACGGCGATCCGTGGCTTCAGCCGCGATTGCCGCGCGAACGAAATTCCGCGAGGCGGCTGTCGACCGTGTCGAGCATCGGCTCGATCGCCTCGCGCGCCTTCTCGGCCGCGTTGAGGCTCGTGAAGTTCACCTGCTCGGTGCTGCTCGTCCACAGGACGCTGCCGTCGGCGACGCGATATGCCTTCACGCCGAGCTGCACCGTGTAGAGCGTCGAGCTCTGACCGTAGTACGCGATTTCCTGCGAGCCGACCGGGCGCGCATGGACGAACACGACCGCATCGGCCTTGCCGCGCATCGAAGCGAGGTTCGGCCGATCGCCGCCGCCATGCCCGCCCTCGATGACGCGGAAACCGCGGCTCTGCAGCAGGCTCACCAGCGCGTCTTCGGCCGGCGATGAGATCACGTCGTCGCCCGCCGCGATCACCGCGATCGTCGGCACGTGCGGCTTCGGCGGTGCGGCCGGTTTTTCCGGCACGCTCGCGATGCGCGTGGCGGGCGCGTCCTCCGCGGCCTTGGCCGCAGGCAGGTCGCGCAGTGCTTCGACGCCGGCTTGAGACGCGCGCGCAGCCGGCGCGCCCGAAGCGTCGGACGCATCGGTCGGCGGAGGCGGCGCCGCATCGGACGATGCAGTCGTCGCGACGGTGGACGCGGATACCTGGGTCGCCGCAGCCGACGTGTCGACCGCGACCGGCGTTGCGGCCGCGTTGCCGTTGCTCGTCGTTGCCGTGTTCGCGGCAACGGCAGCACTCGTCGCGGGCGGCGCACTCGGCGCAGGCATCGTCGTGGTCGCGTTCGCCTGCGCAGTCGACGCAGTGCCGAATCCCGGAATGCGATCGCGCATCGCGTACGCGCCGCCGCCGAGCACGAGCGCGAGAATCGCGGCGATCGCCCACGGCAGCATGGAGCTGCGCGGCGTTCCGGTCGTCGTCGTGCGATCGAGCACCGACTGATGCGATCCCGCATTCGCGGCGACCGGTGGCACCGGCAGGCCCGACGGCGTGATGCGCGTGTTGGCGACGTTCTGCGCCACCGCCGGCGTGCGCGGCGTCGACGGCAGGATGTCTGCGCCGACACCGGCGTCTTCTGGCCGATCATCGTCGCGGCCGCCGTCGAGATCTTCGGCTTGCAGCGAAATCGGGCCGCCCTTCGCGACCAGCGGATGCACGCTCAATTCGGAGATGAGCTCGTGGCAGTTCTGGTAACGCTCGGCCGGATCCTTGGCGATCATGCGATCGAGAATGCGCGCGATCTCGGGATCGACGTCGGCGTTGATCTCGCGCACGTCCGGAATCTCGGCCTTGACGACTTCGAGCATGAGGCCGAGCGGCGATTCGTCCGTGAACGGCATGCGCCCGGTCAGCATCTCGAACATCACGATGCCGAGCGAGAAAATATCGCTGCGCTGATCGACCGGCTTGCCGAGACAGACCTCGGGCGAGAGATAGCCAGGCGTGCCGACGAATTCCCCGGTCGTCGTCAGCTTCTTGGAAAGATCGTGGTTCGAAAGCGCAATGCCGAAGTCGGCGATCTTGACCGCGCCGCGGCTGTTGATCATCAGGTTGCCGGGCTTGATGTCGCGATGCACGACGCCGCGATCGTGCGCGGTCGAGAGGCCCATCGCGGTCTGCTGCAGCACCTTGGCCGACTGCTCGACCGAAAGCTTGCCTTCGCGCTTCAGCATCGAGCCGAGCGATTCGCCTTCGACGAACTCCATGACGAAATACGTCTGGCCTTCGTCGTCGCCGATGAAATAGATCTGGATGATGTGCGGATCGTTGAGCGCGGCCATGCTGCGCGCTTCGCGCAGGAAGCGCTCCTTGACCGCCTCGTCGTGCGCGAGCGAATCGGCGAGCACCTTGATCGCGACGTAGCGGTTCAGCGAAGTCTCGAAGCCCTTGTAGACCACGCCCATGCCGCCGCGTCCGAGTTCGGCGACGATGTCGTAGTGGCCGAGGCGCGTTCTCATCTCGATTCCCCTCCGGACGAATGTCCGACTCCGGGCGCATCCTAGCACCGGCCCCCGAAGGCGGCTTGGGGCCGGGTTGGCGGCGCAAACCGTGCCTGCGTCGCACGCAGACCGTGATCCATTCGTCATTTCTTGCGCGATTGAGCGTGCAGCGGGCGCCACCTAAACTCGGGGACCGTCTGAACGACCGCTCGCCGATGCCGGAATCCCCCTCGTTGCCGCCGTGGGCGCGCGTCGCGCTCGTTGCGCTGGCGCTTTTCGCAATCGTACGCGGTGTCGCGCTGGTGCGGCACGATCCGCTGCTCGCGCTCGCGAACAGCTACGACGAGATCCGCTACAGCTCGTGCCTGACCATCGCGCCCTGGCGGCCCGGCGTCAGGACCGACCTTGCGAATCCGCCGGCCCCGTATTCGCGCTTTGCGTTCCTGCCGCCGCCGCGTCCTTCGTGCACGCTGAGCTCGGACCTGCTTTTCACCGCGCCGATCGCATGGACCTGGCGCATCTCGGAGGCGATGGGCGGACGCACGATCCATTCGATCCGGCGTCTCGCCGAATGGCGGCTTCTGATCTGGTTCGCCGTGGCGGCATGGGCGACGCGTTTCTTCCTGCGCGAGCGCCGCGCCGATCTTGCGATCGCGCATCTCGCCGGGTTCGCGCTCGTCGCAATGGACCCGGCGAACACGCTCTACCTCGCGACGTTCTACGGCGAAGCGGCCGCGGTGTTCGGGTTGTACGTCACGCTCGTCGCACTCGTCGCTGCGCTCGTGCGGCCGACGCGCGGTGCGCTCGCGATGACGGCGATCGGCGCGATCATCCTTGCGCTGAGCAAATACCAGCACCTCATGCTGCCGATCGTGCTCGGCATCGCGGTCTGGCTCGGCGCCGGCCGCGCCGGCCGCCGCGTGGCGCTGGTGCTGCTCGTCGCCGGCACGATCGGCGCCGGCGTGCAGATCGTGAACGGCATGCAGCGGACGGACATGGCGCGCGACGTCGCCTGGATCAACCGCGCCGACTACGTGCTCGATGTGCTGCTCGCCGAAACGAGCGATCGCGATCGTGTCGTGCAGAAGCTCGCGATCAACGACGAATGCCTCGCGTACATCGGCAAGAGCGTCTACGTGATGCCGGGCCGCGTCGACCAGACCTGCAAGACCGTCGACGCGTGGCGCAACCGCACGCTCTGGTGGCTGCTCGTCTCCGATCCGCCCGCGCTCGGCCGTGCGCTGCTGCACATTCCGCGACAGCTGCTGCCGTGGCAGCCGCGCTATCTCGGCGCGGTCGAAGGCGGCAACAACGAGCACCAGCCATCGTGGATGCCGAGCCTCGATCTGCTGTTCGGAAAAAGCATCGCGTTCGCATGGACGCTGCTGCTCATGCCGTGGCTCATCGCGGCGGTTTGCCTGAAACGCGGCACGCCGCCGGCCGCGCGCGCGTTCGCGCTCGCGTGCGCGAGCGGCGTCGTGGCCGTCCCGGTCGTCGCATTGTTCGGTGACGGCGACGTCGAGTTCACCAAGCACGCACATCTTGCGGTCAACTTCGCGCTCGCGAGCCTGTGCCTGCCGATCGCAGCGTTGTGCCGTCGCGCGCTGGCGGAGCGTCGCGCATGAACGATGTCGCTCCCAAGCGGCCGTACGTCGTCGCATTGCTGATCCTGCTCTGGGTTGCCGGCACGCTGCGCGCGCTCGTGGTCTGCCTGCACTCGCCGCTCTATGCGTACGCGAACAGCTACGACGAGACGCGCTACACGAGCTGCTTCCATTTCTATCCGGATCGCCCGGCGGACGTTTCTCCGCAGCTGAACAGCCCCGAGGCGCCGTACTCGCGCTACCGCTTCATCTCGAGCGGCGATCCGATGTGCTACTGGTCGTCGGAGCTCGCGTTCGGCGGTGCGACCGCGCTCGCCTGGAAAGCGGCCGAGGCGCTCGGCGGCGGCCCGATTCACGATGCGCGCGGCGTCGCCGTGCTGCGCTGGCTCGCGCTGCTCGCGCTCTCGATCGCGCTGTCGTTCGCCTGGCTGCGAAGGAACGACGTGCGCGCGGCGATCGCGAATGCCGCGCTCGTGCCGCTCGTGTTCGCCGATCCCGGCAACACGCTCTATCTGGCGACGTTCTATGCGGAATGGACGGCGCTGATCGCCGCGTACGTGCTGATCTCGCTGCTGCTGCTGTGGCGCGGTCAGGCGCGTTCGCGCTGGCGCTTCGCGCTGCTCGCGCTCGTGGCTTTCGCGCTTGCGACGAGCAAGATCCAGCACATGCTGCTGCCGCTCGCGCTCGCGCTCGGCGTGATCCTCCTCGATCGCATGCGCCTCGGACGCACGAGCTGGCGCGCGGCCGCGCTCGCGCTCGGCGCGCTCGCGGGCGCGTACTTCCAGTTCGTGCAGACCGCGCGCGAAGGGCCGATGATCGAGACGATCCGCCAATACAACCGCGCCGATGTCGTGTTCACCGCGCTGCTTCCGCTCGCCGACGATCCGAAGGCGCTCCTCGCCGAGATCGGCATCGATCCCGGCTGCGCGATCTATTCCGGCAAGCGCGCATGGCAGCTGCCGGATCTGCCCGAACACACCTGCCGCGGGCTCGTCAACTTCACGCGCACGCGCGAGCTCGGCGCGCTGCTGCGCCATCCGTCGATTGCCGCGCGGCTCGCGGTCGAGGGCGTCCCGGCGCTCGATCCGTGGCTCGCCGACAACATCGGTCACGTCGAGGGCAGCCCGTTCGAAAAACTGCCTGCCTCCGTGCCGACTGTCGGCCGTCTGCTGCATGCCTATCCGCAAGCGCAACTCGTACTGCTCAGCCTGCCGCTATTCGCGCTCGTGGTCCTGCTTGTGCGGCCCGGCGCTCGCACGGGCGGCGCCGCGCTCGACGCGACGCTGCTCGTCGTCGTCGCGATGCTTGCCACGCTGGCCGTGACCCTGCTCGGCGACGGTCTCGCCGACACGCCCAAGCAAGGCCATCTCATCCTGAACGCGGCGCTCGCGTGGCTCGTCGCCGGCCTTATCATGTGCGTGCGGAAACGCAGCGCCTCGAACGCGGTCGATACCGGTCGATCGCAACCGCCGATACCGAGGGAACACGGATGACCGCCCTGCCGGCTCTCAACGATCTCATCGCGCGACTCGGCGCCGAGCTCGATTTCGACGTCGCGCGCAACGTCGAGGTCGCGCGCGGTGCCGTCGACGTCGTCTGGTTCGACAACAGCCTGCCGATCGCAGCCGTCACGGCCGAGCCGCTCGACCTTCGCGACGCGCCGGTGCTGCCGGTGGTCGCGTTCGTCGCGCTGACCGCAATGGAGCTCGAGGATCCCGAGCTCGCGGCCGTCACCGCGCGCATGGAAGACACCGGAGCGCCGCTGCGCATCCTCGTCATCGGCAGGGGCACTCGCGCCGGTGCGCTCGCGCCGGCACTGCAATCGATCGATCAGCTGCGCAAGCGCGATGAGGAAGCGGCGCTGCGCACGCACATCGCCTCTTTGTTGCGCGCCGATGCACAGGCGCCGGGACGCACGATCGTCATGCTGCAGAGCGAGCTGGTCGAATGGGCGCGGCGTCTGCGCGAAGTGCGGCCGCGCTCGTATTCCGCCGAATCGCTGTTCAACCGCACCGGCGCGATCGACTGAGCCTCGCGCGCGCGTCGCTTCAGATCTGCGCGCCGTCGATCTCGACGAGCAGCTCGCGGCGGCAGATATCGCCGTTGAGGATCAGCAGTCCTTCGACTTCGCCGAGCGCGCCGCGCAACTTCGATTCGATCAGCGAGGCGTCCCCGCGATCGCGCACGTAAACCTTGAGCAGGCTGCCGGCGCCCGGCTTCGGCGCCGCACCGGTGCTCGCGGTTCCGATCAGGCTCGCGATGTTCGCCAGCGTTTCGTCGAGCTGCGCCGCGACGTCGTCCTCGTGCCGTGACGCGGAGCCGACGACTGCGGCCGTGCCGGAAATCAGCAGTTGTCCCGCCGGCGTCGCCATGCCGCGCGCGAACGTCGGCGCGGTCGGACCGTACTGACGCGGATAGCGCCATGCGTTGACCTGGCGCGGATTCTCGACCGGTACGCCGGGCGCGCGCGCGGCCAGCGCATACACCTGCAGCGCACGCACGCCGTCGCGGCGGCCGATCGCGGTCGCGGCCGGAAACGCGTCGCGCCAGTGTCCGTCCATGCCGCGCACGCGGCCGACGCAGAAACGCCGGTAGCGCTCGTCGTCGCCGTCGCCGAGGTTGATCGCGTCGAAGTAATTCCAGAAGCGCAGCACGTACGGTGTTTCGCTCGCGTGGATGAACTGGGTCAGCTCGCGATACGCGTGCTCGGCGGCCGTCGCGATGTCGTCCGCGCCGGACTCGGCGATCTCGATCACGAAGCAGCCGTAGTTGCCATCGCCGCTCCAGCGAATGGGACCGTTGCGGCCGTGACGAACCGTGCCGTCGGTGCGCCAGACCTCGACGCGTGGATCGCCGATGACTTCGAGGCCGACGCGAATGAAACGCGGATCGTCGGACGCGGCAGGCGCCGGGCCGAATCCGATCACGGCCAGCACGCCGGGCTCGGCCAGCAGATCGGCCGGCGCCGCGTGCGAATAGCCGATCCCAAGCGGCGGCAGCGTCGCGCCGGCTTCGGGTATCACGCTGGGAGCGAAAAGCTTGGACACGTTCTCACGCAACGCCGCTGGCGGGATGCGCGGCCGCGCGGATGATACACTGCGCGGCCTTTTTTCCGCCCCGAAGGGGAACGCAGGTCGACTCAAGATGGATACAGCCGCCGCCTCAGTACAAAGCCCCGCCGAGCACGAGCTTGCCGAGCTCATCGTGCAGAGCCTGAACATCGACTGGGTGAAGCCCGAAGCGATCGACCCTGAAGCCGCACTGTTCGGTGGCGATCTCGGCCTCGATTCGATCGACGCGCTCGAGCTCGCGCTCGCGGTGTCCAAGCGCTATGGATTCCAGCTGCGCTCGGACAATCCGGACAACAAGCGCATCTTCGGCAGCCTGCGCGCACTGGCCGGTCATATTCACGAGAATCGGGCTGCTTGATGACGGCGGTAGCGGTTCCCCGCTACCGTTTCCGCCCCTCACGCCGGATCGACCGGCGTATTGCCTCCGCTGAACGCATAGCGCGCCTGGCGCCGGCGCTCGATCAGATCGGCGATGAAGCGGCGCAGGCTGAGCATGCCGCTGATCGCATAGATCGTCTTGAACACGTGCAGGCGCCGCAAGACCGGCGCGCTGTCGAAGACGTCGCCGGCCAACATCGAAATCACGCCGTCCTCGACGCGCCAGACATTGCGCGGGCTCGCGAAGAGATCGCGCATCACCGGCGAATTGAACCGGTAGATGAACCACGAGAACACGCGCACGCCGCGGCGGATGCGCCGGCTGAAAGCCGGCTGCAGCGCGGCCTCGCGCGCGGGCTCGCGCAGCACCGCATCGACGAGCGCCGCAGCCTGCTTGCCGCTGTGCATCGCAAGATAGACGCCGGACGAAAACACGGGATCGACGAACGCGAACGCATCGCCGACCATGACGAAGCCCGGCCCGGCCATGCGCTCGCAGGTGTACGAATAGTTGCCGGTCACGCGCACGTCGGAAACCATGTCGGCGTGCGCCATGCGCGCCCATGCCTGCGGCATCATCTTCAGCGTATCGAGCAGAAACTGCTCGTTGCGGCCGCGCCGGGTCTTCAGGTATTCCGGCCAGCACACGCAGCCGACGCTCATGACGCCATCGCGCAGCGGAATGAACCAGCACCAGCCGTACTGGAAATTGTAGATGCTGATGTTGCCGGCGTCCTCGCCCGGGCGAAACTCGACGCCGCGAAAATGCGCGAAGATCGCCGCGCTCTGGTGCTTGTCGTTCTTGCGCTTGAGCTTCAGCGCATTGCCGAGCAGCGTGTCGCGACCGCTCGCGTCGACGAGATACCGCGCCCGCAGCGTCAGCGCATTGCCGGCCGCATCCTGCGCGTGCGCGATGATCTTGCCGACGCCGTCGATCTCGACCTTGCCGACCTTGACGCCTTCGCGCGCATCGACGCCATTCTCGCGCGCATGCTCGAACAGCATCTGGTCGAACTCCTCGCGCTTGACCTGAAAGGCATGCGGCGGCGAATCGCCGAGCGCGCGGCGGAAGTGGAACGTCTGGTAGCCCTCGCCGGACGGAAAATCGGCGCCGTGCTTGACGACGCCGAGCGCGCGCACCTTGTCGAGCACGCCGAGCTCTTCCATGATCGGCAGATTGCACGGCAGCAGCGATTCGCCGATGTGGAAGCGCGGATGGCGGTCCTTTTCGAGCTGGATCACGCGATAGCCGCGGCGCTGCAGCAACGCCGCCGTCGTCGATCCGGACGGGCCGCCGCCGACGACGAGCACATCGCAATCGAAAGCGTCTTCTGCCGCCGCCATGCCGTTCCTCCGCAGGGTTCGTTGCGAATCGCTATGTTACAGTCGCGCCGCTCTTCCACGCCGCCTGATGACGCCGATCCCGCGCGTTTGCTTCGTGTCCGCGACCTTGCCCATTCCACCACAAGTCTCGAAACCGGCGCGTGCATCGCGCCGCGCAGCGATTTTCCTTGCGCTTTACCTCGCAATCGTCGCGGCCGCTTTCGCGAGCGGACGCGCGTGGCTCGATGAGCTCGCCGCCGTGATGGTCGTCAGCCTTCTGCTCTGGCCCGGGTTGAGACGGCGCAGCGTTGCCGCGTTCATGGTCTGGGCGCATCGCCGTGCTCGGCGTCGTCGCGCTCGCGATCGCCGGCCGCGGAGAGATCACGCTCGATTTCCTGCCGGTCATCGTGAACGCGGCGCTCTGCACGCTGTTTGCGCGCACGCTCGCCCCGGGCAGCGAACCGCTGATCGCACGCCTGATCGCGGTGCTCGAAAGTCCCGAGCGCATCGCGCTGCCGCGCGTCGCGGCCTACGCGCGAGGGCTGACGCTGGCCTGGGCGCTACTGCTCGGCGCGCAGGCGCTCGTGCTGGCGCTGATGATCTGCTGCGCCGTGCCCGACGGACTTCTCGCGAGCTTCGGCGTGACACCGCCGATCGCGCTGACCGGTCACGCCTGGCGCTGGTACCTGCATCTGGGCAGCTACGCGACGGTGCTCGCTTTCCTCGTCGTCGAGTACGCGTATCGGCGCTGGCACCTTCGCCACATTCCGCATGTCTCGCTGCCGGTGTTCGTCGCCGCGTCTCGTGCGGCGCTGGCCGGTGCTCGCGCGCAGCGTCATGAACGACGTGCCGATGAGGAACTCGGCATGACGGCCGCTGCCGACATCGTCGAGACCTTGCGCATCGCGTCGGACCATCCCGCGCTGCCCGGGCATTTCCCCGGCAATCCGGTCGTGCCGGGCGTCGTGCTGCTCGACTGCATCGCCGCGGCGATCGAGCGCGCTCACGGGGCACGCCTCGCACGCATCGACTCGGTGAAATTTCTCGCACCGCTCAAGCCCGACGAAAGCGCCGAGCTTCGCGTCGCCCGCGATGGCGCGCGCGTACGCTTCCGCATCGATCGCGGCGGTGCGCCGATCCTGCGCGGCGAAGGCGGGATCGCATGAGCGAGCAGCACTGGAGCGCGCGCCGCGAAGGCGGCGGTCGCCTGGCGATCTGGCTGTTCCGCGCGGTCGGCCTCAAGTGCGGCCGCGGCGCTCGCGCGACTGCTGCTGTATCCGGTCACGCTCTATTTCTTCCTGCGCCGCGGCTACGAGCGGCGCGTGTCGTATGCGTTCCTCGAGCGCGCGTTCGGCCACAGGCCAAGCGCGTGGCAGGTCTTGCGCCATTTCCACCGCTTCGGCGGGACGATGGTCGATCGCATGTTTCTCCTGTCCGACCGCTATGCCCGCTTTCGATGTCGGCGTGCATGGGCTCGACGCGCTCGTCTCGCGCCTGCAGCCCGATCGCGGCGCTGCTGCTGCTCGGCGCGCACGTCGGCAGCTTCGAAGCGCTGCGCGTGCTCGCGGCCGAGCGGCCGGACGTCAAGGTCTGCGCGCTGCTCGATACGCAGAAGACGCCGGCGCTGACCGAGCTGCTGCACGAGTTGAATCCGGCCGTCGCGCGCAACGTGATCGATGCATCGCGGCCCGGCACCGAGATCGTGCTCGCGCTCGGTGAAGCGCTGAACGAAGGCGCGCTGGTCACGCTGCTCGCCGATCGCGCGCGCGAAGGTGAATCGACCGTCGTCGTCGACTTCATGGGCGCGCCGGCCGCATTTCCGACCGCGCCGTTCCTGATCGGATCGCTGCTCAAGGTCCCGGTCGGTGCTGTGTCTTGGCATGTATCCGCGGCGGCAACCGCTACGATCTCTACTTCGAACCGTTCGCCGACGAGCTCGTGCTGCCGCGCCGCGGGCGCAAGGCCGAGCTTCGCGCGGTGGCGCAACGTTACGCGGCGCGCCTCGAGCATTACGTGCGTCAGGATCCCTACAACTGGTTCAACTGGCATGACTTCTGGAATCTCGAGGGTTTCGATCGCGACGAGCCTGGCGCTGGCGAGCGCGAGCTTGCCGATCCCGTCTCGCGCAGCGCCTGAAGGCAACGCGCCGGATGCGCACGCGCTCGTCGCGGGCCTGAAGCGCGAAGCGCCCGCGCGCACGCCGTTCAGCGAAGTGCGCTTTTCGGGATTGCTCGACCGCCCGCTGATCCTGCACGGCGAGCTCGAATACGACGGACCCGGCAAGCTCGCGCGCCGCGTCGATACGCCGTACAAGGAAAACATGACGATCGAGAACGGCGAAGCATCCGTGCAGCGCGGCGACAAGCCCGTGCGCAAGTTCTCGCTGAGCCAGGCGCCGGAGCTCGAAGGTTTCCTGCGCGGTTTCGCGGCGTTGCTCGGCGGCGATGCCGATGCGCTCAAGCGCGACTTCGAGCTGTCGCGCAACCGGCAGCGACAACAGCTGGCGGCTCAAGCTCACGCCGCGCGACGATCGCCTCGCCAAACGCATCACCGCGATCGAAGTCGACGGCACGGACAAATCGGCGCGCTGCTTCCATACGATCGAAACCGATGGCGACGTCAACGTGCTGCTCGTCGAATCGCTCGCGGACGCGAAGCTGCCGACGCGACCGACGCCGCCGATGATCGACGCGCTCTGCCGCGGAATCACGCGACCTTGATCGCCGATGCGATCTGACGCGCGCCGCTGGCTGCTCGTCGCCGCCTGGATCGCCGCGCTCGTTGCGCTCGGATTTTTCGCATTGCGCACGCTCTCGATCAGCACGGACCTGCGCAGCTTCATGCCGCCGCCGCAGACGGCGGACCAGAAACTCCTGATGGACCAGATCGGCGAAGGGCCGGGCACGCGGCTGCTGCTGCTTTCGATCGACGGCGCGCCGCCGGAAAAGCTCGCCGCGCTCAGCAACGGCCTCGCCGACGCGCTGCGCAACGACGCGCACTTCGAGCAGGTCCTCAACGGCGCGTTCGATCCGTCCGCGCTCGATCCGAAGTGGCTGCCGTACCGGTACCTGCTGTCGCCGACGCTCGATCATCACGCGCTCGACGCAAGCGTATCTCGCCGATCAGCTGCAGCAGCGCGTCGAAGATCTCGCGTCGCCCGCCGCATCGCTGCTGAAACCGATCCTGCCGCGCGATCCGACGCTCGAAACGCTCGCGCTCGCCGAGCGCTGGTCGCCGCCGAAGCCGCCGGCGATGCGCGACGGCGTCTGGTTCGCATCCGACGGCGCGGCACTCCTGCTCGCCGAAACGCGCGGCGCGGGTTTCGATCCGGCCGCGCAGGGCGCCGCGATCGACGCGCTGCAGGCGGCATTCGCCGCGCTGCCCGATGCGAAGAGTGCGCATCTCACGCTCAGCGGCCCCGGCTATTTCAGCGTGCTGATCAACGCGAAGACGCGCGGCGAAGCCGATCGCATCGGCGCGGTCAGCACGATCGGCTTCATCATTCTTCTGCTGCTCGCGTACCGGAGTCCCGCGCTGCTGCTGCTCGCCGCATTGCCGATCGTCAGCGGCGGCCTTGCAGGCATCGCCGCGCTCGCGTGGATGTTCGGCTCGGCGCACGGCATCACGCTCGCGTTCGGCTTCACGCTGCTCGGCGTCGCGCAGGAATATCCGATCCGGCTGTTGAGTCATCGCCGTGCCGGCGAGGACGCCGTCACCAGCGTGCGCGCGCTCTGGCCGCTGCTCGCGACCGCGATCGTCTCGGCCGCGATCGCGTATCTCGCGTTCTTCGCATCGGGCGTCAGCGGGCTCGAGCAGCTCGCGGTGTTCACGATCAGCGGACTGCTCGTCGCCGGTTTCTCGACGCGCTACGTGCTGCCGCATGTGCTGCCGTCGCGCTTTCGCGATGCGGCTTCGATCGCCGGCGTCGCCACGACGTTGCGCATCATCGATCGCGTGCCGCGTCCCGCGTGGCTGCCGTGGTTGCTCGCGGCCGTCGCGCTCGTCGTGCTCTGGCGCGCGCCGGGACCGATGTGGGAAAACGATCTCGCCGCGCTGACGCCGGTTCCCGAAGATCTGCTGCTGCGCGATGCGAAACTGCGCGGCGAGCTCGGCGCGCCGGACGTGCGCTACCTGCTCGTGCTGCGCGCGCCCGATGCCGACCAGGTGCTGGCGTTGTCCGAATCGATCGAGCCGCGCCTCGATGCGCTCGTCGCCGCGCATGCGCTCGATGCGGCGGAGCTGCCGAGCCGTTACCTGCCGAGCACGACGACGCAGCGCGCGCGCCAGGCGAAGCTGCCGGACCGCGCGACGCTCGCCGCGGCGCTCGCCGAAGCGAGCAGCGACCTGCCGTTCCGCGCCGATCTTTTCACGCCGTTCCTCGACGATGTAGAAACCGCGCGCACGCTGCCGCCGCTGACCGCCGCCGAATTCGCGCGCGCGCCGTTCGGTGCGCGGCTCGCATCGATGCTGGTCCAGCGCGACGACGGCTGGCTCGCGCTCGCGACGCTGTCCGGCGTGCGCGATGCCACGGCGATCGAAGCGTTCGCGCAATCCAGCAACGGCTCGGTGCGCCTGCTCGATCTCAAGGCCGCGTCGGAATCGCTCGTCGTCGCGTATCGCGAACGCATCCTGCGCGCACTCGGCATCGCGCTCGTGCTGCTCGCGATCACGGTGATCGTCGCGCTACGCAGCGCGCGACGCGCGTGGCACGTGCTCGCGCCGATGACGCTGGCGACGCTGTTCGTGCTCGTCGTCGAGCGCGCGTCAGGTCTTTCGCTGTCGCTGTTCCATCTCGTCGCGCTGACGCTCGCGGCCGGGCCTCGGCCTGCACTACGCGCTGTTCTTCGAGCGGCCGGTCGCCGATGCGGCCGAAGCGCGCCGCACGCTGCACGCGACGCTCGTCTGCGTCGCCTCGGCGCTGCTCGTGTTCGGCATGCAGGCGTTCTCGTCGCTGCCGGTGCTGCGCGCGATCGGGCTCACGGTCGCGCTCGGCGTCGGGTTCCACTTCTGCCTTTCGATCCTGATGGCGCGGCACCCTTCGAAGGCGGAAAGCCAAGCCTGAACCACGAAGAACACGAAGAGAAGCTCAAGACTTCCTTCGTGTTCTTCGCGTTCGATCTTCTTCAGGGGTCGAATCCGCCCGCGAAAATCGCGTCGGGCTGGATCGGCGTCAGCACGAAGCTCTGTATGTTGTCGTCGGCGTCGCGTCCGGTGCCGATGATGACGCCGGCCGCGTTGATCCTGACCGCGTTCGCGAAACGCGTGAAGCCCGTCGTGTCGTCGACGACGGTGTAGAGATCGTACGTCGTGCCGTCGCGGTAGACCCACGCCTGCAGGCCCGGCACGGGTCCGTTCGCGGTGCCGATGCCGGCGGTGCCGACGATGACGCCGTCGTCGTTGATCGCGATCGCGCTGCCGTTGGTCTGGTCGAGCGTCGCGCCGGGGATCGCGCTGAACGATCCGTCGTCGGCGAACACGACCGGCACGAGGTTCTGCGCCGCATCGACACCAAGGCCGACCGCGACGCCTGCGTTGTTTACTCCGACCGCGTTCGTGCGCAGCGCATCGCTGTCGCCGCCCATGCCGAGCACGGCCGGCGTGCCGGCCTGGCCGACGATCGCGTGGATGTTGGCGACGTGCTCGTTCCAGTAGCCGATCAATTTGCCGGATGCGTTGATCGCCGACCAGCGTGCCTGCTGGTCCGGCACGTTCGGATCCTGGATGCCGTAGTCGACGAGGCCGTCGGCGGCGGTCCAGACGAACGCGCGGCTCGGCACGCCGAAACCGCCGGCGACGATGCCGTCGTCGTTGATGTCGGCCGGCGAAACCGGCGCGCCGGAATCGTCGTTCAGTACGGTGTAGGCGTCCGGAGTGCTCGCGTCCCAGAGCAGGCCGAACGTCGGCTGCACGAAATCGTCCGAGGTGCCGACGATCTGCCCGGCGTTGTTGATCCCGCGCGCGATGCCGTCGACTTCGTCGCCTGGCGGCAGCGCGAGCTCGTGCCAGCCGGTCTGGTCCCACACGACGGCATGGCGGACGAAGTTGTCGTCCGTGTAGAGGCCGACGATCTGGCCGACGTCATTGATGTCGAGCGCGGATACCGACGTCGCGCCCGGGATCGTGAGCGGGGTCAGGTGATAGAGCGCTTCGCCGGCATGGATGTCGAAGCTCGCGCCGGCCAGCGCGAGCGAAATACCGGCAGCAACGGAAAGGGAGCGGGAATTCGAGAAGGACATTCGTTCATTCCAGAGCGGTGGAGGATCGCACGCTCGCGGCGATCTGCGCGCGTGCGGGGCGCGCACTCTCGCGCGGACCGCGGTTGCGTGCATGTAGAAAGCATGTAGCGCTCGTGTACGGCCTCGGTCATGGCCCCGCGGTGCCGCCACGGGAGGTCGGAAGCTCGGCAAACGTGCGTTCGCCGGCGAGCCGACGCGCGCGGACGAACGCCTCGTCGGCCGCGGCATCCTTGTGGAGCGCGGCATAGAGCAGCGCCTGCGCGAGCGCCGCACGCGCATCGCGATCGGCCCACGCCGCAGTGCGGCCGTTCACGGATGCGGCTTCGTCGATGCGGCCGGCGGCGATCAGCGCGCGTACGTAGCCGAGTCCGGCCGCGACGATCTCATCCGGGATCGCGCGCTCGTTCGCCGCGGCCATCGCCGCGGCGTAGGCGTTGACCGCGTCGTCGCGTGAGCCCACAGCGGCCGCCTCGTCGGCGTGCGCGAGAAGCAGCTCGATGCCGACCGCCGCCGGCGGTGCCGTCGAAGCCCACTCGTCGAGCGCCTTGACCGCAGCTTCGGCGGCCGCGGTCTGCCCGCTGCATTGCAGCGCCTGCGCATGCAGCCGCAACGCGCGCGCGTACTCGGCCGGAAGCGCGGTCGCGAGCGCCGACGTCGCGCCGGCCGCGGCGAGCTCCGCCGCGCGCGCACAATCGCCGCGTGCGAGCGCGACCTCGGCGCCGAGCCCGTTCGACTGCGCGCGCAGCACGCCGTCCTGCGCGGGATCGCTGCCGTCGGCGATGCGCGCGAGCAGCGCGTCGGCATCGCCGAGGCGTCCCGCGCCCGCGAGCGCCCGCGCGCGCGCGAGCACGAGCTCCCAGCGCTGGCGTCCGTTGCCGCCGCGCGTCTCGAGCGCGGCGAAGCGCTCGCTGGTCGCGAGCGCATCGGCGATGTCGAGCACGGCAAGATCCGCATCGACGATCGCGACCAGCGTCGCCGCGAGCGCGTCCTCGCCGGCGAGTTTCTCGAACCGCGCCGCCGCGCCGCGCAGCGTCGGCAACGCGGCGGCGGGCTGGCCGCGCTGCAACGCGATCATGCCGAGATTGAGATCGACCGCGGCAACGCCGAACGCATCGTTGCCGAGCTCGAGCAGCGTGCGCGCGCGGCCATAGTCCGCGGCCGCATCGTCCAGGTGCAGGCGCTGGCTCGCGACGCCGCCGCTGCCGATGTACGCGACCGCGAGCACGTCGGACCGATCCGCGTGCGCGACGAGCCGGATCGATTCGGCGTACGCGTTGCCGGCTTCGTCGATGCGGCCCTCGCGGAAGTACGCGGCGCCGAGCGTGTTCAGTGCGCGCGCGCGCAACGCCGGCGGCGAATCGGCCGGCAGGTGCGCGAGCAGCGTCCGGATCGTTTCGCGGCTGCGCGGATAGTCGCCGCGCGAAGAATTCGACCTTGGCTTGGCTCAGTGCGATTTCCGGCGTCGCCTGCAAGGCCGGCGGAGCGGCGCGTATCAGATCGCGCGCGACATCGATCTGCCCGGACAGCACGGCCGCGTTGACGCGCTGGCGCAGCGTCGCCTGCGCGAGCGATGCGTCGCCCGCGTCCGCATCGGCATCCGGCGGCACATGTCCGAGCTTGATCAGAAGCTCGTCGGCCGCCTTGCGTCCGGCCTCGATCGGATCGGCGGCGGTCGCTTCGACGCGGAGCTCGCGCCGCGCATCGCTGGTCTCGAGCCGCACGGTCCAGCCGCCGCGCGCGGACGTCGCCGCCGGCTGCACGATCAGCGCATCCGGAAATGCGGCGCGATCGATCGCGGGCTTCGCGCCACCTTGCGCGTTCGACAGCGCGACGACGGTCTCGCTCGGCGCGGTCGCGATGCCGCCGCGCCGCAAGCGCGATGCGACGAGATCCATCAGGCCGAGCCGGACCCACACCGCATCGGGCGGCGCATCGAGCGTCGCGGGCAGCACCATCGCCGGCATCGGTTGCGAAGGCGCAGAGACGCGCGCACTGCTTCGATCGCGCAGCAGGACCACGAGCGCGGCAACCAGAACGAGGCCCGCGAGCGAAAACAGCGCGAGGCGCTTCGACGAGGACGTGCCCGGCGATGTCGGTGTCCGCGCGACGTCCTGCGCTTCGGCGTGCGGCGACGTCCGTCGCGCGTGTCGCGTCGGCGTCCGATTCGTCCGTCGTTCCTTCCATGACCCAGCGATAGCCCAGGCGCGGCACGGTGCGGATCACGCGCTGATCGTTGCCGGTGTCGCCGAGCAGCCGGCGCAGCCGCATGATCGCGTGGCTCAGCGAGACCTCGCTGACATCGGCGCGACCCCAGACCGCGGCGGCAAGCTCGTCGCGGCCGACCGGACGGTCGCGATGCTCGATCAGGTGGATCAGCGTATCGATCGTGCTGACCGGCAGATTGATCCGCTCGGCGCCGTCGAACAGCTCGCGCGCGTGCGGATTCAGCCGGAATCGGCCGAAGCGGTATTGACGTGTAGCCATGGCGACAGGGTACCCCGGATCGCGATGCGGGCCGCCGCGCGATACGTCGTCGCATCGCGCGTGACGCATAATCGCGGCCCGATTCACGTCACGGCGAGTTCACGCAAAACGCCATGCCTGCCGCCTCCATTCACGACGATGCCACCCGCGCATGGCGCACGCTGATCCCGCACAAGGGCGCGATGTGCCTGCTCGACGACGTCGTCGCCTGGACCGAAAACGACATCCACGCGCGCAGCGATTCGCACCGGCGCGCCGACAATCCGCTGCGCAGCGACGGGCGGCTGCGCGCGGTGCATCTGTGCGAATACGGTGCGCAGGCGATGGCCGTGCACGGCGGGCTCGTCGCGCGCGCCGCGGGCGGTGTCGCGTCGCCCGGGTTTCTCGTCTCGCTGCGCGCGGTCGAGCTCGCGGTCGAGCGCATCGACGATCTGACCGGACCGCTCGACGTGCACGCCGAGAAACTGCTCGGCGACGAGAACGGCTGGCAGTACGCGTTCCGCATCGAGCACGCCGGCACGCTGCTGCGCGCAAGGCCGCGCGGCCGTGCTTGCGGCAACGCGCTAGTCGAGGAGCGCGAACGCCCTCACCGGAAACGTGCCGATGCCGCGCACCTTCGGCGGCACCGCGGAAAAGCGGAAGCCCGATGCCGGCAGCGCGTCGAGATTGCACAGGTGCTCGACGATCGGAATGCGCGCGCCGAGCAGCGTCGTATGCACGGAGCGTGCGCCGTCGGCGATGTCGTCGATGTTCAGCGAATCGATGCCGACGAGCCGCGCGCCGGCGTCGCGCAGGTACGCCGCGGCGTCGGCGGTCAGGAACGGATGGCCTTCGAAATACTGATCGGTGCGCCAGTGCCGATCCCAGCCCGTGTGCACGAGCACGGCCTTGCCGCGCACGTCGAACGCGGTGAACGCGCCGCGCGGAATCGCGCGGCCGCTCATGCCGGTGACGCGCACGACGAACCGCATCGAGCAGCGCGATCGACGCAAGCTCGAAGTCGGCGACGTCGTCGCCATCGGCGTAGCGATGGAACGGGCTGTCGATGTAGGTGCCGGTGTTGGCGACCATCGTGATGCGGCCGATCTGGAACTCGGTGCCCGGCGCGTAGTGCGTGTGCGAATCGGCGCGGCTCAGGTGATCGCAGATCAGCGGCGCCGGCAGGCCCTTGTACGTGATCATGCCGTCTTCGATCGTGTGGCTGAGATCGATCATGCGCGCGTCGCGGATCGCGGTTGCGACATCGATGCTGCGCTTGTGCGGCTCGGCGATGATCGTCTTGTTGCGGATGCGCACCGCGCCGACCATCAACAGGCGCAGGTCGCGCACGATCGCATCGGCGAGCGCCTGGTCTGCGATGTCCTCGCCGTCGATGTCGAGGCGGAACGATTCGCCGCGAAGGCCGCCGCCGTTGGAGAAGTCGATATCGAAGTCGAATTGCGCGCGTTTGTCGGTCATTGGCGGTGATCTCGCGTAGGTGAAACGTCAGCCGGCTCCCGTCTTTTTTCAGGCGCACGACGCACCGCATCGCGCGCCGCGTGCGGAGGCGTCGCATAGGATCTGCGCCACGCGCGCCTCAGCTGGCGCGCAGAGGCGAAGCCGCTGCGCTCGGCGACGCGTTCCATGTCCAGCCGCGTCTGCCGCAGCAGCTCGCGCGCGAGCGACACGCGCAGCCGGTTGATGTAGTCCGGCAGGCCCATGCCGGCGTGCTCGTTGAACAGGCGCGAGAGATGCCGCGCGCTCGTGTTCGCGATGCGCGCGAGCGTCGCGAGCGTCCACTCGCGCGAGGGATCCGCGGCGATCGCGTCCTGCGCGCGATGCACCGCCGGATGGATGTGGTTGCGTCCTTCGAGCCACGGCGAAAGCTGCGGATCGGCGCCGCTGCGCCGCAGATACACGACGAGATGACGCGCGACCGCGAGCGCGATCGCCGGGCTGCAGAGATCTCGCTGACGAGATGCAGCATCAGATCGGTGCCGGCCGTGACGCCGGCGCTGCTGCAGCGCCTGCCGTCGGCGACGTAGAGCCGGTTTTCGATGCACGCGCGCGCGCGGCGCGAGCGTCGCGAGCTCGGCGCAGCAGCTGAAATGCGTCGTGCAGTCGCGTCCATCGAGCAGGCCCGCGCGCGCGGCGAGCAGCGCGCCGGAACAGATCGATACGAGCGTCTGCGATTCGCCGACATGCCGCGCGAGCCAGGCGACGATCGCAGCCTCGTCGCGTGCGAGCGTGCGCATCCGGCGTGTCTTCGCCGAACGCGACGCTGTCGGCGCTGCCGGGCACGATGACCATCGCATCGTCTTCGATCGCATCCGGCAGCGGCGCGATGCCGGCCAGCGTGAGGCCGATCGAGCTTGCGACCTGCGCCGACGGCGCCGCGTAGCGCACGTCGAATTGCACGTCGCGTCTGTTCGAGGCCTGCGCGCCGCAGCACTTCGAGCGGCCCCGCGATATCGAGCAGCAGCGCGCGCGGCGGCACGATCACGACGACCGGAATCCGCCGCGCGGGGCTCATCATGCCGCGCGCCTCGCCGCCGCATCGCCGAGCGCTTCTTCGACCGTCGCGATGCGCGCGAAGCGGCCGGCGAGCACGAGCTCGGTGCGCGCCTTGATCTCGGCCGGGCTGAACACGCGACCGTTCGCGGCGGTCATCGCGAACGTCAGCGTCGCTTCGCTGACGAAATCGACCTCGAAGCCGAGATCGGACGCATGGCGCGTCGTCGTCTCGCAGCATTGCTCGGTGCGGATGCCCGAGACGATCAGCCGGCGGATGCCGCGCTCGGTCAGCCAGACCGGCAGGCCGCTGCCGACCAGCGCGCTGTGGCGGCGCTTGTGGAACACGGCGTCGGGCTCGATCGCGAGCGGCGTCAGCGTGCGCACGTGGCCGCTCGCGAGCGAGAACACGCCGCTGTCCTCGACGTGGAAGATCTGCACGATCGGGATGCCGGCGCTGGCGCGCGCCGTCGACAAGGGCCTGCATGCGGTCAGAAAACGCCGACACGTCGGCGGCGATTCCAGTAGTCGCGGTGGCGGAACGATTCCTGCACGTCGATCACGATCAGGGCGGTGTCGTCTTTCAGCATGGGCATGGTCTCCGGTGGTGGACGATACGGCATTCTGGTCGTGCGCGCGGCGCGTGGACACGCCACCGACGGACCACGATCGGACAGAAAACGCCAGCGAGCTGGAGCAAACCGGGCGGCTGACCAGGGGGCAGGGCGCCGCGGAAGCCGGTCCGAGTTTCGCACTAGAATGGTGCAATGGAATCCCCGCCGAACCTCCCGATCCGCCCGCCGCCACGGCGCGACACGGGCGCGTGGGCATTCCTCGATCACTGCGCGACCGCGATGGCCGTCGTCGATCGCGATTGCGTCGTGCTCGCGACGAACCCGGCGTTCTGCGACTGGCTCGGCTCCGGCACGCGCAACTGGCGCGGCGAGCCGTTCGCGATGCTCGACGCGAAACCGCCGCAGCTCGTCGATGCCGCGACGCGCGCGAACGCCGAGCAGCGGCGCATCTGGCTGCGCGATGCGCGCCTGCGCACGGCGATCGGCGATCGCGCGACCGATCTTGCGTTCACGCCGCTCGACGAGGACTGTTGCTGATCGAGCTGCACGCATCCGCTGCCGAAACGAGCAGCCTGCGTCTTTCCGAATCGCTGCGCGGTTTCGCGCACGAGGTGAAGGGTCCGCTCGCCGGCGTGCGCGGCGCGGCGCAATTGCTGCGACGTCATCTCGCAGGCGCCGGATCAGATCGAGCTTGCCGAGCTCATCATGGCCGAGGTCGATCGCGTCGCGACGCTGTCCGATCGTCTGCTGCGCGCCGGCGCGAAGCCGCGGCTTGCGCGCACGAACATCCACGAAGCGCTCGAACGCGTCGCCGCGCTGATCGCGGCGGAACCGTCCGCGCCGCGATTGCGCCGCGACTACGATCCGAGCCTGCCGCCGATCAACGCCGACGCCGATCGCCTGCAGCAGGCGCTGCTCAATCTCGCGCGCAACGCGGTCGAGGCCGGCGCGGAGTCGATTGCGCTGCGCACGCGCGCGGAGCACTCGGCGCGGCTCGGCGAGCGCACGCTGCGCCTCGCGCTGCGCATCGACGTCGGCGACGACGGTCGCGGCGTGCCGGCCGACCTCGCCGAAACATTGTTCGAGCCGCTCGTCTCCGGACGCGCCGACGGCAGCGGCCTTGGCCTTGCGATCGCGCGCGAGATCGCGCGCGAGCACGGCGGCGATCTGACCTACGCGAGCCGGCCCGGCGCGACGGTTTTCACGCTGTTGCTGCCGGTGTCCGACGACGGAGCGCGCGGCTGATGTCGGCGCAGCATGGTCAGCGAAACATGGAGGCGGCGTGAGCAGCGGCGCCGATCCGAAACCATCGGTGTGGATCGTCGACGACGATCGCAGCGTGCGCCTCGTGCTCGGCGCGGCGCTGCGCGAAGCCGGCTTCACGCCGCGCGAATTCGGCGACGCCGAAGCCGCGCTCGCCGCGCTTGCCGAGGAAACGCCGGCCGTGCTCTACACCGACGTGCGCATGCCGGGCATCAGCGGCCTCAAGCTGCTCGAGCGCGTCGCGCTGCACGAGCCGCGTTTTCCGGTCATCGTCATGAGCGCGTTCACCGACATCGCGTCGACCGCTGCCGCGTATCGTCACGGCGCGTTCGACTATCTGCCCAAGCCCTTCGATCTCGATCAGGCCGTCGCCGCGGCGACGCGCGCGCTCGCACATGCGCGACCGGCAACCGCGCCGCTTGCCGAACACGCGGTCGGCGATGCCGAGCTGGTCGGCCGCAGTCCGTCGATGCGCGAGCTGTTCCGCGCGATCGGCCGCGTCGCCGCGAGCGGGCTCGGCGTCCTGATCACCGGCGAGACCGGCACCGGCAAGGAGCTCGTCGCGCGCGCGCTGCATCGCGAGAGCCCGCGCGCATCGCGGCCATTCGTCGCGCTCAACACGGCAGCGATTCCGGCCGAACTGCTCGAATCGGAATTGTTCGGTCACGAAGTCGGCGCGTTCACCGGCGCGGCGCGGCGCCACGCCGGGCGTTTCGAGCAGGCCGCCGGCGGCACGCTGTTCCTCGACGAGATCGGCGACATGCCGCTGCCGCTGCAGACGCGTCTATTGCGCGTGCTCGCGGCCGGCGAGTTCTATCGCGTCGGCGGACGCGAGCTGATCCGCGCCGATGCGCGCGTGATCGCGGCGACGCATCAGGATCTCGAGGCGAAAGTCACGCGCGGCGAATTCCGCGCCGATCTCCTGCATCGCCTCGACGTCGTGCGCCTGCACCTGCCGCCGCTGCGCGAGCGGCGCGAGGACATTCCGCTGATGGCCGAGCAGTTCCTCGCGCGCGCAGCGCGCATCGGCAGGCGCACCCGGAAAACGCTTCTCGCCGGCGGCGCTCGGCGCGCTGCGCGACTACGCGTGGCCGGGCAACGTGCGTCAGCTCGAGAATCTTTGCCAGCGTCTCGCGGTGCTTGCGCCGGGCCGCGAGATCGCGGTCGGCGATCTGCCGCCGGCGATCGTCGATGCCGGAGCGGTCGAGCCCGCCGTCGACTGGACGATCGGGCTTCGCGCGTGGGCCGAGCGCGCGCTCGCGAGCGGCGAAACCGGCATCCACGCGACCGCGAACGCCGCGTTCGAGCGCGTGCTGCTCGAAACCGCGCTCGCGGCCGAGCATGGGCATCGGCAGAATGCCGCGAAAGTGCTCGGGCTCGGGCGCAATACGATCACGCGCAAGCTGGGCAGCTCGCGCAGGAAGAGGTGAGGCAATTCGATGCGGGAAGGACTTCGCCGGATCTCTTATCTGCTGGCGCATGCGAATGTCGCCTGCCGCCAACCGCATTTTCCGTAAGGCCTTTGAGGTTTCGAAAGTCATGAACGATCCCATCATCCGCGACGCCACCCGCGCGGACATCGCCTTCCTCGCCGACTGCAACATGGCGATGGCTCGCGAGAGCGAGCAGAAGCTCCTCGCGCGCGAGGTGCTGACGCGCGGCATCGTTGCGGTGTTCGATCATCCGGAACGCGGCTTTTACCTGGTCGCCGAGCGTGACGGCACGCGGGTCGCCAGCCTGCTGATCACGCACGAGTGGAGCGACTGGCGCAACGGCGGCTGGTGGTGGATCCAGAGCGTGTACGTGATGCCGGATGCGCGTCGCGCCGGCGTGTTCCGCACGATGTATCGCGAGGTCGACGCGCGGGCGCATCGCGCCGAAGGCGTGATTGGGCTCCGGCTCTACGTCGAGAAGGAGAACACGGGCGCGCAGGCGACGTATGCGGCGCTCGGGATGGAGCCTGCGTATTACAGCTTGTTTCAATCGAGCTTCGTCGAGCTCGACAAGGCGAAGACGTAGCCGCGTCTTCCCTTCTCCGGCTTGCGGGAGACAAATCGGCAGGATTGCCGATTTGCACGGCGCAGCCGCCCGAAGGGTGAGCGCCAGGGATGGCGCGAATGAACGTGCCGGAGGCGGATGAGGGGCTCTTGTGGCGGCGAACCAAGATTGCCCTCACCCCAGCCCTCTCCCGCAAGCGGGAGAGGGGGTCGTTGCGTGCGCTCGGAACGGAGTTCTTGGGTTTCGCGCGGGTGAAGCGGTAACATCGCCACCCCCGAATCACGGACGAGGCCGACTCGCTCGCTCATGCAGGTCACGAACTACAAGGCTTTCTGGGACGACAAGGCGTCGACGACGGTCGGTGCGCTGCTCGCGGTCGACGGCAGCGCGAGCGAGGATGTCGCGCGGCTGACCGGTGCGTACACCGCGCGGCAGGTCGCGAGCGCGCTTGATTTCCAGCCGACCGATCGCGTGTTCGAGCTCGGCTGCGGCGTCGGCCGCATCGGCCTTCAGATCGCACCGAAGGTCGCCTACTGGGAAGGCGCGGACATCTCGGCGAACATGCTCGATGTCGCGCGCGCGCGGCTCGCGGCGCAGAAGAATGTCGGCTTCACCGAGCTCAAGCGCAGCCGGCTCGACGGCATTGCCGACGCGAGTTTCGACAAGGCGTACTGCGTCGCCGTGTTCATCCACATGGACAAGGAAGATTTCTTCCTCTACCTCGAAGAGCTCGCGCGCGTGCTGAAGCCGGGCGGGCTGCTTTATTTCGACACGTGGAATCTTGCGAGCAAGGTCGGCTGGCGGCGCTTCATGCTCGAGGTCGAGCAGCATCGCAACGCCGATCACACACTGCGCAAGGACGTCGCGCGCAACCAGTTCTCGACGCCCGAGGAAGTGCGCACATTCCTTTCGCATGCGGGGTTCGAGCCGCTCGTCATGATGAGCGAATCGCCGTGGGTGCAGGCGGCCGCGCTGAAGCCGGGCGGCGCAGTCGACGCGGCGGCACTGCGCCGCAGCCTCGAGGCGCGCGTCGAGCGCATCGCGTACACGCCGCTGTGGACCGAGCTCTTCGATCGCATGCTCGCAGTCGCGCACGCGGGCGCGCCGCCGCAGACGATGCTCGAGGGCCTCGGCGACGATTCGCGCGGCGAGGAGATCCCGATGTTCCGCACGTGGTTCCTTGATCTCTGGCGCCACAACCAGGCCCACTGGGGACCGCCGCCCGCCGCGTGACGAGCCGCATGGACGCCCAATCCGCCCGCGCACGGAACGCCTGCATCGCGAAAACGCGATGTGCGCATGTGCCGGCGCTCGGCGCGAAGTCCTACAATGACAGCCCGGTCCGCATGCTGTTCTGCGCACCGGTAACGTCCTCTCCCGAAGGCGCATCGTGACCACGTCAAGACGAGTCGGCATCATCGGCGGCGTCCGCATTCCGTTCTGCCGCAGCAACACCGTGTATTCCGACATCGGCAACTTCGGCATGTCGGTCAAGGTCATGGGCTCGCTGGTCGAGCGCTTCGGATTGCACGGCGTCGAGCTCGGCGACGTCGCCTGGGGCGCGGTCATCAAGCACGTCTTCGACTGGAACCTCGCGCGCGAGGCGACGCTTTCGTCCGGCCTTGCGCCGACCACGCCCGGCATCACGACCGCGCGCGCGTGCGGCAGCTCGCTCGACAACACGCTCATCATCGGCAACAAGATCGCGATGGGCCAGATCGAGGCCGGCATCGCCGGCGGCTCCGACACGGTCAGCGACGTGCCGATCGTCTATTCGCGAAGGCTGCAGCAGCGCGTGCTCGCGATGAATCGCGCGAAGGACTCTGAAGTCGAAGCTCAAGGCGGCGGTCAAGGGATTCTCGTTCGGCGAGCTGAAGCCATCGTTCCCGGGCGTCGCCGAGCCGCGCACCGGCAAGTCGATGGGCGATCACTGCGAGCTGATGGCGCGCGAGTGGAAGATCTCGCGCGAGGATCAGGATCAGCTCGCGCTCGAAAGCCATCGCAAGCTCGCCGAGGCCTATGCGCGCGGATTCTTCGAGGATCTCGTCGTGCCGTTCCGCGGCATCGCGCAGGACAACGTGCTGCGCGCCGACACGAGCCTCGAAAAACTTGCCGCGCTCAAGCCTTCGTTCGACAAGACGTCCGGCCGCGGCACGCTGACGGCCGGCAATTCGAGCGCGCTGACCGACGGCGCTGCGGGCGTGCTGCTCGCCAGCGAGGACTGGGCGAAGGAGCGCGGGCTGAAGATCCAGGCGTACATCACGCACTCGCGCGTCGCCGCGGTCGACTTCACGCACGGCGAAGGCCTGCTGATGGCGCCGACGATCGCGATTCCGCGCATGCTCGACGAGGCCGGCCTCACGCTGCAGGATTTCGATTTCTACGAGATCCACGAAGCGTTCGCGGCGCAGGTGCTGTGCACGCTGCGCGCGTTCGAATCGGCCGAGTACTGCAAGCATCGGCTCGGCCGCGACAAGCCGCTCGGATCGATCGATCCGGCGAAGATCAACGTCAACGGATCGAGCCTCGCCGCGGGCCATCCGTTTGCGGCGACCGGCGCGCGCCTCGTCGCGACGCTCGCCAAGCTGCTCGAAGAGAAGGGCGGCGGGCGCGGGCTGATCTCGATCTGCACGGCCGGCGGCATGGGCGTGGTCGCGATCCTCGAGCGTCCATAGCGGTTCAATCCCCTGGACTTTCACGGCAGCGCGCCACGCCGCGTGCTGCAATTCGCCGCCTACGCTAGTAACGTTGGCGGCTGCCGCGGTCCCAACACAGGGGAGGATCGATGGAAACCAAGTACGCGCTCGTGCTGACGGGCTCGACGTTGCCGGGCTATGCGGCCGATGCCGTGTGGCCGGCCCTCGCGGCCTATTTCCGCATGGAGCCGGCCAAGCTGACCGACCAGGTGCTCGTGCGGGCGCCGCTGACGATCAAGGAAAGCGACGAGCTCGGCAAGCTGCAGACGCTGCAGGCCGGCGCGGCCGCGGTCGGCGCCGAAGCCGAGATCTGCGCGCCGGACGGGCGGCCTGCATTGTTCGTGCTGCTCGACGGCACGCCGCGCGGCCCGGTGCCGCGCGTGTTCGTCGAGGAGCGCGTCGAGCACGGGCTCTGGCCCGATCGCGTGATGATCGCGGAAGTCGGATCGAGCACGTGGGCGGCGTTTCGCGACGTTTCGCCCGCGGCGCCGGTCATGCCGGCCGAGGACGTCGCGCAAGAGCCCGACATCGCATCGGCGACCGGGCGCACCGCCGGCTACGCGCCGACGATGGCGGCCGATCACGGCCACAGTCTCGCGGCGAGCGGCGGGTCGGGTGAAGTCGCTGCAGTGGTGCCGCTGCCGGCGGGCGCGGCGATCCATGCGGGTTTCTGGCGGCGCTGCGCCGCGTACACGATCGACTATTTCATCACCTTCCTCGCGTCGTACGTCGTCGGCCTCGTCGCGGGATTCGGACTTTCGGTCGGCCAGGGCGCGGCGGGGATGATGGCGGCTCCGACCATCGGCGGCCTGCTCGGGCTCGTCGTTGGCTGGCTCTATTTCGCGCTGCAGGAAAGCTCTGCGAAGCAGGCGACGCTCGGCAAGCTTGCGCTCGGCATCAAGGTGACCGATTCCTACGGCCGGCGCATCGGCTTCGGGCGCGCGACCGGGCGCTTCTTCGGCAAGCTCCTGTCGGGCCTCATCCTCGCGATCGGCTTCATGCTCGCCGGCTGGACCGAGAAGAAGCAGGCGCTGCACGACATGCTCGCCGGCACGTTCGTCGTGTTCCGCGATCTGCAGCCGGGTCATCCGCTGCCGACGGTGCGTCCGCCGATGCCGTGGTACGGCTGGGTGCTCAACATCCTGCTGATCGCCTTCATCGTGCTCTGCTTCGTCGCGGTCTTCATGCTGTTCAATACGCTCGTGAGCGGCTTGATGAACTCGACGCAGGGCGGCAGCGGGCTTTGAGTCTCCGCAAACGACGAAGCCGCCTCGCGGCGGCTTCGTCGAAACGATTGCGGCGATGCGTCAGCCGCCGAACTTGAACAGCGACGGCGCCCAGCGGCCACCGCCGCCGCCACCGCCGTAGCTCGACATGCGACGGCTCTTCATGCGGTTCAGCAGCTCGAGGCGACGCGCCTCGGCCCATTCGACGCGCTCGGTCTTCAGCGTCGAGGGATCGACGCCGCGCAGGCGCGCCTCCGCGTTGCGGTAGGCGACGAAATCGTCGTACGCCTCGACCTCGTGCTGCAGCTCGCGCACGACGAGCTCGATCATGATCGCATCGTCGAGGAAGCCGAGCACCGGCACGTTGTCCGGAATGATGTCCGTCGGATTGGCGAAGTAGGTGAGGCAGGCCAGCACGCGCTGACGATCTTCGTCGGGCAACGCGAAGCCCTGGTCGTTGACCATCGAGATCATGCTGTCGAGCTTGGACAGCCGATCGGCGATGAACGACGGCAGCTTGTTGTCGCGCCCGTCGGCGAGCAGCTTGGCAGCGGCGTCGGTGATCTCCTGCGCGCTGAGGTTCGTCGCCTCCTGCTGCGCGGTCTTCATGGCGTCGATGAAATGCGCGAGGTCGGCGTCGCCGAGCTCGATGGTGATGGCGAGCGACATGGGGCACTCCATGGGTGAGCGGCCAGAAAGACTGCCAGCCGGGGGCGGGCGCGTCAATGTCGGAGCGGGGAAGCGGGATGGGAACAGGACGGGAGCGGGGAACGGGGAAGAGCGAAGCGCGTGTTCTATTCCCGTTCCCTGATTCCCCGTTCCCCGCCTCAAAGAATCCCCACCAGCCCTGCCCCGAACGCCGTCACGATCCTCGTGTAAATCGTCTTCTGCGAAAGGTCTACTTCCGGGAAGTCGCCAACGTCTTCATAACATTCGTAGAAGCGCGGGTCGTGCGGCGCCAGCGTCGGGCAATCGGGTTTGCGCTCGAAGCTCGTTGCATAGCGGAAAGGCCAGAAGTCGAAGAACGGCAGTGCGGTCGACACATCGCCGATCGCGTTGTTGATGCCTTCGGTGAGGTGCGGCTGCAGGCGCTTGGCGATGACCCAGGCATTCTGCGGCTCGGCGTCGTGCAGCACGGCCGAGCGCACGAGCGCGGCGACCGTCGCGTCGTGGATGATGAAGCCCGATTCGGTGTTGTAGTCGTCCGAGCGCGGATCGAAGTTGTGCGATCCGATCACGCTGACCGAGCCGTCGATGACCAGCGATTTCGCGTGCAGGCCGAGGCGCACGCCGCCGCGCTTCAGCGGCGTCTTGCCGTAGCGCGCGTATTCGCCCTCGTTGCCGCCGCCGGCGAGCGTGTCGTAGTTGCGCACGAAAGCGGCCGCGTCGGCCGGGAACGGCTTGAACTCGTGGATCTGGAAGCCGTAGCGCTTGAGATAGCGCTTCTTGTACTTGTACGAAAGCGCGTAGACGTAGAACGCATCGGTCGCCGCCAGCGAGTTGGTCGACACGATGACCGGCACGCGCGGCTTGCGCTTGTAGAGATCGCGAAAGATGCCGCGCGCGCGCTGGCTCAGCACGAGGTACGGCGTTTCGAACACGACTTCGTGCTCGGCGCCGTGCAGGAGCTCGACGATGTGCTCGGTCAGGGCCTGCTCGCTCGGCGTGTGCGGGTTGTCGGGCTTGTCCGGCGCATCGGAGAAATATTCGATCCGTCCGACGCGAAGCGCCGTGTCGACGAAGAGCTTGCGGATCGTCTCGGCATCGACCGCGCGTGCGCGCAGCGATTCGATGCGCGGCCAGTTGACGTTCGCCGGAGGCGTCAGCTCGGCGGGCTTGTCGGCGTCGGCGACGATGCGCTGGTCGACGTCGTTGAGGCGCGTCAGCGGCACCGCGCGGCGGTGCGCCCAGAATTGGTCGAACGACGCCTGCATCTCGGCGCCCGCGGCGGGGCCGGCCACGAGCACGTCGCGGTCGCGGTAGTCGAATTCGCTGGTCCCAGTCGAAGTAGCGGTTCTCGTAGTTGCGTCCGCCGGCGATGCCGATCTCGCCGTCGACGAGGAACAGCTTGTTGTGCATGCGCTGGTTGAACTGCGAGAAGCAGCAGACGACGCCGGCCGCGAACTCGAGCGGCTCTGTCACTGCCTCGTCGAAGGTCGGGTTGTACAGGCGGAATTCGATGTTCGCGTGCACGCGCGCGATGCGCGCGAGCCATGCGACGTCGTCGAGCGAGAACAGCTGATCGACGATCACGCGCACGCGCACGCCGCGGCGCGCGGCCGCGATGAGCTCGTCGAGCATGAGCCAGCCGGCGTCGTCGCCGGCCCAGATGAAGGTCTGGATGTCGATGCTCTTCTTCGCCGCGCGGATCAGGTGCACGCGCAGCAGCAGCGCGTCCTCGCCGATTTCGAGCAGGTTGACGTAGTGTGCCGGCGCCTCTGGCGTGCTCGCTGCGCGCACCTCTTCGACGAGTGCGTGGTAGGGCGAATCGATGGCGCAGTGATTGGCGCTGCGTGCAGGTCACATCGGTCGGCCGCGTCGCGGCGACGATCGCGTCGGCCTTCTTCGCAAGCTGGCGATTCAGGCCGCAGCCCGTTGCCAGCAGCGCAAACAGCGCCGGCAGGACGATTCGCCGAGCCAGCGCCAGTCCGCACTGCGCGGACGAACCCTCGCAGATCACGGATTCAGGCGTCCGGCCGACGGAATCGCGAACACCTCGAAGTGCAGATCGACCTTGTCGCTCAGCGCGCCGCGCCGCGAGCGCATGCCGAATGCCGAGCGCCGGATCGAGCCCGAGACGACGATCGGGCAGTCGTATGCGGGATGCTCGCACTCGGCGGGCTCGAGCCCGAACGTGACCGGCTGGCTGGTGTCGCGGATCGTCAGCGTGCCGCTCAGCTGGCCGCCGCGGCGCAGGCGCTGCAGCGGAAACGCCTCGGACACGAAATGGATATCGGGGTAGTGCGCGACGTCGAAGAACTCATCCGACTTGACCCAGTCCTCGTAGCTCTTGGTGCCCATCTCGACTGCATTGGCGTCGAGACGCGCGTCGACTGTCGCGAAGTTGCGGAAGCGATCGACGTCGACGACGCCCTGCACCTTGCCGAAGCTGCCGTGTACGCTGACGAGCCACATGACCTTGACGCCGAACGTCGCGTGCGAGCGCGCGCTGTCGAGCTCGACATGATCGGTCGCAACTTCATCGGCATGCGCGATGCGCGCAGCGAGAACGAGTGCGGCGATCCACAGCGCCGGAGTCAAGCCGTGCTGCGCCATCGCCGCGATCCGACAGTCACGGCCACCAGAAGTGATGGACTTCGGCGGTGCCTGGATCCATCGCGTCGCCCGGAAGGCCGAGCCAGACGACGCCCCCCGGCGGAATGCCGCGGCCGGAATCCGAAGCGCCTTCCGTCAGGAGCGCGACGAGATTCTCGAGCCCCGGATTGTGGCCGACGAGCATCAGCGGATTGGCGTCGGCGTGATCGTCGAGCACGCGGATCAGCGTGGCCGGCGTCGCCTCGTAGATTCGCGCTTCGCTGCGAAGATCCGCATAGCCGATCGCGGCGAGCACGCGCTCGCAGGTCTCGCGCGCGCGCGCCGCGGGCGAGCAGAGCACGCGCGCCGGCGCGGCACCATGACGCTTGAGCCATGCGCCGGCGGCGTCCGCCTCGGCTTCGCCGCGCGTGCTCAGCACGCGTGCGATGTCGTCCTGGCCGGCAGTCCCGGGTTCGGCGTGTGCGTGACGCACCAGGATGATCTGGCGCTCGGCCATGGACGCTGCCTCGAAGTGGCTGATGGTGGGATCATGCCCCATTCGCCGCGCTCCGGGTGAGCCCGGGCCGAGGCGATCTTCGGCCGCCGCAACGGCATGGACGCAAACGCAGGCGGCGGGCGGCCATCCATGGTCCGCCCGCCGGTTGTTACGGGGCATTTCCCTTGCGGCGGTCTCAGCCGCCGTTGTCGGCCGGTGCGCCCCGACGATGCTTGAAGTGCTGCGAGGCCGCGGCGTCGAACTGCTCTTCGGTGACCGAGTCGGCGCCGTTGCTCATCCGATCGAAGCGCTGCATTTCCTTGGCTTCGAAATCGGTCTTGCTGACCTGGCCGCTGCCGGTCGTGTCGTAGCGCCGCACGAAGCCTTCGGCACGTTTCTCGCACGCGCTCGGCGGCCATCGGCGAGGTCGCGACCTCGTTCGCGTCGACCGTGCCGTCGCCGTTCGAATCGAGCTTGGCGAAGCGGTTGTCGATCCACGCCTGGTATTCAGCGCGGCTGATCGTGCCGTCGTGGTTGGTGTCGACTTTGTCGAAGAACTGCTGGCGCCATTCGGCGTGGCGCGATCCGGGCGCCGGCGACGGCGCGGGCGCGGTGCCGGCAGCCGGAGCCGCGGCGGAAGCCGCGCCGGCGGCCAGCAGCGTGGACAGCGTGAGGGCGGTCAAAACGATACTTGCGCATGGCAGGTGCTCTTGGAACGGCCACGTCGGCCGCATGAGCATGGAACGCGCGAAGGGCGAAACTGCTGACCTTCGGGCTGCAAAGGTCGCGAAAAGGGAGGTAAAGCGTTTGTCGGGGGAAACTGAACGGCTCTCCCGCTTGCTGGAGAGGCCGCCTGAAGGGTGGCTGGGGATTTTGGAGCAGGGCGTCGCGTTGCTGAGGCTTGTTGCGAAAAGCGCCCTCACCCTGCCCTCTCCCGCAAGCGGGAGAGGGGAAAGCGACGTCAGCCGACCTTCTTCAGCCAGCGCAGCAACTTGCTCCAGTCGTCCTGGTGCGAGCGCACGACTTCGGAGTTGTAGTCGAAGATGCTCTTGCCGAGCTCGGAGGCGAGCACGTAGCCCTGCGTGTCGCGCAGTTCCGCGACGATCGGGAACGGGAAGCGCTTGATCGCCTCGACGGCCTGCTGCGAGGCATTCGTCCACGGCTTCAGGCGGTTGGCGACGAGCGCGACCGGCACCTTGCCGCGCTTGATGCGCGGCAGGTCCGCGAGCTCGGCGAGGAACGGATCGGCCGCCTCGAGATCGATCGCGGACGGCAGGATCGGCACGATCACGGCGTCGACGTGATCGAGGAATTCGCCGACCTCGCCGGAGCGGATGCCGGCGGCCGAATCGATGACGACGCGCTCGGCGTCCTCGGGCACGTGGCGCGCCCAGTCGCGGCGCAGGCCGGAAAGGCCCAGCACCGCATTCGGCATTTCGGCACGCTTCTCGGCCCAGCGCTGGCTCGAGCCCTGGCGATCCGCATCGACCAGGACCGTGTTCTTGCCTTCGACCGCGTAATGCGCGGCGAGGTTGGTCGCGATCGTGGTCTTGCCCGCGCCGCCCTTGGAACTTGCCACCAGGACCTTCAGCATGTCGCCTCCCGTCGGTACGCAAAGTGGCGGGAAGGTTACACGACCGGACCGCGGCGACGAAAGCGCGGGTAGTTGGGGCGCTAACGCTTCTCTGCCGGCTGCGGCGTGTTCGCTTCGAGCGCGCGCATGCAGATCGGGGCGCGACGGCTGCTTCGCCGCAGGAAGCTCGATCTCGCGCTCCCGGCCGGCGGCCGCCAGCGCGGCGCGTTCGCTGCAGCCCTTCGCCGCCTTGCACTGGCGCGCGATCGCGGCGCGGATCTCGTGCGACCGAAAGGCTTTTCGAAGCCGCGCGTCCGTCGCTCGATCCGGTGCCGGCGGGCGTCGCGGAAACCGAGCCCGGCGCGACCATGCGCTGATCGTGCACGTCGATCCAGAGCGCGCCGTCGACGCCGGTGCTTTCGTTCGCCCACAGCACCTGCGTCACCGGAATGTCCGCGTTCGCCGGGATCGGCTCGGTGAACAGCCCCCGGTCGCTGACGCACGTGTAAAGCGTGGTGAGATCGATGCGATACGCGACGTCGTGCTGCGGCGTCAGCAGCGGCACCGCGAAACGGCAATAGAACGCCATGTCCTCGGCGTCGATGTAGACGATCTCGGCGCCGGGATAGAGCGCGCTCTGCGTGATCGGCCAGTTGAAATGGTAGATCGCCGGATTGCCCGGCGGCACCGAGTTCTGGATGTTCCAGTGATACAGCGTGATGAAGATCGCCTTCGGCTTGGTGCCCCAGTTCGCAAGCAGCCAGATGTAGGACGCGAGCGTCGCCGGCTGCGTGCCGCCGCTGATCGGCGTCGGCGGCACCGCCTGCCAGAGCCGCGCGCCGAACGTCAGCACGGATGGATGCGTGCTCGAGCTTGGCCGCAGATAACCGATCGGCCTGTCGCGATTGCCGCGCGCGGAGAATTCGCCGAAGCCGAGGAACGGAATGCCGCCGTTGATCGGATCGTCGAAGTCGATGAAGTCGAGCACGAGATGCGCGCGCCAGCGGCGGTCGCCGGGCAGCGTGTCGTCGCCGCGCCGGGTCTCGAATCCCATCAGGCCCTGGCTAGGCAGGGCGCGCGGCAAGCGACGCATCCGGCGGGCCCGGATTGCGCGCGTCCGCGCGCGGCTCATTGTTGAAGAGGACGGCCCAGTACGAATCCGGCTGATGCGGTCCGGTGCACGGATCGCACGGCAGGTTCTGCTGCCAATGGTTTGACTGCGCGAATACGAGCCGCTCCGTGCGGCAGTTGCCCCAGAGGCAATCGCCGACGACGAGCGGCCGCGCGTTCGTGCCGGTTTTCGGATCGACGTATTCGGTCTTCACGCCGGGCGTGTTGACCATGCCCTGATCGTGGAAATCGGCGAGCGCGTGTGGCGTGACGGCGGCGAGGGCAATCGCGAATGGCAGACCGCGGCTGCGCAGCAGCATTCCGTATCCGCGCGAAGCGGCATCGCGCACGATTCCTGTCGCAGACGAGCGCGCTACCGAGCGGTATTCACGCGGGTGCGGTTTCGCCCGAACCGAATCCACGATCGTCAGCCGGCATCCGCTTTCGCCAACGCGTCGCGCACGCTCGGGTTCCAGTCGCGTGGAGCACTGTCCGGCTGTCCCGCGCGCCGCAGTGCGTGCTGCATGATTTCGTATTCGTCGTCGAGCGCGCGCCAGTCCGCTTCGTGCGCGCGCATCGCGACGGAATCGTGAGCGAGGAATCCGCTCGCTTCGCCTGCGCCGTGCAGCGCCCACTCGACGTCGCGTTGCGAGGCTTCGTCATCGGCCGTCATGAAATCCGGGCCTAGACGTCGCAGCAGTTTGAAACCGACGAGGCGTCCCGAGATCGACGTCGCGCGATGCGCGAGCAGGCGGCCGGCGGCGGCGCAGTCCATCGCGCGCGCACGCGTTCCGTCGCGTGCAGGATCGCAAGCCTGCAACAGCGCCTGATGCGACGGCAACGCAAGCGCCGCGGCCTTCGACATGCCCATCACGAACGGCGCGACATCCGCTTCGGACGGGTCGAGGAACATCGCCGCGGCCGGCGGATTTCGCGAGTAGACATCGAGCCACGCGTGCAATGCGTCGACGAAGTGCTCGTCGGAGCGCGAGCTCGTCGCCATGCGCGCGAGTGCGGCGTCGACGCCTGCCGCATCTTGGCGCGACGATGCCAGCGCCAGCGCGAGGCTCCACGCCGCCGCGTTGTCGGATTCGAGATGCGTCAATCGCGCGATCGCGGTTTCGGCGTTTTCGTCATCGCGCGCGGCGAGCAGACGATTCGCCGCGATCCATTGCACGAGCGCATCCTCGGGAGCGAGCGCAGCTGCGCGAGGCACGCTTCCGGCGTCGCCGCTCGCGGCGTTCGGCGTGCGTGCGTCACCATCGAGCGACGCAAGCGCCAGGTCCCTCTGCGACTTGCTGCGGCCGAGCGCCCGATGCACGGATGATTCATACGATTGCAGCGGCCCGACCCGTGCGCCGGCTTGGCCTTCGCCGGCTTGGCCGATGCGTATTCCGACGCGAAGCTCGCTGTTCTGCGAGCGCGTGGCGCCCCCCGCGAACGGGGCCGCAGACGCCGCGACCGCGACGAGTCCGCCGGCCAACAGCGCAAGTCCAAGACATGTCTTCATGGGCGTGTCCTGCCCGGCGCTGGGCGCCGGAGATGATCCGTCGTGCTGACCCACCACCCGTCCGCGCCAAAGTCTAGCGCGCGAACATGGCGGCTGCGCTGAAGCGCGACGCCATGGCGCCGCGGCCGACCGACCGGGCGGTCCTCGGGCCGGATCCTTCATGCCGCGTCCGGCATGACGCGCGTATGACCGCGGAGATCCGCGGGAAGCGTAAAAGGACGCCCTAGGGCGCCAAGATCGCGACCAGCGATGGTTATCTTCGACTGAGCAGGCGGTGCCGTCGCGCCGGCCTAGTACCCCGCCGCCTGACCGTCCTTGCGTCCTTCCGACGCGCCGATGTAGACGCGGTTCTTCGCATCCCATCCGATGCCTTGATAACCGCCGTACTGGCCGAGCGTGAAGCGCACGTCGTGACCTTTCAGCATCAGGCCGCGCACGGTTTCGTACGGATAGCCGCTTTCGAGCTCGACCCAGCCGCCGTTCGTCATCGGCTCGGCCTGGCCTTCGGGTGAGGTCGAACCTTCGTGCTGGATGCGCGGCGCGTCGCCGGCTTCCTGCAGGTTCATGCCGAAGTCGATCAGGTTCATCAGGATCTCGACGTGGCCCTGCGGCTGCATGTCGCCGCCCATGACGCCGAAGCTGAGCCACGGCGCGCCGTCCTTCGTGACGAACGCCGGAATGATCGTGTGGAACGGCCGCTTGCCCGGCGCGAACGTGTTCGCGTGGCCTTCCTTCAGCGCGAACAGCTCGCCGCGATCCTGCAGCACGAAGCCGAGTCCCGGCGGCGTCATGCCCGAGCCCATGCCGCGGTAGTTCGACTGGATCAGCGAGACCATGTTGCCCCACTGATCCGCGGTCGTCAGGTAGATCGTGTCGCCGCCGAGCTTCGCGTCGCCGGGCTCGATCTTGTCGAGCGCGTGATCGGGCTGGATCAGCTTGCGGCGCTCGGCCGCGTACTCCTTCGAGATCAGCCGCTCGACCGGCGCCTTCGAGAAATCGGGATCGGCGTAGAACTTCGCGCGGTCTTCGTAGGCGAGCTTCTTCGCCTCGACGAAGAGATGCACGTGCTCGGTGCTGCCGAACGGGATCTTCGAGAAATCGTAGCCTTCGAGGATGTTGAGCATCTGCAGCGTCGCGATGCCCTGGCCGTTCGGCGGCAGCTCCCACACCTCGTAGCCGCGATACGTCGTCGAAACCGGCTCGACCCATTCGCCCTTGTGGCTGGCGAGATCCTCGTACGAAAGAAAACCGCCGTTCGCCTTCATGTAGTCGGCGATCGTGTGCGCGATCTTGCCCTTGTAGAACGCGTCGCGGCCGCCGTTCGCGATCGTCTGCAGCGTGTCGGCGAGATTGCGGATTCTTCCAGATCTCGCCTTTTGCCGGCGCCTTGCCGTCGATGGTCATTTGCTTCGCTGAAGCCGGGATATTTCGAGAGGCGCGGTACCGAGAGATTCCAGTAGAACGCGATCAGCTCGGTGACCGGGAAGCCATCGCGCGCGTACTTGATCGCGGGCGCCAGATCGTCCTTCATCGAGAGCTTGCCGAAGCGGTCGTGCAGCGCGAACCAGCCGTCGACGCAGCCCGGCACGCTGACCGGCAGCGGGCCCAGCGGCGGGATCGCCTTGTAGCCGTTGTCCTCGAACCACTTCAGCGACAGCGATTTCGGCGAGCGGCCCGAGCCGTTGTAGCCGTAGAGCTTCTTCGTCTTCGCGTCCCAGACGATCGCGAAAAGATCGCCGCCGACGCCGTTCGAGACCGGCTCCATGAGGCCGAGCGCTGCGTTCGCCGCGATCGCCGCGTCGACCGCGGTGCCGCCTTTCTTCAGGACATCGAGGCCGATCTGTGTCGCGAGCGGATGCGAGGTCGCGACCATGCCGTGCTGCGCGATGACTTCCGAGCGCGTGGCGAACGTCTTGCCGGTGATGCGATCGCCGGCGTTGGCGGCGAAGCTGATGAGGGCGGTGCAGACGGCGATCGCGATTCGGCGCATGGCGAGGTCCCGTTGAGAGGACGCAAGCATACGATGGCGCGCGGCGCGTGCGCCGAAAAACAGATTGCGAGAAGAACGCTTGCGCACGACGGCGCGCGCGTTTTCGCCTCTCCCGCTTGCGGGAGAGGCCGCCCGCAAGGGCGGGTGAGGGAAGTGCGGAGTGGTGCGCTTGATGCGATGTCGGTGAGAGGGCGAACCAAGGCTGCCCTCACCCTAGCCCTCTCCCGCGAGCGGGAGAGGGGAAAGAGCGAAGCGGGAGAGGGGAGCCCGACTCAGTCGCCCAGCACGTCGCGCACGAACTCCGGCATCGCGAGCGCGGCCTTGTGGATATCGGCGTTGTAGTAGCGCGTCTCGAACTGCTTGGTCTGCGCGCCGCGCTCGCGGAAACCGTCGAGGTCGGCGCCCTTGCGCGCCATCGTGCAGCTCCACCAGCCGGTCGGGTAGCACGGTTGCGGGAACGTCAGCGTGCGGACCGACTGGAAATCCGCCATGCGCATCGCGGTGCGCATCGACTTGATCAGATCCAGATGCGCGAGCGGCGATTCGGACTGCTGCACGAGGATGCCGCTCGGGCGCAGCGCCTCCTGGCAGGTCTTGTAGAAATCGGCGTTGAAGAGGCCCTCGGCCGGTCCGACCGGATCGGTCGAATCGACGATGACGAGATCGAGCGATTCGGGCTCGCATTCCTTCATGTACTTGATGCCGTCGACGAACAGGAGCTCGGCGCGCGGATCGCCGTTCGATTCGCACAGCTCCGGGAAATACTTCTCGGCGAGCCGCGTCACGCGCTCGTCGATCTCGACCTGCATCGCCTTCTCGACTTCCTCGTGCTTGAGCACCTCGCGCAGCGTGCCGCAGTCGCCGCCGCCGATGATGACGACGCGCTTGGCGCGCGCGTGCGTGAACAGCGCCGGGTGCGTCATCATCTCGTGATAGAGGAAATTGTCGCGCGTCGTCACCATCATGCAGCCGTCGATGACCATGAGCTTGCCCCAGTCGGTCGAGTCGTAGATCTCGATCGTCTGGTACGGCGTCTTCTCCGCGTGCAGGCGCGACGTGATGCGAAAGCCGATCGACGAGCCCGAATGCTCGTGCCGCTCGGTGAACCAGTCGTGCTCGGTGGCGGTGTTGTCGGGGGCGGGCATCGCGGCATCCTGCAGCGGAACGGGGCCGCGGATTGTACCGATTCCGCCTGACACGGACACGCACGTGCAACCGGGCTCGCTACAATACGCGGCCGCCCACCGCGCAGCCGGAAGACGAAGTGAACGGACAACGCTGGAGCATCGCCGACGCGCGCCGCACCTGGTCGATCGCGAACTGGGGCGAAGGTTATTTCGACGTCGGCGACGACGGCACGCTGCGCGTGCATCCGCGCCGCGCGGATGGACCCGACATCGCACTGCCTGCGGTCGTCGCGGCGGCGCAGGCGCAGGGCCTGCGCCTGCCGCTGCTGGTGCGCTTCAGCGACATCCTGCGCGATCGCCTCGCGCGACTGCAGTCCGCGTTCGCCAAGGCGATGCGCGAGTGGGACTATCCCGGCGGCTACACCGCGATCTATCCGATCAAGGTCAACCAGCAGAAAGGCGTCGCCGGCGAGCTCGCCGCGAGCGGCGGCGAAGGTTTCGGTCTCGAAGCCGGATCGAAGCCCGAGCTGATGGCGGTGCTCGCGCTGGCCAAGCCGGGCAGCCTCGTCATCTGCAACGGCTACAAGGATCGCGAGTACGTCCGGCTCGCGCTGATCGGGCGCAAGCTCGGGCTCGAGATCTACATCGTGATCGAGAAGCCGAGCGAGCTTGCGCACGTCATCGAGGAAGCGCGCGCGCTCGGCGTCGAGCCGCTGCTCGGCGTGCGCATGCGCCTCGCCAGCCTCGGCGCCGGCAAGTGGCAGAACACCGGCGGCGACAAGGGCAAGTTCGGCCTGACGCCGCGCCAGCTGCTCGATCTGCTCGACCGAGCTGAAAGCCGCGAAGCTCTCGCACACGTTGCGCCTGCTGCATTTCCACATGGGCTCGCAGATGTCGAACGTGCGCGACATCGCCGGCGGCATGCGCGAGGCGGTGCGCTACGTCGTCGAGCTCGAGAAGGCCGGCGTCGACGATCGACTACCTCGACGTCGGCGGCGGCCTCGGCATCGATTACGAAGGCACGCGCTCGCGCTCGGACTGCTCGATCAACTACAGCCTCGAACAATACGCGTCGACGATCGTGCAGCCGCTCGCCGAAGCCGTCGAGGAATTCGGCTTCAAGCCGCCGCGCGTGCTGACCGAATCCGGCCGCGCGATGACCGCGCATCACGCGGTGCTCGTCGTCAACGTCTCCGAAGTCGAGGAAGCGCCGCAAGGCGCGGTGCCGCCGCCGCGCGATGACGAGCCGCTCGTGCTGCGTCATCTGCGCGAGATTCTCGACGAGATCGATGCGCGCCCGCCGACCGAGCTCTATCACGAGGCGCAGTACCGGCTGAGCGAAGGCCATTCGCTGTATGCGCTCGGCCAGCTCGCGCTGTCCGATCGCGCGCGACTCGATGATCTGTACTACGCGATCCTGCACGCGGTGCGTCCGCGCCTGAAAGCCGACGAGCCGCCGCATCGGCAGGTGATCGACGAGCTCAACACGAAGCTCGTCGACAAGTACTTCGTCAATTTCTCGGTGTTCGAATCGATGCCTGACGTCTGGGCGATCGATCAGGTGTTCCCGATCGTGCCGATCGCGGGCCTCGATCGCGCGCCGGACCGGCGCGGCGTGATCGCCGATCTCACCTGCGATTCCGACGGGCGCATCGACCACTACGTCGATTCCGACGGCGTCGACGTCAGCCTGCCGCTGCACGCGCTGCGCGACGGCGAGCCGTACCGGCTCGGCATCTTCCTGGTCGGCGCGTATCAGGAAACGCTCGGCGACATCCACAACCTGTTCGGCGACACCGATGCGGTCAACGTGCGCGTCAAGGCCGGCGGCGGCTACGAATTCGCGCACGTCAAGCGCGGCGACAGCGCGGACGTGATGCTCGACTACGTCGGCTACGATCTTGGCGCGCTGCGCGCGGCGTATCGCGACAAGATCCGCGCGGCGGGTCTCGGCGGCGATGAGGCGGCGCGGATCGAGGCGACGCTCGAAGGCGGCTTGACCGCGTATACCTACCTCGCGGAGAGCCGGTGACGCTTAGCGAGCGCCGCGCGCCTTTCCCCTCTCCCGCTTGCGGGAGAGGGTAGGGTGAGGGCAACGTGGTTCGACGTTCCGAGTCTTGAAACGCATCACTCCGACTTCCCTCACCCGCCCGCTGACGCGGTCGGCCTCTCCCGCAAGCGGGAGAGGCGAAACCATTCCATGAGCACTTCCAAATGACCGAACTCAAAGTCGCATTCGCCGGCCTCGGCGCCATGGGCCATCCGATGGCCGGCCATCTCGCACGCGCGGGCCTGCTCGCGGCCGTCTGGAACCGCACGCACGCGAAGGCCGAAGCCGTCGCTGCCGAGCTCGACGTCGTCGCGCCCACGGCGATCGGGGAGTTCGCGCGCGATTGCGACGTGATCGCGCTCTGCGTGCCGGCGGACGCGGATGTGCTCGCGCTCGCGCGCGAGATCGCGCAGCACGCGCGCAAGGGCACGGTCGTCGTCGATCATTCGACGGTGTCGTCCGTGACCGCACGCGCCGCGGCGGCGATGCTTGCCGGGAGCGGTTGCATGTTCCTCGACGCGCCGGTGTCCGGCGGCGTCGAAGGCGCGAAGAACGGCAAGCTCTCGATCATGGTCGGCGGCGACGCCGATGCGCTGGTGCGCGCGCGACCCGTGCTCGACTGCTACGCCGCGCGCGTCAGCCACATGGGCGAGGTCGGCGCCGGTCAGAACACCAAGGCCGTGAATCAGGTTCTGGTCGCCGGCATCGCGCAGGCGGTGTGCGAAGGACTCGCGCTATCCGAGAAGCTCGGCCTCGATCCCGAGCGCCTGCTGCCGACGCTGCTCGCCGGCGCGGCGAGCAACTGGTTTCTCGACAAGCGCGGCGCGACGATGCTGAAGAACGAGTTCGCCGTCGGCTTCAAGCTCGCGCTGCTGCACAAGGATCTCAAGATCGTGCGCGAGCTCGCGGTCGCGGCGGGCACCGACCGCTCGGTCATCGAGAAATCGCTCGCCGACTACGCCGTGCTGCTCGCGCAGGGTCACGGCGACGAGGACATTTCGGCGCTGATCCGTCTCAAGCGCGCCGCTCGCCCGTAGCGTGGATGCCGGCCTGCGCCGGCGACGGCTCGCTACGGGCATGTGTTGCGTGGTCGATCAGCTGTCAAAGCCGTTGCTGAAGATCTCATCCGGCAGCTGATCGAATCCGAAAGCCCAGAGGGTTCCTCCGCCATCCATCACATAGATGACGCCATTGACGACGATCGGGCTCTGCCAGTGCGGCGAGGCGATGTGCTCGCTCGTCCAGATGGCATTGCCCGTCGCGGGATCGCGCGCGACGATGCAGGTGCCGCCGGAGCACGAGCTGATGCTGTAGAGCACGCCGTTGGCGACGACCGGTGAAGTCGTCGCGTTGGTCTTCTGCCACACCGGCGACAACGCAGGCACGTTCGAGCCGTCGAGCCCGAGCTTCAGACCCGAGAGCCCGCTGCCGTTGGCGACGAAGAGCCATGCCGCTCCGGCGCCGTCGACCCACGTCGCCGGCTGCTCGCGCATGCCGCCGCCGCCTTGCGGCACGTTGATCAGCTGCAACTCGCCGCCGACGTGCGCAGGACCGCCCGCGCCGCTCATGTTGTCGAGGTTGATCAGGCGCAGCTTCGCGTCCTTGCCGGTCTGCATGCCGAGATGCGCGACGGTGCTGCCGGCGGGCGGCTTCATGATCACGAGCGAGATCGAGCCGAGATCGATGTCCTGATCGTCGAGCTGCTGGAAGTTCGTCGGCGTGTAGCTGTCGCGCGGCATGCCGCCGCCGGCGCCCGTGCCGTCGTGCGCGAGCGCAAGCGTCGAGTCGCCCCAGTTGCGGCCGCCGGTGCTCGCGTTGTACTGGCCGTTGCCGGTCGCGACGTAGATGCGATCGGTGCCGACATCGTACGTCGCGCCGCCGCGGCCCCAGATGCCGCTCTGATGCGTCGCGCAGTCGCCATTGCCGAGATGCGTCGTGGCGTTGCTGCACAACGTGTTGAACACGACCTGCGCGCCGGTCGAGAGATTGATCGTCGTGACGTGGCCCTGATAGTCGCCGCCGTCGCCGATGTAGCCGTCGGTGACGACGTAGAGCCAGTTGACGCCGCCCGAATTCGCGATCGTGAGGCCCGACGCGCCTTTCTCGACATTGTTCTTCAGCGTGATCGTCTGCGGCCAGCCGCCGGTCGTGATCTCGGTGCCGTCGCCGACCTGGTACTTGTGCGCCTTGCCGTCGATGCCGTAGCTGTAGACGTATTGCCGACTGGGATCGATCGCGGGCGAAGCCGTCGTCGGCTGCGTGCCGCTCGTCGTCTTGTGCCAGACCTCCGCGCCGGTCGCGGCGTCTATCGCCATGACGCGTCCGTTCTTGGCCAGCGCGAAAAGCAGGTTGCGCGTGCCGCCCGCGGTCGAGACATTGCTGAGGTAGACCGGCGCGCTGTCGACCGACGCGGGCAGGCTGACGCTGTAGAGCGTCGCCAGCGTGGCGACGTTCGCGGGCGAGATCGTCGTCTCGGCCGGGTTGTAGCCCGTGTGCGCGGCGTCGTATCCGAACTGCATCCAGTCGGCCGCGCCGGCCGCGCCGCTGCATGTGAGCGCGGCGGCGACGGCGGCGGAAAGTGCGGCGTGTTTGAGCGATCGCATGACAAGAACCTCCTGCTACTCCTGTGTATCAACCATCGAAACCGTTGATGAAGACGATTTCGGTTCCATCGAGCGTGAATGTCGCGGTGACCGTGCAGTCCGCGGTGATCGTACCGGTCGTGTAGATGTTGCCCTCGAGCGTGCCGCCGCAGCCGGTGACCGCATCGATCAGGTACAGCGGCATCGGCGTGATCGTGAAGCCGTCGTGTCGCCGTCATTGACCGTCTGCGGCGTGTTCGGTTCGATCGTGCCCTGGCTGCCGTCGCCGGCCGAGGGCGTGACGGTGTGCGTGATGATCTCGAACGTCGCGCTGACCGTGCAATCCTCCGTGATCGGGCCGGTCGTATACGTGTCGCCATCGAGCGAGCCGCCGCAGCCGGTGACGTCGGCGATGCGGTAGTGCGCATCGGGCGTCACCGTGAAGCTGGTCGTGTCGCCGTCGTTGACGGTCTGCGGCGTGTCGGGCGCGATGCTGCCGTTCGGGCCGGCAGTCGGCGTGACGGTGTGCGTGAGCGGCGGCTCGCCGAGCGCGAACGCCCAGAGCTTGGAGCTGTTGTCGATCGCGTAGAGCACGCCGTCGACGAGGATTGGACTCTGCCAGTGCGGGCCCGAGACGTGCTCGCTCGTCCAGAGCGCATCGCCGGTCGCCGGATCGCGCGCGACGAGACAGGTGCCGCCCGTGCACGAGCTGAAGCTGTAGAGCACGCCGTTGGCGACGATCGGCGAGGTCGTCGAATTGTTCTTCGTCCAGTTCGCCGACAAATGAGGCACGTTCGAGCCATCGAGGCCCGAGCGTGAGACCCGAAAGTCCCTGGCTGTTGGCGACGAAGAGCCATGGCGTGCCGCTGCCGTCGACCCATGTCGCCGGCTGCTCGCGCATGCCGACGCCGCTCTGCGGCACATGCAGGAGCTGAAGCTCTCCGCCGACGTGCGCGGGGCGCTCCCTGGCCGCTCATGTTGTCGAGGTTGATCAGGCGCAGCTCGGCATCCTTGCCGGTCTGCATGCCGAGATGCGCGACCGTGCTGCCCGCGGGCGGCTGCATGATGACGAGCGAGATCGAGCCGAGATCGATGTCCTGTTGTCAAGCTGCTGGAAATTCGTCGGCGTATAGCTGTCGCGCGGCATGCCGCCGCCGGCGCCGGTGCCGTCGTGCGCGAGCGCGAGCGTCGAGTCGCCCCAGTTGAGGCCGCCCGTGCTCGCGTTGTACTGGCCGTTGCCGGTCGCGATGTAGACGCGGTCGGTGCCGGCATCGTAGGTCGCGCCGCCGCGGCCCCAGATGCCGCTCTGGTGCCGTCGCGCAGTCGCCGTAGCCGAGATGCGTGGTCAGAGTTGCTGCAGAGCGTGTTGAAGACGACCTGCTCGCCGGTGTCGAGATTGATCGTCGTCACGTGGCCCTGGTAGTCGCCGCCGTCGCCGATGTAGCCGTCGGTGACCGACATAGAGCCAGTTCATGCCGCCGGAATTGACGATCGTGAGGCCCGACGCGCCTTTCTCGACATCGATCTTCAACGTGACGAGCTCGGGCCAGCCGCCGGTCGTGATCTCGGTGCCGTCGCCGACCTGATACTTGTGCACGAAGCCGTCGATGCCGTAGCTGTAGACGTATTGGCGGCCGGGATCGATCGCGGGCGACGCGGTAGTCGGCTGCGTGCCGGTCGTCGTCGCGTGCCAGACCTCGCTGCCGTCCGCCGAGTCGATCGCCATCAGGCGGCCGTTCTTGGACAACGCGAACAGGAGATTCTTCGTTCCGTTCGGCGTCTCGACACTCGACAGATACACCGGCGCGCTGTCGACGCCGGCCGCGAGCGTCGCGCTGTAACGCCGTCGTCAGCGTCGCCACGTTGCCGGCGCTGATCGTGTTCTCGGCCGGGTTGTATCCCGTGTGCGCGGGGTCGTAGCCGAACTGCATCCAGTCCGCCGCGAACGCATCGGCGGCGGCGAGCGAGCACAGGACTGCGATCGCGGGCGGCAGGAAGAATCTGGAAGCATGCATCAGGGGACTCCTTTGGAGATGGCTCAGGGAGCGTCGAAGCCATTGTCGAAAATGATGTCGGCGGCGTTGACGAACGTCGCCGACACCGTGCAGTCGGCCGTGATCGGACCTGTCGTATAGATGTTGCCTGCGAGCGAACCGCCGCAGCCGGTGACGCCGGAAATCGTGAAGTTCGCATTCGGCGTGACCGTGAAGCTCGTCGTCGCGCCGTCGTCGATCGTCTGCGGCGTGTTCGGCGCGATGCTGCCGCCGGTCCCGGCCGTCGGCGTGACGATGTGCGTCGCGACGTTGCGATCGAAGCGATGCAGATGCGTGCCGTCGGCGATGTAGATCGCGCCGTTGACGAGAATGGGGCTTTGCCAGTGCAGGTTCGCCGAGATGCTCGCTCGACGTCCACAGCACGTTGCCGGTGACGGGATCGGCGGCGTTCATGCAGTAGCTGCCGCCGCAGCTCGCGGCGTAGTACAGCACGTCGTTGGCGACGATCGCGGATTTCGCCGTGCCGCCGTGACTCCATTGCGAATTGAGCTGCGGCGGATTCTGGTTCACCAGCAGCTTGAGCCCCGACACGCCGGAATTGTTCGCGACGAGAAGCCACGTCGCGCCCGAGGGATCGACCCATACCGCCGGCTGCTCGCTCATGCCGCCGCCGCCTTGCGGAACGTCGATGAGCTGCAGCTCGCCGCCGGTCGTGCCGACGAGACCCGAGCCGCTCATGTTGTCGAGATTGATCAGGCGGATCTGCGCATCCTTGCCGAGCTGCGCGCCGAGATGCGTCACCGGGTGGCCCGAAGGCATCGGCAGGATCGCGAGCGACACCGAGCCGAGATCGAGTGTCCTGATTGAAGAGCTGCAGGAAGTTCGTCGGCGTGTAGCTGTCGTCCGGCAGGCCGCCGCCGGCGGACTGCACGCCGGCCGGCACCAGCGACAGCACGCTGTCGCCCCAGTTGAAGCCGGCCATGTTCGCGTCGAACCAGCCGTTGCCGGTCGAGATGTAGACGCGATCGGTGCCCGCATCGAACGTCGCGCCGCCGCGACCCCAGATGCCGCTGCCGCCGAAATCGCTCGGCAGCGGACGGTCGCAGTTGTTGCCGGCGCTATCGAGGTGCGTCGGGTTGTCGCTGCACAGCGTGTTGAACACGTTCTGCACGCCGTTGGCGAGATTGATCGTCGTCAGGTGGCCCTGGTAGTCGCCGGCATCGCCGCCGTAGCCGTCGGTGACGACGTAGAGATACGTGATGCCGCCCGACGTTCCGATCGTGAGGCTGCCGGCGCCCTTCTCGACATTGGTCTTCAGCGTGATCAGCTCGGGCCAGCCGCCGCTGGTGACTTCGTTGCCGTTGCCGACGTTGTATTTGTGCACGAAGCCGTCGAGACCGTACGCGTAGACGAAACCGCGCCCGGGATCGATCGCCGGTGCGGACGTCGTCGGCTGGTTGCCCGATTCCTGATGCGACCAGACGACCGATCCGTCGGCGACGTCGATCGCCATCAGCATGCCGTTCTGCTGCGAGCAGGAACAACAGATCGCGCGTGCCGCCGCTGGTCGAGACGCCGGACAGATAAACCGGAGCGCTGTCGACGCTCGCGGGCAGCGTCGCCTGATAGCGCCGTTGCAGCTGATCGACGTTGTCCTGCGTCAGCGTCGTTTCCGCGGTGTTGTTGCCGCTGTGCGTCGCGTCGTAGCCGAACTGCATCCAGTCGGTGGCGAATGCGCCGGACAGAAAAGAACAGCCGAAAACATATATGGCCGTCTGCACGAAGAGCTTCGTTCGCACCTTGTCACTCTCCCTCGGAATCGGCGCCGACGGCGGGGTGGGGGTCGCATCTTACGCCGCCCAGCTGGCCCTTCGATGACCGGCGCCAGCGATTGGCGCGACGAAACGGCGAAAGTGTGATGCCCGCATCGGTGTGCGAGGCAATGCAAATCTAACGTTTGCCGTGCTAAACCATCATGCGGCCCCAGCGGGAGACGAGCCCATGTCAACGCGCCACTGGCTCAGCGGACTCATCGCGATCGCATCGGCAGCTCCGGCGTTCGCGGGTTCCGCCGCCCGTCTACCTCGTCCGTTTCCCCGACGACAACACCGAGTTCGCGCTGCCGATCGCAATCCGCGCGCCGAACGACGGCAGCGGGCGCGTCTTCATCATCGAGCGCTGCGACGACATCGTGATCGTGCAGAACGGCGCGGTATTGCCGACGCCGTTCGTCTCGATCGCGACCGCGTGCTCGAGCGAGCAGGGCATCCTCGGTCTCGCGTTCGATCCGGACTACGCGACGAACGGCACGTTCTACGTGACGTACACGGCGCCGGACAGCGATCCATCGCTCGGCGATTCCAACGACCAGGTGCTCGCGCGCTACACGGTGTCGTCGGATCCGAACATCGCCAATCCCGACGGCGAAGTGATCCTGCGCGTGCCCGACATCGCCGACAACCACAACGGCGGCGATCTGGCTTTCGACAGCCAGGGTTATCTCAACTGGTCGATGGGCGACGGCGGCGTGCAGGGCGATCCGAACGGCTTCGCGCAGTGCACCGGACGCAAGAAGGCCGACAACAATCCGTCCAGCTGTTACACCACCACGGGCGTCGGCCCGACGTATTACCTGCTCGGCAAGATCATCCGCCTCGACGTGCACAACACGACCGCATCCGCGCCGCGCGAATTTCTGCGGCGCGACGCCGGGAGCAGCGGCGCCGTATGCGATACCGCGCCGGCAATCCGTTCGCGGACGTCGGCCAGCATCCGAACGATTGCGCCGAGATCTTCAACTGGGGATTCCGCAATCCGTTCCGCTTCAGCATCGACCGCGAGACCGGCGACATGCTGATCGGCGACGTCGGCCAGAACTCGTACGAGGAAATCGATTTCCAGCCGGCCGGCAGCGTGGGCCAGAACTTCCAGTGGAACGAGTGCGAAGGTTTCCACGAATACCCCGGTGGCGGCACGCCATGTTCGGGACCGCCCGGCAGCGTGCCGCCGAAGCTCGACTATTCGCATTCGATCGGCTGCGCGGTCATTGGCGGCTACAGATATCGCGGTCCGATCGCGTCGTTCCAGGGCCAGTACGTTTTCAGCGACAACTGCAGCGGCGACATCTACGTCGTCGCGAACGCGGACGGCAACGTATCGCCGTGGACGTACGAGACGATGCAGGGCACGCCGTTCATGAGCACATACAGCTTTGGCGAGGACGAGGCCGGCAATCTTTACGTCTCCGACGGCAACGGGCCGGTCTACATCTTCCATTCGGACGTCGTCGTCGATCTCATCTTCGCGAACGGATTCGATTGAGCCGATTCGATTGAGCTTGGACAATTCGCCCTCCGCCAGACGGTCGCGGCCCGTCACGGCTTCGGTGTAGAGTCCGCGACTTCGCGAACTGTCTTGGGGGCGGCGATGCGGGTGATTCGTTGGATATTCTGCGGCGTGCTGTGTGCGCTTGTGTGTCCGGCGATCGCGCAGACCGTGCCGCCGGATCTCTCGCTCGAGCTCATCACCGATGCGGTGCAGGCGCCGATCGGCGTGCGCGCACCGCACGACGGCAGCGGACGCCTGTTCGTCATCAGCCAGGCCGGGACGATCCGCATCGTCAAGAACGGCACACTGCTGCCGACGCCATTCCTGACCTTGTCGGTGACCTATCCAGGCTCCGGCGGAACGAGCGGCCTGCTCGGCCTCGCGTTCCATCCGAACTACGGCCAGCCCGGCATGCCGCATAACGACGAGCTCTACGTCGTGTACATGCGCTCGGGCAATTGCACTGTGCCGGGCAGCTGTCTCGGCAGCGGACCGGACGAAGTGCTCGAACGCTACACGGTGTCGGACGATCCCGAACGTCGCCAATCCGACCGGCACGGTCGTCATGCGTCTTGCCGACAATTCGCCGCCGTCGTTCCACAACGGCGGCGACATCCATTTCGGTCCGGACGGCTATCTCTACATGTCGTCCGGCGACGGCGGACAGGAGAGCGGCACGCACTGGCTCGCCGAGTGCCTGTGGAAGAAGCCGAACGACACGACGTCGACGAGCTGCGACAACAGCGCGACAGAGCCGCAGTACTTCCTGCGCGGCAAGATGCTGCGCATCGACGTCGACAACCGCGGCGAAATCGCGGGCGAGGAGATGTGCGGCGCCGCGACCGGCGAGCCGGCGGAATATTCGATCCCGGCCGACAATCCGTTCGTCGCGACGAGCCACACGTGCGACGAGATCTATCTCTGGGGCTTCCGCAATCCGTGGCGCTGGAGCTTCGATCGCAAGACCGGCGACATGTGGATCGGCGACGTCGGCCAGGATCACTGGGAAGAGATCAACCTGCGCACGGCGGGTTCGTCCGATCCGATCTACTACGGCTGGCACTGCATGGAAGGCACGTCGGTGTTCAACTCATCGCAGGTGTGCACGCCGCCGCTGCAGCCGAACGTGCTGCCGCTGATCGAATACGACCACGCGACCGGCTCGCGCTGCGCGGTCACCGGCGGCTATCGCTACCGCGGACCGATCACCGAATTCCAGGGCATGTACGTGTTCGCCGATTCGTGCTCGAGCGAGATCTTCTTCGCCAAGCCCGATGCGAGCCACACGCTGGACGTTCACCGCGTGGCGCAACGATCCGAACGGATACGGCACGTATTCGGGATTCGGCGAGGACGAGGACGGCAATCTCTACATCGCCGACACCGCGCACAACAAGGTTTACCGCTTCCACTCCGACGAGGTGTCCGTGACGCATGTCGTCACGCCGGTCGCGGGTGCGCACGGCTCGATCGCACCGGACACGCCGCAGACCGTCAACGACGGCGACACGATCGCGTTCACGGTCACGCCGGATGCGAACTACCTGATCGGCGATGTCACCGGCTGTGGCGGAACGCTGGTCGCCAGCGTGTTCACGACGGCGCCGGTGACGGCGGATTGCGAAGTCGATGCGACGTTCGTGCGTCGATCCTGCCGATGTGATCTTCCGCAACGGATTCGACGCGACGTGACCTGGCTTTCCCCTCTCCCGCTTGCGGGAGAGGGCAGGGTGAGGGCACCTCGGAGCAGGCGTTCGTCGAGAGCGCTCGATCGAGACGCCGACGCCAAGGCTCCCTCACCCCAACCCTCTCCCGCAAGCGGGAGAGGGGAAGCGAAGCGCGGACGAGCGTGCTACTGCTGCGTCGGCGGCGTTTCCTTCAACGCAATCGCATTGATCCCGTTGTCGCCGAGCGACCGCTTGGCCGCTTCGAGATCGCTCGCGCTCGCATACGGCCCGAGCCGCACGCGATGCCACGCCTTGCCGTTGACGGTGACCGGCTGCACCTGCGCGACGAAGCCGAGCAGCGCGAGCTTGGCCTTGATCTCGTCGGCGCCTTTCGCATCCGGATACGAGCCGGCCTGCAGGATGTAGCGGCCGCTCGGCGTCGGCGCTGCGCCCGGAGTCGTCGGCGTGGTCGTCGCGCCCGGTGTCGCGCGCGCCTGCTGCTCGGCGCGCGCCTTCGCGGAAAGCTCGGCGTCCGGAATCACGACTTCGTTCGCTTCGAGCACCTTGTAGAAGTCGTAGCTCTTCTTCGGCGGCTCCTTCGGCTTGCTCGCATCGGCGACGGCGGGCTCGCTCGCCTGCGGTGCGGTCGCGGCCGGATTCGGCTGCGGCAGGTTCTTCTTGCGCAGGAGCGGCGCCCAGTCCTTGAACAGCACGACGCAGCATCAGCCCGATGCCGAGCAGAAGGCCGATGCCGACCCAGATCCACGCCGGCCACGACTTGCCTGCCGCCGCGCGTCGCCTGGCGTCCCTTTCTTGCTGCCATCTACATGCTCTCCGGAGCGGAAATGCCGAGCAGGTCAAGGCCATTCGCGAGCACCTGCCGCGTCGCCTGCGCGAGCGTCAGGCGCGCGTCGCGGAGCGCGGCGTCGTCGACGAGAAACTGGTGCGTGTTGTAGTACATGTGGAACGCGGCCGCGAGCTCGCGAAGGTACGTCGCGACGAGATGCGGCTCGAGATTCTCGCCGGCCGTCTCGACGACTTCCGGATAGCGCGACAGCTCGACCATCAGCGCCTGCTCGGATTCGCTGTCGAGCCGCGAAAGATTCGCGAGGCCATTCGCGCGATCCCAGGCGAGCCCGCGCTCGGCGAGCTGGCGCATCACGCTGGCGACGCGCGCGTGCGCGTACTGGATGTAGTAGACCGGATTGTCGTTGGTCTGCGCGCGCGCGAGGTCGATGTCGAAGATCAGCTGCGAATCGGACTTGCGCGCGATCAGGAAATAGCGCGTCGCGTCGCGGCCGACCTCGTCGATCAGATCGCGCAGCGTGAGATAGCTGCCGGCGCGCTTGCTGAGCTTCACTTCCTCGCCGCCGCGCATGACCGTGACCATCTGGTGCAGCACGTATTCCGGATAGTTCTTCGGAATGCCGGCGTCGAGCGCCTGCAGGCCCGCGATCACGCGCGCGAGCGAGCCGTGATGATCGGCGCCGAGCTCGGTGATCGCGCGCTCGTAGCCGCGCTGCCACTTCGAAAGGTGATAGGCGACGTCCGGCAGGAAGTACGTGAACGATGCCGTCCGACTTCCGCATCACGCGGTCCTTGTCGTCGCCGAACTCGGTCGTGCGCAGCCACAGCGCGCCGCCTTCCTCGTAGGTGTGGCCCGCGGCGACCAGCCGGCGCGTCGTCTCCTCGACCTTGCCGTCGGCGTACAGCGAGGATTCGAGGTAATAGACGTCGAAGCTCGACGCCGAACGCGCTGCAGATCCGCATCCTGCTCGCGGCGCAGGTAAGCGACCGCGAAGCGGCGGATCGCGTCGAGATCGTCGATGTCGCCGGTGCCGACGACGTCCTCGCCGTCCGCGTGCACGCTTTCGCGCTCGAGGTACGCGCGCGCGACATCCTTGATGTAGTCGCCGCGATAGCCGTCCGCCGGCCAGCCGTCGCCGTCGGGCTCGATGCCGCGACAGCGCGCCTGCACCGACAGCGCGAGGTTGTTGATCTGCACGCCGGCGTCGTTGTAGTAGAACTCGCGCACGACCTGCCAGCCGTTCGCGTCGAGCACGCGCGCGATGCGAGTCGCCGATCGCCGCCGCGCGGCCGTGGCCGACGTGCAGCGGACCGGTCGGATTGGCCGAGACGAATTCGACGCCGGCGCGCGCGGCCGGCGCCGGCTGTGCCGCGGCCGTAGTCGTCGCCGCGATCGAGGATGCCGGCGATCTCCTGCCGGTACGCGGCAGGGCTCAGGAAGAAATTGATGAAGCCGGGTCCGGCGATCTCGACCTTCGCGATCGCATCGTTCGGCCGGCAGCGCGGCGACGATCGCCTGGGCGATATCGCGCGGCTTGCTTCGCGGCGGGCTTCGCCAGCAGGAGCGCGATGTTCGTCGCGAAATCGCCGTGCTCGCGGCTCTTGGTGCGCTCGACGACGAACGCCGGCGGATCGCCGGCCGGCAGCGTGCCGGCGGCCTTCAGCGTGGCCAAGGCCTCGAGGATCGAATCGCGGAGGAGCTCTTTCACGGCGGGATCGGGATAAAACCCGGCATTCTAGCCGGCATCGCCGCGTTTCCCGAAATTCGCGGCGGCCGGTCGCGGCCGGTGTCATCGGAATGTCGCGATCGCCGTCTAAGGTTTCGCCATCGGCAGGTACGGGTGGCGTGCGGGATGCGCACGTCGCCGTGGGTGCACGGATGCACCAACCCGCCGATGCCTATGCGGTCGTCCTGATCGCGAAATCGAGAGCGGCCATCCCGGCCGCCTCATTCACCCAGCGCTCCTTTCGGTGACGGCTGCGACGGTCGCGCGATACGCGTCGATGACCTGGCGCCCGGTCGCCGGTGGCCCGCCGACCGCGAGCCGCGCGCGCACGCCGAGCGTCAGCGCCTTCAGCAGCGGCGCGTTGGCCTGTTTGCCGGCGTCGAACGCGGCGTGGCCGAGATCCGAGTTGAAGCGGTGCAGGTCGAAGAAGAAGCGGTCCTGGCCGTCGGTCAGGAAGCCGAGCGCGGGCAGCGCGCTTTCGCCGGCGTCGAGCGAGCGGCCGCTCAGCATCTCGCGTTCGCGGCAGAGGTTCTCGCCGTTCGCGGCGAACGCGGCGAACGTGTCGGCGACGTTCGCGGTGTCGAGATCGGCCGCGATCAGCGCGAGACGATGGCCGCGCACGAGCGCCGGATCGGCGCGCCAGCCGGGCCGGTGCTTGTCGAGCTTCACATCGAGCTTGGCCGCGAGCGCGCCGCCGCTCTGCACGAGCTCGGCGGCGTTGTACGCACCGCCGCCCGGTGCGCGCGCATCGAACGTGCTGCCGGCGATCATGAGCTCGAGCGCGACGTAGAGATCCGCATCGCGCTCGCGATCGAAACCCGAGGTGTCGAGGATGCGCAGCATTTCCTCGGTGCTGGCGCGCTCGTTCGCGCCGATGCCGGCCGAGAACATCTGCGCCTCGCGCTGGCGCAGGTCATGGCCGGCGCCGAACAGCAGCAGCGCGCACCAGTCGCTGCAGCGAGAGCTCGCGCGCGCCGGGCGCCGCGAACACGCGCGGGATGCGGTCGGCGCAGATCTCGAGGATGTGTCCCTCGTTGTGGTACGCGTGGAAGTCCGTGCCGAGCCGGCCGTGCCGGCTCGCGAGCCGCGCGTAGGCCAGACGCACCGCGGTCTCGGTACGATCGAGCAGCGCTTCGCCGTCGGCGCCGACGGCGAGCGGCGCGAAATCGCGACGCCGTGCGGCGAGCATCGCCTCGAGCGCCGCATCGTGCGTCGCGAGCAGCGCGCGCGCGGACTGCCGGCGTCGGCAGCTGCCGCTCGATCGCGTCCGGCGGAAAAGCCGGCGGATAGTCGAAGATCACCGGTCGGTGCTGCATCCCCAGGCTGTCAGGCGACAAGTATACCGAGCGCCGCGTGCCACCGGCGCCGATGCGCGTCTCAGAGCCAGCCGCGCTCGGCGAGCGAGATCGGCTGCGCCGTCGCCGACGATGATGTGATCGAGCACGCGCACGTCGACGAGCCCGAGCGCGTCGCGCAGGCGCAGCGTGATCGTGCGGTCGGCCTGGCTCGGCTCGGGCGTCGCCGGACGGATGGTTGTGCGCGAGGATCACCGCCGCGGCGTTGTGCGCGAGGCAGCGCCGCACGACTTCGCGCGGATGCACGCTGGCGCCGCCGATCGAGCCGCGGAACAGCTCCTCGAACGCGATCACGCGATGGCGGTTGTCGAGGAACAGGCACGCGAACACCTCGTACGGATAGGCGCACAGGCGCGACTTGAGATAGCGGCCGCTCGCGCCGGGATCGGTCAGCGTCAGCGCGGTCTTCATCTCGGCGTCGAGATAGCGCCGGCCGAGCTCGAGCGCGGCGACGAGCCGGCACCACGCGACCGCGCCGATGCCGCCGGCGCGCGGCGAGTCGAGCAGCGACTTCAGGCCGCCGGCGCCGGCGAGCAGCGCGCGACCGAGCCTCGACCGCGTTCTGGCCGCGCCGCCCGAGCCGATGAACACGGCCAGCAGCTCGGCGTCGGACAGCGCCGCGCCGCCGCGCGCGAGCAGCTTGTCGCGCGGGCGCTCGTCGTCGGGCCAGTCGCGGATGCTCATGCGGATATGTCCTTTGGTGATGGATCGGCCGCGGGAGCGCGCGCTGGTGCGCGACAACGTGACCGGAGACACACGCTAGCGCGCCGGCGGCCGCGGACCGAGCGGCGGCGCCGACGTTTTTCAGTAAGCTAGGCGCTTCGCGTGAAGTCGGCGGTTTCGTACATGAGTCAACCGGCATTGGCAGGTCATCGCGTGCTGCTCGGCGTATCGGGCGGCATCGCCGCGTACAAGGCGGCCGAGCTCGTGCGCCGCCTGCGCGATGCGGGCGCCGAGGTGCGTGTCGTGCTGACCGAAGGCGCGGCGCGCTTCGTCACCGCGCTGACGTTCCAGGCGCTGTCCGGGCAATCCGGTGCGATCGAGCCTCTGGGACGAGTCGGCCGAAGCGGCGATGGGTCACATCGAGCTCGCGCGCTGGGCCGACGCAGGTCGTCATCGCGCCGGCGTCGGCCGACCTCATCGCGCGGCTCGCGCATGGCATGGCGAACGATCTTCTGACGACGATCTGTCTTGCGACGGCCGCGCCGATCGCGCTCGCGCCGGCGATGAACCAGCAGATGTGGGCGAACGCGGCGACGCAGGCGAATCTCGCGACGCTGCGCGAGCGCGGCGTGCGCGTGCTCGGTCCCGCGTCCGGCAGCCAGGCCTGCGGCGAATTCGGCGCGGGGCGCCTGCTCGAAGCCGAGAACATCGTCGCCGAGCTCGTCGCGACGCGCGCGCCGCGCGCGCTTGCCGGCATGCGCATGCTGATCAGCGCGGGCCCGACCTTCGAGGACATCGATCCGGTGCGCTTCATCGGCAACCGCAGCTCCGGCCGCATGGGTTTCGCGATCGCCGCCGCTGCGGCGGCGCAGGGCGCGGACGTGACGCTGATCGCAGGGCCGGTCGGCGCTCGCGACGCCGCCGGGCGTCGAGCGCATCGACGTGCGCAGCGCGCGCGAGATGCGCGATGCGGTGCTGTCGCGCGCGCCGGCATCCGATGTGTTCATTTCGGCGGCCGCCGTCGGCGACTACCGGCCCGAAGCCGCATCGGCGCAGAAGATCAAGAAGAAAGGCGGCGAGCCGCTCGAGCTCCGGCTCGTGCAGAACCCGGACATCATCGCCGAGGTCGCCGGCCTGCCGCAAGCGGCCTTTCGTGGTCGGCTTCGCCGCGGAAACCGAGAAGGTCGAGGATTACGCGCGTCAGAAGCTCGAAAAGAAGCGCATCGACATGATCGCGGCGAACGATGTCGGCGCCGGGCAGGGTTTCGAGTGCGAGGACAACGCGCTGCTGCTGCTCTGGCCGGGCGGACGCGAGATGCTCGAGCGCGCCGACAAGCGCGCGCTGGCCGAGCGCCTGCTCGCGCGCATCGGCGAGCGCATGCGTGCGAACGCAGCGCGCGGCGCGCGCCTGATCCATGCAGAAGATCGAGCTGAAAGTGCTGGATCCGCGACTTGGTCGGGAATTTCCGCTGCCGGACTATGCGACGCTTGCTTCGGCGGGGCTCGACCTGCGCGCGATGCTGGATGCGCCGTTGACGCTCGAAGGCGGCGCGAGCGCGCTGATCCCGAGCGGCATCGCGATCCATATCGGCGATCCCGGACTGTGCGCGATGGTGCTGCCGCGATCGGGGCTCGGCCACAAGCACGGCATCGTGCTCGGCAACCTGGTCGGGCTCATCGACGCCGACTATCAGGGGCCGCTGATGATTTCGTGCTGGAACCGCTCGGCGAGCGCATTTACCATCGCGCCGGGCGAGCGCATCGCCCAGCTCGTGTTCGCGCCGATCGTGCGCGCGACGTTCGACGTGGTCCAGGACTTCGCGCCCAGTGCGCGCGGCGAAGGCGGCTTCGGCAGTTCCGGTCGGCATTGAAGGCGAACGGCTGATGGGGGCGAAGGACAACAACAAGAAGGAAGCGCGCAAGCCGGGCATCGACTGGAAGGCGCGCATGGCGCCGTTGGTCGCACCGTTGAAGCGCATCGTGCGCGTGCTGGTGCCGCTCGCGCTCGGCACGCTGCTGCTCGCGATCGGCGTGTTCTTCGCCTGGCAGGCGTGGCTCGTCCATACCGAGGAAACCGGCGCGGCGGAAGCCGACACGGTGCGCGCGGCCGCGATCGCCGCGGTCGGCAAGGAGCTCAAGGAGAAGCTCGAGCGCGTGCAAGCGGCGCTGGCGACGCCGGTCGTGCAGGACGCGCTCGCCAAGGGCAGTGCAGAGGGACGCCAGGCGGCATCCGACGCGTTGCATGCCGCGCTGCCCGATCTCAAGGACGTCGATTTCTATTCGCCGGGTCTCGACGAGATCCTCGCCGGCGATCTCGCGCAGTTCGGCTACGCCAAGGCGCAGATGCTGATGCAGGCGCAGGCGCACGCGGCGGCGGCGCCGATGCAGATGCGCTTCGAGAAGGACAAGGGGCAGCGCCTGGTCATGGCGCTGCCGGTGAAGAAGGACGACGCGATCGTCGCGTTCGCGATGGTGTACCTGCCGTTCGACACCGTGCTGCGCGCATTCCGCACGGCGCACATCTCAGGCGCGCGCCTCGACCTGCGCCAGGGCGACGGTCGCGGCGATCTCGTGATCGCGAGCATCGGCGACGGCAGCGGCAGCTCGATCGGCGATCTCGGCGAGCCGATTCCGGGCTCGATGCTGCGCGTCGGCAAGGGCGAGCCCGAATACTTCATCGTCGGACCGCGCAGTCTCCAGACACTGGTCGGGCTCGCGCTGCTGTGTCTCGTCGGCGGAATTGCGGCACTATGGCTGCGGCGCGTCGGGCTGCATCGCGCGATGACGACGCTGCGCTTGAAGGCGAAGCCGACAGGACCCGAGCTCACGCTCGCCGAAGCGCTGCGTCAGGAGGCGGCTGCACCTGCGAAGCCCGCCAAGGCGAAGCCCGGCGCACCATCCCGTCCCAGCAGATCAAGCGATGCCGTGGAGGCACCGGTGAATATCGATCGCAGCATTTTCCGCGCCTACGACATTCGCGGCGTGGTCGGCGAAACGCTGACTCCAGCGGTCGCGCGCGTGCTCGGCCGTGCGATCGGCAGCGAAGGCCGCGACCGCGGTCTCAAGGAGATCGTCGTCGGCCGCGACGGGCGCCTCTCCGGACCGGACATGGTCTCGTCGCTGGTCGCAGGCCTGCGCAGCACCGGCATGGACGTGATCGACATCGGTGCGGTGCCGACGCCGGTCGTCTACTTCGGCTGCTACCACCTCAACACGGGTTCGGGCGTTTCCGTCACCGGCAGCCACAATCCGCCGGACTACAACGGCTTCAAGATCGTCCTCGGCGGCGAAACATTGTCCGAAGACTCGATCCAGGCGCTCTACGCGCGCATCGCCGAGAATCGCTTCGTCGAGCGGCAGCGGCAGCCTGCAGACGATGGACATCACGGCCGACTACATCCACCGCATCGCCAACGACATCCAGGTCGAACGCAAGCTCAAGGTCGTCGTCGACTGCGGCAACGGCATCCCCGGCGCGATCGCGCCGCAGGTCATCGAGAGCATCGGCTGCGAGGTCGTGCCGCTCTACTGCGACGTCGACGGCACGTTCCCGAACCACCATCCGGATCCGTCGGACCTGCACAACCTGCAGGACCTGATCCTGTCGGTGAAGCAGATCAACGCCGACATCGGCCTCGCGTTCGACGGCGACGGCGATCGGCTCGGCGTCGTCACGAAGACCGGCGAGGTGATCTTCCCCGATCGCCTGCTGATGCTGTTCGCGACCGACATCCTGACGCGCAATCCCGGCGCGACGATCATCTACGACGTCAAGTGCACCGGGCATCTGCAGCCGCTGATCCTGCAGCACGGCGGCAGTCCGCTGATGTGGCGCACCGGCCATTCGCTGATCAAGGCCAAGATGAAGGAAACCGACGCCGCGCTCGCCGGCGAGATGAGCGGCCACTTCTTCTTCGGCGAGCGCTGGTACGGCTTCGACGACGGCATCTACGCGGCGGCGCGCCTGCTCGACATCATCGGCAGCGATCCCGAAGGCCGCGATGCGCAGGCGATCTTCGACACGCTGCCCAAGGGCGTATCGACGCCCGAGCTCAAGATCCCGATGCGCGAAGGCGAGCACTACCGCTTCATCGAGAATTTCCGCGCGCGCGCGACGTTCGAGGGCGCGCGCATCACGACGATCGACGGCATGCGCGCCGACTGGCCGGATGGCTGGGGTCTCGTGCGTGCGTCGAACACGACGCCGGTGCTGGTGCTGCGCTTCGATGCGGACAACGCCGCGGCACTGAAGCGCGTGCAGGACGTGTTCCGCGCCGAGCTGATGAAGCTCGATTCGTCGCTGCCGCTGCCGTTCTAGAGTGGGGTGGGGTCGCTGAGGCGCTGCGATCGTTGCGAATGCGGCTGATTCGCCACTCGCGACTCAACGAAGCGATCAGCGTCCGCACGCCACTGCTTTCAGCGCCGATCTGCCCCGCTACCCGTCTTCACGCTGCGGTAATGCGCAAGCTCGTCGTCGAAATGGGCGATCGTCTGGTCGCGCTCGTTTTCCTTGCGCGCGATGTATGCGCGCTGATCCTCGACCTGCTTGCGCGTGTCGGCGATGCGCTTGGCCAGCGCCGGCGGCACGCGTCTTCCCGCTCGAGTCGAGCTCGGCGGCATGGCCGAGGAGCTCGGCGAGCGATTTTTCCTGGCTCTGCAGGCTGATGCGCGCGGAGGTCAGGTTCGTCTCGAGCATTTCGGATTGCTGGTGCTGCGCGCGCTTGAGGTCTTCTTCGGTCGGATACGCGGCCAGCATCTGCTGGTCGGTGCGCACGCGCGTTTCCTCGGCATCCTTCGCGGCCTGCGCCTTCGCGATCTCGGCCTTCGCGGCGGTGCGCTCCTCGGCCGTCTTCGCGCGATCGACGTGCTTGATGACGACGCCCTGCGGACTGACGATCTCGTAGCCGTACTTCACGGCCTCCGCCGGCAACGCATCGCTGTAGTGGAGGTTGCCTTCGGCATCCGTCCACTTGTAGCGGTTGTGCTTGGCGGTGTCGGCCGCCGAAGCGACGCCGGCAAGCAGCAGGGCCAGCACGGCAGGCAAAGCGAAGCGCATCGCGGATTCCTCCTCGGCCGAGTATAGGACAGCCGTCCGCCGCCACGCTGAGCCCGCGTTCACACCGAGCCTGGCATCCGGCGGCCCGGCCGGGGCTCAGGCGCCGTAGCGCTCGCGGTACTCGGCCAGGCGTGTGCGATGGACCGCGAGCTCCGCCCGGTCGGCGGTATAGGCCAGAAGGTCGGACAGCCGCGCGATCGCGATGGTCGGGATACGGTACTCGGCGGCCAGCTCCTGGGTCGCCGAGAGCTGGCCCTGGCCGCGTTCCTCGCGGTCGAGCGCGATCAGCACGCCGGCGGGCTCGGCGCCGGCCGCGCGGATCAGCGCCAGCGATTCGCGGATCGCGGTGCCGGCGGTGATCACGTCGTCGACGATCAGCACGCGCCCGGCGAGCGGTGCGCCGACCAGCGTTCCGCCTTCGCCGTGATCCTTGGCTTCCTTGCGGTTGTACGCGAACGGCACGTCGCGCCCGTGCCGCTCGGCGAGCGCGGCCGCGGTCAATCGCGGCCAGCACGATGCCCTTGTAGGCCGGCCCGAACAGCATGTCGAACGCGACACCCGCCTGCGTCGCCGCATCCGCGTATGCGCGCCCGAGCAACGCGAGCGCGGCGCCGGAATCGAACAGGCCCGCATTGAAGAAATACGGGCTGACGCGGCCGGACTTCAGCGTGAACTCGCCGAAGCGCAGCGCGTTGCGGGCGACGGCGAGGTCGAGGAATTCGCGTTGGGATGGAAGCATGGCGAGAGATGACGAGGAGACGGAGAGGCGAGGGCTCGGAAATGGAAGCGTAACGCAAGAGGCGGCGCGAACGCGCAGGATGCATTGCGCGCCAGTCGGTCGCCATGCAGCCTAGACGCCTCATCCGCGTGCCCTCGCCCCTCATCCCGCTTCCCTGACCCCTGCTCTTTATGCGCATCATCACCTTCAACGCCAACGGCATCCGCTCCGCCGCGAACAAGGGTTTCTTCGACTGGCTGCGCAAGCAGTCCGCCGACGTCGTCTGCCTGCAGGAAACGAAATCGCAGGAGGATCAGCTGACCGATCCGATGTTCCGGCCGGACGGGCATCACTGCTTCTATCGCGACGCGACGTCGAAGAAGGGCTACAGCGGCGTCGCGATCTATTCGCAGGCGCGAGCCGGACGAGGTGCGCACGACGCTCGGCTGGAAGCCGTTCGACAACGAGGGCCGCTACATCGAGGCGCGCTACGGAAAGCTCAGCGTCGTGTCGCTCTATGTGCCCTCGGGTTCGTCCGGCGAGGAACGGCAGCGCTTCAAGTTCAAGGTGATGAAGTGGTTCAAGCCGGTGCTCGATGGCTGGCTCGCGAGCGGTCGCGATTACGTGCGTCTGCGGCGACTGGAACATCGTGCGCAGTCGTCTCGACATCAAGCAACTGGACCTCGAACCAGAAGAATTCCGGCTGCCTGCCGGCCGAGCGCGACTGGCTCAACGGACTTTGCGATGGCGATGCCGGCTGGGTCGACACGTATCGCACGCTGAACCCGGACGGCGAGGACTACACCTGGTGGAGCAATCGCGGCGCCGCGCGCGCGAAGAACGTCGGCTGGCGCATCGACTATCAGATGGTGACGCCGAGTCTTCGCGCGAAGCTCAAGGGCTGGTCGATCGCGCCTTCGACGCCGCGCTTTTCCGACCACGCGCCGTACACCGTGGATTACGCATGAGTGACCCTGCCGCAGGGCCGGCGCGTCGACCCTCGGTCTGGCGCGCGTTCGCGCAACCCTCGGCGTGGACGATGCTTTTCTTCGGTTTCGCTTCGGGCCTGCCATTTCTGCTTGTCGCCGGCACGCTGGCTTACTGGCTCAAGGAAACCGGCATCGAGCTTCGCGACATCACGATGATCGCCAGCGCCGGCATGGCGTACGCGTTCAAGTTCGTCTGGGCGCCGCTGCTCGATCACTGGCGATTGCCGCTGTTCGCACGTCTCGGCCAGCGCCGCGGATGGCTGCTGTTCGCGCAGATTGGCGTCACCGTCGGGCTCGTCGCGATGGCGCTGCTGACGCCGGCCGCGCTGATCCCGTTCGTCGGCGCGACGCTGGCTGTCGCATTCTTCGGCGCTACGCAGGACATGGCGGTCGATGCATACCGCATCGAAATCGCGCCGCCCAGCGATCAGGGCGCGCTGGTCGCGACGTATTCGCTCGGCTACCGCCTCGCATTGATCCTCGCCGGTGCGGTCGCGCTCATCATGGCCGACCACATGCCATGGCGGACGGTCTACTTCGCGATGGCCGCGGCCATGGCGATCCCGATCGCGGCGAATCTTCTCGCGCGCGAGCCCGATGTGCGGCACGTGGTGCCCGCGAGCTGGCGCGAAGCGATGCGCCAGAGCGTGGTCGAGCCGTTCGCGGATTTCTTCCGTCGCTACAAGGGCGTGCTCGCGCTTGCCACGCTCGCCTTCATCCTCGTCTTCAAGATCCCGGAGCAGGCGCTGATCGGCGGCATCATGAGCCCGTTCTATCTCGACATGGGCTTCAGCAAGACCGAGATCGGAGCGATCACGAAGTTCTACGGCGTCTGGATCGGCATCGCCGGCGTCTTCGTCGGCGGCGCGGCCGTCGCGCGCTGGGGCGCATGGCGCACGCTGTGCGCGGTGATCGTGCTGTGCGGGTGCAGCAATCTGCTGTATCTGTGGTTGATCGCGCATCACGGCGATCTCGCCGTGCTGACGCTGGTGATCTCCGGCGAGAACTTCACGCTCGGCATGCTCGGTCCGCCGACCGTCGCGTTCCTGTCCTCGCTGGTCAATCGCGAGCACACGGCAACGCAATACGCGCTCCTGTCCTCGCTGGTGAATCTGCCCGGCAAGGTGCTCGGTTTCTTCGCCGGCGGAATCGTCGCGGCGACCGGCTATGGAATCTATTTCGTGATCACGACGCTCGCCGTCCTGCCGGCGATGCTGCTGTTCCTGTGGCTCTGGTCACACTACGACCGTCGGGATCGCGAGCGGCAATCCTGATCGCCGGTTGCGGACCGGTGCGCGAAACCGGCCGCGCAAAGCGTGACACAATGGCTTCGGGAATCACGGGGAATGTGGCGCATCGGCCATGACCGACATCCTGATCCGCGAGGTCGACGACGCGATCGCCGAGCGCCTGCGCCAGATCGCAGTCGAGCGCAACTGGCCGGTGAACCAGGTCATCGTGAATGCGTTGCGTTATGCGCTCGGCCTCGGCGGCGAGGATCTTTCGCGGCGTGATCGGCAGGACATCGCGCATCTTCGCGGCACCTGGAATCCCGGCGAGACCGCGGTATTCCGCGAAGCGCTCAGCGCGTTCGAGCACATCGAAGGCACGCCGCTCTTTTCGGGCGACGGCGCGCAGGCGCCGCATGCACCGGCCGCAAAGCGCCGCAAACACGGTTAGCCGTCAGGGTGCGGGATAGATCGCGCCGAGAACGCGCGGACCGCGCGCGCCGGTGACGGCCGGCAGATTGCCCGGCACACCCGCGAGCCGGGCGCGCGCGAGCCATGCGAAACCCGCGGCTTCGACGTAGTCCGGATCAAGTCCAAGCGCGGCCGTGTTCTCGAGGCGTGCTGGCGCGACGCGCTCGCGCAGCGCGTCCATCAGTACCGGATTGTGGACGCCGCCGCCGCACGCGAACACTTCGCGCGCATCCGGCGCCGCCGTGCGGATCGCGCCGGCGACGCTTTCGGTCGTCAGCGCGAGCAGCGTCGCCTGCACGTCCTGCGGCGTCGTGCGTGCGCTGAGGCGCGCGTCGAGCCAGTCGAGATTGAAGTGCTCGCGGCCGGTGCTCTTTGGCGGCGCCGCAGCGAAGTACGGATCCGACGACAGCGAAGCGAGCAGATCGCGATCGACGTGTCCGCCGCGTGCCCACGCGCCACCTTCGTCGCGCGCGGTGCCGAGATGGCGCAATGCCCAGGCATCGAGCAGGCAGTTCGCCGGGCCGGTGTCGAAGCCGAGCACGTCGCGGCCGGGCCGCGAGCACCGTGATGTTCGCGATGCCGCCGAGATTGAGCACGACGCGCGTTGCTTCGCCGGCGAATAGCGCTGCGTGCAGCGCGGGAAGCAGCGGCGCGCCCTGGCCGCCGGCGGCGACGTCGGCGCGGCGAAAATCCGCCACGGTCGTGATGCGCGTGCGCTCGGCGATCACGCTCGGATCGCCGATCTGCAGCGTGAAGGGATGCTCGCCTTTCGGGCGATGGCGCACGGTCTGCCCGTGCGAGCCGATTGCGGCGACCTCGCGTGCATCGACACCGGTCTTACGCAGCAGCGCGAGCGCCGCGTCGGCGAAGCATGCGCCGACCGCGACGTCCAGCGTGCCGTAGTCGTCGAGCGCAATTGCGGCGTTCGCGGTCGCGAGCGCGATCAGGCGCGCGCGGATCGGATCGGGATACGGCGTCGGTGATCGCGCCAATGACTTCGAGGCGCGGCTCGAAGCGGACCAACGCCGCATCGATGCCGTCTGCGCTGGTGCCGGAGATGAGGCCGAGATGAAGCGACGCCGCCACGCGTCGTCAGTCGCTGGCGCGCGCGAGCTGCATGCCGTCGACGAACTTGAGCTTGGCCAGCAGCGGCGCGCTCTTCTGCTTGAAGAGAGCGAGCTGCGTTGCCGGCAGCGGCTCTTCCTTGGGCAGCGTCACGGTCAGCGGATTGCGGTGCTCGCCGTCGACGCGGAATTCGTAGTGCAGGTGCGGTCCGGTGGCGAGGCCGGTCATGCCGACGTAGCCGATGATCTGGCCCTGGCTCACGTGCTGGCCGAGCTTCTCGTTCGCGAACGAGGACATGTGGCCGTACGCGGTCGAGATGTGGCCGTTGTGCTGGATCGTCACGAAATTGCCGTAGCCCGACTTCCAGCCGCGGATACGTGATCTTGCCGTCGCCGGCGGCGCGGATCGGCGTGCCGGTCGGTGCGGCGTAGTCGACGCCCTTGTGCGCGCGCATGTAGCCGAGGATCGGATGCATGCGGCCGACCGAGAACACGCTCGAGATGCGCGTGAACTCGACGGGCGTGCGCAGGAACGCCTTGCGCAGCGGACGGCCGTCTTCGCTGTAGTAGAGCGTTTCGCCGCTCGGGCTCGTGTAGCGCACCGCGGTGAAGCGCTTGCCCTGGTTGATGAACGTGGCGGCGATGATGTCGCCGTCGTGCAGGTGCTCGCCTTCGCGGTAGACGTCGTCGTAGATCACGCTGAAGCTGTCGCCTTCGCGAAGGTCCTGCGCGAAGTCGATGTCGTAGCCGAATGCATTGGCGAGCTTCCAGATCATCGTGTCGCTCATGCCGGCCGACGCGCCCGCTTCGTACAGCGAGCGCGTGAGCACGCCGTGCGCGACCTGCGTGCGGCGCTCGATCGCGCGCTCGTCGACCGCTTCGGTGACGCCGTCGGGCGTGAAGCGCAGCGTGACGCGCGCGGCATCGCCGCGGTCGAAGCGCATCAGCGTCAGCGCGCCGTTGGCGTCGGTGACGAATGCGAATTCGTCGCCCGGATGGATGTGGCGCAGCGCGGACGCATCGTCCTGCGAATTCAGCGCGCGCTGCAGATCGGCCGGGCTGAGACCGTTCTCATGGAAGATGTCGGCGAGCGACTGGCCGGCGCGCACGCTGACGCGGTGCCAGTCGGGCTCGGCGTCGGCGCCGATGCCGTAGGCGCCGATCGAGGGATCGGCTTCCGCGCCGGGCGCAAGCTGCGGGACTTCGAGCGCGAGCGTGGTGTACGCGGCCGGCGCGGGATCATGCCGTGTCGCGTTGGCCCAGCCGGGAATCACGATGCCGACCAGCGCCGTCAGGATCAGTGCGACGCCGCCGAGCACCCAATGTTCGGCACGCCAGCTGATCGGCTTGGCGGCGACGTTCTGCACGAACGTCCAGCTCGACCAGCGCGAATAAAAATGGAAATGCTTGCGTTGTGTATGGCGGCGGATGGCCATGCAGCGCGGATTGCGACGGGAGGGTTCTGACTCGTTGGATCTCTCGTGCACGATCGCGTTCCGGCTGTCCGGCCGGTACCATAAAGGTCCCGTGTACGCGGCGTCAATTGCCAATGGCGGCGCGGGTTTGCGTGCACTTCGTGGTTAACCAATAATTAACCGGGAGGTCCGATTTCGGGCGGTTGAACCGACTGCCGATCGGACTCCGGAAGCGCGGGTCCGGCGCCGCCGTCCGCGATCTCCACCAGCAGGAATTCCAATGTCCGATTTGCAAGACGCGCTCGATCTGATCGGCCGCGGCGCCGACGAGATCATCAAGCGCGAGGAGCTCGAGGCGCGCCTGAAGCTCGGCCGCCCGCTGCGCATCAAGGCCGGCTTCGATCCGACGGCGCCGGATCTGCACCTCGGCCACACCGTGCTGCTCAACAAGATGCGGCAGTTCCAGGACCTCGGCCACACCGTGATCTTCCTGATCGGCGACTTCACCGGGATGATCGGCGATCCGACCGGCAAGAACGTGACGCGCAAGCCATTGACGCGCGAGGACATCGAGTCCAACGCGAAGACCTACGCCGACCAGGTCTTCAAGGTGCTCGATCGCGAGAAGACCGAGGTGCGCTTCAACTCCGAGTGGTTCGGCCCGATGAGCGTCGGCGGACATGATCCGCCTCGCGGCGAAGCACACGGTCGCGCGCATGCTCGAGCGCGACGATTTCTCCAAGCGCTACAAGGCCGAGCAGCCGATCGCGATCCACGAGTTCCTGTATCCGCTCGTGCAGGGCTACGACTCGGTCGCGCTGAAGGCCGACGTGGAGCTCGGCGGCACCGATCAGAAGTTCAACCTGCTGGTCGGGCGGCAGCTGCAGGAGGACGCCGGGCAGCCCGCGCAGATCGTGCTGACGATGCCGCTGCTCGAGGGCACCGACGGCGTCGCCAAGATGTCGAAATCGCTCGGCAACTACATCGGCATCAACGAGCCGCCGAACGAGATCTTCGGCAAGATCATGCGGCTCTCCGATGACCTGATGTGGCGCTATTTCGAGCTGCTTTCGTTCGCGAAGTCGATGGACGAGATCCGTTCGCTACGCCATGCGATAGCGCATGGGCGCGCCAATCCGCGCGATCTCAAGATGGAGCTTGCGAGCGAGCTGACGGCGCGTTTCCACGGCGCTGCGGCCGCGGAGGGCGCGGTTCGCCACTGGCACGAGGTCGTGCAGGGCGGCGGCGTGCCGCAGGATCTCGCGGTCGCGGAGATCGGCGTGCCGGCCGAAGGCATCCGCATCGGCGCGCTGCTGAAGGCCGCAGGGCTCGCGCCGAGCACCTCGGAGGCGATGCGCAAGCTGACCGAGCGCGCCGTGCGGGTCGACGGCGATGTCGTCGAGGCGAGGGATCTGTTGCTCAAGCCCGGCGGCGAGCACCTGCTGCAACTCGGCAAGCGCGGATTCGCGCGCGTGCGCTTGATTTCGGGCGGCTGACCGCCATCGTTGAGGGCTTCGGTGGAACCTATGCGTCGCGCTGGCGATGCGATTCAAAAAAACTTCGCCGAACCCCTTCCCAAATTCGATGCGCCTCGTTAGGATTCGCGCCCCTTCGATGCCCGGCCGACAGGCCTTGCGGCGGCGAAGGTTCCCGCAACTCCAAACGATCCCCGGCGCAGCGAGAAATTTGTGCCGAAGGTGTTGACGGTTCGGGAATAGGTTGTATGATACGCGGCTCCCTTGGACGAAAGGTCCTCGGGCGCGGGTTGAACAAAAACCCGCAAGCTCATGATCTTTGACAGTGTGCGCAGGTGACTTGTGTGGGCGCCTTGTGGTGGATGTAAGTCCATCGAGAAAATAAGTGCGTCCAAGCAAACGTCAAAAGCAGCAAGCTTTAAGCTTTTACAGACGCTTGGTTCACACTCTAAAGTTTGGTCGCAAGACCTGTAATTTCAACTGAAGAGTTTGATCCTGGCTCAGAGTGAACGCTGGCGGCAGGCCTAACACATGCAAGTCGAGCGGCAGCACGGGTAGCAATACCTGGTGGCGAGCGGCGGACGGGTGAGGAATACATCGGAATCTGCCTTGTCGTGGGGGATAACGTAGGGAAACTTACGCTAATACCGCATACGACCGAGAGGTGAAAGCGGGGGATCGCAAGACCTCGCGCGATGAGATGAGCCGATGTCGGATTAGCTAGTTGGCGGGGTAAAGGCCCACCAAGGCGACGATCCGTAGCTGGTCTGAGAGGATGATCAGCCACACTGGAACTGAGACACGGTCCAGACTCCTACGGGAGGCAGCAGTGGGGAATATTGGACAATGGGCGCAAGCCTGATCCAGCCATGCCGCGTGGGTGAAGAAGGCCTTCGGGTTGTAAAGCCCTTTTGTTCGGGAAGAAATCGTACGGGTGAATATCCCGTGCGGATGACGGTACCGGAAGAATAAGCACCGGCTAACTTCGTGCCAGCAGCCGCGGTAATACGAAGGGTGCAAGCGTTACTCGGAATTACTGGGCGTAAAGCGTGCGTAGGCGGTTTGTTAAGTCCGTTGTGAAAGCCCTGGGCTCAACCTGGGAATTGCAGTGGATACTGGCGAGCTAGAGTGCGGTAGAGGATGGTGGAATTCCCGGTGTAGCGGTGAAATGCGTAGAGATCGGGAGGAACACCCGTGGCGAAGGCGGCCATCTGGACCAGCACTGACGCTGAGGCACGAAAGCGTGGGGAGCAAACAGGATTAGATACCCTGGTAGTCCACGCCCTAAACGATGCGAACTGGACGTTGGGTGGACTTAGCCACTCAGTGTCGAAGCTAACGCGTTAAGTTCGCCGCCTGGGGAGTACGGTCGCAAGACTGAAACTCAAAGGAATTGACGGGGGCCCGCACAAGCGGTGGAGTATGTGGTTTAATTCGATGCAACGCGCAGAACCTTACCTGGTCTTGACATGTCCGGAACCTTGCAGAGATGCGAGGGTGCCTTCGGGAACCGGAACACAGGTGCTGCATGGCTGTCGTCAGCTCGTGTCGTGAGATGTTGGGTTAAGTCCCGCAACGAGCGCAACCCTTGTCCCTAGTTGCCAGCACGTAATGGTGGGAACTCTAGGGAGACTGCCGGTGACAAACCGGAGGAAGGTGGGGATGACGTCAAGTCATCATGGCCCTTACGACCAGGGCTACACACGTACTACAATGGGAGATACAGAGGGTTGCGAAGCCGCGAGGTGAAGCCAATCCCAGAAAATCTCTCTCAGTCCGGATCGGAGTCTGCAACTCGACTCCGTGAAGTCGGAATCGCTAGTAATCGCGAATCAGCATTGTCGCGGTGAATACGTTCCCGGGCCTTGTACACACCGCCCGTCACACCATGGGAGTGGGTTGCTCCAGAAGCAGGTAGTCTAACCGCAAGGGGGACGCTTGCCACGGAGTGGTTCATGACTGGGGTGAAGTCGTAACAAGGTAGCCGTATCGGAAGGTGCGGCTGGATCACCTCCTTTCGAGAACGACTTCGCCATCCCAAGGCGTCCACACAAGACACCTGCATCCACGAGCAAGCCACTCGCCGGCCTAAGCCGCGAGGCGCGCAATGCTGCATAGCGACCAGCTAAAAAACTGGGTCTGTAGCTCAGGTGGTTAGAGCGCGCCCCTGATAAGGGCGAGGTCGGTGGTTCGAGTCCTCCCAGACCCACCAGTTGAGACTGGGAGTGGACGAACGCTCTGAATCATTTTGGGGCTGTAGCTCAGCTGGGAGAGCACCTGCTTTGCAAGCAGGGGGTCACCGGTTCGATCCCGGTCAGCTCCACCAAGCTTTGCAACACTCGTGGATGACAACGCGCACACTTTCGAATTGAAGACGTCCGGACGTTGAAGTCCGTGGCGTGCTCTTTGACAACTTGGGACGTAACAAGCGTTTTGGTTCTGTCGAACCAGACGTGTCGTTGAGGCAAGTAGGCGAAGTGCTGGACCAATACTCTGAGGCGACTTGGAGTTATATGGTCAAGCGAATAAGCGCATACGGTGGATGCCTTGGCGGTCAGAGGCGAAGAAGGACGTGGCAGCCTGCGAAAAGCTCCGGGGAGTCGGCAACAGACATCGATCCGGAGATGTCCGAATGGGGAAACCCACCGCGCAAGCGGTATCCCATGTTGAATCTATAGACATGGGAAGCGAACCGAGGGAACTGAAATATCTCATTACCTCGAGGAAAAGAAATCAACCGAGATTCCCTAAGTAGCGACGAGCGAACGGGGAATAGCCCAAAAGTTGTGCATGTTCTAGCGGAACGGTCTGGAAAGTCCGGCCATAGACGGTGATAGCCCGGTATGCGAAAGGGCATGCACGATGAAAGTGAGTAAGGCGGGGCACGTGAAACCCTGTCTGAACATGGGGGGACCATCCTCCAAGGCTAAATACTCCTGACCGACCGATAGCGAACCAGTACCGTGAGGGAAAGGCGAAAAGAACCCCGGAGAGGGGAGTGAAATAGAACCTGAAACCGTATGCGTACAAGCAGTAGGAGCCCGCAAGGGTGACTACGTACCTTTTGTATAATGGGTCAGCGACTTACGTTGTGTGGCGAGCTTAACCGTCTAGGGGAAGCGAAGCGAAAGCGAGTCTGAATAGGGCGCATAGTCGCACGGCGTAGACCCGAAACCGGGTGATCTAGCCATGACCAGGGTGAAGGTGCGGTAACACGCACTGGAGGCCCGAACCCACTCCTGTTGCAAAAGTAGGGGATGAGTTGTGGCTAGGAGTGAAAAGCTAAACGAACCCGGAGATAGCTGGTTCTCCTCGAAAGCTATTTAGGTAGCGCCTCAAGTATCACTGTTGGGGGTAGAGCACTGTTATGGCTAGGGGGTCATCGCGACTTACCAAACCATGGCAAACTCCGAATACCAACACGTGCAAGCTTGGGAGACACACGGCGGGTGCGAACGTCCGTCGTGAAAAGGGAAACAACCCAGACCTGCAGCTAAGGTCCCAAAATCATCGCTAAGTGGGAAACGATGTGGGAAGGCTCAGACAGCCAGGAGGTTGGCTTAGAAGCAGCCATCCTTTAAAGAAAGCGTAATAGCTCACTGGTCGAGTCGGCCCGCGCGGAAGATTTAACGGGGCTAAGCGATGTACCGAAGCTCAGGGTTCACACGCAAGTGTGAGCGGTAGAGGAGCGTTCCGTACGCCTGCGAAGGTGGATCGAGAGGTCCGCTGGAGGTATCGGAAGTGCGAATGCTGACATGAGTAACGATAAAGGGGGTGAAAAGCCCCCTCGCCGAAAGCCCAAGGTTTCCTCGCGCAACGTTCATCGGCGCAGGGTTAGTCGGTCCCTAAGGCGAGGCGGAAACGCGTAGTCGATGGGAAGCTGGTTAATATTCCAGCACCTCGCATAACTGCGATGGGGTGACGGAGAAGGTTAGGTGTACCGGGTGTTGGTTGTCCCGGGGAAAGGAGGTAGGCATTGACCGTAGGAAAATCCGCGGTCATCTATGCCGAGCACCGAGACGAGTCCTTTTAGGACGAAGTCACTGATACCACGCTTCCAGGAAAAACCTCTAAGCTTCAGGTTATGCAGACCGTACCGTAAACCGACACAGGTAGGCAGGGTGAGAATCCCAAGGCGCTTGAGAGAACTCGGGTGAAGGAACTAGGCAACATAGCACCGTAACTTCGGGAGAAGGTGCACCCAAGATCGTGGCTACATGCGTAGCTGAGCGATCCTGGGTCGCAGTGACCAGGCCGCTGCGACTGTTTACCAAAAACACAGCACTCTGCAAACACGAAAGTGGACGTATAGGGTGTGACGCCTGCCCGGTGCCGGAAGGTTAATTGATGGGGTCAGCCGCAAGGCGAAGCTCTTGATCGAAGCCCCGGTAAACGGCGGCCGTAACTATAACGGTCCTAAGGTAGCGAAATTCCTTGTCGGGTAAGTTCCGACCTGCACGAATGGCGTAACGACAGCGGCGCTGTCTCCACCCGAGACTCAGTGAAATTGAAATCGCTGTGAAGATGCAGCGTTCCCGCGGCAAGACGGAAAGACCCCGTGAACCTTTACTATAGCTTCACGCTGAACGTTGAGTTCGTCTGTGTAGGATAGGTGGGAGGCATTGAGACTTGGCCGCTAGGTCAGGTGGAGCCAACCTTGAAATACCACCCTGATGTGCTTGACGTTCTAACCTAGGCCCGTAATCCGGGTCGGGGACCGCGTGTGGTGGGTAGTTTGACTGGGGCGGTCTCCTCCCAAAGAGTAACGGAGGAGCTCGAAGGTACGCTCAGCGCGGTCGGACATCGCGCACTGTGTGCAAAGGCATAAGCGTGCTTGACTGCAAGATCGACGGATCAAGCAGGTACGAAAGTAGGACTTAGTGATCCGGTGGTTCTGTATGGAAGGGCCATCGCTCAACGGATAAAAGGTACTCCGGGGATAACAGGCTGATACCGCCCAAGAGTTCATATCGACGGCGGTGTTTGGCACCTCGATGTCGGCTCATCACATCCTGGGGCTGTAGCCGGTCCCAAGGGTATGGCTGTTCGCCATTTAAAGTGGTACGCGAGCTGGGTTCAGAACGTCGTGAGACAGTTCGGTCCCTATCTGTCGTGGGCGTTGGAGATTTGAGAGGGGCTGCTCCTAGTACGAGAGGACCGGAGTGGACGAACCCCTGGTGTTCCGGTTGTCACGCCAGTGGCATTGCCGGGTAGCTACGTTCGGAAGCGATAACCGCTGAAAGCATCTAAGCGGGAAGCGCGCCTCAAGATGAGATCTCCCGGGACACAAGTCCCCTAAAGGCCCCATGAAGACTACGTGGTTGATAGGTCGGGTGTGTATCGCAGTAATGCCGAGCTAACCGATACTAATGAGCCGTGCGGCTTGATCATATAACTCCAAGTTGCTTCGCTTTTACGAAACGCAGGTCCCTCTGCGAGAGCAAAATCGGCCATCCGTGGCCGAGGATCTCAGAGGAGCACCAGCAGACCTAGCGATAGGTCGCCTCAACGAAAGTTTGGAGGCAGCACCAAATGCTCTGTTACGTCCCAAGTCCCAATGCAGAGACCGCGCTCAAGTTTTAAGCGCGACTCTCACCAGTTCCCTGGCGACCTTAGCGGTGTGGTCCCACCCGATCCCATCCCGAACTCGGAAGTGAAACGCACCAGCGCCGATGGTAGTGTGGCTTAAGCCATGCAAGAGTAGGTCATCGCCAGGGGCCTCACCAAAGCCTCCGCAGCAAACGCTGCGGGGGCTTTTTCTTTATGCTCCGGGCCCGATGCCGCCCGACTCCGCAACGCATCGCGCACGCACTCTCGCCGCGCATCGCAGAATGTTCGCGTGCGCCTGATCCGCATCCCGCTGCCGATCCTGCTGCTGATCCTGCAGCTGCCGCTGATCCTCGATCCCGGCTGGTTCAGCCACGACGAAATCGAATGGCTCGCGCGCGCCGACGTGCCTTCCTGGAGTGCGCTGCCGTGGATCGGATGGCTCGATCTCGCGCCGCTTCAGTACCGTCCGCTGACGTTCAACCTCTGGCTCGCTCTCGCGCACACCTGGCCGACGCCGGCGCCGATGCACCTCGCGTTTGTCCTGATCGGCATCGCCAACGCGTGGCTGCTTGCGCGCGTGCTGATCCGGACCGGCATAGCCGAGCCCGTCGCCTATGCAGCCGCCGTCGTGTTCTCGCTGTCGCCGTACGCCGTGTATGTGCACGGCTGGACCGGAACGCTGGCCGACCTCCTGACCTTAGCCTTCGGACTTCTCGCCGCGCGCTGTTTGCAGCGAGCGCTCGCCACGACCGAGACAAAGACAGCAATCCCGCACGCATTCGCATGCGCGCTCCTGGTCGCGACCGCACTGCTTTGCAAGGAATCCGCGATCGTCCTGCCCGCGCTGCTGTTGCTGGCAGTTCCCCGCGACATCACGCTCCGTCGGCGCGCCGTCGCGATCGCACCGGCCGTAGCCGTCGTCCTCGTCTACCTCCTCTTGCGCCTGCCGGTCCTCGCCGCCGGCGGCGAAACCGATCCGGCGTATGCATGGTCGCTGCGCAACGTACCCGCGCGCCTCGCCGAATATCTCCTGTACCCGTTCATGCCGCCGCTGTTCGAGATCGCTCCGCTGCTGACCAAGAGCGCGATCCGGATCGCCGCGGCAAGCGCCTGCCTGGTCGCATTCCTCGCAACGCTCGCGACCGCGGGCCGCCGCTGGCCGATCGTCTGGCTCGCCGCATTCGCGATCGCACTTGCGCCCGTGCTCGTGCTCCCGACTTCGTACAACCACTACGCCTATCTCGCCAGCGCCGTCGCGATCGCGGTAGCGGCCAGCGCCTGGAGCCACCTGCATCGCATCGCCCGAAACGTCCTCGCGGTGCTCGCAGCGATCGTCGTGCTGCACGGCGTCATCGTGATGGCGCGCATGTACGCCGTCGGCGAGATCCAGCGCAATCTCTACGGCGACCTGCTCGCCGAGCTCCACGCATCGACCGCGCCGCTGCACATCATTCCGGCCGACCCGCGCGACGACTGGCTGCCCGGACGATTGCTTCTCGGCGTCGACGCCTACCAAGGCGTGCCATTCGGCGGCCGCGTGAACTACGGCGACACATTGTCCGCGCACCCCGGCGACCGACTACTATTCATGAACAGGGACGGGCATCTCCATCCGGACGGTTCACCTTTAACCCCGCATTAGCGGCACGCGGAGCCCACGCCGATATACTCGGCGCGCGCCGCGGATCCGCGAACGAAAGACCGGCATGCCGAAACCCGCAGTACCTCGTCTGCAATCCTTCGCCTTGACCATCCGGCACCTCCTGCCGGCCTGGCTCGCGTTCGCGCTGGCCGCGCCCGTGCAGCATCCGCTGACGTTCGTGCTGCTGCTGATCGGCAACGCACTCGCGATGACCGGCATCTGCCACGCGCTCGGGCTCGACATGGAATCGAGCTTCGGCCGCAGCATCGCGCGGCGCGGGCTCGCCTACTTCGTGATGCTGACGACCTATACCGCGGCGGTCGCGGCCCTCGTGGTCGGACCGGCCTGGTGGCTCGCGCGCGACGGCTCGCTCCCCGCCGCGCTCACGCTCTCGATCGCACTCGTCGTCGCGCTGTTCGCACTTTGGCGGCTATGGCCCGCGTTCGCACTGCCTCTGATCTGGGACGATGCCTACCCGAGCGAAGAACGCGGCTCGTGGCTCTTCGGCGCGCTGCGCCGCTCGCTCGCGTTCGCGCGGCATCTGACGGCCGCGCACGACATGTTCTTCGCGTACGGCCTGCCGGCCGCAATCGCGCTGCTCGCGATCGCGCTCGGTGCGCTCGCACTGACCGGTCTCGGCGGCTACCTGCCGAGCGAATTCCGCATCGTCGCGCTCGCGTTGTATGCAGTCCTCGTCGTTCCTCTCGCGCACCTGCTGATCGTCAATCGCAGCCTGCGCGCCCTGCTCGTCGATGCGCGCCGCGCGCGCAAGCGCGACGCGCGCGTGGAAACCGGCGCCGTCGCAAGCGCAGGCAGCGCTGCGCAGCTCGCCGCCGGCATCGACCGCTCCGATCTCGACGCGACGCTGCTCTGCGCCGCACGCTCCGGCCAGATCGATCTCGCGCTCGCCGCGCTCGATCGCGGCGGAGATCCGAACGCCGTGCCGGGACCGGATCAGCGCGACCAGCGCAGCCCGCTTCTGATCGCGGTGACGTTGCCCGATCTTCGCTTCCTGCGCGGCCTGATCGCAAAAGGCGTCGACGTGAATCGCGCACACGGCGGCCTCACTCCGCTGATCGCCGCGACGCGCGACAGCTACCAGGGACGTCCCGATGCGGTGATGACGCTGCTCTCGAATGGCGCCGACCCGCGCATCGCCGGGCCGGACGGCAACACCGCGCTGCATCACGCCGCGCGCTGTGCCGAGCCGATCGTCGCCGCGCTGCTGCTCGATGCGTCGGCCGATGTCGACGCGGTCAACCGCGAAGGCATGACCGCGCTCGGCGTGGCCTGCATGAACGCGAACTGGAACATCGCCGATTTCCTGCTCGACCGCGGCGCGAAACCCGAAGTCGCGCGCGCGCAGCCGGCCGTGCTGCTCGCCGCAGGCATCGACGACGACGACGTCCACGGCGTGAAGTCGCTGCTCAGGCATCGCGCGAACGCGAACGTGCGCGGCGCGATGGAACGCACCGCGCTGATGACCGCCGCGCTCGCCGGCCACGCGCGCATCGCCGAAGCGCTGCTCATCGCCAGCGCGGACCCGAACCTCGCCGACCATCGCGGCACCACCGCATTGATGGAAGCCTCGCGCTCCGGCGCGGTCAACGTCGTGCACGCGCTCGGCAAGCGCAAGCTCAACGCGAATCTCGTCGACGCCGAAGGCCGCAGCGCATTGATCGTCGCCTGCCAGTCGCGCAACGCGAACGAGGAAACCGTGCGCGCGCTGCTCACGCTCGGCGCGGATCGCGCGCTCGCGGCGGCCGACGGCAAGCGCGCGCTCGATCATGCCGCGGCTTCGGGCCGCTGGCACATCGTCGCGCTGCTCGACCCGGCTTATCCGCTGCCGAGCACGCTCGCCAGCGACATCGTCAGCGCGCACAGCGCAAACGCCGATCACCTGCTCGACGCATTGCGTTTCGGCCACTGGAACGTCGTCGCCGAATTCGCGCACGTCGTGCGCGAATGGCCGCAGTCGGCGCTCGCCGATCTCTATCTCGCGCTCGCCAAGCTGCCCTCGGGCGAAGCGCGCAACTGGCTGCTCAACCATGGGCTCGGCGGCGACGCGCGCCTCGGCGATGGCCGCCTGCTCGCGGCGGCATTGATCGATCTGCTGCCCGCGAGCTGCGCAGCGCTCGCCGATCTTGCCGCGCGCGGCACGCCGATCGGCGGCGCCGGCATCGTCGCGCGATTGCTGATGGCCGCGCCGCGCGGCGAGACCGGTGCGCCGGTGCGCGCGCTCGCGATGGACCTCTTCGAACGCGGCGCGGACTGGTGCGGCGCGACGCTCGCCGACACGTCCGCGCTGCACGCGGCCGTCGCGATCGGCGACATCGCGATCGTGCGCGCACTGCTCGCGCGCGGCGCCGATCCGAACGCGCGCGATGCGCTCGGCTGCACGCCGCTGCACCCGGCAGTCAAGCTCGACGTCGCTATCGCACTGCCGTTGCTGCGCGAGCTGATCCAGGCCGGCGCCAGCCCCGAAATCGCCGTCGGCGAGCGGCGAGACGCCATTGGGCCTCGCGCTTGCGCGCAGCGAGTACGAACCGGCGTACTGGCTCAACTGGTCGCGCTGGAAATTGCCGTATCGGCCGCTGCGCCCGTCCGACATGCCGGCCGCGGCGGCGCTCGGCGACATCGAAGCGGTCGAGCGCATGCTCGGTTTCGGTTTTCCGCTCGACGCGGAAGATGCGCAGGGCGCGACCGCGCTGATCCGCGCGGCGGGAGCCGGTTACGCCGGGCTCGTCGTGCGCCTGCTCGAAGCCGGCGCGAGTACCGCGCACGCGGCACGTTCCGGAATCCACTGTCTCGCCGCGGCCGTGAGCGCGCGGCGCGAAGCGGTCGTGCGCACGCTGCTGAGCCACGGCGTCGAGCCCGACATGCGCATGCCGGGCGGCGGCACTGCACTGATCCTCGCCGCGGCGCTCGGCCTGCCTCGACTCGCCGAAGCGCTGCTCGAAGCCGGCGCCGACGTCAACGCGTCCGACGAGCACGGCACGACGCCGCTGCTTGCCGCCGCGGAGGCAGGGTTCTCCGGCAGCGGCGACACGACGTCCATCCGCGATCTGCTCAACCTCCTGCTGCGTTCGGGCGCGCAGATCGCCTCACGCAATCGCGCGGGCCAGGACGCCGTGCTGATCCTGCTCGGCGCACGCGCGCAGCCGGGCACGCCGTGCGACGGCGAGCATCTGGCGACGCTGGTCAAGGTTCTGCTGCAGCACGAAGCCGCGGTCGACACGCAGGACGAGCGCGGCGTCACGCCGCTGCATGCATGCGCGATCCATGGACTTCTCGGATGCGCACGCGCGCTCAAGGCACACGGCGCGCGGCTCGACCAACCGGATCTTCTCGGCCGCAAGGCAGGCGAAGTCGCCGCGTTGCTCGGCTATGTGGACGTTGCGACCGAGCTTGGCGTCGAGCGCGCGCCGATTCCGAGCGTGCGGCAGACGCTTGCGTCGGCCGGCGCGGGCGCAGGATTGACGCGAAAGCGAAGCGCCGTCGCCTAGCTCTTCAATCGGCGATACAGCGGCCACGGCAACCAGCTGACCAGCCACGCAACTGGCGCCCACCAACGCGGAAGATAGCGCCGCGACGACCCACGACCAAGGCGACGCACGACGGTGCGCGCGACGGCATCGGGCTCCGCCGCCGGCAACGGCAAGCGCATCCCGTACGTCAGATTGGTCGCCATGAAGCCGAGCTCGTAGAGCTGCACGCGAAGCTCGCGCGCGCGATAGCGCTGACGCAGGCTCTCGTACAGCGAGACGATCGCGCGCTTGGCGGAGGCATAGACCACATTGCGCCCGCGCCCGCGTACGGCCGCGACGCTGCCGAACAGAACCACCGTGCCGTGCGTTTCGACGAGCCGCGGCAGCAGCGCATGCACGATCGCGAGCGGCGCGTGCAGGTTGACCGCGAGCATCTGGCCGATCGAGCCCGCATCGAGCGAGAAATCGTCGTCCTCGCGCGACTGTCCGATCGGCAGCAGCAGCGCCGTCGGTGGCGGCATGCCGTCGAGCGCGCTGGCGATGCGTCGCACCGGGATCGGCTTCGCGGCCGAGATCGAGCGCGATCGCGCGCACCGCGATGCCGTGTTGCAGATTGAGGCTTGCGCCGAGCGCATCGAGATCGCGACGGTCCGATGCGATCAGCAGCAGCGCATACTGGCGGCGCGCAAGCTCGGCGGCGAGCGCGCGTCCGAGGCCGCTCGATGCGCCGATCACGATCGCAGTGGCCGCGCTGTCGCTCACAGCGCGAGTCTCCGCGCGAGCTCGGACGTGTGCAAGCCGCCGGGATTGCACGCAGCGAGCCGTGCGCGCGCCGCGTCGAAACCGACGATCGCGCGAACGGCTGTGGCGGCATCGAGCGTCGATTCCTTGATCAGGTTCGCGCGGCCGCCATGTGCGAGCGCAATCTCGGCGAGCGATTCGAGGAACGTGCGCTGGCGCGCGTCGGACGGCGACGGAATCTGGATTGCGAGCGCAATGCCGGCGCCGTCGAATGCAAAACCTTCCGCGCTGCCGGCAAAAAGTTTGCTCGCGATCAGCGCGATGCGCGGCCGATCGCGCGCGACGCGCTCGCTGAGCGCGCCGGCGAAATGCATCGAACCGCGCATGCGGCACCAGCCATTGCGCTTCGACGAGACCGGCCTTGCCGAATCCGGCAAAGTACGTGCGCGCATCGTTCAGCGGAAACAGCGCAGACGCGAGCGGCAGCGGCGCCTGGCCGGCGCGGCACCAGCGCGCAGTCGAGCCATGTATTCGCAGCCGCGATGCCGGCGCGGTTCCACAGCGTGAACGGCATCGGCTCGACGAGTCGCGGAAGATCGCTCGCCGCCGACGGAATGCGCGGCGGCGTCGCGTCCGCGACATCGCTCGCAAGCCCGATGCGGATCACGCCGCGGCCGAAGCGTCCGGGCCGCCCGTCGTGCCAGCCGTACAGCACCGGCGCGTTCGCGGCCTCGCGCAGCACGCGCGCGGCGTCGATGAGATTCGCGACCGGCACGCGCCGCATCACGAGCGCGGCCGGCGGCCGCGCCAGACGCAGCGTCGCGCGCGTGATCGTGCCGGTGAGGCCGAAGCCCGCGAATGTCGCCGCGAAGAGATCGCCGTTCGTGGACGGGTCTCGCGACCACGACTTCGCCGCCGGCCGTGCAGAGCTCGATGCGCTCGACGAGGCTGCGGAACGTGCCGTCGCGCGCCGGATTCTTGCCGTGCACGTCGGCCGCGATGCAGCCGCCGATCGTCGCCGCCGGATGACCCGGCGCAACCGGCAGGTACCAGCCGCGCGCGAGCGCGAAGCGCTGCACGTCGCCGATGCGCGCGCCGGCTTCGACTTCGAGCCGGCCGGTCGGTCTCGTCGAACGCGAGCACGCGATCGAACGCTTCGAGCGACTGGCTGATCGCATCGGCGCCGAAGCTCGCGGCGACGTACGAGACGCCCGAGCCGCGCGCGATGCGCTGCGCATCGCGCGGCAACGCTTCGATGAGGCGGTAGCGGTCCGGCCGCTGCATGCGGCAGCGCGCGCGGAACTGTCGATCGAAGCTCGAAAGATCGACGTCGGCGAGTGCGAAGCCGCGCATGTCGGTGCCGCCCGCGCGCCTCAGGCCGACTCTTCCTCTTCTTCTTCGTCGCCGGTGTCGACTTCGAACAGGCGTTGCAGATCGTCGCGCGCTTCCTTGGTCGTCTGCAGCAGCGCCGTCTCGTCGTCGTAGACCGGATACTGGTTCGCGAGCACGCGCTCGTCGTGCTCGCGGAAGCGGCGCAGGTGCTCGTCGGTGGTTTCTCGATCGTAGCCGAGCGCCTCGAGCACGTAGCGCGCGAGCTCGAGGCTCGAGAAGAACGTGTCGCGCACGATCTCGTCGATGTTGAGATCCATCAGCCGGAATACGTGCTGGCGATTGCGCGCGCGCGCGAACACCTTGAGCTGCGGGAAATGCCGCTTGAGGAGCCGCGCCGTGCGCAGGTTCTCCTCCGGATTCTCGGTCGCGATGACGAAGATCTCGGCCTTGTCGGCCTGCGCCGCGCGCAAGAGATCCAGGCGTGACGCGTCGCCGTAGAAGACCTGGTTGCCGAACTGGCGCACGAAATCGACCTGCTCGGCATCGCGCTCGAGCGCGGCGAACGGAATGTGGTGCGCGTTGAGCACGCGCGCGACGATCTGGCCGACGCGACCGAACCCCGCGATCAGCACGCGCGGCGTCGTGCCGTCGATGCGGTCGAAATCGCGCGCGGGCTTCGTCTTGCGCTCGATCGGCACGAACTCCGACGCGCAGGCGCACCAGCAGCGGCGTCGCCGCCATCGACAGCGTGATGACCAGCATCAGGAGATCGCGCTGCGCCGGATCGAGCAGGCCGTTGGTCGCCGCGAGCGTGAACACGACGAACGCGAATTCGCCGCCCTGCGCCAGGATTGCGGCCAGCGCGATCGATTGCGTGTGGTCCTCGCGCGAGGCAACGCGCGCGAAATCGCATAGAGGATGATGCCCTTCAGCACGAGCAGCGCGGCGAGCAGCGCGCCGACGAGCTCGCGGCTCGCGCATGATCCGCTCGACGTCGAGCGACATGCCGACGCTGACGAAGAAGAGTCCGAGCAGGAGGCCCTTGAACGGCTCGATCTGCGCTTCGATCTCGTGGCGGTATTCCGAATCGGCGAGCAGCACGCCGGCGAGGAACGCGCCGAGCGACATCGAGATGCCGACGAGATCCATGAGCCACGCCGTGCCGATCACGACCAGCAGCGCGGTCGCCGTGAACACTTCGGGCGTGCCGGCGCGCGCAGCCGCGCGGAACATCGGACGCAGCAGATAGCGGCCGCCGACGACGACGACCGCGATCGTGACGATCACGCGCAGCGCCGCGAGCGCACCCGCGCCGGGGTTCGTCGTCGGATGCGCCATCGCGAGCGCCGGGATCAGCGCGAGGATCGGGATCGCGGCGACGTCCTGGAACAGCAGGATCGCGAAGCCGAGCCGGCCGTGCGCGGCTGGCCAGCTCCTTGCGCTCGGCGAGGATCTGCAGATCGATCGCCGTCGACGACAGCGCAAGGCCGAGGCCGACGATCACGGCGCCCTTCCAGTCGAGGCCGAGCGCGTACGCGATGCCGCCGATCGCGAGCGCCGGTCACGACGAGCTGCAGGCTGCCGATGCCGAACACCGTGCGCCGCATGACCCACAGGCGCTGCGGCGAAAGCTCCAGGCCGATCACGAACAGCATCAGCACGACGCCGAGCTCGGACAGCTGGCTGATCTGTTCGGTGTTGCCGATCAGGCGCGATGCCGGACGGCCCGATCAGCGCGCCGACAGCGAGATAGCCGAGCACCGCGCCGAGCTGCCAGCGCTTGGCCAGCGGCACCGCGATGACGGCCGCGAGCAGGAGCACGACCGCGTATTGAAGAAAACCATGGGTTTGCACGCGTCCTCCGTGCACCGATTATGGCATGCACGCAGCCGTTCATCGGCGCGTTCCGGGCCCGGCTGCGATGGTCTCAGGCGATGAGACCGTCCCGTCGCAGCATCGATCCATCGCACGGGAAGGAGTGGATCATGCTCATCGCGCCGTTTTCGATTTCGCCCTCGGAACGCAGAAGCGTTGCGCCGAGGTCATCTGGCCGCGCGTCGAAGCGCGAAGCCGCCGGTCGGTTTCGCTGATCGCATGGTTCGTGATCGGCGTCGGCGTGCTGCTGCTCGTGCCGCTCGCGCGCGGCGATCGCCTGCTCGGCGCGACGCTGCCGTTCTGGCTCGTCGTCGCGCCGCTGGTCGATCTCGGCTGGATCGAGCGCCGCCGCATCGCGCGTCGTGTCACGCAAGGGCTTCGCAGCGCTGGCGAGCAAGCGTCGCGCGACCCGCAACGTGCGTGCTCAGCGCGCGCCGCGCGCAGCGGCGTGCAGCGCGGCGAGATCGTAGAGCTCGTAGTTGCGGTCCTCGACGAGGCGCACGTCGGGCATCGCGCGCAGCTGCTCCGCTGCGGCCGAGAATCGTCGGCGCGAGCGGACGCTTGAGGACTTTCTTGCCCGGCCTCGGCATGATCAGATAGTCGATGCGGTGCTCGGCGAGATAGGCGATGAACGCATCGGCGCTCTGACGAGCGGCTCGCGTCGCCAGTACTCGTAGAAGTTCAGCGTCTCGAACGTCGCGTCGAGCCGGAACGCCGGCGCGTCGGCGACATAGCCGACGCCGCGCGCGATGCCCGGCACCGCGCGAAGATATTCGGCGATGCCTTCGATGCCGGCCGCGCTGGAATATCGCGCGTGTTGTCGGCGCGCAGATCGCGCACGCTGCGGCTGAAGTCGAAATCGAACGCGACGCGTGCCCGACGCCCAGCCCGCGCTGACGAAGCTGTACGAGGCCTGGGACACGACGAAAAGCGGCAGCGTCGCCAGCAGAAGGCGCGTCGGCATTCCGGCCGGCAGGCGTTTCAGCGCCGCGTAGCCGCCGACGAGGATCGCGAGCGCGATCGGCAGCACGAAATAGTTGCCGTCGCCGCCGCGCTCGATGTTGCGATACACCAGCAGCAGCGAAAGGCCGGTCAGCAGCACGATCGACCAGATCAGCGGCACGCGCGGGCGATCCGGCGCGGGTTTGCCGGCGAGCAGCGACGCCGCGAGCGCAAGCGCGAAGAGATACAGCCAGACATTGCCGATCCAGCTGATCACCATGTGCGCGAGGCGCTGCGGCCGGAACAGCTGGTCGGTCAGCAAGCGCGGGCAGGTCGTGCCAGTCCGCGGGCGGGCCGCCGCTCAGGAATCCGGCCGGCGGCTTCAGCGTCATGCCGAGCTTCGCGAAAAGATCGACGAGCTGCTCCGGGCCGATCAGCGGAACGCCGGTGAGGATCCAGGTTCGCGCCGTCACGCAGCGCGGCGACGACGATCGCGGCGCCCGCGATCGCGATCGCGAAGCGGCGTTCCGAAACGGGCTCGGCGAGCCGCGGCCGGCCGTTGTACAGCCAGACGCCGAGCATGCCGGCGAGGATCGCGACGATGAAAGGCGGCGCGCTCAGCTTGCTCGCGAACGCGAGCGCGAACGCGGCAATGATCCAGTACGCCGCGCTGGTGCGGCCCTCGCGCGAGAACGCGAGCGCGTCGAGGCACGCGAGCAGCAGCACCCAGCCGGCGAAGAGATCGGGCTTCGGCGAGAGCGACGCGTTCGCGATCGCCGGCACGGTCACGCAAAGCGCCGTGAGCAGCAGCCGCGTGCGGAAACCGAGCGCGAATTGCCTTCAGCAGCTCCATGCAGGTCAGCGCGAACAGCACGAGCACGCCGATCGAGATGCCTTCGATCACGCTGGTGTCGTGCAGGCCGCTGACCGGAATCAGCAGCAGCTCGTACAGCTTCGGGTAGTAGTTGACCGGCGCGACGAGATCGAGCGACTTGAACACCGAACCCGTCGCGACGAGCGCGTACTCGCCGCGCAGGCCGTACCACCAGGCATCGAATCCGCTGACGAGATTGGTGCGCGCGGCGAGGCAGAGGAACCATGCGCCGAGCGCGGCGACCGCGGCGCGCTCGCTGCCGCCGAGCGTCGCGAAGCGTCGCCCGAGAAACACGCTGAGCGGCGTCTGCCGCGCGGCAAATGCGGGCACCGCGAGCACGAGCGTGTAGAGGCGCAGGATCTTCAGCGATCCGAAGCCGAACGCGGACAGCGTCCACGCGCCGAGGCTCCACAGCACGATGCCGGCGATCGCGAGCCTGAGATAGCCGCGCACGTCGCTCGCCGGCGCCGCACCGCAAAGCCGCGCCGCCCCGCGCCGAGCCCGATCAGGATCTCGAAATAAACGATGTCGACGAGCATCGGCAGATCGACGAAATGACGGCGCAGGTAAAGCTCTGCGAGTGCGATCAGCAGCACGGCGCGCCAGCGCGGCGATTGCACGAAGCCGGCGATCGCCGCGAGCAGCACGGCGAGCGCGAGCACTTCGAGCCCGCCTTGCCAGGTCCGTGCGCGCGAAAGATGCCAGCCGAACGGACCGTCGGTCGATCAGCTGGTGGATCAGCTCGCCGATGAAGAAGATCGGTGCCGGCCGCGATCAGCGCGGCGAGCACGAACGACGGCCAGCGTTGCTCCGCGCGAACCGACGCCGTCATCGCGGCGTCCCGCGCATCAGCGCGTCAGCTGCGCAGGCCAAGCCGCTTGCGCTCCATGCGCTGAGGAACTCGTCCATGATGCGGCGGTAGAGATCCTCGCCGAGATACGCGTCCTCGACGCCGGCGTCGATCGACGGGTTGTCGTTGACCTCGATGACCGCGAGGCGGTCGCTCGACTGCTTGAGATCGACGCCGTAGAGCCCGTCGCCGATCGCGGCCGTCGCGCGCAGCGCGAGCTTGACGACGTCGGACGGCGCCTCGCGCACCGGCATCGTCTCGAAGCCGCCGGATTTCGCGGCGCCCTTCGCGTTGTGGTTGTAGATCTGCCAGTGCCCGCGCGACATGTAGTACTTGCACGCGTAGAGCGGCTCGCGATTGAGAACGCCGACGCGCCAGTCGAACTCGGTGAACATGAATTCCTGCGCGAGCACGAGCGCGGTGTGCTGGAAGAGATCGTCGGCCGCGGCCTTGAGCCGCTCGACGTTGTCGACCTTGACGATGCCGCGCGAGAACGAGCCGTCCGGAATCTTCAGCACGATCGGAAAGCCGAGCAGGTCCGGCAGCTCGGCGAGCTTCTTCGGCTCGTCGCGATACAGGATCTCGGTCTTGGGCGTCGGCAGCTTGCGCGCCTTCAGAAGATCGTGCAGGTAGATCTTGTTCGTGCACTTCAGGATCGACGATCGGATCGTCGATGACGACCATGTCCTCCTTCTCCGCCTTGTTGGCGAAGCGGTAGGTGTGGTTGTCGAGCGCGGTCGTCTCGCGGATGAAGAGGCCGTCGTATTCGGCGAGCTTGGTGTAGTCGTTCTTGCTGATCGTGTCGACTTCGATGCCGAGCTCGGCGCCGGCATCGACGAAGCGCTTCAGCGCGCGCTTGTTCGACGGCGGCATCGGATCGTTGACGTCGGCCAGCATCGCCAGATCGAAGCGGAACTTGCGGCGCTGGCGCGGCTTGCGCCAGAGCTTCTTGGAGAACTTGTCGAGCGCCTGCGCGAACGCGTCCTCCTGCGGATCGGACAGCGTGTGCAGGCCGGTCGGCTTGATCGCGCTGATCTGCCAGACGCGCTCGCGCTCGAACTCGATGCGCAGGATCGGGCACGGAAACGCCTCGAACACCTGGCGCGCGATGTCCTCGAGGCTATCCGACGAGGTCTCGCCGAAGTAGAGCAGCACGCCGAAATCGGTCGTGTCGCGGCCGCCGTCCGGCAGGAACTTCTGCAGCTTCTGGTTCAGATCGTCGATGTCGAGGCCGTACAGCGAGCGGCGGCGCAGGTCGTTGATCGCGCGCACCGACGGAATCACCTTGTGTCCGCGCGCCTCGGCCAGCAGCGAAACGTAGTAGCCGGTGCCGAGATACTTGTAGCTGCGGCAGAGGTTGATGACCTGCGTGCGCTCGTCGTCGGAGCCGACCGGCTCCTTGAGGTAATCCTGCGCGGTGACGACGTTGTCGGACGGGTAGTACGAACCCCAGTCCGAGGCTTTCTCGACGACGATGACGAGCCGGCTCATGCGGAAGTATCAGCGAGAGAGCGGGGCGTCGCCGCGGAGCGGGGCGTGGGCGGAGGGGGTGGTCTGCATCGGGCGGGCGCGCAGTTTGACACAGCCGCGCGCGTCCGTGCAGTCGACCGGCGCATCGGTCTGCCGCTCCGTTGCGACCGGCCGACGCGTCGACTAGGCTTTCGCGCGTGCCGCCGCGACCCGTCGCCTCCGAATCGCAAGTCCGCATCCGGCCCGCGCGGGATGCCGATCTCGCCGCGTTGATCGCTCTGGAAAACCGCGTCTTTACGAGCGACCGCCTGAGCGCGCGGCAGATGCGCCATCACCTGGCAAACCCGCGCGCCGGGGTGCTGGTCGCGACGCTGCGCGGCGACATCGTCGGCGTCGCCGTCGTGTTTTTCCACGCAAGCCACCGGATAGCGCGGCTCTATTCGATCGCGGTGGCGCCCGAAGCGCGCGGCACCGGCATCGGCGAGGCGATGCTCGCGGCGGCCGAGCGCCACGCGCGCACGCGCGGCGCCTCGGCGATGCGGCTCGAAGTGCGCACCGACAACGCGGCGGCACAGGCCCTTTACGAGCGGCGCGGCTACCGGCGCTTCGGCATCCGCCTCGGCTACTACGAGGACGGGCGCGACGCGCTGCGCTACGAAAAGGCGTTCGCGCCGGCACGCGCCTCATCGCGGCGCGCGCGGCGCGATACGCGACGCGTCAGTCCTTCTCGTCCTTGAGCAGAAGGCCGGTGGTCGCGTCGATCGCCATGTCCCACTCGTTGCCCTGGTGGTCGGCGACTTCGGCCTCGTAGATGTAGCCGCCGTTCTTGTGCTCGATCTCGCCTTTCTTCACGTGGCCGCCGTGATGCTTGTCGAGCGCGGCGGCTTCGAGCTCATCGAGCGGAAGCACGCGGCCCGATTTGACCAGCGGATCGAGCTCGGCAGGCGAAAGATGGCCGGCGGACGCGACGCCGCATGCGAAAAGCGCCGCCGCGGCGGCGGCGGAAACAAGCCAGCGCGTTTTCATCGCAAGACTCCCGTTAGGCGGCGCGGATCGCGCCAGTCCGGGAACTCTAGGAATGCGCCGCTGAACGTCGCTCCGACGCGCGATGGCGCGATTCAGTCGGCTTTCACGCGGCGCCGCGGGACGCTACCAGCTCGCGGTCTGCAGCTTTTCCGCGGTCGGCGCGTCGGCCGGCCGTGCGACGAGGCCGCCGGCAGCGGCGAGCGTCACGTTGAAGCGACCGCCATCGATCAGCGGCAGATACGCGCCGCTGCCGTAGTCCGCGTCGACCCACGGCAGCCAGCGCGGGAACGACTGCTTCATCTGCCAGAGGTCGAGCGATGTCGGGCCAGACAGCGCGACGACGCTCTTCTGCGCCTCCGCTTCGCGTGCCGCATCGCGGTAGCGTCCGCTCAGGCGATCGAGCCGGTACAGCGGCGGCGCGCCGAGCACGACCGCGCGCACATCCCACTTGATCACGCGCGCGTCGAGCTGCCATTCGTCGCCGGCGATCTCGGCCTCGCGACGCGTGCCGTCCGGCAGATCGATCGTCGACCGCGTATCGCTGCGGCGCGAGCTGGCGCGTTTCGAGCGAGGCGACCAGCGACTCCGACGCGAGACGCCGATATCCGAGCAGCGCGGTGCCGCCGATCACGCCGATCAGCGCGAGCAGCACGAACACGAGCGACCACAGGCTGCGGTGACACGCGGCGAAGCGCCGGCGCGAGCGCCAGTGCCGCCGCGCGCCGGCGGCGTGACCGATCGCGATCAGCGCGCAGAGGACCGCGAATCCGTAAAGCCCGATCAGAAATGGCGTCAGCGGCATGCCCGCAAAGCATAGCCGGTTGGCCCGGGCCTCGCGCGGCTATACTGTCGCGGTCGATGGAAACGCCGTCCGCGGGACGGCTCCGGCACGCGGACGTGCCGCTGCAATCTGCAAGGTGTCGTCATGCGCATGTTCCGTCCCTTCGCCGTTTCGCTGCTGCTCGCGCTCGCGATGTCCGCGTGCGGCAACAAGGGCGATCTGGTCAAGCCGATTCCGTCCACGCTGCCGCCGCCGTCGACGACACCGGACTCGACCACGCCGCAACCGGACGCTGCAGCGAAGCCGGCGCAGGACTCCGGCGGACACTAGAGGCCTCTCACCGCGTGGGTCTTCGTTTCAGCAAGATGCATGGCCTCGGCAACGACTTCGTGATCGTCGATTGCCGCGAGGCTCCGCTTGCCGCTCGACACCGCCGCGATCCGCAGGCTCGGCGATCGCCACTTCGGCGTCGGCTTCGATCAGCTGCTGACGATCGAGCGCGCGCGCGAGCACGGACGCGCGCTTTCGCGTACGGCATCTGGAACACCGACGGCTCGCGCGCCCTGCCAGTGCGGCAACGGCGTGCGCTGCGTCGCTCGCTGGCTCGTGCGCGCGGGAGCACTCGCGAAGAAAGGAACCGCGATCCTCGAAAGTCCATCGGGTCCGATCGCGATCGAACTGCTCGACGACGGCCGCGTGCGCGCCGACATGGGCGAGCCGCGCTTCGCGCCGGCGGCGATTCCGCTCATCGCCGATGAGGAGCATGATCGCTACCGGATCGATGTCGCCGGGCGCGAGGTCGAAGTGGGCGCAGTGTCGATGGGCAATCCGCACGCGGTCGTCGAAGTCGACGATGTCGGCTCGGCGCCGGTCGAGGCGCTCGGGCCGCAGATCGAGCACGCCGATGCGTTTCCGGACGGCTGCAACGTCGGCTTCGCCGAGGTGCGCTCGCGCAGCGCGATCGCGCTGCGCGTCTGGGAGCGCGGCGTCGGCGAGACGCTCGCCTGCGGCAGCGGCGCGTGTGCTGCGGTCGCGGTGCTGCGTCAGCGCGGCGGCGTCGACGCGGATGTCGTGGTGACGCTGCCCGGCGGCGCGCTTGAAATAAGCTGGATGGGTCCGGGTGAGACACTCTGGATGACGGGTCCGGCAACGTTCGTTTTCGAGGGGGAGTGGCATGGCTGACCTGAGCGTCAAGGAAGGTCTGGACGCAATGGAAGTTGCAAGCTACCTGCGCCGGCATCCGGATTTCCTCGGCGAGTTTCCGGATCTCGCGTTGGCGCTGACCTTGCCGCGCGAGCAGGGCCAGGCCGCGTCGCTCGCGAGCTATCAGCTCGACGTGCTGCGCGACAAGAACCGCGAGCTCAACCGTCGTCTGCACGAGCTGATCGAGATCGCGCACGAGAACCAGCTGCTGATGGTGCGCGTGCACACGCTGACGCTCGCGCTGATGCGCGCGGGCACGCTGCCGGAAACGCTGAACGCGGTCGTCGCGGCGCTGACCGAGGATTTCAACACCGATCTCGTGCGCATCGTGCTGTTCCGCGCCGACGGCGATCTGCCGATTGTCGAATGGCTGCTGATCGAGCCCGACGGCGCGCGCGCGATGCCGGCGTTCGGCGAATTCCTCAAGCGCGGCGAGCCGCTGTGCGGACGTCTGCAGCAGGACAAGCTCGATGCGCTGTTCGGTGCGCGCGTCGGCGAAGTCGCATCGGCGGTGCTGCTGCCGGTCGACGATGTCGGCATGCTCGCGGTCGCCAGCCAGGATGCGAACCGCTTCCATCCGGGCATGGGCACGGTGTTCCTGAAGCTGATCGCCGAAGCGGTCGCCACCGCTGTCGCGCGTTTCGCGCCGGAAAGATGAGCGCCGCGCTCGCGCCGAAGGTCGACGCGTTTCTTGCGTACCTTCGCGTCGAGCGGCGCTATTCGCCGAGCACGATCGATCACTACGGGCGTGCGCTCGCATCGCTCGTCGAATTCGCCGAATCGCGCAAGCTCGCGCGCTGGCGCGATCTTCGGGGCGATCAGGTGCAGGCACTGCTTGCCGCCGAGCATCGGCGCGGGCTCGCGCCGGCGTCGCTGAAGAGCATCGCCTCGGCGTGGCGCAGTTTCTTCCGCTGGCTTGCGCGCGAGGGCGATGTCGCGCAGAACCCGGCGCTTGGCCTGCGCTCGCCGCGCGTGACGCGCAAGCTGCCTGAAGTGCTCGATGCGGACGAAATGGCGACGCTCGTCGAAGTGCCGGGCGACGATGCCGAAGCCGTGCGCGATCGCGCGCTGTTCGAGCTGCTCTATTCGAGCGGGCTTCGCGTGTCCGAGCTTTGCGGCGTGCGCTGGCGCGATCTCGACGCGGGCGACGGCCTCTTGCGCGTGACCGGCAAGGGTTCGAAGACGCGCATCGTGCCGGTCGGCGCGAAAGCGCTTGCGGCGCTCGCCGCATTGCGCGAGCAGGATCGTCTGCGAAGATGGCGATCCGCTCGTGCGCGGACGCGGCGGCCGCCCGCTGACGCCGAACGGCGTGCGCGCGCGCATCAAGCGCCGCGCGCAGCAGCAGGGCGTGTGGAAGCGCGTCTATCCGCACCTGATGCGCCATTCGTGCGCGAGCCATCTGCTCGAATCGTCCGGTGATCTGCGCGCGGTGCAGGAACTGCTCGGGCACGCGGACATCGGCACGACGCAGATCTATACGCATCTGGATTTCCAGCATCTCGCCAAGGTGTACGACGCGGCGCATCCGCGCGCGCGGCGCAAACGCGTCGGCGGATAGCCGCGGTCAGCCGCGAAGAGGCACTCGTCTTTCGTTCGTAGAAGCGTACGCACGCGCGCATAGGCGCCATCACGAACGCGCGCTCCCACCGGCGGCCATTCTCCCGGTGACCCGCACCGCTTCCAACGCCGTTCCGCGGCGAGACGCATGCTCCGCCTTTGTCCGATGCTTGTGCGTTTCTTGCGCGAACGGCAACAACGGCATTTCGCCGCAAGGCATGAGCGATTGTCGAGCTGCGCTTGTCGCACGCGGCCGCGCAACTTCGTTCTACACCTGACCCATTTCGGGGAAATGCGGCGGGAGCCATACTCATGTCAGGGAAGCGTCACTCGATTCGCTATTTGCTGTTCGCACTTGCGTTGCTGCTGGTCAGCCAGTCGGCATCCGCCATCGTCACCGTAGGTCCAGCCGGGAGCGGATGCCAGTTCACCAAAATCCAGGATGCGATCGACTACGTCATCGGAAAAGAGCGCAACGCGCCGGATGACGTCGATCCGTTCATCGGCGTCGCCGGCGACAACTTCTACAACGAGGCGCTGGTCATCGACAGCGGCGGCGTGGATGCGTACGTCGATCCGTTCGGCATACAGGAGGCGTTCGTCCAGATCTACGGCAACTACGACCAGAACTGCAACGACATTCCGATCGACACCACGGCGGGGATCGGCGCCGGCGGCAGCCAGTCCGGCAACAGCGTGATCGAGGTCGTGGGCGGAAGCCCGGTCCGCGTCGTTCTCAACCATTTCGTCCTGACCGACGGCAACACCGACGGCTTCGGCGGCGGCATCCACTTCCACAATGGCGCCGCAGGTTATCTCGATCTCTCGAACGTCGACATCACCGGCAACCACGCAAGCTACGGCGGCGGTGTCACCATCGAGGGCCACGCGCCCGGGTTCACACTCGCGCTGCATCCCGGCGTGACGATCGAGAACAACACCGCCGACAACGGCGGCGGCGGCCTCTATCTCGGCGGCGAGACCTTCGCCTATGCGACCGAAGGCAACGTCGTGTTCGTCAACAACACCGCGGGCTCGGACGGCGGCGGCATTGCCTTCGAAGGCCACGGCAATCTCGATCTCGGCGGCGTCCAGATGGCCGGCAACCACGCCGTCAACGGCGGCGCTATCCATGTGAACGCGGACAATACGACGGCGATCAACCTATACGACGGCGTCTTCATCGCGGGCAACACGGCGGATCAGAACGGAGGCGGCATGCAGATCGGAGGTCAGGCGGTTCTCACAACGCTCGGCACGGGCGTGCCGCCGCAGATCTTCCTCAACGAGGTGCTGAGCGACACGGGTGCGGGCGGCGGCATCGATGTGCGCGGGCCGGCGCATCTCCTGTTCAACGGCGCGGTCTACGACAACTCGGCGGGCTACGGCGGCGGCATTTCAGCGTTTGCCGGCGACGATTCGCTGGAGGATGTGTATGTGAGTCTTGTCGCGGCCAATCCGTCGTCGCCCGTTTCGGTGTCAGACAATGCCGCGTCACACGCGGGTGGCGGAATCTACGTCAAGCCGGGTACGACCTTTGCCACGAACGGCGACTTCTACATCTATGGTGCCGTGTGCGCGCAGGATTTTCTCATCAATGGCAACACGGCCGCGGAAGGCACTGCCATCTATGCCGACGAAGATCCGGGTGGCGCGCTCACGCCGTCGTGGGGCAGCTCGGTCGCACTGAACGGCGGCAGTGTTTCGGGACACATCGGATGCCCGGCCGTCGCGCGCGCATGCGCTCCCGGCGTGGCCTGCAACGAGATCAGCGGCAACTTTCAGAGCGGCGGTTCCGCCGGTGATGGTTCGACCATCCTCGTGCAGGACCACAGCAGCCTTTCGGTCAGCCGCGTCAAGTTTCAGGGCAACCAGGGCGGGCATGTGCTGCGCATGGTCGAAGAGTCCTTCTCAACCGACATGCACACCGTGCTGATGACCGACAACCAGGTCGCCGGCGAACTGATCCGCGTCGAGAATGGCTTCGACGACGACATCAAGATCACCGACAGCACGCTCACGCACAACGCGATCGGAGCGCAGAACGTGATCCGGGCGCCGGGTCCGACATTGCTCAATACGATCGTCGCCGAGGACGTTACACAGACCGTGGACTTCGGCGGCAACAACGAGCTCGGCCGACGGCATTTCACTTTCGTCCTGACCAACCCGGCGGACCTCACGCTGTCGACGGACGATTCCGTGGTCTTCTATGGTTTGCCGACTTTCCTCGACGCCGCCCACCGCGACTATCACCTCGCGCCTTTCTCGCCGGGTCTCGATTCGGCGCCGGTGACCGACGATTTCCCGGATCTGGACAACAATCCGCGCAATGTCGATCTGCAGCAGATCGCGAATTTCCAGGGGCCGCGCGATCTTGGTGCGTACGAGCTTCAGTTCATCCCCACCGACGACGACACGATCTTTCGTGATGGCTTCGACGACTGACCGTCGCGCAGGAATCGGCGAAGGGCCGGGCTGACCCGTCCTTTCGCTCGGGCGGAGCGCGCTTACCGGCGCGCACCGCCCGCTTTGCCTCTATCCGATGAGCACCTCCGGGTTCCGGCTCCGCCGAACCCGGAGGCCTTGGTTTACGCTTGGAATCCCCCATTCCATGCGTTCCCCAGGGTTGCGATGCCATGACGGATACCTTCCACGCCACCACCATCGTCTCCGTCCGCCGCGGCGAGCGCGTCGTCATCGGCGGCGACGGCCAGGTCACGCTCGGCAACACGGTCATGAAAGCCAACGCGCGCAAGGTGCGCCGGCTCGGCAACGGCGAGGTGCTGGCCGGGTTCGCCGGCGCGACAGCCGACGCGTTCACGCTGTTCGAGCTGTTCGAGCAGAAGCTCGACAAGCACGGCGGCAATCTCACGCGCGCGGCGGTCGAGCTCGCCAAGGACTGGCGCACGGAGCGCCGGCTCGGGCGTCTCGAAGCGCTGCTCGCGGTCGCCGACAGGACCAGCTCGCTGATCATTTCCGGCAACGGTGACGTGCTCGAACCGGAAAACGGATTGATCGCGATCGGTTCGGGCGGGCCTTATGCGCTCGCCGCGGCGAAAGCGTTGCTCGAGCATTCCGAAATGGATCCGCGGGCGATCGTCGAGAACGCGCTGAAGATCGCGGGCGACATCTGCATCTACACGAATCACAACGTCACGATCGAAGAACTCTGACGCCCCAATGCCGTCTTCCCGGCGAAAGCCGGGACCCATTTTGATTTTCTGCGCGCCGACAAGATCAAAATGGATTCCGGCTTTCGCCGGAATGACGGTGGAGGGAACCGCCGCCGCATACCACAGTCGACTTTGATATGTCCGAACTCACACCCCGCGAAATCGTCAACGAGCTCGATCGCTACATCATCGGCCAGAACGCCGCCAAGCGCGCGGTCGCGATCGCGCTGCGCAATCGCTGGCGGCGCATGCAGCTCGAACCGGTTCTGCGCGACGAGGTCACGCCGAAGAACATCCTGATGATCGGCCCGACCGGCGTCGGCAAGACCGAGATCGCGCGCCGGCTCGCCGCGCTCGCGAATGCGCCGTTCATCAAGGTCGAGGCGACCAAGTTCACCGAGGTCGGCTACGTCGGCAAGGACGTCGAGCAGATCGTGCGCGATCTCGCCGACAGCGCGGTCAAGATGGCGCGCGAGCAGGCCAAGTCGCGCGTGCGCACGCAGGCCGACGATCGCGCGGAGGATCGCATTCTCGATGCGCTGCTGCCGCGCCGCGCCGGCGTCGGCTTCGCCAACGAGCCGCTGCCGGCGACCGATGCGCGCGACGCCGACACGCGCCAGAAGCTGCGCAAGCAGCTGCGCGAGGGCGCGCTCGACGATCGCGAGATCGAGATCGACGTCGCGCAGAACGTCGGTGTCGAGATCATGGCGCCGCCCGGCATGGAGGAAATGACCAGCCAGCTGCGCGGCATGTTCCAGTCGCTCGCGGGCCAGCGCAGCCAGAAGCGCAAGCTCACGATCGGACAGGCGCGGCCGCTGCTGATCGAAGAGGAAGCCGGCAAGCTGATCAACGACGAGGAGATCAAGACGCAGGCGCTGATGAACTGCGAGCAGAACGGCATCGTCTTCATCGACGAGATCGACAAGATCGCGCAGCGCGGCGAATGGAGCGGCGCCGGCGTCTCGCGCGAAGGCGTGCAGCGCGATCTGCTTGCCGCTGGTCGAAGGCTCGGCGGTGTCGACCAAGTACGGCATCGTCAAGACCGATCACATTCTTTTCATCGCATCGGGCGCGTTCTCGCTGGCCAAGCCGTCCGATCTCGTGCCGGAGCTGCAGGGTCGTTTTCCGATCCGCGTCGAGCTTTCGGCGCTGACGGCCGACGATTTCCGGCGCATCCTGTCCGAGCCGCAGAGCGCGCTGACCAAGCAGTACACGGCGCTGCTCGCGACCGAAGGCGTCACGCTCGAATTCACCGCCGATGGCATCACGCGGCTTGCCGAGATCGCGTTCCAGGTCAACGAGCGCACCGAGAACATCGGCGCGCGGCGTCTGCATACGGTGCTCGAGCGGCTGCTCGACGAGATTTCGTTCGAGGCGGCGGATCGGAATGGACAGCGTTATCGCATCGATGCGGCGTATGTCGATGGGCATCTCGGATCGCTGGTGAAGGACGAGGATTTGTCGCGATACATCTTGTGATTTTCGCCTCTCCCGCTGCGCGGGAGAGGCCGCCCGCAGGGCGGGTGAGGGGAAGCCGGAGCGATGCGCTTCGTTGAATGGATGGAGCGTTGAACCAAGGCCGCCCTCACCCCAGCCCTCTCCCGCAAGCGGGAGAGGGGGCAAAGCAGCATTTTCTTGCGCACCCGCCGCAAACCACCGACCATATCGCCATGACCACAGTCGTTCCCTTCAAGGCCCGCGGCGTCCGCGCCGAGCTCAAGCGCGCGTTCGACGCAGCGCGAGCCGGTGCGCATCCATCGCGAGCGCATCCAGCCGGGCGTGACCCACGGCTACGTCGTCGGGCTGTCGCGCGATTTCTGCCTGATCGCCGAAGTCGGCGATGCGATCCGCTTCGACGGCTATCTCGCGATCGCGATCGCGGACATCAGCGCGCTCGATGCCGATCCTGCGCGCGAGTTCGTCGATCGCGCGCTTGCGCTGCGCGGCGAGAAGCTCGGCGTGCCGGCGGATTTCCATCTCGACGACTGGGCGGCCATCGCCCGCTCGGCAGCAGCGCTCGCGCCGCTGCTCTCGGTCAACATGGTCGAGGACGACGAGGGCGAGATCAGCTACGTCGGCCAGGTCATCGACATCGACGCCAACGCGATCGTGCTGCGCGAGCTCGATCCGAACGCGGCGTGGTATCCGGACACCGGCGCGTACGAGTTCGAGGCGATCGGATCGATCGGCTTCGGCTCGGGGTATCTCGATGCGCTGTGGCAGGTCGCCGGAGCGCCGGGTGGTCCGCTGATCGCCGCGCGTGCCCGCCTCCGATACGGTGCACTAGTGCGATCGTCCGTGATCGCTGCACGTTGCGGCGGCGATCGGGCGTCGGCGTAGTGAGGTAGCTGAGTCCAGATGCGACCATCCATGGTCGCCCTCTTCATGTGAAGCACGTTTTCGATGGCGCGTTGTCGGCGCTCGAATAAAGAGGACGTGCGGTCTCTTCCGAGGTTCCATGGCTGCGCCGCAACCGACGACGATCACGCTGCACCGCGCCTCGCACGTGCTCGAAGTCGGCTTCGACAACGGCGATACGTTCCGACTTCCCGCCGAATACCTGCGCGTGCATTCGCCGAGCGCGGAAGTGCAGGGCCACGGTCCCGGCCAGCGCACGCTGGTCGACGGCAAGGCCAACGTCAACATCGACGCGGTCGAGCCGATCGGCAACTACGCGGTGCTGCTGCGTTTCGACGACGGTCATGCGACCGGGATTTTCTCGTGGGACGTGCTGCACGAGCTCGGACGTGATCACGCGCGCAACTGGCAGGAGTATCTCGACGCGCTCGAAGCGGCGGGGCTTCACCGCACGGCCTGACAGCGCAAGGCGCCCACCGCCGAGCGAGAGGATGCCGATCGGTTCAGCGCGCAGCATCCCGATCATGCCGTCGCGAGCGCGCTCGTCACCATCCGCCGCCGCCGCCGCCACCACCGCCACCGCCGGACGAGCCGCCGCCTCCGCCGCCCGACGACGATCCGGGCGCGCTCGACGACGAGGAAATCGTCGAGCTCAGCGACGATCCGAGCCCGTCGGCGAAGCTCGAGATGTTCGACAGATGGCTGCCCGTGTACCAGCCGAGCGCTCCCGCGGCGGCGGCAGCGGCGGCCGGACCGACTGCCGCGGCGAACTTGTCGGCCCAGGTCTTCTCGACGCCGAGCGCGAGCGCGTACGGCAGGAAGCGCTGGAATTGCTCGACGGTGAGCGGCGGCGCTTTCTGCGCGGCAAGCTCGTCACGCTCGGCGACGCCGAGATAGAGCCGCAGGCCCGCGATGCGGTCGAGCAGCTTGCGGCCTTCGAGCGTCGGCGCCTTCAGCCAGTGGAAAAACGCGAAGTTCGTGCCGACCAGTGCGACCGCGACCGCGGTGAGCCCGACGCCGGTGAACTTCGCGAACATGCCGATGCCGACCACTTCGCCGGCGACGAACGGCAGCGAGAACAGCGTGAGGAAGATCGCCGAGATGTACGTGCAGCACGCCGGGCGGCGAGCGCCACGCGCGGATCACGCCGACGACGAGCGCAGTCGACGCCGAACGACCACATCGTGAGCCAGACCAGCATGAAGCCGGCACCGGCGAGCATCGGCGTCGCGCCGTACGCGAAGATTCCGGCGAGCAGCGCGGCGGCGCCGAACAGCGCGCCGGGAATCACGAGCTTGCTGTTGGTGCGGAAATAGCGGCCGACGTCGTTCTTCTCGAGCGCCTCGCGGTGATGCTTGATCGCGGCGGCGATCGTCTCGTGCTCGGACTGCTTGAGCTCCAGCGTGCTGCGCGCTGCCGAGCAGATCCTTCAGGATGCTGGCTTCGGGCGCAGGCAACGGCTCGCGCGATCCGCCGCTCTTGCGCAGCAGCGAATAGTCGCCGGAATGCTCGCGGATCTCGACGCCGCCGCGCACGGCGAGATCGACGAGATCGGCCGCGAAGCAGCGATCGTCGTAGCCCATGCGCTCGACGTGGCGCAGGATGCCTGGCGTGCAGCCGTCCGGCGCTTCGTATTGCGCAATGATCACGCCGGGTTTCGGATCGCGACCGACGCGGATCCATTGCAGCAGGTAGTACGCCCACATCAGCAGAAGACCGGCGCCGCCGACGAGCACGCCGCCGTTGTCGTGCAGGAACCAGCTCACGCGCTGCTCGTTCGTCGGCGCGGCGACGATGCCTTTCGGAAAGCCGACGACGATCGTGAGCCCTTCGCGCGGCGCCAGCGCGCGCGTCGCGCGGAACGTCGCGTGCGAGGGCGCGTCCGCGCTCGCGGTGTAGTCCTTGCCTTTGGCGCCTTGCTCGCCGGTATAGGCCTCGACGCGCAGATCCGCCGGTGCGATCGCGCCCGGCAGCGCGACCGCGGCGCTCGCGGCGTCGATCGGAAAATCCCAGCCGTTGCCGGTGACGTTCCAGTAGAGCTCGTCGTGATCGGCGAAGAATCCGAGCTGGCGCGTCGTGCGGTAGCGCAGCACGTAGGTGTAGTCGCCGGGTGCGAGCAGCGTGTTTTCCGAGCCGAAGTAGACGCGCACGCCGTTGTCGAGCCCGCTCGTGTGGAACGGCTCGTCGGCGCCGTCGCGCGTGACGCGCGACGGGTTCGAACGCGACGTGCACGCGGTTGCCGAGGCTGTCGCGGTAGTCCGTCGGGAAATCGCGATAGATGCCGTGGCGGATCTGATCGCCTTCGGCGTGCACGCGGATCGTTTCGCTGACCTGCATGCTGGCGTCGGCGGCGACGGCGATGTCGCTGTGGAAGTCGAGGATGCGTTCGGTGGCGAGTGCGCTGCGCGCGAATGGCAGCGCGACGAGGACAGAGCGCCAACACCCAAGCGGAAAGCGCACGCGTTTCCCTTCTCCCGCTTGCGGGAGAAGGTGCCGGAGGCGGATGAGGGGAGCTTTGCGAGCGTTGATTCCAAGATTGCCCTCACCCCAGCCCTCTCCCGCAAGCGGGAGAGGGGGAATGCAGAGGCTGTCATCGCTCGAGGTGCAATTCATGCCGGCGCCTCCTGATCCGCACCGCTGCGAAAGAACTCCGCGGGCTTGAACGCCGCGGCGCGCGCGACGATCAGCGCCGGAAACGTTTCGATCTTCGTGTTGAGATCGCGCACCGCGCCGTTGTAGAAGCGCCGCGCGTACTGCAGGTGATCCTCGATCTCGACGAGATCGCGCTGCAGCGCGAGGAAGTTGTCGCTGGCCTTGAGATCCGGGTAGCGCTCCTGCAGCGCGAGGATGCGGTCGATCTGCTTGCCGAGCTCGCCTTCGGCTGCGGCCTTGTCGGCAAGCGAGGCCGCGGAGACAGCGCGCGAGCGCAGCTCAGTCAGCGTCGTCAGCGTCGCGCGCTCGTACGAAGCGTAGCCCTGCACGGCGGTGACGAGCTGCGGCACGAGGTCGTGACGGCGCGTCAGCTGCACGTCGATGTCGCTCCACGCGGCGCGCACCTGGTTGCGTGCGGCGACGAGCTCGTTGAACAGGATCACGATCGCCGCGACGACGACGAGCGCGACCGCTCCGATCCACCAGACCAGCATGGCAACCCCTCCCCGGACAGCCGCGCACATCATCGCATGACGGCCGGCGAACGCCCCAGGCGCGGGCTCCGGCCGCGCACGGCGCGACCGCGCGTGGGCTGCGGTACGATGGCGGCATGAGCGAATCGACGACGCATTTCGGCTACCGCGACGTACCCGAAAGCGAAAAAGCCAAACTGGTCGGCGAGGTGTTCACCTCGGTCGCGAAGAAGTACGACGTCATGAACGATCTGATGTCGTTCGGCGCGCATCGCGTCTGGAAACGCTACTTCGTCGCGACCAGCGGCGTGCGCGAGGGCGACATCGTGCTCGATCTCGCCGGCGGCACCGGCGACATCGCGGCGCTGCTGCTGCCGCGCGTCGGCGACAAGGGCGCGGTCGTCGTCGGCGACATCAACGGCGACATGCTGCGCGTCGGCCGCGACCGCCTGCTCGATCGCGGCCGCGTGCGCGGGCTCGACTACGCGCAGCTCGATGCCGAATCGCTGCCGTTTCCGGACAAATCGTTCGACTGCGTGACGATGGCGTTCGGGCTTCGCAACGTGACGCACAAGGAGCGCGCGCTCGCCGAGATCCATCGCGTGCTGAAGATCGGCGGACGTGCGCTGATCCTCGAGTTCTCGCGCGTGCGCGCGGAATTCCTGAAGCCGCTCTACGACTTCCATTCGTTCGAGGTGCTGCCGCGCCTCGGCAAGCTGATCGCCGGCGACGAGGCGAGCTACCGCTATCTCGCCGAGTCGATCCGCAAGCATCCGGATCAGGAAGCGCTGAAGGCGATGATGGAGGCGGCGGGTCTCGCGCGCGTCGATGTGCGCAATCTGGCGGCGGGGATCGTCGCGATCCATCGCGGGTATCGGGTCTAGTCGCCGACCTCGTCATCCCGGCGAAAGCCGGGATCCATCTTGCTCTTGTCAGCAAAAGCGCGATGGATCCCGGCTTTCGCCGGGATGACGGCGGATGAACCGTGTTCGCCGTCCAACGACTGAGCCGCGCCGTCATTTGCATGACGTTTACATCCGCCTAGCACTTTCGTCATAGGTCAGCGCCCGGCATCGGCGCGAAACTCGCAAGTCTTGCCGTGTCCCGTGCCGGCAAATTCCCTCGTTTCCCGTGGTCGGAGGATGCCTCGTCATGCGCTTTGCCTGGATCGATTCGCTGATGTTCTCGCTGCTGATCGCAGCATCCGTGCCGGTGTTCGCCGCGGACGAGGGCAAGGATGCCGACGCCGCGCAGGACAAGGACAAGGACGCAAAGAAGAAGGACGAAAAGCCGGTTCCGCCGGAGAAGACGTCGGTTTCGCACGGCAGTGTCGACGTCGGCGGCAAGTCCGTGCACTACACCGCGACCGCCGGCAACGTGCTGATCCGCGAGGACAAGGAAGACAAGCCCGAAGCGAGCGTGTTCTACGTCGCGTACACGGTCGATGACAACCGCAAGGGATCGCCGCGACCGGTCACGTTCTTCTACAACGGCGGTCCGGGCTCATCGAGCGTGTGGCTGCACATGGGCTCGCTCGCGCCGGTGCGCGTCGAATCCGCGAGCGCCACGGCGACCGCGCCGCCGCCGTATCGCCTGATCCCGAATCAGTACAGCCTCATCGACAAGAGCGATCTCGTCTTCATCGACGCGGTCGGCACCGGCTTATTCGACGCCGGTCGGCAAAGCGAAAGGCAAGGATTTCTGGGGCGTCGATCAGGATCTGCACGCGTTCGCGAAGGCGATCACGCGCTACGTGACGATCAACCAGCGCTGGAATTCGCCGAAATTCCTGTTCGGCGAATCCTACGGCACGACGCGCTCGGCGGGTCTGGTCAACATGCTGCAAAGCCAGGGCATGGCGTTCAACGGCGTCGTGCTGCTGTCGTCGATCCTCAACTACGCATCGAACTCGCCGGGCCTCGACCAGAACTACATCGGCTCGCTGCCGACGTTCGCGGCGATCGCGTGGTACCACGACAAGGTGCCGAACAAGCCGGCGAGCATGGAGGCGTTCGTCAACGAGGCGCGCGCGTTCGCGACCGGCGAATACGCGAGCGCGCTCGCGCGCGGCCAGGCGCTGACGCCGGCCGAGGAAGACGCGATCGCCGTGAAGCTCGGCCGCTACACGGGCCTCTCGCCGCAATACCTCAAGGAATCGAACCTGCGCGTCAGCCAGGCGCGCTACCGCAAGGAGCTGCTGCGCGACGAGCGCCGCACGGTCGGCCGCTACGACGCGCGCTACGAAGGCATCGATCTCGACGCGGCCGGCGAAAATCCCGAATACGACGCGTCCGACACCGCGATCGCCGGCGCGTTCACCGCGGCGTTCAACAACTACGTCGAAAGCACGCTGAAGTGGCAGAACGACGTGCCGTACAAGACGACGAGCTTCGACATCATCCGCGATTGGGACTGGAAGCATGAGCAGCCGGGTGCGCGCTTTCCGCAGCGCCAGCCGTATGTCGCGGGCGATCTCGCGCGCGCGATGCGCGAAAATCCGAAGCTGCACGTGATGTCGGCGAACGGCTATTTCGATCTCGCCACGCCGTTCTTCGCGACCGAGTTCGATCTTGGCCACATGCAGCTCGATCCGTCGCTGCGCGGCAACCTCAAGTTCACGTATTACCCGTCCGGGCACATGGTGTACCTGAACGTCGATGCGCTTGCGCGCTTCAAGGCGGACCTTGCGGCGTTCTACGATCAGTCGCTGTCGGGATAACTCGAGCCGCGCGTTGCGCGTGGCGACCCTGGGACCGTGACGTGCCGGCGTCCTGCCGGCACGCCGCGTCCTGCCCGGTGGCACTCCCCCCGTCCTTTTGAGCAGGCGGCTTCCTGCCGCTAGCTCGATCGAACGACGCAAGCAGAACTCGCGTACGTTCTTTCGAAGATCCTCGCGTGCGCGATTGATCTTCGAGCGGTCCTCCATGGACCGCACGGCAGGATGTTTTCAATACCCTGCCGTCGCCAACCGAGGTGGCCAGGAGGGAGACAGTCCGAACTCCGTCGGACCGGGCCTCTCCCTCCCGGCCGGGGGGATCGATCGCTTGCCTGCGGGGTTTACCCGCACCCACGCAGCCTGCACGCGTTGCGCCGGTGAGGGTAGCTGTAACTTCTTACAGGGCAGGTCCGATTCCGCGCAGCGTGACTGTGCGGCGAGCGTCTCGATACGCTCGCGAATGGCGAGAGATCTTCCGGATCAGATCGCGAGCAGATGCAGCGCGATCGCGCGCGCGACGGCCTGACGGCGGCCATACACGCCGAGCTTGCGGGCGGCGTTCTCGACGTGGAACACGACCGTGCGCTCAGAGATGCTGAGCAGTCGGCCGATTTCCCAGCCGGTCTTGCCTTCGGCGGCCCAGCGCAGGCATTCGAGCTCGCGCGCGGTCAGGCGTACTTCGGCCGGAGAAAGCGCCGCCGTCGCGAAGACGTGACCGGCCTCATGCGTGAAAGTCGCCAGCAGCTGGACGCCGGCGACTTGCTGCAGCGTCAAACGGCGATCGTTCTGGTCGTCCTTGTCGTCCGCTTCGGCGACGGAGAGGAGGCCCCACTGACAGCCGAGTCCATGCACCGGCACGCTGATGCCGGCCTTGAGTCCGAAATCCGAGGGATCGTGGAAGAACGACGGGCAGCGCCGGTTCAACTCACGGCGACGCGCGGCGTTCCAGGTCAGCGGTGTCGCGTGATTGCGGCAGTGCGCGACGACCGGATCGACGCCGATCCAGCTTTTTTCAAGGTACGGCGCTGCCCACGCCGCCGGATACGTGCTGAGGAAAAACGGCGGCGTATCCTGCCAGTTCGGCTTGGCGACATAGACCCACGAATCGAAGCCGAGTCGCTTGACGTATTCGCTTACCGCGCGCCTCAGTTCTTCCGGCGTCGTGCAAGCAAGCAGTGCCTCAAGCGTGTCGAGGTGTGCCCGCATCAATGGCCCCTGTCATTTGAAAATAGTATCACGTGGTGCAATTGCAACTATTGCACCTCATCTTGTCCGCGTGGGGCCGGCGGCGTCCGGGCCGGTGCAGTAGCTCATTGTCTCCTTTCCCAGCGCAAATGCACGTGACAAGCCGGTGAAAACCCTGTCGGCGTCCGCGAAAATTCTTGCGAGAATGGCTGCGGCCCGGATTCGGGCTGCCAAGTCGTTCCCAGCCGATTCGAGGAAGTTCCGGAATGTTCGCACCCCAATTGCTGAGCGTCATCGCGTGGAGCATGCCCGCGATCGCCGCCCCGGTCGATCCCCACAGTTACGCGAACACGGCTGAGGTCGTCGTGCGTGCGATTGCGCTCGATCTTGGCGTCGACTTCGATCAGCGCCGCCTCGTCGGCACGGCCGAGCTTTCGCTCGACTGGAAGGACGCGGCGGCACGCCAGATCGTCCTCGATACGCGCGATCTGGACATCGGCGCCGTCGAAGTCGTCGACGCGGCGGGCTCGGCGAGGCCGGTGCCGTTCGCGCTCGACCGGCGCGATCCGATCCTCGGTTCCGCGCTGCGCATCCGCCTCGACGCGCAGGTTCCGACCGTGCGCATCCGCTACCGAACGTCGCCCGACGCGTCGGGCCTGCAGTGGATGACGCCCGCGCAGACGGCCGGAAAGCAGCAGCCTTTCATGTTCTCGCAATCCGAATCGATCCACGCGCGCAGCTGGGTTCCGCTCGAGGACACGCCGTCGGTGCGCTTCACGTACACCGCGCGCGTGCACGTGCCGAAGGCGCTGCGCGCGATCATGAGCGCGCCGAACGACGCCGCGCATCCGCTGGACGGCGAATTCGCGTTCGCGATGGACAACCCCATCCCGTCGTACCTGCTCGCGATCGCGGTCGGCGACATCGCGGCGCGGTCGACCGGCCCGCGCAGCGCCGTCTACGCCGAACCTTCGATCGTCGATGCGGCCGCGAAGGAATTCGCCGACACCGAGGCGATGATCGAGGCGACCGAAAAGCTCTACGGCCCGTATCGCTGGGGCCGCTACGACGTGCTCGTACTGCCGCCGAGCTTCCCGTTCGGCGGCATGGAGAATCCGTGCATGACGTTCGCGACGCCGACCGTCATCGTCGGCGACAAGAGCCTGGTCTCGCTGGTCGCGCACGAGCTTGCGCATTCGTGGTCCGGCAATCTCGTCACGAACGCGGCGTGGAAGCACATGTGGCTCAACGAAGGATTCACGACCTACGTCGAGAACCGCATCGTCGAAGCCGTGTTCGGCAAGGCCGCAGGCCGACGAGGAATTCATCCTCGCCGCCGACGAGCTGCGCGGCGAGCTCGCCGAGACGCCGAAACCGGATCAGCGGCTGGTGCCGAATTTCGACGGACGCGATCCGGACGATGCGGGATCCGATTTCGCGTACACGAAGGGCGCCTGGCTGCTGCGCACGCTCGAAGCGAGCTACGGCCGCGAGGTGTTCGATCCGTACCTGCGCGGTTATTTCGATCACTTCGCGTTCCAGAGCATCACGACCGACCAGATGCTCGCGTATCTGGACGAGAACCTGATCCGCAAGTACCCGGGCAAGATGAGCCTCGCCGAAGTGAAGGCGTGGATCGAGAAGCCGGGCATTCCGGCCAATGCGAAGGTGCCGCAATCCGAACGCTTCGAGGCGATCGCGGCGGCGCGCGCCGAATGGCTCGCCGGCAAGCGCAGCGCCGAAGCGCTCGGCGCGAAGTCGTGGAACACGCAGGAATGGATGTATTTCCTCGACGGGCTGCCGAAGAAGCTCTCGAAATCGCAGCTGGAAAGTCTCGATTCGGCGTATCACCTGACCGGCGCCGCCAACGCCGAAATCGCGCGGCGCTGGTATCTCGCCGCGATCCGCAACGACTACAACTCGGCGCGCCCGGCGATGGCCGAGTACATGACGCGCATCGGCCGCCGCTATCTCGTCGTACCGCTGTACGAGGCGCTGGCGAAGACGCCGGACGGCAAGGACTTCGCGCGCAGCGTGTATGCGAAGGCGAAGGACGGCTATCACCCGATGACGCAGGCGAGCATCGAGAAGGTCCTGAACAAGAAATCCCGCGGTTCATAGACAGCGATACTTAAGGTGCTATATTTGGCTCCGAATTTGGGGCTAAAATCATGCACCGCATCCTGAGCCGTCAGACCGTGAGCATCAGCGAACTCAAGAAAAATCCCGCAGCCGTCATCGAGGCGGCCGACGGCGAGGCCGTTGCGATCCTGGTGCACAACCGGCCGTCGGCGTATCTCGTTCCGGCCGACACGTATCAGCGCATGCTCGATCGTCTCGAGGATGCCGAGCTCGCCGCCATCGTCCGCAGCCGCAAGACCGAGCGCACCGTAAAGGTGAAGCTCGATGAGCTATAGCCTCGAGTTCAAGTCCTCAGCGCTGAAGGAATGGCGCGCACTCGGCAGCACGATCCGCGAACAACTGAAAAAGAAGCTGGCGGAGCGGCTGCTGCATCCGGCGTGCCCTCGGCGCGTCTTCATGGCATGCCCGACTGCTACAAGATCAAGCTGCATGCGTCGGGCTACCGGCTCGTCTATCAAGTCGTGGATTCGCGCGTGACCGTCATCGTCGTCGCGGTCGGCAAGCGCGAAGGCGCGGCCGTGTATCGGACCGCGGAGACGCGACTGCATCTGTAAACGGCGAGGGGCGATCCCGCGTTCTGTCGGACGTGCGTCTCGATCCGTGAGACATCGACGCGCCACGATTCTTTCCGCAGCGGATGCCGCAATCGCCCCATGGACGGGGCGCCCCTCCAAAACGGCAATCTTGCGCGGCGTCGTGAGGACGCCGCGATTTTTCATTTCTTCGCGGGCGTGCCAGCAGCGGGCCGATGGAAATCCGCATCGGGTTTCCAATCCGGAAACGTCGTCTCGTCGGCGAGCTTCATGCCGACCGCGTGCAACGCTTCGAGATCCTGGATCACGCCGCGGAAATCCCAGTTCGGATCGTATTCGTCCGCCGGCTTGTGATAGTGGTTCGCGGTGTAGTCCGCGTACGCCTTGCGTCCGGCTTCCTCGCCGCCGTCGACGAGATCGAGCCCCGAGCGCGCATACAGAACCGGCACGCCGAGCCGCGCGAAGTTGAGCTGGTCCGAGCGGAAGAAGAAACCCTTCTCCGGCGTCTCGTCCGGCAATGATCGTGCGATTCTCCGCGGCGGCCGCGTCCTTGATGTAGTCGTCGAGCGCCGACTGGCCGAAGCCGATCACCGCGATGTCCTTCGTGGGACCGAGGATCGGCAGCGCATCCATGTTGATGTCGGCGACGGTCTTGTCGAGCGGAAACGCCGGATGCGTGACGTAGTAGCGCGAGCCGAGCAGTCCGGCCTCTTCGAGCGTGAACGCGATGAACAGCACCGAGCGCTGCGGCGGCGGCTGCTGGTGCGCGAATGCCTCGGCGATTTCGATGAGGCCGGCGATGCCGGTGCCGTTGTCGATCGCGCCGTTGTAGATCGTGTCGCCCTTGAGAGCCGGATCCTTGCCCAGATGATCCCAGTGCGCCGAGTAGACGACGACTTCGTCGGGACGCGCGCTGCCCGGACCATCGCGAGCACGTTTTCCGAGCTCGTGTTGTCGATCTTGTTGGCGAAGATGCATCGAGAGCTTCGCATCGAGCGCGCTCGGCTTGAATCCGCGCACGTCGGCGCTCTTCTTGAGCTCGTCGAAGTTCGCGCCGGCTTTCGCGAACAGACGCTGCGCGGCTTCGGTCGTGATCCATCCGCGCGGCCTTCACGCGCGGCGCCGGATCCTCGCGCGCCGGCAGCGCATCCTGCGGACCGGACCAGCTGCTGACGACGACATCCCACGGATAACCCGCGCCGGCTGTTTCGTGCACGATCAGGCACGCGGCCGCGCCCTGGCGCGCGGCTTCTTCGTATTTGTAGGTCCAGCGGCCGTAGTAGGTCAGCGTCCTGCCCTTGAACAGCGAATCGTCGTGGTTGCCCCAGCCGGGATCGTTGACGAGCACGATCACGGTCTTGCCTTTCACGTCGAGTCCCGCGTAATCGTTCCAGTTCTGCTCCGGCGCGACGACGCCGTAGCCGGCGAACACGATCGGCGAGTCCGCGATGTCGACGGTCGGGCTCGCATCGAGTGCATTGATGACCATGTCCTTGCGATAGGCGAGGTGCTCGTCGCCGCCTTTCGTCGCAAAGTCGAGCGTCGCCGCATCGGCATCGAGCAGCGTCGTCTCGACCATCGGCACGGTCTGGAACCAGCTCGCGCCGTTGCCGGGCTTGAGGCCGATCTGCTCGAACTGATCCTTGATCCAGGCCGTGCTCATGCGCTCGCCGACCGTGCCGGGCTTGCGGCCTTCGAAGGCGTCGCCGGAGATCTTCTGCAGGCGCGATGCGAAATCCTCGGCGCTGATCGCGGGCGTCGTCTGGCCTTCGGGGCTCGGCACGATGGGCGCGAGTTTCGCGATCGGCGCAGGCGTAGCGGCGGCCGGTTGCCCGGGTGGTGCGGATTCCGTGCCTGCCGCACGCGGCGAGAGTCGCGAGCGTGGCGAAAGACGCAGGGCAACGGTTGCAGGTGGCGCATTCGGAATTCCGGAATCGATCTCGAAGTCGATTCTAGGAATGTAACCGCGCTTTGCCCATTAGCGCGACGTTAAAAGCACGTCACGCGAAGGTGGTCCCTCTCCCGCTTGCGGGAGAGGTGGCCGACCTTCACCGCGCTTCGCAGCGGAGACGGCACGCGGCACGGAAGCGAACGACGATTTACGGATGATCACCCGAGAACTTGTTCGCCGTCGCACCCGTGATTGCGCCGACGCGTGCGCTGTCGCTGACGTAGAGATCGACCTCGCGCCGGAAATCGAGCGTGCCGTCGACGACCGCGTGCGGCCCGATCACGACGCGCGGATTCTTGTTCTTGCCCCACGAAATGCCGTGCGGTTTCTCGACGAGGATGCCGCCTTCGACGTGCGAATTCGCGCCGATGTCGATGTCGCCGCTGACCGTCTCGATGCCGCCGCCGACATGCGCGCCGTCGAGCGAGATGCGGCCGTTGACATTGGATGCCTTGCCGACGACGTCGGCGCCCTGCGCGAGCTGCGATGTGTCCGTTGACCGCCTCGACCGTGCGCGAGACGCGCGCGCCCTGAGCCGAGCTCGATGCCGCCGTTGACCGTTTCGACCGAATCGACCGTGACGCGATCGCCGAGCTCGATGCCGCCGTTGACGGTCGAGAGCTTGATCGCGCGTGCCGCCCGTGTCGACGCGGATGCTGCCGTTGACCGTCGAGAGATCGCCAGCCTGCTGGTCGCTTTCGATGTGGATCGAGCCATTGACCTTGTCGACATCGATCCCGCGCGCGTGCGCGCCGAACGCGAGGACGAGCGAGAGGGCGGTGGCGGCGGTGATGAGGGTGCGTTTCATGGGCGAAGCTCCGGTCGAGCGGGGTGTACTGCCTTCGATGCGGGCACGAAACCGAGGGTTTAATAGCCCATTCGTCATGCGTCCGCTAGCATGGGCGGACCGCATTTTCCCGTCCGGAACCGATTCATGGCGCGACCGAAGCCAGTTCTCCTGCTGATTCTCGATGGCTGGGGCCATCGCGAGGACTCGGCCCACAACGCGATCGCCAAGGCGAACGCGCCGAACTGGCGGCACCTGCTGGCGACCTGGCCGCACACGCTGGTCGAGACGCACGGCGAGCACGTCGGCCTGCCGCACGGCCAGATGGGCAATTCCGAAGTCGGCCACATGAACATCGGCTCGGGCCGCATCGTCTACCAGGACCTGACGCGCATCGATGCCGCGATCGCCGACGGCAGCTTCTTCGAGAATGCCGCGCTCGTCGGCGCCTGCGATGCGGCGAAGCGCAGCGGCGGCACGCTGCATCTCCTCGGCCTCGTCTCGCCGGGCGGCGTGCACAGCCACGAGGACCACATCGTCGCGATGCTCGATCTCGCCGCGCGCCGCGGCGTTTCGCGCATCGCCGTGCATGCGTTCCTCGACGGCCGCGATACGCCGCCGCGCAGCGCAGCGCGCGTCGCTGCGAAAGCTCGACGCGAAATGCGCGTCGATTCCCGGCGCGCGCATCGCGAGCGTCAGCGGCCGCTATTTCGCGATGGACCGCGACAAGCGCTGGGATCGCGTCAAGCTTGCCTACGATGCGATCGCGAACGCCGACTCGCCGCTGCACGCCGCCAGCGCGCTCGAAGCGCTCGAGCTCGCATACGCGCGCGGCGAGAACGACGAGTTCGTCAAGCCGACCGTGGTCGGCGAGGGCGCACGCGTCGCCGACGGCGATGCGATCGTGTTCATGAATTTCCGCGCCGATCGCGCGCGCGAGCTGTCGCATGCGTTCGTCGATGCCGATTTTTCCGGCTTCGCGCGCGGGCGCACGATCCGGCTGTCGGCGTTCGTCAGCCTCACCGACTACGAAAAAGGCCTCGCGGTCACCGCGATCGCGTATCCCGCGCAGTCGATGCAGAACTCGCTCGGCGAATACCTCGCTTCGCTCGGCCTCGCGCAGCTGCGCATCGCCGAGACCGAGAAATACGCGCACGTGACGTTCTTCTTCTCCGGCGGCCGCGAAGCGCCGTTCGCCGAGCGAAGAGCGCATCCTGGTGCCGAGCCCGCACGTCGCGACCTACGACCTCCAACCTGAGATGAGCTGTCCCGAAGTCACCGACCGGCTGGTCGAGGCGATCGCATCGAAGCGGTTCGATTTCATCGTCTGCAACATCGCGAACGCGGACATGGTCGGCCACACCGGCATCGAAGCGGCGGCGATCAAGGCCGTCGAAGCCGTCGACGTCGCGCTCGGACGCCTGACCAAAGCGATCGTCGATGCCGGCGGCGAGATGCTGATCAGCGCCGACCACGGCAATCTCGAGCAGATGCTCGACGCCAACGGCATCGCGCACACGCAGCACACGGTCGGGCCGGTTCCGCTCGTCTACGTCGGCCGCAAGGCGACGCTGCATCACGGCGCGCTGCGCGATCTCGCGCCGACCGTGCTCGCGCTGATGGATCTGCCCCAGCCCGCCGAGATGACCGGCCACAGCCTGGTCGAGTTCGCGGCTTGATCCTGGCCAGAACGCTGCTCGTCACGCTCGCCTTCGCGGCGGCGCGCGCGTTCGCCGAGCCCGTCGCGGAAGGCGCCGATCCGCAGCAGGCCACGCAGGAACGCGAAGCGCGCCAGAAGCTCGATGCGGTGCGCAGCCGAGATCAAGGCGCTCGTCGAGCAGCAGCGCGCGACCGAAGGCGAGCGCAGCGACGCGGAACGCGCGCTGCGCCAGAAGGAAACCGAAGTCGCTGCGGTCGCACGCGACGTGCACGACCTTGATGTGAAGATCGAGGCGCAACAGGCCGATCTCGACGCGCTCGACGCCAAGCGCGCGAAACTCGAAACCGCGTTAAAGACGCAGCGCGACGCGCTCGCCGCATTGCTGCGCTCGGCCTATGCGCTCGGTCGCGACGAGGAGCTCAAGCTCCTGCTGCAGCAGAACGATGTCGCTGCGATCGCGCGCGTGCTCGCGTACAACCGCTATTTCCAGCGCGCGCGCATCGGCCGCATCGATGCGCTCAGCGTCGATCTCGAGTCGCTCGCCAAAGTGCAGGAATCGATCCGCGAGAAAACCGCCGAGCTCGCAACGACGCGCGACGCGCGCGCGGCCGAAGGCGCGCGCCTGGACAAAGAGCGCAGCGAGCGCGAGACGCTCGTCGCGGAGCTCGACACGCAGGCTCAAGGAGCAAGGCGCGCGCGTCGCCGCACTCGGCAAGGACGAAAAGGCGCTCGCCGCATTGCTCGAAAAACTCCGCGACGTGTTCGCGGATATCCCCAAGCAACTCTCGGGCGCCGAGCCGTTCGCGTCGATGCGCGGACGTCTCGCCTGGCCGCTCGCCGGCAAGATCGTCACCGCGTTCGGCGCCGCCGATGAATCGGGCCGCCATTCGAGCGGCCTCCTGCTCGCCGCGAAAACGGGCACCGCCGTGCACGCGGTCTCGCACGGCCGCGTTGCGTTCGCCGACTGGCTGCGCGGCTACGGGCTCATGATCATCGTCGATCACGGCGATGGCTATCTCAGCCTTTACGGCTGCAACGAAACATTGCTCAAGGATGTCGGCGACTGGGTCAACGCCGGCGAGACGATCGCGACCAGCGGCGCCAGCGGCGGGCAGAAGACGCCTGGCCTCTACTTCGAGCTGCGCACCAAAGGTCAGCCCGTCGACCCGCGCGCGTGGTTGCGCGCTCGCTCGTAAAGGCCGGCCCGCTCGCAGCGTCCGGCGGAACTCGGGGCTTGGGGAGAGGCTCTATCAGCTGACGAGGAGCGGCGGCTCGTGCTTCGTGTGCTATGGAGCGTGACCGGCCTAACGCGGCGCTCATGCCGCAAGCCGTACACTCCCTCGCAGTTCCTCTCAAGGTGGCTCCGATGCTTTCGCGCCTGTTTCCGTTGCTCCTGATCGTGTTCTCCGCACAGGCGCTGGCCGACCCGCCACAGCTGCCGACGCCGCCACCGGACGCCGTGTCCGGCGCCGACGCGACCGAGCCCGCCGTGAAGAAGCCATCCACGCCGAAGGACGGCGTCGATCTGCAGGACATCCGCTCGTTCACGGCGGTCTACAGCCTGGTCAAGCAGGCCTATGTCGAGAACGTCGACGACCATCAGCTGATGCAGGCGGCGATCCGCGGCCTGCTCGCCGGCCTCGATCCGCACAGCGAATACCTCGATCGCAAGCAGATCGACGATCTCACCGAAGACACGACCGGCAGCTACAACGGCCTCGGCATCGAAGTCGTGCAGGTCGAAGGCACGCTGCGCGTCGTCGCGCCGATCGACGATTCGCCCGCCGAGCGCGCCGGCGTCAAGGCCGGCGACACGATCGTGCGCATCGACGGCAAGGCCGTGCAGTCGGACGATCTCGACGGTGCGGTCGGGCGTCTGCGCGGCAAGGTCGGCACGGAAATCACGCTGAGCGTCGTGCACGAAGGACAGCTCGATCCGGTCGACATCCCGCTGAAGCGCGAGGTCATCCGCGTCGCCAGCGTGCGCGGTCGTCTGCTCGAGCCGGGCTACGCGTACGTGCGCCTCAGCCAGTTCCAGGCCGACACCGGCATGCAGCTGCACCGGCGCATCGAGCGCCTGCAGAAGGAAAACAAGGCGCCGCTGCAGGGGCTCGTGCTCGACCTTCGCAGCAATCCCGGCGGATTGCTCACGTCGGCGGTCGAGGTCAGCGATATCTTTCTCAGCGACGGCATCATCGTGACGACGAAGGGCCGCCTCAAGGAAGCCGATCTCAGCTTCCACGCGTCGCCCGGCGATGCGCTCAACGGCGCGCCGCTCGTCGTGCTCGTCGACAACGGCACCGCATCGGCGGCCGAGATCGTCGCCGGCGCGCTCAAGGACAATCACCGCGCGCTGCTGATGGGTCGGCGCACGTTCGGCAAGGGCTCGGTGCAGACCGTGCTGCCGCTCGACGCCGATCACGCGGTCAAGCTGACGACCGCGCGCTACTACACGCCGAGCGGCGGATCGATCCAGGCCGCCGGCATCCAGCCCGACATCGCGCTGGCCGATCTCTCGCTGAGCCAGCGCGACACCTCGTCGACGCCGATGCTCGGCGAGCGCGACCTGCGCAATCATCTCAGGGGCAGCGACGAAACCGACACGCCATCGCCGGCGCGCACGATCGATCGCGACGTCGCGCAGGATTACGCGCTCAACGAAGCGCTGAATGCGCTGAAGGCGTTGACGCTGCGCACGAAGCCGGCCGCCAGCGACAACAAGAAGGGCTGAGCCGATGCGCCGCGAGCTCAGGACATGGCTGCGCGACAACCGCTGGTTCATCGCGTTCGTGCTGCTGTTCGGCGTGTTCCGCACCGCGGTCGCCGACTGGAATCCGATCCCGTCGGCATCGATGCATCCGAACCTGCTCGAAGGCGATGTCGTGTTCGTGAACCGGCTCGCGTTCGATCTGAAGGTGCCGCTGACCGACGTCATCCTCGCGCACACCGGCGAGCCCAGGCGCGGCGACATCGTCACGTTCTCTTCGCCCGAAGACGGCACGCGGCTGATCAAGCGCGTGATTGGCCTGCCCGGCGACACGATCGAGATGCGCGGCAAGCGACTGCTCGTCAACGGCGAGGCGGCCGATTACGAGAATCTCGGTCTCAGCGACGAGCCGCTCGCCGCACACGGCGTCAAGGCGCTGCATCTCGAGGAAGGTACCGCAGACAACCGCCACGAGATCCAGTGGCTCGCGCAGCGCGCATTGCGCGATGACTTCGGGCCGATCGTCGTGCCGGCCGATCATTACCTGATGCTCGGCGACAATCGCGACAACAGCATGGACTCGCGCTTCTTCGGTCTCGTATCGCGCGAGCTCCTGATCGGCCGCGCCGAGCGCATTCTCGTTTCGGCCGACTACAAGGGAAGCTGGGCGCCGCGCTTCGATCGCTTCGGCAAGTCGCTGTACTGATCGGTCGCGGTTCCGCTCACGTCGCGTGCGGCCGCGCTACCGAATCCGCGTCATGCCCTCAACCGCCTCGCAATCGCCGGCCGCGACAACAGCGCAAACACAATGCCGATCAGGAATCCGGCGATGTGCGTCCACCATGCGACCTCGCCGAATGCCGGGCCGACATACGTAAACAGCAGCTGCAATCCGGCCCAGAAGCCGATCAGCAGCGGCGCCGGTATGCGCACGAATTCGAGAAAAAGTCCTAGCGGCAGCACGAGACCGAGCCGCGCGCGCGGGAACAGCGCGAGATATGCGCCGACGATCGCCGACACCGCGCCGCTGGAGCCGACGATCGGCGCGCTCGTTCCGGCGAGCGTCAGCGCGCCGACGAGATTGGCCAGCGCACCGCCGAGCACGAACAGCGCGAGAAACCGGCGCGAGCCGAGCGCGCGCTCGGCCGGCACGCCGAACACGATCAGGAACAGGAGATTGCCGGTCAGGTGCAGCCAGTCGGCGTGGATGAAGATCGCGGTGACCAGACGCGCCGCGCGAAGCTCGGCGAGCTGCTGCAGCCACGGCGCGCTCGGATCGAGCAGCGTCGAAGGCACCGTGCCCCAGCGGTTGATCAGCACGAGCCGATCCGCGAGCGGCATCGTCGCGAGCCAGAGGAACGCGACGACGCACAGCGCGACGATCAGCAGCGTCGCCCAGGGTGGCCTCTGTTTTCGTCGGCTCGGGAGTTGGACGAACATGCGGAGGGCAGGGAGCGAGGGATCAGGGGCGAGGGACGGATCGACAGTAAGCTGTGCGTGCGTACCGACAGGCCGACGCGCGGTCACGCCTTCGCGTCTTCGAGCGCTCGCTCCGTAATCCCTCAGCCCTCGACCCTACCGCCCGGTGCGCGGAAAGAAAAACCGCTGCCCCTTGTAGTCGAGAACGACGCCGTCCTGGCGGATTTCCTTGAGGACGAGGTCCTGGCCGACCTCATCGCCCTCGGTGTGGCGATCGCCCTTCAACACGACGAAGCGCTGTTTCGGATCGGCGGAATACACGTGCATGCTGAGATCGATCGCGGGCAGATCCTTGCGCACCGAGTAGGGCAATTCCCAGATGGTCGGCAGCGCCGAGCCCGCGGCTGCGGTCTTGTCCGCCGACGCTGCGGGCGCACCCTTCGATTCCGTCGTGGGAGCGGTTTCGGCGGTTTCCGATTTTGGAGCTGCAGCCGCGGCGCCGTCCGACTTCTGCGGCACGCTGGCAGGCACGGAAGCGTCGGTCTTCGGCGGCGCTGCGACCGGCGGCGCCGGCGCACGCAGGCCAGCGGATTTGTCGGGCGCCGGCATCACCGCCGCGTCCGTTGCGGCAGGCTTGGTTGCGGTCGAGGGCGCCGGCGTCGGCGTCGCGTGCGTCGCGTTTCCGAGCACGCCGAGGCGCTTGTTGTCCGGGTCGGCCTTCGGTATCGAACGCGGTGCCGTGCGATTTCCCGCAGCCGGCGAAGCCGGCGGTCGGACCTGCACCTGTCCCGCGAGAGGCGATTGCGCAGCCGGTGTCGTGGCCTCCGCCGCGACCGGTGCGGCCGGCGGCGGCTGATCCGCGCGGCGGCTGAGCCACCACGCGACGCCCGCCGCGATCACGATCAGGATCGCGAGCACGGGCAGAAAGCTGCGCCTGCGCCGCGTCGTGACGACCGGGCTTCCGAATGTGGGCGCCTCGCCGAGCCGGCGTTGCTGCTCGGATTTCTTGAGGGCTTCGAGAATCAGCGACATGGTTTTCCTTGCATCCGGATGACCTTGCGGCCCTCCGGCACTGCGTTGCAATCGTCATCGTGCCGCGGCTTGGACCGCCGCGGCAGCGTCAGGTTGCGCATTTTCGCGTACACGCGAGGTTATTGGACCGTTCGCGCGAGGCGCGGCCCCGAATCGTCGAGCGCGGACAGCGCAAACAGCGTTTCCGGCCCGACGATGCCGTCGGCCTTGATGCCGTAGGCGACCTGCAGCTTGCGCACGCGCTCCTCCAGATCCGCATCGAAAAACGCCGGTCCCGACTCGGAAGCGCCGCCGTCGAGTGCGGCAAGACGGCTCTTGACCCAGGCGACGCCGCCACCCGCATCGCCGCGTTTCAGGCTCGTGGCCGGAATGTCCGCAGGCAAGCGCCAGACCGCGATGAACTCGCCATTCCAGAAGTTGGACAGCGCGCCGCGTGCAAGTTCATAGCGCTCGCCGCCGATGTCCATGCGGACGTGGCTGGTGCCGACGCCCTGCAGCAGCGCATGCGCCTGATGATCGCCCTGATGCAGCACGAGGATCATCGGGCGGTCGAAACGAGCGAGCTGCTCCAGCGCCGCGCGCCCGCGCAGGCAGTTGACGCCGGTGGTGATCACGGCCGGGCAGCGGCTCGCATCGCGCACCGACACGGTATCGGCATCGACCTGCCAGCGCGCGAGCAGCTGGCTGAATGCGTCGAGCTCGGTGTCCGTGCCTTTGTCGAGCCGCTCCGTGACGCGCGCGATCATCGCGTCGCCGGGCGAGGGCGTCGTCACGACAGGCGGTGGCGGCAGCGCCGCGGCCGGCGCATCGGTGCGCGGCGCGCGCCAGACGAAGAATGCACCGGCGAGACCGAGCACGACGATCGCGGCCGCAGCCCAGCGGCCGTAACGACGCATCCAGTAGCGTGCATGACCCGGCAGTGCCTCGTCGGCCGCGCGATCGACGATGCGCTCGCCGATCGAATCCTGCTCGCGCGCGTAGCCCGCCATCAACGCGCGATCGGCGATGATGTTGATCAGGCGCGGAACACCGCCCGAGCGCTGATACAACGCTTTCAATCCGAGCCGCGAGAACGGAATGCGCGAGCATCCCGCGACCGCGAGCCGATGGCGCACGTACGCTTCGGTTTCGCCCGAGTCGAGCGGCGTCAGGTGATAGCGCGCGGTGATGCGCTGCGCGAGCTGGCGAAGCTCGGGACGGCCGAGCACGTCGCGAAGCTCCGGCTGGCCGAGCAGGATGATCTGCAGGAGCTTCTGCGTCGGCGTTTCGAGATTGGTCAGCAGGCGCACCTGCTCGAGCGAATCGATCGAGAGGTTCTGCGCCTCGTCGACGATGAGCACGACGCGAAGCCCTTGCGCGTACGCATCGAGCAGATACGCGTTCAGCGTGTCGGTCAGCGCCTTGAGGCTGCCGCGGCGGCCGGAGATGTCGAGCTTGAGCTCCTCGCAGACCGACTCGACCAGCTCGACCGGCGAGAGCTTCGGATTCAGCACCAGCGCGACGCGCGTGTTTTCCGGCAGCTGCTCGAGCAGCAGCCGGCACAGCGTCGTCTTGCCGGTGCCGACCTCGCCCGTCAGCTGCACGAAGCCGCCGCTGCCGCCCTTGCCGATGCCATAGAGCAGATGCGCCAGCGCATCGCGGTGGCGTTCGGACAGGAACACGTAGCGCGGGTCCGGCGTGATCGAGAAAGGCGGCTCGCGCAGCCCGTAGTATTCGAGGTACATGGGGGCGCTACTTTACCCGAGGGGTGCTCAATACCGTGCTAAGCGCGGCGCGAATCGCCGCGGCGCGCTTCGCGGGGGCGCCGATACGCGCGGTCGCGGGCGACTGTGCTTAGAATGAGTCGACGCCACATCCCGATGGCAAGCAGGGAGGCGGGCATGCGTATGCGCAGCCTGCTATTGAGCGCGCTGCTGTTTGCAGCCGCCGGCACGACGTTCGCGCAGGGGCTGCCGAGCGGTTTCCAGCGCACCGATCCGATCGACGGGCGCGACCTGCCCACCGGCGTCTATTTCGCCCATGACGGGCGCGTCTTCGTGACCGAGAAGGGCGGCACGATCTGGGTCTACCGGAACCTGCTCGACGCGAATCCGACGTTGTTCGCCGATCTTTCGGCCGAGATCCACACGTACGCCGACCGCGGCCTGCTCGGCTTCGCGCTCGATCCGCGCTTTCCGGAAGTGCCGCGCGTCTACGTGCTGTATTCGTTCAACGGCGGCCTGTTCGGCGATCCGCCGCCGCGCTGGACCGACAATTGCGGCACCGGAGGCTCGGACACGCAGCCCGATCCGCCGCCGAACGTCGCCGGCGGCTGCGTGATCAGCGCGCATCTGTCGCGCCTGGACGTCGTCGGCGACGTAGCCGACACCGCCAACGAAACCGTGCTGATCGAGGACTGGTACCAGTTCTTCCCGAGCCATTCGATCGGCACGCTGCTGTTCGGCGCCGACGGCTATCTCTATGCCGGCGGCGGCGACGGCGCGAGCTACAACTGGGCCGACTGGGGCCAGGGTGTCGGCAACCCGGACTATCCCGACGAGCGATCGCCGACGATCGACGGCGTTCCCGAAGGCGGCGCGCTGCGCTCGCAAGGGCTCGAAGCCGAAAGCGACTATACCGGTCAGCAGATCTGGCTCGACGGCGCGATCCTGCGGCTCAATCCATCGACCGGCGAAGGCGCTCCGGACAATCCGCTCGCCGCGAGCGGTCTCTCCGAGAACGCACGACGCGTGATCGCGTACGGCCTGCGCAATCCGTTCCGCTTCACCGAGCGGCCGGGCACCGGCGAGATCTGGGTCGGCGACGTCGGCTGGAACACGTGGGAGGAAGTGAACCGCATCCCGGCGTTGCCCACGGACGGTTCGGCAACGCTGGTCAACTTCGGCTGGCCATGCTTCGAAGGCCGCGGGCACACGGCGGACTACAGCAGCTCGAACCTGCCGATATGCGAAGCGATGTACGCCAACGGCGACACCGGCGGCCGCACGCCCTGGACGCCGCCCTGGTACACGTACGTGCACACGGCGAAATCGGACATCACGGGACTCGCGTTCTACACCGGCACCTCGTACCCGGCCGAGTACGCCAATTCGCTGTTCTTCGCCGACAACAGCCGCACGGTCATCTTCAACGTTCCGTACGTAGACGCCGGCGGCGACGGCGTGCCGGATCCGCCCGCGGACAACGCGGCGACCGCGTTCTACGGCGGCTTTGCCGCGACCGCCGTGCAGCTGACCGCTGGTCCTGGCGCCGACATCTTCTTCCCGAACATCAATCTCGGCACCATTTCGCGCATCTCGTACTGCGAGGGCTGCGCGAACGTCGCGCCGTCGGCCGCGATCGCGCTCGATGAAGGCTCGGTCGCGGACGGACCGCCGCGCACGATCACGTTCACCGCCGCCAACAGCGTCGATCCCGATCACGACGAAGCGCTGACCTACGACTGGGACCTCGACGGCGACGGCGTATTCGGCGATGCGAGCGGCGTCACCGCATTCCGCTTCTATCCTGACGAAGGCAGCTTTCGCGTCGCCGTGCGTGTCAGCGACATCGCCGGCGCGAGCGACGTGCAGAGCATGCTCGTGACCGTGGTCGGGGATATCGCGACCGTCGATGTCGGCGTCACGCTCGACGACGGCATCGGCACCGTGTTCGTCGGCGACGTCGTGACCTACACGATGGTCGTGACCAATGACAGCGATACCGCGGTCGTCGGCGAGCTCGTCGCGACCACGCTGTCGCCGATGCTGCGTAATCCCGAATGGACCTGCATTGCCTCCGCCGGCGCCAGCTGCGTCGCGACCGGCAGCGGCGACGTCGACGACGCCGTCGATCTCGAGCCCGGAGCGTCGGTGACGTACACGATCGAGGCGACGGTCGATTCCGGCGCCAGCGGAACGCTCGACAGCGCGGCCCATGTCACCTCGCCGCCGGGCTACCAGGATCCGAATGGCACCAACGACGCGGCGTCCGATTCCGACACGATCATCAGCGACCGCATCTTTGCCGACGGCTTCGACGCAGGCTGACCCCGCGCTCGCCGTCGCTCCGGCCAGCGTGCTGTCAGCAGACGCGTGCGCGGCACCCGCGCGCCGTGTGCGACGCGGTTATCATGAGCCGCTCGTCCTCCGGCAGATATCCCCGTGTCACTGGCGAAATTCCGCGTCCGCATCGCGGCCGTGCTCGCGTTGCTTCTCGTCTCCAGCGTCGAGGCACAGGTCGATCCGGGCCTCTTCGGCGATCTTTCCTGGCGCCTGATCGGTCCGTTTCGCGGAGGCCGCGTGCTCGCGGTCACCGGCGTGCCGGGCGACGCGCAGCATTTCTATTTCGGCGCGGTCAACGGCGGCGTCTGGGAGACCAAGGACGCCGGCCGCACCTGGCAGCCGGTCTTCGATGGTCAGCCGGTCGGCTCGATCGGCGCGATCGCGATCGCGCCGTCGGCGCCGAACGTCGTCTACGTCGGCACCGGCGAAGCCGACATGCGCTCGGACATCTCGCAAGGCGACGGCATGTACAAGTCGAGCGACGCCGGCAAGAGCTGGACGCACATCGGCCTCGCCGACAGCCAGCAGATCGGCAAGATCATCGTCGATCCGAACGACGCGAACGCGCTCTTCGTCGCCGCGCTCGGCCATCCGTACGGACCGAATGCGGAACGCGGCGTGTTCCGCTCGCGCGACGGCGGCGCGATCGTGGCAGCGCGTGCTCGGCAACGACGATGCGACCGGCGCGATCGATCTTGCGTTCGAGCCCGGCAATCCGCACACGATCTACGCCGCGATGTGGCAGGCGCGGCGCACGCCGTGGAACATCTATCCGCCGGCGAACGGGCCCGGCAGCGGCTTGTACAAATCCACCGACGGCGGCGACACCTGGACGCCGATGAGCCGCAATGGCTTTCCGGACAAGGTCGGCCGCATCGGCATCGCGGTCGCGCAAGAGCGATCCGAAGCGCGTCTACGCGATCGTCGACAACCTCGCGATGGCGGACGACGTCGGCGGGCTCTACCGTTCCGACGACGCCGGCGCGAGCTGGAAGCACGTCAGCAAGGACGATCGCATCTGGCAACGCGGCTGGTATTTCGGCCGCATCGCGGTCGATCCGACGAACGCGGACCGCGTCTACTCGATGAACACGATCGTGCTGCGCACGGACGACGGCGGCGCGCATTTCATCGCGCTGAAAGGCGACAACACGGGCGATGATTTCCACGAGCTCTGGATCGATCCGGACAACGCGAACCGGCAGATCCTCGGCGTCGACCAGGGCGCGATCGTCACGTTGAACGGCGGCAAGACCTGGAGCTCGTGGCACAACCAGCCGACCGCGCAGATCTACCACGTCAGCACGGACAACCGTTTTCCGTACCGCGTCTACGGCGCGCAGCAGGATTCGGGCGCCGCGGCGCTGCCGAGCCGCACCGGCGATTTCGACGGCATCACGATGCGCGAATTCCGCGAGGTCACCGCGGGCGGCGAGAGCGACATGATCGCGCCCGATCCGGACGATCCGGACATCGTCTACGGCGGCCGCGTCGACAAGCTCGACCTTCGCACCGGACAGACGCACTCGATCGATCCGACGCTGCCGACGCCCGGGCTCAACCGGCGCACGTGGACATTGCCGCTGCGTTTTCTCGAAGCGCGATCCGAAGCGGCTCTACTTCGGCAACCAGAAGATGTTCCGCACGACCGACGGCGGCGAGCACTGGGATGTGATCAGTCCCGATCTCACGCGCGAGGATCCGGGCGTGCCGCCGAACCTCGATGCGGTCACCGCGGCGAACAACGAGCAGCAGGGTCCGCGCCGCGGCGTCATCTACGCGATCGCGCCGTCACCGCTCGATGCGCAGCTCATCTGGGCCGGCACCGACGACGGGCTGATCTGGAAGACGCGCGACGAAGGCGCGCACTGGGACAATGTCACGCCGCCGGCGCTCGGCGCGTGGTCGAAGGTCGGCATCATCGAAGCCTCGCACTTCGACAAGGACACGGCCTACGCCGCGATCGACCGCCATCGCCTCGACGATCGCAAGCCGTACATCTATCGCACGCACGATGGCGGCAAGACGTGGCAGCTCATCGTCGCCGGCATCCGCGACGGCGATTTCGTCAATGCGGTGCGCGAGGATCCGCTGAAGAAGGGGCTGCTCTACGCGGCGACCGAGCTCGGCATGTACGTCTCGTTCGACGACGGCGAGCACTGGCAGCCGCTGCAGGCGAACCTGCCGCGCACGTCGGTGCGCGACATCGACGTGCACGGCAACGATCTGGTCATCGCGACGCACGGCCGCGGCTTCTGGATCATGGACGACATCTCGGCGCTGCGGCAGGTCGATGCGCGCGCCGGAACGCGGCTGTATGCGCCGGCGACCGCGATCCGCGCGCGCGTCGCGGTGTTCACCGGCACGCCGATGCCGAAGGACGAACCGATCGCGAGCAATCCGCCGAGCGGCGCGATGATCGACTACGTGCTGGAAAAGCCCGCGAAAAAGCCGGTCGAGCTCGCGATCTACGATGCGCGCGACCGGCTCGTGCGGCGCTATTCGAGCGCGGATCCGGCGCCGAATCTCGATCCGGCGAAGTCGGCGTATGCGCCGGAATGGATTCCGCGTCCGACCCCATTGCAGATAACGCCGGGCATGCATCGCTTCGTCTGGCCGCTGCGCTACGCGAAACCCGAGGCAACCTCCGCCGGCGACACCGACCTCGACGGCGTGTGGGCGCCACCGGGCCGCTACACGATCGAGCTCACCGTCGACGGCAAGCGGATGCGCCAGCCGCTGACGGTCGCGCCCGATCCGCGCGTGAAGCTCGCCGACGAGGCGTTCGCGCAGCAGTTCGCGTTCGCGCGCGAGATCGAAGCGGCGCAGGTGCGTGTCGCGAAGGCGCAGGCCGAGGCGAAGACATTGCACAAGGCGCTCGTCGCGGAGCGCGCCGCGACGGCCGACAACCCGGAGCTTAGCTCCGCGATCGCCGCGCTCGACGCGGACGTCGTCGCGCAGGCCGGCATCATCGATTCGGGCAATCCGCACAACGCGTGGGCGTTGCCGCCGACGAGCACGACGAGCCTGCGCTTCGTCGGCGAGACGCTCGACAAACTCGCAACCGCCGCCGACGGCGCCGACGCGGCACCGACGCCGGATGCGCGCGCGGGTTACGCGACGACGAGCGCGCTGGCCGACAGGACGCTTGCCGATTGGTCCGCGCTGACGTCGACGAAGCTCGGTGCGCTGAATGCGCGGCTGAAGGCGGCGCATCGCGGTGCGATTTCGCTCGAGGCATCCGCTGCGAAGAAGGACTGACTGGTCGCAGCGGGAGTTCTTCGGTGACACCGCTCTCCGCTTCGCCGGGACGACGAGACGGGTCAGGTCTTCTGTCGCGTGCCCGCGCACGGATTTCGAAGCTAGCGGCATCCGCCGCCTCCGCTGCAAACAACGTCATCGCCGTGCGCGCAACCTGCCCGGTGTCGTAGTACGCATACGCACCGACGCCGAGCGCACCGATGACCGGCAGCCAGCGCGCGATGCCGCGTCCGACCAGGCGCTTGGAAACGCTGACGCCGATCTTCGATGCGATGCGCTCGATCATGCGCAGCGGCACGTCCTGGATCAGGAGGCGCGCGCCGACCTGCACGACGATGTCGCGCATCGCCTGCGCGGCGGCATGGCGGAACAGGCAATACAGCATGCGCGAGGGCGTCAGCTCGGCGCTGACGCCGTAGGCGGCCGCGATGTCCGCGACCATCTGGCGCTGGATGCGCCAGATCGCGACGAGCTCGGGCACGATCGTGAGCCAGCCGATCGGGCCCGGCGGCAGCGCAAGCGTGCCGGCCGTGACCGCGGCCCGGTTGGCGGCCGACGAGGCGATCGCGCGCGCGCGTTGTTGCGGACTGCGGCTCTTGTGCTCGGCCGAGTCCGGCACCTCGCCGGCGATATCGAGCACCGCGCGCGTCAGCTTGTCGGCCAGACGCTGCGGCGCATCGACACGACGGGCGGGGACGTTTTTCGCCATCGGCGCGTCAGTGTCGCTTGAAGTACTGCACTTCGCGCTCGTGCTTCTCGGCCGCTGCGCGCGTGGAGAACGTGCCGAGGTTGCGGCGCCGGCCGGTCTTCGCATCGATCTTGCGCGAATAGAGGCGGTATTCGCCGGATTTGAGCTTGCGGATCATGGCGGCATCTCCATCCTGTCCCGCATGCAAAGTTAGCCGCTGCGCCTGCACGCCGCCTGAAGCCACGCGACCCACTCGAACCTGCGCGGCGTCCATCCTATCCGTGCGCATCGATCGATGCCCACAACTCGCGACGCAGGCGCACGATGCGCGGCGCCAGCGCGCCGCGCGCAGTCACCGGCGTGTTGCGTTCGACGTGCGCGCGCAGCAGCACGCGCATCGACGGCGTGCCGTGGCGGCGCACCGCGTTGGCGACGTCGCCGGCGCCGTCGAGCGCCGCGCCAATCGCGAGATGGCGCACGTCGTCCTCCTGGAGCTCGATCAGGCTGCGGCGGATCTGCCGGTGCAGCCGTTCGTCGGCGTCCGCATCGAGGCGCAGCTCGGCAGCGGCGCGACGGAGCAGCGCAATGGGAAGCGTGAGTCGTGCGCCGAGCGCGGTCGTCGCCGCGGCGAGACGGCGCGCGAGTCCATCGAGCACGTCGATGTCGCCGCCGGGCCGGCGCGACGCGCGCTGCCACGCATCGATCAGCAGCGAGACGCGCAGGCGCTCGTGGTACGAGGGCCCCGGACGGTAACGCGCGGGCGAGCCTTCATTGCCGCGCACGAATTCCCAGCGCGAATCGAGGCAGCCGGCGAGCGCGCTGTCGTCGAGGCCGGTGAACTCGCGGCCGGCATCGCGCAGCCGGTCGAGCAGGCATTCGTCGAGCGTCGCCTGCATCGGCATGCCGAACAGGATCAGGCGCAGCGGCCGCGCAATCGCCCAGCCGCTCATCGCCAGGCAGCGCGCGAAGTCCGCATGCAGCGGATCGAGCTGCGTGCCGATCTGCCGGCGCGAGGCCTCGCCGTCGCGGAACGTCGCCATCGCGAGCAGGCGTACGGCGGCTTCGGCTTCCTGCGGGTCGTCGTTCCGGGCCAGTGCTTTCGATGCGGTCATGGCGAAAATATATCCTACATAAACGATATTTTGATAATAGGTGGTTAAGCCGACGGCGCAACCCTAGGTTTTCGGCATGACCCCGCGTGAGTTGCAGCGCCGCCTCGGCCTCGTCGTCCGCCGACATCGCGAGCGCCTGAAGTACAGCCAGGAGGCTTTCGCCGGCGCGGCGGACATCCATCGGACCTACTACGGCAACATCGAGCGCGGCACCCAGAACTTCTCGATGGAGTACCTGCTCAAGATCTCGCTGATCCTCAACGTGCCGCTCTCCAAGCTTTTCGAGGAAGCCGAGACGCTCGATCTGCCGAGCGCGGTGCGCGAGCCGCATTCGCCGCCGCGGGTCGGGCGGCCGCCGGGGAGGAAGTCTCGCTGGCGCGAGTAGGTTGGCGCTTGGCGCGCTGGGCTTTTCTTTAGCCCTCCCCTTCAAGGGGAGGGTTGGGTGGGGATGGTGTTGGTTCGGCGTTTGTTTTTTCTCGTCATTCCGGCGAAGGCCGGAATCCATTTTGCTCTTCGCTTCTGATCTTCGGCGCTGACGCGAAACCCGACTCACGTCCGTGTGCGGTATGTCCGCCATCCCTGGCGGCCAGTCACTTTCTCTTGCTTGCCCAAGAGAAAGTAACCAAAGAGAAGGGCACCCTCGCGGCCGCGGTCACGCGGGCATCCATGCCCGCGTGACTACGCGAGCAGGCTCCGGGGTTCGCTGACAGTACGTCCATGTACAGGCAGCGAACGCGCGCGCTTCCTGCGCGCGCCCCTTCGGGCTTTTCCTGCGCCTGCTCGCCGCGGCCGAGAGGGACCCTTGAAGAGCAGAGCGCGGCAGTCCCTGCCGCAGAAGCAAGCGATACCTACTTGCGGCCCGGCGCCCATTGATAAAGCCAAGTTTCGGTCAACGCTCGATCCCCCGACCGCAGATACATCCGCATGTCGATCGGCTCGATGCTCGCGTCGTCCGGCCGGACGTCGAACATCGCGCGCCATCCCTTGATCGACTCGAGCGGGCGCGCGGACACGAGCTCCGCCTTGCCGCGCGAGAGCGTGATCACGGGTTCGATCTTCGCGTCGGCCGGCAGCGTCGCGAGCTCGCCGCCGGCGAAGTCGACGACGAAGCGCCGCGAGAAATGCTCGCGCGTGCCGCCGACCTGTCCGCCGATGCCGGTCCACGTCGCGGCGGCGTGTGCGAGCGTCGGGCCGGCCGGCATCTTCGAGCCCCAGTGCAGGCGATACGCGTAGAGGTATTCCTTTCCCGCAGCGACCGGCTCGGCCGGATTCCAGAACGCGACGATGTTGTCGAGGCTCTCGTGGGCGATCGGGATCTCGAGCAGATCGACCGCGCCCTTGCCCCAGCCCGACAACGGCTCGACCCAGACGCTCGGTCGGCGGTCGTACCAGACGCCGTCGTCCTGGTAGTGATCGAAGTTGCGGTCACGCTGCAGCAGGCCGTAGCCGTGCGGGTTGTCGTCGGCGAACGTGTTCACGTGCACGGCGGGCGGATTGACCAGCGGTCGCCAGATCCATTCGCCGCCGCCGTTCCAGATCGAAAGTCCATCCGAATCGTGGATCGACGGCCGCCAGTCGTCGCCGCTGCGCCGATCGTTCGGACCGCACAGGAACATGCTCGTCAGCGGCGCGATGCCGAGCCGCTCGATGACCTTTCGCGGATACAGCGCGGTGTCGACGCGCATGACCAGCGGCTCGCCCGGCGTGATCTCGAATCGGTACGCGCCGGCGATGCTCGGCGAATCGAGCAGCGCGTACACGACGAGCGTCTTCGCGCCGGCGGCCGGACGCTCGAACCAGTACGCGGTGAAATCCGGAAATTCCTCCGCGCGTTGCAGCCCGCAATCGACTGCGAGGCCGCGTGCGGACAGGCCATATTGCATCGTGCCGCCGACCGCGCGGAAATAGCTCGCGCCGAGAAATGCGGCGACATCGCGCTGAAAATCCGGTGCGGCGCAGACGCGGAATCCCGCGAAGCCGAGATCGTGCGGCAACGTCGCCGCGTCGAGCCCGCTCTTCGAAAGATCGAACATCGCCGGGTCGTACGCGATCTCGCGCACGACGCCATCGACGACTTCGTGCATGCGCACCGGCCGGCGGAACTGCATGCCGAGATGGAAGAACTGCAGCTCGAAGCCGAGCGCTGCGCCGGCCCAGAGCGCGTGCTCGGGACGAAAATGGATCGACTGGAAACCGTCCCAGTCCAGATGCGCGACGGCCTTCGGCACTGACGTCGGCGGCGCGGCATACGGCGCCGCGGCGAGCGCGCGGGCCTGACCCTTGAGTGCGGCGTAGTCGAAGCGTGCCTGCGATGTCGGCGCAGCCGCGGCGTGAGACGCGCGCGGCAGCAGCGAAAGGCCCGCCAGCGCGTACGTCGATGCCTTGAGCAGATCGCGCCGCTTCACGCGGCACTCCGCGCGATGGGAGGCACGAGTGTGCGCGGCGGCGATTCCGTGCGTCGTGCGCGGATCCACGCCGGATGCGCATCGGGCGCCGTCCACACCGCGAAGTGCAGGCGCGACAACGCGAGCGCGTCGCTCAGCAGCGCGGATTTCTCGGTCGTCGCGAGCGCATCGGGTCCGTCGATCAGCGCGCGCTCGACGAGCTCGTCGTGCACGCGCCGGATTGCGTCCGAATGCTGCGTGCGCGCGACGTCGGCCGCGCAGGCGATCGCGTTGTGCGTCGGATCGACGACCGCGTCGAGGAAATCGGCCTCGCGCGGCGCGTGACGGAAGTACCGCCGCATCCGGCGCAGCACGCGCGGCGGATACGATTCCTCGGGAATGAGAAACAGTCGCTCGGAGCGAAAGCCGCGGCCGAGCGAGACACGGCTCGACAGCACCGAGATCGGAATCGACACCGAGAGCGCACCGGCGACCGGCAGCAGCCACCAGAGGAACGACGGATTCAGCCAGTACACGAGCGCAAGCCAGGCGAGACCGAGCAGCGTGTGCACGCCATGGCGGCGCAGCGCTTCGCTCCAGCTCGTCTCGGCATCCTCGCGCGGCGGCGATTTCCAGCTGAGCTTGAGGCCGAGCAGCGCGCCGGCGATGAACTGCGTGTGGAACAGCATGCGCACCGGTGCGAGCAGCATCGAGAACACGATCTCGATCAGCGTGCTGACGGCAAGCCGCAACACGCCGCCGAAATGCTGCGCGCCGCGCAGCGCGATCAGCGCGACGCTGAGCACCTTCGGCAGGAACAGAAGCGTCGCCGTCGCCGTGAAGAGACCGAGCGCGCGCGCCGGATGCCATTCGGGCCACAGTGGGAAAAGCTGGTTCGGCGAGACGAAATAGGTCGGCTCGGTCAGCGTGTGCACCGCGAGCAGCACGGTCGACAGCACCAGGAACAGGAACCAGAGCGGCGCCGAGAGATACGCCATCACGCCGGTCACGAACACCGCGCGATGCGCCGGATGCAGGCCGTGCGCGAAGAACAGCCGCGAGTTGATCAGGTTGCCGTGGCACCAGCGCCGGTCGCGCTTGCAGCTCGTCGAGCAGGTTCGGCGGCATTTCCTCGTAGCTGCCGGGCAGGTCGTACGCGATCCAGACGCCCCAGCCGGCGCGGCGCATCAGCGCGGCCTCGACGAAATCGTGCGAGAGGATCTCGCCGGACAAGCGCGCCGCTGCCGGGCAGCCGGCCGAGCGCGCAGTGCTTCATGAAAGGCGCGACGCGCATGATCGCGTTGTGGCCCCAGTAGTGCGATTCGCCGAGCTGCCAGAAGTGCAGGCCGGCGACGAACAGCGGACCGTACACGCGCGTCGCGAACTGCTGGATGCGCGCGTACAAGCGTCTCGCGTCCGAACGCGAGCGGCGCGGTCTGGATGATGCCGGCGTCCGGATGCGCTTCCATCAGGCGCACGAGCTCGACGAGGCAGCGCCCGGTCATGACGCTGTCGGCGTCGAGCACGACCATGTAGCGTGTAGCCCTTGCCCCAGCGCCGGCAGAAGTCGGCGACGTTGCCGCTCTTGCGCTTGATGCGGTGCTGGCGGCGCCGGTAGAAGATGCGGCCGAATCCGTCGCGTGCGGCGGCAGAGGTCGAGCCACGCTTCGCGCTCGGCGATGCGCAGATCGGGATCGTTGGTGTCGCTCAGCACGAAGAAATCGAAATGCGCGAGCTCGCCGGTGCGCGCGAGCGAATCGTAGCGTCGCGCGCAGGCCGGCGAACACGCGCGCGACGTTCTCGTTGCAGATCGGCATGACGATCGCGGTGCGCGCGTCGTCGGCGATCGTCGTCGCCGCGGCGTCGCGCGCGGAGATCGCGTAGCGGTCGCGGCCGCGCAGCTGCACGACGAAGCCGGCCATCGCGGTCCAGAAGCCCGCCGACACCCACAGGATCAGGATCGCGAACAGCGCGAGGATGCCGAGCTCGAGCGGCTGCCGGCCGTGGTACGGCAGCACGGCCGACATGTAGTCGGTCGCGAACACGGTCTGCGCGATCACCAGCGCGAGCAGTACGATGCGGCGCACCGCGGCCGCGCGGTGCCATGGGCGATGTCTCGGCGGACCGTCCGCGCCGTCCGTCGCGCGTTTTCGGCGTCGCAGCAGTGGAAAGATCGCGCCGAGACGCCATGGCTCCGGCGCCATCGGCGTGCGCTGGATCGGCGGCGCCGAGATCACGCGCAGTCCGCGGCGCGGATCGTCGACGATCGTGTCGGCGCGCACGTCGAGACCGCCGAGCTCGAGCCGCGCACGCAGCGACGCGAACGCGGGATTGCCCGCATCGACCGGCGCGCCGGCGAGCGCAGCGTGCACGGCGGTCATCGCAGCTCGCGCATCCGCGCCGGCACCCGCGCACGCGCGCACGATGCGCGCGCGCTCGTCCGGCGCGAGCGCGAGCCCGGCGAGATATTCCTCGCAGACCGCCGCGGGCGCGGCGTCGCGATTCAGCCGGGCGGCAATGCGTAGCTCCATGTTTCCGAAACGGAGTCGCCGGCGCGCAGCGCAGCGCGAAGCTCGACCGGCTTGGCGTCGTCGTTGCGGCGGAAGTGCAGCTCGAGGCGAGCGCCGCCGGTTTCGGGATTGCGGCGCAACGTCTTCGATACGATCGTGCCGTTCGCGTCGGCGGAAACGTCCGCGCGAAACCGGTGCGTCCTGCGGCCAATCCGCTCAGCATCGGACCGGCGTAGTCGATGATGAAGCCGAGGCTGTTGTCGGGCTTGGGCATGTAGCCCTTGCCGCGCCGCGTCTCGACGACCCATGCGGTGGGCGGATGCGTCGCGCCGTCCTTCTGCCAGTGCACGCGGTAGTGCAGGTCGATCGGCTGCTTCGGCGCCGGCGCGCGGTCGGATACCCAGTACGCGACGACGTTGTCGTTGGTCTCGTCCGGCGCCGGAATCTGCACGAGCTCGACGCGCCCCGCACCCCATTCGCCGATCGGCTCGACCCATGCGCTCGGATGCGCTTCGTAGCGCGTCGAGAGATCCTGATATTCGTCGAACGAGCGCTCGCGCTGCATCAGTCCGAAGCCGAGCGGGCTGTCCAGCGCGAACGACGTGACCAGCAGCCGCTTCGGATTGACCAGCGGACGCCAGATCCATTCGCCGGTCTTCGACTGCACCGAGAGGCCATCCGAATCGTGCACTTCCGGGCGGTAGTCTTCGCTCGCGGCGGACTGGTTCGCGCCGTGGAAGTACATGCTGGTCAGCGGCGCGACGCCGATCTTGCCGACCTTGTCGCGCAGGTAGACCCGCGCGGTGACCTCGACGACCGATTCGTCGCCCGGCGTGAACGCAAACCGGTACGCGCCGGTCGCGCGCGGCGAATCGAGCAGCGCGTAGAAGACCATCACATCCGCGTGCGGCTGCGGGCGCTCGAGCCAGAACTCGACGAAGCGCGGGAATTCCTCGCCGGAAGCAAGCGCGGTATCGATCGCGAGCCCGCGCGCGGACAAGCCGTACAACTGGCCCTTGCCGAGCGCGCGGAAGTAGCTCGCGCCGAGGAACGCGAGCACGTCGTCCTTGTACACCGGCACGTTGAGCGCGTAGTGCGCGCTGAAACCGGCGTAGCCGACGCCCTCGAGCGAGGCGGGGTCGATGCCGCTCTGCGCGTAGTCGAACGCATGCGCGTCGAACGCGATCTCGCTGATGCCTTTGGGCGTGATCTCGTTGAGCTTGACCGGCCGATCGAACAACCAGCCCTCGTGGAACAGGTCGAGCTCGAACGGCAGCTTCGCCGCCCGCCAGCGCGCGGCCTCGGGCTTGAAGCGGATCGACGCGTAGCGGTCGTGATCGAGATGCTGCAGCGGCCCCGGCAGGTTCGAGCCCGCGTCCTGGAACGCCGCATCGGCGAGCGCCTTCGCGCGCGCGTCGACGTCGTCGAAGCCGAACGCCTTGGGCGCGGCAGCGGCATGGCAAGCGCCGCCGCCGGCGATCAGAGCAAACGCGAGCAGGGCCGTGTTCGATCGGGTCGGCATGGTTCCGTGGACCGGTGGGGAGCCGCCGATGCTAATGCCGTGGCCGTTCACATCTCGCAAAGGGCCTCGTGGCGGTTCATCTCGCATTCGGGTCGCTTGGGAGCCCGGCACCTTCGGTAAGATCGGCAGGCCGTTCGTCGCGCTCGCGATGCTCGGTTCGTCGGCAGGTGCACGAGGAGGGGCGGTTGCGTCGATCGGCACGCGTGGCGGGTGCGCCCGTTTCGGACCTGGCGAGGGACGCGGATCGCCGCGTGCGGACGGGCGGTCACGTTCGTGCGGCTCTGCTCGCCGGCGCCGCCGTCCTGCTGACGGCTTGCGCGAGCTACACGCCGGCGCCGATCGATCGGAAAGTCAGCGCCGAGGCGTTCGCGGCGCGTCGCCTCGATGCGCCGGCGTTACAGGCAGAAGTCGCCCGCGTCGCACCGCAAGCCGCCGCGAGCTGGCCGCCGGCCGAATGGGACCGCGCCTCGCTGCTCGCCGTCGCGCTCGCGCAGAACGCATCGCTCGCGCGTAGCGCGAGCAGAAGTCGAGGCCGCGCTCGCCGCCGAGATCAGCGCCGGCGAGAAGCCGAATCCGACGCTCGGGCTGCAGAGCGAATACGCGCGGAGCGAGCCCGATCAGTGGCTTTACGGCGTCAGCTACGATTTCCTGCTGCCGCGCAGCGCGGTCGGCAAGCTCGACATTGCGCTGGCCCAGCTCGGCACCGGCGGCGCGCGCACCGAGCTGACCGAGCGCACATGGAGCGTGCGTCGCACGCTGATCGCCGCGTTGTCCGACCGCGAGAGCGCCGCGCGCCGCGTCGATGTGCTGGCAAAACTCGCGGCAGTGCAGGACCGGCTCATCGACACGCGCCAGCAACGCGTCGCCGCCGGCGAGGACGCATCGACCGATCTCAACACCGCGCAGGCGACGCGCATCGACATCGAACAGCAGCTCGCGCAGGCGCGCGCGAATGCGGCCGCCGCACAAGCCGCGGCCGCGGCGGCGCTCGGCATGCCGCCCGAAGCGCTCGACGGCGTCACGATCGTCTGGTCGGAGTGGGGCGATCCGCCGGCACTGACGGCCGAAGGCATCGCCGCCGCGCGCGAGCAGGCGCTGCTGTCGCGCGCCGATCTCGCGATCGCGGTCAACGACTACGCAAAGGCGGAGAACAGGCTCGAGCGCGCGATCGCGCGCCAGTATCCGCAATTCGAATTCAAGCCCGGCTACTACTGGGACCACGGCATCGCGAAATGGCCGCTCGATGTCGAATTCACGCTGCCGTTCAATCGCAACCGCGGCGAGATCGCCGAAGCGACGGCCGGGCGCGAGCTCGCCGGACAACGCATGCTCGCGCTGCAGGCCACGATCTACGGCGAGATCGAAGCGGCCGTGCGCGCCGAAGCCGTCGCGCGCGCGAATGTCGATGCGGCACGCGCGCGCGCGCGCACCGTGCAGCAGCAGCTCGAGCACGCCGATGTCGCGCTGCGCCTCGGCGCCGGCGACCGGCTGGATCGCACGGACGCCGAAGTGCTGGCGCGCCGCGCGGATCTGGAGATCGTGCAGGCCGAAGCCGATTGGCAGTCGGCGCGCAACGTGCTCGAGGATGCGCTGCACGCGCCGCTTTCGGGCCCCGAGCTTGCGCTCGCGAAATCGCTGTCCGTTGCCGATCCGGGAGCAGGACGATGAGAGAGACGGGATTCGGGATTCGGGATTCGGGATACGCGGAATCGTTGCGGCGCTTGTTCGCGTCGCGCACGCGTCTCGCGTTCTCGCTCGCGCTCGCGGTGCTGCCACTGGCGGTGCATGCGCAGGACGACGATGACGACGCCGCGAAGAACGCGTCGGGAACGACGCCGACCTTGAACCGCGAGCAGCGCGAAGCCGTCGGCATCGTCGTCGCGCACGCGGTCAAGGCGAAACCCGCCGAGCGCATCGCGGCGTTCGGTCAGGTGCTCGATCCGTCGACACTGATCACCGAGCTCGGCGAGGTCGACGCGAACCGAGCGGCCGAGCGCGCGGCGAGCGCGGAAGTCGCGCGGTTGCAGGGCCTTTACAAGGCCGGTGCGGGTGCGTCGCTGAAGAATCTCGAAGCGGCACAAGCCGAACAGGCGCGCACGCACGCGCAAGCCGAAGCGGCCGCCACGCGCTTCGCACTGCGCTGGGCTCCGCTCGCGACGGGCGCGAACGCGCGGCGGCAGAAGATCATCGACGCGGTCGCGGCCGGCAGGAGCGCACTCGTGCGCGTCGATCTGCCGGGGCAGCACAGCATCGGCGAAGTGCCGCAGGCCGCGACGATCGACATCGACGGCGTCGCCGTGAAAGGCGCCGTGCTCGGCGCGCTCGCGCAGGCGAGCGAGGCGCAGAGCGCGAGCCTGCTCGTCGAAATCGAATCAGCCGCCGAAAGGCCTTGCGGTCGGCGCACGCGTCGCGGTTTCGCTCGCGGGCGGCGAGCGCGCAGGTTATCTCGTTCCGCGCGGCGCGCTGATCTACGAGGAAGGCGGCGCGTATGTCTATCACCAGCTCGCGGCGAAGCAGGGCGACGAGAAAACGCAGTACGCGCGCAAGGCGGTGACGCTGCTGATGCCGAGCGGCGACGGCTGGCTCGTCGATGGGCTCGATGACGATGATCTCGTCGTCGTGCACGGCGTCGGCGTGCTGTGGTCGCTCGAAGGGATCGGCTCGATGCCGAGTGACGATGATGATTGATGTCCTCCGCACCACCCGCGCTTGTCGACGTACCCCCTCTCCCGCTTGCGGGAGAGGGCTGGGGTGAGGGCGATCTCGTTCGCACGTGCGAGCGTCGTCGCAAGGCTTCCCTCACCCGGCCTGCGGCCGGCCTCTCCCGCAAGCGGGAGAGGCGAAACAGCGGCGAGAGGCGAAAGCTGATGCTAGCCGCGATCGTCCGCTCCTCGCTCGCGCATCCGCGCATCGTCACCGCGCTCAGCGTGCTGATCGCAGTGCTCGGCGTGGCCGCGCTGCTCGAGCGCGCGCTTCGATGTGTTTCCGGATTTCGCGCCGCCGCACGTGCTCGTGCAGACCGAAGACGCCGGGCCTCGACGCGACGCAGGTCGAAGCGCTGGTCACGCGTCCGCTCGAAGGCCTGCTCGCCGGCACCGAGAACGTGCGCACCGTGCGCTCGACGTCGAGCCAGGGCCTGTCGGCGATCCGCGTGATCTTCGATCGCGGCGGCGATCCGTATCGGCAGCGCCAGGTCGTCACCGAGCGGCTCGCCGAAGCGAGCGGATTGCTGCCGCAGGGCGTGAGTCCGCCGCAGCTCTCGCCGCTGTCGCTCGTCGATGGAATATCTCGTCCACTTCGGCTTCACGAGCGACAAGCTCTCGCCGCTCGATCTGCGCGATCTCGTCGAGTGGGTCGTCAAGCCGCAGATCCTCGCGGTGCCCGGCGTCGCGCAGGCGCAGATCTTCGGCGGCGAAGTGCGCGAGCGGCAGGTCGAGATCGATCCGCTGAAGCTCGCCGCGAACGGCCTCACGCTCGAAGACGTCGCCGCAGGCGACGCGCCGCGCGACCGAGCTGATCGGCGGCGGCTACATCGAGACGTCGACGCAGCGCATCGTCGTGCAGGCGCAGGCCGCCGGTGCGACGCCGGAAGCGCTCGCGCAGGCGATCGTCGACGACGCGCGACGGCATGCCGGTGCGCCTCGGCGACGTCGCGACGATCCGCGACGGCGCCGAGCCGCGCTTCGGCGACGCGATGATCGGCGACAGAGCCGGGCATCCTCGTCGAGACCTCGACGCAGTTCGGCGCGAACACGCTCGACGTCACGCGCGCGCTCGAAGCGCGCCTCGATGCGCTCGCGCCGCAGCTGAAGCAGCAGGGCGTCGAATACCATCCGGCGCTGCTGCGGCCCGCGAGCTTCATCGAGAGCGCGATCGAGAAACTGCGCAATTCGCTGCTGATCGGCGCGGTGCTCGTCGTCGCGCTGCTGCTGGTCACGCTGCGCGACTGGCGCGGCGCGCTGGTGTCGTTCAGCTCGATTCCGCTCGCGCTGCTGACGACCGTGTGGATCCTCGACACGTTCGGGCTCAGCCTCAACACGATGACGCTCGGCGGCCTCGTCGTCGCGCTCGGCGTCGTCGTCGACGATGCGGTCATCGACGTCGAGAACATCCTGCGCCGCATGCGCGCCGCCGGCACGAATTTCGACGTGCGCGAGCTTTTCACGCGCGCGTCGCTCGAAGTGCGTCGGCCGGTGTTCTACGCGACCGCCGCGGTCGCGGTCGCGTTCCTGCCGATCCTGATGATGTCGGGTTTGCAGGGCGCGTTCTTCCGGCCGCTGTCGATCTCGTTTCTGCTCGCGGTCGGGCTTTCGCTGCTGGTCGCGATGAGCGCGACGCCGGCGCTGTGCGCGCTGGTCATGAAGAACCACCTGCCGCGGCCCGAAGCCGCGTTCCTGCGCGCTGCAAGCGCTGGCAGCTGCGCACGATCAAAGCGTTCGACCGCCGTCCGCGCGTGCTGCTCGGCGTGCTGATCGCGAGCGGCATCGCTCGGCATCGTGCTGCTGCCGCTGCTCGGCGCGCGCCTGCTGCCGGATTTCCGCGAGAACTATCTGATCGCGCACGCATCGCTGCGGCCCGGCATCGCGATCGCCGAAACCGCGCGCATCGGCGCAGGACATCTCGAAGGCGCTGACGAAGATTCCGGGCGTGAAGAGCGTCGCCGAGCAGATCGGCCGCGCCGAGAACGGCCAGGATCCGGACACGCCGAACAAGAGCGAGTTCGAAGTGCAGATCGATCCGCAGAAGGGTCACACGGCCGCGGACATCGACGCCGCGATCCGCGACGTGTTCGACGACTATCCGAACCAGCTCGTCGAAATCTACTCGGTGCTCGCCGAGCGCATCGGCGAAACGCTGTCCGGCGAGAGCGCGCCGTTCTCGGTCAGCGTGTTCGGCGCCGACCTCGACGTCGACGACAAGGTCGCCGGCGAGATCGCCGCCGTGCTCGAGAAGTTGCCGGACAGCGGCACGTGCGCCTGGTCGTGCCGCCGCGCCAGCCCGAGCTTCGCGTTTCGTCTGAAGCCCGATGCGCTCGCGCTGTACGGACTGCAGGCCGGCGACGTGCTCGACACGATCAACGCGGCATTCCACGGCAGCCGCGTCGCGTCGATCCAGCAGGCCGACCGCAGCGTGCCGGTCGCGCTGCGCATCGTCGGCGCCGGCGCCGATCCGCATGCGGTCGGCACGCTGCTGCTGCGCGGTCGCGACGGCGCGCTGGTGCCGCTCGCGAAAGTCGCCGATCTCGAGACGATCACCGCGCGCAGCATGATCGATCACGAGGACGGACTGCGCCGGCAGATCGTCGTCGCGACGCCGAAGACCGCCGATCAGGCCGGCTACGCCGAGGCCGCGCGCAAGGCGATCGCCGAGAAAGTGACGCTACCGGCCGGCGTGTACCTGCGTTACGGCGGTGCGGCCGAGACGCAGACGGAAGCCGCGCAACGAATTGCTGCTGCATTCGGCCGCCGCGTTCGTGCTGATCGTGCTGCTGCTCGGTCTCGCGTTCGGCCACGCGCGCCATGTCGCGCTCGTGCTGCTCGCGCTGCCGAGCACGCTGATCGGCGGCGTCGCCGCGATCGCGATCACCGGCGGCACGCTGACGCTCGGCGCGATGGTCGGCTTCGTCGCGCTGTTCGGCATGGCCGCGCGCAACACGATCCTGCTGGTGTCGCACTACGATCATCTCGTGCGCGAAGAAGGGCAGACGTGGAATCTCGCGACCGCGCTGCGCGGCGCGGAGGAACGCCTGACGCCGGTGCTGCTGACCGCGTTGCTGACGGCGCTCGCGCTGCTGCCGGTCGCGCTGCAGCTGAAGCAGCCGGGTCACGAGATCGAAGGTCCGATGGCGGTCGTGATTCTCGGCGGGCTCGTTTCGTCGACGCTGGTCAGCCTGCTGCTGATTCCGCCGCTGGCGGCGCGATGGTTGCGGCCGGGCTGACGCGCGACGTCAGTCCGCGCCGGCCGGATGCGCCTTGACGAAATCGCGCGCCTCGCCGATGGACGCGCGCGTGCCGTGCTCGGCGATCTGCAGCAGATCACGATAGACAGCGGCGGCGCCGGCGCTGTCGCCCGTTTGCGCGAGCGCGCGTGCGAGACCGAGCGTGCCGTTGAAGCGACGCGGAAAACGCTGCAGCGCGGCGCGGTACGCGACCGCCGCTTCGGCGGGACGGCCGAGCTCGATGCAGCAGATCGCCGAGCAGCTCGGAGGCCGGCAGCGTCGCGGCCGGCGTCACGGCCGGCTTCGGCGTGCTGCCTTCGAGCTCGACGGCTTCCTGCATGCGCGCGATCGCGGCTCGCATCGTCATGCGCCGCGTGCGCGTTCCAGGCGTCGAGCTCGAGTCGAAGGATGCGGATCTGGCGCGCGAAGACGTCTTCGCCGGCTGCGGTCGCGTGCTGGTCGAGCTCGGTCAGCCGTGCGACCGCGCGCTGCGCTTCGGCCGTGTCGCCGGTGCGCACCGAGCCGTAGCCGCGCGCGAACCACGCGATGGCTTCGGGCCAGGGAAAGCGGTCCCAGTCGATGAACGCGGGTTCGCGCGGAACGAGCGCGGCCGCCGCGGCGAAATCCTGGCGTTCGAGCGCGTAGCGCGTGCGCGTCGATGCGAGATGGAATGCGGTCTTTGCGGTCGGCTCGATCTTCCCGGTCGCGAACAGGCGCTCGATCTGCTTTGCGGCTTCGTCGTCGGCACCCTGCTGCAGGTACGCATAGACGAGGTATTCGATCGCGTGCGGAAACTCGTCCCAGACGAGCTCGCCGTTCTCGCCCGCCGGAAACTTCAACGCCGCGTCGGCCGCGCGCAAGTTGCCGCGGATCACGCCGTCCCAGTCGCCCAGGCGCGTGTAGATGTGCGTCGGCATGTGCAGCGCGTGCGGGTTGTCGGGCGCGATTTTTTCATACATGCGCACGATTTCGATGTCGTCTTCTTCGCGGCCCGGCACGTCGTCCGCGTGGATGATGTAGTGCATCGCGCCCGGATGGTTCGGATCGTCGCGCAGAATCGGCAGCAGCAGCGCGACGGCCTGGCGCGAATGTTCCTGCAGCGTCGGCCCGGGACGCGCGGATGCGAGCAATGCGAGCGCGTAGAACGCGGAGCCTTCGCGATCGGTCGGGAACGCGGCGTGCAGCGATGCCATCGCGCTTTCCCAACGCTGGATGCGCTGCCAGTAATCGGTCGAATCGGGGTCCCGGAAAAACGCGCCGACGGCGGTGATGAACGCCTGTTCGCGCGCAGTCGGCGGTTTCAGCGCTTCGGCTTTTTGGACGAGCTCGGAACCGCGCTGAAGATCCGCCTTGCTCGGACGCGTCGGCCAGAGCGGCTGGAACAGCGTCATCGCGATGCCCCACTGCGCCATCGCGCAAGATGGATCGCGCTCGGCGATCGCGCGAAACGCCGAGCGCGCCTGCATGTACGTCATGTGGTGCAGCAGCGTGACCGCGTGGTTGAAATCGTCCTGCACGGCAGGGTTGCACGAGACCGGAAAATCGACCGCGCCGGCGTGTGCGTGCGCCGGCGTGGCATCGTCGGCGCTCTGCGTGCACGCGGCGATGGCCACGGTCGCGGCCAGCACGGCGCAGGAAATCCGCATCCCTCGGCGCATCGGAACCTCCCGCCGGTTCTGCTTCGCAACCGGCCTCGCAATCCTAGACCGATCGCGCGCCGGCAGCCCACGCCGGCGCGCGGATGCGGTGTTCAGCTTTTCGCGGGCGCCGGCTGCGGTTCGTCGTTCCAGATGTCGGCGACGCAGCGCCATTGCCCATCGCTTTCGCGGCGCCAGACCGTCAGTGCGCGCGCGCGCACGGTCACCGGACCGTTCTCGCCGGTGAACGTCGTTTCGTTCGTGCCGCGCATGTAGGCGAGGTGTCCGTCGGGCGAGAACGATGGTTTTTCCGAGGTCCAATGGATCTTGAAGCCGGGCACGGCGAGGCTCGCGACGACGAACGCGCGCAGCGCCGCCTTGCCTTCGACGACAGGCTGGCCCGATGGAATCACTACGGCGTCGTCGGCCCAGTACGAAACGATCTTGTCGACGTCCTTGCCTTCGGACGCGACCTGCGACCAGTCGCGATCCTGTTTGAGCAGCGCTTCGGATGCCGCGGCCGCGTCGAAAGGCGCTGTCGCCTCGGCGCAGCCGGCAATGAGGACCGCGCAGAGCGCGGGGACGAGCAGGTTCGAAATCCGCATGACACACCTCCCTCGAGTTGACGTGCAGATGGACACTTCTTCCCAACAGCGTGTTCTGTCGAACGGTTTTTTATGGTGAATCCATGGTGTCGTGTCGCGCGAGGTTGTCGTGTCGCGGACGCGCGCCTATCCCATCGTGGCCTTGCGCAGGGTGACATGGTGGGCGCGCTCGCCGGCGATCGATTCGGTGCAGGAGTAGCCGAGCGCACGCAGGTCGATCCCGCTCATCAGGTTCTCGCCTGCACCGATCAGCACGGGCCGCATCGCGAGGTGCAGCTCGTCGATGAGTCCCGCGCGAAGGTATTCGCGGATCGTCGCGACGCCGCCGCCAAGGCGCACGTCGCGCTCGCCCGCGGCTTTCTTCGCCTGATCGAGCGCGGACTCGATGCCGTCGGTGACGAAGAAGAACTCGGTACCGCCTTTCATCTTGATCGGCGCGCGCGCGTAGTGCGTCAGCACGAATACCGGCACGTGGTATGGCGGCTCGTCGCCCCACCAGCCTTTCCAGCTGTCGTCGGGCCACGGGCCGCGGACCGGGCCGAACATGTTGCGTCCGAGGATCCAGGCGCCGATGTTCTCGAAGCTCCGCTCGGCGAAGCGGTTGTCGACTCCGGTCTCGCCCGCGCCGAGGCCATGCATCTTCTTCCAGACGTTCGTCGCGAGAAACCATTCCATGATCTCGGGGCCGCGCACGCCGAGCGGGTTCTGAAGATCCTGATCGGTGCCGGCGCCGTAGCCGTCGAGCGAGACGCCAAAGCACTGAACACGAAGTTTCGACATGTTGCCTCGTCCTTCAGAAGGATCGCGCCGATTCAAGCCGACCGCGGCGAGTGTGAAACGGTTGCCCCTACTCGTCATCTTTTGCCTCGACGACCATGACCTCGATCGGCTTGTCTCCGACATTGACATCGGTGTGCATCGTGCCCGGAGGATTGGCCGGCAGCCAGTAGGCCTTCCCGGCTTCCCAGACATGCGTTTCCGAGGCGCCGGAGACCTCCGCGATTTTCATCGTGCCGCCCTGGAGTGCGACGATGACGCGGCCATGCTCGTGACGATGCGGCGGGAGCGGCTGGTTGGGGAGAATTGTAGATTTCCACACCTTGACGTGGGCGTTCTCAAACTGGGGAATTCGCTGCGTCTGCGCGGTCGGTGCCGAAGACGTTGCGGCCAGTGTGATGACGAGGCCGGACACGACGAACAGAAGGCGGGAAACCTTGCCCATGGGACCCTCCAGTAAGTAACCACGCCTGGGGTGTAAAGCGCGCGTGGAATCGGGAGCACTTTACCTGCGGATAACATTTCGGGGCATATAGTAAAAAGTTCCATGGAATGGAAGCTTCACCTCTCGTCTCACTGCTGCCCGGAATGGCCAGCGGTAGGCGGACACCGACCTGGGAGGAAACGCCGATGAAGACCAAAATCCGCATCTTGCTGGCCTCTTTCGTTGTCGCATCCGTTGCCCTAGTGGGCGCTCTTGGGAGCGCCCGAGCTGACGACGCATGGTTCGTCCTCAGCACGACGACGCTCAAGGCCTGCTGATCCAAGCGTGACGATCAAGAGCCAAGGCGGTCGCTGGGACAAAGACGTCAAGCAGGTGAAGATCTCTGCCGAAGGCGCTGACGTGCAGATAACGAGTCTCGTCCTCGAATGGGACAATCGCAAAGACGATACGTTTACAGATATCGGGGTCATCAAGTCCGGCGGCCAAACGGCTGAGAAGGATGCCCCGGGACGCAAGGGACGCCTGTTAGGCGTCGTGGTCCAGTACAAGATTCTTGGCGGTGCGTCGACGGCTACCCTGAAGGTCTGGGGATACGACTGACCTGCCGTAACACCGATGATCAGGGCACCTGCGCCGCCCGCCATGGGCCGGCGAGCGCAGGTGTCAGTCGAGCAGCTTGCGGTAGACGATGAAGCCTGACCGGTCTGCGACCTTGTCATAAAGCTGCATCGCCGCCGCATTGCTCTCGTGGGTCTGCCAGTACACCCTCGGCACACCCGCCGCGCGCGCGAAATCATAGACCGCCACGATCAGTGCGCGGCCAACGCCCATGCCGCGCGACGCTTCCGCCGTGTAGAGATCCTGCAGGTAGCACGTCGGCTGCAGCTGGATCGTGCTGCGATGAAACAGGAAATGCGCCAGGCCGACGAGATCGCCCCGGTGCTCGGCGACGAGCGCGTGCACGGGCTCGGACGGATCGAAGAATCGCGACCATGTCGTTTCCGTGATTTCCCGCGCGAGCGCCGTCGCGCCGCGGCGACCGTAAAACGCGTTGTAGCCGGCCCACAATTCCAACCACTGCGAGTAGTCGCCTTGGGCAATCTCGCGGAGCGTGACGTCGTCCATGGTTACGTTTTCATGACGGATAACTTTCGAGTTGAGCCGCCGGCCCGTCAGGGCCGGCCGGCTTGAACGAATGGTCAGGCCCCGTCACGCTCTTTGAAGACTCATGTTCAAAAGTCTGATCCCGGCTGCTTCAGAAACTCGATTTCATCTGCGCTGGAGGCGCGACCGAGAACCTGATTTCGATGAGGATAGCGCCCGAAGCGGTCAATGATTGCTTTGTGTTTGAGCTCGAACTCATAGTTGTCTGGCGCATGCTCTCGATAGAGAGTCTCTGCCTGCACATGAATCTGTCTCGACTCGCTGTGCATATACGGCAGAAGTAAAAACCCACGCTCCACTGGCGAAAGCGACTGGTGAACACCGGCGCTGACGGCTTCCTGAGCCAAAACCAGAGCCATTGGATCTTGCGTGAATGCTGCCGGTGTATTCCGATGGATGTTTCGTGAGAACTGGTCCAGCACGATGATTTCCGCGAGCCGGCCCTTTGGCTCCCCGCGCCAGGAAAACAATTCGCCCTGCGCCGCCTGATTCAGAAGATGGTGAAAACGCTCCTTGACCCGTCTGTCGAATTCCGGATCGGCCATCCACCACAACCTGTGGTCAGTTTCTTCAAACCAGAAAGCAAGAATTGCGTTGTACATTCCGACCACTCCGACCTTGGCGAGCTAACGCTACAAGGTAACCGGCGCGCCGCCACAGGCACTCGCCGAGCAGCAGTCACGTGTCCGGCGCGTCCGCTTGAGCGACGAGTCAGGCACCTTTCGCCGTCCCGTTTGAAGGCGGTGCCATTACTTTCGAAGCAATGTCGCGTAGCCGGGATGCTGCTTGGGGCGAGGGAGGTAGCTCCAAGCCAAACGTTCGTATGTCCCACCCCAGTGGAGGGTGAATGAGCGCGATTACAAAGTAGACATCTCCTTCATTGCGGACGTGGGCGCGATACGTAATTTGCACCCCGCTATTAAAGTTTGGATGCGAGCTCCAGTACGGAACGTCGCCGCCGCCAAACGCGAACGCTAGAAGTGGGTCACCAGGCGCCGAGACCTTCGAGAATGCCTGGATGTCACCTATCTCTTGAAACATCACGCGCAAGCCGTCGGCAACGCCCTTCCGGTCCGCCGCCAGCTCGGCTGGGGTGTAGGTCTCTGGATAGTGAAACGCGCTCGCGGCTTGCTCAAAGTTCCCAGACTTGAGCACAGCCATAAGCTCGTCGGCACGGCCTGCTGCCAAATCATCCGCACTGACAGGCGGCGCAACCAACGAAAGGAATAGTAGAAGGCAATAAACGAATCGAGTGTGCATGGACAGGTGCCTGACTACTATTGGGTTACGAATCGAATCCTGATCCCGCAGCCTAGTCCGATTCCTCGTTCCATCGCCAGGTCGGCGACGTGCCACACGCTGGCACACAGGTTGGCGACGCACCTCCTCGAAGGCGGCTACGGCATCCGTACGGTGCAGGAGCTGCGCGGGCATGCCGACGTCGCCACGACACAGATCTACACGCACGTGCTCAATCGCGGCGCATGCGGCGTCGCGAGCCCGCTGGATCGTTGAAGGAAACGCCGCGCGTCACTTGAGATTCGCCTCGAACAGCTTGTAGATCCGCTTGTACTCGTCGAGCCACGAATCCGCATGCACGAACCCGTGCCGCTCCATCGGATACGGCGCGATCTCGAAGTCGTCCTTGTGCAGCTCGATCAGCTTCTGGTACAGCCGCGCCGAATCCTCGAACAGCACGTTGTCGTCGATCATGCCGTGCGCGATCAGCAGATGGCCCTTGAGGCCGTCGGCGAACTCGATCGGCGAGGAGCGCTCGTACGCGATCGGATCGATCGCCGGATCGTTGAGGATGTTCGACGTGTACTCGTGGTTGTACTGCGTCCAGTCCGTGACCGGGCGCAGCGCAGCGCCGGCCTTGAACACGTCCGGCGCGCGGAACATCGCCATCAGCGTCATGAAACCGCCGTACGAGCCGCCGTAGAGGCCGATGCGGTTCGCGTCGACCGATTGGTTCTTCTCGAGCCAGTGCACGCCGTCGACGAGATCTTCGAGCTCGGGCGTTCCCATCTGCCGGTAGATCGCGGTGCGCCAGTCGCGGCCGTAGCCTTCGCTCGCGCGGTAGTCCATGTCGAGCACGACGTAGCCGTGCTCGTTGAGCATGTTGTGGAACATCTGCTCGCGGAAGTAGTACGGCCACTGCTCATGCACGTTCTGCGTGTAGCCGGCGCCGTGCACGAACAGCACGGCCGGATATTTCTTCGACGAGTCGAAATCCTTCGGCACGTAGAGCTTGGCGTAGATCGGCTGCTTGGTGTGCGTCGACGGCACTTCGACGATCCTGAGCTCGGGCCACGCAACCGCCTTGTACTCGGCCGTGCGCGTGTCGGTGAGGTCGCGCGCGGCGCCGCCGTCCGCGCTGGCGACCGCGAGCTGCGGCGGCAGGTACGGACCGGAGCGCAGGATCGCGATCTGCCTGCCGTCCGGTGACAGTCCGAACTCCTGCATGCCCTTGACCGACGTGATGCGCTGCATCGCGCCGCCGCCGACTGCGACGCGATAGACGTCGTACGAATACGGCGCTTCGGCATTCGCGTGGAAGTAGAACCACTTGCCGTCCGGCGACGCGACCGGGCCCGACACTTCGAACGAGCCCTTCGTCAGCGCGTTCGCCTTGCCGCCGGGCGTCTTCGTGTAGAGCTGCGCGTAGCCGGTTTCCTCGGACACGTACCAGAGCGTGCGCTCGTCCTTCGCCCAGCCGAATTCGTTGAAGTTCCAGTTGATCCACGCGGGATCGGTGAGGCGGTGCTGCGTGACGAGCTTGTGCGCGCCGAAATCGACCGTCGCGATCCAGCGATCCTTGTTGTCGATCGCGCGAATCTGGATCGCGACCTCGCGGCCGTCGTCGGCTCCACTCGACACCACCGCCGCCGCCGTCCTCGGCATCGGAGACGATGCGCACCGCGCGCTCCTTCGGCTTGTCGGATTTCTTTTCGTCCTTGTCGCTTTTCTTTTTCGCTTCGGCATCGGTCTTCTTGTCCGCGTCGCCCTTCGCGCGCGCGGCCTTCTCGTTTTCCTCGCGTACCGCTTTCAACGGATCGTCGTGGATGCCCGGCAGATCGTCGACCGCGAGCTTGTACTGCTCGTGCGCGACGAGATCGAGCAGCAGCATCGACTGCGGCGCCGGATCGTTGCGGCCGACGCGCGTGCGCTCGTCTTCCTGCTCCTCGTAGCCCGAATCGGTCACGAAGCGCTGCAGCTTGCCGGACCTGCCCTTGTCGTAGGCCTTCGGCGTCGTGAACACGATCAGCCAGTGGCCGTCCGGCGCGAGCGAGGTGCCTTCGATCTTGACGTCGTCGCCGATGTAGAACGGCTGCGGCGCGCGGCCCGGGTCGGCCTTGGCGAATTCCTCGTCGTGCTTCTTCTGCGCGTCGCGGTCGTTCTTGATCGTGCGCAGCGTCGAGAAGTACTTGAGCTGCAGCTCGCCGAGATCGTCCGGCTTCTTCGCGTCCGGATCCTTCTCGGCCTTGACGATCGCGGCCGGGCCGCCGACGCCGGCAGCGATGTCGTAGGCGAACCAGTCGCCGCCGCTGCGGTAGTGCAGCACGCGGCCGTCGCCCGAGAACTCGGGCGAGCTTTCCATCTGCGGCGTGCGCGTGACCTGCGTCAGGCGTCCGCTCGAGATGTCGCGGATGAACACGTCGCCGTTGCGGATGAACGCGCCGTGCGTGCGCGCGCGGTCGAACACCGGGTCGGCGCCGTCGGCGTTGGTCATCGCCTGCGCATCGACGATCGTGTCCTTGCCGGCGGCGATGTCGATGCGGTGCAGATCGCGCACCTGCGAGCCCTTCTGCTTCAGGCTGTAGTAGAGGCTCTTGCCGTCGATGCTCCAGTACGGATGCTGGACCGGCGCGCCGATCCAGTCTGGGTCGGCCATCGCCTGCTCGATCGTGACCGCTTGCGCGGGCGCAGCGGCGAAGACGAGCAGGGCGACGAGTGCGGAAAGCGGCGTGCGCGGCATGGGTGTTCCCGAAAGCAAAACGCGAAGGATAGCGGCTTGGGCCGGCCCGGCATCGGCCGAAAGTAAGCCGCTCAGGCCGCGGGGACCTGGGTCAGGCGACCGACGGTGCCGCTCGCACGCCCGTCCGATCGGGCAAAGCGGCTCTACGCAGCCGCTGGCACGGCTCGCGCAAACAATTGCAAAGGCGGCGCTACTGCAGCTCGAACCCGTCCGCGAACAGCGGATCGCCGTCGCCATCGCGGATCACGCGGAACGCATCGAGCCGCGCATTGCCGACGCTGCCGTTGCTCAGCACGATGTCGAGCACGCCATCGGCGACGTTGACATCGAACGCGCGGACCACCGCCGTGTTCGTCGCCGGCGGTCGCGATGATGTCGAAATCCGCAGCACGGTCGCGCCTTCGATCGCGACGTTGAATATGCGCTGGCCGGGCGCGCTGTTGTACGTATCGGCGAATTGCAGCTCGACCGTGTAAGCGCCCGGGTACACCGGCAGGTGATACGCGAAATTGCCGAAGCGCCAGTCGTTGTACAGCACGTCGTCCGTGGTGTTGCCGAGATCGACGTTCGACACCTGCGTCGATCCGCCGTCGAACGCGTTGTCTGCCGCGTAAGGCGTGCCGTCGGTCGCCGTGTACGCGGCGCCGCCCGAATTGATCGCGGCGACGATCGTGCCCGGCGGCGGCGGCGGGCCCATGCGGTTGACGCGCAGCGTGTCGTTGAACGTCGTGTGGCCGCCGTAGTCGTCGTGGAGGCTCGGTCCGGTCGCGGTCACGCGGATCAGGTTCGCGCCTTCGGCGAGCGCGATGCCGGCGCGCTCCAGCTCGTCGTTCCGTCGGCGGCGCCGCTCGCGCCGCCAAGGAGATCCCAGGCGACGGAATCGATCGGATACGTGTCGTGGTCCGCGCTGCCGGCGAGATCGATCGTCGCGTCCTCGGTCGTCCATGCCGGGCTGGTCGGTCGGCGATTCGATGCGCAGGATCGGCGGCGTGATCGTGCTCGGCGTGCCGCGCTGCTGCGAGACGAACCACTGGAACAGCAGCGGATGCGTGTAAGCGACCGGCCAGATGCCATGGCCGCCGGTGTCGTAGCGCGTGTAGATCACGCTGCCGCCCGCGTTGCGCAATGCCGCGACGAGATTGTCCGAACCCTCGACGCCGACCGTGCCGTCGTTCGCCGCATGGAAGAACCAGAACGGAATCGCCGCGACCGCGCCTGCCGGATTGGTGTCGCCATTGCCGGACATCGGCACCGCAGCCGCGAAGCGGTCGGGCTCGGCGGTGACCGCGCTCCACGTGCCCATGCCGCCCATCGAGAGACCGGTGACGTAGACGCGATCGGGATCGATGTTGTATGTCGCGGCGATCTGATCGACGAGGCCGATCGCGGTGAGCAGCGTGCCGCCGCTCCACCAGCCGTCGGTCGGACATTGCGGCGCGATCATGAAGACCGGCTGCAGCGCGAGATTGTCGTCGTCGAGCAGGCGCATCGCGCCGTTCGCGTCGTTGTTGAGCTGCGCTTCGTTGTCGCTGCCGCGCTCGCCGGCGCCGTGCAGGAACAGGATCAGCGGATACGGCGTCGCGCCGTCGTAGCCCGGCGGCACGAAATAGCGGAACGGCAGGTTGCTGCCGTCGTCGGCGTTGGCGTAGAGAAAATCGTCGCGCGTGGCGGCGCTTGCGACCGAGAGCGACAACGCGAGCGCCGCGCAGGCGATGCGGGTGACGGACATGGCGGTCCCCAACGGCGTATCCGGGCGGGCGACGCTAGCATGGCGATGCGGCGCGAACCGCCTCGCGAGCGGAAAATCGTGGGCGGCTTGGCAAATTGACGGTCGACAGGCAGCCTTATGCCATGATCCGGCCGTCGTCCCCGCGAAAGCCGGGATCCAGTTGCCTTGGCCTTTTCAATGAAGGCACTGGGTTCCGGCTTTCGCGGGGATGACGGAGATGTTGTCTTGCAGCGCGGAGAAACCCTTGGTGACCCTGCAAACCGTCGAGCTCGAAACCGCCCCCAATCCAAAACACGCGATCATCTGGCTGCACGGCCTCGGCGCCGACGGCAACGATTTCAAGCCGATCGTGCCCGAGCTCGTCGATCGTTCCTGGCCGCCGCTGCGCTTCGTGTTTCCGCACGCGCCGGTGCGGCCGGTCACGATCAACGGCGGCATGCGCATGCGCGCGTGGTACGACATCCTCGGCGCGCAGATCGCCGCGCAGCAGGATGTCGCCGGCATCCGCGCGTCGATCGCATCGCTCGAAGAATTGATCGCGCGCGAAGGCGAGCGCGGCATTGCGCCCGAACGCGTGATCCTCGCCGGATTCTCGCAGGGCGGCGCGATCGTGCTCGCCGGCGGCGTGCGCCACGCGACCCAGCTCGCCGGAATCATCGCGCTCTCGACGTACCTCCCGCTGGACGGCCTTACCGCCGCCGAGCGCAGCACGGCCAATGCGGGCCTGCCGATCTTCATGGGCCACGGCAGCTACGATCCGGTCGTGCCCGAGCGGCTTGGCGAGTTGAGTCGCGATGCCCTGACGAAGCTCGGCTACGACGTCGAATGGCACAGCTATCCGATGGCGCATCAGGTTTCCCCGCCGGAAATCGCCGATCTTCGCGCCTGGATCGGGAAACGCCTCGCAACGCCGCCCGCCTGACACGTCATACTGTAGGAGCGGCGCCAGCCGCGAGCGCTTCGGCTTCGAAGACGAAGCATCGCGGCTGGCGCCGCTCCTACGGGTCTGGATCGGGGTGGGAAGGGCATGAGCGAAGCGACGCCACGCCGCTGGCTGCCCGAGTTCTGCAGTCTGCCGACGCTGTTCGCGGTGATGATCGTCGCCGAGCTCGTCGCGCTCGTCGTCGTGCTCGCGCCCGATCCGTCGCAGCGCCCGTGGCTGCCGCGTCTGGGCGTCGCGTCGGTGTACGTGCAGTGGCTGGCGCTGCTCAACGCGGTCGCGCTCTGCTCGATGCGCCAGCCGCTCGAGCGTCTCACGCCGCGCGCGGGTTTCATCGTCGCGTGGCTCGTCTCGATCACGGTGACGGTGCTCGGCAGCGCTGGTCGTCTGGCAGATGGATCAGGCGCTCGGCCTCGGCCTCACCGCGGCGCCCGGCCAGGGCCTGCGCTTCCTGCTCGGCAATGCCGTCGTCGCGGCGCTGATCTCCGCGGCGCTGCTGCGCTATCTCTTCGTGCTCGAGCTCTGGCAGGAGCGCGTCGAAGCCGCTTCGAAGGCGCAGGTCGACGCGCTGCAGGCGCGCATCCGCCCGCATTTCCTCTTCAACAGCATGAACACGATCGCGAGCCTGATCCGCACGCGACCCGCCGAAGCCGAACGCACGGTCGAGGATCTGTCCGATCTTTTCCGCGCCGCGCTCGGCAGCGGCGATACGCCGGGCACGCTCGGCGAAGAGCTCGATCTGATGGACCATTACCTGCGCATCGAGAAGCTGCGTCTGGGCGATCGCCTGCGCGTCGAGATCGAAGCCGACGACCTGCCGCGCGACCTGCCGTTGCCGCGCCTGCTGCTGCAGCCGCTGGTCGAGAACGCGATCTACCACGGCGTGCAGCCGCTCGCGAACGGCGGCACGATCCACATCAGCGGCCGCCATCCGCCGGGCCGCGTCGAGATCACGATCAGGAATCCATTGCCGCCCGATGCCGCGCCCAAACGCAACGGGCATGCGCTGCAGAACATCCGCGCGCGCATCGAGTACCATTTCGGTTCACGCGGCGAGCTCTCCGTCGAACCCGGCGGCGGCGAATACGCGGTGACGGTGCGCCTGCCCGATGCGAGCAACGGTGCCTCATGAAAGCAGTGCTCCATGAAAGCACTCGTAGTTGACGACGAACCCCTCGCGCGCGAGCGACTCGCCGCGCTGATTGCCGAGATCGACGGCGTCGAGGTCGTCGGCGAAGCCGGCAACGGCTTCGAAGCGCTCGAAACCGCGGCGCGGATCAAGCCCGATCTCGTGCTGCTCGACATCCGCATGCCGGTGATGGACGGGCTCGAAGCCGCGCGCCATCTCGATGCGCTGGAAATGCCGCCGGCGGTGATCTTCTGCACCGCGTACCAGGATCACGCGCTCGCCGCGTTCGAGGCGAATGCGGTCGACTATCTCGTCAAACCCATCCGCGTGGAGCGCCTGCGCGCCGCGATCGGCAAGGCGCAGCGGCTCGGCGGCACGATCCTGCGCAAGATCGAAAGCACGCGCCGAGCCGGGCCGGCGCCGCAGCCATCTCTGCGCGCGCGTGCGCGGCAGCCTCGTGCTGGTCGCGGTCGGCGACATCGACTATCTGCTCGCCGAGGACAAGTACGTCGTCGTCCATCACGCGAAAGGCGAGGTGCTCATCGAGGAGCCGCTGACCGACCTCGAAGAGGAATTCGGCGACCGCTTCGTGCGCATCCACCGCAACTGCCTGGTCGCGCTGGCACGGCTCGCGGGTCTCGACCGCGCGGCCGACGGCCGCGTGCTGGCGCGCATCGAAGGCGTCAGCGTGCCGCTCGAAGTCAGCCGGCGCAACCTGCCGGCGCTGCGCAAGCTGGTGCGCTCGCTTTGAAGGCGCTGCGCATCGCGACGCGCAAGAGCGCGCTCGCGCTCTGGCAGGCCGAGCACGTCGCGGCGCGCCTGCGCGCGTTGCAGGCGGATCTCGCCATCGAGCTCGTGCCGATGACGACGCGCGGCGACGACATCGTCGATCGGCCGCTCGCCTCGCTCGGCGGCAAGGGTCTGTTCCTCAAGGAGCTCGAGACCGCGATGCTCGAGGACCGCGCCGACATCGCGGTGCATTCGTTCAAGGACGTGCCGATGGAGCTCGACGCCGAGTTCGTGATCGGCGCCGTGCTCGAGCGCGCGGATGCGGCCGACGCGTTCATCGGCAACGACTACGCGCGCCTCGACGAGCTGCCGCGCGGTGCGCGCGTCGGCACCTCGTCGCTGCGCCGGCAGGCGCAGCTGCGCGCGCTGCGTCCGGATCTGTCTCTGCTCGACCTGCGCGGCAACGTCAACACGCGCATCGCCAAGCTCGACGCCGGCGAATACGACGCGATCATCCTCGCCTGCGCAGGCCTCGAACGCCTCGGCCTCGGCGCACGCATCCGCACGCGTCTTACTCCACCGCAATGGCTGCCGGCCGTCTGCGCAAGGCGCGATCGCAGTCGAATGCCGCGCCGGCGACGCCGCGACCGCGTCACTGCTGTCGCCACTAAGCGACGCCGCGACGCTGCGTTGCGTCACCGCCGAGCGCGCGATGAACCTCAAGCTGCACGGCAGCTGCACGGTGCCGATCGCGGGCTATTGCATGGAAGTCGAGGAAGGGCTCGCGCTCTGGGGACTGGTCGGCGATGCCGCGAACGGGCGGCTCGTGCGCGGTGATGCGATCGGGCCGCTCGATCAGCCTGCTGCGCTCGGCGAACAGGTCGCCGCGATGTTGCTCGAGCGCGGGGCCGGCGAGATTCTGCGCGGGATGTGAGGGTGCGCGCTGCAAGCGGGCGGACCAGTCGACCGGCTCCGTCATCCCGGCCTTCGCCGGGATGACGATGCAGTGAAGTGCCTGCCGCTACTTCCCGAAGTTGTAAACGAGATTCGTCGTGATGAGCTGATCGGTCGCCTCGATCCCCGGCGCGACATCCGAATTGTGCCGCACCTGATACCCGACCTTGAGCGCGAGCTTCTTGTTCATCGCAACCTGCAGCCCCGCATCGTTCTGCATGAACGTATTGGCCGCGCCGGATTCGACCAGCAGCGTGTCGACCAGCGAGGTCGTGTCGGTGAAATCGTGCTTGTACGCGATCAATCCGCGACCGACCGCGTCGCTTTCGGAATCATGCTTCACGACCACCGTGACCGGCGGATCTCCGCTCGTCACCAGCGTATCGACCGGCCGGTCGCGCCGGTAGCCGGGGCCGATCTCGAACGAGAGCTCGTCGGTGTCGTTCTTGAGCGCGGTGTAGCCGTAGCCGATCGAGACGACGGCCTGGTAGTCGAACGCCGAGAAGTCGTCGTTGTCATAGCGCAGTGCGCCGACGATGTAGCTGCGCTCGTCGAGCTTGTAGCCGGCCGACGCGCCGGTTTCGTAGCGGTTCGCGGTTGTCTCGTAGTTCGATACGGTGCTCGTCGTCGGCGGCGTCGTGCTGGTGTCGATCACCGTGCTCTTGACCTCGCCCTCGCTGCGCAACGCGGTGAGATAGAAGAGGTCCTTCCAGCGTTCGTCTTCCTTCTTGAACTCGAACTTGGCGTTGAGGTTTTCCGACTTCGCGTTGCCGCGTGAGGCGGCGAAACCGAACTCGCCGGATCCGGACCAGCCGTCGTCGGCCGCGGCGGCAAGCGGAAAGAGGCTCAGGAACGTGAGGGCAAGCAGAGATTGTCGAGACACGCGGTCTTCCTTTGAAGTTGCGAGGAAAGGCCGCTAAATCATTGATTCAGCGACATATTGCTGCGATGCAGCAGTGGCCAGTCTAGTGCCGCGGATTGAACGTCGAGTGAATCGCGAGCGTCGTGCGACGCCGCAAAATGAACAATGCGCGAGTCGACAGCGTCAGCGGCCGTAATACGCGATGACGGCGTGTCGCGCTTCAGCGAAGAAGAGCCAGCGCTCGACGAAGATGCCGAGCGTGCCGGAGACGAGCGCGATCCACGCCGCAACAGCACGCAGCGAGGGCAGCGCGATCGCGAACGCTGCGAGCAACGCAGGCACTGCGAACGCAGCGATCATTGCGATCGCGCGCAGCTTCGTCGCGTGCTTGCGCGCGAGCACGAAGCCCATCTCGTGCGTCAGGTAGTTTTCCTCGGTGTGCGGCTGCTCGAACGAGCGCACGATGCCTAGCGCGTCGAGTCCGGTCGCGTGCCCCGTATCGATGCGCGGCGCGCGATCGATGTCGCGCCAGTAGAGACGTTTGAGAAGTGCGCAATACGCAGCAAGGATGACGACACCGAAGAAGAGCGCCGGCATGCCTGGACCGACCCAGCCATACGGCAATACCGCGAGCGCACAGAACAGCAGCGTGCCGGAGTAGAGCGCCAGCACAAGATAGCCATGCGTGACGAAGCGGTTGTTCCAGGCGCGGACGGGTCTCGAGGCTCGCGTAAATGTTCGCGGTGCAATAGACCGTGACAACTGCGCCGAGTGCGAGCAGCGCGCCGCAGGCCGACGACATGTAGCCCGGCGGGAACCACGCCTCGATGCTTTCGCCCGGCGTAGCGCCGCGCGCGTACCACCACGCGAGCAGCGTGACCACGGCAATCCCGGCCGCCGGAAGATAGGTCAGCAGCGAGGCGATGCCTTCGCGCGACAGCCACGAGCTTCGCCATTGCGAAAGCGCGCGCCACGCGCGAAGCGGCCGGCCGAGATGCGCGACCGATGACAGGAGGCCAACCGTGACGAGAGCGAATCCGCCGAACAGTGCCGACGGGATGAGCGCCGGGATAGACGCAGAAGGGCACGGGCGCCGACTGATCCGGCACGAACGTCGGCGTGCATGTCGGCCACCATGCGACGAGTCCGACGCCGAGCAGGAACCAGAGGCCGTAGCCCGCGCCGGACAGCACAGTGAAGAAGATGATCGAGAACGTCGGCCGCATCGTCGACGAGGTCAGCGCGACAGTGCGCGATCGAGCCAGCGCAGCACGCCAGGCAGCTTGTCGCGTTCGAGCGTTTCCTCGCGCGGCTTGTTCGGCGGTGGCGCGGCGTCGCAACCATCGCGACGCGGCCGCGGCGGCAGGTATTTGTTGACCGGCTTGTAGCCGAACTCCGGCATCAGCGCATAGCCGCCGCGCTCGGCGACGAGCTTGGAGATCGGCGACTCGGCATCGCCGAGATCGCCGAAATGCCGCGCGCGCGTCGGACACGCGGCGACGCACGCGGGCTGCCGATCGGCCGGATCGAGCGTCTCGTTGTAGATGCGATCGACGCAGAGCGTGCACTTCTGCATCGTGCCGCGCTCCATGCTGATCTCGCGCGCGCCGTACGGACACGCCCACGCGCACAGCTGGCAGCCGATGCACTTGTCCTCGTCGACGAGCACGATGCCGTCCTCGGCGCGCTTGTAGCTTGCGCCGGTCGGGCACACGGTCACGCACGCCGGCGTCTCGCAGTGCAGGCACGAGCGCGGGAAATGCACGGTCAGCTCGCGCGTGCCGGCCGGTGTCGCCTGCTCGACCGCGTAGCTGTGCACCCGGTTGAACCAGACGCCGGACGGCTCCGCGCCATACGGATCGCTGTCCGGCAGCGGTCCGAAATCGCCGCCGTCGTTCCATTCCTTGCACGCGACCGCGCACGCGTGGCAGCCGACGCACGTGTCGAGATCGATCACGAGGCCGAGCTTCTTCGCGGCGGGCGGCGGCAGCGTCGTCATGCGGACGCGCGCTTGCGCAACAGGAACGTGTTGGATACTTCGCCCGGGCGCATCCCGGTGTACGGATCCTCGATGACTTCGAGCAGCTCGAGCCCGTGCGCGGCCGCGGCGCGAAGGATCACGCTCTGCGGCAGGACGTGCATTTCCATCTCGCCCTTGCCGACGTCGTCGCGCAGATACGCATCGAGGCCGAACGCGTAGCCCGCGCGGTAGGTCGGCACCTGGAAATAGGCCAGTCCGCCGGGCTGGAGGCGCGCGAACACGCGCGTCAGGATCGCCTCGATCACGGGCGGCGGATTGTGCTGCAGCACGATCACGGAGAAGAACACGTCGAACGGCGGCAGCGCGTCGAGCGTATCGACCGAGGCGAGCCGATGCAGCTCGACGTTGGTCGCGCCCTCGGCGTCGAGATGCGCACGCGCGAGCGCAAGATGGCTCGCCGAGATGTCGGTGCCGATCACGCGCGCGAAGCGTCTGGCGAGCCACGCGGTCACCCGGCCGACGCCGCAACCGAGCTCGAGGCATGTCGCATTCGGCCCGGGATCGACGCCCGCGCGCGCGAGCGCTGCGTTCATGCGTGCGACGCTGTCCTCGCCGCTCGCATTGAACGCTTCGCGCGTCTCGTCGATGCGCGCGGCCTTGAATTTCTCGTCGGTGATGACTGAGAAATGCGGTTCGGTGTCGCCGAAGCGCGTCCACGTCTTCGCGATGTGGTCGAGCAGCCGGGCGACCTGGCCCGGATCCTCGACACGCTCGATCGACATCGGCGGCTCGCGTCCGCCGAGCGACGGCCGCGCATGGCGCGCGATGCGCGTGTGGTATTCGTCCGACGATGTGAATACGCGACGGATGTCGCCGGTCGTCGGCAGCTCGCGCGAGAGCCGCTCGACGATCGCCTCGCTCTCGGGCTCGCGGTCGAGGAAGAGCCGATAGGCCCAGACGATGGCTTCGGTCCCAGCTGCAATCGGCCGCGCGGCGCGGCGCCCGAACAGGCGGCGGATCATAGGCATCGCTCTTTCGCTTGAAGAATCGGAGTCATCGGATCGTGGAAAGCTACGGGAAAGCGGAAAGTATGAACGCAGCCGGTCGGGCGCGTCATCCGAGCGGCCAGAATCGCCGGATCAGCAGCATCGAAAGCGCGCAGAACAGCGCAATGCCGAGCGTGATCCACGCGTGTGCGCTCATTCGGCATCGTCCACGGCGACTTCGATGCGGTGGCCTGGCGCCTGCGATTCCGCGTCGCGCTCGATGCGCACGCGAAGATCGAACCACGCGGCCTGGCCGGTGACGGGATCGGCATTCGCGCGGCGCACGCCCTCGGCGTCGCGCGGCAGCTCTTCGTCGATCAGGTGGTTCAGCAGGAAGCCGTCGTGGAATTCCGGCGCGTTCGCATCGAGCTTCCATGCGCCCTTGCGTTTGCCGATCGCGTTCCATGTCCACACGGTGCCGGGCGCGGTCGCCGCATGCGTGCGCGCTTCGACGCGGATGCGGCCGCGCGGGGCGCTGATCCAGATCCAGTCGCCGTCGGCGATGCCGGCGTCGCGTGCGGTGTCCGGATGGATATAGAGCGCGTTGCGTGTTGCGATCTGGCGCAGCCAGCGGTTTTGCGAGCCCCATGCGTGGTACATGAACATCGGGCGTTGCGTGATCGCGTTGAGGGGATAGGCGTCGTTGCGCGGCGCAGTGGACGAAGCAGGCGCCTTCGGCGCCAACCCCTCATCCCAGCCTTCTCCCGCAAGGGGAGAAGGGGCGGCGTGACTCGGTCGTGGGACTCCGCGCGGTGATGACGCGGTTGCATTGTTCTTCGAGCGACGCATACCAGAACGGCAGCGGATCGAAATATCGCTCGACACGCGCGCGATCGCGTTCGGGCGGTTGCGCGTCGCCGTGCCCTTGTGCGGCGAGACGGAATTTCTGCAGCGTCTCGGCGTAGAACTGCAGCGTGATCGGCTCGGTCGAGCCGACGAAGCCGAGCGCCTTCGCCCATTCGAGGTAGTCGCGGTTCGCCATCTTGTAGTAGCGGGCCGCGAGCGGCACTTCGCGATGCCAGTGGCAGCCGTTTTCGATGTAGCGCGCGAGCTGATCCGGATTCGGCGCGCCGACGCCGGCTTCGTCGCCGTTCTGTCCGCGCCAGCCGGCGAGTAGTCCGACGCCGGGCGCGCGCTCGTGCTCGACGATGTATTGCGCATAGCCGCGCGGATAGATCGCGTTGCCGTCCTCGTCGACGAGCCCCGGCAGGCCGAGCCTCGTGCCGAGATCGAGCAGCACGTCCTGGAACGCGCGCACGTCGCGATCCGGCGCGACGACCGGCTGGCGGATCGCATCGGCGGCCGCGTCGGCATCGGAGATCGGGCGATCGAGCAGGCTGATGCAGTCGTGGCGCTCCAGGTACGTCGTGTCCGGCAGCACGAGATCGGCGAAAGCGACCGTCTCGGACGCGTACGCGTCCACGTAGATGATGTGCGGTATCCGGTATTCGCCGGTCGCCGTGTCGCGATCGGCGAGCATGCGCCGCGTCGCGGTCGTGTCCATCGACGAGTTCCAGCCCATGTTCGCCATGAACAGCAGCAGCGTGTCGATGCGGTACGGATCGCCGGCCCACGCGTTGCGGATCACGCTCTGCAGCATGCCGTGCGCGGCGAACGGATGTTCCCACGAGAATGCCTTGTCGATGCGGCGCGGCTCGCCGTTCGCGTCGACGACGAGATCTTCGGGCGCGTGCACGTAGCCGAGCGGTGCGGCGTTGAGCGCGCCGTTCGGCTTGCGCGTCTGGCCGGGCCGGTTCGCCGGCGGCGCCGGTTTCGGATACGGCGGCTGGTAGCGGAAGCTGCCCGGCGTATCGATCGCGCCGAGCAGCATCTGCAGCAGATGCAGCGTCCGGCACGTGTGGAAACCGTTCGCGTGCGCGGAGATGCCGCGCATCGCGTGCATCGAGACCGGCCGGCCGATCATTTCGGCGTGCTCGCGGCCGTGCGTGTCGGTCCATTTCTGCGGCACGCGGATCGCCTGCTCGAAGGCGACGTCGGCGAGCTCGCGCGCGAGCCGGCGGATCGTATCGGCGGAGACGCCGCAGGTTTTCGCGACGCGGTCGGGCGCGTAGTCGTCGGCGAGGTATCGCTCGGCGAAGAGGTGGAACGCGGGGACCGCCTTGCGTCCGTCGGGCAATGTGTATTCGCCGACGATGATCGGTTCGATGTCGGCGCGCGATGCGTCGACGATGCGACTGGTCTTCGCCGTGGACGGCGCGGAGCGCGCGCACAACGCATTGCCATCCGCATCGCGCGCGATCATTCCGTCATCCGCAGCGCCGGGCGCGCGAATCACGAGGTGATGCGCATTCGTGTAGCGGACCAGATATTCGAGATCGATCCGGTCCGCGCGCAGCAGCTCCTGGATCAGCGCGCCGGCGAGCAATCCGTCGGTGCCCGGATTGATCGGCACCCATTCGTCCGCAATCGCGCCGTAACCCGTGCGCACCGGATTGATCACGACGATCTTCGCGCCGCGTTTCTTCAGCGCGCCGAGGCCGAGCTTGATCGGATTCGAATCGTGATCCTCGGCGACGCCCCACAGCATCAGGTATTTCGTCAGCGCCCAGTCCGGCTCGCCGAATTCCCAGAAGCTGCCGCCGAGCGTGTACATGCCGGCCGCGGCCATGTTGACCGAGCAGAAGCCGCCGTGCGCGGCGTAGTTGATCGTGCCGAACTGCTGCGCCCACCAGCCGGTCAGCGCCTGCGACTGGTCGCGGCCGGTGAAGAACGCAAGCTCGTCCGGGTTGCGCGCGCGGATGTCGCCGAGCCATTTCGTCGCGAGCTCGAGTGCTTCGTCCCATTCGATCTCGCGGAACTCGCCGGCGCCGCGCTCGCCGACGCGCAGCAGCGGCTTGCTCAATCGCGCCGGCGAATAGTGCTGCATGATGCCGGCCGATCCCTTCGCGCAGATCACGCCGCGGTTGACCGGATGGCGCGGATTGCCGTCGATGTAGCGGACGCGGCCGTCCTTCAGATGCACGCGGATGCCGCAGCGACAGGCGCACATGTAGCAGGTCGTCGTCTTGACGGTGTCGCCGGTCGGCTTGTCGAGATCGAGATGAGCGTGCGGCACGGTGTCGCTGAGGTCGGGAATTCGCGCCATGGTAACGGATGCGTCGCGGATGCGACTCCGCGATGCCATGATTTCGCCCTTCTTCGCGTCGCCCGCGTGTCTAGACTCGCGACTCCCGCTGCCCAGGAATCGCCGGACGATGCGAAGTCTTCTTCCCTTGCTGCTTGGCCTGATGTTGCCAGTCGCCGTGTTCGCGGCCGAGCCCGTGTGGGAAGAGCATCCGGAATGGTCGAAGGAATTCACCGACCGCGGCGTCACCGGCACCGCGATCGTGTTCGACGAATCGGCGAACCGCTACCTCGTGTTCGATCGCAAGCGCGCCGAGACGCCGTTCATTCCGGCCTCGACGTTCAAGGTGTTCAACGCGATGGTCGCGCTCGAGACTGGCGCTGTGAAGGACGAATACGACGTCGTGCGCTGGGACGGCGTCGAGCGCCAGTTCAAGGACTGGAACCGCGATCAGTCGCTGGCCAGCGCGATGAAGTTCTCGGCCGTCTGGTTCTACCAGGAGATGGCGCGCCGCGCCGGCGCCGAGCGCATGCAGGCGTGGATCGACAAGGTCGGCTACGGCAACCGCGACATCGGCGGCGGCATCGACCATTTCTGGCTCAGCGGCAAGCTGCGCATCAGCGCGGTCGAAGAGATCGAATTCCTGCGCCGTCTCGCTGCGGGCACGTTGCCGTTCTCCGAACGCAGTCAGGAGACGGTGCGGCGCATCACGATCCAGGAATCGGCGCCGGACTTCGTTCTGCACGGCAAGACGGGCCTTGCGCCGCGTGACGACATCGCGAGCAAGAAGGATCTCGGCTGGTACGTCGGCTGGGTCGAGCGCGGCGGACGTCGCTGGTTCTTCGCGCTCAATGCGGACCTGCCACATGGGTTCGACGACGGACCCAAACGCATCGCGATCGTGCGCGCGCTGCTCGCTACGGTGGGAGCGCTGCCGGCGGGAAGCTAGCCGGCGCGCGGAGCGCAGGGTTGGGGCTAACATGACGGCGTCCGGGAACCGCAGGGGAGCCGTCATGGACAACGCCACGCCGAATGCACCCGCCGCAGGCGCCGAGGGCGCGCGCCTCCGCGGCATCCTGCTGGTGCTGCTGATCAATGCGGTGCCGCTGGTCGGCGTGTTGCGCTACGAGTGGTCCGCGATCAACGTGCTCGTGCTGTACTGGTTCGAGAACGTGCTGGTCGCGGTCTGCACCTGCATCCGCATCGCGGTGCACCGGCGCCTGACGCGCAAGAAAGGCTACTGGCGCAAGAGCCAGCTCGGCATCAAGGTCAACGACAAGCCGATGCAGACCGGCCTGCTTGGCGAGTATGCCGTCGGCGCGTTCGTGTTCACCGGTCGCGCACGGCATCTTCGTCGGCGCGATCGCGCTGATCCTGCACCAGAACTATCCGGACCAGCCGATGTGGCAGGTCTCGTTCGAGCAGATCCTGCGCGGCGTCGGCGTGATCGCGGCGATGCTCGGCGTCGAGCTCGTCGTCCGATCTGATGCGCATCCGCTTCGCAGAGCTACGCCTGGATGCGCGACTACGTGCAGGGCCGCATGGGCCGCATCTTCGTTCTGCACCTGACGATCATCTTCGGCATGCTGGCGATGGCGATGACGGACTCGCCGATGGCGATCCTTTACGTGCTGATCGGCCTGAAGACGCTGGGCGACCTCGGCGGCGTGGTCGGCCGCACCCGGCAGCCGGCCGCAGCCACGGCGCCGCCTCCCGCGTGGACGCTGAAGCTCGCCGACCGCATGGGCAAGGACAAGGGCGGCGCCGAGGCGTTCAAGAAGAAATGGCAGCACGACCTCGAGGAGGCCCGGCGCAACGCGGTCGAGGACGAGGAAACGATGCCCGAACCGCGACGCTGACGGATCGCGCCGGCAATTGGGCACAATAGAGCGATGGACCGCTACGAACGCATCCTCACGCTGCACCGCCTGCTGAAGACCGCGCGTTATCCGGTCTCGCTGCAGCATCTGAAGGACGAGCTCGGCTGCTCGCGCGCGACGCTGTATCGCGATATCGCGTTCCTGCGCGATGCGTCTCGGCGCGCCGATCGAGAGCGGCGAGGGCGACGAAGCGGCGATTCGCTACGCGGGCGAGGAAGCCGAACGCTTCGAGTTGCCTGGATTGTGGCTGAGCAGCGAAGAGCTCGCCGCGCTGCTCGCGCTGAACGAGCTGCTCGGCCGCTCCGATCCCGGCGTGCTCGCCGGCGCGCTGGCGCCGTTCCGTGCGCGCATCGAGCGGCTGCTGTCCGATCACGCGAGCGGGCGCGCGCTGCCGATCGAGCGCATCCGCGTGATCTCGAGCGGCGCGCGCAAGCTCGATCAGGCCGCATTCCGCGCGGTCGCGAGCTCGCTGCTGAATCGCCAGCGCCTCAAGTTCCGCTATCGCGCGCGCTCGACGGACGCGCTGACCGAGCGCACCGTCTCGCCGCAGCGCCTCGCGCACTATCGCGACAACTGGTATCTCGATGCGTGGGATCACGCGCGCGACGCGCTGCGCAGCTTCGCGCTCGACCGCATCCGCGATCCGGTTCTGCTCGACGAGAGCGCGCTCGATCGCGAAGTCGCCGAGCTCGATGCGCATCTCGCGTCGAGCTACGGCATCTTCTCGGGCCAGCCGAAGGCGTGGGCGACGATCCGCTTTTCGTCGCACGCGGCGCGCTGGGTCGCCGACGAGCACTGGCATTCGCAGCAGCAGGGCACGTGGCTGCCGGACGGGCGCTACGAGCTCAAGCGTGCCGTATTCGAACTCGCGCGAGCTGCTGATGGATGTGCTGAAGTACGGGCCGGACGCCGAGATCGTCGCGCCGGTGCCGCTGCGCGAGGAGATGAAGATCATGCTGCAGCTCGCGCTCGGCGCGTATCAGGAGCCGCGATGAGCGATGCCGCGACGCCGCTGACCGTTTCGCTCGTGCTCGGCTCGGGCGGCGCGCGCGGCTACGCGCACATCGGCGTCATCGAGGAGCTCGAAGCGAGAGGCTTCGCGATCCGCTCGATCGCCGGCAGCTCGATGGGCGCGCTGATCGGCGGCATCTACGCGGCCGGCAAGCTCGGCGTGTATACCGAATGGGTGCGTTCGCTGCAGCGCCTCGACGTGCTGCGCCTGCTCGACTGGACGATCTCCGGCGGCGGCTTCATCAAGGGCGATCGCATCATCGGCGTGCTGAAGGAGCTGCATCGGCGAGATCAACATCGAGGATCTGCCGATTCCGTACACGGCGGTCGCGGTCGATCTCGACGTGCAGCGCGAGGTCTGGTTCTCGCATGGACCGCTGTTCGACGCGATCCGCGCATCGATCGCGATTCCGACGATCTTCCGCCCGTATCACTACCAGGGACGATTGCTCGTCGACGGCGGTCTGCTCAATCCGCTGCCGGTGTCGCCGACGTTGCGCGATCTGACCGACTGCACGATCGCGGTCGACATCAACGCGCCGGCCGAGCCGCTCGAAGGCGTGGTCGAGACGGCCGAAACGCGATCGCGGAGCGGCGGGACAGGCCTCGCCGGAGATGCTGCCGGACGGCGCCAAACCGGCGCCGGTCGACGTGCAGCGCGCGACCTATCGCAAGCGCATCGCCGAGTTCATCGAAAGCCTGATGGAAAAACGCGAGCGCAGCACGGTCGACAGCGGAGCCCGGCGCGTTCGAGCTCTTCGCGCGCTCGCTCGACACGGTGCAGGAAACGATCACGCGCCTGAAGATCGCCGCCGAACCGCCGGATCTCCTGATCACGATTCCGCGCAACGCCTGCGCGTTCTACGAATTCCATCGCGCCGACGAGCTGATCGCGCTCGGACGCAAGCGCACGCGCGAAGCGTTGGCGCGCTGGCACGTGCCCGCGTCACGCACACGCCCGCACCGACAGGAAAAATAGAATCCTGCGTATGGCGATTGTCGCCAGCTCTTTTTGGGGTGGGGAAACGCCGCCTACAAAGACGTGCTGTTCGTGAAAAGTGCGGCCATGGATGGCCGCTGGTGGACTAGCACGAAGTCATTGACCGCGAATTCGACGCGAAAACCGCAGACTGAGGTGATCCTGGACGGATCACAAAAGAAACGGCCCGCCTGGGGAAAGGCGGGCCGGGGAATCGCGGTCCCTCTTGGGGAGTGAGGCTGGGGAGTCCTCGTGCGGACCGCAGGATTAAGCTACCCCCGGCATCTTTCAGCGAGCTTTCGCAAACCCGGCGCCCGCAACTGCTTGATGTTTCTTTGCATCCGGCGAAGTCTGGTCGCCGCGCTTACATCTGCAACAAGCCGCCGAAACGAAAGGGCCCGCCGAAGCGGGCCCCGTGACCAGACACGGCCGAGTGCGCGTCAACCGCGCTTCATCGACCCGAAGAACTCGTCGTTGGTCTTCGTGTTCTTCATCTTGTCGAGCATGAACTCCATCGCGGCGAGCTCGTCCATCGGATGCAGCAGCTTGCGCAGGATCCAGATCTTCTGCAGCTGGTCCGGATCGATCAGCAACTCCTCGCGGCGCGTGCCGGAGCGGTTGATGTTGATCGACGGATAGACGCGCTTCTCGGAGATGCGGCGATCGAGGTGCACTTCCATGTTGCCGGTGCCCTTGAACTCCTCGTAGATCACTTCGTCCATCTTCGAGCCGGTCTCGACCAGCGCGGTCGCGATGATCGTCAGCGAGCCGCCTTCCTCGACGTTGCGCGCGGCGCCGAAGAAACGCTTCGGACGCTGCAGCGCGTTCGCATCGACGCCGCCGGTCAGCACCTTGCCCGACGACGGCACCACGGTGTTGTAGGCGCGCGCGAGGCGCGTGATCGAGTCGAGCAGGATGACGACATCCTTCTTGTGCTCGACGAGGCGCTTGGCGCGCTCGATCACCATCTCGGCGACCTGCACGTGGCGCACGGCCGGCTCGTCGAACGTCGATGAGACGACTTCGGCGCGCACGCCGCGCTGCATCTCGGTGACTTCTTCCGGACGCTCGTCGATGAGCAGGATGATCAGGTGCGCATCCGGATGGTTGTGCACGATCGCCTGCGCGACGTTCTGCAGCATCATCGTCTTGCCGGCCTTCGGCTGCGAGACGATGAGTCCGCGCTGGCCTTTGCCGATCGGCGCGATCAGATCGAGGATGCGTCCGGTGATGTCCTCGCTCGATCCGTTGCCGCGCTCCAGATGGAACGCCTTGCGCGGGAACAGCGGCGTCAGGTTCTCGAACAGGATCTTGTTCTTCGACGCTTCCGGCGGCTCGCTGTTGATGTTGTCGACCTTGAGCAGCGCGAAATAGCGCTCGCCTTCCTTCGGCGGGCGGATGCGGCCGGTGATGTAGTCGCCGGTGCGCAGGTTGAAGCGGCGGATCTGCGAGGGCGACACATAGATATCGTCCGGGACCGGCGAGGTACGACTCGTCCGGACCGCGCAGGAAGCCGAAGCCGTCCTGCAGGATCTCGAGCACGCCTTCGCCGTAGATGCCGCCGCCGGCGCGTGCGTGCGCCTTCAGGATCAGGAAGACGATGTCCTGCTTGCGTGCGCGGGCGACGCCTTCCTGGATGCCGAGGCTCTCGGCGAGATTCAGAAGATCGACGGCGGACTTGCGCTTGAGCTCGTTCAGATCGATCAGCGGACCATTGCCGCCGCCGTTCTTCGACTCGTCGTATTCCTCGTCGTTGTTCTGGAAATTCTGCTGGTAGCCGCTGCCACCACCACCACCACCGCCGCCGCCGTGGCGACCACGACGGTCGCGCCGGCCACGGCCGCGGCCCTGCTGCTGGCCGCCGGGCTGATTCGGCTGGTTCTGTTGCTGTTGCTGCGGCGGTGCCTGGTTGCCGTCATTGCCCCCGTCGCCGCGCTGCTCGGCATTCGGCGCGCTGTTTTCCGGCGGAGCGGAATCGGCGGCTGGCGCTCGCTGGGGTTTCTGTCGGGGTGAACGGCCTTCGGCCACGGCGTCGCCGCCGTTGTTGCTGTTTTCGTTTTCGGACACGGGCAAACCTCGTGGGGGCGCCGTTGGGTGAAGCTGGAGGGAGGGAGTGGGTATGAAACGTGAGGGCGGAGCGGAATCGCTCCAGGCGCTGACCTAACTTAGCACCGTGCCCCGCGCACGTCTACAGTCAGTCCGGAAGGGTCTTTCGCGGAGCGCGCGAGTGTGAACGCATCCGCACAATCATCGGAATCGGCCGGCCGCTGCATGTTCATTCATGCGGGCGGCCGGCTGTCATTTCAACTGTCGACTCAGGCGATCGCCTTGTCGATGATCTGCGTCAGCTGGGTCTTGCTGACGGCGCCGATCTGCGTCGCCTGGACCTTGCCGTCCTTGAAGATCATCAGGGTCGGGATGCCGCGCACGTTGTAGTTGCGCGGCGTCTTCTGGTTGTGGTCGATGTTGATCTTGGCGACCTTGAGACGGCCCTGGTAGCGTCGCGGCGAGATCGTCGAGGATCGGCGCGATCATCTTGCACGGCCCGCACCATTCGGCCCAGAAATCGACCAGGACCGGGCCTTCGGACTTCAGCACGTGGTCCTCGAACTGGTCGTCGGTTACGTGCGCAACATGCTCGCTCACGGGTGTTCTCCAGAAATGATCGTGTTATTGCCTGCGGAACCGTCGCCGCGCGCCGAGGGCACGCTTCGGCTACACTTGAGCCGGCGTGAAGCGGCGCCGAAGGGGAAATGCGGGTAGTGCGAAAGGCACGGCCCATTTCAGCCGAATCGGCTCGAGCGCGCAAGCTGGGGGCGACCGCACGGACTTGCAAGGCCAGCCCGGCCTACATTGCAAGCACGCCGTTCCGGCACCACCTACCGACACCACCAACCGATTTCATAGCCTAAGGACTCTTCCCAGCGATTCTGCCCGAGCTGCTGCACGCAGCACACCGACCGGCCACTGGCGCATCGCGCCGCTTCCTCCAAGACCGGCGATCCGCAGACGTTCATTCATTCATGTCCCACCAACCACTCACCGACATCGTTTTTGACAGTTTCGATCTGCATCCGCGCGTCCTGTCCGGCCTCAACGCCGCAGGCTTCGTGCGCTGCACGCCGATCCAGGCGCTGACGCTGCCGGTCGCGCTAGCCGGCCGCGACGTCGCCGGACAGGCGCAGACCGGCACCGGCAAGACCGCGGCGTTCCTCGTCGCGGTGCTGAACCGCCTGCTGACGCAACCGGCCGTCGCCGATCGCAAGCTGACCGATCCGCGCGCCGTGATCCTCGCGCCGACGCGCGAGCTCGCGATCCAGATCGACAAGGATTTCCGCAACATCGGCCGCGACACCGGCCTCACCTCGGCGCTGATCTACGGCGGCGTCGACTACGACAAGCAGCGCGATTCGCTGCGCGCCGGCTGCGACATCATCATCGCGACGCCCGGCCGCCTGATCGATTACCTCAAGCAGCACGTGTTCTCGTTCCGCGGCATCGAGGCGCTCGTCATCGACGAGGCCGACCGCATGTTCGATCTCGGCTTCATCAAGGACATCCGCTTCCTGCTGCGGCGCATGCCGCCGCGCGAGCAGCGCCAGGGCATGCTGTTCTCGGCGACGCTGAGCCATCGCGTGCTCGAGCTCGCGTACGAGCACATGAACAGCCCCGAGAAGATCACCGCCGAAACCGAGACGGTGACCGCCTCGCACGTGCGTCAGGCGGTCTATTTCCCGGCCAAGGAAGAAAAGCTGCCGCTGCTGATCAGCCTTCTCTCGCGCATCGACGCGCAGCGCAGCATCGTCTTCGTCAATACCAAGATCGCGGCGGAAAAAGTCACGCGCACGCTGGAACGGCAGGGTTTCACGGTCGCCACGCTGTCCGGCGACGTGCCGCAGGCCAAGCGCGAGCGCCTGCTCGCCAAGTTCCAGAAAGGCGAGATCGAAGTGCTCGTCGCCACCGATGTCGCCGCGCGCGGACTGCACATCCCGGCCGTCTCGCACGTCTTCAACTACGACCTGCCGCACGACGCCGAAGACTACGTGCATCGCATCGGCCGCACCGCGCGCCTCGGCGCCGAGGGCGACGCGATCAGCTTCGCCTGCGATCTCTACGCGATGGGCCTGCCGGACATCGAGGCGTACATCGAGCAGAAGATTCCGGTCGAGCGCATCGAGCCCGAGCTGCTCATCGCGCCGCCGCGCCGTCAGCGCGCCGCCACCGCTCCGCGAGCGAGGATGACGACAGCCGACGACGCACGCAACACGGCAGGTCCGCCGCCGAGCGCGGCCACCGTCGGGTCCGAAGCGTCCGCGTCCGCCGCGCCGTCAAGGCAGCGACGCGCGCAGTCGTCACGAGCCGAGCCGGCAGCGTCGAAGAAAAGCGACCGGTCGCCGAACCGGCTGAAAGTCGGCCGCAGCGCCGTCGCAGCGCGCCGAGCTGCCCATGCGGCGCCGCGGCTCGCTGGAGCCGCGCAAGCGCCGTCGCCGTGGCGGTCGTGGCCGCTCACGTCGCGAGGGTGGCGAGATCGCAGCGCACGGCGAATGCTGCCGAACGCGCAAGAACCGTCCGAACGCGCAAAACCCGCCGGTGAGCACGCGCGCGAGCGCAAGCCGCCGCGCGAGGCGCCGTCGCGCAGCGAAGTCGCCGATACGCCGCGCTCGGCACGCCGGCATCGAGCCCGTCGCTCGCGCCGCATGCGAAACCGGGCCTGTTCCAGCGCATCGCGCGCTTCTTCACCCCGCGCTGAGCGCTCGCGTCAATCCGGACGCCCGACGCCTGATCGGGCGCCGCGGCGCAGTCCCGGCGCGCGCATCCGGCCGCGCGATTTGCGCACCGGATGCGGACTTCTTGGCCACGCGTTTGCTACGCTTCGCGCCGAATTGAACGGTCGCGGGGGCTCGGGCACGTGCCGAGGGGGTTTGCCACAATCGATCGCCGCTCGTTCGAGCTTGCCGCGCTCGCGAGCTGCGCCGTGCTCGGCGCGCTCGCGCGTCTGGCTGCTCGTGCGCCTGATCTGGCTGCTCGTGCCGCGCGGCGATGCCGTGCTCGAAGGCGGCTCGATGCGCGTCGCCGGCGGCGCCGGCCCGGCGCCGGCGCAGTCGATCGCCAAATGGCATCTCTTCGGCAACACGCCGAGGTCGCGGGCTCCGGCCCCGGAGCGCCGGCGACGACGCTCGGCATGATCCTGCGCGGCACGCTGGCCGATCGCGATCCGGCCGCCGGCATCGCGGTGATCGGCGACGGCGAACGCGGCGAGCGCGCCTACCGCGCCGGCGAGGCGCTCGGCGGCGGCGTCAAGCTCGCGCGCGTCTATCCGGATCATGTCGTCCTGCTGCACGAAGGCGTCGAGGAAACGCTGACGCTGACGCGCGATCGCAACCTCGCGCCCGGCGACATCGTGCGCGCGCCGACCGCGGGCGATGCGCGCATCGGCGAAGAACACGCCGGCCAGCATCGCCGCGGCGAATGCGGCCGCCGCGTCGGCGGCCGCGAACGCAACCGTGCACGCGCCGGCCGACTGGCAGCAGACGATCGATCGCCTGCGCCAGAATCCGGACGAGCTGGCCAAGCGCGTGCAGATCGTGCCGGTCGTCGATGGCGGCCGGCTGACCGGCGTTCGCGTCGCTGCCGGCATCGGACATGACGTTGATCAACCAGATCGGCCTTCGCGCCGGCGATGTCGTCACGGCGGTCAACGGCGCGCCGGTCGATTCGCTCGCGCGCGGCCAGCAGATCGTCGAAAGCCTGCGCAGCGCGTCGAGCGCGCGCGTGACCGTGCTGCGCGACGGCAAGCCGACCGACGTCACGATCAGCTCTCAAATGAAGCCGCACGCGATGACGCGAGAACTCGAATGAGCGTGCCAACCTGCCCAGGATCCTCCCGATGAAGCGTTTGCGATCCGCGCGTGCCCTTCTCCTGCTGACGCTCGCGACTTCGCCCGCGCTCGCGCAGACGCAGATCGACGCCGACCTCGCCGCCGCGCGCAGATACAGGGCAGCGAAGTGACCGCCGACGGCCGGCGCACGCTGAACCTGAAGGACGCCGACATCGAGGCGCTGATCGCGACCGTCAGCGAGATCACCGGCAAGAACTTCATCGTCGGCCCGAACGTGCAGGGCAAGGTCACCGTCGTCTCGGCGCGGCCGATGAAGCCGGACGAGATCTACGACGTGTTCCTCTCGGTGCTGCGCGTGCACGGCTTCGCGGCGGTGCAGTCCGGCAGCATGGTCAAGATCGTGCCCGAAGCGATGGCGCAGCAGGACGGCGCGGCGACGGTCGGCGGTACGCGCGAGCGCTCGGCCGACGAGCTCGTCACGCAGATCGTGCCGGTCAAGCACGTGAGCGCGGCCGAGCTCGTGCCGATCCTGCGTCCGCTGATGCCGCAGGGCGGCCAGCTGATCGCGCACGCGTCGTCGAACTCGCTGGTCGTCTCCGATCGCGCCGGCAACGTGCAGCGGCTGGTCGGCATCATCCAGCGCATCGACACGGTGTCCGACGCCGAGGTCGAAGTGATTCCGCTCGCGCACGCGAACGCGGCCGAGATGGCGCGCACGCTGACGCTCCTCGCCGACGACAAGACCGCGCCGCCCGGCGAGACGCAGCGCGTGTTCGCCGATACGCGCACGAACTCGATCCTGCTCTCGGGTCGCCAAGGCCGGCCGGCTCAAGATGCGCGCGCTGGTCGCGCATCTCGACACGCCGATCGAGAACGGCGGCGACACGCAGGTGATTTATCTGCGCTATGCGAGCGCGAAGGATCTCGTGCCGATCCTGCAGGGCGTCGCCGCGACGCTGACCGGTATCGCGCCGCCGACGGCGAACAAGGGCGGCGGGGGCCCTGACAGCGCGAGCGCCCGCGACGATCCAGGCGCACGAGCGAGAACAACGCGCTGATCATCAGCGCGCCGCCGGCGGTGTTCCGCTCGCTCGCGGCGGTCGTGCGCCAGCTCGACGTGCGCCGCGCGCAGGTGCTGATCGAAGCCGTCATCGCCGAAGTCTCGGATCAGACCGCGAGCGAGATCGGCGTGCAGTGGCAGCTGCCGTTCAAGAAGAACTCGCGACGGCAGCATCGCCGACAGCGTGATCGGCGGCACCAACTTCACCGGCACCTCGCCGGGCAACAACATCATCGCCGCGGCGCAGAATCCGCTCGGCGTCGGCAACGGTTTCAACCTCGGCTACATCAACGGCACGATCACGGTCGGCCGCAACACGATCTTCCAGCTCGGCGCGCTGGTCACCGCGCTGCAGGGCGACGGCAAGTCGAACATCCTGTCGACGCCGTCGGTGCTGACGCTCGACAACCAGGAAGCCTCGATCAAGGTCGCGCAGGAAGTGCCGTTCCTGACCGGCCAGTACACGAACAACGCGCGTCGGCACGTCGACGACGACCAGTCGGGCGGCTCGACGACATCGACCGGCATCAGCAATCCGTTCCAGACCATCGAGCGCAAGGACGTCGGCCTGATCCTCAAGGTCACGCCGCACATCAACGAAGGCGATTCGGTGCGCATGGACATCCATCAGGAAGTGTCCAACCTGCTGCCGCCGGTGCAGGGCGCGGTCGATCTCGTCACCAACAAGCGCGAGGTGACGACCAGCGTGCTGGTCGTCCGACAACTCGCTGCTCGTGCTCGGCGGCCTGATCGACAACCAGCTCAAGGACAACGATCAGAAGGTGCCGTTGCTCGGCGACATTCCGCTGCTCGGCAACCTGTTCCGCTATCGCACCAACAACCGCACCAAGAGCGACCTGATGGTGTTCCTGCATCCGCGCATCCTGCGCGACGCGGCGACCGAGGCGTCGGTGTCGAGCGAGAAATACAACTACATGCGCACCGAGCAGATGCAGCATCGCGCCAGGAGAGCTGGCCGATCACGCCGCCGACGCAGCGCCCGCTGCTGCCGGAAGTGCACGATTTCCTCGAAAGCCCGACGCTCGACGGCCAGCCGAATCCGCCGCCTTCCGGAGCGCAGCACCCGTGAGCGAAGTCGCGCGCCCGTCGCGGCCGGGATTCGGCTACGCGCGCCGTCACGGCGTCGCGCTGACCGGCTGGCGCGGCGATCACGCCGAAATCGCGTGCCGCGACGGCGTGCGCGTCGAGATCCTCGCCGAGCTGCGCCGCCATCTCGGCGCGCCGCTCGCTTTCACGACGCTGCCGGCGAACGAATTCGAGCGGCTGCTGCGCGATCTCTACGAGCAGGGCGACGATGCGCGCGCGATGGTGTCCGATCTCGACGAGCGGCTCGATCTGAAGACGCTCGCCGACGAATTGCCCGAGCCCGAGGACCTGCTCGAGAGCGAGGACGATGCGCCGATCATCCGGCTGATCAACGCGCTGCTGACCGAAGCGGTCAAGGAAGGCGCGTCGGACATCCACATCGAGCCGTACGAGAACCGGCTCGTCGTGCGCTTTCGCATCGACGGCGTGCTGCGCGAAGTGCTCAGCCCCGCAGAAGGCGATCGCGAACGCGGTCGTCAGCCGCATCAAGGTCATGGCCAAGCTCGACATCGCCGAGAAGCGACTGCCGCAGGATGGACGCATCGGCCTTCGCGTCGCCGGGCGACCGGTCGACGTGCGCGTCTCGACGATTCCGGCCGGACGCGGCGAGCGCGTCGTGCTGCGCCTGCTCGACAAGCAGGCCGGCAAGCTCGATCTCGCCGAGCTCGGCATGGACGATGCGGTGCGCGCGCGGCTCGAAGACATGATCGCGCGGCCGCACGGAATCCTGCTCGTCACCGGACCGACCGGCTCGGGCAAGACGACGACGCTGTACGGCGCGCTGCTCAAGCTCAACGACACCTCGCGCAACATCATGACCGTCGAGGATCCGATCGAGTACTACATCGACGGCGTCGGCCAGACGCAGGTCAACACGCGCGTCGACATGACGTTCGCGCGCGGCCTGCGCGCGATCCTGCGCCAGGATCCGGACGTCGTGATGGTCGGCGAAATCCGCGATCTCGAAACCGCGGAGATCGCCGTGCAGGCGTCGCTGACCGGCCATCTCGTGCTGTCGACGCTGCACACGAATTCCGCGGTCGGCGCGGTGACGCGCCTTCGCGACATGGGCGTCGAGCCGTTCCTGCTGTCGTCCTCGCTGATCGGCGTGCTCGCGCAGCGGCTCGTGCGCGTGCTCGATCCTGCCGACGCGCGAAGCGTACGCGGCGACGCCGTCGGAGCTCGCCGCGTTCGGCAAACCGGCCGACACGTCGGCGACGCTGTATCGGCCGCGCGCCGATCTTCCGGGACGCCACGCAGGCTACAAGGGCCGCACCGGCATCTACGAGCTCGTCGGCGTCGACGAAACGATGCGCCGCCTGATCCACGAAGGTGCGTCCGAAGCCGACGCTCGAACGTCAGGCGCGCACGCGCTCGCCGTCGATCCTCGAGGACGGCTGGCGCAAGTGCGTCGCGGGCATCACGTCGTCCGAGGAAGTCCTGCGCGTGACGCGCGAAGATTGAGCTGATGCCCGCGTTCGCCTACCAGGCGCTCGATTCGACCGGCAAGACGCAGCGCGGCGTCCTGCAGGGCGACACCGCGCGCGCCGTGCGCGGATCGCTGCGCGAGCGCGGCCTCAATCCGCTTTCGGTCGAGGAAGTTGCGCGAAGGGACGGCACGCAATGACAGGCGTGTTCGCCCGGCGCGGCATCGGCGGCGCGGAGCTCGCGCTGCTGACGCGCCAGCTCGCGACGCTGATCGGTGCCGGACTGCCGATCGACGAGGCGCTCGAGGCGCTTTCCGAGCAGGCCGAGAACGAGCGCCAGCGCGGGATGACGGCCGCGTTGCGCTCGCGCGTGATGGAAGGCGCGAGCCTCGCCCAGGCGATGGGCGAGTTTCCGGAGAGTTTCCCCGACATCTTCCGCGCGACCGTCGGCGCCGGCGAGCAGTCGGGCCGGCTCGACACCGTGCTCGAAAAGCTCGCCGACTACGCCGAAGCGCGCGATGCGCTGAAGCAGAAGATCCTCGCCGCGCTCGCGTATCCGATCCTGTTGAGCATCGTCGCGCTCGCGGTCGTGGCGGGCCTTCTGACCTGGGTCGTTCCGCAGATCGTCGGCGTGTTCGAGAACCTGCATCAGACGCTGCCGCTCGCGACGCGCGCGCTGATGGCGCTGTCGGCGTTCATGCGTGCCTGGGGCTGGCTGATCCTGATCCTGCTGATCGTCGCGATCGTCGGTGCGCGCTTCGCGCTGCAACGCGAGTCGCTGCGCTATCGCTGGCACGCGTTCCTGCTGCGCGTGCCATTGATCGGCCGCCTGACGCGCGCGGCGAACACCGCACGCGCGACGCGCACGCTCGCGCTGCTTTCCGAAAGCGCGGTGCCGCTGCTCGATGCACTCGGCATCGCGGCGCAGGTCGTGCCGAACCTGCCGATGCGCGAAGCGATGCGACGCGCGGCGTTCAAGGTGCGCGAAGGCAGCGCGTTCTCGCGCGCGCTCGGCGAAAGCGGTCTCTTTCCGCCGGTCGCGCTGCGCCTGATCGCAAGCGGCGAGCGCTCCGGCGAGCTGTCGCGCATGCTCGGCGAAGCCGCGACGCAGCAGCAGCGCGAGCTCGATCGCTGGCTCGGTGCGCTGACGTCGGTGCTCGGTCCCGCGGTGATCCTGCTCGTCGGCGCGATGGTGCTTTTCATCGTGCTGGCGATCCTGCTGCCGATCTTCAATTTGAATCAGATGGTGAAGTGAAGGCAGGGAATAGGGATTCCGGCGAGGCCGGAATCCGATCTGGTTCTGGCAAGATAGCGTCGACGATCTGGACCAGCCTGCTCGTGACAATCTGCGCCCTCGTCCCGAATCCCTATCCCCGGCTCTCCGAATGATCACCTTCGACAAAGTCAGCAAACGCTACGGCCCCGGCCACGACGCGCTCGCCGAGGTCAGCTTCGAGATCGGCGCCGGCGAAATGGTGTTCGTGACCGGTCATTCGGGCGCCGGGAAAAGCACGCTCCTGAAATTGATCGGCCTCGTCGAACGGCCGACGCGCGGGCAGATCATCGTCAATCACACGCAGCTCGCGAACGTGCGCCGCCGCGGCGTTCCGCGGCTGCGGCGCGGCATCGGCATGGTGTTCCAGGATCACCGGCTGCTGACCGACCGCACCGTGTTCGACAACATCGCGCTGCCGCTGATCATTGCCGGCACGACGCGCGAGGAGATCGGCAAGCGCGTGCGCGCCGCGCTCGACAAGGTCGGACTGCTCGCGAAGGAAAAGATCTCGCCGCTGACGCTGTCGGCCGGCGAGCAGCAGCGCGTCGGCATCGCGCGCGCGATCGTCGCCAAGCCGCCGGTGATCATCGCCGACGAGCCGACCGGCAATCTCGATCCGCAGCTTTCGGCCGAGATCATGAATCTTTTCGCCGAGTTCGGCGCGGTCGGCACGACGGTTCTGGTCGCGAGCCATGATCTGCACCTGATCAAGCGCATCGCCAGGCGCGTGCTCGTGCTCGATCATGGCCGTCTCATCGACGATTTCCGGCCGGCGCGCATGAACAGGCAAGAAGCAGGCGGAACGCAACGTGCGCAAGGCGCCGGCGTCCGCGCCGGCGCCAGCGCCGCCGCCTCCCGCGGCCGAACCGCGGCGTCCGCGGCTTTCGCCGCGCACGCGGCTCGGCGCGTGGCGCGATCATCATCTCTACGGCTTCTTCTCGAGCCTCGGCCGTCTCGCCGCGCGGCCGTGGGCGACCGCGCTGACGGTGCTGATGCTCGGCTTCGCGCTCGCGCTGCCGCTTCTCTTCTACATCGCGTTCGACAACGCGCGCGCGCTTTCGGGCGGACTGCGCGAGGCGCGCGAAGTCACCGTGTTCCTGAAGCCGGCGATCGAGTCGGAGTGCTGCGAACGCGTTCGCGGCAGAGGTGCGCAAGCGCGACGATGTCGCCGCCGTGACCGTCAAGACGCCGCGAACAAGGCCTCGCCGAATTCCGCCAGCTTTCCGGTTTCGGCGAGGCGCTCGACATCCTCAAGGACAATCCGCTGCCGCACGTGCTCGTGGTGACGCCGCAGCTCATCTCGCCGACGCAGACGATCCGCCGCTGGTCGCCGAGCTGCGCAAGGATGCGCGCGTCGATCTCGTGCAGTACGACGCGACCTGGCGCCGGCGCCTCACCGATATCCTCGGTTTCGGCGAGCGCGCGGTCGCGGTCATCGCGGCGCTGCTCGCGCTCGCCACGCTGCTCGTGATCGGCAACACCGTGCGCATGGACATCCAGGCGCGCGCGGAGGAGATCGCCGTCATGCAGCTGATCGGCGCCGGCAGCGGCTTCGTGCGGCGGCCGTTCCTGTATGCCGGACTCTGGTACGGCCTTCTCGGCGGCGCGCTCGCGCTCTGTCGTCACGATCGGTGCGGAATGGGCGATCGCCGGCCCGTTGGACCGGCTGCTGGCGAGCTATGATCACGCGTTTCGCCCTTCGCGGGCTCGGCGCGGTATCCGCGCGTTCGTGATCGGGGCGAGCTCGCTTGCTCGGCTGGGCCGGCGCATTCATCGCGACGGCACGGCACATGGCCGTGGGACATCCCGAGTACGAATGCCGTCCGAAATCTCTTCCCTGCCGCAGCATCTTTCCAGCGACAAGCCGCGCGTGCTCGTCGTCGACGGCTCGCGGCTGGTCCGGCGGCTGATCGAGGGCGTGCTGAAGGCGGAGCTGCCCGACTGCGTCGTGCTCTCGTGCGAAACCGGCGCTGCGGCGCAGCGCGAGCTCGAGAACGGCGTCGTCGATCTCGTCAGCACGGCGCTCAGTCTGCCCGACATGGACGGCGTCGAGCTTGCGCATCACGTGCGCGAATATTCGCCGCAGGCGTACATCCCGATCATCGTCGTCTCGGGCGACGTGCAGGAGCGCCTCGTCGCGCGCTCGCTGTCGCACGACGTCACCGACTACTTCGACAAGTCGCTCGGCTTCGATGCGCTCGGCGAATTCATCCGCGGCTACGTGCATCCGGCGCAGACCGCGAACGGCGACGTGCTGTACGTCGAGGACAGCCGCGTGGTCGCGCTGGCGACGACGCGCATGATGGAGAAGTTCGGTCTCACGGTGACGCTGGTCACCAGCGTCGAGGCCGCGATCGAGCTGCTCGAAACGGCCAAGAACGAAGATCGCGCGCCGGGTCCCGATCTCGTCCTGACCGACGTGAACCTCAAGGGCGAGCTCAGCGGCGGCGATCTGCTCGAGCTGATCCGCGGCGGTTTCGGCTACAGCAAGGGCGAGCTGCCGGTGCTGGTCATGACCGGCGACGACAATCCGAAGAACCAGACCGCGCTGCTGCGCGCCGGCGCGAACGATCTGGTGCACAAGCCGATCGAAGAGCGCCTCCTGATCACCAAGCTCGTGTTCCAGCTGCGCGTCGCGCGCAAGCTGCGCGAGCGGGCGCACGCTTGAGCGAACGCGTGTGAGCGAGGACCGGCTCAAGCTCGAACCTTCGTGGAAAGCGCACGTCGGCTACTGGTTCGAGCGGCCGGAGATGAAGGCGCTCGGCGAGTTCCTGCGCGCCGAGAAGCAGAACGGCAAGGTCATCTATCCGGCGGGCCCGCAGATCTTCGCGGCGCTCAACGCGACGCCGTTCGACAAGGTCAAGGTCGTGATCCTCGGCCAGGATCCGTATCACGGCCCGAACCAGGCGCATGGCCTCTGCTTCTCGGTGCTGCCGGGCGTGCGCGCCGCCGCCGTCGCTCGAGAACATCTTCAAGGAGATCGAGCGCGATCTCGGCATCGCGCGTCCCGACCACGGCTGCCTGACGCCGTGGGCGCATCAGGGCGTGCTGCTGCTCAACGCGGTGCTGACCGTCGAGCGCGGCCTTGCCGGCTCGCATCAGGGCAAGGGCTGGGAAGGATTCACCGACGCCTGCGTCGATGCGCTCAATCGCGAGCGCGAAGGACTCGTCTTCATGCTCTGGGGCAACTATGCGCAGGCCAAGGGAAAGCTGATCGATCGGCAGCGGCATCTGGTCCTGAAGGCGCCGCACCCATCGCCGCTGCGCGCGCGGCGGTTTCGACGGCTGCGGGCACTTCTCGAAGGCCAACGAATACCTGCAAGAGCCGCGGCCAGATCCCGATCGACTGGCGCCTGCCGCGCGCAGAGCGAGCTCGGCCTCGACTCGGCGCTCGCGCAAGGCAATTCGCCTTAGCGGCCGTTCAGACGGTATCGCAGTAAGCTCATTGATTCGCATAGGCCGTTGCCGCCAGGGAAACGGTCTGTCCCCTTGGTCGGCGGACTCTTGAAATCTTCCATTTCCGGATCGGGCGGAGTACTATACTCGCCAGTTCAGTATGTTCCGGCCAAGGGACTGGTGAAGGGAACTCTTGGAGCCTTTAGCACTCTCACAGGACGAGTGCTAGAGTGCTCCTCAAGTCAGGAGATTCACCGAAATGACGAATGCTTTGATCGCCAGCAACCTCCCGATCCCGAGCGCGATCGGAAGCCTGGAAGCCTATGTGAGTGCGGTTCACCGCATTCCAATGCTGACCCAGCAGGAAGAGCAGGACCTGGCGCGCCGATTCGTCGGCGAAGACGATCTCGATGCGGCCAAGCAGCTGGTGCTGTCGCACCTGCGCTTCGTGGTGCACGTCGCGCGCGGCTATTCCGGCTACGGCCTGCAGGTCGGCGATCTGATCCAGGAAGGCAACATCGGCCTGATGAAGGCCGTGAAGCGCTTCGATCCGAACCAGGGCGTGCGCCTGGTGTCGTTCGCGGTGCATTGGATCCGCGCCGAAATGCACGAGTTCATCCTGCGCAACTGGCGCATCGTCAAGGTCGCCACGACCAAGGCGCAGCGCAAGCTGTTCTTCAACCTGCGCAAGTCGAAGAAGCGTCTCGGCTGGATGAACAACGAGGAAGTGCAACACGGTCGCCAAGGAGCTCGGCGTGCCGGCGGCGACGGTTCTCGAAATGGAAGCGCGCCTCAACGGTCGCGACATCGCGTTCGATACGCCGGTCGATGCCGACGAGGACGAGAAGCCCGCACCGGCGGCGTTCCTGATCGACCACTCGGCCGATCCGTACGGAACGGTCGAAGCCGAATCGGAAGAGGAATCGAGCCTCGACACGCTGCACCGCGGCCTCGTCAAGCTCGACGACCGCTCGCGCGACATCATCTCGCGCCGCTGGCTCAAGGACGGCGAGAAGGCGACATTGCAGGAGCTCGCGGACGAGTACGGCGTTTCGGCCGAGCGCATCCGCCAGATCGAAGCGAACGCGATGAAGAAGATGCGGGCGCTGTTCGTGGCTTGATCTTCGATTCGCAAGAGATTTGAAACGGCCCCTTCATGGGGCCGTTTTTTTTGGGGAGAGTGCTCAGCCTTCAAGCCGTCGTCCCAGCGAAAGCTGGGACCACTTTGATCCTGGTGCAGAAAGCAAAATGGGTCCCCGCTTTCGCGGGGACGGCCGGCTACCTAGCGATACCCGGCCGCCTGCAACTCGAACAACTCCGCATACCGCTGCCCGGACGCCAGCAACTCCTCGTGCGTCCCGACCTCCTCGATGCGCCCGCCCTCGAGCACGAGAATCCGGTCCGCCATCCGCACGGTCGAGAAGCGGTGCGAGATCAGCACCGCGGTCTTGCCGGCGCTGAGCTCCTTGAAACGCTGGAACACCTCGAACTCCGAGCGCGCATCGAGCGCGGCGGTCGGCTCGTCGAGGATCAGAAGCTCGGCATCGCGCATGTACGCGCGCGCGATCGCGATCTTCTGCCACTCGCCGCCGGAGACATCGACGCCCTCGCGGAAACGCTTGCTCATCGCCTGGTCGTAGCCGCGCGGAAGCCGGCGGATCACGGAATCGGCGAGGCTTTCCTCCGCGGCGCGCACGATGCGCGGCCGATCCTCGATCGCCTCGATGCGGCCGACCGCGATGTTCTCGGCGGCAGTGAACGCATAGCGCACGAAATCCTGGAAGATCACGCCGGTGTGCGCGCGCAGCTGCGCCAGGTCGTACTCGCGCAGGTCATGGCCGTCGAGCAGGATGCGGCCCTCGTCCGGGTCGTAGAGCCGCGCGAGCAGCTTGACCAGCGTCGTCTTGCCGGCGCCGTTCTCGCCGACCAGCGCAAGCACCTCGCCCGCGTTGAGCGTGAAAGAAAGCTCGCGCACGGCCCAGTGCTCGGCGCCGGGATAGCGGAAGCCGACGTTCTCGAACACGAAACCCTGGCGGATCGGCCGCGGAAATGCGCGCGCATTCTCTGGCGAGCGGATCTCCGGAACGATCTCGAAGAACGAATAGAGATCGTCGAGATAGAGCGCCTGGCCGGCGAGCTGCGAGAAGCCGATCAGGAGATTTTCGAGCAGGTTGCGCAGGCGGCGGAACGATCCGGACAGGAACGTCAGATCGCCGATGCTGAAATCGCCGCGCACGGTGCGCCACGCGATCAGCGCATACGCGACGTAGTAGCCGATCGTGCCGAGCGCGGCGAACATGCTGCCCCAGCCGGCGCGCTTCTTGGCGAGCTTGCGGTTTTCCGCGTAGAAATGATCGGCGAGCGCGCGATAGCGCTCGATCAGGAAATCGCCGAGCCCGAAGATCTTGACTTCCTTGGCGGTCTCGACGCTCGCGCCGGCCAGGCGCACGTAATCGAGCACGCGCCGCTCCGGCGTGAACATGTAGTTGAGCGAATAGCTCTGCGCGTTGAAATGCGCCTCGCCGAGAAACGCCGGCACGAGCGCGATGACGAGCAGCGCAATCAGCCACGGCGCGAACGCGACGAGCCCGACCGCGAAGCTCGCCACCGTGACGATATCCTGCGCCTGCCCGAACAGCTGGCCCATCAGCGCGCTGCGCCCGCCGGTCTGCCGGCGCGCGCGATCGAGCCGGTCCTGCATCTCGCTGTCTTCGAAATCCTCCAGATCGAGCGTCGCCGCGTGGCGCATCAGGCGCATGCTGGTTGCGTTGGTGTATTTCTCGGAAAGCAGCGCATCGAGCAGCGACACGATGCGCCCGAGCACATCCGAGAGCACCGCGAGCCCGAATTCGCAGGCGAGCCAGAGCCCGAGCCGGTTGAAGCGCCCGCTTTCGATCGCAGCGCTGATCGAATCGACGGTCACGCCGGCGCGCACGAGCACGACGACTTCGTCGATGATCAGCTTGCCGACGAACAACGTCGCGACCGGCAGCACCGCGCGCACGAGGCGCAACGTGACGTCGGCCGAAAGCAGCGCAGGACTCGCCGCCCAGAGCTCGCGCAGGAAAGGCGGCAAATTCCGCAACGCGACGAAGCGCTCGCGCAGATTTTTCGGAGCCGGCCGCGCCGATGGAGGCTCGCGCGGGCCGCGCGGCGGCGGCGACGCTGCACCGGGGGTCGCGCGTCCTCCCATGGTGTACTGACGCGGCATCTCGTTCTCCTTGTTCCCCGCGCGAAGAATCGCATATGAACGATGCAACCGTCCCGACGACTCGCCATGCCGCGCCGCGGCGCGCTAACCTTTCGACATGAACAACGGGATTTATGAATTCGGCGCGTTCCGTTTCGTGCCGTCGGCTCGCGAGCTCTGGCGCGGCGACCGCCGCGTCGAGCTGCCGCGGCGCACCTTCGAATGCCTCGAGCACCTGATCCTGCACCGCGAGCGCGCGGTCGGGCGCGACGAGCTCGTCGCGGCGATCTTCGGCCGGCCGAACGTTTCCGATGCGCAGCTCGGGCAGGTCATCCTGCGCACGCGGCGTGCGGTCGACGACGACGGCAATGCGCAGCACGCGATCCGCACGGTTGCGGGATTCGGCTACCGCTGGGTCGCCGACGTGCGCGTCACCGTCGAGGATGGCGAACGCGAAAGCATCCGAGCGCCGGACACCGAATCGTCGGATGCGGCTGCGCCGGACCCTGCGCACGTCATGCCGACGCACGAGCGACGCCCGCATCGCCCACAGTACGCGATCGCGGCCGCGCTGCTCGTCATCGCTGTGCTGGCTGGTGTCGCGATCATGCGTCCATTTCGGAGCGCGCCGGCGACCACGCAGGCGGGAAGCGCGCCGACCACACTGCCGGCCGACAGCATCGTCGTGCTGCCTCTCGAAGTGGAGGGCCTGCGCGAGGACGCATGGGTGCGGCTCGGCGCGATGGATCTCATCGCCGATCGCCTGCGCGAAGCCGGCATGACCGTGCCGCCGAGCGAGAGCGTGCTGACGATGATGCGCGCACAAGCCGACAGCGCCGCAGCGCCCGACGCGCGGCACATGCGCGAGATCGCCGCCGCGCGCCTCGTCGTGCAAGGCAAGGCGACGCACGATGCGACCGGCTGGAAAGTGCGTCTCGTCGCGCAGCCGGCCGACGGCATCGGCGTGCCGGTCGAATTCGCCGAACGCGACGCAGTCCAGGCCGCGCGCGCCGCGACGGATCTGCTGCTCGCCGCGCTCGGCCACACGCTGCCGCCGGCCGCGGAGCGCGAAACCGCTTTCGACGAGACGTTGCAGCGCGCACGCGCCGCGATGCTTGCCAACGAGCTCGATACCGCGCGCGCGATCCTGACTTCATCGCCCGATCTCGCCGCGCAGCCGGCGCAGTTGAACTATCGGCTCGCGCAGGTCGACTTTCGCGCGGGCGAGCTCGATCGTGCGGAGACCGCGTTCAACAGTGTGCTGGAACAGCCGGCCGCCGCGTCGGACGCGCGTTTTCGCGCCGAAGTACTGAACGCGCGCGGCGCGACGCGCATGCGCCGCGGCGCTTTCGCCGACGGCGGACGCGATTTCGAAGCCGCGATCGCGTTGCTGACGCCGGATGCACGGCTCGAGCGCGGCCAGGCACTGGTCGGACGCGGCAACGCGCGCGTAGCCGAGCATCGCTTCGACGATGCGCTTGCCGACTTCGGCGCAGCGCGCGTCGCGCTCGAAAGCGCCGGCGATGCGCTCGGCGTCGCGCGCGTCGATGCGAACCTCGGCATGCTCGAGCTCTATCGCGGACGTCCGGGCGAAGCGTCCGGTTATCTCGGCGGCGCGGCCGATCGGTTCCAGTCGTTCGGCGCGCTGCGCGAGCTCTTGCTCACGCTGACCGGCATCGTCGACGCCGAGCTCTCGATGCTGCATCGGGACGAAGCGTGGGCGACCGTCGAGCGCGGCTGGGCGCTGCGCGAGCGCGTCACCGATCCCGATCAGCGTGTCGATCTCATGTTGAATCGCGCGCAGGTGCTGCTCGGCTTCGGGCGTTATCGCGAAGCGGAAGTCCTGCTCGGCCAGGCGAAGCGCAGCATGCCTTTGCAGAACGGCGTGCTGACCGCGCGCACGCGCTCGCTGATCGCCGAGCTCGCGGCGCGTCGCGAACGCTGGCAGGAAGCAGCCGATGTCGCCGCGACCGCGCTCGCCGAATGGCCGAACGCGGGCGCGGATGCCGATCGCGCACCGCTCGTGCTGATCCGCCAGCGCGCACTGCTCGCGCTCGGCGACACGACGCAAGCCGGCGCGCTGATCGACCGCTCGCATGACGCGCCGGCCGAGCCTTCGGAAAAACCCGGCAGCGTCGCCGATGCGCTCGCGATGGCCGAGTGGGCGCGCAGCCAGCGCGATGCCGAGCGTGCCGAACGCTGGTTCCGTCATGCGATCGCGAGCGCCGATCGGCGCGGCGTGCCGGCCGAGATCGTCGCGGTCGTGCAGTCCTACGCACCGGCGCTGCTCGTCGCGGGCGACAACGAGAAGGCGGCGACGCTGATCGGCCGCGTCGCGTCGTGGGGCGAGCACGATTTCGATTGCGCGCTGCTCGAGCTGCGCCTGTTCCACGCGCTCGATGCGCGCGAGCCGTGGTTCAACGCGCTGCGTCAGGCGCAGGCGCTGGCCGGCGAGCGCGAGATTCCGCACGCGCTGCTGACGCCGCCGGAAGTCGAGCCAGGCAAGGCGCTGCGCCTCACCGGCAGCTAGTCGACAACTCCCGTCGCGAAAGCTTCTACGAGGCCGCCCGCATGTTTGTCGCGTGGTTGGAACGCGATTGGAGTGCGGCCGCGCTCCCCGGCGGCAACACTCCGCCGCGAACGGCGCCACGATTCGCCGCGCCATCTTCTAAAGTCCTGGGGGATCCGAATGTCACCGTTTTCTTTTTCTTTTCGCCGTGCGCTCATCGCCTGCTCGGCCATCGCATTCGCCGCGCCTGCCGCTGCGATCACGGTCACGCTGACTGAGCTGCCGGTTCCGGACGGCTTTCCGACCGCCGGCGTCGGCAACATCGCCGAGCGACGGCAGCGTCGTCGGCACCGCGTGGCCCGACGGCGCGATCGTGCGCTGGCGGCCGGACGCGACGCCCGAGGTGCTCGGCGGCGGGCTCACGTTCACGCTCGAGAACGTGATGCCGCTGATCTCGAAGGACGGTTCGCTGATCGCGACGGCGGGTTACTTCCAGGATGGCGAGAGCCTGCGCGCCGCGCCGGAAATCTGGCTCAGCGGCACGGACTGGCTCGAGCTTCCGGACCTGACGCTCGGCGATGCATCGCCTTACGGCATGTCGTACGACGGTCAGGCGCTCGTCGGCGGCGCGAGTCCGGCAACGGGCACGACGCCGCGTCAGATGCCGTGGATCTGGACGGCGGCGGGTGGACAGCAGGCGCTCGGCATGATGCCGGACACGGTCTGGGGCGAAGCCTGGGCCGTCGCCAACGGCGGCCACGTTGCGGTCGGATTTTTCGAGGCGTCGGCGGCGGACGAGACACGCTACGGCGCGCGCTGGGTCGACGGCACGCCGGAATGGATCCTCGACGCCGACGGCAATCACGTAGGCCAGGCGATCGGCTGCAACAGCGACTGCTCCGTCGTCGTCGGCGCGGGTCGCGATGCGGATTCGCCCGAGGCCTGGCGCTGGACCGAAGCGAGCGGCGTCGAATATCTCGGCAGGCCGGGCGGCGCAGCGGACGGCGCGCTGTACTACGCGTTCGAATCCAGCGACGACGGCAGGATCATCGTCGGCAGCTACTACACGATCGATCCGATGCTCGGCGCGGTCAACCGCGGCTTCCTCTGGACGCCGGCGGATCACATGCAGGATTTTTCCGAGTTCCTCGCGGTGTACGGCATCGACTACGGCGATGATTTCAGCGATCTCGTCGTCAACTCGATCACGCCGGACGGCAAGGCGATGCTCGTCAACGGTGCGAACGTCGACTACGTGCGCCAGCGCGCGGTCGTGCGGCTCGTGCCGGACGATGAGATTTACGCTGACGGGTTCGACTTCATACCGATCTGAATTCGCGCGGCGCGCGCGTCTTCCGCTCGAGCACGCGTTCCGTTGCGCGGCGTAGGTGCCCGACGGCGCCAGGGATGTTGCGAGTGCACGTGCCGGAGGCGGATGAGGGAGCTTTGTGAGGTTGTTCCAAGATTGCCCTCACCCCAGCCCTCTCCCGCAAGCGGGAGAGGGGGAACAGCCAGCGGAAGAGCGTGCGGCGGTTTCGCTAGTAAAGATCGACAGGATCCACGTCGATCGACCACCGCAGCGCCTTGCCTTCCGGCAACTCGCGCACCCGTTCGATCCATCCGCCGAGAAAATCCTGCAGCACCGCGCGTTCCGCCGCTTCGATCAGCAACTGCCCGCGCAGCACGCCCGCGCGGCGCGGCATCGGTGCCGGCATCGGTCCGTGCGCGACGATGCGCGCATTGCCGATTGCGCTTGCCGCGGCAGCGAGAAATGCGTCGAGTCGCGCCGACTGCTTCGCTTCCGCGCGCAGCAGCGCGAAGTGCGCGAACGGCGGAAGTCCCGCGGCGCGACGTTCGTCGATGAGCTTTGTCGATAGCGCGCGATAACCGCCGTTGAGCAGAACGCCGAGCAGCGGATGCTCCGGATCGTGCGTCTGCAGGATCACGGTGCCGGGCCGCTCGGCGCGTCCGGCGCGTCCGGCCACCTGCACGACGAGCTGGCCGAGCCGTTCGCCGGCGCGAAAGTCGACGCTGTGCAAACCTTCATCGACGCCGACGACGACGACCAGCGTCAGGTGCGGCAGGTCGTGGCCCTTGGCCAGCATCTGCGTGCCGACGAGGATGCGCGCGCCGGCGCTCGGCAGATGATCGAGCAGCTCGTCGCGTGCGCGTCGGCCGCGTGTCGTGTCGCGATCGACGCGCAGGATCGGCACATCGGGAAAACGCGCGCGCAGCGTTTCCTCGAGGCGTTCGGTGCCCTGGCCGATCGGATGCACCGCGAGTCCTTCGCAGGTCGGGCACGCGCGCGGCACCGGCTGGCTGAATCCGCAGTGGTGGCAGCGCAGGCGGCGGCTCGCCTGGTGCAGCGTCAGCGCGCGTTCGCAGTGCGGGCATTGCGCGCTCCAGCCGCAGTCGTGGCACATCAGCACCGGCGCGTAGCCGCGGCGGTTCTTGAAGACGAGCACCTGCTCGTCGCGCGCGATCGTCGCGGCGATCGCATCGAGCGTCGCCGGCGCGAGTCCGTTCTTCAGCGGCTGCTTGCGCAGATCGACCACGCGCAACGCCGGCGGCTGCGAAACGCCCGTGCGATGCGGCAGGCGCAGCGCGCGGTAGCGGCCGGCCGCGACGTTGGCGAGCGTCTCGAGCGACGGCGTCGCCGAGCCGAGCACGATGGGTACATCGAGCGCCTGCGCGCGCAGCACCGCCAGATCGCGCGCGTGGTAGCGGAAACCGTCCTGCTGCTTGTACGACGCGTCGTGCTCCTCGTCGACGATGATGATGCCCGCGGCCGGCAGCGGCACGAACACGGCCGAGCGCGTGCCGAGCACGACTTTCGCCTCGCCGCTTGCGGCTGCGAGCCATGCGCGCGCGCGCTCGGTTTCGCCCAGGCCCGAGTGCAGCGCGGCGATGTCGATGCCGAGCCGCTCGCGGAAACGGCGCAGCGCCTGCGGTGTCAGCGCGATCTCCGGCAGCAGCACCAGCGCCTGCCGGCCGCGCGCGAGACAGTCGGCGATCGCGGTGAGGTAGACCTCGGTCTTGCCGCTGCCGGTCACGCCGTCGAGCAGGAATGGCGCGAAACCACGCGCGGCGATGAGCGCGTCGGTCGCGGCGCGCTGCGCCTCGTTCAGCAGCGGTCCCGCGACGGGCTGTCGCGCGGGCGGCGCGCTTTCCAAGCGCGCGATCCAGCCGCGCGCATTCGCGCTGCGCGCAGCCACGCGCCAGCCGGGCAGCAGACTGTCGATATCCGTCATCGGCATCGGCCCCGGCGCGAGGAGATCGAGCAGCGCCGCCAGACGCGTGCCGCGACGCCGCTTCGGATCGGCGAGTGCGCGCGCGCCTTCGTCGGTCAGAGCGATCGTGCTCGCGGTCGGCGCCGGCAGCGGCTTGGCCGAGCGCAGCGCCGCCGGCAGCGCCGTGTGCAGCACTTCGCCGAGCGGATGCTGGTAGTAGCGCGCCGCGCGGCGCAGCGTCGTCATCAGCTCCGCATCGATCAGCGGCGTCGTGTCGAGCACGCGGCGCGCGGTCTTGAGTCGATCCGCAGGCAGCTCCGATGCATCCGCGCGCTCGACGACGATGCCGACCGTATCGCGCCGACCGAACGGGACGAGCACGCGGCTACCCGGCAGCGCATCGCCGTCGTCGCCGGCGCGATAGTCGAACAGCCGGTCGAGAGGAACGGCCAATGCAACGCGGAGGATCGAATTCATCTAGCGCCGATGAGCGCGAAAGTGCGTCGCGAGTTTAGCGGCGCCAAGCATCGCGCGCGGAAACGTCGCTCGAGGCATGTGGCAAATTCCCGCTGGCGGACGCATCCGCAAAAAAATTCTGCACCGCCCGCAGAGCGCTTGCGCGTTGTTTCTCACGAAACTGTCAGAAAGGTCGATTAAGCGACTGCCTGCACGGGCTTTTTTTGTTTATCCACAAGCGGTGTGGATAAGTCTGTGGATGAACCGGTCTTTTTGTCGTCCGGAGGCGCACGGTTGGGCGCCGGAAGTCGGGTTGGCCAATCTTTAATCAATCTGTAATACAGCTTCGAAATCAACAGGTTGAAACTGACACATCTGCGTTTCACGGGCGGTCCCTGCGGCCTGGGCAGCAAACCTGTGCAAAGGTCGCCGGGCTGTGTACAACGGGCTTGACAAGCGCCTTCGCAGTTGCGCAGGGTCCCGCCGAGTCAACCCCGCCGGCGCTGTCGCGTTGTAGCGTAGCGATGATCGGCGAAACGCTGCGATGGCCGCCCCCAACTGCCTGATGGCCGCATTCGAAGACCGCCCCGCACAGCCCGAACGGCAGGCCGGCGAGGAATCGCGTGCGCTGGAATCGTTCCTGCGCGGTGTCGAGCGCCGCGCGCTGCGCATGGCCGAGCTCGCGACCGGGCAGCGCGAGGAAGCCCTGGACCTGGTCCAGGACGCGATGTTCGGCTTCGTGCGCCACTACGGCACGCGCGACGGCGGCGAGTGGCCGCCGCTGTTCTGGCGCGTGCTGGACAGCCGCCTCAACGACTGGCACCGGCGTCAGCGCGTGCGAACCCGCTGGTGGGCCCGGCCGAGCGAGCGCGAGGAGGATGATGCCGATCCGATCGCCGCAGCGCCGGACACGCGCGATCCCGGCCCGCTCGCACGCCTCGCCGATGTGGAAGCGTCGCGTGCGCTGGAAGTCGCGCTGCGCGGCCTGCCGCTGCGTCAGCGGCAGGCGTTCCTGCTGCGCATCTGGGAAGGGCTCGACGTCGCCGACACCGCGACGGCGATGCGCTGCAGCGAGGGCAGCGTCAAGACACATCTTTGGCGCGCGCTTGCGAATCTGCGCGGCGCGCTGGAGGAACACCGATGAACACACCGCACGACGACGAAGCCTGGATCGATCGCGCGAAAGCGCTGCTCGATGAGTCCGCGGAAAATCTCGATGCGGCGACGCTGTCGCGCCTGAACCGCGCGCGCCATGCGGCGCTCGCGCAGCGGCAGCGGGCCTGGCGTCCGTGGGCCGTCGGTGCGGGGCTGGCCGGCGCCCTGGCCGCGATGCTCGCGATCGGAGTCGGCCTGCACGAGCGCGTCGATGCGCCGCGTAGCCATGCCGCTGCGCCGCTCGACGCCGGCGACATCGACGTGCTGACCAGCGACGACGACACGCTCGATCTTTCCGAGAACCTCGATTTCTATGCGTGGCTCGAAGCACAGCCGGGCGACACGAATGGCTGAGCGGCGATCCCTGCGAGCGATCTCGCGCGCGCTGCGCATTGCGTGCGCGTGCGTTGGCATCGCGCTCCTGATCGCGCTGCCACGCGCAGGCGCGGCGATGCAGGGCGCCGAGGTGTCCGAGGAGCAGGACACCGTCGCCGCGCCGTCCGCGTTGCCGTGGGAGGCGCTGACGCCGGACGAGCAGCGGCTGCTCGCGCCGGTGCAGTCGCAATGGCAGCAACTCCCGCCGATGCAGCAGCAGCGGCTGCGTCGCAAGGCGGAGCGCTGGCAGTCGTTGTCGCCCGAACAGCAGGACAGGGCGAGCCAGCGCCTGGCGCGCTTTGCCGCGATGACGCCGCAGCAGCGCGTCGAGGCGCGTCAGCGCTACCGCGCATTCCAGCAGTTGCCGCCGGAGGAAAAGCAGCGCATGCGCGAAGCGTTTCGCCGTTTCCATGCGTTGCCGCCGGAGCAGCGGCGCGCACTGCGCGAGAAATACGAGAGCGGGCAGCCGGCGGCGCAGCCGTAGAATGGGCGGCTGCTTTGGGATGTCGGCAGTGAGCGGTGAGCGGTGAGCGGATAGAGCAAAGAGTCTCTTCTCCGTTCACCGCTCACTGCTCACTCGTTTCCAGCAAGCACCCGCCGCGTTGCCGTGAACGCATCGCCGAAGCGGCGCACGCCGGCCTCGCGCATGCGCGGCGCGTGCTCGGCGAGATAGCGTCCGAGCGCCGCCTCGTCGATCAGGCGGTAGTGCACGGTGACCACGCGCATGCCTTCGGGTGCCGGCGGCTCGCGCTGCTCGAGGATTTGCGCGCCGATGAAGCCCGCAAGCGCGAGCATCTCTTCGACGTGGACCGCGAGCCACGCGCGATAGTCGGCGTAGATGTCCTCGCGCACCGAGAGGTTTACTTCGTAGACGATCATGCCGAGGCGAGAGTCACGAGCAGCGCGCCGACGAGGCCGATCGTGATGATCACCGTGTAGCAGATGCCGATGATGGTGAATTTGATCGAGGTCATGATCCAGCCCTGACGGTAGACGCGCTTCTGCATCAGGAAGAGATACACCGGCAGCCAGATCCAGATCGCATCGCGCATCAGCTTGAAGACCCATTCGACGCCGGGCGCCGATGCGACGGACCAGTTGCGCAGCAGCGTGACGATCGCGAGCAGCAGCAGCGACATGAAGATGAACGCATGGCTGTGCAGCGCGACCATCAGGTGCTCCATGTACAGCCGCCGCTTGAAGATGTAGACGATCTTGAGCAGCACCGCGAAGAGCGGCATCAGGAGGCCGAGCGTCCATGGCAGGCGTGAGAACACGGCCTCGATCAGGCGGCGCGGATCGCGCTTGGCCGCAACGATATTGTCCTTCGCACGCGCGGCCATCTCGTTGATGCGTGCGTTCGCGAACTCCGGCAGCCACGCCACCTTGACCGGATGCGAGGCCGGATCCCACGGCGTTCCGTCGAAACTGATCTCGCCGTCGTCTCCCTCGTCCTTCGGGTCGGGCGGCGCCTTCTTGCCGCTGGCGCGTGCTGCATCGCGCGTCTTCAGATACGCGACGCGATCGTCCGCCTCCTTCTGGATCTTCGCAGCCGACTTCTCCAGCGTTTCGATCGTCGCGGCCGGCATGTGCGGCGCGCTTTTCGCCGCGTTGATTCCCGACAGCGCCTTGGCGGTGCGCTGCTGCACGTCGGCTTCGGACTGCGCGCTCGCGATGTCGCCGTCGTCGTTGATGTGCCATTTGAAATTCGGATCGCCAAGATTGAGCGCGATCTGGATCGCGAAGAACGCGATCAGGCACAGGAAGAAGAACAGCCGGAACGGCGTCACGTAGCGCACGCGCCGGCCGGCGAAATATTCGAGCGTCAGGTAACCCGGGCGCAGATACAGCGGGAACATGCTGCGGAACACGCGCGAGTCGATGTTGAAAACCGTGTCGAGCACGTCCGACATCACGCTCGCGAGCTGGCGGATCAGGCCTTTCTCGGGCTGGCCGCAGGCGTAGCAGTACGGGCCGTGCATCGGCGCGCCGCAGTTTGCGCAGGAATGTGTCGGCTTCGTCGCGGCCGCGGGCGCCGGCTCGGGCGCGGTCGTTTCGGCAACGGTCGTCATGCAGGATTCGGATTCATGGGCCGGTCACTCGGTTAGACTCTCCGCGCAGGCTTCCCCATGTCGACCATTCTACGCGCCCAGCGGCCGCGCCTCGCGCACGAGCTGAAAGAGATGCTGCGCCTCGCGCTGCCGCTGGTGACCGGGCAGCTGTCGGCGATCGGCATGAACGTCATCGATGCGATGCTGGCCGGGCATCTCGACGCGCACACGCTCGGCGCGGTCGCGGTCGGCACCAGCGTGTGGTCGCTGGCGCTGGTCGCCGCGATCGGCGTGATGCTCGCGCTGCCGCCGTCGGTCGCGCAGTTGAACGGCGCGGGCCGGCGTCGCGAGATCGGCGCGCTGTTCCGCCAGGCGCTGTGGCTTGCGTTCGTGCTCGGCATCCTGCTCATGATCGGCGTGCACTTCGGCGGACCGCTGCTGGTCGTCGCGATCGGGGTCGATCCCGCGCTGGTGCCCGACGTCACGCGCTTCCTGCATGCCATATCGTTCGGCGCGCCGGCGCTGACGCTCTTCTTCGCGCTGCGCGGCCTCAGCGAAGGCTTCGGCCTGACCCGGCCGACGATGTACTTCAGCCTGCTCGGCCTCGGCCTGCTCGCGCCGGTCGGCTACGTGCTGATGTACGGCCGGCTCGGGTTTCCGCAGCTCGGCGCGCTCGGCAGCGGCATCGCGACCGCGTGCGTGATCTGGATCGAGGCGCTCGCGTTCCTCGCTTACGTCGCGACGCGCCGGCACTACCGCGAGCTGACATTGTTCGCGCATTTCGACCGGCCCGAGCCCGCCGCGATCGTCGATCTTCTTCGCATCGGCGTGCCGATGGGCGTCTCGGTGTTCATGGAGGCGAGCCTGTTCGTCGCGGTCGCGCTCGCGATCGGCACGCTCGGCACCGACGTCGTCGCAAGTCACCAGATCGCGATCAACGTCGCCTCGGTCACGTTCATGGTGCCGCTCGGGATCGCGATGGCGACGACCGTGCGCGTCGGTCACGCGGTCGGTCGCGGCGATGCCGAGGGCGTGCGCGGCGCCGGGCGCGCCGGACTCATCCTGACGCTGTTCGCGCAGGGCTTCTCGGCCATCCTGATGCTGACCGTGCCCGAGCATATCGCCTCGCTCTACACCGGCGATGCGGCCGTGATCGCGCTCGCCGCGCAGCTGCTGATCCTCGCCGGCCTGTTCCAGTTTTCCGACGGCATGCAGGTCGCGGCGAGCGGCGCGCTGCGCGGCCTCAAGGACACGCGCGTGCCGATGCTGATCACGACGTTCGCGTACTGGGGCGTCGGCATGCCGGTCGGCTGGTGGCTCGCGTTTCCCGCGGGCCTCGGCGCGCGCGGCATGTGGATGGGCCTGATTGCCGCCCTCAGCATGGCGGCGCTGCTGCTGACGTTGCGGTTCTGGCGCCTCGCGCGGTCGCCGCCGGCGTTCGCTCCGGCGTGAGCATCGCATCGGCCGCCGCGGTTATCGGGTAGGCTGTCCCGCGCGGTGTTGGAAAACGCGGCACCGGCATCATCTCAGGGGCGCGGGCGGCCGGTTTTCGTGGCTGTCGCGCATCGCAACGTCGAGCAGGAACGTTCCATGTCCAAGGATCAACCCGGCATCATCGTCAGGCTGCTGCGCGGCGTGTGGAACGCGCTGAACTTCACGCGCCTGCTCGTCTTCAACCTGATCTTTCTCGCGTTGCTGATCGCGTTCTTCGCGGCGATGTTCGGCTCGCGTCCGGTGCTGCAATCGCGCACGGCGCTGGTGCTCGATCCGAAGGGCAGCATCGTCGAGCAGTACACGATCGATCCGACGCGCCGCGCGCTCAGCAACCTTGCCGGCGAGGAGCCCAGGGAAGTGCAGCTGCGCGATCTGTTGCGCGTGATCGACGCCGCCACCAAGGACACGCGCATCGAGCGGCTCGTGCTGCTCCCTGACGAAATCGAAGGCGCCGGCCTTGCGACGCTGCACGAGCTCGGCAACGCGCTCGACCGTTTCCGCGCGGCCGGCAAGGAAGTGATCGCAGTCGCCGGCGACATGACGCAGGGCCAGTACCTTCTCGCCTCGCACGCCAACAAGATCATGCTCGATCCGGACGGCGCGGTGCTGATCCAGGGATTCGCGAGCTACCGCAGCTATTTCAAGGACGCGCTCGACAAGCTCGGCGTCGACGTGCATCTGATCAAGGTCGGCCAGTACAAGTCGGCGGCCGAGCCCTACGTGCTGAATCAGGCATCGGATGCGTCGAAGGAAGCCGACCGCTACTGGATGGGCGGGCTCTGGCAGGATTATCTCGACGAGGTCGCGGGCCTGCGCAAGATCGAGGCGTCGGCGATCAGCGAGGACATCGCGCACTACGACGAGCGCGTCGCCGCGCACAAGGGCGATCTCGCCGCGCTCGCGCTCGAGCAGAAGCTCGTCGACCAGCTCGGCACGCGCGCCGATGCGCGAAAGCTGCTGCGCGAGAAGGGCGTGCCCGAGGGCGACGAGAGTTTTCGCCAGGTCGATTTCAAGAATTATCTTTCGATGCTCGGACCGGACGGCCTCGCGAATTTCCGCACGCAGGTCGCGGTGGTCGTCGCACAGGGCGAGATCGTGCCCGGCGAGCAGCCGCCAGGCACGGTCGGCGGCCGCTCTTCCGCGCAGCTGATCCGCGCCGCGCGCGAGGACGATCGCGTCAAGGCCATCGTGCTGCGCGTCGATTCGCCCGGTGGCGATGCGTATTCCTCAGAGCTGATCCGCCGCGAGATCGCGCAGACGCGCGCGGCCGGCAAGCCGGTCGTCGTCTCGATGGGCGATGTCGCCGCGAGCGGCGGCTACTGGATCGCGATGGACGGCGAGGAGATCTGGGCCGAGCCGACGACGATCACGGGATCGATCGGCATCTTCGGACTCGTGCTGACGGTGCCCGAGACGCTGGCGAAAATCGGCGTGCACACCGACGGCATAGGCACGACGCCGCTCGCCGGCACGTTCGACATCCGCCGGCCGCTGTCGCCGCAGCTCGAGTCGGTGCTCAACAGCGTGATCCGCCACGGCTACGACGAATTCATCGGCCGCGTCGCCAAGGCGCGCAAGCGCACGCCCGAGGAGATCGACGCGATCGCGCAAGGCCGCGTCTGGAGCGGCAGCCAGGCCAAGGAGCGCGGGCTCGTCGACAAGCTCGGCGGACTCGGCGATGCGATCGCATCGGCGGCCGCACGCGCGAAACTCGGCAGTGATTATTCGGTTCGCTACGTCGAGCGCGAGCCGAGCGCGTGGGAGCGGTTCGTCCTGAGCTTCGGCGACAGCGAGACGATGGCCCGCGTCGCGCGCCGGATCGGTTTCACGCTGCCCAGCGGCTGGATCGATCACGCCGAGATCGCGCAGATCGGCGGCATCCTCGAATCGCTGCGCGGCAAGGGATATGGCGCGTTCGCGCATTGTTTCTGCGAGTTGCACTGAGCGCGTCGCAGTCACGCCCACCTCGTCATCCCGGCGAAAGCCGGGATCCAGATTTTCACGACCGCCAAGAAAGGCTGGATTCCGGCCTTCGCCGGAATGACGAGAGTGGATGGGTGCCGCAGGATCAGCGCAACGACGCGTTGATCTTGTCCAGCGCCTTCGCCCCCGGGACAAAGTTCCGCCGCTTCCAGCGCGTTGAACGGCGCCGCGACCGTGTTGAGATGCTGGTGCAGGTCGCGCGCCTTGCGATCGACGTAGAGCAGGCCGGTCACGACCTCGCCGCGCGCCTGGTGCTCGTGGATGTAGTTCATCGCGGCGATGCGGTCGCCCGGATCGTAGCTCGCCGAGAGCTTGCGCAGGCGCAGCACGCTGCCGTCGTGCTGCTCGACCTCGATCGCCTCGCCTGCGCGCGTACTCGACCGTGATCTCCGCGCGCGGCGGGATCAAGTCGAGCCGGTTCACCGCCTCGTTGTGCTGGCGCACGTAGTCGTAGCTCTTGGTGCTGCCGGCGTGGTTGTTGAACGCGACGCACGGGCTGACGACGTCGATGAAGGCCGCGCCGCGGTGCGCGATCGCGGCCTTGATCAGCGGCACGAGCTGCTGCTTGTCGCCGGAGAAGCCGCGCGCGACGTAGGTCGCGCCGAGCTGCAAGCGCGAGCCCGACGAGATCGATCGGCGTGTCGCTGTTGACGACGCCTTTCTTCGACTCCGAGCCCTGGTCGGCGGTCGCCGAGAACTGGCCCTTGGTCAGGCCGTACACGCCGTTGTTCTCGACGATGTAGACCATGTTCACGCCGCGCCGGATCGCGTGCACGAACTGGCCGATGCCGATCGACGCCGAATCGCCGTCGCCGGAGACGCCGAGATAGAGCAGATCGCGGTTGGCGAGATTCGCGCCGGTCAGCACCGAGGGCATGCGGCCGTGCACGGTGTTGAAGCCGTGCGACTGGCCGAGGAAATAGTCCGGCGTCTTCGAGCTGCAGCCGATGCCGGAGAGCTTGGCGACGCGATGCGGCTCGATGTCGAGCTCCCAGCAGGCCTGGATGATCGCCGCCGAGATCGAATCGTGGCCGCAGCCGGCGCACAGCGTCGAGATCTTGCCTTCGTAGTCGCGCCGCGTGAAGCCGATCGCGTTGCAGGCGAGGGTCGGGTGGTGCAGCTTGGGTTTGGCGATGTAGGTCATGGTCGAGCGCCGTTGGTTCACTTCGAGCGCGTAGCCGAGCAGGCCGCCCGCGAACACGAGCGAGGACAGCATCCACAGCGTGAAGAACAGCGGCGTCGCGCGCGTGAATTCCGGCGCGATCGACGATCACGCCGCGGAAAATCGAGGCCCGCGACCTCGGCCGACGATCGCGACGATCAGCCAGACCGATCTGCTGCTGCGCCACAGAATCGCCAGCGCCGCGACGATCATCACCGACGCCGCGAGCGGCGCGAGCGATTGCAGCATCGAGAAGATACCGCCTTGCATGTCGTTCTCCTTGTCAGGCCACCTTGTCGCGGCCGATCGGCGTCAGCGCCGCGGCGCCCATGTGCTGGCCGATCGCGCCGGCGATGAAGCGCGCGGTGATCGGCGTGCCGTCGTAGTGCAGCACCGGCGCGAGGCGCGCCGGATCGATGCCGAATTCGTTGACCAGCAGCGTGCGCAGCTGGCCGTCGCGGTTCTGCTCGACGACGAACACGCGCTCGTGCGCGGCGATGAACTCGGCGATCGAATCGGCGAACGGAAACGCGCGGATGCGCAGCGTGTCGACGTGGATGTGCGCGCTTTCGAGCGCCTCGATCGCCTCGCTCATCGCCGGCGCGGTCGAGCCGAAGTAGATGCGCGCCGTATTGCGTGCGCTGCGCGGCCTTGCGCACGATCGGCTGCGGCACGAGCGCCTTGGCGGTCTCGAACTTCTTCAGCAGGCGCTCCATGTTGTAGATGTAGTCCGGGCCGCGCTCGGAATAGCGCGCGTACGGATCGCGCGAGGTGCCGCGCGTGAAGTAGCTGCCGCGTCGCCGGATGCGTGCCGGGATAGCGTGCGGTACGGGATGCCGTCGCCGTCGACGTCCTTGTAGCGGCCGAAATCCTTGCCGGCTTCGAGCTCCTCGGCGGTCATGACCTTGCCGCGGTCGTAGCTGCGCGATGTCGTCCCACGCGAACGGCGCGCGACAGGCGCTGGTTCATGCCGATGTCGAGGTCGGTCATGACGAAGATCGGCGTCTGCAGCCGATCGGCGAGATCGAGCGCCTGCGCCGAGAACTCGAAGCACTCGTGCGGATCTTCCGGAAACAGCAGCACGTGCTTGGTGTCGCCGTGCGAGGCGTAGGCGCAGGAGAGGATGTCGGCCTGCTGCGTGCGCGTCGGCATGCCGGTCGACGGGCCGCCGCGCTGCACGTCGATGATCGTGACCGGAATCTCGGCGAAGTAGGCGAGGCCGATGAACTCGGTCATCAGCGAGATGCCGGGGCCCGACGTCGTCGTGAACGCGCGCGCGCCGTTCCAGCCGGCGCCGACGATCATGCCGATCGAGGCGATCTCGTCCTCGGCCTGCACGATCGCGTAGCGGTGCTTGCCGCTGTCGGGATCGACGCGGAGCTTCTGGCAGTACTTCTGGAACGCCTCGGCGAGCGAGGACGACGGCGTGATCGGATACCACGCGCAGACCGTCGCGCCGCCGTAGACGCAGCCGAGCGCGGCCGCGGTGTTGCCGTCGACGAAGATCGCGATCGCCGACCGCGTCGGCGTGCCGTACCTGGATGCCGAGCGGATGCGCGAGATTCTGCGTGACGTAATCGCGGCCGAGATGCAGCGCCTGCATGTTCGCGTCGAGCAGGCGCTCCTTGCCCTTGTACTGCTCGCCGAGCAGTTTCTCGATCACGCCGACGTCGATGTCGAGCAGCGCCGACAGCGCGCCGACGTACATGATGTTCTTGAACAGCTGGCGCTGGCGCGCGTCGGTGTAGGTGCGGTTGCAGATCTCGGTCAGCGGCACGCCGATCGCGCTGCACGTCGTCGCGGAACTTCGACTTCGGCAGCGGCTTGGTCGAGTCGTAGAAGAGATAGCCGCCGGGCTCGATCTCCTTGAGATCGGCGTCCCAGGTCTGCGGATTCATCGCGACCATCAGGTCGACGCCGCCGCGCCGGCCGAGATAGCCCTTTCTCGTTGACGCGCACCTCGTACCAGGTCGGCAGGCCCTGGATGTTCGACGGGAAGATGTTGCGCGGGCTGACCGGCACGCCCATGCGCAGGATCGCTTTTGCGAACAGCTCGTTCGCCGACGCCGAGCCCGAGCCGTTGACGTTGGCGAACTTGACGACGAAGTCGTTGATGGCGGCGATGGGTTTCATCGGCGTTAAGCCCCTCTCCCTTCAAGGGAGAGGGTTTGGGGTGAGGGATCGGTGCGGAGCAAGGCGCGACCAGTTCGCCGCGAGAACTCACCCTGCACTTCGCGCTGCCCTCCCCTTGAAGGAGAGGGGGCAAGAGCAGCGATCCGAGCGCGGCACTCATGCAACTTTCCTCGGCGCAACGCCGTGACATCCGGGCCCCGCGTGCGTCATCTCGAGCAAGAACTTCTGCATGTCCCACGCGCCGGTCGGGCAGCGCTCGGCGCACAGGCCGCAATGCAGGCACACGTCCTCGTCCTTGACCATCACGCGCCCGGTCTTCAGCTCGTCCGACACGTAGAGATCCTGCGTCGGATTCAGTCGCCGCGCGCCGACAGCCGCGTGCGCAGATCCGCCTCGTCGCCGTTGCGCGTGAACGTGATGCAGTCCATCGGGCAGATGTCGACGCAGGCATCGCACTCGATGCATGTGCTCTGCGTGAACACGGTCTGCACGTCGCAGTTGAGGCAGCGCTGCGTTTCCTTCCACGCGGTCTGCGGCGTCGAAGCCGAGCTCGACTTCGAGCTTGATGCTCTTCAGCGTCTTGCTCCGAATCGGCCCACGGCACCTTGTAGCGCAGGTCCGGCGAGATGTCGTTGTCGTAGCTCCACTCGTGGATGCCCATCTTCTGCGAGATCAGCCTCGACCGCCGGCATCGGCCGATGCGTGCACGTCCTCGCCGCTGCAGCAGCTTGTCGATCGAGACCGCCGCCTCGTGGCCGTGCGCGACGGCCCAGATGATGTTCTTCGGCCCGAACGCCGCGTCGCCGCCGAAGAGCACGTGCGGCAGCGAGGATTGCATCGTCGTCTTGTCGACGACCGGCATGTCCCATTCGGCGTCGAACGCGATGCCGATGTCGCGCTCGATCCACGGAAACGCATTCTCCTGGCCGACCGCGATCAGCACCTCGTCGCAATCGAAACGCTGATCCGGCTCGCCGGTCGGCACCAGCTTGCGCCGGCCCTTGTCGTCGTGGATCGCGCGCGACCTTCTCGAACATCATGCCGGTCAGCTTGCCGTTCTCGTGCACGAATGCCTTCGGCACGAGGTAGTTGAGGATCGGGATGCCTTCGTGCATCGCGTCTTCCTTCTCCCACGGCGAGGCCTTCATTTCCTCGAAGCCCGAGCGCACGATGACCTTGACGTCGTCGCCGCCGAGGCGGCGCGCCGAGCGGCAGCAGTCCATCGCGGTGTTGCCGCCGCCGAGCACGATGACGCGCTTGCCGACTTTTTCGACGTGGCCGAAATAGACCGACGCGAGCCAGTCGATGCCGATGTGGATGTGCGCCGCCGCTTCGCTGCGGCCGGGCAGATCGAGATCGCGTCCGCGCGGCGCGCCGCTGCCGACGAACACGGCGTCGAATTTCTCGGCCAGCATCGACTTCATCGAATCGATGCGCCGGCCGCCGACGAATTCGACGCCGAGATCGAGGATGTAGCCCGTCTCCTCGTCGATGACTTCCTCGGGCAGGCGAAAGCGCGGCACCTGCGTGCGCATGAAGCCGCCGGCCTTCGCGTCGGCTTCGAACACGGTGACGTGATAGCCGAGCGGCGCGAGATCGCGCGCGACGGTCAGCGACGCCGGCCCGGCGCCGATGCAGGCGATGCGCTTGCCGTTCTTCTGTGCGGCCGGTTTCGGCAGCTGCGACGCGGATGTCGTCCTTGAGATCGGCCGCGACGCGCTTCAGGCGGCAGATCGCGACCGGCTCGGGCTTCGCGTCCTGATTGTTCGCCTCGACGCGCCCGCGCCGGCACGCCGGCTCGCACGGGCGATCGCAGGTGCGCCCGAGGATTCCCGGGAAACACGTTCGATTTCCAGTTGACGAGATACGCGTCGGAATAGCGGCCGGCGGCGATCAGGCGGATGTATTCGGGGACCGGAGTGTGGGCCGGGCAGGCCCACTGGCAATCGACGACTTTGTGGAAGTAGGCGGGATCGCGGATATCGGTGGGCTGCACCTCAGCCTCCTGGCTGAATCGCGTCGGCGGCGCCGCGCGAGCCTAGTCCCTGCGCCGCCGCTGCGGAAAGACGCGGCGCAGCATCCGGCGGTCGAAAATTCATCACCCGCCGCTGTCGTCAATCGCCTTGTCGGTCGCCTTGGCGTCCTTATCGAGCGTCTTCTGCACATCCTTGGCTTTCTGCAGCGCCTTGAGCTGCGGATCCATGAAAGTCTTCTGCGCCGGCGCAGCCTGGGCCTGGGCGGCGGCCTTTTCAGCGGCCTCGTCGTCTGCCGATTTCGACGCGCAGGCACAGAGCGCGGTCATGGCGACCAGCAGGATGAACACGCGCAGCATGGCGTTCTCCGGACCATGGGTTCAGTTTAAAGTCTGCTCCGGTCGCCAAGGCCGGGCAAGCACGCGGAGCACACAACGATGAATCCGTCACGCTGGCGGCTCGACGGGCAGGTCGCGCTGGTCTCGGGCGCCAGCAAGGGCATCGGTTTCGCCTGCGCACGCGAGCTCGCCGCGCTCGGCGCGGACGTGCTGCTCGTCGCGCGCGACGAAACCGCTCTCGAGCACGCCCAGAGCGAGCTCGCCGAGGAATTCGGCGAGCGCGAGTTCTTCATCTTCGCCGCGGACGTCGTCGAGGCCGAGCAGCGGCTCGAAGTGTTCGACTGGATCGCCGATCTCGAAGTCGAGCTCTCGCTGCTGATCAACAACGTCGGCGGCAACCTGACCAAGCCGACGCTCGACTACACCGCCGATGAAGTGCGCGATCTGATCGACACGAACGTGCTGAGCGCGTTCGAAATGTGCCGGCTTGCGCATCCGCACCTCGCCGAGCACGGCAACGCGGCGATCGTGAACATCGCCTCGGTGTCCGGCCTCGTCCATGTGCGCAGCGGCTCGCCGTACGGAATGAGCAAGGCCGCGATCGTGCAGCTGACGCGCAACCTCGCCTGCGAGTGGGCCGAAGACGGCATCCGCGTCAACGCGGTCGCGCCGTGGTACATCCGCACGCAGCGCACGGCGGGACCGCTCGCCGATCCCGACTATCTCGACGAAGTGCTGCAGCGCACGCCGATGGGACGCATCGGCGAGCCCGAGGAAGTCGCCACCGCGGTCGCGTTCCTGTGCATGCCGGCGTCGAGCTACATCACCGGCGAATGCGTCGCGGTCGACGGCGGATTCCTGCACTACGGATTCTGAGCCGTCCTTTCCCCTCTCCCGCTCTGCGGGAGAGGGCTGGGGTGAGGGCAAGCTTGCGTTGCCCTAGCGATGTGCGAACGAAGCGCATCGCTCCGATTTCCCTCACCCGGCCTGCGGCCGGCCTCTCCCGCAAGCGGGAGAGGCGAGAATCATCGACAGCCGAAAACGGCGAGTCCGCTTCGAGCGGACGCGATAAACTAGCGCCATGGAAGCCGCCACCCATCCGCCGCTCAACCGCCGCATGTGCGACCGCGCACGCGAGACGCGCGATCCACGCTTCGACGGCCTTTTCTTCATCGCCGTCACGTCGACACGCATCTATTGCCGACCGGTGTGCCCCGCGCCGGCGCCGAAATCGCGCAACATCCGCTATTACGCGAGCGCTGCCGCGGCAGCCGCCGCCGGATTCCGTCCGTGCCTGCGCTGCCGTCCCGAAGCCGCGCCGGGATCGCCGCTGCATCGCGCGAAGAGCGAGCTCGTCGCCGGCGCGCTGCGTCTGATCGAGCAGGGCACGCTCGATGAAACATCGCTGCCCGAGCTCGCGCGCCGCGTCGGCGTCGGCGAGCGCCATCTGCGACGATTGTTCGCCGAAGAGCTCGGCGCAAGTCCGATCGAAGTCGCCGCGACGCGCCGCCTGCTGTTCGCGAAGAAGCTGCTGACCGAGACAGGCCTGCCGATCACCGCGATCGCACCGGCCGCCGGCTATGCAAGCCTGCGCCGCTTCAACGCCGCGTTCCGTTCGACGTACGGCAAGGCGCCGCGCGAGATCCGCCGCTCGCACGAAGCGATGGCCGCGACCGACGAGCTTGCGCTGCGGCTGCCGTTTCGTCCGCCGTACGATTTCGCGCATCTGCTCGGATTCATGCAAAAGCGCGTGATTCCGGGCGTCGAAGTCGTCGAGGGCGACAGTTATCGGCGCAGCTTCGTCGCGGCGGGCACTCCGGGCTGGCTTTCGGTATCGCCGATCGAAGGCGAATCGGCGCTGGCCTTGCGCGTGCATCACGCGAAACCGAGCGCGCTCGGCGACATCGTCGCGCGCGTGCGCCGCATGTTCGACGTCGACGCCGATCCGCTCGCGATCAATGCGCACCTTCGGCGCGACGCGCTCCTGAAACCGCTCGTGCGCCGCTGGCCAGGCCAGCGCCTGCCGAATGCGTGGGACGGTTTCGAGCTCGCGGTGCGCGCGATTCTCGGCCAGCAGGTCAGCGTCGCGGCCGCGCGCACGCTCGCGTCGCGCATCGCCGATCGGCACGGCTCGCATTTCGAAGAAGGCCGCGCGGTCGGACTGCCCGCGCTGTTTCCGTCGCCCGAAGCGCTGGTCGAAGCGCCGCTCGAAAAGATCGGCGTCATGCGCGCGCGCGCCGACGCGATCCGCACGCTCGCGCGCGCGGTCGCCGACGGTCGCGTGCATTTCCGGCCGGAACAGACGCTCTCGGCGTTCGAAGAGAATCTCGTCGCGCTGCCCGGCATCGGACCCTGGACCGCGCACTACGTCGCGATGCGCGCGCTCGGCCAGCCCGACGCATTTCCCGCCGCCGATCTGATCCTGCGCCGCGCCGCCGGCAACGGAACCACGCTGACGACGCGCGCAATCGAAACGATGAGCGAAGCGTGGCGGCCGTGGCGCGCCTACGCAGTCATGTTGCTTTGGAGAAGCCAGGGATGAACACGATACCTGCACACGACGCGCCGCGCGGCGCGACCCGAGAGAACGAATCGGCGAACGAGCGCACGCTGACGAAAGCGAACGCGCGCGCGCTGAGCTCGGAATCCGGCGACGGGACGTCGTACGATTTCTTCGACTCGCCGATCGGCCCGCTCGTCGTCGCATCGGAACGCGATGCGTTGACATTTCTTCTTCTGCCCAAGCAGGGCAAGCCGGCGCACGTCGCGCCGGGCTGGCGACGCGCACCGCGCGTCTTCGCGAAGTGCGCGCGCAGCTCGCCGCGTATTTCGCCGGCAAGCTGCTGACGTTCGACATGCCGCTCGCGCCGCAGGGCACGCCGTTCCAGCAAAGCGTCTGGCACCAGCTGCGCCAGATTCCGTACGGCGACACGGCGAGCTACATCGAGCTCGCGCGCCGGCTCGGCAATCCGAGCGCGATGCGCGCGGTCGGCGCCGCGAACGGTGCGAATCCGATCGCGATCATCGTGCCGTGCCACCGCGTGATCGGGCACGACGGCAAGCTCGTCGGCTTCGGCGGCGGACTTGCCGGCCAAGCGCTGGCTGCTCGATCACGAGCGCCATCACGCGCCGGCGCCGCTGCTCGAGCTGCGCCCGTAACGCCGAACCCGCTGGCGTCACATCAGCAGCCGTGCATGCGCTTGAGGATATCCGCTTCCTGCCGCTTGAGCTCCGGCGTCGTGTCGCTGAATGACTTTGTCAATTTGTAGCGTACGTCGTTGAGCGACGAGCGCAGATAGCCGCATGCTTCGGCGCGGCCCGGCGGCGTGGCATTCGTCGTAGATCCACGTGCTCATGCCGCCGAACGGCACGCTGCCGGCCGGCACGCGCGGAATCTGGCGCAGGCCCGGCGCGGAAACGCCGATGCTGTTCTGAGGCGAGTACGCATCGGCGAGCGAGCGGCCCGGCACGCCGAGCACGCCGAGCGGCACCAGCGCGCTGCCGCCTTCGCCGGTGTCGCTGATGTAGCGCGTGCCGTCGTAGCGCGTGCAGAGATAGAAATCCGGCGGCGATGCGACGCGGCGGCGGCGGTGGCGGCGCGACGTCGGGCGCGTCGTACGCGTAAGCGTCGGGCGCGGATTCGGCGGATGCTGCGGGCGTTTCGGGCGGCGGCGCGAATTCCTGCAGACGGATCTCTCTGCTGCTTCGTGCCCGCGCGGCACGGCTGATCCTGGAAGCTGACCGCGCCGTGCGCATCGACGCATTTGTAGGCGGTCGCCGCGAAGCGATGTCGCGGGCGTCAACGCGATCAGCATGAGCAGGAGTGCGCGCGGTCGGCTCATGCATCAATCTTACGCTGCTTTTCCCCCTCTCCCGCTTGCGGGAGAGGGCTGGGGTGAGGGCAGTCGGAGCGAAGCGCTCGGGAGCTGCGAACCAAGACTTCCCTCACCCGCGCGTGCCGCGCGGCCTCTCCCGCGAGCGGGAGAGGCGAAAGCATCAATGCGCCGCGTGCGGCTCCAGCGCGACGGTTTCCGGCTCGGCACGCACTTCGCGCCGCGAGCGCACCAGACTGCGAATCACGAGATAGAACACCGGCGTCAGCAAGAGCCCGAAGAACGTCACGCCGAGCATGCCCGAGAACACCGCGACGCCCATCGCGCGGCGCATCTCCGAACCTGCGCCGGTCGACGTGACCAGCGGGATCACGCCCATCACGAACGCGAGCGACGTCATCAGGATCGGACGCAGGCGCAGGCGGCATGCGTCGAGCACGGCCTGCCAGATCGATTCGCCGTGCTTCTCGCGGTCGCGGCCGAATTCGACGATCAGGATCGCGTTCTTGCACGCGAGGCCGACCAGAACGATCAGGCCGATCTGCGTGAAGATGTTGTTGTCGCCGTGCGAGAGATTGACGCCCATGATCGCGCAGAGCAGACACATCGGAATGATCAGGATCACGACCAGCGGCAGCGAGATGCTCTCGTACAGCGCGGCCAGCACGAGGAACACGAGCAGCACGACCAGCGGGAAGATGTAGACCATCGTGTTGCCGGCGAGGATCTGCTGGTAGGTCAGATCGGTCCACTCGTACGCCATGCCGTTCGGCAATTCGTGCGCGAGGATTTCTTCCATCGCAGTCTGTGCCTGTCCGCTCGAATAGCCCGGCGCCGGCGCGCCGTTGAGCTCTGCCGCGAGATAGCCGTTGTAGTGCGGCACGCGATCCGGTCCCGACGTTTCGCGCGCGTTGACGAAGCTCGCGAGCGGAATCATGTCGCCGCGCGCGTTGCGCGTCTTCAGGCGTCCGATGTCGTCCGCGGTCAGCCGGAATCCGGGCTCGGCCTGCACGTTGACCTGATACGTGCGCCCGAAGCGGTTGAAGTCGTTGACGTAGAGCGCGCCGAGATACGTCTGCATCGTGTCGTAGACATCCTGCAGTGCGACGCCGGCGGCCTTGGCCTTCTCGCGATCGACGTCGACGTCGATCTGCGGCACGTTGACCTGGAAGCCGGAGAAGACGCCGGCGAGCTCGGGCCGCGCGCTCGCTTTCGCGATCACGTTCTGCAGCTGCTTGTAGAGCTCGTTCGCGCCGAAGTTGCCGCGATCCTCGATCTGCAGCTTGAAGCCGCCGATCGTGCCGAGGCCCTGCACGGGCGGCGGCGGGAAGATCGCGATGAACGCGTCCTGGATCTTCGCGAACTGCTGGTTCATCGCCATCGCGATGCCGCCGGCCGATTTCGCGGCGTCGCGGCGCTCGTCGAACGGCTTCAGCGTCGTGAACGCGATGCCGTAGTTCGACGCGTTCGTGAAGCCATTGATCGAGAGGCCCGGGAACGCCGGCACGTCCTGCACGCCGGGCGTCTTCAGCGCGATGTCGCCCATGCGGCGGATCACGGCCGAGGTGCGATCGAGCGTCGCCGCGTCGGGAAGCTGCGCGAAGCCGACGAGGTACTGCTTGTCCTGCGCCGGCACGAAGCCGGTCGGCGCGCTGCGCGAAGCCGAACGCGGTGAGGCCGATCAGGCCGACGTAGACGAACAGCGCGATCGCGCTCGCGCGCAGCACGCGGCCGACGCCGCGCACGTACGCGTTCGACGCGCTCGCGAAGAAGCGGTTGAACGGGCGGAAGAACCAGCCGAACGCGGCGTTGAGGATGCGCGTGAAGCGATCGGGCGCCGCGTCGTGCGCCTTCAGCAGCAACGCGGACAGCGCCGGCGACAGCGTCAGCGAGTTGAACGCCGAGATCACCGTCGAAATCGCGATCGTCAGCGCGAACTGCTTGTAGAACTGGCCCGAGAGGCCGCTGATGAACGCCGTCGGCACGAACACGGCGCAGAGCACCAGCGCGGTCGCGACGATCGGGCCGGTGACTTCCTTCATCGCCTGCACGGTCGCCGCGAGCGGACTCAATCCGTCCGTGATGTTTCGCTCGACGTTCTCGACGACGACGATCGCGTCGTCGACGACGATGCCGATCGCGAGCACGAGTCCGAACAGCGACAGCGTATTGAGCCCGAAGCCGAACAGATGCATGACGCCGAGCGTGCCGATCAACGACACCGGCACCGCGAGCAGCGGAATGATCGAAGCGCGCCACGTCTGCAGGAACACGATGACGACGATGACGACGAGCGCCAGCGCCTCGACGAGCGTGTGCAGCACGGCCGAGATCGAGCCGCGCACGAACACGGTCGGATCGTAGGCGACGTTGTAGTCGATGCCTTCGGGCCAGCCTTTCTTCAGCTCGGCCATCTTCGCGCGCACCGCGTCGGAGATGCCGATCGCGTTCGATGCCCGGGCGCTGGAACACGCCGATGCCGACCGCGGTTTCGTTGTTGAGCATCGCGCGAAGCGCGTAGTTGTCCGAGCCGAGCTCGACGCGCGCGACGTCGCGAAGGCGCGTGATCTGGCCGTCGCTGCCCGTGCGCACGATGATGTTGCGGAAGTCCTCCTCGTCGATGAGGCGGCCCTTCGTGTTGAGCGCGATCTGGAAGCTCGGCTTGCGATTCGTCGTTTGCCGGCACCGCCGGCCGAGCCGAGCTGGCCCGCGGCGACCTGCGCGTTCTGCTCGCGGATCGCGTTGGCGACGTCGCCTGCCGTGAGGCCGCGCGCGGCGACCTTCTCCGGATCGAGCCAGATGCGCATCGAGTAGTTGCCGCCGCCCCAGGTCTGCATGTCGCCGACGCCGTCGAGCTTGGCGAGCTCGTCCTTGACGTGCAGGATCGCGAAGTTCGAGAGGTAGTTCTGATCGTAACGGCCGTCCGGCGAGAGCAGGAACACGCCGAGCGTGATGTCCGGCGTCGCCTTGTTGACGGTCACGCCGATGCGCTGCACGTCCTGCGGCAATTTCGGCGTCGCCTGCGCGACGCGGTTCTGCACGAGCACCTGCGCCTTGTCGACGTCGGTGCCGAGCTTGAACGTGACCGTCAGCGTCATGACGCCGTCGCTGGTCGCCTGCGAGAACTGGTACAGCATGTCCTCGACGCCGGTGATCGCCTGCTCGAGCGGACCTGCGACCGTGTCGGCGATGACCTGCGGATTCGCGCCGGGATACGCCGTGTGCACGACGACCGTCGGCGGCACGACTTCCGGATATTCGGAAATCGGCAGCTGCGGCATCGAGATCAGGCCGGCGATCAGGATCATCGCCGACAGCACGCCGGCGAAGACCGGGCGGGTGATGAAGAATTGGGAGAAGTTCATCGTCGTGTCCTTGAGCACCTGGTGCGTCCATCACCGCGTCATTCCGGCGAAGGCCGGAATCCAGCTGCCTTTCGTTCTGAAGAGCGAAGCTGGGTCCCGGCCTGCGCCGGGACGACGGGGTGTGGATCGGGGCAAACCTCTTGCGTGTCGTGCGTGCGCGCGCCTTTCGCTAGCGCTGCGCGTGCGCCACCGGCGACACACGGCTCGCGAGCACGGTCTTCGCGTCGCCCGCTAGGCGCGCCGAGCTGCGTAACGCCGGCGCTGCCTGCGTCCATCGCAGCTTTCGTCGGCGTCACCGCGATGCCGGGCTTCACGTGCTGCAGTCCGTTGATGACGATCACGTCGTTCGCGGCGAGCCCGTTGCTGACGACGCGCAGTCCATCGACGCTCGCGCCGAGCGTCACCGGCCGGTACTCGAGCGTGTTGTCCGATTTCAGCGCGAGCACGAACTTCTTGCCAAGATCGGTGCCGACCGCGCGCTCGTCGATCAGGATCGTCTGGCGCGTCTCGCCGCCGACGAGCTTGATGCGTGCGAACAGGCCCGGCGTGAAGCGGCTGTCCTTGTTGTCGAACACCGCGCGGCCGCGGATCGTGCCGCTCTGCGGATCGACCTGGTTGTCGACGAAGTCGAGGCGGCCCGCGTGCGGATAGCCCTGCTCGTCGATCAGGCCCATGAACACCGAGTCCTGGCTGCCGTTGGTGCCGTCGCTCGATCCGCCGCGCGTGGCGAATTTGAGATAGGTCTGCTCGTCGGCATCGAAGTACGCGTAGACCGGATCATCCGAAACGACCGTCGTCAGGATGCTCGCGTTCGAGACGAGATTGCCCGCCGTGATCAGCGCGCGCGAAACGCGTCCGTCGATCGGCGAGCGCACTTCGGTGAACTCGAGGTTGAGGCGTGCGGTTTCGAGCGCGGCCGCGGCGGCGCCGATCTCGTCGGTGGTCGTGCTGGCCGTCGTCGCGAGCTGATCGAAATCCTGCTGCGAGATCATGTGCTGCGAGACGAGGCGCTTGCCGCGCTCGTGGTTCGACGCGGCGAGCGCCGACTGCGAGCGCGTGCGGCGAAGCTCGGCCGAAAGACGATTCACTTCGGCCTGGAACGGGCGCGGGTCGATGCGGAACAGAAGCTGTCCCTTCTTCACGCGCGCGCCTTCGGTGAACTGCACCGAATCGATGAAGCCGCTGACGCGCGGGCGGATCTCGACGCTGTCGACCGCCTGCAGACGTCCGGTGAATTCCTGCCAGTCGCGCAGCGGCTTGGCGATCACGCTCGCGACGGTGACTTCCGGCGCGGGCGGTGCGGCCGGCTTGCCGCCGGCCTCGGAGCGCGCGCAGCCCGCGAGCGCGACGGCCAGCGCCGTGGCGAGAACGGCCGATCCGACGAGCGAAATTCTGATGATGGACATGTTTCGAGCTCCTTGGCCGGAGCCGCCGGCGTGGACATTCCGCGCCGCGGGCCCCATCTGACTGATTCCTTGCTGCGCGGCGTCTTGACTTGAACCCGGGACCCCGCGAAGCTGTCATACTGTTACCGATCGGTAACATGTTACTTACCGGTAACACCTAAGTCAACACCAGCATTTTTCAAGGGCCCGCCGACGAACGGTAGGGCAGGAGCAACAGGAAATGAGCGCCAAAGCCGTTTCGACCGATGCCATCCGCCGAGCCCCGCCGGCCGCGGCCGAGCGTCCGCGCGTGCGCGACCGCATCCTCGAAACCGCGTGCGAGCTGTTCTACCGGCACGGCATCCGCGCGGTCGGCGTCGACGCGATCGCGAGCGAGGCCGGCACGAACAAGATGAGCTTCTACCGGCACTTTCCGTCCAAGGACGATCTCGTCGCCGAATACCTCGCCGACCAGGAAGGCGAGTACTGGAAGTGGTGGGACGAAGTCGTCGCGCCGTATGCGGGCAATCCGCGCCGGCAGATCGAGGCGCTGATGGAATCGGTCGTCGACCTCGCGCGCCACAAGATGAAGGAAGCCAGCGGCTGCAAGACGAGTCGCGGTTGTGCGCTCGGCAACGCGTGCGTGGAGATTCCGGAAGACAACCAGCGGCTCAGCGACATCGTGCACAAGTACAAGACGGAAATTCGCCGACGACTGCGCAAGCTCTCGCGCGAGATGGGCGCGAAGGAGCCGGATGTGCTCGGCGATGCGCTGATGCTGCTGGTCGAGGGCAGCTACTACTCGCGGCTGACGTTTCCGGGAAATACGGGGCCGGTCACTGCGATCACGAAGGCGGCGCGGGCGCTGATCGAAGCGCATACTAGGCGCATGAGCTGATGTTCGCCTCTCCCGCTGCGCGGGAGAGGCCGCCCGCGTGAGCGGGCGGGTGAGGGAAATCGGAGTGAAGCGTTGGTCGCGTGGAAGCGTGAACCAAGCTTGCCCTCACCCCAACCCTCTCCCGCAAGCGGGAGAGGGGGCAAGAAAAGCGGGAGAGGGACTACTGATCTGCGGGACGAAATTTGCTGCCGTCCCGATGCATGCGCTACGATGCGCGATTCCGCTCCCGCATCGAAGCACCATGTCCACGCCCACCCTGATCGACTTCGCCAGCGACACCAAGACCCGCCCGACCGCCGGCATGCGCGCCGCGATGGCCGCTGCCGAGGTCGGTGACGAGCGCGCCAACGAAGACCCGACGGTCAATCGGCTCAACAAGCGCTGCGCGGCGCTGCTCGGCAAGGAAGACGCGGTGTTCCTGCCGTCCGGCACGATGGCGAACGAGATCGCGCTCGCCGTGCATTGCCGTCCCGGCGAGGAAGTCCTCTGCGACGCGACCTCGCACATCATCGGCTTCGAAGGCGGCGGACCCGCCGCGCTCGCCGGCGTCATGATCCAGCCGCTGGCCGGACGGCGCGGCATCTTCAGCGCGGAGCAGCTGCGCGCCGCGATCCGGCCCGATCGTCCGTACGCGCCGCGTCAGCGCCTCGTCGTGGTCGAACAGACATCGAACCTCGGCGGCGGCGCGATCTGGCCGCTGGCGACGCTCGAAGGCGTCGCGAAGGTCGCGCGCGACGCCGGCCTCTCGACGCACATGGACGGCGCACGCCTGCTCAATGCGTGCGTCGCGAGCGGCATCGCCGCGGCCGACTACGCGCGGCCGTTCGATTCGGTCTGGATCGATTTCAGCAAGGGCCTCGGTGCGCCCGGCGGCGCGGTGCTGGCCGGGTCGCGCGCGTTCTGCAACGAGGCGTTCCGGCTCAAGCTGCGCTGGGGCGGCGCGATGCGCCAGAGCGGCATCATCGCTGCGGCCTGCGAGTACGCGCTGGATCATCAGGTCGACCGGCTCGCCGATGATCATGCCAACGCGCGCCGTCTCGCCGATGGGCTCGCCGGGATTGCCGGGCATTGCGATCGACCCGACCGAAGTCGAAACCAACCTCGTCTATTTCGACCTCACGACGCCCGGCCTCACGGCCGCCGCGTTCGCCGCGGCGCTGCTCGAGAAGGGCGTCCGCGTGACGGAAATGGGCGCGACCCGCATACGCGCCGTCACCCACCTCGATGTGGACGCGCCGATGATCGGGCGCGCGATAGACGCGACAGCCGCGCTGATGCGTTCGCTGGCCTGAAATCCCCTGCCGGCTGCGCGCCGGCCTCCATTCGGCCAGAACCGCGCTACCATGGCCGAAGGGGTCCAGGGTCCGTGCGTTCAGCTATCTTCCTTGCGTCGTTGCTGGCGGCATTCGTCGCGGTATTCGCGGCGGCTCCCGCACGCGCCGCGCCGATGCCGCTGATCGTCGAGCGCATGGATGCTTCCACCGAATCGCCGGCGCCCGCGCGCATCGTCGCCGGCGCGTACGACGAGGACTTCAAGCCGCAGCCTTACGCCGCGATCGTGCCATCGCGCGAGCGCGACGTCTGGTATCGCATCCGCCTCGCTTCCGACTGGAAGGATCCACGCCCGCCGGCGCTCGCGATATTCGATCCGGTCGGCCTGCACGTCGATGTCTACGCGCCGCCGACATACGCCGTGCAGCCGCGCAGCGTCTACAGCGATGCGGGCGATCCCGGCTACACGCGCCACGCGATCGTGATGATCCTGCCCTCGACGATCGGCAAGGACGACGCGATCTATCTTCGCGTCGAACCCGAGCGCGCGATACCGCGCCGCGTCGAAGTGCGCGACGTCTCCGACTACCGCGCCGGCGATCTTGCGCGCGCGCGGCTCGACGTGCTGTTTCCGTCGTTCCAGCTGGCGACGCTGCTGGTGATGTTCGCGTTCTTCCTTGCGCTGCGCGAGCGCATGTATGCGTATTTCGTCGCCTACGTGCTGTTCCTCGTGCTCTACGAGCTCTACATCTTCGGCATCGGCTACGAAATCCCGGTCATGAACTGGCTCGCGCCGATGGCGCAGCGTCCGGCCTGGTGCGCCGCGCTGCTCGCGATCGCGTTCAACATCGCGTTCTCGCGGCTGTTCCTCGAGCTCGCGCGCTGGGCGCCGCGCCTCGACCGCGCGCTGCGCGTCGCCGCATGCATCTTCCTCGGCCTCGCCGCGTGCGCGATCACGCCGGTCGTCTCGCGCGGCTGGTGGATCGAGGATGCGCTGTCGGTGCTGCTGCTGATGACGATCCCGGTGCTGATCACCGCCGCGGTGCTCGTCTGGCTGCACGGCGGACGCCGCGGCGGAATCTTCCTCGGCGCGTGGATTCCGGCGCTGCTGCTCGTGATCGTGCGCGTGCTGCAGCTGCGCATGCAGTGGCCGCTGCCGCTCTGGCTCGAGTTCGGTCTTCCGGCTGCGCTCGCGTATGCGAACCTCGTGCTCGCGTTCGTGCTGGCCGGGCAGACGCTCTCGTTCCGCTACGAGCGCGATGTCGCGCACAAGCTCGCCGAGCACGATCCGCTGACCGGCGTGCTGAACCGCCGCGCGATCCTCGCGCGGCTTCGCGCCGAGTTCGCCAAGGCGCGGCAATCCGGCGAGCCGCTGTCGCTGCTTGTTCCTCGATCTCGATCACTTCAAGAACGTCAACGACAGCTACGGCCATCGCGCGGGCGACCAGTGCCTGCGCAGCGTGATCGATCCGATCGCGGGCGAGCTGCGCCAGGGCGACGCGCTCGGCCGCTACGGCGGCGAGGAATTCCTGATCCTGCTGCCCGGCGCGGCCGCGTCCGACGCCGAAGTCGTCGCCGAGCGCATCCGCCACCGCGTGCAGGAGATGCCGATGCTGATCTCGGGCACGCGCATCGGGCTCACGGTCAGCCTCGGCGTCGCCGCGGTCGATACCGAAGTGTCGATTCCGGACGATCTCGTCGAGCGCGCGGATGCCGCGCTCTACCGTGCCAAATCGGCGGGACGCAACCAGGTCACGACGCACGCGGGTCCGGCACCGATGCGCGGACGCGGCGAAAGCATCACGTCGTTGAGCGACGCGCTCAGGCGCTAGCCCGTCGACGCGCGCTAGCGCTTGCGTTCGACCGCGCGCGGCAGCGCGGCAATGCGGCGATATTCGGACGTCGCGAAGCGCTCGGGCTTCGCGAGCCAGTCCTCGATCATCGCCGTCGCGTCGTTGCCCCAGAAAAGCTCGCCGCCGATGCGCAAGGTGGGCACGCCGAACACGCCGGCGGCGACGGCCGCCTCGGTGTTCGCGCGAAGCGCCGCCTTGACGTCCTCGTGCGCGACAGCAGCAGCGGCATCCTCGATGCCGATCGCCCGCGCGACGTCGGCGAGCGCGCCGATCTCGTCGCCGGCGCGGCCGTGTTTCCAGATGTGATCGAAGATCGCGTCGATCGCATCCCAGCGCGTGCCGGCCGCGATGGCGAGGCGCAGCGCCGCGATCGGACTGAACGGATGCGCCGGCGGAAAGCGGAACGCGACGTTCTCGCGCTCGGCCATCCACTGCACGAAGCGGTAGGTGAACTCGCGCTTGCCGCGGATCTCGGCGGGTCCGAGCTGCCCGTGGTGCGTCAGCACGGCGCCGAACACGATCGGGATCGGCGTGATCTCGATGCGCTTGCGCAGCTCGTGGATGCGGCCGAGCTGGAGGTACGAGTAGGGCGAGATGAAATCGAAATACCAGTCGGCGCGCATCATGCGGGGTTCCATTGCCGTGTTCGCAATCGCTCGATTGTAGGAGCGGCGTCAGCCGCGATCTTTGGCGTGCCCGGAGCGAAAAGATCGCGGCTGAAGCCGCTCCTACACGGCGACGTCAATGCAGATTTCGGTAGACATCCGGATCGAACGCATCGACGGCGACTACCTCGTCGCGCGCATCGCGCGCTTCGTTGAGCAGATCGTACTCGGCTTTCGAGATCACGCCCGCGGCGAGACGCGAGATCGTCGAGCATGTAGCCTGGCGCGCGATCGAGCATGCCGGCGCGCACCGCGTCGCGCAGCTTCGTTTCGACCGGAATCGCGCGCACGGCCTTGTCGAGCGCGGCTTCGAGCGCGCCGAGGCCGGGTTCGCCCGGCGGCGGCACGTACACGTCGGACGTCAGCGTCTGGCGTGCCTCGCGATCCTCGAGAATCGCGCGCGCGACTTCGCTGCCGAGCCGGTCCGAGGGCAGCCGGAAGCGCGCGCCGAGAGGGAAAATCGCAAGCTTCAGCAGCACCGCGACCCAGCGCACCGGCAGGTTGTCGAGCACGCCGACCAGCGCCTCCTGCACGCGAAACAGGCTGAGCTCGACGCTCCAGCGCGCGAGCGCGAAGTTCGACGCGGTCTTGGGTTCGTCGTGATAGCGCTTCAGCGCCGCGCTCGCGAGATAGAGAAACGCGAGCGCATCGGCGAGGCGGCCCGACAGTTTCTCGCGGCGCTTGAGCGATCCGCCGAGCGTGCCCATCGCGGTGTCCGACGTGATCGTGAACGCGGCCGAGAAACGCGAAAGATGCTGGTAGTAGCGCCGCATGTCCTGCACGTGCGGCGTGCCGGCGAGACGCGATCCGGTGAACGCGAGCAGCTTGGCGCGGATCGCGCGCGTCACGAAAAGATTCACGTGGCCGAAGATCGCCTTGTCGAACGCAGCGAGATCGTTCGCGGCGACTGCGTTGATTTCCTTGTGCACGAACGGGTGGCAGCGGATCGCGCCCTGGCCGTAGATGATCATCGAGCGCGTCAGGATGTTCGCGCCTTCGACCGTGATGCCGATCGGCACCGCGTCCCACGCGCGCGCGAGCGTGTTGCGCGGACCGCGCTGGATCGCGCTGCCGGCGCGGATGTCCATCGCGTCGGAGATGACCTGGCGCATCGCGTCGGTCATGTAGGCCTTGCAGATGTTGCCGGCGACGGCGGGCCTTTCGCCGGCGTCGAGCGCGCCGCAGGTCAGCGCGCGCGTTGCGGTCATGAGGTAGGTCAGGCCCGCGATGCGCGCGAGCGGTTCCTCGATGCCTTCGAAGCGGCCGATCGGCGTGTCGAACTGCTCGCGCACGGTCGCGTACGCGCCGCAGATGCGCGTCGCCATCTGCGCCGCGCCGACGCTGAGCGCCGGCAGCGAAATCGAGCGTCCCGCCGCGAGCGATTCCATCAGCATGCGCCAGCCCTTGCCGATTCCTTCGCGGCCGCCGATGACGACTTCGTCGAGCGGCGCCCACACGTCGTTGCCGACGATCGGACCGTTCTGGAACGGCACGCCCATCGGATCGTGACGCAATCCGATCTCGACGCCCGGCGTGTTGCGCGGAATCAGCGCGCAGGTGATGCCGCGATCCTCGGCGCCGCCGAGCAGCTTGTCCGGATCCTTGAGGCGGAACGCGAGGCCGACCAGCGTCGCGACCGGTGCGAGCGTGATGTAGCGCTTCTTCCAGTTGAAGCGAAGGCCAATGACCTCATGGCCGTCGACGATGCGTTTCTCGACGATGCCTTCGGACTGCGTCGCCGCGGCGTCGGAGCCGGCTTCGGCGCCGGTCAGCGCGAAGCATGGAATCTCCTCGCCGGTCGCGAGGCGCGGCAGGTATCTGCGCTTCTGCGCGTCGGTGCCGTAGTGGATCAGGAGCTCGCCCGGCCCGAGCGAGTTCGGCACCATCACGGTGACGGCTGCGGTCACCGAACGGCTCGACAGCCGCGTGACGACGCGCGAATGCGCGAGCGCGGAAAACCCGAGCCCGCCGAATTCCTTCGGGATGATCATGCCGAAGAAGCGTTCGCGCTTGATGAAATCCCAGATCTCCGGCGAGAGATCGCGACGCTGGTAGACGTCCCAGTCGTCGAGACGGCGACAGAGCTCCTCGGTCGGTCCCTGCAGGAACGCGCGCTCTTCGGGACGCAGCTGCGGAATCTCGAAATCGACGAGCTTGTTCCAGTCGGGCATGCCGCTGAAGAGCTCGCCTTCCCACCAGACGGTGCCGGCTTCGAGCGCGATGCGCTCGGTTTCGCCGAGGCGCGGCAGCACTTTCGCGAACGCCGGCATCACGAAGCGCGAGACGAGATGGCGTCGCACGAGCGGCACGCCGAACAGCACCGCGAGCGCGATCAGCACGATCGTCGTCGCTTCGAACAGCACCGGCGAATCGACGCCGACGATGCGCCATCCGATCAGCCAGATGCCGGCGGCGGCAATCCACGCGAGAAAGCCGAGCCCGCGGAAAGCGAGCGCCGAAAAGACGAGCAGGGCGAGCACGAACGTGACGAGCATGGCGCATCCTCGCGACGGATGCGCCAATTATGCGCCCGCCGACGGCTGCATCGGCACGTCTATAATCGGCGTGCGATGAAAGACAAACACGATATCGTCAATAACTGGCTGCCGCGCTACACCGGCACGCCGCTCGACGGTTTCGGCCAGCACGTGCTGCTGACGAATTTCGGCCACTACGTCGAGCGCTTCGCCGAATGGCACGACGTGCCCGTGCTCGGCCGCGACAAGGCGATGCCGAACGCGACCGCCGACGGCATCACCATGATCAACTTCGGCATGGGCAGCCCGAACGCGGCGACCGTGATGGATCTTCTTTCCGCGGTCACGCCGAAGGCCGTGCTGTTCCTCGGCAAGTGCGGCGGGCTCAAGAAAAAGAACCAGCTCGGCGATCTCGTGCTGCCGATCGCGGCGATCCGCGGCGAGGGCACGTCGAACGATTACCTCTTGCCCGAGGTGCCGGCGTTGCCGGCGTTCCAGCTGCAGCGCGCGGTGTCGACGATGATCCGCGACCTCGGCCACGACTACTGGACCGGCACGGTCTACACGACCAACCGCCGCGTCTGGGAACATGACGTCGCGTTCAAGGAATACCTGGGCAAGACGCGCTGCATGGCGATCGACATGGAAACCGCGACGATCTTCGCGGCCGGATTCGCCAATCACATTCCGTCGGGCGCGCTGCTGCTGGTGTCGGATCAGCCGATGATTCCGGAAGGCGTCAAGACCGCGCTCAGCGACAGCATGATCACGGCGAATTTCGTCGAGGCGCACATCAAGATCGGGATCGAGGCGCTGAAGCTCGTGCGAAGGCACGGGCGCAGCGTGAGGCATCTGCGCTTCGAGGAGGATCTGGAGAGCGATTGACGGTGCGTTGCGCGTTGTCCGGAACGGACTAATATCTCGTATAAGCGGATCAGGTTTTTCCTCGAACATCGGGGGTGGTGCATGAACGCTCGGTTGAATTCACCGGAAATGCGCTGGACGCTGGCGAAGGTCGTCATCGCTTTTGCGATCGTCCTGGTGATCCGCGATGTCCACGCAGGCGACGCGTTCGACGGCGTGAAGTGCGGCGGACTCGTCGCCAATGCGCTCGTCGGCAAACATCTCGACAACGGGCCTGTCGCCGCGACCGAAAGTAAGCACGCGGACCTCGGCCTCAAGCACGAAGGCAGCGAGGAGGTTTCCGACATCGCTGACCTACGAGGCGTGGACCGTGTGCGGCGGCTCGTACCATCTGCTCGTGCGCGGCGATGTCATCCGCGCAGTCGTGCGCGCCGATCATTCAAGGAGCGAACCCGCTTTTCTCGGAACCTGCGAGGCGGGCGGAACACCGACGCCATATCAGGTATTCGCGATTCTGCAGGGCTTCGGCCCGGGATCGAGCGACCATGCATCTCACGACGCCAAGACGCTGATGCACGCCAAGACGGCATGGAAAATCGATGAATCGAAGGCCCGGTTTGTCGAGATGAGCGCGGGCCAGCTGCTGTGCTCGCGACAAGGCGTGGCGACCGTCGACGGCGGTCCCTGACGATCGGCCTGACTATTCGATCGCTGTGCTCTGCTCGGGCGGTGCCTGCGAAACAGACCGCACGGCGCAATCAATAACGCGGCACGCTCGGGTCGATCTCCACTGACCACGCGTCGATCCCGCCTTCGACGTTGTACACGTCGTGGAACCCATGCTCGCGGAAATGCTCCGCCGCACCGCGGCTCGAGTTGCCGTGGTGGCAGAGGAACGCGAGCGCCGTGTCCTTCGGCAACGACGCGAGGCGCGCATGTGTATCGGCGTCGAGGATTTCCGCGCGCGCGAACGGCGCCCGCGCGCGATCCTGCGGCGGACGCACGTCGATGACCGTGATGTCGCCCGCGTCGAGCCTGCGCTTCAGCGCCTGCACGTCGAGCGATTTCACGGCAGCCGGCGCCATCGGCAGATGGATCGCGAGGCCTTCGCCGTGCGGCGTCTTCGTCCAGTCGATGCTCGCGCCGCGCGCACGATGCGCGCTGGCGAGGTCGAAGCAGATCTCGAGCCCATTGGCGACGACCGAGATCTCGTTGCCTCCGGCTTCGCGCAGCTGGAACTGCGGCTGGAAGCGGCCGTCGACGACGAGGAAGAGTTTCATGCCGTCCGCATCGCTCAGAGCCTGGCGTATCGCCGCGACCGCGGCGTCGGAGATCGTGATGTCGGGCGGCGTGCGATCGGGCTCCGCCACGCCGAGCACGCGATGCAGCTCGCCGGAGTCGAACATCGACTGCACGATGTCGGCGCCGCCGACGAGCTCGCTGTCGACGTAGAGCTGCGGGATCGTCGGCCAGTTGCCGTACTCCTTGATGCCATTGCGGATCTCGTCGTCGGCGAGCACGTCGACGGTTGCGTAGTCGTCGAGCAGCGCGTTGAGCCGGTCGGTCGCCGCCGCAGAAAAACCGCATTGCGGCGCCTCGCGCGTGCCTTTCATGAAGAGCACGACGCGGTTCGCGGCGAGCAGGTTTTCGATGCGGGTGCGGGTGGCGGGAGCGAGCGGCATGACGGGGTCCGGCAGTGGGGCGCGCATGATACTCCGCGCGCGACAGGGGTTGGTTGTGACGGATCAGCGATAGTTGCGGTCGGCGGGCCGTTTCTCAACGGCCACGAGGCGAGCGCGGACACGGCGAACGTCTGCGTGGCGCAAGCGCGCTGATCGCCTCTCCCGCTCGCGGGAGAGGCCGCCCGAAGGGCGGGTGAGGGAAGTCGGAGCGAGGCGCTTCTCGTCGAAGCGTCGATGCGAGCTTGCCCTCACCCCAGCCCTCTCCCGCAAGCGGGAGAGGGGGAACGAGCCCGCGAGCGGGGAAACGCTCAAGCCGCCGCAGGCAGCGGCAGCGCTTCGACGCTTTCTCCACGCTGCACCGCGAGCGTGTGCTGCCGCTCGGTCCAGTGCAGCAGCTCGAATGCGCCGTCGTGATGCTCGACCAGCGCGGTGCAGTGCTCGACCCAGTCGCCGTCGTTGATGTAGACGACGCCGTCGTGATCATGGATGCGGCCATAGTGAATGTGACCGCAGATGTGCCCGTCGTAACCCGCGGCGCGCGCCGCCTCGGCGACGCGTGTTTCGAAATCGACGATGAAGCGCCGTGCCGTCGCGATGCGGGATTTCAGCATGATCGACAACGGTCGATAGTGCAGGCCGAGCCGCCGCAGCAGGCCGTTGCAGCGGCGGTTCGTCGCGCAGATGAATCCCTGCAGCACGTCGCCGAGCCTGAGGAGCCAAGCCGGTGCCGCGCTCGCGCTGTCGTGCTCATCGCCGTGGCTGACGCGATAGCGCCGCCCGTCGGCGGCGACGTGCACCGCGTCGAGCGCGATGTCGATGCCGGCGAAGCGCTGTCCCGCGAAACGGCGCAGCACCGCGTCGTGGTTGCCCGGGATGTAGGTCACGCGCGTGCCGCGCGCGGCGATCGCGATGAACTCCGCCAGCACCGCGCCGTGGTCGGCATGCCACCACGGCCGCTTCTGCATGTTCTCGAAGTCGAGAATGTCGCCGACGAGATAAAGACGCTCGCACTGCACGGAGCGCAGGAAATCGAGCAGGTAACCGGCCTGACAATCACGAAGGCCGAGGTGCACATCCGACACGAACACGCTTCGAAACGAGAGTCGCGACATCGCGTAGCCTCGCAGGAAACCCGCGCAAGCCTATGTTTTCTCGATCGCATTTCGATTGCGCCGGAGTTGCAATCGAATGACAGACATGACGGCGATGCGACAAGCGCGAAAAATTCCTCTTTTTCGCACCATCGGGAACAGCCGGCGGGTCGGGTCAGGTATCGCTTGCTTCGTTGAGTTGCGCAACCTCGTCCGCCGATAGCGCGAGCCGCACCGCCGCCGCGATGTCGTGCACCTGCGCCGCGCTCGTCGCGCTCGCGATCGGCGCCGTGATCGTCGGTCGTGCGATCAGCCACGCCAGCGCGACCTGCGCCGGCGTCGCGCGATGCGCGCGACGCGACCTCGTCGAGCGCGGCGAGGATGCGCTTGCCGCGCGGATTGAGGTATTTCGCGACGGCGCCGCCGCGCGCTGCGCTCTTGGCGAGATCGCGTTCGTCGCGATACTTGCCGGTCAGGAATCCGCTCGCCAGCGCGTAATAGCAGACGACGCCGAGTTTGCTCGCGGCGCGCGAGCGGCTCGAGCTCGTCTTCGTAAACCTTGCGCGAGACGAGGTTGTATTCCGGCTGCAGCACTTCGTAGCGCGGCAGTCCGTGCTTCGCGCTGACCGCCAGCGCCTCGGCGAGCCGCGCCGCCGAATAGTTCGACGCGCCGATCGTGCGCACCTTGCCGGCTTCGATCAGCCGCGCGAACGCGCCGAGCGTTTCCTCGAGCGGCACGGACGGATCGTCCTCGTGCGCGAAATAGACGTCGATGCGCTCGATGCCGAGCCGGCGCAGCGAATCGTCGGCGGCGGCGGCGATGTTCGCCGGCGACAGGCCCTTGCGCTGCGACCATTTGGCGACCTTCGTCGCGATGACGACCTGGTCGCGCTTGCCGCTTTGCTTCAGCCAGCGGCCGATGATCGTTTCCGATTCGCCGCCGCGGTTGCCGGGCACCCAGGCCGGAGTACGTGTCGGCCGTGTCGATGCAACCGAGGCCTTCGCCGACGAACGCGTCGAGCACCTCGAACGAAGCGGCCTCGTCGGCGCTCCAGCCGAACACGTTGCCGCCGAGAACGAGCGGTGCGATTGCGACATCGGAATGGCCGAGCTTGCGTTTGTCCATCGTCGCGTGTCCTTGGGTGAGGTCGTGACGACGTGGAGACGGCGTGGCGGTTTCAAAGGCCGTGGCGACATGCGGCGAGCGCGGGCGGCTCGTCAGCGGCGCACTTGGGCGGACCGTCACCCCAATCCCTCTCCCGGTGGAGAAGGGCCGAATCGGGAGCGTCAGATCAACACGTCGGGCCGCTTCGCGCCGGCGAAGCGCTTGGCCCAGTACGAACCGTCGAGATGATCGATGCGCACGCGCTTGCCGCGCGAGGGCGAATGGATGAAGAGGCCGTTGTCGAGATAGATGCCGACGTGCGAAACGCGGCGGCCGCCGTGCGTGCGGAAGAAGACCAGATCGCCCATCTTCAGCGCATCGCGGTCGACCTGGTTGCCGGCTTCGAACTGGCTCGTCGAATTCGACGGCAGATCGAGGCCGAGACTCTGCTGGAACACGTAGCGCACGAAGCCGCTGCAATCGAAGCCGGTCGTGAGCTCGCGGCCACCGCGCACGTACGCGATGTTGCGCAGCTTCAGCGCGAAATCGGCGAGCAGGCGACGCGGCGACGCGCTTGATGCGGTGCCGGCGGCGCGTATCGACGGATGCGGGCGCGTCGGCCGTCAGCGACACGTTGACGGCGGGCGCATCGATCGAAGGAAGATCCGGCGGCAGCAGCGGCCTTGCGAAGGCCGACGACGTAAGGCAGGAGCAGATCAGCAGGGTCGTGGAAAAACACAAAACAGCAGCCCTGCGCGTCGTAGCCATATGCTGCGATCCCCTTGGTGACATTCGTTATTGGAAGCGCCACGGGCCCGCGCCCACGGCAATGACGACCGAACCGTAACAAAGGCGACCTCGGCAGTTGTTCGGTTCGCGTTAAGCATGTGCGGCGGATCACGTGTAATTTCGCAAATTCGCAATGGACGTCACGAGTGCGGTCTGTTAGCGCCTCACCGTGCGTGGAAGCTGAATCAACGAAGCTACGGAGCGACGGCTTGTCGCGCCGCAACAAGAATCGCGTCCGTCCATTGCGCGTATTGCGCTGCGGAAGGGTGCAGCCGGTCGGCGACGAGCATGTCGTCCGCATTGCCGGCAACGCGCGAGATAGCGGTCACGTCGACGAATGCGATGCCGCGATCGTGCGCAATCTCGCGTGCGGTCGCGTTGTACGCATCGATCTCGATCGCAACGCGGCGCGCGTCGCGTCCGTGCGTACGTGCGAAGCCGGTGACGCCCCAGTCCGGTATCGAGACGACGACGACATGGTTCGCGCGCTCGCCCGCGAGAGCGATCGCGCGCGAGAGCAGCGCGGAAAATTCCGCACGATAGTTGGCGACGCTGCGCCCGCGGTACTGGTTGTTGACGCCGATCAGCAGAGTGACGAAGTCGTACGGCGGCGAGAGCTTTGCGGCGTCCATCGCCGCGGAGAGCTCATCGGTCGTCCAGCCGGTCGTCGCGACGATCTCGGGATCGTCGATCGCGACGCCCTCGGCGCGCAGGCGCCGCGCGAGCTGCACGGGCCAGCGTCCTTCAGGCGCGACGCCCTCGCCGATCGTGTAGGAATCGCCGAGCGCGAGGTAGCGCTCTGCGGCGCGTACCGGCGTCATCGCGGCGCCTGCGACGGCGAGAACCACGAAGAAAATGCCGCGCATGACGCGCTGCCGTCAGGCGACACGGGCCGGTCCGCTGCTCGTTCCCTGGCCTGGCATGGCTCCGCGCGCGATGCGCGACGGGATATTCCTTGTCTTTTTCATCTCGATGGCCTGCCTGTGGTACCCGGATCGATGCTAGCAGCGCCGATACGCGCTTGCAGCCGGAGACTGCTCGTCCGAAACCTCGATTGCAGCGAATCGGTCGGAGCAACCCGATCGCGGCTAGAATTGCGCAATGCAGCAGGATGCGGACGTCGAGCGGCGCCTTGCACGGATCGGCTGGCGCGCGGTGCCGATGCCCGCGGACGCGCCGGCGGATGCGTCGATCGCACGCGTCGTCGCGCAGCACCGCGCCGGTTACGAGATCCACGACGGGCTCGCCGTTTTCAACGCGCAGCCGGCGCCGCGATTCATCAAGCGCGGCATCGATCCGGCAGAGCGGCCCGCTGTCGGCGATTTCGTATTGGTCACGCCCGGATCGCCGCCGCAGATCGACGCGATATTGCCGCGACGCACCGTTCTCACGCGGGCCGCCGCCGGCGAGCGGCATCAGCGCCAGATCATCGCGGCGAACATCGACGCCGTGTTCGTGCTGAATGGTCTCGACGGCGATCTCAACGCCGCGCGCATCGAGCGCTATCTCGTCATCGTCGAGGGCAGCGGCGCGGTGCCGGTCGTCGTGTTGACCAAACTCGACCGCGCCGACGATGCGGCTAGCGCGATCGCGACGCTGAAGTCGCGACTGCCGCAAGACGTCGAGGTCATCGCGATCAACGCGAAATCGCCGGAAAGCATCGCGCCGCTGATGAAGTACCTTGAGGCCGGCAACACCGCGGTGCTGGTCGGCTCGTCGGGCGTCGGCAAGTCGACGCTGACGAACACGCTGCTCGGCGAAGCGCGCCAGGCGACGAATACGGTGCGCGAACACGACAGCCGCGGCCGCCACACGACGACGCATCGCGCGCTGATCGCGCTGCCGTCCGGCGCGTGCCTGATCGACACGCCGGGCATGCGCGAATTGAAGCTCACCGGCGAGGAGGATCTCGACCTCGGCCAGTTCGCTGACATCGACGCGCTCGCGCAGGAATGCCGCTTCGGCGATTGCAGCCATCAGAGCGAGCCCGGATGCGCGGTGCGCGCTGCGCTCGCGGACGGCCGGCTCGATCCGGAACGCTGGGCGAATTACCAGAAGCTGCGCGACGAGCTCGCGGCCGCCGCCGATTCGCTCGAAGCGCAGATGCGCCGCAAGAGCGAAGCGCGCGTGCTGACCAAGGCGCTGACGCGAAAGCTCAACGAGAAATACGGCAAGCGCTGAGCGCGGTCCGCATCACGAGTCTTCGGCGTCCGAGAACGGGCAGAAATCGACGAGGCCCTTCACCGGTTCGAACGTGTCCCGGAACAGCAATTCGGATTCGCCGTCCTGGAGCTCCAGCGCGCCGATGTCCGCCGCAGCGCCGATGACGCGGTCGAAGCCCGGTCCGCGCTGATCGTCCGCGAACGCCGCCGGATTCGCGCCGGCATCGAGCGCGGGGCTGGCGCGATAGAGCAGAGCGGTCGGCGTCGGCCCGCCGTTGTCGGCGAGAGGGCCGAGCATCGGATCGAGCGCGATCGTGTCCAGCGGCAGCACCGTCGTGTCGCCCGCGATGATCACGAGATTGTTCGCGCCGGTGACGCCGCCCCTCGCGATGAGATCGCAGTACAGGCCGTAATAGTCGCCCGTGCGGTTGCGCGCGACGATCGAGCTTTGCAGCACGAGGTCCGCTTCCGCCTTGACCCAGACGCCGCCGGCGCCGGAAGAGCCGAAGTTGGCCGAGAGCGTGCTGCTCGTGATCGTCGCGGGCCGCGCCGATGCGAGCCCCGCGCCCATCGACGCGTAGTTGTTCGAGAATGTGCTGTTGCCGACGACGAGCGTCGTGCCGGGATCGCCGTAGTGGCTGAAAACCGCCTTGTAGAGGCCGCCGCCGAGCGTCGCGAAGTTGCCGTTGAACGTGCTTGCCTCGACGTCGGTGTCGGCACGCACGAAGATGCCGCCGCCCCAGCCGTAGGTGAAGCTCGGCACGTAGACGGCGTTGTGGCTCAACACACTGCGCGAGAGCGTCAGCGCACCGCGCACGTAGAGGCCGCCGCCTGCCGACAGGTAATACGTGCCGTCGCCTGGCGTCTCGGCGAGCACCGTGTTGCCCGAGATCGTGCTGTCGAGCAACGTCGCATCGCCGCTCACGTACGCACCGCCGCCGATCGCGACGTTGTCGCCCGCGGCGCTCGAGTGCGAATCGGAGATCGTGCTCGACGCCATTTCGAGATAGGCCGCATTGACCGCGCCGCCGAACGTCAGCGGACCGCCGCCGCTCGCCTCGCAGCCGGTCACGACCGCACGCCTCAGCGCGACGTTGCCCGATGAATCGATGCAGCTGGCGAGGCCGTGCGTGTAGTTGCCGTTCGCGATCGTCAGGTCGCTGATCGTGAGCGTGCCGAGTCCGATCTGGAAATCGCCGTGCGCGAATACGCGATCGCCATTGCCGTCGATCGTGAGCGCATCGGCGCCGGGGCCGACGATGTCGAGATCATTGATGTGGTGCGTGCCGAGCACGCTGAGATCGATCAGGCCCTGCGTCAGCGTGATCGTGCCGCACGCGAGCGCGGAGAGATCGACGACGTCGCCTTCGCCGGCGCCCGCGATGACCGTGCGCAGCGTGCCGGCGCTGCCGTCGTCGGCGCAGCTTGTGACGGGCAGCATGCTGCCCTGCGGATGCGGCGTTGCGCGATGGCGACCGTCGCCCGGAATCCGTTCGGCCTTGCGCGCGGCGCGCTGCGCCATGCGCAGCGCGTAATGCGGTGTCGGCGATCGGCGCGCTCGCCGATGCGGACGCCGTGCGCGGTGCCGGAAAGTGCGGCAGCGGCGCCGCGAATGCATGCGTTCCCGCGAGCCCGATTGCGAGCGCAGCGGCGAGGCGGGTCTTTGTACCGTCAAATCGAAGTCGCATCAGTTTCCCTCAGTTCGCCACGAAGCCAATCTTCGCGTGCGTACCGTCACAGAACGGTTTATTGGACGAATGCCCGCATCGACAGAGAAACGTCTTCGTCGTTTTCGCGAGCGTCGTGCCGGTGCCCGACACGATCTCGAGCGAGCCCTCGACCTTGAGCGAGCCGTTTTTCGTCGGCGTGATCTTCAGCGGCCCATTGCGCACTTCGAGCGCCGCCATCTCGCCGTGGTTCGCCTCGCCGGTCGCCCTGAAGACGGATTCATGGTGGCTTGCGTCGCAGAAGGGTTTCGTTTTCGAGGCGCCGCAGCGGCACAGCACGCGCCGGTAGCCGACGTCGGTCTCGCCTTCGATGACGAGATCGGCGTGGAAGAAATACGGACCGTTCTCGAGCACGCGCACCTGGTTCACTTTGGGCGGCTCTTCCTGCTTGCCGCCGTCGAGGCGCCTGTACTGGATCGCGCCCGACGGGCAGTTGTGCGCGATCTCGGCAACTTCCTCGGCCGTCGCGGCCTCCGGATGGATCCATTCGCCTTCGACGTTCGGCACGAACACATCGGGCCGGCCGAGCACGCAGTTGCGCGAATGGATGCAGCGCGAGCCGTGGAACCGGACTTCGACGTCTTCGCTCGGCACGATCTCGACTTCGCTCATTGCAATCTCCTCGCTGCGTGGCGGGACAGAAATAATACGCTGCCGCGCCAACGCCGCACCGGCGAGCACGCAAACGCTCAACAAAGGCACACAACACCCGCGTCGTCGCAGTCTGTTATCTTCACGCGGTTTGCGACGAGGCGCGCCGATCCGCATGTCCGGCGATCAACTCGATGTCTATTCCGAGCTCGACAAGCGCCTGGTCGCGGCGACGCGCGGCATTCGCCTCCTGCAGCTGGTGAGCTGGCCGGCGTCGGTCGAGATGGATTTCGTCGCGGCCTGGAAGGCGGGCACCGCACGCCTGCCGCAGATCGAGTATCCGCACACCGATTTCTCCGAGACGCGCGAAGCGCTGATGGGCATCACGCTCGCCGCCGAGCCCGGCCATCCGCTCGGCGACTACATCCGGCGCACGGCGCAGTCGTGGCGCGTCGCGACCGAGCTGCTCGATGCGATCGGCACGCCCGCGATCACCGAGCATTCGGCGCGCCTGTTCGGCCGTCCGCGCGATCGCGTGCCGGGCGCGAGCCTGACCAACGTCGATGCGGCGCGCCATTTCATCGCGCTCGCCGACGAGTTCATCAGCTCGGCGGCGATCGAGGAGGTGCACGAGTCGATTCCCGCCGATCAGCTGCGTGTCGAGCTGCAGCAGCAGCTCGATGTCTTTTTCGGCGCCGGCGTCGTGCGCGTCGAGACCGATCCCGAGCTGATCGCGAAGGCGGCCGCCGGCGCGACGCGCATTCGCCTGCGCTCGGCGACGAACTTCACCAGCTACGATCGCCAGCAGCTGATCGAGCACGAAGCGTTCGTGCACTCGCTGACCGCGCTGAACGGACGCGAGCAGCCGCACCTGAAGTCGATGGCGCGCTCCTCGCCGCGCACGACCGCGACGCAGGAAGGGCTCGCGGTGTTCGCCGAGCTGATGTCGGGTTCGATCGACATCGAGCGCATGAAGCGCATCAGCCTTCGCATCATCGGCATCGACATGGCGCTCGAAGGCGCCGACTTCATCGAAGTATTCCGTTTCTTCCTCGACGCCGGCCAGAGCGAGACCGACAGCTTCGCCTCGGCGCAGCGCGTGTTCCGCGGCGCGCCGCTCGGCGGCGGCGCGGCGTTCACGAAGGACACCGTGTATCTGCACGGCCTCCTGTCGGTGCACACGTACTTCCGCTGGGCGTTCAAGCACCGCCAGGTCGGCATGTGCCGCAATCTCTTCGCCGGCAAGCTCGCGCTGCACGACGTGATGGCGCTGAAACCTTACTTCGACAACGGCTACATCGCGCAGCCGCGTTACCTGCCGCCGTGGATGCGCCATGCGAACGGGCTGGCCGGGACGCTCGCGTTCTCGCTGTTCGCCAATCAGATACGGCTGGATCGGGTCGAGGCGGAGGATCTGGTGCTGGGGTTGTAGTTCCGGCTTCCGCCGGGACGACGAGGCCGTAAATTTTCACTGCGCCGCTTGCGCGGGCCGATGCGATGCGCTTGTAATGCCGCGTCCCGTCCGGAAACCCTCATGCGCCCATCGACGCTCGTTGCCTCCGTATTGTTCGCGCTGTCCGCCACGGCCGCTTCGGCCGCCGAGTCGACCCAGCAGGTGACGCAGAGCCTGCTCCCGGACATCACCGCGTGGCGGCGCGACCTGCATCAGCATCCCGAGCTCAGCAACCGCGAACAGCGCACATCGAAATTCGTCGCCGCCGAGCTGAAGAAATTCGGCTACGAAGTGCGCACCGGCATCGCGCACACCGGCGTCGTCGGCGTGCTCAAGGGCGGCAAGCCGGGGCCAAAGCTCGCGATCCGCGCGGACATGGATGCGCTGCCGGTCACCGAGCCGGCCGGTCTGCCGTTCGCGTCGACGGCCAAGGGCGAATATCTCGGCAAGACCGTCGGCGTCATGCACGCGTGCGGGCACGATGCGCACACCGCGATGACGCTCGGCGTCGCCGAAGCGCTGTCGAAGATGCGCAAGGATCTTCCGGGCGAAGTCATGTTCATCTTCCAGCCCGCGGAGGAGGGCGCACCGCCCGGCGAGGAAGGCGGCGCGCCGCTGATGGTCAAGGACGGCGTGTTCAAGGATTTCAAGCCGGACGCGGTGCTCGGCATGCACGTCGTCAGCTTCCTCAACGTCGGCCAGGTGGCGGTGCGCGCCGGCGGCGCGATGGCGAGCTCGGACACGTTCCACATCGTCGTGCACGGCCGCCAGAGCCACGGCGCGACGCCGTGGAAAGGCATCGACCCGATCGTGACCGCGGCCGAGATCGTGACCAGCGCGCAGACGATCGTCAGCCGCCAGCTCGATATCAATTCGAATCCCGCGGTCGTCACGTTCGGCATCTTCGACGGCGGGCAGCGCTTCAATATCGTGCCGGACAAGGTCGAGCTCTACGGCACCGTGCGCGCGTTCGACGAGCCCATGCGCAAGCAGGCATTGGCAAGCCTCAAGAACATCGCCGAGCACGTCGCCGCCGCGAACGGCGCGACGATCGATGCGGAGATTCCGACGCCCGATAGCAACCCTGTCAACGTCAACGATCCCGCACTGACGGCGCGCGTGCGCGCGAGTCTCGTCAAGGCGATCGGAGCCGGGAACGTCAGCGAAGCGAAGCGCTGGATGGCGTCGGAGGATTTTCCGCAGCTCGCGCTCTCGGTGCCGGCGCCGAGCGTCTACTTCTTCGTCGGCGCGACGCCGACGGGCCAGGATGCGGACACCGCGCCCAGCAATCACTCGCCGAAGTTCTTCCTCGACGAAGGCGCGCTTGCGATCGGTACCGAATCGATGCTGCAGGCCGCGCTCGACTTCCTCGGCTACGCCGGCAGCTGACGCGAGTTCGGCGCAACACGCGTTGCGCCGAACCGCGATCGTCAATCGCCGAAACCGTCGGCGAATAGCGCGTCTGCGATCGCATCGACTTCGGCGGCGCCGACATCGCAAGCGATTCCGTCGGTCGGACGCGCATACCGCCTCTGATCGAGCGGCCCGAACACCGCGCAGAACGCTTCGTCGGCCGTGTCGATGAGGGCGCTGTTCCGCGTCGGATAGAACGTGTCGGTGAAACCGCCATGGTCGCCGAGATCGCCGAGCGACATCTGCGACGGCGCCATCTCGACCTGATTCGTGACCGGATCGAGCCCGCACGTATTGCCGGACGCTTCGGCATTGCCGACGCCCTGCGTGATCTCACCGCCGCCGCCGAAGCCGCAGGTGCCACGCAGCGCGCTGTTGTCGACACGCACGTCGGTCATCGGACCGCGCACCGTGAGAAGCGAGCCGACCGTCATGTCGTCGAGCACGGCGGCGCGCCGCATCGTCACGTGGAAAAGCCAGAGCAGCGCCGTCGTGCTGGTGTTGTTGTAGACGCCGATCGTGTGGCCGTAACTCGCACCGGCGCGGAACGTGTTGTCGTCGAAGGTCGAGTTGTCGAATGCGACGCGGCCGCCGCCGAGCACGCGGATCACCGCGCCGTCGAGATCGGCGCCGCCGCGGTTGCCGACGACGAGCGCGCGGCTGATCGACCACAGCGGTCCCGGCCGCGCGTACAGCACGGCGGGCGCGCCGGCGTTCGCGTCGGAAACGACGTGATGGCGAAATTCCACTTCGTCCATGTCGATCACCGAAACGCGGTCGGCGAGCAGCGGGCCGGTGTTGTCGATGAAGCGCGTGCGGCGGACGTGGACCGCTGCGGCGGTGTCGCCGTCGCCGATCAGATACAGCGGGTGGTCCGTGCGGCGGATCGTGCTGTCCTCGATCGTGATCGGCGTCGAGCTTGCGACCGTAATGCCGTACGTATCCGTATTGGCGCCATCGACTTCGACGCGCACGAGCTCGAGCTCGCTCGTGATCAAGAGCTCGTGCAGGCGGCTGTCGAACACGCGGCAACTGCCCTGCGGCTGGAAACACGCGAGGAAGCTGTCCAGCGTCGAATTCTCGATGCGCAGCGAGCCGTTGCCGCTGTCGGCGGACGCCGTGCCGACGCCGCCGGCGTTGGCGGGCACGTGGATGTCGCGCAGCGTCGCGGTCGCATTGTCCTCGACGACGACCGCAGTACCGTCGACGGTTCCGATTTCGGTGCCCTGGATCGTGAGCGCGCCGAATGGGAGCACGTGCAGGATCGTGTAATCGCCGCTGCTGGTGATGCGCGTCGCGGCGCTGCCGGCGGCGGCGATCGTCATTGCGCCATCGATCGCGAGCTCTCCGCGCGTGACCCGGTACTGGCCGGCGCCGAGCACGATCGTGTCGGCCTCGGGCGTGGTCGCGGTCGCCGCGATGGCCTCGCGCAGCGAGCAGTCGCCGGCGAGGCAGCTGTCGGGCACGGGATCATCGGCGCGCGTGACGTTGAAAGTTGCGGCGCTCGCGGCGGACGCGCAAAGCGTCAGAACCACGACGGCGAGCGGGCGAAGCAGGCGTTGCGTCAGCATGTGTGGACCCTCCTTGCCGATGTCCACGCAGAACGCGGCGGCGAGGGGCCACGCGACGCCCACCTGATGCCGGAATCGGCCCGCTGCGCGCGCGGCCTCATCGAAGGCGCGTGGCCCCCGCTGGCACCCGACTCCGTGGACTCATGCAGGGACGCGCCGCGGCGCGCCCGCATCCACCCATCGGAGTGCAGCCACCATGTCGTTCGCTCGCATCGTTCTGCCGCTACTAGCCCTCTTAGGCCTCTGCTCCTGCAGCTCGGCCGCGACGAGTCCCGCCACGCTCGCCCAGCAGTTGCAGAAGGCGCTCGATGCCGGCGACTTCGACGCGGCGCGCAAGCTCGCCGACATCGACGGCGCGCCCGCCGAAGCGCGCTTCGCGTATTTCGACGCGGTCAACGGCTGCGCGACGGAGATGCAGTGCAAGGTCTCGATCACCGCGCTCGACGAGACATTCCGGCAAGGACTGATCGAAGACGCCAAGGCGATCGATGCGACGCCGATCGCCGCCGAAGGCGTTGTCGTGATCACCGAAAAGAGCCGCGACGGCAACGGATCGGGCGAGCTCAAGATGCCGTACGCGAAATCCGGCGGCGATTACAGGATCGCCGTGCTGCGGCCCGGTCTCGAGTCGATCGCCAATGCGCGCGGGCAGTCGAACGAAGATCTCGCCGCGCAGATGTTCGCGGCTGGCATCTACGACACCGCGAGCGGCACGCGCCGCACCGACTGGGCGACCGCTGCGAATCCGTTGCCTCCGGATGGCGGCGAGGCTGGCCAGGCCTTCGTCGCGCAGACGAATGCAATGACGGCTGCGGTCGACGCGAAAGATCCGGACGCGGCCATGCGCGCCGGCGGGCGCTGGGCCGCAGTCGTGTTCGCGGACAAGGGTTTCGACGGCAAACCGATCGCGAAGGAACAGCGCCAGAAGAAACTGTGGGTGCAGTCGCAGCGGATGCTGCGCGACGTCAAGGTCTCGGGCGGGTACCAGCTCGGCGACGATGCGGTGCTCACATTCGGCGCGCGCAATGGCAGCGGCTGGGTCGAGCGCGGCGCCGTGCTGGTTTCGCGCGAAGGCGGCACATGGGATGTCGCCGGCAAGCAGACCGTCGCATACCCGCAGTAGCCCGCCACGTGCGTGGCCCGTGCCGTTGCTTTTTCGCGTGGAAAAGTTCGAGGGAGGATTCCGCCATGTCACGCACTGCTTCGATTCCGCTGCTGTTCGGTTTTGCGCTCGCGCTTGCCTCGGCCTTGCCGGCAGGCGCGAACACGCCGATGCGGCGCTACATCACGCTCGATCGCACGGACTACGTGACGGCAGGCGTCGGCGGCATCAGCGCGCCGGCCGCGCTCGGCGGAGCCACCGGCACGCTGACGGTCGCCGGCGTCTCCGGCACGGTCACGCTCGCGCTGCTGTACTGGAACGGCATCGACATCGACATGCCCGAGCTCGGCCTGACCGGCGGCGACGCCGACTACGACGAGCCGGATATCGAGTTCGAGGACACGCCGCTCACCGGCACGCTCGTTGCGCATCACGGCAACAACGACTGCTGGCCGAGCGATCCGCAGCCGCCGAGCGCCGCGCTCTATCGCGCCGACGTCACGGCATTCGTCGCCGCACGCGGCAACGGCGACTACACGTTCGCGGGCATGGCCGACAAGCCGGGACACAGCGTCAACGGCGTCTCGCTGATCGTCTACTTCGACGACGGCAATCCCGCCAACGACTACAAGGTGACGCACTTCGAAGGCATGCAGAGCAACACCGAGGAATTCAGGTTCGCGTTCAACCTCGACTATGCCGGTGGCGCCGTCGATGCGGTGCTGCACGTGTCCGACGGACAGTCGCTGCTGAACGACGGGCCGTTCTACTGGGACGCGCCGGGCCCGATTCCGGATCTCGCGCACAACGAGATCGGCTACTACGACTTGTACGACGGCCAGCCGCCGTGGGCCGGAGAAAGCGTTCCGCAACTCGGCCATCCGCGCAACAACACCGCGCCGGGACTATGGGACATCCAGCACATGCCGCTGACGGCGCTGTACGGACCGCCGAAGAGCTATCCGACCGAAGTCCGCTACAACCTCACCAGCGACTGCGTTTCGCTGCAGGTTGCGCAGATCGTGCAGCCGGCCGACCCGCAGCCGCCGATGCTGAGCCCGAATCCGTTCGATTTCGGCGACGTCGTCATCGGAACGCAAAGTGCGACGCAGCGCTTCACGCTGACCAACCTGCTGCCGGACCCGATCGACGTCGGTTCGCCGCAGATCGGCGTTTCGCAATACGTGATCGTCGGTGAGACATGCGGCGGCGCGACGGTTGCGCCGGGCGACAGCTGCTGGATCGACGTCGCCTATTCGGCCTTTTACGATATTTCCGCGTTCGACGTGCCGCTTATCGTGCCGTTCAACGATCCGATCCATCAGGGCGCGTCGATCAGGGCGTTCGCAATGATGCGTGCCGGCGGCGTGCCGGATGGTCCGTACTCGCGCGTCGAGTTCGACAAGCGCGAATGCGCCTATCCCGACACGCCCGCGCATGGCAGCACCGGTTCCGTGCATTACGTCGCGACGAACACCGGCACGCTGCCGGTCACGATCACGCGTTCGGGCTCGCTGACGCCGGATTATGTCGCCTTCAACAATGGCTGCCTCGTCGATGCCGTGATGGCGCCGGGCGCGACCTGCGCGGTCGACGTTGCGTTCGCGCCGCTGTCGGCCGCGCACCGCAACGGCTCGCTGGTGGTCGAATTCACGGCCGCGGACTCCGATGACCACAGCGCACCGGTCGCGCTCAGCGGCACCGGGCTCGAGATCGGCGACGCGATTCTCGCCGACGGTTTCGAGCCGGTGATCTGCTCGCCGTGGTGACCGCGGACGGAATGCCTGCCTAGACGTGAATGTTGAGCTTGCGTCCGATCGCCTGCGCGCGTTGCAGCGAGTGTGCGCTGGCCGGAGCCTGCAGGCGATGCGTCGCTTCGACGATGTCGGCGCGCGCGCCGGCCGTGTCGCCGGTGTCGAGGCGCAGCACGGCGCGCTCGAGATAGAGCACGCCGAGCATGCTCGTGCTGCCCTGGTCACCGCCACGCTCGGCGACTTCGAGCGACGCCTTCGCGGATTCGAGCAGTGTCGCGGCCTCGTTGCGCGATTCGGCTTCGTGCAGCGCAACCAGGCTTCCGGCCAGCGCAACGCGCGCCTGCGCAACTTCGTTGTGCTGCTCGCCGTAGATCTTCGTGAGGAGCTCGATATTGCGCCGAAACAGCGCGACGGATTCGCTCTCGCGCCCTTGCGCGTGGCGCAGCGCGCCCATCACGCTCGACGAATACGCCACGTCGTACGGGTTGTCACCGAGCCGGCTGATCGCGGCGACGGCATCGTTGCCGAGTGTCTCGGCTTCGTCGAGGCGTCCCGCTTCGGTGAGGCCTTCGACAACTTTCAACGTCGTGATCCACGTATAGACGCCGTCGCCGTTCGACTCGCGGAACATGTCGCGTGACGCGCGCCAGCGCTCGATGGCGACTTCGAGATGTCCTTGTGCGCGGGCCAGATCGCCATGGAACTGCAGCGCTTGCGCATACTGGCCCGATTTGGTCTTGGAAAGAATCGCGATCGACTCGGTCAGCGAGCGGTCGGCGTCTTCGAAACGCAGCATGCGTCGCTGCAGGTCGCCGAGTCGGAGCAACGTGCCGCCGACGACGAAATGACCCGGCGGCAGCTGCGCGCGCTCGATGCGCAGCGCGGTCTCGTACATGACGAGCGCGTCGTCGAAGCGGCGCTGGACGCGCAGCACGTCGCCGATCTTCGCGCGCAGCGTGACCGTACGTATATGCTCGCCGCCGTCCTTGCGCGTGATGATCGCGAGCGCCTCGTTGTAGGTCGTCAGCGCCTCCGGCAGACGTCCGGTTTCCTGCTGGATGTTGGCCAGCGCCGACAATATCGGCGCCACCTCGACTGCCTCGCCGCCGTACGTCGCGCGATAGACCGCAAGCGCGTGCCGGGCGAGACGCTCGGCCTCTTCGTAGCGGCCGGCGACGAGATCGATGATCGCGAGCCGCGATTCGTAGTACGCGGTCTTCTCTGCATCGGCGCCGCGTGTCGCGCGCAATCCCTTCAGCGCGTCCTCCATCATGCCGCCGGCCTTTGGCACGTCGCCGGTCGCGTAGACCATGTCCGCGTACGTCGCCAGCGTTTCGGCCGTGGCGACGCTGTCCGCGCCCGACACCTTCTTCTGCAGCTCGTACGCGCGCTGCAGCGTGGCCTCGCCGCCCTTGCGGTCGTCGAGATTGGTCTGGATCTCGCCGAGATCGCGCAGAAGGTCGGCCTGCAGCTCAGGCTCGGCGGCAAGGCTCGCGTCGACTTGCGCGACGCCGTCATGGATCAGGTCGATCGGCGAGCGCGCCTGCGCCTTCGCGCGCGCGATCGGATCCTGTTCGCGGAACAATGCAAGGATGAAATCCTTTACGCGCTCGGTGCGCGCGAGCTGTCGCTCGGCATGCGCGCGCTCGGCGTCGGCGCGCTTGGCTTCGCCTTCCGCGACACGCGCCTGCCAGAGCGCAAGGCCGAGGCCGCCGGCGAGCGACAGCACGATCAGCGCGGCTGCGCCGACGCCGACGCGATGGCGGCGCACGAACTGACGCATGCGATAGGCGCGCGAATCACCGCGCGCGGCGATCGGCCGATGATCGAGCCAGCGCCTGAGATCGTCGGCGAACGCGGCTGCGGTCGGATAGCGCCGTTCGGGTTCGCGCCGCAATGCTTTCGCGATGATGATATCGATGTCGCCGCTGAAACTCCGCGCGAGCGCGGTCGGAGTCGTTTCGGCGCCGTAAAGCTCGGCTGCGCGCGCGGAGGTCAGTTGCGCGGCGAGCGTGCTCGGACGCTCGATGGTTTCGTAGACGACTTCGCGCGCGAGCTGTTGCGGACTTCCGCCGCGCCGCTTGCGCGGCAGCTGCCCGACCAGAAGCTCGCAGAGCATCAGGCCGAGCGCGTACACGTCCGTCGCGGTGCCGACCGGCTCGCCGAGCACCTGCTCCGGCGCGGCGTAGGCAGGCGAAAGCACGCGCATGCCGGTCGACGTCAGTGCCTGATCGGAGCTGTCCTCGAGCAGCTTGGCGATGCCGAAATCGAGCACGTGCGGCTCGTGCGTCGCGTCGACGAGCACGTTCGACGGTTTGAGATCGCGATGCACGACGAGTTGCGCATGCGCATACGCGACGGCTTCGGCGACCTTCGCGACGAGCGCGACGCGATCGCGCACGTCGAGCCGACAGGCCGACGCGTGCTCGGTGATCGCGCGGCCGTCGACGTATTCCATGACGTAGTACGGGCGCGCATCGGCGCTGAGGCCGCCGTCGAGCAGGCGCACGATGTTCGGATGCGCGAGCCGCGCGAGGATGCGACGCTCGCGCAGGAAGCGCCGCACGATCGCGACCGAATCCATGCCGCGCTTGATCAGCTTCACGGCGACGCGCGCATCGTAGGTGCCGTCGCTGCGCTCGGCGAGGAACACCGTGCCCATGCCGCCTTCGCCGATCGGCATCAGCAGGCGATACGGACCGGCGCGGCCATCGTCCGGCGCGGCGGCGTCGGCGCTGGCGATGAGGGTGGGGATCGCGCGCAGCGCATCGCCTTCGAGCAGGCCGTCCGCGCTGGCATCGGCATCGAGCAGGCCTTTCACTTCGGCGGCGGCGAGCGGGTCCTCGGCGCCGATCTCGGTGAGGCGCGCGGCGCGCAGTTGAGGCGCGAGCTCGACCAGCTCGTCGAACCACGCCGCGATGCGCTGCCAGCGTTCAGTCGGCTGCGTCATGTTCGGTGCCTCCGAGCTCGCGATAGAGAAAGGCGCGTGCGCGCCGCCAGTCGCGCTTGAGCGAACGTTCCGAGCGGTCGCGCAGCGCGGCGATCTCGATGAGCTCGAGCCCGCCGTAGAAGCGCAGCTCGACCAGATGCGCGAGCGCCGGATCGGCATCGGCAAGTCGGCCGAGCGCATCGTCGAGCGCGAGCACGTCTTCGTCGCGCCCGCGCGCTGCGATCTCGAGCGCGGTCGTCTCGATCGGCGCGACGATCTCGCCGCCGCCGCGCCGGCGCGCGCCGCGCGAGCGCACGTGGTCGATCACGATCTGGCGCATCGCGCGCGCGGCGACCGCGAAGAAATGCTCGCGGTCGTTGACGTCGAGCGCGCCGTGCCCGACGAACTTCTCGTAGGCCTCGTGGACGAGCGAGGTCGCATGCTGGCTTTCGCCGCGCAGCTGTCCCGCGGCGAGGCGATGCAGCTCGCGGTAAAGTTCGGCGAACAGCGCGTCCGTGGCGGCACGATCGCCGCCGCGCGCTCTCCCCAGCATGTCGGTGATGTCGATCACGTATTCCCCGCGGCTACGGTGCCATGCGCGGCGGCGTGCGGCAAGGCGGTCCGTCATGAAAGGCGCATGACAGCGCCGATCCGGCGTCGGGCCGCGATGCTATAGTCGCTGCAGCGCTCGCCGAGGGTTCCCGCGGGCTTGGTGCCACGCTCGCTCATGTCCACCATCGAAGAACTCAAAAAGGCCGCGCTCGAGTACCACCGCAAGGCGCCGGCCGGAAAGATCAAGGTCACTCCGACCAAACCCGTCGTCACGCAGCGCGAGCTCTCGCTGGCGTACTCGCCCGGCGTCGCCGCCGCGTGCGAGGAGATCGTGCGCGATCCGCGCGAAGTCGCGACGCTGACGACGCGCGGCAACCTCGTCGCGGTGATCACCAACGGCACCGCGGTGCTCGGCCTCGGCAACATCGGCCCGCTGGCGGCTAAACCCGTCATGGAAGGCAAGGGCATGCTGTTCCAGAAGTTCGCCGGCATCGACGTGTTCGACATCGAGATCGCCGAGAACGATCCGGACAAGCTGGTCGACATCATCGCGAGCCTCGAGCCGACGTTCGGCGGCATCAATCTCGAGGACATCAAGGCGCCGGAGTGCTTCGAGGTCGAGAGGAAGCTGCGCCAGCGCATGAAGATCCCGGTGTTCCACGACGATCAGCACGGCACCGCGATCATCGTCGGCGCGGCCGTGCTGAATGCGTTGCGCGTCGCCGGCAAGGACATCGGCAGCGATCAAGCTCGTCTCGACCGGCGCCGGCGCGGCCGGCATCGCGTGCCTGGACATGCTGGTCAGCCTCGGCGTGAAGCCGGAGAACATCTGGGTCGCGGACCGGCTCGAGCGTCGTCTACAAGGGTCGCGTCGAGGACATGGACGCGAACAAGGCGCGCTATGCGCGCGATACGAAGGCGCGCACGCTCGGCGAGATCATCGAGGGCGCCGATGTGTTCCTCGGCCTTTCCGCGGCGGGCGTGCTGAAGGCCGAGATGGTCGCGCGCATGGCCGAGCGGCCGATCATTCTCGCGCTCGCCAATCCGACGCCGGAGATCCTGCCGGAAGAAGCCAAGGCCGTGCGGCCGGACTGCATCATCGCGACCGGCCGCTCGGATTATCCGAACCAGGTCAACAACGCGCTCTGCTTTCCGTACATCTTCCGCGGCGCGCTCGATGTCGGCGCGACGACGATCAACGAGCCGATGAAGATCGCCTGCGTGCACGCGATCGCCGAGCTCGCGCGCCGCGAGGCGAGCGACGTCGCCGCGCGCGCGTACGGCGGGCAGATGCCGACGTTCGGGCCGGAGTACCTGATTCCGCAGCCGTTCGATCCGCGGCTGCTCGTGGAGCTCGCGCCTGCGGTCGCCCGCGCGGCGATGGAATCCGGCGTCGCGACGCGTCCGATCGACGACATGCGCGCGTACGACGAAAAACTCAACGCGTTCGTGTTCCGCACGACGCTGCTGATGAAACCGGTGTTCGCGCGCGCGCAGGCGGATCCCAAGCGCGTCGTCTACGCCGAAGGCGAAGAGGAAATCGTGCTGCGCGCGGTGCAGAACGTCGTCGACGAAGGCATCGCCAAGCCCATCCTGATCGGCCGGCCGGCCGTGATCGAGCAGCGCATCGAGCGCTTGAGCCTGCGCCTCAGGCTGGGCACCGATTTCGAGCTGTGCAACATCGAGAGCGATCCGCGCTTCAAGGACTACTGGACGCTGTATCACGAGCTGATGGAGCGGCGCGGCGTGACGCCGGACAGCGCCAAGGCGGTCGTGCGCTCGCGCGCGACCGTGATCGCCGCGCTGATGGTGCGCCGTGGCGAGGCCGATGCGCTGATCTGCGGGCTCGTCGGGCGCTATCAGAAGAAGCTCGCGTATCTCAACGGCATCCTGCCGATGGACGAGGGCGTGCGCAATTTCTCGGCGATGACCGCGGTGTTCAACGACAAGGGCGTCTGGTTCTTCGTCGACACGCACGTCGCGGTCGATCCGGATGCCGAGCGTCTCGCCGAAGCGGCGCAGCAGGCGATCATCCGCCTGAAGTTGTTCGGCATCGTGCCGAAGGTCGCGATACTGTCGCACTCGAATTTCGGCAGCCACGACAATCCGAGCGCGGCGAAGATGCGCCGCGTCGTCGAAATCCTGCGCGAGCGCATGCCGAAGGTCGAGGTCGAAGGCGAGATGCACGCCGATTCGGCGCTCAACGAGGACGTGCGCAACGCGGCTGTTCCCGCATTCGCAGCTCAAGGGCAGCGCGAATCTTTTCGTCTGCCCGAACATGGACGCGGCGAACATCGCGTTCAACATCACGCGCGCGATGACCGACGGCGTCGTGCTCGGCCCGATCCTGATGGGACCCTCGAAGCCGGCGCACGTGCTGACATCGGCCGCGACGGTGCGACGCGTGTTCAACATGACGGCGATCGCGTGCGTCGAGGCGCAGATCCGCGAGCAGGCGGCGAACGCGCCGCCGCGGAGTAGTCCACGGCTCCTCTCCGCTTGCCGCTTCCCCCTCTCCCGCTTGCGGGAGAGGGCTGGGGTGAGGGAAGTCTTGGTTCGACGCTGCGTTTCGTTCAAAGACGCTGCGCTTCACTCCGACTGCCCTCACCCTAACCCTCTCCCGCAAGCGGGAGAGGGGACTCAAGCGGAGAGTGGACAGATCGCGCATGCGAGAATTGCACTTCGCCCGCCACAGAACCCTTCATGAGCTCCAGCCCCCTCGTTTCCATCCTGGTCCGCAGCCTGGACCGCCCGACGCTGCAGCGCGCGCTCGATTCCATCGCCGCGCAGGACTATCCGAACATCGAAGTCGTCGTCGTCGCCGCGAGCGCGTCGCATCGCGATCTGCCGACGACGTGCGGCGCGTTTCCGCTGCGCCTGGTGCGCACGACGCGCGCGCTCAAGCGCGCGGAAGCGGCCAACGTCGCGCTCGAAGCAGCGCGCGGCGACTGGTTCAACTTTCTCGACGATGACGACGAGCTCCTTCCGGTGCACGTCTCGCGCCTGCGCGCCGCGCTCGATGCGAATCCCGGCGCGCGCCTCGCGCATTCGATCAGCGAGGATGTCGATGCGGGCGGGCGCCCGGTCGGCTTGCATGGCGGCCGCTTCAAGCCGTGGCGGCAGCTCGACACCGGTTTCTTCCGCCCGTGCTGCGCGATGTTCGCAAGCTCGCTGCTCGACGACGGCGCGAATTTCGATCCGCGCTTCGAAATCCTCGAAGACATGGATTTCTTCATCCAGTGCGCGGCTCTCACGCCGTTCGTGTTCGTCGAGGACGTGACCGCGCGCTACTACGTCGACGCCGGCGATTCGGGCGCGGGCCGCGGTCTCAATCGCGACGACGATCGGCTGCAGAGTGCGTTCACGGTGCTGCGCGAGAAATGGGCCGACCTCGACAAGAGGATGCGCGCGACGCCGGAATTTCGCGCCGAGCACGCGCTCTTTCTGATCGATAACGGCTATTTCGACGAAGCCGTGCCGATCGTCGTGCAACTGCTCAATGAGGACCCGGATTCGCCCGACGGCCGCACGCTGCGCGTCCTGCAGCTGATCGCGCGCGGCGACATGGATCGCGCGCAACGGGTGCTGGGCAAGATCGGCGAGGGCGTGCCGAAGGTCGATGGCCTTGCGCTCAAGCTCGACCAGATACGCGCCCGCATGGGCACGCTGCACTGAAGGCAGCGCGACTTTAGCGTAAGCCCCCGAAAAGGCCGCCGCGGGCCGCCGCTGATGCGGCGCGGCATCGCGCGACATGCGCCGGGCGCGCGGCCCGACTAAACTTGGCTTTCTACGCGACCGCTACCACGTGGGTTGCGCCCCCGCGTCCGGACCGTCCGGGACGCTTCGAGAGACTCGCATGAACCAGCTGACCGACATCCTCGACCAGGACCTCGATCCCGCCGAAACGCAGGAATGGACCGACGCGCTGAAAGGCGTGATCAACGCCGACGGCACCGATCGCGCGCATTTCCTGCTCGAGCGCATGGTCGACGAGACGCGCCGCGCCGGCGGCTACCTGCCGTTCGAGCCGACCACCGAATACGTCAACACGATTCCGCCGCATCTCGAAGTGCGCACGCCGGGCGATGCGACGATGGAATGGCGCATCCGCTCGCTGATCCGCTGGAACGCGATGGCGATGGTCGTGCGCGCGAACCGCAGGCCCGGCGATCTCGGCGGGCACATCGCGAGCTTCGCCTCGTCGGCGACGCTGTACGACGTCGGCTTCAACCATTTCTGGCGCGCGCCGAGCGCAAGCCATCCGGGCGATCTCGTTTTCCATCAGGGCCATTCGAGCCCCGGCATCTACGCGCGCTCGTATCTCGAAGGTCGCATCAACGAGGAGCAGCTCGACTACTTCCGCATGGAAGTCGCCGGACACGGACGCGGGCTTTCCTCGTATCCGCATCCGTGGCTGATGCCGGAATACTGGCAGGTGCCGACCGTGTCGATGGGCCTTGGTCCGTTGCAGGCGATCTACCAGGCGCACTTCTGGAAATATCTGGAAAACCGCGGCCTGATTGCGCCGAGCGATCGCAAGGTCTGGTGCTTCATCGGCGACGGCGAATCGGACGAGCCCGAATCGCTCGGCGCGATCTCGCTCGCCGGCCGCGAAGGGCTCGACAACCTCATCTTCGTCGTCAACTGCAATCTGCAGCGCCTCGATGGTCCCGTGCGCGGCAACGGCAAGATCATCCAGGAGCTCGAAGGCGTGTTCCGCGGCGCCGGCTGGAACGTGCTCAAGGTGGTCTGGGGCAGCTACTGGGATCCGCTGCTCGCGCGCGACACGAAAGGCATCCTGCGCAAGCTGATGATGGAAACGGTCGACGGCGAATACCAGAACTGCAAGGCGTTCGGCGGCGCGTACACGCGCGAGCATTTCTTCGGCAAGTATCCCGGAGACGCGCGAGATGGTCGCGAATCTTTCCGACGACGACATCTGGCGCCTGAATCGCGGCGGCCACGATCCGCACAAGGTGTACGCGGCGTATCACGCCGCGGTGAACACGAAAGGCATGCCGACCGTGATCCTGGCCAAGACCGTCAAGGGCTACGGCATGGGCGCGGCCGGCGAATCGCAGAATCCGACGCACCAGCAGAAGAAGCTCGACAACGAAGCCGTGCGCGCGTTCCGCGACCGCTTCCGCATTCCGATTGCGGACGACAAGGTCGACGACGTGCCGTACTACCACCCGGGCAAGGATTCGCCGGAAGTGCAGTACATGCTCGAGCGCCGCAAGGCGCTCGGCGGATTCCTGCCGCAGCGGCGCGCGAAGAGCGCGTCGATCGCGGTGCCTGATCTTTCCGCGTTCGAGCAGATCACCAAAGGCACCGGCGATCGCGAGATCTCGACGACGATGGCGTTCGTGCGCGGCATGAACCTGTTGCTGCGCGACAAGCAGGTCGCGCCGCGCATCGTGCCGATCGTCGCCGACGAGGCGCGCACGTTCGGCATGGAAGGCATGTTCCGCCAGATCGGCATCTACGCGCCGTTCGGCCAGAAGTACAAGCCGGTCGACGCCGACCAGCTCATGTACTACCGCGAGGACCAGAAGGGCCAGGTGCTGCAGGAAGGCATCACCGAGCCCGGCGCGATGTCCGCATGGATAGCGGCGGCGACGAGCTACTCGATCAGCGACGTGGCGATGCTGCCGTTCTACATCTACTACTCGATGTTCGGCTTCCAGCGTGTCGGCGATCTCGCCTGGGCCGCGGGCGACATGCGTGCGCGCGGATTCCTCGTCGGCGGCACCGCCGGCCGCACGACATTGAACGGCGAAGGCCTGCAGCACGAGGACGGCCACTCGCACCTGATGGCCGGCACGATCCCGAACTGCCGCGCCTACGATCCGACGTTCTCGTACGAGATCGCGGTGATCCTGCAGGACGGCGCGCGCCGCATGCTGCAGGAGCAGGAAGACGTCTACTACTACATCACCGTGATGAACGAGAACTACGCGCATCCGGAGATGCCCAAAGGTGCCGAAGCCGACATCATCAAGGGCATGTATCTCCTGAAGGATGCAAGCTCGGAGAAGAACGGCAACGGCAAGGGGAAGGGCAAGAACATTCCGTACGTGCAGCTGCTCGGCTCCGGCACGATCCTGCGCGAAGTCATCGCGGCCGCGGAACTGCTCGACAAGGAATTCGGCGTCGTCAGCGACATCTGGTCGTGCCCGAGCTTCAGCGAGCTGCGCCGCGACGGATTCGACGTCGAGCGCTGGAACCGCCTGCATCCGATGGACAAGACGCCGCGCAAGGCGCACGTCGACCGCAGTGCCTCGAAGAGCCGCCCCGGCCCGGCCGATCGCCGCGACCGACTACGTGCGCGAATACGCCGACCAGATCCGCGCGTTCATGCCGGACGGCAAGCGCTACGTCGTGCTCGGCACCGACGGCTTCGGCCGCAGCGACACGCGCGCGAACCTGCGCGCGTTCTTCGAAGTCGACCGCTACTGGATCGCGCACGCGGCGATCGCCGCGCTGGCCGCCGAAGGCAAGATGAATCCCGAGGATGTCGCGCGGGCGATCAAGCAGTGGAAGCTCGATCCGGACAAGCCGAATCCGCTCACGGTTTGAGTTGTTTCTTTAGCCCTCCCCTTCAAGGGGAGGGTTGGGTGGGGATGGTGTTGGTTCGGTGTTTGTTTTTCTCGTCATTCCGGCGAAGGCCGGAATCCATTTTGCTTTTGGCTTCCGCGCTCACGCGAAAACCGACTCACGTCCGTGTGCGGTATGTCCGCCATCCCTGGCGGCCAGTCACTTTCTCTTGCTTGCCCAAGAGAAAGTAACCAAAGAGAAGGGCACCCTCGCGGCCGCGGTCGCTGGGGCATCCATGCCCCAGCGACTACGCAAGGGCGCTCCGGAGGTTCGCTGACAGTACGTCCGTGTACTGACAGCGAACGCGCGCGCATCCTGCGCGCGCCCCTTCGGGCTTTTTCCTGCGCGCCCTTGCCGCGGCCGAGAGGGACCCGGGGAAGAGCAGAGCGCGGCAGTCCCTGCCGCAGAAGCAAAGCGAAGAGAAAGAAAGAAGAAAACCTTCGTCGTCCCCGCGAAAGCGGGGACCCAGCGCCTTCGCCTCGAATCTCCGGCACTGTCACACGCTCGTGTCGCAATACAACTTCGAGGCATCATGAGCATCTCCAGCCGAGGACCTTCCGCATGCGCGAGCTCCACGCCACACGCCACCGCTCGCAGCGCACCGGCTGGTTGCGTGCCGCGGTGCTCGGTGCCAATGACGGCATCCTGTCGACGGCGGGTCTGATCGTCGGTGTCGCTTCCGCGCAGGCGGGGCACGAGGCTGTCGTGACTGCCGGTGTCGCGGGGCTCGTCTCGGGTGCGTTGTCGATGGCGGCGGGCGAATATGTTTCGGTGAGCTCGCAGCGCGATGCCGAGCGCGCGGATCTGCGCCGCGAGCGGCATCGAGCTTGCGACGGACGCCGAAGGAGAGCGGGCCGAGCTTGCGGCGATCTACCGGCATCGCGGGCTCGATGCCGCGCTCGCGCTGCAGGTCGCCGATCAGCTGACTGCGAAGGACGCGCTCGCCGCGCATGCGCGCGATGAGCTCGGCATTTCCGAAATCAACGCGACGCGGCCGGTGCAGGCTGCGCTCGCATCGGCGGCGAGTTTTGCGGCCGGTGCCGCGTTGCCGCTGCTGGTCGCGGTTCTGGTGCCGCAGGCGGCGATCGACTGGAGCGTGAGCTCGGCATCGCTCGTCTTCCTCGCGCTGCTCGGCGCCGTCGCGGCGCGGACCGGTGGAGCGTCGGTGGCGAAGGGTGCGCTGCGCACCGCTGTTCTGGGGCGCTTTCGCGATGGCCGTCACCGCGGCCGTCGGTACGCTGTTCGGGGCGGTCGTCTGATCGATCGCAGCCGTCGTGCCCGGCACGCGCATGAAGCTCCGCGTAATGCAAGCGCGCATTTGATTGACGGCGCGGCCGTGCGCTTCGATCATGCGCGGATGCTTCGATTCCGCGCCTTCGTCTTCGCTCTCTTCGCGCTCGCGTCGCTGCGCGCATTCGCGGCGGAACCCGATGCGGCGCAATTCAATTTCGAGGCAGCGCGGCAGAAGATCGCGGAAATCCGCAAGCAGGCTCGCGGAAAATGTCGAGCAGACCGACGTAGCGGATCTGCGCGATACGGTGTCGGCGCTCGTCGCTGCCGCCGATGCGATCGTCGCCGATCGCACGCCCAAGCTCGCCGCGCTGGATGCGCGCCTCGGCGAGCTCGGCGCCGCGCCCGCCAAAGGCGCGCCGCCGGAAGCCGCCGACATTTCGGCGCAACGCACGCAGCTCAGTCAACAGCGCGTGACGCTCGATGCGGAGATCAAGCGCGCGAAGGTGCTCAAGGTCGAAGGCGAGCAGGTCGTCGCGCGAGATCGACGAAGCCCGCCGCGCGAACTTCCAGGCGCGGCTTTCGCAGCGCACCGCCTCGCCGCTGACGCCGACGTTCTGGAGGAACATCGCCGATGCGCTCAGGGAAGATGGTGCGCGGCTCGCCGCGCTGCGCATCGGAGTCTCGTCCGCGCTGTCCGACTCGTTCGCTCCCGACAACCGCATCTATGCGATCGGCGGCCTTCGTCATCGGCCTCGTGCTCATCTTCGCCGGTCGCTGGTGGGCCGAGCACGCACTGATGCGCCTGACCGCCGATCGCGTGCCGCACGGCAGGCTGCGTCGTTCGGCGCTCGCGCTCGCGGTCGTCGTCGTCGCGACGGTGTTCACCGGATTCGGCGCGCAGGTCATCCTGATCGGGCTCGACTGGCACGACGCGCTGTCCGAAACCGAAAAGCAGCTCGCGCACTCGCTGGTCAGCGCGGTGTTCTTCGGCAGCTTCGTCGCCGGACTCGGCCGCGCGCTGCTGTCGCCGGCGCGTCCATCGTGGCGCCTGCCGCCGATCAGCGACGAAGCGGCCGCTGCGTTGCGCGGCCTGCCCCTGCTGCTCGGCGGCTCGATCGCGCTCAGCATCATGCTGCGCCGGATCAATTCGATCGTCGGCGCCAGCATCTCGGCCACGGTCGCCGCAAGCGCGGTCAGCGCGCTGCTCTACTGCGCGATCGTGCTGTGGGGGCTCGCGCGCGTGGCCCGCGCGCGTCGGCGCGCGCACGCCGACGCGGCGAAGGACGCGAAGCCGGAGCCGCGTTCGCTGTCGACGCATCTCGCGCACGGCCGCATTGGGCATCGCGGCATTCGTCGCGCTGCTGGCGACGCTCGGCGGATTCATCGCCTTCGCGCAGTTCCTCGCCGCGCTGATCGTGCGCGTGCTCATCGTCGGCGGCACGTTCTATCTGCTCGTCCATCTGATCGAGGACATCTTCTTCACGCTCGCGTCGATACGCGCGAAATGGATGCACGACACGCTCGGCGTGCAATCGCGCACGCTGGAGCAGGTCGCCGTGCTGCTGTCCGGCGCATTTCGCCTGATCGCGTTCCTGTTCGCGCTATCGCTCGTGCTGGCGGGCTTCGGCAGCGGGCGCGCCGAGCTCTCGGCGCTGACCGATCAGATCGGCTCGCGCGGATTCACGATCGGCGAGATCGAGATCACGCCCGATGCGGTGCTCGGCGCGGTCGCGGTGTTCCTGATCGGCCTCGTTGCACTGCGCGCGCTCAAGCGCTGGCTGCACGATCGCTACCTGCCGACGACATCGCTCGATCCCGCGATGCGAAGCTCCGTCACGACGCTGCTCGGCTATGTCGGCGTCATCGTCGTCGTCGCGTTCGCGCTGTCCGAGCTCGGCCTTTCCTTCGAGCGCATCGCCTGGGTCGCGAGCGCGCTTTCGGTCGGCATCGGCTTCGGACTGCAGGCGATCGTGCAGAACTTCGTGTCGGGCCTGATCCTCGTCGTCGAGCGGCCGGTCAAGGTCGGCGACTGGATCGCGCTCGGCGACGTCGAAGGCGACATCCGCCGCATCAACGTGCGCGCGACCGAGATCCAGATGGGCGATCGCTCGACGATGATCGTGCCGAATTCCGAGCTCATCACCAAGACCGTGCGCAACGTGACGCACGCGAACGCGCCGGGACGCGTGATGGTGCGCCTGCCGATGCCGCTCGATACCGATGCCGACGCCGTGATCGCCGCGATGCGCGATGCGTTCGCGTCGAATCCGAACATCCTCGACGAACCCGCGCAGTCGGTCACCGTCGACGGCATCCAGAACGCGACGCTGATCTTCGTCGGCGTCGCGTTCATCGCCAATCCGCGCCAGGCCGGCGCGGTACGCAGCGACGTCCTGCTCGACCTCCTCGCACGCCTGCGCGATGCCGATCTCGCGATGGTCAGGCCGCAGGAAGTCACGTACCGCCAACTCGGACAGGGGCCGTCGTTTCCAGACGTGCCGGAGCCGTCGTAAGACTCGTCGCAAAGGATCCGACGATCCCGCTTTTCCCCTCTCCCGCTTGCGGGAGAGGGCAGGGTGAGGGCAATCGGAGTGGGGCGCTTCGAACGGCATCACAAGCAGCCTCGCCCTCACCCCAACCCTCTCCCGCAAGCGGGAGAGGGAGAACGGCGACTTGGTTGGAGGGGTGATCAATCGACTGCAGCGGTGACGACGAGCTCGATCGCTGCGTTGCGCGGGAGCGCCGGCGGCGCGAATGCCGCACGTGTGTGCGCGCCCTTGTCGCCCAGCACCTCGCTGAAAAGCTCCGAGGCCGCATCGATCACGCGCGGCTGATCGAAGTAACCTGGCGCGCTGCTGACATGTCCCTCGACGCGCAGCAGCGTCACGAGACGGTCGAAGCCTCCCAGCGCGGCGTGGATCTGCGCGAGCACGTTGAGGGCCGCGAGCTGCGCGGCCGCTTTGCCGTCGGCTTCGGTGAGCTCCGCGCCGACGCGGCCGATGTACGCGAGCTTGCCTTTTGATATGGGCAACTGACCCGAGATGTAGAGGAGGCCACCGGCCAGCACGGCCGGACGGTAGCTGCCCATGGCACGCGGCGCATCGGGCAGCTGCAAGCCAAGTTTCGCGAGTCGCTGCTCCACGCTCATGTCGCGCGCTCCTAGCGGCGCGACGTGACGAACCCGCCGTCGACATTCATCACGTGACCGGTGATGAAGCTCGATTCGGCGAGGAATCGCACGGCCGAGGAAATTTCGTCGACTTCGCCGACGCGCTGGACCGTGGCGGCCGATGCAAGGCGTTCGAGGTTGGCGCCGTCCATGAGCGGCGTCAGCACGAACCCCGGCGCCACCGCGTTGACGCGGATGTCGTGCGGCGCGAGCTCACCGGCGAGGAGCACCGTCAACGCGCGGATGGCGCCCTTGGTGATCAGTGGTGCCGTCGCGGTCACCCAGCTCATCGAGTGATCGATGAGCACGGTCGTGATGTTGACGACGCTGCCGCCGCGACCTTGCTTGATCATTTCGCGCACCGCGGCCTGGGTCGTGAAGTAGGTGCCCTTGAGGTTCACGTCGAGGTAGTGATCGAGATCCTGCGCGCTGACGTCGACGAAGGGTTTTCCGGCAAATTCGCCGGCATTGTTGACGAGCACGTCGACGCCGCCGAAGCGGTCGCGCGCGGTGCGCACCATCGATTCGCCGGTCGCGGCGGCCGAGGTCGATCCGGCGACCGTCGCGAGCTGCGCGGCCGAGCCGAGCTTGCGCGCCGCTTCGCGCAAGCGTTCTTCGTTGCGTCCGTTCAGAACGACGTTCCAGCCTTTTGCGAGAAACTCACGCGCTACCGCGTAACCGATTCCGCTCGAGGAGCCCGTTACGAGCGCGGTCTTGCTGGTCGTATTCATCATCATCGATCCATGTCGCGCCATTCGGCGAGGGCGCGCAGAATAGGATCGGCGAGCAGCCACGGCCAATCGTGTTTTTTCTGCCGCGTTATCGATGCGCTCGATATCAGGACTTGCCGCGCGCGATGACGACGGGCGCACGGCGCAAGTCCTCCGCGACGGCTGCGAGCAGCTCGCGCAGCCAGCGATGCGCGGGATCCTTGTGCAGCCGCTCGTGCCACAGCATCACCACATCGAAGCCCGGTACCGCGACCGGCGGGGCAAACGTGCGAAGGCCGCTCATGCGCCCGCACAACACGCGCTCGGGCACGACGGCGATGAGATCGTCGGTCTTGAGGACTTCCGGCAGGACGAGAAAGCCCGGCGCCGCGAGGACGACGCGTCGCCGCCGACCCACTTCGGCCAGCGCGCGATCGACCGGCCCGACGAAGCGGCCTTCCGTCGGCGACACCATCGCATGCGGATACCTGCAGAACTGATCGAGCGTGACGGCACGCTTTGCCTTCAGCGGATGTTCGCTGCGAACGACGCAGACGTAGCGCTCCGAGTAGAGCAGGCGCGAGCGCAGATCGGCCTGGGGTATCTCCGGCGTCGTCGTGATGATGAGATCGATCTCGGCATCCGCGAGCATGGCCGCCATGTCGCTGAACTGCGGGGAGCGCACGGCCAGCCGCGCATTCGGCGCTTCGCGACGCAGGCGCCTGAAGTAAGGCACGAGCAGCGTCGACTGGATGTAATCGTTCGCCGAGATCGCCGCCGTGAGCTCGTCCGTCGCCGGATCGAACCCCGCATCGGCGATGAGCCCTCGCGCCTCGGCGAGCCATTGCTTGAGCACGGGCGCGAGCGCCGCCGCGCGCGGCGTCGGCAGGATGCCGCGTTGCGTGCGCACGAACAGCGGATCGCCGAAGAGTTTGCGCAGGCGCGCCAGCATCGCGCTGACCGTCGGCTGCGTCAGCGCGAGCCGGTCGGCCGCGCGCGTGACGCTTTGTTCCTCCAGCAGCGCATCGAGCGCGACCAGGAGATTGAGATCGATGCGTCGGATGTCGCGCATGACGGCCGGAGTCTAGCCTGAACGTTACCGCTGCGTCCGCTCGGACGGACGACGTCGCGCGGCATCGATGCCGCAGCGCGGCAATGTGGTTTGCGATCACCGAATCATCAAACGGAAATTGCGCGATGACGCGAAGATGATGCTTTGTCGTCGCCGTGCGCGCATCATCGACTGCAACCGCGAGTCGTATCGCTGCAGAGACTGGTCGCGACGCTCGCGGACTCCCTTCAAGCATCGCAGAGGGTTTCCCTGATGAACAAGCGTTGCCTCTCGTTCGTGATCGGAAGTTGTGCAATTGCGCTGGCCGCGGCTGCTGGCGCATCGGATCTGAGCTCGCTGTCGCCGCATGAAGCGATCGCGCGCGGCGACGTGCGCAGCGATCTGCGCGGAGTGCATGCGCGCGCGCCGGGCTACGGCCGCCAGCGCCGCGCATCGCGCGACCGGCGGCACCGGCAGCTGGGGCCTGCTCGGTCCGCCCGGCGGAGACGTCGCGGATGTGGCCGCTTCGCCGACAGCGGCCGGCGTCGTGCTGGCCGGTGTTGCGCCCGGCGGCAGCTTCGGCGGCACGATGTACCGATCGACCGACGCCGGTGCGAACTGGGCGCCGGTATCCGATCTGGCCAACGTCAGCGTGCACGACATCGAGTTCGCGCCGGATGGCACGGCATGGGCCGCGACGCAGGACTCGGTGTGGAGCAGCGACGACGACGGCGCGACATGGACGCATCACGTCCTGACCGGCGTCGATCCGCTCAACGACGAGACGTTCGACATCGCGATCGATCCGTCCGATTCGCAGACGCTCTGGGTCGGCCTCACCGATGCCGGCGGCGGCCAGCCGGTGAACCTCATGCGCTCGATCGACGGCGGTGCGACGTGGGAAGACCGCACGCCGCCGCATGGCGCGCCGATGGTCGGCGCCGGCATCGCGATCGATCCCGGCGATTCCAACACGGTCATCGCGGTGTTCCACGGCGATTTCGGCGGCGGCGAAGCGTGGGTCACGATCGACGGCGGCGACAACTGGGACGACCGCTCGGCGGGCCTGCCCGGCAATCCTCTCAATGCGGTCGTCTACGACGGCACGCGGCTCCTCGTCGGCGGCGGCCAGCTGTTCGGCGGGCAGTACGTCGGCCTCTACGAATCGACCGATCTCGGCGTGATGTGGAATCCGATCCACGACAACACATGGCCGATCCTCGTCGTCACCGCGATCGCGGTCGACCCCGCCAACACGGACACGATCTACGTCTCGACGGACGGCGGCGGAGCCAACCGCACGACCGACGGCGGCGCGACATGGGACGTCGGCGTCAGCGGCACCGAAAACGTCGCGCTGCAATCGATCCGCTTCGATCCGGTCAGCACGGACATTCTCTACGCGGGCGCGACGTCGCTCGGCGTGTACAAGTCGATCGAATGGCGGCGACACCTTCGCGGGCTCGTCGAACGGCCTCTCGGAGCTTGCGCTGTTCTCGATCGCGGCGAATCCGGCCAATCCGATGCAGATCGCGGTCGCATTCCAGGGCAACAACAGCGGCGGCGTGTTCCGCTCTGCCGATGGCGGCGTGACGTGGGGCCTCGAGAACGTGCCGCCGACGCGCTACAGCAAGGTCGGCTTCGCGCCCGACGGCACGTTGTATGCGATCTCGAGCGGACCGTCATCGGTCGCGCCCGAAGGTCTCTATCGCCGCGAGACCGGCGGCACGTGGACGCCGCTCGGTCCCGATCAGGGCGATCTCTTCGAATCCGATCTCGCGGCGCTCCGCTTCAGCATCAACGATCCGGACCTGATCCTGATGGGCGGCGCGGACTTCGGCGTTGCCGGCAACGAAGTCACGATCTGGCGGTCGACGACCGCCGGCGCGGGCTGGGACAAGGTCTACGAAGGTCGCGACGGCGATTTCACGACCGACATCGAGATCGTCGAGGACGGCACCGATCAGAACATGGTCGCCTCGTACGACGGTTTCACCGACTCCGAACACGGGCGGCGCGTTCAACTCGACCGACGGCGGCGCGACCTGGGATCTGGCGGTGAACGGATTGCCCGACTTCGCGCGGTTCGCGCGTCTTTGCACATCGCTCGCGAATCCCGGCACGGTCTACATGTCGGCGGCGCTCGATTTCAGCCACAGCACGGTGTTCCACACCGAAGATGCCGGCGCAACGTGGACGTCGACGGACTGGAGCGGCGGCGTGATCGCCGACATCGCCTGCGACCGCGCCGACGCGAACGTGCTTTACGTCGCGCAGTCGACCGGCGCGCTGGCTGCGCGCTCGGACGATCGTGGCGTCACGTTCACGCCGTTCGACACGGGACTCGACAACGCCGGCACGCCGCGTGATCTCGCGATCACCGCGGACGGAGGCGCACCGCGCCTGCTGATGGCGACAGCCAAGGGCAGCTACGCGACGCCGATTCCGGCGGGCGTCACCGATCGCATCTTCGCGGACGGATTCGACGGGTAGATTTGCGAAAACATCGAAGAAGGGACGGCGCGTGTCGCGCGCCGTCCCTGCCATTCCATGCGCACAACGACTCGGCGCGCGCGACGCTCGCCGCGGCCCGGACCCAACCAACGGCATGTGCTGCGTGACGGTGCGGACGCTGAAAGTGGCCGCGTCCGTGATCGGGAGTGTCCGCATGCGCATCTCGACCGTATTGCTCGGTTCCCTCGTCGGCCTTTCGGCGGCACACGGCGCCACGGTCATTGCTCCGGATGTCGATCTCATTCCCGGCGTTTTCGTCGCGGGCTCGCAGCCCGACGGCAACACGGTGATTCTCAAGGGCGCGGACGGACTCATCGTGTTCGATACCGGCCGGCACGCGGAACACACGCAGAAGATCATCGACTTCGCGACCGCATCGAAGCAGCCCGTCGTCGCGATCGTCAACAGCCACTGGCATCTCGACCACGTCGGCGGAAACGTTCTGTTGAAGAAGACGTACCCGAACGCGCACGTCTATGCGAGCGCCGCGATCGAGGACGCGATGCACGGCTTTCTCGCCAGCTATCACGCGCAGCTCGAAGACGCGATCAAGCAGGCCGGCGACGACACGGCCAAGCAGGCGCCGTGGCGCGCCGAGCTTGCGCTGATCGACGCGGGCCCGGCGCTGTATCCGGATGTGCGCATCACCGCAACAGGGACACGCGCGATCGCGGGCCGCAAGGTCGAAATCGGTTTCGAAGGACACGCCGTCACGGGCGGCGACGTGTGGCTGTTCGATCCCGCGACGCATGTGCTCGCGTCGGGCGATCTCGTCACGCTGCCGGCGCCGCTGTTCGACACGGCGTGCGCGGATCGCTGGCGCGCGGCGCTCGGGCGGCTGGATGCCGTCGACTTCAAGATTCTCGTGCCGGGGCACGGCGCGCCGATGCAGCGCAAGGATTTCGCGACGTATCGGGTCGCGTTCGATCATCTGCTCGATTGCGCGGGCGGCAAGGCGGCGAAGCAGGCGTGCATCGATGGTTGGATGCGCGATGCCGGCGCGTTGATTCCCGCCGGTGACGAGAAGCTTGCGCGTTCGCTGCTGGATTACTACATCGACGGCAATCTGCGCGGCGGATCCCGCGCAGAAGAATCAGTTGTGCGACGGACTGAGTTCCGATTCTCAGTCCAGAGCACCGTGGCAATCCGTCAGTCGAAGTCGTCGCGCGAAAATGACGTCCTGGGTTTCGAACGCACCGATATCCGGCATCGCGTCCGACGACCCTTGGGTTTCCGATGACGTCGAATTGGCCCGGCGTGAAGATGAATCCGCCGCTTGCTGCCTGCGTCGCGCAGCGGATGACGTTGATCCGCAGCGAGAAATCCGGATTGAACATCGGGTCGACGATTCAAGACGGCGACTGCGTTGCGTGTTCGCGATTTCGGTCAGGTCGCCGAAATCGTCGTTCGCCAGCATAGGTACCATCGAGGGCGTCCCGAATTCGACATCGCCGCGACGCATTTCCCCAAAACATGTCGTTCGCGACGACTGCCAGGCACGAAAGGCGTCGTAAAGCCGACCGCGCGACCCGACGAAGTGTTGTCGGTGAACGTCGAATTGACGATCGCTCACACATAAGGCACTCGGGTCGCATCCTGAGATCCGACTGATCGCGACTGGATAGTCTCGCCGTTAACGGTCACGTTCGACGGCAAACACCACGTTCTGGATCAATAGACGTTCCAGCGACGGCGCCAAGGCAGACTGCCTGATTCGAAAGTACTGACATTGCCCAGGAACATCGAGTTGTAGATCGAGATATTGCCCGTCGAGTTCGGCTAGCCGCCAACAGCGACGGGCACGGGCCACTGGTTCGTGCTGATCGCATGTGCTCTGACCGTAATGCCCTTCATCGTGATGCGATCCTGCGCCGTCGGCGAGGTGAGTTGCCAGTTGCGCCGCCGTCGATGACGGTACCGCGCGCATCGGGGCGTGCCGGCGCCGATGCCACAAGGATTGCCGAAGATATCGCTGTATCCGCCTTCGATCGTGAGGTCATGCTGCTCGGTGTTGGGGTAGTACCGGAGTAGCAAGTTCGGCGCTGGTAAGCGAATAGTGCCCGCTCTGCAGCTCGATGACGTCGTCGTCTCCATTGCTTTCGGCGCAGCGCAAGCGCCGCCTTCAACGCCGCCGTGTCGCCGGCCGTCACGCAGTACGTGCCGCGCGCATGCGCGCGACCGGAATGAAGGCAGGCAGCGAGACAAGAGGCAGCGATAGCGTCCAGCGTTGCGCGATGCGAAGAGAACATGATCGAGGCTCCTTGCCATGGATGACCGTCTCTTCGATACGGAGTCCATGTCAGAACCGGACATCACGACAGCGCAAGCCGCGATCCGACATCTGTGCGATATGCCTTTGCGGCCCAAATTGCCTGAGGCCGGTGCTACGGAAACGCCACCCCCTGCGCCCGCCCATGCATCGTCGTCACGTCGTAACTGTCTTCCTTCTCGCGATACTCGCGCACGGTCGATTCAGCGACGCGCCCCAGGCTCTTGCGCAGCGCCGCGCAATCGCGTCCCGTCGTCACGTTCTGCAGCCGATCCGCGACGTCTTGCACGGCGTCGATCGCGATGTCGCGATGGCCGTCCTCGTGCTTGCGCACGGCGGCTGCGAACCGGTCCCAGCGCTTCACAAGATCGGGCCTTGCGTCCTCAGGCGCATTCCAGCGCGGCAGGTTCATTTCGATGTCGAGCTCCGCCGTCGCGGACAGCAGTCGGCAGCCGGTCTTGCCCGGTTGAACGCTGAGATTCCAGCGCAACCGCCAGCGTGTGTTCGCGGCGGCGAAACGATCTCCCGACGGGTCCGCATACGAAACGCGCCTCAACGCGGCGAGGAGTTCCGCTTCGGTGTTGCCGGTGACGTCGTGGTACTGGACGGTGTCGTGAATCGCAGGTCCTTCGCGTTCGATCGCGCCGAGCGGCATCGCCACGATCGCAAAAACGATCGCAACGAGAACCGGCCGGTACCTCGCGATCTTCGTCGCGAGTTTGCGTAGCCGGCGGTCGCGCGCGATCACGCGCTGCGGCCCGGTGCGCTCGCGCGCCGCGTCTTGCTTGCGCCGACGACGGGTGCGGCGCCGACGAGCGGTTCAACCCGGGTCGCTACCGCGCCGACGTCGGCTGCATCCGTCGTCGCGCGGAAAGTCGTCGCTTCCTCGAGCAGCCATTCGCGGAACACGCGGAACGCTGCGTGCTCGCGCGCACGCTGCGGATACACGAGGTAGTGCGCGTAACGCGCGCGCAGGCGCTCGGGAAACAGCGCGATCAGCATGCCGCTCTCGATCAGCGGCCGCACCATCGTCGTGCGGCCGAGCGCGATGCCGATGCCTTCGACTGCGGCGCGCTGGCGCGTTTCCGAATCGCTGAAGTTCGCGACGAAGCGCTTGGGCGTCGTGCCGCCGAATTTCTCGAACCAGAGCGACCACGGATCTTCCGGGCAAAGCAGCGGCCACTCGGGCAGCTCATCGAGTGTGGGCCGCTTGCGGCCTGCGAGCAGCGAAGGGCTCGCGACGGGCGTCAGCCACTCTTCGAACAAAAGCTCGGACACCACGCCGTCCCACTGGCCCGGCCCGTAGCGCATTGCGGCGTCGAAACGGCAATCCGCGAAATCGACGAGGTCGATCGACGAATCGAGATTGAGCTCGAGTTCCGGATGCAGCGCGACGAAGCGCGGCAGCCGCGGCATCAGCCAGCTCGATGCGAGCGAAGGCATCGCGGACAGGCTCAGCACGTTGTCGCGGCGCGTGCGCAATGGCACGCAGCGCGCTGTCGATCGCATCGAGATGCGGGCCGACGCGATCGAGCAGCAGCGTGCCTTCCGCCGTCAGCGCAAGCCCGCGCGGGCCGCGCTTGAACAGCGTGTAGCCGAGTCGCTGTTCGAGCGTGCGCACCTGGTGGCTGAGCGCGCTGACGGTCAGGTGCAGGCGCTCGGCGGCGCGCGTCATGTTCTTCGCGCGCGCGGCGCTGACGAAGACCTGCAGGGCGTTGAGCGGGGGGCGTTCCATCTTGAATTAACCTCAAGTCTGGTTATCAAACTTGTCGCTACTGAAAGCGCCAGAAGCCGCGTATCTTCTCGCTCCATGGGATTCGGTGCAAGCAGAGGAGGACACCGCCATGTTGAATGAATTTAACCGCATTGCCCGGCAGATGCTGTTCCTGCACGGTCACCTCATACGTCCGGCCGACTGGGCGGAAAACAAGGCAGCCGACCACCCGGAGGGTGGCCGTCCGGTCGGAAAGACCCTTTCGGCCGCGCGTTCGCGCGCGATGCGCCTCGCCGCCGCGTGCGTCGCCTGCGGCATCGTGACGCCGCATCGGTTCGTTTCCGGCCAGATCCGCTGAAGACGACGATGAGCATCGCCGCCGTCAACCAGCGCCTCGATGCGGCGACCATAGTCGCCGCATCGGTCGCGATCGTGATCTGGTCGTCCTCGTTCGCGGGGATTGCCTACGGTCTCCAGGCGTTCACGCCGGCGGAGCTTTCGCTTCTGCGTTTCCTGATCGCATCGGCGGTGCTGGTCGTCCCGGTTGCGGCTGGCTTGATCAAGCTGCCGCCGCTGCGCGACTGGCCGGCGATCCTCGCGCTCGGGCTCTCGGGCATCACGCTGTACCAGCTGATGCTCGGGTACGGGATGACGCGCATTTCGGTCGGCGGAGCCGCCGTCGTCATCGCGCTCGCGCCGGGCGTGACGGCCGCGCTGGCTGCGCTGCGACTCGGTGAAAGGATCACCGGGCGCACGATCGCGGGTCTTGCTGTCGCCTTCTCGGGTGTCGTGTTGATCACGGTCGGCGCCGGCCGCGATATCCACTTCGAGCCGACGACGCTGCTTCTTCTCGTCGCAGTGTTCGCGACAAGCTTCTATTTCGTGTTTCAGAAGCCGGTGCTCGCGCGCACGAGCACGATGGGCTTCACCGTGGCCAGCATCTTTGCCGGCACGCTCGGGCTGATTCCGTTCGGCCTCAGCCTGCCGGCGAAGATCGCGATCGTGCCGCACGCGCAGATCTGGTCTGCCGCATATCTCGCGATCGGCCCGACCATCGTCGGCTATCTCGCATGGAACTTCGCACTGTCGCGTGCGCCGGCGGCGAAGGTTTCGAGTTTCATGTACGTGCAGCCGCTGGTCGCCTCGGCGATCGCGTGGTTCTGCCTCGGCCAGGTGCCGACGCTGCTCACCGCGGTCGGCGGCGTGCTGGCGATCGGCGGCGTGGTGCTGACGGTCGGTGCGACCCGCGCTGCAACGCCGCAGCCGAAGGTCGTTGTCGCTCCGCGCGCGGTTCCGGCGAGCTGCTGCACGCAGAGCTGATCCCCACGCCCGGCGCGTCCAAGAACGGACTCTTTGCGCGCTCGGGCGCTTTCTATTCGAACAACTCCGGCTGCGGCATCGCGTCGGCCTCGCGGAAATTGCCGAGCCCGACGCCGACGAGCCGATACAGCGTACGTCGTCGGCAGATCGACATGTCCGCGCAGCGCCGATGCGATGTCGGCGAGCTCGCGTTCCGATCGCGGCGGCGTCGGCGGCGTGTGGCTGCGCGTCAGGATGCGGAAGTCGCGCGTCTTGAGCTTCAGCACGACGGTGCGGCCGATGCGCTCGGTGTTGCGCGTCGCGGCCCAGACTTTCGCGGCGAGCTCGCGGATGCGCGTCTCGATCGCATCGAGCGGCACGTCGTGCTCGAAGGTGTCTTCGGCCGAGATCGATTGCGTCGGCCGGTCCGGCTTGACCTCGTTCGCGTCGATGCCGTGCGCAAGCTCCGACAGGCGGCGGCCGTAGCGGCCGAAGCGTCGTTCGAGCTCGGCGATCTCGAACGTCGCAAGCTCGCCGACCGTGCGGATGCCGAGCGTCGCGAGCTTGCCGTCCATGACCTTGCCGACGCCGTGGATCCGCCCGACCGGCAGCGGCTTGAGGAATGCCTCGACGTCTTCGGGCCGGATCACGAAGAGCCCATCCGGCTTGCGCCAGTCCGAAGCGATCTTGGCGAGGAACTTGTTCGGCGCGACGCCGGCCGACGCGGTCAGCGCGAGCTCCTCGCGGATCGACGCGCGGATCGCCTTCGCGACCGCCGTCGCGCTCGCCAGCGCGGTCTTCGTTTCGGTGACGTCGAGATAGGCCTCGTCGAGCGACAGCGGCTCGACGAGATCGGTGTGGCGCAACAGGATCTCGCGCACCTGCCGCGACACGGTGCGGTAGCGCGTGAAATCCGGCGGCACGAACACGGCATCGGGACACAGCCGCTCCGCGCGCGCGGCCGGCATCGCCGAGCGCACGCCGAAACGGCGCGCTTCGTACGAAGCCGCGCAGACGACCGAGCGCTGGCCGCGCCAGGCGACGACGACGGGACGTCCGCGCAGCGAGGCGTCGTCGCGCTGCTCGACCGATGCGTAGAACGCATCCATGTCGATGTGGACGATCTTGCGCATGCGATGCCGGTGTGACGAAGTTCGATGCAGCGATGCTACAACGCAGCGCGGCGCGTCGAGATGCGTGCGCGAAATCGCGCCGCAGCGGTCGGCAATTTCGCACGCGTGCCGAGCGCGTGCCGCGGATGGGCGTGTGTCGTCGCGATCCGGATGATCTGTCGCATCCATTCACGACGAGGCATCGATGCACGCACGAACATTCAAGCGCTGTGGGACTTTCGGTATTCGGGATCGCGGTCGGATGCCTGGCGCTCGCGGCGTTCGCCCGCATCGCGCACGCGGAATCGGTGTACAAGTGCCGCGCGCGCCGACGGCGCGATCGCGTTCCAGGATCGTCCCTGCGCGGATGCGCGGGCCGAATCCATCGTCGAGATCGCGCCGGCGCCGCCGCCTGCGCCGTCGCCGGACTACGGTCGCGCGCCGCGCGAGGGCCGCGTCGCGCGCGCACGCGGCGCGTCGTCCGCGCGTGCCGGCGCAAGGCCATCGCGCGATGCGGTGTCCTATGCATGCCACGCAGCGAACGGCGAGCTGTTCTACCGGCATGGCGCCTGCCCGAAGCAGATCGCGGCGCAAGGCGGATCCGCTCGCGCGATCGCGCGGACGATCGGCCAAGAGCACGCAGAGCGTCGGCGTCACGGCCGAAGCGCTGCCGCGCGCGGAGGTCTGCCGCAGGCTCGCCAGCGCCGGCTCGATCGGCCGCATCGGGTCACGAACACGACGAGAGCATATCGACGTACGATCGCAACCTCGGGCGCGATCCGTGCCGGTATCTCTGAGGCTTCGCGCCAGCAAGAGTCCGCTGACAGAGAAAGGCGCGGCGCGACGGAGTCGCTCCATGCGCGGCGCACGTGCGCGGAGGTACGATAGAGATCGTCACGTGGCAGGGAAACATTGCGATGCTCGCCCGCAGGCTCTTTCAAGCTATCGCAGTGCTCGCTGTCGTGCTCTGCGCGGCATGCTCCGACAAGGCGCCGCGCCGCCCGCGCCTGCGGCGGCCGCGCCCGCGCAGCCGGTTGCGAACGCGCAGGCTGCGAAGAGCCTCGAGATGTATCGCCAGCTCCTGCAATCGAAATCCTACGAGCTTGCCGGCCCGATCGGGCAGGAGATCGTCGCGAAATATCCGGGCAGTCCCGAAGCGAAGGAAGTCCAGGAGACGCTTGCCGACACGGTTGCAAAGGCGACCGCGATCTCTTCGCGGCGGCGGCTCGAGCGGCTCTGGATCTATCAGGCCGGCAAGGAGTCGGGCGGCGATCAGACCACGGCGTCGATCTACGACAGCGGGACCGTCGAGCTCCGATCGCGTGCGCCTCGTGCTGCGCCGTCATTCGGCCTGGGGCCAGAGCGCTATCTCTTCGGCAGCGGCAAGGGTTTCGACTGCAGCAAGCCGTGCACGATTCCGGTGCACTTCGACGATGCGCGCGCCGGTGCGCATGAAGGCGCATCTTCCCGAAACCGGCGAGCCCGCGATCTTCATCTCCGACGATCGCGATTTCATCGCGCGCATGGACAAGGCGCAGAACGTTTCGTTCGACGTGATCCTCAAAGGCAAGGGCGCGCAGACGCTGCGTCTTCGAAGTCGGCGGCTACGCCAGCGACAAATTCGCGACGCCTGCGAAAAAATGAATTGCGTTCGCGCATGCGACGCGTGCACGTTGCTTGCGATGACGCAGGGGCCGTCATCGATCACGCAATGTTTCAGATCGAATCGCGGATCGTGCGATTCGAGCTTGAGGCTGCCGTCCGGCAACTCGTAGTGGCCTTTGGACACGACGCGAAGGTCGCGCCCGTCGGCGAGCGTGACCGATTTCAGCTTTTCGATCGGCGCGCCGCCGTCCGCGACATCGGCCGATTCGGCGTAGACGTGCACTTCGTAGGTCTCGCCGTCGCTGCCGTGCGCCGGATAGACGTACTTCAGCACCAGCATGTCCTCGATCTCCGCGTCGGTGCCCAGTGCGCGAGTATGCGGGCGCGGGCCTGAATCCCGCATGGCGTTGCCCTTTGCGTACCGTGCGACAGTCTGCGGCCGGCCCTTTGCGCTTTCGCGACTGCAAATCCGCGCCGGATCGGAGCAGAATCTGAAGGATTCCGGGCGATGCCCCGGTCTGTTCACGGTTCGACCGATACCGCACGGCTCGCCTGCCGTCGCCCGATTACTCCCGCATCTCGAAGAGGCCTCCCATGAAACGCTTGATCCCGTCACTGTTCGTGCTGATTCTCGCCGCGCTGTTCGCGGCGCCGCTCGCCGCGGAAGAAGCTGCGCCTGCCGCGGGTCCGACCGACGGTCAGGCCGCGCCCGAGTTCCGTCTCGAGGATCAGAAAGGCAACTGGCACACGCTCGGCGCAGTACAGCGGCAAGTGGGTCGTCCTGTATTTCTATCCGAAGGACTTCACGCCGGGCTGCACCAAGGAAGTCTGCACGTTCCGCGACGACGTGATCGCGCTGCGCAAGTCCGGCGCCGAAGTGCTCGGCGTCAGCCTCGACGACGTGAAGTCGCACGCCGAGTTCGCCGAGAAATACCACGTGCCGTTCCCGCTGCTGTCCGATTCGAAGCAGGAAACCGCGAAGACCTACGGCGTGCTGACCTCGAAGATGGGCATGACCTACGCCAAGCGCGAGACGTTCCTGATCGATCCGCACGGCAAGATCGCCAAGCACTACCGCGACGTCGATCCGGAGAAGAATTCCAAGCAGGTGCTCGCCGATCTCGCCACGCTGCAGAAGAGCGCCGGATGAGGCGTGACCACGCGCCCCATGCGGGCGCGCCATGCGCGATCCCGTCGCGTGGCGGCTAGCCGCGCGCGACGGGACGCGATGATGCCCGCCTCGCGGCGCACCCGCGCAGCGCGGGTCCGCGTCGCGAGCTTCCAGCCGCAGATCGGAGCCGGCTGCCGCGTGCTCGTGCTCGGTACGGTGCCGAGCCTCAAGTCGCTCGAGATGCAGCAGTCGTACGCGCATCCGCACAACCTCTTCTGGCCCTTCATGGGGATTCTTTACGGCGCCGGCCCTGATCTGCCGTACGCCGAGCGCATCGCGCGGCTGCACGCGGCCGGCGTCGGCATCTGGGACGTTCTCAAGCACTGCGAGCGGCCCGGGAGCCTCGACAGCAGCATCCTCGTCGAGAGCGAAGTCCCCAACGACATTCCGGGCCTGCTCGAGGCCTACCCGACGATCGAAGCGATCGCGCTCAACGGCGCCAAGGCGCAACAGGTATTCGCGCGCCGCATCGGTCCCATGATCCGGCCGGCCCGGCTCGAGCGGACTCGAAATCCTCGCGCTGCCGTCGACGAGCCCGGCCAACGCGTCGATTCCGCGCGACGGTCAAGCTCGAACGCTGGCGCGAGCTGCTGCGCTGGTCGACCCGCGCGGGACGCGAAAGCACGCAAGCCCGTATCATCTTCCCGCCGATAGTCGCTTGTCGTTCAGCTTCGTCGGACCGAAACTTTCGCGGCTCATCACCAAAGGGAGTGCTGATATGAAACGCATGTATCTCACAGGGTCGGCTCTGGCTCTGATGTTGGTGGCAGGGTTGCCGCGCGCGGCGCTGGCGGACACGGCCGACCTCGATTGCAAGCTCCGGTTCTCGCTGTCCGGTTGGTCGCTCATCTACAAGCGCGCCGAAGGCTCCGGCGTCGTGACCTGCGCGAACGGCAAGACGATGCCCGTGAAGATCAAGGCCAACGGCGGCGGCCTCACGGTCGGCAAGTCGCACATCGACAACGGCACGGGCAAGTTCACCGACGTGCACAAGATCCAGGATGTGCTCGGCACCTACGCGCAGGGCGATGCGAGCATCGGCGCGGGCAAGGCCGGCACGGCGCAGGTGTTGACCAAGGGCACGGTTTCGCTTGCGCTCGCGGGTGCGGGCGAGGGCGTCGATATCGGTGTCAGCTTCGGCGGCTTCACGATCGAGCCCGCCGCAGCCAAGCAATAACAACAGGCGTCCGCTTCAGACGAAAAGGCCGCGGTTTCGACCGCGGCCTTTTTCATGCGCGACGTGCGCTCAGAACATGCGATTCAGCAGCGAATAGAGCGCCAGCACGAGGCAGGAGAAGCCGAGCCCGAGCTTGTACGGCAGCAGCCGGTCGGTCAGCCGCGCGACCTTGGCCATGAACTCGCCCTCGCCGAACATCGAGCGCAGCAACGGCAGGGCGAGGATCAGCGACAGCGCGATCACGACCAGCGAGGTCAGGAGCGATACCAGCATCGCGCCGGACGAGTAGCATGACACCGAGCCTGGACAGCCAGCGCAGCAGCAGCAGAAGTCCCCAGACGAGACCGGCCGCGCCGATATAACCTTCGAACTGCTCGATCGGCTGCAGATGCCGCGCGGCATCGGGCCGCTGCGACTTCAGCCAGTCCGCGATTCCGAGCAGGCCAAGCAGGACGAGCAGGATGAGAGTCAGGAACCACATGGCGCGCGCTCCCCAGTAGGAGCCTCGATCTTAGCCGATGCCGCGCGTGCCACCGAACTGGCGCGGCACCCGCATGGCGCCGGATTGACGCCGGACCCGCCGGCGGCGAAGCTCTCCGGACGACGGCCGGCAGAGGTAACGCATGAACGCGATCGTGCGCGGAATTCTCGGATTCTTCCTGTTGTTCGCGCTGTTCCAGCACGCATTCGCGGAGTCGGCGATCGTCCGCGACCTGCCGCCCGGGCCTCAATGTCCCGGACGCGGCGCGGTCCGGGCCCAACTTCGACGTCGATCGCGCGACCGAGGCCTATCTCGCTCTCCTGACGCCCGAGCAGCGCGAGCTCTCGAACGCGTATTTCGAAGGCGGCTACTGGCTGCAGCTGTGGGGTTTCGTCTACGGGCTCGGCATCGCCGCCGTGCTGCTCTACACCGGCCTTTCGCGACGCATGCGCGATATCGGGCGTCGCGTATCGCGGCGGCCGTGGATCCAGACGCTGATCTACGGCCTGCTCTGGGTGCTCGCCACGTTCGTGATCTCGCTTCCGTTCGACATCTACGCCGGTTTCGTGCGCGAACATCAGTACGGGCTCGCGACGCAGACGTTCGCCGGCTGGTTCGGCGATGCGCTGAAGTCGCTGATGGTCTCCGCGATCCTCGTGCCGGTCGTCATCGCGCTGATCTACGGCGCCGTGCGCCGCGCCGGCGATCGCTGGTGGGTGTGGGCGAGCGGCGGCGCGTTCGTGCTGATCCTTTTCGTGCTGATGCTGGCGCCGGTGTTCGTCGATCCGCTGTTCAACGACTACAAGCCGCTGCGCGAGGGCGCCGTGCGCGAGGCCGTGCTGTCGCTCGCGCGCGCGAACCAGATTCCGACCGACAACGTCGTCGAGTTCGACGCGTCGCGGCAGACCACGCGCATCAGCGCGAACGTATCCGGCTTTCTCGGCACCACGCGCGTCGCGCTCAACGACAACCTGCTCAACAAGAGCTCGCTGCCGGAGATCAAGGCCGTCATGGGCCACGAGATGGGGCACTACGTGCTCAATCACGGACTGCGCCTGACGGTTTACCTCACGCTCGTCATCGCGTTCGCGCTCTGGGTCGTGCACCGCACGATGGATTGGGCGCTGGCGCGCTGGGGCAGCGCGTTTCGGGCTCGAAGGACGCACCGATCCCGCTGCGCTGCCGCTCGCGGTCGCGATCTTCTCGCTGTTTTTCCTGCTGGCGACGCCGCTGACCAACTCGATCGTGCGTCAGGCCGAAGCCGAAGCCGACGCGTTCGGGCTCAACGCGGCCGCACGAGCCGCACGGATTCGCGATGGCGGCGATGCGGCTCAGCACGTATCGCAAGCTCAAGCCGGGGCCGCTCGAGGAAATCGTTTTCTACGACCATCCGAGCGGCTACGACCGCGTGCATGGGTCGATGATCTGGCTCAAGGAACATCCGCAGACGACGCCCGAGAACGCAGCGAGCGCGACCGCAACGCCGGCGCAATAGCCGCGTTCGCGCGGGCGCGTATGATTGCCGCGATGATCACCGATCGTCGCATCCACATTCGTACTTCTCTACAACGGAGGAAAGGACGATGAGCATGGGCAGGCGTCTTGGCGCGGAATTCTTCGGCACGTTCTGGCTCGTGATCGGCGGCTGCGGCAGCGCCGTTCTCGCGGCGGCGGTTCCGGACCTCGGCATCGGCTTCGCCGGCGTCGCGCTCGCGTTCGGCCTCACGGTGCTGACGATGGCCTATGCGGTCGGCGGAATCTCGGGCGGCCACTTCAATCCGGCCGTGTCCGTCGGCCTCGTCGCGGGCGGCCGCTTTCCGGTCAAGGATCTCGTTCCCTACATCATCGCCCAGGTCATCGGCGCGATCGCAGCCGGCGGCGTGCTGTACCTGATCGCGAGCGGCAAGGCCGGATTCGATGCATCGGCCGGCTTCGCCTCGAACGGCTACGGCGAGCATTCGCCCGGCGGCTACTCGCTGCAGGCGGCGCTGATCTGCGAGGTGGTCATGACGTTCTTCTTCATCATGATCATCCTCGGCGCGACGCACGGCCGCGCGCCGGCCGGCTTCGCACCGATCGCGATTGGTTTTGCGCTGACGCTGATCCACCTGATCAGCATCCCGGTGACCAACACCTCGGTGAATCCGGCGCGCTCGACGGGCGTCGCGATCTTCCAGGGCAGCTGGGCGCTGTCGCAGCTCTGGCTGTTCTGGATCGCGCCGATCATCGGCGGCGCGCTCGGCGGCTTCGTGTTCAGCGCGCTGTTCGGCGAAGACGAATCGCCGGTCAAGGGCCGCTAGCCGACCGGGCTGGCGCGCCGCGCCGGCCATGACTTCCGGCACCGTGCCGTGCGTCACCCCGACGCACGGCACGCGCATGCATTAAACCCTCGACGGCATCTTCCGCATCCAACGGCTCGATCCTGCTCGGAGGATGTCCATGAAAGCGAAACTCCTGGCTCTTGCGCTCGGCGCAGCGCTCTCGGCCCCGGCCTTTGCGCACGTGCATATCGGCGACTGCGGCGTGCGCAGCGACTATTCGCTGTCGATCAAGCCCGATCGCCTCGTCTTCAAACGCTCGGGCGGTACGCCGACCGAAGTCGAGATCGCCGACGGCACGCTGCGCGTCGACGGCAAGCTCGTCGCGACCAACGATGCGGACGCCAGGCGCCTGCGCGACGCCGAGCGCGAGGTCCGCTCGCTCGTGCCCGAAGTGAAGGCGATCGCGCGCGAGGCGATCGCGATCGCGTTCACGCGGTCGGTGAGGTCGCCGCCGCATTCGCGCACGACGGCGATGCCGCGCGCCACAGCGCAGAGCGCATCGCGCGCGTCGGCCGCGAGATCGATCGCACGCATCGCCGATGCGGACAGCTTCGAGCACTGGCAGGACGCCGACATCGATCGCCTCGTCGAGAGCACGGTCGAGGCCGTCGTGCCGGAAATCGTCGGCAACGTGACCGCCGAAGCGCTCAAGGTCGCATTCACCGGCGACGAAGCCGCCGCCGCAGCGCTCGAAGCGCGCGCGGAAGGCATCGAGCGCAGCGTCGAGCGCGCGGTCGAGAAGCAGGCGGCCGAGCTCGAGGGACGCGCGATGAGCCTGTGTCCGCGCCTGCGCGCGCTCGATCGGGTCGAGAACGATCTCGATCTTCGACTCTCGGACGGCAGCCGGCTCGATCTCGTGCGGGTCTACTGATCTGCTCGATCGTCTGCGGTTTTTCTGGGAGCAGGCACGGCGGGGACGTGAACCTGCTTGCCCTCACCCTGCCCTCTCCCGCAAGCGGGAGAGGGGAAACCCATTTCCTAGGACGCGGCGCGGCGCGTAATTCGCCGCGACCGTTTTCTTTCGCGCCCGCCACGCCGCCTCGCGATCCGGCTTGTTCCACGCGACGTACAGATCGATGTAGTGATCGACGACTTCCTGGCTGCGCGGATGGTTCTGGCCGAACTCCTTCGCGTTGAACAGGATGTTCCACGCGGTGTCGAGCTCGTGTTCGGCTTCGGCGAATTTCTTCTCGTGCGTCAGGATCGAGCCGAGGCCGTCGTGCATGATGCCGCGGTACGCGCTGTCGGCGCCGAACGCCTTGTCGGCATGCGCGACCGAGATGCGCGCGTGCTTCTCGGCTTCGGCGAGCTCGCCGACGTCGCGCAGCAGCAGGCTGAGATTGTTCTCGGCGACGACCGTCGCGTAGCTGTCTATGCCATAGAGCTTCGTGCTCAGCGCGAGCGCGCGCTCGTAATAGGGACGCGCTTCCTCGTTGCGTCCCTGGCCGCGGATCGCGCCGCCGAGATTGTTGACGGCCGTGTGCGTGACCGGATGGTCGGGCCCGAACCGGCGCTCGTCGATCTCGAGGATCGGACGCAGCAGCTTCTCCGCCTCGACGTCGTTCTTGCTCTCGAGATCGACGACCGCGAGACCGTTGATCGCGCCGAGCGTCTTGGAGTGCTCGGGACCCAATTGCGCCTTGTACTTTTCGATCAGCGTGCCGTAGATCTTGCGCGCGTCGTCGTAGCGCGCGAGATCCGAGTATGCGCGAGCGAGGCCATGCAGGGTCGCCAGCGTGTCCGCATCGTCCTCGCCGAACGCCTTGCGCTGTGCGTCGTAGACCCTCTGGTTCTGCTCACGACAGAGCTCGGCGTGGCCCGCGTCGCACTCGAGGCCGGCGAGACGGCTCTCGACGAACAGGCGCATGCGGTTGTCCGCGGGCAGCGCAGCGAGCATCGACACCGCGCGCTTTGCGCCGTTGAGCGCGTCGTCCATGTGGCCCTGGTCGTCGTCCATCTCGGCGCGGCGCAGCGTGAGCTTGGCGCCGTTCCTCGATACCGAGGTTGGCGCTGTCGGCGAGCGCGAGCGTCGCTTCGTAGTGCTTGAGCGCGAGCGGGTAGTCACCGATCGCGGCGTAGCTGTCGGCGATCGTGTGCTCGATCGAAGCGCGCACCGCGGGCTGGCCGGCGAGCTCCTTGCCGGCGCGCTCGGCGGCCGAGTCGAGCGCAAGGCGCATGAGGCTGCGGTCCATGCCGCGCGCGATGTCGGGATCGATGCCGGCCAGCATGCTGCGCGCAAAGTCGGCGACCTGCTCGGCCTTGGCCGCTTCGGTCTGCGCGATCGCGGCCGAACGCTGCGCCTCGCGCATGCCGGCGATCGCGACCGCGATGCCGACGATGAGCGCGCCGGCGACGAGTCCTGCCGCCGCAATCGCGAGACGATGACGCCGCAGGAAAGTGCGCGCGACGTACAGGCGACTCGGCGGCATCGCCTTCAACGGCCGGTGCTCGCGATAGCGATCGAGATCTTCGGCGAGCGCGATCGCCGAGTCGTAGCGCTCGGCGCGATCCGGCGCGAGCGCGCGGCGCAGCACCGCGCGCAGCTCGTCCGGCACGTTGTGGATCGCGGCCATCAATTCGTTGGACGACGCGTCGAAATCGTCGTCGCCGCCGAGCAGCGTGTGCTGCAGCGCGCGGCGCCGAGCGGTGCGGCGCGGACGTGACCGCAGATGCTTCGCTGTCGGTCAGCACTTCGTAGAGCATCACGCCGAGCGAATACACGTCGCTTCGCGTATCGAGATCGCGCGTGCGCGGCGAGAGCTGCTCGGGGCTCATGTACACCGACCGTGCCGGCACGTTCGACCGTCGCCGCATCGGCGACCGCGCCCTGTGCGCCAGGCGCGCCGCCGACCGCGATGCCGAAATCGATGATCTTCGGCGCCGGCGCACCGTCGACGCGGCGCACGAGCACGTTGCCAGGCTTGAGATCGCGGTGGATGACGCCTTTCTGGTGCGCGTGCTGCACGCCGTGGCAGACGCGCGTGAAGAGCGCGAGGCGCTCGTCGAGGCCAAGCTTCTGCTCGCGGCAGAAACGCGTCAGCGGCTCGCCTTCGACCACTTCCATCGCGATGTACGGATGGCCCTCGGCGGTCGTGCCGGCATCGAACACCTGCGCGATCGCCGGGTGCTGCATCTGCGCGAGCGCCTGGCTTTCGACATCGAAATACGCGCGCGCGAGCGGGCTTTCGACCTGCTCGCGGATCAGCTTCAGCGCGACTTCGCGGCGCACCGGTCGCGTCTGCTCGGCGAGATACACGCGGCCCATGCCGCCTTCGCCGAGCACGCCCTTGATCATGTAGACGCCGAACTGCGCGCCGGGCGCGAACGCATCGGCGCCGCCGGCCGGCGCTTCGAGTCCGCTGATCTCGGTCTTGTCGTTCGCGTTCGGATCGCTGGGAATCATCGCCGCTGCTCGCTCGTCACGCCCACTCGGTCAAGCCTTCGATCGCGTAGAGCTGAGGCCACGATGGCCGCGCCTTGATGCGCGCGACGAGCTCGGCGAGCGCCGGCCACGACGTCGCGGGCTTGGGCATGTTGCGCGACCAGCGCATCAGCATCATCGCGAGGATGTCGGCGACGCTGAAGTCCGGGCCGAGCACATAGGGCCCGTGTGCTGCGATGTGCGCGGCGAAGAGATCCCACTCGCGCTCGATGCGCAGATGCGCGAGATTTTTCGCTGTCGCGGCCGCATCCTCGCCTGCGAACTCCTTCGGCGAGAACCAGCTGCGAAAGCCGGGCTGCACGGTGTTCGCGAAATGGAGCATCCATTGCAGATAGACCGGCCGCAACGGCGTGCCGGGCGCCGGTGCAAGCCGCGCTTCGGGATGACGCTCGGCCAGCAGCATCAGAAGCCCCGCCGATTCGGCGACCGGCCGGCCGTCGACGATCAGCGTCGGCACGACCGCGTTCGGATTCAGCGCGAGATAGGCGGGACTGTTCTGCTCGCCGGCGTCGAGGTCGAGCTTTATGAGCTCGTGCGGCGCACCGATCTCGAGCAGCGCGAGATGCACCGCGAGGCTGGCCGTGCCCGGAGAATAATAGAGCGTGTACATCCGCGATGACCCCCTTGGTCGCGCGAAGATGCGGCCGTCGAGCTCGCCGCGATGCGAAATGTAGCAGGCCGCACGGCGAACCGATCGCCGGAACGGGCGCCGGCGATGCGCCGACATGACGGCCGTCGCACAAATCGGCGATCATTGCCGGTCTGTGTGGCCGTCGAGCGAAGCGCTGTCGTGGCGCGCTTCCCCGGCCGTTTCCTCCCGCGAGGGAGGCCGCAATCGTCGCAGACACGCGGCGGCCGCGGCATTTTCAGGAGAATGGAATGGCGACTCGCGAAGCCAAGGTGCCGGATATCGGCAACTACACGAACGTGCCGGTCATCGAGGTGCTGGTGAAGGCGGGCGACACCGTCGGCAGGGATCAGGGTCTCGTCACGCTCGAATCGGACAAGGCGACGATGGAAGTGCCGGCGCCGTTCGATGGCGTCGTGAAGGAGGTCAAGGTCAAGGTCGGCGACGAAGTGTCCGAAGGCATGGTCGTCGCCGTGATCGAGGCGAGCGATGGCGCGCCCGCGCCTGCACCCACGAAGCCCGTCGAAGCGAAGCCGGAGCCGACGCCGATCGCGGGCGACACTTCGCCGATGGCGCTCGCGCGCGAGGAAGGCCTGCGGCCTGCCGCTGCCCAGAGCCCGCCGCCGAAAGCGAGTCCGGCGCCCGCGAGTCCGGCGCCCGCGATCGATACGCGCCCCGGCGTCGATCCCGAAGCCTCGGGCCCGCGCACGCCGCCGGTGCCGTTCGACGCGAGCACGGTCATGCCCGACAAGGTGCCGTACGCGAGCCCGGCCGTGCGCCTGATCGCGCGCGAGCTCGGCGTCGATCTCAACCTCGTCAAGGGCAGCGAGCGCAAGGGCCGCATCACGAAGGCCGATGTGCGCGCCTACGTGAAGTCCGTGCTGAGCGGCCAGGGCACCGCGCCGCGCACCGCGGGCGGAGCGGGCGGCGCCGGACTGAATCTGCTGCCGTGGCCGCACATCGACTTCGCGAAATTCGGCGAAGTCGAAACCAAGCCGCTTTCGAAGATCAAGAAGATCTCCGGCGCGAACCTCGCGCGCAACTGGGTGATGATCCCGCATGTGACGCATCAGGACGATGCCGACATCACCGAGCTCGAAGCGCTGCGCGTCGCAGATCAACAAGGAAAACGAGAAGGCCGGCATCAAGCTGACGATGCTCGCGTTCCTGATCAAGGCCGTCGTCGCGGGTCTGAAGAAGTATCCGGACTTCAACTCCTCGCTCGATGCGGCCGGCGAGAACCTGACGCTGAAGAAATATTTCCACGTCGGCTTCGCCGCCGACACGCCGAACGGTCTCGTCGTGCCCGTGCTGCGCGATGCGGACAGGAAAGGCGTCATCGAGATCGCGACCGAAACCGCCGAGCTCGCGAAGAAGGCGCGCGACGGCAAGCTCGGTCCGGCCGAGATGTCCGGCGGATGCTTCTCGATCTCCTCGCTCGGCGGCATCGGCGGCACCGCGTTCACGCCGATCGTCAACGCGCCGGAAGTCGCGATCCTCGGCGTGTCGAAATCGGCGACCAAGCCCGTCTGGGACGGCAAGGCGTTCCAGCCGCGGCTGATCCTGCCGCTGTCGCTTTCCTACGATCATCGCGTCATCGACGGCGCATCGGCGGCGCGCTTCACCGCGTATCTCGCGCAGGTGCTCGCCGACATGCGGCGCGTTCTGCTGTAGCGCACGGAGGCGGTCATGGCGAACACGATCGAAGTCAAGGTTCCGGATATCGGCAATTACTCCGACGTGCCGGTCATCGAAGTGCTGGTGAAGCCGGGCGATACCGTCGCGAAGGATCAGAGCCTTGTCACGCTCGAATCGGACAAGGCGACGATGGAAGTGCCGGCGAGCGCGGCCGGTGTCGTCAAGGAAGTGCGCGTCAAGGTCAACGATACGGTGTCGGAAGGCGATGTCGTCGTCGTGGTCGAAGCGACGGAGGCTGCGACGCCTTCCAAAGCCGCGCCGCAAGCCGCTTCTCCGCCTCGCCCGCTTGCGGGAGAGGCCGCCGCGCAAAGCGCGGCGGGTGAGGGAAAGCGTGAGACGGCGTCTCAAGTGCCGCCCTCACCCCAGCCCTCTCCCGCAAGCGGGAGAGGGGGTGCGGCGACGAGTGCTGCGCCGGTTGCGAAAGGTGCGCCGGAGTCCGGGCGCAAGGCCGATATCGAATGCCAGGTCGTCGTGCTCGGCTCCGGACCCGGCGGCTACACCGCCGCATTCCGCGCAGCCGATCTCGGCCAGAACACCGTGCTGATCGAGCGCTACGTCGCGCTCGGCGGCGTCTGCCTCAACGTCGGCTGCATTCCGTCGAAGGCGCTGCTGCACGCGGCGCGCGTGATCGACGAAGCCGCGCACGCAAGCGATTACGGCGTCGCATTCGGCGAGCCGAAGATCGATCTCGCGAAACTGCGCGCGTACAAGGACAAGGTCGTCGCGCAGATGGTCAACGGCCTCGCCGGCATGTCGAAGCAGCGCAAGGTCACGCGTCGTCGCCGGCACCGGCAAGTTCATCTCGCCGCACGAGATCGAAGTCGAGACGAAGGACGGCAAGAAGCTCGTCCGTTTCGAGAAAGCGATCATCGCCGCCGGCTCGCAAGCCGTGAAGCTGCCCGGCTTTCCGTGGGACGACAAGCGCATGATGGATTCGACCGATGCGCTCGAGCTCGCCGAGATCCCGAAGAAACTCCTCGTCGTCGGCGGCGGCATCATCGGCCTCGAGATGGCGTGCGTGTTCGATGCGCTCGGCAGCGAAGTCACGGTCGTCGAGCTGCTCGATCAGCTGATGCCGGGCGCCGATCGCGGATCTCGTGCGTCCGTTGCAGCAGCGTCTCGCCAAGCGCTACGCCGGCATTCATCTGAAGGTGAAGGTCGCAAAAGTCGAAGCGACGAAGGACGGTCTGCGCGCGACGTTCGAAGGCGAGAAGGCGCCGGAGCCGCAAGTCTACGACCGCGTGCTGGTCGCGGTCGGCCGTTCCGCCAACGGCAACAAGATCGGTGCGGACAAGGCCGGCGTCGCCGTGACCGAGCGCGGTTTCATTGCGGTCGACAAACAGATGCGCACGAACGTGCCGCACATCTTCGCGATCGGCGATCTCGTCGGCCAGCCGATGCTCGCGCACAAGGCGACGCACGAAGGCAAGGTCGCGGCAGAAGTCGCGGCGGGCGAAAAGAGCGAGTTCGTCGCGCGCGTCGTGCCGTCGGTCGCGTACACCGATCCCGAGATCGCGTGGGTCGGCGTCACCGAAGGCGAAGCGAAGAAAGCCGGCATCAAGTACGGCGTCGGCAAGTTCCCGCACGCGGCGTCGGGCCGCGCGGTCGGCATCGGCCGCACCGAAGGTTTCACCAAGCTGATCTTCGACGAAGCAACGCATCGCATCATCGGCGGCGGCATCGTCGCGCCGAACGCGGGCGATCTCATCTCCGAAGTCGCGCTCGCGATCGAGATGGGCGCCGAAGCGGCCGACATCGGCCTCACGATCCATCCGCATCCGACGCTGAGCGAATCGGTCGGCATGGCGGCAGAGGTTTACGAAGGCACGATCACCGATCTCTACGTGCCGAAGCGGAAGTAACCGACATTCGCCCGCGCCGGCCGCTGACAGGCCGGATCGCGGTTCTCGCTTGCGCTTGGGGCCGACGCATGCATAATGCATGCATAACGCATTGGGTGCTCCCATGGCCATCCTCCAGATCCGCGATCTTCCGGACGATCTCTACGCTGAGTTGCGCCGCGAGGCCGAGCGCAGCCACCGCAGCATCGCGCAGCAGGCGATCGTCGAGCTGCGCAGGGCGCAGGCGCTCGACGTCAGCGGACGTCACGCCGCAATCGATCGGCTTCGCAAAGCCGCGCAGTCGCTGCGGGTCGGCACCAAGCGCGTGCCTGCGCCTGAAGCGCTCATCCGCGCGGATCGCTCGCGCTGATGGGCGCTCTGACGCTCGACGCATCCGCTGCGACGCGTGCGGTGCTGGACACAGTCACACACGAATCGATCCTCGATCGAATTTCACGTGCTGACGCGGTGTATGCACCCTCGCTGTTCGTCGTCGAGACCGCAAACGCGCTTTGGAAGTACGTCAACGGCAAGCACATATCCGAGGAGAGCGCGCTACGGCTCCATCGCGAGGCGATAGCGCTCGTGGACAAGCCGATCGGTAGCGCGGAGCTCTTTCCCGAAGCGCTTCTGCTCGCGGCACAGTTGCGCCATCCGGTATACGACATTCTCTATCTCGTCACAGCCCGCCGCACAGGTTCGACGTTGTTGACGTCGGACAAAGCACTCGCAGAGCTTGCGCGAAAGGCCGGCGTTGATGTCGCGGCCCATTGAAGCCGTAAAACCGATGCGCACGCTCGGACTCCTCGGCGGCATGAGCTGGGAATCGACGCTGCCGTACTACCGCTACGTCAACGAGCGCGTGCGCGAGCGCCTCGGCGGACTGCATTCGGCGAAGCTCGTCCTCTACAGCGTCGACTTCGCCGAAATCGAACACCTGCAGCACATCGGCGATTGGGACACCGCCGGCCGCGTGCTCGCGGACGCATCGCAGGCGCTCGAGCGCGCCGGCGCCGAGGCGCTCGTGCTCTGCACGAACACGATGCACCGCGTGCTCGACGCGATCGTGCCCGCGATCGGCATTCCGGTGCTGCACATCGCCGACGCGACCGCGCGGCGCATCCGCGCGGCCGGATTGAGCAAGGTCGGGCTCCTCGCGACGCGATTCACGATGGAGCAGGCGTTCTATCGCGAACGCCTCGAAGCGAGCGGGCTTTCTGTGCTGACACCGGACGCGCCGATGCGCACCGAAGTGCATCGCATCATCTACGAGGAGCTTTGCCTCGGCACGATCCGCGAGACTTCGCGCGCGACGTTCCATCGCGCGATGGCCGACCTCGTCGCGCGCGGCGCGCAAGCGGTGATCCTCGGCTGCACGGAAATCGGGCTGCTGGTCGGCGCGGACGATACGAGCGTGCCGGTGTTCGACACGACGCGCATCCACGCCGAAGACGCGGTCGACTGGGCACTCGAAACCGCAGGCACGCCGGACTAGCGCCTCGCGCGTGCGATCGGCGGAATATCCTGCGGGGCGATGTCGCCCGGCATGAGCCGGTCGGCGACTTCGTAATGCCGCACCAGCGGCTCCATCTCGAGCAGGTACTGCTCGTCCTCGGGGTAGTAGACCGAGCGCTCCGGATTCTCGCCGGCGAATGCGCGCACCGCCGCCATCGAATCCCATAGCGAGATCAGCACGATCTCGCAGTGCTCGCCCTGCAGGCGGCGCAGCACGGTCACGCCCTGGTTGCCCGGCGTCTTCGCGTAGTCCCTGAGCCCGGTCTCGTTCAGGTAGCGGACGTACTCGTCCGCCTTTTCCGCGAGCGTGATACCGCGCCAGATGCGAGCGATCATCGTGCCTCCGCGAGTCGAGTTGCGAGAGCCGCCACGTTTGCCCGAACCGCACATCCCGTACGCCGGATCACCTCGACCGGCTGCGCGCTTCGAACGATCGTCCCTGCCGATTGCCATCCTCGCACAACGGCCATTGCGCCGAAGTTATTGCCCGAGCGCGGCATCCAGATAGACTCAGCGGGCCGCGCTGCCGAGCGGGAGGAGGGCGGACATGCTCGCACAGGTCGGGAGTTTCGTCTTGGGGGTCGTCCTGCTGATGCTGGGCGCGGACAGTCTCGCGCGCGGCATCGGCGGGCTTGCGCTGCGCAGCGGCGCATCCTCGTTCGGCGTCGGGCTCGCCTCGACGGCGCTGAGCGCGCTGGTGCCGGCGCTCGCGGTCACGCTCGCGGCGGGCTATGCGCGCCAGCCCGAGCTCGCGTTCGGCAGTCTCGTCGGCGGCAGCATCGCGCAGATCGGCCTCGTGCTCGGTCTTTGCGCGCTCGCCGCACCGCTGCGCGCGCGGCTCAAGCTCTTCAGGCGAGCCAACCCGGCCCTGATCGCGGCCGGCCTGCTGCTGTGGCTGCTTTCGCTCGATGCGCGGATCGGCATGTTCGACGGCGCGATCCTGATCCTCGCCTGGTTCCTGGTCGCGGCGCTCGTCATCGGCGACGCGCGCACCGAGAACGAGGAAGTGCGCAACGAGATCGCCGCCGCGACCGGCACCGCGATGCTGGTCTGGCGCGACGCCGCGCGCGTGGTCGTCGGCGCCGTGATCCTGCCGTTCGCCGCGGTGTGGCTGGTCGATGGCGCACTGTATTTCGCGAATGCGTGCGGGACCTCGCCGGTCGTCGTCGGGCTGACGCTGCTCGGCGCGGCGACCGCGCTGGCGAGCGTGCCGCCGACGCTGATCGCGGCGCGCCTCGGGCAGGGCGATTTCGCGATCGGGCACGCGTTCGGCGCCGTGATCGGCAGCGTGCTGCTGCTCACCGGCCTGCTGGCGCTGTGGCAGCCGATCGGCGCGGCGCGCTCGCTGCAGCACATCGAGATTCCGGCGCTGATCGTGCTCGCGGTCGCGATCTATCCGATGATGCGCAGCGACGGCGAGCTGTCGCGGCGCGAGGGCGTGATTCTCGTCGCCGCGTATGCGTTGTTCCTGATCGGCGAAGCGTGGCTGACGCACTCGACATGAGCGATTGCGGCGGCAGGCGCTCATTGCGCACGAAGCGGAGGATCTGAAGCATGGCCTGGCTCGGTTGGATCGTCGCGGTGGTCGTCATCGGGTTCGCGGTCTGGCTCGCGCGCCAGCTCGCGTCCGAGCGCGCGCTGACGACGCAGCTGCGCTTCGCCAAGATCGAGGCCGAGAACGCAACCGACGCGATGCGCGCGAACCAGGCCCAGGCGGTCGGCTCGGCCGGGCTCGCGCCGCTCGGCCGGCTGCTCGGCACGACCGCGCACGAGCTCGATGCGCCGCTTGCGTCGGTGCGAAGCCAGGTCGATCACGCGGCGCGCCAGCTGGTCGACTACCGCACGCTGGTCAAGCGCTACGACATGGCCGTGCAGTACTGCCTGCAGCCGGTCGAGCTGATCTTCGGCGCCGACAAGGCGAGCATGGACAAGCTCGTGCTGCACGTCGAAGGCGCGCGGCGCGCGCTGTTCGAGGCGCGCGCGAACCTCGAGAAGAGCTCGGCGCTCGACGAATCGCGGCATCTCCTCGAGACCGCCGCCGAAAGCCTGCGCGACATCGGCGCGCTGACGCAGAGCCTCTCGCAGTTCGCCGGCGCCGATCTCGGCGACGCGCAGCCCGCCGACGTGAATCTCAGCATCGATCACGCGCTGCGCATCGCGGAGCGCCGCCTGCGCGGACGCATCGAGATCGTGCGCGACTACCGCGAGCTGCCGAAGATCGAGGCGCGACCCGACCGTCTTGCGCAGGTGTTCCTGCACCTGATCAACAACGCGAGCGAAGCGATGAACGGCAGCGGCCGGCTCAGCGTCGCGACGCGCGCGGCCGGCAACCAGGTCGAGATCGACATCGCCGACACCGGGCCCGGCATTTCCGAGGACCTCCTGCCGCTGATCTTCGATCCGTTCGTGACGACGAAATCCGCCGACGCGGCCGGAGGCATCGGCCTCACGGTCGTGCGCCAGATCGTCCACGATCTCGGCGGCGCAGTGAAGGTGCGCACGAAGACCGGCGGCGGCTCGATATTCACGATCGTGCTGCCGGTGCATCCGCACGGCGCCGCGGCGTAGCGGCGCGCGCGAATGGCGGTTTTCCTCGTGTTCGGCGCGAGCGGCGCGATCGGTCGCTTTCTGCTGCCGCGACTGCTGGATGCGGGGCACGATGTCGTCGCGGTCAGCCGCGAGGCGCGCACGGCACGATCATCCGGGCCTGCGCTGGGTCGTCGGCGATCTTTCGGGCGACACGCCCGCTCCGTCGGACTCTGCAGCGATCTTCAGCCTGGGTCCGCTCGATGCGTTTGCCGATTGGTTCGCGAGGAGCCGCGTCGAAGGACGTCCGCGCATCGTCGCGATCGGCTCGCTGAGCGCAAAGACCAAAGCGGCCTCGAAGGATCCGCGCGAACGCGCGCTCGCCGATCGGCTGCTCCGCGCCGAGCGCACGCTCGCGGCAGCGGCCGAGGCGCGCGGATCGGTGGCGACGATCCTTCGCGCGAGCCTGATCTACGGCGCCGGCCTCGACCGCAGCCTGACGCCGATCGCCGAATTCGCGCGGCGCTGGCGCGTGTTTCCGTACGCGCCGGGCGCGCGCGGCCTGCGCCAGCCCGTGCACGCGGACGATCTCGCGGCGGCCTGCGTCGCGCTCGCTTCGTCGCCGTCGGCCGGCGGCACCTACGACGTCGGCGGCGGCGAGCGCCTCGCGTTCGCGACGATGCTCGCGCGCGTGCGCACATCGCTGCCGTTCGCGACGCTCGCGCTGCCGATCCCGTTCATGATCGCGCGCGCCGGCCTCGGCCTCGCGCGGCAGCTGCCGGCATTCCGCGCGGCCAGCGCTTCGGCGCTGCAACGCACGAACGAAGACCTCGTCGTCGACCACGCGGCGGCCGCCGCCGACTTCGGCTGGTCGCCGCGCGATTTCCGACCCGATGCGAGCACCTGGACGCCGCCGCCGCTGCCCTGAGCCGAGCCCGGTCCAACGGCCGGGTGGTGCGACGCATCATTCGCATGAAGCCGGATTTCTCGCGGCGGTGCAGCGTTGCCAGAGCGCGTTTGAAGCGCCTAAGATGACTCGTCTCTCAGGGTCATCGGAAGGTGTCGTCATGCAGGTCCGTCTGATCACCACGGCCGTGGCCGTGGCGTCGTCGCTTCTGGCCGTGTGCACCGTCCGCGAAGCCTACGCGTACGACTACACCGCCCCGGTCCAGTTTCATCCGGTCGCGAGCTTCGACCCGGCCAACAGCATCGTGCCGTTTCCGAGCAACCTGCTGCTCAGCGGCAGCACGGACCTGACCCTCAACATTCCGACCGCCGATCCGACCGACTTCGGCGACCCGAAGGTCGCGCTGAGCGCGCTCGATGGCTTCAGCCCGGTCGCGCCGTGGTCGACCACGTTCAACATGCCGGTCGATGCCACGTCGCTCGTGCCAGGCGACAGCGTGCGCATGTTCGAAGTCACGCTGACGGGCCCCGGCGGCGGCGTCACCGGCATCGTGCGCGAGCTCGCCTCGCCGCAGGATTTCGTCGTTGCGCTGGCGCCTTCCGATACGACCGCCCGCACGCTCGCGATCGTGCCGACGCAGCCGCTCGGCTCGCGACGCTCGTACATGGCCGTGCTGACGAACGGCATCAAGAACATCGGCGGCGCGCCGACCCGCGCGGCGTTGCCTTATCTGCTCGCCGAGCGCACGACGCCGCTGTGCTCCGGCGGCCAGTCGACCGTTCCCGCGTTGCCGGCCTCGCAAGCGTGCGCGCTCGAACCGCTGCGCCAGCTGACCAATTCGCAGGAAGCCGCCGCGTACGCGGCCGGCGTTGCGCAGGGATCGATCACGATCTCGTGGGTCGCGACGACCGAGGACACTTCGACCGCGCTGCTCGCGATCGATTCGGTCACCGAGCAGTCTCCGGCCGCGACGACGCATATCGCGCCGACCGGCAAGACGCTCGGCGATCTTGGCGTGGGCCTGCCGCCGGTCGCCGACATCTACATCGGCACGATCGATCTTCCGTACTACCTGTCGGCGCCGAGCGAAGAGAATCCGATCGCGCCGCTGAACCAGTTCTGGAATGCGGCGCCCGGCGCGTACATTCCGCAGTGCGCGGATTTCGGACTCGATCCGACCTCGACGAACGTGACCTACTGCAATCCGTTCCCGGTCGCGACCTCGACGCAGACCGTGCCGATGATCGTGACGCTGCCGAACTCTCATTCGGGCCGCACGAAGCCTGTCGACCGGCTGGCCGGTCGTGATCTTCCAGCACGGCATCACGCGCAACCGCACCGACGTGTTCGCGATCGCCGGCACGCTCGCGGCGCAAGGCTTCGCGGTCGTCGCGATCGACCTGCCGCTGCACGGCGTCACCGACACGAGCAATCCGTTCTACATCGGCAACACGCCGTTCGCGGCGATCGGTGCCGAGGAGCGCACGTTCGATCTCGATGTCGAGAACAACACCACCGGCGCACCGGGTCCGGACGGCGAGATCGATCCGTCGGGCGCATGGTTCATCAACCTGCAGAGCCTCCTGACCTCGCGCGACAACCTGCGCCAGGGCGTCGTGGATCTCTTCCAGCTCGCGCACGCGATTCCGTCGATGCACTACTCGCCGGGTACCGACTTCGATGGCTCGCACATCGGCTTCGTCGGCCAGTCGCTCGGCAGCATCGTCGGCAGCGTGTTCCTTTCGCTCGACCCGAACGTCGGCATCGGCGTGATCAACGTTCCGGGCGGCGGCATCGCGCGCCTGCTCGACGGCTCGCCGACATTCGGTCCGCGCATCCGCGCCGGCCTCGCGGCGGCTGGCGTCGAAGCCGGCACGCCGGACTACGACGCGTTCATGGTCGCCGCGCAGACCGCGGTCGATTCCGGCGATCCGATCAACTTCGGCGGCGCCGACACGCTGATGTCGACCAAGCGCCTGCTCGCGCAGGAAGTCGTCGGCGGCGGCGACGTGCTGCCCGATCAGGTCATCCCGAACACGGTTCCGGGTGCGCCTCTCTCGGGCACCGAGCCGCTGATCCGCGCGTTCGGGCTCGCCGCGATCTCGAGCACGACGCAGGACGCGGACGGCATCCGCGGCGCCGTGCGCTTCCTGCAGGGCGAGCACGGCTCGATCCTCGATCCGACCGATTTCCCGGCCGCGACCGTGGAGATGCAGGGCGAGATGGCGAGCATGCTGGTCAGCGGCGGCACGGTCGTGCAGGTGAACAATCCTGCGATCGTGCAGCAACCGCCGCAGTAGCTTGCGACGCTCGTGCGCGGTGCGCCGTCATTGCGATGGCGCGCCGCGTGACTTCATGCGCATGCGTGCGCGCCTTCCTCGTGCTCCACTCGCCAGGTCATGCGTGAGCTCGTGATGTCCTTCGCGCGCGGAGTATTCCGCGCCTCGTTTCTTTCCGGCGTGCTGGCCGTTGCGTCTTTCGCGCATGCCGCGGCGCCGGCCTTCGTCGTGGACGTGCCATTCCGCAGCTGCGAAGGCCTCATCTGCATCGACGCCTCGCTCGACGGCGCCGCGCCGCGCACGCTGATGCTCGATACCGGCAACGCGCATTCGACGCTGATCGCGGACGTCGCCCGCGAGCTCAGCTGGACATTGCAGCCCGCGCAGCGCAACGGCGAAGCCGTGCCCGGCATCTGGCTCGGCGGCGAGCACCGCGTCGGCCTCGGCAGCGAGACGGCAAGCGCGACGTTCTACGTGTTCGACCGCAAGATGCTCGGCCAGTACCAGCCGCCGGTCGACGGCTCGCTGACCTACGATTTCTTCAAGGACCGCGTGCTGGAGATCGACTATCCGCACCACCGCCTGCGCGTCTCGCGGCCGATCGCGACGCCGGTGCCGCCGGAAAGGCCCGAAGGCACGGGATCGCTCAAGCTGATCCCGTTCGGAGAGCATGGTCCGCCGGTCGTCGTCGGCTCGCCGTTCACCGTCAACGGCAAGAACGTGCGCGCGCAGATCGATACTGTTTTCACCGGCACGATGCTGATCTACGACAGCGCGCTCGATACGCTCGGGTTGCGCAAGGACGGCAGTCCGGAGCTTTTCCGCTACACGGACGGCGGCGTCAACCTGCTCGCCGGCCGCTCGGACAGCATCGGATTCGGCAAGCACGGCCTGCTCGGCGGCGCGCACACGCTCTATTTCGTCGGCGAAGGCGCAAATCCCGTGCATCAGCCGGATGGCATGTTCGAAGCGACGGTCGGCAACGCGCTGTTCGCGCACAGCATCGTCACGCTCGATTTCCACGCGATGACGATCGAAGTAAGAACCGCGGCCGAATGATCGCGGGCCCGCGACGCCCGGCCGCACGCAAGAGGACTCCGCTATGAAACTCCGTTGGCTGCTTCTCGCATGCCTCGCGTTGTCGACGCTCGCGCAGGCATTCGATACCTATCGCGTCGGCTCGCACCTGCTCAGCGTCGGCGACAGCGTCAGCGCGCTGATCGGTACGCTCGGCGAGCCGTTGTACAAGGAGCCGGTCCAATCGCGCTTCGGCGGTTACATCGCCGATCGCTGGCAGTACCGCCTCGACGGCAAGGCCGTGATGTTCACGATCCGCGCCGGACGCATCGACCGCATCGAGGAAATCCGCGACGAGCAGTGAGCTCGCGCGCGATCAGTACGCGACACCGAGCCGGCGCATCACCTTGGCCACGAGCCACGCCGGCCCGATCAGCAGATAGGCGAGGTCGGTGAGGAACGACGGCCGCCGCCCTTCGAGCTTGTGCCCGACGAACTGGCCGATCCACGCGACGACGAACACGCCGATCGCGAGCCAGAGCAGGCGCTCGGGCCGAGTGCGCCGTACGCGACATGCGTCAGCAGCGCGAGCGCGATGAACAGCACGATCATCGCCGCGCCGAGCGGACGCGACAGCCGCCAGTAGAACGTCAGCACGCCGACCATCAGCAGCGCGCACCAGAACCCCGGCCGGCCGATCGACGGCGGCACCGGCACGATCCAGATCAGCGCGATCACCGACCACAGGATCGCCGGCACGCAGATCCAGTGGATCAGGCGGTTGGTCGGGTTCTGGTGGTCCGCGCCGTAGCTTGCGAACCAGTCGTGGACGCTGCGCATGGGTGAGCCTCGTTTGCGTCGCTCAAATTTACGCCGCGTGAGCGTTTGCGCAAATGCCTGCTAGTGAGCGTTTCGCGCAATACGCGGTGCACCGTTGCGTGTGGACGCAGCGCGGCCCCGCCGTTCCCCCTCTCCCGCTTGCGGGAGAGGGTTGGGGTGAGGGCAGTCGGAGTGAAGCCTCGATGCTTCTTCGACGCGCACTTCCCTCACCCGCCCTGCGGGCGGCCTCTCCCGCGCAGCGGGAGAGGCGAACAGCTGCGACGCTCACTCCAGAGTGATGCCCGCCAGCCGCTTCAACGCCTCCGCATATTTCGCCGCAGTCCCTTCGATGACCTCGCGCGGCAATCGCGGCCCCGGCGCCGTCTTGTTCCAGTCCAGCGTCTCGAGATAGTCGCGCACGAACTGCTTGTCGTAGCTCGGCGGGCTGATGCCGACGCGGTATTCGTCCGCGGGCCAGAAGCGCGAGGAATCCGGCGTCAGCATCTCGTCCATCACGTAGAGCTTGCCGGCCGCGTCCGTGCCGAACTCGAACTTCGTGTCGGCGATCAGGATGCCGCGCTCCGCTGCGTACGCGGCCGCGAAGCGATAGATCGCGAGCGTCGCGGCGCGCACCTGTTCGGCAAGATCGGCGCCGATCGTCGCGACGACCTGATCGAAGCCGATGTTCTCGTCGTGCGTGCCGACCGCTGCTTTCGTCGACGGCGTGAAGATCGGCTCCGGCAGCTTTTCGGCCTGACGCAAACCGGCCGGCAGACGGATGCCGCACAGCGCGCCGGTCGCCTGGTAGTCCTTCCAGCCCGATCCGATCAGGTAACCGCGCGCGATCGCCTCGATCGGCACCGGCTTCAGGCGTCTGGCGATCACGCTGCGCTTCTCGTACAGCGCAACGTCGACATCGCGCGGCAGCACGCTCGACACCGGCTTGCCGGTCAGGTGATTCGGCACGAGCGCTGCCGTCTGGCCGAACCAGAAGTTCGAGATCTGCGTCAGCATCTCGCCCTTGCCGGGAATCGGATCGGGCAGCACGACATCGAACGCGCTGAGCCGGTCGCTGGCGACGATCAGGAGCTCGTCGGACGACAGCGCGTAGACGTCGCGCACCTTGCCGCGATGGATCAGGTCGAGGCCGGGCAGCTTCGATTCGGAAAGGACGGTCGGCACGGGAATCGCCCGAGAGAAGTCGAGCGCCGCATTGTAGCGGCACGCGCGCCGCGCGGGACCTTGCCGCGGGCTTGCTAGAATTTGTCCGATGTTCCGTCTCCCGCTGATTCTCCCCGCGCTGCTGTTCGCGACCGCGGCGCACGCCCAGGCGTCGCCGAAGCCGGCGCGGCTCGGCCTTTGCGCGGCCTGCCACGGCGAGAGCGGCATCGCGACGGCGAAGGGCATCCCGCATCTCGCCGCGCAGGACCGCGACTATCTTGCGGCGGCGCTGCGCCAGTACCGCAGCGGCGAGCGCACCGCACCGGCGATGCGCGCGGCATCGGGCGCGCTCTCCGACGCCGACATCGACGCGCTCGCCGCGTGGTATTCGGCGCAACCGCGCGCAGCCGGAGCCGTCCGATGAGGATCATCGGCAAGCTGATCGGCGCGATCGTCGGGTTATTCCTGTTCCGCAATCCGATGGGTTTGCTGATCGGCGTGATGCTCGGGCATTTCTACGACGTCGCGATCACGCAGCTGCGGCCGCCCTCGCTCGGCCGCGGTTTCATCGAGCCGCTGTTCGGCTTCGCCGGTGCGCTGTCGAAATCGGACGGGCGCGTTTCCGAAGTCGAAATCGCCGCGGCCGAATCGCTGATGGCGCGCCTGCGCCTCGACAATGGGCAGAGGCGGGCCGCGATCGAACGCTTCAACGCGGGCAAGCAGCCGGATTTCGAAGTCCAGCTCGCGATCCACGACATCAAGGCCTGGTGCGGCGGCCGGCGCGATCTGGCGTTCCTCGTGCTCGATCTGCTGCTCGATCTCGTCTATGCGGAGGGCGCGCTGGTCGAGGCGAAGCTCGCGCTGGTGCGCAAGCTGTGCTGGGCGCTCGGCGTCAGCGATCACGAGCTCGCTGCGCTCGCGGCGATGAAAGGTCATGCGGCGCAGGGGCCGCGCGGCCCGGGTCCGAGGCCGCCGCCGGGCCCGATGCGCGTCGATCCGTATGCGGTGCTCGGCCTCGAGCGCAATGCCGACGAGCGCGACATCAAGCGCGCGTACCGCAAGCTCATGAGCCAGCATCACCCGGACAAGCTCGGCGACGTGCCCGACGAGCTCAAGCGCCGCGCCGAGGACCGCGCGCGCGAGATCAACGCGGCCTACGAGCGCATCAAGACCGAGCGCGGGCTCAAGTAGCGCGTCTTCAAGTGCGAGCCTGCCGGCTATCGGTTGTCGGCAGCCGTAAGACACGCCTGCGGCGATGGCTTACGCTACGTGTTCGTCGTCGCGGCAAAACGGCACGACGCATGGATTGCGTGACGCGCTGAACGCATCTTCTTCCCGTCGGAGACCGGACATGGCCAGGCAATCCACCGTCATCGCCCCTTCGATCCTGTCGGCCGATTTCGCGCGACTCGGCGAGGAAGTCGACGCCGTCATCGCCGCCGGCGCCGAGTGGGTCCACTTCGACGTGATGGACAACCACTACGTGCCGAATCTCACGATCGGCCCGCTGATCTGCCAGGCGCTGCGCAAGCACGGCGTCACCGCGCCGATCGACGTGCACCTGATGGTCAAGCCGGTCGATCGCATCGTGCCGGACTTCGCCAAGGCCGGCGCGAGCCTGATCAGCTTCCATCCCGAAGCGAGCGAGCACATCGACCGCACGATCCAGCTGATCAGGGATTCGGGCTGCAAGGTCGGCCTCGTGTTCAACCCGGCGACGCCGCTCTCGTATCTCGACTACGTGCTCGACAAGCTCGATCTCGTGCTGATCATGTCGGTCAATCCGGGCTTCGGCGGGCAGAGCTTCATCCCGGCCGCGCTCGACAAGCTGCGCCTCGCGCGCGAGCGCATCGACGCGAGCGGTCGCGCGATCCGGCTCGAGATCGACGGCGGCGTCAAGCCCGACAACATCGCCGAGATCGCGCGCGCCGGCGCCGATACGTTCGTTGCGGGTTCGGCCGTCTTCAGCGAGAAGGATTACCGCGCGGTGATCGCGAAGATGCTTGCGAGCGTCGCCGCGGCGTGATGTGCTGAGAGAAGAACCGCACCGGGCGACGGGAGGAGCGGGAGAGGGGCGAGCCCGGTGCGGCGAGGAAAGTTGGCGAGATCAGACGACGAGCCAGATCGGATCGGGATCGGCCGGCTGCGCCTTGACGATCGTGCGTACGAGGAATGCCTCGCCGCCGAGCCAGTCCATATCGCGGTGCGCCGCGGCTTCCGCTTTGCGACGCGCGTTCGGCGCCTCGCTCAGCGCATAGAATTCATCGGGCAGGTAAAGGTCCATCGGCATCTCCTTCAGTGCATCGCGGCGATGAAGCCAAGCAGCAGCGCGGCCAGCGCGAATACGATGCGCAGCGGCTCGTGCGTGGCGAGCTCTGCGTCCTTGTCGGGTCGTTCGTTTTTCATCGGGGGCTCCCTGTTGAGGCTTGGAACGTATTCCAGCGTTCCTTGAAGGAACCTGACTGCGCCGTTGCGGCCGCCTTGGCGATGAGTTCTGTCAAATTGCTGGCTCCGCTGCCGGGGCCGTTGCGCGCGGGCCGCGCGACGGTAAGCTGGCTTCGACCGAAAGGAGCTCCGCATGCCGCGCCACATCGCCATCGTCGAAGACGAACCCCTGATCCGCGCCAACTACGTCGAGGCGCTCGCGCGGCTCGGCTACGAGGTGCGCGGCTACGGCTCGCGCGCGGAAGCCGAAACCGCGTTCGCGCAGCGGTCGCCCGAGCTCGTCATCATCGACATCGGCCTGGGCGATGAGCCCGAAGGCGGCTTCGAGCTCTGCCGCAGCCTGCGCGCGCGCTCGGCCACGCTGCCGATCATCTTCCTGACCGCGCGCGATTCGGATTTCGACGTGATCTCGGGCCTGCGCCTCGGCGCCGACGACTACCTCGCCAAGGACGTCTCTCTGCATCAGCTCGCTGCCCGCATCAGCGCGCTGTTCCGCCGCATGGAAGCGCTGCGCAAGCCGGTCGCCGCCGACAACGTGCTCGCGCACGGCCCGCTCAAGATCGAAACCGAGCGCATGCGCGTCACCTGGAACGGCGTCGACGTGCCGCTGACCGTGACCGAATTCTGGATGGTGCACACGCTCGTGCGCTTCCCGGGCCACGTGAAGAACCGCGACCAGCTCATGCGCGATGCGCAGGTCGTCGTCGACGACGCGACGATCACCTCGCACATCAAGCGCATCCGCAAGAAGTTCATCGCGGTCGATCCCGCGTTCGATGCGATCGATACGGTGCATGGGGCGGGGTATCGGTGGAAGCCGTGAGGAAGCGGGGAACAGGGAACAGGGAACAGGGAACGGGCAAAGCAAACCGCGAGACATTCTCGCGGTCGCTTTGTCCCCGTTCCCTGTTCCCTGTTCCCCGTTCCCTGACCCACCATGTCGCTTCGCTTCAAACTTCTGCTCGTCGCGCTCTCGACGCTGGCGCTGCCCTGGGCCGGCTGGCAGTTCGTGCGGCAGACCGAAGCGCTGTTGCGGCAGGGTCAGGAGCAGGCGCTGCTGGCGTCGGCGGGCACGCTGGCGAAGGCGTTCGTCGCGGCGGACAGCGACTGGCCGGCGGGGCCGGTGCTGTACGTCAACCGGCTCGCGCAGCGCATCGCGGTCGACGGTTACGCCGACGACTGGTCCGATCTCAAGGCGTTCGCGCAGGCGCTCGGGCCGGCGCAGGATGCGCAGAAACTGCGCGTCGTTCTCGGCGAGAACGCGGATGGGCTTTATCTCTTCGCCGACGTGCGCGATGCGACGCGCACGCGCGTCGATGCGGACGATCCGCGCGCGGCGACGCAGCGATCATCTCGAGCTCGTGCTCGTGCGCGGCGACGAAACGCGCCGCTATCTGATCGCGAGCGGCGCGCCCGGGTTGTTCCAGGCGCACGCGACGCCTGCGGCCGGCGCGTTGCCGGAGCGGCTCGCCGGCGGATGGCAGGAAGACGGCTCCGGATATCGCGTCGAACTGCGCATTCCGGATTCGCCGCGGCCCGATCGCATCGGCATCGGCGTCTACGATTCCGCGGAGCCGGCCGAAACGCACGCCGATCCGCGCGCGCTGCTCGCGTACGACGCGCGCGCCGCGAATGCGCTCGCTGCGCTCGCGCCCGATCATGCACGAGCGCGCGTCGCGAGCGCGGACGGCTGGCTGATCGCCGATGCCGGCGCGCTGGAAAAGCCGGGCGCGACGCAGCCCGAAACGCAGGGATTCCTTGGACGTCTCATCTACCAAAGCCTGATCGCGCCGACGCTGGCCGGATCGCCGGCGCTCGATGGCGTTGCATCGCGGCTCGATGCGACCGAAGTCTGGCAGGCGTTGTCCGGTGTCGCCGCCACGAGCTGGCGCGCCGCGGACGCCGGCGGCGATGTCGTGCTGACCGCCGCGGTGCCGATGCGGATTTCCGGCGAGGTGCGCGGTGCGCTCGTGCTCGAGCAGGCCAACCGCGCGTTGCCGCTGCTGGCCAATCGCGCATTGTTCGGCCTCGCCGGCGCGACGCTCGCCGCGCTCGCGATCGCCGGGTTGATCCTGCTCCTGTTCGGCGCGTCGCTGTCGTTCCGGATCCGCCGCCTGCGCAACGCGGCCGAGCGCGCGGTACGGACGTCCGGACGTCTATCCGGCCCGATGCCGCTGGCCGACGCCGACGACGAGCTCGGCGATCTCGCGCGCAGCTTCGCCAAGCTGTTCGACGAGGTCGGCGCGTACACCGATTACCTGCGCACGCTCGCATCGAAGCTGTCGCACGAGCTGAATACGCCGCTCGCGATCGTGAAGTCCTCGCTCGACAATCTCGATCACCAGGCGTTGCCGGCCGATGCGCGCGCGTACGCGGCGCGTGCGCGCGACGGCGCGGAGCGGCTCGGCAAGATCGTGCGCGCAATGAGCGAAGCCGGTCGCATCGAGCGCGCGATCGCCGCCGCCGAAGCCGAGGATTTCGATCTGGCCGTGCTCGTCGCCGGCTGCGCGGCAGGTTATCGCGCCGCTGCTCGGCACACGCGAGTTGCGTCTGCGCATGCCGTCGGCGCCGGTGCCGTTCCACGGCGCGCCCGAGCTGATCGCGCAGGCGCTCGACAAGCTCGTCGACAACGCGCGATCGTTTGCGCCGGACAACGGCTGGATCGAGATCGCGCTCGACGCAGTCGACGGCGGCGCCGAGATCCGCGTCGCGAATTCCGGTCCGCCGCTGCCGGCAACGATGCAGGATCGGCTGTTCGATTCGCTGGTCAGCATGCGCGACAGCACGGCGCGCGCCGGCGGCGAGACGCCGCATCTTGGCCTTGGCCTCTACGTCGTGCGTCTCGTCGCCGAGCTGCATCGCGGCTCCGCCGCGGCGCGGAATCTTGCGGAAGGGCGCGGCGTAGAATTCCGCCTGAAGCTCGTCCGGCATGCCGCGGCGGCGATTGTCCGAGGGATCCAGCCGATGCATAGAAATGTCGCTGGCCGCGTGGCTCGCTGCCATTTTCGCGTGCGCGGGCATCGCGCGCGCCGAGCAGCACGTGACCAGCGCGACGAGCAGCGACGGCGTTGCGTGACCAGCCGGCCGGCAGCCTCACGCACGATATCGTGCGGGAACCGTCCGTCGTCGTGAACGAGACGATCTTTACAGACTCGTTCGACGCCTGATCGCGGGCGGGCTGTCGCGCATGCGGCGGCCTTGCTATCTTCGCAGGCGCATTTCCCTGGCAGGCCTCCGATGATTTCGCAGGACGAGTTCAACGCGCTCGCGGCAGAGGGCTACAACCGCATTCCGGTTGCGCGCGAGGTGCTGTCCGATCTCGACACGCCGCTGTCGGTGTACCTGAAGCTCGCCGACGCGCCGTACGCGTATCTTTTCGAGTCGGTCGAGGGCGGCGAGAACTGGGGACGCCATTCGATCATCGGCCTGCCGTGCCGGCGCGTCTATGTGCTGCGCGGCCGCACGCTGACGGTCGAGGAGCTCGGCGAAGTCGTCGAAACGCGCGAGCTCGCCGATCCGCTCGCCGAGATCGAACGCATCCGCGCGACGTACAAGGTGCCGCAGCTTCGCCGGTCTTCCGGCATTCACCGGCGGGCTCGTCGGATATTTCGGTTTCGAGACGATCGCCTGGATCGAGTCGCGGCTCGCTGCGCAGGACAAGCCCGATCGCCTCGGCACGCCGGACGCGTTGCTGATGGTGAGCGAGGAAGTCGCGGTCTTCGACAATCTGAAGGCTCGTCTCTATCTGATCGTGCATGCGGATCCCGCGCAGCCGCAGGCGTATGCGCGCGCGCAGCGCCGGCTCGACGAGCTCGCGTTCCGTCTGCGCCATTCGGGCTCCGGCTATCCCGACGTGCTCGATCCCAAGGCGCTCGAGGAAACCGATTTCGTCTCGACCTTCACGCGCGAGGAATACGAGGCGCTGGTCGAGAAGGCCAAGGAATACATCCGCGCCGGCGACATCTTCCAGGTCGTGCCCTCGCAGCGGCTTTCGGTGCCGTTTCGTGCGCGTCCGGTCGACGTCTATCGCGCGCTGCGTGCGCTGAATCCGTCGCCGTACATGTACTTTCTCGATCTCGGCAGGACGCAGATCGTCGGCTCGTCGCCGGAGATTCTCGTGCGGCTCAAGCAGGGCAAGGTCGTCGTGCGTCCGATCGCGGGCACGCGTCCGCGCGGCAAGACGCACGAGGAAGATCTCGCGCTGGAGCAGGAGCTGCTCGCCGACGCGAAGGAACGCGCCGAGCATCTGATGCTGATCGACCTCGGCCGCAACGACGTCGGCCGTGTCAGCAGGACCGGCACCGTCGCGCTGACCGAAAGCTTCGTCGTCGAGCGCTATTCGCACGTGATGCACATCGTGAGTCAGGTCGAAGGCGAGCTCCGCGACGGGCTTTCGTACATGGACGTGCTGAAGGCGACGTTCCCGGCCGGCACCGTCAGCGGCGCGCCGAAGATCCGCGCGATCGAGATCATCCGCGAGCTCGAACCGCACAAGCGCAACATCTACGCCGGCGCGATCGGCTACATCGGCTGGTGGGGCGACGCCGACACCGCGATCGCGATCCGCACCGCGGTGATCCAGGACGGCCGCCTGCACGTGCAGGCCGGCGGCGGCATCGTGTTCGATTCCGATCCCGCGAAGGAGTGGGAAGAGACGATGAACAAGGGCCGCGCGTTGTTCCGCGCCGTCGCGCAGGCGGCGAGCGGGCTATAGGAGCATGCCGCACTACACGCCGCTGATCGCGACCATCGTCTTCGCGCTCGTGCTGGCCTATGCGGCCGGGGCGCTCGCGCTGCGGCTTCGCCTTTCGCCGATCGTCGGCTATCTCGTCGCCGGCATCGCGGTCGGTCCGTTCACGCCGGGCTTCGTCGCCGATCAGCCGCTCGCGGCGGAGCTCTCCGAGATCGGCGTGATCCTGCTGATGTTCGGCGTCGGCCTGCATTTCTCGCTCGGCGATCTGCTCGCGGTCAGGAAGATCGCGATCCCGGGCGCTGCGGTGCAGATCGCGATCGCGACGCTGCTCGGCATCGCGCTGGCATCCGCGCTCGGCTGGCCGCTCGGACAGGGGCTCGTGTTCGGCCTCGCGCTGTCGGTCGCGAGCACGGTCGTGCTGCTGCGCGCGCTCGAAGAGCGAAGACTCCTCGAAGCGAACCGCGGCCGCATCGCGGTCGGCTGGCTGATCGTCGAAGACCTCGTGATGGTGCTCGTGCTCGTGCTGCTGCCGCCGCTCGCGAGCATGCTCGGCGGCACGGTCGAAGCAGGGCATGGCAGCGGCAACGTCTACATGACGCTCGGTATCACGCTGGCCAAGGTCGCCGCGTTCATCGCGCTGATGCTCATCGTCGGACGCCGCGCGATCCCGTGGCTGCTCGAAAAGACCGCGGGCATCGGATCGCGCGAGCTCTTCACGCTCGCGGTGCTGGCGATCTCGCTCGGCGTCGCGTATGCATCGGCGCGCCTGTTCGACGTGTCGTTCGCGCTCGGCGCGTTCTTCGCCGGCATGGTGCTCAAGGAATCGAGCGCTGAGCCACGAGGCCGCGCAGGAATCGCTGCCGTTCCGCGACGCGTTCGCGGTGCTCTTCTTCGTCTCGGTCGGCATGCTGTTCGATCCGGGCATCCTCGTGCGCGAGCCGTTGCCGGTGCTCGCGACGCTCGCGATCATCGTGGTCGGCAAGTCGCTTGCGGCGCTCGCGATCGTGCGCGCATTCGGGCGCCCGCTCGACGTCGGGCTCACGATCGCGGTCAGCCTCGCGCAGATCGGCGAGTTCTCGTTCATCCTCGCCGGGCTCGGTGCCGATCTCGGTCTCTTGACGAAGGATGGGCGCGATCTGATCCTCGCCGGCGCGATCCTTTCGATCTGCGTCAACCCGCTGCTCTTCGCCGCGCTCGACCGCTGGCAGGCGCGCCGCGAGAAAGAAAGCGCCTCGGGCGCACATGCGGAGTTTGCGGAGGATCTGGCCGCCGGGCCCCGCGTTGCCCGAAGGCGACCACATCGTGCTCATCGGGTTCGGCCGCGTCGGCTCGCGCGTCGGCCGCGCGCTGCACGAGGCAGGGCGCGCGCTCGTGCTGATCGAGTCGGACCAGGATCGCATCGCCGAGGCGCGCGCACTCGGCATCGCGTCACTTTCGGGCAACGCGGCCGCGGTCGAAACGCTCCAGGCTGCCAACACGGCGCGTGCGCGCGCCGTGCTCGTCGCGATACGGCAGACGATCGAAGCGGGACAGATCATCGCGCATGCACGCGCGCTCAAGCCGGACATCGCCGCGATCGCGCGCGCGCACTCCGATCGCGAAGTCGACTACCTGCTCGCGCACGGCGCCGATGCCGCGATCATGGGCGAGCGCGAGATCGCGCGCGGCATGTTCGAATCGGTGCAGAAGCTCGATGGCTATCTCGATCGCGGCCGAACCGACCGTGGCGCCGGCGACGGCTGAAGGCCGATCAACGGCTTTTTTTCCGCGCCGGGAATAAAACCGCGCCCTCATCGATCTGGAACGGCGAAACCCGCCCAACCGGAGTCGATGCGATGAAACCCTTTGATGATCATGAAGGCCCGGCCCAGCCGGACCGCCGCAAGGCGTTGCGCTGCCTCGCTGCGTGGTCCGGCGCCGCCGTCGTCTGGTCCGTCGCCGGCGGCGTGCCGCGAGCGCTCGGCGTGACCAGCGCCGGCAAGCCGATCGCGGCGTCGAAGAACGCGTTCACGTTCGTGCAGATCAGCGACACGCACATCGGATTCCACAAGGATGCGAATCCGGATGTCGTCGGCAGCCTGCGTCGCGCGATCGCCGAGGTCAATGCGCTGTCGACCGCGCCGGCGTTCATCGTGCACACGGGCGACGTGAGCCACCTGTCCAAGCCGGAGGAATTCGGCCAGGCGAAGGAACTCTTCGCCGAGTTCCGCGCCGACCACCGGCACATCGTGCCCGGCGAGCACGACGCGCTCGACGACGGTCTCGGCGGCTATCTCAAGCAGTTCGATCACGACGGCAGGAATCGGCCGTACTACAGCTTCGAGCAGAACGGCGTGCGCTTCATCGGTCTCAGCAACGTGCTCAACTTCAAGGCGAAGACGCTGTCCTCGTTCGGCGAGGAACAACTGGCGTGGCTGAAGAACGATCTTGCCGGCGTCTCGCGCTCGACGCCGCTCGTCGTGATGGCGCATATCCCGATGTGGACCGTCTACGAGCCGTGGGGCTGGGGCACGGCGGATGCCGAACAGGCGCTCGCGCTGCTCAAGCCGTTCGGCTCGGTCACGGTGCTCAACGGCCACATCCATCAGGTGCTGCAGAAGGTCGAAGGCAACGTCGCGCTGCACACGGCGATGTCGCTCGCGTATCCGCTGCCGACGCCGGGGCAGTCCGGTGTCGGCGAGCCCGGTCCGGTCACGGTTCCGGCCGGTCAGCTCGGCAAGCTGCTCGGCACGCGCGAGGTCCACGTCGTGCGCGGCCAGCACATGCTGGCGACGATCGATACGCCGATCGAGCGCTGACGGGAGGAGACGCAACATGCAGGTCATCTTCCCGACATCGCGCCCGGCGGCGCTGCTCGTCGCCATCGCGATAGCCGTCGCCGGCGGCATGGCGGCCTCGCGCACCGACGCCGCCGAGCCGGTGCGCATCGAGATCACGAAGTTCGCGTTCTCGCCGCAGGAGATCACGGTGCCGGTCGGCGCGACCATCGTCTGGGTCAACCACGACGAGACGCCGCACACGATCGCGGCCGGCGATCAGGCGTTCGTTTCGAAGGCGCTCGATACCGACGACCGCTACGAGCATACTTTCGACCATGAGGGCGACGTTCCGTATTTCTGCACGGTGCATCCGTTCATGGTCGGCACCATCCACGTGCGCAAGTGATGCGACGATAGCCGCATGACTTCGACGGCGACGGCGCCCTGGGTTTCCGAGCTCGCGCAGCAGCATCTCGACGCGGCGTACAACCTCGGCCGCTGGCTGCTCGGCAACGAGCAGGACGCGGCCGACGCGGTGCACGATGCGTACCTGCGCGCCGCGCGCTCGGCGCACACGTACGCGGGCGGCAACGCGCGCGCGTGGTGGCTCGCGATCGTGCGCAACTGCTGCATCGCCGCGCTCAACACGCGCAAGCGCGAGATCCCGCGCGCCGATGCGGCCGCCGCGCTCGACGATGCGGTCGACGTCGATGCGACGCGCACGAGCGACGTCGAAGCCAGCGTGCAGGCCGCGCAGCGCGGCAATCTCATCGAGCAGCGCCTGCGCGAACTGCCGGTCGAATTCCGCGAGGCGCTGATCCTGCGCGAGATCGAGGATCTGTCGTATCGCGAGATCGCCGACGTGCTCGCGATTCCGATCGGCACGGTCATGTCGCGGCTCGCGCGTGCGCGCGCGAGCCTGCAGAAATCGCTTGCGGCGGAGGAGGCCGGCCATGGACTGTAAGGACGCGATGCGTCTCCTCGAACCGTATCTCGACGGCGAGCTCGATCGCGACGAAGCGCGCGCGCTCGAAGCGCACGTCGACGGCTGCGCCGAATGCCGCGCGGCGCTCGCCGAGCTCGGACGGTTGCGGCACGCGGTGCGTTCGCAAGCTCCGCGCTACACGGCGCCGGCTTCGCTACGCGAGCGCATCCGGCGCGAGAGCGTCGCGCAGCTTCCACGCGCGCCGCGGTCGCATCGCATGCCGGCATGGTGGCGCCTGGCGGCCGCGTGTTTCTTCGCGTTCCTCGCTGGAGGTCTTTCGATTTGGGCGTGGCGACCCGCGCCGGCGGACGGACGCGAGCAGGTCGCGCGCGATCTCTTCGCCAGCCACTGGCGCGCGCTGGCGGCGACGTCGCCGGTCGATGTCGTGTCGAGCGACCGGCACACCGTGCGTCCGTGGTTCGCCGGCAAGCTGCCGCAGGCGCCGCTGGTGCGCGATTTCGTCGATCAGGGTTTCGCGCTCGTCGGCGGCCGCATCGACTACGCCGGATCGGAGCGCATACCGGTGCTGGTCTATCGCCACGACAAGCATCTGATCGACGTGTTCGTCCTGCCGGAAAATACGCCGGTCGGAAGCGCGCCACTGCGGCGCGAGGGCTACACGCTGGTGTGGGGCACGCTCGACGATCAGAAGGCAGCGATCGTTTCCGATCTCGACGGCGAGGAGCTCGCGCGGTTCCGGAACTTGCTCGACGCGAAGTAACGCGGTGTTGCCTCGGCTCGACGGTGCTTCACCATCGAGCCGAGGCCTGCGGATTCATCGCACCGATACGGCAACCGGCGTCAGCGCGGGATCGGTGTTGTAGCGATCCGGGAAGAGCTTCTGCAGATGATCGATCTTCGGCAGATCGTTGACGACGATGTACGGATAGGTCGGATTGTGCGCGAGGAAATCCTGGTGATAGTCCTCGGCGCGGATAGAACGTCTTGCCGGGCTCGACCGTCGTCGCGAGCGGCGCAGCAAATGTCTTGCGACGCATCGAGCTGCGCGATGTACGCCTGCGCGACCTTCTGCTGCGATTCGTTCATCGGAAAGATCGCCGAGCGGTACTGCGTGCCCGTGTCCGGACCCTGGCGGTTCTTCTGCGTCGGATCGTGCGCGACCGAGAAATAAATGCGCAGGATCTCGCCGTAGCTGACGACGCGCGGATCGAACGTGACCTGCACGGATTCGGCGTGGCCGGTCGTGCCCATGCCGACATCCTCGTAGTGCGCCGTCGCAGCCGCGCCGCCGGTATATCCGGAGATCGCCTGGCTGACGCCTTTGACGTGCTGGAAAACGCCTTGCACGCCCCAGAAACAACCGCCGGCGAGGACGGCCTTTTCGCTCGTCGCAGCGGACGCCGTCTCATCGACGGTCGGCGGCGGCACCAGCACCGCGTTTTCGGCCGCGCCGATGCGGCCGCACGCGGCGGCGCCCAGCACGAGAACGGCCGCGAGCGTGCGCGCGAGCGCGCGCATGCGCGGGTGGGAACGATCCGTGGTGTTCGACATGACGATCTCCTGCCTCCTGGGCCGCGCCGACTTGGATCGCCGCCGCCGCACCCGTAAGCTTTGGGCTCTCTCGACAGTCTGCAAGACCGGGCCGGAAGCCTGCGGCTTGCAGGCGCGTGCCGGGAACCCGCCGGATGGATCCTTCGATGGTCTTGATGATCGACAACTACGACAGCTTCACCTACAACCTCGTGCAGTACTTCGGCGAGCTCGGCGAGGACGTGCGCGTCGTGCGCAACGACGACATGACGCTGGCGGCGCTGCGCGGCGCTCGATGCCGGACGCGATCGTCATCTCGCCGGGGCCGTGCACGCCGAACGAGGCGGGCATCTCGCTCGAAGTCATCGAGCGAGCTCGCCGGCAGCGTGCCGATCTTCGGCGTCTGCCTCGGCCATCAGGCGATCGGGCAGGCGTTCGGCGGCAAGGTCGTGCGCGCGCGCGAGATCATGCACGGCAAGACCTCGATGATCCATCACGACGGCAAGGGCGTGTTCCGCGGCGTGCCCAATCCGTTCGAGGCGACGCGCTACCACTCGCTGATCGTCGAGCAATCCTCGCTGCCCGATTGCCTCGAAGTGTCGGCATGGACGGTCGACGCGCGACGGCGAGCGCGACGAGATCATGGGCCTGCGCCACCGCACGCTGCCGGTCGAAGGCGTGCAGTTCCATCCGGAATCGATCCTCACGCAGCACGGCCACGCGCTGCTGCGCAATTTCCTCGAAGGCTGATCGTCGTGCCGATCACTCCGCAGGAGGCACTGCAGCGCACGATCGAGCATCGCGAGATCTTCCACGACGAGATGGTCGACCTGATGCGCCAGATCATGCGCGGCGAGGTTTCGCCGACGCTGATCGCGGCGATCGTCGCCGGCCTGCGCGTCAAGAAGGAGACCGTCGGCGAGATCGCCGCGGCGGCGACGGTGATGCGCGAGCTTGCCGCGCGCGTGGATGACGCCGCGCGTACGAACACTTCGTCGATATCGTCGGCACCGGCGGCGACGGCGCGAACAGCTTCAACATCTCGACGGCCTCGATGTTCGTCGTCGCGGCGGCCGGCGCGCGCGTGGCCAAGCACGGCAATCGCGGCGTGTCGTCGAAATCCGGCAGCGCCGACGTGCTCGAAGCGCTCGGCGTCGCGATCGATCTTGCGCCGGCCGAGGTCGCGCGCTGCCTCGAAGAGACCGGCATCGGCTTCATGTTCGCGCCGAACCATCATCCGGCGATGAAGGCCGTCGCGCCGGTGCGCCGCGAGCTCGGCGTGCGCACGCTGTTCAACATCCTCGGGCCGCTGACCAATCCGGCCGGCGCGCCGAACATCCTGATGGGCGTGTTCCATCCGGATCTCGTCGGCATCCAGGCGCGCGTGCTGCAGCGCCTCGGCGCGACGCGCGCGCTGATCGTCTGGGGCCAGGACGGCATCGACGAGATCTCGCTCGGCGCGCCGACTTCGGTCGCCGAGCTTCGCGATGGCGTCGTGCAGCGAATACAGATCGATGCCGAGGAGCTTGGCTTCGCGCGCGTATCGACGCGCGAGCTCGCGGTGCGGGACGCGATGGAATCGCGCTCGCGCGTGCTCGAGGCGCTGGAGGACCGCGCCGGGCCTGCGCGCGACATCGTCGCGCTGAACGCGGGCGCGGCGCTGTACGTCGCGGGGACGTGCGTCCACGGTAGCGAGAAGGTGTCGATATCGCGCGCAAGGTCTTGGCGAGCGGCGCCGCGCGGGCCAAACTCGACCACTTCGCGGAAACGACGCGGCGTCTCGCGGTGCGATAGGACGATGAGCGACATCCTCAAGAAGATTCTCGCGCGCAAGGTCGAGGAGATCCGCGACCGCAGCGCAGCGCGTGTCGCTGAAGGAACTGTCGTCGCGCGCCGCCGAGCAGCCGCCGACGCGCGGCTTCGCCGCGGCGCTCGAAAGCAAGATCGAGGAAGGTCTGCCGGCGGTGATCGCCGAGATCAAGAAGGCGAGCCCGAGCAAGGGCGTGATGCGCGCCGACTTCGATCCGGCCGCGATCGCGCGCAGCTACGAGGCGAACGGCGCCGCGTGTCTCTCGGTGCTGACCGATTCCGATTTCTTCCAGGGCAGCGAAGCATTCCTCGACGCAGCGCGCAGCGCGTGCAAGCTGCCGGTGCTGCGCAAGGATTTCACGCTCGATCCGTACCAGGTGTACGAGGCGCGCGCGATCGGCGCCGATTGCATCCTGCTGATCGTCGCCGCGCTCGGCGATGCGGCGCTGCTCGAGCTCGCGCTGCTCGCCGCCGAGCTCGACCTCGACGTGCTCGTCGAAGTGCACGACGAAGAAGAGCTCGAGCGCGCGCTGGCGATTCCGGCGCCGCTGATCGGCGTCAACAACCGCGACCTGCGCACGTTCGAGACGTCGATCGACACGAGCGTGCGACTCGCGGCGCAGATTCCATACGATCGCCTGCTCGTCACCGAAAGCGGCATCCGCACGCCGGACGATGTCGCGCGGCTGCGCGCGGAAGGCATCGAGGCGTTTCTCGTCGGCGAGACGTTCATGCGGGCGCCGGATCCGGGCGCGGCGCTCAAGCGGTTGTTTGCCGAAGAAGCGGAGTAGCGCTTCGAATCGAATCGCGTCGTTCCCCCTCTCCCGCTCTGCGGGAGAGGGCTGGGGTGAGGGCAGTCTTGGTTCAGCCCCACCCGCTTTAGATCGAACGAAAGGCCCCACTCCGAATTGCCCTCACCCGCCGCGCGGTGCGCGTCGGCCTCTCCCGCGAGCGGGAGAGGCGAAAGGCGCTTGCGTCCGCCGGCGAGGCCGTATTACGTTAGCACTTACGTAATCGCTTACGAGTAGCCGCCATGTTCCTCCACTCCCAAGCCGAGCTCGCGCTCGGCAGCCGCTTCAAGGCGATCAGCGAGAGCCTCTATGCCGCCGCCAACGACGCCTATCGCGCGAGCGGCGTCGATATCGACGCGCACTGGTTTCCGGTGCTGCGCTATCTGCAGGTCAAAGGACCGGCGACCGTCACCGAGATCGCCACCGCGATCGGGCAGACGCATCCGGCGGTGAGCCAGCTGGCGGCGAAGCTGCGCAAGTCGGGTTGGCTCACGCGGCGTACCGACAAGGCCGATGCGCGGCGCGGCGTGCTCGAGCTGAGTGCCGAGGCCGAGCGCAAGCTCGATCGTCTCGGTCCTGTCTGGTGCGCGATCCGCCGTGGTGCGCGCTCCGCTGCGCTCGAGGGCAGGGCACGCTGATCGATGCGCTGGCGAGTTTCGAGCGCGATCTTGCGAGCGGGCGCCTCGCCGCCGAGATCACCGCCGAGCGCGAGCGCGTGCTCGCTGCGGACGTCGAGATCCATGCGTTCCGGCCGGAGTGGGCCGTCCATTTCGAGCGCATCAACACCGAATGGCTCGAACGCTGGTTCGTCGTCGAGGCGGTCGATCGCGAGGTGCTGTCGCGTCCGCGCGAGCTGATCATCGATCGCGGCGGTGCGATGCTCTTTGCGCTGCTCGACGGTGAAGTCATCGGCACGTGCGCGCTGCTGAAAGAGGCGCCTGGTGTCTACGAGCTTTCCAAGATGGCGGTCGAGACCGGATTCCGCGGACTCGGCGCGGGCCGCAAGCTGCTCGAAGCCGCGATCGCAGAGTTCGCGCGCATCGGCGGTACGACGCTGTTCCTCGAATCGAGCAAGCGGCTCGGCCCTGCGCTGCGCCTCTACGAGAGCGCCGGATTCGTGCATCAGCCCGCGCCGCGGCCAGGCAGCCACTACCAGCGCGCCGACGTCTACATGGTCTATCAGCCGCAGAAAACTCCAGCGCGCCGCGTGCGCGGCGCGAGGGAGCTCAGGGTTTCGTAGATCCTTCGCTGCGCGAAGGAATCAGGTGCCGCGCGTGCCGAGCACGACGATCGTCTTGCCCGCCACCGTGATCATGCCCTGCTCTTCGAGCTGCTTGAGCACGCGGCCGACCATCTCGCGCGAGCAGCCGACGATGCGGCTGATTTCCTGACGCGAGATGCGGATCTGCGTGCCGCTCGGATGCGTCATCGCGTCCGGCTCGTCGGTGAGATCGATCAGCGTCTTGGCGACGCGGCCGGTCACGTCCATGAAGGCGAGGCGGCTGACCTTGCGGCTCGTGTGCAGGAGGCGGTTGGTCAGCTGCGAGCCGATCGCGAACAGGATCTTCGGGCATTCGTCGCGCAGCGGTCCTTCGAAGAGATTGAACATGCGCTCGTAGCCGATCTCGGCGAGCTCGCATGGCGTGCGCGTGCGCACCATGACTTCGCGGCGCGGGGTCTCGACGAAGAGGCCCATCTCGCCGATGAACTCGCCGCGGTTGAGGTAGGCCAGGATCAGCTCGCGGCCTTCCTCGTCTTCGGAGGAGACCGTCAGCGAGCCGTCGATGACGTAATAAAGGATGTTTGCCGAGTCGCCGGGCCGGATGATCGCGGTCTTGCTGGGGTAGCGCCGCCGGTGGCAGGCCCCCAGGAACCGTTCCATCGCGGCGCGGTCCGGTACCAGCATCGGTGGCGCCTGCACCTTGTTGACGGCGCGCTGCAACGTGTAGCGGAAATCGGCGATCTTTGCTTGCGCTTCCACGAATACCCTCCAGGCCTCGGGTGCGGACGCCGACAGGGATGCGGAGCGCGGGGGACCCGAACACACGCGAGCGAGCCCGCCCCCCATCCGGCGATTTTCACATCTTATTGCAAATTCCTTCACGCGTGGTGGTCAGAAAGCGCGGGGATGAGGCCTGCGGGGGCGCACGGTTTAATCGGCAAGCAAGTTGGCCCATAATCCGCGCCCTTCGCTCGGTGGGCGTTCTCGAGGTAGCAAGGCAGTGGTCAAGCCCCTTCCGCGGCTGCAGCTCCAGGGTTTCAACAACCTGACCAAGGCGCTCAGCTTCAACATCTACGACATCTGCTACGCGGTCTCCGAGGACCAGCGTCAGCGCTATATCGAGTACATCGACGAGCAGTACGACTCGGATCGCCTGACCAAGATCCTGACCGACGTCGCCGACATCATCGGCGCCAACATCCTCAACATCGCCCGCCAGGACTACGATCCGCAGGGCGCGTCGGTGACGATCCTGATCTCCGAGCATCCGATCGTCGACAAGCTCGGCAAGGACATGATCTCCGAGGCGATGGTCGCGCACCTCGACAAGAGCCACATCACGGTGCACACGTATCCGGAGACGCATCCGCACAACGGCATCGCGACGTTCCGCGCCGACATCGACGTCGCGACCTGCGGCGTCATCTCGCCGCTGAAGGCGTTGAACTACCTGATCGACAGCTTCGAGTCCGACATCGTGATCATGGACTACCGCGTGCGCGGCTTCACGCGCGACGTGAAGGGCCGCAAGCACTACATCGATCACCGCATCAACTCGATCCAGGAATATCTCGCCAAGCACATCCAGCAGAAGTACGAGATGTTCGACGTCAACGTGTATCAGGAAAACATGTTCCACACGAAGATGCACGTGAAGGATTTCGATCTCGACACCTACCTGTTCGACGCGCCGGCGGACGATCTTTCGTTCAAGGATCGCAAGCGCATCGAGTCGCTGGTCAAGCGCGAGATCGAAGAGCTGTTCCACGGACGCAACCTGATGTAGGTGCGGGCCGATTTCGTAGGGACGCCTGCCCGCTGTCCGCCGTGCCGGTGCGCTCGATCCGGCGCAACCGGTACTAATGGCCGATGTGCGCCTCGCGCCGGCTGCTAGCGTTGCCGCAATCCGCTGCTTCCCCGATCTTGCCGGAGAACGATTTCATGAAGGCTCGCCTTGCCGCGTTGGTGTGCGTCGGTATTCTCTCCGCATGTTCGGCGCCCGAGAATCCGCCGGAGAAAACAGCGGCGTCGGCCGCGCCTGCGCCAGCGGCAGCGGCTGCCGGTCGCGAGCTCGGGTATCGAGTTCCCGGTCGACACGGCGACGCGCGCGCAGGACGATTTCTACCGCTACGTCAACGGCAAGTGGCTCGCCTCGACCGAGATTCCGGCCGACAAGCCTGCCTACGGCGTCTTCAGCAAGCTCGCCGACGATTCGCAGGCGAACCTGCGCACGATCATCGAGGACGCGGCCAAGGCCGATCCGTCCACGGTCGATGTCGACCAGCGCAAGGTCGGCGATTTCTACGCAAGCTTCCTCGACGAGCAGACGATCGACGCGGCCGGCACCAAGCCGCTCGACGCGACGTTCGCGCGCATCGACGCGGCGAAGAACGGCACCGACATCGCCGTGCTGATGGCCGAGCTCGGACGTTCGCTGACGCAGCCCGGCACGTTCGGGCCGGCGCCGACGCTGCCGTTCAACATCATCGTGCACCAGGACAACAAGGACGCGACGAAGTACATCGCCGACCTGCAGCAGAGCGGTCTCGGGTCTGCCCGATCGCGACTACTACATCAAGGACGACGACGCGAAGCTCAAAGGCATCCGCACCGAGTACCTCGCGTTCCTCGAAAAGATCTTTTCGATGTCCGGCGACAAGCAGGCCGCCGCAACCGCGAAGAACGTGCTCGCGCTCGAAACCGCGCTGGCGGACGCACAATGGACGAAGGTCGATCTGCGCGATCCGATCAAGGGCTACAACAAGACCGAGATCGCCAAGCTCGCAACGATCGCGCCCGGCTTCGACTGGGACGCCTACCTCGCCGCGGCCGGCATCAAGGGCAAGGTCGACGTCGTCAACCTCGGCCAGCCGAGCTACATCACCGCGGTTGCGAAACTCGTGAAGGACACGCCGCTGCCGACCTGGAAGGCGTACCTGCGCTGGAAGGCGCTGCGCGATGCGGCGCCGAACCTCTCGAAGGACTTCGTCGACACGAGCTTCGCGTTCTTCGGCACGACGCTGCGCGGCGTGCCGCAAAACCAGCCGCGCTGGAAGCTCGGCGTCAACACGGTGCAGCAGGTCATGGGCGATGCGCTCGGCAAGCTCTACGTCGCAAAGCACTTTCCGGCGGCGAGCAAGCAGCGCGCGGACGAGCTGGTCAAGAACTTCCTCGCCGCGTTCAAGCAGGGCATCGAGACGCTCGACTGGATGAGCGCCGACACCAAGCGCGAAGCGCAGGGCAAGCTCGCCAAGTTCATGCCGAAGATCGGCTACCCGGACAAGTGGCGCGACTACACCGCGCTGGAGATCGCCAAGGGCGATCTGTTCGGCAACGTCACGCGCGCGAATGCATTCGAGTACCAGCGCAACCTCGACAAGCTCGGCCAGCCGGTCGATCGCGCCGAGTGGGGCATGACGCCGCAGACGATCAACGCGTACTACAACCCCGAGCTCAACGAAATTGTTTTTCCGGCCGCGATCCTGCAGCCGCCGTTCTTCAATCCGGATGCGGACGACGCGGTCGAACTACGGCGCGATCGGCATGGTGATCGGCCACGAGATCAGCCACGGCTTCGACGATCAGGGCGCGCAATACGACGGCGACGGCAACCTGCGCGACTGGTGGACGAAGGAAGACCACGAGAAATTCGCGGCCAAGACCAAGGCGCTCGCCGCCGAGTACGACCGCTTCGAGCCGGTGCCGGGCTACCACATCAACGGCAACCTGACGCTCGGCGAAAACATCGCCGACAACTCGGGCATGGCGGTCGCATACAAGGCGTACCAGATCGCGCTCGGCGGAAAACCAGCGCCGGTCATCGACGGATTCACCGGCGATCAGCGCTTCTACATGGGCTTCGCGCAGGCGTGGCGCGCGAAGTTCCGCGACAACTATGCGATCGAGCTGGTCAAGTCCGATCCGCACTCGATTCCGGTCGATCGCGTGCTCGGCACGGTCGTCAACCAGCCGGCGTTCTATCCGGCGTTCGATATAAAGGAAGGCGACAAGATGTACGTCGCGCCGGAGCAGCGCATCATCATCTGGTAGCGCTGCTGCTTTTCCCCTCTCCCGCTTGCGGGAGAGGGCAGGGTGAGGGCAGTCGGAGTGACACGCTCCACTCCGTCGCCCTCACCCGCGCTTCGCGCGGCCTCTCCCGCGAAGCGGGCGAGGCGAACGGCTAGATGCGATACGCGACGGTCTTCATGACCCAGCTCGCAAACCGCATCAGATCCGGCACCGGCGCCGGCAATGACTGCGCGCCGGCAGCGCAGCGCCTTGTCGGCGTGCCGCGCCTCGTCGTCCTTCATCGCATGCACGATCGTGCGACTGCGCGCATCGTCCGCCGGCAGCTTTTCGCAGATGCTCGCCGAGATGCGCTTCGACCTGCCGCTCGGTCTCGACGACGAAGCCGAGACTCAGCCGATCGCTGATCAGCCCCGCAGCCGCGCCGATCGCATACGAGCCGACGTACCAGAGCGGATTCAGAAGACTCGGCCGGCTGTCGAGCTCGCGCAGACGCTCGCCGCACCACGCGAGATGATCGGTTTCCTCGGCGGCGGCTTCGAGCATGCGTGCGCGCTGTGTTTCGTCGTGCGCGACGGCCGCCTGACCGAAGTACAACGCCTGCGCGCAGACTTCGCCGACATGGTTGACGCGCATCAACCCGGCCGAATGCCGGCGCGCGGCATCGTCGAGCGGCGCGTCGGGAATGCTTTCGGCCGGCGAGGGCCGCACGGCGACCGGCACAGGCTCGAAGATCGTGCCGAGCGCGCGCTCGATTTCGATCAGCGCATGGTCGAGTCGGGAAAGAGTTCGTTCTGTCATGGCTTGCCATTGTCCAGCTGTTGCGCCAGCAACGCGAGCGGATGCAGCACAGGCGGCGCCGCGCTGCGCTCGCGCAGCCCGTTCGCGAAATGGATTCGGCAGCCGATATTCGTGGTCAGCAAGAGATCTGGCTGCTCGGCGTCGATCTGGGCGAGCTTCTCGGCGCGCAGGCGATCGGCGATCGCGGGATGTTCGAGGAAGTAGCTGCCGGCCGCGCCGCAGCAACGCGGCTGCAGCGGCAGATCGAGCACGGTGAGCCCCGGGATGCGCGCGAGCAGCGAGCGGATCGATGCGATCTCGCCGACGACGTTGACCTGCGTGCACGGGAGATGCAGTGCCGCGCGCGCATCCAGCGGACGGAAACGCAATTGCGCCAGCTCCGCATCGCGCGCGAGAAAAGCAAGAATATCGTGGACCGCGGGACCGGAAGATCCCGACGCATGATCGCGCAGATCGCCGAAGCAGCCGGTCGCGGTCACGAGCACGGTCGCCGCGCCGGCTTCGGCGAGCGCGTCACGCGCCGACTGGCTCTGCCGGTCCGCCGCCGCTTCCTCGCCGGCATGGCGCGCGAGTGCGCCGCAGCACGGCGTTCCGTTCGGAATCCGCACTTCGTAGCCGAGCGCCTCCAGCAACACGCGGGCGGCGGCGTGCGTGTCGCGTTCGTACACGCTCGCGACGCAGCCGCGGAACAGCGTCACCGCGCCGCGGTCGCGCGCGACCGGTTCGATCGAGCGGAACGACGGCGCAGGCGGAACCTCGGGCACCTGCGCGGCCAGCGCACGCCAGCGCGATGTGCGAGGCAACCAGCGCGGCGAGACGAGGCAGCCAGCGGTCCGCTCGCAGCAGAGCGCCGAGCCGGGCCAGTGCAACGAGGCGACCCGGATCGTTCATCAGGCGGCTGAGCGCGCCGCGCCGTGCGCGCGTCCGGGTCAGCGCCGCGCGCGTGCGCGTGATGATCTCGCCGTAGCGGACTTCGGACGGACAGACCTTCTCGCAGGACAGGCAGGCGAGACACTGGTCGAGATGAGTCAGGGCCGTCGGCCCGGGCGCAATCCGGCCGCTCGCGAGCGAACGTGCCAGTGCGATGCGTCCGCGCGGCGATTCGGCCTCGTCGAGGCTGATGCGGTAGGTCGGGCAGTGCGGAAGGCACAGGCCGCACATCACGCACTGGTCGGCAAGGGCGGGAATTTGCGAATCCGCCCATGCGCCGGGCGGCGCCGCCCCGGAAGCAGCCGGATCGGACCCGAAACGGCTCCCGGATGCGGCCAGCAGGGGATCGGCGGACATGCCCGAGATGCTAGCATCCACGCAGGCCCGGGCTGTTCGCCGGGTTGCCAGCAGCGGCCGCATCCGCTATCCTCCCGCGCCTTTCTTTGCCGCCTGACCCCGTCCCGGGGCCGGCGCCTCGGAGTCTCCGGATATGAAAACGATCAGCGCCAAAGCCGATGGCGTGAAGCGCGATTGGTTCGTCATCGACGCGACCAACAAGACGCTCGGCCGCCTGTGCAGCGAGCTCGCGCATCGTCTGCGCGGCAAGCACAAGCCGATTTTCACCCCGCACGTCGATACCGGCGATTACCTCGTCGTGATCAACGCGGAGAAGATCGCCGTCACGGGCAACAAGCTCGAAGACAAGAACTATCACCGCTTCACGGGCCACGTCGGCAACCTGAAGACGACCTCGCTGAAGGACATGCTCGCGCGTCATCCCGAGCGCGTCATCGAGATCGGCGTCAAGGGCATGCTGCCCAAGACCCCGCTCGGCCGCGCGATGTTCAGGAAGCTCAAGGTCTACGCAGGCGCCGAGCATCCGCATACCGCCCAGCAGCCGCAGGCGCTGGATTTCAAATAAATCATTCGAACGAGACCGCACCTCGTCGTGCGGACCTTTAGGAAAGAACGAGACACAATGGCGACTCAGCAGAATTACGGCACCGGCCGTCGCAAGTCCGCAGCGGCCCGCGTGTTCCTGCGCAAGGGCAGCGGCAGCATCGTGGTCAACGGCAAGCCGCTCGACCTGTTCTTCGGTCGCGAGACCTCGCGCATGATCGTGCGCCAGCCGCTCGAGCTCACGCAGAACACCGACAAGTTCGACGTGCTCGTCACGGTCGAAGGCGGCGGCATGACCGGCCAGGCCGGCGCGATCCGCCTCGGCATCGCGCGCGCGCTGGTCGAGTACGACGAGACGCTGAAGTCGCCGTTGCGCAAGGCCGGTTTCATGACGCGCGATGCGCGCGAGGTCGAGCGCAAGAAGGTCGGCCTGCACAAGGCCCGCCGCGCGACGCAGTATTCGAAGCGCTGATGCGCTGACCCCGTTGTTGGGGGATCGTCTAATGGTAGGACAACGGACTCTGACTCCGTTTATCTAGGTTCGAATCCTAGTCCCCCAGCCACCACCGAGTTTCAGCGGTTCCCAGCGAAGCTCACGAAACAACTAACCCCGCGTATGCGGGGTTTTTTGTGCCCTCGGCCAGGTCTTCTAACGTACGGCTACCGCGCGTTCTCCAAGCATCGACGCGGCGCTGCAGCTCGGCAACGTCTGCGCCGCCTCCTTCCTCCATCCCAATGAACCAGATTGGCGCGGCCAGGTTGCCGTAGCCGGCGAAGTGCATCATGAATTCTTCGAGAGACCGCATGTCGGGAGCCGCTAGTCGACGCGCAAGCTTATCGATAATCCGCTTCGGCGAATTGCGATCGATCCGCACACGATTGCGAAGCCGGCTTGGGTCGACGCGGGCGATGGCGCGTCGGGATCGGTAGCGATACTCAGCGGTTGTCGAAAGGCCTCGGAGACGGGACGGGCCTACCGACTTCAGCCTCAGCTACCGCGTAGCGATTCGTGCCCGTCTACGGCAACTCGAAGCTATGTAATCGCGTGCCCGACTTCCGGGAACCTAATTGCGATGGCCCTTAGGCGTTTGCTATACGAGATCAATCGGTGTGACGTTCGCGTAGTCGATCCGCGCGTCGTGCTGAGCGGCGGCATCCGCCGCGGCACGCCCGTCAGCGTCCAATGCGAACGACAAGAAAACGACTACGACAAATGCACCCTTCATCACGATGATCTCCATCAGGTTCGACACCGGGTTCGCATCCCGGCGTCCAGGCCTGACGTGGACTTGAAGGGCGACCGTGCGGTCTGGCCTACTTCAGGTGCGACCGGAGGAATTCTGCGGTGCGGCCGTTCGCCAAGTGAGCAGCTTCCTTGTCGTAGTGCTTGCCGCGATGGCGAGCGAAAGCGTGACTGCAGCCCGGATACGTAAAGACTTTTGCAGATGGAACGTTCGCGAGTGCCCCGATGATCGCCCGCTGAGCTTCCTTGGAGATGTACTCATCTTCCTCGCCCAAATGAATCATCATCGGATTGCCGATCTTGTCCACTTCGTCGAGGCGCTTCTCCATTCCCGCGCCGTAGTAAACGACAGATGCGTCGGCGCCTTGACGTATCGTAGTCAGGAACGTCATCAGGCCACCCAAGCAGTACCCCATGAGGCCCACCTTGCCGTTCGCGCCCGCTATCGCGCGGGCCGCCGCCATCGTCGAACCGATGTCTGCCACGCCCGACGCATAGTCGAACGCTTCGTAGAACGCAAAGCCCTTTTTCCATTCCGCTTCCGTTTGATCCGACATGTCGACGCCGGGCTGCATTCGCCAGAAGAGGTCGGGACTGATCGCGAAATAGCCCTTCGCTGCAAGTTCGTCGCAGGTATCCCGCAAGTCGAGGTTGACACCGAAGATCTCCTGGATCACCACGACGACTGGAGCCGGCAAAACATAGGGTGTTGCGACGTACGCCCGGAAGGCGCCGTCAATCGTGTTGACTGAAATGTACTCGCCCATGCAGTTCTCCTAGCCGAGCAAAGCAATGGTCATCACGCAGCATGCGCAACGAGACCGTGGGGGTCGATCACGAACTTGATCGCGGCGCGCCCTTGTCGAACTCGCGCGTAGCCCGTGACCGCCTCGTCCAGCGGTATGACTTGCGCGTTGACGACCTTCGCGATCGGCAGACGATCGTGGAGGATCGCCTGCATCAGTTGTCGGTTGTACCGCAGCGTCGGCGTCTGCCCCGTGTGGAACGAATGCGCTTTCGACCAGCCGAGCCCAAAACGCAGCCGAAAGCGTGCCCTTTCGCGGCTTGCGCATCGTGCGATCCCGGATCCGCGGTCACATACGAGTCCTGGAATTCCGATCGAGCCGGCATAGCGCGTCACGTCCATCGCCTGATTGAGAACCACCGCAGGCTGCTCGCCGCCGTCGTGTCCCTTCGCTTCGAAACCGACCGCGTCGATGAAGGCTGTCGACAACGGGCTCACCGAGCACGCTCGTCGATCAGTTCGCCCAGCCGATCGCTGGCGCCGAGATCGATCGGCTCGAATCCGACGTCTTTCGCGTGCGCAAGACGGATCCTTGTTGGTATCGCCGATCATGACGACAGCCGCGCCGAGAATTCGTGCGCGACGCCGCTGCCGCCAGCCCGACCGGACCGCATCCGGCGACGTAGACGGTCGAACCGACGCCGACGCCCGCACGCACCGCCGCGTGAAAACCGGTCGGCAGGATGTCGGTCAGCATCGTCAGATCCAGAATTTTCGCGCGAGCCGCGATCCCGATCGCCTAGCTTCAGCAAGATTGAAGTCCGCGTACGGCACCATGACGTATCTCGCCTGGCCGCCGATCCAGCCGCCCATGTCGACGTAGCCATAAGCTCCGCCCGGCAGTCCCGGATTGACCGTCATGCATACGTTCGTATCGCCGTGCGGCACGTGCGGCAGCGACCGCACGCGACGTTGAACGGCACCGAGACGATGTCGCCGATCGTCGATGAACTCGACATCGGTTCCTTTCTCGATCACCTCGCCGGTGATCTCGTGACCGAGCACGAGTCCTGCCGGCGCCGACGTGCGGCCGCGCACCATGTGCTGATCCGAGCCGCAGATGTTGGTCGAGATCACCTTCAGGATCACGCCGTGAGCTGATCTTGTCGCCCACGCGGATCCTCGAATTTCGGATCGGCGATGTCCTGCACCTCGACGACGCCGGGCTTGATGTAGACGACACCGCGATTGCTTGCTCATGAGCGTCATCTCCTTTCTGAAGCGCCGCGACGGCGGCTTCGGCGATCGCTTGATCCTGCGCGCCGGTTCCGCCGCTGACGCCGACCGAGCTCCGACCACGATGTCCGTTGCCCTTGAGCGGGACGCCGCCTGCGAAGATCATGATCGCGCCCATGGTTGGACGCGTTGATTCCGTAGAACTGCTGCCCGGTTGCGCGAGACTCGGCGAGTTGGCCCGGTCTCGACGTTGAACGCCCGCGACGTGAACGCCTTGTTGATCGCGATGTCGATGCTGCCGAGCCACGCGTCGTCCATGCGCGCGAACGCGAGTAGATTTCCGCCAGCGTCCGCCACCGCGATATTTGCGGGCGAACCGATTTCCGTTCGCTTTCGCCACGCCTGCATCGATCACTCTGCGAGCATCGGTCAGTGAGACTGAAACGGATCGTGTGCATGATGTGTTTCCTCGACGAAGAGCACTGCATTGTCAGCGCAAGAATCCATCGGTGGTTATCCGTGCAGGTGCGCAGCTCGGACTAGAAGCCGAGCTCGGTCAGTGAAGGATGGTCGTCCGGACGCCGTCCGAGCGCCCAGAGAAGCTTTCCGATCGCTGCTCGCGATCGGCGTGTCGTTGATGCATGCCAGACGATGTCGCATCAGGCCCGTCGTCGTCGAATTCCCAGTTTTCATTCCCGTAGCTTCGAAACCACGCACCGGACGTGTCGTGCCACTCGGCAGCGAAGCGAACAGCGATTCGATTACCGGTGAACGCCCACAGCTCTTTGACCAGGCGATAATCGAGTTCGTGCTGCCATTTGAGACGAAGGAACGCTCCGATCGACTCGCGACCTTGCAGAAACTCGACGCGGTTTCGCCATCGACTGTCGAGACTGTAGGCGAGCGCCACGCGCGCGGGGTCTCGCGTGTTCCATCCGTCCTCGGCCAATCTGACCTTTTGGATGGCGGTTTCTTCCGAAAACGGTGGCAGTGGGGGACGACTCATCGCGAACTCCTGAGGTTCGAGCCAATTTGCGCCGATGACGTCCGCAGCCCCAGCCCATCATGAGGGAGCTTCAAGTGCCCCATTTGGGTGATTACGATGCGCGATCGAACCGCGCCACTGTGGAGGAAGACGTCGACGAAGCGTGATCGCCGTCCAAATGCGCAACCTGACCGAAGGTCATGGCCACGTCTTCTGCAATGTCAGCGGGCGGCTTCCGCAAGGAGTGCAGGCACGCCTTGGATATTTTCCGAGAGCTCGGGCGGAATACCGTGTCGACGCATGATGTAGTCAGTCGAGTTGTAAGCAATCCACGTTACGCCAGCCGGATCCGTCCACACCAGCGCTTTGAGCGGCAGATCAAGTCCCGCCGTGGCTGTCGCAACGATCAACGGAGTTCCGCGCCGTGGATTGCCAAAGAGCAGCAGCTGCTCCGGCTGCATCGAAAGGCCGGCTTTGCGGGCGTCCTCGGTAAAGTCGATGCGCGCAAATACAACAAGCCCTTGTCGAGTCAAGACGTACTCAAGGCGATCGACCGTTTCTTCGACCGAATGGCTCGCGCGGATCTGGACGACGCCCGACGGTGCTGCCGCCATTGCTGCGGCAAGCAGCGGTGACCCTAACACGACACCGCTTCCCTAAAATGCGCCTCATCCGTTGCGCCGTGCCGCGTCGTCGGCGCACTCAGCGTTTCGGGGACGCGGATTGGCGTCGATCCGGAACGTACCCCAGAAGCATCCGTTTCCCGACCGCGCGCGCTCTTTTGCAAAAGGCCTCGGCGGGCGACGGTGATCACGGCCTGTGTACGCGTTGCCACGCCAAGTTTGTCGAAAATGGCCTTGAGGTGCGTCTTCACCGTGCCCAATGCGATTCCCAGCCGCGAGGCGATCGCCTTGTTGCAGAGGCCGTCGACAACCAGCTGCAGAGACATCCTCTTCACGCCCCGTCAGCGGTTCGGTAGCCAGGCTTTCAGCAAGTCGCTGCGTTACACCAGGACTGAAATGGCGCGCGCCGCGGTGTATGGCACGTACGCCCATTGCCAAGTGTTCGAGTGGACATCCCGCGAGAAGGTATCCCGCGATGCCACGCTCAATCGCAATGCGAATTTCACACTCGCTGTCGCTTGCCGTGACGACGAGAATCTTTGTTCGCCCCCGCGCCGCGCTCTGCTGCGTGAAACACTCGGCGAGACGCATTGCATTGGCGTAGTTGGCAACAAGGACATCGACAAATAGCGGCTCGCGTGCCGACCCGTCCAGCATTGCTTCGATGCGATTCAATTCGACACTCGATGGCTCGATGTCGGTGTAGCTCTGAGTGCGGCGATCAAGCCAGCACGTGTGATGGGATCATCATGGATGACGAGGACTTTGATCGGTGCGGCGGTCGACATGGCGTTCTCGCTGCGGCTGGGAACTGGTGGGGTGCTCGTGTGGTGTCAATCTAAAACCCCAGCCGTGAGGTGGAAATCTCCATTGACTTACGCACGCGTAACCCATTCGGGTAGGCGCCGGTGGTACGCCGAAGGGACAGCGCCAGCCTGACCAAAAGGGAGAAGCGAAAGCAGCCGATCGAATCCAACCTATGGTCCGCGATCGGCAGGCTCCCCCTCCCGCCGGCGTGTCGATCAAGGATTGCCCTCGCTGACACGTCGTAATCCTGCCGATCGCATTCGTCTCTTTCATCCTCGCTTTGGAGAATGGTCATGAATTGCTTAGGCAACCGCGGTATCGGTATCCGCAAACTGCTCAAGATCGCGGCTGTAGTGCTCGTCACTTCTTTGCCACTATTCGCGGTGGCCGATGTGACGACCCGGTGCTTCAGATCAACGCGGACGCAGCGACGTCGCCCGATAACGACGCAAACGCTGCGCGGCAACATCAGCGTCCTGATGGGCTCAGGCGGGCAACATCGGCGTCTTCACCGGTCGCCAACGGAAAACTGCCTGGTCGACGCCGGCATCAGCCGTGTCCAAGCCCCGACTTGTCGACGCGCTGAACGGTCTCGGCCAGCACTCCCATCGAAGTGCTCATCAATACCCACTATCACTGGGATCACACTGACGGCAATCCATGGGTCCACGACGCTGGAGCGAAAATCGTTGCGCACGAGAACACGCTCAAGCGTCTGACGTCGCTACGCGCGTGATCGAATGGGGTTATACGTTTCCGCCCCTCGATGCTGGCGGGCTGCCCACCGAGGTCGTCCGCGATCAGAAAACCATCCCGTTCGAGGGCGAGAGCATCGTGCTGACGCATTACGGAGCAGGGCACACCGATACCGATCTCATCGTCTACTTCAAGAACGCCGATGTCATGCAGATGGGTGACATCTGGTGGAACGGACACTACCCGTTCATCGACTACGGAGCGGGCGGCAGTATCGACGGAATGATCCGTTGGACGAATGAATGCCTGAAGATCGTTAGCGGCGCACACCATCATCATTCCCGGCCATGGTGCTGTTGGCGATCGCGCGCAGTTGCTGGCGTATCGCGACATGCTGGTTGCCGTTCGAGAAAACGTGTCGCGCTTGAAGAAGCAAGGAAAGACCTTGGCCGAAGTCATCGCCGCCAAGCCGACCGCGGCCGTTTGACAAGCAGTACGGAGATTTCGTTATCGATCCTGCGTTCTTCACCCAGCTGGTCTACATGGGTGTGTAGTGCGTGGTAGAAAGAAGTGGCCCATAAAGCGCAACGAGCTGCTCAGATAAGATTGAGCAGCTCGCTCAGAAGCGTTTGCAGGATGTTCGAACAATTTGCGGAGGGGATCATGGGTCACGCTTTCGTCGATTTTGCATTCACACCCGCAGTGAAGGCCGTACAAAACGCGGTATGGAACGCGAGTGTCCAATCAGCGTCTGGAGGCCGCGAACGAACGACACGACACACTTACCGAGACAGAAATCGAATTCATCGTCATCGCGAGATGGCTTTTATCAAGCCACCGTGGAGCGGCTCAGGCTGGCCTTACGTGCAGTTTCGAGGTGGGCCGCCCGGCTTTCTGCGTGTTATCGACAACAAGACAGTCGGCTATGCGGACTTCCGAGGAAACGTCCAGTACCTCACTATCGGCAACCTCGAGGGCGAGGAGAGGATTGCGCTGATCCTCATGGACTACGCCAATCAAAGGCGTCTCAAGATCTGGGGCCGAGCGCGCGTAGTCCACGCCACGGACGACCCCGAGCGCGTGAACGCCCTGGCGGTGCCTAACTATCGAGCTCGCATCGAGCGCGCAGTCGTGATCACGCGTCGAGGCGTTCGACTGGAATTGTACCCAGCACATCACGCGACGGTTTACGGAGGCCGAAGTCCAGGTTGCGATCGCGCCATTGTTCGACGAACTCGCGGAACTTCGCCGACGAGTCGAGCGCTTGAGCCGAGCTGACGCGCAAGATTTGGCTCAGGCTCGAGGCTGGCGAGCGTCGAGCCGCTAGCCTTCGATGATCCCCCGACTAAGCGCAATCGTCGCAGCGTGCGTGCGGTCGTTCGCGTCCAGCTTCGAGAAGATGTTCTTCATGTGTACTTTGACCGTGTCTTCGGATATTCCGAGGCGCGAAGCGATGACCTTGTTGGAGTTGCCAGCGGCAGCGAGATTTAGAACCTCCGCCTCGCGCTCAGACGATGCATCCTCTGAAACGTGCTCGGCGATCGCCGTGGCAATCTCGGGTGGTATGCGGCGGCGTCCAGCGTGAATGGCGCGAATGGTCTCGACCAGATCTTTTCGTACCATGCTTTTCAGGAGATATCCGGAAGCGCCCGCCTTGAACGCGCGTAAGGCCTGAACGTCTCCACGGTGCGTCGTGAGGACGACGATGCGTGCCTGCGGATAGCTCTGTCGAATGGCAGCGATCGCTTCGACGCCGCCCATCTCGGGCATCTGAAGATCCATCAGTGTGACGTCGGGACGATGCTCCCGGAAACGTTCGATCGCTTCGCGTCCGTCTGCAGCTTCCGCGACCAGAACCATGTCGGCCTGCCGTTCGACGACCGCTGCTACACCTTCGCGGAGAAGCGGGTGGTCATCGACTACGAGCACTCGAATCGCATGCACTGCATTCATGGGCAATGGTCCGGCCAAGACGTTGCGGAATGACATGAACGATGTGAGGCCCGGTCAGCGATACCGTTCCCATACATGTACATCGGCGCTGGGCCGTACGAATCACCCGAAAGAGTTACCGGGACGTTACGCGGCCGCGGTATTCGCAGAATGCGGGCGGCGTGTAGCTTATCCGGCGTGCAACGACTTTACTCCATGTTTCCTGGGCATGCGCCAGGCATCGCATTGCTGCTCCTTCGCGTCAGCATTGGCGCAGGAGTCCTTCTCAATGGATCGCTCCGCTTCCCGAGCATTCTTGGGGAATGGGATATCCCTGTCCGCCTGGCCATCGACTTTGTCCTGCTGGCGGGAATCGTCACTCCCTGGATAGCATTCGTGGCCGGCGTCCTGACGATCGTCGATGTGGCCACGCTCGGATCACCGTGCGCCCCCGTCGCATTCCTCACGGTTGTCAACGCATTGGCGCTCGGTCTCCTGGGACCCGGTGCGTACTCGCTCGACGCGCGCATATTTGGAAGGCGTCTTCTCGTCCTTCCAGGCGATGACGCCGACCTTCGCTAGCCCGACGTATGCCCGATGGGGCAGGCAAGGCTCTCCCAATGTGGTCTGCCAGCGACTCAGGTCCCGTCACAAGATCGCAGCCGACGAGACACGGGTTGCTCGTCATCGCAGCGATCGCGATCTGATCGACCGGAGTGCCCGGATCCACGTCTAGTAGGAGACCGCCATGATTTTCGCCAGGAAGTTTCGCACATTCGGCTTCAACCTCTCCGCCGCGATCACGCTGCTGATCCTCGGCATGGCATCCGTATTCGTTACCGACAATACGGCGCAAGCGAAGGCTTCAAACGGACAGCGGGCGACGATCGTGCTGGTGCACGGCGCGTTTGCCGGTTCATCGAGCTGGAATGGCGTTGTTCAAAGGCTTGTCGCGAAAGGTTATCCGGTCATCGCCGTGGCCAACCCGCTTCGAAGCATCAAAGGTGACGCGGCATATGTCGCGAGCCTGATCAAGAGCATTCCTGGACCTGTCGTACTCGTGGGTCATTCTTACGCGGGATCGGTCATCAGCAATGCGGCAGATGGCTTGTCGAACGTCAAGGGACTCGTATACGTGACGGGGTTTGCGGCCGATGTCGGCGAGTCGCCTTCCAAGTTGGCCGGGCAGTTTCCAGGGCGCGACGCTAGGGCCAGCGATCGCGCCTGCCGTTCTGCTTCCCGATGGCAGCAAGGATCTCTACATCGATAGGGAGAAATTCCATGCCCGATTCGCTGCCGACGTAAGCGCGGCCGACGCGGCGGTCATGGCCGCAACGCAACGACCGATCGCGGAGTCGGCCTTGAATGAGGCCTCAGAGGCAGCCGCATGGAAAACGATCCCGTCCTGGTTCATCTACGGATCGCTCGACAAGAATATTCCCGCCGCGGCGAACGCATTCATCGGCAGATCGAGCGCACTCGCGGAAGACTGTGGCAGTGAAGGGCGCGTCGCACGTCGTGATGGTGTCTCATCCGGACGCTGTAGCCGCGCTCATCGAAGAAGCCGCCGCGTACTAGCGTCATCGCCTACGGTTCGCAGCAACACCGAGTGCAATAGATGGGCTGACGATCGTGGGTACAACTCGCTCGGCGTGCGCTGCCTTTCCAGCGATGCCGAGCGGGTTCGTGGCCATCGTCAGCGGGCCTCGGGACGAAATAGCCTCCGCCAGTTTGTACGCAAGCCTGCCACCTTCGTGAGAGATGGCGTCGAGCCTTCAGTGCGATGTGCGTCTGGATTCGTCTAACTATTCTTCGATCTCATTTCGCGAATCAGATCGCGGAAGCAATCGGCCAAATGGGGTCCATCATGAAACTCAACGCATTCAAGTTCGTGGCGGTTTTTACTCTCGTTTTCCTCGGCAATGCATATGTTTCCGCCAAGGAGGCTGCAGCGTCCTCGGCAGTTGACCAAGTGCGCTATCAGACAGTGAGCGTGGATGGCGTGCAGATCTTCTATCGAGAAGCGGGCCGGAAGGACGCTCCCACGCTGCTGCTCTTGCACGGATTTCCGACGTCTTCGCAGATGTACCGCGATCTCATCCCGCGACTCGCTGGCAAGTACCACGTTGTCAGCGCCGGACTATCCCGGTTACGGATATAGCGAGATGCCCGACCGCGCGAAGTTTTCCTACACGTTCGCCATGTACGCGGAACTCATGGACAAGTTCACCCGGGCGGTCGGCATCGACCGTTTCGCAATGTACGTCATGGACTACGGCGCGCCGGTTGGATATCGCCTGGCGTTGAAGGATCCGAAGCGGGTGACGGCGTTCATTGTGCAGAACGGTAACGCCTACGAAGAAGGTCTGGAAGCGTTTTGGGATCCGATCAAGGCGTACTGGAAGACGGGTGCGCCGAAAGAGCGCGAGGCGCTTCGTTGGTTGACGACGATCAAGGCGACCGAGTGGCAGTACACCAACGGAGCCAAGGACACGTCGCTGGTCGATCCCGACGCATGGACTCTTGACCAAGCGCGAATGGATCGGCCGGGTAACGCCGACGTTCAACTGGACCTTCTCTATGACTATCGGACAAACGTGCCGCTGTACCCACAGTTCCAGGCCTATTTTCGCGAACACAAACCGCCAATGCTGATTGTGTGGGGAAAGAACGACGAGATCTTCCCGTCGGCCGGCGCTGTCCCTTATCAGCGCGACCTTCCCAATGTCGAAGTGCACATGCTGGACGCCGGTCACTTCGCGCTCGAGACGAACGGGCCGGAAATCGCTCAGATCATTCTTGCCTTTCTCGACAAGACCCTGCAGCCCCGAGTGGCTGCGCGCTGAAGCTGTCCCCCGTTCGCGCTCGGTAGGCAAGGCATCAAGCCAAGAGGAAATCGTAATGTCGCGCTCAGTCGTTGTGCCCGATGTCGACGCAAACCGACGCAGTTTTATCGCGAGCAGCCTCGCCGTCGCGGCCGCCGCAAGTTGCGGATTGCTGACGGCGGTCGCAGGAGAATCCCGCAAATTACCGACCCGCTCAATCACTACAGGAACCCCTTCGATGAACATGATCAAGGCAAAAGACGGCACCGCCCTCTACTACAAGGACTGGGGCAAAGGCCCCGTCGTAACGCTTCTCGCACGGCTGGCCCCTCAGCGCCGACGCCTGGGATGGACAGACTGTTGTTCCTCGTACAAAACGGATACCGCGTGGTCGCGCACGACCGTCGAGGGCACGGACGCTCCGAACAGGCGTCGTCCGGCAATGACATGAACGGCTATGCCGACGATCTCGGCGGCAGTGATCGAAGCGCTGGATCTCAAGGATGCGACCCTGGTCGGCCACTCGACCGGCGGTGGCGAAGTCGCTCGCTATATCGGCCGACACGGCACCAAACGGGTCGCCAAGGCGGTCCTGATTGCCGCCGTGCCGCCGATCATGGTGAAGAGCGCCGCCAATCCGAAGGCCTTCCGCTCGACGTGTTTGATGGCCTGCGCGCTGGCGTCACGAAGATCGTTCGCAGTTCTACAAGGATCTCGCGACGCCTTTCTACGGTGCGAATCGACCGGGCGCGAAAGTCTCGCAAGGCGTGCTCGATCAGTTTTGGCTCTGGAGCATGCAGAGCGGTCTCAAGAACGCGTACGAGAGTATCAAAGCGTTTTCAGAGACGGACTTTACCGAGGATCTGAAGAAGTTCGATGTGCCGACCCTGGTCATGCACGGCGAGGACGATCAGATCGTGCCCGTCAAGGATTCGGCGCACAAGTCGGCCAAGCTGATCAAGGGTGCCAAGGAAATCTACTATCCCGGCGCGCCGCACGGGCTCACTGCCACCCATCAGGATCAAGTCAACGCCGATCTCCTGGCGTTTCTGAAGAGCTGATGATCTTGCAGAGAGCGAAGCCGTTGGTTCGCTCTCTGCACCTCAGCATCGATCGGTGAGCTGGCTGGCCAAGTAGTCGCGGAGGACCGCATGAAACTCACTCGGAGTTGCATTTTCGCCATGGTTACTTCAATGCTCGTCACTACAACTGTCGCCGCCCAAACAGCCCGCGAGATTCGTGGACCTTCGCCGCTCATTGCCATACCGGACGAACCTGCGCCGACCTTGATCGTCGATCCACCACTTGCCGAGCCCCTGACGCGCGGGCTCGTATTCATTCAGTACCGCACTGAGAATCTCAGGGTCGTTCCAGTATTTGGTAGCGGCGCTCTTTCCGTCTCGCCTCGGATTGGCCATGTCCATATCACCGTGGACGACGCGCCGTGGCACTTCGTGGATGCGCAGCGGTGAGACCATCATCGTTGTCGGACTTAAGCCCGGGCCGCACAAGGTCCTCGTCGAGCTCGCCGATCCGACACATCGAGTCATAGCGAACCGGGTTGTCGCTTTCGTGGTTCCTGTCGCCGCTGGCTCGAAGCCATGACCATCCATTCGCCTCTGATGAGCTACGCAGCGAGTGAACGATGCGGAATACAAGAACATTCACTCGTCCAAACACCGGGGTCGCATCGCGCTTGTGACCGGCGGCAGCTCTGGCATCGGCCTTGCCACCGCAAAGCGTCTGGCCCGCGAGGGTGCGACTCTGTTTATCACTGGAAGACGCCAAGCCGCGTTGGACGACGCCGTGGCGGAGATTGGTCACGGCGCAGCTCGGCATACAGGGCGACATTGCCATCGGCGCAGATCTCGATCGTATCTTTGCCACCATCGCGGAGCGCGAGGGTCGGCTGGACATCGTCTTTGCAAATGCCGGTGGTGGTGAGTTTTCGGCACTTGGATCGATCACCGAGGCGCAGTTCGACAAGTACTTCGGCATCAATGTACGAGGAACCCTGTTCACCATCCAAAAGGCATTGCCGCTGATGTCCGCTGGCGGAGCCATTGTCATGAATGGATCTATTACGTCGATCAAGGGTGCGCCGGCTTTTAGCGTCTATGCGGCGACGAAAGCGGCGCTCCGGTCATTCGCAAGATCGTGGGCTTCAGACCTCAGAGGACGCGATATTCGTGTCAATGTGGTAGCCCCCGGAACCGTTGTCACTCCGGGTTACAAGTCGGAGCTCGGTCTGAGCGACGAGGAGATCGTCGAGTTTGTTACGCGCGCAGCAGAAGTGACGCCGTTCGGACGAGCCGGTACGCCGGACGAGATTGCGAAGGCAGTTTCGTTTCTGGCGTCGGACGATGCCAGCTACGTCACAGGCATCGAGCTCTTCGTTGACGGTGGGCAAGCTCAGATTTGACGAGTATCTCGCGGCTGTTCGGGTCGTCAGGTGGCGCTTGGCGTTGCGCGTGCGTTACCGAGAGGAATAGAGTTGAGCCGCGGCGTTTATCCTATGGATGGGAGGAAGGCTGCGTTCCATAGAGCTCATGAAGTTGCTGACGGGACGGGGGAGCGTAGTGTCCGCCAACAATCATCCGAGCGTGCCGCATTCTGCAAACGGACCGCGGACGCCGCGAGTGCGTCAGCGATCGTTTGCGCTGCACTCCGCCGCGTTTCACGCAGCTTGGGCGATCCGAGCGCGATTGATCGCCTTAGCGTTACTTTGGTTTAGTAGCGCCAGCTGCCGACGGCGCGGAGCAACAGTTATCCCAGCTCGCGCATTCAATCTGGCGTGTCGAAGACGGCCAGTTCGCGAGCCCGAATGCAATCGCCCAGACTACAGACGGTTACATTTGGATCGGAACCGACCGCGGCCTAATGCGCTTCGATGGCGTTCGGTTCGCGAATCTGAGTTCGCTACCAGCTTTCCCGAGTTCCGAATTTCGAGTTAACTCCCTAATGGCTGCGCGTGATGGCGCCTTGTGGGTTGGCGCCGCAGCCGCTGTCGCGCGGATCAAGGACGGGAGCGCGGACCATTACAAGGTCCCTGCATTGCCGGCCTGGATGATTGAGGATCAAGACGCGACCGTCTGGGTTGTGGAGACTCGAGGCCCTGGCGGGGCTCCGCTCTGTCATCTCGCAAACGCGAAAGTCGAGTGTTTTGGACCACCCAAGATTCCGCTCAAATACGCTTCTTCTCTAGTGCACGATTCAGAGGACGGGCTCTGGTTTGGAGGCGCGAGTGGTTTGTGTCATTGGCGACCCACCACTGCATCTGCGAACTGCTACCTGCAAAAGACGCTAGAGCCACTCGCGGGTCTGGACGGCGTGAGCTCAATACTTCTTCCGAAAGACGGCTCTGCCCCGTGGGTTGGTGTTGCGCGATCTGGCGCTGGATTTGGACTCGGACGCCTCAATCAAGAAGTCCTTGAGCCGGTTGTATACGGGGGCTTCGACAGCAGCACACTTTCAGTGTCATCCATATTGGAGGACCGCCGGGGCGCGCTCTGGGTCGGCACTTTTGGTCAGGGAATCTATCGGTTCTCTGGTGGCCAAGTCGACCACTTCGGTGCGAAAGAGGGGCTATCAAGCGACGATGTGAACCAAGGCGGCCTATTCGAGGATCGGGAAGGTGTCATTTGGGTTCTGACAACGGCTGGCATCGACGCATTTCGATCGCAGATCGTCTCTGTGTTTTCTACGCGTGAGGGTCTATCGACTGACGGCGTCGAATCGGTATTGCCGCTGAGCAACGGAGATGTTTGGCTGGGCAATACGACAATTTCGGTACTCCGAAATGACAGGGTAATTGTGCCTGATCATAAAGAGCTTTTCGGCGAAAGAAGCATTACGTCAATGCTCGAGACCAATGACCATCGCTTGTGGATAGGCCTGGATCGGACCCTGCAAATTTTCGACGGTTCCACCCTCAAGGAAGTCGCCAGCAAGGGAGGGGGTGGAGTCGGGGTCGTCCAAGCCCTGCTTCAAGACGGCGCGGACGACATTTGGGTAAGCACTGCAACGGCTCCTCATCGGCTGTTGCGCGTTCGGGAGGAAAGGGTTGTCGAAGAGCTCGACACAGATCAAGTTGGCGACCCCGGGGCGTACGCCGTCGATCCTGTGGCGGGAATCTGGCTAGGTTACAAAGACGGTCACATCGCCTCATACAGACGAGGGAAGTGGGAGACGCTCCCGCCTGACGACGTGAGCAAAGGGCAGATACGGGCGCTATCTATCGACGCAGGTGGAACGATCGTCGCGGCCACGTCAAATGGGATTCTCGTCCAACAGGACGGACACAGGCACTTGCTCGATGCAAAGCACGGCCTGCCATGCGCAAGCACTTTCGACCTTGTCACGAGCAAAGCATCGTTATGGGTGACGTCAATTTGTGGCGTCATCCAGATCGATGCTCCAGAGCTTAGCGCGATGGACGAACGATCCCGAATCCCTCGTCCACGCGAAGTTGTTCGATGTAACGGACGGTGCGCGATCAGGATTCGCGGCCTTCACGCCGGGCGCGAAACTTGCTCCGGATGGACGTGTATGGCTTGCAACAAGCAAGTACGCCGAAGTCATCGATCCGTCGGCGCTCGGCACTCAACGCGCCGCGATACCCGTCAAAGTCGAGGAGTTCGTCGCCGACAGAAGAACCCTTCCGCTCCTCAGCAGGATTAAAGTCCCGCCGGCAACGCGTGACATCAGTATCCGCTATACCGCTCTAACATCCGTCGCTCCGCAAAAGACTCAGTTCGCATATCGCTTAAAGGGCCGCGGCGACGACTGGGAAGACGTGGGTCTGCGTAGAGAAGCCGTCTACACCGATCTTTCGCCAGGGACATACACATTCTCTGTGCGTGCAAGTCGCAACGATGGTCTTTGGTCAGATGCCGCATCGATCGATTTTGAAATTGCTCCGTTGTTCTACCAAACACGTTGGTTCTTAGCGCTATGCGCCTTGGCTGTATTTATCGCGGCGTATGGGCTCTTCTGGCTGCGTCTGCGATACATCGCGACTCGACTCAAACAGCAAATGCGAACGAAGAGTCTCGAGCGAGAAAGGATCGCTCGGAATCTGCACGACACCTTGCTGCAGGACACACAGGCTTTGGTCCTCAGTTTCCAGACCATCGCTGAGCGATTCCCCGCCGGCGAAACGCGCGAACTAATGGAGTCTGTCTTAGATCGGGCTGATCAGATCCTGGCTGATGGCAGAGACACTGTGCTCGATTTGCGAGAGCACGACGCGAGGGCCATCGCGTTGCCAGAATCCTTGTCACGTATCGGCGAACAACTTGCACAGTCGACTCGTTGTGAGTTCAAGACCATCGTAGAAGGGCGACAGCGCGACTTCGTGCCGGCTGTTCGCGATGAGGTCTACCAGATCTGCCGCGAAGCGATACTCAATGCCTTTCAGCATGCGCAGGGCTAGGGTCATAGAAGTCGAGTTGAACTATGGCCAGCACACATTCGCGGTCCACGTTCGCGACGATGGCGTCGGGATTGATCCAGTAGACTCTCGGAAAACGGTCAGAAAGTGGGACATTGGGGCCTGATCGGCATTCGCGAACGCGCTAGGGAAATCGGCGGGCACGTCGAAATCTGGAGCGGCTCGAAACCTGGTACGGAGATACAGCTTCAAGTTCCCGCCAGAATCGCCTATGCAGATGCCGACGCACGTCGGTCGTCCCGCTGGCGTCGCTGGATAACTGCAAGCGTTCGAAACTCCGAGTAGCTGTCCCGGATATATGCGCCTCAGCTACGCGGTCGAGCTGAACTTTGGCAGTCGGAAAATAGCCAGCCACTTCGGCAATGCCGTCGCGCTTTCGGGCGACACCGCCCTCGTCGGCGCCTTCGACCGGTGTTGACGATATCGTCGAATGCACGAAGAATCGAGCGTCACCGAAGCGTCCATCGCTTCCGCCGTAATGAGGAACAAATTCCATGCACACGTTCGCGCTGACGCTGGCACTTGCCGGTGTGGTAGCGGCAGCACTGCCGCCGCAGGCCTTTGCCGGAGTTGTCGGAACCTCGATTGGCGCGGACCTCGTCATCGACGACGCGTTCGGCGATCAGGGCTTCACGGTCGTCAGTTACAACGATGACTACGGCGTTTGGGACGAATCCGTCCGCATCGCTGCTGCGGAGAGCGGCGGTTTCTGGCTATTCGGCTTCCACCGTCCGAGCAGCGGCGACGATCGTGTCGCCATCTCGAAACTCGATGCCGATGGATTGCTCGACCCTTCCTTCGGAGAAGCCGGCAGGATTGCGGCGACTACCGGTTTGACGTGGGTTCGCGATGGACTCGTCGCAAACGGAAGGCTTTACGTTGCGGGCGTCCATCTATTGACCTCATCCGGTCCGAGCGTCATGGCGATCGCGTGTCTGGAAGAGGACGGTTCCTATTGCGCCAATTTCGGCGACGCGCAGGGGAGCGTCACCGTGGCGGCGAACGCACCGGGCATGTCGAGTGAAGCGCAACGCGTGCTGTATCGCGACGGTGCGCTCTATCTCGTCGGCACGACCGATCCCGGCGGCGGCGACTTCGGCCACAGCAGCGCGATCGCCGTCGCGAAGCTCGACGCGGCCACGGGCGCGCTCGACAGCGCATTCGGCGGCGGCAGCGGACCTTTGCCAGGCACGGCCGTCTTCGATCCGGATCTCATCCCCGCCGGAAACGACTATGCGTATGCGGCCGCGTTCGCGTCAAACGGTGATGTGCTTGTTGGCGGCTCGGCGCAGACGGACGCGGCGACGCAGGGCAGCCACGCCTATGTGCTCGCATTTGACGCGGCGACCGGTACTCTCAATGCGAATTTCGGCAACGCAGGCTACGCGTATTTCTCGCTGGATATCGGCGTCCACTACGATCAGGACATCGTGCGAGCCATCCGCGTCCTCGAAGACGGTCGCATCATTGTGGCGGGCGACGCCAACCACGACGATGAGTTCTTCAACGTCCTTCCGGATGTGCTGCTCGGATCCCTCGATCCCGACGGTCAGCCCACAATGGATTTCGGGGTGAACGGAATGACGCACGTGGCTGTCGGCTCAAACACGACCGTGACGGATATGGTCGTACGATCGAACGGCGACATCGTGGTGTCGACGCCGTCGAATGGTCTTTTCCCCGACCCGTATAATTCCGACACGCTCCAATCCGTCGCTCAGTTCGATTCGGCGGGCAATGGCCCAACGTCGACCATTTCATTCGAGTATCCGTCGCTCGTAACGCCTCAAGGGTGGCCGACGTCGCTACTAGTCGACTCTCAGGATCGGATCCTCGTTGCAGGTTTCCGACTCTGGGACTTCAACTTCCCGATTCCCGACTCCGATCACAGCGTTACGCGACTCAAGCGCGACACGATCTTCGCAGACAATTTCGATCGGCCGTAGCGCGTAGGGATTGTAGCGGCTCGCGCTTGCCGCTGAATTCTACGCCGACAGCGGCAACGATCGCGGCGCGCTCGCTCGCGTAAATGCAGCGAATCGCCCGACACGTCGCGCGGTCAGACAGGTGCAATCGATCGCGGTGGATCTCGCGAGATCGACAGCGAGAATCTAGGGCGAAACCCAACCTTCTGGCCGGGGCATGTAGGACCTGATCTACAGGAGTGCTTGAGGCGGCAATCCGGTGCTTGATCGAGGCGAACGGCTAAAGTCATTGGTATTCAATACATTAGCTCGACAACGCGGCAAGTCAGTAGGCCAATCCAAGCGCGCGATGCGGACTTCATAGGTTTTCCCTTGGAGCCACCCCGTAATTCCGTATTTCACTTGGGCGATCGTTCCATCGCACACTCGGGCCAACCTTGGGATGGATAGATGGATGGACGTCTATCCGGCCCGAATGGGATAAGCGCTCGATGTTGCGGAAGACGCGGCGAAGCGCACAGGACGCCATCGTCGAACTTCGTCCAGGGGTAATCGCACATGAACACAGGCAAGGGCTTCACGCCGGCCCTGCTCGCCGCGCTGATCGCACAGTCCGCGGCCACGGCCGGGCCGGTGCACGTATCCACGAGTCACGTCGACGGCGCGCCGCGGAAGGTTCACGCCGCACCCGCCGGGGGCGTCGTCCATGACCAGTTGGCGACGGGTAGGACATTCGGCGCGTTCGTCTCGCCACCGGGCCACGCCACGAGTGGTATCTCCGGTCTCTCGCTCAGCCTCGGCCTCACGCCGTATTCGGGTGATCCGAACGAGTGCGGCGCCGCGACCGATGTCGAGGTCAACGTCGGCGATCAGGTCAATGTCTGCTACACGCTGACCAACAACTCGGGCCAGACGCTGCAATACCAGTCGATCGTCGACAGCGTCGACGGTGCGATCGTGACTTTCGATCCGACGCCAATCGCGCCGGGCGCGAGCCACAACTACGTGCGCACGATCGTCGCGACGACCGACACGAGCCGCAGCGCGGCCTGGACCGGCTACGCGAACATCTCCGCCTATGCCTACGACGACGCCGCGACGCCGGGCTTCATCGACATCTCCACGACGGGCACCAATCTGGGCTTCGTCGTCGGCGACAACCTCGACGACGAGTTCGTCGAGGTCACGCCGGGCTTCCCGATCCGCTTCTACGGCCAGACCTCGACTGCGCTTTGCATCAGCAACGATGGCTTCATCGGCTACAACGACGCCGCGTGCACGTCGCCCGGCGCCGGCCAGGATCCGGATCCCGGCTTCTCGTTCAACCAGGAGCTGCCGACCACCTCCGGCGTCAACGGACCGACATTCCTCGCGCCGATGTGGAGCAACCTCGGCGATGGGCCGGGCGCAGTCTACGTGCAGACGCTTGGCAGCGCGCCGACCCGCAAGTTCGTCGTGCAATGGAACGACCTCGCGAGCTACGCGATCGCGACCAGCGGCGCGACGTTCGAGGTCATCTTCGACGAAGCCGACGACACGATCCGCTACGAATACGTCGCCACCGTGTTCGGCAACGAAGCCGACAACGGCGCCTGGGCGACGGTCGGACTGCAGGGCGATCCGAACGGGCTCTACACGGAGTATTCGTACTACCAGCCCTCGCTGCACGCGAACATGGCGATCCGCTGGGACTACACGCCCGCCGCGGGCGCGAGCGTGGACAGCGGCTCGGTCACGATCTCGGCCGGAGATCCGACGCTCGCGGTCGCCGAGGCTTCGCTCTCGGCCGTCGTCCCTCCGGGCGGCAGCGCCACGCGCACGCTGACGGTCGAGAACACCGGCAATCGCGATTTGCACTGGAGCCTCGGCCAGGCGCCCGGTGGGGCGAGGCAGCATTTCCCGAAATCGCCGCGCTACGTTGCGCCGGCGAAGGCGCCGATGGATCGCGCGGCGTTCGCGCATTCGTTCGCTGGCGCGCGCGCCGCCGCTCCGTTGCGTGCACCGCTGGCGCCGCATCCGGCCGGCAACTTCGCGGTGCCGGCCTATGCGATCAGTTCACTGATGCCCGGCCTCGAAACGTTCGACGCGCTCGACCCCGCCGGCACGATGACGCCGATCTTCCTCAACGACGACTGGGTCTACTCGGCGACGTTCGTCGGCAACGATTTCACCAAGCTCTACGCAATCGTCAACGACAGCTGGGAGACGCCGGCTGGAAGCTACGGCACGATCGATACTGCGACCGGTGCATTCACGCTGATCGGCCCGATCACCGGAGCCGCATCGACGCAGTGGTCCGGCATGGTCGAGGATCCGCTGACGGGCATCGTCTACGCGGTGAACTTCACCGATCAGATCGGCGGCGCGAACGCGACGCTGTACACGATCGATCTCTCGACCGGCCAGGCGACGCACATCGGTCCGATCGACGGTCCCGGCGTGAATCCCGTGCGCTACATCTCCGGCATCGCGATCTCGCCGGCCGGCCTCATGTACGGCATCGATCTCTACGGCCAGTCGCTGATCGCGATCGACAAGACGAGCGGCGCGGCGAGCGTGATCGAATCGCTCGGGCTCAACGTGCAGTACATCCAGGATCTCAAGTTCGATCCCTCGACCGGCGATCTCTACTGGGCATCGTTCTATATCGACGGCACCGGTAATCCCTTCGGCGAAATGCGCGTGATCGATCCCCTGACCGCGGCTTCGCAGGCGATCGGCCCGTTCCCCGCGGCCGGCGAATATCCGGTCGACGAGATCAGCGCGCTGGCGATCGCTAGGCCATCGGTCGGCTGCTCTGCGCCGGGCGACGTGCCGTGGCTTTCGCTGAGCCCGACCGCGGGCACGATCGCGGCGGGAGCCGCGCCGGCCGCTGTCACTGCCGCATTCGATGCAACCGGCCTCGCGCCCGGATTGCACCAGGCCACGGTCTGCGTGTTCAGCGACGATCCGCGCCATCAGACCATTGCGGTTCCGGTCGCGCTCGCGGTGAGCGACTTGGCGCCGCTCTACGATCAGAGCATCGGCGACACGGATCTGCGCGCGTTCAACAACACGATCGTGACGCCGGCACCTGCCGCGGGACTTTCCTCCGAGGGCGCCGACGACTTCGTCGTCACCGCGGACGGCTGGTCCGTCTCGGGATTCGAGTTCAGCGCGTACGGCAACAGCGGCAATCCGCTGCCGTCGACCGTGAACGTGCGCGTGATGGCGGACGCCGGCAACGGCCGGCCGGCGAGCGACGCGCTGTGTTCGGCGAGCGACGTGCCGTGGATCGCGATCGACGGCGTCGCCAACCGCATCGGTGTCTGGCTGCCCGCGTCTTGCCGCCTCGCGCCGGGCACGTACTGGGTCGCGTGGTCGTTCGCGAACGTCGATATCACTTCGCCGATCCTCGGCTTCTGGGGGCAGTCGACCACGCTCCACAACCAACCCGCGGTGTGGCGCAACCCGGACGGCATGCTGAGCGCGGGCTGCACGGAATGGTCGACGTTCGACCAGTGCCCCGACCAGTTCGACGCCAGCGCGAAGGACTTCGGCTTCTCGGTGCTCGGCTCGGTTGGAACGGTCGACTGCGCGGATGCGATCTTCGCCGACAGCTTCGATGGCGGTGCGGCCGTCTGTCCTGCGAATGGCCAACTCCGCGACTAGTTGAAAGGACCGGCAGCTTTGCGCGCAGCCGGACCAAGGCTTCGCGCCCCAGGCGGTGGGGCGCGAAGCCGATCTCCTTCCGCGCCGCGCCGCGGCTCCCGCGGTTCGCGCGCGCGAAGCCGGCGCTACCGAGATTCGACACGGACTGCGCCGACGCACGCGTCGGCGCGGCTCCTCCATGGACGGCGGATCGCCGTTGCGACAATCGACAGGTCATCTCAACGAATGAATGTGCAGCTTGCAAACACGATGGAAACGCGCGCTGGCATGACGCCCGCCTGCACGATCCGCGCAGCAACCGCAGCCGACGCGGCCGTGCTGGCCGATTTCGGCGCGCGCACGTTCGCGGACACATACGCCGCATACAACGATCCCGAAAATTTTCGCCTGCATCTTGCAGCAACGTACGGCGCTGGGCGGCAAACCAGCGAGATCATCGATCCGAACTTCGCGACGCTGCTGGCCTGGCGCAGCGAACACCTCGCCGGCTTCGCGCAGGTGCAACGCGGACCCGCGCCGCCGTGCGTGACCTGCACGGCGCCGATCGGGCTGCACCGGCTCTATGTCGATCGCGCGTGGCACGGCTCGGGGATCGCGCCGCTCCTGCTTGCCGAAGTGCGGCGCGTTGCGCTCGGGTTCGGCGGCGCAACGCTCTGGCTCATGGTCTGGGAGCGCAACGCGCGCGCGCTCGCGTTCTACGCGAAATCGGGATTCGTCGATGTCGGCACGGCGGACTTCTACGTCGGCACCGATCGGCAGACCGATCGCGTGCTCGCCATGAGCCTGGCCGAACCTCCTGCAACAGCCTGACCCGCCGCACACGCGAGCGGAGCCACGAGGAAACGACACCATGCGCAAACCGATCGTCTTCGCCATCCTGACCGCGCTCGCCGCCGGCAGCCCGCTCGCGCACCCGGCCGACATCGACGTGCTGAAGTTCAGCGCGTATCCGTTCGACACGCGCAGCGCCCGATCGGCGACGCCAGCGCATTTCTCGCGGCAGGCCGACAATCGAGCCGGGCTGCGCCTCGTCCAGTTCACCGGTGCCGTGAAGCAGTCGTGGCTGGCTGAGCTGCGCGCGCGCGGCGTCGTGCCGGTGCAGTACATCGCCAGTCACGGCTATCTCGTCTGGAGCGACGATGTCGCGACCGCGCGTCTGGCGGATCTCCACCGCACGGCCGCGTGGATGCAATACGACGCGCCGTTCGAAGGCTTTCTCAAGATCGATCCGATGCTCGCCGCGCGCGTCGCAGCCGGAACCGACGCAGAGATCGACGTGACCGTGCAGATCTACGCGCACGACGGCGACGCCGCGACGCGAAGCTTCGTCGAAAGCCTCGGCGTGCTTCCGGCATCGCAGCAGGCGCCGCTTGGCAGCGGCACGGCGAGCTACCGGTGGGCGCCGATCCTCGCCTTCGCCAATCTCGCGCTTCGCGTCCGCGTCGCCGACATTCCGGCGCTCGCCGAGCGGGCGGACGTGACGTTCGTCGGCGCGCGGCTGCCGACGACGCTGATGGACGAGAAGCAGGCACTCCTGCTGAGCGGCGATCCCGCGCCGGGTCCCGCTTCGCCGAGCTATCTCGATTTCCTCGCCGGGCGCGGATTCAGCACGAATCCCGCCGACTATCCCGTCGTCGACGTCACCGACAGCACGATCGACGAAGGCGGCTCGGGCGCGACCGTGCTCGACACGGTCGATCGGATGCTGCACACGGCGGGCGATCCTTCGCAGCCGGTGCGGGTTGCCTACTTCGAGAACTGCTCGTCGCGCCCCGACGATCAGGTCGGCGCCGCGGACGGCCACGGCTCGCTCAACGCCGGCATCATCGCGGACTACGACACGCGCAGTGGCTACCCGTTCCAGGACGCCGACGGACACCAGCTCGGTCTTGGCATCAATCCGTTTGCACGCGTCGGCTCGACGACGATCTTCGTCGGCTCGCCGGCCTCGTTCGATATCGCCGGCTGCAACGGCGACGATCAGGGCATCGTGCACGCGAACGCCGCGAACGGAGCCCGGATCAGCAGCAATTCCTGGGGCTCCGGCGCGACCGGCGCGTACAGCGACCGCGATCAGGTCTACGACGCCGCGGTGCGCGACGTCGATGTCGACGCGCCGGGCGACCAGCCGATGATCTACGTCGTCGCGGCGGCCAACGCCGGCCCCGGGCTCGCGACCGTCGGCTCGCCGGGCGCGGCGAAGAACGTGATCACGGTCGGCGCCTCGGAGAATCTGCGCCCGTTCACGAGCACGGCGGACATCTGCCCGAACGACGGCGACGGAGCGGCCGACGATCCGACGTCGATCGCGTCGTTCTCGAGTCGCGGCCCGGCGCCCGGCGAACGCACCAAGCCCGAAGTCGTCGCACCGGGCACGCACATCCAGGCCGGAGCGAGCGTCTACTCGGGTTATCAGGGCGGCAGCGTGTGCGTTGCCTATTACCCCGATTCGCCCGCGCAAACCGTGTTCGCGGCATCGAGCGGAACCAGCCACTCGACGCCGGCGGTGTCCGGCGTCGCGTCGCTCGCGTACTGGTGGATCGAGCACGGCGGCGGCGCCGCGGCCGCCGGCACGGTCGACGAGATCGGCGGCAGCCGTGCGCCGAGCCCGGCGCTGATGAAGGCATGGCTGATCGCGCATCCGACCTATCTCACCGGAAGCGGTGCGGGCGACGACCTGCCGAGCAACAACCAGGGCTACGGCATGCCGGACATGGCCGACATGTTCGACGCGACGCCGAAGGTCCTGCTCGACCAGAGCGACGTGTTCGACGACAGCGGCGAGACGCGCAGCTACACATGGGGCATCTCCGATCCGACGCGGCCCGTGCGCATCGCGCTTGCATATACCGACGCGCCCGGCGAAGCGGGCACGAGCCCGCAGGTCAACGACCTCGATCTTCGCGTCGAAGTCGGCGGCGTCGCCTATCTCGGCAATCATTTCGATCACGCGTGGAGCACGCCGGGCGGCAGCGCCGACGATCGCAACAACTACGAAGCCGTGTATCTGCCGGCCGGCGCCGCCGGCGACATGACCATCACGGTGACGGCGACCAATATCGGCGGCGACGGCGTCCCCGGCGTCGGCGATGCGACCGACCAGGATTTCGCGATCGTCTGCAACAACTGCACGCAGCAGCCTTCGTTCACGCTGACCAGCGATGCGGGCTCGCTGCAGGTCTGCGCCGGCGGCGCGCACTCGACCGTCGTGCATCTCGGACAGGTCGTCGGCTTCGCCGATCCGATCGCGATGAGCGCGTCGGGCGAACCGGCCGGAACGTCGATCGCGCTTCGAGCCGAACCCGGCCATGGCGCCCGCGGATGTCGACGTCGACGTCGCAGCCGATGCGAGCGTCGCGACCGGAGATTATCCGGTGACGCTGACCGCAACGTCCGGCTCGATCGAGCGATCGCTCGCTCTCGACCTCGGCGTCTTCGAGGGTCTGCCGGGCCCGCCGACCGGCGCAACGCCGGCCGACGGCGCCAGCGACGTGCCGACCACGCCGACCTTCGCCTGGAGCCCGGCCGACAACGCATACGGCTATCTCGTGCAGATCGCGACCGATGCCGCGTTCACGCACATCGTCCTCGAACACGAGACCACCGACACGGCGTGGACCGTTGCGACCGGTACGGCGCTGGATTCGAGCGCGCGCTATTTCTGGCGTGTCATCGCGCGCAATCCCTGCGGCGACAGCGCTGACGTCGGCAACGCGGACACGGTCTTCGCGAACGGCTTCGAGAATGCAGCGGCGGTGCCGGGCCAGGAATTCACGACGCTGACGCTGCCCGGAGATTGTCCAGTCGATAGCGCCGCCACCATCCTGTTCGACGACAATCTCGAATCCGGCGCGACCGGTTGGACGCACGCAGCGGCGGGCGGTAGCCACGACGGCTGGACGCTCGGCGATGCGGCGAACAGCGGCACGCACGCGTGGCAGACCGCGGCGCCGCCATCGGGCACGCCGAACGATTCGTGGCTGATCTCGCCGAGCATCGCATTGCCGGCCGGGCTTTCCGGCACGAGCCTCAGGTTCTGGAACCGTCAGGCGCTCAAGGCCGGTGATTCCGGCGTCTGCAACGACGGCGCGATCGTGGAGATTTCCACGAACGGCGGCGGCGCGTGGACAGAGCTCGAGGACGCGCTGACCGATCCGCTCGACGGCACCGTCAGCGGCGCGTTCGGCAATCCGCTCGCGGGCAAGCCCGCGTGGTGCGGCGATCCCGAGGCCTATACGAGCTCGGTCGTCGACATCGCGAGCTACGCGGGTTCGACCGTGAAGTTCCGCTTCCGGGCCGGCCACGATCGCTTTCCGCATCGGCCCGGCATCAACTGGGCGATCGACGACATCCGCGTGAGCGGCTGCTCGCCATGAGAGCGATGAGTCTTCTCGACGCCGCGATGTCCGCGCGAAAAGCGTGGCCATCGCGCGCGTCGGGTCGTCGCAAGCGCGATGAGCGGTCTCGCGCCGCGAAGTAGTAGTCGACACGAACGCGCCGGGCGCCGGATGCGCCGGCGCGCGACGCCTCGCGTTGCGCCGTCTTTACGGCCTGCGCGATATCGCCTAGATTCGCGTGCCGACTGCGAATCGCCATGAAGCTGACGTTCCGACAGTTGAGCTACGCCATCGCCGCGGCGCGCTATGGCAGCCTCACCGCAGCCGCGGAAGCGCTGCATATCTCACAGCCGTCGATCTCGACCGCGATCACGCAGATCGAGGAATATTTCGGCCGGCCGCTGTTCGTGCGCCAGCGCGGCGCCGGAATCTCCGTGACCGCGTTCGGGCAGGCCGTGCTCGCCAAGGCGAAGGAAGTGCTGGTCAACGTCGAGGCGCTCGAGGCGCTCGCCGACGAAGGCGCGGCGCCGCACGGCGAATTCGTGCTCGGTTGCTTCGAGGATCTCGCGCCGTACTGCGTGCCGCCGATCCTCGCGCGACTCGGCCAGAAATATCCCGCGATCAACGTCATCGTGCGCGAAGAAGGCTTCGACACGATCGGACGCCAGCTCGACGATGGCGTTGCGGATCTCGCGATCACCTACGATCTCGGGCTTCCGACCGGCGTCGCGCGCGTCGTGCTCTGCGAGCTGTCGCCGCAGGCGCTGCTGCCGGCCGATCACGCGCTGTCCCGGCAACCCGCGGTGACGATGCTCGAGCTAGCGAGGGAGCCGGTGATCCTCACCGACCAGGCGCAGAGCTGGCAGCACATGCTCGAGCTCTTTCACATGAGCGGAGCACGGCCGCTGCGTGCGGTGCGCACCGGCTCGTTCGAGTTGCAGCGCGGAATGGTCGCCAATGGGCTTGGCGTCGCGATCGCGTACTCGCGACCGTTCAGCGATTTCAGCTACGACGGCCGGCCCCTCGTGCGCAAACCCATCGCCGATCCATTGCCGCTGCAGCGCATCCTGCTTGCGTACAGCGAGAAGACGGTCCTGTCGCCCGCGCATCGCGTCTTCATCGACGAGGCGACGGCATGGTTCTCCGCGATGTGGCCGACCGATTCCGATCCACGGACGCAGGGAACCGCGGGCACCTGACCGATCGTTACTTGCTCGCGTTTCTGTTGTCGAAGCGCGTGACGGGCGTGTATCACCTACGACCGAGGTCAGCGCTGCGAAAGTTGGCGTCTTCGGGTGGTTCGGCGAATTGCAACGATTCGGCAGTCGATTGCAGACCCGAGGTGTCCGCCGCCCGCGCCTGCTCTTAGGATACGTAGCGATAAGTCGGGATTTTCCCCAGGAACCGGGCTACTTCGACCGCTTTCGCGGCCGCACCGGCCGACGCGTCTTGGCCGCCTTGCGCGGCTTGCGCATTTGTTCGAGCCGTGCGTGCGCTTCCTTCTTGTTGATCGCGCGCAGTGCGACGATGGTCGCGACCTGGCTGCGGCGCGGTACCGTCTTCTTCCGCTCCCAGTTGTACACCGACTGCATACTGACGCCGAGCAGTCGCGCGAGCTCAGCCGCGGAAAGACCTAAACGCATGCGTAATGCGCGCAGGCCCTTCGCCACGAATCGAGTCGGTGATTGCGACGACGGGGTTTCGCCCGGCGCGAACGAGGATCGAGCTTTAGCGAACTGCTTTGCTTGTCGCTCCAGCGCGGCGATCTTGCGCTTCAGGGCCGCGATTTCGCGCCGATATCCCGTGCCCGCCTTTCGGAGGGGCTGAGTTTCCTGACGGACCTCTCTGCGCGCCAAGCGGGATATTTCGGATTTCAGCAGCGAGCCGATATTGGGCATAGCACAGTCGGCCAAGGGAAAGGGGTCCATAGAATACCGATCTTCGCGAGCGATCGGCCGTGTCGATTGAAATATGAAGTAGGGCGCGATTCGCACCGGGGTGGCCAAAGTGACTAAGACAAGCGGCAACGCGTCAACGCGTAGGATTCCATCGGCGCCGACAGCGCTGGAAAGTCGTAAACCTTCGGTGCCCTGCCCGGCTTGTGTACGGTCACGCGCACATTGAGCCCGCGAACCCGTAGCTGTCTTGCTTTTGCCTCCCCATGCTCCAGCGCTGCCTCGACGCTCCGGAAGGCGGCCAAGTTTCTCTCGTTGGAGTTCTGGAGCCTCCATCCACGAGTGGCTCGAACGATGTGTAGGTCGACTCGGAGCATGGCGGACCACCGACGCGAAGCGGGCTTGCGTCTCTACGCTAGCAGACCTGTCAAGTGCTCCCATGGGCAGTCTCAGCGGACGGGACAGTAGGTGCTCCGTCTCATTCGACTTCAGGCGCACTCCCGGCTCGCGGTGTGTCGAGGACGCGCGTGCGGATCTCGGGCGGCTCCTTCAGATGGCAGCGCCTGCATCAAGTAACTGCGTATGGAGTTCTCTAGATTGCCTTGGATAGTGCGGTGACTTGGCAATCGATTCCTCAGAACTTCTGGCCGATGCCGAGGGCCTCGCAGCGACGCCCGCTGATGAGGACTCCCCCTAGTCAGTTCAAGTCGCGCCAATTCTGGGCTACGCGCATGCGTGCCTTGTGTCGGTTCTGCACCTAGATGGATGGGCGACCCTGCGTCTCTTGTGTTCTGTCGGATACACCGCTGCTGAATGCAAGAAAAATTCGACGGTTCGATTCAGAGCCGAGTGGGCTGTCGTCGCTCACGATCGGCGCGGCTCGGTTAGGGCTTCAAGTGCACCTATTCCATTGGTGTCGTTGCGAAGACCGTGGCCGGCATGCCACCACATAGCGAATGCGCGATCCGCTTCTGAATTAACTAATCCATTCGACAGGGAGGACACCATGGCCATTGAGACGCGTATGCCCATTGCGACGAGCGTCGTCGCCGAAGAGAGCGACACACTAGTCAGCGGCGTGAGCTGGCCCGCGGTATTCGCGGGAGCTGTAGTAGCCGCCGCACTTTCCTATGCCCTGCTGATTCTCGGCATGGGTCTCGGCCTTTCTTCTGTCTCCCCATGGGCCTATGCGGGCGTTGGAGCGGGCACTCTCGGGGTGGCGGCCATCCTGTGGTTGACCTTCACACAAGTCGTCGCCTCTGGATTAGGCGGCTATTTGGCAGGCCGCTTGCGAAGCGGCTGGCGCAGCGTTCACACCGATGAAGTTTTTTTCCGGGATACCGCCCATGGGTTCCTCACATGGTGCGTCGCATCGCTTGTCGTTGCCGCTTTCCTGGCGAGTGCGGTCGCGGGGATCCTGAGTGGCGGCGCCTCTCTCGCATCCTCTGCTGGCGCGGGGCTCGGCGCCGGCGCGGGCGCGGTGGTAGCGAAAGCCGCCGACGGCACAGGCACAGATTACTGGGCGGACACGATCCTGCGGACTACGACTCCGCCAGGAGATAGCTCGGCTCCCGCGACAGCGCCGACGAACGATGCGGACGTGCGCGCTGAAGTCGGGCGAATTCTCGCCGCGTCACTCGCGTCGGGCACGCTCACGCCGGCCGACAAGCAGTATCTCGGGCAACTCGTCGCCCGTCGCGCAGGGGTCGACGCGGCGGAAGGAGAACGGCGAGTGGATGCGGCATACAACTCGGCCAAGGAATCGCTCGATGCCGCGAAGGCCAAGGCAAAACAGGTTGCTGACGACACTCGCAAAGCCACAGCTGGGTTGTCCTTCTGGATGTTCCTCTCTCTGCTTTGCGGCGCTTTCGCTGCGAGCTTCGCCGCAACGATCGGCGGCCGTCATCGCGAACGCTTCGTGTATGTAACCCGTCGCATTTAACTAGGAGAAAGCCATGCGATCGCTTCTGCTGTTTTTTCTAGGTGTACCCATTCCAGTTATTATTCTGATCGCGTTACTGTGGCGCTGATGGGATGAATTGAGGGATGACCGCCGAGAATTCGACGGTCATCTCTTTGCGGGTTGTCCAGCGAAAGTCGCTATCTGAAATTTCGCGGCAAGGCGCCATGTATTGCGGTCGCCGCTATTCCGCCGTGGCCAACCGCAACGGAGATCTGATTGAGGGCGCTGACCACATCGCCCGCGACGTAAAGTCCTGCGACCGACGACATCTGATCGGGCGTAACGCGCAACTCCCCGTTCTTGTCCTTGGCGGCACCGATGTCGACGGCAAGTTTCGATTGCGCACAACAGCCAAGAAACGGATAGACGCTATCGAACGTGTGCTCGAGCCCGTCCGACGCGACGAAGGAGCAACGGTGTCCATCAAAACGCAATCCCTCCGTGCGTTCAATGATGCGAATGCCCGCTTCCGCAGCATGCTCCCTCTGCACGTGGTCCAGAGGGCGTTCATCCGAACACACCAGCGTGATGTGCGGCGAATAGGTGCGTAGAAATATCGCGTGGTCGAGCGTCGATGAGCTCGGACCGTACACGGCGATCCGCTTGTCGGTGACCTCGTACCCATCGCACACGGCGCAGAGCCGGACTGCACCGACGCGAATCGCGGATTCGATCCAATCGACTTCCGGCAGCACGTCAACGATGCCAGTCGCTATGAGGACCTTGCTCGCAACGAAGCGGAGACCCTCGGCGTCGACGAGTGCGAATCCCTGCGCCTGCGTCTTCAGATCAACCACTCGTTGATCTCGCACGTGCGTGTCGTAACACGCGAGCTGCGCGTGCAGCTTCTCGAGCAGCACTGTCCCTGCGATGCCGCCGGGAAAACCAGGACAATTGTGACTCTCCGGGATCCATTGCGCACGGCTCACGCCGCCGTTAAACACGATGGCGTGGCGATGATATCGAGCGAGATAGATCGCTGCGGTCAGACCCGCGGGACCCGCGCCGATCACGGCGCAGTCATAGCTGAGCGGGGTCCTACTCATTGTGTGATCACGAGCCATTTATCGAGCGGGATATCGCAATACGAGCGCGTCTTATCGCAGCATCCCGCAAGCAAGCTGAATGTGGGTCGTCGGCGAAACGAATGTGCGCATCGGCGAAGGGTGCCTGACATCGACGCTCACACGAAACCTGTTGGTCCCCTCGGCGGCTGCCGCAGATGCCTTCCGGCTCGCTTGCCGCGCCATCACGCTTCTGCGTCACGCCGATCGATGCTGGCAGATTGCTTGAAGTCGAAGCTCAAAGCTGACACCATCCATATGGAATCCATAGGGATGGTATTACATGGCCGGTCAATTGGTTCCGCGAGTTCGCATCGGGGAGACGGAAAAGCTGACGATCAATCTCGGCGTGGTCGATCTCGGCCAGATCGATCTGCTTGTGGAAGAGGGGTTTTACTCCAACCGGACGGATCTCATTCGAACCGCCATCCGCAACCAATTGCGGGTTCACGCCGATGCTCTGGGTCGTACGGTTTCGCGCCGAAGCCTGATGCTGGGTCTTCGACACGTAACCCGGAGCGAACTGGAGCAGCTCCGGGAGAAAGGACAATGCTTGGATCTGCGCGTCGTTGGGCTCGCGCGGATTGCTCAGGACGTATCGGCTGCACTCGCGCGTGCAACGATTGGTTCCATCGTCGTCCTCGGAGCGCTTGACGCCAGTCCGGCCGTCAGGAAGGCCCTGGCCGACCGCATCACATAATCTTGTCGCGGAGACACCTTCTGAAAATCATCGATGCCTTGCGCCGCCGTTTGCTGGCGCCTCGAACGGATGCTCCGGCATCGCTTCGACTGATCCAACAACATCATCCTCTGGCTTCTTCAGCAGCCCATTCGGGTCATGCAAAGGGCGTGAAAGAAACGATTCAGGACGCATTGACCCGCGCGGGTCTGATGGAGCCGTCGCCGCCCCCTCTGCCTTTTACAAATCCTTTGCCGGCGTTGATGCCGCGTCTCGAGGCAACCCGCGACGACGAGGATTCCTCATCAATTGGAACATTCGTAACGAAGACGTTCACGAACGCCGCAGGTATGCGGACATACAAACTGTATGTTCCTTCGCAATATTCGTCGCACGCCGAATCTGTTCCACTACTTGTGATGTTGCACGGATGCACGCAGTCGGCTGATGATTTCGCGACGGGAACGCGCATGAACCGACTCGCTGAGCAGCACGGCTTTTTAGTGGCATACCCCGAACAGCCGGCGCGCGCGAACGGCTCACGTTGCTGGAACTGGTTTATGCCAAGCGATCAGGTCAGGGATCGGGGCGAGCCTTCATTGATCGCGGGCATCACTCGCGAGATCGCCGAGTCGTACCGCGTCGATAGACGCCGCATATTTGTCGCGGGCCTGTCCGCAGGGGGCGCCATGGCAGTCGTCCTGGGCGCCAGCTATCCCGACTTGTACGCCGCCGTCGGCGCGCATTCTGGCTTGCCTTTTCGGGCTGCGCACGATGTGCCATCGGCCTTCCAGGCGATGAAAAACCCCCGTGCTCGCGCCGCTGAACCTTGGAAATCATTTCGACCCTCACCACGCACGATTGTTTTTCACGGCGACAATGATTCAACCGTGGCGATCGCAAACGGTTTGGCTATCGCTGCCGATGCCGTGCGCGCTGCGGGGGAAAGTCGACTGCAATCCACAAGTATCCGTGGTCGCGCGACATACGGAGCGGAATACACGCGAACGTCTTATCTGGACGACACCGGTTGTGCGCGCGTGGAACTTTGGATCCTGCATGGCGCGGCTCACGCTTGGGCCGGCGGCAGTGGCAACGGTTCCTTTACCGCTCCTGCGGGCGTGGACGCGTCCGCAGAAATGATCCAGTTCTTCGATATGGCTCGTTCCCGCGTCGACGCCTGAAGTCTTCGCCGCGTTGACATTCAGCGATTGCGCATCGCAGATAGCCCAGTGAAGAAGCGGCGCACGCTTGATCCAAGAGGGACCTTTTTGGCTCCTCAGATTGTTAGCTCTTCGCCGAAGCCAACAACGCGCGCGACCCGTTCTGGCTTGAGTGAATTCCTTCTTCAGGCGAGTGTCCTGACTTTCGGTTCGCGCTTCCACTGGCGCGTCATTGCCACCTTCACGAACGCACGCGGATCGCTCGCGTCGACGACGCCTGCGTCGCGGACGATAGACGCCGCCTTCAGCAGGCGCATGCCGCCCGCGTCCGCGGCAATGCCCTTGAGGTGTCCGAACGCATCGCGCACGAAATCGAGCGCCGCGGCTTCCTTGCCGAGCGCCGCGGCGCCCGCGTCGGACAACAGCACGGCGATCGCGTCGAAAACCACGGAAGGTGTACCGGCGAGTTGGCCGTCCGCGGCGCGTGTCTTGCCGTCGCTGAGCCTGACACCGCCGACTTTTGGCGCGACGATCTTCACCGACGCGCCGGCTTTCTCGGCCGCGTCCTGAATCTTCTTGAGCGTTGCCGCATCGGTTCCATCGTGCGTCAGTATTCCGATGCATCGCCCTTGGAGCGTCTCACGCATCTTGCCGATGATCTGCAGGGCCGGCGAAGGCGGCATGTCGATGGCCGCAACGGCCGCCTGCGCAGGCGGCGGCATCTTTGCAAGGCCAAGACCGTCGGCAACGCGCCGGGCGAGGTCGACGTCGATGTTGAGAAGGTGACCGACGATCGCTTCGCGCACGTGCGCCGTCTCGACCTTCGATAGCTCGAACACCAGCGAGGAGGCCATGTGCGCCTGCTCGATTTCGGTCTGGCTGCGGAAGAACAGGCGCGCCTGAGTGTAGTGGTCGGCGAACGATTCGGCGCGAATGCGGCCCTTGTCTCCATCGGCTGCGCGCTCGGAGAAGCTGCGGAAGCCGACGCTGCTGGCGCGCGGCGACTTCGCGTCGAGCGAGCTCGGCTCATAGGCGACGCGGCCTTTCGGAACCTGCATCTGCATGTGCCCGTCGCGTTGCTGGTTCGCGAACGGGCACTTCGGCGCATTGATCGGGATCTGGTGGAAGTTCGGTGATCCAAGCCGCGAAAGCTGCGTGTCGAGGTAGGAAAACAGACGGCCCTGCAGCAGTGGATCGTTCGAGAAATCGATGCCCGGAACGATGTGCGACGGGCAGAACGCGACCTGCTCGGTCTCCGCGAAGAAGTTGTCCGGCCAGCGATTCAGCGTCATCGTGCCGATCACGGTCAACGGAACGAGCTCTTCCGGAATGAGCTTGGTCGGATCGAGATGGTCGAACGGGAATTCGTCGGCCTCTTCCTGCGTGAAGAGCTGCACCGCGAGGTCCCATTCCGGGTAATTGCCTGATTGGATCGCTTCGAACAGATCGCGGCGATGAAAGTCGTTGTCGGCAGCCTGGAGCTTGACGGCTTCGTCCCACACGGTCGACTGGATGCCGAGGCGCGGCCGCCAGTGGAATTTGACGAATGTCGATTCGCCGGCGTCGTTGACGAGCCGGAACGAATGCACGCCGAAGCCTTCGATCATGCGCAGCGAGCGCGGAATGGTGCGATCGCTCATCGCCCACATGATCATGTGCATCGCTTCGGGCGTCAGCGAGATGAAGTCCCAGAACGTGTCGTGGGCGCTGCCGGCCTGCGGAAACGCGCGGTCCGGTTCCATCTTCACGGCGTGGACGAGATCCGGAAACTTCATTGCGTCCTGGATGAAGAACACCGGGATGTTGTTGCCGACGAGATCCCAGTTGCCTTCCTTCGTGTAGAACTTGACGGCGAAGCCGCGCACGTCGCGCGGCGTATCGACCGAACCGGCGCCGCCGGCGACGGTGGAAAAGCGAGTGAACACCGGCGTTTCTTCGCCGACCTGCGGTGAGGATTCTCGCGCGCGTGTATTTCTTCAGCGACTTGCTCAGGCGGAAGTATCCGTGTGCGGCGGAACCGCGCGCGTGAACGATGCGCTCGGGAATGCGTTCGTGATCGAAGTGTGTGATCTTCTCGCGGAGGATGAAGTCCTCGAGCAGAGTCGGCCCGCGCGGCGTGGGCCGCAGCGAATTCTGATTGTCCGAAAGCGGCAGGCCCTGGTTGGTCGTCAGCGCAGGATGCGCGCCACCGGCCATTTGCTGGAGCTCATCGCCGGATCCGCGATCGGCCACGGGACGGGATGACTTTCCTGATGCTTTCTTTTTGGACCGAGCGGCCATGGGGATGTTTCCTGACTGCGTGCGAATCCCGTGACTTTGGCCCTTACTGGCTGACTGCGGGCTGCACGCGCTCGTCGCGATAGGTCGCTGGCCCTCGCTGCCCGCTTCCGCCGGCGTCACGCTATGGCTTGCGCCATTCGCTATCGCGCGGGCGATTGTTAGGATACCGCTACGAAGGACTGAGACGCTCGGGCTGCCCCAGATCAGCGTGGGAGTAAGACGATGAAGGAACGCGATCTCGCGGAACAGATGCTCCGCGACCAATGCTCTCAGCGCGAGCACTTGTCGCGCTGCAGCTCAATCGCCTTCATCCAGAGATACGCTCCCGCGTGAATCAAGCGATCGCGAACGGCGCGGGCCATGTGGAACTGCGTACGCGAATCAGCACCGGAGAAACCGAACTGGTGCTCGTACCGGGCCATGGCGGTGAGCCGTTGCTGCTGGCGCGAACGATCGGGCCGAGTGGGCCTTGAACCGAAGACGGCTTCGGCGAATTGCGACCTATCCGCACACGATTGCAAGAACCCGGGCCCGTCGGCAGCGCGCTCGACACGGCGGGCCACACGCGTTTGCCGTTCGCCGACGCCTGCGCTGCGGCCAACTCAGCGTGGTCGACGGAGCCATTCGCCGGCGCTCAAGGCCCATCGAAACCGTCGCGATAGATGGCGTCCGCCACCTGCGGCGGCCCGTTGCCGACGACGAAGGTGTTGCCGACGGCAAGGCGCACCGGCACGGTGATTATCTGAGACGGCAATCCGACTGCCGCTATGCGCACGGTCGCGTCGATCGATTCGCCTTCGTTAAATCCGGCGGGATTGGCTGTGAACGTGATCGTCGCCGGGGCCGTTCCCTGCGTCACGCTCGGTGTCAGCCACGATGCGTCGCTGCTGATCGTGAACTGCAGAGTGCCGCTGCCGCGGTTACCAATCTCGAGGTCGGCCGTTTGCAGCGTGAGCTCGCCGGCCGCGACTTCCCAGCCGAGCTGAGCGGGGCCGACGATCAGTGTCGGCCCGAGCGCGATGGGATCGGCATCGACGATGACCGTCACACTGCTCGTGGCTGAGAGCCCGAGACTGTCGGTTGCAGTCAGCGTCACCACATGGGAGCCCAGCGGGAGATTCGCGACGGTCAGACGTGCGCCCGAGCCGAGCGCGCCCTGCGATGAGCTCCATGCGAGGTGCGTGTCCGCGAGCGTGCCGTCCTGCGGATCCTGCGCCGCGCCCTCGAGATTGATGCTCTGTCCGAGCGTGACATGCACGCCATTGCCCGGCGCAAGCACGCGCGGCTGCGGCGGCTTGTTCGCAAGCGTGACCGGATTGCTGTCCGCGTGCGCGGTCAGGAGCCCATCGCTCGCGACCACGTGGAACGTGACTTCGCCACCGGCAAGTGCTGCCGTATCGATGACGGCGCTGGTCTGCGAGCCCCCGAGCGTCAGCGGCTGCAGGTTCTCGCCGCCGTTGCGCGAGGCCATCACATCGAACTGCAGTGCGTCGCCATCGGCATCGCTGGCCGTCCACGTCAGTGTCACGTTCGTTCCGGACCCGGCTTGTGCCACGACGTTCGCGACGACTGGCGCATTGCTGCTGACCGTTTTCGATGCGAGCACCGCATTGCCCGCCGATGTATCGACGATTCGCACTTCGCGTGTCCCGGCGACGAACGGTACGGCCTGTCCGAAGCTCAGCGGCGGTCCGTGGCCGCCCGCGGTGACGGCGTCGCCGCCGAGCTCGGGCGTGAAGGCGTAATCGGCCAGCGTCGATCCGCCGTCACCGATCAGCCGGATGCTGAAATCGCCGGGAGTCCGCGGTGGTTCGCTGTAGATCCCGTCGGTGCGCTCGACGTCGATCAATGTCGCGTTTGTGCGGTCGGCCGCGACAAAGCCGTACACCAACAGCCAGTCGCCGCCCTGATGCATGCGCTTGAGCGACTTCGTCGCGGATGATTCCGGTTCGAATATCGAACAGCCGTTGGTGATGCCGCCTACGTTGAGCGTCAACAGGCAGACGTAGAACCAGTGGTACGTGTAGTCGCTGATCCAGCTCGTCGGCTTGCAATATCCCATGATGTCGAAAGCGCCGCCGGGTGGAAGCACGCGCATCGGTTTCGAGATATTGGCGTCTCCGCCGTCAAATCCGGACATCGCCGTTTGCGGGTCGGACAAAGGCGGCGCGATGAACGTGAAAAAGTAGGGATAGCCCGGATCGTCCGGCGAATGCCCGCATTCGGGGGCCGCTTCGACCGGATGCATGCGACCGAGAAAGTGGCCGATCTCGTGCGATGCATAAGTCTCGTCGTTGGCAGGACCGGCGCCGACGCTGTTCGTGCAGCAGGCACCTCGCGTGAAATACGGTTGCGGAACGCCCGGTGGCGTGACGATGCGATGCTGCGGAATAAGGCCATATACGACATCGATATCGTCGATCAGATGGCCGTCCGGAAATCCGAACATAGTCGTGCGCGCGTACAGCGCGCCCAGGCGGCCCGTGGTGTAGTAATGCGCGCACAGGTTGCGATCGGCCTCCTCGAACGCGAGCGTACAGCCAAGTGCGGTACGCTCGACCCATTCGCCGAGGAAGGGATCGAACAATGAAAAATCCGGCGTCTCGTTGAGATCCGACAACGGATACGTGCGGCGCATCCACGATTCGGTCAGCCGTTGTTCGGCCGAGGACGCCCGCTCGGTTCCCGCACCCGGAAAGTCGTAGCTCATGCGCACGAACGCCACCTTGATGTGCGTGGGCGTGTCGATTTCGACGGCGGCCCCATTGTCGAGATCGTTCATGCAGACTCCAGACGGGGGCGGCCCCTCCGGCTCTCCGAGCGACGCACCCAGCAGAAGGTAATCGAAACCCATCCACTCCCATGGAATCTCGAACACGAAGCTGTCGTCGACGATGTTTCGCTTCGGATTGGCTTTCACCGAGATGCGCGGACCGCCCGCATTCGACGGCATGATCGGGCCGAGCGGAAACTGCAGACCATTCCGGCCGCCAAGACCGCTCAGAACTGCGGTGACGTTGGGAATATCCGAGCCATCCGCGGCATCCGACTTGACATGAACCCGTGCAAACGTGCGCTTGCCGGCGACCATGCGGACGGTGTTGGTAATATCCTGGATGCCCTGCGTGACTTCGATGCTCGTGACTCGGATCGGAGCGGGCGGCGGTGGCGTCGTCACGACGCCGGGGCTGATGAACACTCCGAGCGACCACGGATTCGCCCCTACGGGAATGTCATTGACGACCGCATTGGTGGCCGCATCGATCACGGCGACGCTGTTGAATGCAAAGTTCTGGTCCTTGGTGACGACATAGATGTGGGAGTCGTCCGGCGCCACAGATATGCCATACAGAGACCGTGATTCGCCTTGCACGAACGGGATCGGGATGTTCGCGATCACTTCCGCGCAGTGCGCGTCGAGCACGGAAACCGAAGAGTTGAAGTTCGTGTTGGTGACGTAGATACGCGTTCCGGCGTGATTCAACGCTATTCCGTACGAACTCCCCGGCACGACCGGCGTCGCGATCACGGCATTGGTTTGTGCGTCGACGACCGAGACGACGTCGCCGGTTGCCGAGTTGCGGGCCGCGTGCGAAACGAAAACACGCGTTCCGGTGTGATCCACCACGATGCCCCACGGTTCGGCCGCGACCGGTATCGCCGTGACGACGGTATTGTTCGTCGCATCGATCACCGTGAAGCCGCCATGATCATTGTCGGTGCTGTTGCCGACATAAACGCGGGTTCCCGCGGGATTCACCGCGACGCTCCTGGGCGCTCTGCCGACGGGAATCGTTGCGATGACCGTATCCGTCGCGGTGTCGATGACCGAGACCATGCCGTTCTCGCCCCCGGCCGCATAGACGCGCGAGCCGTCTGTGCTGACCGCGATGCCTTGCACGTCGTTGGGCGCCAGGTGCACGGTGTCGATGACGGTATTCGTCGAAGTGTCGATGACCGAAATCGATTGGTCCCCGAAATTCCCGATATATGCACGGGTTCCCGCAGCATTCACAGCAACGCCAAGCGGGAATCGGCCGACGGGTATCGTCGTCGCTACAGTATTGGTTGCCGTATCGATCACGGAAACCGTTCCGTCGACCTCGCTCGTGATGTACGCGAATGGCGCCGCGTGTGCGGACGTCGCGACGAGCAAGAGCGATCCCACGAGCACTAGTCCGAATTTGGTGAACAACAACGAAGCAGCAAGTACCCGACTGACGATGCGCATGACGTTTCCCTCAAGAAATCGAACTTTCAACGACTAGGCACCAGGACGATTCATGGCTGTGCTCCCGAAAATTCGGTACGCGTTGCCGGCGAAGGTGACTGCGATCTCTGACCATCTGCCAAACGAACAGGAAACAGCGCGAGATCCGGTCAGTGGATTTACGTGGAGGCGTCGATGCGCCGCGCGGACGGCCCCGCCGTGACGCGTTGACCGGAACTGCGCCCGTTTCCTGTTAGCAAGCATGAAGTTAGAAAATCGGACGATGCCGAACCTTTCCATGAGCGCGAGCTACACGACCTTCCGTCGCCGCGATGTTTTTCGCGTCGGCGCGCTTTACGCAGCGGGCGTATGGGCGCTGGCGCAGGGCATTGCGCAACTGGGTCCCGCTTTCGGCATGCCGGATTGGGGCACACGCTGGTTCGTGATCGCCGCCATCATCGGCTTTCCGTTCTGGATCGCATTCGCCTGGTTCTACGGTTTCACGCCCGAGGGGTTGAAGCGCGAAAGCGAGGTCGAGCGGCACGAGTCGATCACGCATCACGCCGGCCGCAAGCTCGACTTCGCGATCATCGGCGTGCTGGCGGTTGCCTTGGTGCTGCTGATGACCGATCGCTTCGTGCTACACCACGGAGTCAACGAAAAAGCGGCGATGCCGATCGCGGAGCACTCGATCGCTGTGCTGCCGTTCGTGAACATGAGCGACGAAAAGTCGAACGAGTATTTCTCCGATGGTATCTCGGAAGAACTCTTGAACCTGCTCGCGAAGATCCCGCAACTGCAGGTGACGGCACGCACGTCGTCGTTCGCGTTCAAGGGCAAGGACACCGGAATTGCCGACATCGCGCGTACGCTGCACGTAGCCAACGTGCTCGAAGGCTCGGTGCGCAAGGCCGGCAACTCGGTGCGGATCACGGCCCAGCTGATCAAGGCCGGCACAGACACGCACCTGTGGTCGCAGACGTACGACCGCAAGCTCGACGACATCTTCGCGATCCAGGACGAGATCGCGGCGGATGTGGTCAAGCAGCTCAAGATCACGCTGCTCGACGCGACACCGAAGGTGCGCGCGACCAATCCCGAGGCGTATGCGCTGTACTTGCAAGCCGTCCAGCTCGGACGACAGAACACCGCCGAGGGGTTTCAGCAGTCGGACGCGCTCTACCGCAAGGTGCTGGCGATCGATTCGAGCTACGTGCCGGCGTGGATCGGCGTGGCCGACAACTTCAACAACGAAACGAACCAGGGGCTCTTGTCCAGCAAGGATGGATTCGCCCAGAGCCGTGAAGCAGCCACGAAGGCACTGGCGATCGATTCGGACTACGCGCCGACGCACGCGCAGCTCGGGTACATCGCGATGGCCGCCGACAACGATCTCGCCGTCGCAGCACAGCACTTCAATCGAGCAATGGCGCTCGATCCGACGGATCTGGACGTGCTGTGCAACAGCGCCGCGCTGCTGCAGTCTCTCGGCCGCCTGGATGAGGCGCTTGCGCTCGACGAGGCCATCGTCCGCCGCGACCCCGTGAATCTGGATGCGCTCCACAACCTGAGCTACGACCAGCGCATGGCCGGCCGGCTCGACGCTTCGATCGCATCGTCCCGCACGTTGCTGAGCCTGAGTCCGGGCCGTGGCGGCGCACACACCGGACTCGGCTTTGCGCTGCTACTGAAGGGAGATGGAAACGGCGCGCTGGCGGAGATCGAACAGGAGACGAGCGAGGCCTGGAAGATGATCGGCCTGCCCATGGCGTACCACGCGCTCGGGCGCACGGCCGAATCCGACGCCGCGCTGGCCGCGCTGACCGCGAAGCACGAGAACGAAGCGCCCACCGACATCGCCTACGTATACGCGTACCGGGGCGAGGCCGACTCGGCGTTCGCATGGCTCGACAAGGCGGTCGAATACGGCGACCCCGGCCTCGCGGCGATCGTGACTGAGCCGTTCTTCGACAACATCCATGCCGACCCGCGTTGGCTCGCGTTCCTGCGCAAGATCGCCAAGGCGCCCGAGCAGCTGGCGAAGATCGAGTTCAGGGTGACGCTGCCGCAAGATACGGTTGGTGGACTGCCCCGGGGATCGTAGGCACTTCCGGCCGATGATTCTGATGCGACTTTCGATGCGCTTGTCGGGGCTTGTGCTTTTTGGCGTCAGGCTTTCAGGGCGTCGCAATCGATTCCCTAGAACTTCTGGCCGATGCCGAGGGCCTCACAGCGGCGCACGCTGTCGCATCGCTGCCACTGTGAACGAGGCGTCTCATGGACCCGAAACCGCAGATCACCCGTCGGCAATTCCTTGCGCAGGCGACCGCGATCGGTGCCGCGCTCGCGTTCGGTCGCGGTTGCGAGCACGTGCCCGGCGTTGCGCGTACGGAGCGTCGCGACCTCTTTCCGCAGGGCGTGGCATCGGGAGATCCCGCGCCCGACAGCGTCATCCTCTGGACGCGTCGCGCACCGGATGCGGGTGTGGCGACACATCGTCTCGGCGTCGAGGTCGCACGCGATGCCGCGTTCACCGACATCGTCGTGCGCGGCGACGTGAACGTGACGGCGGCGACGGACTGGACCTGCCGTTTCCTCGCCGCGGGTCTCGAGCCGGCGCGGGAATACTGGTATCGCTTTGTCGACGATGCAGGTCACATGAGCCGCGTTGGCCGCACGTTGACGGCGCCTGCGGACAGCGACGATCGCCCGGTGCGCTTCGCATTCGTCAGTTGCCAGGACGTGACCCAGGGCGCGTGCAACGCTTACCGGCGGATGATCCACGAAGACAACAAGCGCCCACTCGAAGAGCAGCTCGGCTTCGTGCTCCATCTCGGTGACTTTTTCTACGAGGTCGTCTGGTATCCGGAAGACAGTCCCAACGGCCACAAGCGCGCACGCCGTCTGCGCGACGTCGTGCGTTATCCGCACGGCGAGAAGATGCGCGATTTCCATTTGCCGACCGATCTCGAGGATTACCGCACGGCGTATCGCGGTTACCTGCTCGATCCCGATCTGCAGGATGCGCGCGCGCGCTTTCCGTTCGTGCCGATGTGGGACAACCACGAGTTCTCGTGGCGCGGCTATCAGAGCCAGCAGTTTTTCGACGATGCGCCTCGTCCGGCACAGCGGATCAAGATCGCCGCGAGCCAGGCCTGGTACGAGTACCAGCCGGCGCGCGTCGCGAAGCCGGGCGCCGGCGATGTCTTCGAAGCGCCACATGTCGAGAATGTGCCGTTGACGACCTTCGATGCGCGTGGTGTCGGGCAGGAGCCGAACAACCTGACCGCGATACACGCGCTGCGTGTCCATCGCGCATTCCGCTTTGGACGCAATGTCGAGATGATCCTGACCGACAATCGCTCGTACATGTCGCCGCCGGCCGACGGGGGTCCGTTCTCGCCCGATACCGCGCTGTACATGAGCGATGAGGCGGCAACCGACATCGTCGACCGCGGTCGCGAGTACGACGGCGGCCATCCTCCGGCGACGATCCGCTTCGGCGGCAAGGACATCCCGAACACGCAGGCCGATTCGCCGCCGCAGGCCTATCTCGGGCTCGAGCAGATGGCGTGGTTCAAGGAGCGCCTCCGGCAATCGCAGGCGCCGTGGAAGATATGGGGCCACTCGTTCGGCACGCTGACCTGGCGCGCCGATTTGCAGAACCTGCCCGCGCCGCTGCGCGAAAACTGGCCGAGCGACGGCTACGCGGTGCTGAACGCGGGGTACGCGGTCGAACACGACGAGATCTTCGGTCTCGTGCGCGAAGAAGGCATCACGGGTTTTGCGATCGTCGCCGGCGACAAGCATTCGTTCTGGGCCGGCTATCCGAGCAAGACCCTGCCGCCGCAGGCGTTTGAGCCGGTGGGCGTCGAGTTCATTACGGGCTCGATCTCCGCACCGGGTCTGGCGGAAGTGATGGAAACGGTCGTTGCGAAGGATCATCCGTTGCGTGCGCTATACCTCCACGACCAGCCCGACGGTGCGATGCAGTGCGCGCTGAACATGACCGTGCTTCACGGCGTCAAGTCGTCGCTGACGCTCAAGGAAACAGGCGACGCGACACGCGCGCGAGCGGCGCGCAATCCGGATGTTTCGCCGAATATCCGGTTCGCCGACTTTGGCGGGCACGGCTACGCGACCGTGCATGCGTCGCCAGAGGAGCTCGAGACCGAGTTCGTCTGCATTGCGCGTCCGATGGAGCACAACGCCGCGGATGACGGCGGGCCGCTCGTCTATCGAGCCGTGCATCGCGTTCGGCTATGGCGTGCTGGCGAGCATCCGGAGCTGCGTCAGGAAATCGTCGAAGGCGATGCGGCGCTCGCCGTTTGAGCGTCGCGCAAACCTTGCCAGGCCAACTGCGCAATTCTCGACAGCCGATGGCGCGTCGAGACAGGTAGCGACAATGAAAGGTTGCGTTCGACACCGCGCCATCCGAGCGGTTGATTCAGGCCCATACGTCCGCGCCGGAATCAAATGAGACTTCCAGCCCCGTTTTTGCCTATTGGATAGGTGAGGACAGATTTGTCCGAGTGTCTTCGAGCCGTTGCGTCGAGCAGCGTCGTTCGAGACGAAGCGGTCCAATCATCGGTCGGGGGAAGTCATGAAGCAGGGGCAGACGGCATCACGGTGGGTGCGTCCGAAGCGCGGCGGTGTTCGAATTCTGATGGGACTGGCATTCGCGGCGGGACTGCTGGGTTCAGGCGCCGCAACGGCAACAGACCCCAACTACGCATATCTGAGCCAGTTTGGCGGTAGCGGAAGCGGCGTCGGTCAATTCGGCCCTGGTCTGAATTTCGTCGCCATCGATCCCAGCACGCACGACATCCTGGTCGAAGACGGTGGCAATTACCGCGTGGAGATCTTCACGGCCAGCGGAACGTATCTGCGCCAGTTCGGCAGCGGCCCGGGTACGGGCAACGGGCAGTTTGGCAGCGTCCAAGGCATCGCCATCGATCCGTCGACCCACCATATCGTGGTCGCAGACGGCAGTGGCCGGGTCCAGATCTTCAGCTGGTCCGGAAGCTACTTGAGCCAGTTCGGCAGCCCGGGCTCCGAAAATGGCCAATTCAACGACATCGGCGACGTCGCCATCGATGCCGTCAGCGGGAATATCGTCGTATCCGATATCGGCAACCAACGGGTGCAGATCTTTTCGGCCAGCGGCGTTTTTCTGGGCAAGTTCGGCAGCAGCGCGCAGTTCAGCTATCCGGACTACCTCACGATCGATCCCGCTACGCACAACATCCTCGTCGGCGACGAGATCAATGCCAACGTGCAGATCTTCAGCTCGAGCGGAACGTATCTGCGCCAGTTCGGTAGTTTCGGGTCCGGCCCTGGCCAGTTCATCACCTCTCCGGGCGCAATCGCCATCGATGCCAGCACTCACGACATCATCGTCATTGACTATGGCAACAGTCGCGTCCAGGTGTTCGACGCAGACGGCAACTATTTGAGCCAGTTCGGCAGTTCCGGCGCCGGCGACGGCCAGTTCAACGGACCTACTGGTCTCGATATCGACCAGAGCACACACAACGTCGTCGTCCTCGATCGAGGCGACAACCGCGCCGAAATCTTTGCGCTGTCATCGCTGCCTCCGCCGCCGACGTGCGGCCCGACGCCGGTTTCACTGAGCATCCAGCCGCCGATGGCGGCGCTGAGCCAGTCGATCCTGTTTTCTGCCGAGGCGAGCATCGCGGCGCCGTTCGCAGGCACCGTGTCATTTCTTGTCGACGGCACGACCGCAGCGACATGCACCGCGAACATGCAAGACACCCGTGCAGCCTGCTCGCATCCACTTCTGCTGGGAACCCACACGATCGTCGCGCAGTATTCGGGCGACAACCACAACCCACCCGGCTGCTCAGCGCCGCAGGCAGTGACCGTGGTGGCTGATGGCGGTCAGGGACCGACGAACACGACCTGCACCACCTCGCCGAACCCTGTCGTGCAAGGTCAGCCTTTCACGACGATCTGCGGTGTGGACGCTGGCGCCCATCGCAATGCCTTCGGTCAGGAGAGCCTCGACGGGACCGATCCGGAAGGTTACGTCACCATCACTCAGGGCGCAGATGTTCTCGGCATCGTGCCGATCTTCTTCGGTACGGCCGTCTATACGACCGTTCTTGCCGGGGGCGACTACGATTTGAGCGCAACTTATTCGGGCGACGCCGCCAATGCGGCGAGCACAGTTGGGGTACCGGTGGTGGTAGACGTTCCAGACGACGACATCTTCTACGGCGGATTCGATATCCCGCCTGGTTGATACGCGGACGTGTTTGGCTGCAGGCATTCATCCCGCGCGTAATCGCGCGCGGGATGGGTCAACGAACGGTGAAGGAATCGAAAATCACTGGAGCGCTGCGCATGGCTCGACACCCAATGCTTGGCCAACGTAACATCGTCTCGCGGCTGGCTTGCGCCGGCAGGGGACAACGTGGACAGGCAGGCGGCGGCACCGATCACCGCACTGTTGCGGCGCTGGCGTGATGGCGATGCCGATGCCGCCGATGTTCTCTTGCCGTTGGTTTACGCACAATTGCTCGTCATCGCACGCCGCCATCTCGCTGGCGAACGCGCAGGACACACGTTGGTGCCGACGGAGCTCGTGCACGAGGCTTACCTCAGGCTCAACGACGGCCCGCCGGATTCCACCGACCGCGCACATTTCTTCGCCATCGCCTCACGCGCAATGCGCCAGGTGCTTGTCGCGCACGAGCGTCATCGCCGCGCCAACAAGCGCGACGGCGGCGAGCGCATCACGCTATCGTCCCTCGATCCGCCCGACATGAGCCAGAGCATCGACCTGCTCGCGTTCGATCAAGCGCTCGAAGCATTGGAACGGGTCGATGCGCGCAAAGCGCGCGTCATAGAATTGCGTGCATTCGGCGGTCTCGATTTCGACGAGATCGCCGAGGTCGTGGATATTTCACGCGCGACTCTGGCACGCGATTTCCGCACGGCCCGCGCGTGGCTCTATCGAGCGCTCGACATGCCGCAGCGGGATGTCGCTCCGTGACGGATGCCAAGCGCACGATGGAAGTGTTCGAGCGCGCGCTCGCGCTCGAAGCAGAAGAACGAGCGTTGTTTCTCGCGGAGCAATGCGGTGCCGACGAGGGATTGCGCCATGAAGTCGGCGCGTTGCTGCGGGCTGACGCGAGCGCGGCCTCTGCGGACTTTCTCGCAGTTCCGCTCCAGGCAGTTGGAGACCGCAGCGGCGAGCGACTCGGCGCCTATCAGCTCGTGGAGCTTATCGGCAGCGGCGGCATGGGCAGCGTCTACCGCGGCGAACGAGCCGATGGCGCGTACACCAAGTCGGTTGCAATCAAGCTGGTGTTGTTCGACGCGGGCGACTTGCGCACGCGCTTCGCGCTGGAGCAACGCATACTCGGCGCGTTCAGCCACCCGAACATCGCGAGTCTTCTGGATGTGGGCAACGACGACAACGGTGCCCCTTTCCTGGTCATGGAATTCGTGCACGGCCAACCGCTCACGGCCTATGCTCGCAATCACAAGCTGGACATCCGTTCCCGCATTGCCTTGTTCCTGAAAATCCTCGATGCGGTGCAGACGGCGCACAGCCGGCTGGTCGTGCATCGCGACATCAAGCCGAACAACGTACTGGTCGACGCACACGGCGAACCCAAACTGCTCGACTTCGGCATCGCGAAGCTGCTGGACGAGGGCGCGCAAACGGCCACGCGCACGAGACTCGGCCCGCTGACTCCCGAGTATGCGAGCCCCGAGCAGATTCGCGGCGAACCCATCGGAACGGGTTCGGACATCTATTCGCTCGGCGTGCTGCTTTACGAACTCGTCACCGGAATAAGGCCTTACCGCATCGACGACGCGAGACCGAGCGCGATTGAACACGTCATCTGCCACGTGGAGCCGTCGCGACCGAGCACGCATGCGAGCTTGCGCCACGCGGGCGGCAATGTCCGCGATCTCGATGCAATCATCTTGAGGGCATTGGAGAAAACGGCCCGGCGACGCTACGTTTCCTGTGCGGCGTTTGCCGAAGATCTTCGTCACTGGCTCGATGGCGAGCCGGTTGGGGCGCGCAATCCGACGGTCATGGAACGTACGCAGCGCTCCGTGCGCCGCCATCGCTTCGGTGCGTCCGTTGCGGCGACCGCCTCGATCACCTTGCTGCTCGGCACCGCCGCGGCATTGTGGCAGGCGCGCGAGGCGACGCTCGCGCGTGATCGCGCCGAGCGCATCAATGGGTTTCTGCAGAACATGCTGGGTGCGGCCGATCACGGCGATCTCGGCCGCAACGCCAAATTGGGTGACGTGCTGGACACCGCACGACGCAACGCCGAAGTCGTGCTCAACGACGACCCCGCGACGCTGGGAGCAACCGAGCTGACATTGGCGAAGGCTTACGACACGCTCGGCGATCTCGACAATGCACTGCAAAGCAGCAACCTGGCGCTGACCGTGGGCAAGAAGTCGCAACTGCCGGCGTTGGCACTCGACGCGGAAATCGCGGTGTCGAATGTCCTGATCAATCGCGGCGAATACGAAGCGGCCGAGAAAATGCTTACACAGGCGCGAAATGAGGCCGTCGCGTCGGGTACGGCACGCCAGCGCGGCGACAGTGCCGGCGAATTCGGTTTGCTCGAGACCAAGCGCGACCATCCTGCCGCAGCAAAGGAATGGCTGGAAATCGCGCTCAAGGAACTGCCGACAGGCCTTGTCGAACTGCGCGCGGGGGCGATGAATGACTTGTCCGTCGTGCAGGATTCGCTGGGCGATTACGCGGCATCGCTGAAAACGATTCGTCAATGTATCGAACTGTTGCGGGCAACCTATCCGAAAGGCCATCCGCTGCTGTCTCAGGCGCTCGGCAACCTTGCTACCACGCTCGACGATACGGGCGATCACGAGGCCGCGTCGGCGATGTTCGCGGAAAGTCTCGAGATGAAGATCGCGCTGATGGGTGAGGATCATTTCAGCGTAATCGGTACGCTCAGCACGATGACATGGCGCAGCGTGCAACAGAAAGACACGGCGTCCGCCCTCAGTTACGGCGCCCGCGCGTGGGCTGGCGCGCAGAAGTTGTCGCCGGAAAATCCATCCATCAGCTACGCGGCGATCACCTATGCGCAAGCACTCATGCAGGCGAATCGTCCACGCGAAGCGCTGCCATTGGCCGAGGCCGCATTGAAAATGCGCAAAGCCACGTTGCCGGCAGACAATGCCTACCTCTTCAATACCCAGAGCGTGCTTGCGTTGGCACGGGCCGAGGCAGGTGACGTCGAAGGGGGAGAGGTGCTCGCCCAATCAGCCTATGACCAACTGCTCGCCAAACTCGGCGCGAACCATCAACTCACGGAGATCGCCAAGGAGCGTCTCGTACAAATCGATGCGTTAAAGGCTCCCGCCGCCAATCCCTGAAAGGCGTATGGCGCAAACGGCGCAAAAAGACCTGTCGCACTAACAAGGAGCCTTCACATAGCAAGGAGGCAACGCGAGGATGGCGTAGAGCGTATCTTCTTTCCTTAACATGTGATCACAGCCGACTGGCACAGCTTTGGCGCATTGCTGACGGTTCGGCAAGCGATTGCAAAGTCGCGGCGGCCGAGGCGTGCGACATCACAAATAGCTAATCGAATCCTAGTCCCCGCTGTCAAAGGCTCCTCTAATGCGGGGCTTTTGCTTTCTTGGCGTCAGGTCTGACGTCGCCGCTTCGGAGCGTTGAGTCCCGCAAGGTCTTGAGTAGATCGTCAGTGATCGGCGAGGTGGTTCCCGATCCCGACGAAAGCACCGCCCGCATCGCAAGGCCTCTCAGCGACGGGCTGACTCTTACTTCCGCGAGCTCTCCATCACGCAGCTCTCGCGCCACCGCATGCGCCGGCAAGAGCCCGAGCGCATTTCCTCCCGCCAGGATCCCGCGCTTCACGCCTTCGACGGTGCCGAGCGCCTGCGTCTTCGGAAGCGGCGTCTGCGCGGCTTCGAAATACTGGCGAAGCACCTGGTGGTAATCGCCTGCCGCATCGCTCATGTAGAAGTCGCAGCTGCCCAGATGATCCGGCGAGGCGCTTCTGTTGGCGAATGGATGTGCCGGTGATCCGAAGATCACCAGACGCGTCTTCGCCAGAATCGAGCTGTCTTCGACGCCGGCGTCTGCTTCGAGGATCAGGCCAAGATCGCACTTTCCGCCGGCGACGCTTTCGCGGATCTCGCTGCAGATCCCCGTGATGACCTCCAGGCGCGCCTTTGGCCAGCGCTCGCGCAACGCCGCCAAGGGTCCGGGAAGCACGTACGCGCTCAACGACTCCACGGCGGCGACGACGAGCGTGGCGCTGACATCGGTAGACACCTTGGCGAGATCGGCGACCAGCTCGCTCGACAGCGCGATCATGCGTCTCGCGTGAGGAAGCAGCGCTTCGCCGGTCGGCGTCAACATCGAACCTTTGTTCGCCTTGCGAAAGATGGGCGTGCCGAGCGTGCGCTCCAGCGCGCTCAACGTCTCCGATATCGTCGATTGCGAGATGCCAAGCGTGCGCGCCGCGCGCGCGTGCGAGCCCTGCTCGACCACGGCTACGAAGACGCGTAACTGGCGCAGCTCAAGCTCTGTCTTCATGACGGCCTCTCATTCATCGACTTTCCCGATCGGCGCGATCGCCGTTTTGGAGCGCCGGCATCACGCGCGTAGGGTGCCTGCTCGCCCCATCTGTTCCTGCCCAACAGTGACGGAACAAGAATGCAGACCGTCTCAAGACACGCCGCCTTACTGATCATCGACGTTCAAAAGGGTTTTGACGAGCCTGGCTGGGGTCGTCGTAACAATCCGGAAATGGAGACACGAATCGTCGAATTGCTGAATGCCTGGCGCGCGAGCAATCGTCCGGTGATCCACGCCAAGCACATGTCCGCGGACCCTACATCACCACTGCGGCCCGGACAACCGGGTAACGATTTCAAGGTCGAGGTGATTCCCATAGCCGGCGAATCCGTCGTCGAAAAGCGCGTGCACAGCTGTTTCATCGGAACGCCGCTCGAGTCGGACATGCGACGGCGCGGCCACGACGAGTTGGTGATCGTCGGAATGATGACCAATCATTGTGTTTCGACGACTGTGCGGATGGCGGGCAACCTCGGCTTCGCGGCGTGGGTGGTCTCGGATGCCACCGCCACGTTCGACCGCGTCGGACCTGATGGAATCCGATATCCCGCCGAGCAGATCCAGGCGATTGCGCTCTCGGATATTCACGGAGAGTTCGGCGCGGTGGTCGACACGGCCACCGTGCTCGCGGCAATGCAGATACCGTGCGATGCGTCCATCGCGCGTGAGGTGCACGCGTGATCGCGCACCTCGTCATCCTCGCGACAATCGCCATCGCACCTGAGTTGGGTTCGCACGCGACGCCTGCGTCCGCCTCCGACGCAACGGCGATGGCGATGCACGCCGGCGCTGGGCAGAAGGGAGTGGAGCTGGGCGATCTCGATCGATCAGCGGATGCGTGCACGGATTTCTACGAATTCGCGAATGGCACCTGGCGAGCCGAGAACCCGATTCCGGCCTCGATGCCGCAATGGAGTCGGCGTGTCGCCGCGCGCGAGACGAACAGGCAGCGGGTTCAAGGCATTCTCGAAGAGGTCTCTCGAAAGACGGACTCGGTGCCCGGGAGCGTCGAGCAACTCGTGGGCGATCACTATGCGTCATGCATGGACGAAGCGGCCATCGATGCGGCGGACCTCGCGCCGCTGGCGCCACTGCTAGCCGATATCGATGGCGCGCGGGATCTGGTCGACGTGCAGCGCGGCATTCGCCGTCTGCATGAGATCGCGATTTCCGCTCCGTTCGCGATTGTCGGTGCGACCGACTACAACGAGCCGGCCAATTTCATCGTCAACGTCGGCAGCGGCGGCCTTGGCCTGCCGGATCGTGACTACTATTTGAACTCCGAAACGCAGTTCGCCGAGGCTCGCGAGAAGTACCGAGCGCATGTCGCCAACGTGCTCAGGCTCGGCGGAATGCCCGATGCGCAGTCGCGCGACGCGGTCGAGGCCATCTTCGCGCTGGAGAAGCGCCTGGCCGAAGCGTCTTTGAACAGCGCCACGGCCAACGACCAGGCCGCGACGAATCACAGGATGACCTTCGCGCAGCTCAAGGAGCTGGCGCCTCGCTTCGATTGGGATACCTACTTCGACCAAGCGAAGTTGCCGCGCGGCGAGCTCAATGTCGCCGAGCCAAAGTTCGTCCAGCAGGTGGACAAGGAGCTGAAAGACACTCCGGTCGCGACCTGGAAGGCGTACCTCAGGTGGCAGCTGCTCAATTCGGTCTCGCCGTGGCTGTCCAAAGCCTTCGTCGAGGAGTCATTCGACTTCACCGACAGATATCTCGGCAAAGCTACGCAAATGAAGCCGCGCGCCCAGCGCTGCGCGGATTCCACGGAAGCGTTGCTTGGAGAAGCGCTGGGGAAGCTATACGCGGAGCGCTATTTTCCGCCTGCTGCAAAGGCGAAATCGCGAGAGATCGCTCTGAACCTGCTCGCCACGCTGAAGGATGAAGTCGCGAGCGTGCCATGGATGACGCCGGAGACGAAGCGCAAGGCGCTCGAGAAGCTCTCGGCCACCGACGTGCAGATGGGATATCCCGACGCGTGGAAAAACTATTCGGGCCTCACCATTCGTCGAGACGCATTCTGGGAAAACATCGCGGCGGCTCGAGCATTCGATGTCCGCGAGGAGCGCTCGCGGCTGGGCAAACCGACGAATCGCGATCTGTGGGCGTTGGCTCCTTCGTCGCCGGACGCCTACATCGATCTTCAGCTCAACAAGCTGGTCTTGCCTGCGGGATTCCTGCAGCCGCCATATTTCGATCCCGACGCGACGGACGCGGTCAACTACGGCGCGCTCGGCGTTGGGCTTGCACATGATCTGACTCATGCGATCGATCTCTCGGGCTCGGAGATCGACATCATGGGGCGCCCCCGCACCTGGTGGACGCCTGCCGACCGCGAGGAATTCGACAAGCGCGGCCAGTGCGTCGTCGATCAGTTCGACGGGTATTTCATCGAGCCCGGCGTCCACCACGACGGAAAGCGCGTGCTGAGCGAGTCGATCGCGGATCTCGCCGGCGTGCGCGTCGCCTATCTCGCATTCGAGAAGGCGCTGCAGAGTCACCCGCTGGCGACGCGGGACGGCTTCACGCCCGAACAGCAGTTTTTCATCTCCTGGGGACAGAACAGCGGCGCCGCGATGCGCATCGAAGCGCAGCGGCAACGCGTGAGCACGGACCCGCACCCGGTTCCGAAGTTTCGGGTGATCGGTCCGCTTTCCAATTCACCGGAGTTCCAGCAGGCATTTTCGTGCAAGGCGGGAGCCGGAATGGTGAGACAAGCGGAGGAGCGCTGCGCGGTCTGGTAGCGCGGCCGAATCGAATGAGCACGCAAGAAGCAAGTCGAGTTCCATCTGCCGACACCGCGCTGAGGAGCGATCGGATGCATGCGTACACGAGCGACCGGGCAGCAGTGACAGACACCTGGAAATACTCCAGGCCTGTGCGCTTCGAGTTCGAGGAATTGCTGCATGGGACCGTCAACAACACGGTTGACGGGTCCTCCTCCGACCGGACGTTTCGCGTTCTCGTCGGATCAGGACGCGGCTGCGTGCTTCACCGCGCGGAGATGCCGACCATTCTCATTCCCTTGCGCGGATGGGTAAAGCTCACCGAGAGCGAAAGCACGAGGATCGTGCGCACGGGCCAGCTGGTCCTCAGCGAGGGCGGAAATCACGTTCAAGCCATCGGCAGCGGCAATTCGCTATGGATGGCTCTGTTCGCGCCTGCCGGCATATGGCGCCAGTTCGTCGATGCGATCTCGGAGCAGACGATACCGGCTCCCATCCTGCTGCCGGCGACGCATGACGCGAACAGGGCGATACGTCGCGCGGCCGTGCGCCTCGCGCGTGAAGTGCGCGATCACGATGCGCGGGGAAGGCCCGAGGGCGCCATGCTCGGGTTCGTCGCGTTGTTGCTCGATCTTCAATCCGCGTTCGATGCGCTGATCAGGCGGTGCCCTGGTCGCACGCTCGGCCAGCGGCGTGGCGTATTCCTGCGCCTTCAGCGCGTTTGCAACTACATGGAGTCGAGCAGCGATCTCGATCTCGCCGTCACCAAGTTCGCGCGGGTGGCGAACTATTCGCCGAGCCATCTGATACGCACCTTCAATACCGTATACGGCAAGACGCCGCACGCGGTGCTGATCGAGCAGCGCCTGAAACGAGCATTGCGACTCGTCAACGAAACGGAGCTCAGCATCACGGAAGTCGCGCACGCGAGCGGCTTCGAAGATCGATGTGCTTTTGCGCGCTCGTTCAAGCGCCGATTCGGCGAGACCGCGTCGGCGGTGAGGGAACGCAGGGTGGCCGGCGTTTCCGTTTGTGATTAGCACCGTGAGCCGCTGTGGCCGCGAAGCATGCGGCGACGGTCTGCGCTCACTTATTGCCAGCTGACAAAGCGATTTTTTCCAAGCCTTCTGCAAGTAACCGACCACGCGTCGGAGCATACGTTTTCTTAATGTGCAGTGACGCTTGCGACATAGGTGCCGCGAGCATTTGTTCGGGAATCCAGGAGAATTTCATGCGACAAACGCTGCTCCGACAGTCGATCCGGCACGCCCTGGCTAAGGGCGCCGCGATCGCCACAGCGCCGCAGAGCGCTCGATCCGCCTTGGCATTGACAGTTTTGGGTCTCCTGCCAAACCACGCATTCGCGCAGGACGCCCAGGACGCGTCCGCGCAGAACCTCGAAACCATAACGGTCACCGGTTCGAACATCCGTCGTGTCGACATCGAGACGTCGAACCCGGTTATCACGATCGATCGCGCCGCGATCCAGAAGACCGGCAAGCTGACACTGGGCGAGCTGGTCCAGCAGCTGCCGGCGGTCACCGGTCCGAACATCAACCCGCAGGTCAACAACGGCGGCGGCACCGGCTTCACATCGATTGGCCTGCGTGGCCTGGGTTCGCCCCGCACGCTGACGCTGATCAATGGCCACCGTTATCTTTCCGGCAACCCGAACGACATTCCGGTCAACATGATCGAGCGCATCGAAGTCCTCACGGACGGTGCCTCGTCGGTGTACGGCTCGGATGCGGTCGCTGGCGTCGTCAACTTCATCCTGCGTTCGGATTACCAGGGCGCCGAGTTTTCGGCCAACTACGGCATTTCCGACAAGGACGACGGCGAAAGCAAAGGCTACCAGTTCACGTTCGGCCAGAGCTCCGACAAGGGCTCGATCATGGCCGGCATCAACTACAACAAGATCGAGCAGGTGCTCGCCGGGCACCGCGGTTTCTCGAAGAATTCGGTATCGCTGTACGGCACGGTGAACACGCCGGCGTTCACCACGATCGGCGGATCGACCTCCTCGCCGTTCGGCCACATCCAGATACCGGATGACTTCGCCAACCTGTTTCCGGGCTGCAACACCGGCTATGTCGCGCGCAATCCCGGCACGACCGGTCTCAACGTCGCGACCGACTACCACTGCTACGTCAACAACGGCACGCCGGCGGCGCCGACCGACAAGTACAACTTCGCGACGGTCAATCTCATCATGACGCCGCAGGAACGCACCGGTCTTTTCCTCAACGGCAACTACAAGCTGACGGACACCGTCGAGGTGTATGCCTCGGTCCTGCACAACAAGACCTCGTCGGCATCGCAGCTTGCGCCCGCACCGGTGACCAGAGCGCGGATCTCGGCGGACAGTTACTACAATCCGTTCCACGCCGATTTCGGTGGCAGCAATCTCGGTTTTGCGACTCGTCTGGTAACGCTGGGCGATCGCACGGCAGGTAACGGCACCAGCACCGATCAGGTGTCGACGGGACTCAAGGGCTCGTTCGGCGTCTGGAACGATCAGCAATGGAACTGGGAAGTCGGCTACGACTACGGCCACGTCAGCGTGGCGACGACGACCGGCGGTTTGCCGAACCTCAACATCGTCAACCAGGCCACGGGACCGTCCTTCCTCGGCGATGACGGCGTCGTGCATTGCGGCACGCCCGGCCACGTCATCAACGGCTGCACGCCGATCAACATCTTCAACCTCGATGATCCGAACACGATCGCGGTGTTGCAGGCGGCCGGCGCGCCGGCGGTCAGCAACTTCTTCACGCAGGAGAAGGTGTGGCGCGCGGACTTGAACGGAGGTTTGTTCGAGCTTCCGGCCGGCACGATGCAGCTCGCAGTCGGCGCGTCGTACCGCAAGGAATACACGCACTCGAACGGCGATACCTCGCTGCTGATCAATTCGGCGACGGGCACCTGCACGCTGGGCAGCCAATGCGTCTCCGCGCTGCAGGGCGGTTACAACGTCAAGGATATCTACGCGGAGCTGTTCATCCCGGTCCTCAAGGACATCCCGTTCGTGCACGCGCTGAACGTGACCATCGGCGACCGCTATTCGAAATACAACAACTTCGGTAATACCAACAACAGCAAGGTCGCCCTCGAGTGGCGTCCGATCGAAGACCTGCTGCTGCGCGGCACGGTATCCGAAGTGTTCCGCGCACCGACGGTGGCCAACCTGTTCGCCGCGGCGGCGAGCAATGCACCCAAGCTTTCCAACGATCCGTGCGATCACTACACCGGCAATCCGGCGAATCCTGCCTGCGTAAACGTTCCGACCGACGGCAGCTTCGTCAATCAGAACGTCGCCCAGCAGCTGCAGATCAACGGCATCGTCTCGGGATCGCAATACGCTGGCTTTCCGCTGGGGCCGGAGTTCGGCAAGTCGTTCGACTGGGGCATCGTGTACGACCCGCACTTCATCGAGGGTCTCTCGGTCAGTGCGGACCTCTGGCGCCTGTACCTCAACAACAACATCACGAACGTGGGTGCGCAGAGCGTGCTCGATCTGTGTGCGGCGGGCCAGACCGCGTACTGCCCGCTGCTCCATCGCTTCGCCACGGGTCCAAACCAGGGCCAGATCGATTTCATCAACCAGCCCACGGGCAACCTCGGCCGTGTCGACGTCAAGGGCGTCGATTTCGCGCTGAACTATCGACTGCCGGAATTCTCGTTCGGCCGTTTCAATGTCGGTTTCAACGCGACCTACCTCGAGCAATACGACATCTCGACGGCGCCGGATACGCCGGCAAACACCGTCTATCACTACCCGGGTCATTTCATGGCGTTCGGGTCGGGCGCTGCGGCGGCATGTCCGGGCAACGGCGCCGGCGTCTGCCTGTTCCCGCGCTGGCGCGCGCAAAGCTCGGTCGGCTGGCAGCTCGGTTCGTTCGACGCATCCTGGCGCATGCGCTACATCGGCCGCTTCCAGATGGGCTCGCAATCGCCGTCGCAGGATGTGTTCCCGGCCGGCGTCTGCTACTACGGCGACTTCTGCACGCTTCATGGCGTCGTGCTCAAGTACGGCGCGACGGTCTACAACGACATCCAGCTCGGCTACAACCTGGAGGCGTGGAACACGCGCTTCGACGTCGGCGTCAACAATCTGGCCGACAAGCAGCCGCCATTGCTGTACGCGAACAACACGTTGAATGCGAACACCGATCCGAGCGACTTCGATCTGTTGGGCCGCTATTTCTGGGGCCGCATCACGGTCAAGTTCTAGGACCTGCCAGGTCGGGCGACTGGAGGGCTCGCCCGGCCGAATCACTGTGAAGGTGACGTCCTCCCAAAAGCCCCGTCTCCCGCGGGGCTTTTGCTTTTCCGGTTCATCTGCCGGGCCAATGCGAGATCGATGCGGAAGCTCGGGCGGACTTTTCCTTGTGCATGGCCTGATCGTGAGGCCGCGCAAGAAGCCCGGTCAGCATGACGATGTACTGATCCGTCGTCTGCGCGCCGCCCTTGCCGAGCGGATCGAACGCCGCAAGCACGTGGGCGCGGATCATGTCCTCTGCACTTTCGCCACGCTCGAGATGTTCCTCGACGATGCGTGTCGTCTCCTTGAGCATGTCGAGATACGCGCGCAGTGCTTTCATGTCGGATAGCGCGCCGTGGCCCGCGATGATGCGTGTGTCTTCGGGAAGTTGCGGCAGCACGCGATCCAGGCAGTCGATCAGGCCATGCCATGTGCCGCCGCCTTGCGTGTAGACCGCCGGAAACATCCCGCTGAAGTAGAGATCGCCAAAATGGGCGACTTTCGATGTCGGAAACACGACGATCGTATCGCCGTCCGTGTGCGCGTCGGCGCAGTGCAGCAGCCGGACGTCTTCGCCGTTGAAGTGGACGCGCAACTCGTCGTGGTAGGCGACGACGGGCAGGCCCTTGTCCGGCATGTGCAGCGCCTGCAGGCGACCTCTGACATTGTCCTGCGCGACGATCACCGCGGAAGCGCCGATATCGAGATTGCCGCCGGCGTGATCGCCATGGAAATGCGTGTTGATCAGGATGCGTGCCGGGTCCGGTGACAATTGCGACAACGCCGCCTTCAGTTTCGGCGCGATTCGTCGCGTCATCGAGTCGACGACGAGCATGCCGTCGGCACCGACCGACACGGCGACGTTGCCGCCGCCGAATCCACCGACCGCCTCGATCTGCGACACGCTTCCGCCGACGTGCGTGGTGCGCAGCGCGTCGTCCGCGGGATCCTCGCTATCCGCTCTCGCGACGCTGCTCGCGCCGAGCGCCACGGCGATCAGCCATGCCGCAACGGAAAGCGTCCGAGGCAGGCGCGTCGCGAGGACGCTGGGCGGTCGCCGAATCGGATGCGACGCGTCATGCACTTCCGTCGGTGCGTGAAGCGGGAAAAATGCTGGCCTGACTTCGAACAAGTGCGGTCTCCTGTCGGACAGTTGGAGCGCGTGCTGCGGGCTTCGTGCATGCACGTCTACTAGAACGAAGCGCGGCCCCGCGCCGCGACACGACCGCGGGCGCGCACGAACACTCCGCACCAAGGCCGCATTGCGAAGGCGCGGTGTTGTCTCTCCTCGTCGCGCTTCGCCAGCGCACAAAGTCCGCAACGTCGGCAACGTCGGCAAGGGCGGGAAACGGGCCCGCAGCAACGGTCGCGGGTCCGCAAACACCTGCCGGCGACCCCGTAACGAAAAACCGCCTCGATTTGCGACATCCGATTTCGACGCACGCCGTGAATCCGTGCATGTGTCGCACGCCCCCCTGGAACTTCGTTCTTCAGGAAAGCAACGCCGGCTTGGCTCCGTGTTGCCGTGGACAGCGCGGGATGGTTTCCGCTGCACCTCCACGGCGTCGACGGAACGCGGGACTGGCGACACCGTGGAGAAGCAGAGATGGATGGTGACTCAGGCATGAGGTTCAACGACGCGGATCTGGCGGCGGCATCCGGCGGAATACGCGTGGATTACCAGCGGCTGGCGCGGCTCGGAGGCGTCTGGAATGCCGACGCGGCGTTCGACAGTCCGCGCACGCGCACGCTTCACGTGCTGATGGGATCGGGCCGCGCGTGCTCGCTCCACGGCGGCATGCTGCCGCCGATGGTGCTGCTGCCGCTGCGCGGACATGTGCGGCTCAGCGACGGCGACAGCGCGAGGACGTTGCAGCCGGACGAGCTCTTCGTGAGCGAGGCAGGGCAGTTCCTGCACGCGATTGGCAGCAGCGAGGCGCTATGGGTTGCGTTCGTCGCGCCGACCCATGTCTGGCAGGCGCTGTTCAACCTGCCGTCGGAGCTCACGATTCCTGCGCCGGTCCTGATGCCCGGAACGCACCGGATCGATCGCGCGACGCGACGCGCGGCGCTGCGCCTGATGCAGCTGTCGGGCCGCAACACGACCGATGCCGCGCGCACGATGTCGGCCGCGCTGCATTTCGGTGCGCGCCTGCTCGATCTGCAATCGGGTTACGACGAGCTCGTCGAGCGCTGCCCGGGCCGCACGCTCGCGCAGAGGCGACGCGTGCTGGTGCGTCTGCAGCGCGCCTGCCAGTACATGGAATCGAGCAACGACACCGGCATCGACATTTCGAAGCTGGCGCGCAAGGCGAACTATTCGCCGCATCACTTCGTGCGCACGTTCAACGCGGTGTATGGCGCGACGCCCTACGCGCGGCTCGTCGATCGGCGCCTGGAGAGGGCGCATCGGCTGGTCAGCGATACGAACCTCAGCATTGCGGAAGTCGCTACGGCTTCCGGCTTCGAGAACCGTTGCGCGTTCTCGCGGGCCTTCAAGCGCAGGTTCGGCACTTCTGCAAACACGCTGCGCAAACACGTGTCGCGCGAGCCGCAGGGGCCCGCCGGACAACCCGTTCCCTGGCGTTCGCGCCAGACCAGCGAATCGCTCGCGCGACAGGAGGCTAGCGCGCGCTAAGTCGGAGCTCCACGACCGGCAGCCATTGCCGGCGAAACGAAAGGAATCGACAAGCCTCGAGACGTAAACCAGCAAATGTCCGGCGGTGCGCGCGAAGTTGTTTGTGCAGGCGGGCGACCGTGCGGCAATCAGGAGATACTCATGCGACAAACACTGCTCCGGGAGTCGATTCGGCGGGCCCTGACCCAAGCCGCCAGAATCGCAGCAGCGCCGCAGAGCGCACGATCGGTTTCCGCTTTCGCAGCCCTTGGGCTGCTGGCGGCGCCGGCCTTCGCACAGGATGCGCAGGATCAGAACAATCAGCAGCTCGAAACGATCACCGTCACCGGTTCCAACATTCGCCGCGTCGACATCGAAACGTCCAACCCGGTCATCACGATCGATCGGGCCGCGATCCAGAAAACCGGCAAGCTGACGCTCGGCGATCTGGTCCAGCAGCTGCCTGCGGTGACGGGACCCAACACCAACCCGCAGGTCAACAACGGCGGCGGCACCGGATTTACGTCGATCGGCCTTCGTGGTCTGGGTTCGCCCCGCACGCTGACGCTGATCAATGGCCACCGTTACCTTTCGGGCAACCCGAACGACATTCCGGCGAACATGGTCGAGCGCATCGAAGTCCTGACGGACGGTGCCTCGTCGGTGTACGGCTCGGATGCCGTTGCCGGCGTCGTCAACTTCATCCTGCGCAGCGACTACCAGGGCGCAGAGTTCTCGGTGAATTACGGCATCTCGGACAAGGATGACGGCCAGACTACGGGCTACCAGTTCACGTTCGGCCAGAGCTCGGACAAGGGCTCGATCATGGCCGGCATCTCGTACAACAAGACCGAGCAGGTGCTCGCCGGGCACCGCGATTTCTCCAAGAACTCCGTGTCGCTGTACGGGACGACCGCTACGCCGCCGCACGGCATCCTCGGTGGTTCGACCTCCTCGCCGTTCGGCCACATCCAGATTCCGGACGGGTTTGCGAACCTGTTTCCGGGTTGTACCACCGGCTATCTCGCGCGCAATCCGGGCACCAGCGGTCTCAATGTCGCGACCGACTACCACTGCTACGTCAACAACGCGACCGCGACGACGCCGAGCGACAAGTACAACTTCGCCACGGTCAACCTGATCATGACGCCGCAGGAACGCACTGGTCTGTTCCTCAACGGCAATTACAAGCTGACCGACAACATCGAAGTCTACGCGGCGATCATGCACAACAAGACCGCGTCGGCCTCGCAACTTGCACCCGCGCCGGTAACGAAAGCGCATATTTCGGCGGACAGCTACTACAACCCGTTCCACGCGGATTTTGGTGGCAGCAATCTCGGCTTTGCCACTCGACTCGTGACGCTCGGCAACCGCACCACGGGTTTCGGCACCAACACAGACCAGGTGTCGACGGGACTCAAGGGCTCGTTCGGCGTCTGGAACGATCAGCTGTGGAACTGGGAAGTCGGCTACGACTACGGTCACGTCAGCCTCGCGACGACGGTCAGCGGGCTGCCGAACCTCGGCATCGTCAATCAGGCGGCGGGTCCCTCGTTCCTCGGCGCCGACGGCGTCGTGCACTGCGGAACGCCGGATGCACCGATCAACGGCTGCACCCCGATCAATCTGTTCAATCTCGACGATCCGAACACGATCGCGGTGCTGCGGGCGGCCGGCGCGCCGGCCAGCAACGGCTTCTTCACGCAGGAGAAGGTCTGGCGCGGCGATGCAAACGGTGGGCTTTTCGAGCTGCCGGCCGGCACGATGCAGCTCGCAGTCGGTGCTTCGTATCGCAAGGAGTACACGCATTCGAATGTCGACACGTCGCTGCAGATCAATCCGGCGACGGGCACCTGCGTGCTGGGCAGCCAGTGCGGCTCGTCTCTGCAGGGCGGCTACAACGTCAAGGACGTCTATGCGGAGCTGTTCATCCCAGTCCTCAAAGACATCCCGTTCGTCCACGCGTTGAACGTGACCATCGGCGACCGCTATTCGAAGTACAACAACTTCGGTAACACCAACAACAGCAAGGTCGCCCTCGAGTGGCGTCCGATCGAGGACCTGCTGCTGCGCGGTACGGTCTCGGAGGTGTTTCGCGCGCCGACCGTCGCCAATCTGTTTGCCTCGGCGGCCAGCAATGCGCCCAAGCTCTCCAACGATCCGTGCGATCACTACACCGGCAGTCCGGCGAACCCGGCGTGCGTGAACGTGCCGACCGACGGCAGCTTCATCAACCAGAACGTCGCCCAGCAGCTTCAGATCACTGCCATCGCCTCCGGGTCCCAGTTCGCTGGTTTCCCCCTCGGACCGGAATTCGGCAAGTCGTTCGACTGGGGCGTCGTGTATGACCCGCACTTCATCGAGGGTCTCTCGGTCAGCGCGGACCTCTGGCGCCTGTACCTCAACAACAACATCACCGCCGTCGGATCGCAGAGCGTGCTCGATCTCTGCTCGGCAGGCCAGAGTGCGTACTGCCCGCTGATCCACCGCTTTGCGACGGGTCCGAACCAGGGTCAGATCGATTTCATCAACGAGCCGACGGGCAACCTCGGCCGCGTCGATGTCAAGGGCGTGGACTTCGCGCTGAACTACCGTCTGCCGGAGTTCTCGTTCGGCCGCTTCAACGTCGGCTTGAACGCGACCTACCTCGAGGAATACAACATCTCGACGGCACCGGACACACCCGCCAACACCGTGTACCACTACGCCGGTCACTTCATGACGTTCGGTTCGGCTCAGGCCGCCGGCTGTCCGGGTGCGGGCGGCGGCGTGTGCCTGTTCCCGCGCTGGCGTGCACAGAGCTCGGTGGGCTGGCAGCTCGGTGCGTTCGATGCGTCGTGGCGGATGCGTTACATCGGCCGCTTCCAGATGGGCTCGCAGTCGCCGTCACAGGACGTGTTCCCGGCGGGCACGTGCTACTACGGCGACTACTGCACGCTGCACGGCTACGTGATCAAGTACGGTGCGACCGTCTACAACGACATCCAGTTCGGCTACAACATGGAAGCCTGGAACTCGCGCCTCGACTTCGGCGTGAACAACGTGGCGGACAAGCAGCCGCCGCTCCTGTATTCGAACAACACCGCCAACGCGAACACCGATCCGAGCGACTTCGATCTGATGGGCCGTTTTTACTGGGGCCGCATCACCGTCAAGTTCTGATTGTTGCTCCGCAGGAAAAGAGCCGCGCAGCGCAAGCTGCGCGGCTTTTCTTTTGAATGTGCCGAGGTTCGCAATGCCGCGCGGCGAAGCGGGTTCGCGTGCGTCTACCGAACATATACAACGCGTATCTGCGCGCATCGTCGTCGGCGGCCACCGCAATTCCGGGCCACAGAATTTCCTGCGCTTGTTGTCCTGCTTCGCAGTCCCGCACGCAAAACACGGGCACGATCCGGCGCGATAGATGCCAGGAGAGGCTGCGATGTTCCGCTCCGTGTGCTCGTTCCTTCTTCTGACGGTCGGCTTCGGCTCGAACCTCGCCGGCGCGCAGTTCACCGACATTACCGAGTCCTCCGGCCTCGGCCCCGTCATCGATGCGCGCTATGCAGCGTTTCCGGACTGGTGGCTCTCCGGAATCCATTTCGTCGACCTCGACGACGACGGGCACCTCGATCTCTTCCTCAGCAGCCACGGCGGCGCCGACGCGCTCGCAGTGCTCAACGACGGGCATGGTGTTTTCGCCGTCGCGCCCGGCACCTACCCGCCGACCGAGCTGCACCTCAACTACGACTTCGACGAGGACGGCAAGAACGATCTCACGATGACGTACGTCGACGGCGGCGCGCAATGGTGGCGCAACCTGTCCTCGCCGGGCCTGCTCGATATCCAGCCGACGAACATCACGCGCGACGGCAACACGGCGCGCACGCAAGTGCTCGCCGATTTCAATCGCGACGGAATAGTGGACTGGCTGCGCGCAGCGCCGCCCGGCATCGAGATCGATTTCGGCGACGGCGCCGGAGGATTCGCCACCGACAGTTTCGCGATCACGATTCCCGGCACGGATTCGAACAACAACGCCAACGTGATCCCGGGCGATTTCGACGGCGACGGCGACATCGATCTCTTGGTCATGACCGGCGGCGGCTACGACGACACCGACGGCCGCACCGATTTCTACCGCAACGACGGTGTCGTCGGCGGCGTTCCGCAGTTCAGCCTGCAGACCGCGTCGACGAATCTTCCTGCCGATGGTCTCGTGGTCAAGGGCGTCGGCGACTACGATGTCGACGGCGATCTCGATCTCATCGCGATCCAGAACAAGCAGCTGCCGCCGAAGGTCTTCGCGAACGACGGCCACGGTGTCTTCAGCCTGCTCACGGATGCCGTCAGCGGCGTCGGCGATGCATCGCTGACTTACGCCGCGTGGGGAACTGCCGTGCTCACCGACTTCGACAACGACGGCATTCCCGACATCCTGATGAACGGCAAGTACTACCTGATGCTGCTGCGCGGAACCGGCGGCGGCCACTTCGAATACATGAATGACGCGTGGGGCATCACCGACGTGTGCCCGTGCTCGATCGATGGCGGCCTCGCTTTCGGCGACATCGACGACGACGGCGATCTCGATATCGCGGGCTACGCGAACATCGACGAACCGTACTTCGTCAAGCTCTATCGCAACGACAATCCGTCGCGCAACTGGCTGCGCGTGCGCCCGATCGGACACGCCGGCAATCGCGGCGCGGCGGGCGCGAAGATCCGGCTGTATGCGTCAGGCACGCAGCAGCTCGTCGGATACGAATCGGTCGCGATCTATTGCTTCCAGGCGGCCGCGAGCTACTACGGCCGGCAGGTCACCGAGCGCCACTTCGGCCTCGGCGGCAGGACCGGCGTCGATGTCGAAGTCGAGTTCTATCCGTCCGGCCGCATCGTGCGCCGGCCGGCGCTCGCCAACGAGGTCGTCGAAATCGACGAAGACGGCGACGCGATCTTTGCAGACGGTTTCGATTGATGCGTGCAGCCCAGTGCGGACCGGTCCTCACGATGGTCCGCGACGCCGCCGCGTCCCCGGCGCGCTACACAGCGGGCCCGCGCGCGGCCGCCGCGGGACGGAAAATGTAGAGCGCTCGCGAGTTGCGAGCGCGTTAATTGCGCGAATCTTTACGACTCGGCGTTCGGCGATGATTAAGTGAGCGGCAAGCGTAAAGACGCAGCGTCGATCGACGTGCATCGAATGCGCGCGTGCGTCTAGGCGCGGCGCCTTGTTCGAAACGCGGCGCATGCGCCCGCGATCGACATCAGCGTGAGCAGGACGCCGCATGCCCAGTCCGCGAGCGCCGGCACGCTCACCGCGCGCGGCGATCCGGCCGGGCTGACGTCGTTGTATTCGAATGCGCCGATGTCCGCCGATGCGCCGATGACGCGCGGATATCCGTCGCCGCGCTGGTCGGACGGAAGATCGGCATCGTTGTTGCCGGCATCGATGCCGGGGCTGTCGCTGCGCAGCGCATGCGTGCGCGTCGCGCCGCCGTTGTACGCGAGCGGCATCAGTCCGGGATCGCCGCTTACGCTGTCGGCCGGGATCGCGATGACGCTCGAGGTCGAGCCGATCAGGTTGTTCGACCCCGCGATCGTCAGGCTGCGCGTACCGGCGAAATCGGCGACGCCGCGCGGATCGGCGCTGTTGCCGGCGACGATCGTGCTGAGCAGCGAGGCGTTCTGCGACGTCATGAAAACCCCGCCGCCGTCGGGCGCTCTGTTGGCCGTGATCGTGCTGTTGCGCACGTCGAGCCCGGCCGGGAAACGCACGAAGAGTCCGCCGCCGCCGACGGTGCCGGCAACGTTGCCGGAAATCGTGCTGTTGCGGACCAGAATGTCGGTGAACGTCGCGAGGCCGCCGCCGCGATCGCCCGCGACATTCGAATCGATCGTCGAATCGATGACGAGGCCGCCACGCACGGTCAGGATGCCGCCGCCGATGTCATAGCTCGTGCGCGCCGGGTTGGAGCGGTGGCGTGCGACGTTGTTGGTGACCGTGCTGTCGACGATATCCACCTGGTAGACGAAAGCGCCACCGCCGAACGCGGCGGTGCCGTTGTCAGGATGAGTGCCGTACGCCTCGTTCGCGGACAGCGTGCTCGATGCAAGAATCAGCGAATAGGCGTAGATGCCGCCGCCGTACGCGCCTTCGCCGGACGCGAAGCAGCCGGTCACCTTGCTGTGATCGAGCGTGACGTAGCCGGCCGAGGCGAGGCATCCCGCGATGCCGACGTTGGTTCCGCTCGCGCTGTGGCGTCCGCGCGTGATCGTGATATTGCGCAGCAAGAGCCCGCCGGCGCCGTAGTGCAGGAACACGCGATCGGCGTTGTTGCCGTCGATCGTGAGGTCGCGCGATGGAGGTCCTTCGAGCGTCACCGTGTCGATATGCGCCGCGATCGCGCCCGTCGTCGAGGGAAATCGCGGCTGCAGCCGAGGCGCGTCAGGTCGACCGTGTCGCCGGATGCAGTCGCCTGCGAGCACGTTGCGCAGCGAGCCCGGGCCGTCGTCGTTGCAGTTGCTGACCTGGCGGACGATGCCGTGCGGCGACGGCGGCACCAGGTTCTGCGCCGCGTCCTCATGCCATGCGCGCAGCGCGACGCGAAGCGGCGTGCCGTCCTCGCCGCGTGATGCCGCCGGATGGCGGCACCGGCACCGAGCCCGGAGCGTACGACGTGACCGCGCCGACTTCGCCCGAGCTCGCCGCGAACGCGAGCGCGACGGCGAGCGGACGCAGCCTGGACGACAGGGCAGGGCGGCGGTCGCGTGTCCTCATTCCTCTTCGTGCTCCGTGATGCGATCGAAACATGCCTGCCTATACGTGAATCCGCCGCGATATCGGCCACTCGCCCGCGTGGCCGCCAACGCGGATCGCGAATGCGAGCATACGGCAGGCGCAAGGTCAATCGCGCCTGGCCGACCCAACGAGGTTGCCCGCCTTGCGTGCCTGAACGGCATCCCCATATGCCGTTGATGCTCGACATCCAGAACATCTACGACCCCGACGACGGACACGACGCGCATCCCGTCGGGCACAACCCACCCGCCGACGAGTCGGCGGCGCTCGATGCGTATTCGCGCGTCGTGACCGGCGTTGCCGAGCGCACCGCGCCCGGCGTCGTCGCCATCGCGATCGCCGAGCGCACCGACGAACGCGGCCGCAACGTGCCCGGCGGCGGCGGATCCGGTTTCATGTTCACGCCGGACGGCCTCGTGCTGACCAACGCGCACGTCGTCGCCGGCGCGCGCGGCATCGAGGTGCTGACGACGTCGGGTCTCAGGCTCTCTGCCGACGTGCTCGGCGTCGATCCGCACACCGACATCGCGCTGTTGCGCGTGGCGCACTCGCAGCCGCTGCCCGTGCTCGAGCTGGGTTCCGCGCGCGGCGATCCGCGTCGGCCAGCTCGTCGTCGCGATCGGCAATCCGTTCGGCTTCGAATGCACGGTCACGGCCGGCGTCGTCAGCGCGCTCGGCCGAAGCCTGCGCGCGACGACGGGCCGCCTGATCGAGGATGTCGTGCAGACCGATGCGGCGCTGAATCCCGGCAACTCGGGCGGACCGCTGCTCGATTCCGCCGGGCGCGTGATCGGCGTCAACACGGCGATCATCGCCGCGGCGCAGGGCATCTGTTTTTCCGTTTCGATCGACATCGCGCGCCAGATCGTGCCGGAGCTGATGCGGCACGGCCGCGTGCGCCGCGCCTCGCTCGGCATCGGTGCGCAGAACCTGCGCCTGCCGCGCCGCTATGTGCGCTACTTCGATCTGCCGGTCGAATCGGCCGTGCGCGTCGTCGAAGTCGCCGATCGCGGCCCCGCGCGATCGGCCGGCGATCGAGACCGGCGACATTCTCGTGCGCATCGACGATCAGCCGATCGACGGCATCGATGCGCTGCACCGGCTGCTCGATGCCGGACGCATCGGACGTCGCGCGGAGCTTTCGCTGATCCGTCGCGATCGCCAGCTCACGGTGTCGCTCGTTCCGACGGAGCTCGCGGCGGTCTGACCGGCGTGTTCGCATTGCGCTGTGTCCGCGAGATGCGGCGCGGTCCGAGGAATCGGTCGGTGCATTCGCGGCGTCGGGCAGACGCCGCGCTGCGATCACATCTCGCGATCGCCGATCAGCACGATGTCGGCCGGACGCCGCGCGAAGAGGCCGACCGTCACGACGCCGGCGATCTGGTTGAGATCGCGCTCCATCGCGACCGGATCGGCGATCTGCCAGCCGTGCACGTCGAGGATCGCGTTGCCGTTGTCGGTGACGAAGTTCTCGCGCCAGACCGGCTTGCCGCCGCGGCGTGCGATCTCGCGCGCGACGTAGGAGCGCGCCATCGGGATCACCTCGATCGGCAGCGGAAACTTGCCGAGCATTTCGACGCGCTTGCCGGCGTCGATGATGCAGACGAATTTCTTGGCGACGGCGGCGATGATCTTCTCGCGCGTCAGCGCGCCGCCGCCGCCCTTGATCAGGTGCTTGCCGGAATCGCATTCGTCGGCGCCGTCGACGTAGACCGGAATCGTGTCGACTTCGTTGAGATCGAGCACCGGGATGCCGTGTCCGGCGAGCTGTCGCGTCGACTGCTCCGAGCTCGACACGGTGCCGTCGATCGAACCCTTGCGCTCGGCCAGCGCATCGATGAAGTGCTTGACCGTCGAGCCGGTGCCGACGCCGACGATGCGCGCGCCTTCGATGTAGCGCAGTGCGGCGCGCGCGGCTTCGCGTTTCTCATCGTCCTTCGTCATCGTCGGCATCGTCATTCGAGTCCCAGGATGAAATCCCACTGCGCCTTGGTCACCGGCAGCACGGAAAGGCGGTTGCCGCGCGAGGTCAGCGCAAAACCGTCGAGCTCGCGGCGGTCCTTGAGCTCGGTCAGCGGGATCACGCGCTTGAGCTTGCGCTTGAACTTGACGTCGACGAGATACCAGCGCGGTTCCTCGCGCTTGCTCGCGGCGTCGTAGTAATCGCTCTTGCGGTCGAACTGCGTCGGATCGGGATACGCCGCCGCTGGCGACCTCGGCGATGCCGGCGACGCCTGGCACCTCGCAGCTCGAATGATAGAAAAGCACGCCGTCGCCGACCTGCATGCCGTCGCGCATGAAATTGCGCGCCTGGTAGTTGCGCACGCCGGTCCACGGCTCGACCTTCTTCTTCGCAAGATCGTCGATCGAGAACTCGTCGGGCTCGGTTTTCATCAGCCAGTAACGCATGTCTCAGTGATTCCGTATTCGTGCAGTCGATGAGCTCGCGATCGGTGGCGACGTAATCGAGCTTCACGTCCCAGTCGCGCGGCTCGATGCGATCGACTTCCTGGCGAGCGTAGCCGATGCCGACCAGCACGGGTTTCGCCGGCCGCTCGAGCTCGCGCAGGAACGCGAAGCTGCGATCGTAGTAGCCGCCGCCGAAACCGAGCCGGTGTCCGCGCCGGTCGAACCCGAGCAGCGGCACGAGCACGACATCCATCGCGTCGGGTGCGAGATGCGCGTGCTTGTTGTCGGACGGCTCCGGAATGCCGAAGCGGTTCGTCGCGATCGGCATGCCGGGCGACCACGGCGCGAATTGCAGCCGCTTCTGCACATCGATGACCGGCAGGTGGTAGACCTGTCCACGCGCGCGCAGCCCGCCGATGATCGCAGCGAGCGGAAGCTCACCGGCGATCGCCCAGTAACCGGCGACGTTCGCGTCGGTGATGAATTCCGGAATCGCTTCGAGATGCTCGACGAGCGCAGTCGCCGCCGCGATGCGCTCGCTCGCACCGATCGCGGCGCGACGCTCGCGCAGTTCCTTGCGCAGCAGAACGCGATCGTCGGATTCGGAAGAGGGCGTCGGCACGTCAGGATTGTTCATGCCGACCGCGCAGCAGCTCCATTCTTCAAACAAGACGCTGTCGCAAACCCAACGAAGCGTGCTGTTGATGAGAACCGCGGCCATGGATGGCCGCATCTGGACTCCAACGCTTCGCAGCGCGCCGAGACAGCGAGTCAACGACGACGGAGCGGCGATCCAGGATGGATCGCAAAAGCAAGCGGCATCCTCCGCGATGGCGGTGCGCATCGAACGACCTTGAACCATAGGTTCAGGTGGGAGAGTCGGCAGGGCCATCAGGCTTTCCGCACGTGGCGGACATGCACACCGGCTTCTGCGTCCTGTCCCGGGTCGTCAATAGGAACAAGGCAATATGTAAGAGTGCGCTGTCGCGCACCGCAGAGGACACCTGGGTCTATTGTAGTGACGCAGGGAACACGCGTTCAAGCTTCGCGTTGATCGCTTGCAGATGATGTGCCAGCTGTGCTGCGTCGCTCGATTCGCGTTGTTTTGCGCCGAGCAGATCGTGCGCGATCGTCAGCGCGGCGAGAACCGCGATGCGATCGAGGTTCGCCGAGCGTGCGCCGGCGCGGATCTCGCGCATCTTCGTGTCGAGCATGCTCGCCGCGGCGATCAGGCCGGGACGCTCCTCCGGCGTGCACGCGATGAGATATTCGCGGTCGAGAATGGTGACTGATACGGGTTCAGTCATGACTAGTGCGATCGTCCCTGATCGCCTCGATACCGGGTCTTGGTTCGAATATGGAGGCAGTGCGATTGTGTGGTCCAACGCGACCGTCCATGGTCGCCCCTTTCAAAGGAGCCATATTCATTCGCGCGCTATCCGTGGTTTTGTTCCAACGATTTCAGACGCATGATCATCGCTTCCACGCGCGAGCGCGCCTGCTCGTTGCGCGCGAGCAGCTGCGCGCGCTCGGTCGCGAGCTGCTCCTGGCTATGGCGCAGGCTGCGGTTTTCCTCCTGCAGCGTGCGGCACAGCTCCAGCAGCCGGTCGAGCCGGTCGCCGATCGAAAGTAGTGTCTGCTCGTGCGCGGACATGGCGGCAAATATAGCATCAAGATTTGTGTGGAAGAGAAGTGCAAACCGCACGTTTGAAGGACGAAAACCGGTAGCCGGTAGCCGGGAGCCGGCAAGCGGGCCAGACTGCCCCTCCGGCCCGTTGTAGGAGCGGCGTCAGCCGCGATCTTTGTCGTTAATCCTTACGGTGCAGGGAAAAGATCGCGGCTGGCGCCGCTCCTACAAGGTGCTAGCGCGTCTCGCCCAAGCGCGATGCGGCGCCGGATCGCCCTGTCGCGCAGGAACGCCAGACACTGATCCGGCGGCAGCGGCAGCGAAAGCCAGTGGCCCTGGATCTCGTCGCAACCCTGCTCGCGAAGGTATTCGACCTGCTCGGCGCTCTCGACGCCTTCGGCGATGACATTGAGGCCGAGCGAATGCGCCATCGTGATGACGGTCGCCGTGATCGCCTCGTCGTCGGGATCGGTGGTGATGTCGCCGACGAATTCCTTGTCGATCTTGAGCGTATCGATCGGCAGGCGTTTCAGATAACTCAGCGACGAATAGCCGGTGCCGAAATCGTCGATCGCGAGCGTGACGCCGACCGCCTTCAATTGCCGAAGCGTCGTGATCGACTGCTCGGCATTCGCCATGACCATGCTTTCGGTGAGCTCGAGCTCGAGCTGGTTCGGCGCGATGTCGTGCTCGGCGAGGATGTCGCACAGCCGCTGCGTCAGCTCGCCGCGCAGAAGCTGCAGCACGGAAACGTTGACCGACATCGTCACGTCGCGGATGCCGGCGTCGCGCCAGCGCGCGAGTTGCGTGCACGCCTGATTCACGACCCAGTCGCCGATCTCGATGATCATGCCGGTCTCTTCGGCGATCGGAATGAACGAAGTCGGCGGCACGTTGCCGAGGTCTTCGCTGCGCCAGCGCAGCAAGCGCCTCGACGCCGGTCACGCGCTCGTCCAGCAGCGACAGCTTCGGCTGGTAGACCAGCGAAAATTCGTTGCGTTCCAAAGCCTTGCGAAGCGCGGTGACGGTCGTCGCGCGAAGGCGCGCGGCCGCATCCATCGCCTCCGTATAGACCATGTAGGTGCGCCGGCCGCGCTCCTTGGCCTGGTACATCGCGGTGTCGGCGAACTTCAGAAGATCGGTCGGCACCTGGCCGTGATCCGGATAGAAGCTGATGCCGATCGACGGCGAGATCACGACTTCCTGACCGTTGTCGAGCTCGAGCGGCTGGTCGAACGCGGCGATGACCTTCTGCGCGATGTGCTCGGCTTCGAGATTGCCGGCGACGTCTTCGAGCACGACCGTGAACTCATCGCCGCCGAGCCGCGCGACCGTGTCGCCTTCGCGCACGACGTGACGCAGGCGACTGCCGGCCGCTTTCAGCATGCGATCGCCGGCCGCGTGGCCCATCGAATCGTTGACGTGCTTGAAGCGATCGAGATCGAGGAACAGCACGGCGACTTTTCGATTGCCGCGACGCGCGCGGATGATCGCGTGGCCGAGACGCTCGCTGAGCAGCGTGCGGTTCGGCAATCCGGTCAGCGTGTCGTAGTTGGCGAGATAGCGCAGCTCCTGCTCGGCGCGCTTGCGGTCCGTGATGTCGTTGAGCACGCCGACGAAATGCGTGCGCGCACCGGACGCATCGCGCACTTCCGTGAGCTCGAGCCAGCACAGGAATTCCTCGTTGTCCTTGCGCCGCTGCCAGAGCTCGCCGCGCCAGTGGCCATTGCGCTCGAGCGCTTCGCGCATCGCGAGGTAATGTTCCGGCGGATGCTGCGAGCAGTTCAGCAGCGACGCGACGCGGCCGATGACTTCGTGCTCGCGCCAGCCGGTCATGCGCGTGAACGCGGGATTGACCGAAACGAAGCGGAATTCGAGATCGGTGACGGTCAGCGCCTCGGTCATGCTGCGGATGACTTCCTGCGCGATGCGGTGCTCGCGATCGGCCGCGCGCGTCGCCATGATGTTGCGCGCGGTGCCGCACATGCGCAGCGGCTGGCCTTTCTCGTCGCGCTCGACGATGCGCGCGCGCGCGAGCACCCAGACCCAGTCGCCGCGGCTCGAGCGCAGGCGATGCTCGGATTCGAGCGTGTCGGTGAGCCCGGCGACGTGCTCGTCGATGCGCTGGCGCACCGCGGGCAGATCGTCGGGATGGACGTTCTCGTTGATCCACGCCTCCGCATGGATCGGCAGGCCCTCCTGCGGATTGCGCAAGAGCTCGCCGAGCCCGGTGACATGCAGCGTGTCGTTGCGCATGTCCCAGTCCCAGAATTCGTCGCCCGAGCCCCACAGCGCAAGGCGCAGGCGGTCTTCGCGCTCGCGCAGGTCGCGGCTGTGGCTGGCGACCGCCTGGCGCCGGCGGTGCTCGGCGCGCCACAGGAACGCGCCGATCGCGATCGCCGCGAGGAGATAGAGGATCTTCGCCTCGGTGCCGGCCCACCACGGCGGAGTGACGACGAGGCCGATCGAAGCGATCGACGGATTCCAGTAGCCGTCGTGGTTCGCGGCGCGCACGCTGAAGCGGTAGTGACCCGGATCGAGGTTGGTGTAAGATCGCTTCGTGGCGCGTGGCGGCGTCGACCCAGCGATCGTCGAATCCTTCGAGCCGGTATTGGAAGCGGTTGCGCTCCGGCGCGGTGAAATCGAGCGCGGCGAACTCGAAACGCACGATGCGATCGGCCTGCGCCATGTGCACGCTGCCGCTGCCGTGCAGCACGCGGCTGCCGTCGCCGACGCCGACGCTGGTGAAAACGACCGGCGCGGGATAGCGGCTCGCGACGATCGCCTGCGGCGCGAACAGGGTCAGGCCGTCGACGCTGCCGAACGCGAGCCGCCCGTCGCGCAGCGCCGCGAACGCACCGTTGTTGTATTCGGTGCTCTGCAATCCATCGGCGGCGTTGAACGTGCGGAACGTTCCGCTGCTCGCGATCGAACGTCGCCAGCCCCTTGTTCGTGCCGAGCCAGAGGCGGCCCATCGCATCCTCGCCGATCGCGGCGATCGCGCCGTTCGGCAAGTCCGTCGCGCGCGCAGCCAGTGCGTGAAGCGCATGTGCTCGCCGTCCATGCCGTCGACGCGGTTGAGGCCGAGCTGCGTGCCGACCCAGATCGTGCCGTCCGCGCTTTCGTGGATCGCGCGCACGATGTTGCCGGCGAGCGAGCGCGGATCGGACGCGATCCTGGCGAAACACGTGCACGTTCGTGCCGGTCGCATCGATCACGTCGAGGCCGTTCAGCGTGCCGATCCAGATCGCGCCGTTCTTGTCCTGATGCAGCGCGAGCACGGTGTTGCTGCTGAGCCGCGGCGTGCCGGAGTCCGCGCGCAGCACCTGCCAGCGTTCGGCCGGCGCGTCGAAGCGCGCAAGGCCGCTCGATGCGGTGCCGAGCCAGAGCCGGCCGTCGCGCGCCGACAGCACGCTGCGCACGTCGGCGTCGGCGAGATCGTTCGATCCTTCTTCGTCGAGCGGCAGCACGGTCGCGCTGCGGCGCGACGGATCGAACAGCGCGATGCCGCGATTCGTCGCGACCCAGAGCCGGCCGTGTCCGGTGCCGGCGAGCGCGGTCACGCGCAGCTCGGGAATCTGCGGCGAGGGATCCGGACGCGCCGCGTTGCGTTTTCCCGGCACGACGACGCGCAGGTCCGGATGCTTCGACGGCGCCGTCGCGAACGCATGCGCGATCACGTCGCCGTAGCGTTCGAACTCGTTCGTCTCCGGATCGTAGCGCTTGAGACCGTCGGCGTCGGTGCCGAGCCAGATGCCGCCGTCGGCGTCCTCGAAGATCGCGTGCACGTTGTTCGCGGCCTGCGCATCGTGCGCGTCCTGATCGACGACGTACTGGAACACCGAGCCCGCCGGATCCATGCGCGCGAGCCCGCGCTCGCTCGTGCCGAGCCAGAGCAGACCCGATCGATCGACGAGCATGTTCGTGATCAGCGAATCGGGCAGCGTGCCCGGGCAGATTGCGTTCGGAACGAAGCCAGACTTCCTCGCCGTGCTCGGGATCGAGCGCGACGACGCCTTCGTGCGGAACGGCGAGCCAGAGGCGCCCGCGCGCATCCTCGGCGAGCGCGGTGACCGCGTGGCTTCCCTGTGCCGGCCAGACGCGCCGCGCGGCCGAACCGTCGATGACGTAAAGGCCGTCGTAGCTGCCGGCGTAAAGACGATGCGCAGTGATCGACCAGCAGCGTGGCGACATCGTCGAGCACATCGCTGCCGACGCGATCGAGCGCATCGCCCTGCGCCGGCAAGCCTGAAGAGACCGAGCGAGCTTGCGACCCAGAGCGTGCCGTCGTCGGTGCGCCGGAGCTGGCGAACGCGCGCGATGCGGCCATCGCCGCGCGGCAGCGCAAGTGCGGATTCGAGACGAACGCCGTTCGCATCGGCGCGCGCAAGGCCGGCGTCGGTGCCGACCCAGACGCCGTGCCCGGGATCGACCGCGAGCGCGCGCACGTTGTCGATATCCGGCGGCGCACCGGCAGCCGCCGGCACGCGAACGATCGTGCCGGTCGATGCATCGAGGCGCTCGACGCCGCCGCCGCCGGTACCGATCCAGAGCGTGCCGTTCTGATCCTCGGCCAGCGCCGATACCGGTGCTTCGCGCGTCGCGGCCGGATCATCGCCGGGCGGCTCGAACGCGCGGAACACGTAACCGTCATAACGCTGCAGACCCGGCCTGCGTGCCGACCCAGAGATAGCCGGCCTGGTCCTGCAGGATCGCGTTGACCGCGTTCTGCGCCAGACCCTGTCCGGTGCCGATGGTCTGGAAGTGGAAATCCCGGCGCAACGCCTCCGCGCCGGCGTCTGCAGACGAGCCTGCAGCCAGCAGCAGCAACGCGAGACGCGCGCCGATGTGCAGGCGCAGCATCATGGATCGCAACCGGAAATCCCTCATCGGTGGCGAGCTTCCAGATCCCCCGAGGCGGGCAGTGTAGGCAATCGCCAACGGACGCGCCACGCTCCATTCCGGCTCGGTACAATGCGGCACATGCGCTTTGGCTCGCCCGCATGACGCGTTCAGCACTGACCCACGCCGAACTTGCGAGTGCGCATCGAGACGCTGCGGCTCGGCATGGGCGCCAGCGATCTGCACGGCTCGCTCACGGGCTATCTCTGCGCCGGCGGCAAGGCCGGCGTCGAGGAATGGCCGGCCGCGCTCGAGATCGAGCCGGACGCGAAGGTGAACCTGCATCACGAGGCCTTGTCGCGGCTCTACCGCGATTGCCGCGCGCAGCTCGACGATCCCGATCTCGGTTTCGAGCCGCTGCTGCCCGACGCGGATGCGCCGGTCGAGCGGCGCGCCGACGCATTGGTCGAATGGTGCCGCGGCTTTCTCGGCGGCGTCGGGCTTTCGGGCTCGGCGCAGGCGGTGCTGTCCGCGGACGCCAACGAGGTGCTGGCCGATCTCGGCCGCATCGCCGCCTCGCGCTTCGACTACGATGACGACGAAGAAGACGAGAGCGCGCTCAGCGAAGTGCTCGAGTTCGTTCGCGTCGGCGTGCTGCTGCTGCATACCGAGCTGACGCGGCCGCGCGCAAAGCGTCATTCCGTGCACTGACGGGATACTGGATGATCGAAACCAAGGAGTTCGTGCGCCGCCGCCGGCAGCTGATGCGCATGGCCGGGCGCGACGCGATCGTGATCGTGCCCGCAGCGCCCGAACGCGTGCGCAGCAACGACTCGCACTATCCGTACCGGCAGGACAGCGATTTCCATTACCTCAGCGGATTTCCCGAGCCCGACGCGGTGCTCGCGCTGATCCCCGGCCGCGAGCAGGGCGAGACGATCCTGTTCTGCCGCGAGCGCGACGCCGAGCGCGAGCGCTGGGACGGCGCGCGCGCCGGCACCGAGGGCGCCGTCGCCGAATACGGTTTCGACGATGCGTTCCCGATCGACGACATCGACGACATCCTGCCCGGCATGATCGAGGGCCGCACGCGCGTCTACTATCACTTCGGCCGCGATCCCGAGTTCGATCTCAAGCTGATCGGCTGGGTCAACCGCGTGCGCGCCGACGTGCGCAAGGGCGCGGTGCCGCCGCATGAGCTGGTCGCGCTGTCGCACCTGCTGCACGATCTTCGCCTGTACAAGTCGCGCGGCGAGCTTCGCGTCATGAAGAAATCGGCGAAGATCGCCGCGGCCGCGCACGTGCGCGCGATGCGCACGACGCGTCCGGGCATGAACGAGCACGAAGTCGAGGCCGAGCTCCTGCACGAATTCCGCCGCCACGGCGCGGTGCCGAGCTACGAGCCGATCGTCGGCGGCGGCGCCAATGCGTGCGTGCTGCATTACCGCGCGAACAACGCGCCGCTGCGCGACGGCGATCTGCTGCTGATCGACGCCGGCGCAGAATACGAGTGCTACGCATCGGACATCACGCGCACGTTTCCGGTCAACGGGCGCTATTCGCAGGAGCAGCGCGCGATCTACGACATCGTGCTCGCGGCGCAGACGGCCGCGATCGACGAAGTGCGGCCGGGTCGCGCGTTCGACGCGTACCACGAGGCGGCGGTGCGCGTGATCACGCGCGGCCTGATCCGGATCGGCCTGCTCGAAGGCAGCCTCGAGAAGAACCTGCGCGAACACGCGTACCGCGCTTTCTACATGCACAAGACCGGGCACTGGCTTGGCCTCGACGTGCACGACGTCGGCGACTACCGCATCGACGGCGAGTTCCGCCTGCTCGAGCCCGGCATGGTCGTCACGGTCGAGCCCGGCATCTACATCGCGCCGGAGCTGAAGAAAGTGCCCGCGCGCTGGCGCGGCATCGGCGTGCGCATCGAGGACGATGTCGTCGTCACGCGCGGCGATCCCGTCGTGCTGACCAGCGACGTGCCGCGCGATGCGGACGCGATCGAGGCGTTGATGGCATCGGCGAAATGAGTTTGCTGCATATGCTGGTTGTGGTGTTGTCGTTGTTTGGATCGCTTGTCGATCCGCAACAGACATCCATTCCGTTCGTGCTGAAGTATCGAAGCACGGACGGCGCGACGCCCGCTCATGCTTCGATATCTCGGCACGAGCGGGTGGAAGGCGACACCCAGGCGGGCGGAAAAGACCTGCCGCGACCTCCAACCGAAACGCTCGATTACGGCCTGTTCGGCACGCTGCACCTGTCGCGCCCGAGCGGCGACAGTCCGCCTACCGTGCTCTTTTTTTCCGACCGCAATGGCTGGAGCGCGCGCCAGGATCAGCTTTCCGCCGCGCTCGCGTCGAAAGGCGCGTTCGTCGTCGGCATCGATCTGCCGACGTATCTGAGGAAGCTCGCGGGCCTCTCCGGCAAATGCTCGTATCCGGCGGGTCACGTCGAGGAAGTCGCGCACTGGATCGAGCGTCACGAAGGTTTTCCGACATACACCTATCCGCTCGTGATCGGCGACGGCGACGGCGCGACGTTCGCGTACGCGCTCGCGGCGCAGGCGCCGGCCGGCACGTTCGCGGGTCTCGTCACGCTCGGCTGGAACGCCGCGTTCCGGCTGCCGAAGGAATTCTGCGCGGGCGACGCCGGCGCGATGACCGCGGCCGACAGCGGTGCCTGGCGCGTGACGCCGGTCGCGCGCATGCCGCTCGAATGGATACCGAAGCCGTTCGCGCCCGGCGCGCGCTTTGGCGGTTTGCTCGCCGATGCGCGCTCGGCGTGCGCTGCGCGCGCTACTGCCGCCGCTCGCATCGCGCGACGCCGCTGCCGATCTCGGCACGACGTTCGTGCGCTGGCGCCGCAGCGAGGACGCCGCGCACGTCGCGCTGCCGGACGACATCGCCGATCTGCCGGTGACCGACATCGCGCCGACCAACGGCGACGCGCACCGCGTCGCGATCATCATCACCGGCGACGGCGGCTGGGCCGGCCTCGATCGCGGCGTCGCAGATGCGCTGACCGCGCACGGCGTGCGCGTGATCGGTTTCTCGACGCTGAAATTTTTCTGGCACAAGCAGACGCCGGACGCGGCCGCCGCGGCGATCGCGCGCGTGATCGCGCACTACGGCAAGGCCGACCCGCAGGCGACCTTCGTGCTGATCGGCTATTCGTTCGGCGCGAGCCTCGTGCCGGTCGTCGCCAACCGATTGCCCGACGATGCGCGCCAGCGCGTCGACGGCGGCGTACTGATTTCGCCCGATGACGAAGCCGTGTTCGAGATCCACGTCGGCGACTGGTTCGGCTCGACGCACCACGACGAAGCGCTGCCGATCGGCCCCGAGATGGCGGCGAGCAAGGTGCCGCTGGTCTGCGTGCACGGCACCGACGAGAACGACAGCTTCTGCCAGAAGCCGCAGCCGGCGCACGTGCGCGTCGTGACGCTGCCGGGCGGGCATCACTACGACGGGGACTATGCGGCGCTGGGTGCGTTGATCGTCGACAACTTGCCGCACACGACTGCCAAGCCCTGACTCCGCAACGCAGGTCTTCGTCGCCCGCTATTTCGAAACGAGCGGGAACTGTTCCGGATGTTCGATCGAATCCACTGCGAGGTCGATGTCGAGCTGCGGCCAATGCAGGTGGCGTGGGTGCGGCTGCTCGACGTCGTAGATCGCCGCGACAGCAGCAGTTCGGAACCATGGGAACTTCTCGAAAGGCAGAAACAGCTCCCGATCGTCGATCAGCAACCAGATGCCGAACGGCGAAAGATGAGTCACTTCAGGCTTCGAAATGTTGTCGCCAGGCTGCGCGGATATCGTCTTCATGGGCTCTGATAATACGCTCGGCGTCCCGAAGTTGCTTTTCGGTCAGGCCGAAGTTCTGCGCCAGGCCTATCTGCGGTTGAAGCCAGAACTTGGCCTCTCCGCCCGAGTGCTGAACATGCACGTGCATGCGTGGTTCCTCGCGCGAGAAGAAAAAGAACCGGAAGCCGTCTTCGATTAGGACCGTCGGTGCCATGCATCAAGAGCCAATCAGCCGAGCCTGGGTCATCGTACCCGACACGACGATATCGCCGCTCATCGCCCGCCGAAAATGAAACGCCGATAACCGCCCGCGACCAGCGCCGCAATGTCGATCAGCAATCCGGGCACCCAGAGTCCGCGCGGATAGGCGAGGTACGAACCGGTCCACTCCGGCGCGAATTTTTCCTTGTAGCGGCGCAATCCCTGATAGTTGTAGAACCGTCCGCCGTACTGGAACGCGAGCGCGGCGAGGCGCTCGTTGATGCGCGCGTACGGGTTGTCGCCGACGGCCGACAGCGGCGCCATGCCGAGGCTGAAGGTCTGCGTAGCCGCGTTCCTTCGCCCACTGCATGACTTTCGCGAACAGGAAATCCATCGTGCCGCGCGGCGCATCGACGGTCTGGCGCATGAGATCGACGCTCGCCGTTCCGTGCGGGCCGTACGGCGGCAGCACGTTCGCGAACGCGACGATGTCGCCGTCGCGGCGCACGAGCGCGAGCGGGCTCCACGCGAAATACTCGGGATCGAAACGTCCGAGCGAGAAGCCTTTCTCGCTGGCGTGCTTGTCGCTGAGCCACGCGTCGGAAACGCGCTCGACTTCGCTCATCAGCACCGTGTCGAACGGCGGCTCGACGATCTCGAATGTCAGGCGCTCCTTCGCCGAGCGGTTCACGGCCTGGCGCAGGTCCTCCCAGCGTTTGCCGGCGAGCGTGAAATCGTCGAGCCGTATCGTCGCGAGCTCGCCGAGCTTGAACAGATCAAAGCCGAGATCGTGATAGAGCGAGAGATCGGGCTCGAGCACTTCATAGAACACCGGCACGCGATCCTGCGCGTCGGCGAACTGGCGGAAATCGAGGATCGCGCGCTTGATCGCGTTCTCGGGCCCGGCCGGCGAGCCGAGCGCGACGAGACGATCGCGCACCGAGCCGTAGGCGACGACCGCGTGGCCGTCGGCGGACCAGAAAAGATGCTTGTCGCCCATGAACGTCAGGTGCGCGAATTCGCCGCCGCCGTGCGCGTCGTAGATCGCGCGCGCGCGCTCGAGCTCGGTGCGATCGGGCAGCTTCAGCGGCGGTCGGCGCACCGCGAACGATTGCCAGATCAGATAGATCACGACGCCGAGCACGGCGGCGAAGAGTCCGCGCGCGAGGCGCGAGGAATGCTCGCCGACGCCGAAGTACCAGAGATCGAAGCTGTCGTCGCCGAGCACGGCCCAGACGCCGGCCGCGAAGAACGCGAGCACGACCGCGACGAGGCCGAGATACCACGTGAACGTCGTCGCCGAGGTCAGGCTCATCGCGCGCTGCGTGAACTCGCGCTTGCGCGTGCGCAGGAGCGCTGCGATCACGAGCAGCAGGAGCGCTTCGCCGAAATGCAGGCCCTTCGTCACCGCGAGAATCGCGCCGATCACGAGCACCCACGACGCAAGCCGGTACGCAACGCGCAGACGTCCCGTCGATGCCGCGGCCGAGGCCGAGCAGCAGCGTGCCGGTCAGGATCGACAGCCAGTACGAGCTTTCGATCGCGGCGGCCGGCAGGACCTGGCGCACCGTGATCACGCGCTCGTGCACGGCCGGAATCGCGGCGGATGCGAGCAGCACGAGGCCCGCGAAGAACGTCAGCGCGGCGAGCAGGCGGATGCCGAGATCGGCGAGCAGGCTCGCCGGAAGTCCGAGCACGCCGAACAGCGGATGCGCGCGCAGGCGTCCCATCGCGTGCGCGATGATCGGCATCTGCTCGCGCGACCGTGCCGGAGCCGAGATACAGCGCGGACAGCAGCGGCAAGAGGTAATACGCGATGCGGAACAGGAAGAGTCCCGCCGTCACCGCGCCCTGGTCGTAGCCGCCGGCTGTCAGCGCGACCAGCATCAATCCGTCGAACACGCCGAGGCCGCCCGGCACGAGGCTGACGAGTCCGAGGATCGATGCGCCGGCGAAGCTGCCGAGCAGCGGACCCGGTTTCACGTGCGCGCCGGAAAGGAACAGGCACGCGTACAGCACGCTCGCCGCGAGCACCCAGTCGACGAACGAGAGCAGCGCGAGCGTCGAGCTTCAGTTTCAGCGGCGGCAGATCCTGGCCTTTCGGCAGCCAGCGCATCAGCGGGCGGCGCGTGCTCAGCACGAAGAACGCCGGCAGGTACAGCGCGGCGGCGATCAGCACGATCATCGCGAGCCAGCGCGTCGTCGTGCTCGGCGTGATCGGCAGCGATCCGGCCGCGAGCGTCACGATGATCAGGATCGAAAGCCCGAGCGGCAGCGACAGCACCTGCATGCCGATCAGCGCCGCGCTGCGGCCGAGCTCGACGTTGAGCCCCGACAGTCCGAGCAGGCGCACGCCCGAACCGGTCGCGCCGGACAGATTCAGCGTGTTCGCCATCGCGTTGGCGACGAACGCGAGCCGCAGCAGATCGCGCACGCGCGCCTTGATGCCGAGCCAGCGCGCGATCGCGACGTCGACGAGCCCGGTGAACGCGACCGCCGAGAGCGCGAGCAGCGCGACGCCGATCGCCGGCAGCGTCGGCACGTCGATCAGCGTGCGCTGCATCTGCGGCAGGTCGAAATCGCTGCCGATCTCGCGCACGACGAGCCAGCCGACCATCGCGAGGAACACGAACGGAATCGCGACGCGCAAGCGCGCGAGCCACACGCGCGTGGCGGACGGCGCGGCCGTGTCGGCGGATGAGCTCATGCGGGCAGGGCGTCGATCATGCGGGCGCGATTCTAAGCGTTGCGGAAAGTCACGACGTACGGGGCTTCAGAGCACGGCGACCGCGTCGTTCCGTCATCCCGGCGAAGGCCGGGATCCAGCCTTTCGTTGACCTTCGAGCACGGTGAATCCGTCGAAGCTGGATCCCGGCCTTCGCCGGGATGACGAGGTGACGGCATCGCACCAGGCTAGTGCCGCGCGTCGAGCAACTCCTCGAGACTCTCGCGATACTGCGCCATCCAGTTCTTCGGCACGCCGAAGCCGTGTCCGACCTTGGGCAGCATGACAGCCTTCGAATCGGTCTGCCCGTCGGCGAATTCGGGCGCGAATCGCGGATCGCAGATCTGATCCGCTTCGCCCTGCAGGATGCGCCAGCGCGCATCGACCGTTTCGTGCTTGTCGAACACGTAGCCGAACGGAGCCTGCTGCTGTTTCTGCTGGGTCAGCCCGCCCGTGCCGGCGCAGAACGGTTTCCTGATCAGCAGATCCGGACAGAAGCCGAGGCTGACGCCGCCGCCGAGACGCTGGCCCGCGTCGGCGGCGAGCGCGGCGTAGACGATCGTCGCGCCGGACGAATAGCCGATCACGACCGGCCGCGTGTCGGCGCGGAAGACCGAGCTCGCGCTCGAGCACCGTGCCGAGCGTCGCGAGAAGGCCGTCCGCGTCGCTGCAGTCGTCGTTGCCGCCGTCGAGGCCTTTGAGGAATTGCGGCGTGCTGAATCCGGCGACCCAGTAGCCGAGGTCGGCGGCTTCGTGCGCCATGTCGAGCACGCCGAGGTTCCAGCCGCTGTCGCCCGACGCGAAGAGCGCAAGTCCCTTTCCGGATCCTTTCGGCTTGTAGACGGCGACTTCGCCGAAACCGCGCGACGTTGACGTAGCGGTCGGCCAGCGGATCGTGCGCCGGCGGTGCCGCGTGCTTCTTTTGCTTCGCGCCCGCGGCGTGCGCATGTGGGGCCGGCGCCGCGACCACTTCGCCTCCGCTGGAAGCGGAGGACGCGAAGACGCCGGGAGCCATCGCGAGCGAAAACGCCGCCGCGAAAACGGGCGCGACGAAACGGTGAATCACGATGACTGCCTCCCTGCGATGTCCGGCGATGCGATCGGCGGCGACGCTAGCCGAACGCACTGTCCGTGTCACGCGCGTGCCGAGTAAAGCTCAGCGCGGCGGGTTCGTGCTGTCGGCCGCGCGACGTGCCTCGTCGTCGGCATGCAGCTCGAACCACATCGCGTTCAGGATCGCGAACGCGCAGGCGAGACCGAGACCGAGCATCCAGCTGAAGTACCACATGGCGTTTCCTCCGATCCGGTTTCTCAATACATTCCGTGCGACTGCTTCACATGCGCGAGCGAGACGCGACCGCGCAGCACGCGGTAAACCCATGCCGTATAGGCCAGCACGATCGGCAGGAACACCAGCGTCGCGATCAGCATCAGGCCGAGCGTCGTGCGGCTGCTCGACGCATCCCAGATCGTCAGGCTGCTGCGCGGATCGAGGCTCGACGGCATCAGGAACGGAAACAGCGCGAAGCCGGCCGACAGGATCGTGCCGGCGATCGCGACCGAGCTCGCGATGAACGCCGCGCCGTGACGCGTGCGGCGCGCCAGCAGCGGCACCGCGAGCGGCGGCGATGATCGCGATCGCGGCGGCGACACAGGCCCATGCGCCGAGCGCTCCATCGGCGAGCCATCCGCTGTTCGACGTCACCTCTTTCACGAGCGGATTCGATGGTCCGTTGAACACGGCGGTGCCGCCGATCGACATAGCCCGGAATGCCGAACGCGAGCCAGACGCCGGCGAGGATGTACGTAACCGCGAACGCAGGCGCGAGCCCTGACAGCAGCCGCGTCGCGCGCGCCGCGATGATTTCGTCCGCCTTCAACGACGCCCACGCCGCGCCGTGCATCAGCAGCATCGTCAGCGAGACCACGCCGACCAGCAGCGGGAACGGCCGCAGCAGGCCGATCAGTCCGCCTTCGTAGGTCATGCGCAGCGTTTCGTCGTAGCGGAACGGCACGCCGAGAAAGAGATTGCCGAATGCGACGCCGAAGATCAGCGGCGGAATCAGGCCGGACACGGTCAGCACCCAGTCCCAGCCGTTGCGCCAGCGCGGATCGTCGATCTTGTTGCGAAAGCCGAAGCCGACCGGCCGCACGATGAAGGCGAGCAGCACCAGCAGGATCGCGAAATAGAAGCCGGAGAACGATGCCGCGTACAGCAGCGGCCACGCCGCGAACACCGCGCCGCCGCCGAGGATGAGCCAGACCTGGTTGCCTTCCCAGACCGGCTCGACCGTTTCGAGCAGCGCGCGGCGCTCGTCGTCGTCGTGCGTCGAGCACGCGCAGCAGCGCGGCGACGCCGAGATCGAAGCCGTCGGTGACCGCGAAGCCGATCAGCAGCACGCCGAGCAGCAGCCACCAGATCACGCGCAGGGTTTCGTAGTCGGGCATGTCGTTCTCCGTCAGCGCGGTGCGGCGCGAGCTCGCGCATGCGCGGCCGGCGACGCGTGCGTCTCCGGCCACATGCCGAGTCCATCCGGTCCCTTGCGCGCGTAGCGCAGCATCAGGATCGCATCGACGATCGCGAGCGCGGTGTAGAAGATCACGAAGCCGGCGAGGCTCGTCGCGACCTGCGCCGCGGACACCGACGAGACGCCGAGCGCGGTCGGCAGCACGCCCTCGATCGCCCACGGCTGGCGGCCGTATTCGGCGACGATCCAGCCGAGCTCGATCGCGACCCACGGCAGCGGCAGGCTCCACAGCGCGAGCTTGCAGATACCAGCGCCGGCGATCGAGCTCGCGCCGCGACGCGAGCCAGAACGAATACGCGAACAGCGCGATGAAATAGAAGCCGCAGCCGACCATGAGGCGGAACGACCAGAACAGCACCGGCACGTTCGGGATCGTGCTGTCGGCGGCGGTCTTGATTTCCGCCGTGCGTCGCGCGCGATGGGTCCTCCATCACGCGTTTGAGCAGCAGCGCGTAGCCGAGATCGCCCTTGTGCGATTCGAATTCGGCGCGCGCCGCGGCATCGTCGCGGTTCGCGCGCAGGCGCTGCATCGCCGTGTATGCCTTGACGCCGTTGCCGATGCGCTGCTCGGCATCGTCGACGAGCTCGTTGATGCCGGGCAGCACGCCGTCGAGCGAGCGCGTGCCGATCAGGCCCATGACCCACGGGATGTGGATCGCGAAATGCGTCTTGCGCTCGGCGACGTCGGGAAAACCGAACGCGGTGAACGAGGCCGGCGGCGGCTCGGTGTCCCACATCGCCTCGATCGCGGCGAGCTTCATCTTCTGGTTTTCCGAGACCGTATAGCCCGATTCGTCGCCGAGCACGACGACGCTGAGCGCCGAGGCGAGGCCGAAGCTCGCCGCGACCGTCATCGAGCGCTTGGCGAATTCGAGGTTGCGCCCGCGCAGCAGATACCACGCGCTGATCGACAGCACGAACATCGAGCCGAGCACGTAGCCCGCGCTGACCGTGTGCACGAACTTCGACTGCGCGACCGGATTGAAGATCACCGCGGTGAAGTCGGTGATCTCCATGCGCATCGTCTCGAAATTGAACTCGCTGCCGACCGGATTCTGCATCCACGCATTGGCGATCAGGATCCACAGCGCCGAAAGATTCGTGCCGAGCGCGAGCAGGAACGTGACGATCAGGTGCTTGATGCGCGAGAGCTTGTCCCAGCCGAAGAAGAAGAGGCCGATGAACGTCGCCTCGAGGAAGAACGCCATCAGGCCTTCGATCGCGAGCGGCGTGCCGAAGATGTCGCCGACGTAGTGCGCGTAGTAGGCCCAGTTCGTGCCGAACTGGAACTCCATCGTGACGCCGGTGGCGACGCCCATCGCGAAGTTGATGCCGAACAGGATGCCCCAGAACTGCGTCATGCGTTTCCAGACTTCGCGCCCGGTCATCACGTAGACCGCTTCCATGATCGCGAGCAGCCACGAAAGGCCGAGCGTCAGCGGCACGAACAGGAAGTGGTAGAGCGCGGTCAGCGCGAACTGCAGGCGCGAAAGCGTGACGACGGATTCATCGATCATGCGAAGGTTCCTGCGGGGCGAGGTGGCGTTCGATCGCGGCCGGCGAGGTATCCGGACGCGGATGCGGGCGGAAGCAGATGAACCAGAGCAGTGTCAGCAGCACGAGCTTGATCGCGACGATCAGCGCGAACTCGATGCCGAAACGGCGCCCGCCGCGCGTGCGGAACCAGGAATACGGGACACCGCTCGCGGGCGCAGCCTGCATGGCGAAGACTCCGGGAGAGCCTGCCGAAAATTATACGCCGATGCGTACCGCGCGACTGCGGCGGGTTGTCGCTCGCTGCCGACTTGCGGGCGATGCAACTGCTTCGCATCAGCGCTGCCGCAGAGTGGGCCGCAGCCCACCCTGCGTTCGCCATGGTGCTACGGCGAATCGAACCCGTCGATGAAGATCGCATCCGGCGCGACGACGCACATGCCCGGCACCTGCGCGTGCGTCAGCTGGATATCGTCGACGTACCAGCCTTCGCCGGTCGTGCCCTGGTCGGTGCGGTAGAGCCAGCGTGTCTGCACGGTCTGGCCCGCATACGCCGAAAGATCGACCTGGTACTGCGCCCAGCCGAAGTGGCCCATGCCGGTGAATGCGCCGTCGCCGACATGGACGCCGCACAGCGTGCCGCCCTGCGTGATCGTGCCCGGATAGCCGCCCGCAGGCGTGAGGCGCGTCCAGTTCGTGCCGTCGGTCGATATCTCGATGACGCCGCCGTCCCAGCCTTGTTCGATGTCCCACACGGTCCAGAACGAGACAGCGGACGTGGCGCCGGGCGTCAGCTCGAATGCCGGTGTCGTCAGCGATGCGCAGAGATTGTTCGCGGCCGACGACCAGAAGCTTTCCGCTCCCGTGTGCATGCGCGTCGCAGAAGCGCGCCAGCTCGCGATGCCAAGATCGAGCGCCGGATCGCCGGGCTCGGCGCCGCTGGCGAACGTGCCGTCGGCCGGCGGTCCGCTCGGCACGACGGCGAGGCGGACGAGGTTGTCGTCCTCGCCGCCGTTCGCGCTATCGACCGCGTGCACGGCGTAGTAATGGGTCGTGCCGGCGCTTGCCGTCAGGTCGCTGAAGATCGTGTCGAGCCAGCCGAGCGCGATGCGGTTCGCGTCGCCCGGAATGAAGCCGGCGTCGTCGGAGCGGTAGATCGAGTACGTCGCGGGGCCGCCGCAGGCGGGATTCGCCGCATTCCAGCCGAGATCGACGCGGCACTGCGCCGTGCCCGCGTTGATCGCGCTGCTGATGCCGGCGAAGAGCGGCGCCGCGGTGCATGTGCCGGTCGTCTGCGCTTCGACGCAGGACGAAACGGTCGAGCCGCACATGCCGGATTTGTCGAACGCGGCGACGCGATAGCCGTAGGTGACCTGGCCCGATGCGGTGGTGTCGGAGAACGTCGCTTCGGCGAGGCGATCCGCGATCGTCTGGAAGTTGCCGCTGCAGCCGCCTTGCGCGCGCTCGACGCGATAGTTCGTGCCGGGCGTCGGCGAGGCGTCCCATGCGAGGTCGATGCGGTGATCGCCGTTCGGCGTCGCGACGAGATCGGCCGGCGTCACCGGCGCTTCGCACAGGTGCGGCTCGAGCACGAAGAAACCTTCGTCGATGCCGGTCGCGATGACGTTGCCGCTGCCCGGAAAGCGGAAGTTGTTCCAGGTGCCGTTGAAGTTCGGGTTGTCGCTGGCGGGGTAGGTGTCGAAGAAGGCGACCTCGGTCATCGAGGTCTGCGCAAGGTTGTCCATGCGCAGGATGCGCACGCCGGCCTCGTAGTCGGACTGGTAGAGGAAGTCGCCGTGCACATAGAGGTTGTGGTCGATGACCGTCAGCGGGTGCTCGTGATATCCGACCAGCACCGGCGCATCGAGATCGGACACGTCGAAGATGTACGTGCGCGCGTTGTTGCCGAAGTCTTCCTCGTCGAGCTCGTCGTCGAGCAGAAGAAACTTCTGATCGTCGGTGAGCCAGCTCTGGTGCGTGTACGCGCTGCCGTTGTAGGGCGTCGATGACAGCGTGTGCAGCGCGGCCTTGTCGGTGACGTCGACGATCGCGATGCGACCGCTCGATCCGTTCGAGTCGAAGCAGATGTCGCGGCCGGCGTGCTCGGTGTCCGGGCCGGCATAGACGTAGCACTGCGATTCGTGCGTGTAGCCTGCATCGTTGATGCAGCCCGCGAACTGCGGCGAGGTCGGATCGTGGATGTCGAGGATCTGCAGGCCGCCATGGTTCGAATCGCCGGGGCAGGTGATATCCGCGCCGGCGACCGAAGCGAAGCCGGTCGTCTCGTTGATCGAGATCGTGTGGCTCGAGCCGAAGCCCGAATAGTGGCCGTCCTCGGTGAACGTCTGCGGCGTCGTCACGTCGCGAAGGCGCGTCAGATCGAACACCTGCATGCCGTGGCCTGGGTTCGAGTCGCTGACGACGAACGCGTGGTTCTGGTAGACGCGCACGTCGCGCCAGATCGAGCTGCCGGTGCCGGCGGTCGTCGGCAGCTTGCCGAGATAGCGCGGCGCATCCGGCGTCGAGACATCGTAGAACGCGATGCCGTTGTTGGCGCCGATCAATGCGTACTCGGTACCGAAATCGGGATCGGTCCAGCCCCAGAGGCTGTTCGTCGACGACGCGGCGAATTGCGAGACCGGGACGAACGCAAGAAGATCAATATTCGAGCACGGATAGATGCCGGCCATGCCGTCGACGCACGGCGTGTGCGAGGCGGGTGCCATCGCCTGATGCGCGGGCCGGTGCATCATGTGCTCGCGCATCGCGGGCGATTCGATGTCGCAGGCTTCGGCGGCGGCGAAGGTCAGCAGCGCGGCGATGGCTGCGGCGACGCGCGAGCGTCGGAGATCCCATGAACGCATTTCGCACTCCCCAAGAGTAGCGGCGGCGGGAAAGGATCGATTCTAGTGGGGAATGGGTCGCGTGGGGCGTGCGGGTGGATTTTTTCCGTGGTGGAAACTGACGCCCACTTGCGGTTGGAAGCGGAAGGTGTTGATGAGGGAAGCTTTTCGCAAGACTGCCCTCACCCCAGCCCTCTCCCGCAAGCGGGAGAGGGGGAAAGGCGAGCGGGAAAGGGGAGAGTCTCTGTCAGCCGACGATCGCGAAAGCGTCGCGCGTCAGGTTCTCGGGCTCGTCGTCGGTGCAGACGACGTCGTCCTCGATGCGGATGCCGCCGTATTTCCTGAATGCGTCGACCTTGTCCCATGCGACGTCCTTCGCGGCCGGCTTCTTCCTGAGCTCGGCGAGCAGCATGTCGATGAAATAAAGGCCGGGCTCGATCGTCGTGACCATGCCGGCTTCGAGCTTGCGCGTGAGGCGCAGATAAGGATGACCCGCCGGCTTCGCGATCGTGCCGCCGAGTTCGCTTTCCTGAAAGCCGGCGACATCGTGCACCTGCAGGCCAATGCCGTGGCCGAGGCCGTGCGGGAAGAACGTCGACGACACGCCGGATTCGACCGCGCTTTCGGCGCTCATGCGGATGAAGCCCTGATCGCGCAGGATGCCGGCGAGCACGTGATGCGCGTGCACGTGCAGCTCGGGATAGCTCTGTCCCGCGCGCACTTTCGCGCAGAAACCGCGCTGCGCGTCGTCGACGGCGTCGATCAGCGCGGCGAATTCGCCCGCGTCCGCGGCCGCGTGCGTGCGCGTGATATCGCTTGCGTAGCCGTGGAAGCTTGCGCCGGCGTCGATCAGGAACGAATGCGCCGTGCGCGGGCGGCGCGTGATTGAGATCGGTGTAGTGCAGCACGGCGCCGTGCTCGTTGAGCGCGACGATGTTGGAGTAGGGCAGCTGGTGGTCGGTCTGGCGCGCGGCGGCGAGATAAGCCATGTGGATGCCGAACTCCGACTCGCCCGCGCGGAACGCGGCCTCGGCCGCGCGATGCGCGCGCGCGCCGATCTTGCTGGCGACGCGCATCATCGCAAGCTCGTATTGCGTCTTGTACGCGCGGTGATAGTGCAGGTGATCGAGCAGCGCCTTCGGATTGTCCGGCAGGTACGCGCCGACGCCGGAATTGTCGTCGCCGACGATCGCGCAGCGCGCGGCATCCTTCGGCAGATGCTGCGCGGCTTCGGCCGGCTCGCGGATGATCACGATGTCGAAATGCTCGACCCAGTAGCCGGCCGGCGCGTCCGGCACGACGTGCCAGTAGTCGTGCGGCTGCAGATACACGAGCTTCGGCTTCGCGCCCGGCGTGTACACGAGCCACGAGCCCGGCGCCTTCGTCACCGGCACCCAGTACTTGAACCACGGATTCACCGCGAACGGATACGGCTTGTCGTCGAGGAACTCGTAGCGCGGCGTGCCGGCCGCGATGACGAGATGATCGCGTCCGGCGCGCGCGAGCGCCGTGTCGGTGCGTGATTTGACCGTCGCGAGGTGCTCCGCGTAGAGCGGATAAAGATCGGGGTGGGCGATGTCCATGCGGGGATCCTGAGGCAGGACGCGATTGTGCCGTGAGCGCGCCGCAGGCGAAAGGCGTGCCGACAGGAGAATACGACGTCGTCCCGGCGAAACGGCACGCGTCTGCCGTTGGGCGCCGCAGCGGGCGCAAATCGGTCCCGGTTTTCGCCGGGACCGCGCAGGCGTGGGCGTCAGCGCTTCGCGTCGAGGAACTTCGTGATCATCGCCACCGTCGCAGCCGGCTGCTCTTCCATCAGCCAATGGCCGGAGTCGGCGATGACGGCGACATCGACGTTCGTTGCGACGAAGCGGACGTCTTCAGCCATCGCCGCGCCGAAGGATTTATCCGCGCCGATCGCAAGGATCGGCATCTGCAGCTTGCCGCCCTTGGCGAGAAGTTCCTTGTTGTCGACTGCATCCTGCTTGAACGCCGCGAACTGCTCGAACGCATCGTGCATCGCCTGCGGCCGCGCGTAGAGCTCGGCATAGTGCGCGCGCGTTTCCTCGTCGATCGATTCCGGGTGCGCGGACAGCTCGTTGTAGAAACGGTCGAGGTAGATGCGCTCGCGTCCCGCGACGAGACGCTCGACGTCGGGCCCGCGGAAATTGAAATGCCACAGGTGCGGATCGCAGATGAGCGTGTTCCAGTCGCCGATGCCCGGCAGCGGCGCGTCCATCACGACCCAGCGCGAGATGCGCGTCGGAAATTGCGCCGCGAGCGCGTAGCCGACCATGTTGCCGATGTCGTGCGTGACGAGATCGACCTTCTGGATCTTGAGATGATCGAGCACGCCGGCGATGTCGAGCGCCTGGTTCTTCTTCGTGTAGCCCGCATCCGGATGCGCCGAAAGCCCCATGCCGCGAAGATCCGGCGCGACGATCGTGTGGTCCTTCACGAGCACCGAAGCAAGCGGCGCCCACATGTCGCCGGTATCGCCGAAGCCGTGCAGCATGAGGATGGCCGGACCCTTGCCGCCGATACGGACGTGCAGCGTCGTGCCGTTGGTCGCGATCTCTTCGGTGCGGAATCCCGCGGGAAACGGCGGGACATGAGCCGCCGCAACTTGCGCAAGCATCGAAACGGCGAACATCAGGCAGAGCAGAAAAATGCGCATCGAGATCCTCTCGGTGGTGGTGGCTGTTATGGCGTAGTGGCGGCGTCGAAGCCGTCTGCGAAGATGTGATCCCACGTCACCGTAGCCGTCGCCGCTGTCGAGCGCACGAACTCGGGACTTACCGCCTCGACCTCGATCGTCGACGTCGACTCGCCCGCGTCGCGCACGAGGTTGCCGACGAAGTACGCCGTGTTCGGCGTTCCGCCGAGCCATGAGACGTTGCCGTCCGCATGCCGTTGCAGCACGTTGTAGGAATTGACCGGGCTCGGTGAAGCGGTCCACGCGATGCGGGCGGTCGCGGTATCCGCCGACATTTCGTTCTGGCTCAGCACCGCGACGTCGGTCGGCGGCTGCGGCGGCGTCTTGTCGACGGATAGCGCGAGCCGGCCGATGCGCATCGAGTAGGGCTCGGGCGTCGCGCCGGCGAGCACGCGCAGCGCGATCGCACCGAGAATGCGACCCGCATCCTGCGAGAGATCCAGCTGCACCGACGTCCAGTCCGCGCCGGTGCTGTCGCCGACGTCCAGGAATTCGAATGTCGCAGGATTGTCCGCGAAAGCAACGCCGACCAGCATATGCGTCGGCCCCACCGGCTGGCCCGACTTGTAGACGATCTCGAGCTTCGTCGCCGACGTGAGCTGCACCTGCGTTTCGTACAGCAGCAAGTCGTTGCCCGCGTCGAGCGTGCCCGAGATGAGTAGCGAGGTTCCGCCCCAGTACGCATCGCTCCAGTCGAGCGTCGGCACGAGCGGCGTGCCTTCGCTGTACACGATCCAGCGAAAGGTCGGCAGCACGTCCTGCACGCTCAGATTGTTCCATTCGCTGGTCGCGAGGATCTGGCCGTCGATCGCGTACAGCGAGCCCTGCCCCGTGTTGAAATTCGTGTAGAACGGCAGCGTTTCGGTCGGCGTGTTCGCCGGGATGTAGTTGGCGACGCCTTTCCAGTTCGCGGTCGTCTGCGTGTTGCTCGGATCGTGGTTCGGCCCGACCCAGAATTTGTTGTCGCGCGTGTAGAAATCGCTCTGGCTCGTCGAGGAATTGTAGGTCCACTCCGGCCGGTAGAAGCCGATCGACGTCACGTGCGGCGAGCCTTCCGGAAACACGGCGTTCCAGTTGACGTTCGTGTTGTAGCCGTTCGACTCGACGTCGATGCCCGCGTTGAGATCGTAGGCGCTGCGGCCGAGACTTCCCGCGAGGGTCGCCGAATTCTGCAGGCCGGTCGCGGTCCAGTTGAAATTGAGGAACATCGCGTCGGAGACGAGCGTCGGCGCCGTCCTGGAAGAACATCTGGTTCTGCGCGGTCGAGCGCGTTCTGGTAGCTGATCGCGCCGGTCTGCGTCATCGAGTCGTACCAGACGATCTTCAGGCTCGAATGCGCGTGGAAGTATTCGAGCATGTCGCGCATGTCGGTCGCGAGCTGCGCATTTCCGCCGGCGGTTTCCTGATTGATGAACCAGCCGTCGAAGCCGTAATACTCCGCCGCTTCGATCATCTTGTCGGCAACGGGGAACGTCGCGCCGTCGCGCTGCACGAAATCGCGCACCCACTGGATCTGGCCGCCGAACGCGGTCGGCGGCAGGTACACGTTGCCGAGCACCGGCACGCCATTGCGATGGCCCGCGTCGATCACGGTCGGATTCGGCGCGAGGATCAGGCCTTCGCCTGCCGAGCCGCCCCAGAACACGAGCGTGTCGATGTACTGCCAGTAGTTGAGCGCGTAGTAGTCGCTCGTCGGCGCGCCCTGCGACGGATTGAACGACGTCGGCGCGAACGCGACCAGCGCCTGCACGCGCCCTTCGTTGAGATGCGCATGCGGATTGACGTTCAAGTACGAGACCGACATCCGCGGCGAAAGCGGCACGCTGCCGCGATTGAACGGCGCATCGGGATCGGTCGCCGGATCCCAGTCGAGGATCGTCGACGGAAACCAGTACGACGCATACGGCTGCCCGGGCAGCTGCGTACCCGCGGAAACCGAAGAACACGTCGCGCCCAGGATCGACGCGACGAACACGAGCGCCGAAAGGCGCGAACGCGATTCGCCCAGCATGACCGACCCCCCGGTGGATGCGTGCGCAGGCCGCAAAAGCCCGCGACGATCTTAGGGCTCGCGCCGCGGGAATCGCAAGCGAACGGGGCGAGACGAGCGCGTCCGCCTGCGCATGGCCCGAATGGGGCGCCGCGGCAATCCAGGCGCAGGTCGATCGCCTGCGGAACGGGCTGCGCCTTCTCTCGAAGTCAGCGGGCGTCGCCCGGTTTGCGCTCGAACTTGCGTGTAGCTAGATCGAGTACCACCGCGCAGGCAGCGCGAACGAAGGTGAAGGCCATGCATACCGTATCCGACATGCTCACACGCGCCGCGGCCCACGCCGGCGCAATCGTATGGCCGCTCGCGGCATATGCGCTCGTCGCAACCATGAATGTCGGTGCACACGAATTCTGCGTCGCGACTTCCGCCGATCTCGAGACCGCGCTGGCCGATTCCTCGGATGGAGGCATGTATGCCGGCGAGAACAACGACATCGGGCTTCGCCCCGGCACCTACGCGACCAGCGGCGGGCCGTTTCGCTACACGAACGCCACCCGGGGCTTGAGCATCATCGGCGGCTACGACGCCGGCTGCGTCAATCGCCTCGACGATCCGACGCTGTCGGTGCTCGACGGCGGCCACGCGACACGCGTGCTCGAGCTGCACAGCCAGGGCGGTGCGCTGGAGGTGGATTGGGTCACGATCCAGAACGGCGAGACCACCGGCGCCGGCGGCGGGCTCTATCTCGAAGGCACGGGCGGGCAGGTGACGTCGGTCAGCAACGCGATCATCCGCAACAACCACGCGGTCGACACCGCCGGCGGCATCTACGCGACGGTCGGCAACAACGCGAGCAGCGATGTCCTCTTCGTCGAGAGCAGCCTCATTGCCGGCAACAGCGCGGACAACGGTTCCGGCGCCGGCGTGCTGATCGTGCACGGCGGCGGCGCCACGATTGCCGGCAATACCATGTCGGTGAACTCGACGACGCTCGCCGACGGCATCGGCGGGCTCACGTTCACCGCCAACGCATCGTGCAACTGCTCAGTCGTAAACAACATCTTCTGGGACAATTCGAACATCGGCCTCTGGCTCGGCAACTCGAACGTCGACCTCGAATACAACGACATCGGCACGCTGGGCGGATCGCCGCCGGACACCGACGTCGGCAACGTCTCCGTCGCGCCGCATTTCGTCGACCGCGACAACGGCGATTTCCACCTGACCGGCGATTCGACGCTGCTCGGTCTCACCCCGAACCCGATCGGCAACCTCGATCTCGACGGACATTCGCGTCCGCGCTTCGGCCACGGCGATCTCGGTGCGTACGAGGAAACGATCTTTGCGGATGGCTTCGATGGGGAGTGAGGCGCACGAGGCGTTGCTTCACGGCAACGCCTTCGCTTCCGTCACGGTCGGAAACCCCGCCTTCTTGCAGAACACCGCAAACCGTGGATCGTCGCGAAAACGCAGGATGAAGGAGTCGAACAGCAAACCGTCGATGCCGGGGTCGCGGCCAGCCCACGCGCGATCGAGCCACTCGAACGTCTTGTCGGCATCGCGGCGCAGCGCGTAGACATCGGCGATCTGCATCGATGCCAGCGCGGCATCCTTGTCGATCAGCGTTTGCAATGCGGCATCCGCGGCGGCGCGGTCGTTGCCGATCTGGAGTGCCAACGCCACCGCGATATCCTGCCATGACCCTTCGGGTTCGCGCTGTGCCGCTGCCAGTGCGGCGGCCGCGTCGCCGCGCTGGATCCCGATGATCGTCAACTGCTCGTAGTAGCCGCTGCCGGTGGGATCGAGCGAAAGCGATTTGCGAATCGCCGCCTCGGCTTCGTCGAGTCGACCGAGCGATGACAGGTAGGTGGACAGCCAGCTCTGCCAGGTCGCGCGCAACGGATTGATGCCGATCGCCTCGCGAGTGAGGTGCGATCGCCTCGTCCAGGCGGCCCACCGTGGCCAGCGAAACGCCGAGCGAGAACTTGGCGCCGCCATCGGCCGGTGCGAGCTCCACGGCACGCCGGCTATCGGCTTCGGCGCCGACCCAGTCGAAATCCGCATTGCGCAGCAATGTCGCGCGCGCGGCATATCCCGGCGGCAAGACCGGGCTGCAGCTGGACTGCCTTGTCGGCAGCCTTGCGTGCTTCGGCATAGGCCGCTTTCGCGGCGTCGCCTTCGAGGAACTGCTGCGCGTAGCCCGTCCATTCCGTCGACAGCCCGGCCCACGCTCGCGCGTAGTCGCGGATCGAGCTCGATCGCCTTCGTATAGTGAGCGACGGCCTTCACGTGATCCGCCTCGGTCGCGCGCGCGCTGTAGAAGATGCCTTGCAGGTACGCGTTGTACGCATCGAGATTTCCGCTCGGCGGGCGATCCGTCTGCGCGAGCACGGTGCCGCCCGCCAGCAGCTTTGCCTTGAGCGCGCCGGCGACGGCGCCGGAGATCTCGTCCTGCAGCGCGAACAGGTCGCGGTACGGGCGGTCGTAGCGTTCCGACCACAACGTGCTTCCGTCCATGGCGAGGACGAGCGCCGCGCTGACGCGCACCGCATCGCCGACGCGCCGCACGCTGCCTTCGAGCAGGTGCGCGACGCCGAGCTTCGCACCCGATCGTGCGGCTGTCGTCCTTGCTGTCGCGGAACTTGAACGACGAACCGCGGCTGATCACCTTGAGATCCGCGAAGCGCGACAGCGTGATGATCAGGTCCTCGGAAAGCCCGTCGGAAAAATACTGCTCGTCCGCGTTGCCGCCTTCGTTGGCGAGCGGGAGCACGGCGATCGACTGGTTCGGAAATCGCCGCCGCCGCATCACGGCGAAAAACCAGCTGGTTGGTCAGCAGCAGCACCACGGCGACGGCGAGCACGCCGATGATCCAGAAATCGAGCTTGCGGCCGGTCTGATGCGTGATCGACTGGCTGGGTTCGACGTCGCGCTCGCGCTTCAGGCCCTCGGGCGTGAACTCGAAGAACCAGGCGAACGCGAGCCAGAACGGAAAACCGATCGCGCCCGCGATCGCGAATGCGCGCGTTGTCCATTCCGGTGCGCCGAAGACGGGGCCGAGCTGCGCGATACCCTGCGCCAGCGCCCAGATGGCGCCGATGTAGAGCGCGCCGGCACGAAACACATTGCGCCGCCTGAGCTCGAAAAGAATCGAAGACGGGACGCTCATGCCGAGCGATCCCGAACCGAGGCAAGACCCTCATCCGCCGCAGTTGCCATGTGCCGTCCCCCGAAGGCGATTCTGGCACAAGGGACGGCGCAGTCGAGCGGGCCCGATGTAAGTTATTGCTTGCGCAGATCGGCTCGCCGGGATAGCCGCGCCTGGTCGATCGTCAATCTCGAGTCGCAGCCGCCGACCTGAACTCGCTGCGCAGCCAGTCATCGAGCATCCGCTTCTCGAACCGCAGCGGATCGGTCTCGTTGAGAATGCCGCGCTGCAAAAACGACGGATCGCGCAAGTCGCGCGTGCCTTCGCGCACGACGTGGCCGTTCGCATCGGTCGGCCGTGAAGGTCAGATTGATCTCGGGCGGATAGATGGCCTTGATGATGCGCACGTCGTACCACTGCGGTCCGCGCCACGGCTGATACGTGCCGGCGCGCTGCACGTTCGTGAACGTCACGTGCAGCGTTTCGCCCGGCGCGAGCACGCGCTCGGCGCGATAGCGCAAGTGGTTGGCAAGCTCGCCGAGCCATTCGTCGGGCGACTCGCGTCCGAGGCCGGTGCCCGGGTAGAGATTCGCTTCGCTGAAGTCGGCGGGGTCGGTCCAGGTGACTTCGATGCGCGATGCGGATGCGTTCTGCGGTTCTGCAGAGAACGCAGCGCCGATCATCGCCACGGCGATGGCCAGCAACGTGGTGCAGCGTATGAGGGCTGGTATGCGGATCATGGGCGCCTGCGAAATTGCGCGTGTCTCGATTCGTATGTTTGTGGCCGTTGCAGCGTTTCAAGACGGCGCCGCGCGACGCATCGTCGCTGAATACTGTGTTTAGTGAAGCCAGCCGCGCTTGGTGCCGGTCAGGATCTTCAGCATCTCGCGACGCGCGAGCGGGAGCTTGCCGAACGGACCGAATACGCGATCGCGCAGTGGCGCCAGCAGCCTCGAATCGGACTGGAACAGCGGCGTCAGCCAGCGGCTGAGGCGCTGATAGACGGCGACGTGACGCCTGCGCAGCGCCAGCGTAGCGCTCGAGCGCGCGCGGAATCTCCGTGTGCTCGGCGAGCGCGGTTGCGAGCGCCTCGGCGTCGAGCAGCGCCATGTTGACGCCCTGGCCGAGCTGCGGGCTCATGCCGTGCGCGGCATCGCCGATGAATACGGTGCGATCGTGCCAAGGCTGTTTCAGCACGACGTCGCGATAGCGTGCGCGGTTGAGCTGCGCGGGATCGGTCAACGCATGCGTGCGTTCGGCGAGCTCGGGCCAGAGACCGGCGACGTCGGACTGCAGGTGCGCGAGCGCTTCGGCGTCGAACGTATCGATGCGTGCGCCGCGCAGGCTGTAGTAGAAGGTGAGCCAGCGGCCGCCGACGTCGGGCCGCGTGCCGACCGGCAGCACGCCGAGCATCGTGCGCGTGCCGGCGTAGCGCTGGCGAAGCTCCGCGACGTGCGGCCAGCCGTCGGCCGGCAAGAGGCACCACATCGCGCCCCACGGATACAGCGGATCGCGTATCGCGAGTGTGCTTGCGGCGCGCAGCGCAGAGCTCGCGCCGTCGGCGGCGACGATCAGGTCGAACGGGCCGTATTCGTGGCCGGCGTCGTCGAGGATGCTTCGTCCGTCGGCGCCGATCGCGACGATGCGGATTGCCGGTATGGATCGAGACTGCATCGACGCACGCGGCGTGCAGCAGCGTGAACAGCGCACCGCGCGTCATGCCGAGGCCGAAGCTGTCACGCGCGTGGTCGGCATAGCCCATGTCCATGACCATCCGCCCGGCTGCGTTCTCGCCGTGCAGCCGCTCGATGCGCGCGCCGCGTTCGACGGCCGCGTCGTGCAGGCCAAGCGCGCTCATGACGCCGAGCCCGGTCGGCTGCAGCAGGAATCCGGCGCCGACCGGCTTGAGCTCGGGGCTGCGTTCGAACATCTCGATCGCGTGGCCGGCGCGCGCGAGGAAGATCGCGGCGGCCTGGCCGGCGGTGCCGTAACCGACGATGGCGATCTTCATCGGACTCCCCTCGGATCGGCGCACTGTAGCGGTCGCTTGCGCACGAGCGAAATGCGGTTTCCTTGCGTTTGTTCCCCTCTCCCGCTTGCGGGAGAGGGCAGGGTGAGGGCAGCTTGGTTCGAAGTCCCGTTGAAACACCGATCGAAGCGCTTCACTCCGAAATCCCTCACCCGCGCCTTCGGCGCGGCCTCTCCCGCAAGCGGGAGAGGCGACAGCAACTGGCCGCCGCACCGTGCGACGTGGTTGAATGCACGCACTGAAGCGGGGGTGCCCGGAAAACGCGGGCTGAGAAACACCCTTCGAACCTGATCCGGCTGACACCGGCGTAGGGAAGCTTCGCGGCGGCTTCATCGCCTCGCGTCCGCAGCGTCTCCGCTTCGTGCGAATTTCTCGCAAGCCTCTGCGCGCCGTTGCGCGGATGTCACGATCAGCAGGACGCCATCCGATGAATGCATTGCCCGCCGCGCTGCTGCGCGAAGCCGCCGAGCTTTCCGAAACCGTGACGCGCCCGATTCCGGGCTCGACGCAAGATCCACGTGCGCGGCAGCCGCGACGACATCGCCGTGCCGATGCGCGAGATCGCGCTCGACGATACGCCGTCGATGTTCGGCGCCGAGAAGAACGTGCCGTTCGTCGTCTACGACACGTCCGGGCCGTACACGGATCCTGCGTTCCGCGTCGATCTCGCAGCGGGATTGCCGGCGCTGCGCGCGCGCTGGATCGCCGAGCGCGGCGATACGGAACAGCTCGCCGATTTCACGTCGCCGTTCACGCGAAGGCATGCGAATGCGCGCGAGCTCGCCGATGTGCGCTTTCCGTCGCTGCCGAAGCCGCGTCGTGCCGGCACCGGCGCGAATGTTTCGCAGATGCACTACGCGCGGCGCGGCATCGTCACGCCGGAAATGGAATTCGTCGCGATTCGCGAGAACCAGCGGCTCGATGCGATCGCAGAGTCGCATCTGTTGAAACAGCATCCGGGGCAGTCGTTCGGCGCGTCGCTGCCGAAGACGGTCACGCCGCAGTTCGTGCGCGACGAGGTCGCGCGCGGCCGCGCGATCATCCCGAACAACATCAACCATCCCGAATCCGAGCCGATGATCATCGGTCGCAATTTCCTCGTGAAGATCAACGCGAACATCGGCAACTCGGCCGTGACGAGCTCGATCGCCGAGGAAGTCGAGAAGATGGTCTGGGCGATCCGCTGGGGCGCGGACACGGTCATGGATCTTTCGACCGGCAAGCACATCCACGAGACGCGCGAGTGGATCCTGCGCAATTCGCCGGTGCCGATCGGCACGGTGCCGATCTACCAGGCGCTCGAAAAAGTTGGCGGCGTCGCCGAGGACCTCACCTGGGAGCTCTTCCGCGACACGCTGATCGAGCAGGCCGAGCAGGGCGTCGATTACTTCACGATCCACGCCGGCGTGCGCCTGCCGTTCGTTCCGCTGACCGCGAAGCGCGTGACCGGCATCGTCTCGCGCGGCGGCTCGATCATGGCGAAGTGGTGCCTCGCGCATCATCGCGAGAGCTTCCTCTACGAGCGCTTCGAGGAAATCTGCGAAATCATGAAGGCGTACGACGTCGCGTTCTCGCTCGGCGACGGACTTGCGGCCGGGCTCGATCGCCGACGCCAACGACGAGGCGCAGTTCGCCGAGCTCGATACGCTCGGCGAGCTGACGCAAACGGCGTGGAAGCACGACGTGCAGGTCATGATCGAAGGACCCGGCCACGTGCCGATGCACCTGATCAAGGAAAACATGGATCGGCAGCTCGAGAAGTGCGGCGAGGCGCCGTTCTATACGCTCGGCCCGCTGACGACCGATATCGCGCCGGGCTACGACCACATCACGAGCGCGATCGGCGCCGCGATGATCGGCTGGTTCGGCACCGCGATGCTCTGTTACGTGACGCCGAAGGAGCACCTCGGTCTTCCGGACAAGCAGGACGTGCGCGACGGCATCATCACCTACAAGATCGCCGCGCACGCGGCCGACCTCGGCAAGGGCCATCCGGGCGCGCAGGCGCGCGACAATGCGCTTTCGAAAGCACGTTTCGAGTTCCGCTGGGACGATCAGTTCCGCCTCGCGCTCGATCCGGAGAAGGCCAAGGAGTTCCACGACGAGACGCTGCCGAAGGATGCGCACAAGACCGCGCACTTCTGCTCGATGTGCGGGCCGAAGTTCTGCTCGATGAAGATCACGCAGGATGTGCGCGATTATGCGAAGGCGCATGGCGTCGGCGAAACCGAGGCGCTCGGCGAGGGCATGGCGGAGAAAGCGGCCGAATTCCGCGCGCAGGGCGGCGAGGTCTATTCGCCGCAGTGAAGTTTCCCCTCTCCCGCTTGCGGGAGAGGGTAGGGTGAGGGCGGCACTTGAGAAAACGCCGCATCAGTCGATCCAAGAGCTTCCCTCACCCGCGCCTGTGGCGCGGCCTCTCCCGCAAGCGGGAGAGGCGAAGAACCGCGCATCCTCGTCGGGATACGCTGTAAAGTTGCAGCCTCGTTCATACAGAAGACTTAATATCCTTCGAGCTTCGCGGGTGCGCTGTCCGCTTCTTCTCGCGCTGTGCCCTGCGGCGACCTCGGCGCCCACAACCCACCTAGATCCGGAGGCAGGCATGGCTGCGAAAGACAAACCGTTCCTTTCCGATATCCAGACGATCCGCAGCCGCGCGCGCCAGCACATGGAGCGCGGGGCGGTGACGGATACCTACACGCTCAATCGCGACACCGTGCTGAAGCTGCTCAACGAAGCGCTTGCGACGGAGATCATCTGCGTGCTGCGCTACAAGGCGCACTACTTCCTCGCCTCGGGCATCAACGCCAAGAGCGTCGCGGCCGAATTCCTCGAGCACGCGAACGAGGAGCAGGGCCACGCCGACGAGATCGCCGAGCGCATCACGCAGCTCGACGGCACGCCGAACTTCTCGCCCGAGGGCCTCGCCGGCCGCAGCCATTCCGAATTCGTCGTGCCCGAAGATCTCGCCGCGATGATCGAGGAAAACCTCATCGCCGAGCGCATCGCGATCGACAGCTATCGCGAGATCATCAACTACGTCGGCGATCGCGACACGACGACCAAGCGCATGCTCGAAGGCATCCTCGCGGTCGAGGAAGAGCACGCCGAGGACATGAAGACGCTGATGGAGAACTTCGGCAAGAAGGGCGAGCCGGCGAAACCGGGCCTCAAGTCCGGCAAGCGCGGCAAGTCGAAGCGCAAGTAGCATCCGCTGCGGAGCGCGACGCTATCGGCGTCGTGCTCCGTCCGATTGACGGGGAGGGATCGTGGAACATTCACCGCAGACGCCGCGCTCGCGATCCTGGCTCGTCAAGGGGATCGCGGGCCTCGTCGTCGCGTATGCCATCGTCATCCTCGCGCTGATGTGGTGGTGGGACTACGAGCCGCCGCACTTCGACGTCGCCGCGACCGCGCAGGCGCGCGTCGCCGCGAAGAACGAAAAGCTCGTCACGGGATCGGTGATGGTCTCGACGCTGATCGGCTCTGCCGAGACGCTGCTCGACAAGCGCGGCGGCTATCTCAGCAACGACAAGTTCCCGCCGGGCGTGCTGATGGACAACATGCCGAACTGGGAATTCGGCGTGCTGGTCGCGACGCGCGATCTTTCCGACGCGATGCGCAACGAGTTCAGCCGCTCGCAGACGCAGTCGACCGAAGACCACGACCTCAAGGAAGCGGCGCCGCTGTTCAATTCGCCGAACGACCGCTGGCTGCTGCCGGCGTCCGAGCGCCAGTACCGCAAGGCGATCGGCTACGTCGACAACTATCTGACGCGGCTTGCCGACAACAACACGCAGGACGCGCAGTTCTTCGCGCGCGCGGACAATCTCGCCGACTATCTGCAGACGGTGTCGACGCGCCTCGGCTCGCTCTCGCAGCGCCTTTCGGCGAGCGTCGGGCAGGAGCGCATCGATACCGATCTCGCCGGCGATCCGAACGCGCAGCAGTCGACGCCGATCGACGAGTCCGCGCGTCGTCAAGACGCCGTGGACTCGAGATCGACGACAACTTCTACGAGGCGCGCGGCTACACGTGGGCGCTGCGCGAGCAGCTCGAGGCGATCCGCATCGATTTCGGCCCCGTGCTGCGCGACAAGAACGCCATGGTGAGCCTCGATCAGGTGATCCGCGAGCTGCACGAATCGCAGAATCCGCTGGAGAGTCCCGATCGTTCTCAATGGCACGCCGTTCGGGTTCTTCGCCAATCATTCGCTGGTGATGGCCAATTACATCTCGCGCGCGAATGCGGCGGTGATCGATCTGCGCGAACTGCTGCGGCGCGGGTGACGTGCCTGCTTCCGGATTCGTCATTCCGGCGAAGGCCGGAATCCAGATTTTGGTTCTTCGTCCGTTTCAAAGCTGGATCCCGGCCTTCGCCGGGATGACGGCGAGGTTGCTCCTCGCGCCTGCAATCCGGCCTTTACGAATTCCGTCCGCGCTGGCGCAAACCGACACGCAATGCGAAAGTGCGGGAATTGACGCTCGCTCCGTACTAACGTGACCGCAACTTCTTCCGTCGCCGCGACGCCGCCGTGGCGCGCGCTCGTCGAGCACCCGCATTCTCCTCGGCCTCGCTGCTGCTCGCGCCGATCGTCTTCCTGCTGCCGCCGCTGCCGATCGACGAGACGCGCTATCTCGCCGTCGCCTGGGAAATGCGCCAGACCGGCGAGTTCCTCGTGCCGCATCTCAACGGCGATCTCTATTCGCAGAAACCGCCGCTCCTGTTCTGGCTGATCAACGCGGGCTGGGCTCGTGACCGGCGTGCACGCGTGGACCGCGCGCGCGATGACGCTGGTGTGCTCGCTGCTGAGCCTCGTCCTGCTCGCGCGGCTCACGCTGCGGCTCACGGGTTCGGCGGCCGCGGCGCGCGCGTCGGCCGTGTTCCTGCTCGGCATGCTGTATTTCGCCGACGTTCGCCAACGCGATCATGTTCGACGTGCTGCTCGACGACCTGCGCGCTGCTCGCGCTGCACGGCATCGTCGATCTCGTCGAGGACCGGCGGCGCGGCATCGCTTCTGGCGGGTCTCGGCATCGGGCTCGGCATCCTCACGAAAGGGCCGGTGATGCTGCTCGACATCGGCTTCGCCGCCGTGCTCGCGCCGTGGTGGAACCGCGGCATCGGCCGCGGCAACGCGCGCTATTTCGGCGCGCTGATCGCATCGCGTCGTGCTCGGTGCTGTGATCGCGCTCGCGTGGGCGATTCCGGCGGCCCTGCACGGCGGCGACGAGTACGCGCACGCGATCTTCCTCAGCCAGACGTTCGATCGCATCCAGGGCGTCAAGACCGGCACGCACGCGCAGCCGATCTGGTGGTATCTCGTGTGGCTGCCGGTGATGCTGCTGCCATGGCCGCTCGCTGCTGCGCGGCCGCGCATCCGTGTTCCAGGATCTTTTTCGCGAGCGCGGCGCGCGCCTTGCGCTCGCGTGGGTGCTGCCGACGCTGATCGTGTTTTCGCTGATCGGCGGCAAGCAGGCGCACTATCTTCTGCCGTTGCTGCCGGGCGTCGCGCTGCTGTTCGCGATCGCCGCTGGAGCGCGCGGGTTTCGAAGTGCGCGTCGGTGCGGCCGCCGTCGTGCTGCTCGCCGCTGGCGTCGCGCTCGCGCTGCTGCCGGGCGTACGCGGCCTCGCGGGCGAATCTTGCGTTCGTCTCGGACACGTCGCCGTGGTGGGGCGCCGTCGTCGCGGCAATCGGCATCGCGCTGCTCGTGTTCGCCAAACGCATCCGCGATCCGCTCTGGCCGGCGCTCGCGACGGTCGCGGTCGTGCTCGTGTTCAAGCTCGCGGTGATCCAGGGCCCGGGCGTGCGCTACGACGTGCGCAAGGTCGCAGCGCAAGTGCACGCCGCGCAGGTACGCGGCCAGCCGATCGCGCACGTCGGCTGGCATCACGGCGTCTACGAATTCGCAGGCCGGCTGACGGAGCCGCTGCCGGCACTGACGCTCGCGGAGCTGCCGGCGTGGGTCGCCGCGCATCCGGATGGTCTCGTCATCAGCTTCTATCGCCGCTTCCGCTTTCGCGCCGAGCCGATCTATTCGCAGCCATTTCGCGGCGTCGAGGTGTCGATCTGGAATGCGCGCGATGCGCTGGCGTCGGGCGTCGATCCGAATGCGAGCCATGCGCGTGACGACAGCGACGATACGAACGACGACGATTGAGGTGGATGTTCGCCTCTCCCGCTCGGCGGGAGAGGCCGCCGCGTAGCGGCGGGTGAGGGAAGTGCGTGGCGGCGAACCAAGATTGCCCTCACCCCAGCCCTCTCCCGCAAGCGGGAGAGGGGAAAGCATTCACCAGCTGCAAGCGAGGGAAAGCCTCAGAACGCGGGCTTCTCGGGAGCCGCGGCGTAGCGCTCGACGCCGGCGCGAATGTCCGCCTTCGCATCTTCCGCGCCGCGCCAGCCTTCGATCTTTACCCACTTGCCCTTCTCGAGATCCTTGTAGTGCGCGAAGAAATGCGCGATGCGATCGAGCGTGAGCTCGGGCAGGTCGCGCACCGATTCGATCTCGCGGTACGCCGGAAACACCTTCGAGATCGGCACCACGACGAGCTTCATGTCCTCGCCGGCTTCGTCGGTCATGTTGAGCATGCCGACCGGGCGGCAGCGGATCACCGAGCCCGGGATCAGCGGCACCGGCATGATGACGAGCACGTCGAGCGGATCGCCGTCGCCGCCGAGCGTGTGCGGCAGGTAGCCGTAGTTGCACGGATAGCGCATCGGCGTCGTCAGCACGCGGTCGACGAAGATCGCGCCGGTCGCCTTGTCGACCTCGTACTTCACCGGCTCCTCGTTCATCGGAATCTCGATGACGACATTGATCTCGTTCGGCACGTCGCGGCCGGTGGGCACGCGGTCGAGGGCCATGGCTTGCTCCTGCAAAATGCGGTCGGACAGGGCGGGAATCGGATCCCGCTCTCGCTTGGGGGCGCGAAGGATAGTGCAAGTCGTGCTGCTTTGCAGCGATGGGCGATCAGCGGTCGCCGTAGTGATAACGGCACTGCAGGACGACGAGGTCGTTGCCCGACACCTCGTAGACGAGCCGGTGCGTATCGTCGATGCGGCGCGACCAGCAGCCGCGCCAGGTCCCGCGAAGCGGTTCCGGCTTGCCGATGCCGACGAACGGCTCGCGCGCGGCGCGCGAGGATCAGGCCATTGAGCCGCACGAGCATCTTCCGATCGGTTTCCTGCCAGACGAGGTAGTCGTTCCAGGCGTGATCGGCGAAGACGATGCGCCGCGCCATGTCAGCCCTTGCGTCCCCTCGGCGGCGCTCGTTTTTTCGGGCGACGCGGTTTGACGACATAGGATGCCGTCGGCTCGTGCACCGCGAAAGCCTCGGCGGAATCCGTCGTCGCGAGCGCTCGCGGTCGCGCCTTGCCGGCGCGCGACTGTGCAATCGATTCGTTGAGGCGCCGCGCGTTCGCCGGGCTCGACATCAGGTACAGCGTCTCGCGCCAGCTGTTGAATCGAATCGAGCGACATCAGGACGACGTCGTCGGCGTCGCGCCGCGTGATGATCGTGACGTCGGCGTCGTCGACGACGCGATCGAGCACGTCCTTGAGATGCTTGCGCGCGTCGGAAAAGTTGATCGTACGCATGGTCCGAGTACCTGTACTTGTGCGAGTACAAGTCTAGTGGACCGTGAAGACGAACTCAATGCCCTGAATCGGGTCGTGTCGTAAGAATCCAGCGTCGCTGTCGATGCGAAATCTTCGATCCAGCCGGCGCGCAAAAATGCCGACAAGAGATTGCAATGTCGCTTCGCTTCAGGACTTCAACTCCGCCTTGAGCTTCTCGACATCTTCCGGAAACCACTTTCCGTTCTGTTCGAGCGCATCGGCGACGACCTTCTCGGCATCGCTGCTGCCGGTGCAGTGCCTTCAGCGCCTTGACGCGGAACGTCGCGACCACGAGGCGGTTCTCGCCGTACGCCTTGTCGGCTGCCTTTTCGAGCAGCGGCAACGCTTCGGCCGGTTTGCCGCGCTCGAGCAGGCTGCGGCCCCAGCGGTACGGATAGACATAGTCGTCCGGGTACGCGGCGATCAGCTTCGGATACAGCGCGTCGAGCTCGTCGGTGCGCTTGGCGCGGACGAGATAGACGCGCAGGTTGTCGGCCGCGTTGCGATCCTTCTTGAGATCGTCGCCGAGCTGCTTGCGTACCGCGGCGATCGCGCGATCGAGCACCGCGGTTTCGGATTTCGCATCGCCGATCGCGGCGTCGACGTCAGCGGTCGTGATGACCGTGCTGCGCTGGTCCGCGCAGGTCGGCTTGGCGACGAAGATATTCTTGTCCAGCAGCTGATCAAGCGCTGGCCTCTGTGCGGCAAGCATCGGTTTGCGCTCGGCTTCCGGCATCTTCTCGCTGGCTTCGAGCAGGTCATCGACGACATACGGACGATCGCAGCCGACATCGCCCGCGAGCACGCGCTTCGCGGCGGCTACGGCGGAGGCATTGTCTTTTGCCTTCATCGCGCGTGCGAGCTCCAGGCGATCGATCCAGAGCGCGATCGTCGTGTTCTTCGCGTTGGCGTCGCGCACGTTCCCGGGCAGGCTGGCGTACCAGTCGAGTCCGGCCTGACCGTCCTTGCGCGCTTCGTACGATCCGAGCACCGTCGCGATCGCGTCGGCTGATCCGCCCGCAGCGCTCTTCTTGATCTCGTCCAGCGTGTGGCTGCCCGCAAGGATCTTGTCGACGGCGGGATAGAATTTCGCTCGCGGCTGCTCGGCCAGGATGCGGCCGAGCTCCTCGCCGTTCTCGTTGAGCACGATGTACGCGGGCAGCGCCTTCACCTGCAGCTTCTTCATCCACGCCGCACCGCTCGGCGAATCGGCGTCGATTTCGGCGACGACGGTCCTTGCCTCGAGCGCGGTCCATTCCGGGCCGTTCAGCACGTGCGTCATCATGAAATAGCACGAGTAGCACCACGGCGCGCCGAAATCGAGCAGCACCGGCAGGTGCGTCTTCTTCGCCTGCGCGAGCGCATCGTCGACGGTCTTCGGCGACTTCGGCGAGCGCCGCGGTCGACAGCGCAAGCGAGAGCAGCGTAATCGCGAATTTCATGGTTGCGTGCCTTTCAGGTGATCCCACAGGAACGTATACGCCATCGCGTGCATATACGCCGATTGCTTGTTGTCCGCCGCGCCGCCGTGGCCGCCTTCGGTGTTCTCGTAGAACCACGCGTTCGTGTAGCCCATCTCGCGCATTCTCGCGGCCATCTTGCGCGCCTGCACCGGGCCGACGCGATCGTCGCTGGTCGAGGTGTAGAACAGGATCGGCGGATAGTCCTTGTCCTTCGCGACGTTCTGGTACGGCGAGAACGTCTTGATGAACGCCCAGTCGTCGGGCTTGTCCGGATCGCCGTACTCGGCGATCCACGAGGCGCCGGCCGAGAGGTGCGTGTAGCGCTTCATGTCGAGCAGCGGCACCTCGCAGACGATCGCGCCGAAGAGCTCCGGATATCCGCGTCAGCATGTTGCCCATCAGGAGGCCGCCGTTGCTGCCGCCGAGCGCACCGAGATGCGCGCGCGACGTGATGCCGCGCTTGACCAGATCCTCGGCGACCGCAGCGAAATCCTCGTACGCGCGCAGGCGATTCTCGCGCAGCGCGGCCTGGTGCCAGCGCGGGCCGTATTCGCCGCCGCCGCGGATGTTGGCGACGACATAGACGCCGCCGCGCTCGAGCCACGAGCGGCCGACCGATGCCGCTGTAGGTCGGCACTTCCGAAACTTCGAAACCGCCGTAGCCGTACAGCAGCGTCGGGTTCGACCCGTCGAGCGTCAGTTCTTTCCGCGCGACGACGAAGTACGGAACGCGCGTGCCGTCCTTCGATGCGACGAAATACTGATGCACGTCCAGATCCTTCGCATCGAAGAATGCCGGCATGCGCTTGATCGGCTTCGCCTTGCCCTTGCCGAGCGTGCCGTAGAAGAGCGTCGTCGGCGCGAGGTAGCTCGTCACGGTCAGGAAATAGTCGTCGCTCGCATCCGGATCGATGCCGCCCGCGTCGACGGTGCTGAGCGCCGGCGCGCCGCCGAGCGGCTCGCGTTTCCACGCGCCCGACTGCGGCGTCAGCACTTCCTGGCGCGAGACGACGTTGTCGAGCAGATCGAGCAGCAGGTGATGGCGCGTCCACGAGTACTTGGCGAGCGACACCGTGTCGGTCGGCGCGAACAGCACCGTCGATGTCGCGCTTGCCGGCCATGAAATCGTCGAACTTCGCGGCGAGCAGCGAGCCGCCGCGATACGTCGTGCCGCCGACGGTCCAGTCGGTGCGCAGCTGCACCAGCAGCCACTCGCGGTGCGGATCGACGGTCGCGTCGATCGGCACGTCGATCTTCGTCAGCTTGCCATCCTTGCCGCGCAGGAACGTTTCGCTCGTGTAGAAATCGATCGACGCGCGTGACGAGGTCGCGCTCGAATCCCGGCGTCAGGTCGCGCACCGCGTTCGCGGCGAGATCGTCTTCCTTCACTTCGTAGACCATCGTCGCGGCGCTGAGCGGCGTGCCGCGCTTCCATTCCTTCACGATGCGCGGATAGCTCGATTTGGTCATCGAGCCCGGACCGAAATCCGTGCCGACGTAGATGCGATCGGCGTCGATCCACGCAGCCTGCGTCTTCGCTTCCGGCACGACGAAGCCGTCCGCGACGAACGACTTGTCGACGAGATCGAACTCGCGCACGACATCGGCGTCGCCTCCGCCAGGCGACAGCGAGAGCAGGCAGCGCTTGTACGCGGGCTTCAGGCAATCGGCGCCATGCCAGACCCAGCGCTTGCCTTCCGCCGCCGACAGCGCATCGAGATCGAGCACCGTTTCCCAGTGCGGATGCTCCTTGCGGTATTCGGCGAGCGTCGTGCGGCGCCAGATGCCGAGCGGATGCGCCTGGTCCTTCCAGAAGTTGTAGTACTGCGCGCCGAGTTTCTGCACGTAGGGAATGCGCGCTTCGGAATCGAGCACTTCGAGGATGCGCTTTCGCGTCGTCTCGAATTCCGGCCGCTTCGGCATACTCCTTCGCGGTTTCCGCATTGCGCGCGTGCACCCACTCGAGCGGCTTCTCGCCGTGGATGTCCTCGAGCCAGAGATAGGGGTCGTCGGCGGCGGTTTCGCTTTTCACAGGAGTCGAGGTGGGTGCGGCGGGTTTCTTCTCAACAGGCGCACAGGCAGTCGCGGCGAGGACGAGCAGGCCGGCCGCAGACGGCGCGCAGGAAATGCGTCAGGTTCATGGAAAATTCTGCCCGGGATCGAGCGCCTTCTATCGCAGAGCCTCCGCGCCTTGTCCAGATGCGGAAGTCGTGCCGGCAAAAAAAAGCCCCGCGCGAGGCGGGGCGAGCGGTCTTGCAAGCCGCGGTTGCGTGCGTATTCGCGAAAACACGAACGCGACGCAGACCGCGGGGTCTCCGCGTTCGCCCTTCTCCATCACGGGGCGAACGCTTCGGGGCTTACAGCAGCGGCACCAGCAGCAGCGCCACGATGTTGATGATCTTGATCAGCGGATTGACCGCCGGGCCGGCGGTGTCCTTGTACGGATCGCCGACGGTGTCGCCGGTGACGGCGGCCTTGTGCGCGTCCGAGCCCTTGCCGCCGAAGTTGCCGTCCTCGATGTACTTCTTCGCGTTGTCCCACGCGCCGCCGCCGGTCGTCATCGAGATCGCGACGAACAGTCCGGTCACGATCGTGCCGATCAGCACGCCGCCGAGCGCCTGCGCGCCGGCGAGCGAGCTGCCCGTCGAGCCACTTGAAGCCGAACGCGACGACGATCGGCACGAGCACCGGCAGCAGCGACGGAATCATCATTTCCTTGATCGCCGACTCGCGTCAGCATGTCGACCGCGCGCGAGTAATCGGGCTTGGTCGTGCCTTCCATGATGCCCTTGATCTCGCGGAACTGGCGGCGCACTTCCTCGACGACGCTGCCGGCCGCGCGGCCGACCGCTTCCATCGCCATCGACGCGAACAGGAACGGGATCAGGCCGCCGATCAGAAGACCGATGATGACGCAGATGGTTCGACAGATCGAACGTGAAGATCTGATCCGGATGCTCGACGCCGAGCTTGTGCGTGTAGTCGGCGAAGAGGACGAGCGCGGCGAGACCGGCCGAGCCGATCGCGTAGCCCTTGGTCACCGCCTTCGTCGTGTTGCCGACCGCGTCGAGCGGATCGGTGACGGCGCGCACTTCCTTCGGCAGCTCCGCCATCTCGGCGATGCCGCCGGCGTTGTCGGTGATCGGGCCGTACGCGTCGAGCGCGACGATCATGCCGGTCATCGACAGCATCGCGGTCGCGGCGATCGCGATGCCGTACAGGCCCGCGAGGTGATACGCGCCCCAGATCGCCGCGCAGACCGACGAGCACCGGCAGCGCGGTCGACTTCATCGAAATGCCGAGGCCGGCGATGATGTTGGTCGCGTGGCCGGTCGTCGACGCCTTGGCGACGTGGCGCACCGGCGCTGAACTCGGTCGCCGTGTAGTACTCGGTGATCCAGACCATCGCGCCGGTCAGCACGAGGCCGATCACCGCGCAGCCGAAGATGTTCCAGACGCCGTACGTGCTGGTCGCCATCAGCTGCTGCGTCACCGGAATGAACGCGAGCAGCGCGAGCACGGCCGACGACGATCACGCCCTTGTACAGCGCGTTCATGATCTTGCCGCCGGCGCTCACCTTGACGAAGAACGTGCCGATGATCGAGGCGATGATCGAGACGCCGCCGAGCACGAGCGGATAGAGCACGCGCGTTCGGGCCCGCATCGGCCGCCATCACGCCGCCGAGCAGCATCGTCGCGATCAGCGTGACCGCGTAGGTTTCGAAGAGGTCCGCCGCCATGCCGGCGCAGTCGCCGACGTTGTCGCCGACGTTGTCCGCGATCACGGCCGGATTGCGCGGATCGTCTTCCGGAATGCCGGCTTCGACCTTGCCGACGAGATCGGCGCCGACGTCGGCGCCCTTGGTGAAGATGCCGCCGCCGAGGCGCGCGAAGATCGAGATCAGCGACGAGCCGAACGCGAGGCCGACCAGCGCGTGCAGCGCGGCGTCCTGCGTGTAGCCCGCATGGTGCGTCAGCACGATGAAGTAGCCGGCGACGCCGAGCAGGCGAGGCCGACGACCAGCATGCCGGTGATCGCGCCGCCGCGGAACGCGACGCTGAGCGCGGCCGCGATGCCGCTGCGCGCGGCTTCGGCCGTGCGCACGTTGGCGCGCACCGAGATGTTCATGCCGATGTAGCCGGTCAGGCCCGACAGGATCGCGCCGATCGCAAAGCCAATCGCCGTGCCCCAGTCCAGCGCAAAGCCGATCACGACCAGCAGCACGACGCCGACGATCGCGATCGTCGTGTACTGGCGATTGAGATAGGCGCGCGCGCCTTCCTGGATCGCCGCGGCGATCTCCTGCATGCGCTCGTTGCCGGCCGGCTTGGCCAGGATCCAGCGGATCGACCAGACGCCATAAAGAATCGCCAGGACCGCGCAGATCAGCGCGATCAACAAACCGTATTGCTGGAACAGCATCGAACCCTCCCTTGAAGCGCAGGAATTTGGTAACCGCGAAAGCGGGAAAACCGCGCGGAGTATAGCGACGTGGCCGCGAAATCGCGCACTGCGGCGGTGCAGCAGCGTTCCGCTGAGTCGAGAGCGGGTCGGCATTTCCCTTCCCCGCGAATGCGGGGAAGGTGCCGGAGGCGGATGGGGTTCTTGGGCGAGGGTCCGAGGCTCTTGGAGAGGTCGAAGCCGAAGCCTGCCCTCACCCCAGCCCTCTCCCGCAAGCGGGAGAGGGGGAAGGCGGGAAGCGGGCGACGGGCGGCTACTTGTCCTCGATCGAATACACCGGCAGCTTCTTCCGCACGCGCGCATTCTTGAGCCGCACATAGTTCGGAATGCCGTCCTTGCCGTACGGCGGCGGATCCTCGCCGCGGATCAGCGGCTCCAGATAGCGCCGCGCGGCGGCCGTGATGCCGTAGCCGTCGCTGCGGATGAAGCCTTTCGGCAGCTTCTTCTCGTGATTGGCGACCTTCTCGAGCGGCGCCGGCTCGATCTTCCAGCGATACGGCTTGTCCGACGTGCGCACGATGACCGGCATGACCGCGTTCATGCCCCTTGAGCGCGTATTCGACCGCGGCCTTGCCGACCGCATAGGCCTGCTCCGCATCGACCTTCGACGCGAGATGCCGCGCCGAGCGCTGCAGATAATCCGGCAGCGCCCAGTGGTACTTGTAGCCGAGCTTCTGCTTGACGAGCTGCGCGATCACCGGCGCCGCGCCGCCGAGCTGCGTGTGCCCGAACGCATCGCGCGTGCCGGCCTCGGCGAGGAATTGTCCGGCCGCGTTCTTCACGCCTTCCGAGACGACGACCGTGCAATAGCCGACGCGCTCGACGGTTTCCTTCACGCGCGCGAGGAATTTCTCCTCGTCGAACGGAATCTCCGGAAACAGGATGATGTGCGGCGGCTCGCCGGCCTTGCGCGCCGCGAGTCCGCCGGCCGCGGCGATCCAGCCCGCATGGCGGCCCATGACCTCGATGACGAACACCTTGGTCGACGATTCGCACATCGATTCGACGTCGAGGCTCGCTTCGGCGACCGATACCGCCGTGTACTTCGCGACCGACCCGAAGCCGGGGCAGCAGTCGGTCACCGCAAGATCGTTGTCGACCGTCTTCGGCACGCCGATCGTCGCGATCGGATAGCCGAGCGTCTTGCCGATCTGCGAGATCTTGAGCGCGGTGTCGGCCGAATCGTTGCCGCCGTTGTAAAGGAACCAGCGGATGTCATGCGCGCGAAACACATCGATCAGCCGCTCGTACTGCGCGCGGTTCTGCTCGAACGATTTCAGCTTGTAGCGGCACGAGCCGAACGCGCCGCCCGGGGTGTGGCGTAATGCCGCAATCGCGGCCGCCGATTCCTTCGACGTATCGATCAGATCCTCGCGCAGCGCGCCGATGATGCCGTTTCGCGCCGCCAGCACGGGAACGCCCTTGCGCCGTGCGGTTTCGATGACCGCGCAGGCGGTCGCGTTGATGACGGCGGTCACGCCGCCGGACTGCGCGTAGAGGAGGTTGCCTTTGCCCATGAAATCTCCCTTGATCGGCCTGTTTGACACCTCTCCGGCCAGCCGCTAGCGTTGCCGAAAGTCCAACAGTCTAGCGTCAGCGGCGCCGCGCGGCCGCATTGGAGCCACATGCGACTCGTCTTACTCGGCGCACCCGGCTCGGGCAAGGGCACCCAGGCCGCGATGCTGAAGGCAGAGCTCAAGGTGCCGCACATCTCGACGGGCGATCTGCTGCGCGCCGCGGTCAAGGCCGGCACGCCGCTCGGCCTCAAGGCCAAGGCCGTCATGGAAGCCGGCAAGCTCGTGTCCGACGACATCGTGCTCGGCATGCTCGAAGAGCGCATCACGCAGCCCGACGCCAAGGGCGGATTCATCCTCGACGGCTATCCGCGCAATGTCGCGCAGTGCGAAGCGCTCGAAGCGCTGCTCGCGCGCATCGGCCAGCCGCTCGACATCGCGGTCAAGCTGAAGGTGCCGAGCGAGCTGATCGTCGAGCGCATCGCCGGCCGCGCAGCCGCCGAAGGCCGCAAGGACGACACGCCGGAAACCGTGCGCGAACGCCTTCGCGTCTACGCCGAGCAGACCGCGCCGGTCGCCGAGCATTTCGACGCGATCGGCAGGCTGCGCATCGTCGATGGCGTCGGCGACGTCGACGCGGTGTTCAAGCGCATCCTTGCCGCGCTCCCCGGCGAATTTGCCGGTGCCTGATCGCGCGCGGGCTACAGAGCCGCGCGCGCAGTCCCGCTTCGCCAAAGACGCACGCGCGTCGCGCCGCCTTCGCGACAGCGCGATGAGTCCGATGACCGACCGCCCATCTCCTTTCGCAAGCTTCGCGCTGCTGGTGCGCGATCTTTGCCAGCTGCGCCGCGGGCCGGAAGAGATCGCCGTATTCGCCGGTGCTGCTCGGCGTCCTGATCGGCGCTGAGCGTGCTGATCGACGTCGCCAGCGGCTCGCTTTCTCCGGGCGTCGCGGACGATGTGCTGGCGCGCTCGCTGGTGTCGACCGGCCTCGTGCTCGCGCTCTGCTGGATCGCGCTGCGCATCCGCCGCCTGGACAATCGCTACGTGCAGACCGCGAGTGCGCTGATCGCATGCAGCATCGTGTTCTCGCTGCTCGTCCTGCCGCTCGCGTGGCTGGCCGGACCCGCGCCGTCGGCGCCCGCGCAGTTGACGCCGCTGCAGACGCTGCTCTGGTGGGGAATGCTCGCGATGCTGGTCTGGAACCTCGCGGTCAATGCGCACATCATGCGCCGCGCGCTCGATGCGCCGTTCGCGCTGGGCCTCGCGCTCGCGTTTGCGTGGGCGGTTGCGGAGTGGGCGGTCGGGCATGCGCTGTTTGATGCGGGGTAGGTTGGCAGAGGGCGGATGAGGGAAGCTTGCGCTGCGCGGGTTAACCTTTCGGCTGCCCCTTCTCGAACTGATGAGCACCAAAATTTGAAACTCCACATCCTCGGCATCTGCGGCACGTTCATGGGCGGCATCGCGGCGCTCGCGCGCGAGCTCGGCCACGAAGTCGAAGGCTCCGACGCGAACGTCTATCCGCCGATGTCGACGCAGCTCGAACAGCTCGGCATCGCGCTGAAATCGGGCTGGGACGCCGAAGCACCTCGATCCGGCGCCGGATCTCGTCGTCGTCGGCAACGCGCTGTCGCGCGGCAATCCGATGATCGAGCACATGCTCGACGCGCGGCTGCGCTACGTATCCGGGCCGCAGTGGCTCGGCGAAACGCTGCTCGGTCGAGCGCAACGTGTTCGCGGTCGCCGGCACGCACGGCAAGACGACGACGACATCGCTGCTCGCGTGGATCCTCGAATCGCAGGGTCGCGACCCGGGATTCCTCGTCGGCGGCGTGCCCGCGAACTTCGGCATCTCGGCGCGGCTCGGTGGTGCTCCGCAAATCGCGAATCGCGAATCGAAAATTCCCGATTTCGTCATTGAAGCCGACGAATACGACACCGCGTTCTTCGACAAGCGCTCGCAAGTTCGTGCACTACCGGCCGACCGATCGCGATCCTCAACAACCTCGAATACGACCACGCCGACATCTTTCCCGACGTCGCCGCGATCCAGCGCCAGTTCCACCATCTCGTGCGCATCGTGCCCGGCAACGGACGCCTCGTCGTCAACGCCGAAGATGCGCGCCTGGCCGAAGTGCTGGCGATGGGCGCGTGGACGCCGGTGTCGACGTTCGGCATCGACGCCGGCGACTGGCGCGCGCGCCTCCTCGAAGCCGACGGTTCCGCGTTCGCGGTTTCGCACGAAGGACGCGAGATCGGCGTCGCGCGCTGGGATCTCACCGGCCGCCACAACGTGATGAACGCGCTCGCCGCGCTCGTGGCCGCGCATGCGGCCGGCGTCGACGTCGCAGCCGCGCTGCCGGCGCTCGCCGAGTTCCGCAGCGTCGCGCGGCGCATGGAGCTCGTCGGCGATGTCGGCGGCATTCGCGTCTACGACGATTTCGCGCACCATCCGACCGCGATCGCGACGACGCTCGCCGGCTTGCGCGCGCGCGTCGGCACCGCGCGCATCCTCGTCGGCATGGAGCCGCGCTCGAACTCGATGCGCATGGGCGCGCACGCGGACGAGCTCGCGCCGTCGCTCGCCGACGCCGATGCGGTCGTGTTCCTGAAGCGTGCCGAGCTGCCGTGGGATGCCGCGCGCGTGATCGGCGCGCTCGGCGGCCGCGGCGCGGCCGCGCCGACCGTCGATGCGCTGATCGCCGCGCTCGCGCGCGCAGGCGCGAAGCGGCGACCATGTCGTCTTCATGTCCAACGGCGGATTCGAAGGCGCGCCGCGCCGTTTCCTCGCCGCGCTGAATTCGCACGCGACGGCCTAGCGGCACGGTACCCACGCGGCGATGTGCGGACTACACTGGCGTTGGTGGCGCTGACCGATCTTCCCCTGTTTCCCGCTGTCCGCCGTGCTGTTTCCGGGCGGTCCGCTCGCGCTGCGCATCTTCGAGCAGCGCTACCTCGATCTCGTACGCGACTGCGCGAGGCGCAGCTGCGGATTCGGCGTCTGCCTGATCCTGCAGGGCCGCGAAGCCGGCGAGCCGGCCGTGCCGGCTGCGGTCGGCACGGTGGCGAGGATCACCGATTTCTACACGCTGCCCGACGGCCTGCTCGGCATCAGCGCCGAAGGCGGCGAGCGATTCCAGGTGACGACGACGCGCGTGCGCGACAACGGCCTCGTGCACGGCGAAGTGCGTTTCTGGCCCGAGGAGCCGCGCGTTCCGGTGCCGCCGGAGCACGGCCTGCTCGCGACGATCCTCGAGCGCCTGATCGAGAAGGCCGGCGGGCCGTTCGCGAAAGCCGAGCGCTCGTGCTACGACGATGCCAGCTGGGTCGGCTTCCGGCTCGCCGAAATGCTGCCGATCGAGCAGCCGGATCGGCAGCGGCTGCTGCAGGTGACCGATCCGATCGAGCGGCTTTCGTGCCTGACGCATTACGTGCCGCGATTTCAGCGTGCGTGATTCGATGGCGTGACGAGTGCCAAGCCGTTCGGCTGAGGTATCGAAGCGCGAACGGCGTACCTCGGGGCGCCCGGAGTTCGCCCTTCGATACCTCAGGGCGAACGGAACGTTGAGCGCACCACAACCACAGTTCGGAGCAAGACGATGAAATACCTCCACAGCATGATCCGCGTCCGCGACGTCGACGCGACGCTGCGCTTCTTCTGCGAAGGACTGGGTCTTCGCGAAGCCCGTCGCATGGACAACGCCGCGGGCAAGTTCACGCTGATATTCCTTTCCGCGCCGGAAAGCCCCGAGGCCGAGATCGAGCTCACGCACAACTGGGGCGCGACCGAGGACTACGGCTCCGCGCGCAACTTCGGCCATCTCGCGTTCCGCGTCGACGACATCTACGCGACGTGCGAGCACCTTTCGAAGATGGGCGTCACGATCAACCGCCCGCCGCGCGACGGACACATGGCGTTCGTGCGCTCGCCGGATCTCATTTCTGTCGAGTTGCTACAGAAAGGCGATGCGCTGCCGCCGCGCGAGCCGTGGAAATCGATGCCGAACACCGGCGTCTGGTGACGCTCAATCCTTTACGCGCGCGCCGAGGCGAAAGCGGCACGCATGTCCGCCGCGCACGAGACACTCCATGTGTTGTATCGGCCGTCCGGTCGCCGCTTCCATGAACGACAGATCGAAGCGGCAGACATCCGGATGCGCTTTCGCCAGCGCGTGGAACACGCAGTTGTACGCCTCGACCTGGGTTTCGCCATCGCGCTTCACGGCGAGTGCCTCGTAGCCGAGCGCGTCGAGCTGTTCGGCGAGCGCTTGCGCGGTTTCGTCGTCGCCGACCGCGTTGATGCGTTCGGCAGCCGCGGCGCCGAGCTGTCGTCCCATGTCGCCGAGCAGCGCCTGCACGCCGGCCTTGCCGGCATCGGCGTACAGCCGTTCCAGCATGCTCGCCGCGATCAGTCCGTAGTTGCGCGGAAAAAGCTCGCGGCCGGCCGGCAGCAAGCACGTAGCGCGATTGCGGCCGACCGCCCGTCGCGCGCGCGATGCCGCGCTCGACGAAACCGGCCGCGATCAATGCCGTCAGATGCTGGCGCACCGCGTTGTGCGTGACGTGCAGCGCCTCGCACAACTGCTCGACCGTCGCGCCCTGCGGCGCGACGAGCAGCCGACGCAGCAGTTTCTGCTGCGTCGAGCCGAGCTGGCGCAGCGCGCCCGCTTGCTTCATGCGTTTTTCCTCATGTCGCCTTTGCCGGAAACTGCTTGGCGATCGCATCGGACAGCGCATCGGCGAGCGTGTTCATGTGCGCCTGCATCGCGGCCCAGGTCTTCGCCGCCGCTGCGTTGTCGCCCTTCATGATTTCTCCGACCAGCGCCGCATGATGGCCGGCGTGCGTCACCAGGAGACCCTTCACCGCATCGGCCGGCAGGTTCGGATTCGCGCCCGAAAGGAATTTCGCGATCTCGTCAGCATTCGCGCCGAGATCCTGCATCGCCTTCGAGGTCGCGGCAGAGTCGCCGGATTTCGCGGCGTCGGTCAGCGCCTTGACGCCGGCCCAATGCCCGGCCAGCAGCTCGAACATCTTCTTGCCGGCCGGCTCGCCGTAGAAACTGCGCGACGGCGTCGGCGATCTGCTTCGCGTTCGCGACGACCGCGTCGGCCGCCTTCTTCTCGGCCGCGGCATCGCCGGCCTTGACCGCGAGCGCGTACTCGCGCGTCGTCTCGGCGTGGCCCTGCCAGAGCGCGCGCATCGCCGCGTGCAGTTTGGGTGCGGCCGGCGCATCGGCGGCGGCCGGTGCGGCGATCGCCTGCGTGGACGTGAGCATCGGCGCGGCGGCCGCGGCAAGCGTCAGCGCGATCGCGCCGACAACAATTCTCATGGGTTTCATCGGTAGGTCTCCTTGGCGATCCGTCACATGACGGTCGCCGCCATCCTGACGGTCTGCGCGGGATAGTAAACCTACCTATGTGTAAAGTCCTGACCGTATGGCCGTGCGCCGGACGGGAGGTGCTGCAGACAGCGCGCGACCGCCGAAAGGCGGGCTGATCAGCAACGCCTTCGGGTCACGCCGCAAACGACGTCGCGCGGATCGACCGGTACCAGGCTTCGGCCGCCTCGTGCTCGGCGGAGGAGGGCGCCGCCGGTGCATCGGCCGCTCCCGCGTCGGATTCGATATGTCCGTCGGCGATGCGGAAGCGGGCATGGATCGCGAACGATCGCTCCAGCGCGAGCGCGCTGTAGCAGACGCTATCGAGCTGCGGCGCCGGCGCCTCGCGACCGGCGAGCTCCGCGACGATCGCCGCCGCGCATTGACGCGCATGGCTCAATGCCGCCGATGCGGCCTTCGGCATCGCGTCGGCGATGCAGGCGTCGCCGATCACGTGGACGTGCGCAACGTTCGTCGACTCGAAGCTCGCCGGATCGACCGGACACCATCCATGACCGCTGGCGAGCCCCGCGTCTGCTGCGAAGCGTCCGGGCGCCTGCGGCGGAATCACATTCGCGAGCGCGACGCGATGCGCGCCGCTCGACGTGTGCAACGTGTTGGTGCGCACATCGACGCGTTGCACCGCGCCGCCCTGCGTGACCGGAATCCATTCGATCAGGCCGCGATACTGAGCTTCCCACGCGGCGACGAAGGTCTCCTGCCGCGGAAACCGATTGTTCGCATCGAAGATCAGCACCTTCGAGCGCGGCTTGTGCCGCTGCAGGAATTCCGCGACGAGGCTCGCGCGCTCGTACGGTCCCGGCGGACAGCGCATCAGTCCCGACGGCACGCTGATCGCGAACACGCCGCCGTCGTCCATCGAGCGAAGACGATCGGCCAGTCGCGTCGTCTGTGCGCCGGCTTCCCATGCATGCGGCATGCGCTCGGACGCGGCCTCGTCGTAGCCTTCCGGCGTGCCCCAGAGAAAACGGATACCCGGCGCGACGACGCAGCGGTCGTAGGCGAGACGACTGCCGTCTTCGAGACGCAGCGTGCGCCGCTCGGCATCGAGCGCGGTCGCGCGCGCGCGCACGAAGCGCACGCCCGCGCGACGCAGGCCCTCGCGCGTCAGCGTCAGCGTGTCGATCGTGCGCGCGCCGACGACGACCTCGTTGCTCATCGGGCAGGTCACGTAACGTTCGGCGGGATCGATCAGCGTCACGTCGAGCGAAGGATCGGCACGCTTGAGCAGCAGCGCGCACGCAGAGCCGCCGAAGCCGCCGCCGACGATGACGATGCGCGCGTTCGCCGCGCGTGCGGCCGGCGCGACCAGCGCCGCCGCCGAAAGCGCCGCGGCGCCGATGAAGGTGCGGCGTTTCACGCTATTCCCACTCGAGCTCGCGGTAGACGATGGAGACGTTGTGCGCGTTCGCGCTGTCGAACAGCGTCCAGTTCGCCTTTTCGGATGCGCCGACGTGCGCGGTCGCATCCTCGATCGGCTTGCCTTCGGCGATTTCCTTGCGCACGCCGTCGATCAGCACGTTGAGATAGCGCCGCTCGGGCGCGAACGCCGCTGCGATATCGCGTGCGACTGCGCCGTGTCCCGGTACGACGACCGTCGCTTTGCGTCTTCTCGAGCTCATCGATCGCCGCAATCCAGCCCTTCGCGCTGCCGTCGAGCGCCGGCACGCGGCCGACAAATAGGAGATCGCCGGCCCACAGCACGCCCGCGTCGTCGACCATCACGGTGAGATCGCTGTCGGTGTGCGCCTTCGGCCATGCGTGCAGCGTCAGCGTGCGGCCGCCGATGTCGAGCTGGCGTGTCGTCTCGACGGTCGTGTCAGGACCGATGATCTGCTCGGCCGACGCCGGCGCGTCGAAGTCGTCCGGATAGTGTTCGACGAAGTAGCGTCGGCTTGCTTCGATCGCTGCGGCGAGCGTCGCGCTGCCGACGAATGCGGGCTTATCCGCGCGGAACGCCGCGTTGCCGAGCACGTGATCGACGTGCACGTGCGTGTTGATCACGTAACAGACCGGCAGCTTCGTGTGCGCGCCGATCGCGGTGCGCAGCGCGCGCCCGATGCGCATCGAGCCGCCGGTGTCGATCACCGCGACGCAGCGCGCGTCCGACGACGAAGCCGACATTCGCGATGTCGTCGTGGCCGGGCGCATCGAGCGCGACCGTGCGGCCTTCGTGCACGAACACGCCACCGGCGACTTCGCGGACTTCGAACGGTGCGGGCTCGAACGGTGCCGGCTCTGCTGCGATCGCGCCGACACAGAAGGCGAGCGCGGCAGCCAGCGCGCAACGCACGCGCGATCCGCGCGCGCGGCATCGCATCAGCGCATTCCGCCCGCCGCCGCGACGCGTGCACCTGCGGCGCCGTTCCACGTCGCGCTGATGTGCGCGTCCTTCGAGTCGCTCGCTTCGAGCGTCACGGGTGTCGCGATCGGCGGTGCGCTGACGATGCGGAACGTCGGGTTCTCGCTGATCGAGATGCCGCTTTCGATATCGATCAGCGCCTTGCCGCCGGAGGTCAGCGCGACATGCGCGACGTAGTGCGGCGGGATCGCATCGCCGGTCTTCGGATCGATCTGGAATCCGGAATAGTTCGGATGGCGGATGCCGACCTGCAGCGACTTGCCGTCGTCGGACGGACGGAAACGCACGTCGCCGACCTTGCCTTCGCCGGACGCGGCGGGCGGCGCCGAGCAGCCGCCTTCGGCACGCACCCAGGCGCTGCGCATCTCGAGCCTGCCGTCCGTCGTCTCGGCGATCGCGCGCACCGACGTGGCACGGTCGACGCGCACGCGCATGTCGATCTCCTCGATCGGCTGGCCGGCGCCGATATCGAGCGTCGCGACGACCGGCGAAGGATTGTTGTCGATGATCACGCGCACCTGCTTGATCTTGCCGAGCGCGTCGTTGCCGAAATGCAGCGCGACCGGCGTCGCGGCCGGATCCGGCGTGCTGCCGGGCGCTTCGACGTGCATGAAATTCTCGTCGACCTCGCCGAACTCACGCGTGCCGTAAAAATGCGGACGCAGGAATTGCCACGCGCCGGTGGATGGCGGCGTCGCATCCGCGGCGAGGCTGCCCGCGCTGGCGACGAGCGTGCAAACGGCGGCGAGGAGGCGAATGCGAAGCGAAAGAATCGGTCGCGGCATGAGCGGAACCCGTGTTGCTGCATTGCGTTTTCGAACATACGCCGCGTGCCCGCGATGTCCATTTCGCGCCGCAAACGCGCAATTTTAGCCCGCGCGCGCCTCGGCAAACGCACCGCGAGCGGCTTCGAGCGTCTCGGCAATGATCGCCTCGGTGTGCGCGATCGATACGAACCCGGCTTCGAACGCGGACGGCGCGAGATAGACGCCGCGCTTGAGCATGCCGTGGAAGAAGCGGTTGAACATCGCGACGTCGCACGCGGTCGCCTGCGCGTACGTCTCGACTTTCTCCGACGTGAAGAAAAGGCCGAACATGCCGCAGACGCGATTCGTCGTCAGCGCGACGCCGGCTTCGATCGCCGCCGCCGCGAGCGTGTCGGTCACGAGCCGCGTGCGGCGGTCGAGCTCCTCGTAGAAACCCGGCGTCTGGATCAGCTCGAGCATCGCGATGCCCGCGGCCATCGCGACCGGATTTCCGCTCAGCGTGCCGGCCTGGTAGACCGGTCCCGCCGGCGAGATCTGCTGCATGATGTCGCGGCGTCCGCCGTACGCGCCGACCGGCATGCCGCCGCCGATGATCTTGCCGAACGTCGTCAGATCCGGCGTGATGCCGTAGAGCGCCTGCGCGCCGCCGAGTGCGACGCGAAAGCCGGTCATGACCTCGTCGAAGATCAGGAGCGCGCCGTGCTTCGTGCAAAGTTCGCGCAACGCGGCGAGATAACCGTCGCGCGGCAGGATGCAGTTCATGTTGCCGGCGATCGGCTCGATGATCAGCGCGGCGATCTCGTCGCCGACTTCGGCGAAGAGCTTCCGTGCGGCGTCGAGATCGTTGTACGGAATCGTCAGCGTGAGATCGGCGAGCGCCTTGGGCACGCCGGGCGAGGTCGGCGTGCCGAACGTCAGCGCGCCGGAGCCGGCCTTGACCAGGAACGCATCGCCGTGGCCGTGGTAGCAGCCTTCGAATTTCACGATGCGCGTGCGGCCGGTGAATCCGCGCGCGAGACGGATCGCCGACATCGTCGCCTCGGTGCCCGAGTTGACCATGCGCACGACGTCGATCGACGGCACGAGCTTCGCGATCGTCTCGGCCATCGTGACTTCGGCAGGGCACGGCGTGCCGAACGAAAGACCATGCTGGATCGCGCGCTCGACCGCGCCGCGCACGTGCGGATGATTGTGGCCGACGATCATCGGGCCCCACGATCCGACGTAGTCGATGTAGCGCTTGCCTTCGACGTCGAACAGGATACGCGCCGTCGGCGCGCGCGGTGAAGAACGGCTCGCCGCCGACGGATTTGAATGCGCGCACGGGCGAGTTGACGCCGCCGGGCATGCGCGCGAGGGCGCGCTGGAAGAGTTCGTGGTTGGTCGTCATGTGCAATGCCCAAGGATCGTCATTCCGGCGAAGGCCGGAATCCAGCTTCCTGGTACGTCCAAGAAAAAGTGCTGGATCCCGGCCTTCGCCGGGATGACGAGGTGTGGTTTTCGCGCGCGCATTGTCTTACGAATGCGCAGTGTCGAACAGCGCAGCGAACGCGTGCGCCGCGCCGCGCACGTCGACTGCGCCGAAAACGGCTGAGATCACCGCCAGATAATTCGCTCCTGCATCGATCAACGCCGCACCATTTTCCGGCGTGATCCCGCCGATCGCGACCAGCGGCAGTCCAAGCGCCTTCGCCTCGCGCAGCAGCGCCGGCGTCGCCTTGCGCGCATTCGGTTTCGTCGGCGACGGATAAAACGCGCCGAACGCAAGATAGTCCGCGCCGGCGGCGGCGAGTTCGCGCGCGCGTTCGAGCGAGTCGTAGCACGACACGCCGATGATCGCGCGCGGGCCGAGCAGCGCGCGCGCGGCGCCGATGTCGAGATCGTCTTCGCCCAGATGCACGCCGGCCGCGCCTGCGGCGGTGGCGAGTGCGACGTCATCGTTGACGATCAGCGCGATGCCGTACCGCCCGCACAGCCTCGCGAGCGCTTTCGCTTCGGACAGGCGGCGCTCGTCGTTGGTCGTCTTGTCGCGGTATTGCAGCAGCGCCGCGCCGCCTTCGATCGCGGCCGCGCAGACCTCGACGAGATCGTTGCGCGGTCCGTCGGTGATCGCATAGAGGCCGTTGCGGGCGAGAAGCGGGTGAGCCATCGTCGAAATTCGCGCGGTGATTTCGCCGGAGTTTAACGTCGTCTTCGCGGTCGCGAGTGGCGGCGTCGACCGACAATCTTCGTTCCGACGCCAGGACCGACGCCTCGCGATGAATCGTTTTCTCTGTTCGATCGCGTGCGTATTCGCGGCGATGACCGCAAATGCGGCCGTGCAGGCGCCGGTGCTGAAGTGGGCGTACGGCGGCTGCTTCTCGTCCTGGTGCCAGACCGGCTGGTACAGCTCGCCCGCGACGATCGACATCGACGGCGATGGCGTGCTCGACGTCGTCGCGGGCTCCTACGACGTCGTCGCGCTGCGCGGCACGGACGGCGCATTGTTCTGGCGCGGCGCGAGCGATGATCGGGTCTGGCCGGGCATCGCGATCGGCGATCTCGCCGCGGACGGACATCCCGCGATCGTCGTCGGCCGCAGCGGCGCATCGGTGACCGTCTACAACCTCGATGGCAGCGTGCGCAGCGGCTGGCCGGTGCAGGCATTTCCGGGCGGCGAAGTGCGTTCGCTCGCGCTCGCCGATCTCGATCACAACGGCCAGCTCTCGGTCATCGTCGGCGATGCGGCGAGCGTATCGTCGAACCAGATCAATGCGCTGATGCCGAACGGACACGTGCGCGCGGGCTGGCCTGCGCGGCGTACGGCCGATCCCGGGTATGGCGCCGGCATGTACAACGAGAATCTCGCGGTGGCCGATGTCGATGGCGACGGTTTTCCCGAAATCTTCGCGCCGACCGACACGCACTACGTCACCGCGATCGACCGCAACGGCAACGAGCTTCGCGCGAACGCGATGTACGGCACGAGCGGCAGCGGCTCGGGACCGAAGTTCTGGGCCGAGGTCGGCGTCAACGTCGATCAGGCCGCCGATCTGCGCGGCTACACCGAGTGCGATACCGAGCGCCGGCCGAATTTCGCGAGCTCCGCGCCGGCGATCGCCGATGTCGACGGCGATCGCGTGCCCGAGCTCGTGCTGCCGGGCAACGTCTACGACTGCAGCACCGATCCCTATACCGATCTCTATTACGACGTCTGGCTGCTGCGCGCCGACCGCACGCGCTGGGCCGGTGCGGGTTACGACTGGACCGTGATCCCGCCGCAGGCCGCGAGCGGCGCGCCGCTGTCGGAGGATTACAACCGTGATCCAGAACATCGCCGCGAACGCGGTCGTCGCCGATCTCGACGGCGACGGGCGGCAGGAGATCCTGCTGCCGAGCTACGACGGCAAGCTGCACGCGTGGTGGCTCGACAAGACCGAGCACGGCGCGTGGCCGTTCGTCGTGCCGGGCAGCGGATTCCACTTCGCTTCCGAGCCCGTCGTCGCCGATCTCGACAACGACGGCTCGCCCGAAGTGCTGTTCGCGAGCTGGGGCGAGAACGACAACGGCGAATCGGGCAAGCTCTACGTGCTCGATGCGCAACGGCCAGCAGCTTTTCGCGGTCGATCTGCCGGCCCCGTTCGGCGGCACGTGGAGCGGCGGGCTCGCCGCGCCGACGCTCGCCGACATCGACGGCGACGGCGAGCTCGAAGTCATCGTCAACACGGTCGACGCCGGCGTCGTCGCCTACGACCTTCCGGGCACGCGCTATGCGCGCACGCTGTGGCCGACCGGGCGGGGCAGCTATCGACGCGCCGGCGTCGCATTCAACGAGCGCGTGTTTGCCGACGGCTTCGGCGACTGAGCGGCCTTTCTGCAATGCGTCACTTGGATCGGCGGCGCGGCGCTGCGACAATTGCGTTCCGCCGCCGATGCCCTGTTCGCGAATGTCCCAAGCCCTTGCCACTGCCCCGGATGGCGTGAAGTACCGCACTTTCATGTGCGTCGTCTGCGGCTTCATCTACAGCGAGGCCGAGGGCTGGCCGGCGGACGGCATCGAGCCCGGCACGCGCTGGGAAGACGTGCCGGAAACCTGGACCTGTCCCGATTGCGGCGTGACCAAGTCCGATTTCGAGATGGTCGAAATCGGCTGATGCGTTCGGCGCCCGCGGCGCCGACATGAATGCGAGTGAACGCAGCGGCGCGCCACACGCTGCCCGCTTACGCGCCCGTTCACGTCATCGAGGTTGCACTACGCGCTGGTGGAATGACCCTCCAGTCCCTTGATGAGGTTTACCCAGTGCGCGTATTCGTTCCGGTCGAAGACGATTTCATTCCCGAAGCGGCCATCGGGATGCTGGTGCCGTACCGTTGCGGCGTGGATTGCTGGCACGCGCTCGGCAACTCGGCGCTCGGCGTCGAGATCGCCGAGGAAGAGATTCAGCGGTGCACGATCAGCTCGTCGCCGGAAGCGAGCCCGAGCTTCTCGGCCTGACCGCCGTTGAGCTCGAGCACATAGCGCGCCGGCGCCCCGCTCGAATACGCGGGGCACAGCGCGGTCACGCACGGCGGCACGTTTCGCTGCACGCTGACGAGCTTCAGGTTCGCGTCGAAGAACAGCATGTCGAGCGGGATCTTCGTGTTCTTCATCCAGAACGCGCGCGGCGCGTCGTCCTGGAACACGAACAGCATGCCGTGGTCGGCATCCATGCTCGTGCGATCCATCAGGCCATGCTCGCGCGAGGCGTCGTCTTCGGCGAACTCGATCGTGAAGCGCTGGCCCTTGAGCTCGACGTACGGGCCCGATTTGGCGCACGCGGCCAGCGGAACGAGCGCGGCGAATGCGAGCGCAAGCGGCATGCGGTAGCGGCGACTGGCGATCATCGGTGTCTCCTCGATCTCGTCGTCGCGATCCGGCGCGCATTCAATCCAGCGCATATCCGAACTGCTGCCGGAACTGATCGGCGAACTCATCGTACGTGAAGCGCTGGTTCTGCGTGCCCGGATGCTCGACCTTGAGCGCGCCCATCAGCGAAGCGATGCGGCCGACGGTCGGCCAGTCCATGCCGCGCATGATCGCGAAGATGAGGCCGGCGCGATAGGCGTCGCCGCAACCGGTCGGATCGGACACGCGGCGCTCGTGCGCCGGCGGGATGTCGAACGTTTCCTTCGTCGTGTGGATCAGCGAGCCTTTCGGTCCGCGCGTGACGATGTACGCCTTGACGCGCGCGGTGATCTCCTCGGCCGACCAGCCGGTGTTGCGCTGCAGCAGCATCGACTCGTAGTCGTTGACGGTGACGTAGTCGGCCTTGTCGATGAACGCGCGGAACTCCTCGCCGGAGAAGAGCGGCATCGCCTGGCCCGGATCGAAGATGAAAGGAATGCTTGCGCGCGGCGAATTCCTCGACGTGCTGCAGCATCGCCTCGCGGCCGTCCGGCGCGACGATGCCGAACGTCGACGTCCGGCGACGTCGCGCACGTGGTTCTCGTAACGAGCGCATCATCGCGCCCGGATGGAACGCGGTGATCTGGTTGTCGTCGAGATCGGTCGTGATGAACGCCTGCGCCGTGTAGAGATCGGCGAGCTCCTTGACGTAGTCGAGGCGGATGCCGCTGCGCGTGAAGTGCTCGCGGTACGGTGCGAAATCCTGGCCGACGGTCGCCATCGGCAGCGGATCGGCGCCGAGCAGCTTCAGGTTGTAGGCGATGTTGCCGGCGCAGCCGCCGAACTCGCGGCGCATGCGCGGCACCAGGAACGACACGTTCAGGACGTGCACCTTGTCGGGCAGGATGTGGTTCTTGAACTGGTCCTGGAACACCATGATGGTGTCGTAGGCCAGCGAGCCGCAGATGAGTGCAGACATCGATCGTTCCGGTGAAAGGGAGGCCGGCGGGGCGCGGGCGCGCGATGGCGGCGCAGCGATTGGTGCGCGACGATATCGAGCGTCCGGCGCCGCAGCCCGCGGTCCACTGGCCGTGCCTCGGCACGATTGCCGGCAAATACGTGTCCCGCGCAGGCATTTTTAACCGTTTCGTCCTTGCCCGGCGCGAGTCGCTGCTGACTAGACTGGCGCGCTTTTTCTCGACTCCATAAAAAGGCTCGCGCCGCAGATGTTCAAAGGTTTACGCGGACTCTTCTCCAACGATCTCTCGATCGATCTCGGCACTGCCAACACGCTGATCTACGTGCGCGGCCAGGGCATCGTGCTCAACGAACCCTCGGTCGTCGCGATCCGCCAGGATCGCGGTCCCGGCGGCCCGCGCTCGGTCGCGGCCGTCGGCGGCGACGCCAAGCGCATGCTCGGCCGCACGCCCGGCAACATCGTCACGATCCGGCCGATGAAGGACGGCGTCATCGCCGACTTCACGATGACCGAGGAAATGCTCAAGCAGTTCATCAAGAAGGTGCACCGCTCGCGCCTGTTCCGGCCGAGCCCGCGCGTGCTGGTCTGCGTGCCGTGCGGCTCGACCCAGGTCGAGCGCCGCGCGATCAAGGAATCGGCCGAATCGGCCGGCGCGCGCGACGTGTACCTGATCGAGGAACCGATGGCCGCCGCGATCGGCGCCGGCATCCCGGTGCACGAGGCGCGCGGCTCGATGGTGCTCGACATCGGCGGCGGCACGTCCGAGGTCGCGGTGATCTCGCTGAACGGCATCGTCTATTCGCAGTCGGTGCGCATCGGCGGCGATCGCTTCGACGAGGCGATCATCAACTACGTGCGCCGCAACCACGGCACGCTGATCGGCGAATCGACGGCCGAGCGCATCAAGATGGAAATCGGCTGCGCGTATCCGCAGTCCGAGGTGCGCGAGATCGAAATCTCCGGCCGCAACCTCGCCGAGGGCGTGCCGCGCATGTTCACGGTCAATTCGAACGAGATCCTCGAAGCGCTGCACGAGCCGCTGTCCGGCATCGTCAGCGCGGTGCAAGAGCGCGCTCGAGCAGACGCCGCCGGAGCTCTGCTCGGACGTCGCCGAGCGCGGCATCGTGCTGACCGGCGGCGGCGCGCTGCTGCGCGATCTCGATCGGCTGATCTCCGAGGAGACCGGCCTGCACGTGCATGTCGCCGACGATCCGCTGACCTGCGTCGCCCGCGGCGGCGGTCGCGCGCTCGAGCTGATCGATCAGCACGGCAGCGATTTCTTTGCGCCTGAATAACGCGGGGAACAGGGATCAGGGAACAGGGAACGGCGAAGAGCGCCACATTCACGTGAATCTGCAGTTTGCGGAAGGGACCGCGCTTGGATGTAGGCTTCCCGCAGTCCCGATTCCCCAGTCTCTCGGTCCCATCTCGTGGCCATCGCCCGCAACGACACCGCGACACTCTTCGCCGAAGGCACGGCGAGCACGCTGCGCCTGATCGTGTATCTCGCGCTGGCCGCGATCGCTGATGGTGCTCGATCATCGCGGCGGCTATCTCGAGATCGCTGCGCCGCGGCGCGGGCGTGGTGGTCGAGCCGGTCTATCGCATCGCCGCGTTTCCGGCCGATGTCGCGCGCGCGACGCGCACGGCCGTCGTCTCGCAGGACACGCTTGCCGAGGAGAACCGCGAGCTGCGCGATGCGCTGCTGCTCGCGCAGGCGCGCGCTGAACCGGCTCGATGCGCTGGTCGCGCAGAACGCGCGGCTGCAAGGATCTGCTCGACGTGCAGAACAGCCTCGGCCTTTCGCGTGCAGCTGGCGCGGCTCATCGATGTCGATCTCGATCCGTTCCGGCCGCGCATCGTGCTCAACGTCGGCAGCGCAACCAGGGCGTCACGGTCGGCCAGCCGGTCATCGATGCGCACGGCGATCATGGGCCAGATCGTCGAGGTGCTGGCGAACACGTCGGTCGCGATGCTGATCACCGATCCGACGCACGCGATTCCGGTGATGGTCGAGCGCATCGGGCCTGCGCACGATCGCGTACGGCACCGGCGCGATCGATCGGCTGGAGCTGCCGAACATTCCGATCAGCGCCGACGTGCAGGTCGGCGACCGGCTCGTCACGTCGGGTCTCGGCGGACGTTTCCCGGCCGGATTTCCGGTCGGCGAGATTCTCTCGATCAGCACCGATGCGAGCGGCCTGTTCGCCGCGGCGAAGGCGCGGCCGGCGGCGGCGCTCGATCGCAGCGGCGATGTGCTGCTGCTGCGCGATCAGCCGCAGCCGTATGGCGCGCCGGCGCCGGTCGAGGAGGGTGGGCCGCCGCGCGCGCTTGCGGGTCCTGCGCTGATCGTTGCGAAGCCGATCGTTGCGCCGCCGCGTGAGGCAGAGCAGTGATGGGGCGTTCGCTCAAGATTGCCCTCACCCTAGCCCTCTCCCGCAAGCGGGAGAGGGGATACGGCGTGCGATCGACCGCTTCTTTCTTTTCCCCTCTCCCGCTTGCGGGAGAGGGCAGGGTGAGGGCAGTCTCGAATCGCCCTGCCGGCGCGCACCCATGAACCGCAGCCGCGCCCGCACCTGGCTCTTCGCCGGCAGCATCGCATTCGCGTTCCTGCTGCAGCTGATGCCGCTGCCGCTGACTGCTGCTGCCGCTGAAGCCCTACTGGGTCGGCCTCGTGCTGATCTACTGGGCGATCGAGACGCCCGAGCGCGTCGGTCTCGGTTTCGCGTTCATGGTCGGCCTTGCCGGCGATCTCCTCAGCGGCGAGCTGCTCGGCGAGCAGGCGCTGCGGCTCGTCGTGCATGATCTTCATCGTGCTGCGCTTTCGCGCGCGCCTGCGTTTCTTTCCGATGTGGCAGCAGGCGCTCGCGGTGTTCGCGCTGCTGCTCAACGATCGCATCGTCGTGATCATGATCCGCGGATTCGCCGGCGATCCGATGCCGCTCGCCGGTGTTCTGGCTGTCGCCGCTGGTCGGCATGCTGCTGTGGCCGTTCGTGTTCCTGCTGCTCGACGATCTGCGCGGGCGACTGCGCATCAGCGATTCGTAGCCGGAGCGCGATCGTGGCCAGCCTCCTCAAGCCGCTCAAGGACACGCGCCACGAAGCGTTCGCGTTCCGCGGCCGCGCGATCGCCGGATTCCTGATCATCGCCGCAGCCCTGATCGGGCTCGGCGTGCGCTTCGCGTATCTGGAGATCGCGCGTCACGACGAGTTCGCGCTGCGCTCGGATTCGAACCGCATCGTCGACGCGTCCGCTCGCGCCGGGCCGCGGCCTGATCTACGACCGCAACGGCATGCTGCTCGCCGACAACGTCGCCGCGTTCCGGCTCGAAGTGACGCCCGAGCAGGTCAAGGACATGGACGCGATGCTCGCGCGGCTTGCGCGAAGTCGTGCCGCTGAGCGACGACGACATCGCGCGCTTCAACGCGCTGCGCCGGAGCAAGCGCTCGTTCCAGAGCATGCCGCTGCGCCTGAAGCTCTCCGAAGAAGAGATCGCGCGCTTCGCGGTCAACCGCTGGGCGTTTCCCGGGTGTCGACGTCGTGCCGTACCTGACGCGCTCGTATCCGCTCGGCGAGGAGTTCGCGCACGTCGTCGGCTATGTCGGCCGCATCGACGAGAACGATCTGACGCGCCTCGACAAGGGCCAGTACGCCGGCACGACGCACGTCGGCAAGACCGGCATCGAGCGCTTCTACGAAGACGCAGCTGCACGGCGAGCCCGGCTACGAGCAGGTCGAAGTCAACGCCGATCATCGCGCCGATGCGCGTGCTCGAGCCGCGCGTCGCGCCGAAGCCCGGCGCGAACCTCTACCTCACGATCGACGCGCATCTGCAGGAAGCCGCCGAAGCCGCGTTCGAAGGGCGCGCCGGCGCCGCGGTCGCGGTCGATCCGCGCAACGGCGAAGTGCTGGCGATGGTCAGCGTGCCGAGCTTCGATCCGAATCCGTTCGTCAACGGCATCGCGAGCGTCGACTACACGCTGCTGCTCAACGATCCGGACAAGCCGCTGCTCAATCGCGCGCTGCGCGGCGGCTACACGCCGGGTTCGACGATGAAGCCGTTCATGGCGCTGGGCGGCCTCGAGCTCGGCCTGCGCAAACCCGAAGACACGGTGCTCTCGATCGGCGAGTTCCACATTCCCGGCCAGTCGCGCGGCTATCGCGACGACAAGCGCGGTGGGCACGGCCGCGTCGACCTGCGTGCAGGCGATCGCGCAATCGGTCAACACGTATTTCTATTCGCTCGCGCTACGACATGGGCATCGACCGCTTCTCGACGTTCATGGCGCAAGTTCGGCTTCGGCAAGCCGACCGGCATCGATCTGATCGGCGAGAGCGGCGGCGTGCTGCCGTCGCAGGAATGGAAGCGCGGCCGCTTCAACCAGCCGTGGTATCCCGGCGAAACGGTCATCGCCGGCATCGGCCAGGGCTACTGGGTCGTGACGCCGCTGCAGCTCGCGCAGGCCGTCTGCGATCATCGCCGCCGAAGGCGTGCCGCATCCGCTGCATCTGCTTGCGCGCGGTGCAGACCGGGCATCGACACGCAAGCCGCGAGCGCGTCGAGCCGCCGGCCGCGAAGCCGAACATCATCAAGAACCCGGCCAACTGGAGCGCCGTGCAGAAGGGCATGATCGAAGTCGTCAACACGCGGCACCGCGCATGGGCTCGACGACAGGCTTTCCGTACCAGATCGCCGGCAAGACCGGCACGGCCGAGCGCTTCTCGCGCACGACGAGGAATGGACCAGCATCAGCGACAGCCCGATCGAGCGCCACCAGGTGCTGTTCGAGGCGTTCGCGCCGGCCGACGACGCGCGCATCGCGGTCGTCGTCGCGCTCGAAGCCGGCCGCAGCGGCGCGCACGACGCGGCGCCGATCGCGCGCAAGATCCTCGATGCGTGGCTGCCGGGCGATCAGGATCGCCAGGCCGCGCGCGACAATGCGGCCGCGATGAGCGCCGCGACGGTCGAAGCGGCACGCGCTGATGCTCGACGACGCTCATCGCCACGCTTCGTTACCGCGTCGTCGCGAGCCTGCGCAAGCCGCGCTCGGACATGCCGCTGCTTGTGCGGCCTGCTCGCGCTGATGGCGGTCGGGCTGGTCACGCTGTACAGCGCGAGCGATCTCGATCGCGGCATGGTCGATCGCGCAGGCGCTGCGCTTCGTGCTCGGCCTGTTCCTGATGCTGCTGATCGCGCGCGTGCCGCCGCTGGTGCTGCGCAACTGGACGCCGTGGCTGTACATCGCCAGCGTTGCTGCTGCTCGTCGCGGTCGCGCTGCTCGGCGAAGGCCGCGGCGCGCATCGCTGGCTCGATCTCGGCGTCGTGCGCTTCCAGCCGTCGGAACTGTTGAAGCTGACGATGCCGATGATGGTCGCGTGGTATCTCAACGGCGCGGCCGCTGCCGCCGCGGCTGGATCACGCTCGCGACGGTCGGCCTGCTGATCGTGCGTCCCGGTCGGTGCTGATCGCCGAGCAGCCCGATCTCGGCACCGCGCTGCTGATTGCCGCGAGCGGCGTGTTCGGCGTGTTCCTGTCCGGCCTCGCCTGGTGGCGCATCGGCCTGCTGCTCGGCGCGTTCGCGGCAGCGATCGCGCCGTTGGCTGGCATTTCCTGCACGACTACCAGCGCAACCGCGTGCTGACGCTGCTCGATCCCGAAGCCGATCCGCTCGGCAACGGCTGGCACATCATCCAGTCGCAGATCGCGGTCGGCTCCGGCGGCCTGTGGGGCAAGGGCTGGCATCACGGCACGCAGTCGCGCCTCGAATTCCTGCCCGAGCACACGACCGATTTCATCTTCTCGGTGTTCGCCGAGGAATGGGGTCTGATCGGCGTGCTGCTGCTGCTCGCGCTGTATGTGTTCATCATCGCGCGCTGCCTGTGGATCGCGGCGAACGCGAAGGACACGTACTCGCGCCTGCTGGCCGGCTCGATCAGCATGGCGTTGTTCGTCTACGTGATCGTCAACGGCGGCATGATCACCGGGCCTGCTGCCCGTGGTCGGCGTGCCGCTGCCGCTGGTGAGCTACGGCGGCACGTCGGCGGTGTCGCTGCTGGCCGGGTTCGGCGTGCTGATGTCGATTCATGCGCATCGGAAGTTGGTATTGGCGTAGTCCTGCTTCTCTCTTGTCATTCCCGGCGCGCGCGGCAATCACTTCTTTAGCCCTCCCCTTCAAGGGGAGGGTTGGGTGGGGATGGTGTTGGTTCGGTGTCGTCTTGCCTTTTCGTTTCTTGATCTTCGGCGCTGCGCGAAACCCGACTCACGTCCGTGTGCGGTATGTCCGCCATCCCTGGCGGCCAGTCACTTTCTCTTGCTTGCCCAAGAGAAAGTAACCAAAGAGAAGGGCACCCTCGCGGCCGCGGTCACGCGGGCATCCATGCCCGCGTGACTACGCGAGCAGCGCTCCGGAGGTTCGCTGACAGTACGTCCATGTACAGGCAGCGAACGCGCGCGCATCCTGCGCGCGCCCCTTCGGGCTTTTCCTGCGCCTGCTCGCCGCGGCCGAGAGGGACCCGGGAAGAGCAGAGCGCGGCAGTCCCTGCCGCAGAAGCACAGAGTCAAGACCGTCGTCCCCGCGAAGCGGGGACCCAGCGCCTGCTCTGGCGCAGCCCGGCCATCGGCACCTTCAGACACGGATCCGGCGCACGACCGGATGCATCCAGCTTTTTTGCGCGCGCCTGCATCCGCGCGTCCGCCCACCTCGTACCTCGTCAGCGCGACGACTCGATCGCCGCCATCCCTGTACGAGGAGAACGTCATGAACCGCACCACCGAAGCACGCTTCGTCCGAACGGCGCTTTCCGTCGCGCTCGTCGGCGCGCTGGCGATCCCGCTGACCGCGCCGGCGTCGAGCCACCGCGAAGCGCCGGCGATCACCAAGATGCCGAAGCTCGACGGCACCGACCTCTACGTGTTCAAGAGCTACGAGCCGGGACGCTCCGGCTACGTCACGTTCATCGCCAACTACGTGCCGCTGCAGGACGCCTACGGCGGCCCGAACTACTTCACGATGGATCCGGACGGCTTCTACGACATCCACATCGACAACAACGGCGATGCGCGCCGAGAACATCACCTTCCGTTTCCGCTTCCACTACACGATCAACGACATCGCGCTCGACGTCGGCGGCAGCAGCGTCTCGATCCCGCTGCGCAACGCCGGACAGATTTCCGCCGGCAACACCGGCGCGCTGAACGATGCCGAGACCTACACCGTCGAGGTTCTGCGCGGCCCGTGATCGCGGCGAACCCGCACTATCGTGACCAACGCGGCCGACGGCAGCCACGTGTTCGTCAAGCCGGTCGACAACATCGGCTTCAAGTCGATTCCCGACTACGCGGCCTACGCCGCGGCGCATGTCTACAACGTCAACATTCCGGGCTGCGCGACGCCGGGCCGCGTCTTCGTCGGCCAGCGCAAGGATGGCTTCGCGGTCAACCTCGGCGAGATCTTCGACCTCGTCAACATTCCGGTCGAGCGCGTGATCGGCAGCCGCTCGGGATCATCGAGCGCGTCGGCCGACAAGAACGTCACCTCGCTCGCGATGGAGGTGCCGATCGCGTGCGTCACGCAGGGCAACGAACCCGTGATCGGCGTCTGGACGACGGCATCGACGGTCGAAGCAGGACGACGACACGGGCAGGAACCGATCGACAGACGGCGGCGTCGCAGCAGGTCTCGCGCCTCGGCATGCCGCTCGTCAACGAGATCGTCATCGGCCTCAAGGACAAGGACCGCTTCAACGCGAGCGAGCCGAAGGACGACGGCCAGTTCGCGACCTACGTGACCAACCCGACGCTGCCGGCGCTGCTCGAGATCCTGTTCGGCGCGGCCGGCGTGCAGGCGCCGACGATGTTTCCGCGCATCGATCTCGTCGCCGCGTTCCTGACCGGCGTTGCCGGCGTCAACCAGCCGCACAACGTCGTGCCGCTCGGAGATGCTGCGCCTCAACACCGCGCTGCCGGCGACGCCGAAAGGCAGCCAGAACAGCCTCGGCGCGCTCGACTGCTTCGTCGACGGCGCGCTGACGCTCGGCAATCCGGGCTGCGATCCGGCCGGTTTCCCGAACGGCCGGCGACCGGGCGACGACGTCGTCGACATCGAGCTTCGCGTCGCGATGGGCACGCTGCTGCCGCCGGGACCGGGCAAACCCGCCAGCGCGAGCCTGCCATACACCGACGGCGCGCTCGTCGAGGACAGCCAGTTCGACGCGACGTTCCCGTACCTGACGACGCCGCTGCCGGGATCGCCGAACGGCGAGAACGGATTGCCGCCGAACCCGCCGCATGTAGTCGCCTCGCCGCCGCTCTGCGGAGCGGCGGCTTCTTTCGCGGGATCGATCCGATGCATGTTCTCGCGCCGAACTGCTCGATGCGTCGTCGCGCTGCTCGCATGTGTCGCGTGCAGCGCGATCGCGGCGCCCTATCGTCCGCAAAGCGACAACGAAGTCGCTCGAGACGCTGCCGGCCGGCACGGCCCGCAGCCGATCGCGCGACGCGCGCGCTGCGCGCACGCGTCGCGCGCGATCCGGACAATCTCGATCTCGCGCTGCGGCTTGCGAGCCTGCATACGTCGCGCGGGCGCGCATCGAGTCCGATCCGCGCCAGCTCGGCCGTGCACAGGCCGTGCTCGCGCCGTGGTGGAATGCATCCGATCCGCCGGTACCCGTGCTCGTGCTGCGCGCGACGATCGAGCAGAGCAATCATGTCTTCGCGGCCGCGCGCACGGATCTCGAGCGCGCGCTCGCGATGCGAGCCGGCGAACGCGCAGGCGTGGCTGACGCTCGCGACCGTGCAGCAGGTCACCGGCGATCTCGACGGCGCGGGCGACAGTTGCCGACGGCTCGACGGACATCGCCGTCGCGCTCGTCGCCGTCGACGTGCCGGCGTCGGCGTCGACGGTGTGTCGGGTCGCGCGGGCGATGCGTACGACGCGCTCGATCGCGCGCTCGCGGCGCCGTCGCGCACGACGCGGCCGAAGCCGTGTCGCTGCGCACCTGGGCGACGACGCTGCAGGCCGAGCTCGCCGAACGCCTCGGCGCGGCCAGCCGACGCCGAGCGACTGTATCGCGCGAGCCGTGCGCTCGATCCGCGCGATGCGTACACGATCGCGGCGTACGCCGATTTCCTGCTCGACGCCGGCCGCAACGACGACGTGCTCGCGATGATCCCGCGCGACACGCCGGTCGACACGCTGCTGCTGCGTCGCGTGCAGGCGGCCGTGCGCTCGAGCAGCGACGACGCCGCAGCGAGCGCCGACGAGCTCGGCCAGCGCTTCGCGGCGTTGCGCGCGCGCGGCGATCGCGTGCATCTGCGCGAGGAAGCGCGCTACACGCTCGAGATTCTCGCAAAATGCCGGACGCGGCGCTCGCGCTCGCAGCTCGAGAACTGGCGCGTGCAGAAGGAACCGCTCGATGCGCGCATCGCGCTCGAAGCCGCGCTTGCCGCGGGCAAGCCCGCAGCCGCGCGCGAGGTGCTCGACTGGATCGCGTCGACGCATCTCGAAGGCGAGCGCATCGCGGCGCTCGCTCGCGAGGCGCGGCCATGATCGCGCGCATCGTTCTCGCATTGGCCTTCCTTGCTCGCCGCGATGCCCGCGTTCGCGCACAAGCCGAGCGACAGCTATCTGACGCTGCGCGTCGACGGCGCGGCGATCGACGGGCAATGGGACATTGCGCTGCGCGATCTCGACGCGGTGTTCGATCTCGACCGCAACGCCGACGGCGCGCATCGACTGGGGCGAGCTGCGCGCCGCAGACGCGGAGATCGACGCGTACGCGGCTTCGCGGCTCGCGCTTTCGTCCGCCGGCGCAGCGTGTCCGCTGACGATCACCGATCATCACGTCGACCACCACAGCGACGGCGGCTACGTCGTGCTTGCGCTTCGCGCGCACATGCGCGGCGCCGGTCGATGCGCTCGACGGTCGACTACGGACTTCTGTTCGACATCGATGCGCAGCATCGCGGCCTGCTCAAGCTCGAGACGGCTAGCGCGCCGGTCGTGAGCGCGGTGTTCTCCGAATCGCGCCGCCGGCAGACGTTCGCGCTCGCGCACGCATCGGCGCTGGCGCAATTGCGCGGCTACGTCGGCGACGGCATCGCGCACATCGCGACCGGCTTCGATCACCTGCTGTTCCTCGTCGCGCTGCTGCTGCCGTCGGTGCTGGTGCGCAACGGCCGTCGCTGGGAGCCGGTGACGAGCTTCCCGCGCGCGCTGCGCAGCGTCGCCGGCACGGTCACGGCGTTCACCGCGGCGCATTCGATCACGCTGTCGCTGGCGACGCTGTCGGTCGTCTCGCTGCCGTCGCGGCTGGTCGAATCGCTGATCGCGCTGTCGGTGCTGCTGACCGCGATCGACAACCTCGTGCCGATCCTGCCGCGCCGACGCTGGCAGGTCGCTTTCGCGTTCGGCCTCCTGCACGGTTTCGGTTTCGCGAGCGTGCTCGCCGATCTCGATCTGCCGCCCTCGTCGCTCGCGCTCTCGCTGTTCGGATTCAACGTCGGCGTCGAGATCGGTCAGCTCGTGCTCGTGATGCTGCTCGTGCCGCTCGCCTATCTCGTGCGCGATACGCGGATGTATCCGCGCGTCGGGCTCGCCACGGCGTCGGCGGTCATCGCGCTGCTGTCGAGCGGATGGCTGATCGAGCGGAGTCTCGATCTCAGGCTGATGCCGTTCTGATCCGGATCAGATCGCCGAGATACCGCCCTTCGCGATCACGGGTCCGGTCGGCTGACCCGTCGGCGATCCGCCCGGCGGCTCGACCGAGATCGCGACCGCCGCATTGAGGCCGACCGCGGCGCGCAGCGCGGGCGGAATCGTGATCGTCACCGGCCGCCCGACATCGACGACGCCGAGCGAATGCGGCACGTCGCCGGCCGGGATCAGCCAGAGCTCGGCACCTTGTCCGCTGGAATGTTCACCGTTACCGGCAGCACGAGCATCGTGCCGCGCTCGGCGTCGATCGTCGCGATGAATGCGGGCCGGCCGTCGTCGAGCTTGATCGTCGCCAGCATCGGCTGCGTCGGCGCGGGCACCGGCTTCGGACGCGACAGCACGAACACGGCCGCGAGAGCCGCGGCGGCGAGCGCACCGCTGCCGATAGCGAGCGTGCGCCAGAAGCCGAGACTCTCGAGCAACCCGCCGCGGCGCTTTTCGGGGAACAGCGCCGAGCGGATGCGCGGCCAGACGTACGACGGCGCAGCGACCGGCTGGATCTCGTCGGCGAGCGGTGCGAAGTGCGCCTGCCAGCTTTCGACTTCGCGCGCGAACGCGCGGTCGCGCGCGATGCGCGCCTCGACCTCGCGGCGCGCGGCGGCATCGAGCACGCCGAGCACGTATTCGGCCGCAAGCAGGCGCGGATCGCGTGGCGCGATGTCGTCGGGTCCGCTCATCGTTCGAGGCATGCCTTGAGTTTGAGGAGTCCGCGCCGGATCCAGCTCTTGACCGTTCCGAGCGGTACGCCGCCGCGCGCCGCAAGGTTCTCGTAGGTCACGCCTTCGAAGAACGCGGTGCGGATCAGCGTCTGCTGGCGCGCTTCGAGCTCGCCGAGGCACGCATCGAGCCGCCGGCCGCTATCGCGCGCTTCGGCATCGGCGGCCGGCTGCACCGCGGTGTCACCGACGGAGTCGGCAAGCTCGATCGGCGCCGCGTGCTGCTCGCCGGCATCGGCGCGCGCGCGGTCGATCGCCTTGTTGCGCGCGATCATCACCAGCCAGGTGATCGGGCTCGCGCGCTCGGCGTCGTAGAGTCCGGCCTTGTGCCAGATCGTCGTATAGGTTTCCTGGAGCACGTCTTCGGCATCGCTTCGTTTCCCTAAAATACGAAGGCAGACGCCAAATAGTTTCGCCGAGGTGAGCCGGTAGAGCGTTTCGAACGCCGCGCGATCGCCGCCGGCGACCGCGAGCACGGTCTCGCGCAGCCGGCTCTGATCGGAGCCGTCGCGACCGGACCCGCCGGAGCTCGTTTGCGCTGCGTCGCTCATCCCAGTCCGCTGCCCGCGGCACGAAGTCCGCGGCAGCGAGAGCCTAGCAGCCTCGCCGCGCGGTTACATGGTGCGAAGCGGCTTCGCCGATTCCGCGGCCCTCAATCGAAGCCCGATGCAAAAATCTCATCGGTGAGGCCGAAACACTCGATCGGGACATTGGCGCGCGTCCACGCAGTCAGCGCCGAGCTTTCGCCTTCGGTCACCACGTAGTCGGTCACGTAGATCTCGTGCGCGTAGCCTGTGTTCGAGCGATCGACGAGCTTGTACGCGTACGGGCGCGTGTTGTACCGGCACAGCGTCACCAGCGAGGAATCCGTCGAAGCCGCCGATCTCGCCGGCGATCTCCAGACCCGTGCCCCAGTACGTGCTCGTCGTGTTGTCCTCGGTGACGCCCGTCGAGAACTCGTAAGCGCCGCCTGCCGTGACCGTGGCGATGAAGCCGGCCTCGACGTCGAATTCGGCACCGACGCGGTACGAGCTGTCGAACGACGTGGTGTTGCCGATCAGGTTCGTGGTTTCCGAGCTGAGGGCCCAGGTCGCGGTCGCCGAGCCGCCGATCAGGACATCGTCCCAGATCGGCGTGTGCGGCAGCGACTGGTCGAAGTTGGAACAGCCCGACGGGAAGACGGGGTTGAAGTCGGTTCCGGTCCAGAGCAGGTCGCCATGCACCTCGATCGAGCGGAACTGTCGCGTTGACGCGATCCCAGACCTTCGCGTTGAAGAAGCCGTCGGCGGCGACCGGATCGCACACGGCCGTCGGATACATCGGCGGTTCGGCGTGCACGTCGCCGAATACCTGGATCTCGGCGACGTCGAGCGTCGCCGGCCCCGGGTGCTGCAGGCGGATGTAGCGGGCCTGCATCGGCGCGAACGTCACGCTGTCGCGCGTCCAGATGTTCCAGCGGTCGTAGGCCATGTCGTCGCCGGTTCCCGGTTCGAACACGCGCACGCCATTGCCTGACGGCACGCCGGCGCCGGCGAACGGCGAGGCCGACGCATACACGCGGTAACCCTGCAGATCGATCGCTGCGCCGGGCGGCGGCGACACGCGGATGTCGGTGATGTCGCGCACGCCATGAAGGTCGACCTCGACGTACGGGTCGTTCACCGTGGCGCCGCCGTTGGATGCACGCGAATCGCTGAATAGGCCGTCGGTGACGGCCGATGCGGGCGTCTCGGGCGGCAGGGTGACGTTGGTCGTCACCGGCAGGAAAAGCGCGAGGTTCGCCCAGTCGCGCTGCAGCGGGAACCACTGCGCCGGCGGGCCGCCGCCCGATCCTCCGGCGGAAGCGATCTGTGTGTCCCAGTTCTCGGCATCGTCGCCGGTGACGCCGTTGTGTCCGAACAGCTCGCACATGCGTGCGCTGCTGTCGGGCAGCGCTCCGTTCGCGTCGGCGAGATCGTAGCTGTAGCAGTTGAATGTGTTCTCGTCGTAGACGACGAGCGCTTCGCCCATCGTCTGCTCCCAGCCCTGGCTCAGGGTCTGCTCGTTTTCGGTGCTGTGCGTTTCGCCGTTCGCGACCTGGTAGTTGTAGCCCGCCGTCGCCTTGGCGGAGACCTTGCCGCCGATGCCGTCGAGGCCGATGTCGACGCCGATGTAGGCCGAGATGTCGTGCGAGGTGTAGCTGCCCCAGTTCTGCTCGTTGCTCGTTCCGCCCGTGATCGATTTTCCGAACGAGGCGGCCTTGTCGGCATCGGTCTGCAACGCGCGGAAGAACGGCGGCAGCCACGCGACCTGGCGCACCTGCGGCTCGACGACCTGGCGGCAGCCGTCGGTCGCGATCGTGGCCTTGACCGAATCGCCGTCGAAATCGCTGGCGACGAGGTCGGCCGCGGTGATGCCGCTGAAATCTCCGTCCTCGACGAGATGCTCGCCGGTGAACGACGTCGGATCGCCGGTGTCGTGAAGGTGCCAGATCGAGCGCACCCAGTGCTGCGTCGTGTCGCGCGTCGAGGTCATGACCTCGGCGATGCCGTCCTTGTCCATGTCGGCCGTGGCGACGTTGACGAAGGCAAGATCGCTCAGGCTCGACACCTGGATAGGCGCCGGAGTACGCCGGCGCGAGGATCGTGCGGTACTTGTAGATCGGCTGCACCCCGGTCGGAGGCGTGCCGCCGCCCGTGTCGATCGTGTGCGGAGTCGTGTCGATCTCGCCCAGGGAACCGGTCACGGTCAGCGTGACGGTAAGGGACTCATCCTGTGCGAAGTGGTGCGTCGGGTTCGGATCGGTATCGAGGGTCGAACCGTCGCCGAAATCCCAGTGGTAGTTGACGATCGCGCCGGTCGAGCGGCTGAGGAAATGGATGGTCAGATCGTCCGTGTATTCGAAGTCGAAGTCGGCGGCGACGTCGACCTTCGCCTTGTACGCCTCGACGTCGAGGCGCGAGTTCGGATCCGAGCGCACAAGCACGATCTCGGCCGGCGAGACGCGATCGACGTCGGCGATGGTCGCCTCGAAGGTCGGCATGCCGTTGGCATTCTGGCCCTGCACGATGTGGCTCCAGTCGTACTCCATGCCGGCGCCGCGCGAGGCGAACGCGATCGACGTGATCACGTCGCCGGTACGCGTCGGAATGAAGTGGTGCAGGCGCTGGCCGATGTAGTTGTTGGGATCGCCGGAGCCGTCCTCGAACAATGCGTGCACGACCAGCTCGTCGGCGGCGCTGTCGACGACGTCGCCGGCATCGGCATCGAGCTTTTCGAAGTGATCGATCGGCGGCGAGGTCGAGATGTCGTCGGCAAGGTACGTGAAGCCGATGATGCTCTGGAACGCCGTGCTGCCGATCGCAGCGTCGCCGGCCGCGATCGGCAGCGCCGGCGTCGTGGGCTGGTATTCGAGCAGGTTGTAGTTCAGCGCGAGCGTGGCGTGCGAGCCCGAGTCGTTGACGACGACGATCTGCGCGCGCCCGTCGAGCAGCATGTCGCCGGCGGTGATGCTCGCGTTCTGGATACCGCCGATGGCGCGGTTCCATGTGCCGGCCGCGGTCCCGTCGGCTTGCGCGATCGCACCGCCGGCCGCGCCGGTCAGCACGAACACGCGCATGCCGAACGGGTTCGTGGTGCGCAGCAGAACGGCAAGCTCCTGCTTGCGGTCGTTCGAGCCGTCGAGGTCGGCGGCGGCGAGATCGACCGTGTCGAACGTCTGCGCGGTCTCCCACGTGTCGATCAGCTCGGCCGTAGGCTGGCTCGTGCGATGGAATACGCCCAGGCGCAGCGCACCCGTCGCGGTGACGCGGTTCGCGGTGACGATCTCCTCGCGGCCGTCGCCGTCGAGGTCGATGCTGACCGCCTTGAGGAACGTCGTGCCGGCCAGCGCGCCGGGATAGAGGCTGGCGCGATAAACGCGCGCGAGCGGCGGCGGGTCCGACAGCACGTACTCGTCGAAGGCGTTCAGGCTGCCCGACGTCGCCATCATCTCCATGAATTCGTCGTCGACGCCGAACGTCACGCTGCGTCCGAACGGAGTCGTATCGCAGCCGATCCCCATCGGTGGGTGGGTGACGAAGTCGGGCAGCGGAGCGCCCGCGGCCGAGGCGGCGCTCGAGCAGCACAGTGCGACGCAAGCGATGAGCGGGCGCGCGAGGGCGCGCGAGTTGCGGATCCGGAGCATGACGTTTTCCCCTGAGTCATGCCGTGCGCATGGCGACGGCTTTCGTAAGCGATGCCTGCCTATCATCGCGGTATCGGTCCCGCAGACGCAATTCCCCCGACGCGCGCATGATTGCGCGATTCGCGTGAGCGTGCGAGCAGGATGTCGCGCCGCGTGGTGCTACATTAGCCGCCATGCTCGCAAGGCCTCGCGCATCGCGCGTTCCGTTGAATCTGTTTTTCCTCCTCGGCCTCTGCAGCTGCGTTCCCGGCGTCTCCCTCGCGAAAGGCGGCGCGCCGCTCGTAGTCGGCGCCGACCAGCGTGCATTCGCGGCCGAGATCGCGAAGGAGGGCGGCCCCGCGGAAAAATCGGTGCTGGCGACGCTCGCGACCGTCAAGGTGCAGCAGAGCATCCTCGATGCGATGGCAAGGCCCGCCGAGGCCAAGCCGTGGAAGGACTACCAGCCGCTCTTCGTCACCGACAAGCGCATCGACGACGGCGTCGCGTTCTATCGCGAGAACCGCGCGCTGCTCGAGCGCATCGGCAAGGAATACGGCGTGCCGCCCGAGATCATCGTGGCGATCGTCGGCGTCGAGACGAGCTACGGGCGCATCACCGGCAAGTATCGCGTCATCGATGCGCTGTCGACGCTCGCGTTCCACTATCCGCCGCGCGCGGCGTTCTTCCGCGGCGAGCTGAAGCAGCTGTTCCTGCTCGGCGGCACGCATCTCGCGTATCCGATCGACGAGCTCAAGGGCTCGTACGCCGGCGCGATGGGCTGGGGCCAGTTCATGCCGACCAGCATCGCGCAGTGGGCGAAGGACGAGGACGGCGACGGCCGCATTGATCTGTGGAACTCGCTGCCGGACATCCTCGCCAGCGTCGCCAACTATTTCGCCGCGCACGGCTGGGAAAACGGCCAGCCGGTCGCCGTGCGCGCGCAGCCCGCGGCCGACGCGCAGCGATGTGCACCGCCGACGGCATCGAGCCGGCTACCCGGTGCAGCAGATGGAGGCGTGGGGCTACGCGCCGCTGAGCCACGTCGACGCCGATCTCGCCTCGACGCTGCTTTCGCTCGACGGCGAGCGCGGCCCCGAGTACTGGCTGACGTTCCAGCAACTTCTACGTGATCACGCGCTACAACAAGAGCCCGCTGTATTCGATGGCGGTCTGGCAGCTGTCGCAGCAGATCGCCGACGGTGTCGTCGAACCGCCGCAAGCGGCAACCGCGGAGCCGGCGCAATGAGGCGCGTCGCGCTCGGCGTGCTCGTGCTGCTGCTCGCTGCGTGCGCGAGCCAGAAACCGCGCAGCGGCGCGCCATCGTCATCAGCGCCGACCACCGCGCACGGCACGAGCGCGCCCGAAACATCGCGACCGCAGGCCGAGCGCTATCGCGACGAGCACGACGGCGGTCCGTCGCAGCCCGCGGTCGACGTCAGCACGCTCGTCGAGCCGACGCCGAAGGCCGAGCCGCCTGCGCGCTACGGCAACAAGCCGACCTACAGCGTGCTCGGCGAGACCTATCACCTGCTGCCGGATTCGCACGGCTACGTCGAGCGCGGCATCGCCTCGTGGTACGGCAACAAGTTCCACGGCTACATGACGTCCTCGCTCGAGCCGTACGACATGTATCAGTTCTCGCGCCGCGCACAAGACGCTGCCGCTGCCGACCTACGCGCGCGTGACGAACCTCGACAACGGCAAGAGCGTCGTCGTGCGCATCAACGATCGCGGGCCGTTCCATGAGAACCGCCTGATCGATCTTTCATACGCTGCGGCGGTGCGCATCGGCGTCTGGCCGAAGGGCACCGGGCTCGTCGAGGTGCGCGCGATCGATCCGGCGCATCCGGACGCGACACCGGCGCCGGCGCCGCACGTCGTCACCGCAGAAGCGGCGTCTTCGCGGATCTATCTGCAGCTCGGTGCGTTCGGCGATCGCGCCAATGCCGAACGCGTCGCCGATGCCGCGCGGCGCGGCGGCATCGCAGAGGTCGACATCCAGTCCACCGGCGTCAACGGCCACACGGTGCATCGCGTGCGCGTCGGTCCGCTGGCCGATGTCGCGGCCGCCGATGCGCTGACGCCGCGCATCGAGCGCCTCGGTTTCGGTGCGCCGCGCGTGGCGATCGAGCGCTGAAGCGGCGACAATCGGGACTTCGACCCTCGCAGGACCGATTTCTGAAGATGAAGCTGCCGTACGCTTCTCCTTGCCCTGGCGCTCGCGCTGGCCGCGCCGACCGCCGATGCCGCGCGCGCCAAGCACGCCCACGCCGCCGCACCGGCCCAGCCGGCCGCGCAACCCGCCGCGCAACCGGCGACGCCGAGTCCCGCATCCGCCGCTCAGCCCGCCTCCAATCTGCCGACGCCGCAGGCCGTGCCAAAGCCTGGCGCGCCGGCGCAGGGTCCGGGTCCGACGCCACCGCCGCCGTCGATCGACGCGAAGAGCTGGGTGCTGATGGACTACGCGAGCGGCCAGATCCTGACCGGCAGCAACGAGGACGCGCGCGTCGCGCCGGCCTCGATCACCAAGGTCATGACCTCGTACGTCGTCTCGGCCGAGCTCGCCGCACGGCAAGATCCACCTGGACGACAAGGTCATGATCAGCGAGAAGGCCTGGCGCTCCGGCGGCGCCGGCACCGACGGCTCGACGAGCTTCCTGCAGCTCAACAGCGAGGTGTCGCTGAAGGATCTCCTCTACGGAATGATCATCCAGTCCGGCAACGACGCCGCGATCGCGCTCGCCGAGCACACCGCCGGTTCCGAGGAAACCTTTGCGCAGCTGATGAACCAGTACGCCGAGCAGCTCGGCATGACCGGCACGCATTACGTCGATGCGAGCGGCCTGCCGAATCCCGATCACTACACGACCGCGCGCGACGTCGCGATGCTGTCGCGCGCGCTGATCCGCGACTATCCCGACGAATACAAGATCTACGCGATCAAGGATTTCGAGTGGAACGGGATCATGCAGCACAACCGCAACACGCTGCTGTGGCGCGATTCGACCGTCGATGGCATCAAGACCGGGCACACCAGCGAAGCCGGCTTCTGCCTGGCGACGTCGGCGGTGCGCGGCGACCAGCGCCTGATCGCGGTCGTCATGGGCGCGCCGAGCGAGAAGCAGCGCGCCGACGACAACCAGGAGCTCCTCAACTACGGCTTCCGCTTCTTCGAGACGCACAAGCTCTACGCCGCCGAGCAAGCCGCTGGCGACGCCGGAAGTCTGGAAGAGCGCGACGCCGACGCTGCCGCTCGGCGTCGCCGACGACGTCGTCGTCACGCTGCCGCGCGGCCGCTACGGCGATCTCAAGGCCAGCATCGACATGCCCGCGCGGCTCGTCGCGCCGTTCGAGAAGGGCCAGAAAGTCGGCACCTTGAAAGTCGCGCTCGACGGCAAAACCTTGCTCGACACACCGCTGGTCGCGCTCGCCGATGCGCCGGAGGGCGGTTTCTTCAAGCGGCTTTCCGACGGCGTCTGGATGTGGTTCAAGGGCGACGCGGGGCCGGCGACTTCGACCGCGATCGAAAGCGGCGACCGATACCAAGCAAGGGGCACAGTGAAGGATCTCGACGAACTGAAGGCCGAGCAGCCGGGGCAGGGTTTCCAGTTTCCGGGGGTCTTCGAAATCACCGCGATGGGCCGCGCCGATGCCGATCTCGAGCGGCGCGTACCCGAAATCGTCGAGAGCGTCGGCGTCAGCGTGCTCGCCGGCAGCCAGCGCGTGAGGCCCTCGCGCGAAGGCAACTACATTTCGGTGTCGGTGAGCTTCACGTGTCCCGATCGCGAGCACTACGACGCGACGCATGCGGCGCTGCGTGCGAGCGACGGGATTCGCTGGACGCTGTAGTCGGCGGCAAATCGCAAATAGCAAATCGCAAATGGAAAAGACTCCGATCGAGGCGGCAGTGGACGATTCGCGATTCGCGATTCGCGATTCGCGGCCTTTGCTCGTCCGCGCTCTCGGGCGGCAACCCTACGAACCGGTCTGGCGCGCGATGCAGGCGTTCACCGACGCGCGCGGCCCCGAAACGCCCGACGAGCTCTGGATGGTCGAGCACGATCCGGTCTTCACGCTCGGCCAGGCCGGGCGCTGGGAGCACGTGCTGGTGCCGGGCGAAATTCCGGTCGTGCCGGTCGATCGCGGCGGGCAGGTGACCTATCACGGGCCGGGCCAGATCGTCGCGTATCCGCTGCTGGACCTGCGCCGGCTCGGCATCGGCGTGCGCGAGTTCGTGCACCGGATCGAGCAGGCGATCATCGACACGCTGGGCGAACTGGAACATCGTCGCGGTGCGCCGCGAGGGTGCGCCCGGGCGTCTACGTCGCCGATGCCAAGGTCGCAGCGCTCGGGATCTGCGCGTCCGCCGCGGCTGCACGTTCCATGGCCTCGCCTTCAACGTCAACATGGATCTGGAGCCCTTCAACCGCATCAATCCGTGCGGTTATCGAGGGTTTGCAGGTGACCCAGGTGCTAGACTTGGGCGGACCGGGATCGCTCGCCGCGGTGGAGGCAGTCCTGGTCGGCGAGCTGGCACGTCAAGTTCGGGCTTGATCCTGTGCCCGCCGCGAACCTCCCCCGCATCGAATCCGGCGACGCCGCGCGCGCCGCCCAGCCGGCATGACCGACCGCGCCGCGCCCGAAACCGTCAAGGCCATCCCCGTCACCGTCGTCGACAACGTCGACAAGCAGCTCGGCGAGGACAAGATCGCGCGCAACCGCGCGAACTTCGCCGACGCGCCGGTGCTGCGCAAGCCGTCGTGGATCCGCGTGCGCATTCCGCCCGGCAACGCGGTCGCCAGGCTGAAGGCGAAGCTGCGCGAGAACCGGCTCGTCACGGTCTGCGAGGAAGCCTCCTGCCCGAACATCCACGAATGCTTCGGCAAGGGCACCGCCACATTCATGATCCTCGGCGAGGTCTGCACGCGCCGCTGCTCGTTCTGCGACGTCGCGCACGGCCGGCCGAAGCCGCCCGATCCGCTCGAGCCCGCGCATCTCGCCGGCACGATCCGCGACATGGGCCTGCGCTACGTCGTGATCACCTCGGTCGATCGCGACGACCTGCGCGACGGCGGCGCCGCGCATTTCGCGGCGTGCATCAAGGCCGTGCGCTTCGAGAACCCGACGATCCGCATCGAGATCCTGACGCCCGATTTCCGCGGCAAGGGCCGCATGGAGCGCGCGCTCGAAGTGCTCGCCGCCGATCCGCCGGACGTGTTCAACCACAACCTCGAAACCGTGCGCGCCGCTGTACCGCGAAGTGCGCCCGGGCGCCGACTACGACTGGTCGCTCGACCTGCTCGCGCGCTTCAAGGCGCAGCACCCGGATATCCCGACCAAGTCCGGCATCATGCTGGGACTCGGCGAGACGTTCGGCGCAGGTCGAGGAAGCGTTGAACGATTTACGTTCCCACGCGGTCGATATGGTTACGATCGGCCAGTACCTGCAGCCGACGCCGCACCACCACCCGGTGATCCGCTACTGGACGCCGGACGAGTTCGCGGCGCTGGAGCACCTGGGCTACCGCCTTGGTTTCCAGCACGTGGCTTCCGGGCCGCTGGTGCGCTCGTCGTATCACGCGGACCAGATGGCGCACGCCGCAGGTTATGTAAATGTTGTCGAAGGCGATGTTGTGAGAACTGGTTCAGCTCCGGTAACCGCCGATCCGCGTTGAATCGGCTGTATCGAATCGGCTGCATTGAATCGAAAAGAAGTCGCAAGTTCCGCGTCGCGGGACCGGTCAATTGTCGCGATCCTTCGGGACCGCCGTGGAGAGATGTGATGCGGAAGCTGTTGTGGGCGCTGACCCTGGTCGCACTGGCCGGACCTTCCTATGCGAATCCGGCGCCCGACAGCGCCGCGCCGCTGCTGAAGCCGGCGCCGTCCGACGGCGAGGCCGCGGTCTGGGCGACGCGCTTCCTGACCAAGTTCCACTACAAGCCGATGGCGCTCGACGATGCGATGTCGGCAGCAGATCTTCAAGCGCTACCTCGACTCGCTCGACAGCGATCGGCTGTTCTTCACACAGACCGACATCGACCGCTTCGCCGACTACAAGACCAAGCTCGACGATGCGATCTACGATCAGGACCTGACCGCGCCGTTCGCGATCTTCAATCTCTACGAGCAGCGCGTCGGCGAGCGCGTCGCGTATGCGCGCGGGCTGCTGCCCAAGGGTTTCGACTTCAGCGCCGACGAGAGCTACCAGTTCGACCGCGAGAAGACGCCGTGGGCGAAGAGCGAAGCCGAGCTCGACGACCTCTGGCGCAAGCGCATCAAGAACGACTGGCTGCGCCTCAAGCTCGCCAGCAAGACCGACAAGGACATCCGCGACACGCTCGACAAGCGCTACGCGAACTATCTCGATCGCGTGCGCCAGCTCAACAGCGAGGACGTGTTCCAGACGTTCATGAACTCGTACGCGATGGCGATCGAGCCGCACACGAATTATCTCGGCCCGCGCGCGTCGCGAGAATTTCGACATCGCGATGAAGCTGTCGCTCGAAGGCATCGGCGCGGTGCTGCAGCGCGACGAGGACTACACCGCGATCCGCGAGATCGTGCCGGGCGGTCCGGCCGTCGCTGTCGGGCAAGGTCAAGGTCGGCGACCGCGTCGTCGGCGTCGGCCAGGGCGATCATGGCCCGATCGTCGACGTGGTCGGCTGGCGTCTCGACGACGTCGTCGAGAAGATCCGCGGCGCGAAGGACACGGTCGTGCGCCTCGAGATCCTGCCGGCCGATGCCGGCCCCGACGGCAAGCACGTCACGCTCGCGCTGACGCGCAAGAAAGTCAGCATCGAAGAGCAGGCCGCGAAGAAATCCGTCATCGAGGTCAAGGCCGGCGATCACACGCGCCACATCGGCGTGATCTCGCTGCCGACGTTCTATCAGGATTTCGACGCGCGCCGCCGCGGCGACGCCGACTACAAGAGCGCCACGCGCGACGTCGAGCGGCTGCTCGGCGAGCTCAAGAAGGACAAGGTCGACGGCGTGATCGTCGACCTGCGCAACAACGGCGGCGGCTCGCTGGCCGAAGCGACCGATCTCACCGGCCTCTTCATCGACAAGGGTCCGGTCGTGCAGGTGCGCAGCGCGAGCGGCCAGGTCGAGGAGGAAGAGGATCCGCATCCCGGCATGGCCTGGGACGGTCCGCTCGCGGTGCTGGTCAATCGCGCGTCGGCGTCGGCCTCGGAGATTTTCGCCGCCGCGATCCAGGATTACGGCCGCGGCGTCATCATCGGCGAGCCGACATTCGGCAAGGGCACCGTGCAGAACCTCGTCGATCTCGACGAGCTCGCGCACAACGAGAAGCCCGAGTACGGCGAAGTCAAGATGACGATCGCGCAGTTCTTCCGCATCAACGGCGGCTCGACGCAGCTGCGCGGCGTGACGCCGGACATCAGCTTCCCGCTGACCGTCGACGCGAGCGACTTCGGCGAATCGAGCTACGACAACGCGCTGCCGTGGACGTCGATCGCGCCGGCGCGCTATCAGCCGGTCGCGGATCTGAAGCCGATCGTGCCGATGCTGGTCGAGCGCCACGATGCGCGCACCGCGCAGAACACCGAATGGCAGAACTTCGCCGCCGAGATCGCCGATGCGCGCACAGCTGCGCAACGAAAAGACCGTTTCGCTGAACGAAGCCGCGCGACGCAAGCAGCGCGACGAGGAAGAAGCCAAGCGCAAGGCGCGCGAGACCGCGAGCGCGACGCCCGCCAACGATCCGGCCGGCAAGACGCAGCAGAAGATCATGGAGGATTCCAAGAACGGCGCGGTGCATGCAACGAGCCCGAACGGCAATGCGATCGCCGCGGGCGACGCTCCGACCGACGATGGCCTGCAGGCCGACGAGCGCGACATCCAGACCGATCTGAAGCGCGAGCAGGCCGCCAAGGAGAAACGCGACGTCGTCCTCGACGAAGCCGCGCACATCCTCGCCGACGAAATCTCGCTGATCCGCACCGACACGAAACTTGCCGCGCGCGTGCTGCCGCGCGGCGTGATCATGCCGACCGAGGTCGACTGATCCCGAACACCGCGCCGGGTCCGGCCTGGCCGGGCCCGGCTTTTTTTTGGCCTCATGTTGTCCTGACCGAACTTTCGTTCGCGCGGTAGAGTCCCTTCCCTTGGCCGCGCACAAAGCGCGGCTTCCGCGACCAGGAGCGGCACATGCATCCAGAAACCCGACGGCAAGCACAACGGTTGATGCTCGGCGTCCTCGCGGGTTTCGCGACGATCGCAACCGCCGACGAACCGTCCGCGCGCTACTGCGAAGTCGCCATGGAATTCAGCCTCAACGGCAAGACCGTGGCCGCACCGAGCGCGATCGTCGAATTCGGCAAGGAAGCCGAGGTCACGATCGGCAATCCGGACGAGCACGCGTGGCAATTCCGCATCTTCGTCGACGAGCCGACGATCGTGCGTCGCGCCAACGTGATTCCGGTCAGCGTCGAGCTCTACGAGATCGGCGAAGGCAAGCCATACCTGCGCGCTTCGCCGCACTTCAAGGCCGTGCCGGGACAGCGCGCGGACATCGACACGATCTTTGCCGACGGCGACGGGCGCAGGGCGCATATCGCGCTCGTCGCGAATCCACGTTCGGGAGCCGAAGTCGAGGCGCTTCGCAACGCGGCCGGCGACGCAGAAATGCAGTGAATTGCATCGCCGCAGGCAAGGCGGCTGCGGTGTGTCCGGCTCTCAGCTCGACAGGTGCTCTATGGGCAGTCGCGAAAGCGCGGCGACGAGCTGTGCCTGTCGCGACATTCCCGTCTTCGACAGCACCGCCTTCAACTGAGAGCGAACCGTAGCCAGGCTGACCCCGCGGTGCTGCGCATACTCGTCGATGCTGCGTCCGGCGACGAGCCAGTTCGTGACCGAGGATTCTGTCGGAGTCAGTCCGAACAGTTGTGATAGCCAGCGGTCTGGGATCGACCGAGAACGCGTGAGTTCGTTCATCGCGAGCAAAACGACCGGGCGCTTCGACGACGACGTCCACTGCGATGAGGACAGTGGCAGTACGACTGCACTGATCACCGGATTCGCGTTGCTGTCGCGCAGCTGCAGAGCGGCGCTGGCGCCGAGGCAAGCGCCCGCTATTGCGGTGCGCAGCGTTTCATTGGACTCCGGGTCGCAGAGCGTCAGCGTCAGCGGCGTAGCTGCTTTGAATACGCCTCGTTGCTTGTGCAGGCGCTCGGCCGTCGCATTTGCGAACAGCACATAAGCACGCCGGTCGAGCAGCGCGATGCCGGTGCTGAGCGCATTCATGGCCTCGATGCCAAGCGACGCCGTCCAGGCCGGATCGGCAATCGTCTCCAGCGCGCCGCCAAAGACCGCCTCGTGCACGCTGCGTTTCAAATCCACCGCTCATATCCCGCGCTGCGAATGCCGATCCCGCGGGCTGCGGGTGCGGACGCTTTACCGAATAGATCGAAATAGATACGAAGTCGGCCATCAAAGCGGACAGCATCCCGACTTGCGTGGTGTTTCGTTGCGTTCCATTCCATGCATCCCCCAAACGGGTGATTACGCATTCGAATCGGTTGACCAAGATGCGCTCTCTTGCTTCGAAGAGCTGCGTGCATGAACCGTTCGCGAGCGTTTACGGTAGCCATTGCGTTTCTTGCGACGATTCTGTGCGGTGCTACGCCAGCGCAGACGGCGCCGCTGGCGCAGATGCTGGTGAACGTCACGTGGTCCGGTGTACCGGCGCCACCGGTGCAACCACACCCGTTCACGATCCCGGCGCAGCCGATCGTGGCGGCGAGCTCTGAGGGCTATCTGCCTTCGAGCTGGGAGGTGACCCCGAAGGGCGAGTTCGCATGGACGCTGCCGCTGGCCATGCCGCCGGGCCGGGCGGGCATGACGCCGTCGCTGTCGCTGAGCTACGCGAGCGGGACGGGCAACGGGATCGCTGGCGTCGGCTGGTCGGTGAGCGGTTTTTCGACGATCACGCGCGGAGGCCGGGTGTGGGCGCGCGACGGCGCGACGGACGGCGTCGACTTCAGCGTGCGCGACCGGTTCTATCTCGACGGACAGGAACTGGTCGGCGTCAACGCGACGCCATACGGCGGCAATGGCGCGGAGTACCGCACCGATACCGATACGTTCGTGCGCGTGCACTCGCTGAGCGGGCTGTCGCTCGATCCCAAAGGCCCGGAGCAGTTCACGGTGGAGCTCGGCGATGGCCGGGTCCGGACCTACGCGCCGGTGATGGCCGAGCAGATCACGTTCGACAACGCCAACAAGGTGTTTGCGCACGGGCCGGTGCGAGCGGCCTGGCATATCGTCGCCGAGCAGGATGCGAGCGGCAACACGCAGACATACGAGTACCAGCACAGCGCGGGTCCGGGTGGCGCGAACGCGAGCGACTACTGGTACGAGGACGTGCCTTCGGCGATCCGCTACACGGCGAACCTGACGAACGGAGTGCCGACGCACGGGCTGCAGGACCTCCCGCAGCGCTCGGTCGTGTTCGAGTACGAACCGCGGCCCGACCCGAGCAGCGGCTGGCAGGCGGGCGTGCAGCAGCGGCACAGCGTGCGGCTGAAGACACTCAAGATGGCTGCACCGAATCCGACGGCGACGGCGGAGGTGTGGCGCTACACGCTCGACTACACGGTGGGCGGCAGTCAGCGCAGCCTGCTCCATTCGGTGCAGCGCTGCGAGAACGCGGGCGGTTGCTTGTGGGCCAAGCAGTTCACGTACACGCCCTCGACGACGGGCGCGGTGTTCCAGGGCGAGCCGGTCGTGCCCGCGCCGATCGCGAAGGGCGACTACGACTTGAGTGCCGTGGCCGCGCCGGACGGCGAAGTGCCGGCATTGCAGGTGCTCGATCTCAATGGCGATGCGGCGAGTGATCTCTTGTTCGGGCCCGGCGCGGCGCATCTGTGGGAGCTCAAACTACTATGGCGCGCCGTTCGACGTCGCGCTGCCGGACGGCAAGTACCTCGGCGGCCCTCACACGCTCTGGCTGTCGCAGCGCGACGCGAACGGATCGATCGTGCCGTTTGGAGCAGAACCTGACACTGGCGCGCGACGAAGAGCCGCTGGCCACCGCGAACTACGGCCACGTGCGGCTCGATCAGGCGACGGCCGTCGATCTCGATGGCGACGGCAAGGACGAGCTCGTCGCGACGATCGACAATCTCGGCTCGAAGGAGGTCAACGTCGACCCGAAGTTGCCGCCGCTCTATTACTGCAGCTATGCCGATCTCCAGTGGGACGGTCTGGAGTTCTTCCACGTGCACACGCAGCCCTGCACGCAGGTCGGCGTCACCAACGGGAGCTACCGGTACTACTTGCCGGACGAGTTCCCGACGTTCGCCGACTTCGACGGCGATGGTCTGCCGGATCGTGCCTGGTTGTTCAACACGGCCGGCTGGATCGGCTCGAACAATCCGAACGACAAGGTCGAGTACGAGTACTCGCCGGCCTGGCAGGTCGCGTTGAACACGCGCGGGCAACCGGGCGAGTTCGGGCCGCCGACGCAGTACGACAAGTGGGAAGCGAGTCCCGGCGTCGTCACCGACCTCGACGGCGACGGCCGCGCCGAGCTGACGAGCGAAGCGCTCAAGAGCTCGCTGACGCTCGACGACAACGCGCAATGGGGACGCGAGGTTCCGGACAGCATCCATCAGCCGCTCGATGCGAAGGCCGAGCCGCTGGCAGGGCTATCGCGAGTTCGGCGACTTCAACGGCGACGGCACCGAGGATCTGTTGCGGCTGACGCAGTCGGATCCGACACGGCCGGGCACGTTGACCGCGCAGATCTTCTGGAACACCGGCAAGGGCTTTTACGCCGACAGCCACGTGCGCACGATCGACGGTGGACGTGCATCCGGACGTCGCGTTGAAGATCGCCGACGCGTTTTGCCGATCCCGGCATCCACGTCACCGACGTCGACAACGACGGGCGCATGGACGTCGTGATCTTCAACAACGATCACCACGCGGCCAACAACAATCAACCGGCGCCGCAGATCGTGTTCCTGTTCTCCAAGGGCGACGGGACGTTCGGCGAAGCGGATCTGCCGGTGTCGGCGGGCACGCGCGATGACGTCAAGTACTGGCTCGACAACAGCCTGCGACCGATCTGGTTCTACCCGGGCCGTCTGGAGCACGACGAGGTGCGCATGAGCCTGGAAGCCTATGGGCAGTGGATCCCGGGCGGACAGCTGCTGCTGGCGGGACTGCCGTATCAGGACTACTTCGTCGTCGGCGGCGACGGCAAGACACCGGGTCTCGCGGCCGGCTGGAACCTCGCGACGCTCGCCGACACGAACGCGCGACGGTGCGATCGACATCGTGCGGCACGTCGGCGGCAACGCGGCGAACGGCGGCTTCGAGGTGTTGCAGCAGACGACGCCGCAAGGCGGTGATGAGCTCACGGCGGTCAGCGATGCGGCGACGGCGTGGCCGGTGCTGTCGGTCGATTACGCGAGCGAATGGTCGGACGACCCGGCGGGCAACGACAGCTATGGCTGCACGTATCCGTTGAGTTGCCCGAAGTCGGGCTTGCGCGTGGTGCGCGCGGTGACCTCGCGGGCGGGTCTGACCGACCTCGCAGTCGGCGAGGACCCGCTGGCCGAGGGACACACCTGGACGTATGCGTATCGGGATCCGATCGCGCATCGGCAGGGCCTCGGCTTCTTCGGGTTCAGCGAGATGCGCGTCTTCGATACGGCGCCCGAGCATCCGGTCGAGACGATCACGACGTTCGATCTGCGCACGCCCGATGCGAGTGGGAAGATCTATCCCGGCGTCGGCGTGCCGGCGACGGTGACGATGGCGCAGCCGATCCTGGCACCGAACGCAGGTCAACCGGCGAATGCGCCGGCGCGGATCACGAAGACCGCGTACACGTACGAGTTGCGCACGCTCAACGGTGGCGCGACGCACGTGGTGCTGCCGCAGTCGACGCAGACGAGCGTATGGGAGCAGCCGGTCGCGCTGGACTGGTCGGGGCAGGGGCCCGATCACCGTGCATGTCTCAGGTTATGCCGAGCCCGCCAGTCCACCGATCCAAGTCGACACGCAGGTTACGATCGACGACTACGGCAACGTCACCGATACGCTGACGCACACGGCCGAGGGCTCAAGACGGAGGTGCAGACGCCGCGACTCAACGACACGGTGAACTGGCATCTCGGCCTCGTCAGCGAGCAGTCGATGATGACGCTGGAAAGCGCCAAGAACGCGGTGCCGGTATGGCGCACGACCGACTACACGTATACGAGCAAGGGTCAGCTCGAGTCCATCAGCGTGGAGCCGAACGGCGCCGATCCAGCGCTCCAGTCGACGACGACGCTGGGCTACGACGACTATGGTCTGCCGACGACGGTGACCACGACCGTCGCCGGCGAAGCGGCGCGCACGCGGCATATCGACTACGCCAATGCGTGGCCGGGCGCGCCGGACGAACATCTCTTCGCGAGCCGCACGTGGGCCGATCACGCCAATCCGTTGTGCGCAGTCGATTGCAGACCCGCAGCGTGGGTGCTGATGCAACCCGCTTATGGGCTGCCGATCGCCGCGATGGACGTCAATGGCGTGGAGACCGTGCGCATCTACGACGGGCACGGCCGTCCGATGCATACCCAGACCGACGGCGCGCTGCCGGTCAGCGTGACCTACGCGGGCCGTCCCGATGCGTTCGGCGGCATGAACGGCCTGCAGGCCACGGCGACGAGCGGCCTGCAGCAACTGCTCAAGACCTTCGATGCGCGCGGCGACGGCTTGCGCACGAGCTTCGTCGGCTTCGATGGCCAATGGATCAACACGTTCGCGACCTACGATGCCCGCGGTCGTCGTACGGCCGTGTCGCGGCCGAGCGCGGGCACGCCGGCGGCGTGGACGATGTATGACTACGACAGTCTCGATCGCACGGTCGCAACGACCTTCCCGGACAGCAGTCAGGCGACATCGACGTACGGCCTGCTGACGCGCGAGCACACCGATCCAGCCGGTCACTACAGCCATCAGCCCTACGATGTCGACGGGCGCCTGATCATGAGCGGCACGCAACTGCCGGCGCCGCCCGGCTGCGGGCTGTGCGCGACGAAGGACGTGCAAGACGACCTATCAGTACGGCGCGACGGCCCAAGGTCGCGCCGCGACATCGCGACGGACGATCAGGGTCACGCGACGACGACGCAGTACGACCGGCGCGGGCGGCGGTGCAGGAGGACGACCCGAGCACGGGCACGACGACAGGTCGACCTACAACGGGTTCGGCGAACCCAAGCAGACCGTGCACGTCGCGACGGGCGATACCGAGACCGAAACCTACGATGATCTCGGGCGCGTTCTGACGACGACGACGCCCGACGGGCTCACGACCTACACCTGGGACGTCGCCGCACACGGCATCGGTCGTCTCGCCCGCGCGATGAGCCCGGATCAGATCAAGACCGAATACCGCTACGACAGCCTCGGGCGGACGACGGGTCTCGATCAGACCGACGAGACGATGCTTACGCTCAGCCTGGATCTCGGCTACGACGCACAGACGGGGCGGCTGGCGAGCATCGAATATCCGCAAGCGCCCGGCCAGGCCGTCGCGCTTGCGCGCGGCGTATGCGTATAACGGCTACGGCTACGTGACGACGGTGAGCGACGCGACGCCAGGTCAAGCCGGCACGGTCTGGCAACAGATCACGGCGCGCAACGCCGATCTTGCGCTGGTCGACGCGGTGCGAGGCCTCGACGCCGGCGTCGGCGGCGGCGTCATCACGGACCACCGCGAATACGATCCTTTGATGGGCCGCCTGTGGACGATCAGTGCCGCGCACGCCGCCGCGAACCGGCTCAACGTCAGCTATGCCTACGATGCCGACGGTCTCGTGCTCGAGCGCACCACGACCGACGAGACGGTGCAGATCGACGAGACGTTCGCGCACGATGCGCTGCACCGGCTGACGCACGTGACGCGCAACGGCATGCCGCTGCAAAGCGGGCTGCCGTTCTCGACGAGTGTCGACGAGACCTACGACAGCGTCGGCAACCGCATCGACACGCATGCGCAACGGTGCGCTCATCGAACACCGCAGCTACGGCAGCAACGGCCAGCAGCCCTACGCGCTGACCGAACGCGATGTGAGCGACCCGGCGAATCCGAATCAGCCGCCGCAAGTGCTGAACTATCAGTACGACGCGCTCGGCCGGCTGAAGCAGGACCCGCACCGGAGCCTGACGTGGACCGCGTTCGATCTGCCGGCGAGCGTGACGGAGGACGGGCAGACCTTTACGTTCCGCTACGACGCGGCGCAGGCGCGCGTGAAGAAGGCGGGGCCCGGCGAGACCATCACGTACCTTGCGGGACTCTACGAGAAGCACGCCTCGTCGGGCCCGACGCGGCACGTGTTCCATGTCGTCGGTGCGGACGAAGCCGGTCGCCGACGTCAGCTACACCGAAGCCGCGCAGCCGAGTCACCCCGGCACGACGAGCGTCGTCTACCCACTGACCGACGCGCTCGGCAGCACCAACGCGATCGCCGACGCGCACGGCACGATCGCCGAGCACGACTACTACGACGCGTGGGGGCAGCGCAGCACGCCCGATGGCCTGCCGCTGGCGCAGCCGACGCTGTTCCAGAGTCTCATCAGCGCCGGCTTTACGAGCCAGATCCATGACGATGATCTTGCCCTGATCAACATGCAGGGACGCATGTACGACCCCGCGCTCGGCCGCTTCCTCTCGGCCGACCCGATCGTCGGCAACCCGGCCTTCAGCCAGAGCTGGAATGCCTACAGCTACGTCAACAACAGTCCGATCAACTTTACCGATCCGAGCGGGTTCGATTGCACGGCGGGGATGGCGGTCGCGAGCGCCAGCGAAAAGTCATTCATTGCCACCGGCGACTGCAATCAGAGCAACAACTACACGCTATCCAATGGCGACGAAGGGACGGTGTCGGGAGCCGACGCCTCGTCCGTGCCGGTGCCGAACACGGGTGCCCTGATCTCGGGCGCGATCGCGTTCACCGTGGACCAGCAGCGCATGGCGGCAAAGGAGCAGCAGGTCCAGCAAGCCCGAGCTGCAGCTGCAGTGCCGGGTGCGCCGGCCAAGTCCGCCGATGGCACGCCGACGACGCATTCCGATCACTACAACTTGGACAATCGCGCTGGTCGACGAGTCAGGCACGGCGCGTCTATCCGAACTCCATCGCTCGCATGTACGGCGGGAGTCAAACCAGTCATCCGCTTGCCAAAGGGATCGGGAACTTCGACGACGCGCTTGTTCTGCGGCAGCAAGTGCTCCGAGGCGAGTGCGCCTACGAGCGCAACAGGCGCGGCCGCGGCGCCCAAACAGCTGAGCAATGCGCGCATTGCACGCAATGCGGTGTCGCAGGCACTGGCTGCTCGTTCGTTGGTGAAGTTCCTCGGCAAACTCGGCGTCGTCATCGACGAAGGTGTCGATGGAATCATCGACAGGTTGATGCCCGATGGAATGGGCATGGACGACGACGAGAAGAAAATATTGAAGGAGCTCGCCAAAAAGGGGGCAGAGCGGGCGAGGATGATCGAAGAGGCGGCGCAACGATACGACGAAGCAGCAAAACGGTTCGAAGCGGCCACCCTCCTGCGCGACAAGCGCATGAGTCAGGCACTTACCACCGCTGACGATCTGGACGCGGCTGATGATGGCTCGACCACGGTCGGTTTCGACCTGATGGTGAAAGTGTATGTGGACAACCTCGCCGAATACCGAAAGTCGGAGGATGAAGTTGGACGAGCGAGTGCTAGGTTGAGGTTCGCTCATGACTGGCTGCAAGCCTTGCAAGCAGGGGAGGAATGAGTTGTGCTGGCACGCGAGCGCGAGACCAATGACCGCAGACTTGCGTTGAGGAACCGCTCTCGAACTCGGTTCGGTTCGCCTTCAACCGACGACTAGCCGTAGCGCTTCTGCAGACATTGCAAGATACGCCCGCAACCCCTGCGCCTCGCCACCGCGCGGACGGCCCGGCCTCTCGCCGTCGTTCCACGAATAGACATCGAGATGACACCACGGCCTGCGCTTCGGGCACGAAGCGCTCGAGATACAGCGCCGCGGTGATCGCGCCGGCGTGGCGCGATGCGCCCGCGTTGGCGAGGTCGGCGACGTACGAATCGAGCATCGCGAGATACGGCCGCCACAGCGGCAGCCGCCAGAGCGGATCGCGCGTTTCGCGCGCAGCGGCGAGCAAAGCGTCGGCGACATCGTCGCGATTCGCGAACAGCGCCGGCAGCTCAGGGCCGAGCGCGACGCGCGCGGCGCCGGTCAGCGTCGCGAAGTCGAGGATCAGATCGGGCTTCTGCTCGGCCGCATACGCGAGCGCGTCGCACAGCACGAGGCGGCCTTCGGCGTCGGTGTTGTCGACTTCGACGGTGAGGCCCGCGCGCGTGCGGATGACTTCGCCGGGTCGATACGCGTTGCCGGCGATCGCGTTCTCGACCGCGGGCACGAGCAGCGTCAGGCGCACCGGCAGTTTCGCGTGCAGCACGAGGCTCGGCGAGCGCGATCGCGTGCGCGGCGCCGCCCATGTCCTTCTTCATCCAGCGCATGCCGTCGGCGGGCTTGATGTCGAGGCCGCCGGTGTCGAAGCAGACGCCCTTGCCGATCAGCACGAGATGCGGTGCGTCGGCCGCGCCGTGCGTCAGCTCGGCGAGTCGTGGCGCGCGATGGCTCGCGCGGCCGACCGCGTGGATGGTCGGGAAATTCGCCGCGAGCAGATCGTCGCCGACCCATTCGCGATAGGTCGCGCCGTGGCGGTCGGCGAGATCGCGCACTTCGGCCGCGAGCTCGACCGGGCCCATGTGCTCGGTCGGCGTGTTGACCAGCGTGCGCACGCGCCAGATCGCTTCGACCAGCGGCATCGTCGCGTGCGAGATCGCCTTGTCGACGGCGAGGCGCGCCGGCTTGCGCGGCGCCTTGCGATAGCGATCGAACTGGTAGCTGCCGAGCGCCCAGCCGAGCGCGACGTCGGCTTCGTCGAGGACGAGTCCGCGCGCGTCGACCACATAGTCGCCTTCGGGCAGGCGCAGCGGCAGCGAGGCGAGCCCGTACAGCGCGTCGCGTCGGTCGCAGCCGGCGAGCACCGCGGCCGGCGTGCCGTCGGCGCCGGGCACCAGCACGAAGCGACCGGCTTCACCCGCGAACGCGTGCGCTGCGCACCAGCGCCGGACCTCCGCGCCGAACAGCGCGCAGACCGCGTCGAGATTGTCCTTGTCCACTGCGAGCAGCGGTGTCGCGGATTGTGCCTCCGCGGCATCGACCCATGCGTGCATCCATCGTCTCCAGCATTGCCGCGCCGTCAGGCGGCGCGGGCGAGCATCCAGTCGGCGAGCGCGTTCAGATCGCCGATCGTGAGATCCGGCGCGGGCCCATGGGACCACGCCGCGCCGTTGCGGTTCAACCAGCAAGTGCGAAGGCCCGCTGCGCGCGCGCCGGCGACATCGAGCGCGGGATCGTCGCCGACGTGCAGCACGTGCTCGGCGGCGATGCCGAGGTGCTCGCACGCGGCCGCGAAAATGCGCGCATCGGGTTTGGCGCAGCCGATCTCGCGCGCGCTGATCGCGGCGCGGAAATGGTGCCGGAGGCCGATGCGTTCGAGGTCCGCGTTGCCGTTCGAGATGCTGACGAGCGGCACGCGCGCGGCGAGCGCGGCGAGTGCCGGCAGCGTGTCCGCGTAGCATTCGACCGCGTTGCGCGCCGCGTAGTAGACCTCGAACGCGGCGTCGACGTGCTCGGCGCCCATGCTGCACGCGGCGAACGCGCGTTCCAGAGTCAGGAGCCGTTGCGCGGTGAAATCGTGCGCGAGATCCGGCCGTTCGCGCGACATCGCGTCGCGCAGCTCGCGCATCGCCGGAATCGGCCATGCCGCGGCGACTGCGGGATGCTCGGTGCGCAGCCATTCGTCGAGGCGTTGCTCGGCGTTGCGGATCGCGGGGTCAACCGGCCACAGCGTGTCGTCGAGATCGAGCGAGATCGCGAGGATGCGCACGTTGTCGCGGCGGCTTGCGCCGTCAGTGCTTTTCCGGGTCGGTCGCGGTCTTCGCGCCGGCGTTGACGTCGCCGAACGAAGCGGGCTTCTCCGCAGTCGTTGCGGCCGCATCGACGTTGCCGAAGCTGGCGGGCTTTGCTGCTTCCTTCTTCGGCGCTTCCTGGGCCGGCTTGTCGGCCTTCGCGACAGCCTTTTTCTTCGCAACCGGTTTGTCTTCGCTCTTCGCAGCGGCCTGTGCCGCCTTCTTTTCTGCCGCCGCGGCTTCGGATCGGGCGAGATTTGCGCGCGCCTGCTCGGTGCTCTCCGCCGTCGGCGCGACGCGCGCCTTCGATTCGAGCGTCGCGCGCGGCGCTGCGACCGGCGTCGGCGTCGGCGGCGGCACCGATGCGGCGACGGGCGCCGGAGTCACGGCAGCGACCGCGCCCGCCGCGGTGGCCTCTCGACCGAGGTGCGCGTCGATGAACGCGGTGCGCGTCGATGCGCGGGCGATCGCATCGGTCGCATCGCTGTAGGGCACCAGATCGTGCTTGCGCAGGATCTCCTTCGCGGTCGGCGAAGCAAGAAATTCGATGAAGCGGTCGATCGCGGCCTGCTTGGGCGAATCGACTTTCTCGGCGAGATAGAGCGTGATGTAGAGCGGATAGCTGCCGTCGGCGATCGTCGCCTGCGTCGCGCCGATTCCCTCGATCGCGAGCGCCTTGACGCCGGCGTTGCCGTGGATGCTCGCCAGCGTCGAAAGGCCGAGGCCGGCCGGATCGATCGCGATGCCTTCCTCGAGCTTGGTCGTGTTGAGATAGAGGCGCGGTATCGCCACGCGCTGATCGCCGTTGCGGAACACGAGATCGCGCACGCTGAACTCGACGCCGTCGAGCGGCGCGGCGATGCCGTAGAGGTTGATGTCCTTGGGCTCGCCGCCGAGCGCCGTCCAGTTGGTGATGCGGCCGTAGTAGATGTCGTAGACCTGGTGCAGCGTCAGCGACGCCACCGGATTCTTCGGATGCGTGATCATGACCGCCGCGTCGAGCGCGACCGGCACGAAGTTGATGCCGGCTTCCTCGGGACGCTTCAGGTATTTGCCGCGCGCGCTGCCGGCGATGTCGGCGGTGCCCTGCGCGACCGCGTCGAGTCCGGAGATCGTCGAGAACGGTTGCAGCGTGATCTTGCCCTTTTTCTCCTTCGCGTATTCCTTCGCGAGCTCGTCCATGATCGTGCGGCCGGTCGCGTGATCGCCGCGCCAGAGCAGCTCGTCCTCGGCCGCCGAAGCGCTTGCGGCGATGCCGAAAACGAAGGCCAGGGTCAGGAGCTGAACGGCGAGCGCGGGCGGGTCTGAGCATGATCGAATCTGCGGGTCGAAAAAACGCCCGCACATTATCACGCGCGAGATGGCAAATGCGTAGACGCGCGACACGCATCGGGTGATCGCCGCGGCGCACGGGGACCGCGCCGGGCGAGCCCTTCAGCCGCGCTACTGCACGCGCAGGAAAAACGCGTTCTCGCCGCGCACGACGGTGAAGACGAGCTGGCGCGGTTTGGCCGACGTGATGCGCTCGAAGTCGGCGGCGTTGTCGATGTCGCGCTGGTTGACCGCGACGATGACGTCGCCGTTGCGAAGGCCGCTCTGGTACGCGTGGCTGGTCTCGGCGAGGTGCGAGACGGTGACGCCGGTGATGCCGCGCCGGCGCAGGCTCTCGCCGCTGTCGGTGAACTGCGCGCCGGTCAGGCGCGGATCGAGCGCGTCGCCCTTCGTCGTGTGCAGCTCCTGCGCCTTCAGCACCGCGTTCAGCGTGAGCGTCTTGCCGTCGCGCAGGACGCCGACTTCGACCGCGGCGCCGGCCGCGCCGAGGCCTTCGAGATTGTGCAGCTCCTGATCGCTCGCGACCGGCTTGCCGGCGAGCGAGACGATCACGTCGCCGGGTTTCAGGCCGGCCGTTTCGGCTGGCGATCCCGCGCGTACGCGCGTGACGACCGCGCCGCGCGCGACGTCGCCGAGGCCGAGCATGTGCGAGAGCTCGGGCGTCACGTCCTGCGTGTCGACGCCGAGCGCGCCGCGCTTGACCTCGCCGAACTGGATCAGCTGGCGCATGACGTCGAGCGCGAGGTTCGACGGAATCGCGAAGCCGATGCCGACGTTGCCGCCGGACGGCGAGAAGATCATCGAGTTGATGCCGACCAGCTCGCCGCGCAGGTTGACCAGCGGGCCGCCCGAATTTCCCGGATTGATCGAGGCGTCGGTCTGGATGAAGTTCTGCACGCCCGAGCCGCCGAGGCCCATGCGGCCGAGCGCCGAGACGATGCCGGACGTGACCGTCTGGCCGAGCCCGAACGGCTCGCCGACCGCGACGACGAAATCGCCGACGCGAAGCTTGGACGAATCGGCGATCGGCAGCGCCGTGAGCTTGTCGGCCGGAATCTGGATCACCGCAAGATCCGAATCGGGATCCGTGCCGAGCACCTTGGCCTTGACCGTGCGTCCGTCGGCGACCGTCACGGATACGTCGTCGGCGCCTTCGACGACATGGTTGTTCGTCAGCACGTAGCCTTTCGCCGCGTCGACGATCGACGCCCGAGCCGAGCGACTGCTGCACGCGCTCGCGCGGTCCGTTCGGGATGCCGAAGAAGCGCCGGAACATCGGATCGTCGAAGAACGGATCGCGCACCGCGACGCGCGTCTTCGAGTTGATGTTGACCACGGCCGGCGTCACGTGCTCGAGCATCGGCGCGAGCGAAGGCAGCGCCTGGCCGTCGATCGCCGGCGGCAGTGCGGCCGTGGCCGGCGTCGTGTGTGCGCTCAGTGCAAAGCACGCGCAGGCGCAAGCGCGATCGCGGCGCGGGAAACGAATGTGCAAAAGCGGAATGCGCGCATGCAGGAACGTCCTGTAGGAATAGCGAAAGTCGGGGTAGAGACCGCGGAAATCGCCAGCGGTTTCGATCGCCAAGGCTGCAAGCCTTGCGTCGGCGGCGATGTGTTTCAAGCGCGTCTGCAGGGATCGATACCAAGACGCGCAAAGACCCTTTACATCGGCTTCGATCGAGCGTAGGTTACACCCCCGCGACATCCACAAGATGTTGTGTTTTCTGATCAGTTCTTAACCAATACATTGGGTATGCCAGAGCGAGTGGGGGGCGATCCGATGGTTCGGTCCGGGGTGGTTGAAGACCCGCGATGAGGCTAAAGATCAGGTGAATTGAAGCGCCGAGGACCGGTTTTGGCCGGACGGCGCGGGGTGCCCTTTTTTCCATCGAAAACGCAAACGCGGATGGACGAAGGGACGGGTGGCAACTAGAGAACGCGGAGCCCGGGACGGCACTGCGGTGGGAGGCGAAAAAACAAGATGAGCACAGTGCGCCTTGAGCAGATTGCGCGCGGCGCGGCGGAGATTCCGCTGCAGCCTGCGTCCTACGACATCTGGGACAAGAAGTACCGCCTGAAGACCAAGTCGGGCGAGCCGGTCGACACGACGATCGACCATACCTACCAGCGCGTCGCCAAGGCGCTCGCCGATACCGAGGCGACGCCCGAGAAGCAGAAGTACTGGTACGAACGTTTCCTCTGGGCGCTGCGCCGCGGCGCGATCCCGGCCGGCCGCATCACCTCGAACGCCGGCGCGCAGGAACACAAGCCGAAGACCTCGACGATCAACTGCACGGTCTCCGGCACCATCGATGATTCGATGGACAACATCCTGGACAAGGTGCACGAGGCAGGCCTGACGCTGAAGGCCGGCTGCGGCATCGGTTACGAATTCTCGACGCTGCGTCCGCGAGGCGCGTACGTGTCGGGTGCGGGTGCCTACACGTCGGGCCCGCTGTCGTTCATGGATATCTACGACAAGATGTGCTTCACCGTGTCGTCGGCCGGCGGCCGCCGCGGCGCGCAGATGGGCACGTTCGACGTGAGCCACCCGGACGTAAAGGAATTCATCCGCGCCAAACGCGAGGACGGGCGCTTGCGCCAGTTCAACCTGTCGTTGCTGATCACCGACGGGTTCATGGACGCGGTTGAGAACGACGTAGATTGGCCGCTGGTTTTTCCGATCCACATCAAGGAAAAGGACGAAGTCGACCTCGCGAATGCCGAAAAGGTGGTCTGGCGCGAATGGCCGGCGCACCGCAACTACATCGTGCGCGACGATGGCCTCGTCGCGTGCAAGATCTACGGCCACATCCGCGCGCGGCACCTGTGGGACATGATCATGGTCTCGACGTACGACTACGCCGAGCCCGGATTCATCCTCATCGACCGCGTCAACGAGATGAACAACAACTGGTGGTGCGAGAACATCCGCGCGACCAACCCGTGCGGCGAGCAGCCGCTGCCGCCGTACGGCTCGTGTCTGCTGGGCTCGGTCAACCTGACGACGTTCGTGCGCGATCCGTTCGGCCCGAAGGCGCGCTTCGACTGGGACGAATACCGCGAGGTCGTGCGCATCTTCACGCGCATGCTCGACAACGTCGTCGAGATCAACGGCCTGCCGCTCGCGCAGCAGCGCGCCGAGATCACGTCCAAGCGCCGTCACGGCATGGGCTTCCTCGGCCTCGGCTCGACGATCACGATGCTGAAGATGCGCTACGGCGCGGCCGAAGCCTGCCAGTTCACCGAGGACGTCTCGCGCGAGATGGCGCTCGCCGGCTGGGAAGTCGCGCTCTCGCTGGCCAAGGAAAAAGGCCCCGCGCCGATCATGGCGCAGGAATTCGAGGTCACCGGCGAGATGCTGCGCAAGCGTCCGGAAATGGCCGTCGACGGCTACAAGGTCGGCGACAAGGTGGCCGGCCGCGTGCTGCACGCGAAGTACAGCCGCTACATGCAGCGCGTTGCTGAAGTGGCGCCTGAGCTCGTCAGCGATCTTGCCGAAACCGGCGCGCGCTTCACGCACCACAGCTCGATCGCGCCGACCGGCACGATCTCGCTGTCGCTCGCGAACAACGCATCGAACGGCATCGAGCCTTCCTTCGCGCACCACTACAGCCGCAACGTGATCCGCGAAGGCCGCAAGACCAAGGAAAAGGTCGAGGTGTTCAGCTATGAGCTCCTGGCCTATCGCGAGCTGATCAACGGCAAGGCGATGCCGTTCTCGAACGAGGTCGAAGAGAAGCTGCCGGACTATTTCGTCGCGGCCGACGACATCAGCCCGGTCGAGCACGTCGACATCCAGGCCGCATCGCAGAAATGGGTCGATTCGTCGATCTCCAAGACCGCGAACGTGCCCACCGATTACCCCTACGAGGACTTCAAGGACATCTATCGCTACGCCCACCGGCAGGGCCTCAAGGGCTGCACGACATTCCGCTTCAATCCGGCGGCCTTCCAAGGAGTACTGGTCAAGGAGCATGATCTGGAGAACACCACCTACCGCTTCGAGCTCGAAGACGGTTCCGTGGTGGAAGTCAAAGGCAACGAAGAGATCGAGTACGACGGCGAGACGCACACCGCGGCGAACCTGTTCGACGCGCTGAAAGAAGGCTACTACGGCAAATTCTGAGTATGCTTATGCCGTGGCGCGCAGTGCCTGCGAGTCGCGGTCGCCGCAGCCATCACGTCTCGTGAAGTCCAGATCTCTTTTCGTCCAGCTTTTTTCAGGTCCAGGCTTTTTCAAGTCCAGATTCCAGTCAGGCCAGATAACCGGAGAGGGGAACCTACCATGCAGAATCAAAGCAGTTTCGGCGACACGTTCGACAACATGAAAGAAGGCGCAGCCCAGATCGGCGGCGCCGTTGCGGACGCCGCGAGCGCGGTCGTCTCGTCCGTCGGCTCCGCCGCCTCGGATGCCAAGACCGCTGTCGCGAACACCGCGCAGAAGGTCGCCAAGAAGGCAGCCAAGGCACGCAAGCAGGCCGCGCGCACCGTGCGCACCGTCGTCGCCAAGGCCAAGAGCGCCGTCGCCAAGAAGCCGGCGAAGAAGGCCGCCAAGAAGGCCACCAAGAAAGTCGTGAAGAAGGCCAAGGCAGTCAAGAAGGCCGTGAAGAAGGTAGCGAAGAAAGCTTCGCGCAAGGTCGCGGCGAAGAAGGGCGCGGTCAAGCGCAGCGCGAAGAAAGCCTCGCGCAAGGTGGCTGCGAAGAAAGGCGCGGCGAAGCGCAGCGTGAAGAAGGCGACCCGCAAGGTTGCCAAGAAAGCACGCAAGGGCGCGCGCCGCAGGAAATGATCCAGGCACCGCCGGCCGGCCGCGGCGCCGGCCGGCGGTGAAACCTCATCGCCGCGCGGGAGAAGGTCATGGCGATGAGACGCACAACGATGTACTCGAGCGCCGGCAAGAAGCTCTATGCCGTGCGTGCCGCCGACGGCACGTTCAAGGACATCCAGACCTACGAGCGCGCGCACCGCGCCGACATGGCGCGCACGAGCGCGGCCGAGACGGCAGCCGCCGTGAAGAAGGCCGCGAAGAAGAAATCGCCCGCGAAGAAGGCGGCCAAGAAAGCGGCCAAGAAGCAGGCAAAGCGACCAAGAAGGTCGCGCGCAAGGCCGTCGCCAAGAAGGGCGCACGCAAGACCGCTGCCCGGAAAACCGCCCGCAGGAAGTGATCCACCGCTTGCGCACGACACCAACGCCCCGCATTTCATGTGGAGCGCCGGGCCACCGTTCGCATGGCAACACGTAGGCACGAAGGAGTTGATGAAAGCATGACCATGAAGATCGGCAAGAAGATCAAGGGCTACAGCGTCCTCAAGCCAGAGGACAAGACCAAGCTCGTGCCCACCGAGGAAGCGCCCGAGAGCGCGCCCGCGGTCGTCGATCGCCGAAGTCATCCAGATGCACGAAAAGGTCGAGCGCCCCGAGACGCTGGTCGGCGCCACCTACAAGATCAAGTCGCCGCTGTTCGAGCACGCGCTGTACGTCACGATCAACGACATCGTGCTGAACCAGGGCACCGAATACGAGCTGCGCCGCCCGTTCGAGATCTTCGTCAACTCGAAGAACATGGACCACTTCCAGTGGATCGTGGCGCTGACGCGCATCATGAGCGCGGTGTTCCGCAAGGGCGGCGACGTCACGTTCCTCGTCGAGGAACTGAAAGCCGTGTTCGATCCGCGCGGCGGCTACTTCAAGGCCGGCGGCGTGTACATGCCGAGCATCGTCGCCGAGCTCGGCGCGGTCATCGAGATGCACATGAAGTCGATTGGCCTGCTGCACGATCCGGACATGTCGCCCGAGCAACGGGCCCTCATCGCCGAAAAGCGCGCGGCCTACGAGGCACGCGTAAAAAAAAATGACGCAGTAAGGGCAGCACCTGTCGCCGAACCGGTTTTTTCGACCGACATGGCCGGCCCGGGCGGCGAATCGGCGCGCAAGGAATCCACGGAAACGGAAAGCGCCAGCGCGTTCCCGCCCGGTGCGACGATGTGCAGCAAGTGCAACACGAACGCGGTCATCCTGATGGATGGGTGTGCGACGTGTTTGAGCTGCGGGTATTCGAAGTGCGGGTAAGCAGCGGCTGTCATGATCCAGGCGAATCTCCCAGGACCCACCCGATGATTCGCACTCGCGCCGTTGTCGCAATCCTCTCGTTACTGTTCGGCGCACCCGCATTCGCGGCGGCGCCGGACGACGCGGCGCCCGTCGCCAACGGTCGGCCGATCGTCGTCAAGGTCGCGACCACTGAGGTCGCACACGCCGGAAAGACTGCCGACGATCCGCAGGGCGTTTTCGTCGTCGTGAACCTCAAGAGCGACGCGTGCTACGCGGTCGCGCCGCCGACCGGTGCGAGCGTCGCAGTCGGCGAGAACTACGCGCTCGTCGCGGCGACCGATGTCGACCAGGAGATCGCCGGGAAAATCCGCGCCGATTATCCGAAGTGTGCAATCGTCGACGCCGTGGCGCGCGTTACGCACTGAGCGGGCGCGTGCAGACGTGACGCGCGCTCGAGCAGGCTTGCATATGTGCGCGTGCGCCGACTAGCGCGTCCGCTCGTACCGCCCGTCGAACGCCGTCGTCCATGTCTTGCCGCCGTCTTCCGACGATTCCCAGAGCTGCCGCACGGTGCCGTCGTCGTTCGGCGTCCAGCTGATGCGATCGACGTGCGCGCCGGGCCGCGTCGAGCGCAGCACCATCTTCTTTCCGTCGAGGCCGCCGGAAAGATGCAGCACGCCGCCGCGCGCGTCGACCCAGAACTGCTGCCAGGTTTTCGTGGGCGCGTCGTAGGCGTTGTAGCTGACGCCGTGCCCGCCGGCGGCGCCGTCCCAGTGCTCGGCGAGCGCGCAGCCGCCGACGATCGCCTCGATGCGATTGTGGCCGGCGACCTTGCCGGCCGGATCGACGACGTTCCAGTCGCCGATCCAGAAATCGAACTGATGCGATTCGCTCGCCGCGCAGCCGGCCGGCGCGGGCGGCGTTTCGGCGGCGATCGAAGCGGAGCCGGCGAGGCCGGCGAGGGCGAGCAGCGGAGCCGTGATGTTCATCGAGGGCACTCGCGAGTGCACGCAATCGTGCGTTCACACGGTAGCGCGTGACTGCGCGTGCGCGACGCAGTCAACCGCGCGGTCGTCGCATCCGCCGCACGCGTCGGCTTGTCGAAAGCGGTCGCGTCGTCGTCGGGATCGCGATCCCGACGCGACGCGTGCTTCGTGAACGCGCAGGCGCGAGTTCGACGCCGCCTCGACTACACCTTACGCATCACGCGATCGAGGCTCCACGGCCCGCCGCCGACCGCCGACAGGTACAGGAACACGAAGCAATACAGCACCGCCGCCTCGCCCTGATTCAACAACGGCCAGAAGCCTTGCGGCGCGTGCGCCATGAAGTACGCGAACGCCATTTCGCCGGAAAGAATGAACGCGACCGGCCGCGTGAAAAGTCCGAGCAGCACGAGTCCGCCGCCGAAGAATTCGAGGATGCCGGCGAAGCCCATCAGCGAGGCGATCTCGACCTTGTGATCGCCCGCGCCCGGGAATCCGAACAGCTTCATCGCGCCGTGCTCCATGAAGCAGAACGCGACGACGATGCGCAGGATGCTCAACAGCACCGGTGACCACTTCGACCAGAACGCGCTCACTTCGGACATGATCTGCCTCCGCTGATGGATCGATCGTCGGAGTACGGCTTTCGGATTGCGCGCCGAGCGTACGAGTCGGCCGGCGCGATGTCCATGCGGCGCTGTCGAGCCCGCCGCCGGTGCCCGCATCGTTGGCGGGATTAAGCGGCGATTCCGTGGCGACGTCATGCAATCCGCTTCCGTCGAAGGAGACTCCCGTGCATATCGAAGGCTCGTGCCATTGCCGCCGCGTGCGCTTTTCCTGCGAGGCCTACGCGCCGGTGCCGTATCAGCGCTGTTACTGCTCGATTTGCCGCAAGACCGCCGGCGGCGGCGGATATGCGATCAATCTCGGCGCGTGGAAGAAGACGCTCGCGGTCGTCGGCCGCGAGCACGTCGGCGTGTATCGAGCGCGCATCGAGGAAAACGGCAAGCGCTGGACCAGCACGGGCCGCCGTCATTTCTGCAAGCGCTGCGCATCGGCGCTCTGGCTCTACGATCCCGAGTGGCCCAAGCTCGTGCATCCGTTCGCATCGGCGATCGACACGCCGCTGCCGAAGCCGCCCGAGCGCGTGCACATCTGCCTTGCGTTCAAGGCGCCCTGGTGCGAGCCGCGTCGCGGCCGCCACGATCCGCACTACGACGAATTTTCGAAGGAATCGCTCGAAGCATGGCATCGCCGGCATGGCTTGCTCGACGGCGGCTAGCGTTCGCGATCCGTGCCGCTACGGCCGGCGAAGAGTGCCAGCGCGACCGCGAAGAGCGGCACGAGCGATGCGACGAGCAGCAGGACGATGTCCGGCATGGCGGCTGGAGTCGGGCAAACCACGGACGCTCGCACATCGGCGCCGACGGCACATGCGCGATCCGTTTCGATCCTGCTATCGCTCGATTGCGACGCGCTTCATTTCGGCAAAAACGGGCGAAGCGGCCGTGTCGCCGATCGCATCGCTTGCGGAAGACGCGGTCATCGCGCGCGGCGACGCCATTGCCTGAGACGATACGATCTAAGCGACGGATTCGAAACGCCCTAGCGGCCTCAGCCGTGTCTCGCGGCGACGTTCGAATGAACGCTACTCGTCGCGCGCTTGTGGTAGTTTTTCGTTTACCCCTTGGCTCGCTTGTTGCTATCCCGCGAGGTTAACGTGGCCGCGTCGAAGTCCCTGCGTGCGCATAGCGCCGCCAAGTCGAGCTCGGATGTCGAACCGCTGAAGGCGCTGCTCGCTGCGATGCGCGCAGTCAGCGCCGGCGATTTCTCCGTGCTCCTGCCGAGTCACTGGGATGGCATTCGCCGGCAAGCTCGCCGAAACATTCAACGAAATCATCGGTCACAACCGCCGGCTGGCCGATGGGCTCAGCCGCGCGGGCGAGCAGGTCGGCCGCAAGGGCCGCACGCGCCAGCGCCTGCCGCCGGCGAACCGGCAGGGCTCGTGGTCGGACATGGAGCGCTCCGTCAATGGGCTCATCGACGACCTGATCCGCCCGGTCGAGACGATCACCGACGCGATGGCCGGCGTCGCCAAGGGCGATCTCACGCGCTCGGTGCCGCTCGAAGCGGACGGCCGTCCGCTGCAGGGCGAGTTCCTGCGCTCGGCGACGCTGGTCAACCGCATGCTCGAGCAGATGACCGAGTTCTCGTCGCGAAGTCACGCGCGTCGCGCGCGAGGTCGGCACCGAGGGCAAGCTCGGCGGCCAGGCCAAAGTGAAGGGCGTCTCCGGCGTCTGGAAGGAGCTCACCGATTCGGTGAACCAGATGGCGTCGAACCTGACCGCGCAGGTGCGCAACATTTCCGAGGTGACGATCGCGGTCGCGAACGGCGATCTTTCGCGCAAGATCACGGTCGACGTGCGCGGCGAAATCCTGCAGCTGAAGGAGGCCATCAACACGATGGTCGACCAGCTGCGCGGCTTCGCCTCGGAAGTCACGCGCGTTGCGCGCGAGGTCGGCACCGAAGGCAAGCTCGGCGGCCAGGCGATCGTGCCGGGCGTCGCCGGCACGTGGAAGGATCTGACCGACTCGGTCAACGCGATGGCGTCGAACCTGACCTCGCAGGTGCGCAACATCGCCGAGGTGACGACCGCGGTCGCGAAGGGCGATCTGTCGCGCAAGATCACGGTCGACGTGCGCGGCGAGATCCTCGCGCTGAAAGACACGATCAACACGATGGTCGACCAGCTCAACGGCTTCGCGGCCGAAGTCACGCGCGTCGCGCGCGAAGTCGGCACCGAAGGCAAGCTCGGCGGCCAGGCCGAAGTGCCGGACGTCGCGGGCACGTGGAAGGACCTGACCGACCACGTGAACTCGATGGCGTCGAACCTGACCTCGCAGGTGCGCAACATCGCCGAGGTGACGACCGCGGTCGCGAAGGGCGATCTGTCGCGCAAGATCACGGTCGACGTGCGCGGCGAAATCCTCGAGCTCAAGAACACCATCAACACGATGGTCGATCAGCTCAACGGCTTCGCCGCCGAAGTCACGCGCGTCGCGCGCGAAGTCGGCACCGAAGGCAAGCTCGGCGGCCAGGCCGTCGTGCCGGGCATCGCCGGTACGTGGGCGGATCTGACCGACTCGGTCAACGCGATGGCGTCGAACCTGACCGCGCAGGTGCGCAACATCGCCGAAGTCACGACGGCGGTCGCGAAAGGCGACCTGTCGCGCAAGATCACGGTGGACGTGCGCGGCGAAATCCTCGAGCTCAAGAACACCATCAACACGATGGTCGATCAGCTCAACGGCTTCGCGGCCGAAGTCACGCGCGTCGCGCGCGAAGTCGGCACCGAAGGCAAGCTCGGCGGCCAGGCCGAAGTGCCGGGCGTCGCCGGCACATGGAAGGATCTCACCGACAACGTCAACTCGATGGCGTCGAACCTGACCGCGCAGGTGCGCAACATCGCCGAGGTGACGACGGCGGTGGCGAAGGGCGACCTGTCGCGCAAGATCACGGTCGACGTGCGCGGCGAAATCCTCGAGCTCAAGAACACCATCAACACGATGGTCGATCAGCTCAACGGCTTCGCCGCCGAAGTGACGCGCGTCGCGCGCGAAGTCGGCACCGAAGGCAAGCTCGGCGGCCAGGCCGAAGTGCCGGGCGTCGCCGGCACGTGGAAGGACCTGACCGACAACGTCAACTCGATGGCGACGAACCTGACGACGCAGGTGCGCAACATCGCCGAGGTCGCGACCTCGGTCGCGCGCGGCGATCTTTCGCGCAAGATCGCGGTCGATGCGCAGGGCGAGATCCTGCAGCTGAAAGACACGCTGAACACGATGGTCGATCAGCTCAACGGCTTCGCGGCCGAAGTGACGCGCGTCGCGCGCGAAGTCGGCACCGAAGGCAAGCTCGGCGGCCAGGCGCGCGTGCCGGGTGTCGCGGGTACATGGAAGGATCTCACCGACAACGTCAACTCGATGGCGTCGAACCTGACGACGCAGGTGCGCGGCATCGCCAAGGTGGTGACCGCGGTCGCGACCGGCGACTTGCACAAGAAGCTGACCGTCGAAGCGAAGGGCGAGATCGCCGAGCTCGCCGACACGATCAACGGCATGACCGAGACGCTCGCGATCTTCGCCGACCAGGTGACGACGGTCGCGCGCGAGGTCGGCGTCGAAGGCCGTCTCGGCGGCCAGGCCAACGTGCCGGGCACCGCCGGCATCTGGAAGGATCTCACCGCGAACGTGAACCAGCTCGCCGCCAACCTGACGACGCAGGTGCGCGCGATCGCCGAGGTCGCGACCGCGGTGACGCAGGGCGACCTGACGCGTTCGATCCAGGTCGACGTGCGCGGCGAAGTCGCCGATCTCAAGGACAACATCAACGCGATGATCGGCACGCTGCGCGCGACGACGGAAACGAGTCGCGAGCAGGACTGGCTGAAGACGAACCTCGCCAAATTCTCCGGCATGATGCAGGGCCAGCGCGACCTGATCACGCTCGGCAGCATGCTGCTTGTCCGAGCTCGCGCCGCTGGTCAACGCGCAACAGGGCCTGATGTACGTCGTCGAGATCGACGAGCGCACGGATCGTCCGCGCCTGCGCAAGCTCGCCGGCTACGCCGATCCCGGCGGCAACGAAGCCGATACGACGCTCGAATTCGGCGAGGGCCTGATCGGCCAGTGCGCCGCGCAGGCGCAGATGATCCTGATCGATGACATCTCGCCCGGCGTCGGCACAGATCCAGTCCGGCCTGCTGCGCCTGATGCCGCGCAGCGTCATCGTGCTGCCGGTGCTGTTCGAGAACGAGGTCAAGGCCGTCATCGAGCTCGCCTCGCTGACCGAGTTCACGGCGTCGCAGCGCACGTTCCTCGAGCAGCTGTCGGGCTCGATCGGCATCGTGCTCAACACGATCGAGGCGTCGATGCGCACCGAGAGCCTGCTCGCGCAGTCGCAGCAGCTCGCCGGCGAACTGCAGTCGCAGCAGAAGGAGCTGCAGCAGACCAACGAGGAGATCGCGCTCAAGGCCGCGATGCTCGCCGAGCAGAAGGCCGAGGTCGAAACCAAGAACCAGCAGATCGAGCAGGCGCGCCGCGCGCTCGAGGAAAAAGCCGCCGAGCTCGCGCTGACGTCGCGCTACAAGTCCGAATTCCTCGCCAACATGTCGCACGAGCTGCGCACGCCGCTCAACAGCATCCTGATCCTCGGCCAGCAGCTCGCCGAGAATCCGGAGGAAAATCTTTCGAGCCGCCAGGTCGAATTCGCCAAGACGATCCACGCGGCCGGCACCGATCTGCTGCACCTGATCAGCGACATCCTCGATCTTTCCAAGATCGAGTCGGGCACGGTCACGGTCGACAGCGAGGAGATCGCGTTCTCGCACCTGCAGCGAAAACATGGAGCGCGGCTTCCGCCACGAAGCCGATCGGCGCGGCCTCGATTTCAGCGTCGATTTCGCGCACGAGCTCGGCCGCTCGCTGACACCGATCCGAAGCGCCTGCAGCAGATCCTGAAGAATCTGCTTTCCAACGCGCTCAAGTTCACCGAGCGCGGCAGCGTGCGTCTGTCGGCGCGCGTGGCGCGCAACGGCTGGACGCCGGGTCATCCGGTGCTCGAGCACGCCGCCGACCGTCGTCGCGTTCGAAGTCGCCGATACCGGCATCGGCATCTCGGCGGACAAGCAGCGCATCGTGTTCGAGGCGTTCCAGCAGGCCGATGCCGGCACGTCGCGCAAGTACGGCGGCACCGGCCTCGGCCTTGCGATCAGCCGCGAAATCGCCGGCCTGCTCGGCGGCGAGCTGCGCCTGCAAGAGCGCGGTCGGCAGCGGCAGCACGTTCACGCTGTATCTGCCGCTGAACTATGTCGGCGCGGACAACCGCGAGCGATTGCCGCCGCCGTCCGGCAGCCGTGCCACCGCGCAGGACGGCACGCCGGCAACGCTGCCCGAAGCGATCGAGGACGATCGCGGCGCGCTCATTCCGGCGCGCCCGACGCTGCTGGTCGTCGAGGACGATGCGCGCTACGCGATCGTGATGCGCGATCTTGCGCGCTCGCGCGGCTTCAACGTGCATCGTCGCGCAGCGCGGCACCGACGCGCTGCAGTTCGCGCGGCAGTACCGTCCGACCGCGATCTCGCTCGACATCCACCTGCCGGACATGCTCGGCTGGGCCGTGCTCTCGCAGCTCAAGCAGGATTCGATGACGCGGCACATCCCGGTGCAGATCGTCACGGTCGACGAGGAGCGCCATCACAGCCTCGAGCGCGGCGCGTTCGCGTATCTCGCCAAGCCGGCGACGTCCGAGTCGATCGACGAAGCGCTCGAGCGCATCCGCGCGTACACGCTGCCGCGCAAGAAGCGGCTGCTGATCGTCGAGGACGACGCCGGCGAGCGGCTCAGCATCGAGGAGCTGATCCGCCACGACGACGTCGACATCGACACCGCGTCGAGCGGCGCCGACGCATTGAGCCGGATGCGCGCGATCGGATTACGACTGCGTCGTGCTCGACCTGCGCCTGCCCGACATGAGCGGCTTCGAGCTGCTCGACCGCATCGAGGCCGAGCCGAAGCTGCGCCAGGTGCCGATCGTCGTGTTCACCGGGCAAGGATCTTTCAGCGCCGAGGAGGACCGGCGCCTGCGCCGCGCGGCCAAGAGCGTCATCATCAAGGGCGTCGAATCGCCCGAGCGCCTGCTCGACGAGACCGCGCTGTTCCTGCATCGCGTGATCGCCGATCTGCCGCCGGCCAAGCAGAAGATGGTGCAGCGCCTGCACGAATCCGACGAGGCGCTGCAAGCACAAGCGCGTGCTCGTCGTCGACGACGACGTGCGCAACATCTTCGCGCTGTCGAGCGTGCTCGAGCGCCACGGCATGGGCGTCGTCACGGCCGGCACCGGCCAGGAGGCGATCGAGAAGGTCGCCGACGACCGCGACATCGATCTCGTGCTGATGGACATCATGATGCCGGGCATGGACGGCTACGACACGATGCGCGCGATCCGCGCGCAAGCCCGATTCGCGCGCGCTGCCGATCATCGCGCTGACCGCGAAGGCGATGAAGGGCGACCGCGAGAAGTGCCTCGAGGCGGGCGCGTCGGACTACCTCGCCAAGCCCGTCGTCACCGACCAGCTGCTCGGAGTGCTGCGACAGTGGCTGCACCGCTGAGATCCGCAACGCCCTATCCCGGGAGCGCGACGGCCGATCCGGTCGACATCCTGCTCGTCGACGATCAGCCGGCGCGGCTGCTCGCGTATCGCGCGATCCTCGGCGCCGCTCGCCGAAAACCTGATCGAGGCGAACTCGGGCGCCGAGGCGCTGAAGCATCTGATGGAGCGCGAGTTCGCGCTGATCCTGCTCGACGTCAACATGCCCGGCATGGACGGCTTCGAAACCGCGAGCCTGATCCATCAGCACCCGCGCTTCGAGAAGACGCCGATCATCTTCGTCACCGCGATCAACGTCTCGGACATGGACCGCATGCGCGGCTACAAGCTCGGCGCGGTCGACTACGTGACGGTGCCGATCATCCCGGAGATCCTGCGCAGCAAGGTCGTCGTGCTCGCCGAGCTGTATCGCAAGCGCCGCGACCTGCAGCTCGCCAACCAGCAATCTCGAAGCGGCCAACGAAGCGTTGCGCGTGGAGAAGGCCGCGAGCTCGAATCGCTCAACGAATCGCTGCGCGTCGCCAACAATCGAACTTGCGGCGCGCAACGTCGAGCTGCAGTCGCAGATCGCCGAGCGCATCACGCGCCGAGCTGCGCCTGCTCGAGGTCAACCGGCGCAAGGACGAATTCCTCGCCACGCTCGCGCACGAGCTGCGCAATCCGCTGGCCTCGCTCGGCAACGCGCTCAATGCGCTGCAGCTCGCCGAGCGCACCGAACCGCTGCACGAGGCGATGCAGCGCCAGCTGCGCCTGCTGGTGCGGCTGATCGACGATCTGCTCGACATCGCGCGCATCAATCGCGGCAAGCTCACCGTGCAGCACGCGCCGACGACGCTGCGCGCGGTGCTCGACTCGGCGATCGAGACCGCGATGCCGCTGCTGCTCGCCGATCGCCACACGCTCGACGTGCGCGTGCCGGACGACGAGATCGCGCTCTACGTCGATCACGACCGCCTGTCGCAGGTGTTCTCCAACCTGCTCAACAATGCCGCGAAGTATTCGCCGGCCGAGACGCCGATCGAGCTCGTCGCCAGGAGCGACGCCGACGGCATCGACGTCGCGGTCATCGACAGCGGCATCGGCCTCGACGCCGGACAGGCCGACGAGATCTTCGAGGCCTTCGCGCAGGTCGACACGTCGCTCGAGCGCTCGCGCGGCGGACTCGGCATCGGCCTCACGCTGGTCAAGCGCATCGTCGAGCTGCACGACGGCCGCGTCGACGTGCACAGCGAAGGGCTCGGCCGCGGCAGCCGCTTCACGGTGCACCTGCCGCTGGTGCCGGTTCCGCGCGAAGCGGCGGCAGCCCCGCCTGCCGTGGTGGAGACCGGGACGAATGCGAGCTGCCGCGCACTGATCGTCGACGACAACCACGATTCGGCCGACACGCATGGCGATGATGCTGAAGATGCTCGGCCACGAAACGCATTGCGTCTACGATCCGCGCCTGACGGCGCGGCGCCGTCGAAACGTTCGAGCCGGATGTCGTGTTCCTCGACATCGGCATGCCCGGGCTGTCCGGCTACGACGTCGCGCGCACGCTGCGCGCGGCCGCGGGCGGTGATGAGCTGACGCTCGTCGCGGTCACCGGCTGGGGACACGACGAGGATCGCCGCCGCACGGCCGAAGCCGGCTTCGACCACCACCTCGTCAAGCCCGCCGAGATGGCCACGATCAGCGCGATCTGCAATCGGCTGACGCCGCGCCCGCACGATCAGCCCTGAGGCGTCGCGGCGCGGTGGTTTCTGCGCGTCGGACACCTCGACGAGCTGATCGAGTTCGACGTGCGGTAGCATCGCATTCAAGCCGGCGGCGTAGACTGCTGCGTCTCTCAACGAGGTACGTGCCATGGCCGGGGCTTCAACCACGCTCGCCGTACTCATCGACGCCGACAACGCGCAACCTTCCGTCGTCGACGCGCTGCTCGCCGAGATCGCGAAATACGGCACCGCGACGGTCAAGCGCATCTACGGCGACTGGACCGGTCCGCAGTTGAAGGGCTGGAAGGAAACGCTGCTGACCCACGCGATCCAGCCGATCCAGCAGTTCCGTTACACGACCGGAAAAAACGCGACGGATTCCGCGCTGATCATCGACGCGATGGATCTGCTCTACACCGGCCGGCTCGGCGGCTTCTGCATCGTCTCGAGCGACAGCGATTTCACGCGCCTCGCCGCGCGCATCCGCGAAGCCGGGCTCGTCGTCTATGGCTTCGGCGAGAAGAAAACGCCGGCGCCGTTCGTGTCGGCCTGCGACAAGTTCATCTACACCGAGATCCTGCTGGCCAAGGACGACGATGGCGCGGCGAGCCTGAAGCCGCGCTCGGCCGCGCAGCTGAAACAGGATCGCCGCTTCGTCGCGCTGCTGCGCAACGCGGCCGAGGCCTCGTCCGACGACGCCGGATGGTCGCAGCTCGGCACGCTCGGAAGCACGATCGCCAAGCAGGTGCCCGAGTTCGACGCGCGCAACTACGGTTACCGCAAACTCAGCGAGCTGATCGCTGCGAGCGGTTTGTTCGACATCGAGAAGCGCAAGATCGGCGATGGCTCGACCACGTCGACCTACGTGCGCAGCCGCCGGCGCGAAACGCCGCCGCGCGCGGAGGCATGAACGTCGTGCGCGATCAGGTACGACTCGCACGGCAGGCGATCGTGGCGGTGGTTCTGATCGCGGGATTCTGCTCGGGCCTCGCAATCGCTGCGGACGCGACCGTCCGCCATGTCTCCGCACGGATTCCCGCGCAAGGCAGCACGCACATACTCGCCGCGGAACGTGCGGCGACCGTGCACGTGTCGCGTCCGCCGAGTCTGCGCGGGACGATGCATGACTGGACGCTGCAGCAGACGCTGCCCGGCGCCGTGATCCACGACCTCGCGTTTGCCAGCGCCGACATCGGCTACGCCGCTGCGGAGCTCGGCCAGGTCTGGAAGACGATCGACGGCGGCGCGCACTGGGCCCGCATCATGAATCTCGGGTTCCCGTACTACTGGTACGGCGTGTATGCGTTCGATGCCGACAACGTCGTGATCTCCGGTTTCGACAACCAGAATTCGCGCGGTGTCCTGCGCTGGAGCAGCGATGGCGGCGACAGCTGGTCCGACGATGTCATCCTGACCGAGCGCGGCTGGTCGATGCGCGTGCGTTTTTCCGACGCACCGAATGGGCTGGTCATGGATCTCGTCAATTTCGACGCCGCCAACGCGGCGCACTACACGACCGACGGCGGCGCCGCGGCGGCCGACTGGACTTCGCTCGTCGTCGACCCGACCGGTGGATGGTTCGGCAACCAGTTCAGCCTGCTGCCCAGCGGACACGCGCGCGCATCCGGCATTACCTATTGCGACAGCATCGACACAGGCGCCGCATGGACCTGCGGGCCACCGATCGATTCCGTATTCGACGGGCCGACGTTCTTCGCGGACGAAATGGCCGGCTGGGTCGGCGGCGGCGAGATCTCGCCGGACGTCGCCGGCTGGGTGCATCGCACGACCGACGGCGGCGCGAACTGGAGCGAACGCACGCTCGACAGTCCGTGGCCGATCCGCGAGATCCTGTTCGTGTCGCCCGATGTCGGCTGGGCCGCGGGCGGCAACATCTATTCCGCGGCGGGCGGCCTTTATTTCAGCGACGACGGCGGCGCCACCTGGACGCTTGACCTCGACAGCGAGGGCCGCGAGCTCGATGCCTGCGCGCATCTCGGCTCGCATGTCTGGTGCGCGGGCTACGACGCGTCGTTCAATGGTGCGGTCTACGCGCTCGATCTCGACGCCGGCGACGTCATCTTCGCCGACGGCTTCGATCCGCAGGCGGAAGCGTTGCGCTAGCGCGACGCCGGTCACTGCGGCAGCGTGGCGCCGAGGGTCCCGATTCTACGGGCTGCCGTCGTCGCCGCTGGATCAGATTCCACCGCCCCAACGGTACTGCCACGCAATCCCGACGGCATCAAAATCGTTGCCCGTGCGCGCCGACACGCCGCTGCTCGCGTAGACCTTTACCGAATTGCGCGCATTCACCGGAAACGCCAGCAACGCGCCGACGCGCCAGTTCTGCTGCAGATCGTTGCTCAGAACGCCGCCGATCGTCGTGCGCCCGCCGACAAGGTAGGTAGCGCCGGCAGCTGCCCAGACTCCGGATGCGAAGTTGTAGATCGCGTTGCCCTGGAACGAGTAGAAGGGATTCTGCGAGCGCGTCGTCGCACCGTAGAAATCCGTGTTGTCGGTGAACAGCGTAACCGCCGTCGTGGCTTCGAACGTCCAAGGGCCCACCGCCTTCGAGATGCCGAGTTCCGGCTTGAACGACCAACGGTTCGTACTGATGTTGACGAGGCGATCCTCGTCGTACTGGCCGATCGGTGCGGTAACCCTCAGGCTCGCGCCGACGATGACATCCTGCTCATATCCGGCAAAGTCCTTGAGCCCGAGCGCCGGGGCGCCGTAGAGATTGACCGAGAACCGGAACGAGGGGTTGCCGAAGCCGTCGATCTTGCGCTCCAGCGGTAGTCCGGCGTAGTCGGCCGATCCGGACAGATCGGTGTAGGGCACTACGACGTCGAGCTTCGCGGACTTGCCCCACACATCGAGAACGCGCGCGTATGCCAGTACCGCATTCGACGTCGAGAGGTGGGCGTTCTCGATCGGCAGCGACGGATCGAACGACAGGCCGCCGTCCGTGTAAACGTAACCTGCGATCAGGAAGTTCACGCCGACCGGCGCGTTGGAGTACGAACGGGGTTCGATGTCCTGCGCGCGCGCCGGAGCAACCGACGCGAGCAACGCGAACGCGACCAGCAGACGGACCGCAGACGCGCCCATCGTCGACACTCCTGTGGACGAGCCGGTTAACTATACCGCGGCCGGATCGGACTGGCTGATCAGGATCGGAAGCCCGCGCCGCTCGGCCGGAGCGAGGAATGCGAGCAGAAAGAACCGTAGCGCGACGACCGTCACTGCCGATCGCGACGCCGTGTGCTCTGATGCCGGCGCCGTGACCACATCGCCGAGGCACGTAATGAAAATCGTCCGCTGGGGCACCGCCGTGCTGCTCGTCTGCGCCCTTGCGCGGGCCAGCGCCGCCGACTTCTACATCGATCCGGTCAACGGCAGCGACGCCGGCGACGGCAGCGCGGACGATCCGTGGCAATCGCTCGCGGCCGTGTTCGACGACGGCCTGATCCAGACGCAGGACTGGCCCGACTATCCGTATCAGGACGGCATGCAGCTCGTCACCGTCAACGCGGGTGCGCCGGTGCAGGCCGGCGACACGCTGTGGCTTCGCGACGGTTATCACGGCGATCTCGTCATCGAGCACGCCTACAACACCGCGCCGATCACCGTTGCCGCCGAGCCGGGACAGACGCCGCACGTGCGCAGCCTCACCGTGCAGGCCGCGCAGAACTGGATCGTGCGCGGGCTTTCGATCAGCCCGTCGTACGCGGCGACCAACGAGTCGATCGACCTTGCCGACATCAGCGATCACAACTTTTTCGGGCCGGCATGGGATATCGAGCTCGCCGACAGCGATCTTTTCAGCGTCGACGACGCTTCGTCATGGGGACCGGACGAATGGGTCAACCTCGCGTCGAGCGGCATCTACGTCGGCGCCGCGCGCATCAGCGTGCACGACAACACGCTGCGCAACGTGCGCTTCGGCATCAGTGTCGATGGGCCGGACGCCGGAATCCGCCGCAACGTGATCGACGGCTTCTCGGCCGACGGCCTGCGCGGCCTCGGCGACCGCGACGTGTTCGAGTACAACACGGTCAAGAACAACAAGATCGGCGATCCGTTCGACGACAACCACGACGACGGATTCCAGAGCTGGTCGGTCGGGCCCGGCGGCGTCGGCACCGGCGAGGTCACCGGCGTCGTGCTGCGCGGCAATCTCATCATCAACGCCGAGGATCCGAACGATCCACTGCGCAGCTCCATGCAAGGCATCGGCTGCTTCGACGGCTTCTTCGTCGACTGGACCGTCGAGAACAACGTCGTCATCACCGATCACTGGCACGGCATCAGCTTCTACGGCATGCGCGACTCGCGCATCGTCAACAACAGCGTGATCGATCTCGCCGAAGGCCAGCCGGGACCGCCATGGATCATGGTGACCGACCACAAGGACGGCACGCCGAGCTCGAACGTGATCGTGCGCAACAACCTCGCGACCGACTACCAGCTCAGCGGCAACAACATCACCGACGATCACAATCTCCTGATCGAGGACGCCGCGGCGCTGTTCGTCGCACCGCCGTTCGATCTGCATCTCGTCGCGGGCGCGGCCGCGATCGACGCCGGCAGCGCGGATCTCGCGCCGGATGTCGACATCGAGGGAACGCATCGGCCGCAGGGTGCCGGCTTCGATCTTGGCGCGTACGAGCGTCCAGTCGACGAAATCTTCGCCGATGGGTTCGACGGCCAGTGACGCGCCGCGGCGCCGCCGCGCGTCGTGATGCGATGGCGGGCGTTGCTCAGAACCCTTCGAACCCATCCTTGAAGATGGAATCCGCTGGGCAGAAGATCGCGCCCACGCCACCTGAGCATGGATCGCTCACTGGCACGCCGGCCAGCGGCAATTCGACAGCATCCGGAATTCCGTCGCCATCCGAATCGGCGCGCGTCGGACTCGTGCCGACGACATATTCGAAACCATCCGGCAAACCGTCGCCGTCCGTGTCGGTCGCCGGATACGCATAACCTAGCTTCGTGCTGCTGCCCGCCGGATAGGCGGCCGTGTAGCCGCCGGCTTCGAAAGCCGCGCGTTCGCTTTCGAGAAACGTCGCGCAATCGGCGATGCCGAGGTTGCACGCGCGATAGAGCACCTGCGCGCCCGGCGGCACGCAGGCGGGCTCGGGCGAGCACGGCTGCATACGACATAGCCTTGAATCGTTCGCAGGTCGTAGCCGCCGGCGTGCGCTGCTTCGATGTCGGCCTTCGTTGTGACGAGAAGATAGTCCTGGCCGCCCGCTCGTGGCTTGTCCATCAGATAGAGCGGAATCAGCGCCGGCCACTCGCCGCGAGGTTTGACGTCGGTGGTCAGAACGTAGATCGCAGCGCGCGGCGCAGCGGGCGCTGATTCAAAGAACGTGTCGCTCGCATCGGCGTCGTACGGAAACGCATAGCCCGGCACGAGCGGCTCGGCACCGATCCCGGTGCTCGGCTGCACGTAGTCATGCACCTGCGCGATCAGCAGCGACAACGCGTATTGCGGCGAGGTCGTCTCCGCAAAATCCTTCGTGTCGACGCTGTACAGCCTGAACAACGGCGTCGCGCGATTGCGCACGGGACCGCCCGCGATCGTGCCGAGCAGCTGATGCGCGGCCTTCGCTGCATCGGGAACACCATAGCCGACGCGTGCATTCCACGGCTGACCGATCGCCGCCTGCGAGGCCGTGCGCGCGAGCACGGACCTCACACCCGGCGCCGTGCCGACGGGAGGCTCGGGCACGCCCATCGGCACCAGCGGATTGATCGAACGCAGCAGTCCGACGACGCCGGCGATCTGCGGCGCGGACATCGACGTGCCTGTGCACCAGCCGATGCCGTCGCCCATCGGCGTGCCGTAGCCGTCGCCGCATTCGGCGTAGTCGACCCAGGTGGTGTTCGGGTAGGTCGTAGACATTACGTGCTTGGCGGAGCCGAGCAATTCCTGATGCGTCAGATACGACCCGCCGTATGTGTGGCTCCAATTACTCCCGCATTCGGCGCTTCCCGGCGACGGCGGGCAGGTTGTGTTGCCGACCGGAGATTCGTTCCAGAGCGCGAGATCGGGCTGGAATCCGCCGGCCGAGATCACGCGCTTGTCGCTGGCCGGGAAATCGAGCTCGAGGCGCTTGTTGCCTGACGATGCGACGAGCGCGACGTCGCGCCCGACCGCGTACGCGAGCGTCAGGCATGGGGCCTTGCTGCGATTATTCGACGCAACTGAACGGCGTGCCGTAGTTGTGGCCGAAGCTCATGCTGACGACTTGCGCTGCGGTGTCGACTGCTTCGACTTTGGCGCGGTCGGCAGCGGCGGAGTTTAGCGTCGGCACCACTTGGCTGGCGACAGTTCTGATCGACATTCCAGGATACGCAGTTCGATATTCCGCAATACCGCAATGTTTGCAGGTTCCTCGTACACCTAGCCCGCTAGCTTCGTTAGCGCCGAGAAGGCCCGCTGTGTGCGTGCCATGACCGAGACGCGCTGGCGACAGAAGCGCATCGACGGGCGTGCACGTGCCCGCTCCGATCCATTCCGGCTTCGCTTCATCGATATCGCTCTGATCGAAGCCGGGTTGCGCCGGCTGTCCAGTGAGACCGACATCTTTCGATGCGGCGAGCATCAGGTTTCCGCCCACATACGTGCTGCCCGCGAAGGTGCGCAGCGCCGGGTGGGTGCTGTCCACTCCCATGTCGATCTGCGCGACTTGCGCGTAGCCGCCGCCCGTGATCTGCCATGCGGCGTCGAGGTTCATGTCATCCCACCCGTACTGCGTGCGTCTCGACGGCGTGCGGAGTCCCATCGCCGCGAACATCGTCGCTCGCGGCAGCCGTATGGAAGTTGAGATCATCCGGCACCTCCGCGACTTCGACGTAGGGATCGGCCTGCAGCGCTGCTAGCGCCTCCGGAATATCGCTCGGCGAAGGAAACACCGACAGGAATGTGTTTTCGAGCTTCTTGCGCGCCGAATTCGGATTGGCGTTCAACCAGGCCAGGAAATCGCCAGTGGCGCGATCCGGAAGCAGATAGACCGAAACCTGCGGATCCTTGACCAGAAACGCCTGAAGCGGCGGGTTGGCCGCGTGCGGCCACGTGTTCGTGTAGTCGACGACTTCGGCCGGCGTTGGTGCGCCGGGCACGTCTTTCAGCAGCACGATAATCGTGCGGTCCTCGTTCCCCGCGTGCGCGGTCAGCGACGAACCCGATAGCGCGAGACACAATGCGCATAGAACGAACTTCGGTGACATGCGTTTCTCCTCCATGGATGCGATGGAACGCGATCCGACGAGATGACACGCCGATACGGATCCGGCGAACAGATGCCCTTAGGAAGGTGATACGGAATCCGGTGCACTATCGCGCCACGCCGTATCAAAAGCACAAAAAACAATGCGACAATTGATAATTGCAACAAATGTAGCGAGAAAAATATAGTCGCGAAGACGTGCAATACGTCTTCCGCATGAATTACGTGATGTACGCGGAGTTGTTGCGGAATACTTGGGGATAGCCTGGCTGCTCGACCATCGCGTCGCAGATCCCCCATCGCATGTTGACTGAAACGACTCTCGCCTGCCCTCGGCGCAGCGGGCGTTATCCACGGCGGATCAAAGAATGCCTGCGCGCTCGACGACACCATCGCTAGCAGCAGCGCAACGGTTGCCGGAAGGAAACGATTCGGCGTCATCAGGAGCGCCTTGAAACACTAAGCTTGCTTCGTCGTCGCAGTTGCAGCGCCCGAGCGGCGACGCCGGATATCAGCACCAGCAACACGAATTTCCACAACGGCGTAGCGACAGGAACAGGCGCAGCAGGCGTTGCGCCCGCGACGGTAAAAGGAACGACGCCAAGCGTGATGGTCTCGTACCCGAAAGGGTAGTTTTCGTAGGTAAAATCGACTGTGACCGTGTAGTCGCCGGGCGGAAATGCGCCGATCGGTTGCACCAAATGTCCTAGTGTCGTAGATGCATAGATCACTCGTTGTCCCAATGGTGACCGTATTCAACAAGGTCGAATCGAATTACCTTGTTGCGTGATCTGCGGATACCCGGGCTGTTCGAAAATCGCATCGCATAGTACCGTCGCGAACATTGACCGAAACCATCTCGCCTGTTCTTGGCGCGGCCGGCGTGATCCACGGTGGATCGAAGAATGCCTGCGCTGCCTGCATCGCAAACGCGAACATCAGCGTCAGCACACACATTGCACAACGCTTGAGCATCGACCGCTTCCTCGCCGCCGCGCTCTGCACTATACGGGCGTTACGAGTCCGCCAAGTTGGCAATTTTCGACGCGTTTGCGTGACGGAGTTCTACGAATATTCGGTCGTTGACGCTGGTGCATTGCAGCGCAAGCGGGCATGCGACTCGACATGTGCTGGCCAGCACTGATTTTGGCGATGCGTTCGCACCGCGCAGAAAATCCGGGCGCGGAACAAGGAGCGGAGTGAGAGCAACGGAATGAATTGCGGGGGCGACGCGCGCGTTGTTGAGTCGCGCGTTATTCGTACGCCGCGAAATGGATATCGCGCAGATCGTCATCGCACAGCGGCGGATAGCGCATCGCCTCGATGCGTCCGCGCGGGATGCGCTGCGGCGCGGGCGCACCGCCGATCGCATCGCGCAGCTTGCCGAACCACGAACCCTGGCGCGACGGCGCAATCGAAACGGTCGCTTCGGGCAGGATCGGATCGTTGGCTGGCGGCCGGTCGATCACGCCGATGGTGCGCATGCGCCACGCCCATTCTTCGACGCGTCGTTGCGCGGCCGCCAGCGAATCGAACAGCTCGAGCTGGCGCGCCGGCACGGGCCGATCCCACCATGTCAGCGCGAACTGGTTGACCGGCCACGGTCCCGAGATTCCGGCGACCGCTTTGCCATCGAGATACGCGACCATCAGGACTCCCTCGTAGCGTTGCCGCCAGTCGATGAGCTCGTCGGTCGGTCTGCCGATGCCGGTGAGGTCCTGGCAGATGTCGTCGACGATGAGGGCCATGAAGAGGGTCCGGGTACACGTTGCGTTGCTGCAGTGCAAAGCAAGCAACATGCCACTAAAACAAAGTGGAAAATGGCCTGCGACCGACTGTGCGCCGCGTCACAAGTGCCAATCTTTGGCACATTCAGCCGCGCCGGCCCGCGCCATGCGACAGACGTCGGAATCGCGCGAGGCGGCGCTCGCGGAAGAGTCCGGCGCGTTTGACGCCTTCGCGCGGTGATGAGCTCGCCCGCTGCTAAAGTGTCCGCGGAACCCCGGTATTCGCGAGCGTCGCTATGGGATTCATGTGGCTGTCGTTCGGGATGCCGGGCGTGCTCGAGGCGGGTGCGATCGCGCTCGTCGTCGGCCTCGTCATCTGCCTTGTGGCGCACTGGATCGGCAGGCGCGTCGGCTGGAATGCCGGCACCGCGATCGGCGTCGCGCTGGTCATCACGCTCGTCGTCGCAGCCGGCGTCGATGCGTGGGACCTCTTCCACCTCAGCATCGTGCACATGGAATCGCCCTACGTGATCGGGCGGACGCTCGAGGAGATCCACGATCCGGATTTCCTCGGCACGCGCGTCGTGTTCGAGTTCGCCGGCGCGGTCACCGGCGTCATGCTCGGCTGGTATCTCGCGGTGGCGCGACCGAAGGGCGGCGGCTGAACGTGACGCCTCGATTGCGCCGAGGGCAGTCGACGATTGCTCGTTGGGTTGCCCGCTTGGCCCCGCGCGCTGCGACGGGTGTAGAGTTCGATCGCGCCGGCAGCGGCGCGTCCGCTCCTTCCTGCACGAAAGGCCAATGAGCCACGATCCCTACGTATTCGCCGCGATGGCGGCGCTGGTCCTGTTCGCGCTGTACCGGCGCTTCCGCAGCGTGTTCGGCCGCCAGGCGCTGCAGCCGGCGCGGCTGAAGACGCGCATCGTGATCCTGTCCTTCGTCGCGCTATTCCTTGCCATGCGTGTCCTGCATTCGACGGAGCTCGCCGCCGCGGGATTCGTCGGGGTTGCGGCCGGTGTGGCGCTGGCGTGGTTGGGCCTGCGCCTGACGAAGTTCGACGTCATGCCGGGCGGAATTTTCTACACGCCGAACGCCTACATTGGTGCTGTGCTTACTGCGGTGCTGGTCGGCCGGCTCGCATACCGCTTTCTCGTGCTGTATCCGGGCATGCAGGCCGCGGCGCAGGCGGGCGATCCATTCTCGACGTTCCAGCGCAGTCCGCTCACGGTCGCGCTGATCGGCATCGTCATCGGCTACTACATCGCCTATTGCACGGGCCTGCTCGCACGCGGCTCTGCGCTGCGCGCGCAGATGCCTCAGCCGGGCGATGCGGCTTCGCCGCCCTCGGCGCCGTAGAACATCACCCACACGGCGAGATCGTCGCTGAAATCCTCGAAGCGATGCTCGGCATGCGCCGGCGCGAACAGCGCATCGCCGGTTTCGAAGCGCATGCGCGTGCCGTCACAGAAAAATGTGCCGCTGCCGGCGACGACGACATACAGCTCATCGCGCGTGTGCGGCTTCTGCGGATCCGCGCCGCGCGGCGCGTAGAGCTCGACGAGCAGCGTGCCGTGCTCGAACATCGCGACGAAACGCTTGCCGTCCGGCGTCGGCAGCCGCGCGAGCGCGTCGCGCCACGCGATCATTGCGCCCGCGTTCACGCCGGCGCCTCGATGCGGATCTTCGAACGCACCGAATTGGCGATGAAGCAATGATGGTGCGCGGAATCGTGCAGCGCCGAAATCTCGGTCGAGTCCGGCTGCTTCGCGCCGGAAAACGCGATGCGCGGCCGCAGCACGACATCGGTAACTGCCTCGCGGCCTTCGGCGTTGCTCCCCATCGTGCCGACGGCATCGTCTTCGTAGCTCTCGACGACGAAGCCCTTGTCCGCTGCGAGCGAGAGGAACCACAGCATGTGGCAGCTCGAGATCGCCGCGACGAGCGCTTCCTCGGGATCGACGCCGGCCGGATCCGACCAGGGCACGCGCACGACCGACGGCGATGCCGACGCGTGCACGATCGCGCCGCCGTCGAAACGCCATTCGTGTGCGCGCGAGTAGCGCCCGCGCGCGAATTCGTCGCTGCCGCGCTGCCAGCGGACGACGGCGCTGTGCTCGCTCATGTCGGCTCCTCGGTTGGGGCTCGCCATGTTAGCGCCGCGGACGCGCACGTCGTGGTGCCACTCGCGCGCGATCGCGCAGGGACGGCAGCGGATTGGCTCCGATGGCCGCCTCGACGAAGCGGCGGCCGCTCGTTTCGCCCGGTACCTGCGCGCCGATTGCGCGAGCGCTCCGCTGCGGCTCTAATGTCGGGCCGCGCGCGCCGATGCGCGCACTTTTCCCTTCAGCGAGGAGCTTTACCGATGTCCGTCGTGCGCATGAGTGATCTCGATCTTGCCGGCAAGCGCGTGCTGATCCGCGAGGATCTGAACGTGCCGATCGACGACGGTCGCATCACGTCCGAAACGCGCATCCTCGCCGCGCTGCCGACGCTGCAGCTCGCGCTCGACAAGGGCGCGGCCGTGATGGTCACCTCGCACCTCGGTCGGCCGAAAGAAGGGCATTGGAGCGTCGAGGATTCGCTCGCACCCGTGGCGCGGCGCATCGGCGAGCTGCTCGGCCGCGACGTGCCGCTGATCCGCGACTGGGTCGACGGCGTCGACATCAGGCCGGGTCAGCTCGTGCTGCTCGAGAACTGCCGCATGAACGTCGGCGAGGGCAAGGACGACGAGACGCTCTCGAAGAAATACGCCGCGCTCTGCGACGTGTTCGTCATGGATGCGTTCGGCACCGCGCACCGCGCGCAGGCTTCGACGCACGGCGTGATCCGCTTCGCCAAAGTCGCGTGCGGCGGTCCGCTGCTGATGGCCGAGCTCGATGCGCTGGCCAAGGCGCTCGACAAGCCGGCGCGTCCGCTGCTCGCGATCGTGGCCGGCTCGAAGGTGTCGACCAAGCTGACGCTGCTCGAAAATCTCGTCGACAAGGTCGATCAGCTCATCGTCGGCGGCGGCATCGCCAACACGTTCATCGCGGCGGCCGGGCACAAGGTCGGCAAGTCGCTCGTCGAGAACGATCTCGTCGGCACCGCGAAGAAGATCATCGCCGATGCGAAGGCGCGCGGCGCCGAAGTGCCGATTCCGACCGACGTCGTCGTCGCGCCGGAGTTCAAGGCCGATGCGCCGGCGACCGTCAAGCGCGCCGATGCGGTCGGCGACGGCGACATGATCCTCGACATCGGCCCGGAAACCGCGCAGCGCTACGCCGCGCTGATCGCGAAGGCCGGCACCGTGGTCTGGAACGGCCCGGTCGGCGTGTTCGAGTTCGATGCGTTCGGCAACGGCACCGAAACGCTTGCGCGAGCGATCGCCGATTCGAAGGCATTCTCGATCGCCGGTGGCGGCGACACGCTGGCCGCGATCGAGAAGTACGGCGTCGAGGATCGGATCTCGTACATCTCGACCGGCGGCGGCGCGTTCCTCGAATTCCTCGAAGGCAAGAAGCTGCCGGCGGTCGCCGCGCTCGAGGCGCGCGCATGATGGATGTTTCGCGGCCGGCGTCGCGCCGGCTCGTGCTGTTCGATCTCGACGGCACGCTGATCGATTCGGAGCCCGGCATCACCGCGTGCCTCGCGCATGCGTTCGAGCGCATCGGCGCGGAGCTGCCGCCGCGCGACGTGCTGCGCAGCTGGATCGGTCCGCCGTTCCGGCAGACGTTTCCGAGCGTGCTCGGCGACGACGAGGCGCGCATCGTCGCCGCGATCGATCACTACCGCGATCGTTTCGAGGACATCGGCTGGTCCGAGCACGCGGTCTACGAAGGCATTCCGGAACTGATCGCATCGCTCGCGGCGCAGGGCGACGCGCTCGCGGTCGTCACGACCAAGCCGGAATCGCAGGCGCGGCTCATCGTCGACAATTTCGAGTTCGCCGGCGCGTTCGCGCGCGTGTACGGCCCGGCCGATCGCCACGCGCATCGCTCGAAGGCCGAGATGATCGCCGAGGCGCTGGATGATTTCGGCGCGCGCGCCGAGCACGCGACGATGATCGGCGACCGGCATTTCGACATCGAAGGCGCGCGCGCGAACCGCGTGCGCGGCATCGGCGTCGCGTGGGGATTCGGCGGCATCGAGGAATTGCAGAGGGCAGGTTCAGACGCGATTGCGACGCACCCGGCCGAGCTCGCCGGGTTGCTTGCTCTGCCGCTCACCGAATCCCGCGCCTTGTAGGAGCGGCGAAAGCCGCGATCTTTTGGTTGCGCAATCCCCAAAGATCGCGGCTGGCGCCGCTCCTACAAAATGCAGGAATGCATGCGCATGCACGTCCGTCATGAGTCGGTTCCCGGGCGTGTGCTAAGTTTAGTGGCTTGTCGGGACAGGATTCGCACGATGGCTCTGCAGCTGCGCCGCACGAAGATCATCGCCACGCTCGGACCCGCCACCGATGCGCCGGGCATGCTCGAGCAATTGCTCGTCGAAGGCGTCGACATCGTGCGGCTCAATCTTTCGCACGGCGTGCCGGACGATCACAAGCAGCGCGCCGCCGCGGTGCGCGAAGCGGCCGCGAAGCTCGGCCGCGAAGTCGGCGTGCTCGCCGACCTGCAGGGTCCGAAGATCCGCATCGAGCGCTTCGCGAACGGGCCGGTGCAGCTCGAGTCCGGCCAGCCGTTCGCGCTCGATTGCCGCGAAGACGCAGCGCCGGGCGACGCGACGCGCGTCGGCGTCAGCTATCACGATCTCTGGCGCGACGTGAAGCCGGGCGACGTGCTGCTGCTCGACGACGGGCTGATCCGCTCGAAGTCGTCGATGTCGGCGATCGGCAGGTGCGCTGCAGCGTGCTCGTCGGCGGTCGTCTGTCCGATCGCAAGGGCATCAACCGGCTCGGCGGCGGGCTCACCGTCGCCGCGCTGTCGGACAAGGATCGCAACGACATCGTGCTGACGCGCCGAGCTCGAAGCCGATTTCCTCGCGGTGTCGTTCGTCAAGACCGCCGCCGACATCGAACAGGCGCGCACGTTGCTCAAGGCGGCCGGCGGCAAGGCGGCGCTCGTCGCGAAGATCGAGCGCGCCGAGGCGATCGAGAATCTGACGTCGATCGTCGATGCGTCGGACGCGGTCATGGTCGCGCGCGGCGATCTCGGCGTCGAGATCGGCGATGCGGAACTGCCGGGCCTGCAGAAGAAGATCATCCGCGAGGCGCTGGCGCAGAACCGCGTCGTGATCACGGCGACGCAGATGATGCAGTCGATGGTCGAATCGCCGATCCCGACGCGTGCCGAAGTGCTCGATGTCGCCAACGCGGTCATCGACGGCACCGACGCGGTCATGCTGTCGCAGGAAACCGCGGCCGGAAAACATCCGGACAAGGCCGTCGCCGCGATGCGCCGCGTCTGCCTCGGCGCCGAGCGGCAGTTCATGCCGATCGAGGATCTGAGCCCGACGCGCACCGGCTCGATCGCACCGATCAGGCGATCGCGCGCGCCGCGATGTTCCTTGCGAGCCAGGTCGGCGTGCGCGCGATCATCGCGCTGACCGAATCCGGCGCGACCGCGCAGTGGCTGTCGCGCTTCCGCTCGACGGTGCCGATCTACGGTCTTTCGCGCGTCGCCGCCGCGCGCCGGCGCATGCTGCTGTTCCGCGACGTGAATCCGGTCGAGTTCGATCCGAAGGGCGTGAGCCCGGGCCAGGCGTCGCGCGAGGCGATCCTGACGCTGTTCAAGCTCGGCGCGCTGGCCGAGGAAGATCGCGTGATCGTGACGACCGGCGATCACACGGGCAAGCTCGGCGGGACCAATACGCTGCGCTTGCTCAAGGTCGGCAAGGGCGGCATCGCCGAAGGACTTGGCGATCTCTGAAGATGCAGAGAGCTTCATGCTGCGGCGCGCGCCGCAGCACGTGAGGTGGCGCTCAGGGTCGGCGCGGTAGACTGGCAGCTTCCAATCGAAGGGGCATCGCCGATGTCGCGCATCGTTCTCCTCACTGTTGGCGTCCTCATCAGCGTGCTCGCGACGGCCCAGTCGATGGACCAGACGCCCGCCGCGCGTGATCGCGTCCGAGCAGCTCGCCAAGTACTGGGTCATGTCCAACACGTCGGTCGACGCCGACGTGCCGAATTTCGGCCGCAACATGAATCAGCCGGCGCTGCGCGACGGTGTCGTTCGTGATCGAGAAGAACGGCACGACCAGCAATATCAAGGTGCAGCGCGTCGTGCCCGACGGCGATCTCGGCAAGGTTGCCAAAAGCGTGGCTTCGAACCTGCACTTCGAGGCGACCCTGCTCAACGCCGGCAAGGACCGCGTTTTCAGCTGGCTGATCTTCCCGTTCAACCTGCCGGCCGACCCGGCCGCGCGCACGGCCGTCATGAAGCAGTGCCAGATCGACAAGATCGACTGGAAGGACCACTGAGGGCGGCCGCGCGCCGATCGCAACATTCAGCGTCCGGGCCGGCAATGCCGGCCGAAACGGCCTATAATTCCGCACCCTGAAATCTACCGAGCCCGGCCGCTTCAATCCGCGCGGCCGCGGCGCGCTTTCGTTTTTTACGGAGCCTTGTAATGAGCATCGAAGAGCTTGAAAGCATTGCCCAGGCGATGGTCGCGCCGGGCAAGGGGATCATCGCGATCGACGAATCCAATTCGACGATCAAGAAGCGTTTCGACACGGTCGGCGTGCCGAACACCGAAGAGAACCGCCGCGCCTACCGCGAGATGCTGCTGACGACGCCGCGGCTCCACGAGCACATCTCGGGCGCGATCCTTTACGACGAGACGATCCGCCAGTCGACCAAGGCCGGCGTGCCGTTCACCAAGATCATGCTCGACGCCGGCATCCTGCCGGGCATCAAGGTCGACAAGGGTCCGCAGCCGCTGGCCGGTTTTCCGGGCGAGCTCGTCACCGAAGGCCTCGACGGCCTGCGCGAGCGCCTCAACGAATACGCGCGTCTCGGCGCGAAGTTCGCCAAGTGGCGCGCGGTCATCACGATCGGCGAGGACACGCCGAGCGGCACCTGCATCGAAGCGAACTCGCATGCGCTCGCGCGCTACGCGGCGCTGTGCCAGGAAGCCGGCATCGTGCCGATGGTCGAGCCCGAAGTGCTGATGGACGGCAGCCACGATCTCGAAGTCAGCTACGAAGTCACCGAGGCGACGCTGCGCTCGCTGTTCGGCGCGCTGTACGAGCAGAACGTCATGCTCGAAGGCACGATCCTGAAGGCGAGCATGGTCATCTCCGGCAAGGAATCGCCCGGAGCAGGCGAGTGTCGACGAGATCGCCGAAGCGACCATCCGCTGCCTCAAGGCCGCGGTGCCGGCATCGCTGCCGGGCATCGTGTTCCTGTCCGGCGGCCAGTCCGACGAGCAGGCGACCGCGCACCTCAACGCGATGAACCAGATGGGCCCGCATCCGTGGCCGCTGTCGTTCTCGTACGGACGCGCGATGCAGCAGGCCGCGCTGAAGCTGTGGGGCAAGGACATGCACGCGAACTTCGCCGAGGCGCAGAAGACGGTTGCGCTGCGCGCGAAGGAAAACGGCCTGGCGGCGCTCGGGCAGTGGAAGAAAGCGGCGTAATCCGACGCGGCCACTGCGCTTTTTCCGGCAATTAGAAACGGGCGCTTCGGCGCCCGTTTTTCTTTGTTTCCGATTGCGGGAAGCAATCGCTTCGTGATAGGTTACATGTAACGTAAATGAAGTTTCATGTAACCGGAGCACATATGGCTGCGTCTCATCTGAAGGCGATCCGCATGAAGGTGCAGCGCCACCGCGAAGGCCTGCGCGAGCAGGGCCTGCGCCCGATCCAGATCTGGGTGCCGGACATCGACGCGCGATCATTCCGCGCGGCCGCGCATCGACAGTCGCTCGCGGTCGCCAACAGCGCGGGCGAAGCGGCCGATCAGGCCTTCATCGACGCGATCTCGGATTGGGATGAATGAAGCGCGGTGAAGTCTGGACCGCGTCCGGCGGCAACGACTACGCCGGCAAGCCGCGACCCGTCGTCATCATCCAGGATGATGCGTTCGATGCGACCGCGTCGGTTACGGTTTGCGCGCTGACATCGGATCCGACCAACGCGCCGCTGTTCCGCGTGCCGATCGAGCCGAATGCGCAAAACGGATTGCGCGTGCCGTGCCGGCTGATGGTCGACAAGATCACGACCGTGCCGCGCTCACGACTCGGACGGCAGATCGGACGGCTGGACGACGAGGACGTCGTGCGACTCCATCGCGCGGCGCTCGTGTTTCTGGGCCTCGCGACGACGCGGCGGAGAAAGCCGAAGGCGACGCGAAAACCAAAATCGCGCTAGCAGACGTTGTTGTAGGAGCGGCTTCAGCCGCGATCTTTGCCCCACGCGAAAGATCGCGGCTGAAGCCGCTCCTACAAGGGCGACATGTGTTGGGAGGGAGTGCGCCTAGCTTTGCGTTGCAAGCCACTCGTCGTCCGACGTCTCGTTGACGCCTTCGAACAGGAACGTCGAAAGATAGCGCTCGCCGGTATCCGGCAGCATCGCGAGGAGCACCGTGCCTTTCGGCGCCTTCTCCGCGACGCGCAGCGCCGCGGCGACCGTGCCGCCGGCCGAGATGCCGACGAAAATGCCTTCCTCGATCGCGAGACGCCGCGCGGTATCGCGCGCGAGCACTTCGCCGACCGCATCGACCTCGGCGCGGTGCCTTTCGATCCAGCACGTCCGGCACGAAGTCCGGCGTCCAGCCCTGGATCTTGTGCGGCTTCCACTCGGCGCCGGTCAGGAGCGACGCTTCGGCCGGCTCGGTCGCGATGACTTTCACTTCGGGCCGCGCGACGCGCAGCACGTCGGCGACGCCGGTCAGCGTGCCGCCGGTGCCCCAGCCGGTCACGAAATAATCGAGCCGCTTGCCGGCGAAATCGCGCAGGATTTCCGCCGCGGTCGTGTTGCGGTGATAGGCGGGATTGGCCGGATTCTGGAACTGGCGCGCAAGGAACCAGCCGTGTTTCTTCGCGAGCTCCTCGGCGCGGCGCACCATGCCGCTGCCGCGTTCGGCGGCCGGCGTCAGGATCACTTTCGCGCCGTACGCGCGCATCAGCTTGCGTCGTTCGATCGAGAACGAATCGGCCATCAGCGCGACGAACCGATAGCCGCGCGCGGCGCAGACCATCGCGAGCGCGACGCCGGTGTTGCCGGATGTCGCCTCGACGACCGTGTCGCCGGGTTTCAGCACGCCTTTCTGCTCCGCGTCGAGGATGATCGCGATCGCCAGGCGATCCTTGACCGATCCGCCCGGATTGAACGCTTCGACCTTCACGTAGAGGTCGACGTGCTTGGGCGCCAGGCGATGCAGCTTGACGATCGGCGTGTTGCCGATGGTGTCGAGGATGCTGTCGTAGATCATGGCTTGGATCCTTTTCGAGGAACTCATGATACGAGGAGATCGACTCTCGCCTCTCCCGCTTGCGGGAGAGGCCGCGCCGAAGGCGCGGGTGAGGGGAGTCCTGCGAGCGCAGACGCCCTCACCGCCTTCGGCACGTTCATTCGCGCCATCCATGGCGCTCACCCTTCGGGCGGCTTCGCCGTGCAAAACGGCAGTCCTGCCGTTTTGTCTCCCGCAAGCGGGAGAAGGGAAAATCTAGGCGCTTGACCGCTACACGGCACCACGTTCGAATTACCAAGATCCTTGAAGCTGTACCGCGGCACCTGCACCCACTGCCCGTTCTTCTTTTCCGGCACCTTGTGCACGCGCACCTGGTCGACGACCATCTTGCCGTCCTGCTCTTTCACCCAGAAGTCGACGTCGTAGATCTGATCGCTGGTGCCGGCCGCGCGGAAATCCGTGCACGCGAAATATTCGCCGTTGTCGAGCTTGCGCACCGGCTGGTGCGCATTGATGAACTTGAGATCGAGCGTCTGCCCGGTCTTGTCGTCCTTGAGCTTGTAGACGCCGTCGGTGCCGACGTCTTTCAGCGCGTTTTCCTCGACCGCCGACATGACTTCCCAGCCGCGCTTCTCGGCCATCTTGCCCGGATGCTCGCTCGCCGGAATCCACCACCACGGCACCGGCTGGCGCGCGACCGAGCGCCACGCACCGTCGACCTGCTGCGGCGACTGATAGATGCGCGTCTCGGCGATCGCGAGCGCGCCATTCTTCGGCACCACCCAGAAATCGATCAGGTATTTCTTCTGCGCATCCTTCGGATCGTGGAACTTCACGTCCGGGAAAAAGCCGTAGCCTTCGAGCGTGCGCGTGAAGTCGATGCCGTCGTAGGCGAGCTTGAGCTTGTCGCCGTTCGACGCATCTTCGATCGGAAACAGATTGTCGTTCGCGGCCAGCTGGCGCTTGATCATGCCGTCGACGAGCTTTTCGGCGTCGGTCGAATCGAAATTCTCCATCGCCTTCTCGGTCGACTCGACGTTGCTCGCGGCGATGAACGCGCGCGCGCGGTCGAGCGATTCGGCGGGATTCTTCAGGAACGCGGTCTTCGCGGCTTCGTTGCTGAAGCAGTAGACCTTGCCGTCCTTGTCGGCCCAGTTGACCGAGCAGTCGGTCATCACGTGCTTGCCTTCGGCGAGGCCTTCGGCGCACTGGCCGCCGAACTCGGCCTTGTCCGGCGAGACGGCATCGGCAGCCGATACCGCGACGGAGAACGCGAGCGCAGCAATCAGCGCAAGCGTCGACACGATCGAAGAAGAGAAAAACATCCGGAGGCCGCGTGCGCGACCTCGGTTGGGTCGAATCGCCATGGCATGTCTCCCGCGTCCAGGGAATGGCGGGTGCGTGTGCGATCGACTATGACACAAGGCCGTTTGCATGGCCATTTGCAGGCGCGATGATGCGCGCGTTCACGCACGACCCGCATCGTCGGCGACGGCATGTCGATATGCCGAAGCGATCGGCGCACCGAAGCGCAGAACACGATGCGCTGCGGCGAGGTGCCGCCCGCGAGCCAGCGGCGCGCCTCGCGGACCGCGATCGCGACCGCCTTTTCGATCGGATAACCGTAGACGCCGCAGCTGATCGCCGGAAACGCGATGCTCGCGATGCCGTTTTGCACGGCAAGCCGAAGCGACTCGCGATAGCAGCTCGCGAGCCGCTCGGGCTCGTCGTTGCCGCCGCCGCGCCAGACCGGGCCGACCGTGTGGATCACGAAGCGCGCCGGCAGGCGGAAGCCCGGCGTGATCCTCGCCTCGCCGGTCGGGCAGCGCACGCCGGGCCGCACTTCCGGCAGAGCCCGGCACGCCGCCAGCAGCTCGCGGACCGGCGGCCCGGTGGATCGCCCCATCGACGCCGCCGCCGCCGAGCAGGGTCTCGTTGGCGGCGTTGACGATCGCGTCGAGCGCGAGCGTCGTGATGTCGGTCTCGATGACTTCGATGGGCATGGGTTGTCACCATAACCGATTGATTCTGTGTACGAAATTACGCTGTAGGAGCGGCGATAGCCGCGATCTTTCCGGTCAAACAAACAAAGCTCGCGGCTTTCGCCGCTCCTACAAGCAATTCAAGCAACGAAAATCTAACCCAACTGTACTCTGGGGTATTGAAATTATATGGCCTAGGACATAATATACCTGCGCAACCATGACCACCCTCGCCGACAACACCCTCTTCTACGTGCTGCACGACACGCAGCGGCAGCTGCGCAAGCACTTCGACCGACGTGCGACGCGGCTCGAGCTCACGCGCGCCCAGTGGCGCGCGCTGAAGGCGACCGGCCGCCACGAAGGCCTCAGCCAGACCGAGCTCGCCGAGTACCTCGACATGGAGCCGATTCCGGTCGGCCGCGTGATCGACCGGCTCGAGAAGACCGGCTTCGTCGAGCGCCGCGCCGATCCGGGCGACCGCCGCCGCTGGCGCCTGTACCTGACGCCGAAGGCGCATGCGGTCGTGGACGAGATGGAAGTCATCGCGGCGGAACTGCGCGACGACGCGCTGCGCGGCATCGCGCGCGCCGATCTCGACACGCTGATGAGCACGCTGACGCAAGATGAAAGAAAACCTGGCCGCGCTCGATGCCGCGGCGAACGAAGCAAAGGAAAAGTCATGACGGACAAGCAGAACATTGCGCAGGATGCCCCCGCCAAACCCGCGCCGAAGCGCCGGTGGACGCGCACGCTGATGTGGATCGGCGGCCCGGCCATCGTGCTCGCCGTCGCGGGCTGGCTCTACATCAGCTCGGGTCGATTCGCCTCGACCGACAACGCCTACGTGCAGGCCGATCGCGTCACGATCGCGCCGCAGGTTTCGGGCCGCGTCGTCGAAGTCGACGTGCGCGAGAACCAGCCGGTCCACAAGGGCGACGTGCTGTTCCGCATCGATGCCGAACCGCTGCAGATCGCCGCGGCGCGCATGCAGGCGCAGGTCGAATCGGTGAAGAGCCTGCTCGACGCGGCGCGCAGCGGCTATCGCTCAGCGCAGGCGGACGTGCGCTCGTCGGCGGCCGACCTCAAGTACAAGGAGCAGCAGTTCCAGCGCATGCAGGAATTGCGCGGCCGCGGTCTCGTCGCCGCAGCAGGCGCTCGATGATGCGTCGAACAATCTCGCCGCCGCGCGCGCCAAGCAGGATTCGAACAACGCCGCGGTGTCCAAGGCGCAGAACGTGCTCGGCGGCCTGCCGGAAACGCCGGACGAGCAGCTCGCCGGCTACAAGCTCGCGCTCGCGCAGCTCGCGCAGGCGAAGCTCGATCTCGAGCACGCGACCGTGCGCGCGCCGATGGACGGCGTGATCGGCAAGACGACGCTGCAGCCGGGCGATTTCCTCGCGATGGGCCAGGCCGCGATGCCGCTGGTCGCGACGACGCTCTGGGTCGATGCGAACTTCAAGGAAACCGATCTGACGCACGTCGCCGTCGGGCAGGACGCGACGATCGAAGTCGACACGTTCCCCGGCAGGAAGTGGCAAGCGCGCGTCGATTCGATCAGCCCGGCGTCGGGCGCCGAGTTCTCGGTGCTGCCGGCGCAGAACGCGACCGGCAACTGGGTCAAGATCGTGCAGCGCATTCCGGTGCGCCTCGCGATCGCAGAGACCAACCACGACGGCATGATCCTGCGCGCCGGCATGAGCGCGGTCGTCGAGATCGATACCGGCAGGCAGAACTCGATCCTCGGCCGCTGGCAGGGCGGCGCGGAGCCGACTGCGCGCGTCGCGCAGGCCCGGTGAATGAAATCGCGCGCGTTGCTGGTCCTGATGGCGCGCGCCGAAACGACATAAAGACGACACAAGCGAGATTCAGTCATGTTCAGAGACACCTCGATAGCAGAACCCGCGACGACGTTCTGGCAGGCGCCGGAACCGCGTGTTGCGATCACGCGCACGCCCGCCGCGGCCGCGTTCGGCGAAGACGAGATCGGCGCGGTGTGGCACGTCTACCGCGAAATCGCGCGGCGCATTCCGCGCAATGCGTATACGCGTCACGCGAGCAACCTCGCCGACGCCGTGCGCTGACGCTTTTCCTTCTCCCGCTGCGCGGGAGAAGTCGGCGCCGGCAGCGCCGGATGAGGGCAAGACGGAGTGACAGCGCTTCGCAAGACAGCCCTCACCCGCGCCTTCGGCGCGGCCTCTCCCGCAAGCGGGAGAGGCGAACAGATGAACGACCATGAGCCAAACCATTCCCACCCATCGCGAAGTCGCCAACCGCGGCCTACTGGTCGTCTCGGTGATGCTCGCCACGCTGATGCAGGCGCTCGACACGACGATCGCGAACGTCGCGCTGCCGAACATGCAGGGCTCGCTGTCGGCGACGCAGGACCAGATCTCGTGGGTGCTGACCTCGTACATCGTCGCCGCCGCGATCGCGACGCCGGCGACCGGCTGGCTCGCGTCGGTCATGGGCCGGCGCCGCCTGCTGCTGATCGCGATCGCCGGCTTCACGATCGCGTCGGTTCTGTGCGGCATGGCGTCGAGCATCGGCGCGATGGTCGCGTTCCGTCTGCTGCAGGGCCTGTTCGGCGCGGCGCTCGTGCCGCTGTCGCAGTCGACGCTGCTCGACGTCTATCCGCGCGAAAAGCACGGCGCCGCGATGGCGCTGTGGGGCATGGGCGTCATGGTCGGCCCGATCCTCGGGCCGCCGCTCGGCGGCTGGCTGACCGATGCCTACAGCTGGCACTGGGTGTTCCTGATCAACGTGCCGATCGGCGCGCTGGCGCTGTTCGGCGTCGCGGCGAGCCTGCCGACCGACGAGACGCGCGAATCGCGCTTCGACTGGCGCGGCTTCGCGTTCCTCGCGATCGGCATCGGCGCGCTGCAGCTGTTCCTCGATCGCGGCGAGCAGCAGGACTGGTTCGGCTCGGTCGAAATCCAGATCGAAGCCGCGCTCGCGTTCCTCGGTTTCTATCTCTACGTCGTGCACTGGAAGACGAGCGAGCGCTCGTTCCTCGATCTCGGCCTATTCAAGGACCGCAACTTCCTCGCCAGCAACATCTTCATCTTCGTGCTCGGCGTCGTGCTGTTCGCGACGATGGCGCTGCTGCCGCCGTTCCTGCAGGGCCTCATGAACTATCCGGTCGTGACGACCGGCCTCCTGCTCGCGCCGCGCGGCATCGGCACGCTGATCGCGATGATGCTGGTCGGCCGGCTGATGGCGCGCGGCGCTCGACGCGCGGCTGCTCGCCGCGATCGGCATGCTGCTGACCACGTATTCGCTCTGGCAGATGATGCATTTCAGCCTCGACGTGCCGGAACAACTCATCGTCACGACCGGCGTGATCCAGGGCCTTGGCCTCGGCCTCGTGTTCGTGCCGATCTCGACGGTCGCCTATTCGACGCTGCCGATCAGCGCGCGCACCGAAGCCGCCGGCATCTTCAGCCTGATGCGCAACATCGGCTCGAGCGTCGGCATCTCGATCGTGATGACGCTGCTGTCGCGCAACACGCAGATCAATCACGCCGAGATCGCCTCGCGCCTGACGCCGTTCAACGAGAACGCCGCCGGCACCTGCGGCCATGCTCGGCACGAACACCATGTCGGGGCTCGCGGCGCTCAACGGCGAGGTCACGCGCCAGGCCTCGGCGATCGCGTTCCTCAACGATTTCTGGCTGATGATGGTCATGACCGCGGTCGCGATCCCGCTGCTGCTGATGATCAAGCCGGTGCGCAGCGCGGCCGCGCCCGCTGTCGTCGCCGATCACTGAACGCGCGTCATCGGGTGTGATGCGCGCGTCGTGTAGCATGCGCGCATGCGCAAGCCCGGGCGTCCCTCCGAACCTTCGAGCGATCAGGAATCGCCATGGTCGCGTGCGCGCGACGCGCGGGCCGAGCCGCGCGCCGATTCGAAGTCGCCTGACTCGCGCGTGAGCGCGCCGGGCGCGAGCGCGCGCCGCGTATCGAGCGCGAACACGCGTCGCACGCCGCAGCGGACACAGGCGCTGCACGCGAGATCCGTCTCTACGGACTCAACGCGTGCCTCGCCGCGTTCGCAAGACGGCCCGAAGCGCTGCGCAAGGTCTATCTCACCGAAGCGCGCATTCCCGCGCTGAAACCCGTGCTCGCCTGGTGCGTGAAGCACCGGCTCGGCTATCGCGTCGTCGAGGACGCCGATCTCGACAAGCTCACGAGCTCGCGCCATCACGAAGGCGTCTGCTTCGAGATGCTGCGCGCGGAGCCGCTCGAACTTCGGCGAGCTCATGGCCGAACAGCCGAAATCGCCGGAGCCATCGCTGCTGCTCTGGCTCGACGGCGTCGGCAATCCGCACAATCTCGGCGCGCTGCTGCGCAGCGCGGCGCATTTCGGAGTCGCGGGCGTCGTCGTGCCGGAGCAGTCGAGTCTCGACGTCTCCGGCGCCGCCGCGCGTGTCGCCGAAGGCGCGGCGGAGATCGTGCCGCTCGCGCGCGCGCGACGCGCACGCACGCGACACGCTGCGCGCGAACGGCTACGTGCTCGCGGCGACCGTGCCGCGCAACGGCACGCCGCTCTACGACGCGCGGCTGCCGCCGCGCCTCGTGCTCGCGTTCGGCGCGGAAGGCGAGGGCATGAGCGGCGCGCTGATCGAATCGGCCGACCTGCGCATCACGATTCCCGGCACGCGGCGCGATCGAAAGCCTCAATGTCGCCGCCAGCGTCGCGGTCGTGCTCGGAGAATACTGGCGTCAGCGTCACGCGCGCACGACGCGCGAATGAGCGCGACGACCGGCGACGCGCGACGACCGCCGATCGTTCCCCCTCTCCCGCTCGCGGGAGAGGGCCGGGGTGAGGGCAATCTTGAGCCACCGCCACACGCCTCGCGCCTCGCATCGCCGCCACTGACGCGCACGCTCTCGATCGTCGCGTTCGCGTTCCTGCTTTCGCGCGCGATCATCTTCGCAATCTGGTTCGGCGTACTCCAATACCCGACGCCGGCTGTCGACGGCGAGGCGAACTGCTGGGAACCGAAGCTCGTGCTGACCGCGCCCGGATTCGGCGATGCGCTCGCCGGCCTCGTGCGCACCTACGATGCGAGCTGGTACGCGACGATCGCCGAGCACGGCTACGACGCAGGTCCGTTCGACGCGAGCGTGCAGCACAACTGGGCGTTCTTTCCGCTGCATCCGCTGCTGTGGCGCGCTGCCGCCGCAGTGACCGGCGAATTCGCGCTGACCGGCATCCTGCTCGCGAATCTCTATTTCTTCGTCGCGCTGATCGTCGTGCACCGGCTCGTGCTGGCGCTCGATTTCGACGCCGCCGCCGCCGACCGCGCCGTGCTCGCGCTCGCGCTCTTTCCGGTCAGCTATTTCTTCGCGCTGCCGTGGACGGAATCGCTGTTCCTGCTGCTCAGCGCCTCGTCTTTCCTCGCTGCGATTCGCGAACGCTGGTGGCTCGCCGGTCTGCTTGCGGCGCTCGCCGCGGTCACGCGCGTCAGCGGCCTCTTCCTGCTGCCGGCGCTCGCGATCCTGCTGTGGCGCGCGCGCGGACGCACGTCGCCGCTTGCGTGGCTGGCGCTCGCGATGGCGCCGCTCGCATTCGCGGCATTCGCGTGGCATCTGCACGCGGTCACCGGCGATGCGCTCGCGTTCGTGCATATCCAGGGCACGTTCGCGCGGCCCGCGCAGCCGACGGCCGCAGCCATCGAATGGGCATTCCGGCGCTGGGACTGGATCATCGAAGGCTGGAACTTCCGCTGGCTCAACGCGGCGGCGATGCTGGCCGGCCTCGTCGCGGCGATCTGGCTCGCGCGCAGGCGCCAGTTCGCGCTCGCGGCATTCCTCGCGCTCGGGCTCGCCGCGCCGCTCAACACCGCGACCGTGATGTCCGGCGCGCGCTACGCGATCGGTCTCTTCCCGTTCGCGATCGCGCTCGGCGCGTGGACGTCGCATCGCCGAGTCGAGATCGCGTTCTGGTCGATCTGCTTCGGCGCTGCTCGCGCTGATGTCGGCGCTGTACGCCGAGGGCGTCAATTTCGCCGGCGCCTGAGCGCCAGCGTTACTCCTTGTCGGCCGCGAATTCCCCTGGCGCCGAACCGAAATCGCCGTCGGCCTGCGCTGCGAGATACGCAACGACCGCGTAGACGGCGACGTTCTGGCGCAGCTGCTCCGGATCGATCTTGTCGAGCGTGTCGTTCGCGGTGTGGTGCCAGTCGAAGTAGCGCGTCGCGTCCTGGTGCAGCGACACCGCGGCCATGCCGACTTCGTGCACGGCGGAGAGATCCGAGCCGCCGCTGCCCGGCGCGCTTCGCGTCGTACTCGACGCCGAGCGGCTTCAGCGCCTCGGCGATCTGGCCGATCGCATCGCGCGCGGACGGCTTCACGCTCGCGGTGATCTTGCCAGATGCGATCGGCGCCGAGATCCGATTCGCTGCCGAGCACAGCTGGGCAACGTCCTTCGCGTGCGCGGCGGCGTAGGCCTTGCCGCCGAAGAGTCCGGCTTCCTCGTTCGCGAACGCGACGACGCGGATGCTGCGCCGCGGGCGCTCCGGCAGCTGCGCGATCGAGATGCGCCGCGCCGACGGCGATCGCGATGCCGGACGCATCGTCGATCGCGCCGGTGCCGGGATCCCACGAATCGAGATGGCCGCCCATCGACGAAATAGTCGGCCGCATCGCCGCGGCCTTCGATCTCGCCGATCACGTTCGCGCCGGTGTACATGCCTTCGATGCCGCAGTCGAGCGCGAGCGTGCATCGTCACGGGCTTGCCGCGCTCGAGCACGTGCTCGAGAAGATCCGCATCGGGATTCGACAGCGCCGCCGCCGGAATCGGCGTCACGCCTTTCTCGAAATCCGTGACGCCGGTATGCGGCAGCCGGTTGTCGTCGGTGCCCGCCGAGCGCAGCACGAACGCGGCCGCGCCCTTCTGCGAAGCGATCGCAGGCCCTTTCGTGCGCACCGGCGAGCCGACTTTGCCGTAGTCGGAGCCATCCTTGGTCGCGTGCATGCGCGGGCCGACGTAGACGATCCTGCCGCGCACGCTGGCATCGGGTGCCGCCTTCAGCGCATCGAGCGAATCGAACCCGACGACTTCGGCGCTCGATGCCGCCGTTCGGCGTGCCCGGCGAATCGCCGAGCGCGAGGATCGCGAGCGTGTGCGCGTACGGTTGCGTCAATCGACGCGTGCTCGCTGCGGCGCACCCATTTCGGATACGTGACCGGCTCGGTCCACACCTTGTCGAATCCGAGCGCCTTGAACTTCGCCGCGACCCATTCGCGTGCTTTTGCGTCGTTGTCGCTCGCGGCGAGGCGCGGGCCGATCTCGGTCGTCAGACCCTCGGTGAAATTCCATGCGGTGTCGTCCGCGAGCGCGCGTTCGCGCAACCCATCCGCGATTTTCAGCGCGGCATCCGGAATCCGCGTCGGCCGGTCAGCGGCCTGTGCCGTAGCCGCGGCGGCGAGCGCGAGAGTGAGCGACAGCGTGCGAATCATGACGATCTCCGCGGGGAAAACGCCAATGATCGCAGAGTTGGCCGGGCAGGGCAGTGTGGAAAAGGTAATGCGCGTGCGAGTGGACTGGCTCCGCCCGGTCGTCATGTGTTGCGCCCGAAGCCGCAAGCCCCAACCCGCAAGCGCGCGCGTATGCGGCCAATGGTTTTCGTCGAAAAAGTCGGCAAGTGCGCGATACGCAACGCGCAATAAAAGGACCCTACTGCACGGAAACCGCGCTCTCCGGCTACCGGCTCTTCAATATGTCGCGGATCTCGGTCAGCAGCTGCACGTCCGCCGGCGGCGCGGCTGGTGCGGCGTCGTGCTTGTGCATCAGCCGGTTCATGAGCTTGACGACGAGGAAGATCGCGATCGCGATGATGACGAACTGGATGATCGTGTTGAGGAACGCGCCGAACTGCATCGCGACCTCGCCCTTGCCATCGGCCCCGGCTGCCTTCAGCACCCATTTGTACGTCGAGAAATCCACGCCACCGATGAGCGAGGCCGATCGGCGGCATGATGATCTGATCGACCAGCGAGCGCCACGATCTTGCCGAACGCGGCGCCGATCACGACGCCGACCGCGAGATCGATCACGTTGCCGCGCAACGCGAAAGCCTTGAACTCCGACATCATGCTCATGATTGCCTCCGGAAGTTTTCAGCAACGATCGCCGCGACACTCTATACCCGAAGAGCGCAGGGGCGGGAGCCGCACGCGGTCAGACGATCCGACCCTCGAGCGCCGCGATGCCTTCGAGCTCGGCGCGGAAGCGATCGCCGCGCACCAGCGCCGCGACGCCCGCGGGCGTGCCCGTGAAGACGAGATCGCCCGGCATCGAGCTCCCAGAGCTTCGACAGCTCGTGGATGATCTCGGGCACCGTGAAGACCATGTCCGCGATGTCGGCGCGCTGGCGCAGCGTGCCGTTGACCGACAGCGTCAGCCGTGCCGCGCGCGGGTGGCGCAGATCGGTAACCGGGCGCAGCGCCGACACCGGCGCCGACCGGTCGAACGCCTTGGCCGAATCCCACGGCAGGCTCTTCGTTTTCGCGATCGCCTGCAGGTCGCGGCGCGTGAGATCGAGGCCGACGCCGTAGGCGAACACGTGCTCGAGCGCGCGATCGACCGCGATGTCGCGGCCGCCGCCGGCGAGCGCGACGACCATCTCGACTTCGTGATGGAGATCGGCGGTGGCCTGCGGATACGGGATGTCGCCGCCTTCCGCAACGATCGCGTCGGCGGGCTTCAGGAAAAACACCGGCTGCGAGCGGTCGGCGGTCGCGCCCATCTCCTTCGCGTGATCGGCGTAGTTGCGGCCGATGCAGTAGATGCGGTGCACGGGAAAGCGCACGCTGCTGCCGGCGACCGGCAGGCTCGCGACGGGCGGTGCGTCGAATACGTAGGACATGACGGAATCCGATCGAAACGAGCGCCGAGGATAGCAGCGCGCCTCGTTCAGCTCTTGCCGGCGCGTCGCTCGCGGCGCCAGACCAGCTTCAGCCCCGACCAGACCGCGTCGATCGCGCAGACCTTCACGTCGACGAGACCGAGCGGCAGCGCGATCGCGCGCACGGTGTCTTCGGTGACATCGGTCGCGACCTTGGCGGACTTCTTCGGCCACGAGACCCAGATCACTCCGCTGCGCCGGAAGGCGCTTGGCGAGCGCTGCGATTTCGGTCTTCAGCGAAGTTGCCGACACCACGAACACATGAGCGAGATCGAACGCAGCGCGCGGCGAGGCCAGCGTCAGCTCCGCTTCGTCGAGCTCGACCATCTCTGCGTAGTCAGCCGGCGCGTGGCGCACGAGCACGCGCGTCGCCGCCGTCAGGCCGAGCTTCTGCCAAACCGGTTTGCCGGAATAGCCGGCGGACGCCGTTGGAGTCATCGGCGGATTCGACGCCAATCCAGCCGCGCGTTCAATAGGCTCGTGCGAACGGCGGCGCTGCGTCGCATTTCGCGCGGCAATCTGTTCCGCTCAGGGCACGTAGCCGATTTTCGCAACGAATCCATCGACGAGACCCCGTGGAATCGGCTGCAGCACGCTGCCGGTTGCGAGATCCGTCGATAGTGTCGTACCCGCGACATCGATGTTGCTGACGCCACGCAGCGTGCCGTTGCTGAGAGCGATGCCCCATGCATCATCGTCGTCGTTGCCGCCGAGATACGTCGAGAACGCGAGGGAGCCATTGGGGCTGAGGCGCGCGACGAACGCATCCTGCGAGCCTTGCGAGCATCGGCTGCGCCGGCGCCGCGACAGGGAAGTCGGAAGACGTCGTGTAGCCCGCGACGTATGCATTGCCGTTGCTGTCCGCCGCGATGGCGCGGCCCATTTCATCGTCGCTGCCGCCGAGAAACGACGAGTAGGGAACCGCCGCGCTCGATGGTGCACCGGAGAGGATCGCGAGCTTGAAGACGAAGGCATCGCCGCCGCCCTGCAACGCGTTCTGAAACGCGTGCACGGTCGGAAAATCCGCCGACTCCGTGAGGCCGGTTACGTACAGCGAGCCCTTGGCGTCGACCGCGATCGCGGCGCCCTCGTCGTAGTCGGCTCCGCCGTAGTAGGTCGAATAGTCGAGAGCACCCGCCGCGCTGAAGCGGCCCACGAACGCATCGGCCGACCCGTTCAACGCCGACAACGCGAGTGCCCGCGATCGGCAGATTGTTGGACCAGGTGTAGCCCGTGATCGACGCGCGGCCCTGGGTGTCGACCGCGATGCCATTCGCCTCGTCCTCGTCCGAACCGCCGAAGTAGGTCGAATAGACCAGCGCCTTGCCGCCCGTGTCGAGTTTGGAAACGAACGCATCCTTGCCGGCGAAGCATCCATTCGGCGCGCCGTTCAGTGCGGGCTGAAACGCGTTCACGGTCGGGAAATCCGGCGAACAGGTGACGCCGGTGACATAGGCGTTGCCCGCGCCATCGACTGCGATCGCATTCGCCATCATCGATGTCCGTGCCGCCGAGATAGGTCGAGTATTGCAATGCGCCGGTCGGTCCGAGCTTGGCGACGAACGCGTCGTAGGCCGAGCCATTCAGGCTCGCCTGCAATGGATTCGCGGTGACCGGGAAATTCGGCGAGGCGGTGTAGCCGGCGACGTATGCGTTGCCGGACGTGTCGCGCGCGATGCCGAGCGCGGCGTCGATTGCGTTGCCGCCGAGATACGTCGAATAGATCAGCGCCGTACCGGCTGCGTTGATCTTCGCGACGAACACATCGGTTGCGCCGCCCGAACCGGCCTGAGGCGCATCCAGCGTCGGGAAATCCGGCGACTGCGTGAGACCGGTTACATACGTGCTGCCGTCCGGATCGGCAGCGATGCCGAGGATCTTGTCCGTGCTGCTGCCGCCGAGATACGTCGCGTGCAGCAGGACCAGCGGATCGATGACGAGCGGTTTCTCGCGGTCGTAGCGTGCGATTCTGATGCCGACATGGCCCGCGCCGCGCTTCACGAAATGGGCTTCGACGGCGCGTCGCTCGCCCGCGGTCGGGTGATACGCGACCGGTTTCCCGTGCGTGATCGTTGCATGTTTCGTGCGCAGCACGAGATCGCCGCCGCGGTCGATCTCGATCGTGTCGACGCCGCTGAAGGCCAGATCGATGCGGCCCGGATCCGCGTGCGGCTCGACCACGAAATAGTATTCGAGTGCCGGTCCGCTGCCATAGTAGACGACGTCGATGCCGGGATAGACCGCGCGCGCACGCACTCGTTGGAAATGGGGCACGCCGGCGTGCCACGTCGTGGCGTCGTCGCCGATGTAATAGTTGCTGGTCGCCTCGACGACGTCTTCGCCGAGCATCGATTGCGCGCCGCGCGAACCTGCGAATCGCATCCGAATCGTCTTTGGCGACGTGCGCGCATCGCGACGCAGCGAAGTCGTCGTGCCCGTCGACGTGAGGAAAAGGACGCCATCCGACGCGCGCGCGGCATAGCGGACGGACGCATCGAACTGGCCCCGGTTTTCCTCGAACACGAGCGGCAGGCGATCAAGCGCATTGATCACGGCCTGCGGCGTGGCGCTATGCGAGTCCGTCGGGCCGTCAGCCGACCGCATGCGCGATTCCTCAGCGCAGCCCGCCTGCGCGATCACGAGCGCGCATGCGAGCCAGGCAAGCTGCGTGAGCCGTTTGCAGAGTGGCGTTCCGGGCTTGCCCATGACGAAATCCCTTTCGGAAGAACATACGATCGAGGCGCGCGGAGGCGCCCGTCGCCGCATGCGGCGCTGTCATCCCTCGACGATCGCGCGAACGAACTCGACCACGACCTCGCGTCGCTCGCGCGGCACGCCGCGCGCGGCCTGCAGCAGCCGGATTTCGAAATCGATGTCCTGATCGCCGATCGCGGGCGTGTTCAGTGCATCGGCAAGGTTCGGCGAACCGCGGCCGGTCGCCAGCCACTCGAACGCGACGCCGCAGATCGTCGCGATGCGCACGAGGTTGGCGACGGTCGGCGAGGTGCCGCGCGGATGCTCCCATTGCACGGCGGCGCTGAGGCATACGCCGATGCGGCGCGCGAGCTCGGCCTTGGTCATCTTCGCAAGCGTTCGCGCGATGCGCACGCGATCGCAGAGACGCATGGCATCCGCATCCGGATCCGGTGCGCCAGCTCGCGCTTCGACGGAAATTGCGGGCGGGGGCGATTCCGAACACCCGGTCGCACCGTTCCGCGCGGACGATTCGGTCCCCGCGTGCTCCGCCGATCGCGCGGACGACTCGGTCGTTTCTTCGCGATGGATCGCGGCGGGCGTGACGACATCGGGCGGCAAGCGCATGGGGAGCTTCGCAGGCGAGTGAGTGGGAACGGATCGATCGCGAGCGCGCCATGACATCCGTTGCGTGCGCGAGCATCCGCCTCCGCATATACGGGAACGCAGTCGAAAGCGGACACCCGTTCCGGCGGCGGCGAGATGTCGAAAACGCCGGCGACGCACCACGGTGCAGGTGCGCGGCGCGCAAACTTCGCGGCGATTGCCGTTGGCCGACCGTGGTCGTTTGTGGGCGGGATCGCCGCCCGCGCGTGACAGATGTCACCTGCGGTCAGTGACCGCTCCGGCTTGCGCCCCTGCAGGTAGCCGACGACTCTATGGCAAAATCGACGGTTCGTGGCCCGTGCAAGGAATGATGCAACGTGGAGAAATCCGATCTGCTGCAGCAGTTGCGCATCGATCGCAGCGAGGAGCGCGCGCGCGGGCCGGGTTCGCGCGTCTGGATCGGCGTGCTTGTCGCGCTGATCGTCGTCGCGGCTCTCGCCGCGGGCGGCTGGTGGTTCCTGCGCGGCGGCACGGCGTTCGAGGTCGAGGCCGCGACGGCGATCGCGCCGGTCGGCAATGCGGCGGGCTCGACGGCGGTGCTGCAGGCAACCGGCTACGTGACCGCGCGGCGCGAGGCGACCGTATCGGCGCAGATCACCGGCACGCTGACCAAGGTCATGATCGAGGAAGGCGAGCACGTCGAGCAGGGCCAGGTGCTCGCGCTGCTCGAGGACACCGCACAGAAGGCCGCGCTCGCACAGGCGCAGGCGCAGCTTCGTGCCGCGCAGGCGCAGCTCACGCAGGCCGGCTCGCAGCTCGGGCAGAACACGCGGGACCTGAAGCGGGCGGAGGATCTGGTCGGACGCAAGCTCGTCTCGGAACAGGCCGTCGAAGTCGCGCGCACGCAGGTCGAAATGCAGACGGCGCAGGTCGACACGCAGCGAAAGCAGGTCGAGCTCGCCCAGGCCGGCGTGCAGGCCGCGCAGGTGCAGCTCGATTACTGCACGGTCCGCGCGCCGTTCACCGGCGTCGTCATCGCCAAGGCCGCGCAGGTCGGCGAGATCGTCTCGCCGTTCTCCGCCGGCGGCGGCTTCACGCGCACCGGCATCGGCACGATCGTCGACATGGATTCGCTGGAGATCGAGGTCGACGTCAACGAGTCGTACATCAATCGGGTCATCGCGCAGCAGAAGATCGATGCGGTGCTCGATGCGTATCCGGACTGGAAGATTCCCGGCCACGTGATCGCGATCATTCCGACCGCCGACCGCAGCAAGGCGACGGTGAAGGTGCGCGTCGCGATGGACCAGAAGGATCCGCGCATCGTGCCGGACATGGGCGTGCGCGTATCGTTCCTCGAGGAAGCGCCGAAGCAGGGCGCTGCCGCGCCGCCGCCGCCGAAGGGCGTGCTGGTGCCGTCGGGCAGCATCGTGGAGCGCGACGGCAAGAGCGTCGTGTTCGTCATCGACAGCGATCATGCGCGGCTGCACGGCGTGACGCCGGGACAGCAGATGGGCGAGCTGCGGCTCGTCGACGGGCTCGCGGCGGGTGCGCGCGTCGTGCGCGCGCCGCCGGCGGAGATGAGCGACGGTTCGCGCGTCACGATCAGGAAGTAGTTTTTCTTTTCCCCTCTCCCGCTTGCGGGAGAGGGCAGGGTGAGGGCACGTGGGTTCGACGCTCCGAGCCGGAGGACGAACCAAGCGTTCCCTCACCCGGCCCTTCGGGCCGACCTCTCCCGCAGAGCGGGAGAGGTGAGAGCTCCGCATCGGGAGCAGTGGATCAGAGTCACGGAGAGCCGCATGAGCGCACTGGTCGAAATCCGCAACGTCAGCAAGGTCTACGAGCGCGGCAAGCAGAAGGTCGAGGTCCTGCACCACATCGACCTCGACATCGCCAAGGGCGATTTCTTCGCGCTGATGGGCCCGTCGGGCTCCGGCAAGACGACGCTGCTGAACCTCATCGGCGGACTCGATTCGCCCACCGACGGCAGCATCACGGTCGGCGGCGAGCGCATCGACAAGCTCGGCGAAGGCGCGCTCGCGAAATGGCGCTCCTCGCACGTCGGCTTCATCTTCCAGTTCTACAACCTGCTGCCGATGCTGTCGGCGCAGAAGAACGTCGAGCTGCCGCTGCTGCTGACGAAGCTCTCCGCCGCCGAGCGCAAGCGCAACGCGGGCATCGCGTTGCAGCTGGTCGGGCTGGCCGATCGCGCTTCGCACAAGCCGACCGAGCTCTCCGGCGGCCAGCAGCAGCGCGTCGCGATCGCGCGCGCGATCGTGTCGGATCCGGATCTGCTGGTCTGCGACGAGCCGACCGGCGATCTCGATCGGCAGTCCGCCGAGGATGTGCTGAATCTCCTGCAGACGCTCAATCGCGAGCACGGCAAGACGATCATCATGGTCACGCACGATCCGAAAGCGGCCGAGCATGCGCGGCATACGCTGCATCTGGACAAGGGCACGCTCGTCGAGCAGACGGCCGTAGCGTAGCGGCGCGAAAGCGTGGTTTTTCCCCTCTCCCGCTTGCGGGAGAGGTCGAGCCGCGTCAAGCGGCTGAGGGTGAGGCAGGAGCCGATCGGTTCGACGCTCGCATGGATGGATGCTCGTGACGACCTTCCCTCATCCGCCTTCGGCACCTTCTCCCGCAAGCGGGAGAAGGGAAAAGCTAGCGAGGTACCTATGAAATATTTCCACCTGATCTGGGCCGCACTGTTCCGCCGCAAGACGCGCACGATCTTCACGCTGCTCTCGGTGCTCGCCGCGTTCCTGCTGTTCGGCATGCTCGACGCCGTGCGCGCCGCGTTCAACGCGCCGCCGTCGGCCGCGGGCGTGAGCCGGCTCGTCGTCAGCTCGCGCATCTCGATCATCCAGCCGCTGCCGCAGAGTCTGCAGCCGCGCATCCAGGCCATTCCCGGCGTCAAGGACGTCGCCTTTGCGAACTGGTTCGGCGGCTACTACCAGGAACCGAAGAACCAGAACATCATGTTTCAGCTCGCGGTGAATCCGACCTACCTCGACGCGTATCCCGAGCTCGTGCTTCCGCCCGATCAGCGCAAGGCGTTCAACGAGACGCGCACCGGCGCGATCCTCGGCGAGGCCGCGGCGAAGGCGCTCAACATCAAGGTCGGCGACAAGATCCCGATCAAGGGCTCGATCTTCACCAACAAGGCGAGCGGCGAGACGACCTGGACGTTCGACATCGTCGGCATCTTCAAGGCCGGAGAGGAAAAGCAGCGCGGCCTCGAGAACCAGCTCCTGTTCCGCTGGGACTACTTCGACGAAGGCCGCACGTTCGGCGGCGGCACGATCGGCTGGTACATCGTGCGCGTCAACGATCCGAACGATTCGGAGAAGATCGCCGCCGCGATCGATGCGCTGTCCGCCAATTCCGATCACGAAACCAAGACGCAGACCGAGCAGGCCTGGAATCTCGCCTTCGTCAAGCAGCTCGGCGACATCGGCCTCATCGTCGGCGCGATCATGGCCGCGGTGTTCTTCACGCTGATCCTGCTCACCGGCAACACGATGGCGCAGGCCGTGCGCGAGCGCATTCCGGAGCTCGCCGTGCTGAAGACGATTGGTTTTTCCAACAAGAGCGTGCTCGGGCTCGTGCTCGCCGAAGCCGTGATGCTGATCGTCCTCGGCGGCGTGCTCGGCCTCCTGCTCGCGCAGGTGCTGCTGCCTGCCGTCAACGCCGGCAGCGGCGGACGCATGAACTTCCCGCCGATCGGACGCTCGACCTGGATGCTCGGCATCGCGCTGATGTTCGGCATCGGTCTTGTCGTCGGCGTGCTGCCCGCGTTGCGCGGCATGCGCCTGCGCATCGTCGACGCGCTGGCCGGTCGCTGAGGAGATTGCGAATGAAAATCCTGACCAATTTTCTGATGATCGTGCTGATCGCCGTCTCGATCTTCGTGCTGATCTATCTGCCGTGGCCGGCGCTGCTCGCGCTCGCGGTGCTGCTCGCCGCATGGATGGCGCTGACGCGAACCGGCCGTCAGGCCTGGTCGGTGACGAAGGTCGGCATCGCGACGATTCCGCAGCGGCTCGGCTCGTCGTCGGTGATCATCGTCGGCATCGCCGGCGTCGTCGGCGTGCTCGTCGCGCTGCTCGCGATGGCCGAAGGTTTCCGCCAGACGCTGCAGCAGACCGGCGATGCGAACACCGCGATCGTGCTGCGCGGCGGCGCGACGGCCGAGCTCAGCTCCGGCGTCGGCCGCGACGAGGTCACGCTGATCCAGCAGCTGCCGGGCATCCTCAAGGACGCGCAGGGCAAGCCGATCGCGTCGCCCGAGCTCGTCGTCGTCGCCAACATTCCGAAGAAGGGCACGGCGACCGACGCGAACGTCGAGATCCGCGGCGTCGGCGAGCAGGCGTTTGCGCTGCGCCCGAACGTCAAGATCGTCGGCGGCAAGAAGTTCTCGCCGGGCCTTCGCGAGCTCATCGTCGGCAAGGGCGCGCTCGCGCAGTTCAGCGGGCTCGATCCCGGCTCGACGATCAACCTCGGCAACCAGCAGTGGACGATCACCGGCGTCTTCGAATCCGGCGATGCGCACGACTCGGAATTGTGGGGCGACGTCGAAACCGTTTCGGCGACGTATCGCAGGCAGGGCTATCAGTCGGTGACCGCGCGGCTCACGTCGCCCGAGGCGCTCGACGAGCTGAAGGCCGGCATCGCCGCCGATCCGCGCATCAAGGTCGACGCCAAGACGACCAGCGACTACTACAGCGCGCAATCGGAGAACCTGACCAAGGTGATCCGCGTCATGGGCATCGTGATCGGCGTGATCATGGCGATCGGCGCGGTGTTCGGCGCGCTCAACACGATGTACGCCGCCGTCGCGACGCGCGCGCGCGAGATCGCGACGCTGCGCGCGATCGGATTCCGCGGCTTGCCGGTCGTCGTGTCGGTGCTGCTCGAAACGATGCTGCTCGCGCTCGCCGGCGGCATGCTCGGCGCCGCGGTCGCGTGGCTCATCTTCAACAACTACACGGTGTCGACGCTCGGCGCGAACTTCAGCCAGGTCGTGTTCGCATTCAAGGTATCGCCCGCGCTGGTTTGGAGTGGGCTCAAGTGGGCGCTCGCGATCGGGTTCATCGGAGGGTTGTTTCCGGCGCTGCGCGCGGCGCGGCTGCCGGTGACGACAGCGCTGCGTGAGTTGTGAGCAGCGCGGCTCTTCCTTGGAGCGCACGGATGCGCGCCGCGGTGTCCTGATTCGTATCGATCCTCGTATCCACTTTCGAGCACGCGACGACTCGCGTGTTCCGATGAGTCGACACATTGACACGAGGAGTACGGAATGAAATCGAAAATCGCCGTCGTGGCGCTCGCCCTGCTGTTGTCGGTGCCTGCGTTCGCGAAACAGGGCGGCACTTGCCCGAGCTACTTGTGCGGCAGCACCGCGATCGGCTCGCCGGCTGCTCCGTCGGAGTCGGCGGCCTATACGCCGGGCCCGACCGCCTGGGCCTTCGTGCTGCAGATGTTCGGACTCTGACGGCGCACGGCGATGCAGAACCGGCGGGCCGCGCTCGCCGGTTTCTGCGGACATTGCGCTACGCGCTGCGCTCGCGCGCGAGCGCAATCAACGCGACCCCACCAAGAATCACCGCCATCGCAACGAGATCGAACGCATGCACGACCTCACCACCGAAGCATCGCGCCAAAAGCACGAGCGCCACCGGCGGATTCACATACGCATAGCTCGTCGCAAGCGCAGGGCGCACCGTGTTGAGAAGATAGAGATACGCAGTGAACGCAACGAGCGATCCCATCGCCGCGAGGTAGACGAGCGAGAGCGTCGACGCCATCGACGGTGCCGCCGGAAAACGTTCGCCGAACAGCAGCGCGCCGACGAACAGCACCGTGCCGCCGGTCAGCATCTGCGCGGCCGTGTTCATCGCGGCGGGCGGCATGTCGCGGCGGCGGCTCCAGACCGAGCCGAATGCCCACGACGTCGCCGCGACGAGCAGTGCGATCGCGCCGAGCGGCGAGCCGGCCATGCCGCCGCCGAGATTCAACAGCACGACGCCGGCGAAGCCGACGCCCAGGCCAAGCCATTCCATGCGCCGCGGCCACTGGCCGTATAGACCGCCAAACACCGCGGCGAAGAGCGGCATCGCGGCGACCGCGACCGCGGCGAGCCCCGAGGCGACGGTCTGCTCGGCATAGCAGACGAGACCGTTGCCCATGCCGAGCAGCAGCGTGCCGGTGATGCCGGCGTTGATCCATTGCGCGCGCGTCGGCGCGGCCATGCCGCGCCAGCGCAGGAACGCGTAGAACGCGCCGCCGGCGACGAGGAAGCGCGTGCCGGCCATCAGGAAGGGCGGATAGCTTTCGAGCGCGACGCGGATCGCGAGGTACGTGGAGCCCCAGATCAGATACAGCGCGAAGAGCGCGGCCGGCACCAGCACGCGCGGTCCGAAAAGCGTCGGCGGCGGTGCGGCGGCCACGGCTTCAGAACAGGTCGAGTTGGTCATTGCGTGTCCATTCGCAGGGGCCGGGCGAGACTCCGGCGAGCGTAGCAGGATAGGGACGGTTTTGGCACCCCATAGGCCCATCCACTGCAGATATCGTGGGGCCATTTTGCGCGAGTGGCTGCGCCGGCACGCGTCGCGTGCGCACCACGCGGCGGGCACGCGCGAGGAGGGTCCGACGGCTTGCGCAGCGTACGGTCTGGCTGCGCGTGTCGCTGACGACCTTGAATTCGCCCTCGATCACGCCGCCGGCCGCAGCCGGGCGCTGGCGAGACGACCGCGGGCGAGGGACGCATCAGCGCCTTGACGAGCAGCACCACCGCGCCGCCGACGACGAGCGCCGCCGCCGCGAACAGGCCGAACGCGATCAGCACGAGCAGCGCGGCCGCGCCGAGCACGCCGGCGATGAGCCGGGCTAGCGGATGGCGGGCGCGCGGGCGAAAGCTCCAGCGGATCATGATCGGAATCTCCGTATGCCAGAATCCCGGAAAGCGGGATGCAACGGTGCTCATTTTGGGACAGCCGGCGGCCCGGACAAGTGCCGAAAGCAATTCCGAACCCGACCGCATGAACGAGCCCGGATCACGCACGCTGTGCCGGCTGGACGAGATCCCGGACGGCGGCGCGATCGGCGTCACGGTGCCGTCGGCGACCGGCGGCTTCGATCTGATCCTGCTGCGCCGCGGCGAGCGCGTTTTCGCGTACCACAACGAGTGTCCGCACGCGGGCCGCAATCTCGATTACGCGCCCGGAAGCTTTCTCGTGCGCGAAGGGCGCATCACGTGCGCAGTGCACGGCGCGACGTTCACGGTCGAGTCGGGCGCGTGTGTTGGCGGCCCGTGCCGGAATGGGCTCGTCGCGATGCCCATCGAGGTCCGCGACGGCGAGGTGTTGGTGCGCTGACGGCGGTGCCGCGTTCAACCTCGCCCAAACACGAGGTTCAACGCAATCAGCGTCGTCACCAGCATCAGCACCGTCAACGGCAGACCCACGCGCAGAAAATCCTTCGACCGGTATCCGCCGGGACCCGCGACGATCGTGATGACCGGATTCGCGCTCGCGATCACGAACGTGTTCGACGTCGAGATCGCGACGAGCAACGCATAGACCGCCGGATTTCCGCCCGACGCGAGCGCGACGTTGATCGCCATCGGCACCATCATGACCGTCGCGCCGACATTCGAGACGACCTGCGAGAACAGGAGCGCGAGGATCGCGATGACGGCCTGCAATCCCCACTGCGGCCATTCGCCGAGATAGCGCAGCACTTCCTGCGCGATCCACGCGGCGGCGCCGGTCGAATCCATCGCCCAGCCGAGCGGGATCAGGCAGGCGAGCGTGAAGATCGTCTTCCAGTTGATCGCGCCGTACGCCTCGTCCATGTTGAGCACGCCCGACAGCAGCATGCCGACCGCGCCGACCAGCATCGCGATCGAGAGCTTGAGATCGGTGAAGAGGCCAAGGCCCATCGCGAGCCCGAAGAACGCCGCCGCCCACCAGATCTTCGCCGGGCGCTGCTCGTCCTTCGGATAGTCGGTGACGACGACGAAATCGTGCGATTCGGCCGCGCGCGACAGATCGCGCCAGAAGCTGTGCAGCACGAGCGTGTCGCCCTGGCGCAGCGCGACCTTGCGCACGTCCTCGCGGAACACCTGCTCGCCGCGGTTGACCGCGAGCACCGAGATGCCGAACGTCTTGCGCAGGCGCAGCTCGCCGACGTCCTTCTTGAGCCATTTCGAGTTCGGCGGAATCACGACCTCGGAAATACCGGCGCGCGACGGGTTGAACATGTCGGCGAAATTGCGCAGGCGCGGCGATACCCTGCAAAGCTGGTTGTTGGCGAACTCGTTGACATCCTCGCGCCGGCCGAGCACGCCGAGGATGCTGCCGACCCAGATCATCTGGTCGACCGGCGGCGCGAGCCGCGCTTCGTTGCCGTTCTTCAGCGCGAGGATCAGCGGCGCGCCGCGCAGCTGCTCGGCTTCGCCGACGCTCATGCCGACCAGCGGGCTTTCGGCCGTGACCGTGAGCTCGATGACTTCGCCATCGATGCCGTAGGTTTCGGCGAAGTAGGTTTCGGTGCGGCCGGGCGTGACCTTCTGGCGGTCTTCCTCGTACGGCAGCAGCTTCTTGGTGAATGCCGCGAAGTAGCCGAGTCCGACCAGCAACAGCGGAATGCCGATCGGCGCGATCGAGAACAGCGTGAACGGGCGGATCGTCTGCGCGCCGGGCGGCAGGTTGCGGTTCGCGCTCGCGATCAGATCGTTGAGCAGGATCAGCGGCGAGTTCGAGATCATCGTGACGTTGGTGCCGCACAGGATCATGCATGCCATCGGCAGCAGCAGCTGCTTCAGCGGCAAACCCGTGCGTGCACTGACGCGGCTGACGACCGGCACCAGCAGCGTCGACAGCGCCTGGCTCTGGATCACGGCCGAGAGGCTGCCGGCCATCGCGTTGACCAGCAGCGACACGCGCGCCTCGATGCCGCCGGCGAGCCGGAGGATCAGCGACGCCGCCTTGCTCAGCATGCCGGTGCGATCGAGGCCCGCGCCCATGATCATGACCGCGATCAGCGAGATCACCGCGTTGCCGGCAAAGCCATCGAACAGCTGCTCGACCGGGATCAGCCGCGTGATGCCGATGACGACGATCACGAGCAGCGCGAGCAGATCGCCGCGGATCCACTCCAGCACGAGCATGACCACGGTGAAGGCCAGCAGCCCGAAGACGAGCGTCATGCTGGGGGTGAGAGTCAGGCCGGCTTCCATCGGGGCGGAGTCTTGTTATCGGCCGTGTGCGTTCAGCGCAGTGGTCCGCTGTCAGGTGCGTTCATAGACGAGATCCCAGACGCCGTGACCGAGCCGCATGCCGCGGCGCTCGAAGTGCGTGTCGATGCGCCAGGGCGGGCGCGACGTGGACTCGGCAAACCCCGCATGGCGGCGCCATCCGGGCGCGTTGTCGAGCACGTTCTGCATATGCTCGGCATAGTCCGCCCAGTCGGTCGCCAAATGCAAGCGGCCGCCGGGCGCGATGCGCGATGCAAGCAGCGCGACGAAATCCGGCTGGATCAGCCGGCGCTTCTGGTGGCGCTTCTTCGGCCAGGGATCGGGGAAGTAGATGCGCACCTCGTCGAGCGCGGACGGTGCGATCTCGCGTCCGACGCACTTCGACCGCATCGTGGTGATAGATGCGCGCGTTGGCGACGTCCGCATCCGCGAGCGCGTTGAGCAGACGGCCCGACGCCGGGCCGATGCACTTCGACGCCGATGAAGTCGCGAGCGGGATCGCTCTGCGCCGCGTGCAGCAGCTGCTCGCCGTTGCCGAAGCCGATCTCGAGCACGAGCGGCGCACGTGCGTCCGAACGCGGCCGCGAAATCGCGCGGCGTGCCGGTGAACTCGATGCCGTAGCGCTGCCAGTGCGCATCGAACGCGCGCTGCTGCGCGGACGTGATGCGGCCCTGGCGCAGCACGAAGCTGCGGATGCGGTGTTCGTTGCGGGGTGCGGTTTCGTTCATTGCGGACGAAGTGAGCAGTCAACGTCAGCGGTGAGCGGAAGGCCGCGGCGAAGTCCTGCGTTTCGCTGCTCGCCGCTCACTGCTGACCGCTCACTTGCGCCTTGAGCACCTTCATGCGATCCGCCCATCGAGCGGACTCGACGCCGACGCATAGCGCTTGCGCGGAATGCGCCCCGCGCGGAACGCCGCACGGCCGGCTTCGACCGCGAGCTTCATCGCATGCGCCATCAGCACGGGATCCTTCGCGCCGGCGATCGCGGTGTTCATCAGCACGCCGTCGCAGCCGAGCTCCATCGCGATGGCGGCGTCCGATGCGGTGCCGACGCCGGCATCGACGAGCACCGGCACCTTCGCGTTCTCGACGATCTCGAGGAGATTCCAGCGGTTCTGTATGCCGAGACCCGGATCCGATCGGCGCCGCGAGCGGCATGACCGCGACGCAGCCGATCTCTTCGAGCCGGCGCGCGAGGATCGGATCGTCGCTACGTGTAGACCATCACGTCGAAGCCGTCGGCGACGAGCGTCTCGGCGGCTTTGAGCGTCTGCACGACGTCCGGGAACAGCGTCTTCTGATCGCCGAGCACTTCGAGCTTGACGAGCTTGTGCCCGTCGAGCAGCTCGCGCGCGAGGCGGCACGTGCGCACGGCGTCGTCGGCCGTGTAGCAGCCGGCCGTGTTCGGCAGGATCGTGTAGCGCGACAGCGGAAGCACATCGAGCAGGTTCGGCTCGCCCGGCGTCTGGCCGATGTTGGTGCGGCGGATCGCGACGGTGACGATCTCGGCGCCGGCGGCTTCGGTCGCGCGCGCGGTCTCGGCGAGATCCTTGAACTTGCCCGTGCCGGTCAGCAGGCGCGAGCGATAGGAGCGGCCGGCGATCGTCAGCGGATCGTCGATCGAAGGCGGAGTCTGGGATTGGGGCAGCGCGTTCATGGTAGTCCGGCTAGTCGGCGGAGGAGGCGCGAGCGCCGGGTCCATCGACGGAATGCGGGAAACGGATCGCGAATCAGCCGCCGCCAATCGCGTGCACGACTTCGACGCGATCGTCGGCGGAGAGTCTTCGCGCCGCGTAGTCGCTGCGTGGCACGATCTCGCGATTGACCTCGATGGCGACGCGTTTTCCGGCGAGGCCCGAGGCGACGATCAGATCGGCGACGGTCGCGCCGGCTTCGACATTCTCCTCGCGGCCGTTGAGCACGATCCTCATGCGCTCATTCTAGCGGGCCGCGGTCCCTGTCGCACAAAAAAAGCGACGCCGCAGAGCGGCGTCGCCTTGGCTTTCAGCTACTAACGATGACCGCCGTCCTCTTCGTCCTTGTCCTTCTTGGTGTCCTTCGGCGGCGGCGCCTTACGTTCCGCTGGCGGCGCGTGCTGCTGTTGCGGCGGCGGAGTGCGCTGCTGCGTTTGCGGCGGCGTGCGGGTTTGCGTTTGCGCCGGCGGCGGGGCGGTGTGCTGCTGCGGTGCCGTGCGCGGCGCGTACTCCCGCTGCGTCGTCGTGGGCGGCGAGGTGCGCTGCTGCGACGACGAAGGACTCGTCGTGCGTTCCTGCGGCGCAGTCGTCGTGCGGTGCTGCGTTTCGGTCGGCGGCGTGCGCGTCGTCGTCGTCGGAGCCGTGCGCGTGGACGGTGTCGTCGTCGTGCGGCGCTCGGTGCTCGACGCAGGCGTCTGCGTACGGTCGGCCGGCGTGTGCGTCGTCGGCGGAGTCCGCGAACTGGTGCCCGCCGGCGCCTTGTGCTCGCCCGTCGTCGTGCTGTTGCGCGTCGCGTTGCTGCTCGGCGTCGTCGTGCGCTGCGGCGTTTCGCCGTTCGTGCGCGGGGCCTGGCCCGTGTGCGGCGCGAAGCGCGAAGACGGCAGGCCGTTGGCGTTGCCGCTCTGCGTCTGCGGCGCCGTGCGATCGGGCGTCTGCGTGCGTGCGGGCGTGTTCGCTTCACGCGTCTGCGGTGGCACGCGCGTGTTCGGATTCGCCGTCGTCGACGGCGTGGCCGTGCCACGCGTCGCGGGCTGCACGCGTTGCTGTGCGTTGCCCGCCGTCGCGCCGGCGCCCGGCGCGCGTGCCGGCAGCGGCTGCGGCTTGGACGCATTGTGGCCGACGACCTGCACGTGCTGCGGCTGCGAGCGGTTGCCCGCGACCGCAGCGGCACCGACGGCGGCGGCACCCGCGGCCGCGGCCGGCGCGATCCGACGCATCTGGCTCTGCGGCAGCGGCTGCGAGTCGTTGTGCTGGATCGCCGCGATGCGCGTGTCGACCGACGCCGCGCGCGGCGGCGGCTGCGTGCGCGCGATCACGTTGCGGTTCTGCACGGCCGACGCGGGCTGCACGCGCGTCTGCCCGGCGGCGCCGGTGAAGCTCGCGCGCTGCGGCGTGATGCCGACGCGGCTGACCACGTTGGCGTTGCGCAGCTGGTTCGCGTTGACCTGCACGCGCGCGGCATTGACCGGACGCGCACCGACGAACGCGTCGCGCGGCACCGCGGTCACCGCGGCGACGTTCTGACGATACGCATAGTTCGCGTTGTTGATCGGACGACCGGCCGAGTAGTTGTTGTAGATGTTGGTGATGTTCGTGTTGTTGATCACCGTCGTGTTGCGCACGTTGACGTTCGTGAAGTAGTCGTGCGAGCTGTGGTACCACGGCACGTAGACGTCGCGCGGTCCAAGCGGGAACCAGCCGACCGGCCCGGTCGAAATACCGACGCCCCAGCCGGCGCCGCCGACGAATGCGACGAGCGCAGGCGCGTAGATCGGACGCACGTTCACCGGACCCGGGCACCAGCCCCAGCGGTCGCTCGCATAGACCCAGCGGCCGTAGTGGAACGGCGCGAAGCCCCATGCCGCGTTGTCGACCCAGGTCCAGCCCCACGGATCGACCCACGCCCAGTGGCCGGAGCGATACGGCGCCCAGCCGGCGTCGACCTGGCTCGGATACCAGACGTGGCCGTATTCGGGCGTGTCGTTCCAGCCGCCGTAGTCGTCCAGGTCGGCGTAGCCGATGACGTCCTCGGACACGTACTGGCGCGATGTCGCGTGCTCGTAGCGGTTGTTGCGCGAGTCGACCCAGCTGTCGAAGTCGTCGCCGCGCGGGATGTCGAGGACCTCGTAGTCCTGCAGCGCCGCGTCGTGGAAGCGCACCGACTCGCCCTGACGCACGCTGTAGCTTGCGTTGTTCTCGCCGTAGACGTCGCCCGTGCCGCTGAAAACCGTGACCATCGTCGAGCTGCCGTCCGGCGCGATGTCGACGCGGTAGTTGCCGGGCTGCGTGATGACGAACGCGAGCGTCGGCGTGTCGACTTCGTAGCTCTGGCCCTCGAAGACACGGCGCACGTGCAGGTTCATCACGCCTTGCGTGAGCTCGGTCTGCGCGGCGGTGTCGTTGAGGTTGAGTATGTTGAACGAGGACTGCGCGTCCAGGCGCAGCGTGGCCGCACCGACTTCCATTTCGACGCGCGAATCGTGATCCGTGAACAGGCGATCGCCTGTGCCGAGCGGCCGGTTCAGATTGGCCTGCACCCAGTCATCGTCGCCGGAGGGCTGGAAGCTGACGTCACCGCGCAGATAGCTCAGGCGCGCGACGCGATCCGGCGGATCGTCCTGCGACTGAGCGATGGCGGAGCCGGCGATCGAAAAGAGCGCCAATCCAAGCACGGCGAAGTACTGCCTTGCGGATGGGACGACGCGGTATACGCATGAATGCTGTCTCCTGATGCCTACGCCAGCCGCGGTAACGGTGGGGTATCCCCTGAAACGTCCGTCGCCGCCCGCGGCTGACAGGCTGTGGCCATATCAGCGTAAATGGGCTGAATGCCGCCCTTACAATTCGGAAGCTTTGCGATTGCTAAACAAGCGTGCTCAGCACTGATTCAGCGCCCGGACGTGAACCGGGTCGCTTTTCCCCTTCGGCGTCGCTTGCGGAGGCCGCCGACGCGCCGCTAACCTCCCCGGTTGCGGGTGTCGTCTAATGGTAAGACAGCAGCTTCCCAAGCTGCGAACATGGGTTCGATTCCCATCACCCGCTCCAGCCGCAGTCATAATAACCCGCTCGCACCTCGGACCCCACGGTCAATGCAGCTCGCGGAACCGCTCACCCTCGGCTGGCGCGAATGGCTGGCCCTGCCGGCGCTCGGCATCGGCGCGATCAAGGCGAAGCTCGACACCGGGCGCGCGCTCCTCGTCGCTGAGCGTCGTTTCGACCGAGACGTTCGATCGCGACGGGCGCCTGCACGTGCGCTTTCGCGTGCGCCCGCGAAGACGCAGCGAGCGCCTGGTCACCTGCGAGGCGCCGGTGCTCGATCGCCGGCAGGTTACCGATTCGGGCGGGCATACCGGCGAGCGCTGGTTCATCCGTACCGAAGTCCTGCTGGCGAGCGAACGTTTCGAGGCCGACATCAATCTGACAGACCGCCGCGCGATGCTGTTTCCGCTGCTGCTCGGGCGCTCGGCGCTGGGCGGCCGTTTCCGCATCGATCCTGAGCTTTCCTACACCCGCGCCAAACCCCCGACCGGACGGCCGACGCCATGAAGATCGCGATCCTGTCCCGCAACGCTCGCCTCTACTCGACGTTGCGCCTGGTCGAGGCGGCGCGCAAGCGCGGCCACGCCGTGCGCGTGCTCGATCCGCTGCGCTGCTACATGCGCATCGCGGCCGGCATGTTCGAGATCCACTACAAGGGCCGCGCGCTGCGCGGGCTCGATGTCGTGATTCCGCGCATCGGCGCGTCGGTGACCTTCTACGGCACGGCCGTGCTGCGCCAGTTCGAGATGATGGGCGTCAAGACGCCGAACAGCGCCGATGCGATCCTGCGCGCCCGCGACAAGCTGCACGCGTTGCAGCTCCTCGCGCGCGACCGCATTGGCCTGCCGACGACGGTGTTCGGCGACAACCCGGACGACACCGCCGATCTATTGAAGATGCTCGGCGACCCGCCGCACGTGATCAAGCTCAACGAAGGCGCGCAGGGGCAGGGCGTCCTGCTCGCCGAAAAGCGCTCGTCGGCGCAAGGCATGATCGAAGCGTTCCGCGGGCTCTACGCGAACTTTCTCGTGCAGGAATTCATCCGCGAGGCGAAAGGCGCGGACCTGCGTTGCTTCGTCGTCGGCGGCCATGTCGTCGCTGCGATGCAGCGGCAGGCGCCGGACGGCGATTTCCGCGCCAATCTCCATCGCGGCGGCACCGCGACCGCGGTCACGCTGACCACGCTCGAGGCCAATCTCGCGATCCATGCGGCGCGCGTGATGGGTCTCGGCGTCGCCGGTGTCGATCTGCTGCGTTCGCACAGGGGGCCGCTGGTGCTCGAGGTCAATTCCTCGCCGGGCCTCGAGGGCATCGAGGCGGCGACCGGCGTCGACGTCGCCGGCGCGATCATCGAGCACGTCGCGGGCGCGGGCCGCGAGCAGGTCGCCAAGAAGCTGCGCCGGGCCGTTCGGCGAAGAGCCTAGCCAGCCCCGCAAAAGGGTGAACCGATGCGATCCGCGGGCATGTTTGCCGGTCCTGTCCGAAGGCTGCTCCCGACGGGCGCCGCGCAGCTACGATCCGGGCGGTACGACTCCTCTCGTTGACTCGCGTCGGCGGTCGGTCTAGGGTGCGTTTGTCGGGGTTTCACGGGTCCGCGGGCGACGCCCGGACGGGCCCCCGGCGCGACGAAATGTCGGCCGGCCGCGACGGCACGGCGAGGGCCATGGCGGGCCCGGACCGTTCACCTTAGTATTCGCAGCGTACGAGCGCGCGGGGTATACAAAGTGTCCAAGATTGAAGATCTGCCGAAGCCGACCGAAGCCGAACTCGGAATCCTCAACGTCCTCTGGGACCGCGGGCCATCCACCGTCCGCGACGTGCACGAGGCGCTGTATCGCGACGAGGGTGCGGGCTACACGACGGCGCTGAAGCTGCTGCAGATCATGCACGGCAAGGGCCTCGTCGAGCGCGACGATTCCGAGCGCGCGCACGTGTTCCGCCCGGCGGTCAGCAAGGAGCGCACGCAGAAGCGCTTCCTTTCCGACATGGTGCAGCGCGTGTTCGACGGATCGCCTTCGCAGCTCGTGTTGCACGCGCTCGGCGGGCGGCCGCGCGCGACGCGCGAGGAGCTCGACGAGATCCGCGCGCTTCTGAACAAGCTCGAGCCGGGATCACGCAAATGAGCATGAATCTTGCGGATTGGCTTCCGTTGATCCAGTCGCTCGGCTGGACACTGCTGCATTTCCTCTGGCAGGGCGCGCTGATCGGCGTCGGCTACGCGACGCTGCGCATGATCGTGCCTGCGAGCCATGCCGAAGCGCGCTACGCGGCGGGGCTCACCGCGCTCGCGCTGATCGCGCTCTGTCCCGCGCTGACGCTCGGCATCATCTATCCGCACGTCGTCGCCGGCGCGGGTGTCGTCGAGTCGATGGGCACCGTCGTCGTCGCGGCGACGACGACCGCTGCCGCGCCGACGATCGAGCTCACGCTCGATCGCCTGCTGCCGTGGCTCGTGCTGAGCTGGGGCGTCGGCGTCGCCGTGATGGCGTGGCGTGCGCTGCGCCAGTGGCAGGCGCTGGAGCACATTGCGCGCCGCTGCGCGCGGCCGAGCTCGGAGCTCGAGCGCATGCTTGCCTCGCTGGCCCGGCGCTTCAACCTGTTCCGCTCCGTGCGCGTGCTCGTCTCCGAGCATATCGACACGCCGACGCTGATCGGCTGGATCAAGCCCGTCATCCTGATTCCGACCGCGGTCGCGCTCGGCTTTCCGCGCCATCAGGTCGAGCTGATCCTCGCCCACGAGCTCGGCCATCTGCGCCGCTACGATCACCTGGTCAATCTCGCCCAGGCGGTCATCGAAACGCTGCTCTTCTATCACCCGGTCGTGCACTGGATATCGCGTGAAGTGCGCAACGATCGCGAAGTCTGCTGCGATCGTCTCGTGCTGCGCCTGACGCGCGGCGAGCCGCGCGAATACGCGCAGACGCTGGCGTCGCTCGAAGAGCTTCGCCTGACGGCGCCGAGCCTTGCCATCGCCGCAACCGGCGGCGTGCTGCTCGATCGCGTGCGCCGCATCGTCGACATGCCGACGCCGCGCCTGCATGCCGCACCGCGCCCGACGCTCGGTCTGACGCTGCTGATCGCCGCTGCCGTGCTGATGGCCGGCATCAGCGTGCTGCGGCCCGACCGCAAGGATCTCGACGCGCTCGCCGCCGGCGCGAATGCGCTGCTCGATCGGCTGCCGCGCCCGGATGCGGCGCTGCTGTTCGGCGGCATTGCGCTGCGCGAGCCGCCGAAGTGGAACATTTCGCTCACGCACCCGAAGCTCGCTCCGATCGCCGAGCCGCGCATCGCAACGCCGGAAGCTCCGCGTACGATGTTCGTCGCGACGCTGCCGCGTCCGGCGATCGAATCGCACGACGCGCTGAAGAGTCGCGACATCGGCCCGGTCGCCAATGTCGGTCTGCGCGAGTCCGCGCCCGCGTCGGCACAGCCGCAGAGCGGAACCGAGCTTCCGACGGTGTCATCGCAGGCGCACGTGCCCGCGGTCGGTACCGTGACCGCGCGCGCGCGCCATCTCGTCGCCGTGCACATGATCTCGCCGCGCTATCCCGACTATCGCGAAGTGAAGGAGCCGGTGCGCGTCGACGTGCAGTTCAGCCTCAATGCGGACGGCAGCGTGCGCGATGTCGCCGCGGTAACCGATTCCGAAGCCGAAGCCGCATTCGGCGCCTCGGCCGAGAAGGCGATGCGCCAGTGGCGCTTCGATCCGTCGACTGTGCCGGGCGATCTCAACGCCCGCTTCCAGCAGTCGTTCGTGTTCGCCAAGCAGAGCGACGTGCACCACCGCAGCAAGGCCGTCGGATGGCGAGGAATTCGACTGCGTGCGCCGCACCGGTTCGCTGGTCTGCCGGCATCCTCGGGAAGAGGAAGTCGCGCTGCCGCTGACGATCATCGAAGCCAACCCGAACGTCCCGTTGATCCCCTGATCAGGGGATCGGCGGGGTCCGGTTAACGGAAGGATCAGAGGCCTTTAACGGGGTTTTAAGACCCGGCTGACTATAGTCCCCATCGCTGTAGTTCTGCTCGACACTCCTAAAGTCAGGTCAGGTGACTGGCAGATTACGGTAATCGGGGCAGTAGCTTTTTGGCCCAAGCGAGGTGTGTTCCCCCAATGGCACCTCCTTGGGCCATTTTCTTTTGGGTTTGTTCGTGCGATCCGTCCGGGATCGCATCACGCTGCTACCCGAGATGAGCCTGGGCGAAAATCGCCCGACCGTGCTCCAGATGCGGCCATCCATGGCCGCGGATTCAACGAAAAGCATCCTTCGTAGTTGCGTCGGCTTGGGCTTCTTTGAGAACGCCCACATCTCGGTGGAACTTCCCTTTGTCTCTCACGCTCCGCATCCAGCGGAATTCCGCGTTAAAGTAAACCTCTCATGCGCATTCTCGTAATCGAAGACAACAGCGACATCGCCGCGAACATCGGCGATTTCCTCGCGGACAAAGGCCACGTGGTCGACTTCGCCGGCGACGGCGTCACCGGCCTGCATCTGGCCGTCGTCAACGACTTCGACGTGATCGTGCTCGACCTTGGCCTGCCCGGCATGGACGGGCTCGAGGTCTGCCGCAAGCTGCGCCAGGAAGCCAAGCGCCAGACGCCGGTGCTGATGCTGACCGCGCGCGACACGCTCGACGGCAAGCTCACCGGTTTCGATTCCGGCGCCGACGACTACATGGTCAAGCCCTTCGCGCTGCAGGAGCTCGCCGCGCGCATCGAAGTGCTCGGCCGTCGCGGCAAGGGCAGCAAGAGTCGCCTGCTGCAGCTCGCCGATCTCACCTACAACCTCGACACGCTGACGATCAGTCGCGCCGGCAAGCAGATCCAGTTGAATCCGATCGGATTGAAGCTGCTGCAATCGCTGATGGAAGCGGCGCCTTCGGTGGTCACGCGCCAGGAGCTCGAAACGCGCGTCTGGGGCGAAGAGCTGCCGGACTCCGATTCGCTGCGCGTGCACATCCACGGCCTTCGCGCCGCGATCGACAAGCCGTTCGAGAAGCCGCTGATCCAGACGCGCCACGGCATCGGATACCGCATGGTCGATCCGGATGCGGTACCGGCGTAGGCTCCGCAGCCGAATCGTCATATCGTTCGCGCTGTTCGGGCTCGGTCTGACCGCGCTGTTCGCGGCGGCGACGATCTATCTTCGCGTTCGCCTCGAAGATCAGCTGATCAACTCGACGCTGGCGCGCGAAGTGCAGAACTTCGTCGACTTCAAGCGCGAGAATCCCGATCCGACCGCGCCGTGGCGCATGACGCTGTTCGAAGCGAACATCGTGCGCGCGGGCCGCACCGCGACGATTCCGTTCGCCTGGCAGAAATACGAGAGCGGCGTCTACGACATCGAGGACCTCGGCCGCGAGGGCAAGGTGCGGCCGTACAAGCTCGCCGTGTTGAAGTCGGCTGATCTCTGGGGCTATCTCAAGTTCGACGTCAGCACGCAGAAACTCAGCGAGCGCCAGCTCATGATCACGCTCGGCACCTCGGTGCTGGCGTTCGCGATCTTCTCGATCGTGATCGGCTTCTGGCTGTCGGCGCGCGTCATGAGCCCGGTCAGCGATCTCGCGCGCCGCGTGCAGGCGATGAGCCGCAGCGGCCGGCCGGAACCTCTGAAGGCGCACTTCGCCAACGATGAAGTCGGCCAGCTCGCCGCCGCGCTCGACGACTATTCGACGCGCCTCACCGAGCTCGTCGAACGCGACCGCGAATTCAACGCCGACGTCAGCCACGAGCTGCGCACGCCGCTCGCGGTGATTGCGAGCACGACCGAGCTGCTGCAGGGATCGCCCGATCTGACGGACAAGCTGCGCGAGCGCCTGCAGGCGCATCGAGCGCGCCGTGCGCCAGTCGACCGAGCTCACCGACGCGTTGCTGCTGCTGTCGCGCCGCGAACGCCAGGCGCCGAACGACGGCGAGACGACCGACGTCGCGCGCGTCGTCGAGCAGGTCGTCGACGTGCAGCGCCCGCACCTCGGCAACAAGCCTGTTTCAGGTGCGCGTCGAGGTCGAAGAGCCGCTCGCGACGGCGGCACCGTCGTCGGTCGTCGCGGTCGCGCTCGGCAATCTGATCGGCAACGCGTTCAAGTACACGCATCAGGGCGAGGTGATCGTCAGCGTCGGCCACGGCCGCGTCTCAGTCGAGGACACCGGCCCCGGCATCGAGCCGGGCGACGCCGAAAAACTCTTCGAGCGCGGCGTGCGCGGCACGTCGGCGGGGAAGGGCGCGGGACTTGGGCTCGCGATCGTGCGGCAGGCTCTGCGAGTTGTACGGCTGGCGCGTCACGCTCGCGCCGCGCCCGCAAGGTGGCGCGGTCGCGACGCTCGAGTTCGGGCGGTCCGCTTATCCGAACTGACCAACAACATGTTCAACCCTTGACCGGATGAACCAACAATCAAGTCAGCGCAAACCGCACAGCGGCTCGGGCGTGGATCTTTAGCGTATCGAACACTGGACGGTCAAAATCGTCCTGGCTTATGAATAGCGGAATCTCGGTACATCCCAATACGATCCCTTCTGCGCCTCGTTCGCGCAGGGCGGCCATCTCTTCAAGATAGAACGCTTTGGTCTCGTCTCGGAAGACACCCTTGCCAAGCTCTTCTTTCAGAGTTTGTTGGATGCGGTCGCGGGATTTCTGGCTGTCAGGGACAAGCGCCTCGATGCCCGCATCGCGAAAGCCTTTTCCATAGAGATCGCTTTCCATGACGAACTTCGTGCCGAGAACGCCCACAATTCTTAATCCCTGGCGTTGCACTTCGACAACGGTCGCGTCGACGATGTGGATCAGCGGAAGCGGAATCTCCGCACGAATCCCCTCGGCGTGGAGATGCGCGGTGTTCGCGCAGAGGACTATACCCTCCGCGCCACCTGCCTGGAGACGCCGACAGGCGTCGAGCAACATGGGGAGTCCGTGATCCCATCCCCGCTCCTGCAAGGCACCGAAGTTGATCGAATACACGAGGCAATCCGCGAACTGGAGCCCGCCAAGCTCGGCGTTGATGCCTTCATTGATGTACCTGTAGTAGTCGATGGTCGACACCCAGCTGATGCCACCGACAAGACCGAGTCGTTTCATAAATCAATGCTCACCTGCATTCGTCGATTGAGGGCGCGCGCTCTTCTTCGGTCCGTCGCCAGCTGCGAGCGCCAGGCGTGAGGATCTGTACTCTTGAGCTTCCAGAAGCTTGTCGCTCTCGCGTGCTGGCGCGAGCCTGCCCTCACCCCAACCCTCTCCCGCAAGCGGGAGAGGGGGAACAGCGCGAGCCCTGGACGAATCGTGACGAGTCAGCGAAGGCTCACGGTCTCGCGCTTCCACGAAGCATCCTGCCAGCGATAGAAAAGGCTCAGCGAAGCCGGCGCGTCGGCGTGCTTGTCGACGGCGAGCGTCGCGATGTCGACGACCTCGAAGCGCTTCGCGAAACGTTCGCCGCTGCGAACCTCGCGCGCGGCGAGCATCTTCTTTCCGCCGGGCACCCAGCCGGCGAACTCGATGTAGCCGAGCGAGCCGTCGACGCCGGGCGGCACGGTGTCGATGCGCCATGCGTCGCCGTCGCGATGGAATACCCAGAGCTCGCGCCAGCCATCGAGCGGTTGCACGGCGAGCGCGAGCGCCGTGTTGCTCGCGTTCGCGCTCGCCGACGTCGTCCAGACGATTCCGAAGGTGCAGCGTTGTGCGAGCGATGTGTCCTTGCCGCGCCGGCGCTCGACGAGCGTGATGCAGGTTTCGCCGGGCCCGCGCGCAGCGGACGTGATGATGAGACCCGCCGAGGGCATCGGCCGCAGCAGGTATCGCCGCCCAGCGCGACGCGCCGACGCGTACGGCCGCTTCGTCGTACGCCTCGGCGTCGGCGTCCGCGAGCTCGCGCCGGTCGACGCCGGCGAGCTCGGCGAGCGCGCGCTCGCCGCGCCGATGCCGCATCCTCGCCGCGTCGCGCACGCTCGAACGCAATGCTCGCCCAGACACTCGCCGTGCGCAGGCCGACGCGATGACGCACGTGCGCCGGCAAGTCCGCGCGCGGCACGCGTTCGAGCACGTCGGCGCGCCATGTGTCGAGCGATGCGCGCTCGGTCGGCGTCAGCGCGGGATCGATGCAGTCGTCGCGCGTGAGGGCGAGCGCCGCGCGCGCCTTCGTTTCCGCATCGGCGGGCAGCGCGAGCACGCGGCGGAACGCTTCGCCGTCGTAGCAGAGCTGCATGCGATCGTCGCGCTCGAAACTCCGGATGACGACGCCGTATGCGGCCGCCGCATCGACCTGCGCCGTGATCGACACCGCGCGCGTCTTGTTCGTGTTCGTCGACGCGCGTCGTGCGAGACGCTCGGCCATCGTGCCGAGCGCGTCGAACGGCTCCGCGCCGATCGCCTCGGCCGGCGCCGCCGCGAGATAGGCCGCGACGTAGCCGATGCCGAGCGACTCATCGCCCGGCATGTCGCGCAGGAAGCGCGCGACGGCGAGGAGCTCCGGCGCGTGTTCGGGCGTCAGCGTCAGCACGCGCACCTGCGATGCGCGCACGTAGCCGCCGCGTTCGCGCCGGTGGTCGTAGACCTTGAGGTAATCCTTCTGCCTGCCGCGGATCTCGAGCGCGTCGCCGAGCGCGAGCGCGGCCTGCGATTCGGCCGCGTCGCGCGGCGACGAGCGCAACGCGGTCTGATCCTGCGCGACGATCGCGGTCGTCTTCGTCTCGTCGGCCGTCGCCGCGGATGTGCCGAGTGCAAGCGCAAGCAGCGCGGCGGCGATCATGGCGCACCCGCCGCTTCGCTCGACACGTTCTGCGCGACGGCCGGCGAACGCCGCGTTGCCGAGCAGCGTCGAGCCGATGAACGAGCCGTCGGCCGGCGGCGGCGCGATGATCACCGAGATCTTGTCCGAGAGCTTGTCGGCCAGCGTCTTCTGGATCAGCAGCGGATGGCGCGAGATCAGCTCGCCGTCGCGCTGCATCTGCGCGCTGGTGATCTTGCCGAGCTGCTCGACGCGATACGCTTCGGCGTCGGCGAGCTTGCGCCGCGAATCGGCTTCGCCGCCGGCCTCGATGCGACGCGCCTCGGCCGAGCCTTCGGCGATCTTGATGCGCGAAGTCTTGTCGGCCTCGGCCTCGAGCTTCGTCTGCTCGATCTGCTTCTGCTTGAACGGGATCACGTGCTTCATCGCTTCTTCCTGCGCCTTCGCCGCGATGATCTGCTCGTTGGCGGTCGCCTCGGCGGCCTTCTCGCGGCGCAGCTTGTCGGCGTCGGCTTCGAGCCCTGACTCCGTGACCTGCTTTTCCTTGAGGTCCAGCGTGTACTTCATCTGCTCGGTTTCGAGCTCGATCGCGAGCAGCTTGTCCATGCCGGCGCGATAGTCGCGCGGCAGATCGACGTTGCCCATCGTCACGGCGCGCAGCACGAGGCCGTCGCCGGCGAAGAGCGGCTTGAGCTCGCTTTCGATGACGTCCTGCAACTCCTGGCGTTTGGTCGAGAAGATCTCGCGCACCGTGTAGCGCGTGAAGACCTTGTAGATGACGCCCTGCACGAGCGGATCGACGATCTCGCGGTCGATGTCGGCCGGAAGCTGGCTCGCCGTCGCCGCGAGCTTCGGCGCGTCGAGCGCGTAACGGATCGTGAGCTCGACGCCGAGCGAGAGGCCTTCGGACGACTGGAACGGCGCGGGGCCGGTCGCCTTCGCGCTGCGCTCGGGTCGATAGAGGTGATCCTTCAGCGAATAGACGCGCAGGCGGTGCACGCCCGGCACGACGAGCGCGACGCCTTCGCCCAGCTCGCCGACATGGCCGGTCAGCCGGTTCAGCCGGATGCCGATCTCGTTGTCGCCGACGCTCGCGAATGGCGGGTGCGTCGCGAGGCCATACACAAGCGCAGATACCGCTACGATCCCGGCAAGCTTCGCGGCGCGAGGCAGTTGAGAAAACCGGGCCGTCTCCGAACCCTGGTATGACACGTGTGTTCCCCTGTTCCCCTGCGGAGGATTCCGCGGGTATCAGTAGAAGCGTCGTGCGCGTCGGGCGTGAGCCGCCGAAGAGGCGCGATCGTGCCGATTCATGGCGGCATTGTGGCGAGGCACCGCACGCGAAGTGAAAAAATCGGTAGGTAGCGGCTTTGACGGAACGACGCCTGCCGGCGACGCCGTTATGATGCGCGGCGACGATCGGCGCAGGAGTGCACATGGATCTCGGCATCGAACACTACGGCGTGTTTCTCTCGGCCGGCATCCTGCTCAACCTCGCGCCGGGACCCGACACGTTCTACATCCTCGCGCGCAGCGGCGCCGAAGGGCGTGCGGTCGGCGTGGCATCGGCGCTCGGTATCGCGGCCGGCAGCATCGTGCATACGATGGCGGCGGCGTTCGGGTTGTCCGTGCTGCTGGCGACATCGCCGATCGCGTTCGACGTCGTGCGCTATGCCGGTGCCGCGTATCTCGTTTTTCTCGGCATTCGCATGCTGATCGCGCGGGTCTCCGCGATTGCGGAGGCGGATACGCGCGGGCGCGGCGCACGCGCGGCGTTCCGGCAGGGCATGCTGACCAACGTGCTGAACCCGAAGGTCGCGCTGTTCTTTCTCGCGTTCCTGCCGCAGTTCATCGCACCGGCGGCGCCGCTCGCAAAGCTCGGATTCGTCGCGCTCGGCTTGAGCTTCGTCGCGACCGGATTGATCTGGTGCCTCGTGCTCGCGCTCGCCGGCGCCGCGATCGGCACATGGCTGCGCGCGCGGCCACGCTTCGGAGCGTGGCTCGACCGGATCTGCGGCGCGGTATTCGTCGGGCTCGGAATCAGGCTCGCGCTGCAACAGCGGGCTTGATCGGCGTCACCGTGTCGCGGCTGTCGCCGGCGAGCGGTTCGAGCCAGCCCCAGCGGTCCTCGGTGCGGCCGTCGAAAAGTCCGAAGAAAAGTTCCTGCATGCGATGCGTGATCTTGCCCGGCTTGCCGGTGCCGACCGGCTTGCCGTCGACCGAGCGGATCGGCGTGATCTCGGCGGCCGTGCCGCACATGAAGAGCTCGTCGCAGAGATAGAGATATTCGCGCGGGATGTCGCGCTCGACGACTTCGATGCCGTTCTCGCGCGCGAGCGTCATCAGCGTGTTGCGCGTGATGCCGTTGAGCAGCGCCGCGCTGATCGGCGTCGTGTGCAGCGCGCCGTTGAAGACGAGGAAGAGATTCTCGCCGGCGCCTTCGCTGAGCAGCCCGGTCGACGCGAGCGCGATGCCTTCGCCGAAGCCGAGCCGGCGCGCCTCGCGCGCGATGAGCTGGCCGGAAAGATAATTGCCGCCGGCTTTCGCACCGGCCGGTATCGTGTTCGGCGCGAAGCGCTGCCAGCTCGACACGCACGCGTCGATGCCTTGCTCGAGCACGTCGGAGCCAAGATACGGGCCCATCTGCCACGCCGCGACGGCGACATCGGTCGGCGTATCGGCCGAGAGACCGAAACCGCCGAGCCCGCGGTACGCGACCGGGCGAAGATACGCGGCGCCGAGTCCGTTCGCGTTGATGACTTCGCGGCACGCGGCCTTGAGCTGCTCGAGCGAATACGGGATCGCGATGTCGTAGATCTTCGCGGAGTTGAACAGCCGCACGATGTGATCGGTGAGCCGGAAGATCGCCGGTCCGCGCGGCGTCATGTAGCTGCGGATGCCTTCGAATACGGACGAGCCGTAGTGCAGCGCATGCGCCATCACGTGCACGGTCGCTTCGGCCCACGGCTTGATGCGGCCGTTGTGCCAGATGTGTTCGGGATAGGTCTGGGCCATCGCGGCGATGTCCTGCGGGAAGACGCAAATGATACCAGCCGGCGCCGCCCCGGCCGGAGCCACGCGGCGTGCTTTTGCTGATGCCGCTGCGTTACCAGTCGAGCCAGTAGCAGCCGCCGCCGACGCCGACGTGGAATTCGCGCTCGCGCGGGCCGCCGTAGCTCGTGCTGCCGGTGCGCACGGTCAGCGTGCCTGGACGGCGCGGGCGCGTCCTCGGCGACGCTCGCGTCGGTGTCGAGCTCGACGGCGAGCAGCGGCCGCTGGCCGAGCTCGGCGATTTCCCGCAGGCGCTCGTGCGCTTCGGCGCCGCCGCACGCCGTCCCAGCGGACGAGGCTCGTGATCGCGTTGGTGTCGCGTCGCGACAACGCATTGGCGAAGAGATCGCGCAGCTCGGCGGGAGAGCGCGGACACGTCATCGCGACGGCGGAAGCAGGGTCGGTTGGCGCTGACGACGACGCTCGTGGATCGGCGCGAACTTCCGCGCCGCCGCACGCGACACCCGAGAAGGCGATCTCTCCGTGTTCGCCGATGCAGCGATGCACGGATTGCCCGTTCTCCGTCTGCGCGACGCATGGCGACGCGAGGACAAAAAGGAGGGCGAGGCAAGCGAGAAGGCGCATCGCTCGGAGAGTAGTCGCAGCTTGCTGTACCGCGGCTTGCCTCAGCGCATGCGTTCGATCACCGCGAGCGTCGCGCGCGCGCGGTTGAGCGTGTAGAAGTGCAGGCCCGGCGCGCCGCCCGCGACGAGGCGATTGCAGAGATCGCCGACGACGTCGGCCGCGAATTCGCGGATCGATTCGGCATCGTCGCCGAGCGCCGAGAGCCGCTTGGCGAGCCAGCGCGGGATCTCCGCGCCGCAGAGTTCCGAAAAGCGCCTGAGCTGCGTGAAGTTCGCGATCGGCATGATGCCGGGCACGATCGGCACGTCGATGCCGGCCTTGCGCGCCGCGTCGACGAAATGGAAATACGCGTCGGCGTTGTAGAAATACTGCGTGATCGCGCCGTTCGCGCCGGCATCGATCTTGGTCTTGAAGTGCTTCAGGTCCGCGTGCGAATCGTCCGACTGCGGATGCACTTCGGGATAGCACGCGACTTCGATGTGGAAATGATCGCCGGTCTCCTTGCGCACGAACGCGACGAGATCGGATGCGTGGCGGATCTCGCCGAGCGTCGCCATGCCCGACGGCATGTCGCCGCGCAGCGCGACGAGGCGCGTGCAGCCCATCTCGCGGTAGTGCTTGAGCAGCGTGCGGATTTCCTCGCGCGAGCCGCCCATGCAGGAGATGTGCGGCGCGGTTTCGAGCGCGTGGTTTTCGCGAAGGTGCCGGATCGTTTCGGGCGTGTAGCTCAGCGTCGAGCCGCCGGCGCCGAAGGTCACGCTGACGTATTCGGGCGACTGCGCCTTCAGTTTCGGCAGGGATTTCTCGAGCGTGTCGCGCTGCTCGTCGGTCTTCGGCGGAAAGAACTCGAAGGAAATCGGAATCAACGCAGCGGCTCCGTCGGATGTCACGAGAAAGGGTGGGCCGAAGCCCACCCTGTGTTCGTCGTTGGCGATTCGAACGAGCCGATCAGTAGCGGTAATGCTCGGCCTTGTACGGCCCTTCGACCGGCACGCCGAGATACGCGGCCTGCTCCGCCGTCAGCTTGGTCAGCTTCACGCCGATCTTGTCCAGGTGCAGGCGCGCGACTTCCTCGTCGAGCTTCTTCGGCAGGCGATACACGTTCTTCTCGTACGTGTCCTTGTTCGCCCACAGATCGATCTGCGCGAGCGTCTGGTTCGAGAACGAGTTCGACATGACGAACGCCGGATGGCCGTGCGCGCAGCCGAGGTTGACCAGGCGGCCTTCGGCGAGCACGTAGATCGAGTGGCCGTCGGCGAAGTCGTAGCGGTCGACCTGCGGCTTGATGTTCTCGCGCTTGACGTCCTTGGCGGTGTTCAGGCGATCCATCTGGATCTCGTTGTCGAAGTGGCCGATGTTGCAGACGAGCGCGTCGTGCTTCATGCGCTGCATGTGCTCGAGCGTCAGCACGTCCTTGTTGCCGGTCGTCGTGACGTAGATGTCGGCGCGGCCGAGCGTGTCCTCGACGGTGGTGACTTCGAAGCCTTCCATCGCGGCCTGCAGCGCGTTGATCGGATCGATCTCGGTGACGATCACGCGCGCGCCGAAGCCGCGCAGCGAATGCGCCGAGCCCTTGCCGACGTCGCCGTAGCCGCAGATGACGGCGACTTTTCCGGCGACCATCAGGTCGGTCGCGCGCTTGATGCCGTCGGCGAGCGATTCGCGGCAGCCGTAGAGGTTGTCGAACTTCGACTTGGTGACCGAGTCGTTGACGTTGATCGCCGGCACCAGCAGCTTGCCTTCTTCCATCATCTGGTAGAGGCGGTGCACGCCGGTCGTCGTTTCCTCGGAAACGCCGCGCCAGTCCTTCGCGACCGTCTTCCAGAATCCCGGGCGCTCCTTCTGCGTGCGCTTGAGGAGATTCTTGATGACCTGCTCTTCGTGGTTGGACGAGGCCGAGTCGACCCACTTGTCGCCTTCTTCCATCTGCACGCCCTTGTGGATCAGGAGCGTGACATCGCCGCCGTCGTCGACGACGAGCTCGGGACCTTTGTTGCCCGGATGCGTGACCGCATCGAGCGTGCAGTCCCAGTATTCCTCGAGCGACTCGCCCTTCCACGCGAACACCGGCACGCCGGTGACCGCGATCGCGGCGGCCGCGTCGTCCTGCGTCGAGAAGATGTTGCACGAGGCCCAGCGCACCGACGCGCCGAGCGCACCGAGCGTCTCGATCAGGACCGCGGTTTCCTTGGTCATGTGCAGCGAGCCGGTCACGCGCACGCCGGCGAGCGGCTTGGTCCTGGCGTGCTTTGCGCGGATCGACATCAGACCCGGCATTTCCTCTTCGGCCATGCGGATGCGCTTGCGACCGAGATCGGCGAGCGAGAGATCGCGCACCTTGAAGTCCTGCGCGTGCGAATTCTTGACGACAGCGTTCATGGACAAGTCTCCAGTTTGAACGGGCGCCGTTGAAATGGATGCCTGCCAAGCCTGGCCGTGTGTCGAACGTCCGCACGGAAGCGGAACGCCTGCGAATGCTCGCAGGGCCACACGGTCGCAGCGCCCCTTGGCGGGCGGGGAGGGGATTATATCGCTTGTTCGCGATGAAGCGATATATCTGGAAGGAGTGGCGTCTATCGACGACGTATTCGAGCGGAGGAAAATAAGCAATTACAGCGAGTTGTCGGATGCCCGCACGAGAGAATTCGCCGTCTATAGGCGTCAGCTCGCACAAATCGGAGTGCCGGCATGTCGCTCATTGCTCGGCACGACAGCTCAGGAGACTGCTGCGCGCTATGGCTTTTGCGGCCTTTGCTCTCGGGTCCCTCTGTGACGCGGCGAAGGGCGGACGGAAAGGCCCGCGCACCGCGCGGGCGCGCGCGAGGGATCGCGCGCATTCCGCTGCAGTACATGGATGTACTGTCAGCGAACCCCGGCCGCCCGTAGCGAACCCTTCGCGCAGCGAAGCGGCGCGGCACCGAGGGTGTCGTTCTCTTTGGTTACTTTCTCTTGCACAAGCAAGAGAAAGTGACTGCGCCGGCCAGGATGGCGGACGAAGCTCACATGGACGTGAGTCGGTTCTCGCGTACTACGCGCACGCGATGCAAAAAAAAAACGAGTGCGACGGTGATGCAAGAGCGCCCTCACCCAACCCTCTCCCGCAAGCGGGAGAGGGGAAAAAGAGGGCGCGATGCCAGTTGCCAAACAAGCAAAAAAAAGCCGCCGTCCCGAAGGACGGCGGCCCAACACTACAGAGACCTACAAAACGAGAGTACTTACTGGCAAACCTCAACCTTGAAGTTGTCGATGACCAGACCGTTCGGCGCCGTCGCCGCCGTGTTCGAGTCGGTCGTCATGCGGTAACGGAGCTTGAGGCTCTGGCCGATGAAGCCGTCGAGGTCGACGATCGAATGCGTCGGCTGGTTCGTGCCGCCCGGACCCGGATAGCACCAGCCCTCGCGGCTGCCGACCGGCGTGTCATTCGACGCGAAGCCGTTGTACGGATCGGTGAAGAAGTGGCCGCCGTCGAGGTAGTTGAACGTCGTGCCGTCGGTCGAGTACTCCATCGAGGCGAGATCCCAGCATGCGCCGGGGCCGTTCTGCTCGGCCTTGTGGTACGCGTCGAACGAGAGGATCACCGACTGCGCTGTCCCCGGAAGCGCGATCGACGGTGTGTCGAGCGTGCGATCGCTGGTGCGTGTCGTTGTCGGGGACCAGCCACACGGTCGTGCTCATGCCGGTGCCCGCGGGCGGCGCACCCTGCGTCCACGCCGTCGCGCCCGTGCCGCCGGCCGTCCAGCCGTTGATGCCACCTTCGAACGTATCCTGATAGAGCGTCGTCGACGTCGTGCCCGACGGGCACTGGCCCGGCACGCCGGTCGTGAACGAGAACGTCGTCGAGACCGGACCGTCGCCGCAGTAGTTGTGCGGCGTGACGCGCCAGTAGTACGTCGTCGTCGAGTCGAGCGTGACGTCGACGGTCCACTGCGTCGTCTGCACCGTCGCGCTCGCGACGATGTCGGCGAACGCCGGATCGCTCGCGACTTCGACCGTGTAGTTCAGCGCGTCGTTCGATCCGCCGGTCGGATGCGCGGGATGCGTCGGTCCGCCGTCGAAGCCGTCGGCGAAGATCTCGTCGCCGCCGCCGGAACCCCAGACGAGCGTCGGACGCACCTTCACTTCAGGCGCGCCGTCGGGCGGCGAAACCAGCGGCTGCGCGGCCGGCGAGTTCGCGGAAAGGCCGAGCGTCAGCGACAGCGTGCGCGTCGAGGCGCCATTGGTGCCGTCGACGGTCATCGCGTATTCGCCGGAAGGCAGCGCGGCGCCGCCGGTCAGCGTCAGGATGCTCGTGCCCGGCGCGTTGACCGGATTGACCGAGAAATCGGCCGTCGCGCCGGCAGGCACGCCGTTCGCGGCGAGATTGACCGGACCGGTGAAGCCGTTCAGCACGCCGACGCGCATCGTGTAGGCCGGATCGCCGCTCGCAGTCGCGCCGCACATTTCGATGCGCCGCGGCGATTGGGCGACCAGCGCGTAATCGGGCTGACCGCAGCTGGCAAACTTGAAGCTGCACACGCGCGTGTGCCACGAGGCGCCGCCCGTGGTCGGGTAGTACTCGCTCGTGAAGTAGAACGTGCACTGGTCGACCGGATCGACGCTCATCGACGAGTAGTCGCCCCAGCGGTTGCTGGTGCTGGTCTGCGAGCCGTTGCCGATGCCGTCCGTGCAGTTCTGCTCGTCCTCGAGCGTGCCCGGCGGATCCTCGGCCGTGCGGCCCGAGATCTCGATCTGCGGGTGGATGGCTTCACTCGACTTCGAGTAGCCGACGCCGATGTTGCCGCTGCCGTCGATCGCGATACCGCCCATCCAGCGGTTGTCGCTGTCGGGCGCGAAGGTGCCTTCCTCGATCAGCGTCTTGTCGAGCGGCGGTCGGCACGGTGAACGTCTGGCCGTGGTCGTCGAGATTGAAGTGCAGCCAGTTGATGCCGCCCTGCTCGACGTCGCCCTGCACGACGTGATTGACGACGAGCGAGATGCGCGTCGGCGCGTCGGCCGGGAATGCACGCGCGTTGGCGCGATACATGATGTGCGTGCCGAACGGATCGAGACCGGCTGCGCTGCCCTGCTGCGGCACTTCATTGAAGTACGGCACGAACGGCGCGCCGGCGATGCGCGTGGGCTGTGCCGAGAGCGTCGTGTTGGCCGGCGTCGTCCAGTCGATGCACATGTCCCAGAAGAGATATTCGCTGGTGTTCGCGTCGAAGTGCACGTAGCCGCGGGCACGCATTGGCCGGCGCGTTCAGCGTGCCGACGAGGTTGATCGGCTCGACGCCGTACGCGTCGTTGCCGCCGAAGCGCACCATCGCCGCGCTCGGATCGCCGGTCAGCATCTTGTCGCGCTCGAGCGCGATGAACGCGGCGCCCTGGAAGTTCTGGCCCTGGAATTCGTGCGTGGTCAGGAGGTACGCATCCTGGCCGGTCGAATCGTCGGTCCACACCGCGAGCTTCGGATAGTCGCCGAAGTTGGTCCAGTCGAATTCGTAGCGGTTGTACGTGCCGAGCGGATCGGAGGTGGTCGAGACCGCGACGCACTGCGCGAACGGCGCGCTGGTCACGAACTGGCTCATGACCCAGCGCTGCGCGCGCGGATCCCACAGCGCGATCGGATCGCCCGGATTGGTCGTCTCGCACTTGCCGCCGAAGCCGACGAAGAACGAGTTGCCGTTGGTCGGAGCCTGCACGACGGAGCCGTCGGTCTTGTCGTAGACGGCCCAGCGCGTGTTGACCCACTGGATGTAATGCTGGTCGCTGACGTCGCCGTTGGTGTCCGGCGGAAGGCATCCGCAACCCGACTGCGCCGAGCTCACCGCTTCCCAGGTGAGATCGATCGCCGGCGCCGGCACGCCGATCGGCGCGTGCTGGATCGTCGGCAGATTCGGTTTCCTGCCGGCGATCCCGCTGGGCTTCAGCAGGATGTTCGGAATCAGGTAGGGCTCCTCTTCGGTGCCCATGGGTGCGCTTGGCGGCATGTTGCGCACGATGTCGCGCATCGGCGCGGAAACGTCGTGCCGGCTCGCGTGAATGATGGTCGGATGCTGATCCGGCGTGACCGCGCCCGCGGTGCCGATCATCCAGAGGGACGCCACGCCGATTGCGGCGGACAGGGAACGCGGCAAAGCCATTTTTGATACCCCCACGAAGGCGGCTGACGGAGGCTTCGTGCGCGCGGACGCCGTCGATCCGCTCACGAACTCACGATCATTTGGATCCTTCCTTCCGCGCCTTCGTCCGCTCGTTCATTCGATCGAGCCGGCGCAGATGATCGTTGAGGAACTTGCGGGTCGCTTCCGGCAGTTTCGGATCGGCGAGCGCTTGCGCGATGGCCGATCGTTCCTGTTCGGGGGCTTCCCGCCGCAACATCACGCAAACGCGCTCGACCAAAGGCGGGTTCGGATTCCAGATCCAGCGCTTGAGAGCATCCGGTGGAACCTTGACCGCGTACCGGTCCAGCACTTCGAGCGCAGTGAGAATTAGGGAAACTGGGTCCGAAGCCTTATCAGCATATCCGTCCACGGGCGTAGTTGTCACTATTTCCAACGCTGCGCTTTTCCACCAGTCGCCCAGCGTCTTGGGCTGGCGGGACGCGCCTTCGAGCAGCAAGGCGCGCACGCCGACCGGCGTCTTTACATTGCGGGCGCTCTTGGCAATCGCGTCGCGATCGGCGTCGCGCAGGCGCTCGCCGAGCTCGGGCGCGTAGGAGAGCTCTCCGGCCGCGAGGTTCTGCAGCTGCGGATCGCTGCCGGCGAGCGCGGCCAGCAGCAGATCGAGCAGCTTGCGCGATTCGCGACCGTGCTCGCTGCTGCCGGCCTTGAGGATCGCGCGTGCCGCCGGCGTGTCGCGGAAAAGCGCGGGCTCGATGCCCGGATTCTCGAGCACGACCGCACCGTCCGGATTCGGCACCAGCCCGACCGCCTTGCGCGGATCGCGGCGGAACATCGAATACGCGACGATGTACGAGTCGCCGACCTTGACCGTGCCGAGCGCATCGTGCGGCACGCGCACGTCGATCTTTGCCGGCGGTGCGATCTTGCCCGACAGCACGTCCTTCTTCTGGATCACGATGCGGCCGACCGGATTGATCTCGATGAGCTTTCCGGCGACCAGCATGTTGTCCGGCGCGTACATCAGCTCGAGCGGCGATTCGACGCGCTGCGCCCGCGCGTCGATCGTCCACGCGAACAGCATCGCGATCGCCGGAACGACGATGGCGCGCAACGGCGGAAGGAACGTGCAAAGGCGCATGGGCATCACCGGATCGGGAATGAGGCGTAGGCGAGGCCTGCTCCTCGCGTCGGATGCAGGCAGCGCCGATAGGCTACTTCAACTCCGATCGACGCAGGAAGCGCGCCGGGCGCGGCGCTCAGCCGCGCAAACGAAAAAGGCCGCCCGGAGGCGGCCTTCGTCGATGCGTTGCGCGGGAGCGGCGTTACTTGATCTTCGCCTCGGCGCGCAGCAGGTCGGCCTTGTCGGTCTTCTCCCACGAGAACGCCGTGAACGTCTCGCCGTTGTCGAGCTTGACGTTGTACGGCGCGCGGCCGAAGTGGCCGTACGAAGCGGTCGGCTGATACATCGGGTGCACGAGATCGAGCATCTGCAGGATGCCGTACGGACGCAGGTCGAAGTGCTTCCGGATCAGCTTCTCGATCTTGTCGTCGCCGATCTTGCCGGTGCCGAACGTCGTCACCGAGATCGACGTCGGATGCGCCACGCCGATCGCGTAGCTGACCTGGATCTCGCAACGCTCGGCAATGCCGGCCGCGACGATGTTCTTGGCGACATAGCGCGCCGCGTACGCCGCGGAACGATCGACCTTCGACGGATCCTTGCCCGAGAACGCGCCGCCACCATGGCGCGCCCAGCCGCCGTAGGTGTCGACGATGATCTTGCGGCCGGTCAGGCCGCAATCGCCGACCGGACCGCCGATCACGAACTTGCCGGTCGGGTTGATGTGGAACTTGGTGCCCTTGTGGATCCACTTGGTCGGCAGCATCGGCTTGATGACGAGCTCCATCACGCCTTCCTTGAGATCCTTCTGCTTGACCGACGGATCGTGCTGCGTCGACAGCACGACGGCGTCGATCGCGACGGCCTTGTCGTTCTCGTAGCGCAGCGTGACCTGCGACTTGGCGTCCGGACGCAGCCACGGCAGCGGCGAATTCTTCTGCTTGCGCACCTTCGCCTGCTGCTCGACGAGGCGGTGCGAGTAGTAGATCGCGGCCGGCATGAAATCGCGCGTCTCGCTGGTCGCGTAGCCGAACATCAGGCCCTGGTCGCCCGCGCCCTGTTCTTCCGGATTCTTGCGGTCGACGCCCTGGTTGATGTCCGGCGACTGCTTGCCGATCAGGTTGAGGATGCCGCAGGTGTGGCCGTCGAAGCCGACTTCGGAGTTGGTGTAGCCGATGCCGTTGATGACCTTGCGCGTGATCGACTCGATGTCGACCCATGCGCTCGTGGTGATTTCGCCGGCGACGATCGCGACGCCCGTCTTGACCATCGTCTCGCAGGCGACGCGCGCGCGCTTGTCCTGCGCGAGGATCGCGTCGAGCACCGCATCGGAGATCTGGTCGGCGACCTTGTCCGGGTGGCCTTCGGACACCGATTCGGAGGTGAAGAGGTAGCTCGTCATCGCGGCAAATATCCTTCTATACGGATGGATGGATGGAGTAAGGGGCGCGCATCATACACGCCCGGCGGCGGGTGTCCAGCCGCGTCCGGGAAACCGGCGATTTTACGGGAGTTGGGGGTAGGAGGGATGTCAGGTCGGCGGCGCCGTTTGGCGGGCTTCGGGCCGCGGGCAGCCGGAGCGTTTCGCGGGCTTGCCCTCACCCCTTGCCCTCTCCCGCGGGGCGGGAGAGGGGGAGTGATCGTCGCGCTTTGCGCGACAAGCGTTATTTCATTGAAGCGGGCAGGTAGTCGTTCGGCTCGACGAGCCGTAAGCCGGGCGTCTGGGCCACGCACTGGCGCAGCAGGAACGCGTGGCCGCTGCCGTACAGCACGACGGCGCGGTCGCCCGGCTTGAGGAGCTGGGTCATCCGCGCGCAGATCTCGAAGTTGCGCTTGTTCCAGGCCGCGACGAGCGCCGCGCCCGGCTGCTCGTCGAGGCTGCCGACCGCCAGCATGTCCTGGTAGAAGCCGTTATCGAGCGCAAGTCGCGCGGGCTCGTTGAAGTAGCGCAGCGTCGCGCCGATCGTCGAGCTGGCGAGGAGGTCCGAGGCCTCCTTGAGCCAGACGTCGACCTTGTCGCCTTCCTGCTTGAGGAGCGCGGCCTGGTCGTGTGCATTGGCGAACTTCTCGACGGCCTCGTACGGAAAATCGCCGTCGACGTCGATGCCGTACGTCTCCTTTATCCCCGCGGCCTTGGCCAGGCGGAACCCGACCTGCACGATCTCGTTGCGCGAGGGCTCCAGCGTCCCGGCGAGGTATTGCCGGTAGCGCGGCAGCGTCGCAGCGCCGGGATCGCGCCGCTGCGATTCGACCATGACCACGTTCGGCTTGAAGCGCATCAGGCCCGCCGCGACGTCGGCGAGCTCCTTCTGCCGCTTCTCGGTCAGCACGTCGTCGACCTTCATGTTGTGCAGGTCGTGGCCCGGGTTGTCCATATGGAACGTGCCGACGATCATGATCTCGACGGGCGCCGCGGCGGCCGCGGACAGAGTCGCCAGCGCGAGCATCGCGGCGAGGACGATCGAAACCCCTTGCTTTGCGGACATGCGGCGCCTCCGGATCGGTGATGCGCCGTTCGATGCGCCGCGGCGCCCGAACGTTTACATGCGGGCGTCTTGCAGTCTTTGTACACAATTTCCGATACTCGCCGCGGGCGTGCGAAGGGGCGCGCCCGTCAATCGGCGTCGCGGCTGCGTACCCGGAGTCGCCCAAGGACGGCGAGAAGCCGGGCGAGCACGACAAGCAGACGAAAGCGCCATAGCGCATCGCTCCGTTCCGAGGCGGAGATCGCCTCCGCCTCGCGAACCACGCAGCAACAAACTTGCAGTTTTTCCGAGCGATTCAGCAATTTCTGGTGCATGGGCGCGGGAGAAACGCCTACACCCAAATACGAAAAACCGCGTAGTACGCGCCGGACGCTTCTTCTAGAATCGGGCGCATCGGCTTTCGGATTGCGTGCACGTCCCGTCGATACTTCGTCATCCTTCCCGGGGAGTTTCTTCATGTCGAGTTGCATTCGTGGCGGCCTTGTCGTCGCCCTGCTGGCCGCGTTGGCAAGCGCGCCCGCTTTCGCAATCAGCAACACCACGGTCACCTCGCCGCTGACACGCGGCGTCGACGGCGCCCGCCGCGACGATCCAGCGTGCCGACGGCCTCTACACCGCGGGCGGCGCCGCGGTCATGCTCGGAACGCCGAACTACCGCGCGCAGGTCGGCGCGCCCGAAGCGATGGCGCGCGAGTTTCTCGCGGCGCGTTACGCGCAGCTCGGCCTCGGCGCCGGCGACGAAGCGTCGCTCGTGCGCACCGCGCAGCGCACCGGCAGTCATTTCTCGGTGGTGCGTTTCTCGCAGCGTCTGAACGGTCTCAAGGTCTACGGCAGCGACATCGCAGTCAGCGTGATGCCGGACGGACGCGTGATCTACGTCAGCAACGCGACGGTCGCGGGCGCGACGGCGGTCAACGCGACCGCACGCACGCCGAGCGCCGATGCGCTCGCGATCGGTGCGCAATATCTCGGCATCACCGCTGCGCGACACCAGAAGGCCGAGCGCATGATCTACGCCGCGAACGGCAGCAGCCGTCTCGTCTGGCGTGTCGAGCTCGAAGCGGAAACCGGAACGCGCGGCGACTGGGAGCTGCTCGTCGACGCAAACACCGGCGAGGTGCTGCGCGCCGAGGACAAGGCCGCGTACGACAACGGCAACGGCACGATCTGGACACCGGATCCGCTGTCCGAAGATCTGGCCACCTATAACCAGCCGGGATATACCGACGGCAACAACGCCGACACGCAGCAGCTGACCGATGCGCTACGGCCGGTCACGCTCGAGGGCATCACGCTCGCCGGCGGCAACTACACGCTGAGCGGCCCATACGCCGTCTGCCAGGATTTCGACACGCCGCACGACGCCGGCTGTCCCTCGCAGGCGACGAGCGATTTCTCGGTCACGCGCAGCGCGATGACGTTCGATGCGGTCATGGGCTACTTCCACATCACGACGTATCTCAAGTACGTCAACGAGACGCTCGGCATCCCGGCGCTGCCGCTCAATCATCCGGGCGGCGTGCATTTCGATCCGCACGGCTTCGGCGGTGCCGACAACTCGCAGTACTCGTCGGGCGGCGAGAACCTGACGCTCGGCCAGGGCGGCGTCGACGACGCGCAGGACGCCGACGTGATCATCCACGAGCTCGGCCACGGCATCCACGACTGGATCACCAACGGCAATCTTTCGCAGGTCGAAGGCCTCTCCGAAGGCGTCGGCGACTACAACGCCGGCAGCTACAGCCGCGACTGGCCGAACCAGTGGACGCCGTCCGACGCGCCGTACTTCTGGACCTTCAGCTGGGACGGCCACAATCCGTTCTGGCCGGGCCGCGTCACCAACTACGAGCTCAACCACACCTACGCGCAGGCGCGCAATCAGGAAATCCACACGGCCGGACAGTACTGGGCATCGTGCAACCTGCTCGCGCGCGACGTGGTCGGCGGCGCAATCATGGACAAGGCCTACTTCGAAGGCCTCTCGATGACCGGCGCGAACACGAACCAGATGGCCGCCGCGCAGGCCGTCATCAACGCCGCGGCCGCGCTCGGCTATTCGGCCGGACAGGTCCAGGCCTTCGCCGACGCGTACAACTCCGGCAACGCCGGCGGCCATGCCGGCTGCACGTACAACGTGACCGTGCCCGACACGAGCGGACCGGCGATCGACGTCGATACGACGCCGCTGACCGGCACCGCCGACGAAGGCGCATCGACGAGCACGTCGTTCACGATCGGCAACACGGGCGATGCCGCACTCGACTGGAACGTCGACACCTCGGACAACGCTTCGTGCGCGACGCCGGCGACGACGCCGTGGATCTCGTTCGCGCCGCCGAGCGGCACGGTTGCCGCGGGCGATCCCGCCACGACGGTCGACGTCACGCTGGACGCGGCCGCACTCACGGCCGGCGACTACACGACGTTCGCGTGCGTGCACAGCAACGATGCCGGCACGCCGGTCGTCGCGATCCCGGTCACGTTCACGGTCAACGCAGTCGTCGACGACACGATCTTTGCCGACGGCTTCGACACGGGCGCCGGCCAGACCTGCGCGCCGGAGCAGCTGTTCCAGGATCCGAGCTTCGAAGCGACCGACGGCTCGACGTTCACGAACCCGTTCTGGACGACCGACGACAGCGTGTCCGGCTCGAACCTCTGCGACGCGTCGTGCGACACCGGCGCGACCATCGTCGCGCGCACCGGCGACTGGTTCGTCTGGTTCGGCGGCTGGGATCAGTCGAACACGTCGCTGCTGAGCCAGAACGTCACGTTCCCGACCGGCCAGCCGCGCTGGCTCAACTACTGGATGAACAATGAAATCAGCGGCGACGCGACTGCGGGGCTGACGCTCAGCATCGACGGCACCGTCGTATTCACGTTCCCGGCCGGCGGCGATTCGGACTACGTTGCGCAGACGTTCGAGATTCCCGCAACGTATCTCGACGGCGCATCGCACCTCGTGCAGTTCGACTGGTCGGCGGATTCGCCCGCCGGCGAGGTCGCTGGCGCCATCATGGACGACGTCACGCTCGACTGCTCAGCGCAGCCGACGAAGATGCCGCCGCTGCCGGCGCTGCATCAGCCGGCGAGCCGGCGCGCGCACTGAGCCATCGGAGCGATCGCGCCCGCAACGGCGCGATCGCTCGCATTCGAAGCGTCAAGACATCAAGAAAAAAATGCCTCCGTTCGCGGAGGCTTTTTTTTTGCGGGCCCGATCGCGATGACGATCAAGCGCGTTCGCGCAGCCCACGCGCGAGCGCGACCACGCGCGTCGCGCACGTGAGCGCGGATCCCGCAGCAATCACGATCGCCGCAGTCAGCAGCGCGTAGCGCGTGCCGTTCCAGTGCATCTCCGCAGCGCCGGCGAGACACGCGAGCGTCAGCACCGCCATCCGGTGCGGCTTCGCCATCGGCCCGCGGAAATCCTGCGCGAACCCGAGCGCGCCGCCGGTCGCGCGCACGTACGCGGTCAGCGCCGCGAGCAACGCCGCGAGCCAGCCGAGCCACGGCACGCCGGCGGCATAACCGAGCGCGACGAGCAGAAGCGAATCGGCGATGCGATCCGGAAACTCGTTATAGAGCGCGCCGACCGCCGACTGCTTGCCGCCTTCGATCGCGACCATGCCGTCGATGAGATTGCAGAGCAGACGAAGCTGCACGCAAATCGCGGCGACGACGAGCGGGATCGGACGCGCATCGACGAGCGCCGACGGCACCGAGCGCAGCGAAGACGATGCTGACCGTCGAAATCTGGTTCGGCGTGATCGACGAGCGCGCGAGCGCGGCGGCGATGCGACGTGCCCAGCGCGTGTCGCGGGAGGCGAGGGGGCGGCGGTCGGCTGAATTCATTGCGTCACGTCGGTAAGCCGCCTCGCGCCGTCATCCCGGCGCAAGCCGGGATCCATTTTGATTTCCAACCGCCAAGGCAACATGGATCCCGGCTTGCGCCGGGATGACGAGAGAATGTCGGCGAGTTCAGTCCGGCCACTCGTTCAGATGCGGCCCGAATTCCTTGCGCTGCTTGCGCACGACGCAGAAGCGATGACCGGTCGGCGCCTCCATGACCCACCAGCGCGTGATGAATTCGATGCGCTTCGCGCCGAGCGCTTCCAGGCGCTTCACTTCGGCGTCGATGTCGTCGGTCTCGATGTCCATATGCACGCGGCTTTCGTGCGCGACCTTCTGCAGGAGAATCTGCGGCTCGTCGTCGGCGGTTTTCAGCTGCGCATACTTGCCGTCGCCGTCCTCGTCGTGGCTTTCGACCGCTTTGCCGAACGCCTTGCTCCAGAACTCGACAGCGGATTTCAGGTCATCGACGCGGCAGTCGATGACGATCGTGGATAAGCGGCTGTGGTGCATAGATCCTGTGTCCTCGATTCCCATTGCGGCTTCGTCATTCCGGCGCAGGCCGGAATCCAGCTTCTGGTTGGGTGGCGTGTGCGTTCAAATACTGGATTCCGGCCTGCGCCGGAATGACGGAGCTTGTCTGCCGAATCCCGAATCACTGCGCCAGCGCAAGATCATCCAGCATCGCCTTCAGGAACCGCGCCGCCTCGCCGCCGGTCGCCGCGCGATGATCGAACGTCAGCGACAGCGGAATCACGCGGTGCGATTCGAAGCCGCCCATGACCGGCGTCATCTGATGGCGGCCCTTGCCGGCGGCAACGATCGCAACGCACGGCGGCACGACGACCGGCGTCGCATAGCGTCCGGCGAACACGCCGAAATTCGACAGCGAAATCGTGTAGCCGGAAAGCTCGCTCGGCGCGATGCTGCGATCCTCGGTCTGCACGCGAAGACGATTCACCGCCGCGCGAATGCCGGCCGGATCGAGCATGTCCGCATTGCGCAGCGCCGGCACGAAGAGGCCGTCGTCGGTATCGACCGCGATGCCGATGTCGACATGCGGATGCAGCGTGCGCGTCAGGTTCTCGCCGTCGAACCACGCGTTCAGCGCCGGCACGGCCTTGCATGCGCGCACGATCGCGCGGATCAGCCGCCCGGTGATGTCGTTGCCCGGCAGCCAGGCGTGGATGTCGGCATCGTCGGCGAGCGTCGTCGGCACGACCTTCGCGTGCGCGTCCGCCATCACGCGCGCCATGTTGCGGCGCACGCCTTTCAATTGTTCGGGTTGTCCGGTCGCCGCAACCGTCGGCGGCGTCGTGCGCATCGGCTTTCCGGACGCGGAAAGCTGCGTGCGTTCGCCTCTCCCGCTCGCGGGAGAGGCCGGCGCGCCAGCGCCGGGTGAGGGCAGCGTCGAAGCCGCACGCGCCGGACTTGCTGCAGCGCCGACGCGCGCCGTCCCAGCCGCCGCCGCATCCTTCACATCCTTCATCGTGACGACACCACCCGCGCCGCTCGCCGCGACACGCGCCAGATCGACACCCAGCTTCTTCGCCAGCGCACGCACCGCCGGCACCGCTTTCGCGCCGCCGACGCTGGTCGCCTGCTCGGCATGCACGCGATCGCTCGTCTGCATCGCACCGACGACCGTGCCTTCGTCCGCGCGTCCGGCGTTGTCGTTCTCGACGATCTCGCCGCCTTCGTCCGACGCGACGACGCCCTTGTGATCCGGCGCCTCGCTGCCGGCACCCTTGCCGGCCGCAGCCGACTTGGCGGATTTCGCCGGCGGTCCGTGGTGATGTCCGGTCGCTTCCGCTTCCGCGCGCTGCGGCATCTTCGGATCGATCTCGAATTCGGCGAGCGCGGCGCCGGTCGCGATCACGTCGCCGGCTTTGCCGTGCACCTTCGCGAGCTTGCCCGAGAACGGCGAGGGCACTTCGACGACGGCCTTCGCGGTCTCCATCGAGACCATCGGTTCGTCGAGCGTGACGGTGCCGCCTTCCTTGACGAGCCATTCGACGATGGTCGCGTCGGGCAGGCCTTCGCCGAGGTCGGGGAGGTGGAACGTCCTTATGTCAGCCATGATCTGTGTGCGCCTCATGAGCCGTTCGTGCTGAGGTATCGAAGCGCGAGCGGCGGAACCCGGTGTGTTGCGCGTCCGCTCGTCCTTCGATACCTCAGGACGAACGGATGGAAAGTCCTTCAGTCGTGGCGGCCCAAATCGAACGCATCGACTTCGGCCGCGTTCCGCAAGATTCTCAACTCGCCGCCAGCGCGCGTCGCGCTGCCGCGACGATCTTCTCGACGCTCGGCAGATACTTCATCTCGAACCGATACAGCGGAATGTGCGTGTCGTACCCGGTCACGCGCTCGACCGGCGCGACGAGCTCGTACAGGCACTCTTCGGCGACGCGCGCCGCGATCTCGGCGCCGAAGCCCGCCGTGCGCGGCGCTTCGTGCACGATCACGCAGCGGCCGGTCTTCTGCACCGATTCGCGGATCGTGTCGAAGTCGAGCGGCTTCAGCGTCGCGACGTCGATGACTTCGGCGCTGATGCCGTCCTCGGCGAGCGCATCGGCCGCTTCGAGCGTTTCCTTCACCTGCGCGCCCCAGGTCACCAGCGTGACGTCGGTGCCGTCGCGCAGCACGAAGCAGACGTCGAGCGGCAACGCTTCGCCGTCGTCGGCGACTTCTTCCTTGTACTGGCGATAGATGCGCTTGGGCTCGAAGAAGATCACGGGATCGGGATCGCGGATCGCCGCGAGCAGCAATCCGTACGCGCGGCCGGGCGACGACGGCAGCACGACGCGCAGGCCCGGAATGTTCGTGAACAAGTGCTCGTTCGCTTCCGAATGATGCTCCGGCGCGCGGATGCCGCCGCCCCACGGCGCGCGGAACACGGCCGGGCAGCTCATGCGCCCGCGCGTGCGCGTGCGCATGCGCGCGGCGTGACACGCGATGTGCTCCATCATCGGATAGATGAAGCCTTCGAACTGCGCTTCGGCGATCGGCTTCATGCCTTGCGCGGCGAGGCCGACGGTGAGGCCCGCGATCGTCGTCTCGTCGAGCGGCGTATCGATCACGCGCTCGGCGCCGAACTTCTGCTGCAGGCCGACCGTCGCGCGGAACACGCCGCCGTTGACGCCGACGTCCTCGCCGAGCACGACGACGGAATCGTCGGCCTTCATCTCGTAGGCGAGGGCCTGGGTGACGGCTTCGATTAGGGTGATTTGGGCCATGCGGCTATTCCATCAGTTCCTGCAGGAGCGGCGCCAGCCGCGATCTTCTCGTCGTGCGCTGAAGATCGCGGCTGGCGCCGCTCCCGAGACGACGTCAGTGGAGGCTTTGTCATCGCGATCGCGGCGTTGCGCTGCGTCGCGAGATCCGCCGGCACCTCCGCATACGTGAAATCGAATATCGCTTCCACGCCCTGCGATTTCGTTTCGAGATACGCGTTGACCTCGGCGTCGACGCGCGTCGCGCAGTCGACCTTCCACGCTTCCTCTTCCTTTTCGGTCCACGCGTTCATCGACATCAGGTACGTCTTGAGCCGTTTCAGCGGCTCGCGTTCCCATGCGGCTTTGACTTCCGCGTCCGCGCGATAGCGGCGCGCATCGTCCGCGGTCGTGTGATCGGACAGGCGATAAGTCACCGCTTCGATCACCGTGCCGCCGTGGCCATGCCGCGCGCGCTTGATCGCATGATCGAGCGCCGCGCGCATCGCGATGAGATCGTTGCCGTCGACCTGCACGCATTCGAGCCCGGCCGCGATGCCTTTCTGCGCGAGCGTCGCCGCGCCGGTCTGCGCCTTGCGCGGCACCGAGATCGCCCAGCCGTTGTTGACGATGACCGCGACGAGCGGCAGCTGCATCGCGCCGGTCACGTTGATCGCGCCGTAGAAATCGGCTTTCGACGAGCCGCCGTCGCCGACGACGGTGACCGCGACGCGCGGTTCCTTGCGGATCTTGAACGCGAGCGCGGCGCCGGCCGCGTGCAGCGCCTGCGTCGCGATCGGCACGGCCCAGGCGAAATCGTGGGCGGGGCCGGAGAAATCGTTGCCGCGCTCGTCGCCGCCCCAGTACAGCAGCACCTCGCGCGGCTTCACGCCGCGGTAGAACTGCGCGCCGTATTCGCGGTACATCGGCGCGAACACGTCGTCTTCCTGCATCGCGCTGCCGATCGCGACGTGCGCGGCTTCGTGGCCGAGGCACGATGCGTACGTGCCGAGCTTGCCGGTGCGCTGCAGCGCGATCGCCTTGCCGTCGAACACGCGCACGAACAGCATCAGCTTGTAGAGCTCGACGAGCTGCTTGACGTCGCGCGCGAACGCGGGCAGGTCGTCGCGGACGAGCTTGCCGTCCGCATCGAGGTATTGCAGATATTCGATCTCGAAGGTGGCAGCGATCGACACGAAACCTCCATGGCGGCGTCGGGTTGGCGCGGTGTACGGCGCCGGTCCGGCGGAACGACGGGGCGAGGTTCCGGCGCGGCGGGGTTGGAACAGTAAAGAAGCAGGGTGTCGGCACGCAAGGCCCGATGCAGCAATGGCCGCGGATGTTAGTGCGCCGTTCGGTGTTGCATCTCGACCGGCCCTCACCCGCCTTTCAGGCGACCTCTCCCGCAAGCGGGAGAGGTGACAAGCGATGCGGCGCGTCGTGGCCCTGCGACGCGCGACCGACCCCCTCTCCCGCTCGCGGGAGAGGGCTGGGGTGAGGGCAGTCGGAGCGCGCCCTCCATGCGCACGACAGCCCGCCGCACACCCTTTGTTACACTGGCAATCTTCCCTTTCGCCCGGCGCGATCCCCATGACCGATCCGGAAAACCTGCGTCCTCTCGAGCAGGGCATCGAGCTTGACCTGCGCGACCGCGTTTCGTACGGCGGCTACCTTCGCCTCGACGCGCTGCTCGCGCAGCAGCAGCCGCTGAGCGATCCGCCGCATCACGACGAGATCCTGTTCATCATCCAGCACCAGGTCGCCGAGCTCTGGATGAAGCTGATCATCCATGAGCTGCGCGAAGCGATCGCGCGCCTGCGCGCGGACGACGTCGACACGACGCTGAAGGTGCTCGCGCGCGTCAAGCAGGTGCAGCGCCAGCTGTTCGAGCAGTGGGGCGTGCTGGAGACGCTGACGCCGTCGGAGTACATGGAATTCCGGCCGGTGCTGGGCGCGTCGTCCGGATTCCAGTCGCTGCAATACCGCGAGCTCGAATTCCTGCTCGGCAACAAGAACGCCGACATGCTCAAGGTGTTCGCGCACGACCCGGCCGCGCAGGCGCACCTTCGCGAAGCGCTGGCCGAGCCGAGCCTCTACGATGAATTCCTGCGCTATCTCGCGCGCCGCGGCCACGCGGTGCCGAAGCGATCTGCTCGACCGCGACGTTTCGCAGCCGCACAAGCGCACGGCCGAGCTCGCGCCGGTGTTCAAGCGCATCTACGAGAACTCGAAGGAGTTCTGGCCCGAGTACCACCTCTGCGAGCAGCTCGTCGACATCGAGGAGAGTTTCCAGCTGTGGCGCTTCCGGCACATGAAGACCGTCGAGCGCATCATCGGCTTCAAGCGCGGCACCGGCGGCTCGTCGGGCGTCGCGTTTCTCAAGAAGGCGCTGGAGCTGACGTTTTTTCCGGAGCTGATCGACGTGCGGACCGAGATCGGGGCGTGACGCGCGGCATCGCGCGCCGTTCTCGACGCGTTGCAGCATCGAAGTGGTTTGACTCGGCTGCGACCAACGGATAAGAAGAATCGCCAGTCCGTCGTCCCGGCGAAAGCCGGGACCCATTTTGATCTCGCGAAAAGCACAATGGGTCCCGGCTTTCGCCGGGACGACGAGCGAGTGAATCCGTTGCGCACCCGACCGGAACCGGGCGCAAATCCGACTCCGCACCGATGAAAGGACAACGCATGTCCGCCACCAGCGCCACCGCCGTACCTGCCTTCCCCGAACGCCTCGGCCATCCGCGTCCGCTGTGGATGCTGTTCATGGCCGAGTTCTGGGAACGCTTCGCGTTCTACGGCATGCGCTGGGCGCTGACGCTGTACATCGTCGATCAGTTCTTCGCCGGCGATGCGTCAGGTCAGGGCTACGCGAGCCGCACGTACGGCGCCTACCTCGCGCTCGTCTACGCGACGTCGATCGGCGGCGGCTTCGTCGCGGACCGGCTGCTCGGCTACCAGCGCTCGATCCTGCTCGGCGCGGTGATCATGGGGCTCGGCCTCTTCACGATCACGGTGCCGAACCAGCAGATCTTCATCCTCGGCCTTGCGCTCGTGATCACCGGCAACGGCCTCTTCAAGCCGAACATCTCGTCGATGGTCGGCCAGCTCTACGCGCAGGGCGATCCGCGCCGCGACCGCGGCTTCACGATCTTCTACATGGGCATCAACCTCGGCGGCTTCATCGCGCCGCTGGTGACCGGCTGGCTGGCGAGCGTGCTGACCAACACGCCGCAGCATCAGAACTACCGCGTCGTGTTCATCGCGACCGGCTGCGGCATGATCCTTTCCTATCTCTGGTTCTGGTTCGGCCGCCGTCAGCTCGGCGCGATCGGCCGCCCGCCGCCGGATCGCGAAGGACCCAAGACGATGATGGCGGTGATCGTCGGCGCGCGCGATCGCGGTGCCGATCGTCTACGCGCTGATCTCGTACGTCGGCGCGTACTGGCTCGCGTGGCTGCTCGGCGCGCTGTTCGTCGTCGTCGCGGCGCTGCTGATCATCGAGGGCGTGCGCGAGGGCAGCGTCAAGCGCGATCGCGTGATCGCGATGCTGACGATGTTCCTGTTCAACGTGCTGTTCTGGATGTTCTTCGAGCAGGCCGGCAGCTCGTTCAACTTCCTCGCGCAGAACATCGTCGATCGCAACCTGTTCGGCTGGGAATTCCCGACCGGCTGGTTCCAGTCGGTCAATCCGCTCGCGATCGTGCTGATCGCGCCGCTGGTCGCGCTGGCCTGGGGCTGGATGAACCGGCGCAACATCGAGCCGTCGATTCCGCGCAAGTTCGGGCTCGGCCTGATCGGCAACGCGCTCGCGTTCCTGGTGCTGATGTACGCGCTGAAGCATCTCGTCGGCGCGGACAACCACATTCCGTTCTGGCCGCTCGTCGCGTGCTACGTGCTGCAGACGCTCGGCGAGCTCTGCCTGTCGCCGATCGGGCTTTCGATGGTGACGAAGCTCGCGCCGCTGCGCGTCGTCGGCCTGTCGATGGGCGGCTGGTTCCTGTCGCAGGCGATCGGCAACAACATGTCCGGGCTTGCTGGCCGGCAGCATCAGCGGCGAGACGGGCATGACGGTCGCGTCGGCGCTGGACGGGTTCACGTTCAGTTTTTATCTGCTGTTCGGCGCGGGCGTCGTGCTGTTCGTGATTGCGCCGTTGATCAACAAGCTGATGCACGGCGTGCGGTAGCTGTTCCCCTCTCCCGCTTGCGGGAGAGGGCAGGGTGAGGGCAGTCGGAGTGGAGCGTCTCATCCAGCAGTCGCAGAGAGAGGCGGCGAACCAAGATTCCCCTCACCCCAACCCTCTCCCGCAAGCGGGAGAGGGGGAAGAGCGCGAAGCGCGAGAGGGAAACGCGCGCTATTCGATCGGCGCGAGCTTGTCCAGAATCTGCGCCAGCACCCGCCGCTCCTCGGCCGTCAGCAGCCCCAGCATCTCGCGTTCATGCGCACGCGCGCGCGGCGCGACGGTGTCGTGGATCTTCCAGCCCTTCGCGGCCAGGCGCAGCACCGAGCGGCGCTTGTCGCCGCCGTGCGTCGAGCGACTGACGCGACCTGCCGCAGTCAGCCTCGCCAGCGCGCGGCTGACCGCGACCTTGTCCATCGCCGTGCGCTCGGCGACTTCGCGCGCCGACATGCCGTCGCCGTTGAAGCGCGCCAGCACCGCGATCACGCGCCATTCGGTCATCGAGAGGTTGAATCGCTGCTGGTATTCGCGTGCGATCGCCTGGCTCACGCGGTTGGACAGGATGGACAGCCGGTACGGCAGGAATCGTTCGAGCTCGAGCGGGGAATGGTCGACCAACGGAGCAGCCTTGCAAATGGTTTCAAATGAAACTATAAAGGAGAACCCGCCGATCGTCCATGATCGCGTGAACGGTTTTGCAACCTCATCGGTCGCAGACTGACGCGGCCGCCCGAAGGAGAACGCCATGAACGCCCAGCCCAATCTCGGCATCGAAGTCACCACGTTCGAGAACCCGATGGGAGTCGACGGTTTCGAGTTCGTCGAGTTCGCGGCGCCCGACGCGCGGGCTCTGCACGCGCTGTTCCCGAAGCTCGGTTTTTCGGCGGTCGCGCGACACCGCACGAAGAAGATCACGCTGTACCGCCAGGGCGACGTGCAACTTCCTCGTCAACGAAGAACCCGGCTCGTTCGCGGCCGAGTTCGCCGCCGAGCACGGCCCGTGCGCGAGCGGTTTCGCGATCCGCTTCAGGAAACCCGCCGAATGGGTGCGCGAGCAGGCGCTCAAGAATGGCGCCCAGCCGATCGGCGCAAAGGAAAACACCAAGGCCGTCGATGCGCCGGTCATCACCGGCATCGGCGGCTGCATGCTGTATCTCGTCGACCAGTACGGCGAGCGCGGCGAAATCTACACGAAGGAATTCGAGTACCTGCCGGGCGTCGATCGCCATCCGAAAGGATTCGGCCTCACCTTCATCGATCACCTCACGCACAACCTTTTCTTCGGCAACATGGCGAAGTGGGCGGACTACTACGAGCGCCTGTTCAACTTCCGCGAGATCCGCTACTTCGACATCAAGGGCGCCAAGACCGGCCTCGTCTCCAAGGCGATGACCGCGCCGGACGGGCTCGTGCGCATTCCGCTCAACGAATCGTCGGATCCGAAATCGCAGATCAACGAATACCTCGACCAGTACCACGGCGAAGGCATCCAGCACATCGCGTGCTTCACCGACACGATCTACGAGACGGTCGAGGCGATGCGCAACGCCGGGGTCGAATTTCTCGATACACCCGAAACGTACTACGACGTCATCGACGTGCGCGTGCCGAACCATGGCGAAGACGTGCCGCGCCTCAAGCAGAACAAGATCCTGATCGACGCCGACAAGGAAACCAAGCAGCGCAAGCTGCTGCAGATATTCACGCAGAACGCGATCGGGCCGATCTTCTTCGAGATCATCCAGCGCAAGGGCAACGAAGGCTTCGGCGAGGGCAATTTCCAGGCGTTGTTCGAGTCGATCGAGCGCGATCAGATGCGCCGCGGCGTGCTTTAATATCTCCCTATCGGGGATGCCGTGTCATGAGTGATCACGAGCGAATCGATCGTCAGGTTGCGGACATGCATCGGGTCATTGCGTCGCGAATCCGCGCAGGCGATGACAAGATCTTGCCGCATGCGCGCGCGAACCTTGAGCGTTGGCGACGCCAATTCGGCGGGGAGTTGCCCGCAGCGTACGAAGAATGGGTCGCACTGCTCGATAGCGCTGTGGAGAAGGTCCTCGCCGTGCTCGAGGGCGTGGACCAGGAATCCATAAGGAAGCGCAGCAGCTCTCCCTTCACGGGGATTCTCTCGCCAACCGAGCGTTGGGAGATTCTGAAACGTGCGTCGTGAGGATTTGGAGCACCTGATTCGCGCGGCTGGCGGAGTTACGGGGTCGCGTCGCATCGTCGTGATTGGAAGCCAGGCCATTCTCGGGCAATTTCCGCAAAATGCTCCCCCGCGCACGACTCTGTCGGTCGAAGCGGACTTGCTGCCGCTCGATGCGCCCGAGAAGTGGGAGCTCGTAACGGGGTCGCTCGGAGAGCTCTCGCCATTTCATGACACGTTCGGGTATTTCGGTGACGGCGTTTCTCTCAACACGGCGACTTTGCCGACGGGTTGGCAGGACCGCCTGATACGGATCGAGAATTCCAACACCAACGGTTACGTAGGACTCTGCCTCGAGATACACGATCTCCTGATCTCGAAATATTGCGCGGGTCGAGAGAAGGATCTGGAATTCTGTGCCGCCGTCGTCGCGGCCACACTTGTGAATCGACAGATTCTCGCCGAACGTCTGGCCGCTACTGCATGCGACGATGCGGTGCGGGCGCGGATGACAGCAAGAATCGACGCGGATTTTCAGGTGCGATGAGCAACGGAGTCAGCGCATGACCGCCTACCAATCCGGCTTCGGCAACGAATTCGCGACCGAAGCCGTCGCCGGCACGCTGCCGCAAGGCCAGAACTCCCCGCAGAAAGTCGCGCACGGCCTCTACGCCGAACAGATCTCCGGCACCGCGTTCACCGCGCCGCGCCATCACAACCGCCGCAGCTGGCTGTATCGCATCCGTCCGGCGGCGCTGCATGGCGCTTTCAAATCGATCGAGAGCGCGCGCTTTCACAACCGTTTCGACGAGACCGCGACGTCGCCGAATCAGCTGCGCTGGGATCCGTTGCCGCTGCCGAAGGAACCGACGGATTTCGTCGACGGCCTCTTCACGATGGCCGGCAACGGCAGCGCGGCCACGCAGACGGGTTGCGGCATCCATCGTCTACGCCGCGAACCGCTCGATGCGCGGACGCTTCTTCTACGACGCCGACGGCGAGCTCCTGATCGTGCCGCAGCAGGGCCGGCTTCGCATCGCGACCGAGCTCGGCATCCTCGACGTCGAGCCGCAGGAAATCGCGGTGATCCCGCGCGGCATCCGTTTTCGCGTCGAGCTTGCCCGATGGCGAAGCGCGCGGTTATGTCGCGGAGAATTTCGGCGCGACGATGCGCCTTCCGGAGCTCGGTCCGATCGGCTCGAACAGCCTTGCCAACGCGCGCGATTTCCTGACGCCGGTCGCGGCGTACGAGGATGTCGACGGCGATTTCGAGCTCGTCGCGAAATTCCAGGGCACGCTCTGGTCTGCGCCGATCGATCATTCGCCGCTCGACGTCGTCGGCTGGCACGGCAACCACGCACCGTACAAATACGACCTGCGCCGCTTCAACGCGATCGGCTCGATCAGCTACGACCACCCGGATCCGTCGATCTTCACGGTGCTGACCTCGGCGTCGGATACGCCGGGCGTCGCCAACCTGGATTTCGTGATCTTCCCGCCGCGCTGGCTCGTCGCCGAGCACACGTTCCGACCGCCGTGGTTCCATCGCAACGTCGCCAGCGAGTTCATGGGCCTGATCCACGGCGCGTACGACGCGAAGGCCGGCGGCTTCGTGCCGGGCGGCGCGTCGCTGCACAACTGCATGAGCGGACACGGTCCCGACGCGGCGAGCTTCGACAAGGCGACACACGCCGACATCAGCAAGCCCGATCACATCCTCGACACGATGGCCTTCATGTTCGAGACGCGCGCGGTGATCCATCCGACCCGTCAGGCGCTCGAATCGGCAGAGCTGCAGCGCGATTATCAGGATTGCTGGCGCGGCTTGCGCAAGCGTTTCGAAGCGCCGCGCTGAGTCCGCCGTGAGCGAGCCCTCCCGAGCCGCCGCCGATCCTTACGCGGGCTATGCCGCGTGGAAACAGTGGGACGGCGCGTTCACCGTGGCCGACAGGGAAGCGCGCTATCTCGCGGCGGAGTTCAAGGAATTTCCGCTGCGCGGCAAGCGCGTGCTCGAGATCGGTTTCGGCAACGGCGCGTTTCTCGCGTGGGCAAAAGGCGAGGGCGCCGACGTCGCCGGCATCGAGCTCAACGCGGACATGCGCGAAGCGGCGCTCGCGACACGGATTCGCCGCCTCCGATGCTTCGCTCGCTGAGCTTGCGGCGCGCGACGCGCGCTACGATTTCATCGTCGCGTTCGACGTTCTCGAACACTGGGATACCGACGAGCTGCTCGAGAATTTCCGTCACGTGCACGATCTCCTCGCCGATGGCGGTTTGTTCGTCAGCCGTTTCCCGAACGGCCAGAGCCCGTTCGGCCGCGCGTTCCAGCACGGCGATTTCAGCCACAAGAGCACGCTGACGACGTACAAGATCGAATACCTCGCCGCGCAAACGGGTTTCGAGATCGTGCGCATCGCCAATCCGTGCCGCGTGCCGACGCATCGCGGCGCGCTCGGCTCGCTGCGACAATGGTGGTTCGCGCGCCGGCGGCGTCGGATAGAACGTACGATCGCGCGCCTGTACGGCATTCGCCGGCTGCCGCTCGATCCCAATCTTCTCGCCGTGCTGCGCAAGCCCGCGGTGCCATCTCCCCATCGGACCACACCATGAAACTCGGATCACTCAAGGAAGGCGGCCGCGACGGAACGCTGATCGTCGTCAGTCGCGATCTTTCGCGCGCGGTCAAGGCGACCGACATCGCGCCGACGCTGCAGCGCGCGCTCGACGACTGGTCGAACGTCGCGCCGCGCCTCAACGCGCTGTCCGAAGCGTTGAATGCGGGCCGTGCCGATGGCGCGTTCGCGCTCGACATGGCATCGCTCGCGTCGCCGCTGCCGCGCGCCTACGAATTCGTCGACGGCAGCGCATATCTGCCGCACGTCGTGCGCGTGCGCCGCGCGCGCGGCGCCGAAGTGCCGGAAAGTTTCTACACCGATCCGCTTGATGTACCAGGCGACCAGCGCGGGCTTCTACGGACCGCGCGATCCGATCCTTGCCGCGAGCGAGGACTGGGGCATCGATCTCGAAGCCGAGGTCATCGTCGTCACCGACGACGTGCCGATGGGTGCCAGCGCCGCCGAGGCCGAACGTCATATCCAGCTCGTCGGTCTCGTCAACGACGTGTCGCTGCGCAACCTGATCCCGGGCGAGCTTGCGAAGGGCTTCGGCTTCCTGCAGTCGAAGCCGCGCTCCGCGTTGTCGCCGGTGCTGGCGACGCCGGATGAGCTCGGTGATGCCTGGCGCGGCAGCAAGCTGCATCTGCCGATGCGCACCTGGATCAACGGCGCGTGGTTCGGCGAAGCCGAAGCCGGTGTCGACATGCAGTTCAGTTTCGCCGACCTCGTCGCGCATGTAGCCAAGACGCGGCCGCTCGCCGCCGGCACGATCGTCGGCTCCGGCACGATCGCGAACGAGGACACCGCGAAGGGCGCCTCGTGCCTCGCCGAGCAGCGCACGGTCGAGACGCTGCGCGACGGCAAGGCGACGACGCCGTTCCTGAAGTTCGGCGACCGCGTGCGGATCGAGGTCACCGATGCGGCGGGCAAGAGCCTGTTCGGTGCGATCGAGCAGACGGTGACGCGGGTCGAAGCGCGGCGCTGAGTCGCGTTCGATTCGCGCTCAACACCATCCCCACCCAACCCTCCCCTTGAAGGGGAGGGCTGAAGAAAGTCGGCGCGACCGTCGGCCCCGAAAAAGACTTCATGCGCCGCGCCGTTGACGGCGCCCGTGGCGTGCCGAATCATCCGCACGTATGGAGCGGTTTGGGCACGGGAGAAACCATGGTCGGCGAACTCAAGCTCTACAGCTACTGGCGTTCGAGCGCCGCGTACCGCGTGCGCATCGCGCTGAACCTGAAAGGGCTCAACTACACGCTCGAGCCGGTCCACCTCGTGCGCGACGGCGGCGAGCAGCACAGCGCGGAATACCGCAAGGTCAATCCGCAGGAACTCGTGCCGGTGCTCGTCGACGGACGCCGCGTGATCCGCCAGTCGCTCGCGATCATCGAGTACCTCGACGAGACCTACGACGGCGAGACGAAGCTCCTGCCGACGACCGCACGCGACCGCGCCCGCGTGCGCGCGCTCGCGCTCGCGATCGCCTGCGACATCCATCCGCTGAACAACACGCGCGTGATGCGCTATCTCGAGCGCGAGCTCGGCGCGGACGAAAACGCGCGGCATCGCTGGATCCGGCACTGGATCGAGGAAGGCTTCGCGAGCTTCGAAGAGCTCATCGCGCGTCATCCGTCGACAGGTCTCTTCTGCGAAGGCGATACGCCGACGCTCGCCGACATCTGCCTCGTGCCGCAGGTCTACAACGCGCGCCGCTTCGGCGTCGACATGACGGCGTATCCGACGATCGAGACGATCGTCGCCGCGTGCCTGGAGATGGATGCGTTCGAACGCGCGCGGCCCGAAAATCAGCCGGACGCGGAAGCGTAGCCTTTCTCCCTCTCACCGCTTGGCCTTTCCCCCTCTCCCGCTTGCGGGAGAGGGTCGGGGTGAGGGCATTCGGAGTGGGGCGCTTGGAGCAGGCCGCGTGAAGGGCGAACCAAGTCGCCCTCACCCTAACCCTCTCCCGCAAGCGGGAGAGGGGATACATCGGCTAGCCGGCGATGTACCGCTGCAGCTGCTCGATCTCGCGGGTCTGTGCATCGATCACCGCCTTGACCAGATCGCCGATCGACAGCACGCCGACCACCTTGCCACCTTCGACGACCGGCAGATGCCGCACACGCCGCTCGGTGCAGATGCGCATGCAGGTGTCGGTGGTGTCGTCGGGGCGCACGGTGATGACCGGCGAGCTCATGATGTCGCGGATCGGCGTCTCGGCCGACGAGCGGTTCTGCAGGATGATCTTGCGCGCGTAGTCGCGCTCGGAAACGATGCCGACGAGCTCGTCGTTGCGCATGACCAGCAGCGCGCCGATGTAGTGGTCGGCCATCATGCGGACCGCGGCGAGCACGGGGTCGTCGGGTCCGATCGCGAATACGCGGTGGCCCTTGTCCGCAAGCAGATGCTTGACCTGGAGCATGCGCACCTCCGTGGCGGAGAGCGGCGCGAAGTCGCCGGTCGGGATTTTAGCGCGCGCGGGCGGACGCTGCTCGTCCGCCTTGCCGCCGGCACGCGCCGACACCGTCAGGTGCCGGCGCGCGTGGTTCAGGGCGCGTCAGGGACAGTCGAAGCCGTCGGCGAAGAGCTCTGCAATCAACGGCGAGCTGCCGTTCGCATCGTTGTTGGCCGGGTTCGAGTCGCTGGTCGTGCTCGTGACCGAGGCGGCGACGAAGACCGTGTTGCCGGCGAAGTCGCGCGGCACGCAGAGGCTGGTCGTCACGTCGACGCTCTGGCCCGGGGCCAGAGAGGGGAACACGCACGGGAAGGCCGTCGTGCAATCGCCGCTGTTGCCCTTGAAGGTGAAGCCGGCCGGGATCGGGCTCGTCAGCTGTACGTTCGCAGCCACGTCGGGTCCGTTGTTGGTGACCGTCATCGTGTAGTCGAACTGAGTGCCCGCCCGCGCATCCGCGTCCGTCGCGATCGTCACCCCGACGTCGGCAGTGCCGCCCGACGGCTGCGGCAACGGCCATGCCCAGGCACCGCGCGAACGCGTGAACGCGGCGAGCGTGGTGAAGCCGCGATCGATCGAGAAGCTCCAGACCATCACGTGCGGCAGGCCCTCGAAGCGCTGCCACACCGGCGGATTGGCGTTGATGTTGTCCGTGTAGTAGAGGCCCCAGTCCATGCCGGCGAACACCTGGTTCGGGATGTTCGGGTTGACGATCACCGCGTTGGCCGGGATGTCGGGCAGGTTGCCGCTCTTGTCGACCCAGGTGAAGCTCGCGCACTGCGCCGTGCAGGTGACCTGCATCACGTGACCCGGCGTCGTCGGCGAATTCGCATCGAAGCCGCCCACCGCCGCGTAGCCGACGAGCGGGTTGAACGGGTCGGTGGCGACGTCGAGGATCGGACGGTTCGGCAGCACGCTGTTGGTGCCGGTGACGTCGACCGGTGTTGCCGCGCCGGCAGCGCCAAGACCGAAGACGTACTGCACGTTGCCGTCGTTCGTGCCGACGATGGCGACGCTCGGATCGCTGATCGAGTAGTGCACGTTGTTGATGAACGAGCGATTGTCGGAGCCGAGGATCAGGTTGTTCTTGGTCAGGTTCGGCGTCTTCGCGGCCCAGCCGGCGCCGTTGACGCCGCCGCTGCGTCGTTTCCCAGACGCGATTGGATCCGGCGATCAGGTGCGTGCAACCCTGCGCAGCGGTGCAGCCGCTGCCGGGCGCGTCGAGCACGCCATAGCGGTAGATCTCGAACGGGAACACGAAGCTGAGGACATCGGAGCTCCATCCGCCCGACGCGCTCGATTCGGGTGAGTCGGGTCCGTTGGTGCTGACCACGACGTCGCCGTTCTGGCTCGAGTAGTACCAACGCTGCTGCAGAACCGGCTCGATGCGCGAGACGATGCCGTCGCCGCCGTAGGTCGCGTTCCACGTCGGCAGGTGCAGGCGGGCCGGCGTACACGACCGTCGCGCTGCCGTTGTCCTGGAAGCCGGCGGTGGCGCCGGGGCTCGCCGATGTCGCGAAGTCCGCGGTGACGTCGCCGTGATAGATCTCGATCGTCGGCAGCGTGTCGTTCATCGCGACCCAGTCCGCGTTGAACGCGCTGGTGGCCGTCAACGCGTTGCTGACGTAGTAGACGCCGCCGTCGTTGCCGTTGATCACGTGGTTGGCGTCGCCGCCGACGATGGTGCGCGCGTGATTGTCCGGATGCACGGGACCGCCGTTGTAGGCCTGCGTCAGGTTGAGATAGGTGGCGCCGCCGTCGAGCGAGCGGAACAGATCAACCGTGCTGATGAAGAGCACGTTCGGATCCGTCGGCGAAACCGTGACGCCGGCGTCGTACCACATCTGCGTGCCCGCGCCGCTGGGCGTTCCGACCTGCGTCCAGGTGTCGCCGCCGTTGGTCGTTTTCCAGACGCCGAGGACGCCGCGCGTGGATACATTGGCGAACATCGCATAGAGCGTCAGCGAATCGCTCGGCGCGACTGCGATCTCGAGGCGGCCGCGCGTCGTGTTCGGCGTGCCGTTGCCGGTGCCGGCGGGGAAGCCGCTGCTGAGCAGCGTCCAGTTCGCGACCGCAGGGCATCCGCTGGCCGGCATCGCAGTGCGATACACGCCGTTGGCGCCGTTGTTGACGAGATCGGGCTGCACCGGCGTCGGCAGGCCACGCGTGCCGACCGCGGCGTACAGCACCGTCGATCCGGCCTGGTCGACCGCGAGCAGGCCGGTCATGTCCTGGCGCTGCGCACCGGCGCCGCTCGAGAAAGTGTTGGTGTAGCAGGGGCCGGTCCAGTTGGTTCCGGCGTCGTAGGAAAAGTAGACGCCGGTCTTGGTGCCGACGATCACGTTGCTTGAATTATGCGGATCGACGACGACCTTGCCGATCGCCTGGTACTGCGGAAATCCGCCGCCGGACGGACCGTAGAACGGATTGAACACATCCTCGCCGAGCAGCGTCCAGGTCTCGCCCTTGTCGGTGCTCTTCAGCACGCCCGCCGCGCCGAACGAGAACGAGCCGTAGCGCAGGTCGCCGGTGCCGGCATACATCACCTGATGATTGCTCGGGTCGATCGTGATGTCGCCGATCGCCATGCTGGCGATCTCGGGGAAGTCGGTCTTGATGGTCCAGCTCGTCGAGGCCGTGCAGCAGTTGGTCGTCTTCCACACGCCGCCGCCGTCCGAGCCGAGATATGCGATCGTCGGATCGTCGGGATCGCTGACGACGACATTCGTGCGGCCCGCGTTGTTGCCGTTGCCGAAGCCTTCGCCGGCGAGCGGATTGCGGACCGAGCAGCGTGAATGCGTTCGGATCGAGGCCGAGCGTCGAGCCCGCCGCCTTGCGGTAGTTCTTCTCGCCAGCCGGAACGCCGGAGGCAATGTGGCGATCCTGCTCGGCCGACGCGAGCAGCCAGCGCGGCTCGAAGCGAAGGTTGTGCGGATCGCCGCCGTAGCCGACGCGTATCGCCCAGTAATCGCCATCGACTGGCGGACGTCCCTGCTCCTGTTCTTCATTCTCTGCGCGCAGGAACAACGGCTTGCTTGCTTCGCGGTACTGCCAGTAACCCACAGCCGCAGACATCACAGTGAGGCTGGCCGCTGCCAGCCACGCGATACGCTTGATCATTGATACCCCTCGGGATGGGCTCTACCGGCCGGAAGCTCCGCCGTGCGGCGGATGATACTCGTCTACGAGATAGAGCGGGCGCTGCTTCGACTCGACGTAAAGACGGCCGAGGTATTCGCCGATGACTCCGAGCGCGACCAGCTGAACGCCGCCGAGGAACAACACGATCACCATCAGCGAAGGGTAGCCGCGCACCGGATCGCCGTAGACGAGCGCCTTGCCGAGCACCCAGATTCCGAACACGAATGCGAGCAGGGCCGTGGCGAGGCCGACGTAGGTCGCAAGCTTGAGCGGCGCTCCGCTGAACGAGGTGATCCCGTCGATCGCGAAATTCCACAACCGCCAGTAGTTCCATTTGGACGCGCCGGCGTGGCGCGGGTCGCGGTGGTAGACGACCGCCAGCTGGCGGAAGCCGACCCAGGTGAAAAGTCCTTTCATGAAACGCTGGCGCTCGCGCACCTGCTTGAGCGCGTCGAGCGCGCGGCGCGAGATCAGGCGGAAATCGCCGGTGTCGCGCGGGATCGGCGTCTGCGAGAGCCGGCCCATCAGGCGGTAGAACGCCGACGCGGTCGCCTTCTTGAAGCGCGTCTCGCCGGCGCGCGAAGCGCGCGTGCCGTAGACGACGTCGTAACCTTCGCGCCAGTGCCGCACGAAGGTCGGGATCAGCTCGGGCGGATCCTGCAGGTCCGCATCGATGACGACGACCGCATCGGCGTCGGCGTGGTCGAGGCCGGCGGTGAGCGCGAGCTCCTTGCCGAAATTGCGCGACAGCTTCAGCGTCGACACGCGCGGATCGGCCTCGCCGAGCGCGCGCATGATCGCGTAGGTATCGTCGCCGCTGCCGTCATCGACATAGAGCACTTCGCTGTCGAGATCGAGCCCGTCGAGCACGGCGGCAAGACGCGCGTGGAAATCGCGCAGGCCCTCGCTCTCGTTGTACGCGGGCACGACGACGGTGAGCTTGGCCATGGACGGCTCTGCATGAGGGAGCGGGCATGCTAGCCGAGTGCGCGACGCGCGGTAAATCGGCGCTGCTTGCGCGGCGAATTTAGTTCGATTATTCTAGAAGTATGGAATCAAAGACCGCCGTTGCCGCACTCGGGGCTCTTGCCCACGCCAGCCGCCTCGCCGTCTACCGCCTGCTCGTGCAGGCCGGTCCGGAGGGCTTGCCGGTCGGCGAGCTGCAGGCACGAACGCGCATCGCGCCGGCGACGCTGACGCATCATCTGCATGCATTGCGCCGCGCCGGGCTCGTCGACGATGCGCGCGACGGCCGCTCGATCGTCTGCCGCGCCGACTACGCGCGCATGAACGAGCTGCTCGCGTTCCTCACCGAAAACTGTTGCGGCGATCCGTCGGCGTGCGCGCCGGCCAAGCCGTGCAAACCCGCCAACGCCGCGAAACCGCGCCGGAGAACCCGCTCATGAAACGCTTCCACGTGCACGTCAACGTGCGCGATCTCGATGCCAGCATCCGCTTCTATTCGAATCTCTTCGCCGCGACACCGGCCGTCGTGAAAGCCGACTACGCGAAATGGATGCTCGACGATCCGCGCCTCAATTTCGCGATCTCGACGCGCGATCGCGCCGCCGGCGTCGATCACCTTGGCCTTCAGGCCGACGACGGCGCCGAGCTCGCCGAGATCGGGCGGCGCCTCGCGGCAGCAGACGCGATCGCGCTCCAGGAAAACGGCACGACCTGCTGCTACGCGCAGTCGGACAAATACTGGACCGAGGACCCGCAGGGACTGCGCTGGGAAACGTTCCACACATTCGGCGAGGCGACGACGTACTACGCGCCGGAAGACGCCGCCGCATGTTGCGGACCTGCGACGGCGACGACCGAGGCGACGGCGCAACCCGCCGCGTGCTGCGGACCGGCCGCGAACGCAACGTCGCGCTGCGGCAGCTGACGGAGCGGCGCGATGACCGCGAACGTGCTGTTCCTCTGCACCGGCAACTCCGCGCGCAGCATCATGGCCGAGGCCCTGCTCGGCGTGCTCGGCAAGGGCCGCTTCGGCGCGTACAGCGCCGGCAGCCATCCGACCGGTCGCGTGCAGCCGCTCGCGGCGGAGCTCGCGACGAAGCTCGGCTATCCGCCGGAAAAGCTGCGCAGCAAGAGCTGGGACGAATACGCAGTGCCCGGCGCACCGGCCATGGATTTCGTGATCACCGTTTGCGACAACGCCGCCGGCGAGATCTGTCCGATCTGGCCCGGCCACCCGATCGCAGCGCACTGGGGCGTGGCCGATCCCGCGGCGTTCGTCGGCAGCGAGGACGCGCGCCGAGCCGCGTTCCGCGACGCATTCATGATCCTGCGCCGGCGCGTCGAGCTCCTGCTCGCGCTGCCGATCGACAAGCTCGATCGCCTTGCACGCGAACGCGAGGTGCGCGCGATCGCCGGCGATCGCGATACGGCCGAAGCGCAACGATGAGCGCGCTGCGCCACCGCCTTGCCGCCGAAGCGGTGGGATCGGCCGCGCTCGCTGCGATCGTGATCGGGTCCGGCGTGATGGCCGAGCGCATCGCGGGCGGCAACACGGCGATCGCGTTGCTGGGAAACACGCTCGCGACGGCTGCGGGTCTCTACATGCTCATCGTCGTGTTCGCGCCGGTGTCCGGTGCGCATTTCAATCCGGTCGTCACGCTCGCCTGCGCACTCCGACGCGAAATGCGCGCCCGCGAGGCGATCGCGTATGTCCTCGTGCAGTTTGCCGCGATGATCGCGGGCGTCCTCGTCGCGCATGCGATGTTCGAGCTGCCGTGGTGGCTCCCGTCGGTGAAACCCCGCGCCGGCGCGGCGCAGATGCTGAGCGAAGCGGTCGCGACGTTCATGCTGCTCGTCGCCGTGTTCGGCACGCGCGGGCGCCGCGTCGAGAGCGCCGGCGCCGCGGTGTCGCTGACGATCGCAGCCGGATACTGGTTCACCGCGTCGACATCGTTCGCGAATCCGGCGATCACCCTGGCGCGCGCGCTGTCGGACACGTTCGCCGGCATCCGCATCGCCGACGTGCCGATGTTCGTGCTCGGTCAGATCGGCGGATGTCTCGTCGCGACCGCGTTCGCGGCGTGGCTGTTCGGCGGCAGCGCGGATGTCGCGGCACCGGCGACGCAGGAGGCCGCGTCTCCTCAGCGCGGCAGGTAGGCCGGACCGCCGAGCTGCGCCGCCTGGCGCTGGATCCACGCCGCGCGTTCCTGCATGAAGGCCGAGTTGCGATCGACGCGATAGCGGCGCGGATTCGGCAGCGCCGCGGCGAGCAGCGCCGATTCGCGCGTGCCGAGCTCGGCCGGCGTCTTGTGGAAGAAACGCTCGCTCGCCGCCGCGGCGCCGTAGATGCCGTCGCCGAACTCGGCGATGTTGAGATACACCTCGAGGATGCGCCGCTTCGGCCACATCGCTTCGATCAGCACCGTGAAATACGCTTCGAGGCCCTTGCGGAAAAAGCTGCGTCCGTTCCACAGGAAGAGATTCTTCGCGACCTGCTGGCTGATCGTGCTCGCGCCGCGCAGGCGATCGCCGCCTTCGGCGTCCTCGATCGCATCCTGGATCGCGTCGAGATCGAAGCCGTGGTGATACGGAAATTTCTGATCCTCCGCCGCGACCAGCGCAATCGGCAGCTGCGGCGACACGCGATCCCACGGCGTCCAGCGGTAGTGCAGCGAGAAATCGCGCTGGCCGGATGCGAGCGCGGAAAACCAGCGCTCGATCATGAAAGCGCTGGTGACCGGATGCACGAAGCGCATGATCGCGACCGCGAAGATGCCGAGCACGAACCACGCGCCGATCGCGAGCACGATCCAGCGCAGTACGCGGCGCGGCAGCGAGCGCTTCGCGGTCGTGGTGTTGCGTCGAAACAAGAAACGGCCTCCCGGAAACGACACCGGCGCGGAGGTCCGCGCCGGTGCGTTGAAGCTTAGCCGCTCGATGCGGTCAGTGGCTGGCTTCGTTGCTTGCGCCGATGCGCGTCACGGTCCGTCGAATCCGTCCGAGAAGATCTCGTCCGTCGTCGGGGCGCTGATGTGGATCGTGTCGAGATAGAACCCGGCGAAGTTCGCCGCCGGATCCGACGAGAAGCGCCAGCGGATCGTCACGGACTGGCCCGAGAAGGCCGCGAGGTCCGTCGTGAACGGCTTGAACACCGCGGTCGCGGTGCCGTTGCCGGGGTCTGCGTTCGAGCTCACCGTCGACACGCCGTTGAACGCGCCGTGCGCGGCGTCGTAGCCGCACGCGTTGGCCGGCGGATCGCCGGTCTGCGCGAACGAGCTCGGATAGCCGCCGTCGGGCGGCAGGTCGATCCAGTCCGCGCCGCCGTCGATCGACAGTTCCTGCACGACGCCGTCCCACTGGAACTCAAGATCGTACATCGCCTGGAAGCTCAGCGACGCGCCGAGCCGGAATCGTCAGCGGCGGCATCGTGATGCTGGCGCAGGTGAGATCGCCGTAGTTCTGGCCGTCGCCGGCATTGTGATAGCTGAACACGCCGTCCGCGGCTTCGGTGTTGGTGATGCGCCACGGCGTTTCCATCGAAAGGTACGTGTGCGTGTCGACGTCGTCGAAGAACGTCGCGGGATCCGGCCCGCTGGCGCCTTCCGGCGTCAGGTTGAGGATGCGCGAAGGCTGCGCGGCATTGCCGATGCTGTCGGTCGCGGTGACCTGGTAGTAGTACGGCAGACCGAGGGTAACGGTGGTGTCGCTGTAGCTCGGCGTCGTGAGACCGCTCGCGATCGTCTGCGGGGCGCCGAAGTACGGATCGGGACCGCGCTCGACGGTATAGGTGACGCCCGAAGCGGTGGGACAACTCGGTGTCGCCGCGGCCCAGCTGAGATCCGCGCTGGTGGGCGTGTTGAACGCATCGGCCACGAGGGAGTTGCCGTCGAAGTCCGGCGCGAGCGTGCAGTCGTCCTGCGAGACGACGTCGATGCAGCCCGACACGTCGCCTTCGACGTCGTTCTGGATGCCGCGCACTTCGTACGCATAACTGAAACCGCCCTGCGTGCGGTCGTCGACGACCGGCGAGGCGTTGGCGCTGCCGACGAGCCGGAAATCGCCCGCGTTCGCGCTCGCGCAGGTGCCGTTCGCGCGATACAGCTGGAAGTTCTGCGCGCCGGCCGCGGCCGTGAATCCGATCGCGACGCCGGCGGTGTTGTTGCTGCCGACCGCAACGCCGGTCGGCGCCGGGAACGGCGTCGGATCGGGCAGGCCGAATGCGCCGGAAACGGCGAGGCCGTAACCCTGGCGATCCGATTCGGCGCTGCCGTCGCCCGGCACCGCGGTGCCCTTGACGCGGATCGTGTAGCTGCCGGCGACCGGTGCCGTGAAACGCACCTGCTCGACGGTGTTCTTGGTGTCGGCCGTGCCGCCCGGCGTCGAGACGCTGCCGCTGAAGTGATTGCCGAGATACGTCGTGCTGCCCGGATCGACGACTTCGAGATCGAGGTTGTTGATCAGCGTCGATGCGGCGCCGAGCGCGGCCGGCGGATCGAACCAGGTCAGCGTGACGCGGAATTCGATACCGGCGGCTACGTTTGCGATCGTGTATTCGGTGACGTCGCCGGTCTCCAGGCCCGTCGAGTTGGTGCGCTCGAACAGACGCAGGCGGCGGCTGTCGTCGCCGTTCGGCATCGTGGCCTTGAACCAGAGGTTGCCGTCGAGCCAGCCGCGGCCCCAGCCGGTGTTGTTGTTCGGCCAGCTCGTCAGCGGGTTGGTGCCGTTGAGCATGATCGCCTTCATCAGCGGGCCGCTGAGATTGAGCGCATCTGCCGCGGTCGCTTCGCCGCGCGGATAGAAGCCGTCGGCGAAGAACTGGCGCGCGAGGACGACGTTGCCGGCGATCGTCGGCGCGGCCATCGACGTGCCGCTCAGCGTCGCGGTCAGCGGCGCCATCGGCGTCGAGTTGACGTTGGTGCTGCCGCGCGCGGAGATCGTGTTGTTGCCGGGCGCCATGATGTCCGGCTTGGTGCGGCCGTCGGCGGTCGGGCCGCGGCTCGAGAAGCTGGCGATGCCGGTGAGCCCGCCGTGCAGCAGCGCGCCGACGGTCAGCGCGTTCTTCGCGTTGCCGGGCGAGCCGAGCGTGCCGGCGCCGGGGCCGTCGTTGCCGGCCGACATGACGACGAGGATGTCCTCGAGCTTGTGCGTCGCGCGATCGAGATTGACGTCGTCGCCGCCGTACTGGCCCTGCGTGCCGGCGCCCCAGCTGTTGTTGTGCACGTGCGCGCCGCCGTTGTACGACTGCTCGATCGTGCCGTCGAAATCGAGCACCGTCACCGACGTCGATGCATCGGCGCCGATGTCCTGGAACAGCAGCTGCGCATTCGGCGCCATGCCGTCGGCGAGCTCGTGGTTCGCCAGCGAGCGGCGTCGAGGCGAGGAACGTGTTCGCGCCGAACACGCCGGATGCATCGCCGACCAGCGTGCCGGTCGTGTGCGTGCCGTGGAAAACGCCGGCGTCGTATTCGTGCGATCCCGGCTGCACCCAGTAGCCGAGGATCTTGTTGTCCGGGAATTCGGTGCCGACGGCCGGCGGTACCGGGAACGGAATGTCGACGAACGTGATTTCAGTGTGCGGACCCGAGCCCTTGTCGAGCGTGGTGAACCACGCCGCGTTCGGCGTCGTGCCCGAATCGGCGATGCCGGCGATCTGGCCCGAGCCGAAGATGTTGTGATCCCAGATCGGCGTCGGACCGCAGACCGAGCCGCTGCCGGGGCAGTCGGTCGTCGCGTTGCCCTGGATCGCGCCGATCGCGCCGGAGTTGTGGAAGTGCGGCTGGATGAACGGCTCGACGAAAGCGACGCCGTCGATCGAGCTCGCCGCGCGCACGAGATGATCGATCGCCATCAGGCTGACCGATGCGCGCACGTATTGCGGCGCGTCGGCGCGCTCGCTCTTCGCGGTGATCGTCACGCCCGGAACGAGCTTCTGCAACGCGGCCGCTACGTTCGCGGCGGAGACGCCGGGAAATGCGTGTGCGCGGATTTCGTAGCTGCCATCGGCCTGGCGCGCCGCGGAACGGTCGCCGGACCAGAGGCGCGGATCGAGCTTCATGCCGGGCTGCACGGCGCCGGCCCAGCGCACCGCAGGATCGCCTCTGAGCTCATCGAGGCCGCGGCCGGAGAGCTTCACGTAATACGCGTTGTTCGGCACGTAGCCGAGAAACTGGATGCCGCGCTGCGCGAGCGCCTTGCGATCGGCGACATGTCCCGGCTGGAACTGCACGATCGCGTAGGACGATCCGGCTTGAGCCGCGACACCGGCTGCGGAGAAATCGAGCGCCTGCGCGGCCGGATCGAAAATGCCGCCGCGCAGGATCAGAAGATTCGGACTCGAGCGTGCGGCGTCGATGGCATCCGCTGCCGGCGCCGTGGCCGGGACGCGGGTAGCGGAGAACGCAGTGGGCGCTGCGAGCGCGAGAGCTAGCGCGGCGGCAAGCGCGGTACGCGAAGGCATGACGGGCATGGCAATTTCCCCAGGAGTGAGACGGAAACTCAGTGCTGTGAGACAGAGCTCAGCCGATCGAGTATCTGCGCGCCGGCGCTGCGGAACAACTGAACTATCGGCACAGATTTGTACCCCGATCCTCACCAATGCGCCATCGTTCCCGAGCAGGATCCGCGATTGAGCGCGCTGCGGAAACGAGTGCGACGAGACATGTCGTAGATATGCGGTTCATGCCTGTCCTGCGCGTTGCGCAATCCACGGCAACCGGCTGCGATGGAACGATCAAATGCGTGCCGCGGAAGTGTCCGAATCCGGACTCTCCAATCGGAACTCCCAAACGAAATTCCCCAAACAAAATTCCCCAAACAAAAACGGCGCGGTGATCCGCGCCGTTCTTGTTCATCTTGCGATGCGCGTGCCGACCAGCGCACGCGAGGCTCAGTGGCAGACGTAATCGCCGCCGTCGAGCCCGCCGCCGAACCGCAGCGTCACGCCGTCGAAGCCATCCGCGAAGACCGGATCGACGATCTCGCCCGACTGGATGCGCACCTCGTCGAGGAAGAAGCCGCTGAACTCGGCGCCGCCGTCGGACGTGAAGCGCCAGCGGATGCGCACCGACTGGCCCGCGTACGCGGAGAGGTCCGTCGTCCACGGCAGGAACACCGCCGGCGTCGATCCGTTGCCGGGATCGGCCGGGTTCGACACCGTGCTGACGCCGTTGAACGCGCCCTGCGTCGGCGGGAAGTTGCAGCCGTTGCCCTGCGTCTGCGAGAAGTCGCTCGGGTATCCGCCGTCCGGCGGAAGATCCGCCCAGTTCGCGCCGCCGTCGGTCGAGATCTCGGTGACGATGCCGTCCCATTCAAATTCGACGTCGTACTGCGCGTTGTAGCTCAGCGTCGCACCTGCGGGCAGCGTGAGCTCGGGCGTCTCGACGCTCGCGCACGCGCCGGCGAGATAGGTCTGGTTGTCGCCCGCGTTGTGATAGCTGAAGCTGCCGTTCGTCGCTGCGGTGTTGGTGATCTGCCACGGCGTTTCCATCGACATGTACGAATGCGTGTCGACATCGTCGAGGAACGTCGCCGGATCAGGACCGTCCGCACCGGCCGGCGTTGCATTCGCAACGCGCGAAACCGGCGCCGCGTTGCCGAGGCTGTCGGTCGCGACGACTTCGTAGTAGTACGGCGTGCCGTTGACGACGTTGGTGTCGGTGTAGCCCGGTGCCGCGAGGTTCGTCGCGACCGTCTGCGGATTGCCGAAGTACGGATCGGTATCGCGCATCACGTTGTACGTGACGCCCGACGCGGCGGGGCAGCTCGCCTGCGCCGCGGCCCAGTCGACCTCGACGCTGCAGCTCGAGTGGTTGCCGTCCGCCGTCACCGATGCGGTATCGAACACCGGCAGCAGGTTGCACGTGTCCTGCGAAGTCACGTCGACGCACGCCGACGCATCGCCCTCGACATCGTTCTGCACGCCGCGCAGCTTGTACGCGTAGCTGAAGCCGCCTTGCGTGCGGTTGTCGACGATCGGACTTGCGGCGCCGTTCGCGACCATGTGGAAGTCGCCCGCGGATCGCGGTCGCGCAGGTGCCTTCGGCGCGATACAGCTGGAAGCTCTGCGCGCCGGCTGCACCACTGAAGCTCAGCGCGATTCCGTTCGAGTCGTTGCTGGCGACGGCAAGGCCGGTCGGCGCCGGATAGACGGCCGGATCCGGCATCGCGAACGCGCCGGACACCGCAAGTGCGTAACCCTGGCGGTCCGAGCCGGACTGGCCGTCACCCGGAACGTCGGTCGCCTTGACGCGGAACGTGTAGCTGCCGGCGGCGGGCGCGGTGAAACGCACCTGCTCGACGGTGTCTTTCGAATCGGCCGTGCCGCCGGGCGTCGAAACGCCGGACGTGAAATGGTTGCCGAGATACGTCGTCGATGCCGGATCGACGACCTCGAGATCGAGGTTGTTGATCAGCGTCGACGCCGAGCCCGGAGCGGCCGGCGGATCGAACCACGTCAGCGTGACGCGCAGCTCAGTGCCCGCGGCGACGTTCGCGATCGTGTATTCGTTGACGTCGCCGGTTTCGAGGCCGGCGGCATTCGGGCGCTCGAAGAGACGCAGGCGGCGGCTGTCGTCGCCATTCGGCATCGTCGACTTGAACCAGAGGTTGCCGTCGAGCCATGCGCGGCCCCAGCCGGTGCCGGTGCTCGGCCACGCGGTCGAGTTCAGCGGATTGGTGCCGTTGAGCAGCACGGCCTTCATCGTCGGGCCGGTTGGATTGAGCGCATCCGCGCCGGTCTTTTCGCCGCGCGGATACCAGCCGTCGGCGAAGAACTGGCGCAGCAGGATCGTGTTGCCGGCGATCGTCGGCGTTGCCATCGACGTGCCGGAGTTCGACGCGGTCACCGGCGCCGTCGGCGTGTTGTCGACGTTGGTGCCGAAGCGCGCCGAGATCGTCGCCGTGCCCGGCGCCGAGATGTCGGGTTTCAGGCGTCCGTCTGCGGTCGGGCCGGCGTTCGAGAAGCCGGCCTTGGTCGTGCTGCCGGCATGGCCGAGCGCGGCGACCGTCACCGAGTTCTTCGAGTTGCCGGGCGAGCCGACCGCCATCGGACCGGCCTGGTCGTTGCCGGCCGCGATGATGACGAGCTGGTTTTCGTGCTTGCGCATCGCGGTGTCGGCGTTCGCGTCGTCCGACGTGTACTGGCCCGACGTGCCGGCGCCCCAGCTGTCGCTGTGGATGCGCGCGCCGCCGGCGTAGGACTGATCGAGCGTGCCTTCGAAGTCGATGATGATGACCGAGCGCGGATCGTCCGGACCGATGTCCTGGAACAGGAGCTGCGCGTTCGGCGCCATGCCGTCGGCGAGCTCGTGGTTGACCGCGGTCGGCGTCGAGGCGAAGTAGGTCGTTGCGCCGAACGTGCCGGCCGCGTCGCCGACGATCGTGCCGGTCGTGTGCGTGCCGTGGCCCGAGGTGTAGTCGTAGTTGGTCGGTCCGCCCGGCTGCAGCCAGTAGCCGAGGATCTTGTTGTCCGGATGCAGCGAGCCGACGTTCGGCAGCACCGGCGGCGGATCGTCGGTGAACGTGATTTCTTCGTGCGGGCCCGCGCCCTTGTCGAGCGTCGTGAACCATGCGGCGTTCGGCGTCGTGCCGGAGTCGGCGATGCCGGCGATCTGGCCGGAGCCGAAGATGCCGTGATCCCAGATCGGCGTCGGACCGCACGGCGCGCCGCTGCCGGGGCAGGCCGCGGTCGAGTTGCCCTGGATCGCGCCGACCGCGCCGGAGTTCATCGTGTGCGTCGGATACCACGGCGAGACGAACGCGACGCCGTCGATGCCGGTCGCGACGCGCAGCAGCGTGTCGAGGCTCGCGATGCCGACGGCCGCGCGCACGTACGGCGCGGCATCCGCGCGCAGGCTGCGCTGCGTGACGGTGACGCCCGGAACCATTTTCTCGATCGTCGCGGCGATCTCGGCGGAGGAAACGCCGGCGAAGCCCTCGATCATGATTTCGTAGCGGCTGTCGGCCTGCTTGGCGGCGGAGCTTTCGCGCGCGGCGGTCCACAGCGACGGATCGAGCTTGAACGACGGCTGCACGAAGCCGGCCCAGCGCACCGCGGGATCGTGCGCGAGCTGATCGAGCGTCACGTGGCCGAGGCGCACGTAATACGCGTGGTTCGGCACGTAACCGAGGAACACGATGCCGCGCAATTCGAGCGCCTTGCGCTGATCGGCGAGGCGGCCGGGCTTGAGCTGCACGATCGCGTAGTCCGACAGCGCGGCCGGGCCGGCGGCCCCCATCGCGGCCGTATTGAGGCGCTGCGTCAGCGGATCGAAGATGCCGGCGCGCAGGATGATCGTGCCGGGGGTCGCGCGTGCCGCGTCGATTGCGTCGGGCGACGGTTTCGCGGCGGCGATCGACGTCGCGGCGGACGCATCGGTGAAGGTGGCGCCAAGAGCAATCGCGAGCGCTGCGGCCAGTGCCGTGCGCGTGGGCAGTACGTGCATGAAATCTCCCCGGGGAGTCGTTGGTTGCGGGCGAAAGAGGCGGAGTATGCGGGTCCGGTCCTCCCTCGGTAACCCGACTTGAGGCGGGGAATTTCTTTCTTTACCTCAACCCGTGGTCGGATGCGGGGTCGGATTCATGCGTCGGCGGACGCCCGCAGCGAGCCCGGCGTCAGGGCTTCGCGAGATCGACCATGAGACGCCAGCCGCCATCGCGCCAGCGCCAGATGCGGTAGTAGCTGCCGCATTCCTTGCAGCTGGCATCGCCGCCGATCGAATAGGCGAGATCGCCGCTCGATGCGACGTCGTACGCGCGGCGCACGCCGCTGCCGCGTTTCGCCGGATCCTTCGCGACCAGCACGAACGTCTCGTCACCCGTCGCCGGCATCTCTTTCGGGCGCATCACGCGCCATTCGGGATCGGCGACATTGCGCCAGGCCGCTTTCGCGTCGCCCTGCGCGAGCGCGCCGCGCAGCGTGTCGTCCGCGGCCTCGAGCGCACGGCGACGGCCGGCGAGCGCATCGGCTGCAAGCGGCGCTTCGATCGTGCCGGCGCTGGTCACGGTCTTGACCTCGCCGGTCGGCGTCTTCAGCGCCGGATGACTGATGCCGCCGTCGACCTGCACGCGCCAGACGCCGTCGTCGCCGCGTTTCCAGATCGTCAGGAAATGTCCGTGCACGAGGCCGTCGACGCCCGGCGCATGCGCGCTCCATGCGCCGCTGGTGAAACCCATGTCACCGCTCGCGGCGACGCCGACGATCTCGGGTGCCCATTCGAGCGGCGAGCCGTCGTCGGGATCGCGTGCGAGCGCGTTGTGCGCGGACACGGGATACGGGCGGAACAGCCACGAGTCCGCATCGAAATGCGCGAGGAACGCGAGGCGCACGCCGAGCCGCTGCGCGTCGGCGGCGAAGTTGTTTTCCGCGGTGACGATCGGTGCCGCAAGCGAATCGGGTGTCGCGCCCGCGAGCACCGTGGCGAGGACGAACGGATGCAGCATGGCGATCCCGCGCAGTCGAAGAGGGCGGCATTCCAGCAGACGCGCGCGCCGAATGGCGGTCGCGTGCGCGCGCTCCGGCGCGCGTGCGCAACCGCGCGGCGCAAACGCGCGCATTCGCGCAGAAAAGGAACGTCGTGCCGTCGCTTTATGCGTCGTCGACTGACGCGGCGGCGCCGAGCCAGCGACTCGCCGGCTGCGGCTGTCCGAACAGGAAGCCCTGGCCGATGTCGCAGCCCAGGCGCAGCAGGAGCTCGCGCTGCGTGTTCGGTCTCGATGCCTTCGGCGATGACCTGCATGCCGAGCGATCCGGCCAGCGCGAGGATCGCGCGCACGACCGCATTCGAGCCGCTGCTGCTGCTCGAGGAAACCAGCTCGGCGACGAACGAGCGGTCGATCTTGAGCGCCTGCAGCGGAAACTGATGCAGGTACGACAGCGAAGAGTAGCCCGTGCCGAAATCGTCGAGCGCGATCGTGATGCCGGCGGTGCGAAGCTTCTGCAGCGTGCGCTTGACCAGCGCCGGATTGTCGAGCAGCACGTGCTCGGTCACCTCGACGCGGATGCATTGCGCCGGCACGTTGTGCGTCGCGAAGAGATCGAGCAGGCGTCCGGCGAGATCGGGCGAATGGAAATGGCGGCCGGAGAGATTGATGCCGACGAAGCCGCCGCCGACGGTGAGCGCCGGTGCGACTGCGCAGACGCGCTCGAAGATCAGCCAGTCGATCTGCTCGCTGATGCCGCTTTCCTCGGCGACGTTGAGGAAGTTGTCCGGTATCAGCAGGCCGCGCTGCGGATGGCGCCAGCGCAACAGCGCTTCGTAGCCGATGATCTGGCCGTCGTCGAGGCGCTGGATCGGCTGGAAGAAAGGCTCGAATTCCTGGCGCACGACCGCGCGGCGCAGATCGCCTTCGAGCTCGAGCAGATACAGCGCGTCGCGATGCAGCGTCTCGTCGAACAGCGCGAAGCGATGACGGCCCTCGGCCTTCGCGCGGTACATCGCGACGTCGGCATCGCGCAGGAGATCCTCGGCCTTGCGATAGCGCGGCGCGGCGACTGCGATGCCGATGCTCGCCGAGGTGAACACTTCCTTGTTGGCGAGGCGGATCGGCGCGTTCAGCACGTCGATCAGGCGCTGCGCGGAAAGCGTCGCGTCTTCGTCGTTCTCGATGTCGGTGAGCAGCACCGCGAACTCATCGCCGCCGAGGCGCGCGACGACATCGCGCGGCTCCAGGCAATCGGCGATGCGGCGGCCGACTTCCTCGAGCAATTCATCGCCGAGCAGATGGCCGACCGAGTCGTTGATGATCTTGAAGCGGTCGAGATCGAGGAACAGCACCGCAAACAGACGACGCGGATCGCGCACGTAGCGCGTCAGCGCGCGCGGCGAGGCGATCGAGCAGCAGCGCGCGATTGGGCAGGCCCGTCAGCGAATCGTGCAATGTCTCGTGCTTGAGCTGGCGCTCGATGCGCTCGCGGCGCTCGATCTCGCCGCGCAGCTCGCGGTTCGCCGCGGCAAGCTCCGCCGTGCGTTCGGCGACGCGCTGCTCGAGCTCGGCGTAGGCGTGCTTCAGCGATTCCGCGTGGCGCTTGCGTTCGAGCGCGTTGGCGATGTGGTACGAGACGAACGTCAGGAGCTCCTGATCGCGCGGCGTGTAGCGGTGATCGTCGGCGTAGCTCTGCACGGCGAGCACGCCGACCGTGCGGTCCACGCAGATCAGCGGCACGCCGAGCCAGCACGTCGACAGCGTGCCGAAGGACACGACTTCGCCGGTCGTCTGCAGGCGCTCGATGCCGTCGCGATCGGCGAGCAGCGCAGTGCCGGTGCGCAGCACGTATTCGGTCAGGCCCTTGCCGAGCTCGCGCGGCCGGCGCAGCGGATCGAATTCGTCGACCGAATACGGAAACTGCAGCTCGTGATGGTTTTCGGCGAGCAGCGCGATATAGAAGTTGCGCGAGTAGAGCAGGCTGCCGACGACGCGATGCACGGCCTCGTAGAACTCTTCGAGGCTTTCGGTCGTGTTGGCGAGCTCGGCGATGCGGAACAGCGCGGCCTGCAGATGCTCGCCGCGCTGGCGCTCGATGACCTGCTGCTGCAGCACGAGGTTCGCTTCGCGCAGCGCATCGGTGCGCTCGGCGACGTGGCGCTCGAGATCGGTCAGCGTCTGCTTGTGCTCGAGCGCGGTGAGGATGTGCTGCGCGACGTAGGCGAGCAGCGCGCGGTCCTCTTCGCCGAAGCGCGCCGATTCGGTGTAGCTCTGCACGACGATGCCGCCGACGACGTCGCTGCCGCGCACGAGCGGCACGCCGAGCCAGTCGATGCATTCGGGACCGAACGCGGCGACCGGCTCGCCGATGTGTTTTTCGAGCTCGGCCGGCGTACCCATCAGCGCGCGGCCGCGACGCAGGAGATGCCAGGTCAGGCTGCCGCGCATCTCGTCGAGCGGCGTCGACTCGTACGATGGCGTGTCGGTGTCGGCGATGTCGACGAAATACGCGAAGCGCATGCTGTCCGCCGCGCGGTCGTAGAGAACGATGTAGAAGTTCTCCGCGTACATGAGGCTGCCGACGATCTCGTGCATCGCGCGCAGGACGTCCGGCATGTCGCGACCGCTCGAAGCCTGGTCGGCGATCGCATAGAGCGCGCGCTGCAGCCGCTCGGCCTGTTCGAGGCGCGTGACCGAACGCTGCAGCATCTCGACTTCGAGCACGGCTTCGAGGCGCTGCGTGATCTGGCGCGCGGCCGATTCCATGCGCGCGAGCCGGCCGTTGCGCGAAGGCATCTTCGCGGCGAAATCGCAGCACAGGATCGCGCGCGGCGCCGCGTCGGGACGGGCGCGCAGCGGCATCGCGACCTGCATGACGCCTTCGGGCGTTTCGGCGACCGAGACTTCGGAGCCGCGGGTCAGCGCCTGGCGCACCGCGGCCGGCAGCGCACTGTCGGTATCCTCGTCGGCGCCGGGCCAGTAAAGGCGGCACTGCTGGGCGGCGAGGATCGGCGGCAGCTCACTTGGCGACCGCGTTTTCGAGCTGGGCGACGCTGGTGGCGCGCAGCAGCGCGCAGTAGAGCGCCTCGGCCGGCGTGCCGACCGTGGAAACAGCGTCATCGCGCCCGCTTGCGCGCGGCACGGCTGGATCGCTGTGGATTGCCGCTCGCACCGGTAACCCCCTGATGGCCCGCGCGGATCGAAGATCCAGTCTAATCGCGGGGAGCCTCCTCAGCGACCCGCGCCAGCCCGATTCTTCCGGTCCGCTGTCATCCCCTCGACCAGCGACTTTGGCACACTCGGGGGCAGCCCGGTCGTGATGACGGTCGCTGTTAGTTTTCCGTAAATCGGAGTACAATTCGGCCGGGTTCCCGGAACTAGAAGCGACCTTCGCGCTCCTACGTCCGCAGGGCCGGATTATCTCTCACGAATCAGATGTTTTCTCGTCTCGCCATCGCTGCTGTGTTCGGGCTTGCGCTCTCGTCTGTGGCGACTGCGCAGGAGCCGCCTGCGCTCGCGCAGGGTTCGGGCTCGCAGATCGCGCTCGTCGAGCAGCTGCTCGCGCTCGATGACACGTCCTCGCCGTCGTGGATAAATGGAGAAGCGAACTCTGTCGTGCCGATCTGGTCGAGTGCGGATGGCCATCTGCTGGCGATCGTCGCGCTGCCGGGCCAGGGCTCGCCGCTGGTCGGCGGCGCGCTGACCGAGCCGGGTCCGATCAACTGGTATCTGATGGGCGGCACCGCGAGCGATTCGAGCGGTCTGCGCTGGCAGGCCAACAACGGCTTTCATGTCGACGCATTGCTCGGCCAGAACCAGAGCATGCTGCCGACGTTGTGCGGTCTTGCATGCGATTCGATTCGTCCGAGCGGCGGCACGGGTTCGTTCGGTCTCGGCTGGATGTCGCCGGAAGGCGGACTCGATCTTTCGTACGGTCTTTCGTGGCTGCAGACGCGCGATGCGACGTCCGCTTTCCAGGGCATCGGCGCCGGCGCGAGCGTGCCCGTGCTGACGCTGCCGCAGGCACTTTCGTCGGGACTGCAATCGCAGACGGCGCTGTTCGCGCGCGGTCGCTGGCGCTTCGACGATGAAACCGCGCTCGATATCGGCGCGACATACGGACACGGCAGCACGCTGCCGTATGCAACGCTCGGCGGCGGTGCGCTGCCCGGCATCGATATCGATCAGCTGTCGCTGAGTCTCGGCGTCGATGCCGGTTCGCTGCGCGGCGCGATCGTCGGCCATGTCCTGCGCAGCGATGATCCGTCTGCTGGTCGGCCGCAAATGGACCGCGCTCGATCTCGGTGTTTCATGGCGCACGCCGTGGCGCGGCGAGATCAGCGTCGGTGCGCAGAATCTGTGGAGCGCGCCGCTCGATGCGCCGCGCGAAGCCGATCCGAACCAGGCGCGCACGCCGTACATCCAGTATCGGCAGGATCTCTGAAAGGGTTGTTCCTGCGATCCGTCCCGGATCGCATTGCGCCCGAGTCCTGAACGGGTTTCCGAAGGCGCTCCGTCGGGCGTGACCCCCGAAGCGGTCGTTCATGACCGCGATTTCCATGAACCGCATGCGCCATCGACTCGCACCCCGGCGGTCGAGCGGATTATTTTTCCGTGATGTAACGAATCAACTCAGACGCCTTCCGATCCGTTCCCGGGCTCTGGATGCGCTTTGCGCGACCTGCGCAAGTTTTTGATATTTATTGCGAATTTGGCGATCTCAGCGACTTTGTTAAGCCTCGGCTCAGGGATTCCCATGTCGTAAGAAAGTTGTTAGTATCCGCCGCTGCCGAGGGTTTTAGGTAGGCCGTTTTGGCCATCCCCAGGAAGGGGAAGCACATGTCCCGATTCGAACTGTGACGCAACTCTGACGTTGGAGAGTGTAATGAGGCTATCGAGCAACGAGCTTTTCAAAGCCGTGCGCTTCTCGCTGTACGCGGGTGCATCGGCGGTGGTCGGCTACGCTGCCCCTGCTCTTGCGCAAGACGCACAAGACCAGAGCAATCAGCAGCTGGAGACCATCACCGTGACGGGTTCGAACATCCGTCGCGTGGATATCGAAACGTCCAACCCGGTTATCACGATCGATCGCGCCGCGATCCAGAAGACCGGCAAGCTGACGCTGGGTGATCTTGATCCAGCAGCTGCCGGCAGTCACCGGCCCGAACATCAACCCGCAGGTCAACAACTCCGGCGGTACGGGTTTCTCGTCGATCGGTCTTCGCGGCCTGGGCTCGGCCCGCACGCTGATGCTGATCAATGGCCACCGTTACCTTTCGGGCAACCCGAACGACATTCCGGCGAACATGGTCGAGCGCATCGAAGTCCTGACGGACGGTGCCTCGTCGGTGTACGGCTCGGATGCGGTCGCGGGCGTCGTCAACTTCATCCTGCGTTCCGATTACCAGGGCGCCGAATTCTGCGGCGAACTACGGCATCGCGGACAAGGATGACGGCGAAAGCCAGGGTTACCAGTTCACGTTCGGCCAGAGCTCCGACAAGGGCTCGATCATGGCCGGCATCAACTACAACCGGCAGGAACAGGTTCTCGCCGGACACCGCAGACTTCTCGAAGAACTCGGTGTCGCTGTATGGCAACTCGACGAACGCACCGGCAGGCAGCGTCGGCGGTTCGACGTCCTCGGCGTTCGGTCACATCCAGACGCCTGACGCGTTCCGTGACATCTATCCGTGCGCATTCCTCGCGCGCAATCCGGGCACGACCGGCCAGAACGTCGCGACCGACTACCACTGCTATCGCAACAACCCGACGGCAGCCGGTCCGAGCGACAAGTACAACTTTGCGACGGTCAACCTGATCATGACCCCGCAGGAACGTACTGGCCTGTTCTTGAACGGCAACTACAAGCTGACCGACAACGTCGAAGTCTATGCCGCGGTCATGCATAACAAGACCTCGTCGGCGTTCCAGCTGGCGCCCGATCCGCTGACCACCGCGGGCGGCCTGCAGATTTCGGCCGACAGCTACTACAACCCGTTCGGCATCGACTATCGCAAGGGCGAAGGCAACGCGGGATTCCGCCTCGTCACCGTCGGCAATCGCCGCGGCGCGTTCGGCACCTCGACCGACCACGTCTCGACCGGCCTCAAGGGCTCGTTCGGCGTTTGGAACGACCAGCAGTGGAACTGGGAAGTCGGCATGGACTACGGCCATGTCAGCCAGACGACCACGACCTCGGGCCTGCCGAACCTCAACGTCGTCAACCAGCAGGTCGGCCCGTCGTTCCTCGGAGCCGATGGCGCGGTCCATTGCGGCACGCCGGATGCCGTGATCGTCGGTTGCACGCCGATCAACATCTTCGACCTCAACGATCCGAACACGATCGCCGGATTGCAGTCTGCCTCCGCTGCGGCAAGCAGCAACTTCTTCACGCAGGAAAAGGTGTGGCGTGGTGACTTGAACGGCGGTCTGTTCGAGCTGCCGGCCGGCACGATGCAGCTTGCGGTCGGTGCCTCGTACCGCAAGGAATACACGCACTCGGTCGTCGACACCTCGCTGCAGATCAACCCGGCAACCGGCAACTGCATCCTGGGCAGCCAGTGCGGCTCGGCGCTGCAGGGCGGATACAACGTCAAGGACGTGTACGGCGAGTTGTTCATCCCGATCCTGAAGGACATCCCGTTCGTCCACGCGTTGAACCTGACCATCGGCGACCGTTACTCGAAGTACAACACCTTCGGCAACACCAACAACTCGAAGGTCGCGCTGGAATGGCGTCCGATCGAAGACCTGCTGCTGCGCGGCACGGTGTCCGAAGTGTTCCGTGCGCCGACCGTGGCCGATCTCTTCACCGGCCCGACCAGCGATGCACCGAGGCTGTCGAACGATCCGTGCAATCACTACACGGGTAATCCGGCGAATCCGGCTTGCGTCAACGTCCCGACCGACGGCACCTTCGTCAACAGCGATGTCGCCTCGAATCTGCAGAGCTCGGGTATCGCTTCGGGTTCGGTCTATGCGGGTTTCCCGCTCGGACCGGAATCCGGCAAGTCGTTCGACTGGGGCATCGTGTATGACCCGCACTTCATCGAGGGTCTCTCGGTCAGCGCGGACTACTGGCGCCTGTACCTCAACAACAACATCACGGGCATCGGCGCGCAGAGCGTTGTTGATCTCTGCTCGGCCGGCCAGCTCAACTACTGCCCGCTGATCCATCGCTTTGCGGCGGGCCTCAACCAGGGCCAGTGGGACTTCATCAACGAGCCGACGGGCAACCTCGGTCGCGTCGACGTCAAGGGCGTCGACTTCGCGTTGAACTACCGTCTGCCGGAGTTCTCGTTCGGCCGCTTCAACCTCGGCTTGAACGCGACCTACCTCGAGCAGTACGACATCTCGACCGCGCCGGGAACGCCGGCGAACACGGTCTACCACTACGCCGGTCACTTCATGACGTTCGGTTCGGCTCAGGCCGCCGGCTGTCCGGGTGCGGGCGGCGGCGTGTGCCTGTTCCCGCGCTGGCGTGCACAGAGCTCGGTGGGCTGGCAGCTCGGCTCGTTCGACGCGTCGTGGCGCATGCGCTACATCGGCCGCTTCCAGATGGGCTCGCAGTCGCCGTCGCAGGACGTCTTCCCGGCGGGCACGTGCTACTACGGCGACTACTGCACGCTGCATGGCTACGTGATCAAGTACGGTGCGACCGTCTACAACGACATCCAGTTCGGCTACAACATGGAAGCCTGGAACACGCGCCTCGACTTCGGCGTGAACAACGTGGCCGACAAGCAGCCGCCGTTCCTGTATGCGAACAACACGCTCAATGCGAACACCGATCCGAGCGACTTCGACCTGATGGGCCGCTACTACTGGGGTCGCGTCACGGTCAAGTTCTAAGACCGGTTTTTCTGTACCCTTACAGGGCCGCACGGATTCCGTGCGGCCCTTTTTTTTGTGACGATGACAGCCAATCCCCACGAAGCCATATCCGCCGCGATGCGTGGCGGCGATTTCCCGCTGCTCGAACGCCTGTGCCGCGCGGCGCTCGCCGATCAGCCCGGACGCGGGGATTTCCTGTTCTTTCTCGCGGTCGCCCTGCAATACCAGAACAAGCTCGACGAGGCGATCGAGGCCTACGCGCGCCTGACCGAAGTGTTTGCCGGCGACGCCTTGCACTGGGGCAATTACGGCACCGTGCTGCGCGAAGCCTGGCGGCTCGATGAAGCCGAAAAGGCCTACGCCGAAGCGCTCCGTCTCGATCCGAAGCGCGCGAATCCGCATATCAATCAGGGCCTGCTGCTGATCCAGCGCGGCGACTATCTCGCCGCGCGCGAGAAGATGCTGGATGCGGTCGATGTCGAACCCGATCTGCCGAGGGCGCGCGTGCACGCCGCGATCGCATGCTCGATGTGCCAGGATTTCGACCGCGCCGAGAAGCTGCTGAAACCATGGCGCGAATGGCTGCCGCTCGGCGACGATGCGCTGCAGATCGATCTATCGAACCAGCTGCTGCTGTTTGGCAACGGTCCGGCCGCTCAGCTCGTGCTGGAGGAGATCGTCCGGCGCGATCCCGGCAACGTGCAGGCACGGCTGCGCCTCGCCACCTACTACGAAAGGATCAACCGGCTCGACGACGCCGAAGCGATCACTCGCGACGTCGCGGCCGGACTTGTGCTCGCGGACGTGCCGACGCGCCGCGCGATCGATCACGGACTGGCCTCGCTCGCAGTGCGCCGCGGCGATCTCGCCACTGCGCGCTCGCTCTACGAAAATGCGGGCCCTCGCGTCGCCGAGGACTATGCCTATTTCTTCAACCTCGGCGAGGTCTACGACAAGCTCGGCGAGCACGACCTCGCAATGCAGGCGCTGAAGAACGCGCACGCGCTGAAAGTCGAAGAGATGCGGCATGTCGCGCCCGAACAGTTCGAGCCGGGCGCGCCCGCGCTACCGACCGCGGTTCCGGACGTCAGCGCGGAAGACTACCGGAACTGGCCGGTGTTCCAGGCGCCCGACGCACGCAACTCGCCGATCTTCATCGTCGGGTTTCCGCGCTCGGGCACGACGATGCTGGAGCAGATGCTCGACGCGCATCCCGGCCTGCAGTCGATGGACGAGAACCCGTACTTCAATCGCCTCGCCGACACGCTGCGCCGTCACGACTCGCGCATCCTCGGCAGCCTCGACGTCCTGCGCCAGTACGATTGCGACGAGCTGCGCAAGCAGTACCTCCTGATGGTCACCGAACGCATCGACCGCCGCTGGAGCGCGCAGCTCGTCGACAAGAATCCGCTCAACATGCTCTGGCTGCCGTTCGTCCACCGGCTGTATCCGAACGCGCGCCACATCCTCGCGATCCGTCATCCGTGCGACGTGATCCTGAGCTGCTACATGCAGAATTTCCGCTCGGCGATCCTGGTCACGGCCAGCGAAACGATCGAACGCCTCGCGAGCGCCTACGTCGCCGCGATGAGCTGCTGGCTGACAGCACGTCGAAGTGTTCCAGCCGAACGTGCTGATCTCGCGCTACGAAGACGTCGTCGCCGACCTGCCGCAGCAGGCAGAACGTCTCGCCGCATTCCTCGAGCTCGGCGACGCCTCGCCGATGCTGAAGTTCGACCAGCACGCACGCGACAAGGGCTACATCGCAACGCCGAGCTACAGCCAGGTGATCGAGCCCGTGAACACGCGCGGACTCAATCGCTGGCATCGGTATCGGCCGTATTTCGATCGGGCGTTGCCGATACTTGAGCCGATGCTCGCGCATTGGGGGTATTCGGTGGAGTAGGCGCGTGCGCGCGGTGCTCTTCTTCTTTAGCCCTCCCCTTCAAGGGGAGGGTTGGGTGGGGATGGTGTGGCTCGGTGTTCGTCTTCTGTCGTCATTCCGGCGAAGGCCGGAATCCATTTTGACTTCTGTTGCTTCTTGAGTCCTTCGGCGCTCCGCGAAAACCGACTCACGTCCGTGTGCGGTATGTCCGCCATCCCTGGCGGCCAGTCACTTTCTCTTGCTTGCCCAAGAGAAAGTAACCAAAGAGAAGGGCACCCTCGCGGTCGCGGTCACGCGGGCGTCCTGCCCGCGTGACTACGCAAGGGCGCTGCGGAGGTTCGCTGACAGTACGTCCGTGTACTGACAGCGAACGCGCGCGCATCCTGCGCGCGCCCCTTCGGGCTTTTTCCTACGCGCCCTTGCCGCGGCCGAGAGGGACCCGGGAAGAGCAGAGCGCGGCAGTCCCTGCCGCAGAAGCACGGCGCCTACTTCGCTCTTGATCTTGGGTCCCTCTGTGACGCGGCGAAGGGCGGACGGAAAAGGCCCGCGCACCGCGCGGGGCGGCGCGAGGGATCGCGCCGCTTTTGCCGCAGTCCATGGATGGACTGTCGGCAAAACCCCGGCCGCCCGTAGCGCACCGGCGCGCAGCGCCGGCGCGGCACCGAGGGTGTGTTCTCTTTGGTTACTTTCTCTTGCACAAGCACTGCGCAGAGAAGCAGCGTGAACGGCGAAGCCGGCCAGGGAGGGCCAGGATGCACGAAGCTCACAGGGACGTGAGTCGGTCCTCGCGAGAGCGCGAAGACCAAAGAAACATACGGATCCCGGCCTGCGCCAGGATAAGAGAAAAGCGAACACCATCCCCACCCAACCCTCCCCTTGAAGGGGAGGGCTAAAGAAAAAAGCTAACCCTCGAGCGCAATGCGCAATGGCTCGAGCTGCCTCTCGTAACGTCGCCATTCCTGCAGCGCACGCGCATGAATCGGTTCGCGTACCTGCGCGGTGCTGAGCGTCGCCACCGCGGATTCGTTGAGTGTCAGGTCGACGCAGGCCGGATCCCACTCGAGCCCGCAGTGCGCGAGCACGGCGCGCATCGTCGTCTCGGGATCGCGCACGAGGTCGCTGTAGACGACGTCCATGATCCGGCCCGGCATCGCCGCGTGCCAGTGCGCCATGACGCGGCGGTATTCGCGATAGTGCGAGGCGAGTGCGTCAAGATCGTAGATGTGCGCGAACGCATCGGCGAACATGACGCGGAAGTTCGAGAAACAGACGTCCATCGGATCGCGCACGAGATGGACGATGCGCGCCTGCGGCAGCGACTTCGCGATCAGTCCGCCAACCATCCAGTTGCGCGGCAGCTTGTCGGTGAAATAGCGCTTGCCGTGCGCGCGCCATTGCGTCTGGTCGAGATAGCGCCGGCCGAGTCCCGCGTAGTCGATGCCATCGAGGCGATCGAGCACGGTGTCGTCGAGTGTCGCCTGGTGATCGGCGGCCCAGCGCATCTGCAGCGCGAAATCATCGAGCTCGCCGGCGAGAGTGACGTCCGGATGATTGCCGAGCAGGCGATCGACGACGGTCGTGCCCGAGCGCGGCATGCCGATGATGAAGATCGGTTGCGCGCCTTCGTGCACGACGTCGGCTGGGCGCAGGAATTCCGGAGTGCAAATATCGGTGAGGCGGCCGAACAGGCGGCGCGATGCTGCGGGATCGTGCGAATGGCGCGCGTACATCATCGCGTTGGCGCGCGCGAGCGCGTCCCAGGCTTCGTCGTAGCGGCCGAGATCCTCGAGCTCCTTGTAGCGCGCGAACTCGATCGCGGCGTGCTCCTCGCTGTCTTGCGCGACGGTCTTGATGCGCCGCGCGAGATCGTCGAGATGATTGCGCTGGGGTGTCTGCTTGTGCAGGCGCGCGAGCTCGAGCGTCGCGCGCGCGGGTGCGTTCGGCATGCGCAAGGCGGCGTCGAGCTCGGCCTCGGCTTCCTTCATGCGTCCGTTGAATACGAGCTGCATGCCGCGCGAAAAACGGAACTCGGCGCCGTTGGCGCCCAGCGACTTCGCGCGATCGAGCAGCGCGAGCGCCTCGGCGTGCTCGGCGAGCTTGTAGCGGAAGCTCGAGGCGCGAGCGAGCGCCGCGATTTCGCGCGTGCGGGCGAACGCCGGATGATCGAGCGCCTTGCGCGCGGCGACGGTCTCGCCGGCCTGCAGCAGCGCGGCGACGACGTCGGCGATCAGGAGCTCGTCGTCCGGCAGCATCTTCGCGGCGTCGAGCGCATGGCGCGTCGCGTCGCGCACACGGTCCTCGTCCCAGGCGATGCCGCCGAGGATCAGGTGCACGTCGATGTTCTGGGGGGCTTCCTGCGCGAGGGATTCGAGCGTGACGCGCGCGGCGGCGATCTGGTTCTCGTTGAGGTAGCGCTCGGCCCGTTTCCAGAGCCTTTCTGCACGTTCGGTCATGAATTTTCAGGAGAATTCGGCTGGCTCGTATTGTACCTCGCCAGCTCCGCCCGCAGCGGATCGAGCAGGGCGCCATAGCGCGCAGCACGCGCGGTGTCGCGGCGCAGGGGCTCGCGCACCTGCATCGCGCTCGGCGAGCGCACATCGCGCTCCGTGCGATGGAATTCGAGGCAGGCGGGCTCGAACGCAAGGCCGCAGAAATCGAGCAGGCCTCGGATGTGGCGCTCGGGATCGGCGAGGAGATCCTCGTACACGCTTTCGTGCACGTGCGCCGGATGTTGCGCGAGCGCGTGCTTCAGGCTTCGATCGAAATCGCGCCAGAACGCGGCGAGATCGGCGAACGTGCGCTGGTATTCGTTGTTGTAGAGAAACTGGCGATAGCACGAGAAGCAGGTTTCGAGCGGATCGCGCCGGACGCCGATGATGCGCGCGCCCGGCAGCATCGCGCGGATCGCGCCGATGTATTGCCAGTTGTTCGGCAGCTTGTCGGTGAACACGGGCCGCTGCGCGGACCAGTGCGACGTGCGCTCGAGGTAGCGTCGGCCGAGCCGTTGCCAGTCGTCCGGCCGCATCGCGCCGGCCCACTGCGGAAAGAGCTGTCCGCGCCGCTTGGATTCCTCGATGAGCGTCAGCGGCAGATCCGGCAGCTCGCCGGCGCCTTCGACCGACGAATGCGACGCCAGGATCTGCTCGATCAGCGTCGAGCCCGAGCGCGGCAGGCTGACGATGAAGATCACGCCGGAACCCTGCGGCGATTGCGCACCTTGCGGCGGCGGCGTGAACGCGGCGCGTATCGCGTTCGTGTTCGCGGAGAACGCTTCGGCATTCCACGGCCGACGTCGCCGCGCGATCGTGTTCGCATGTTCGAGCGCCGCAAGCGATTCGGCGTAGTGGCCGTGATCGTCGAGCGCCTTGGCCAGCGCGAAGCCGAGCGCGATGCGATCGTCCTCGCTCGCGCGCGCATCGGCGAGCGCGGCGCGCAAGCGATCGATGTCGTCCGCGGCGAACTTCGTCGTCTTGAGATCGGCGAGCCCCCACCACGCCATGCCGGCATACGGTTGCGCTGCGATGATGCGCCGGTATTCGGCCGCAGCTTCGTCCGCGCGGTTGCCGACGCGCAGCATGTCGGCCAGCAGCGCGCGCGCGCCGACATGGTCCGGTGCGAGCCGCACGGCCTCGCGCAGCGCGCCGACGGCTTCGTCCGGACGCACGCAGCGCGTCAGCAGCACGCCGAGGTTGTACCAGGCGATGGCGAGGTTCGGTTCGAGCTCGCAGCAGCGGCGCAGCGCGACGATCGCGTCGTCGTACGCGCCGGCTTCGGCGAGCACCGTGCCGAGCGTGTTCTGGTATAGCGCATCCCGCGGCCGCTGCTCGACCGCGCGCCGCATCGCGCTGATCGCTTCGTCGTGCCGGCCGCGCAGGCTTTCGATGCTGGCGACGAGACGCAGCACTTCGGGCTGGTGCGGAAAACGGGCGACGACGCTGGCGATCTCGTGCGCGGCTTCGTCGATGCGGCCGCTTTCGAGCGCATTGGCGGTCGCGACGACATGCGGTATGGCGGCCGCGTCGAGACCGTAGAGGCGGGAGCCGGGTGGGACGGTAAAACTCATTTGAACGGTGCGACGTGGCGACGAAACCACGAGTCTAAGCCTTTCGCCTCTCCCGCTTGCGGGAGAAGTGAAAGCTCATGCTTAGGCTCAAAACGTCAGTAATTGTTGACGTCGAACGTCTCAGGCATCGGCGAATCCGCACCCTCGGCGAGGCGGATCTTGAGCGCAAGGCCATCGCGCGAATCGGCGTGGTTCAGCGCTTCCTCGAGCTCGATCTTGCCTTCCTTGTACAGTCGCGTAGAGCGACTGATCGAAGGTCTGCATGCCTTCCTGCAGGCTGCGGTCCATCGCTTCCTTGACCTCGTGGATCTGGCCGCGGCGCAGCAGATCGCGGATGATGCGGCGTGTTGATCAGCACTTCGACCGCCGGCAGGCGATGGCCGTCCTTGCCCATGACCAGGCGCTGGCTGATGACCGCCTTGCAGGTTCAGCGCGACGTTCATCAGGATGTTCTTGTGCGCCGATTCCGGGAAGAAGTTGAGGATGCGCTCGATGGTCTGGTCGGCGTTGTTCGAGTGCAGCGTCGCCAGGCACAGGTGTCCCGTTTCGGAGAACGAGATCGCCGCTTCCATCGTGTCGGAATCGCGGATCTCGCCGATCAGGATCACGTCGGGCGCTTCGCGCATCGCGTTCTTCAGCGCCTCGTGATAGCTGTGCGTGTCGAGGCCGACCTCGCGCTGGTTCACGACCGATTTCTTGTGCCGATAGCAGATATTCGATCGGATCCTCGATCGTGAGGATGTGGCCCGAGGTGTTCGCGTTGCGATAGTCGATCATCGAGGCGAGCGTCGTCGACTTGCCCGAGCCCGTCGCGCCGACCAGCAGGATCAGGCCGCGCTTCTCCATGATGATCGTCTTGAACAGCACCGGCAGGCGCAGCTGCTCGATGGTCGGGATCTCGCTCTTGATCGCGCGGATCACCATGCCGACTTCGCCGCGCTGCTTGAAGACGTTGATGCGGAAACGGCCGGCGTCCTTGACCGCGATCGCCATGTTCAGCTCGAGGTTCTTCTCGAACTGCGGGACCTGGCCCTCGTCCATCAGCGAATAGGCGATCTTCTTGACCATGCCGCCGGGCAGGCCGGTGTTGCCGAGCGGATAGAGCTTGCCTTCGACCTTGATGTTCACCGGCGCGCCTGTCGTCAGGAACATGTCCGACGCGCCTTTCTCGGTCATCAGCTTCAGGAAATAGCCGATATCCATCGGTCCCCTCGTCTTCGTATTTTGAGAATCAGTCGATCGAAGCGGATCATGCCCCGACGCGGCGCAGGCTCTTGGGCCGTCTGCGCGCCGTTCATGTCGGAGCGGTCGCTTTCGAAGCTCCCCTTGCGAGCTTCATGCCGGCCGTTGCCAAAGCGGTCGGCCGCTTCCCACAATACTCTCAAATCCCCAGCACGTTCAGGCCGCCGATTTATGACATCAAGTGCCGCAAAATTCCATGCAGTGATCGCGGTTCTCGCAGCCTCGTTGGCCGCATGCAGCCCGACCAAGCCGCCGACGGACGTGCTCGGCGTCGCCTCCCGAAACCTTGCCGCCGCGCGCGGGCGCCGAGGCCGCCAAATACGCGCCGCAGGAGCTGCGCGTGGCCGAGGATCATCTTGCGGCCGCCAACGCGGCCTCCGCGCGACAGGATTATGACAAGGCGACCGTGCTGGCCGGCGAATCGGCGGTCGACAGCGAGCTTGCCGCCGCGAAGGCGAGGCTCGGCAAGGCGCGCGAGGCGGCGGATGGCCTGCGTCAGCAGAACGCGGAACTCACGCGCGAAGCCGCGCGCCATTCGGAAGGAGCCGACGCGCAATGAAAGCCCGCAACGCATTCGCCTCGGCGATCTTTACATTTGTGTTTTCGCTGCTCGTCGGCATCGCTGCGCCCGTACACGCACGCGACGCGGACTACGAACGCCTCGTCCAGAGCCTCGACTCCCTGGCGGCCGATCCGAAGCTCGGCACGCTTGCGCCGGCGCAGATCGAGCGCGCTCGTGCGGCCGTGCAGGCGCTACAAGGACGCCGGCCGCAGCGACCGTCCGTACATGCTCTACGTCGCCGAGCGGCGCATCGACATCGCGCGCGCGAGTGCGCAAGCCGTGTTTGCCGAAAGCGAGCGAGCGAACCTGCAGCGCGAAAACGACCAGCTGCAGCTCGCCGCCGCGCGACGCGATGCGGCGCAGGCGCGCCGCGAGCTCGAGCAGCAGCGCCTGCAGTCGCAGATTCGCGCCGAGGAATCCGAGCGCCTCGCGCGCGAAGCCGAAACCGCGCGCGCCGAAGGCGAGCAGGCCTCGCAGGCGGCCGATGCCGCGCGGGCCGAAGCGGCGCAGGCCAAGCGCATGGCCGACGCTGCAGGCGAAGGCGGCCGCGCTCGCCAAGAAGGAAGCCGAGCTTTCGGGCGGCGCATCCACGACGCCCGCAGCCGGCGGCGCCGGCACCGCGCCGGATGACGCTTGCCGACAGCGCGTTCGTGCGCGGCCAGTCGACTCTGAGCAGTGCCGGCAGCGCGCGCATCGGCAGCATCGTCGATTTCGTCAATGCCGAGCCCGGGCGCGCGGATCCGCATCGAGGCCAGCGCGGCGGGCAACCGCGAGCTGGCGACCGCGCGTGCGCAGACGGTCCGCGATGCGCTGGTCTCGGCCGGCGTCTCGGCCGGCCGGATCGCATCGGCCGGCGCGAGCCAGAAGGGCGGCAAGTCGAGCCAGGTCGAGATCCGCCTCGAAGGCGCCGACTGAGCGCTGCCGTCCCGTTTCCGGCGTCGGAAATCGCCGCCGCAGCCGGCGTTTGCGCAGCGTTCCGGCAACATACGAGGCTTTTCGTCGGACGTCGCGCCGGGCCGCCGTTTGCGCGAGGCCGACTCGATCAACTTACTGATATTTAACGAAATTTAGACAACGCATCGAGGCGTCGAAAAAGTGGCGAGGCATGCTTTTTGCGCGGTTGCCAAGCCCGGACGAGGGAGTAGCTTGTATTTCCCAAGTGGTCCGGCTCGCCCGAAATCGCCTGGGGCAAGTACCTGGCCCATGAGTGCAGCGCAAGCGACCGAGGATGCAAACGCCTCAGTTCCGAAGAGCCCATGCGCACGCGGACGTACCTGGCAGTGGCGTCCTGCGGCGGGCTTACGAACTTTCCTGTCGCGCTGAACCCAAGCCTGAGCGGCTCTCTCACGAGCCATCGCGCAATCCCGTCATAGTCGTTCCCGCAGCCGGTGGCGCGGCGTCGTCGCGCCACCGTGCCCGCGGTCCATGCAAAGAGGAGGTCAGCTGATGTTCGAACATAACGAGAAAGAGGTCGAAGCGTTGATGCAGAGCAACTCCGAATTCCGCACGCTGTATCAACGCCACAAGGAGCTCGACAGCAAGGTGCGCGACGCGGAACTTGGCGTTCTCCCGATCGACGACGTCACGCTGCACAACATGAAGAAAGAAAAGCTGCGCGCCAAGGACATCCTCACCTCGATGTGGGAACACAGCAGACCCGCTACACACTGATCCCGGCTGCAAATTGATTCAGTAGGGACTGATTTCGCTTTCCCGGCGCCGCGCCATCGCGGCAGCGGCGCCGGTCGCCCCTCGGTTATCATTCGCAGGTATCCGTCGCCACGGTCTCGATGCGGGACTTGGCTTGCGCGTGCGCGCGAGTCCGGCGCAGCTTCGGAGCCTGCATGACGATCTCAAAGAGCGTGCTCGAACTGATCGGCGAGACGCCGATGGTCAAGGCGCAGCGCCTCGACACCGGGCGCTGCGAGCTCTTCCTCAAGCTCGAAAGCGCCAATCCCGGCGGCTCGATCAAGGACCGCATCGGCCTGTCGATGATCGAAGGCGCCGAGCGCGCCGGCAAGATCAAGCCCGGCGACGACGCTGGTCGAAGGCACCGCCGGCAACACCGGCCTCGGCCTGGCGCTGGTCGCGCAGCAGAAGGGCTACCGGCTGATCCTCGTCGTGCCCGACAAGATGAGCCGCGAGAAGATCTTCAACCTCAAGGCGATGGGCGCCGAAGTCGTGCTGACGCGCTCGGACGTCGCCAAGGGTCATCCGCAGTACTACCAGGATCTCGCCGAGCGCATCGCGCGACGAAACGCCGGGCGCGTATTTCATCAACCAGTTCGGCAATCCGGACAATCCGCGCGCGCACGAGGAAACCACCGGACCGGAAATCTTCGAGCAGATGGACGGCAAGCGTCGACGCGATCGTGTTCGGCTGCGGCTCGTCCGGCACGATGACCGGGCTGTCGCGCTATTTCGCGCAGCGTCGCGCCGGACGTCGAATTCATCCTCGCCGATCCGGTCGGCTCGATCCTCGCGCAGTACATCAACGAAGGCACGCTGTCGACGAAATCGGCGAGCTGGATGGTCGAAGGCATCGGCGAGGATTTCCTGCCGTCGATCATCGCGATTTCTCGCGCGTGAAGAAGGCCTACGCGATCAGCGACAAGGAAAGCTTCCTCGCCGCGCGCGAACTGCTGGCGAAGGAAGGCATGCTCGGCGGCTCGTCGACCGGCACGCTGCTCGCCGCGGCGCTGAAATACTGCCGCGAGCAGACGACGCCGAAGCGCGTGCGTCGTGTTCGTCTGCGACACCGGCAACAAGTACCTGTCGAAGATGTACAACGACTACTGGATGCTCGACAACGGCTTCCTCGAGCGCGAGCACCTACGGCGACCTGCGCGACCTGATCCTGCGCCCGTACTGCGCAGCGCGACACCGTCGTCGTCGGCCCGGCGATCTGCTGATCACCGCGTACAAGCGCATGAAGCTCTACGACGTCTCGCAGCTGCCGGTCATGGACGGCGACCAGATCGTCGGCATCGTCGACGAATCCGACGTGCTGCTGCACGTCTATCGGCGACGAGACGCGCTTCCGCGATCCGGTGTCGACCGCGATGGTCAGCAAGCTGCAGATGCTCGACGTGAAATCGCCGATCGAAGCGCTGCTGCCGGTGTTCGAGGCCGGGCATGTCGCGATCGTGATGGATGGCGAGAAGTTCCTCGGCCTGATCACGCGCATCGATCTTGCTGAACTACCTGCGGCGCCGGGCGGGATGAGCGGGCATACTGGATTACGCCATGCGAAAACCCGTTGGACTGTTCGCAGACTGATCGCGGCCGTGTCGTCCGTCGTCATCGTCAGGCGACGCCGCGATCGATCGATCCGCGCGCGCATTTCAGCCCGCGCTGCCGCTGCCGGCCGGATTCACCAAGGAGCGCATTCTCGATGCGCTGTGCACGCGTGTCGGTCGACGGCAGTGCGCCCGGCGAGCTGCGCGGCTACGCCATCGGCGACTGCGAGCGATTCCTGCACACGCTCGCGCTGGTTCCGGAGGCGCGAGCGGACGGCTGCTCGAAATCGGCGGCAATCCGTATTTCACGACGCTTGCTGCTGCGCCGCTTCCGGCCCGGCTATCGAACTGACGATCACGAACTTCTTCAGCCCGGCAAGCCGGGAAGTCGCGAGCCAGGCGCTCGCGTTCTCCGGGTTCGACGGCGCGTCGAGGAGCATTCGATCTCGACTACCACAGCCTCAACATCGAAGCGTGGCCGTTTCCGTATCGCCGACGCGTCGTTCGACGTCATCGTGTTCTGCGAAGTGCTCGAGCACATGACCAACGACCCGATGCACGCGCTGCGCGAGATCGCGCGCGTGCTGAAGCCGGGCGGCCTGCTCGTCCTGACGACTCCGAACGTCGCGCGCATCGAAAACGTGATTGCGCTTCTCGAAGGCCGCAATATCTACGATCCGTACTCGGGCTACGGTCCGTACGGCCGGCACAATCGCGAATACACGCGCGACGAGCTGCACCGGCTGCTCGCATACTGCGGATTCGACGGTCGAGACGAGCTTCACGGCCAACGTGCATGCCGACGTCCCGGCCGTCGATCGACCGATCTCGCTGCGGTCGCGCGCGCGATCGCGCTCGGTCAGGAATCGTGAGTACGATCTCGGGCAGTACCTTTTCACGCGCTGGCGCAAGACCGGCGACTGCGGCGCGCTGCGCCCCGCCTGGCTCTATCGAAGCTATCCGCCGCAGCCGCTGGACAATGCAGCGACTGGATGAGCCGCACGCGATCGAGCGCGCCACAATTCGTCGACACGTGGCATCGCTGGACGAAGCACGGATCAGGCCGCGCTGTCCGGTCGCACTCCGACGATGGCCTACCGCTCGAACGTCTTTCCGATCTGCTGCGACCGCGCAGTTGCTGGGTGAAGCGCGGCCCGAACGATGCCCTTGGACCGAGCGACGAATACCCCGTTCCATCGACTATCGCGACCTGTACGAGCGCGCTGACCAGCATCGCGTATCACGCGGCGCAGGCCGACGAATATTTCGCGACCGTGCGAATGTCGGCTGGCCTTTTCCCTCGCAAGCCGTTCGCAGCGCCGTCGACGGTCGCGCAATCTGTCTGATGATGTCGCGGCGATGCTGCCGGAGCTGCATCTTCATCCCGGCGCGCGTGTGCTCGATTTCGGTGCCGGCACGTGCTGGATGTCGCGTCTGCTTGCGCTCCTCGGCTGCGAAGTGACGGCGGTCGACGTGTCGCGCAAGGCACTCGAGGTCCGCGAGCGACTGATCCGCGCCGATCCACTCGGCGACAAGCTCGCGTGCGGTTCGTTCCGCTCGACGGACCTGATCTGCCGTATCGAGAACGACAGCTTCGATCGCGTGCGTCTGCTTCGACTCGTTCGCATCACGTGCTGGACCAGCGCACCGTCGTCCGCGAATTCGCGCGCGTGCTGCGCGACGACGGCATCGTGTTCGCCGGACGAAGCGCGGCCCGGCGCATTCGCGATCGAGCCTGATCCGTACGGAATGCGCATGTTCGACGTGATCGAGCGCGACGTGCACGTCGATCCGCTCTTCGAAGCGGCGCGCGAGCTGCGGATTCACGGCAGTGAATCTCGCGATCTATCGGCGCCGACGCGATGCGCACGAGCCTGACGCGACTTCGACCAGTCCTGTCGAATCCGTCCGGACGTCCGGTTGGCCGCCAGGTCCTCGCGCAGACGGCCGCCGGCTTCGACTACCGGCGCCGTTGTTGCTGTGCAAGTGCGATCGGCGCGCGAGCATCGACAGTCGATCGCCGATCGGCCTTCTGGCGCGCATCGAGCCTGCGCGATCTTCGACGAGACGCGACACGCATCTGCGCGGAACGATCGGCCAAGCACGGCTACCTTTCCTATGGCCCGTCGTTCAGAAACTCGATGCCGGCGTCTACGAGGCATCTGTCATGCGGAAGGTCGCCTGTCGACGGCGACGTATCGGCCGCAGTTGCCGAAGTGGCCTGCGAAAACGGTCAGCAGATGCTGCGCGAGATTCGCATCGAGATCGGCACGGCGTGCTCGCGCGAACGCGCTTCCACCTCAACGATGCCGTTCGAAGACATCGATTCCGGATCCGCATTGGCCCGAACGACGTGATCTGCACTTGAAGAGCATGGAACGACGGCTCGCGCGCTAGTCGAACGTCAGAACGAATACATCAGCGGTGAAGATGCGTCAAACCAAGAATGCCCGGACGCAGCGGCCTCGGCACGCGCGCCATCCACGCCGGCCAGCATCCCGATCCGTCGACCGGCGCGATCATGGTGCCGATCTACGCGACGTCGACCTACGTGCAGAAAAGCCCGGGCGTGCACCAGGGCTACGAATACTCGCGCACGCAGAATCCGACGCGCATCGCCTACGAGCGCTGCGTCGCCGAGCTCGAAGGCGGCAGGCGGGTTATCGCGTTCGCGTCGGGCATGGCGGCGACGGCGACGATCCTCGATCTGCTCGACAGCGGCAGCCACGTGATCGCGATGGACGATCTCTACGGCGGCAGCTATCGCCTGTTCGAGCGCGTGCGCCGGCGCAGCGCCGGTCTCGATTTCACGTTCGTCGATCTCGCCGATGTGACTGCGGTCAAGGCGGCGCTGAAGCCGAACACGCGCATGATCTGGGCGGAGACGCCGACCAATCCGATGCTCAAGCTCGTCGATCTCGCCAGGCTCGGCGCATTCGCGCGCAAGCACGGCCTGATTCTCGTCGTCGACAACACGTTCTGCTCGCCGATCCTGCAGCGGCCGCTCGAATACGGCGCGCAGATCGTCGTGCACTCGGCGACGAAATATCTCAACGGCCACTCCGACATGGTCGGCGGCATGGCGGTCGTCGGCGAGGACAAGGCGCTCGCCGAGCAGATGGCGTTCCTGCAGAACTCCGTCGGCGCGGTCGCTGGGCCGTTCGATTCGTTCCTCGCGATGCGCGGCCTGAAGACGCTGCACCTGCGCATGCGCGCGCACTGCGAGAACGCGCTCGCGCTCGCGCAATGGCTCGAGAAGCACCCGGCCGTCGAGCGCGTGATCTATCCGGGCCTGAAGTCGCATCCGCAGCATGCGCTGGCGAAGCGGCAGATGGACGGGCCGGGCGGCATCATCTCGATCGTCGTCAAGGGCGGCCTGCGCAAGGCGCGGCGCGTGCTCGAACGCTGCGAGCTGTTCGCGCTCGCCGAATCGCTCGGCGGCGTCGAAAGCCTGATCGAGCATCCGGCGATCATGACGCACGCCTCGGTGCCGCCGGCGAATCGCAAGCGGCTCGGCATCAGCGACGGGCTGATCCGGCTGTCGGTCGGCGTTGAAGATCTCGAGGATCTGCGCGACGAGCTCGCCGCGGCCCTCGCCTGACGCGAACGATTCGCGCTGCTCTACGGCGCCGGACCGTAGTTCAAGGCCTGTAACCGATAGGGTGATGCGGAACCCTTGTCGCCGCTGCCGAGCCGTAGGCGCGAAACGCCAGGCTGCGCGACGAAGTGAAGCACGACCTTGCGCGGTATGCCCGGCGTGACATCGACCTCGCCGACCGTTTCGTCGGCGTAGCGAATCACGACGCGGCGCGCCTCAGTTCCGACGAGTTCGAAGTCGACCGCCATCGGCACCGCGGTGCCCGGATTGGCGATGACGAGATCGGTCGTCGCCTGCGCAGCGAGATCCAACGAGCCCGCGCTTGCCATCGCTGGTCCACGGCAACCAGCCGCGGCCTTGGCCGACGACGACGAATGGCCAACGCGCGGCGAGACCGGAGGCGATGCGGTAAACGACCCTGGCGCGGTCGGCGGACTCGACGCAGCGGCGGCCCAAGGCGAGGTGAGAGTTCGCGCTCGACCGCCGCGCCGTGGTCTGCATAGCCGCGCCGGTCGATGTAAACCGCGCCGAATCCGGCATTCGCGAGCGCGCCGACGAGCTCGGCGGCGTCGAGCGTCGATACCTGCTCGTTCCACAGATCGGCCGGACGGCCGTGCATGCCGCCGAAGCTCCAGCGCAGCCCTTGCGTGTGCAGGTACGGTGCGAAGAGGTCGTAGCTCAGCAGCGAACCGGAGTCCGGGCTCTCCGGAAAGAACATGTACGGAAGTTCGTAGACCGCGGTGCCACTCGGAAGCATCGCCTCGATGCGATCGAAGAATGCCTGTTCGTCCGCGAACTCCGTCGAGTGCGGCGGGATCGCGCGGACCGGAATCTCGTCGATCGCGCCGCCCAGCATGAGCGCCGCCGCAGCGGCCGCAAGCGCGAGCGGGCGCGATGCCGACCGCGCGTCGCACGAGGAACAGCAGCGACGCGATCGCGAAGAAGCCGATGAAGACGCTGATGCGGTTGAGCCCGCGCAACTCCGGCGTGACGATGAGCGCGAACAGCGAGCCGAACCCGCCGATCGTCGCGAAGAGCACGCCGACGATCGACAGCGTGCCCATCGCAGCGACGCGTGGAAATCGCGTGCGCAGGCTCGTCAGCGCGATGCCGAGCGCGGCGAGAAAACCAAAGCTTCCGAGCAGACCAAGCGATGCCGTCGCGTTCTCGTTCACGAGCGGCGTATGCGCGTTATATGAAAGGGTGAACGCGCTCATCCAGCCGAAGCGGTGCATGTTCGACGGCAGCAGGAGCTGCACGATGCGCAGGCCATAGTATTCGGCCTCCTGCGCGGTGCGGTGTGCGACGAGTGCGTTCGCACCCTCGCGCACATGATAGAGCGCGTTCGGAACGAGGCTCGCGGCGACTACCGCGACGATGACGAGAACGTAGATCGCGCCGATGCGCAGCGGCGCCGCGCGGCGCGATGCGAGCGCCCCGAGCACGGCGCCCGCGGCGATGAAGACGCATCCGAAGAAAGCGTAATAGACGCCCGATGCCGGCGGCCAGGGCAAGCAGCAAGACCGACACCGCTGTGAAGCGCAGCTCGCACGGAAGATGCGGCGCCCGGTAGAGCGCAAGTCTCGTCGCGTGCGCCGCGAAGATCGGCACCGCGAAATATGAAGCGAGGTGGAGGTGTCCGAGCCGAAGAAAATGGAACGGCAGCAGCGTAAACAGGAACGCGCCAGCGAAGGCGCTGGCACGATCGGCGCCGATGAAGCGCAGACCCCACCACGCCGCAAGCGCGCAACTCACAAAGGAGGAAAGGTAGAACAGGTTGAAGACCAGGAACGGGTCCCGGCCGAAGATTCCGAGGGTGCGGATCAACAGCAGATGGGTCGGCTCCGGAATCGGGAAGTCATACATCGTCGTGCCAAACGGCGCACCGACGTCGGGATTCTGCGTATACCAGCCGTGCTCGAGCACGGTCTTGATGATGAATTGCGCCGCTCCGCCGTCGCCGGTCGAAAGCAGCGGTACGGCGAGATTCGACGGCGTGACGCCGAAAACGCATGCGGCGATTGCCACGCAAAGCGCGGCCACGACGAAGGCATCGACCCAGTCAGGCAGGCGCGACAGCGGTCTGGAGAATGCGAGGAGCCGATCAGGAAGCGCAGTCATCGCCGCTTCCCTGTCCGCTGAAGCGCGGTCGCGCGATTCACCGGCGGAGCGCGGCGGAACACGAACCTCGTGTACCCGCCGCTGTGCACAACGCGCTCGACTGCCGCGGCGAGGTCGGCGCCGAGCGCGCCGCCATGCTGGCGCCCGGCTTTCGGTTGGTATCGAGGATATCGACGATCTGCGCGACGAGTTGATCTTGGCACTGGCCCGAGCGCACGCCGAAGATTCATGACGGCAGGATCGATGGGATGCGGCGAGTCTTTCCCGCATCCTTCAGCCGCAGCGCGGGCTTCTCGATGAATATCCACGAAGCAGCCCCGACCGAAAGGGCGAGGGGCGTTGCGATCGCGAAGACAACCAAGGGCCTGTCGACGCCCATCAACACGACGCACTGTTGTATCGGAAACGCCCAGAGGTAGGTTCCGTAAGACACATCCAGACCATGCGGTATGGGTGGAAGGCGAGGGACATAGCAGAACCAGAGCACAAAGTAGCCGATGGCGAGCCAGGTGAACGGCACGACATGCGAGGTGAAGCGCGAAAGGATGCACACCACCAGAATCGCGAGCATGAGGCCGGACGAAACGGGTATGTACTTGCGCAGCAGGCAGGCGATGCATCCCGCACCAAAGAATCCCGCAAGAACATAGCCGTACCACGGCAGGGGATGCCCAAGGTATATCGGTCGAAGGATCAAAGCCGAGAACACGACAGCAATCCCGAGAGTGCTCAACCAGGGATAGCGGAAACAGCGCAGCACGCCCAGACCGGCGACGCACAGGTAGAGTGTCGCTTCAACCGGCAGCGTCCATAGCGATCCGTTGATATGGCGAGGGATCGGGTTGTGCTCGAAAACGCCGGGCAGGTAGTACCTGAGATTGAGTACGGCATTGTTCAACACGTAGCCAACGACGGTTCCGTACGAGTCGCCGTCGACAAAGTATGTATGCAGCGGCAACGTGGTCACTAGTGGCCCGAGGATGAGGCCGGTCCCCGCCACGCAGACCGCGAGCGCCGGCCAGATTCGCAATGCGCGCGCGCGCAAGAATCGGGTCAATTCCGGCCGCCGCAGCCAGGACAGCGTGATCAGAAATCCGCTGATCATGAAAAACAGCATCACGCCGGTAATGTGCGTCAATGTTCCGGGGAACAGGAAATGCATCGGCTCGTAGGCCCCCGCGGCGGGGCCCATCACGGCGTAGCTGTGTCCGAGCAACACCATGACAGCGGCGCCGAGTCGCAGATGCAGGATGTTGTCGCGACGTCCGCGCTCGACGCATGCCTCGAGCGATTGGCCGACCAGGAACCGTTTCAACCGCTTGTGCCAGTCGACTTCGCGTTCGGGATGATCGATTGCAGCACCGTCGATCACTTCGGAACCCCTCGTGCAGCGGGTCGATCCGCAAGACGTTTCCCGCTGAATTCAGTCACATCGTCTCGCACCGAAGGTGCCGTGCTCGCGACTCCGCGCAGCGCGTTGATATGTACCGTATGGACTGCGCGCCGAAGCTTCAGCCCCTCCGACACCCAGATGCGCTGCACTCTGTCGTTTTGCATCTGTGTGGCGATTGCGAAACGTTGCAGGCCAAGCGTGCGGAACTGGGTGAGCATCTGCTGCAGCATTCGCCGGTAGATACCGCGTCCGCGATGCGCCGGGAGGATGCCGTTCAGGACGCCAGTGGCAAGTCCCGTCGCTTCATCGATGTGATAAGTCGAAAACCCGGTGGCCTCGTCGCCGGCTTCGACGAGCCATGCGGCGTCGTTGCCGTCTCTCGTGCGGACCGGACTCGCCGCCCATTCGGCGTAGCCGTCGAGGATCTTCGCAGCCGGCAGCAGCGGATTGGCGTGATAGTGCGTGACGTAACCCGTGAATATCTCGCGACAGAGCGATTCGAGCAGACCGGCGTCAGCACGGGTCGCGCTGCGCAGCACGACCGGCTCGCCTTCGCTGGCTCGCGGCGCGAATCCGCGCAAATCGATGTCGTAGTGCACGAGTGTGTCGGCGACGATCGCTGCGAGCCCTCGCTGCCGAAGCGCTTCGAGCGAACCGAGCGCCTGCGCCGGCACGCGCAGGATGGCGATGTCCACGTGCTCGCGATCGAGCGCCTCGATCAGTGCGTCGGCGTCGATCGTATCGACGGCCGCTCGATGCACGCGCAATCCGAAACGTGCGGTTTCGGGCGGCGAGAGCTTCAGCTCCATCCTTACGCTCACAGATTGATCCGCTCGCGCACGATGTACAGTGGCCGCTGCTTCACGCTCTCGAAGACGCGCCCGACATAGAGCCCGATGATGCCCATGCAGAACAGCGTAATCCCCGCGAGCAGCCACATCGACGCGATGACGCTCGTGTAGCCAGCGACCGTGACGTCGCCGCGCAGGTAGCGCAGCACGCTGAACCCGGTCATGCCGAGCGCGATCAGCGAAACGAAAATGCCGAGCGCCGCGACCAGGCGCAGCGGCTTGTCCGAATGCGAGAGCACGATCTCGAGCGCAAGGCGCGCGAGCTTGCGCAGCGTGTACGAGCTCTTGCCGTCGCTGCGCGCGTCGTGGCGAACCGGAATCGACGTCGACTTGAAGCCGGTCCAGCGCACCATGACCGGAAAGAATCGCGACTGGTCGCCCATGCTGCACACCGCGTCGACGACCGCGCGGCTGTAGATGCCGAAGTTCGCCGTGCGGTAGTCGTAGTCCGCGCCGCTGAGGTAGTTGAGAAATCCGATGAACGCGCGCGACAGGTTGCGCTTGAGCCAGCCGTCGCGGCGCATCTCGCGCTCGGCGAACACGATGTCGTGGCCTTCACGCGCCTTCGCATACAGCGCCGCGATCTCTTCCGGTCGATCCTGCAGGTCGCAGTCGAGCACGACGATCCAGTCGCCGCGCGCGTGGGCGAGGCCGGCAGCGATCGCGTAATGCTGGCCGAAGTTGCGCGATAGTGCGATCGCCTTGACGTGCGCATCGGCGGCGCAGAGCTCGCGCGCGACGCGCCAGGCGTCGTCCGGGCTCGCGTCGTCGACGAACACGATCTCGTACGGCTCGCCGATCGAGGACAGCGTGTCGCGAAGGCGCGCGGCGAGCTCGTGCAGGCAGCCGGCGCAGCAGTACACCGGGCTCACGACGGAGATGCGCGGCGCGGCCGGTGTCATCGGAAGAACGCCTCCACCGCTTCGATCACGCGCGCCTGGTCGAGGTCCGGCAGCCAGAGCGGCAGGCGCACGAGGCTGTCGCTGACGCGATCCGTCACCGCGAGATCGCCGGAAGTGCGTCCGTAGCGACGCCCGGCCGGCGCGCTGTGCAGCGGCACGTAGTGGAAGACCGGATGAATGCCGGCGCCGCGCAGCGCTTCGATGAAGCGCGTGCGCGTCGCGAGATCGGCCAGCAGCACGTAGTACATGTGCGCATTGTGCCGGCAATGCGCGGGCACGATCGGCCGGCGCAAGCAGGCCGCGTGCCTCGTACGGCGCGAGCGCCGCGTGGTAGCGCTCCCAGATCGCAAGCCGCTCGGCCGTGATGCGCCCGGCGTCCTCGATCTGCGCGGCGAGGAACGCGGCGAGGATCTCGCTCGGCAGGTACGACGAGCCGACGTCGACCCATGTGTATTTGTCGACCTGTCCGCGGAAGAACTGCGCGCGGTTGGTGCCTTTCTCGCGGATGATCTCGGCGCGCTCGACGAAGCGCTCGTCGTTGACGAGCAGCGCGCCGCCTTCGCCGGCGATGATGTTCTTGGTTTCGTGGAAGCTCAGCGCGCCGAGCGCGCCGATCGCGCCGAGCGGCTTGCCGCGGTAGGTCGACAGGATTCCCTGCGCGGCATCCTCGACGACCGCGATGCCGGTGCTGCGCGGCGATCGCGAGGATCGCATCCATCTCGCAGCCGACGCCGGCGTAGTGGACGACGCAGATCGCGCGCGTCTTCGGCGTGATCGCGGCCTCGATGAGGTTCTCGTCGATGTTGAGCGTGTCGGCGCGGATGTCGACGAACACCGGCACCGCGCCGCGCAGCACGAACGCATTCGCGGTCGACACGAACGTGAACGACGGCATGATGACTTCGTCGCCGGGCTCGAGATCGAGCAGCAGCGCGGACATCTCGAGCGCGGCCGTGCACGAATGGGTCAGGAGCGCGCGGCGCGTGCCGGTCGTCGTCTCGAGCCAGGCGTTGCAGCGCTTCGTGAAGGGCCCATCCCCGGAAAGGTGCCCGTTCGCGTGTGCCTCAGCGATGTAGTCGAGCTCGCGGCCGGTCATGTACGGCTTGTTGAACGGAATTCCGTTTCGACTCATCGGAGCTTTCGATATCGCGGCGGCAGGGGCGGCGGAAGTTTACACAAACGGCTGGGCGCGGCGGCGCGCGACGACGAGCAGCGATCCGCCGGCCGGGAGGTCGAGGCCGAGCCGGATCAGCCAGCGCTCCAGCTGGAGCGTCGCGTAGCCGATCGCGTTGGCGAGCGGCGGCAGGTCGAGCTCGGCTTCGACCTCGGCCATGCCGTCGCGCTTGCGGCGCCTGGCCAGCAGCATCGCCGGCAGCAGGAAGGTCACGAACGAGGTCATGCGCAGCACCTCGAAGCCCGCCGCGTCGAGCTTCGCGCGAAGGTCATCGCGCGAATACCTTCGCTGGTGATGAGCCGCTACGTCGGTGCCGCTCCAGAGCCAGGCGTGCTGCGGAACCGTCAGCAGCAGTCCGCCGCCGGCGCGAAGCGCAGCGTGGAGATTGGCAAGCACGCGTCGATCGTCCTCGATGTGCTCGATGACGTCGAACGCACCGATGACGTCGAACGCATCGCGAAGTCCGAGGTTCGTCGCGTCGGCCTGGCGCAGCGACACGGCATCGCCGAGGCGCTCGCGCGCATATGCGAGGCCTTCATCGAACAGCTCGCTGCCACTCAGCGCGAGATCGGGAAATGCATGACGCAGCCGGTCGAGCACGTAGCCCGTTCCGCAGCCGACTTCGAGCAGGTTGCGTGCCGCCGGGAAATATCGCGCGAGCGCCCATTCGATGAGCTCGCTGCGGCCACGGAACCAGAAGCTCCGGGCTTCGAGCGCATACAGGCGCGCGAAGTGCGCGGGATCGAACGACGCGCGCGTCGCTTCGGTATCGGTGGTCGAACGTTCGCTCACCACGACTCGCGATCTACGAGCGCACGATCACGACGAGACCGAGCAGCACGAGAAGCGTGCCGGCGATGCGCGCGGGCCCGACGTGCTCGCCGAACAGGAACGCGCCGGCCAGCAGGATCAGCGCGAACGTGACGCCGGTGAAGGGGAACGCGTAGGTCAGCTCGAAACGCGTCAGCGCAAGCATCCAGGCCACGCCGGCCAGGAACGTCGCCAGGATCGCGGCCCACACCCATGGCGTCAGCAGCATCGAGACGACGAAATCGAAGCGGCTGGCGGCAGACGCAGCGGGCGTCGCCGCGCTGACCTGCCAGCGCATGATCAGCTGGCTCGCGGTGGTCAGCACGATGTAGAGGATCAGGAACGCATTGTTTCGAAGCCAGGCCATGATTGCGGATTCCGGTTGATGTTCGAGTGCTGTGACGATCGCCATGGCGACGTCACGCGCCGCGATCGCCATTGTGACGCTGCGCGTTTCGCATCACCGCTGCACCGGCGGCGAGGAATATCGTATCGCCGAGGAACGTCACGATGCGGAAGAGGCCGATCAGCAGCAGCGCGTGGTCCTCGCCGAGCGTGGCGCCGGTCAGCGCGACGAAGGTCGCTTCGCGCACGCCAAGGCCCGCCGGCGCGCCGACGACGACGAATCCGGCCAGCCAGCTCGCTGCGGTCGCCGCGCAGAGCAAGGCAGCCGATGCGACAGGAAAATCGAGCACGCGCGCAAGTCCGACGACCAGCAGCGCCGAGCATACGAAGAACGCGAAGTAGCACGCGAACGCCGCCAGCATCATCGACGGCGGCAGGGCCGGCACGTGCAGGCGCGTGAACAGCCGCCGGCGCCGGATCCAGTACAGCGCGAGCGCCAGCGTGACGATCCCAAGCAGCACCGCGACGACTGCGACGCGCGGATCGACCAGGCGCGACAACGCCGTCGGCTGCACGCCCGCACCGACGATCAGCGCGAGCGCGCCGAGCACGAGCAGCGCGGCCTCCATGATCGAGGCGAGCGCAAGGCTCGCGTGCGGAATGTCGTAGCGGCGGCTCCAGACATGCCGCAGTGCGTAGTGCGCGACATTGCCTGGCAGATATTTTCCGTACTGGCTGACCGCGTAGGTTCCCATCGTCGGCCACGCCGGCGGCGCGTGCGGCGCGAGCCCGCATACGATGCGCCACCATGCGAGCGCCGGCAGCGCCATCGCGGCGGCGTATGCGCCCGCACCCGCGACGAGCCATGCGACGAGCACGCCCGTTGCGATCGGAAGGTCGGCGAGTCGCGCGAGCGCGCCGCTTTCTACGAAGCGCATGACGATCCACGCGACCGCGAGCAGCGAGATCGCGAGGCCTGCGACGCGCAACAGCTTGCGCGCGTTCAAGCGCGATTCTCCGCGGACTCGGCGCGACGGTTACGGCTCATGCGGCGCGGCGCCTGCGGGCGCGATCGAAAGCTCGATGAGACCGACGCCGAGCTCGCGGTCGTCGTCGGCGACGCCGGCGTGGTATGGCGACGTGCGCGGAACGGTCACGAAATCGAGCTCCATGACACCGTCGTCCTTGACAACGCCGGCCGGGATGTCGAAGCGCAGCGTCTGCACCGGAGTCGCCTCGGTGAAGATGGCCTCACCGATCGCGCGGCCGTTGCATTGCACGCTTACGCTGCGCTCGGGCATGCGTTGACTGACCATGACCTGCGCGGCGATCGTCAGCACCGATGCGCCCGACGGCACCGGATCGAGCTTGAGGCGAAGGCGTGCGCGCGTGTTCGACCAGATGCCCCAGGGTTCCGGATCCCACCAGCCGGAGGCGACGTAGAGTCGGCCGGCTGCCGTTTCGTCGAAGCGCAGCGGGGCGCCATTCGTCCCGTACGTGAAAAGCGTCGGGACGCGGCCACTTTCGAGCGGCGGCACGCGCTCGCCGCAGCAGCCGTCGAGCGGAAACAGCCACCAGCGCCGGTCGTGGCTGACCGACGGCGCGGCGGGCAGCACGGCCTTGTACGCGTCGGTTACCTTCGCGAGTGCGGCGTCGTCGGCATACGCATAGGCATCGACGAGCACCGCCGCGAAACCCTTCGCATGCAGCTCGGAGACGGCCTCTTTCGCAGCTCGCGTCTCGATGTACTTGCCCCATGCGTAGCCCGGTCGTCCGTGCGCGCCGCCGAACGAGAAGCGCAGCGTGTTCGTCATCAGGAACGGCTCGAATTCGGCATAGCTGTTCATGCGATTCTGCGGTGGTTGCTCGGGATACCACGTGACCGGCAGCTGGAATACCGGCGCGCCCGGACCGAGCTGCTGCTCGACGCCTGCGAAATAGGCGCGATCGCGATCCCAGCCTTCGGCGAGGGTCGTGTGCGCCATGAAGCGCGGTGAGATGACGACATCCCAGATCGCGACGATCGCGATCAGCGCCAGCACCGCGCAGCCGAGCCATGGACGGCGGATGCGGCGCAGCAACCCCTGCAGCGCCCAGCCGGCCGCGAGCAGACACGGAAACGCGAAGAACGGCAGGATGCGGTTGTACGCGCGCACCTTCGCGGTGATCCAGTAGGCGATCAGCGTGCAGAGGCCGCTCGGCAGCGCAAGCACGAGGATCGCGACGGCAAATACCGCGCCGATGCGCACGGCAGCTGCTGTGTCGTCGACGGTCGTATCCGCGACGACTGGGCCCGTGCGCGTGCGCGTAGCGACGCTCTGCACAAGCGCCCAGCCGAGCACGAGGAATCCGAACACGCCCAGAGCGCCGATGTACTGGTTGCTTACTTCGAGATACGGTGCGTCGAACCCGAACGCGTGATCGAACATCCTCTTCGAGTGCACGAGCGTCTTGCTGCGACTCGCGTACGTCGGCAGCAGGACCTGGCTCAGATGCATCGCGTACGTGTCGGCCTCACTCGGAATGCGCGCGGCGACGAACGCAGGCTCGCCGGCTGTTGCGCGATGCGCGAGCACCGGCGCGATCTCGACGAGGAACGCCGCACCGGCCGCGAGGATCACAGCCGCGACCGGCAACACCGTCTGCCAGCGTCGCGTCCCGGCGAGCGCGATCGCGCCGGCGACGCACGCGAGCAGCACGAAGAAGACGCCGTTGTACGGCGTCTGCCAGACGATGAGCGCAGCAACGCCGAGGGAGAACACGAAGCGCCGTTTGCGCTCGGGCCGGTCCCATCCGATCTCGTCGCGCGCGATGGCGACGAGCACGAGCATCGCGAGCGGCACGAGGAAATAGGCGCCGTTGGTCACGTGCGCGATGCCGCGCAGCACGTGATAGGGCAGGAATGCATACACCAGCGCGCAGAGCATCGCGACGCCGGTGCCGAGCCCGAGCCGCCGGAACGCGAAAAGCCCGGCAAAAGCGACGAGGAAGAAGCCCGCGATGTAGTAGAGGTTGATGGTCAGCGCGGGCTTGCCGGTCAGCGCCGCGATCGGCCCCATGATCGCGTAGTTGAGCGAATCGAAGCGCGGGAAGTCGAGGCGGTCGTATCCGAACGGATAGCCGAGACGGTCGTTGTGGAAGAGCCAGCCTGTTTCGGCGACGGTCTGGATCTGCGCGATCTTGTCGATGTCGTCGCCTTCGAACGTGTACGGCACGTCGAGTCGCGCGAGAGGCAGCTTCAGCACGAACACGAGCACGAACGCCGTCGCGAGCGCGATGCCGAGATAGGGCGCGAGTCCTCGGTAGCTGTCCGCTTTCATCGGTGCGTCGCCGCCGCGGGCACGGTCAATCCGAAGCTCGTGCGGGCGGCGCGCTCGCGGTTTTTTCGACGCGCTCGCGCACGAGCGCCGTCGGCAGCGCGTCGCGGTCGCGGCTGATCATGAGCTCGGCCAGGAGGCCGAACATCAGCAGCTGCACGCCGACCAGCACGAGCAGCACGCCAAGCTGCAGCAGCGGGCGCTGGCCGATCATCGCGCCGAGCAGCCACTCGACGCTGAGCCAGGCCAGGATCAGCACGCCGATCGAGGCGAGCAGGAGCCCGCCCGCTCCGAACAGGTGCCCCGGTTTTCGCGCGTAGCGCGTCACCGTGACGACGCTGAAGAGATCGAGCAGCCCGCGCAGGAAGCGCCGCGCGCCGTATTTTGAATATCCGAAGCGGCGCGCATGATGCGTGACTTCGATCTCGCTGATGCGATAGCCGTACGCATGCGCGAGCACCGGCACGAAACGGTGCAGCTCGCCGTAGAGATGCACCGCGTCGAACACCTCGCGGCGGTACGCCTTGTAGCCGCAGTTGAAATCGTGCAGCGGAATGCCCGAGACACGCGAGGTGATCCAGTTGAACACCTTCGACGGCAGCGTCTTGCCGGCCGGATCGTGGCGCGTTCGTTTCCAGCCGGACACGACGTCGCTGCCGGATTCGATCGCGGCGACGAAGCGCGGCAGCTCGTTCGGATCGTCCTGCAGATCGCCGTCCATCGTGACGACGATGTCGCCGGACACTTCGGCGACACCGACCTGCAGTGCGGTTGCCTTGCCGAAGTTGCGGCGCAGGCGCGTGCCGCCGATGCGCGGATCGCTCGCCGACGCGGCAACGATATTGCGCCAGGTATCGTCGGTGCTGCCGTCATCGACGAAGCGGATCTCGCGCAGCACGAACGGCTGTTCGGGGCTGCACACGGCGAGCACTTGCGCTGCGAGACCGCCGATCGTCTCGGCCTCGTTCATGACCGGGACGACGATCGAGACGGTAGGCAACGCCGCGGTCATGCCGCTGCTCGCTGGTCCGGCCATTCGATCAGCGAGGTTTCCGACGGATACGGCAGCGCCGGCGCCCAGCCTCGATAGCGCACCACGGGCACGCCGGTCAGCGCGTCGCGGTAGCGGCGCCGCGCGGAATTGTCGAACACGATGAGCCCGTCCGGCGCCAGGAATTCGCGTGCGCGCGCGAGACACGCGGCGCGCGCGCGGCCGTCGATGATGACCAGATCGTAGACGCCGCCGCCGGCGATCGCATCGACGTATGCGGAGAAATCGGCGTGTTCGTAGCCGCGTCGGCCCGAACCGGTTGCGGGCGCGGTCACATTCGTCGCCGGTTCGACGAGCTTCAGCCGGATGTTGTCGCGCGCTATCAGCGGCGCGACGTATTTCGCGAAGCCGGCGTCGTGCTCGACGGTGACGACTTCCCTGCAGCGGCGCGCGAGCCAGACCGTGCTCGCGCCGCTGCCGTATTCGAATGCGCGCACGTCGCCATTGCGCGCGGTGATCCAGCGTTCGACGGCGTCGATCGCCGGCAGCGTCCACCACGGCGTGTCGAGTCGCACGAGCGCGGCCGGATCGTGGATCGCGAACTGGCTGGCGAGCCAGAATCGGAACGAGCGCCGCGGTGCGCGCTCGAGCGAGGGCAGCACGCCGGCAAGACGCAACGGCGCCGCGATCGCGTGCATCGCGCCGACATAGGCCGCCTTAAGCACCACGGACTCCCGCCATCGGACGCTTGCTCCCCTGCAAGCAAGTGCGAATCGCTTTCGTCACCGTTACGCCTGGCTGAGCTCGGGCAGCTCCCGGTACAGCGCAAGCGCCTGCGGGTTGGCCAGTGCATCGGTGTTCTTCACCGGCAAGCCGTTGATGGTGTCGCGCACCGCGATTTCGGTGATCTTACCCGAGATCGTGCGCGGTATGTCCGCGATCTGCAGGATCTTGGCGGGCACGTGGCGCGGCGTCGTGTTCTCGCGGATGCGCTTCCTGATGCGCTCGCGCAGCGCATCGTCGAGCGCGACGCCCTCGCGCAGGCGCACGAACAGGATCACGCGCTCGTCGCCTTCCCAGTGCTGGCCGACCGCGATCGATTCGAGGATTTCCTCGATCTGCTCGACCTGGCGGTAGATCTCCGCCGTGCCGATGCGCACGCCGCCGGGATTCAGCGTCGCGTCCGAGCGGCCGTAGATGACGACGCCTTCGTGCTCGGTCAGCAGCGCGTGATCGCCGTGGCACCAGACGTTCGGAATGCGCGAGAAATACGCCTTTCTGTACTTTTCGCCATCGGCATCGTTCCAGAAGAACACCGGCATCGACGGAAACGGCGCCGTGCAGGCGAGCTCGCCTTTCTCTTCGGACACCGAGTTGCCCTGCTCGTCGAGGATCTCGACCTTCATGCCGAGCCCGCGGCATTGCAGCTCGCCGCGATACACCGGCAGCAGCGGATTGCCGAGCGCGAAGCACGAGATGATGTCGGTGCCGCCGGAGATCGACGCGAGCAGCACGCGCTCCTTGACGTCGCGATAGACGTAGTCGTAGCTCTCCGGCGCGAGCGGCGAGCCGGTCGACAGGATCGTCTTCAGCGCCAGCAGCTTGTGCGTCTCGCGCGGCTTGACGCCGGCCTTCTCGATCGCGCTGATCCATTTCGCGCTGGTGCCGAACACGCTGATGCCGACTTCGTCGGCGAGATCCCACAGCGCGTTGCCGTCCGGATGCGAGGGCGAGCCATCGAAGAGGACCAGCGTCGCGCCGACCGCGAGGCCGGAGACGAACCAGTTCCACATCATCCAGCCGCAGGTCGTGTAGTAGAAGAGCCGGTCCTCGCGCTTGAGGTCGGTGTGCAGCACGAGCTCCTTCAGGTGCTGGATCAGCGTGCCGCCGGCGCCGTGCACGATGCACTTCGGAACGCCGGTCGTGCCCGACGAATACATGATGTAGATCGGGTGATCGAACGGCAGCATCTCGAACTGCAGCGCGCGATCCTGGCTGCCGGCGAAATCGGGCCACGCGACCGCGTTGCGCAATCCTTCGAGATCGAGTGCATCGCCCGAGTACGGCACGACGACGAGCTTCTCGATGCTCGGAATCTTTTTCAGCACGCTGCGGATCTTCGCCAGGCAATCGAAGCGCTTGCCGCCGTAGCCGTACGCGTCGGCCGTGAAAAGCACCTTCGGCGCGATCTGGCCGAAGCGATCGACGACGCCGTTGATGCCGAAATCCGGCGAGCACGACGAGAATGTCGCGCCGAGCGAAGTCGTCGCGAGCATCGCGATGATCGTTTCCGGAATGTTCGGCATGAACGCGGCGACGCGATCGCCGACGCCGACGCCGGCTTCGCGCAGCGCATGCGCGATGCGGCCGACCTCGGCGTGGAGCTCCGCGTAGGTCAGCTCGCGCCGATGGCCCCATTCGTTGCGGAACACGATCGCGGTGCGATCGTCCTTGTGGCGCAAGAGGTTCTGCGCGAAGTTGAGGCGCACGCCCGGGAACCAGCGTGCGCCGGGCATCTTCTCGCCATCGACGAGCACCGGCTCGAAATCGCCCGAGGCGCGGATGCCGCAGAACTCCCAGACCAGCGGCCAGAACTTCTCCGGGTGGCGCACCGAGAAATCGTAGAGCGGTGCGTAGCGGCGGATGTCCTCATTGCCGGTGTTTTCGCGCACGAAGCGCATGAAGCGGCTCATGTTCGCGCGCTCGATGCGCTCCGTGCCCGGTTCCCAGATCGGCTTGTTCATTGGGGTGCGGTCCCTTGTCCTTGGTGCATCCGGCGCAGGCGTAGCGCAACTGCGCAGGAATTATATCGGCTCGCCGCGGAGCGGCCAGCGTCGCGCGCACGAAAAAAGAACGCCGGCGCGAAGCCGGCGTTCTCGGGTGACACCAGGATGCGCTGTGCTCAGCCGATCAGGAGGTCCTTTTCCTTCTTGCCCGACGCGAGCGCAGCGCTGTACCAGCGCGGGCGCTTGCCGCGACCCGTCCAGGTCTGGCTTGCGTCGGCGGGATTGCGGTACTTCGGCTTGACCTTGCGACGCACGCCGCGTCGCGCGCCGGTGCCGGCAAACACGTCTTCGATCTCGAAGGCCTTCGGCCTTGACCAGCGCGCTGATTTTCGCGCGCAGCTTCGTCGCCCGTTCGCGGGCGAGCTCTGCCTGGCGCGCTTTGGCGCGCTCGATCAAATCAGTGAGCTGACTGTGATTCAGATTGCGAATATTGATCGCCATGCCGGTATTGCCTCATCTATCCGTGGGGGTTACTGCGTGAAACGCGAGCCAAGCAAACGGAGCAAAAAATACAGCACCGATAATCGTACAGCAGGCGCGACCTTCGCAGTTTGTGCCAGTCGTCACTGAAATTGTCGTGCTGCATGCTGGTAACGTCGACTGGCGCGCTTGCCTGCGACGGTGGCTGCGATTAAGGTCGGACGGTCGGAACGTGGTTTTTGCAAAATGTGCCGGTATCGGGATATTCGGTAATCGATCAAACGGCATTTTGCGAAATCGCGGGATCCGTCGAATGCATTGCCGGGCCGGTGGCGCGAGGACAGGCGCCAGCGGTGGGAAATGCGGGGGACGTTGCAGGTGGGATTGCTCGACGAGCTCGAACAACAGGCGCAGCAGCGCGGCCTCGCCGGCGACGAGGCCGCGCGTCGCAAAGCCGAGCGCGATCACGCCTATCGCACGCACCTGGAGCCCGCGCTCGATGCGCTGCATGCGTTCCTGACCGAGCTCATCGAGAAGGTCCGGGCGCTGAAGCCGCGTTCGGCCCTGCGTTATCAGGTGCCGGGCTACGGCGAGATCGTCGGCTACATCGAGCACGAATATCGCCTCAACGACAATCGGCAGACGTCCTCGCGCGAGATTGCGATCGAGTTTCCGTGTGCGATTGCGAGCGACGAATGCCCGTCGATCGAAGTCGAAGGTGCCAGCCGCGTGCGCGCGGTTTCGGGTTTCTTCCAGCGCCACCGGATCGGCGGCATGCTGGCGCCGCGCAAGGATGCATCGGGCGATCTCGTCGCGGCGACGTTCCGCGCGAAGGGCCGCATCCCGCTCGGCGCGTCGTTCCATGCCGACGCCGAGAGCGGACAGTTGCGCATGAGCTTCAGCAATTTCGACGGGCTCGGCACGGCGACCAAGGCGGTCGCGGCGGGGCAGGTCGACGCAAGCCTCTACGAGCAGATCGGCCGTTTCCTGCTGCGCGAGCCCAATGCGCTGCTGCGCGAAGATCTGCCCGAGGCGTACCGCAAGCAGCTGCGCAGCAAGGTGCAGCAGCTCGAGATGAAGCGTCGCTGGGAAACGCGCATCGGCGACAACCGCGAGGCCGGGATCACTGCGCTGCGCCGCGATCACACCGCGCGCGGACGCATCACTGGCGTGTTCGACGGCTTTCGCAACGCCGCGGATTTTGGCGGCGCGATCGGCAAGCTCCGCGCGCTGGTCGCGCGCCGTCGCTAGCGATCACGCGGCGAGGCGCCGCATCAGTTCCTCGCGGCTCAGCGATTCGTTCTCGGTGGCACTGCGCTGGCGGTACTCGAATGTGCCGGCTGCGAGCCCGCGCTCGCTGACGACGACGCGGTGCGGGATGCCGATCAGCTCGATGTCGGCGAACATCGATCCGGGACGCAGGCCACGATCGTCGAGCACGGCTTCGACACCGGCATCGCAAAGCTCGCGATAAAGGCGCTCGGCCTCGTCACGCACGGCCGCGCTCTGGTGCGCGTTGATCGGGCAGATCGCGACGCGCCACGGCGCCATCGGCTCCGGCCACATGATGCCGGCCGCGTCGTTGTTCTGCTCGATCGCCGCGGCGACGATGCGGCTGACACCGATGCCGTAGCAGCCCATGTGCATGACGGCAGCCTTGCCGGCGTCGTCGAGCACGGTCGCACCCATCGCTTCGGCGTACTTCTGGCCGAGCTGGAACACGTGCCCGACTTCGATGCCACGCGCGATCTTCAGCGTGCCGTTGCCGTCGGGCGACGCATCGCCTTCGACGATCTTGCGGATGTCGGCGATGCGCGTGATGCGCGCGTCGCGCTGCCAGTTCGCGCCGCGGAAATGCGTGCCGTCCTGGTTGCCGCCGCAGACGAAATCGGCGACGACGGCGGCGCTGCGGTCGACGATGACCGGGATCGAATCCGGCAGGCCGACGGGGCCGATGAAACCCGGCTTGACGCCGGTCGCCTTGACGATCGCGGCTTCGTCGGCGAGCTGCGACTCGCCCGGCAAGCTCGGCGAGCTTGGCGGCCTTGACCTCGTTGACCTCGTGATCGCCGCGCACGCAAAGCGCAACGAGGCCCTCTTTGCCGCGCACGAGGATCGTCTTCACGCACTGCTTCGGATCGACCTTGAGGAACGAGCAGATTTCATCGATCGTCTTCTGCGTCGGCGTGTCGATGCGTTCGAGCGTCGCCGACGGCGCGGGCCGTTGCGCGGACGGCGCCACCGCTTCGGCCATCTCGATGTTCGCGGCGTAGTCCGAGCCGGTCGAGAACGCGATCGCGTCTTCGCCCGAATCGGCGAGCACCTGGAACTCGTGGCTCGCGTTGCCGCCGATCGCGCCGGTGTCGGCCTGCACGGCGCGGAACGCGAGGCCGAGCCGCGTGAAGATGCGCGCGTAGGCGTCGTACATGTTGCGGTATTCGCGCGCGAGATCGTCTGCGTCGAGGTGGAACGAGTAGGCATCCTTCATCAGGAACTCGCGCGCGCGCATGACGCCGAAGCGCGGGCGGATCTCGTCGCGGAACTTGGTCTGGATCTGGTAGAAGTTGACCGGCAGCTGCTTGTAGCTCTTGAGCTCGTTGCGCGCGAAATCGGTGATGACTTCCTCGTGCGTCGGGCCGTAGCAGTACCAGGCGTCCTTGCGGTCCTTGAGCTTGAGCAGCTGTCCGCCGAATTTCTCCCAGCGTCCGGTTTCGTCCCAGAGCTCCTTCGGCTGGACCGACGGCATCAGCAGCTCGATCGCGCCGGCGCGGTTCATCTCCTCGCGCACGACCGCTTCGACCTTGCGCATCACGCGCAGCCCGAGCGGCGACCACGTGTAGATGCCGGCCGCGAGCTTGCGCACCATGCCGGCGCGCAGCATCAGCTGGTGGCTGACGATTTCGGCGTCGGCCGGTACTTCCTTGACGGTCGCGAGATGAAAGCGCGAGAGGCGCATGCGTGACGCTCGGGGCGATCGGGGGCCGCGGATTCTAGCAGGCGTGCGTCGAGCGGCTGCCGTCGTTGGCGTGGCTCGTCGCTCCGCGGTTATCTGCCTTCGGGAACGACACTCGGCACGACATTCGTCTTCGGATCGTAGCGCACGGTCTCGTACGGCCGATCCGTCGGCGGCTTGTCGGTCACGTGCAGGCGACCCTGTGCGTCGCGCCACTTGTAAAGCGGAGGACCGAGCGAGGGTGGGGCGGGCACGCTTCGAGCGAGCCAGCCGGGCATCGACTGCGGCGCGAAATACCACCATGCGCCGCCGGCAGCGAGGATCGCGAGCAAGACGAGGAACAGGACGCCGGCGCGCCCATGCATCGAAAAATACGGAATCGGCGGCGGGCGACGCATCGCGCGCCCATCACTCAGCGGCAGTAGAACTTGACCTGCTCGGCCGCGCGGTCGGTCGCCTGCTTGCGTCCGGTGTCGTCCAGGACCTGCGCCTTGCCGTCGGCGCCGGGCGGCCCGCTGACCGGGTAGCTGCCCTGCAGGATGTCGAGGTTCTTGCGCGCGGTCTGGCACTGCTTGTCGCGGTTTTCCGGCGAATCGGCGATCGAGCGCGAGATCGGCGTGACCGTCGCGGGAGGCAACCCGGGCTTGGACGCGTCGGCGACGACCGGCGCCGGCTCCGGCGTTTCGTCCTGCGAGGTCAGGCTGCCGCGGACCTTGATCTTCTGCGCGTTGACGCTCGGCGGCGGCGGCGAATCGGTGAAATGCTTGGTCCCGTTCGCGTCGGTCCAGGAATAGACCTGCGTGCCGGCCAAGGCCGGCAGGCCCACGGCGAGCAGCACCAGCAGGAGCAGTCGGGCGTTCATGGTGTCCCTCCGCATACGCGGCACGGCGCTCGGGGCTGCGCCTTGGCTATGACGCACTGGATAGCACCAGTCGCGCGACGACACAAGCAAAACGCCGCAAAACAGCGATCAGGTACACTCTTCTCAAGCTATTTCACAAGGGATTCACCGGCATGGACCCTCTCCGAGGCCGGCGCGCGCAAACCGCCGCGTGGCATCTATCTCCTGCCGAACCTTTTCACGACCGGCGCGATGTTCGCAGGCTTCTATGCGATCGTCGCCTCGATCGGCGGGCGCTATGTCGCCGCCGCCGTGGCGGTCTTCATCGCCGGAATCCTCGACGGACTCGATGGACGCGTCGCGCGCCTGACCGGCACGCAGAGCGAATTCGGCGTCCAGTACGACTCGCTGTCGGACATGGTCAGCTTCGGTCTCGCGCCCGCGCTCGTGATGTACACGTGGTCGCTGTCGTCGCTGCGCGAATACGGCTCGGCCTGGGGCAAGCTCGGCTGGGCCGCCGCGTTCCTCTATGCCGCCTGCGCTGCGCTGCGACTTGCGCGCTTCAACACGCAGGTGGGCGTCGCCGACAAGCGCTACTTCCAGGGGCTCGCGAGCCCGGCCGCGGCCGGACTATGCATGTCGTTCGTCTGGACGGTCGAGGACCTCGGCTTCGACGGCCGCGACGTGCAGTACGTGACGCCATTCATCGCCGTGCTGAGCGGTCTCCTGATGGTGAGCCGCGTGCGCTACTTCAGCTTCAAGGCATGGCCGAAATCCGATCGCGTGCCGTTCATCTGGATTCCGGCGGTCGTGCTGATCATCGTCGCGCTCTACATCAATACCTCGCTCGTGCTGTTCGGCATCGCCGCGCTGTACGTGATCTCGGGGCCGGTCATGACGCTGATGGGCCGCATCCGCCACCGCGGCCGGCGCGCTTCGCGCAGCGCCGAGCGCAGGGACACATGAAACTCGCGCACAGCGTCGCGCCGCCTGTCGCAGCGAGGCACGCTGCGGACGCGGTGCGCACGCTCGCGTTCCTGGCCGATCTTTCGCAGGCGTTCGCGGTATCGCTCGACCTTCGCAAGACGCTGCCCGAAGCGATCACGCGCGTCGCCGACTTCATGCAGGCCGAAGGCGCCTCGCTGTTCCTGCTCGAGCCCGCGACACGCGTGCTCGAATGCCGCATCTGCGTCGGGCCGGTCGACATGACCGGCGTGCGCCTCTCGATCGGGCAGGGCGTGGTCGGCCTCGCCGTCGCCGAGAACGCAACGCAGATCGTCACCGATGCCGCGACCGATCCGCGTGTCTGGCGCGCCGGCGACGAGGCCAGCGGGTTCGTCACCAAGAGCCTTCTCTGCGCGCCGCTCGGCACGGCGGCCGGACCGATCGGCGTGATCGAGCTCGTCAACCGCCGCGACGGCCACTCGTTCGACGCCGAAGACGCCGAGATGCTGCGCCTGATCGCGGCGCCGACCTCGCTCGCGATCAACAACGCGCGCATGGCCAACGAGCTGGTCGAGCAGCAGCGCATGAAGCGCGAGTTCGATCTCGCGCGCAAGCTGCAGAAATCGCTGCTGCCCAAGCGCCGCCGCGGCGTGTTCCCGGTGCTCGGCGTGAACCTGCCGGCGCACGAGATCTCGGGCGATTTCTACGATTACTTCGAGCTGCCGGACGGGCGCATCGGCTTCGTCGTCGGCGACATCTCCGGCAAGGGCCTCGACGCGGCGCTGCTGATGATCCGCGCCGCGAGCCTGCTGCGCTGGGCCGGCAAGGACGGCATCGCTCCGGGCGCATGGCTCGCGCGCGCCAACGACGAGCTTTGCGAAACGACACACGACGGCCGCTTCGTCTGCGCGCTGGTCGGCTACTCGCGACCGCGACGGCAACGCGCTGCAGTTCGCCGGCGCCGGCTTTCCGCCCGCGCTGGTCTACCGGCGCGGCGCGTTCTCCGAATACGCGTCCGGCGGTCCGCCGCTCGGCATCATGGCCGGCATCGCGTTCGAGCAGCACGAGGTCGAGCTCAACGGCGGCTCGCTGTACGCGTTTTCCGACGGCGCGACCGACGTGCGCGACGCCGACGGCAAGCGCCTCGGCAACGACGGCGTGCGCGAGCTGATCAAGCGCCACGCGACGATGGCGCCGGACGCGCGCCTGCGCGCGCTGTTGTCCGACCTGAAGCACCTGAAGCTCGTCGACGACACCACGCTGCTGCTGATCGAGAAGCCTCGCGCGCACGATGCGCAGGTGCTGCTCGAGCATCACATGCCCGCGCGCGCGGAATACCTGCGCGACATGCGCAACGCGCTGCGCAAGCTGCTCGACCAGCTCGGCATCGAGCCCGCGCTGCGCGACCGGCTCGTGCTCGCGGTCGACGAGGCGTGCACGAACATCATCCGCCACGCGTACGGCGGCCAGGGCGCCGGCGGCATCGGCCTTCGCGTCAGCCGCGCGGACGATGTGCTGAGCTTCGAGCTGACCGACGATGCGCCGTGCATCGATCCCGATCGCATGCGGCCCAAACCGCTCGGCGAATGCCGCGCGGGAGGGCTCGGCGTCGCGCTGATCGACACGGTGATGGATACATGGCACGTCGAGCCCGCATCGGCGCGCTGCGGCAACCGGCTCGTGCTGCGCAAGCGCATCGAGGACAAGGGTTCTGACCGCGGCGGCATGCGCGGTGTTGCGATCGACAAGACAGGGGTTCACATGAGCGGCATCGCAAGCGAAACGATCGACGGCTACGTGCTGATCCGGCTCAGCGGCGAAGTCGATCTGTCCTGGTCGCAGCAGGTGCGCCACGCGGTGCTCGCTGCGCTCGAGAGCCATCCCGCGGTCGGCGTCGAGCTGTCCGAAGTCAGCTACATCGATTCGTCCGGCATCGCCGCGCTCGTCGAAGGGTTCCAGAACGCACGCGCACGCGGCAGCCGCTTCGCGCTGGTCGCGGTCAGCGACGCGGTGCGCGCGGTGCTCGAGCTCGCGCGGCTCGACCGCGTGTTCCTGATCGTCTCCGATCCGGCATCGCTCGGCGAAGCCTGAGCGACGTGCCCTCGATCACGCGCCCGCTCGCGAGCCTCGGCCGCGCGAGCCTCGGCGCGCTCGGCGGACTCGGCTACGCGGCGATGCTGCTGGTCGATGCGCTGCGCCTCAGCCTCGTCGGCTGGCGCGAGGGCCAGCCGGTGCGGCTCGCTGCGATCATCCGCCAGATGCGCGAGATCGGCGCCGATGCGCTGCCGATCGTCGCGCTGCTGTCGATGATCGGTCGGCATCATGCTCGGCATCCAGTTCATCGCGGCGCTGAGCGAGTTCGGCGCGCAGTCGCAGGTCGTGATCGCGGTCGCGAAATCGGTCACGCGCGAATTCGGCGCGCTGATCACCGCGATCCTCGTCGCCGGCGCTCGGGTTCGGCGCTCGCGCGCGCATCGGCTCGATGACCGTTCGCAGGAAGTCGACGCGCTCGCGGTCATGGGCATCGAGCCGGTGCGCTATCTCGTCGCGCCGCGCATTCCTCATCATTTCCGATCCCGCATCGCTCGGCGAAGCATGAGCGACGTGCCCTCGATCACGCGCCCGCTGGCGAGTCTCGGCCGAGCCAGCCTCGGTGCGCTCGGCGGGCTCGGCTACGCGGCGATCCTGCTGGTCGACGCGCTGCGCCTGAGCCTCGTCGGATGGCGCGAGGGGCAACCGGTGCGGCTCGCGGCGATCATCCGGCAGATGCGCGAGATCGGCGCGGATGCGCTGCCGATCGTCGCGCTGCTCTCGCTGGTCATCGGCATCATGCTCGGCATCCAGTTCATCGCGGCGCTGAGCGAATTCGGTGCGCAGTCCGAGGTCGTGATCGCAGTCGCGAAATCGGTCACGCGCGAATTCGGCGCGCTGATCACGGCGATCCTCGTCGCGGGCCGCTCGGGCTCGGCGCTCGCGGCGCGCATCGGCTCCATGACGGTCTCGCAGGAAGTCGACGCGCTCGCGGTCATGGGCATCGAGCCCGTCCGCTATCTCGTCGCGCCCGCGCTGATCGCGATGCTGGTCATGCTGCCGGCGCTGACGATCTTCGCCAACGCGATCGCGATCTTCGGCGCGGCCTTCTACTGCGCGCCCGCGTTGAACGTGACGCCGATCGCGTACCTGCTGCAGACGATGTCGCTGCTCTCGCCGGGCGATCTCTGGCAAGGCCTCGCCAAGAGCGTGGTGTTCGCGGTGCTGATCACGCTGATCGGCGTCAGCACCGGCTTCTCGGTCAGCGGCGGCGCCGAAGGCGTCGGCCGCGCGACGACGCGCTCGGTCGTGCTGGCGATCTGCTGGATCATCGTGGCGGACATGGTGTTTTCGTTTTTCCTGAATCGATGAGCAGTCTCGATGCATTCGGCCTGCGCGTATCCGGTCGACGCCGCAGCGTCGAGCGTCGCTGCATCCGCTTCGCCGGCGCGTGAGCGTAGTGCGCGCCGCGGCATGAACACCGTCGTCGCCCCCTCATCGAAGTCGAACAACTCGAAGCCTGGTACGGCCGCCGGCGCGTGCTGCACGGCATCGATTTCTCGGTCAATCCGGGCGAAATCCGCGTGATCATGGGCGGATCGGGCTCCGGCAAGTCGACGCTGCTGCGCCATCTGCTCGGACTGCAGCGGCCGCGCAGTGGAACGGTGCGCATCCTCGGCGTCGATCTCAAGGACGCCAGCGATCGCGAGATGCTCGATCTGCATCGGCGCATCGGCGTGTCGTTCCAGGGCGGTGCGCTGCTGACGTCGCTGACGGTCGGCGAGAACGTCGCGTTGCCGCTGCGCGAGCACACGACGCTGGATCCCTCGACGATCCGCATCATGAGCCGGCTCAAGCTCGAGGTCGTCAATCTCGGCGGCTTCCAGGACCTGATGCCGAGCCAGCTTTCCGGCGGCATGGTCAAGCGCGCGGCGCTCGCGCGCGCGATCGTGATGGATCCGAAGCTGCTGTTCTTCGACGAGCCGTCGGCAGGCCTCGATCCGGTCGTCTCGGCCGAGCTCGACGAGCTGATCCTGCGCCTGCGCGATGCGCTGCGCATGACGATCGTCGTCGTCACGCACGAGCTCGAGAGCGCGTTCAAGATCGCCGACACGATCACCGTGCTCGATGCGGGCGAAATCCTGATGACCGGCACGGTTGCCGCGGTGCGCGCGGCGGACAATCAGCGCATCCAGGATCTTCTGAACCGCCGGCCGCGCGAGATCCACGTCGATGCCGACGCGTACCTGAAACGCCTCACGGAGGAGGAGGCCTGATAAAGTCGATGCCTCGGGGGAGCTCGTGAAACGCGATACCGTCAATTACACGCTGGTCGGCGCGGTGGTGCTTGCCGCGATCGTGCTGCTGCTGGTCGGCCTCGCGCTGATCACGGGCCGCAGCGGCGCGACCACCGACTATCTCGTCCGGTATCACAACGTGACCGGCCTGCGTTACGGCGCGCCGGTGTTCTATCAGGGCTATCGCATCGGCCAGGTCACCGGCATCACGCCGGAGCGCACGGCCGAGGGCACGCGCTACAAGGTCGAGCTCGCGATCCGCCGCGACTGGCCGATCCCCAATGACAGTCCCGCGCGGCTGCAGGCGACCGGCCTTCTCGCCGACGTCTCGGTCGGCATCAGCGAAGGCGTCAGCAAGGAAGTGCTGCCGCCCGGCGGCGAGCTCAAAGGCATCGAGGGCGCCGACATCTTCGCCGCGATGAACGAGCTCGCCGGCCAGATCACCGAGCTGACGCGCAACCAGATCACGCCGCTGATCCGCACGCTGTCGCAGCGCGTCGACTCGATCACCGGCGCGATCGACGAGAAGACGCCGGAAATTCTCGATCAGACGCGCTCGCTGCTGGAGAAGCTCAACGTCGCATCGGTCGGCCTCAACGACGTGCTCAAGCCCGAGAACCGCGCCGAAGTCGGCCGCATCCTCGGCGAAGTCAGCAAGCTCAGTACGGAGATGCGCAAGACGCGCGAGACGCTCGACCAGGCGCTCGGCGAGATCGCCGCGATCGCGAAGGAGAACCGCCCGGATCTGCGCAGCTCCGTGCAGGATCTTGCCAGCGTGCTCGAAGCGCTGTCGGCGCGCATGGACGTGATCACGCACCACCTCGAATCCTCGAGCCGCAATCTCGACGAGTTCAGCCGCGAGATCCGCTCGCATCCGAACCGGCTGATCATCGCGCCCAAGGCAGACAAGACCGAGGAAGAGCCGAAATGAACGCGCGCCGGATCGTCGCCTTCGTGACCGTGCTGATCGCAACGATCGCGCTCGCCGCATGCGAGTCGCCGACGGTGCCGGATTTCACGTACTACCGGCTGCCGCGTCCGCAACCGCTGAAAGCGGCACCGGCGCCGCTGTTCGGCGATGTCGTCGTCGACGTGTTCTCCGCGGATGGCCTTTTTGGCGATCAGGCGCTGGTCTATGCGGTCGATCCGTCCGCGCAGGAACTTCGCCAATACCACTACCAGCTGTGGACCGATCCGCCCGCGCGCGTGCTGCAGCGCCGCCTGATCGAGCAGCTGCGCGACGCGAACATCGCCGGAAGCGTGACCGACGAGCTGCCCGCGAGCCATCCGGCCGTGCGCATCACCGGCACGATCCTGCGCTTCGACCGCGCGCCGAACGCGTCCGGCGGCTTCACGGCGACGGTCGCGCTGAAACTGCGCGCCGACGACGACAGCGGCACGCCGATGCTCGACGACTACTATCGGGCCGAGCTTCCGGCCGCGGGCAACGACATCAAGTCGACAGTCGACGCGTACGGTGCGGCGCTGGACAAGGTGTTCGCCGAGTTCTACGTCGATCTGTGCAACCGAGGCGGCCCGCATGCGGGATGACGCCAGCCTGCTCCGGCTGGAGGAGATGGGCTTCGCGGTCTACGTGCCGCGCATGGGCGTCGGCGCTGCCGCGCCGCAGATCGATTGCATCGTCTCCCGCGACGGCGCAGGCATCGCGCGCCGCGGATACCGGCGATCGCGCCCGCGTGGTGCTGCTCGCGCGTGCGGACACCGCCGCAGCACGCGCGATGCTGGAGGGCGTGCGTCGCGCGCTCGCGTTCGCGCAAGTCGACGGCATCGTCGCATCGACCGCGGACGAGGGCCGGCTCGGCGATGCGGCCGGTCTCGTCGTATTCGGCGAAGCGACGGCGCGCGAAAGCGGTCTCGCATTGCCGGCGCAGCGGCAGGGCACATTGCCGTGGGTCACCACGGTCGACGCGGGTGCAATCGCCGGAAATCCCCAGGCGAAACGCACGCTCTGGAGTGAGCTCAGGCGGATCGCGCGCGCGATCCACGCCGCAAAAGCTTGACATCGCGCTGACGCCGCGCGATAGAAAGCGCAATTCGGCAGGACCGTTGCGGATCGGAAGAGCGGGTCAGACGTGGTCGCCATACTCAAGGAGCCGTTTCCGAATTTCCGCCCGATGCGTCCGGAGGACCTCGAGAGCGTCGCCGCGATCGAGATGTCGGCGTATCCGTTTCCGTGGACGCACGGCATCTTCACGGACTGCCTGCGCGCCGGATACGAATGCTGGGTGCTGGCGAGATCGGCCGAGATCGTCGGCTACGGAATTCTCTCGGCGGCCGCGCGCGAAGCGCACATCCTCAATGTCTGCGTGACGCCGGACGAGCAGCGCCGCGGCCACGGCCGGCGCATCGTGCTGCGGCTGCTTGATCTGGCGCGCTGGCATCACGCCGAGCGCGTGTTCCTCGAAGTGCGTCCGTCGAATCCGCGCGCGATCACGCTGTACGAATCGATGGGCTTCAACGAGATCGGTCGGCGGCCGAACTACTATCCGGCGAAGAAGGGACGCGAGGATGCGGTCGTGATGGCGATGGAGTTGCTCGAGCCGTAGCGGTTGCGTGACCGCGCCGTTCGGCCTCGTCGTCGTATTTGGACGTTGTAGGAGCGGCGACAGCCGCGATCTCTGCTGCGCCATCCAAGATCGCGGCTGGCGCCGCTCCTACAGACGTCCAAGCGGCTACAGCGCTTCGAGCTTGCCGAGCTGCTCGCGAAAGCCCGCGATCAGCGTCGAGAATTCCGCAAGCCGCTGCTTCTCCTGCTCGACGACATTCGCCGGCGTGTTCGGACCGAACTTGCCGAGCTTCGCGTTCGATTTTTCGATCTCGCCTTCGATGCGCTTGATCTCGCGCGCGAGGCGCGTGCGCTCGGCGTCGATGTCGATCAGGCCCGCGAGCGGAATCAGCAGTTTCATCTCGCCGATGATCGCGGCAGCGGCCGCAGGCTCCGCTTCGCCGGCATCGAGCCAGCGCTGCGATTCGGCCCGCGCGAGGAATTCGATCTCGCTCGAGAACTTCGCGGTGCGCGCTCGATCGCTCGCGCTGCCGCCGGCGAACAGGATCGGAATGGTCCGGCTCGGCGCGATGTTCATTTCGCTGCGGATGCGGCGGACCTGCGTCAGCACGGCCTTCAGCCATTCGATCTCGGCTTCGGATGCGGCGTCGGCAGCGAAATCGGCTGGCGCGCGGATAGCGCTGCATCGAAACCGAGTCGCCCGCGATGCCGAGCTTCGGCGCTATCTCGTGCCAGATTTCCTCGGTGATGAACGGGATGACCGGATGCAGCGCGCGCAGCAGCGTTTCGAGCACGACGAGCAGGGTGTGCCCGCGTCGATTCGGCCGCGGCCGCGTCGCTGCCGTTGAGCGCAGGCTTCGACAGCTCGACGAACCAGTCGCAGAATTCGTTCCACGTGAACTCGTATAACGCCTGTGCGACGAGGTCGAAGCGGTACGTCGTGAAATGCGCTTCGACGTCGGCAAGCGTGCGCGACAGGCGCGTCAGGATCCAGCGCTCGGCTTCGGTCTTCGGTGCAAGCGGCGCGGACGACGCCGTCACCCCTTCCGTGTTCATCAGCGCAAAGCGCGCCGCGTTCCACAGCTTGTTGCAGAAATTCCTGTAGCCGTCGGCGCGCTTGAGATCGAAGTTGATCGTGCGCCCGTACGTCGCGAGCGCCGCGAACGTGAAGCGCAGCGCATCGGCGCCGACAGGCGAGATGCCGTCCGGATATTCCTTGCGGATGCGCTTCTCGACCTTCTCGCGCACCTGCGGGATCAGCAGCGACGCGGTCGATTTCTTCACCAGCGATTCGAGGTCGATGCCGTCGATCAGATCGAGCGGATCGATCGTGTTGCCCTTCGACTTCGACATCTTCTGGCCTTCCGCATCGCGCACGATCGCGTTGATGTAGACCTCGCGGAACGGCACGCGCTTGGTGAAGTACAGCGTCGCCATGACCATGCGCGCGACCCAGAAGAAAATGATGTCGAAACCGGTGACGAGCACGCTCGAGGGCACGAACACGTTGAACTCGTTCCATTCGGCCGCGCGCTCGGGCGTTTCGCCGGGCCAGCCGAGCGTCGAGAACGGCCAGAGCGCCGACGAGAACCATGTGTCGAGCACGTCCTCGTCCTGACGCAGCGCGCCGACCGGTTTCGTGTCGGCATGCGCGAGCGCGTCGGCTTCGTCCTCGCCGACGAAGATGTTGCCGGCTTCGTCGTACCACGCCGGAATGCGGTGGCCCCACCAGAGCTGGCGGCTGACGCACCAGTCCTGGATGTTGTCGAGCCACTGGTTGTACGTCGTCGACCAGTTCTCCGGGACGAACTTGATGTCGCCGCTCGCGCACCGCGTTCAACGCGGGCTCGGTGATCGCCTTGCGGCCGCCGGGTCCGGGCTTGCCGTCGACGCGCACGTCGCTGGTCAGATCGAGGAACCACTGGTCCGTCAGCATCGGCTCGATGACCGCGTCCGAGCGCTGGCTGATCGGCACCTGCAGCTTGTGCTTCTTCGTCTCGACCAGAAGGCCGGCCGCGTCGAGATCGGCGAGCACGGCCTTGCGCGCGGCGAAGCGATCCATGCCGCGATATTTTTCCGGCGCGTTGTCGTTGATCTTCGCGTCGAGCGTCAGGATCACGCGCGGCGCGAACTTGTGGCGCGCGCCGATCTGCCAGTCGTTGAAATCGTGCGCCGGCGTGATCTTGACCGCGCCGGTGCCGAATTCGCGATCGACGTATTCATCGGCGATGACCGGAATCTCGCGGCCGGTCAGTGGCAGCGTCAGCATCTTGCCGATCAGCGCCTGATAGCGCTCGTCTTCCGGATGCACCGCGACGGCGACGTCGCCGAGCATCGTCTCCGGACGCGTCGTCGCGACGACGACGCCTTCGCCGCCATCGCTCGCCGGATAGCGGATCGACCACAGCGAGCCATCGCGTTCCTCGTTGTTGACTTCGAGGTCGGACACGGCCGTCATCAGCACCGGATCCCAGTGCACGAGCCGCTTGCCGCGATAGAGCAGGCCGGCGCGATACCACTCGACGAACACGCGGCGCACCGCGGCCGAGAGGCCCTCGTCCATCGTGAAGCGTTCGCGCGTCCAGTCGACCGACGCGCCGAGCCGGCGCATCTGGTTGGTGATCGTCGAGCCCGATTCTTCCTTCCATTCCCACACGCGCTCGATGAATTTCGCGCGGCCGAGATCGTGGCGCGTCTTGCCTTCGGCGGCGAGCTGGTTCTCGACGATCTTCTGCGTCGCGATGCCGGCGTGATCGGTGCCGCCCTGCCAGAGCGTGCTTGAAGCCGCGCATGCGGTGGTAGCGGATCAGCGCGTCCATGATCGTCTGCTGGAACGCATGGCCCATGTGCAGCGTGCCGGTGACGTTCGGCGGCGGCAGCAGGATCGCGTACGGCTCGCCGCTTCCCGCGGGCGCGAAATAGCCGTGCGATTCCCAGTGGGCGTACCACTTGGGTTCGATGGAGCGGGGTTCGAAGGTCTTTTCCATGGGCGAATCGTAAATCGCAAATAGCAAATCGAAGAAGGGCGCCTTTCCATTTGCGATTCGCGATTTGCGATTCGCAGGAGCGGTCGACTACATGTCGTGCTTGTTCACCTCGAACCCGCGCCGCTTGTACTCGGTCCAGCGCAGACGCGAGCCTTCGCGCTCGGCGGCGTCGGCGGCGACGACTTCGAGCACGCGCTCGTACGCGCCGGGCGCGCATTCGTCGCGAAGGTTCACGACGAGCTGCCGGTCCGCGGTGGCGACGCCGGGCGGCGCGATCACGACTGCGGTGATCGCATCGTCGTCGTCGCCGGCGAGCTGGTGCGGGATGAAGCTGTCGTCGTCGAACTCCCAGAGTTTTTCGTCGAGCGCGTCGGCCTGCTCGGGCGTGCGCGCGAGGATCAGCGTCGGCTGTCCGGCCGCGTAGGCTTTCTTGACGAGCTCGCAGACCAGCAGCAGCGGATCGTCGCGAAAACGCGGTTTGTCGATCAGGTAGAAATCAGCGCGCGTCATCGTCTCAACCGGCCACGGGCGCATCGTCGGCGGAAAAATACGTCATCAGCGAACCGCCGATCTCGGATGCGAATGCGCACGCGAGCACGATGCCGAAGAAGTACACGATCGCCGGCCCGCGCTTGCCCTGCGGCCGCGTCTTGTAGAGGTAGTACGGCACGAAGATGGCCGCGGCCATCACGATGCCGACGTTGAGCCAGAGCGGTCGGCGGATGTCGAGCTCGGCCGAATCGAGCGTGAGCCAGCGAAAGCCGATGATGAGGATGGCGAGGCTGCCGAGCAGCGCGAAGCCGTTGTAGCGGTCGAGATGGAGTGCGGCGCTGACGATGCCGAGCACGAGCGATGCGCCGATCAGCGTCGTCAGCGCGATCTGCTTCTGCCTGCGATAGTCCGGAGCCTCTTGCGTCACGCCGAGCGGTCGATCAGGTATTGCGTCAGCAGCGGCACCGGCCGGCCGGTCGCCAGACCCTTGCGGCCTTCTTCCCAGGCGGTGCCGGCGATGTCGAGATGCGCCCAGCGGCAGCCGTTGACGAAGCGCGACAGGAAGCATCCGGCCGTGATCGCGCCGGCGTACTTGCCGCCGATGTTGGCGACGTCGGCGAAACCCGATTCGAGCTGCTGCTGGTAGTCGTCCCAGAGCGGCAGGCGCCAGGCGCGGTCCATCGTTTCGTTGCCGGATTTCGAGCAGCTGCTCGGCGAGCTCGTCGTCCTTGGTCATCAGGCCCGAGGCGAACTTGCCGAGCGCGACGACGCACGCGCCGGTCAGCGTCGCCGCGTCGATGATGACCTGCGGTTCGAATTTCTGCGCGTAGGTCAGCGCATCGCAGAGGATCAGGCGGCCTTCGGCGTCGGTGTTGAGCACTTCGATCGTGAGGCCGGACATGCTGGTCAGGATGTCGCTCGGGCGATACGCGTTGCCGTCCGGCATGTTCTCGACCGCCGGCACGACGCAGACGCAGATTCAGCGGAAGCTTCAGCTCGACCGAAGCGAGGAACGCGCCGAGCACGCCGGCCGCGCCGCACATGTCGAACTTCATCTCCTCCATGCCCGGGCCGGGCTTGAGCGAGATGCCGCCGGAGTCGAACGTGATGCCCTTTCCGACAAGCGCGTACGGTTTCTCTTTGTCCTTGCCGCCGTTCCAGCGCAGCACGATGAGCTTCGGCGGATTCGTCGAACCCTGCGACACGCCGAGCAGCGAGCCCATGCCGAGCTTCTGCATGTCCTCGCGCTCGAGCACTTCGAGCGTGACGCCGGCGTGCTCGTCGGCGATCTTCTTCGCCTGCGCGGCGATGTAGGCCGGATTGCAGATGTTCGGCGGCAGGTTGCCGAGCTCGCGCGCGAAACGCACGCCGTTGGCGATCGCGGCCGCTTCCTTGAGCGCCCGCTGCACTGCGGCGTCGTCAGCCTTCGCGCCGGTGAAGGCGAGCGCGTCGAACTGCGGCGTCTTCGGTTTTTCCTTCGGCTTGAACGTCGCCGTATAGCGGTAGGCCTGCGCATCGGCGGCGAGCGCCGCGGTGCGGATCTTCCAGGCGGCGTCGCGGCCGGGCACGTCGAGCTCGGTCAGATACGAGATCGCCGATTCGATCGGCAGACCCTTGAGCACGCGCGCGGACTCGCTGACGGCGCGACCGTACGCTGCCGCGTCGAATTTCTTCTGCTCGCCGAGTCCGGCGAGCACGACGCGCGGCGCGGCGACGCCGGAGAGCCCGAACAGCACGGTGACGGTTCCGGGCTTGCCGGTCGCATCGCCGCTCTCGATCAGGCGCTTCAGCGCGCCGCCGGAGCTCTCGTCGATGCGCGCGGCGGCCGGCGTCAGTACGCGGTCCTCGTAAAGGCCGACGACGATGGAGTGGGCCGGCGCGGCTTCCGGCGCGTCGTCGGCGAGCGTGAACTTCAGGGTCATTTTGCGTTCCAGCAGACTTCGGATGATCGGTCCCGCCGCGCAGGTACACTGTCACTGTCGAAATGCGGCTTGGCTGCCTCTTTCGAAAGTCACTTGGGTCGCGGCATGGCCGCGCCACGTGTCACGCGGATCAACGACTTGCGTCGTCGGCCCGTGAGCGATCCGACCACGGATCGTACCGGCCGGGCGATGGATGCCCGGTCGGCGGTGTTGCTGCGGCCAGCGAATAGATGAAGCCCGACATTTTACGGCAAACCCCGACGAACGCGCGAAAACCGGCCTGGCGCTGGTATTCGGACTTGCGCCTGCGCATCATCGATCGCTACCTCGTGCGCGAGCTTGCCGCGAATTTCCTCGGCGCGACCCTGATCCTGATGCTGATCGTGGTCGGCACCGCGGTTGCCGACCTCCTCGCCAAGATCGCGCGCGGACGCATTCCGGCCGACCTCCTCTTCACGCTGATCGCGCTGCGCAGCGTCGATGCGCTGACCGTGCTGATGCCGCTCGCGGTGTTTCTCGGCGTGCTGCTCGCGTATGGGCGGCTCTGGCGCGACAGCGAGATGGCCGTGCTGCAGTCCTCCGGTCTCGATCTCGGCGGACTCACGCGGCCGCTGCTGCTGCTCGTCGTGCCGACGATGTTCGTGCTCGGCACGATCTCGTTCTGGCTCGCGCCGGCTGCGGTGCGCCTCTCGCAGACGCTGCTCGAGGAGGCCAACCGCTCGCTGATCGTCGCGGGGCTCGAGCCCGGCCGCTTCATCGAGCTGCCGGGCAAGGATGGCGAGATCTACGTCGGCGAGATGTCCTCCGACGGCACCGCGTTCAAGCGCATGTTCGTCGAGAACGAGAAGCCCGACAGGGAAAAGGGCAAGGACACCGGCAAGACGCGCATCGACGTGATCACCGCGACGCACGGATACCTCTATCACGACGCCGACGGCATCGGCCGTTATCTCGCGCTGCAGGACGGTTTCCGCGTCGAAGGCACGCTCGGCGAGGACGACTACCGGCTGATGCGCTTCGCGCGCAACGACATCAAGCTGCCGGACAACGAAGGCGACGACAACGATACCGCCGCGAAAAGGTCGGCGCCGACCGACGTCCTGTTGCGCAACCGCGACGATCCGATCATGCGCGCCGAGCTGCACTGGCGGCTCGCCGCGCCGCTGTCGGCGCTGGTGCTGACGCTGCTCGCGCTGCCGCTCTCGAAATCGAGCCCGCGCGAGCCGCGCTATGCGCGCCTGCTCGTCGCGGTGCTGGCCTGGTGGGTTTTCAACACCGGGCTCGGGCTCGGCCGCTCGTGGATCAGCCAGGGCAAGCTCGCGCCGGCGTTCGGATTCTGGTGGGTGTACATCCCGACGATCGCGCTCGCCGCGTGGCTGATCTGGAGATCGCAGCGCATGCCGCGCGTGAAACGGAGTGCTGCGTGATGCCCAGGGCCAATGCTGCCGCCGCTGCCGCACGTCGAGCACGCCCGCAACCGCGCAGGGCGGCAACCACGCTCGGCTCGCTGTTCACGATCAAGCGCGTCGATCGCCTTGTCGCGATCGCGGTGCTGTCGTCGGTCGCGCTGACCTGGCTCACGATCGTCGGCTTCGATGCGTTCCGCATCTTCATCAGCGAATTGAATGATGTCGGGCAGGGCCAGTACACGCTGACCAAGGCGATCACGTACGTGCTGCTGACCATTCCGCGCCGCTGCTACGAGATGTTCAGCTATTCGGCGCTGATCGGCGGCCTGCTCGGTCTCGGCGGACTCGCCGGCAGCGGCGAGCTGACGGCGCTGCGTGCCGCCGGGCTTTCGAAGCTGCGCATCTGCGCGTCGGTCGTGTTCGCGCTGACGACATTGACGGCGGTCGTCATGCTGGTCGGCGAGACGATCGGACCGTACGGCGAGCAGAAGGCGCAGGCGTTGCAGCTCGCCGCGAAATCGAAGGACATCGCGCTCGCCAAAGGCGGCTCGCTGTGGGCGCGCGACGGCGACACCGTGATCAACGCGCGGCGCGGACGTGCGCGCGGCGGCAGCGTCGAGCTTTCCGGCGTGCGCGTGTTCGAGTTCGATCCGGAAGGAAGGCTTGACTTCGCTTTCGCTGGCCGAACGCGCGGTGCACGCATCGAACGCGTGGACGCTCTACAACGTGCGGCGCACGACGTTCGCAGTGGACAGCGCATCGAGCACGATCAAGGCCGAGGACCACTGGGAATCCGGCCTCGATCCTGCGCTGCTGTCGCTCAGCATCGTGCAGGCGCAGTACATGACGCTGCGCGATCTCTCGCGCAACATCTTCTATCTCGAACGCAACAAGCAGGATGCATCGACGTTCCGCCAGGCGTACTGGGAGCGTCTGTTCTATCCGGTCAGCGTGCTCGCGCTCGCGTTCTGCGCGGTGCCGTTCGCGTTCGGCACGCTGCGCAGCGGAGGCCTCGCCAAGCGGCTCTTCATCGGCATGGTGCTCGCGCTCTGCTTCTATTTCGCGCAGCGCGCGATCGTGAACATGGGTGCGGTGTACGGCGTGCATCCGGCGATTGCGAACCTGATTCCGCCGATCCTGCTGGCGGTGCTGGCATTCGCGTACTTCCGAAAGCACGCCTGAACCCTTGCTGGCGGACCTGGCCACCGAAATCCGTACCCAAACAAGGAATCACTGACGAACGGAGACGAATGGACTAGACTTAGTCAAGTCCAGCAGATAGCATGGGCATCATGACAACGCTGAACATCCATGCGGCGAAGACCCATTTCTCGCGGCTCATCGAAGATGTCGTCGAGGGCGGAGAGGTCGTCATCGCGAAGGCCGGGAAGCCGGTCGCCCGGCTTGTGCCGATCGAAAAGCCCGCGAAGCGGAAGCTCGGATTGCTCAAGGGCCGGCTCACGATTCCGGAGCGATTTCGACGCGCCGCTTCCCGACGACGTGATCGCCGCGTTCGAAGGGCGCTGATGCGCCTTTTGCTCGACACGCACGTGCTGCTCTGGGCGCTTGTCGGATTCGAAGCGCCTGCCCGACCGAAACGCGCGATCTCATCGCGTCGGCCGATAACGAGATCCTCTTCTCGGCAGCGAGCATCTGGGAGATCGCGATCAAGGAACAGCTGCTGCGCGCCGAATTCGGCGTCGACGCCGAGACGATCATCGATGCCGCACGCGAAACCGGGTTCACCGAGCTTGCGGTGTCGGCGCAGCATGCCGCGGGCGTTGCGAAACTGCCGCTGCATCACAAGGATCCGTTCGATCGCATGCTGATCAGCCAGGCGCTCACCGAACCGGCGCGACTTCTGACCGCCGATCGCACGCTCGGCGCCTACTCGAAGGATCTGGTCGCCTTGATCGAGTAGTGCGGCGCGGTCATTTTTGCAGACGCACGAGCACGCTCCGCACCGCGATGTCGTGCCAGCCGCGCTTGCGCGCATCGAAAAGGCACCAGACGAATCCGAGCCCGAAAGCGCCGAGCGAAACGCACGCGACGGCGAAGCGCAGCACCGCGCGCGGCCACGGCAACGCGGCGCCGTCCTCGCCGACGATGCGCAGACGCCACGCGCGCATGCCGATCGTCTGGCCGCCGCGCACCCACGAAATGACGAAATAAGCCCCCGTGACCAGCACCAGCGCGAAGCGCAATCCGATCAGCCAGGCAGTCGTCGGATGCGCGAGGTCGACGCCGCCGTGCACGATGAGCAGCGCAAGGCCGGACGTCAGCATCCACAGCGCGATCAGTGGAAAAAGGTCGTAGACCGCTGCGGCAAGCCGCAGCCAGAGCGAGGCGGGCGTCGAAGTCATGTGCGGAATCCGGTGACGGCGGCAAGCGTCACGGTTTAGGCTTGCGTGCGCAAGCGCGCGGCGTTTCGTTCTGTTTGTCGCGTGGCATGGACCCGATTCGGAACAGCACATATCGATGAGCAAACGCGCCCATCCGTCGCCGCCCGAAGTCCGGGACATCGCAGCCGAAGACCGCGAACTGATCGAATTCTTCCTCGAGCGCGCATGGTCCGAGCTCGGTCTCGCCGACAACACGCTGGCGAGCTACCGGCTCGATCTGGAAGGTTTCGCGCGCTGGCTCGGCGCGCACGCGAGCTCGCTCGCGCGTGCAGGACGCGAAGAGCTGTTCCGCTATCTCGGCGAGCGCGGCGCAAAGGGCGGCGCGAGTGGAAAGGGCTACAAGGCGCGCTCGAATGCGCGGCTGCTTGTCGAGCCTGCGGCATTTCTATCGCGCGATGGTCCGCGATGGGCGCATCGGCGCCGATCCGACGCTGCTGCTCGATGCGCCGAAGCTGCCGCGCAGCCTGCCGAAGGCGCTCGCGGAATCCGAAATCGAAGGCCTGTTGCACGCGCCGGCGGAAACGCCGATCGGCCTTCGCGACCGTGCGATGCTCGAGCTCATGTACGCATCCGGCCTTCGCGTCAGCGAGCTGGTCGGCATCACATCGGCGCAGGTGAATCTTGCGCCAGGGCGTGCTGCGCGTCGTCGGCAAGGGCGGCAAGGAGCGGCTCGTGCCGCTCGGCGACGAGGCCGCGCACTGGCTGAACCGCTACGTCGCCGAGGCGCGTCCGGAACTGCTGAAGGGCGGGCGCAGCGACGCGCTCTTCGTCAGCAACCGGCGCGCCGCGATGACGCGGCAGATGTTCTGGACGCTGGTCAAGAAGCACGCGCTGACGGCCGGCATTCCGGCCAAGCGCATCTCTCCGCACGTGCTGCGGCATTCGTTCGCGACGCATCTTGCTGAACCACGGTGCGGACCTTCGCGCGTTGCAGCTGATGCTCGGGACACAGCTCGCTCTCGACGACGCAGATCTACACGCTGGTCGCGAAAGAGGGCTTGAAACGGCTGCACGAGCGCCACCACCCGCGCGGATGATGTTGTAAGGAAAGGTGTTTTCGTGCGCGGATGCGCAGTTGCCGGCTTTCCGCGGCCTTGCGCGCGTGAGACAATCCCGAGGCTCGGGAACCATTTACGAGTCGCGCCGGTCAATCGCACCTCGCGGCATTCCTGCAAGCCGGGCTGCAAGTGGCCGGTCTGGTTCCCGTCCTTCTCCGATGAGGTTCGCATGCGTTTTGTGTTCATTCTGACCGGGCTCCTCGTGGCGGCCGGCGTTTCAGCGGCGACGCCCGAAGAGACCGTGCGCCAGGCGATGGCTTCGCTGGCGCCGAAGGTCAAGATCGACGCGGTGCAGGAATCGTCCGTGCCCGGCTTCTACGAAGCGGTCGCCGGCGGCGAATTCGTCTACGTGACGAAGGACGGCAAATACGTCATCGACGGCAACGCGTACGAGGTCGCCAACAAGCGCGACCTGACCGCCGATGCGCGTGCGCGCGCGCGCAAGAACGCGCTCGACAAGATCGGCCCGGACAAGCGCATCGTATTCGCGCCGCCGGCTCCGCTCGCGCCGAAGTACACGGTCACCGTGTTCACCGACGTCGACTGTCCGTTCTGCCGCCGCTTCCATCAGCAGATCGCGGCGTACAACGCGAAGGGCATCGCGGTCGACTACCTCTTCTATCCGCTGTCGATCCATCCGGGTGCCGACAAGAAGGCCGAGGCCGTCTGGTGCTCGCAGGATCGTCCGAACGCATTCACGGCCGCGATGGCCGGCAAGGATCCGGGCAAGGCGACCTGCTCCGAATCCGGTCGGCGAGCTGACTGAGCTCGCCAAGAACCTCGGCATCGGCGGCACGCCGACCATGATCGCCGACGACGGCACGCAGATCTCCTCGGCGATCGCGATGTCGCCGGACCGGCTCGCCGCCGAGCTCGACCGCCGCGCCGCCGAAGCGCACAACTGATCGGCGCCGTCGCCGAACCAGATGGCCGTCGCCGCAAACCCACAGATTCCGGAAAACAGATCGATGAAATTCCGTCATTGCCTGCCGCTTGCCCTTGTCGCTGCCACCGCGTTCGCACAGGCCGCCGACAAACCCGAGGACGCCGCCGCGCGCACCGCGCTGCACAGCTTCGTGCCGCAGGCGAAGGTCGAAACCATTGAAGCGGCGCCGCTGCCGGGCTATCGCCAGGTCATCGTCGGCAGCCAGATGGTCTACGTCAGCGACGACGGCAAGTACCTGCTGCAGGGCACGCTGTACGACGTGCAGTCCAAGCGCGACCTGACCGGCGCGCGCCTCGCGGTCGACCACAAGAAGCAGGTCGATGCGGTGCCGCTGTCCAAGCGCATCGTGTTCGCGCCGGACAAGCCGAAGTACAAGATCACCGTGTTCACGGACCTCGACTGCGGCTACTGCCGCAAGCTGCACTCGCAGATCGCCGAGTACAACAAGCGCGGCATCGAAGTCGATTACCTGTTCTTCCCGCGCTCCGGGCTCAATACACCTTCGTACGACAAGGCCGTCTCGGTCTGGTGCGCGAAGGATCGCAACGCCGCGTTCACGGCCGCCAAGGCCGGCCAGAATCCGGCGCCGGCAAAGTGCGACAACCCGGTCGCCGAGGAATTCAAGCTCGGCGCGCAGGTCGGCGTCGACGGCACGCCGTCGGTCTTCGCGCCGGACGGCACCAAGATCGGCGGCTATCTGTCGCCGACGGAGATGCTTGCCAAGCTCGAGAATCTCGGCAAGGCGACGCTGGCCGGAAATTGAGCACGGGCAGGGGCTAGCCCCTGACGCCCTACGTCCCTAACCCCTGCTGCTACAATAAGGCCTGTCACGACCGCTCCCCGGCCATGATCGTCCTCGACGGCCAGCCTGCGCTGTCCGCATTCCGAATCGACCGCCTCAACGCCGAGCTGGCGCACCACGCGCCCGGCTGCCGCGTGCGCGGCGCGCGCTACGTCTATTTCGTCGACGCCGATCGCGCGCGCATCGACATCGACAAGCTCTCGCGAAGTCATCGAAGCGACGCGCGAGCGCGCCTGCTGCCGGCCGCGTTCTGGATCGTGCCGCGCCTCGGCACGCGCTCGCCGTGGTCGAGCAAGGCGACCGACATCCTGCAGGGCTGCGGATTTCCGGTGCGGCGCATCGAGCGCGGCATCGCGTTCGATCTGGAAGGTGCGCCCGCGCACGACAGCGCGCGAGTGGCGCGCAGTCACGCGCGACCTGCACGATCCGATGACGCAATCGGTCATCGCATCGCTCGACGGCATCGATGCGCTGTTCGAAACCGGTGCGCCGGCGCCGCTCGAGCACGTCGTGCTCGAAGGCAATCCGCGGCGCTGCGCTCGAACAAGCGAACAAGCGCCTCGGCCTCGCGCTCGCGCCGGACGAAATCGAATATCTCGCCGCAAGCTACGCGACGCTCGGCCGCGATCCGACCGACGCCGAGCTCATGATGTTCGCGCAGGCGAACTCCGAGCACTGCCGGCACAAGGTGTTCAACGCGGACTTCACCGTCGACGGCGTGAAGCAGGACAAGTCGCTGTTCGCGATGATCCGCAACACGCACGCGAAGTCGCCGGCGCACACGCTGTCGGCATACAAGGACAACGCGGCGGTCATCGAAGGCAACGGCGCGCAGCGTTTCTTCGCCGAGCCTGATGGCGATCGCTACACGGCGCACCGCGAAGACGCGCCGTTCGCGATCAAGGTCGAGACGCACAACCATCCGACCGCGATCTCGCCGTTTCCCGGCGCATCGACCGGCTCCGGCGGCGAGATCCGCGACGAAGGCGCGACCGGCCGCGGCGGCAAGCCGAAGGCCGGCCTCACCGGCTTCTCGGTTTCGCACCTGCGCATTCCGGGCCTTGCGCGGCCGTGGGAAAAGGATCGTCCGCTGCCGCCGCGCTTCGCGAGCGCGTTCGAGATCATGCGCGACGGACCGATCGGCGCCGCGTCGTTCAACAACGAATTCGGCCGGCCCGCGCTCGGCGGCTACTTCCGCGCGTTCGAGCAGGAAAGCGGCGAGCCGGGCCTGCGCCGCGGCTACGACAAGCCGATCATGATCGCCGGCGGACTTGCGAACCTGCGCAAGCCCGACGTCGAGAAGAAGACGCTCGCCGACGGCGACGCGGTGATCGTGCTCGGCGGCCCGGCGATGCTGATCGGCCTCGGCGGTGGCGCGGCATCGTCGATGGCGGCGGGCTCGAGCTCCGAAGAGCTCGACTTCGCGTCGGTGCAGCGCGACAACCCGGAAATGCAGCGCCGTTGCCAGCAGGTCATCGACGCGTGCTGGGCGCGCGGCGCCGAAAATCCGATCGTGTCGATCCACGATGTCGGCGCGGGCGGTCTTTCCAACGCGATTCCGGAATTGCTCAACGATTCGAACGTCGGCGGCCGCATCGATCTGCGCGCGATCCCGAGCGACGATCCGCATCTGTCGCCGATGCAGATCTGGTGCAACGAATCGCAGGAACGCTACGTGCTCGGCGTGCGCCCGGCCGATCTCGCGCTGTTCGAATCGCTGTGCGCGCGCGAGCGCTGTCCGTTCGCCGTCGTCGGCAACGCGACGACCGAGCGCCGCCTGATCGTCGACCGACTCGCGATCGCCGACTCTCCGGCTCCCGACGCGACCGTCATCGACCTTCCGCTCGACGTCCTGTTCGGCAAGCCGCCGCGCATGCACCGCGATGCGCGACACGTCGAGCATCGCGTCGATCTCGTGCCCGACGTCGCCGGCATCTCGCTCGACGACGCGATCGCATCGCGTGCTGCGCGTGCCGGCGGTCGGCAGCAAGTCGTTCCTGATCACGATCGGCGATCGCACGGTCGGCGGGCTCTGCTCGCGCGATCCGATGGTCGGCCCGTGGCAGGTTCCGGTCGCCGACTGCGCGGTCACGCTGACCGATTTCGACGGCTATGCCGGCGAGGCGATGGCGATGGGCGAGCGCACGCCGCTCGCGCTGCTCGATGCGGCCGCGTCGGCGCGCATGGCGGTCGGCGAAGCGCTGACGAATCTCGCGGCCGCCGCCGTGAAGCTCGACGAAGTGCGCCTGTCGGCGAACTGGATGGCCGCGGTCGGTCATCCCGGCGAGGACGCCGCGCTCTACGACGCGGTGCGCGCGGTCGGCATGGAGCTGTGTCCCGCGCTCGGCATCTCGATTCCGGTCGGCAAGGATTCGCTGTCGATGCAGACGCGCTGGCAGGATGGCGCGACCGAGCAGAAAACCGTCGCGCCGGTATCGCTGATCGTGACCGCGTTCGCGCGCACGATCGACGCGCGCCAGGCGCTGACGCCCGAGCTCGTGCTCGATCAGGGCGACAGCGAGCTCTGGCTGATCGATCTTGGCGCCGGCCAGAACGCGTCTCGGCGGCTCGACGCTGCTGCAGGCGTTCAATCGCGGCGGCGGGCTCGCGCCCGATCTCGACGACGCGGCGCGCTTCGGCGCGTTCTTCGCCGCAATCCAGGAGGCCAACGCGAAGGGTCTTCTGCTCGCCTATCACGACCGCGCCGACGGCGGCGCGATCGTCGCGCTGATCGAGATGGCGCTCGCCGGGCACTGCGGCCTCGACGTCACGCTCGACGGCTGGGCCGATGGCGCGCTGCCGGCGATCTCTTCAACGAAGAGCTCGGCGCGATCGTGCAGGTGCGCAGCGCCGATCGCGACGCGGTGCGCGCGATCTTCGCGGCGCACGGCATCGACGCGCTCGTGCACGATGTCGCGCGGCCGACCAAGCGCATGCGCGTGCGCCTCGAGATCGCCGGCGAGATGCGCGCGGAATGGAACTGGACCGACCTGATGAAGGCCTGGTCCGAAACGAGCCACGCGATGCAGCGCCTTCGCGACAATCCGGTCTGCGCGGATGCGGAGAGCGAATGGCGCTGCGACGCCGACGATCCCGGCATCATGCCGAAGCTGACGTTCGATCCGCGCGAGGACATCGCGGCGCCGTACATCGCGAAAGGCGCGCGGCCGCGCGTCGCGATCCTGCGCGATCAGGGCGTCAACGGACAGGTCGAGATGGCGGCCGCGTTCACGCGCGCCGGTTTCGATGCGATCGACGTGCACATGACGGATCTGCAGAGCGGCCGCCGCAAGCTCGCCGATTTCGCCGGCTTCGCCGCGTGCGGCGGCTTCAGCTACGGCGACGTGCTCGGCGCGGGTCGCGGCTGGGCCGCGTCGATCCTCTACAACGATGCGCTGCGCGAGCAGTTCGCGGCTGTTCTTCGCGGACGAATCGAAGTTCTCGCTCGGCGTCTGCAACGGCTGCCAGATGCTGGCGGCGCTGAAGGACATCATCCCGGGCGCCGAGCACTGGCCGCGTTTCGTGCGCAATGCGAGCGAGCAGTACGAGGCGCGCCTGGTCACGCTCGAAGTGCTCGATTCGCCGTCGATCTTCTTCAACGGCATGGCCGGATCGCGCATTCCGGTCGCTGTCGCGCACGGCGAAGGCCGCACGCAGTTCGCGCGCGTCGACCGACGCGCAGCATGCGCGCGCCTGCGTGCGCTTCGTCGACAACCGCGGCGATGCGACCGAGCGTTTTCCGCTCAACTCGAACGGCTCGGCCGACGGGCTGACCGGATTCACGACGCCGCGACGGTCGCGCGACGATCCTGATGCCGCATCCCGAGCGCGTGATGCGCAGCGTGCAGATGAGCTGGCGTCCGCGCGAGTGGGGCGAGGATTCGCCGTGGATGCGCATGTTCCGCAACGCGCGCATCTGGGTCGGGTGATGCGCTTCTCGCCGGTCCACGAGTTCGCGCTGAAGGCCGCGCTCTGGCTGCCGCTGAGTTTCGTGGTCTGGTTCTGGGCGCGCCGCGGTGTGGTCGTGGCCGGCGGTGCGCCTCGCGCGGTTCGCGCTGCTCGGTTTGTGGCCGGATCTCTTCTCGGCGTCTCGCGCAGGGCGGCGATCTGCTCGACGAGTCGGGTCGCGTGATCGCGCATGCGGGCTATCTCGTCACGCTGACGACCGCGGTCACCGTGACCGTGCCCGCCGCGCGCCGGCAGTGCAGGCGGCGTCGGCGTGCTCGAGCCGACGCTGAATCCGATGGTCTACGCGTATTCGCTGCCGCTCTTCTGCGGCCTTGCGATGGCGACGCCGCTGTCGACGCGGCGACGGCTGATCGAGATGGTTGTCGCGATCGCCGTGATCTGGATCGCGCAGGCGTTCGGCATCGTCGGCGAGAGCCTCAAGTTCGTCGCGTTCGATGCCGGCGCGCCGGGCGCGGCGGCGATCGCGCAAGGCGGGCCTCGCGCCGAACGCGATTGCGCTGGCCTACCAGTTCGGCTATCTGATCCTGCCGGCGGTCGTGCCGGCGGCGCTTGTGGATCGGGCTGAACCGGCCGTTCATCGAGCGGCTGGTCCGTCCGGACGGGGAACCCGGGGTCGAAACGGCGGTCTGAATTTCGCCCGGCGAGGCGACACGGAGCGCCCGCGGCCGCGGGCGTGCCCTAGCAGCAAGGACGTACGACGGCGGTGCCGCAGCCAGCGGTGCGGCCGTTTCAGCGCGCCCGGGCATCGGGTATGGAACAATTCGCAGTCGGGTCGAAATACCCGTCGCAGAACATCAGGACGCCATGGCCGCCGTTGCACCCATCGCCCCCGTCACGCCGCCGCGCCGAGGGCAGCCTCGACGATCGCATCTGCCAGTTCCTGGTCGCGCGCGGCCACCTCAAGGAAACCGACCTCGTGCGCGGCCGCCGCCTGCACGAGGAGGATCCGGCGTCGGGCAGCCTCGTCTCGCTGCTGACGCGGCTCGGCCTCGTCTCCGAACGCGAGATGGCCGAGGCGCGTGTCCGAACTGCTCGTCGCTGCCGCTGCTGTCGGCCAAGGAATTTCCGGAGACGCCGCCGGCGAACGTGCAGACGTCGGTGCGCTTCCTGAAGCACCACCACATCTGTCCGATCGGCGAGAGCGACAGCGACGTCACGCTGCTCGTCGCCGATCCGGCGGACCGCTTTCCGATGCAGGCGCTCGAGCTCGCGACCGGGCGCACGGTCAAGCTCAACATCGGCATGCGCAGCGAGATCGACGATCTGATCGAGCGCTACTACGGCTCGGGCCGATCGGCGATGGGCACGATCGTCGAGAACCTGACCGACGACAACAACCGCAGCGAAGACGACATCGAGCATCTGCGCGATCTCGCCTCCGAAGCGCCGGTCATCCGCCTCGTCAATCTCATCATCCAGCGCGCGGTCGAGCAGCGCGCGTCGGATATCCACGTCGAGCCGTTCGAGAATCGCCTGAAGGTGCGCTACCGCATCGACGGCGTGCTGCACGAAGTCGAATCGCCGCCGGCGGCGTCGACCGCGGCGGTGATCTCGCGCGTCAAGATCATGGCCAAGCTCAACATCGCCGAGCGCCGCCTGCCGCAGGACGGCCGCATCATGATCCGCGTGCAGGGCAAGGAGCTCGACCTTCGCGTGTCGACCGTGCCGACCGCGCACGGCGAATCGGTGGTCATGCGTATCCTCGACCGCGAAGCGATCGTGTTCGATTTCCACACGCTCGGCTTCACCGATCAGTTCCTGTCGAAATTCATCAACGTGCTGGAGCTTCCGCACGGCATCATGCTGGTCACGGGCCCGACCGGCTCGGGCAAGACGACGACGCTGTACACGGCGCTCTCCAAGCTCAACACGCCCGACGTCAAGATCATCACGGTCGAGGATCCGGTCGAATACCAGATCGAAGGCATCAACCAGATCCAGGCCAAGCCGACCATTGGCCTCGACTTCTCGCACGCGCTGCGCTCGATCGTGCGTCAGGATCCGGACATCATCATGATCGGCGAAATGCGCGATCTCGAGACCGCGCGCATCGCGATCCAGTCCGCGCTGACCGGACACCTGGTGCTGTCGACGCTGCATACGAACAACGCGGCCGGCGGCATCACGCGCATGCTCGACATGGGCGTGGAGGATTATCTGCTGACCTCGACGGTCAACGGCATCCTCGCGCAGCGTCTCGTGCGTCGGCTCGATGCAACGACGTCCCAGGCGTACGAACCGCTGCCGGAAGTCATCAAGGAATTCAATCTCGATCAATTCACCGACGCAGCGGCCGGTCAAGCTGTACAAGCCGGGCACGTCGATCGCCAACCCGACCGGCTACTACGGTCGCACGACGATCATGGAATTCATGGTCATGACCGACAACCTGCGCCGCATGATCATGCAGCACGCCGGCATGGGCGAGCTCGAAGAAGCCGCGCGCAAGGAAGGCATGCGCACGATGTACGAGGATGGACTCGTGAAGGCGCTGCAAGGGCAGACGACGATCGAGGAAGTCCTGCGCGTGACGCAGGAGAGCTGACGGCAATGACGCTGTATCTACTACAAGGCCGTCACGCCTTCCGGCGAAACGCTCGACGGCCAGATGGACGTCGGCACGCACGACGAGGTCATCGGCAAGCTGCAGGATGCCGGCAACATCCCGCTCGAAGTGCGCGAGGCCGACAGCGGCGATTCGGTCGGCCTCGTCGCGGCGCTCTTCAAGCGCGCGACGCTGCGCGAGGCGCAGGTCGTGCAGTTCACGCAGCAGCTGGCGACGCTGCTCGGCGCCGGCCAGCCGCTCGATCGCGCGCTGCAGATCCTGCTCGACCTTCCGGAAAGCGAGAAGGCCCGGCGCATGCTCGAGCGCGTGCGCGATCAGGTGCGCGGCGGCACGCCGCTGTCCGATGCGCTCGAGGCCGAGCACGGCAGCTTTTCCAAGCTCTACGTCAACATGGTGCGCGCCGGCGAAACGGGCGGTTCGCTCGACAACACGCTGGCGCGCCTCGGCGACTATCTCGAGCGCAGCCGCGCAGCTGAAGTCGCAGTGTCGTCAACGCGATGATCTATCCGGCATTCCTGGTCGGCATGGTGCTGTTCTCGCTGATGATCCTCTTGATCTACGTCGTGCCGCAGTTCGCGCCGATGTTCGCCGACATGAACGTCGAGATGCCGCTGATCACCAAGATCGTGCTCGCGGTCGGCTCGACGCTGCAGAGTTTCTGGTGGCTGATCATCGCGCTGATCGTGCTCGGCGCCGGCTGGTTCCGCCGGCAGATGGCCGAACCGGTCGCGCGCCTCAGGATCGACGAGCGATTGCTCAAGATGCGCATCATCGGCGACGTCACGCGCAAGATCGAAACCGCGCGGCTCACGCGCACGCTCGGCGTGCTGCTCAAGAACGGCGTGCCGCTGCTGACCGGGCTTGCGACCGCGCGCAACGTGATGACGAACACCGTGCTCGCGCAGGCGGTTGGAGAGGCCGCCGAAGAGGTCAAGACCGGCGGCGGCCTCGGCTACGCGCTGGCGCAGTCCAAGCGCTTTCCGAAGCTCGCGCTGCAGATGATCAGCGTCGGCGAGGAATCGGGCGAGCTCGACACGATGCTGATCAAGGTCGCCGACACGTTCGACGTCGAGGTCAAGAACACGCTGGACCGGCTGCTCGCGGCGCTGGTGCCGGCGACGACGATCGTCATGACCGTCGTCGTCGCGATGATCATGCTGGCGATCGTGCTGCCGATCATGAATATCGCGGGCGCGGTGCATTGAAGCGGCAAATTCGTATTTCGGGATTCGGACACAGGAAGCCATGAACATGACCAAGCAACGTCGCACTGTCCGCCTGCCGCGCGCAGCGGGCTTCAGCCTGATCGAGATGCTCGCGGTGATCGTGCTGATCGGCATCGTCGCCGGCATCGTCGTGCAGCAGGTCGGCAAGAACGTCGACAAGGGCAAGTACGGCGCCGGCAAGGCGCAGGTGCAGGCGCTTGCCGGCAAGGTCGAAGGCTACGCGCTCGACAACGGCTCGCCGCCGGCGCGCCTGGAGGATCTCATCAGCCAAGCCGGGCAATGCGGCGAACTGGATGGGGCCCTACGCGAAGGAATCCGACATGAAGGATCCGTTCGGCCATCCGTTCCAGTACAAGGCGCCGGGCGAGCACGGCGACTTCGACATCATGTTCCTCGGCAAGGACGGCCAGGCCGGCGGCGACGGCGTGAATGCGGATTGGGGCAATTGGCAGTAAGAGATGGGAATCGGGAATCGGGAATCGGGAGTCAGCAGAGCAGCGCGATGCGCGAACTGTCGCGCCCGTTTCCGCTCCGACCGCTCGCGGCTGCACCGTTCCCGATTCGCCGATTCCGGCTTCTCGACACGCGGCTTCACGCTCATCGAACTGATGGCCGTGATCCTGCTGCTGGCGATCGCGCTGACGGCTGTCACGTTCTCGTTCTCGAAGAGCCTGCATAGCGCGCGCATCACGGCGGCGAGTCGCGATCTCGTCGCTGCACTGCGCTATACGCGCGGGCAGGCGATCGTGAAGGGCAAGCAGGAAGTGCTGCTGCTCAACCTCGACGACAACTCGTACACCGCGCCGGGCAAATCCGCGGTGAAGTTGCCGGAGGACATGCACATGCAGCTGACGACGGCCGAGCAGGAAGTCACCGGCGGCAATGCCGGCGGCATCCGCTTCTTCCCCGACGGCAGCTCGACCGGCGGACACATTTCCGTGCTGCAGGATCGTCGCGAGTGGCGCATCAATGTGGCGTGGCTCACCGGCGAGATCGAGCTCGACGAGCACCCCGAGTAAGCGAACTTCACGGACCAACGGCAGTCCAGATCACCGTCATGAAACGCACGCGCGCACATTTCGCCCGACATCGGCAGGCTGGTTTCAGCCTGATCGAGATGGTCGCCGCGTTCCTCGTCTTCGCGATCGGCATCGGCGTGCTGATGCAGGTGCTGGCGACGTCGATGCACAACACGCGTCTGTCGAGCGACTACACGATGGCTGCGCTCTGGGCCGAATCCAAGCTCGATACCGTCGGCGTCGGCACGCAGATCGAAGCCGGCAGCTCGAACGGCACGTTTCGACGACAACTACAGCTGGCAGCTCGAGATCCAGCAGGTCGATCCCACCAGCGTCGAACCGCCGCCGCAGCAATATGCGGCGGGCACCTCCGGCAACACGACCCAGAACCAGGGCATGCAGCAGCGCATGACGACCGGCGCGGGCAATGGCGGCGCGCTGCAGGTCTCGCCGTTCGATCTCTATCAGATCGATCTCACCGTATTCTGGGGCGGCCGTTTCGGCTCGACGTCGCACAGTGCGCGCTTCAGCACGCTGCGCACGATGAATCCGGATCCGAAGAACACGCAAGGATTGGGCCTGCCGACTGCGGCGGGGCGGCAGGGTGCTGCCGGGGTGAAGCGGTGAGCGGCCTGCGAATCGCAAATCGCGAATCGCGAATGGCGCCCGCGTTCGCGAGGCGCGCGTGCGCGCGTGTTCCGGTTCGCGATTCGCGATTCGCGATTCGCGGCTCTTCGGGCTTCACCCTGCTCGAAGTCATGCTCGCGACCCTGCTGCTCGCGCTGCTGCTCGCCGGCACGTGGGGCGCGATCCGCACGACCGTGCACGCGATGCATTCGGGCGAGACCGCGATCGACCGCACCAACCGGCTGCGCGTCGCCGAGGAATTCATGCGTCACCAGATCAGCCGCATCCTGCCGCTCGCGTTCGGCACGGACGATGCGACCGGCACCAACTTCGTGTTCGAGGGCAGCGCCGATTCGATGCGCTTCGTCGCGCCGATGCCGGGTTATCTGTCCAAGGGCGGCCCATACGTGCAGACGCTCCGGCTCGTCGGCAGTCACCGCGGCGGCAAGGAGCTCGTGTTCACCGATTTCATGTTGAATGGCTTCGATCTCGAAAACCAGAAGCCCTCGGACACCGAGCCCGCGGTGCTGCTCGATCAGATCCAGGACGGCAAGTTCGAGTACCGCACGCTCGACGATCAGGGCGAGCTCACCGACTGGTCGGATCAATGGGACGATCCGAGCGTGACGCCGGTCATGGTGCGCATCGCGATCACGATGCGTCCCGAAGCGCGCGTGATGTTTCCGGACATGGAAATTCCGCTGATGCTCGACGTCGGCGCGGCGCGCGGCATGGGCCGGCCGGGCTCGGTGCTGAATCCGCGCGGCCTTGGCGGCATGCGCAAGCCTCCGCTCGGTGGAGGCAACCAGTGAGCGCGCGTCGCGCAATCGTGCAGCGGCGCCAGCGCGGCGTCGCGTTCGTGCTCGTGCTCTGGGTCATCGCGATGCTGTCGATCCTGCTCGGCAGTTTCGCGCTCATCGCGCGCACCGAGAATCTGCAGTCGCGTCATCTCTTCGACACGACGCAGGCGCGCTACGCGGCCGAGGCGGGTCTCAATCTCGCGATCTACGAATTGCGCAAGGCCGATCCGATGCAGCGCTGGATCGCCGACGGACGTCCGTATCGCTTCGGCTATGGCGACGCCGAGATCGAGATCGCGATACAGGACGACTCGGGCAAGATCGATATCAACACCGCGATGAACAACGGCGACCTGCTGACCAATCTCTTCGTCACGCACGGCGTGCCGCTGGACAAGGCGCAGGCGCTCGCCGATGCGGTCAAGGACTGGATCGATTCGGACGATCTCAAATCGCCGAACGGCGCCGAGGCAGCCGACTACAAGGCGGCGGGGCTTCCGTACACGCCGAAGAACGCGCCGTTCGATACCGTGTCGGAGCTGCAGCAGGTGCTCGGCATGACCTACGATCTCTATCGGAAGATCGAGCCTGCGATCACGATCTATTCCGGCCGCAGCGCGCCGAATGCCGGATTCGCCAATCCGGATGCGCTGCAGGCGATGTATCCGGATGCGTCGCCCGAGCAGATTCAGCAGCTGGTTCAGCAGCTGCAGTCGCAGGCGCCGGGCACGCACGCCGGGCGGTGTGCTCGCGCCCGACGGGAGCCCGATCATGGCAGGCGGCGGCGGCCTCACGTATAGTGTCAAATCCCGTGCCAAGCTGCCGAATGGCGCCAGCACGGTCCTGGATGCAACCATCCGCATGGGCGGGGTCAGCTCGGCCGGACGGCCGTTCGTGATCCTGCGCTGGCGGGATGGGGAAACCTCTTAAGTCCCGTGAATCCCGTTCTCGAAAGACAACTGACTCGTCTCAGGACGCGTCTGGCCAAGACGCCGCTGCCGGGCTATTTCCGCTGGTGGGGCAGCCAGCTGGTCGCGTGCCTCCCGCTGCGCTGGCGCAGCCTGGTCGAGGAACGTTCCGAATCGCTGCTGCTCGATCTGCGTCCCGACGAGATCATCGTGTGGCGCGAGCGCGCCGGTCAGGCGCGCGAGTACGCGCGCATCACGCGAAGCCAGCCGAACGATGCGCAGATCGCGGAGTTCCAGCGCCTGCGTGCCGCGATCGACGATCCCGGCGTGCGCACCGTGCTGTGCATTCCTGCCGAGCGCGTGCTGCAGCGCAATCTCACGCTGCCTGCGGCCGCAGAGGAAAACCTGCGCCAGGTGCTTTCGTTCGAGATGGATCGGCAGACGCCGTTCAAGGCCGACCAGATCTATTTCGACAGCCACGTGATCGGACGCGACGCCAGCGGCCGCAATCTCAATGTCGAGCTCGTGCTGCTGCCGCGCGCGCAGCTCGATCAGGAAATCGGCGCGCTGCCGTCCGGCGCCGCCGCGCTCGACGGTGTCGATGCATGGCGCGCCGAGCCCGGCGGTGCGCGCCGTCAGATCAATCTTCTGCCGCTCGAACGCCGGGCGCGTCGGCGCGACATGCGCCTGCCGCTGAATCTCGGCCTTGCCGCGCTCGCGGTGATACTGCTCGTCCTCAACATGGACGAGTCGCTGACCAACCGCGCGGCCGCGGTCGAGGCGATGCGCGCGGAAGTGGAAAAATCCAATACCGAGGCGCGCCAGGTCGCGGCGCTGCGCAAGACGCTTGCCGATTCGATCGCCGGCGCGAACTTCCTTTCCGACAAGAAGCGCAACAATCCGCTGACGGTCGCGCTGATCGACGATCTGAGCCGGCGTCTTCCCGAAGATACGTTTCTCGAGCGCCTGCAGATCGAAAATGGCGACGTGCAGCTGCAGGGCCAGTCGAAGGAAGCCGCCAAGCTGATCTCGCTGCTCGGCGCGTCGACGTGCCTTGGCGATCCGCGCCTGCAGGGGCAGATCCAGCCCGATGCGCGCACCGGCAAGGAGCGTTTCCAGATCGTCGCCGACATCAAGTCCTGCAACGGCAAGCCTGCCGACGTGAAGATGCCGCGGACGCCGGAGACCACGACGGCAAAGCATGATGCCGGCACATCGAGCGCGCCGCTCAAGCCCGAAGCCGGCAAGACGTCGATGTCGACTCCGGACACCGCGAAGAAAGAGGAGATCAACAAGAAGAGAGAGGCGATGGCCAAGGACGCCGCGGCGCGCAAGGAAGCCGCGATGCAGGCCAAGCGCGGGCAGCAGCGCGCACCGCCGCCGAAGGAGCCCGATAATGGCGGCAAGTAGGTTCCAGCCGAAGGACGGCCGCTTCCTCGCAGTGGTGATCCTGCTGATCGTGCTGCTGCTCGTCTATCTGATCGGCATCCACTGGTGGTTCGTCGCGCCGCAGCTGCAGTTCCGCGCGGACATGGCGGACCTGCGCGATCAGCAATTGCATTTCCGCCAGGCTGCGGCACAGAAGCCCGAGATCGAGCAGCGCCTCGCCGCGATCCATGCGCGCGAGCAGAGCAACCAGGCGTTCCTGACCGACACCGATCAGAATGCGGCGTCGGCTTATCTGATCCAGCGCTTGAACCAGGCGATCACCGATCACGCCAAGGACGAGAAGCGCTGCTCGTCGGCCGGGCAGAGCCCGTACACGAGCGGCGAGGAAGAGCTGTACAAGCGCGTCACCGTGCAGGCGCGACTGCGCTGCGATCTGGAGCCGCTTGCGGCGATCCTCTACGACCTGGAGAACGGCAAGCCGTATCTCTTCGTCGACCAGATCATGATCTACAAGCAGCAGAGCTATCAGCCGCCGGGGAGCAAGGTCGTTGCGAGTCCCCTCGACGTGCGTTTCAACCTGACCGGCTACCTGCGCCAGCCGGGCAAGCCGGCGCCGCCGCCAAAGGCGCAGAAATGAACGTGCAGGTCGCCCGATTGACGACGACAGCGCTCGGCGCCGTATGCGGCTTCCTGCTGCTTACCGTGCTGCTGCAGTACGCCGGCGTCGGACGCGGCTACCGCTGGGCGCCGGACGATCCGGCCGGAGCACCGCCGCTGCCGGGCAGCGCCGTCGACGACAAGCCGCTGAAGTTGCCGCCGGCGTCCGAGTTCGCCGAGGTCGAAGCACATCCGCTGTTCAACGAAGATCGCATGCCGACGCCGGTCGATGCGAGCGAGGGCGATGATTCGGCCGCGCCGCAGAATCCCCTCAACATCACGCTGACCGGCATCGTGTCGACTTCGTCGGTCAAGATCGCGATGGTTCAGGACAAGGCGCGGAACCAGTCGGTGGCCCTCAAGGTCGGAATGCCGCTGGAAGGCGATCAGGCGAGCTGGACGCTGGTCGAGGTCAAGCCGCGCAGCGTCGTGTTCAGGAGCGCGGCCAACGAGCGCACGGAAGTGGAGCTCGAGACCTCGGTGGCGCAGCCGGCGAAGCCCGCGCAGGCGCGTAGCGCGCGCTCGAGCGCGGCGACCGGGGCGACCGGGGCGCGCGGCAACGCCAGCCCCAGTGCAACCGACAACAAACGCGCCGATTCGGGCGATCTGGCCAAGCGCATCGAGGACCGCCGACGCCAGATGCGAGAAGATGCCGACAAGCAGCGCAACGAGAGCGGCAAGTACAAGCCGCCGGCGAAACCCCCGGCGCCACCGAAGCAGTGACGGAGTGAGACACGTGCTATCCCGATTCATCGCCCCGCTGACCGCTTGCGCGCTCGTGCTGCTTGCAGGCTGCGCGACGTCGCCCGAAAAAAAGGCCGAGGCCACGAGCGACATCCTGACCGCGGACACGATCCTGAAACCGGTTGCGCCGGTCGAGACAGACAGGCGCAACCGGCATTGCGATTTCGCCGCAGGCGCTTTCCGATCAGGAACCGCCCAAGCCCGAGATCCAGGTCGGCACCGGCAAGTTCTTCACAAAGCAGCCGAACGCGAAGGAAGGCGGCAGCGGCGAGGCCGATGTCGTCTTCAATTTCGAGAATCAGCCGGTGCAGGCCGTGATCAAGGCGATCCTCGGCGATCTGTTGCAGGAGAACTACACGATCGCGCCGAACGTCGGCGGCTCGGTGACGTTCTCGACATCCAAGCCGATCCGCCGCTCCGAAGCGTTGCCGGTGCTCGAGATGCTGCTGTCGGCGAACGGCGTCAGCCTCGTGCGTCAGGACGGGCGCTACCTGGTGATGCCGACCAAGGATGCGATCGTCGGCCGGCTGACGCCGACGACGGCGCCGATATCGCTCGCGAAAGGCTATGAGCTGCGCATCTTCCCGCTGCAGTACGTTTCGCCGACCGAGATGGCGAAGCTGCTGAAGCCGTACGCGAAGCCCGAAGCCTTCGTCAACATCGATCCGAACCGCAGCCTGCTGGTCATGGCCGGCACGTCGGCGGAGCTGCAGAACTATCAGCAGACGATCGAGACGTTCGACGTCGACTGGCTCAAGGGCATGTCGGTCGGCGTGTTCACGATGCAGCACGTCGAAGTCGGCAAGCTGCTGCCCGATCTTCTGAAGATCTTCGGCACCGAAGGCGAATCGCCGCTCGCCGGCATGTTCCGCTTCATGCCGATCGAGCAGACCAATTCGCTGGTCGTGATCACGCCGCAGCCGGCGTATCTGAAGTCGGCCGAGGAGTGGCTGTACCGACTCGATCGCGGCGGCGCGGAGAACGCGACGCAGCTCTACGTCTACAACGTCAAGAACCTCAAGGCGCCGGATCTTGCCGACTATCTCAGCCAGATCTTCCTCGGCTCATCGACCGGCAGCTCGCATCGGAACACGACCGGCAGCGTCGCGCCGGGATTGCGGCCGACCACGCTCGGCGGTCGCGGCGGTACGGGTGGTACCGGCAGCAACGTCGGCGGCTCGAACACGACGATGAGCTATCAGAATTCGCTGCGTCCGCAATCCGATCGCGAGAAGAACGCGCCGGCCACGGCGCCGCAGGCACGACGCCGGCCGCGCCGGGACAAGGCAACAAGGAAACCGACATCCGCATCTCGGCGATCGAGGAAAACAACCAGCTGATGGTGCAGGCGACGCCGATCGAGTGGTGCGCGCATCGAAGCGGCGATCAAGAAGCTCGACATCGTGCCGCTGCAGGTGCAGATCGAGGCGCGCATTCTCGAAGTCTCGCTCGACTGGCGATCTGAATTTCGGCGTGCAGTGGTATCTCACCGGACTTGATCGGCACCGCGACGGGTTCGGCGCAGGCAAACGGAATTATCCGTACGCGTATCCGCCGGGTCGGGCCCGAGCTTCACCGGCAACTCGCACGATCGTCATCGCACCTCGCTTGGCGCGATCGGCAACGTCACGCCGACCGACAACGGCGGCTTCTTCTATTCGTTCCTCAACAAGAATTTCGAAGTCGCGATCAATGCGCTCGAAACGAACGGACAGGCGAAGTCGCTCGCGGCGCCTTCGCTGCTCGTCGCCAACAACCAGGAAGCGCAGATCAACGTCGGCCAGCAGATTCCGATCGTGCAGACGTTCTACAACGGACTCGGCACGGTCGGCACGACACGAACGGAACGACGACGAACACGCTCGCGACGACGGGATCGGTGCAATACCTCAACACCGGCGTCACGCTCGACGTGAAGCCGCGCGTCAATCCGGGTGGCCTCGTCTATCTCGACATCCAGCAGGAAGTCAGCAATCCCGGTCCGACGCCGCGCCGGCGGCAATCCGCCGATCAACCAGCGCCTGATCCAGACGCAGGTCGCGGTGCAGAGCGGCGAGACGCTGCTGCTCGGCGGCCTCATCCAGGACAACCAGACGACAGAACCAGACCGGACTGCCGCTGATCAGCAGGGTTCCGTTCCTGCGAAACCTGTTCGGCAGCACGACGAACCACAAGGACCGCACCGAGCTGATCGTGCTGATCACGCCGCGCGTGATCAGCAACAGCGACGAGGCGCGTCAGGTCACGAGGAATACACGCGCCAGTTCCAGTCGCTCGCGCCGCTGCACCAGGATCCGGCCGGCGCGCACCCGATCGCCGAGCCGCCGCCGCCTCCGCCGCAACAACCGCCGCCGGCAGCGACGACCGAACCCATCAAACCGCAAGAGGACACGCCGAATGATCACTAAGCGCAGCGCAATCGCAGCTCTCGGCGCGCTCGCCGTGCTGCTCGGCGGCTGCAATTTCGGCAGCGGCGACAGCACTGCCGAGATCGACAAGCGCGCGGTCGAGCGCTGGAATTATCTGATCGCGCATCAGGCCGAAAAAGCCTACGACTATCTATCGCCCGGCACGCGCGAAACGCAAACGCGCGAGGCATATGCCGCCGCGATGAATAATCGGCCGGTGAAATGGACCGCAGCCAAGTTCAATCACAAGGAGTGTGATGCCGATCGCTGCAAGGTCTATATTGACGTGAGCTATTCTGTGGGCCTGCCCGGAGTGGGCGGGGTCGGCAAGTCGGCCGAATCCACAAGCACCCAGAGCGAGACTTGGGTGCATGTAAAGGACGGCTGGTACTTTCTTCCCAAGTAATTGAATTCGCAGCCGGAAATAGGTTGGGAACACGGGGATTGCACGCCCCTTTCCTTTGCCTTAACATGGCGGCGCTGTTGCCTAACCTAAACCCTGCCAAGGTGGGGCTCCGTTTGCGTTTCGGAGTGAGGTTGGCGGTAAAGCAAAAAGCCCTGTGGTCAAATTAGGAGTGTTGTGATGAAGAGAAACAGCTTGACGACTGCCGTCGTCGCCGGTATCGCCGGCGTCGCTGGTTTCGCGGGCCTGGCGAATGCCGTCGACCTGAATCCCGATGGTCTCGGCCAGGTTCTCATTTATCCCTATTACACGGTCAACAAGAGCCAGGACACGCTGTTCGCCGTAGTCAATACGGATCCGATCAACGGCAAGGCGGTCAAGGTCCGTTTCCTCGAGGGCTACAACAGCCGCGAAGTCCTGGACTTCAACCTTTACCTCTCGCCGAACGACGTGTGGACGGCGACGGTCAGTCAGACTTCTGACACCGGCGGTGGCCAGGTCAGCACGACCGACCAGAGCTGCACCGATCCGAGCGTGCTGGACAACTCCCCGGTTCTCTTCCGCACAGCCGCATTCGACGGCTCCGGTCCGGTTCCGGCCGATGACGGCCCGCATGACATCACGCGTACGCGCGAAGGCTACATCGAGCTGATCTCGATGGGCGACATCGATCCGGCCAGCGAGCTTGCCGGTCTGATCACGCATCAGGATGGCGTTCCCCCGGGCTGCGGTTCGGTCAATGATGCCGTTGCTTCGGCAGGCGTCGTTGCTCCGACCGGTGGTCTGTTCGGCGAAGCCGACATCATCAACGTCGGCGAAGGCACGATCTTCCCGTACACGGCAGACGCGATCGACGGCTTCTCGGCCGTTCCGCTGTACTCGCCGAGCTCGAACCTCAACCCGTCGCTGCAGGACGCCAACTCGGCTGATGCGGTCAACGGCGTTGCGCGCGCGTTCGTGTTCACGAATGGCGGCCAGCTCGTCACCGTCGACTACGCCTTCGGCGTCGACGCGGTCAGCGCGGTCTACATGTCGGATGCGATCTACAACACGTACATCGTCTCGTCCGGCCTTGGCGCCGCGACCGACTGGATCGTCACGTTCCCGACCAAGCGTTTCTACGTCGACTCGCTGTACGGTGCCGTTCCGTTCCCGCCGTTCGTCGAAGCGTTCGCGGGTGGTCAGTCGAACGTCGTTGTCGTGCCGAGCATCTACGACCGCGAAGAGAACACGACGACGATCCAGGGCGACTTCTCGCCGCCGATCAGCTCGCAGCCGAACTCGCTGCCGTTCGAAGTCAACGTCATCAGCTTCCTGACCGATACCGGCGCCGGCGATCCGTCGGGCGTGCTGGGCTCGTTCCTGCGTCCGAACATCGTTCCGTTCGCGCAGTACGGCTGGCTGAAGCTCGACCTGACGTCGGGTGACGGCGGCCACGCGCTCCCGGGCGGCGTCACGCCGACCGGCGCGGCTGTGACCTTCAACGGTCTGCCGACGACTGGCTACGAGGCGTTCAACGTCATCAACGCCAACGCGAACCCGGGCTTGCTCGCCAATTACGGCGGCCTGTTCCGTCATCGCGCAAGTCGTTCGTGCACGGGCGCCGACCCGGCCTGCTCGTAATCTCTACGTTGTGTTGCACGAAAAGGGGGGCTTCGGCCCCCCTTTTTTTTGTGCACAAAAGTTTTCATATGGATTCCACGGCGCGGTTCAGACTCTTTTTTCGCGGGTATGATCGAATGCGCTGGCAAGCCCGCCGTTTTAGGCTAGAATCCGCCGCGTTTCGGGATCTTTCGCACTACGCTGGAAAATCTATGTCCGTTGCAATGCGTCGTATCGCTTCGCTCGTCTCCGCACTGGCCCTCATCGCCTCCGGCACCGCCAGCGCCCAGGTCACCATCCATCTCACCACGGCGGCGCAGGCATCCTGCGACGTCACCACCGATGCCAACGGTCTGCGACTCGGCGCCAACGGCACCGACCTCATCGCAACCGGCGTGACGCTGAGTGGAACCGGCTGCGGCGGCGGCAGCGGCGGCGGGGGACCGACGCCCAACAACTTCCCGCTGACTGTCCTGCCTTCACTGCCGATCACGGGAACGCCCTTCACGGTCAGCTGGACCGTCAGCGGCGCAACGTCCTGCGCCGGCTCGGCAGACCTCAACGGAAGCTCCGCGACGCTGAGCGGCTGGACTGACGTCACCTCGGCGATATCGCCGCGCACGGTCACCGCGACCACTGCGGGCACGTACACGCTGTCACTGACCTGTTCGAACGCATCGGGCTCGGCGACGAGCCAGCCGGCGACCGTCGTCGTCGGGCAGGGCACCGGCGACGTCTGCCCAATCGCACCGCGCACGCGCGCGCTGGTCAGCGACATCCACTATCTGCCGGAGAACTCCGGGCCGCATATCCGCCACAACGTCGATCTGACGCTGTGGGACAACATCTGGGGTCATCTCAGCGAGAACGACAACGTCATCTCGTGGCCGGGCCCGAACGGCGCCAGCCCGACGATCTGGACGCTGCCGAAGGCGCAGTACGTGGCCGCGAAGTTCCATGTACCCGCGGGCACGCCGACCACGCTGACGGGCTTCTACAAGAACGTCTCGTACGGCGCGGGTCCGAATCTCGATGTCTCGATCAGCCAGGCGTGCGGCGACTTCGCGCCTGCGGCGGCGGGTTGCATCGTGACGAACGTGCCTTCGACGGATCAGGGCCTGGTGTACTGGCGCATGGTCAACGGCTCGAATTTCTACTGCCAGCTGGCGCCGAACACCGACTACTTCCTCAACCTGCAGTTCCACGACATCAATACGACCGGTCCCGGCTGCACCGGCACCGCGTGCAAGACCACGAGTCAGCACAACCACAACTAAGCGCTTGAAACGAGCGGCTCGGCCGGAACGACCGGCCGGGCCGCTCTTGCGTCCGGCGGTCGAGATCGGCGAACTGCGCGCTTGCGCGGCGGTCAAACCGACCGCGTTTTTATCTCTGGAGTTTTCCGCATGTCGTCAAACCGGCGATTCGTCCTTTGTTGCCTCGTGCAATTGTCCCTTTGCGCGACCTTCGCGACGGCGCAGACCGCGCCCGTCCCCGACAAGATGCCGCCCGATACGGTCGTCGCGCGCCAGGGCACCGTGGTATTGACGATGGCCGACATCGACGCGTTCGCGGCGCGCATCGACGAGCGCCAGCGCCCCGGATTCTTCAACAGCCCCAAGCGCATCGAGACGCTGGTGCAGAACCTGCTCGCACAGCGCCAGCTCGCCACCGAGGCGACCAAAGAGGGATTGGAGAAGGATCCGTCCGTGCAGGCACAGATCAGGATCGCGAACGAAGAGATCCTCAGCAAGGCCCGCGTCGATCAGCTTCGGGCCAGCCTGAAAATGCCCGACTTCGAACAGCGTGCGCACGAGGAATACCTCGGCCACAAGGAGAAGTACGTCATCCCGGGCAAGCTCGACGTCAAGCACATCCTGATCTCGCTCGACAAGCACACCGACGAAGAAGCCATGGCGATCGCCGAGGACGTCCGCAAGCAGGCGGCGGCTCATCCCGGAGAGTTCGATGAGCTCATCGAGAAATACTCCGAGGATGCTTCGAAAGCGCAGAACCACGGCCTGATGACCGACGCGGGCAGCAAGCGCTACGTGACGCAGTTCTCCGAGGCCGCTCTCGCGCTGAAGATTCCCGGCGAGATCTCGCCCGTCATCAAGACCAAGTTCGGCTATCACGTGCTCAAGCTCGTGACGCGCACATCCGATCAGCCGCAGAAGTACGACGCCGTCAAGGCCCAGATCATCGAGCAGCTGCGCACGGACTACGTCACCAAGGCGGTCAGCGGACACACCGACGAGATCCGCAATCAGCAGGTCGACGCGAACCCCGACGTCATCGCCTCGCTGCGCGACCGCTATGGCTCGTTGCCGACGCCCGAGGATGCGGCCGCGGCTCCGGCAAAGGATGCGAAGCAGCCGTAGCACGAAGGCGCGGCTATCGTCATGCCGCGCCGGTCTTTCAAAGCGCGAAGCAGCGCGCACATCGCGCTCGCCGCGTTCCGCCGCTAGTATCCGCGCTGATCTCACCGCTGGATAGCGACCGATGCCCGTCGCCCGTCTGACGCTGCGCTTTTTCCGCCGCGAATTGCAGAACCGCTTCGCCGGAAGCTTCACGGGCGGCCTGTGGGCGCTCGTGCAGCCGCTGATACAGCTTGCGGTGTATTCGTTCGTCTTCGTGCAGGTATTCAAGGCGCGCCTGCCCGGCATGGATGCGCCGGGCTACGTGCCGTTCCTGGTCACTGCGCTCTGGCCGTGGACCGCGTTCTCCGAAGCGATCGTGCGCTCGACCACCGCCGTGCAGGACAACGCCGCCCTGATCGGCAAGGTCTCGTTGCCGCGCGAAGTGCTCGTGGTAGCCAGCGCGGCGGCAAGCTTCGCGGTGCACCTCGCGGGATTCGTCGCGATACTGATCGTGCTCGCGCTGGCCGGCAAAGGCATCGTCGTCGCCGGCATCGTTCCGGCCGTGCTGCTCTACGTGCCGATGTTCGCGCTTGCGCTCGGCATCGCGCTGATCACCGCGTCCGTGCAGGTGTTCGTGCGCGATCTGGTGCAGGCGCTCGGTCAGCTCATGATGCTGCTGACATTCGCCGCGCCGATTTTCTACGACACCGCGCAAGTACCCGAGGGCATGCGCGGCTGGCTCGCGCTGAATCCGTTCACGTTCTACGCGGACGCATTCCGCGCGCTGCTGCTCAATCACGGCGAGATCGGCATCGGCCGCGTTGCCGTCGCGCTCGCGATCGCCGCGATCGTGCTGCTCGCCGGACACCTGCTGTTCCGCCGGCTCGATCCGCACTTCGAGGATTTCCTGTGAGCGCGCCGCTGATCGAGGTGCGCGGCCTCGGCAAGGCCTATCCGAAGGTGCATCGCAACCGGGATCGTCTGCGCTCGCTGACGCGACTTCTCTTCAACCTCGGCGATCGCGATCGCACCAGCGTGCTGCGCGACATCGACCTCGACGTCGTGCGCGGCGAATCGCTCGGCCTGATCGGCGAGAACGGCGCCGGCAAGTCGACGCTGCTGAAGCTCATCACCGGCGTGCTGACGCCGACCGCCGGCAGCGTCAAGGTGCACGGCACGATCGGCGCGCTGCTCGAGCTCGGCGCCGGATTCCATCCGGAATATTCGGGGCGCGAGAACATCGCGATGGCGGCTGCGCTGTACGGCCTCGACGGCGCGCTTCTGCGCGAGCGCATCCCCGAGATCATCGCGTTCGCCGACATCGGCGACTACATCGACGAGCCGGTCAAGCACTATTCGTCGGGCATGGTCGTGCGGCTCGGCTTCGCGGTCGTCGCGTCGCTGAAGCCCGACATCCTGATCACCGACGAAGTGCTCGCGGTCGGCGACGAATCGTTCCAGAAGAAATGCGTGCGCTGGATCGAGGATTACCTCGCCGGCGGCGGCACGCTGCTGCTCGTCTCGCACAGCATGTACCACGTGCAGAAACTCTGCCGGCACGCCTGCTGGCTGCGCGGCGGCGAGATCGCGATGCAAGGCGACGTGTTCGACGTCACGCAGGCGTACCTCGCCTATCACGAGCGCAAGTCGACCGCGCTCGTCGAGGACGCCGAGATCGCGCGTGCGGGCCACGAATTCAGCGTGACGAACGTCGTCCTCAACGGAATCGACGGCGAGCAGGCACTGATGCTCGATCACGGCGACACGCTGCGCGTCGCCGTGCGCATGCGCTCGCGCGACGGCCGCGTGCCGTGCCTCGCGGTCGGCATCGTGCGCGCCGACGGCACGGCCGGTCTACGGCGTCAGCAGCGACATGGACGGCCACGCGCCGCGCAGCGCCGGTCCCGGCGAATACGTCGGCGAGCTCGAGTTTCCGGCGCTGCCGCTCCTGCCCGGCAGCTACACCGTGCGCGTGCACTCGATGGATTCGGAGGGCGTGCGCCTGTTCGACACGGTCGAACGCAGCCTCGTCGTGCGCGGCGCATCGCGCGAATTCGGCCTGGTCCGCCTCGCGCACCGCTGGATCGGCGACCGCGGCACCCCGGCCGACGAGGCATGATCGCGCGCTGCAGCCGGCCCGGATGCGTGAGAAAATCGCGGATCGCCGCCGCTGCCGAAACCATCGCATGACCGAACCCACTCCATCCGCCATGCCGTTCACCGGCGAACGCTTCACGCCCGAGTGCGTGCGCGAGATCTGGTACGAGCACTGGCACCGCTACGCGTTCGCGCGCCGGCTCGTGCAGGGCAAGCGCGTGCTCGACGCGGCATGCGGGGAAGGCTACGGCTCGGCGCTGCTTGTCCGACGCGGCAGCCGAAGTCGTCGGCATCGACATCGACGAGGCATCGATCGCGCACGCGCGCGAGCGCTACGGTGCACGCACCCATCTCAGCTATCAGAGCGGAGACGCGACCGCGCTCGATCTCGGCGATGCGCGCTTCGACGTCGTCGTCTGCTTCGAAACGCTCGAGCACGTCGAGGCACAGGAACGCATGCTGGCGGGCTTCGCGCGCGTGCTCACCGACGACGGCATCCTGATCGTCTCGTCGCCTGACCGGCATCAGTACAGCGAAGTCTCCGGATTCCAGCAACGAATTCCACGTGCGCGAGCTCTATCGCGACGAGCTGCTCGCGCTGCTGCAACCGCATTTTTCCGCCGTGCGCCTGTACGGCCAGAAGCTCGTGTTCAAGTCGGCGATCTTCGCGCTCGACCAGGCGCCCGGCGCGTGCGAGGCGTGGACGATGGATCGCGCCGCGCGCACGCTCACGCCGCGTCTGGAATACGCGCCGATGTATTTCATCGCGATCTGCGCCAAGCGCGCGCTGCCCGAGCGCCTGGCCGCGCTGTCGCTGTTCGGCGACCGCGACGAAAGCGTCTACGCGCATTACGATCACGAAGTCCGCAAGAACATGGATGCCGGCGGGCGCATCGCCGAGCTCGAAGCCGAGATCGAGCGCCTGCAAGCGCAGTCGATCATCCGGGACGTCATCCGAATCATCCACTCCGCGCCGACGTTCGTGGTGGCGCCGCGACACCTCGAAAGAATGAGCACAGAGATCAACTACCGTATCGACTACGGAACGGTGAATCCCGCCGGCGCCGGCCGCGCGCACCGATCCGGACGCGCCGCTGTTCGCGTCCGAGGACGGCGTCGTCGCATCGCTGTCGAACAACGAATGCATCTTCCAGATGCGGCGCACCGGCGATACGCACGTGATGACGTATCAGGTGCTGCAGGCGCTCGACCAGTGCCGCGAATTCCGTTCGCTCGACGAGCACATCGCGCGCATCCAGACGACGATTCCCGGCCTGCCGACGCAGCGCGACGGCGTGCGCCGCGTGCTCGAGAGCCTCGGCGCGCGCGGACTTCTCGTCTCCGATGCGGATTTCCTGCGCCGGCTCGGCGCGGCACCGTCCGGTGCAGGCGCCCTCGCTGCGCGCCGTGTTCATCCGCGCCTGCGATCGGCCGGCACAGCTCGAACGGCTGCTGAAATCGCTGGCCGAATGCGAGCGCCGTTTCCGCACGACGCGCCGCTACGTGCTGCATCGACGATTCGACGTCGGCCGATGCCGCGAACCGGCATCGCGATCTGCTGCGCGAGTTCGCGCGCGCGACCGGCTGCAAGCTGACCTATCTCGGCGCCGCCGAGCAGGCGCGTTTCGTCGAGCGCCTCGCCAAGGCCGTGCCGCGACGCGGCACGCATGCTGCCCTCGATGCTGCTGCGTGCGCCGTCGGCATCCGCATCGATGCCGATGTTCGGCGGCGGCCGCGGCTGGAATCTCGCGCTGCTGCTGTCGGCCGGCGCGGCGCTCGTGCTGCTCGACGACGATCAGTGCCTGCCGCTGCGCCGTCCGGACGACGCGCGCGACGGGATCGATCCCGATCCGTCGGCGATCGCGTTCACGCGCTTCTATCGCAATGTCGAGAATGCGTTCGGAGCGGGCGAGGAAGTCGCCGGCGATCCGTTCGAGCTGCATCTCGATATCATCGGCCGCCCGTTCGGCTCGCTGCTTGCCGATCCGCGTTACGCGATCGACCGCAAGTCGCTGCGCGGCCTCGGCCTCGGCCGGCTCGATCATCTGCAGCGGCGATGCCAACGTCATCGCGACGCGGCAAGGCGCGTACGGAAGCTCACGTACCGAATCGGGCGCGTGGCTCTACCAGCTCGACGCGGACAGCCGCGCAGAATTCTGGAGCGATCGCGAAGGTTATCTGCGCAACGTCGAGGCCGGCAGCATCTGGTATGGCCATCGCCAGGCGCGCGTGACGACGACCGGCATGTTCACGCCGTTCGCGCTCGACAACCGGCAGCTGTTGCCGTGCACGAATCCGTTCGGGCGCGGCGAGGATGCGCTGTTCGCGCAGATTTCGCGGCTGTGCCATCCGGATTCGCTGTCGGTCGAGCTGCCGGTCGCGATCGGCCACGCGCAGGAAAGCGCGCGCCGCCGCTCGGACAAGACCCTTGGCGCGCCGCCGCCGCGCTTCAACTATTTCGTCAGCGACTTCGTGCAGCGCCAGATCGGCGAGTTCCTCGCCGAGGATCCGGCCGCAGCGCCTCGGCCTTCTCGCCGCGAACCTGCGCGACATGGCCGGTGCGAGCGAAGTGCGCCGCGTGCGCATGCTGCGCGAATACCTCGCCTACGTGCGCGCCGATGCGATCGAGCGACTGCAGCAGCAGTACGAGAGCGCGCAGAACGCGCCGATCTACTGGCAGGCGGACGTGCGCTCGATCATCGAAGCGAACGGCCGCGCGCTGACCGCGAAAGCGCCGCCGCGGCTCGGCGACTGGCCGGCCGATCTCGACGAGGCCGGTTGCGCTGCGCTGCTGCGCGAGGAAAGCGCGCGCCTCGCCGCAGGCTACGAGGCATGGCCGGCCCTGTGGGCGCACGCGCGCGAGCAGGGCGAACGCCTGCTCGGCGCGCTCTGACTCCGGCATGGCCGCCGTCGCGGGCGCAGGGCTGACCAGCGTCATCCTCGTCGCCGCGGACAGCGGTCCGCTGCTCGCGGAGTCCGTTGCCGCGGCGCTCGCATCGGATGCGCAGATCGAGGTCATCGTCGTCGACAACGCATCGGCGGACGGCGAACCGGCACGCGTCGAATCGCTGCACGCGGGCGATGAGCGGCTGCGCGTCGTCCGCAACGATCGCAATCTCGGCTTCGGTCCGGCCTGCAACCGCGGCGCATCGCTGGCGCGCGGCGATGCGCTGGTGTTCCTCAATCCGGATTGCGCGATCGGACCGGATACGATCGCGACGCTGCGCCGCATCGCGGCCGACGATCCGGGCATCGGCGTTCTCGGCATCGAAATCGTCTCGCCGGATGGCAAACCGCCGCGCGGCAACCGTCGCCGCGATCCGACGCTCGGCGTGCGCTGATGACAGTGAGCGGGCTTGCGCATTTCGAGTCGCGCTGGCCGGCGCTCGCCGGCGTCGAAATGCCGGAATCCGCGCAACAATCAGGCGTCGAAAATGTCGAAGCGGTTTCCGGCGCGTGCCTGTTCGTGCCGCGCCGCGTGTTCGACGCGGTTCGCGGCTTCGACGAAGCGTATTTCCTGCACGTCGAGGATCTCGATCTCTGCCGCCGCGTGCGCGATGCGGGCTACGTGGTTGCGATAGCGCATGGCGTGCGCGCGGTGCACGCGCAGGGCGCATCGAGCCGGCACCGGCCGGTGTTCGTGGCCTGGCACAAGCATCGCGGCATGTGGCGCTATTTCACGCGTTTCGATCCGGCTGCGCGCAACATTGCCGTGCGCGCCATCGTGTGGGCCGGGATCTGGATGCATTTCGCGTTGACGGCGCCGCTGCGCCTCGCGCGCCGGCTCCTCGTTGCGGATCCACAACGAAGTGAGGGCGAAGCGACGCGCGTCAGCAACCCGCGCGCCGCGTCAGCCGATGCGTCCGATCGAGTCCGCGCCGATCGCCGGCCGGTCGATCAGAAGCCCAGATAGTTCTGGATCGTCGAATAGCAGTTCGAACCCGAGCAGTTCACGTCGTTGACGTTGGGGTCCGTGATGCGGATGTTGACGTAGTAGTCGGTGTCGGGCGCCAGCGTGCACTGGTACGCGGTGGTTGTACCGTTCGTGCGCCAGGAGACCATCGTGTTGTCGTCGGCCCTGGCGTTGTAGGCCGAACAGCCCGCTGCCGGATCGAAATCACCGCAGATGCGGCTGATCGCAAAGTCGATCGGCGGACCACCGCTGTACATCACGTGCTTGTACCAGCCGCGCATGTTGGGCAGCAGGTCCGGCGGAGTGTGGAACTTGGCGCCGATGTATTCGCGCTTGCCGAGCGACCTGATCGTCGGGCTCGCGCCGGCGACGCCTGGCCAGTTCGTGAGCCCATCGAGCTCGCTGATGTGGCCCCAGATGTTGTCCCACGCGGTCACGTTGACGGCATGGCGGATATGGCCTTCGTTGGGAAGGTAAATGATGTCGCTCGTGCGGCGGAGCGTGCGCGTGCCAGTTGGCGTGGAGATGCTCAGCGGACACTGGTAGCCCTCGTCGAATCCGGCATCGAAGACGGAATCGGATGTCTGTGAGGTGGCAGCGGCGAGAAGCAGGGCGGCAATTTGGATCATTTCGTACAACTCTTATTTGTGTAAGACGCCTGCCATGACTCCTATGGCGCGGCATCACAGCCTGCACGGTCGAAGACTGCCGATATCTGGATCGGCATCGACCGGGCTGGCATTAGGTGCAACGGGTCCCTTCCGCCGCGCGCGATTATGCCTGACCGTCGGCTGAACATCGTTAAATTTTATGGAGGATATTAGAGCCTTAGCGATTGTGCTTAAGGCATCACATAAATCGCGATCACGGAATCAGCGATGCCGATTGATCGCTGCGACGAGGGTTTTCGTCGCCGCTCGTGCGGCGTTCGCGAACCCGGTTCGCCGCTGTCGGCATAGAGGATCGCGCGCGACGAGCTGATGATGAGCCCGCGGCCGTCCGCCGTGCAGCCGTTGCGCAACGACGGCCGCGACATCGCCGCCCTGCGCGCCGACACCCGGCACCAGCAGCGGCATGTCGCCGACGATCGCGCGGACCTCGGCGAGCTCCGTCCGGATACGTCGCGCCGACCACGAGCAGGCAGTTGCCGTTCGCGTTCCATTCGCGCGGCGACCTTCTGCGCGACGTGCTGATAGAGCGTGCGGCCGCCGACGTCGAGATCCTGCAGATCGCGCGCGCCCGCGATTCGAGGTGCGGCACAGCACGACGACGCCTTTGTCGGCGCGCGCGAGGAAAGGCTCGCAGCGCATCGCGGCCGAGATACGGATTCACCGTGACCGCGTCGGCGCCGTAGCGATCGAACGCTTCGTCGGCGTAGAACGCGGCGGTGCTGCCGATGTCGCCGCGCTTGGCGTCGAGGATCACCGGCACGCCGCGGATGCGCCGCGTGGATGTGCGCGATCAGGCGTTCGAGCGCGTCTTCGGCGCGCGTGCGCGGCGAAGTGCGCGATCTGCGGCTTGAAGCAGCAGACGAGATCGGCGGTCGCGTCGACGATCGCGCGGCAGAATTCGAAGATCGCGTCGGGCTGATCGCGCAGGTGCGCCGGGAATTTCGCCGGCTCGGGATCGAGGCCGACGCAGACGAGGGAGTCGTTGCGTTGCCAGGCATCCTTCAGCGTGTCGATGAAGGTCATGGCGATCCTGCCTTTCCTTCTCCCGCTTGCGGGAGAAGGTGCCGAAAGCGGATGAGGGCGCTCTTGAGACGGCGAACCAAGATTGCCCTCACCCTAGCCCTCTCCCGCGAGCGGGAGAGGGGACACAGCGCGCTTGGCGTGCGCCCGATCACGCCAGCTTCTTGTAACGAATCCGATGCGGCTGCGCGCCTTCCTCGCCGAGGCGGCGCTTCTTGTCGTCCTCGTACTCGCGGTAGTTGCCCTGGAAGAACTCGACGTGCGAGTCGCCCTCGAACGAGAGGATGTGCGTCGCGATGCGGTCGAGGAACCAGCGGTCATGCGAGATGACCATCGCGCAGCCCGGGAAATTCGAGCAGCGCTTCCTCGAGCGCGCGCAGCGTTTCGACGTCGAGATCGTTCGACGGTTCGTCGAGCAGCAGCACGTTGCCGCCCTGCATCAGCGTCTTGGCCAGATGCAGGCGGCCGCGCTCGCCGCCCGAGAGCTGGCCGACGATCTTCTGCTGGTCGGCGCCCTTGAAGTTGAAGCGGCCGATGTAGGCGCGCGACGGCGTCTCGTACTTGCCGATGGTGATGATGTCGGCGCCGCCGGAAATCTCCTGCCAGACGGTCTTGGTGCCGTCGAGCGAATCGCGCGACTGGTCGACGTAGGCGAGCTTGACGGTCGTGCCCATGACGATCTCGCCGGTGTCCGGCTTCTCGACGCCGGTGATCAGCTTGAAGAACGTCGACTTGCCGGCGCCGTTCGGGCCGATGATGCCGACGATCGCGCCCGGCGGAACCTTGAAGCTCAGATCGTCGATCAGCATGCGATCGCCGAACGACTTGGAGACGTGCTTGAACTCGATGACGAGATCGCCGAGGCGCTCGCCCGGCGGGATGTAGATTTCGTTGGTCTCGTTGCGCTTCTGGTATTCGACCGAGTTCAGCTCCTCGAAGCGGTTCAGGCGCGCCTTGCCCTTGGACTGGCGGCCCTTGGCGCCCTGGCGCACCCATTCGAGCTCGCGCTGGATCGCCTTGCGGCGCGCCTTCTCGCCGGCTTCTTCCTGGACGCAGGCGCGCGTCCTTCTGCTCCAGCCACGACGGAATAGTTGCCCTTCCACGGAATGCCGCGGCCGCGATCGAGCTCGAGGATCCACTCGGCCGCGTTGTCGAGGAAGTAGCGATCGTGCGTGACCGCGACGACCGTGCCGGGAAAGCTCTGCAGGAAATGCTCGAGCCATTCGACCGATTCGGCGTCGAGATGGTTGGTCGGCTCGTCGAGCAGCAGCATGTCCGGCTTGGACAGCAGCAGGCGGCACAGCGCGACGCGGCGCTTCTCGCCGCCCGAAAGCGTCGCGATCTTCGCGTCCCACGGCGGCAGGCGCAGCGCATCGGCGGCGATTTCGAGCGTGCGCTCGAGCGTGTGCGCGTCGCTGGTGGCGAGGATCGCCTCGAGGCGCTGCTGCTCGGCGGCGAGCTTGTCGAAATCGGCGCCTTCCTCGGCATAGGCCGCGTAGACGGCTTCGAGCTTGGCCTGCGCCTCGAAGATCTCGCCGACGCCTTCCTCGACGCTCTCGCGCACGGTCTTTTCCGGATCGAGCTGCGGTTCCTGCGGCAGAAAGCCGATCTTGATGTCGGGCTGCGGGCGCGCCTCGCCGTTGAAGTCCGTGTCGACGCCGGCCATGATGCGCAGCACGGTCGATTTGCCCGAGCCGTTGAGGCCGAGCAGGCCGATCTTGGCGCCGGGGAAGAACGACAGCGAGATGTCCTTGATGATCTCGCGCTTCGGGGGCACGACCTTGCTGACCCCGATCATGGTGTAGATGTACTGCATTGCGAGCTCCGTTGGGCGCGCGAAGCCGGCGGCGCAAAAGTCGGCCGGCTCGTGCCAGTAAGGCGGGAATGGCGCCAATTATCGCCGATCCGGCGGGGAACCGCCACGACGCGTTGGGGTGCCGGCCGCTCAGGCTGTAACATCCGCGCCATTCCCCGCCCGAGGCTTCCGCCATCCATGTTTGCGAAGGACACGCGCATTGCCGGCTACGACGACGAACTCGCCGAGGCGATCGCCAGCGAGCGCCGCCGCCAGGAAGACCATGTCGAGCTGATCGCGTCGGAAAACTACGCGAGCCCGCGCGTGCTCGAGGCGCAGGGCTCGCGTGCTGACCAACAAGTACGCCGAAGGCTATCCCGGCAAGCGCTACTACGGCGGCTGCGAATACGTCGACATCGCCGAGAGGCTCGCGATCGAGCGCGTCAAGGAACTGTTCGGCGCCGACTACGCGAACGTGCAGCCGCACTCGGGCTCGCAGGCGAACCAGGCCGTGTACTTCGCGCTGCTCAAGCCGGGCGACACGATCCTCGGCATGTCGCTCGCGCACGGCGGCCACCTGACGCACGGCGCGAAGGTCAACATCTCCGGCAAGCTCTTCAACGCCGTGCAGTACGGCGTCGACGCGAACGGCCTGATCGATTACGACGAGGTCGACGAGCTCGCGCACGAACACAAGCCGAAGATGCTGATCGGCGGCTTCAGCGCGTACTCGCAGATCGTCGACTGGGAGCGCATGGCCGCGATCGCGAAATCGGTCGGCGCGTATTTCTTCGTCGACATGGCGCACGTCGCCGGCCTCGTCGCGGCCGGCGTCTATCCGAATCCGGTGCCGCACGCCACGTCGTCACCTCGACCACGCACAAGACGCTGCGCGGTCCGCGCGGCGGCATCGTCATCGCGCGCGGCGGCGACGAGGATCTCGAAAAGAAACTGCAGAGCATCGTCTTCCCCGGCATCCAGGGCGGCCCGCTGATGCACGTGATCGCGGCCAAGGCGGTCGCGTTCAAGGAAGCGCTCGAACCCGAGTTCAAGACCTACCAGCAGCAGGTCGTGAAGAACGCGAAGGCGATGGCGAAGACGCTCATCGCGCGCGACTACAAGATCGTCTCCGGCGGCACCGAGAATCATCTGTTCCTCGTCGACCTGATCGGCCGCGACGTCACCGGCAAGGACGCCGAAGCCGCGCTCGGCGAGGCGCACATCACGGTCAACAAGAACGCCGTGCCGAACGATCCGCGCTCGCCGTTCGTGACCTCGGGCCTGCGCCTCGGCACGCCGGCGGTGACGACGCGCGGCTATCGGCGAAAAGGAATGCATCGAGCTCGCGGGCTGGATCTGCGACGTGCTCGATGCGCCGGGCGACAAGGGCGTCATCGAGAGGGTGCGCGGGAAGGTCACTGCGCAGTGCAAGGCGTTTCCGGTGTATGGCTGAGCAGGTCAGCAGTCGGAACAGTGAGCGGAAAAATCAGACGTCTCCATGAGCTCCGTCCGCTCACCGCTCACTGCTGATCGCGCGCAGCGAGCCGACGGCTCACTGGCATGCATTGCCCCTTCTGCCAGCACGACGACACCCGCGTGATCGACTCGCGCGTCTCCGAGGACGGCGCGACGATCCGTCGCCGGCGCGAGTGCCCAGCGTGCGAGCGAGCGCTTCAACACGTTCGAGACGGCCGAGATCAAGCTGCCGGCGGTGATCAAGAGCGACGATCGCCGCGAGGTGTTCGACGAGCACAAGCTGCGCGCCGGTTTCGAGCGCGCGCTGCAGAAGCGTCCGGTCTCGCAGCGAGCAGGTCGACGCGTCGGTGCGCGCGGTCGTCGAGGAGCTGCGCCGCAGCGGCGAGCGCGAAGTGCCGTCGATGCGCGTCGGCGAGCTCGTCATGCGCGAATTGAAGAAGCTCGATCAGGTCGCCTACGTGCGCTTCGCGTCGGTCTATCGCAGCTTCGAGGACGTGCAGGCGTTCCGCGAGGAGATCGAGCGGCTCGAGCGCGACCTGCCGGCGATCGAAGGCCTGCAGCTGCCGCTGCTCGAAGAGACCGTTCCGCGCAAAGTCAAAGGCTGAGCAGCGCCGTGTTCACCGCGAGCGACCACGCGCTGATGGCGCGCGCGCTCCGGCTCGCCGAGCGCGGTCTCGAAACGACGAATCCGAATCCGCGCGTCGGCTGCGTGATCGCGCACGGCGACGACGTCGTCGGCGAAGGCTGGCACCAGCGCGCCGGCGAACCGCATGCCGAAGTCTTCGCGCTGCGCGCGGCCGGCGATCGCGCGCGCGGCGCGACCGCGTACGTGACGCTCGAACCGTGCGCGCAAGCACGGCCGCACGCCGCCGTGCGCCGATGCGTTGATCGAGGCCGGCGTCGCGCGCGTCGTGATCGCGAGCGAGGATGCGTTCCAGAAAGACGGCGGCGCGCTCGATCGCCTGCGCGCCGCCGGCATCGCGGTCGAATCGGGCCTGATGCGCGAGCGCCGCGCGCGAGCTCAATCGCGGATTCTTCAGCCGCATCGAGCGCGGCCGGCCGTGGGTGCGCGTCAAGCTCGCGAGCTGAGCTCGACGGCCGCACGGCGCTCGCGAGTGGCGAATCGAAATGGATCAGCGGCGAAGCCGCGCGCGCCGACGTGCAGCGCTGGCGCGCGCGAAGCTCGGCGATCCTGACCGGCAGCGGCACCGTGCGCGTCGACGATCCGCGCCTGACGGTGCGCGTGAAACGCAGCGGCGAATCCAGCGCCGATACGGCGAGCCGACCCGTTCCGCCGCTTCGCGTCGTGCTCGACACGCGCCTGCGATCTGCCGGCCGGCGCGCAGCTGCTCGACGGCAGCGCGCCGACGCTGTTCCTGCACGGCCCCGACGTCGCGCGCGGACGAGCGCCATGCCGAAGTCGAGTCTGCCGCCGTTGAAATCCGCGACGGCCGCCTCGACCTCCGGGCCGTGATGGCGCTGCTCGCCGCGCGCGGCGTCAACGAGCTGCAGGTCGAAGCCGGGCCCATGCTGTGCGGCGCGTTGTTCGCTGCGGGACTGGTCGACGAGATTCTGCTGTACATGGCGCCGACGCTGCTCGGCGACTCGGCGAGGCCGCTGCTCGCATTGCCGGCATTCGCAACGATGGCAGAGCGGCCGCGGCTTCGCGTGATCGACAGCCGCAGGATCGGCGAGGATATGCGTCTTCTGTTGCGGCCGGATTCGCAGGCACCGGGCGCGCGCTGATCGACGCACCGCGAGTACGAAGCACCACGAAAGGGAGCTGCTGTTGATGTTCACCGGAATCGTCCAGGCCGTCGGCCGCGTTCGCACGCGTCGAGCCGCGCGGCGGCGACGCGCGTCTCGCGCTCGACGCGGCAGGCGCTCGGCCTCGACGACGTCGCGATCGGCGACAGCATCGCGGTCGCCGGCGTCTGCCTCACGGTCGTCGCGCTCGACGCGTCGCGGCTTCGCGGTCGACGTCTCGCCCGAAACGCTGTCACGCACGACGCTCGGCACGCTCGCAGCGGGCGATCCGGTCAACCTCGAAAAATCGCTGCGCCTCGCCGATCGCCTCGGCGGGCATCTCGTCGCGGGCCATGTCGATGGCGTCGGCAAGGTCGTCGCGGTGCACGACGACGGCGCCGCGCAGCGCTGGACGTTCGCTGCGCCGCCGGCGCTCGCGCGCTACATCGCGGTCAAGGGCTCGATCGCGATCGACGGCATCAGCCTCACCGTCAACGAAGTCGACGGCAACACGCTTCGGCGTCAACCTGATTCCGCACACGATCGCGGTCACGACGTTCGGCGCGCGCAAGGCCGGCGATGCGGTGAATCTCGAAGTCGATCTCGTCGCGCGCTATGTCGAGCGGCTGTACGGCGAACGCGGAGTGCACGCATGAGCTTCGCGACGATCCCCGAAATCCTCGCCGAGATCCGCGCCGGCCGCATGGTCGTGATCGTCGACGACGAAGACCGCGAAAACGAAGGCGATCTGATCATGGCCGCCGAAAAAGTGCGGCCCGAGGACGTCAACTTCATGGTGCGCGAAGGCCGCGGCCTCGTCTGCCTGCCGCTGACGCAGGCGCATTGCCGGCAGCTCGGCCTGAAGCCGATGGTCGACCGCAACACGTCGCCGCACCATACGAACTTCACCGTGTCGATCGAAGCGGCGTCCGGCGTCACGACCGGCATCTCGGCGTACGATCGCGCGCACACGATCCGCGTCGCGGCCAAGCCCGACGCGCGCCCCGACGACATCGTGCAGCCCGGCCACATCTTTCCGCTCGCCGCGCAACCCGGCGGCGTGCTCGCGCGCGCCGGTCACACCGAAGCGGCGTGCGATCTCGCCGCGCTCGCGGGTCTCGCGCCGGCCGGCGTGCTCGTCGAGATCATGAGCGACGACGGCACGATGGCGCGCCGTCCCGAGCTCGAAGCGTTCGCGGCGAAGCACGGGCTCAAGATCGGCACGATCGCCGACCTGATCCGCTACCGCCTCGAAACCGAGAAGACGATCGAGCGCGTGCACGAAAGCGACGTCGACACCGAATTCGGACGCTTTCGCCTGTACGCGTTCCGCGATCGCCTGCACAAGGCGCTGCATTTCGCGCTCGTGCGCGGCCGCGTCGACGACGGCGCGCCGGTGCTGACGCGCGTGCACGTGCGCAACACGCTGTCCGACGTGCTGCATCTCGAGCGCGAGGATCTTGGCCTGACGGTGACCGCTGCGCTGCGCCGCATCGCCGACGAGGGCAGGGGCGTCGTCGTCGTGCTCGCCGGCGACGAGACGACCGACGCGCTGATCGAGCGCCTGACGGCCAGACCTGCCGCCGGCGAGCAATCGGCGCCAGCGTGGCGCCAGCTCGGCCTCGGCGCGCAGATCCTCGCCGATCTCGGCGTGCGCCGGCTGCGCGTGCTCGGCACGCCGCGCCGGCTGGTTGGCCTGCGCGGTTTCGGGCTCGAGGTCGAGGGTCACGAAGAGCCGCAGTCCTGACGCGGCGCCGGCGAAGCGCTCGCGTCCAGCTAAACTAGCGCGGCGCGACTCGCGCCTTCCTTCCTGCAAGCCGAACCCCAAATGCCCGAACGGACCGGCGCGCTTCGCCCCCATCCCTCGCTGCGCTACGCGATCGTCGCGAGCCGCTGGAATCCGCGCATCGTCGATGCGCTGGTCGGCGGCGCCATGCGCGCGCTGCGCGAGCACGGCGTCGGCGAGGATGCGATCGATCTCGTGCGCGTGCCCGGCGCGCTGGAGATTCCGCTCGCCGCGGCGCGCTTCGCGTCCGGCGGACGGCATGCGGCGATCATCGCGCTCGGCTGCGTCGTGCGCGGCGAGACGCGGCATTTCGAGCATGTCGCCGACGGCTGCGCGGACGGGCTGATGCGCGTCGCGCTCGATTTCCGCGTGCCGGTGCTGAACGGCGTGCTCGCGGTCGACCGGCACGCCGACGCCGAGGCGCGCGCCGGCGGCGCGCACGGCAACAAGGGCGAGGATGTCGCGCTCGCGGCGCTCGAAATGGCCGATCTCATGGTTCAATGGACCGATGACTGAGCCAAGCCGATCCCGATCGCGCGGATGCGCGAAGGAACGCCGTCGATGACCGCGCATCATTCCGGCATCGATCCGGCCGCGCGCTCGCGTGCGCGCCGCCGCGCGTTGCAGGCGGTCTATGCCTGGCAGCTCAGCGGCAATCCGATCGAGCGCGTGATCGACGAATTCCGCCACGAGCAGGACATGGAGATCGCCGACCTCGACTACTTCGAGGATCTCGTGCGCGGCGTCGAGCGCCATTGCGCGGAGCTCGACGCCGCGCTCGTCCCGCATCTCGACCGCGAGATCGACCGCGTCGATCCGATCGAGCGCGCCGCGCTGCGCATCGGCGCGTACGAACTGCGCCATCGCATCGACGTGCCGTATCGCGTCGTCATCAACGAAGCGGTCGAAGTCGCCAAGCGCTTCGGCACCGACTACGGTCACACCTACGTCAACGGCGTGCTCGACAAGCTCGCGGCCGAATGGCGCTCGGCTGAGTTCAACGCGGGCCGGGTGTGAACAACGAAGTCGCTCGTCGGCCGCGAACCGACGCGAGCAGGCGCCTGCGGCGCCAACCCCTCATCCCAGCCTTCTCCCGCAAGGGGAGAAGGGGCCGCGTTGGCAATGAACGTGGGACGTAGTCGCATGAGCCGCGGGCGAATCGTCGTGGAATTCGAACTGATCGAAATCCTGCGTGCGCGCTGCGCGTCGACGCGCGCGGACGTGCGCGTCGGCATCGGCGACGACGCGGCCGTGCTCGCGCCGCCGGCCGGCCACGAGCTCGTCGCGGCAACCGACACGATCGTCGCCGGCGTGCATTTCCCGGGATCGACGCTGCCCGAAGACATCGGCTGGAAAGCGCTCGCGGTGAATCTTTCCGATCTCGCCGCGATGGGCGCGACGCCGGCCTGGGCGATGCTCGCGCTGACGCTGCCGTCGGCGGATCGGGATTTCGTCGAACGCTTCGCCGACGGCTTCGCCACGCTCGCCGCGCAGCATCATGTCGCGCTGATCGGCGGCGACACGACGAGCGGACCGCTCGCGGTCAACGTCAGCGTGTTCGGCTTCGTGCCGCCGGGACAGGCGCTGCTGCGCAGCGGCGCGCGCGCCGGCGATCTCGTGTTCGTCACCGGCACGCTCGGCGACGCTGCGGCGGGCCTGCGTTTTCCGTTCGCGGGCCTGTTCCGCAACGAGGCGTCGGCCGAAGCGTGCGACGCATTGCGCGCGCGGCTCGATCGTCCGACGCCGCGCGTCGCCGCCGGCATCGTGCTGCGCGGCAGCGCGTCCGCGTGCATCGATCTCTCCGACGGCCTGCTCGCCGACCTCGGTCATATCGCGAAGCACAGCGGCGTCGGCATCGACGTATCGGCGGCGGCGTTGCCGGCATCGCCTGCGTTGCTGCAGGCATTCGAGGCGCCGGAGCGACTCGCGCTGCAGGCGACCGGCGGCGACGACTACGAGCTCGCGTTCACGCTCGCGCCCGCGCACGAAAGCGCCGTGCTGCGCGATCTCGCGAAGATCGGCTGCGGCGCGACGCGCATCGGCCGCGTCGTCGACGGCGCCGGCGTGCGGCTGCTCGACGCGGACGGCAGCGAAATCGCGATCCGCCGGCGCGGCTGGGAGCACTTCGCGTGACGCTCACGGCGGAGCAGCGCCGCGCGGTGTTCGTCACATCCGGCCGGCTGGATCGCGAGCGGATTCGGCTCGGGCTTCAGCCCGTTCGCATCGGGCACGGTCGGCTCCGCCGTCGCGCTGATTCCGTGGCTGGCGCTGCGCGAGCTCGATCTCGCTGTTCTACGTGCTCGCGCTCGTCGCTCGCGTTCGCGCTCGGCGTCTGGGCATCCGACGTCGTGATCCGCCGGCTCGGCATCGAGGATCCCGGCGTCGTCGTCTGGGACGAATTCGTCGGCCAGTGGATCGCGCTGCTGCCGCTCGTCGTCGCGCCGCGCGGCTGGCTATGGATCGTCGCGGCGTTCGTGCTGTTTCGCATGTTCGACGTGTGGAAGCCGTGGCCGGCGTCGTGGGCCGATCGGCACGTCAAGGGCGGGTTCGGCGCGATGCTCGACGATGTGTTTGCGGGAGCCTACGCCGCGCTCGTCCTCGCTGTCGCAATCAGAGTGATCTGAGCGTCGGCAGATTTTTCGCTCAAATGCTTCGCTCATGCACGGAGGACCGTGCACGCACTCTGGCATCAACGGCCGATCGCTGCCGTCGCGCCGACCCCGAACTCACCGCAAGCGTTCCCATTGTCGATGCATGACGTCGCGCGGTGCGCGAACGCGCCGCCGTAGTTCGCGAGCATTCCCGGCTGCGCGTGCGCGTTGATGATGTTGTAGACCATGAAGCCGACAGTCGGCAGGCCGAATGCGAGCGACATCGTTGCCGTCGACGTCGACGCCGCCCGGCAGTATGTGGCCGCCGTCGCCGACGGTCAGGTCGGCGGTGGTGAAGCCCTGCTCGCCGAATGGATCGAGTGCGGAATATGTCAGCACGGATCCGAGCACGCGCGAAGGCGTGCCGATCGCGAAGGTGAGGTTCGATCCCTCGACGTAGCTGAGGACATTCACCTCGTAGCCGAGCGTGAGCGGCGGGTACGCCATGCATCCGGTTTGGTCGCAGGCGGGCGGCTGCTGCTCGGATCCTTCCTCGCGATCGAAGTGCGTCGCGACCATCGTCACGGTCGAGATGCCCGGCGCGTGGAACGCGTCGACGAACGGCGGAAACGGCACGCTGCCGTAGAGATCGTCGACGTAGAACTGCTTGGTCGGGAACGTGACGACCCAGTCCGTGTTCGCGCCGAGCGATGCCGACGTGAGGTATTCGTTCTGGATCGTTTCGGCCATGAGTGCCGCGCTGACGGCGTCGATTCCGAATGCCCAGTCCGTGGCGATCGGTCGGCCTTGCTGCATCGTACGTGTAGGACGTCGCGACGCCGTTCACCGCCTCGGCGCTGTTTGCGTCCTGCAGCGAAGTGAACAGTGTCCAGAGGGGCTGATCAGTGGAATGGCGGTGAAGCCCGCGAGCGCATCGGCGTTGTAGGCGAAGAACGTGCCCTGGCCGACGTTGACGATCGAGCCCGAGCCATACACACCGTTGGTCGGCGCGATGCCGTCGGCGGCTACGCATCGAATCGTTCAATGTCGCGCATCCGGCGGGCACGCCGCCGCCGGGCGATCCGTTCTGGACGTGAGTGATCGCAGCTTCGGTCGGGCTCCCGGGCGCGATGTCGGCCAGCGCGATCATCTCGATGAAGCCTTCGCGCGTGCGCGTGATGCCTTGCGGGCCGTCGTCCGCCGGTACGGGTCCGGTGCCGTCGTAGCTGCTGCTGCGAAATGCGACGCCGTCCGCCGGGATCAGCGGATCGCGTACAGCTCTGGTCGCTCGTCCTCAGCATCGCGCCGCCGTCGTCAGCGGTCTGGCTGATCGCGGCCGTCCACACGTCGTGCGCGGAGAGGAACAGATTGAACTTGAGCACCTCGCGGCCGTTGTAGCCTTCGACGAAATCGACTTCCAGCGATCTTGCCCACGTCTGACGCATTGACGACGGAGATCAGCGTGTCCTGACCCTTGTTGACCGTGTAGTACGGATAAATCAGCACCTGGCCCATGCCACTCGCGCTCAGGCTCACGGCACCCGCGACATTCGCGCCAAGCAGCATCATCGGCGCGAGAATTCGCGACAGAATTCGTGTCTGCATGTCGTTCTCCCCGGATTTGCGGACTACGGCGTCGCGCCTGTGTTGATCGGAGTGCAGCCGTCGACATTGCCGTCGCAGGCGACCGTCGAGCGGTGATGGAACACGCCGCTGTAGTTCGCGAGCATTCCCGGTTGCGCGTTCGCGTTGATCACGTTGTAGGCCATGAAGCCGGTCACCGGCAGGCCGTGCAGCGATACCGCGTTGCCTTGCGGATCGACGCCGCCGGGTAGAACCGCATTGGCTTCGCCGGCATCGGTGAGATCGATCGCAATCTGCCCGTCGTCGCCATAAGGCGTGAGCGACAATCCGGTGAGATTCGAGCCAAACACGCCAGACGCGACCGCTGGCGCGACGGACTCGACGATCGGAATCACGTTGACCTGGTAGTCGAGACCCGGCACGGGCAGCGGCGGCGGGCACAAGCCCTCGCACGGACCGCCGAACGCATAGCCGCCTTCCTCGCGATCGTAGACGTTGCCCGCGACGCGGCTCGGCGCGGCGCCGGGCGCCGCGAACGGTGCGTCGAACGGCGGAATGGTACGGCGCCGTGCAAAGAATCGACGTAGTAGGACTTGCGTCGGAAACGTCACGACCCAATCGGTGTTCGCGCCGAGCGTCGCGGCGATGATGTATTCGTTGTAGATCGCGTCGGACATGAACACCGCGCTGACCGCGTCGATGCCGAACGGGTAGTCGAGCGCGAGCGGACGGCCGGCTTGGTCCGATACATATGCGGTCGCAACGCCGCGGGTCGCTTCGCTCGAATTCGCAAGGTGGAGTGCAACGCCGAGCGGGTACTCGCCATCCGTGTCGAACGATATCGCGCCGCTGGTGAAGCCCGCGATTGCGTCGGCGTTGTACGGGAAGAACGTGCCCTGGCCGACGTTGACGATCGAGCCGGAGCCGAAGATGCCGCCCGTCGGCGCGACTTCGTCGGCCACGACAGCGCCGAGGTTCAACGTATCGCAGCCGGGCGGTGCGCCTTCGCCTGGATTGCCGGTCTGTACGTGCGTAATCGCGATGTCCGTCGGACTGCCGGGCGTGATGTCGCCCCCGACGAGGAACTCGATGAAGCCCTCGCGGGTGCGCGTGATGCTGGTTGGGCCGCCGTCGGCGGGCACGGCGCCGCTGCCGTCGTAGTCGGCGCCACGCAACGCGACGCCGCTGGCCGGGATGACAGGGGCGGTGCAACTCGCATCGCTCGTTTTCAGCATTGCACCGCCGTCGTCGGCAACCTGGCTGATCGATGCGGTCCAGACGTCGTGTGGCGACAGGAACAGCGCGAACGCGAGCGTAGTGCGCCCGTTGTAGCCTTCGAGAAACCGCACCTGCACGGCCTTGCTGATGCCGGACGCGTTGACCACCGAGATCAGCGTGTCCTGACCCTTGTTGACCGTGTAATACGGATAGACCAGGACCTGGCCGACTCCGCTCGGGCTGAGGCTGACGGCGGAAGCGGATTGCACGAAAAGCAGGAGAACGAGCGCGGCTGCGCTCACGATACGTGTCGCATGCATGGCATCACTCCTTGGCTTCGTTCGAAGTCTGCGCTTCGATCCGGGTTCTTACGAACGTCTTCGGACTACCCTGCCGCGGAGCTTACTCCCGGCCGCGCCATGGGTCACGCTGCCTTTGTAAATTCATGGAGAAATTTACGCGGGCAGCAGCTTGCCCGGATTGAGGATGCCGTCCGGATCGAAGCCGGCCTTGATGCGCTGCATCAGCGCGAGCGCATCCGCATCGAGCGCGCGCGACATGAAATCGCGCTTGGCAAGACCGATGCCGTGCTCGCCGGAGAGCGTGCCGTCGAGCCGGATCACGACGTCGAAGACCTCGTCGAGGCACGCGCTCGCGCGAGCGAGCTCGGCATCGTCGCGCGGCAGCAGGTTGACGTGAATGTTGCCGTTGCCGGCATGGCCGAAGCAGACGATCGGCAGCGCGTGGCGTTGCGAAAGCTCGCGCATCGCGGCGACGAGATCCGGAATGCGGCTCACCGGCACGACGACGTCCTCGTTGATCTTCTTCGGCGACAAGCGTGCGCAGCGCCGGCGAAAGTGCCTTGCGCGCGGCCCAGAGCTCGGCGACTTCCGTCGCGTTCGCGGCGATCGCGATCTCGATGCAGACCCGCGCCGCGCGCCGCACGCGCGATCGCATCGCTCGCCGCGTCCGAGTGTCGCTCTCGTCGCCGTCGGCTTCGATCAGCAGCAGCGCGCCCGCGTCCGGGAATCGCAGTCGCCGCCGTGCGCGCGCGCGAGCCTGAGCGATTCGCCGTCGAGGAATTCGAGCGCCGACGGCGTCGCCGGCTGCGCCATGATGCGCGCGACCGCGGCGGCGGCGGATGCGACGTCGGCATACGTCGCGCGCAGCGTGCGCGTCGCCGTCGGCAGCGGCGTCAGCTTCAGCGTCGCTTCGGTGATGATCGCGAGCGTGCCTTCCGAGCCGATCAGCAAACGCGTGAGGTCGTAGCCGGCCGCGCCTTTCGTCGTCGGCTTGCCGGCGCGGAATTCCTCGCCGCTGCCGGCGACCGCGCGCAGCGCGAGCACGTTGTCGCGCGTCGCGCCGTACTTCACCGCGCGCGGACCGCCGGCGTTGCAGGCGAGGTTGCCGCCGATCGTGCAGTACGGCGCCGAGGTCGGATCGGGCGGCCAGAACAGCGCATGCGCGCGCAGCGCGGCCTGCAGATCCGCATTCAGCACGCCGGGTTCGACGACCGCGAGCCGGTTGCCGGGATCGATCGCGAGGATCCGGTTCATGCGTTCGAACGAGACGACGATGCCGCCGGCGATCGGCACGCTTGCGCCGGTCGTGTTCGTGCCGCGTCCGCGCGCGACGAGCGGCACGCGATGCACGCGGCACGCGCGCACGAGCGCGACGACCTGTTCGTGCGTCGTCGGAAACACGACCGCATCGGGCATCGCCTCGCGGCGCGAGTTGTCGTAGCCGTAGACGAGGCGCTCGGCTTCGTCGGTGACGAGCGCGTCGCCGAACGTCGCGCGCAGGCGATCGAGCAGTTCCTGGGGCAGCGTCATCGTGGTCTCGCCACTGGACATCGCATCGCTCCGCGCCGCGCTTCGCGCGCGCATTCCGCCTCTCCCGCTTGCGGGAGAGGGCTAGGGTGAGGGCAACGCTGGTTCGACGTCACAAGGTTTCCCTCATCCGCCTCCGGCACCTTCTCCCGCAAGCGGGAGAAGGGACAGCACGCTTCAACCCGAAGCGTCCGTCAGTCCGTATATTCGAACACCTTCACGACCTTCTCGACACCGTCGGTATCGCGCGCGATCTGCGTCACCGCGTCGTCTTCCTCGTGCGTGACGATGCCCATCAGATAGACGACGCGATGCGCCGTCGTCACGTTGACGCGCAACGGATCGAAGCCGGGCAGGCTGGTCAGATCGAGCAGGCCGGTCTTGACGCGCGCGGTCAGCGTATTGTCCTCGCGCCGCGACCACCAGCCTTCGGGCTCGCGAATCTCGAGCTCGTTGACGATCTTGCGCGTGCCGTCGAAGCCGCTGACGATCTTCTCGGCGCGCTGCTTGAGCTCCTCGCGTGCGCACTTCGCCGACCAGCAGCATGACGCCGTTGTAGACGACGATGATGACGCTGTTCTTGAGCGCGAGCTCCTTGTCCTTGTTGAGCGCATCGTACGCGCCGAGGTAGATGCGCTTGTCGTCGAAATACGAGCCGCTCTCGCGACGGTCGTGCGCGGCGCCCGTGCTCATGGCGACACCGCCGACGACGGCGGCGGCGCAACCGCCGAGCAGCGGCAGCGCGATGACGAGGAGAAGGCTCGGGACGTGGTGACGTAAATTCATGAATTCACTCAATAGGCTTCGAATGCGTTGCGCCGCCAGTCGATCTGCGGCGCGTCGGGCGCAGCGCCGATCGCGAGCACGTCGAAACGGCACGCGCAGGCGGCGAGTCGCGCATGGTCGGCGAGGAATGCGCCGGCCGCGCGCACGAGTTTCGCGCGCTTGCCGGCATCGACGGAATCGATGCCGCCGCCGAAACCGCGCTGAGCGCCGATAGCGCACTTCGACGAAGACGACGTTGTCGCGCTCGCGCATGACGAGATCGATTTCGCCGTAGCGGCAGCGGTAATTGCGTGCGAGCAGCGCGAGCCCGGCCTTTTCCAGATGCGCGAGTGCGATGTCTTCGTAGCGTGCGCCGGCGGCGCGGGTGTTCGCGGCGTCTTCAGCGGACAGCGGATGCGCGTCGCGCGAACAGCGTCATTGCGTCGTCGGCACCGCGCTCAGCGCGCCGTCGACCGGTCGCGCGATGCCGCCGGTGAAGCGCGCCCAGCCGACGATGCGCATGGATGCGGCCGAAGCTGTCGGCGGCGAGATCGCCGGTCGCGCCGTCGAGATACGAATCCGGATGCGCGAGCAGCCAGTCGAGGTACGGAGCAGCGCGTACGAATCCATGCCGAACGCGAAGAGACGCGCGCCGACGCCGTTCGCGCTCGCGATCTGGCGCGAGATGAGATCGCGGTCCGGGCGGCCGGGCACCGGGCCGAACAGCCACGGCGCATCGCAGAACTCGACGCCGTCCAGATCGCGGTCGAGGCCCGGATTCGCGTCGCCGGAATAGATGTGCGAGGTGCCGAACACCGGCGCCGCGATGCCGGCGATCTTGAGCTGCGGCAGCAGCAGGCGCGCCTGCTGCGGCTTCATGCTGATGAAGATGCCGGCGTCGCCCGCATCGCCGAGCGCACCGGTCGCCTGCAGGATCGCGCTCTTGAAGTTGACTTCGTTGTCGTGCAGGCGCGCCTCGCCGACGATGCTGCCGCCGCTGGCTTCGAATTGAGCGCGGAATGCGAGCGTTGCGCGCTCGGCCCAGTCGGTCTCCGCCCTGATGACGACCGCGCGCATGACGCCGCGCTCGTGCATGTGCTCGGCGACCTGCGCGCCTTCGGTGTCGGGCAGAAGACCGAATTCCGCGCTGCCCGGCGGCGGCACCTCGCCGGTATCCGGATGGTTCAGCGCGAGCACGCGCGCCGGCAGGTCCTGATGGAAGATCTCGCCGACCGCTTCGCGCTGCAGCGGCCCGACCACATGATCTGCGCCGTCGGCGACCGCCTGCTTGTACGCGGCGACCGCTTCGGCCGGCGTCTTGCCGGCATCGTAGACGCGCACGTCCGGGCGGTGCGCATCGTCGCTCGCGAAGTACTCGGCAAAGAATCCGTCGCGGATCGATTGCGACACGGCGGCGAGCTGCGCATTCAGCGGCAGCAGCAGCGCGACGTGCTGCGGCGGCTTGTAGCCTTCGCTTTCGTAGGCGCCGGCGTGGCCGGGCTGCATCGTGCCGACCTGCCGGTTCGGACGCGGCAGCGTGCGCGCGAGCGCCTGGCCCTTGGCGCGCAGCGCCTGCTCGATCCACGGCCGCAGCGGATCGTCGGGCGTCAATGTTTCGGCGCGCGTCTTCAGCGCGTCCGCATCGAGCGCGGCCAGCGTTTCGATGATTTCCTTGCGGTTCTGCTCGCGATCGTTGCCGTCGAGGTAGCGGTCGAGCTCGGCTCGCGTGCGCGCCGCGCCGTAGCGATCGCCGACGGCGACGTCGGCGCGCGCACGAAGCTCGAGCGCGCGCGCGCGAAGGTGCGGCGGCAGATCCGTGGTCGGCATCGCAAGCAGCGCCTGCGCCTGCGCGGCGTCGCCGTGCTTGAGCGCGATCTCGGCATCGAGCAGGTCGAGGCGAATCTGGTCGGCGCCGTGCAGGCGGCGTCGCTTGACGTCGGCAAGCTCGCGCGCCGCGCCCTCGAGATCGCCCGTTTCGCGCAGCGCTTCGGCGGCGCGCAGGCGGTAATGCGCGGCGGCATCGCCGCTCGATGATTCGGCGAGCGCATGGAATGCGGCCGCGGCCTGGTCGAGCTCGCCCTGGTGGTAGAGCTGTTCGGCGTGCGTGGCTTCGGCCGAGTTGTCCGGCTCGTCGGCCGGCATCGTCGCGCAGGCGGCGAGCGCGAGCGCGAGGAGGACGGCGGCGGCGAAACGTCCTTGTCTGAGCAGAGCGCGCACGAGCGGCACCGTCGGTGATGGATACGGCCCGCATGATAGCGGATCGCCCGGCGCCCGCCGTGCGGCGGCGCGCGCATCCGCTATGCTCGTTCGGCACGACAGCGGTTCGATGAACCGCTGCGGCGCGGGGATGTGTCTGCAAACCGCGGCGGGATGCCCGGTTCTGCAATCACCGATGGTCAGGAGAACGACATGGCGGCCGGCCGCCTCTGGGTCATCGCGACGCCGATCGGCAATCTCGACGATCTCTCGCCGCGCGCGGCCGAGTTGCTGCGCACGGCCGATCTCGTCGCCGCCGAGGACACGCGGCACAGCGCGCCGCTGCTCGCGCGCGTCGGCAGCGCGGCGCGCATGATTGCGCTGCACGAGCACAACGAGCGCGAGCAGGCGGCGCGCATCGTCGAAGCGGTGCTCGCCGGCGGCAACGTCGCGCTGATCGCCGACGCCGGCACGCCGCTGATCAGCGATCCCGGATACCGCGTCGTGCGCGCGGTGCGCGAAGCGGGCGGCATCGTGTCGCCGGTGCCCGGTCCGTGCGCGGCGATCGCCGCGCTGTCCGTCGCGGGTCTGCCGAGCGATCGCTTCGTGTTCGAGGGTTTCCTTCCCGCGAAATCGTCCGCGCGCCGCGAACGCATGCGCGCGCTCGCGAGCGAGACGCGCACGCTGATCTTCTACGAATCGAGTCATCGCATCGCCGAATCGCTGGCCGATGCGATCGGGGAATTCGGCGCCACGCGCGAAGCCGTGCTCGCGCGCGAGCTGACCAAACTGTTCGAGACGGTGATCGCCGCGCCGCTCGGCGAGATCGCCGCGCGCGTCGACGCCGATGCGAACCAGCAGCGCGGCGAGTTCGTGTTGCTGATCGGTGGCGCATCGCGATGCCGATGCGGATGCGCAGCTTGCCGAAGGTCGTCGCGTATTCGCGCTCCTGCGCGAGGAACTGGCGCCGGCCAAGGCTGCAAAGCTCGCCGCCGCGATCACCGGTGCGCCGCGCAAGGCGCTGTATCAGGCCGATTGACCTCGCGGGTCCGCAAATCGCGAGTGTCCGCGCGACGCGGCTCGCCGATGCACGCTAAAATGCAGATGGAGTCGGCCAGGCAGCCGCGTCGCACTTGTTGCGCCGAGGAAAGTCCGGGCTCCATAGGGCAGGGTGCCAGGTAACGCCTGGGCGGCGCGAGCCGACGGAAAGTGCAACAGAAAGCAAACCGCCGATGGCTCCGCAAGGAGATCAGGCAAGGGTGAAATGGTGCGGTAAGAGCGCACCGCGTGCGGGGCCAACGCCGCGCGGCACGGCAAACCCCACCTGGAGCAAGACCGAATAGGGGAGTCATGACGCGGCCCGCGTCGCTCCCGGGTAGGTTGCTCGAGCCTTGCGGCGACGCAAGGCCTAGAGGAATGGCTGCTCACGACAGAACCCGGCTTATCGGCTGGCTCCACGATCGAAGGAAACGGCACGTTCGCGTGCCGTTTTTTTTTGGCGCATGCGGTAGCGCACCTTTACATATGCGACGTCACGCTTCGTAGGCTGCGAAGTACACTTCGCACCAGCGATTCGTCATCGGGGAGTACGGCCGTGAAGCGGACTTTCGCACGCATTCTGGGCGCTTCGCTGATGCTCGTGTCGAGCGCGGTCTCGGCCGTGGCGTTGAATCCGCGCGGCATCGGCCAGGTGCTGATCTATCCGTACTACACGGTCAATCGCGGGCAGGACACGCTGATTTCCGTCGTCAATGCGTCGTCGAGCGCGAAGCTCGCGCGCGTGCGCTTCCTCGAGGGCTACAACGGGCGCACGGTTTTCAGCGAATACGTGTTCCTGTCGGCGCACGACACCTGGACAGCCGCAGTCACGCAGACAGCCGACGACGGCGGTGCGCGACTCGCGACCAGCGATCACAGCTGCATGTATCCGACGCTGACCGCCGACAACGCGGTGTTCACGAGCGCCGACTACGACGGTACGGACGGCAACGACGCCGACGACGGTCCGCAGGACATCACGCGCACGCGCGAAGGCCTGATCGAAATCATCGAGGCCGGCGACATCGTTGCGGGCAGCGCGGCCGAGGCAGAAATCACGCACGTGCAGAACGGCGCGCCGGGGCAGGGCGTGCCGAGCTGCCATTTCGCGCAGGCGCCGGGTGCGCCGCCGATCGACATTGGCGATCTCGCCCCGCCGACTGGCGGGCTCTATGGCAGCGGCTCGATCGTCGACGTCGCGCAGGGCACGTTCTTCGCCTACGGCGCGACGGCGCTGGCCGGGTTCACCGATCAGGTGCCGGTCGCGGATCTCACGGACGCCGCGCAACCGTCGCTCGATCAGGCGCATTCGAGCGAGTCCGACGCGACCGCGCGCGCCTACGTACCGTTCGACGACGGGCACGTCGTCGGTTTCGACTTCGATCGCGGCATCGACGCGGTCACGGCAGTGCTGATGGCCACATCGATATCGAACGAATTCGTGACCGGCGCAGGGCTCGGCGCGAATACCGACTGGGTCATCACGTTCCCGACCAAGCGCTTCTACGTCGACGAGAACCTGCCGGATACGCCCTTGCCGCCGTTCGTCGAAACGTTCGGCGAGCACATCGCCAACGACGACACGCACATCCACGGACAGTCGCGCATCGTGTTCTCGATCAGCGTCTACGACCGCGAAGAGCTCGCAACCTCGAACGTCAACACCGACTGCGGGTTCCTCTGTCCATCGTCGCCGCCGCTGCAGCTCTCCTACGAGGTGAATATTTTCGGCCTTCTCGCCGACGGCACGCTTGCCGGCACGCCGTCCGGCGTGCTCGGTTCGCGACTCAGCTCGTTCTACTACGACGGCATCGGTCAGCCGCCGCGCGGCGATACGGGCTGGTTCCAGATCGATCTTTTGTCGGGCGACGGCGGTCACGTCATGGAGAGCACGGCGTCGTCGGACGATCCCGTTTTGATCGAAGGTTTGCCCGCCGTCGGTTTCATGGTCTACAACATCGTCAACGCGAACGCGCAGCCCGGCGTGCTTGGAAATTACGGCGGTGCGTTTGCGCATCGATCGACGTTCGCGATGTGTCGGCACGCCGTGTCCGCCGTCGCAATGAATGCGGCCATTTTGACTAATGTGCTAAAAATACATTGGTAAAAGCAGACATTTCGCGCGACCCGATCCCGGCTTGAGACGCTTCCTCGCCGGCCACGCCGCGGCCGCTGCTTGGCCCGGAATACAGGCGCGCTGTCGGCGCTCCCGCCGGCTGGTCAAGGCTTGATCAATCGCGTCGTCCGACCCCGGCATCGACGCCAAAAACAGGGTCCGCGCACCCCGTTTTCCCACCCGAATTTTCCTTGACAGCCCGATAGTTGCGCCCTAAGGTGGGCGCAAGTGGGTTTTTGTGGTTTTTCGTGGATATGTTCCAGGGTGAAACAGCCATCACGCTCGACGACAAGGGGCGGATCGCCATTCCGGCGGCCCATCGCGACCTCGTCGCCAAGAACGGCAACCGGCTGGTCGTGACCTACAACCCGTTCGAGACCGGCTGCCTCTGGATCTTCCCCGAAAACGAATGGGAGCGCGTGCGTGACGAAGTCAGCGCGCTGCCGAGCGTCAAGGCGGTGCACCGCAATCTGCAGATGAAACTGATCGGCGCGGCGGCGCACGTCGAGCCGGACGGCAACGCGCGAATCCTGCTGCCGGCGAGCCAGCGTGCCGCGGCCGGCATCGAGAAGCGCGCGGTGCTGCTCGGCATGGGCAACAAGTTCGAGCTGTGGGGCGAGCAGGCCCACCTCGCCAAGATTCGGGAAACGATCGGCGAGTCCGAGATCACGGAGGACATGCTCGAGCTCAAGTTGTGATGCGACGCAACAAGGACACGGAGGCGCGTTCACACGTGCCCGTGTTGCTGGCGGAGACCTTGGAGGGGCTTCGCGTGGTGAGGGACGGAATCTATCTCGACGGCACCTACGGGCGCGGCGGGCACGCGCGCGAAGTGCTGGCGAGGCTCGGGCCGCAAGGGCGGCTCCTGGTGATGGATCGCGATCCGGATGCGATCGCGGATGCGGAGAAGGAGCTCGGTGCGGACCCGCGCGTCGCCATCCGGCACGCGAGCTTCGCCGGGCTCGCCGATTGGGAGGAGACCGCCGGCGGCCTGGATGGCGTGCTGTTCGATCTCGGCGTTTCGTCGCCGCAGCTGGACGAGCCGGCTCGCGGATTCAGCTTCCAGGCTGACGGACCGCTGGACATGCGTATGGATCCGACGCGAGGAACGAGCGCGGCGGACTGGCTGGCCGGGGCCGGCGAGGCGGAGATAGCCGATGTGTTGTGGCAGTTGGGCGAGGAGAGGATGAGCCGACGCATCGCGCGCGCCATGGTGGCAGCGAGGGGTACGGCTCCGCTGACGACGACCCGACAGCTTGCCGACCTCGTCGCGAAGACGATCGGCCATCGCGAACGCCACAAGCATCCGGCGACGCGCACGTTCCAGGCGCTGCGCATTCATGTGAACGATGAGCTCGGCCAGCTCGAGCGCGGGCTCGAAGCCGCTGCGGCGCGCCTGAAGCCGCATGGCCGGCTCGCGGTGATCAGCTTCCATTCGCTGGAGGACCGCCTCGTCAAGCGCTTCATCCGCGGCGAGGACGCTCCACGCGTGCGCCGCGGCCTGCCGCGGCCTGAAGCCGCGCCCTCGGCGCTGTCCGCGGTCGGCAAGGCGATCTTCGCCGGCGAGGACGAAATCGCGGGCAATCCGCGCGCACGCAGCGCGGTGCTGCGCGTCGCGGAAAAGCGCGCCGTCGAGGCCAGCGCATGAGCCTTCGCGCCGTCATCGCGATGACGATCCTGCTCGGTGCGGTCATCGCGAGCGCGATCGGCGTCGTCTATTCGATCCAGCAGAGCCGCGAGCTGTTCGTCGAGCAGACCAAGCTCGTCAACGAGCGCGACGATCTCAACTTCGAATTCGGCCGGCTCGAGCTCGAGCAGGCGACCTGGGCCGAGAACAACCGCATCGAGCAGATCGCGCGCGGGCGCCTCGGCATGGTCTCGCCGAATCCCGCCGAAACCGTCGTGGTGCGCCGATGAAGCGCGTCAAGCCCGCCAACATCCGCGCCCGGCTCTATGTGGTCGCGATGGTGCTCGCGCTGACCTCGAGCGCGCTGGTCGTGCGCGCGGTCGATCTGCAGGTCGTGCGCAAGGATTTCTATCAGGAACAGGGCGACCAGCGCTTTCTGCGCGACATTCCGATCCCGGTTTCGCGCGGCACGATCTTCGATCGCAACGGCGAGCCGCTCGCGGTGTCGACGCCGGTCGAATCGATCTGGGCCAATCCGGTCGACGTGCTCGCCAACGCCGATCGGCTGCCCGAGCTCGCCAAGGCGCTCGGCCTCGACGAGGACGATCTCAAGCAGAAGCTCGTGCAGCGCTCGGACAAGGAATTCGTCTATCTCAAGCGCCACCTGAATCCGGACGACGCCAAGGCGATCCTCGGCCTCGGCATCCAGGGCGTCGCCAGCGAGCGCGAGTTCCGCCGCTACTACCCGAGCGGCGAGGTCATGGCGCACGTGCTCGGCTTCACCAACATCGACGATCGCGGCCAGGAAGGCCTCGAGCTCGCGTTCGACGACTGGCTCGCCGGCAAGCCCGGCATGAAGCGCGTGATCCGCGATCTGCACGGGCAGGTCGTCGAGAACGTCGAGCTCCTGCACGAGGCACAGCCCGGACGCGACCTGACGCTCTCGATCGACCGGCGCATCCAGTACCTCGCCTATCGCGAATTGAAGGCCGCGCTGGCCGAGCATCACGCGACTTCGGGATCGATGGTGATCCTCGACGTGCCGACCGGCGAAGTGCTGGCGATGGTCAACGCGCCGTCGTTCAACCCGAATGCGCGCAACGGCGGCGATCCGTCGATGCGGCGCAATCGCGCGGTCACCGACGTCGTCGAGCCGGGCTCGACGATCAAGGCGTTCACGATCTCGGCCGCGCTCGAGAGCGGCAAGTGGAAACCGCATACGCCGATCGACACGTCGCCGGGCACGTTCACGCTCGCCGACGGCCGCGTGATCCGCGACGTGCACAACAAGGGCATGCTCGACGTGACCGGCGTCATCACGCATTCGAGCAACGTCGGCGCCGCCAAGATCGGCCTCACGCTGCCGCGCGATCATCTCTACGACGTCGACCACCGCTTCGGTTTCGGCGAAGTCACGGGCTCGGGTTTTCCGGGCGAATCGCCGGGCCTGCTGCCGATCGCGAAGAGCGTGGGGCCCGGTCGAGCAGGCGACGATCTCGTACGGCTACGGCCTCAACGTGACGCCGCTGCAGCTCGTCAACGGCTACACCGCGATCGCGAACAACGGTCGCCTGCGCGCGCCGACCTACGTGAAAGGCGCGCAGAATCCGGACACCGCGGTCATCGATCCCGAGATCGCCGCGAACCTCCGGCGCATGCTCGAAACGGTCGTGACGCCGGAAGGCTCGGGCCTCAAGGCCGCGATCACGAACTACCGCGTCGCCGGCAAGACCGGCACCTCGCGCGCGGCGTCGGGCGGCGGCTACGACAACCGGCACATCTCGCTGTTCGTCGGCATGGTGCCGGCTTCGAAGCCGCGCCTCGCCGGCGTCGTCGTGATCCACGATCCGCAGGGCGCGTACTACGGCGGCCTGGTTTCCGCGCCGGTTTTCAGCAAGGTCATGGACGGCGCGCTGCGCCTGCTCGATGTGCCGCCCGACAACGTCAAGAATTGGTACACAGGTTCGCCTCAGGGCGGGCCCACCATCGACGCGAAGATCCCCGTCTCCGAAGAAGACGCGGAGATGTCGAACTACGCCGAAGGTGTGCCGCAATGATTGCGAACCGCACGATGCCGCTCGCCGAGCTGCTCGCTGGCCACGCCGACTCTGGCGCCGCCGGCGACATCGTCGTGCGCGGGCTCGCGATCGACTCGCGCGAAGTGCGCGCGGGCGACGCGTTCGTCGCGCTGAAAGGCTCGCGCGGACACGGCATCACGTTTGCCCCGATGGCGTTGGCGCGTGGCGCTGTGGCGGTTCTAGCCGAGAGGCCCGAAGAAGCTGCAGCGTCCGCGCCCGCCGTTTTGAAGGAAGAAGACGGGATTCGGGATTCGGGATTCGGGATGACCGATCCCGCGAATGCGCCGACGGTATGGATCGAGGGTCTGCGCGAACGCCTCGGCCCCATCGCATCGCGCTTCTTCGGCGATCCGTCCGAGTCGATGACCGTCATCGGCGTCACCGGCACCAACGGCAAGACCTCGACCGTGCACCTGCTCGCGCAGGCGCTGCATCACGCGGGACACGGCGTCGCGACGATCGGCACGCTCGGCGCGGGACTCGCCGGCAACGTCGTCGAAGGCGCGCGCACGACACCCGACGCGATCGCGGTGCAGGGTCTGCTCGCGACGTTCCGCGACGAAGGCGCGAGCCACGTCGCGATGGAAGTGTCCTCGCACGCGCTCGACCAGGGCCGCGTCAACGCGGTCGCGTTTGATCTCGCGGTGTTCACCAACCTGACGCGCGATCATCTCGATTACCACGGCACGATGCATGACTACGGCGCGGCGAAGGAACGCCTGTTCGCGTGGCCCGGTCTCGATGCCGCGATCATCAACGTCGACGATCCGTTCGGCCGCGCGCTCGCATCGCGCGTGCACGCGGACGTCGCGCTGCTGCGCTACGGCGTCGATCGCGGCGATGCCGATCTCGTCGCGCGCTCGATCCAGACGACGACGTCGGGCATCACGTTTCATCTGACGACGCCGTGGGGCGAGGGCCAGATCTCGACGTGCCTGCTCGGACGCTTCAACGTGTCCAACCTGCTCGCGGTCGCCGCGTGCCTCGGCCGGATCGGTTTCACGTTCGACGCGATCCGCGCCGCGCTCGCGACGCTCGATCCGGTCAGCGGCCGCATGAACCGCATCGGCGGCGATGCGCTGCCGCTCGTCGTGATCGACTACGCGCACACGCCGGACGCGCTCGAACAGGCGCTGACGAGCCTGCGCGCGCACGCGCACGGCACGCTGATCTGCGTGTTCGGCTGCGGCGGCGAGCGCGATGTCGGCAAGCGTCCCGAGATGGGCGCGATCGCCGAAGCGCTGGCCGATCTCGTCATCGTCACCGACGACAATCCGCGCGGCGAAGACGGCAACGCGATCGTCGCCGGGATCGTTTCCGGCCTGAAAAATCCGCAGCGCGCAACGATCGAGCGCGACCGCCGCAAGGCGATCGCGCTCGCGATCCACGCCGCGCATTCGGGCGACATCGTGCTGATCGCCGGCAAGGGCCACGAGCCGTACCAGGAAATCGGCGGCGTGCGTCATCCGTTCGACGATCTCGCGGTCGCGCGCGACGTGCTCGGAGCGATGGCATGACGCTGCGCCTCGCCGATATCGCATCCTGGGTCGGCGGTCACCTGCACGGCGCGGGCGTTTCCGTCGACGGCGTGTCGACCGATACGCGCACGATCACGCCGGGCGCGCTGTTCGTCGCGCTGAAGGGCGAACGCTACGACGCGCACGATTTCGTCGCGACCGCGCGCGAGCGCGGCGCAACCGCGGCGCTCGTCGATCACGTCGTCGATGCCGACATGCCGCAGATCATCGTGCGCCGACACGCTTGCCGCGCTCGGCGAGCTCGCGCGCGCGGTACGCGCGCAGCGCGACGCGCGCGTGATCGGCATCACCGGATCGAACGGCAAGACGACCGTGAAGACGCTGACCGCGTCGATCCTGTCACGCCACGGCCGCACGCACGTCAACGTCGGCAATCTCAACAACGAGATCGGCGTGCCGCTGACGCTGCTCGCGATGCCGGAGCGCACGCAGTACGCGGTCATCGAGATGGGCGCCGGCAAACCAGGCGACATTGCCTATCTCGCGCGCATCGCGCGGCCGGACATCGGCCTCGTCAACAACGTCGCGGCAGCGCATCTCGAGCGCCTCGGCAGCGAGCGCGGCGTCGCCGAGACCAAGGGCGCGATCTACGCAGAGCTGCCGGCGAACGGCGTTGCGATCATCAATGCCGACGATGCCTACGCCGACTATTTCGCGGCGCTCGCGAACGGGCGGCGCATCGTCCGCTTCGGTCTCGACAGGAAAGTGGACGTCGGCGCGGTGCTCGATTCGCGCAACGGATTCACGCTGCGCACGTGGCACGGCTCGACGCCCGTCACGCTGGCGCAGCCAGGCCGCCACAACGTCATGAACGCGCTCGCTGCCGCTGCGATCGCGGCTGCGCTCGACGTTCCGCTCACGACGATCCGCGCCGGGCTCGAAGCCGCGCCCGCAGTCGCCGGACGCCTCGCGCGGCGCAAGCACGCGTCGGGCGCGATCCTGATCGACGACAGCTACAACGCGAATCCGGGCTCGTTCGCCGCCGCGATCGCGACGCTCGCCGCTGAACCCGGCGAGACGATCCTCGTGGTGGGCGACATGGCCGAGCTCGGCCCCGACGCCGAGCGGCTGCACGCGCACATCGGCGCGCTGGCGAAAGCCAGCGGCATCCAGCATCTGCACGCGGTCGGTCGCCTGAGTCGCGCAGCGGCAACGCTCGTTCGGCACGGGCGCGACGCATCACGCCGACCAGCCCGCATTGATCGCGGCGTTGCGCGGCGATCTTCGCGCCGGCGTGACCGCGCTGGTCAAGGGCTCGCGCTCGTCGGCGATGGATCGCGTGGTCAGCGCGCTGCTCGACGACGGCAACGGAGGCGAGCGACATGCTGCTTGAGCTCGCCGATCTTCTGAAGGGGTACATCAGCGGATTCCATCTGTTCCAGTACCTCACGTTCCGCACGATCATGTCGACGCTGACCGCGCTCGCCGTGTCGCTGCTCGCCGGGCCCGCGATCATCCGCAAGCTCGCCGAGGTCAAGGCCGGCCAGGTGATCCGCAGCGACGGTCCGCAGACGCACCTGACCAAGGCCGGCACGCCGACGATGGGCGGCGCGCTGATCCTCGGTTCGATCTTCGCGGCGACGCTGCTGTGGGCGGACCTGCGCAACCGCTACGTCTGGCTGGTGCTCGGCGTCACGCTCGCGTTCGGTGCGATCGGCTTCTACGACGACTACAAGAAGCTGATCCAGAAGGACAGCCGCGGCCTCGCGGCGCGCTGGAAATATTTCTGGCAGTCGGTGTTCGGGCTCGGCGTCGCGTGCTTCCTCTATTTCACCGCCGACACGCCGGCGGCGACGACGCTGTACCTGCCGCTGATCAAGCAGGCGCAGCTGCCGCTCTATCCGTCGTCCGATGTCGGTCCGCTCGCGATCTGGTTCGGCGGCATCGTGTTCGTCGCGGTCGCGTATCTCATCGTCGTCGGCTTCTCGAACGCGGTGAACCTCACCGACGGACTCGACGGGCTCGCGATCATGCCGAGCGTGCTGGTCTCGACTGCGCTCGGCGTGTTCGCGTATCTCGCCGGCAACAAGGTGTTCTCCGAATACCTCGGCATTCCCGCGATTCCGGGCGCGGGCGAGCTTGCGATCTTCTGCAGCGCGCTCGCCGGCGCGGGTCTCGGCTTCCTCTGGTTCAACACGTATCCCGCGCAGGTGTTCATGGGCGACATCGGCGCGCTCGCGATCGGCGCGGCGCTCGGCTGCATCGCCGTGATCGTGCGCCAGGAAATCGTGCTGCTGATCATGGGCGGCGTGTTCGTGATGGAAACGGCGTCGGTGATGCTGCAGGTCGCGAGCTTCAAGCTGACCGGCCGGCGCATCTTCCGCATGGCGCCGATCCACCATCACTTCGAATTGAAGGGCTGGCCCGAGCCGCGCGTGATCGTGCGCTTCTGGATCATCAGCGTCGTGCTGGTGCTGATTGGTCTTGCAACGTTGAAGGTGCGCTGATGCTCTTCTTCGGCCTCAACGAGGAATCCCAGGCGCACGCGGCGCGGCGAGCCGAAGGGCCGCTACGACCTGAGCCTCATCCTCGCCGCGGCCGCGCTCGCGAGCGTCGGCGTCGTCATGGTCGCGTCGAGCTCGATCGCGGTCGCCGATGGCCAGCATGTCGGGCCGTTCTATTACCTCGCGCGTCATCTCGTGTTCCTCGGCTTCGGCGTCGCGGCGTGCATCGTGATCGCGCGCATCGAGCTTGCCTGGATCGAGCGCAACGCGATGCCGTTCCTGCTGATCGGCTTCGTGCTGCTGCTGCTCGTATTCGTTCCGGGCATCGGCCTTCGCGTCAACGGCGCGCGGCGCTGGATCCACCTCGGCATCTCGGGATTCCAGTCGGTCGAGGCGATGAAGCTGTTCGTGATCGTCTACCTCGCGAGCTATCTCGTGCGCCATCGCGACAAGGTGCAGGGCAGCTTCTTCGGCGTGATCAAGCCGCTCGGCCTTGCGCTGCTGATCGCGGCGATGCTGCTGGCGCAGCCGGATTTCGGCTCGGCGACGCTGCTGCTCGCGGTCACGGTCGGCATGGTCTGGCTCGGCGGCGCGCGCTTCTCGAATCTCGCGCTGCTCGGCACGCTCGCGATTCCGGCGATCGCGTGGGCGGCGTTCAGCCAGGACTATCGCGTCAAGCGCCTGACTTCGTTCCTCGATCCGTGGGCCGATCCGTTCAAGGACGGTTTCCAGCTGACGCAGGCGCTGATCGCGATCGGCCGCGGCGAATGGCTCGGCGTCGGGCTCGGCGGCTCGCGTGCAGAAACTTTTCTACCTGCCCGAAGCGCACACCGATTTCATCCTCGCGGTGATCGCCGAAGAGCTCGGCTTCGCCGGCATCGTGCTCGTGCTCGCGCTGTTCGGCTGGCTGATCGGGCGCGGTTTCGCGGTCGGCCTTCGCGCGGTCGAGCGCGGCCAGCGCTTCGCCGGCTACTGCGCGTTCGGCGTGTCGCTGATGATCGCGCTGCAGGCGCTGGTGTCGATCGGCGTCAATCTCGGCGTGCTGCCGACCAAAGGCCTGACGCTGCCGCTGATCAGCTCCGGCGGATCGAGCGTGATGATGACCTGCGCCGCGATCGGTCTCCTGATCCGCGTCAGCTACGAAGTCGCGCGCGCCGAGAACGCCGCGCTGCAGGCGGTGCCCGAGCGCGTGTTCGCCGAGGTGCGTCGATGAGCGACGCGGCCGATCGCTGCAAACCCGTGCTGATCATGGCCGGCGGCACCGGCGGACATATCTTCCCGGGACTCGCGGTCGCCGACGAACTGCAAGCGCGCGCAAGACGCCGGTGATCTGGATCGGCGGCGTCGGCGGGCTCGAGCAGCATCTCGTTCCGCAACACGGCTGGCAGCTCGAAACGCTGCCGATCGCCGGCGTGCGCGGCAAGGGCTTCGCGGCGAAGCTGTTCGCGCCGCTGCGGCTCGTGCGCGCGATCGCGGCGCGCGTGGTCGCTGCTGAAGCGCCACGCGCCGCACAGCGTGCTTTCGATGGGCGGCTACGCGGCGGCACCGGGCGGCATCGCCGCGTGGCTCGCGCGCGTGCCGCTGGTCGTGCACGAACAGAACCGCATTCCGGGCATGACGAACCGCATGCTCGCGCGTTTCGCGAACCGCGTGCTGACCGGTTTCGCGGATGTGTTCCCGCAGGGCGAGTGGGTCGGCAATCCGGTGCGCGCATCGATCGCTGCGCTGCCGCCGCCGGCGGCGCGCTACGCGGGTCGCGAGGGTCCGCTGCGTCTGCTCGTGCTCGGCGGCAGCCAGGGCGCGCAGAGTCTCAACGTGGCGCTGCCCGAAGTGTTGCGCCGTCGCGGCGCGCGACTGCCGGTCGCCGTGCGCCATCAGTGCGGCGCGAAGCATTTCGAACAGGCGCGCGCGGCATACATGCGCGCGAACATCGAGGCCGACGTCGTGCCGTTCGAGGACGACATGGCCGCGGCGTACGCGTGGGCCGATCTCGTGATCTGCCGCTCCGGTGCGCTGACGCTCGCCGAGCTCGCCGCGGCCGGCGTGCCGGCGATCCTCGTGCCGTTTCCGCACGCGGTCGACGATCACCAGACCCGCAACGCCGAGGCGATGGTCGCGGCCGGCGGCGCGCGCCTCGTCGTCGAGGGCGACGATTTCGTCAAGCGCCTCGGCGCCGCGTTCGAAGAGATCGGCGATCGCGCGAAGCTGCTCAAGATGGGCGAAGCCGCGCGCACGCTCGCCAAGCCGTTCGCCGGCAAAGCAGATCGCCGACGTGTGCCTCGAGGTGGCCGCATGACGCCGGTCAGCCTCAAGCAGCATGGCGACATCATGCAGGACTTCCGCCGCGTGCATTTCGTCGGCATCGGCGGCGTCGGCATGAGCGGCATCGCCGAGGTGCTGTGCAATCTCGGCTATTCGGTGTCGGGTTCGGACAAGGCCGACAACGCGAACACGCGACGCCTCGCCGGCCTCGGCGCGCGCATCGATCGCGGCCACGATGCGGCGAACGTCGCCGACGTCGACGTGCTCGTCGTGTCGAGCGCGATCAAGCCCGACAATCCCGAAGTCGTCGCCGCGCGCGCGCGGCGCATCCCGGTCGTGCCGCGCGCCGAGATGCTCGGCGAGCTGATGCGTTTCCGCCGCGGCATCGCGGTCGCCGGCACGCACGGCAAGACCACGACGACGAGCCTCACCGCGAGCGTGCTCGCCGAAGCCGGGCTCGATCCGACCTTCGTGATCGGCGGCCAGCTGATCGCGGCCGGCGCGCACGCGCGGCTCGGCACCGGCGAGTATCTCGTCGCCGAAGCCGACGAATCGGACGGCTCGTTCCTGCTGCTCTCGCCGGTCATCGCGATCGTCACCAACATCGACGCCGATCATCTCGAGAACTACGACGGCGATTTCGACCGCGTGCGCAAGGCGTTCGCGGATTTCCTGCACCGGCTGCCGTTCTACGGCGTCGCGGTGCTGTGCATCGACGATCCCGAAGTCGCCGATCTTGCGCGCGAGACGCATCGCCGCGTGCTGACCTACGGCATCGCGGGCGCGGCCGACGTGCGCGCGAGCGATATCCGCGCCGATGCCGAGCGCACGCGCTTCACGCTGCATCTTCCCGAAGGCGGTCCGTCGCTGCCGGTCGACGCTGAACCTGCCCGGCGCGCACAACGTGCTGAACGCGCTCGCTGCGTGCGCGGTCGGCTGGCAGCTCGGCGTGCCGCCCGAGGCGATGCAGCGCGCGCTCGAGAAATTCCAGGGCGTCGGCCGGCGCTTTCAGCTGCGCGGCGAGATCGCGCTCGACAAGGGCACGGCGATGCTCGTCGACGACTACGGCCATCATCCGCGCGAGCTCGCGGCGGTGTTCGCGGCCGCGCGCAACGGCTGGCCGACGCAGCGCCTGGTCGTCGCGTTCCAGCCGCATCGCTACACGCGCACGCGCGATCTGCTCGACGACTTCGCGAACGTGCTCGCCGAAGCGGACGTGCTGGTGCTGACCGAGGTGTATCCGGCCGGCGAAGCGCCGATCGCGAACGCGGACGGGCGCGCGCTCGCGCGCGCCGTGCGTGCGCGCGGCAAGGTCGATCCGGTGCTGGTCGAGCATCCGCGCGATCTGCGCACGACGTTGCCGCCGCTGCTGCGCGACGGCGATCTGCTGCTGCTGCTCGGCGCCGGCGACATCGGCGCCGCCGCGAACGAGATCGCGACGGGCAAGCAGCTCAGGAGCGCCGCATGAAGATCGCGGACGCCAGGCAATTCGGACGCGTCGCGGTCGTCATGGGCGGCCAGTCGGCCGAGCGCGACGTGTCGCTCGATTCCGGTCGCAACGTGCTCGCCGCGCTGCGCGCGAAGGGCGTCGATGCGCATCCGGTCGACGGCATTCCGGCGCTGCTCGATGCGCTGCGCGCCGGGCACTACGCGCGCGTGTTCAACATCCTGCACGGCCGCGGCGGCGAGGACGGCGTGCTGCAGGGCGCGCTCGAATCGCTGCGCGTGCCGTACACGGGTTCGGGCGTGCTCGGCTCGGCGCTGTCGATGGACAAGATCCGCACCAAGCAGGTGTGGCAGGCGCATCGGGCTGCCGACGCCGCGCTTCGTGCGCGCTCGTGCACGGGCGACGACGTGCACGCGGCCGCGGCGACGAGCTCGGCTTGCCGGTCGATCGTGAAGCCGTCGCACGAAGGTTCGAGCGTCGGCATCACGCGCGTCTTCAAGCGACGAGCGATCTCGACGCGGCGATCGAGCTCGCCGCGCGCTATCCGACGGCGAGCTCGCTGATCGAGCAGCTGATCGAAGGCGACGAGTTCACGGTCGGCGTGCTCGGACGGCGAAGCGCTGCCGTCGATCCGCATCGTGCCGAAGGGCGCGTTCTACGACTACCACGCGAAGTACGTCGCCGAGGACACGCAATACATCTGTCCCGGTCTCGACGGCGATGCCGAGGACGCGATCCGCGAGCTCGCGATGCGCGCGTTCGAAGCGCTCCGGCTGCATCGGGCTGGGGCCGCGTCGACGTCATGCGCGATCGCGACGGCCGCAACTTCCTGCTCGAAGTGAACACGACGCCCGGCATGACCAGTCATTCGCTGGTGCCGAAGGCGGCGAAGGCGGTCGGGATCGATTTCGAGACGTTGTGCTGGCGGATTCTGGAAACGAGTTTCGAGACGGAAGCGCAAATCGCAAGTGGCAAATCGCAAATCGCAGCGGACGATTCGCGATTCGCGATTCGCGATTCGATGGGAGGCGCCGCATGAGAGGCAACTTCCTCCTCAAGCTCATCGCCTGGGGCATCGCGCTGACGCTCGTCGCGCTGCCGATCGTCGGCGTGCTGAACGGCTGGTTCGCGTCCGATCGCTGGCCGGTGACCAAGCTCGACGTGCGCGCCGAGTTCAATCATGTCAGCGCCGAGCAGATCCGCGCCGCGGTCGCGCTCGCATCTCGGCGAAGGTTTCTTCGCGGTCAATCTCGCCGATGTGCGCACGGCGGTCGCCACGCTGCCGTGGGTCGAGCACGCCGAAGCGCGCAAGCGCTGGCCGGATTCGATCGAGCTCGTCGTCTACGAGCAGCAGCCGTTCGCGCGCTGGGGCAAGGACCGGCTGATCAATCGGCACGGCAGCGTCTTCAGCGTCGCCGGCGTGGAAGGGCTGCAGGGATTGCCGGAGCTTTCCGGTCCGGACGATCGCCTCGAGGACGTGATCCAGTTCCACGCCGATTGCCTTCAGCGAATTCTCGGGCAGCGGCCTGATCGTGACGGCCGTTGCGCTCTCGCCGCGCGGCGGCTGGACGCTGACGCTTGCGAGCGGCGCGTCGATCGCGGTCGGCCGCGAGCAGCCGCGCGAGCGGTTGAAGCGGTTCCTCGATGCGTGGCCGAAGCTCGCTGCGGGACGCGCGGATGCGCCGTCGTATGTCGATCTGCGTTATGCGAATGGGTTTGCGGTGCGCTGGGGCGCGGCTGCGCCGGCCACGCCGCCGTCCGCTCCCGCGGGAATCGGCACACGGGAATCCGGCCTGCGCAATACCGGCTTCGCGAATCACAGCCTGCAGTCCCCGATTCCCCGTATCCCGTTCCCGGCTTTCCGCACATGACCCGCAAGCCCGAAAAAAACCTCATCGTCGGCCTCGACGTCGGCACGTCGAAGATCGTCGCGATCGTCGGCGAGCACGCGCCGGGCGAAGCCGGTCGAGATCATCGGCATCGGCTCGCATCCGGCGCACGGATTGAAGCGCGGTGTCGTCGTCGACATCGAATCGACCGTGCACTCGATCCAGCGCGCGATCGAGGAAGCCGAATTGATGGCCGGCTGCCAGATCCGCTCGGTGTACGCGTCGATCGCCGGCAGCCATATCAAGGATGAGAACTCGCACGGCACCGCGCCGATCCGCGACAAGGAAGTCAGCGTCGGCGATCTCGACCAGGTGCTGAACTCGGCCAAGGCGGTCGCGATTCCGGCCGATCGCAGCGTGCTCTACACCGAGGCGCAGGAATACGTGATCGACGGGCAGGAAGGCATCCGCCATCCGGTCGGCATGTCCGGCGTGCGACTCGAAGCGAACGTGCATCTCGTGACCGGCGCCGCGAGCGCGATCCAGAACATCACGAAGTGCATCAACCGCTGCGGGCTCTGCGGTCGACGAGCTGCTTGCCGGCCGCGGTCGCATCGGCGCGCGCGGTGCTGACCGACGACGAGCGCGAGCTCGGCGTCTGCCTCGTCGACATCGGCGCCGGCACGACCGACATCGCGATCTTCACGCAGGGCGCGCTGCGCCACACGACGTCGCTCGCGATCGGCGGCGATCAGGTGACCAGCGACATCGCGCACCTGATGCGCACGCCGACCGCGCACGCGGAGGAATTGAAGGTGCGCTACGCGTGCGCGCTCGCGCAGCTCGCGCACGCGGAAGAAACGATCCAGGTGCCGAGCGTCGGCGATCGTCCGCCGCGGCGGCTCGCGCGGCAGAACCTCGCCGAGGCGGTGCAGCCGCGCTACGAGGAAATCTTCGAGATGGTGCAGGCGGATCTTCGCCGCAGCGGGCGCGAGGAGCTCGTGCGCGCCGGCATCGTGCTGACCGGCGGCGCGGCGCGCATGGAAGGCGCGCTCGATCTCGCCGAAGAGCTTTTCCACATGCCGGTGCGGCTCGGTACGCCGCAGCACGTGAGCGGTCTTGCCGATGTCGTCGCCAATCCGATCCATGCGACCGGCGTCGGGTTGCTGATCTACGGCAGTCGTCGCGAAGGCGCGCGCAACGCGCCGGCGGGCGGCGTGTCGGCGGTGAGTGGGCTCTGGGGCCGGGTGAGTACCTGGTTCAAGGGCGAGTTTTGAGTTTTCCCCCTCTCCCGCGATGCGGGAGAGGGTTGGGGTGAGGGAGGCTTTCGCAAGAGCCCCTCATCCGCCTTCGGCACCTTCTCCCGCAAGCGGGAGAAGGGAAAGAAGGGTTCGGCCAAGAGCACAAACCGCGGCGCACGGAGCGCGTAGCGGGCGAGCCGAAACGGTCGCAGTGCGAAGCACGCCAGCTTCGCGGACGAAACCGGACCGGGACGGTCACGGAATCGGGAAAGACAAAAAACCAGCAGTAGCCAATTGCGGAGGATGGGAAAATGTTCGAACTGATCGAGAAGATGGCACCCAACGCGGTGATCAAGGTCATCGGTGTCGGCGGCGGCGGCGGCAACGCGGTCAGCCACATGGTCCATGCGAACGTCGAAGGCGTCGATTTCGTCTGCGCCAACACCGATTCGCAGGCGCTCAAGAACTCGGGCGCGAAGTTCACGCTGCAGCTCGGCGCGAACGTGACGCAAGGGACTCGGTGCGGGCGCCAATCCCGAGGTCGGCCGCCAGGCCGCGCTCGAGGATCGCGAGCGCATCGTCGAGCTCCTGACCGGCGCCGACATGGCGTTCATCACCTGCGGCATGGGCGGCGGCACGGGCACCGGCGCGGCGCCGGTCGTGGCGCAGCTGGCCAAGGAGATGGGCATCCTGACGGTCGCGGTCGTCACCAAGCCGTTCCCGTTCGAAGGTCGCCGGCGCATGCAGGTGGCGCTCAAGGGCATCGAGGATCTGGGTCAATATGTCGATTCGCTGATCACGGTGCCGAACGAGAAGCTGCTGACCGTGCTCGGCCGCGACGTGACGCTGCTGTCGGCGTTCAAGCAGGCCAACGACGTGCTGCTCGGCGCGGTGCAGGGCATCGCGGACCTGATCACGCGTCCCGGCCTCATCAACGTCGACTTTGCCGACGTGCGCACCGTCATGAGCGAGATGGGCATGGCGATGATGGGCACCGGCACGGCGCGCGGCGACGATCGCGCGGTGGCGGCGGCCGAGGCGGCGATCAACAACCCGCTGCTCGAGGACGTCAACCTCGCCGGCGCGTGCGGCATCCTGGTCAACGTCAGCGCGGGTCCGAACCTCACGATGCGCGAGTTCGACGACATCGGCCAGGTCATCCACGAGTTCGCCAGCGAGGATGCGACGGTCGTGGTCGGCACGGCGCTCGATCCGGAGCTCCAGGACGAAGTGCGCGTCACCGTGGTCGCGACGGGCCTCAATCGCGCGGCTGCGCGCCAGCCGATCCGCGATCGCGAGCGCGAACGCGAGCCCGTCGCTGCGCCGCGTCCGCCGATGCGCGTGATCCGCAACGCGACGACCGGTGCGGTCGACTATGTCGACGTACCCGATCGCGCGCCGGCTCGTGCGGCGGCACCCGAAGCACGCCCGGCGGAAACGCCGAGCGATTACCTTGATATTCCGGCGTTCCTGCGCCGGCAGGCAGACTGAAAATTACGCAGGACGCGTAAACCCATCCCGGCAGGGCGCCGGCGCTCGCAATACCGCGACGCCGCGCTCATCCGCTCCGCGCAACGCTTTGGTTGCGCGGCCGGACCGCTCACCGCGTGGCGTCGCGGTGAGCGGAGCTTGTGCATCGGTGGCGAACATGGGTTGGCGTGAGAGGTGCGAGGGCTTTCCGATCGATCCGCAGGACATCAGCGGAGGCGCCTCATCCACTTCCGGATCCGGCCGGCCGATCGCCCGCCGAGGTGAAAAATCGATTCCGGATTGCGACGAAGCGACGCGAAAAAGCTGCGAGGGGACACCCGCAAAAAATTCGCGCCGCTACCCTTTAAAACCTGCTGAAAACCATCAAATTTCTGTTAAGCGGTCCTCCGCGAGGGTGCCGCATTGTGTTGCTTTTACGCAACAAAACTGTCGGTTCCATACGTCGCTTAACTTTTCTCGATGGAATCGCTGTGTTAGCATCCCTCGCGTTTTGTCAGCTCCTGCCCCAGGGGTTACAGCATAAAAATGATCAGACAACGCACGCTCAAGAACGTCATTCGGGCGACGGGCGTGGGTCTCCACACGGGTGAAAAGGTCTACATGACCTTGCGGCCCGCGGCAGTGGACACGGGCATCGTGTTCCGCCGCGTCGACCTGTCGCGCCCGGTGGATATCCGTTCCTGTTGCGAGAACGTCGGCGACACGCGCCTTTCGACCACGCTGGTCAAAGGCGACGTGCGCATCGCGACGATCGAACACCTGCTCTCGGCCATGGCCGGGCTCGGCATCGACAACGCCTACGTCGACCTTTCGGCGCCGGAAGTGCCGATCATGGACGGCAGCGCGGGACCTTTCGTATTCCTGCTGCAGTCGGCCGGCATCGAAGAGCAGTCGAAGGCCAAGCGTTTTATCCGGATCAAGAAGTCGGTCACGGTACGTGACGGCGACAAATGGGCACGCTTCGAACCGTTCGACGGGTTCAAGGTCGGCTTCTCGATCGACTTCAACCACCCGATGTTCACCAAGCGGACGTCGACGTCGGAGATCGATTTCTCTACTACGTCGTTCGTTAAAGAAGTGAGTCGCGCGCGTACGTTCGGTTTCATGCGCGACATCGAAATGCTCCGCGAGAAGAACCTCGCGCTGGGCGGATCGATGGACAACGCGATCGTGCTGGACGACTACCGCGTTTTGAACGAAGATGGTTTGCGCTACGAGGACGAGTTCGTAAAACACAAGATCCTCGACGCGATTGGCGATCTGTATCTTCTTGGACACAGCCTCATCGGGGCTTTCTACGGATACAAATCGGGTCACGAACTGAATAACAAATTGTTGCGGACACTGCTCGCGGAAGCGGGCGCGTGGGAAGAGGTCAGCTTCGAGGACGAAAAAGAAGCGCCGATCTCGTACGCGCACCCGGCACAGGCGGTGTAAGGATCGGGTTCCCCTCAGCGGGAACCTCAGGGGAAAGAGGGCCGGCCCCGGCCCTACGTGGAATCATCCACGGCGAAGGACGCCAGGTGGAGATAGAGGGCCCTTAATTCCGGGTCCGAGAGGGACTTTGCTGCCTTTCGCAGGTGAATTGCGGAAGCAGCTGAAAGCGGCTTGTGTCCAGGCTCTTCCGCGGGAACGGAGGGCAAGGGCGCCACTTTCACGGCGAAGCGTTCGACCACGTCGCCCAAAGCGACGCGGGCTTCCGCCATCAGCGCTGCCTGTTGCAGCCTGAGGCGACTGGCCCAGGCCGGACTCGAAGCCAGAAAGACAACTCGACCGCCGCGTACGTCCGCAAGCCTCGTCTCGCGTGCGACCGCGTCGGGTAAAAGGCGGCGCAGCCTTCGATCCAGAACGTCCAGCGCGCGCGCGTAATCCGCGAGCGTGCCAAGGGCGACGCACTCCGCAGCGGGCCTCGGGCCCTTGCGATGGGTGTCGGAACGACGGCTGGGCATGGCGAAAACCTGGCGCCCTCAAAAAATATGAATATCATTATCGTTGGGAAGGCGCATGCGGTACCAACTCGCATCGACCTCGACTCAACGCGCGGCCGCCTCCTGGTGGCCGGCACACTCGGCGCCGCGGCGCTGGCTCTCCTCGACCGCGGGTTTCGCCGCGGCGCTCTTCTTCACCGGATCCAACGCGCGCGATCTGCACGAGATCGCCGACATGCGCGCCAGCCTCTCGGCCGAACGCGACGAGCTCTCCAGCCTCGACAAGGATTCGCAGCGCAACCTCGATGCGCTCGCGCTCCAGCTCGGCCAGCTGCAGGCGCAGGCGACGCGCCTCAACGCGCTCGGCGACCGCCTGACGCAGGTCGGCAAGCTCGAGGACGGCGAATTCGATTTCGGCTCCGATCCCGCCCTGGGCGGTCCTGAAGAGCCTGTGACCGGCTCGGCCGCGCCGCTGCCGATCAGCGCCGGCATCGACAACCTCCGCGCCGAATTCGACCGCCAGGAAGCGCAGCTCGGCGTGCTCGAGAACCTGCTGCTGGACCGCAAGGTCGACAACGCGCTGCTGCCGAGCGGCATGCCGGTCGCGCAGGGCTACATCGCTTCGGGTTTCGGCGAGCGCTCCGATCCGATCAACGGCCATCAGGCCGTCCATCTCGGCCTCGACTTCGACGCGCCGATCGGCACGCCCGTAATGGCGGTCGCCGAAGGCGTCGTCAGCTTCGTCGGCGTCAAGCCGGGCTACGGCAACGTCGTCGAGATCGACCACGGCAACGGCTACATGACGCGCTACGCGCACAACTCGGCCCTGGTCGCCGAGGTCGGCACGCGCGTGCACGCCGGCGACACGATCGCCAAGGTCGGCTCGACCGGCCGCGCGACCGGGCCGCATTGCCATTTCGAGGTCTGGCTGAACGGGCGGCCGGTGAATCCGATCGCCTACGTGAAGTCGAAGCGCGCCTCGAAGGCCTGATCGCGGCCCGCTGGCGCGCCACTCTGCCGTCGTCCCGCGCGAAGGCCGGGACCCAGCGCCTTCAGCTGAACTGCGCTCCCGGCCTCGCCAGGACGCAGGTCGCAGCTTGCGTCCGGCATCCGGGCGCGCGCTTGAAAGCGCCGCTCCGGCTCAAATTCGCTAAGGAACCCGGTCCGCCGTATCATATGCGGTCCGCTCCGCAGGATTCGTTTCTGCGCGGGAACTGGCGCCGCAATGGCCGGTCTTCCGAGCGTCCGACGGGCGAGCCCGTCCCTTCCCAATTCGAAGACGACCGATGTTGAACCGTTTCCTGACGAGCATTTTCGGCAGCCGCAACGAGCGCGTGCTGCGCCAGCTCGGCAAGGTGGTGAACCAGATCAACGCGCTGGAGCCGAAGTTCCAGGCGCTCTCCGACGCCGAGCTGCGCGCCAAGACCGACGAATTCCGCGAGCGCCTCGAAGAACGGCGCCAAGCTCGACAGCCTGATTGCCGGAAGCGTTCGCGACCGTGCGCGAAGCCTCGCAGCGCGTGCTCGGCCTGCGCCACTACGACGTGCAGCTGATCGGCGGCATGGTCCTGCACAACGGCAAGATCGCCGAGATGCGCACCGGCGAAGGCAAGACGCTGGTCGCGACGCTGCCGATCTATCTCAACGCGCTCGAAGGCAAGGGCGTCCACCTGGTCACCGTCAACGACTACCTCGCCAAGCGCGACGCGGCCTGGATGGGCAAGATCTACAACTTCCTCGGCATGAGCGTCGGCGTCGTCTATCCGGGCATGGATCACGGCGACAAGCGCGCCGCCTACGCCGCCGACATCACCTACGGCACCAACAACGAATTCGGCTTCGATTACCTGCGCGACAACATGGCGCTCTCGCAAGGAGCAGCGCTACCAGCGCGGCCTCAACTTCGCGATCGTCGACGAGGTCGACTCGATCCTGATCGACGAGGCGCGCACGCCGCTGATCATCTCGGGTCCGTCCGACGAATCGCCGCAGCTCTACGTCAAGGTCAACCGCATCGTGCCGCGCATGACGCGGCAGGAAAAGGAAACCGCGCCCGGCGAGCCGCCGGCGCCCGGCGACTACTACGTCGACGAAAAGCAGAAGCAGGTGCACCTGTCCGAAGAGGGCATGGAGCACGCCGAGCAGCTGCTGCGCGAGGACGGCATCATCGGCGAGGACGAAGGCCTCTACGATTCGCAGCACATCTGCGGTCGTGCATCACCTCAACGCGGCGCTGCGCGCGCAACGCGATCTACCAGCGCGACGTCGACTACATCGTGCGCGACGGCGAAATCATCATCGTCGACGAGTTCACCGGCCGCACGCTGCCGGGCCGGCGCTGGTCCGATGGCCTGCACCAGGCCGTCGAGGCGAAGGAAGGCGTGCCGATCCAGCGCGAGAACCAGACGCTCGCGTCGATCACGTTCCAGAACCTGTTCCGCATGTACAAGAAGCTGGCCGGCATGACCGGCACGGCGGATACCGAAGCGTACGAATTCCAGCAGATCTACGGCCTCGAAGTCGTCGTGATCCCGACGCACCGCCCGATGGTGCGCAAGGACGAAGCCGACGTCGTGTTCCTCAAGCAGCAAGCCGAAGTTCGACGCGATCGTCGAAGACATCAAGGAATGCTACGACCGCGGCCAGCCGGTGCTGGTCGGCACCGCGTCGATCGAGATGTCCGAGCTGCTCTCGGACCTGCTCAAGAAGCAGCGCGTTCCGCACGAAGTGCTGAACGCAAAGCAGCACGAGCGCGAAGCGCACATCGTCGCGCAGGCGGGCCGTCCGAAGGCGATCACGATCGCGACCAACATGGCCGGCCGCGGCACCGACATCGTGCTCGGCGGCAGCCTCGAAGCCGAGCTGCAATGCGCTTGCCGAAGACACGCCAGCGACGGCGAGCGCGAGCGCATCAAGACCGAATGGAAGAAGCGCCACGAGGAAGTCGTCGGCTTCGGCGGCCTGCGCATCGTCGGCACCGAGCGCCACGAATCGCGGCGCATCGACAACCAGCTGCGCGGCCGTTCGGGCCGCCAGGGCGATCCGGGTTCGAGCCGTTTCTACCTCTCGCTCGAAGACAACCTGATCCGCATCTTCATGGGCGAGGGCGTCGCGCGCCTGATGCGCATGTTCGGCATGAAGGAAGACGATGCGATCCAGGATCGCATGGTCAGCCGCCAGATCGAGAAGGCGCAGCGCAAGGTCGAAGCGCACAACTTCGACATCCGCAAGCACCTGCTCGAGTTCGACGACACCGCGAACGATCAGCGCAAGGTCATCTACCAGCAGCGCAACGAGCTGCTCGACAGCGAGAGCGTCGCCGAGACGATCGTCGACGTGCGCCAGCGACGTCGTCAACGAGCTGGTGCGCCGCTTCGTGCCGCCCGAATCGGTCGACGAGCAGTGGGATCTCGCCGGGCTCGAGCGCGAGCTCGATTCCGAGTTCGGCCTCAAGCTCGATCTCAAGTTCTGGCTCGAAGGCAAGACCGAGGCGGATTCGCAGGACGTGCGCGAGTACGTGCAGGAAAACGTCGAGCGCCTGTTCCGCGAGAAGGAAGCGATGGTCGGCTCCGAAGTCATGCGCGCGCTCGAAAAGCACGTGATGCTGTCGGTGCTCGACAACGCGTGGAAGGAACACCTCGCGCAGCATGGATTACCTGCGCCAGGGCATTTACCTGCGCGGCTATGCGCAGAAGCAGCCCAAGCAGGAGTTCAAGCGCGAAGCGTTCGAGCTGTTCCAGCTGATGCTCGAGCGCGTCAAGCACGAGATCATCCAGATGCTCGCGCGCGTGCGCATCCGCAGCGAGAACGAAGTGCAGGCGCTCGAAGAGCAGCAGCAGCGCCAGGCGCAGGCGCGCCAGCTGCAGTTCCAGCACGCCGAAGCCGGCGGCCTCGCCGCGGGCGAGCCGGAAGCCGCGGCGCGGAACCGCGCACCGGCGATGGCGCAGGCGACCGTGCATCGCGATGCGCCGAAGGTCGGCCGCAACGATCCGTGTCCGTGCGGATCGGGCAAGAAGTACAAGCACTGCCACGGTCAGCTCGCCTGAGCGCAGGCAAGATCGCGGCTGTCGCCGCTCCTACACAGCGTGACGTTGTAGGAGCGGCGACAGCCGCGATCTCTCCCGATGACACCTGACGCACCCATCCACGTCGTCGCCGGCATCGTGCGCGATGCGAACGGACGCGTGCTCGTCGCCCAGCGCCCACCCGGCAAACACCTTGCCGGCTTCTGGGAATTCCCGGGCGGCAAGAGCGACCCCGGCGAAACGCCGTTCGACGCATTGCGCCGCGAGCTCGCCGAAGAAATCGGCATCGAAGTCCATTCGGCCGAACCGCTGATCTCGGTGCCGTGGTCCTATCCCGAAAAACGCATCGTGCTCGACGCGTGGATCGTCGAGCGCGTACGCGGGCGACGTGCACGCGCGCGAGGAACAGGCGCTGCGCTGGGTCGATCTCGCCGAGCTCGCGCGCTTGCCGATGCCGCCGGCCGATGTTCCGATCCTGACCGCGCTGCAAGCTCCCGGATCGCTATCGATCACGCCGTCGCTCGACCCTTCGAAATCGCGCGATCTGCTCGATGGCATCGAGCGCGCTGTGCGCGGCCGGTATTCGGCTGATCCAGCTGCGTCAGCCCGGTTGGCCATCCGATGCGATCGAAGCGGCCGCTGTTGCCGCACGTGCGATCTGCGCGCGGCATGACGCCGCGCTTGCTGCTCAATGGCGACTGGCAAATGGCCGAGCGGCTCGGGCTCGACGGCGTGCATCTTCCGGCACGCATCGCGGCGCGACTCGAATCGCGACCGTTCGCGACCGATCGCTGGCTCGCGGTCTCGTGCCACGACGCGGCCGAGCTCGCGCACGCGCTACGCATCGGCGCCGATTTCGTCACGCTCGCGCCGGTCGCGCCGACGCCGAGCCACCCGCAGGCGCTGCCGCTCGGCTGGCCGCGATTCGCAGGCGCTCGTCGCCGACGCGGCCGCTGCCGGTCTACGCGCTCGGCGGGCTCGGACCGACGGACATTCCAGCCGCGCGTGCTGCCGGCGCGCAGGGAATCGCGGCGATCCGCGCGTTCTGGGGCTGAGCGGACCGGCCTGCGCTGGCGACGTGACGCCGCAAGCCCAGGCCCTGCACGATTTCGACTCGCGAACACGCTCGGCTATCATCGGCAGGCCAGGGGAGCGCTCGATGAAGCTCGTCATCCAGATTCCGTGCTACAACGAAGCGGCCTCGCTGCCGCAGACGATCGCGCAGCTGCCGCGCGAAGTGGCCGGGTGCGACATCGTCGAATGGCTCGTCATCGACGACGGCTCGGACGACGACACCGCGCTCGTCGCCGAGCGGCTCGGCGTCGACCACGTCGTGCGCCATGCGGTCAATCGCGGCCTCGCGGCCGCGTTCATGACCGGGCTCGAAACCGCGCTCGCCGACGGCGCCGACATCATCGTCAACACCGACGCCGACAACCAGTACGACGCGCGCGACATCGAGACGCTGGTGCGCCCGATCGTCGAGCATCGCGCCGAGATGGTCATCGGCGCGCGACCGATCAGCGACACCGAGCATTTCTCGTGGATCAAGAAGCGCCTGCAGGGACTCGGCAGCGCGGTCGTGCGCGCGGCGAGCAACACGAGCGTCGCCGACGCGCCGAGCGGATTCCGCGCGTTCACGCGCGATGCGGCGCAACGGCTCAACGTGTTCAGCTCGTACACGTACACGCTCGAGACGATCATCCAGGCCGGCCACAGCAACATCCGCGTGGTCTCCGTGCCGATCCGCACGAATCCGGATCTGCGTCCGTCGCGCCTGGTCAAGAGCATCGGCCGCTACGTCTGGCGCTCGTCGACGACGATCGTGCGCATCTTCGCGACGTACAAGCCGCTGACGTTCTTCTGGCTCATCGCGGCGTTCTTCCTGCTGGTCGGCGCGACTCTCCGGCGGCTGGTATCTCGCCTACAAGCTGATGGGGCAGGGCGCGGGCCACATCCAGTCGGCGCGTGCTCGCCGCGGCGTCGGTGACGGTCGGCCTGATCCTTTTCATGCTCGGATTCCTCGCCGATCTTTCGGCGGTGAACCGGCGACTGCTCGAGCGCATCGACTGGCGGCTCGGCAACTCGAGGACGCGCAGCCGAAAACCGATGCCGCAACCGGGGCGAAGCAGGACGCGGCGCAAGCCCGGCGAGATCGCGCGGCCTGAACGCTGCAGCGAGAGCGATCGCGCTGTGACGCGCGCCATGTCGCCCGGACGCTTTGCGTTCCGCGCAAGCAGGCGAGCTCGATCTCGCGTGTTTGCTCGCGGGTGTTATCGCTCGACGGCCGCCAGCGCGAGATAACGCTCGTGCAGCACGGTCACCTGCGCAGCAAGCGCTTCCGGCGTGCCGCTGTTGTCGATGACATCGTCCGCCGCAGCGAGCCGCTGCGCGCGCGAAGCCTGCGCGTCGATCATCGCTTCGGCGAGCGACGGTGCCATGCGATCGCGCGCAATCGCGCGCGCAAGCTGCAACTCGCGCGGGAGATCGACGACGAGCACGCGATCGACCCAGTCGTAGCCGCCGCTTTCTACATACAGCGGAATCACGAGCAGCACGTACGGCCCTTGCGCGGCATTGGCCCGCGCTCGCATCTCCGCGCGCACGCGCGGATGCAGGATCGCTTCGAGTTTTCGTCGCGCTTCTGCATCGCCGAACACGAGCGTGCGCATCTCGGCACGTTCGAGCGAGCCGCTCGCGTCGAGCATGTGCGGTCCGAACGCAGTCAGCGATCTCGTCGAGCGCCGGCATGCCGGGTTGCACGAGCTCGCGTGCGACGACGTCGGCGTCGATGACGCTCGCGCCGAGTTCCGCGAAGCGGCGCGCGCATTCCGATTTGCCGCTGGCGATGCCGCCGGTCAGCGCTACGGTGAAAGGGCGCATCGCTCGATCCATGCGTGCGAAAATCGCTTCGACGTCGCGCGCGAATCGCGTGCCATCCATCAGCAGGGAAGCTGCGCATGCGCTCGGGTAGCGCAGCACGAAGTCGCGCGATCGCTTCGGGATCCTGAAGATGCCGCTGCACCATCGGAATCAGCGCTTCGTCGGATGGGGCGATCCAGTCCTCGAGCCCGAGCACCGAAAGCAGGCTGACTCCGCTTCGCGAAATCGCGCGTTCGCCAGCGACGGCTGCGACCGGCACGCCCATCAGCAGCGCATCGCAGGTCGTCGTCGCGCCGTTACGGGATATCGAGCGCGTGTCGACGCGTACGTGCCTCGGCAGGCGTCATTCGAGTTCGCGCGATGCGGCAATCTCGCGGCGCGTGCGTCGAAGGTGCCGGCCATGCGGCGCTCGGCGACTGCCAGCTTAGCGTCGGATTCAGCTTCGCTAGCTGATCGCTGCCGCACGCCAGTCCGGCGTCGCGCGAGGGTGGATGGCCGATGCCGCGCGTCGGCGCACCATTGCGCGTTGGGTGCAGCGCCTGATCTGGTTTCCCCTGCCAGCGCTCCGCGATGCGTCGTCCGTGTGGCATCGCAGAGGCACATGAGCGCGCGTCGTCTCGTGATTTGCCGAAACTGAGAGGCGCGCAGGCCGCGGAAACGCCGACGATTGCCGGTCGTGTGCCCGGCGAGATCGACCAGAATGTCGATGCCGTCGTCGACGATGCGTTGCGCGACTGTCGCGTCGTCGAATGCGACGATGTCGTGCCAGCCGTCCGCGAGCCTGATGAAGCGCTGCGTGATCTCGTCGCGCGCTGCGTGGTTGTAATAGCAATGCACTTCGACGGAAGAACGGTCGTGATGCCGGAGCAGCGGCTCGATGAAGCACGATACCGAATGGCGGCGAAAGTCGGGCGACAGGTAGCCGATGCGAAGGCGCTTTCGAGGTTCGCGTGCGGGCCGTGCGCGCTCGCTCGGAACACGCGCAGACAGCATGTCGCCGAATTTCACGTGCTCGGCGAGAATGGTCGCGGCGTCGGCCTGCTCGTCGAGGTTGAGCGCGAAGAGATAGGCGTTCCACGTGTCGGTGTTGTCGGGTTCGACCGCAAGCGCCTGGCGATACGCGGCAGCTGCTGCGGCACCGTGGCCAAGCTCCTTCTCGAGGTCGGCCCGCGCGATCAGCACGGGGACATTGCGAGGATCGCGGCGGAGCGCCGCGTCGATCACGCGCTCCGCATCGTCCGACTCGCCTTGCTTGACCAGGAGTCGCGCGAGCATCGCGGCTGCCATCGGATGCGACGCGTCGAGCGTCAGCGCTCGTTCGAACGCTTCGATCGCCTCGCTCGGCTCTTCGGTTTCGAGCGCGCTGCCGAGTCCGAGCCACGCTTCGACCGCATCGGGCTTGAGGCGGATTGCGTCGCGATACGCGACAGCGGCGTCGGTCGCATCGCCGACCGCGAGCAGCGCGCTGCCGAGATTCTGGTGTGCGCCGGCGGAATCCGGATGGATCGCGATCGCGCGGCGATAGCGCTCGGCTGCTTCACCGAAAAGGCCGAGACCGCGCAGCGCGTTGCCGAGGTTGATCCATGCGCGCCACGCGTCCGGCGCGGCCTCGACGGCGCGCTCGTAGACTCGTCGTGCGCCCTGGACATCGCCGCCGTCTTCGAGGCGGTTGCCTTCGAGGATCGCTGCGCGATCAGACGCCGTCAATGCGCGGCGAAGAACGTCGCGTACCACGCCGCCAGCCGGTCGCCGAGCAGGAACCACACCCAGCCGGCGGCCGCGATGAAGGGTCCGAACGGGATCGGCGTGCTGCGATCCTGGCCGCGCAGCGCGAGCACGCTGCCGCCGACGAGCGCGCCGATCAGCGAGGACAGCAGCACGATCGGCAGCAGGCTCGTCACGCCCATCCACGCGCCGAGTGCCGCGAGCAGCTTGAAATCGCCGTAGCCCATGCCTTCCTTGCCGGTCGCGAGCTTGAAGAGCCAGTACACCGACCAGAGGCTGAGATAGCCGATCGCCGCGCCGATGATCGCCGCGTCGGCCGGCACGAAGACCGGCATGAGCGACAGCAGAAGGCCGAGCCAGAGCAGCGGCAGCGTCAGCTGGTCGGGCAGCAGTTGCGTGCGCGCGTCGATGCCCGCGGCGGCGATCAGCATCCAGGTGAACACGAGGCCCGCCGCGAGCGGCCAGCCGAAGCCGAATTTCCACGCGATCGCCGCCGAGGCGAGCGCGGTGAGCAGCTCGACGAGCGGGTACTGCCAGGAGATCTTCGCCTTGCAGTAGCGGCAGCGGCCGCGCAGCGCGAGCCAGCTCAGGACCGGAATGTTGTCGAACGCCGACAGCGGATGCTTGCAGGCGGGCAGTGCGAGCCGGTGACGACGAGATCCGGCGGCGGCGCTTCGTCCGCGTGCGCGTGGCCGAGCAGCTCGCGCGCCTGCGAGCGCCAGTCGTGCTCGAGCCTGTTCGGCAGGCGCAGGATGACGACGTTGAGAAAGCTGCCGACGAGAAGCCCGAGCAACCCGGTCAGCGCAATCAGCGGACCGGGTTGGGTAGCCCAGGAAAGTTCGGACACGCGCGTGTCGGCGATCAGCCGACGACCGCGGCGAGCTTGAAGATCGGCAGGTACATGCCGATGACCATGCCGCCGACGAGCACGCCGATGATGACCATGATGAACGGCTCGAGGAGGCTCGACAGCGCGTCGACCGCGTTGTTGACTTCCTGCTCGTAGAACTCGGCGACCTTGAACAGCATCTTGTCGAGCGCGCCGGCTTCTTCGCCGATCGCGACCATCTGCACGACCATGTTCGGGAAGAGGTTGGTCTGGCGCATCGCGAGCTGCAGCTGATGGCCGACCGCGACGTCTTCGCGGATGCGCTTGACGGCCTCGGTTGTAGACGATGCTGCCGGTCGCGTTGGCGACCGAATCGAGCGCCTCGACCAGCGGCACGCCGGCCGCGAACGTGACGCCGAGCGTGCGCGCGAAACGCGCGATCGCGGACTGGCGCAGGATCTTGCCGACGACGGGCAGCTTGCAGCAGCGTGCGGTCGAAGAAATGCTGGAATTTCTCGGAGCGCTTGTACAGCATCGATCAGGCCGACGATCGTGCCGACCGATGATCAGAAGCATCAGCCACCAGTACGACACCATGAACCGCGATGCCGTCACGAGCATCTGCGTGAAGGCCGGCAGATCGGCGCCGAAGTTCTTGAACACCTGCTCGAACTGCGGAATCACGAAGATCAGCAGGATCGCACGAGACGATGATCGCGACCGCGATGACCACCGCCGGGTAGAACATCGCCTTCTTGATCTTGCCCTTGATCGCTTCGATGTTTTCCTTGTACGTCGCGATCGTGTCGAGCACGGTGTCGAGCACGCCGGCCGATTCGCCGGCCTTGACCAGGTTGCAGAAGAGCTCGTCGAACTGGACCGGATATTTCGCCAGCGATTCGTGCAAGCGACGAGCCGCCTTCGATGTTGACCTTGATGTCCGTCAGCATGTCCTTCATGCGCGGATTGGTCTGGCCGCCGGCGACGATGTCGAAGCCCTGCACCATCGGCACGCCCGCGGCCATCATCGTCGCGAGCTGGCGGCTGAAGACCGCGATGTCGCGGCCCTTGATCGTCTTGCCGGTCTTGCCGAACAGCGGCTTCGCCTTCGCCTTGACGACCTGCGGGTTGATGCCCTGCTGGCGCAGCGAGGCCTTGACCAGGCTCGCGTTCTTGCTGACCGTCTCGCCCTTGATCTTGACGCCGCGCTTGTCGATGCCGACCCAGGTGAAGGTCTCCATCTGGCTGACCGCGGCGCGCGATTTGCCGACGCTGGTCTTGATGCCCGCTCTGGCCGTGGCAACGGTGGTAGCCATGATTACTAGTCCTTGGTGACCCGGTTGATTTCGGCGAGGCTGACGAAGCCGTTCTTGCACTTGAGGAGCGCCGAGCCGCGCAGATCGCGGATCCTCGCGCGCCGTGCTTCCTCGGCGATCTGTATGGCGCTGCCGCCCGAGAGGATGATCTTGGCGATCTCCTCGGCAAGCGGCATGCACTTCGTAGATCCCTGTGCGACCCTTATACCCTTCATTGCAGCCCGAACAACCGACTGCGTCAAAAATCTGCATGCCGGCGTCGATTTCGGCTTGCGTGAAGCCCTCGCTGAGCAGCGCCGCAGCCGGCAGCTGCAGCGGCTTCTTGCAGTCGTGCAGGCGGCGCGCCAGGCGCTGGGCGATGACGAGCGTCACCGACGAGGTGATGTTGTACGGCGCGATGCCCATGTTCATCAGGCGCGCGATCGTCTGCGATGCGTCGTTCGTGTGCAGCGTCGACAGCACCATGTGGCCGGTCTGCGCGGCCTTGATCGCGATCTCGGCGGTTTCCAGATCGCGGATCTCGCCGACCATGATCACGTCCGGATCCTGGCGCAGGAACGAGCGCAGCGCCGCGGCGAAGGTCATGCCGCGCTTGACGTTCATCTGCACCTGGTTGATGCCCGGCACGCGGATTTCGACCGGATCCTCGACCGTCGAGATGTTGCGGCCTTCGGTGTTGAGGATGTTGAGCGCCGGTATACAGCGAGACGGTCTTGCCCGAGCCGGTCGGGCCGGTCACCAGCACCATGCCGTACGGCTTGTCGATCGCGTCGAGGAAGAGCTTCTTCTGGTCTTCCTCGTAGCCGAGCTTGTCGATGCCGAGGCGCGCGGCCGAGCCATCGAGGATACGCAGCACGATCTTCTCGCCGAACAGCGTCGGGCAGGTGCGAGACGCGGAAGTCGATCGACTTGGTCTTGGAAAGATTGAGCTTGATGCGACCGTCCTGCGGCACGCGGCGTCTCGGCGATGTCGAGGCCGCGACATGACCTTGAGGCGCGAGGAGATGCGCGCGTTGAGCTTGATCGGCGGCGAGGCCACCGCGCGCAGCATGCCGTCCATGCGGAAGCGCACGCGGAAATTCTGCTCGTACGGCTCGAAATGGATGTCCGAGGCGCCGCGCTTGATCGCGTCGACCAGCACCTTGTTGACGAACTTGACGACCGGCGCGTCGTCGTTCGACATCGCGTCGTGGCCGCCGTCGCCACCCTCGTCGTCGATCGCGCCGAGCTCGAGATTCTCGAGGCCTTCGGCGTCGTCGAGCCCTTCGACGACGGTCGAAGTCGCATTGAACGCCTGCTCGATCGCGCGCTCGATCTGCTGCTCGTCGATCAGGATCGGTTCGATGATGTGGTTGGACTGGAACTTGATCTCGTCGAGCGCGTGCAGGTTGGTCGGATCCGACACGCCGACGAACAGGCGATTGCCGCGCTTGAACAGCGGCAGCGCCTTGTGCTTGGAGATCAGATCCTCGCGGACGAGGCGCAGCGGAATCTGCGCGAGATCGAGCGCCTGGATGTCGAACAGCGGAATGCCGAACTCGGCCGAGGAGGCCAGCGCGACCTGGTTGCTGCCGACCAGACTGTTCTCGACGAGCCACGCGCCGATCGGGATTTTCTGGCGCAGCGGCGTCGTCGACCGCCTTGCGCGCTTCGCCTTCGCTCAACGCTCCTTCGGCGACCAACCGGCGCGCGATGCCCGTAAGGCCCGCGAGCGGCGCTGGATTCATCTGAATCGCCATAGGAATGTTGTGTAACCCCCCGTTTACAAGCTCGAATCTACCCTAAATGGATTGCCGAAAGAACACTTGAAAGGCAGTATAGCGAGCCAGTCGACATTTCCTTCACGGCTTCAGGGGAGGCCATGCTCAGCATCATTCTGCCGGCCAAAAACGAGGCCGCGGCATTGGCTGAACTGCTGCCTCGCCTGCGAAGCGCGTATCCCGACGCCGAGATCATCGTCGTCGACGACGGATCGACCGACGACACCCCGGCACTTTGCGCGAAGCATGGAGTGCAAGTCGTGCGCCAGCCGTACTCGATGGGCAACGGTGCCGCGATCAAGCGCGGCGCGCGTGCCGCGAACGGCGATGTCCTGGTGTTCATGGACGCCGACGGCCAGCACGATCCGGCGCTGATCGGCCGCCTCCTGGCCAGGCTCGACGAAGGCTTCGACATGGTCGTCGGCGCGCGCGACTGGTCGGGACAGGCCGGCGTCGGCCGCGGCGTCGCCAACAGCGCTTTACAACTGGCTCGCGAGCGGATGACGAACTTTCCGGTGCTCGACCTGACCTGGGCTTCCGCGCCGTGCGCGCGGACAAGTTCCGCGAATTCCTGCACCTGCTGCCGAACGGGTTCTCGTATCCGACGACGATCACGATGGCGTTCTTCCGCAGCGCCTACGCCGTCGCCTACGAGCCGATCCCGGTGGCCAAGCGTGTCGGCAGGAGTCACATTCGCCCGTTGCGCGATGGCGTTCGCTTTCTGCTGATCATCTTCAAGATCGCGACGCTGTATTCGCCGCTGAAGCTGTTCGTGCCGGCGAGCGTGTTCGTTCTTCCTGCTGGGCTTGGGCACTACGTCTACACGTTCATCACGCGCACCGCTTCACGAACATGAGCGTGCTGCTGTTCAGCGCGTCGGTCATCGTGTTCCTGATCGGCCTCATCTCCGAGCAGATCACCGCCTGACCTATCGCCGCGATGCCTGATCCCGCCCTGGTCGTACTCGTCGGGACGAAGGCCCAGTTCATCAAGACGGCGCCTGTCCTGCGCCAGCTCGACGCAAGGCGAATCGACTATCGGCTGGTGTACACGGGGCAGCACAACGAAACGTTCGATCTGCTGGAAGCCGCATTCGGAACGCGCAAGCCAGACGACATCCTCGTACCCGACTTCGAGGCGGCGACCCACGCGAGCTTTCTGCAATGGTGCTTCCGCTACTGGTCGGCGGTGGCAAAGCGTTTGCGCGCGCGCGCGTGGAAAGGCATGCGCATTGGCCTCGTGCACGGCGACACCGCGTCGACTCTGTTCGGCGCGATCGCGATCCGTCTCGCCGGTGGCCGCGTCGGTCACATCGAGGCGGGCCTGCGCTCGCCGCGCCTGCTCGAGCCGTTTCCGGAGGAAATCATCCGGCGGCTCGTATCACGCCTGTCGGATCTGCACTTCTGTCCCGACGAGCATTCGGCCTCGAACGTTCGCCACGCCAGCGGCGCGGTCGTCGTCACGAACGGCAATACATTGCGCGATGCGCTAGCCATGTCGCTCGATCGAATGGGCAGCGTGCCCGAATACGGCGGCGCCGGCGGCTACGCCATCGCATCGATTCACCGCAGCGAGAACCTCTCGCACAGGGCGACGTTCGACATGCTGATGGAGGAAGTCCTGGCGACGGCTTCCGTGATTCCGCTGAAATTCGTGCTGCATCCGGCGACGCGCGAGAGGATCCGATGGAGCGGATGGCGCTCGCGTCTGGAAGGACATTCCAATCTGGAGCTGCTCGATCGCATGGACTATCCGGATTTCGTGCGGCTGCTGGTCGGCAGCCGCTTCCTGCTGACAGATGGCGGAAGCAACCAGGAAGAAGCGGCGATGCTCGGCCTGCCGACCCTCCTGTTGCGCAGGGCGACGGAACGGCAGGACGGCATAGGACCCAACGTCATCCTGTCGGGACTCGATCGCGATGTGATCCGCGGCTTTGTCGAGAAACATCGCACCGCCAGCTGGCGCCTGCCTGCGCTGGACAAGGCCTCGCCGTCGTCGCGCCTCGTCGATGTGCTGGAAGGCGAGTTCCGTGAGTAGACCGGCCGCGGGCGTTCGCGCGCCAGGCTCGTGCGTCGAGCCGCGCGGCGCAACGCGCGTCGCGGTCCGGCGCCCGCAGGTCGGCGCGCCGATGTTCCCGAATGTGGCGTGCGATTTCGGGCTCGACCATGTCGCCTGCTAGTTCGACGGTCGCGGGGCCGGCCGACGATGTGGAAGTGAGCAGCCCGGAGCAGCTCGTGAAGGCGCCGCTCGTCAGCGTGCTGATGATCACCTACAACCACGCGCCTTACCTTGCGCAGGCGATCGAAAGTGTCGTTTCGCAGGATTGCGAGTTTCCGATCGAGCTCCTCGTCGGAGAGGATGCATCGAGCGACGAGACGCGAAGCATCGCGCTCGAGTTCCAGCGGCGCTACCCCGAGACGATTCGTGTGATCCATTCCTCCGCGAACGTCGGCATGATTGCCAACTCGCGACGGCTGTTCGCGCGAGCGCGAGGCGAGTTCATCGCGTACTGCGAAGGCGACGACTATTGGTGCTCGAAGCGCAAGCTGTCGCTGCAGGTACAGTTGCTGCGCGAAAATCCGAACGCCGCGGTCGTGCATTCCGATTGGGTGCGTTCGAGGCGGCGTGGAGACGAATGGGTCGTCGCGTGGAGCAAGCCCGTGCACGGCCGCATTCGAAGGCGCCTCCTCGAAGGGAACCTGTTCCGGACGTTTCACTATCCGAAGATCCTGCGCACATGCACGACGTTGCACAGGCGCAGCTCGATCGCCGAGTTCCTGGCTTCCGGCGTTGGCCCAGAAACGCTATCGCTTCGGCGACACCGTGCGCGCGGCGTACCAGACTTCGCGATGGCCGGTCGTCTACCTGCCGTCGGTGACCGCGGTCTATCGCGAAAGTCCGGGCTCAGCGCTTCGTTCCGGGCGGCTTGCGAGACTTTCGTTCCTGCTCTCCTGCCTCGAATTCGATGACGACGCCAGGATCTACTTCCGGGATCGGGCCGACTATCCGGAAGGTTATCGGTGGGAGGCGTCGGTTGGCCTTCTGTTCAAGTCAATCGCTGCCGGACGGTTCGAAACCGCCGGGTTTGCGCTGCGCGACATTTGCTCGCATTTCGGTCCGCTCGCGTTTCTGAGGACCGGCTTGCGCAGCATCGCGATGCGCATGCCGACGCTCTCCAGGCAACGGCGGGCCGTGCCGTGACGACTCGTGCCGCCCACTCAGATGAGTAGCCCGCGCCGAATGCAGATCCTGCGCGCACTGATCGGGCGCGTGCCGACCGGCCGCCTCGCGCGCAACACAATCTATACGACATTGGGTCTGTTCGCGCGCGCGGTCATCCAGGCGTGCTACTTGATTCTGCTGTCGCGGCGCATGGGACCGCACGACTATGGCCTCTTCGCCGGATCCGTTGCAGCTACGGTCCTGCTCGCGCCACTGTCGGGCTGGGGCGTTTCCTATGTGCTCACACAGTGGATATCCCGCGATCCGCGCGTGGCGCGCGCGCTCTGGGCGACGGCGCTGGTGCAGATCGGAGTATCCGGCGCGGCGCTCATCGTCGTCGTCATGCTGACATCGCTCGTCGCGTTGAGCGCCCGCGTCGACAGCGCATCGATGCTGATGCTGGCCGCAGCTGAGCTCGTCGCGCTTCCGGTTGCGCAGGTCGCGACGACGCTGTGCGTCGCGCAGGGCAGAGGCGCCGCCGCCGCGACCATGACGTGTCTTGTTCCGGCGTCGCGTCTCACTGCCGTACTCATCCTGTTCGTGCTCGGCCTCGGCACGCAGCCGGGAAACGTCGCAGCATTCCATTTCATCGGTTCGGTCGCGGGTGCGCTCCTCGCGATCGCCCTGGTCACCTGGATCGATGGAGTGCCACGCTGGCACGAGCGGCTGCCGGCGCGAACCGCGATGACGGAAGGCTCGCGCTATGCGATCGGCACGCTCGTCGGCACGAGCTATCCCGAGATCGACAAGGTTCTGCTGCTTGCAGCTCGCCGGCGCCGCCACTGCCGGAACATACACCGCCGCTTTTCGCGTCATGGCCGTGCTGGTACTGCCGATTTCGGCGCTGGCCAGCAACGCGCTGCCGCGTCTGTTCGCCGCGGCGCGCAGGGATGACCGGTCACGCATCCTGCGGGCAGTGGCGCGAGCGGTCGTCTTCTACGGAATCATCGCGGTCGTCGCAGCGAATCTTCTCGCGCCGTTCATGCCGGACATCTTCGGTGCGAGCTTTGCCGAGTCGACGACATATCTGAAGCTCCTGTCGGGCTGGGCGCTGCTGTTCGCGTTGCATCAGTGCGCGGCGATCGGCCTCACCGGCGCGGGCAGGCAGTGGGCGAGAATCTGCGTCGAGTCGTGCGGAATCGTGCTCGTGGTCGCGATCAATCTGGTTGCGATTCCCCAACTCGGGGACGCGGCTCCGCGCTGGCGCTGCTTGCCGCCGAGGTATTCATGGCCGTTGCGTGCTGGACGGTCCTGCACAGTCGTAAGGACTGTCGCCGCGCGCGCGAGCTGACGCACGTGCGCCGGGCCTCAACCGACGTTCTTACGGTCGAGTGCGTAGAAGACCGATTCCCAGCCAGTCGGCGTGTGGTGTCCGAATGTCAGCTCGTAGGCCGGATTCAATGCCTTGATGCGCGCCGGAATTTCCCACAGGTCTTCCGGCTTGTGGTATCCGGAGATCGCCATGCGCGGCTTGAACTCGGCGATCACTCCGGCCGCGCCGGCCAGCGCACCCATCTCAGCACCCTCGATATCCATCTTGATGAAGTCCACGCGGCCGCCGGTGCTCGTGGCGTAGTCGTCGATCGTCGTGCAAGCAAATGCATCGCTGCTGACGGCACCCGGCACGATCTTGCCGGAATCGACCGGCGCCGCCGTGGCTGCGTGCGTGCGCTCGCCGATGGCACAGGTATTCGGACGCAGAACCGAAGCAAGGTGCGGATTCATCGCCGCCTGCAGCGCCGCAGAAGCGCATGTGCAACGGCATCGGGTCGAACAGATGCGCTTCTCCACCCGGCGCCACCATGTTGGCGAACAGCAGAGAAATCTCGCCGATGCACGCACCGCAGTCGTAGACGACTTCGCCCGGCAGCGGCGACAGATCGACACCGAGCCTTCGCACGAGGTACTGGCGATAACTGTTGACGAGATGCAGCTGGATCGCGCGCGTGATGATCCGGAACGTTGGCAGGTCGGAACGCGCGCGCTGGCGGACTTCGAAGACGCGCAGCGGAACGCCTAAGTAGTCGCGCGGGAATCCGTTCTCGACGAAGGGCTCGTCTCCGAGCACGTCGAGCAGATCCTCGAAGTCGATGCGCGGAAAATAGAAGCGCCGGTGGTTGGTCGTGCGCAGCACGAGCGCCGAGTCGAAGAACAGCCTGCTGAGGTCGTCCGCAAGCATCGTGCGCGTGGTCCACAGCGCGTCCGCGTTGTCGCGCAACCATTGCGGCGAGATCGGCGGCTGCTTGCGCAGCCCGAGCCGATGCAGCGCCTGCTTGATGAAGCGCCTCGTCTCGGGCAAGCGTCCGCTCGGGCTCCCCTCGTAGGCCTTCCATTCGAATTCGAGATCCTCGCGGCGTGCGCCGCCGGATCGACGGTAGAAGTCGACCTGCCAGCTCATGCTGTCGAGCCAGTTGGAGCGTGCGTTGGTCATGGCCACCCTTACCGAGAGCGCGATGCGTTCGAGGCTATGCGTCGCGGAAGTACTTGGCCGGACTTCCGTACCAGACCTGATTGTCCGGAACGTTGGTTCGCACCTGCGAGCACGCGCCGATCTCGGAATTCGCCCCGACGAGGACTCCGGGCATGATGGTGACGTTGGCGCCGTATCTCGAGTTGTCGCCGAGGCTGCCGACCACCTTCTCGGTGTTGCGCGCGAGCACCGGCGTGTCCGTGACGACGAAGCCGTACTTCATGATGACGCCGTCGCCGACGACGGTGTTCGCCGAAAGCGTGCACCTGGAACCCATGGACACGCGGTCCCCGAGAACGCAGTTGTCGCGTATTTCGCAGTAGGCGGTGAAACTGCAGTTGCGGCCGATGCGCGCGCTCTTTCCGACCTTGCAGTAGGTACCGACCTTGGTGCCCGCTCCGACCTTCGCGCCGGCCTGAATCATCGCGAAGTCTTCGACGATCACATCGTCTTCGAGAACCACGTCGTCTTCCACGATGCAGTAGCGGCCGATCTTCACGTTTTTGCCGATGGTGGCGCGCTCCGATACGAGATTGTGATTCATGGAGTCTTCTCCTGTCAGTTCTGATCTGGCCGCTGCGGAACGCCCGAAAGTTGACCTTTCGATGAGCCGATCGGTTTGGCCGGGTACTCCGGCGAGTGTTGTGTTTTCCTCGGTCGGGCTCTTTACGACGACCGCGCCCGCGCCGACCAGCGTGCCTTTCGGCAAGACTGATTCGCGGACGCACGACGCAGCCGGCGCTAAGGAACGATTCGTTGCCGATCGTGACGCTGCCTGCGATCGTCACGTTGTTCGCGAAGTGGACCAGGTCACCGATGCGGCATCCGTGTCCGATTTTCGTTCCGTGCGCGACGAGGCAATGCCGGCCAAGCGTCGTGATCTCGTTGATCGAACCGCGCACGACCGTGACATCGCTGCCGATGAAGGTCTGCTCGCCGATCCGCACGCCACCGGTTTGCGGCTGGACGACCTTCTCGGTGCCGGGTTCGTTCCACGTCCAGGCAACGCCCGTCGCGCCCAGTGTCGTGTGCGGTTCGACGACGACACCTTCGTCCAGCGTCACGTCGTCGTAGACGACCACGTGGCTCTCGAGCGAGCAACGCGCGCCGACGTGCGCGCGGCCGACTACGCAATAAGGTCCGACATAGGCGGTGGCGTCGATGACTGCGTCGTCCGCGACGATCGCGGTTGGGTGGATTCCGCTGCGGTTCTTCTTTGGATGGAAGTGCCGCTGCACGACATAGAAGCGCGAGCTGCGGGTTCGAAGTGACGATGCGCGTGTTGTCGTCGTCCTGTTCGACCGGATCTTCCGCGTCGCAGATGATCACGGAGTCGGTGACCGCCGCAGGCAGAACGACGCCTCGCGTCGCATAGTAGAGGCCGCGCGCTTCGATCGCCTGCAGGCTGCAAAGACGCAGCGCGGTACGCGGGCTGCCGATCGCGCGCGCTGCTATGCCGTACCCGGCGAGGATCCGGACGATGTTCGCGGTTGACAGATCGGGATCGGGCGGCCTGTTCATGACGACATCGCAGCTGTCTTCACAATGTCGCAGATCATCTCAATCGCGTCCGCGTCGAGCGAGCCTCCGTTGGGCAGAACGATCACCCGCGCCGCGACGAGCTCGGAGAATGGCAGCAACAGTCCCGCGTGCGGATAAAGATCGCGATACGGCTTCATCCGGTGGCAGCCCGGCCAGAAGTATTTGCGCGCGAGTATGTTTTCGGCCTGCAGCGCCTTGACGATCTCATCGCGAGAAGCAGGCGAGTCCCGGCCCGATCTCGAGCACGATGTACTGGTAATTGTTCGACTCGGCTTCGTCGTAGGCGAGCATCGACACGTGCGGAACATCGCGCAATGCGTCGCGATACGTTTCGTAATTTTTCCGGTTTGCATGCTTGATGTCGTCCAGCGCGTCGAGATTGCTCAATCCCATCGCCGCGCAGATCTCGGTCATCTTGCCGTTCGTTCCCGGGTGGATCACGTTGTCGTAGCCGGCGAATCCGAAGTTGCGCATCAGGCGCATCTTCTCGGCCAGCTCGTCGTCGTTGGTGACGACCGCGCCGCCCTCGAACGTATTGAAGAATTTGGTCGCGTGGAAACTGAAAACCTCGCAGGCGCCGAAGCCGCCGATCGGGCGGCCGCTGATGCGAGCATCCGAACGCATGCGCGGAGTCGAACAACAGCGTCAGCCCGCGCTCGTCGGCGATGGCCTGAAGCGCTTCGACCGGCGCAGGTCGGCCCCACAGGTGCACGCCGATGATGCCGGTCGTGCGCGGCGTAATCATGCGCTCGACTGCAGCGGGGTCGAGATTGTGGGTCGCGGGATCGATATCCGCGAACACCGGCACGATCTCCTGCCAGTGCAGCGCGTGCGCCGTCGCGACGAACGTGTACGAGGGAACGATCACCTCGCCGCGCAGGTTCAGCGCGCGGATCGCGATCTCGAGCGCGATCGTCGCGTTGCACATCGCGACGCAGTGCCGGACGCCGGCCATTTCCGCGATGCGTTTTTCCAGCTCGCGCACCATCGGACCGTTGTTGGTGAGCCAGCGGTTGTCGAGGATCTGCTCGACACGCGCGAGGAAGGCCGCGCGGTTGCCGATGTTCGGCCGGCCGACATGCAGCGGCTCGGCGAACGCCGGCTGTGCGCCGTTGATCGCGAGGTCCGCCTTGCCGCGTATGGTCTTGTTTGGCACGGACTCGTTCTGCCTTTGGATATCCTGGCCGCTGCGCGATGATCCGGAATGGCCTGCTGCTAGCGCGCACTCTGCTGCGCAAGCTGGGCCTGCAGGTCGGCGATGTCCCTGCCGTAGTAACCCGCCTTGTCCAGATCCTGCGCCGTCTGCAGGTGTTGCTTCGCCATGTCGGCCTGTCCCAGCGCGAGCGCGATCCTGGTGAGGCTGAGCTCGAAGTACGGATTGCCCGGATCTTCCGCCGCTGCGGCGATGGTCAGGCTGATCGCCTTCTGACTGTCACGCACGACATTGAATTGGTAGGCACCGTAATTGTTCAGAATCGTGGCTCGCACTTTCGGCGGAAAACGGCGGTTCGATAGCGCCGCCTCGACGAGACGATCGATATCCGCGGGGCTCAGCGAGAGCTTCTCCTGGCTTGCAGAAACCAGCATATCCATGAACGAACTGGCCTGCACGTACGAACGCGCCTGACGCAGCCTTTCGGCGAGGTCGGCCAGCGTTGCCTCCGGCACGGTTTGCGTGCGCGCCTGGATCAGTATCAGGCTCGTAACCGGGATGTATCTCGTTCTTGTCGAGCGCTGCCGAACGCATCGAGATACGGAACGGCTTCCCGATCGGCTCGTCGCGGTTTCCTTCCTTTATGCCGGCGGCAACGATCGCTCGCGCCGCCTCGTACTGGCAGCGTGAAGAATCCGGATGGTTGGCGACGTCGGTGAGCGCAAGTCGACAGCGGATCACCCCAGCTCGTCGCGCGCACGCCGGTGAGAACGCCGAAGACGAGCAGCAATACCGATCCCGCCACCGCGAGCGAACGCGGCGACGAACGCGCCTGCAGCCACGGCGCGACGGCGCAGACGGTACCGAGCAACAGCCCCGCCATCGGCAGGTAATTGCGATGCTCGAACACGAGCTCGAGCGGCAGGATCGTCGATTCCATCGAATGGCCGACCAGGAACCAGCCGACGGCGAAGGCGAAACCGGGAATGCGCCGACGCAGCCGCCACGCCGCGAACACGAGCGCCAGCGAGGAACAGCGATCGCGAAGAACGTCGAGACGGGCTCGAACAAACCCGTCGATGTCGCGATGTCGTCGTGATAGATGCCCATCCAGACGGGTTCGGCACGAACGTCCAGACGAGATAATCGCAGAGGATGCGCGGCTTCGGTGAGCAGGCGCTCGATACAGCGTGAAATCACGGCCGGCGTACGCCGTCGCTGAGCCCAGTGCGGCCGGGTCGCGAGATAGGCGCAGGCGAGCGCGAGCGGCACCGCGACCGTGATCCAGAAGAATCCCTTGACGATGCGGCGTTGCGATTCTCCGCGCGCCTCGAAACGGAAGCAGACCGCTTCGATCACAAGCGCATAGGCGAAGATCAGCGCGCCGTTTTCCTTGCTGAAGACCGCAAGCACGCCGAACAGGCAAAGGCCGCAGCAGCGCCTGCTCAGCGACCTGTTCGCCGGCGAGCATGCGCACGCGCCCGTCGACGTAGCAGAGGAGGCCCGCCAGCGTGAAAAGCGCGGCGAGCTCGTTCATGCGCTGCACGACATAGACGACGCTGCTGACGTGCAGCGGATGCAGCAGCCAGAGGCCGGACGACGAGCAGGGCGAGCCATTCGGGTCGCGTCGATGCTGCCGGCGCGCACGAGGCGTCCGGCACAGGCGACGGCCGATCGCGTAAAGCAGAAGCGCCGTTGACGAGATGGATGAGCAGGTTGACCCACTTGAACGCGAGCGGGCTCATGCCGAACACCGCGACATTGAAACCGAACGAAAGCATGCTGAGCGGGCCGGCGCAGCAGCGCCGGCGTCGGACGACAGCGCCACGGCGAGCCAGCTCTGCGACGGCGTGCCGATGGCGCGGAGCGCCGGATTGTTGACGAGCGTCTGGAAGTCGTCGAACAGGAAGCCGCCGCCAAGGCCGCGGACGTACGCGAGGACGCAGGCAGCAAGGACGATGACGAGCAGGAGAGGTGGCGCGGATGATCGTTGCAGCATCGGGCACGCTCGTCATCGTGAGCGCTGCGATCCTGCAGCGGCAAAAAAAAGGACGCCGCCCGGAGGCGGCGTCCGATGTTACACACTCAAGCTCGCGATTAGCGGCAGATCGCCGGCAGGTACTTCGGCGGGATGGTCGTACCGGCAGTGCCGTCGCACGTCCAGTGCAGCGGCAGGTCGGACGTGGCGCCCGCCGTCGGGGCCAGGCGAATAGATCGTGCTAGCGGCCGTGTACAGGCCCGGATCGGCCGACGTGGTGACCGTGATCTGCACCGGCCGGCACGGTCAGCGTAGCGATGTACTGCGTCGAGTTGTTGTTGCAGCCCGGCTTTCGAAGCGTCGGCAGCGAGCCGTTCGATTCATAGAACTCGACGACCGAGTTCTTGCACGCGTCGGCCGGCGACGATCAGCTTCCGAGACCTTCGCGCGGATCGTGTAGTCCTGAGTACGCCGGCAGCGCGATGGCGGCCAGGATGGCGATGATCGCGATGACGATCATCAACTCGATGAGCGTAAAGCCTTTGCTGTTCTTGAGATTCATGACGTTTGCCCCTAACGGAAGTTGAACTGGATTGCCCCTGAGCAACGGACCAAGCCTGGCGGGCCGGCTTTACTGCAAGACCGCCGGCCTGGCGGATCAGAAGCTCGGGTCGAATTTAGCAGCATCCATGCCGAAGCCGATCGGCGGTAGGTTTTGAGAACTGAGCGGCACTTTGCTCCGCGAGGAATGAGACATGTATCGCAATGCCGGGCCTCTAATTTGTCAGTTCCTGACAAATCCGGTGTGACGTCCGTCGCGCGATTTGACCGCTGCGCAAAGTCCGCGCAAGCGTCAACCTGCCCACGGATTGACCGCGACGGCGCGCAGCGGTTCGCCGGTCGCGCGATCGAGCAGCATGACGAGATTCGCCTTGCGCGCGACCATGGCACCCATACGATGCTGTTCCGGCGGCTTGCCGGTGCCTGCGGATCGCCGCGTCGAGCCGCTCCGCGATTCCGCATCTGAGCTTCGAGAGCGCATCCAGGTTTGCGCTTTCTGCAGAAGTCGCGGCGCGCTTGTCGCGTAGTCGACGTAGTACTTGGGAAACTTGTCGATGTCCTTGCCGCCGCCGATGCCCGAGAACAGCACCGTCGTGCGTTCCTTGCCGGTTCGGGCAGCAGCGACGCCGACAGTACGCGGCCCTGTCCACGACAGCGAGCGGAACTCGGGCTTCGCTGCCCTCGCGCGAGATCGCTTCGGATCGAGATCGTTCGCGGAAACGAGCATGAAGCGATCGACGGCCGCGACGAGGAACACCGGGCCGCGACTCGCAGGACGACGACATCCCGTAGACGAGCGCGACGACCTGCATGATCGCGATGCAGCGCGAGATCGAACTTGAGCCCGCGCTTGCCCGACTTGAACACGATCAGCGTGAGCAGCGGTCCGAGCACGACATCGACGCCGACCAGCAGCAGCACGAGCATGTCGGCGCCGGCCGCATGGAAGAACGGCGGCGGATACCAGACGCCGAACAGCAGCGCGCCGACGACGAGGCCGATCAAGATGCTGATCGAGAGATGGATGCCGGCAGCCTTCCAGCGTGACATCTGCGCTGCCCTCGAGTGGTTTGCGCGAAAGGATAGCGAACGCGACGGCGCGATTGGAACAGGCGTGTGCGAGAGTCAGCGGGCGACGTAGTGCTCGACGCGCGGATCGCGCGCTGCGATCGGACCGCGCTACTCGATCCCGAGCTTTTCCAGCCGATAGCGCAACTGCCGCAGCGTCAACCCAAGCTGCTTCGCCGCCGCCGTGCGGTTCCAGCGCGTCGCTTCGAGCGCCTTCATGATCGCGGCGCGCTCGGTCTCGGCGACGGCGGCTGCGAGATCGCCCGGGAATTCCTCGTCGAAGCGGCTGTCCTGCGGTACGGACGGAGGAAACGGTGCCGCCGCGCGCGGCGGAATGCTCATCGGTGCGAATGTGCGCGATGCCGAGGATTCGGCGGACGGCATGCCCGCTTCGGCGGCGTCGGCGAACGCGGAGCGCGTCGTGAGGCGCAGATCTTCGTCCGTGATGTTGCCGTTCTCGCACATCGCGACGGCGCGCTCGAGCACGTTCTCGAGCTCGCGCACGTTGCCCGGAAAATCGTAGGCGAGCAGCGATTTCAGCGCGTCCGGTGCGAGCCGCGCGGGCGCAGTGCCGCCGGCCACCGCAAGACGCTCGAGCACGCGCGCGGCGAGCTTCGGAATGTCATCGCGCCGCTCGCGCAGCGGCGGCACGCGCAGCTCGATCACGTTGATGCGATAGAAAAGATCCTGGCGGAACGAGCCGAGCTCGACCAGCCGCGCAAGGTTCTTGTGCGTGGCCGAAAGGATGCGCACGTCGACCGGCAGCTCCGCGCGCGCGCCGATCGGGCGCACGGCTTTTTCCTGGATCACGCGCAGCAGCTTCACCTGCATGTGCACGGGCAGCTCGGCGACTTCGTCGAGGAACAGCGTGCCGCCCTGCGCCGCCTGGAACAGTCCGTCCTTGTCCACGTGCGCGCCGGTGAAGCTGCCTTTGCGGTGGCCGAAGAATTCGCTTTCCATCAGTTCGGACGGAATCGCGCCGCAGTTGACCGGCACGAACGGCGAGCCCGAGCGCGGCCCGAGCTCGTGGATCAGCCGCGCGACGAGCTCCTTGCCGACGCCGGACTCGCCGGCGATGTAGACCGGCGCCTGGCTGCGCGCGACCTTGCCGATCGTCGTGCGCAGCTCGATCATCGGCGCCGAATCGCCGATCAGCTTGCTGCTGCTCGCGGTCTGGTCGGCGCGCTTCTCCTCGGAGAGTTTCAGCGCGGTCTGCACGAGCCGGCGCAGCACGCTGATGTCGACCGGCTTGGAAACGAAGTCGAATGCGCCGGCCTTGAGCGCGGTCACCGCCGCGTCGACGTTGCCGTATGCGGTGATCATCGCGACCGGCGTTTCCGGCGTATTGCGCGGCGATCAGCTCGACGATCTCCTGTCCGGAGCCGTCGGGGAGGCGCATGTCGGTGAAGCACAGCGCGTAGTGGCGCTCGCTGAGCCGCTGGCGGGCTTCGGCGACGGTGGCGGCGGTCTCGACGACGAGATCCATGCGACCCAGTGTCAGGGTCAGCAGTTCGCGGATGTCGCGCTCGTCATCGATGACCAGTGCGTATTGCTTGCTCATGCCGTCGGGTAGTCCGGATCGCTGTTCCAAGGTTAAAACGTGACGTGGGTCAACGCAAAGGCCTGCAAGCGGAGGCGCGGGCTTTGCGGGGTAGTCGCCGGGCCGAGGAAGTCGGTGCGTGTGCGGCGGCGGGCCCGGATCCCGCCTACGAGGCTTATCGTCACGCCGATTGCGCCGCGATGCGCGCGGCCAGCAGTGCGCCGGCCGGCGTCAGCGTGATGCGGAAGCAGCTGCCGCCGCCCGGCACCGGCACGTATTCGAGCGTCGCCTGGTTCGCCTCGCTCATCTGCTTGGCGAGATAGAGGCCGAGGCCGGTGCCGTATTCGTGGGTCGTGAAGAACGGCTCGAAGATCTGGCTGGCGACCTTCGGCGGAATGCCGGGGCCGCGATCGATGACTTCGATCAGCGGCGGTCCCTTGTCGGCGACCAGCCGCGCCGCGACGGTGACGCGCGCCGGTTCGTTCGGCAGGCGGCCGTAGCGCATCGCGTTCTGCACGAGATTCCACGCGACCTGCTGCAGGTGCTGCGGATCGACCATCGCCTCGATGCGCCGGTTCTGCGTGACCGCGCGCAGCTGATCGGCGCCGAGATCGTTGGCCGGCTTGTAGTCCTCGACGAATGCGAGCACCCACGCGTTGAGATCGATCGTCTCCGGCCGCGAGCGCTCGCGCCGCGACAGCTGCAGGATGTTCTCGATGATGTCGTTGGCGCGCGTGCAGTGGTTGTTGATGATCTCGACCAGGCGCTTGTCCTCGGGTTCGAGCTTCGGCGATTCGGCGAGCAGCTGCGCCGAATAGCGGATCGCCGCGAGCGGATTGCGGATCTCGTGCGCGATCGACGCGGACAGCCGGCCGAGCGAGGACAGCGTCAATTCCTCGGCGCGGCGCGACAGCAGCGAGGTGTCGTCGAGGAAGATCAGCACGTTGGTGTCGTCGTTCGGCGCGAGGCGCGTGAAGCGCGGAATCACCTCGGGCACGTCGGCGGCGAGCGCGACCGCGGTCTGGTCGGTCTTGCCCGAATGTGCGCCAGTGATAGAGCCGGCGCGAAAGCTCCGGCGCGATCGTGCCGAGCTCGCGCTGGCTCGGCGACGGATTGCCGATCAGGTGCCAGGCCGATTCGTTGCATGCGCAGGATGTGGTTGGCCTCGTCGACCAGCAGCACGCCGGTCTTCATGCGCCGGATGATCAGATCGTTGACCTGCGCGAGGTTGAGCAGATCGACGCCGCGCTGCGCGGCCAGCGCCTCGGTCGCGCGCATGTGGCCGCCGAGGTAGAAGCAGAGCGCGGCGACCGCGAAGTTGGCGATCGCGAGCAGGCCGCCTCGAACATGCCGGTGCTGCCGACGTTGCTCGACGTAGTTGGCGATAGAACGCGGGCGCGATCACGCCGATCGCGGCCAGCGTCGCGAAGAAGAACGCGCGGTGCGGCAGCAGCAGCGCGGCGACGCCGACGTTGACCAGCAGCATGATCGGCACGGCGTTGTGGCCGGACAGCGCGACCAGGATCAGCGAGGCGGCGAGGATGTCGATGACGAGGCCGAGGCTGATGCCGGTCGCGAGCCGCGCGCGCATGCGGTCGGTGCCGACCAGCATGGCCAGCGCGGCGACGAGATAGGCGATCGCGACGATCTGGCCGAGCGCCGGGTGCGTCAGGCGGACGAGATCGAGCTTGATGATCGGGCTGAAGATGAGGCCCGCGTAGACGATGGCCTCGAGACAGCGGTAGAGATTGAAGAAATAGAGCTCGCGCCGGGTGATGTCGCCCGGAGAATCGGCGGTGCCGCGCGCCCAGCGTTCCGCGATCACGAAGTCCCCTCTCTTAGCCTCAGTATAGCAGGTAGTTTCGAAAAATGTGACGTAGTCGACTGTTTTTGCATGATTTCATAGCCAGAACCGGCGAGGTTGCAAGAGCCGGGTGTGCCAACCGCCCTGTTGCCGGAGTCCGGGACCCGTCGTCGGCCTGCTTTTCTGCCGGCGGCTCGAGGGCCCTGCAACGTCTCTGCCAGGCGATGTTGCGCGGTTGATCATCGAAGTTCCGTGAGCGCTGAGCCATGTTTTGATTTCGCCACACGTCTTGCCCAAAATACGCGCCGTTGCGCGGCCGTGCATATGCCGGCCGCTCCCCGATTCGCGCATCGCGGCGTGACGTTTCCCGCCGCTGCGAGCCTGTCCGCTTCCCAAGGTGCCCGCATGAATTTCCACGAATACCAGGCCAAGGAACTGTTCGCCGACTACGGCATTCCGGTGCCGGCCGGCAAGGTCGCCACGACGCCGGAGCAGGCGGTCGAGGCGGCGCAGCGCGCTCGGCGGCGACGCAGTGGGTCGTCAAGGCGCAGATCCATGCCGGCGGCCGCGGCAAGGCCGGCGGCGTGAAGCTCGTGCAAGACGCTCGACGAGGTGAAGGCGGCGGCGGCGGAGATGCTCGGCACGAACATGGACGACCTACCAGTCCGGCGGCCGCGCGCTGCCGGTCAACCTGGTGCTGATCAGCGAAGCGAACGACATCGCCAAGGAACTGTATCTCTCGATCCTCGTCGATCGCGGCACGCAAGACGGTCGCGTTCATCGCCTCGGCGCGCGGCGGCGTCGACATCGAGCAGGTCGCGCGCGAGAACCCCGAAGACATCCACACGATCGAAGTCGAATTTCGTCGAAGGGCCTGCAGCCGTACCAGTGCCGCCAGCTCGCGTTCGACGATGGGCCTCAACGCCAAGCAGGCCAACCAGCTGACCAAGATCATGCTGGGCCTGTACAAGCTGTTCAACGAGAAGGATCTCGCGCTGGTCGAGCTCAATCCGCTCGCGATCGTCGACGTCGGGCGATCTGATGGCGCTCGACGGCAAGGTCAATTCCGACGACAACGCCGAGTTCCGCCATCCCGAGCTCGCCGCGATGCGCGACGAGTCGCAGGAAGACCCGACCGAAGCGGTCGCGGTCAAGCACAATCTCAACTACGTGACGATGGACGGCAACATCGGCTGCATGGTCAACGGCGCCGGCCTGGCGATGGCGACGATGGACGTGATCAAGCTCGCCGGCGGCGAGCCGGCGAACTTCCTCGACGTCGGCGGCGGCGCGACCAAGGAGCGCGTGACCGAGGCGTTCAAGCTGATCCTGTCCTCGGACAAGGTGCGCGCGATCCTGGTCAACATCTTCGGCGGCATCGTGCGCTGCGACCTGATCGCCGAAGGCATCATCGCGGCGGTGAAGGAAGTCGGGCTGAAGATTCCGGTCGTCGTGCGCCTGCGAGGGCACGAACGTCGAGAAGGGCCGCGAGCTGCTCGCCAATTCCGGACTTGCGATCACGCCGGCGGATGATCTCAACGATGCGGCGCAGAAAGCCGTCGCGGCGGTCAAGAAAGCCGCGTGACGGAACCTGCACACCGTTCGTAGCTGAGGTGTCGACAGCCGCGATCGTCGCGACACCCGCCCGCACTTCGATACCTCAGTCGCGAACGGGACGCCGCTCCGCATCAGACGAACGCAAGCATTCGAAGGACAACTTCGCATGAGCGTTTTGGTCAACAAGAACACCAAAGTCATCTGCCAGGGCTTCACCGGCCAGCAGGGCACGTTCCACTCCGAGCAGGCGCTCGACTACGGCACCAAGCTCGTCGGCGGCGTGACGCCGGGCAAGGGCGGCACGCGAGCACATCGGCCTGCCGGTGTTCAACACGGTGCAGGATGCGGTCGACGACACCGGCGCCGACGCGTCGATGATCTTCGTGCCGCCGCCGTTCGCGGCCGACGCGATCCTGGAAGCGGCCGACGCCGGCATCCGCGTGATCGTCGCGATCACCGAAGGCATTCCGGTGCTCGACATGCTGCGCGTCAAGAACGTGCTGAAGGGCTATCCGGACACCGTGCTGATCGGCCCGAACTGCCCCGGCATCATCACGCCGGGCGAATGCAAGATCGGCATCATGCCGGGCCACATCCACAAGCCGGGCAAGATCGCGATCGTCTCGCGCTCCGGCACGCTGACCTACGAAGCCGTGTTCCAGACGACGAATGTCGGCCTCGGCCAGAGCACCGTCATCGGCATCGGCGGCGATCCGATCAATGGCCTCAGCTTCATCGACTGCCTGAAGCTGTTCCAGGACGACGCGCAGACCGAAGGCATCATCATGGTCGGCGAGATCGGCGGCAGCGCCGAAGAAGAAGCGGCCGAGTTCATCGAGCGAATACGTGACCAAGCCGGTCGTCGCGTTCATCGCCGGCGCGTCGCGCGCCGGCGGGCAAGCGCATGGGCCATGCCGGCGCGATCATCTCCGGCGGCAAGGGCACGGCGGCGGCGAAGTTCGCCGCGCTGGAGAAAGCCGGCGTCACGACGGTGAAGTCGCCGGCCGATCTCGGCAAGGCGATCGATTCCCGACTGCAAGCCCACTGATTCAGCTTCGTCCCGGAACCTCACCTGCGCCGGCGCGAGCGTCGGCGTAGGCGAACTCGCACGTCCCGAAGTCGCAAAGTCGGACGATACGGCGTTCAAAGGTGGGTAGGATACGGCGCGTTGCCGTGGGGCTTGGGGGAGCTGGGGCATGCGTCGACTTCTTGTCGCGTCTTTGTTCGCGGCGGCAACTGCCGCGCTCGCGGCGCCGCCGTGGCCCGGCAGCCAGGACGGCGTTCCGTCCGTCACCGATCCTTCGATTCCGCTTTCGTACGTCGGCAACGACGCGACGGTCTCGCTTGGCGTCAACGAAGAAGGCCAGAGCGAAGGCCAGCTGATGGGCGTCTTCGCGCGCAACAACACGCGCGCGACCGTCGCCAGCTCTGGTGGGATCGCGCAGGCGCCGGCGGACTGCAGGCCGACTTCAACTGGCTCTGGGGCTTCGATCCGATCGTTGCGCGCGAGCATCCGGAACAGGCGACGGTCGCGCGGCTGAGCTTTGCGCTCGACCAGAACTCCGATCGCGACCGCAAGGCGACCGTCGGCTTCGGCATCGAGCGGCGCGAGTATTCGCTCGAAGCGTATCTCTCCGGCGGCATCAGCGGCGAGCGGCGCTCGGACACCTCGTTCGCGAACACGCAGGCGACGATCAACGGCACCGACGCGATCGGCGACTTCACGCAGGTCGAGACGACGACGACCGAGACGATCTTCGATCGCAAGCCCTACGGCGCCGAGCTCGGATTTCAGGCGAGCCATTTCTTCGAAACCACCGCGACGCGCCTGCACGGTGGCCTCAGCTATCAGACCGGCGATGACGGCGCGCATGCGAACACGTTTTCGCGTCGGCGCTCGACACGCAGCTCGGCACGCGCGGCTGGGGCATGTCTGCGCTCGCCGAGCACATCGCCAAGCACGGCAGCCTCGACGGCAATCCGGACGACGACCGCCTCGCGGTGTTCCTGCGCTACGAGTTCGGCGCACACGGCTCGTTCGTGCCGACGAGCCAGCTCGAGGACCCGGCCTGGATCTCGCGCTCGCTCGCGCGCCCGTCGAGCGCGCATCCGCGCGTCGTCGAGTCGTATCGCACGAAAAAGACGCAGAACGTCGCGACGACGCGCAGCCCGAAGAATTACACGGATCATTTTCCGATCGCGCAGAACGACACCGCGACCGTCATCGACGGCACGTCGGTCACGATCGCCGTGCTCGCCAACGACAGCGATCCGGACAACGATGCGCTGGCGCTGATCGGCGTGACCCAGCCGGCGCACGGTGTCGCCTCGATCGCGGGATCGACGATCGTCTATACGCCAACCGGCGGTTTCACCGGCACCGACACGTTCCGCTACACGATCAGCGATGGCCATGGCGGCACCGCGAGCGCGGACGTCAGCGTGACGATCGGCGCCGGCGCCGAACCATCCGCCGCAGGCCGTCCCCGACAACGCGACGACGTCGTTCGGCCAGCCGGTGACGATCGCCGTGCTCTCGAACGACACCGATCCCGACGGCAACACGCTGTCGATCCTCAGTGTCACGCAGCCCAACAACGGCGGCAGCGTGTCGATCGACGGAACGCGGCTCGTGTTCACGCCGTCGCCAGGCTTTTCCGGCATCGCGCGCTTCACGTACACGATCGACGACGGTCGCGGCGGCGCGAGCACGGCGACGGTGACCGTGATCGTCGCCGCGCGCCCGGATCGCGCGCCGGTCGCAGTCGACGACGCCGCGACGACCGCGTTCGCAACGCCGGTGACGATCGCGTGCTCGCGAACGATGCCGACCCCGACGGCGACACGCTCTCGATCAGCGCGGTCACGCCGCCGGCAAACGGCACGGCAGCGATTTCCGGCAATGCGATCGTCTACACGCCGGCCGCGGGCTTCGCGGGCATCGACCGCTTCACGTACTCGATCAGCGACGGCCGCGGCGGAGTTTCGAGCGCAGCCGTCACCGTCACCGTGACGCCGCAGCCGAACCGGCCGCCGGTCGCGGTCGACGATGCCGCGACGACGCCGTTCGGCCAGCCGGTCACGGTCAACGTGCTCGCCAACGATTCCGATCCCGACAACGATCCGCTGACGATCACCGGCGTGACGACGCCCGCGAACGGCAGCGTCGTCGCGAACGGCGCGACGATCACGTACACGCCGGCGCTGCGCTTCACCGGCACCGACCGCTTCACGTACACGATCGACGACGGCCGCGGCGGCAGCGCGACCGCGAACGTGGTGATCACGGTGGCCGCGCAGCCGAACCAGCCGCCGGTCGCGGTGAACGACGCAGCGACGACCGCATCGGGCCAGCCGGTCACGATCAACGTGCTCGCCAACGACTCCGATCCGGACGGCGATCCGCTGACGATCGCGAGCATCGGCACGCCCACGCTCGGCACCGCGACGATCAGCAACAACATGATCCTCTACACGCCGGCTGCCGGCATCGCCGGCACCGACACGTTCACGTACACGATCAGCGACGGCCGCGGCGGCACGGCAAGTGCGACGGAGACCGTGACGATCGCGCCGCCGGTCAACCAGCCGCCGGTCGCGGTCAACGACGCCGTGACGACCGCGTTCGCGACGCCGATCACGATCGACGCGATCGCCAACGACAGCGATCCCGACGGCGATGCGCTGACGATCGTCGGCATCACGCAACCCATAGGCGGTACCGCGCAGATCGTCAACAACCAGATCGACTATCAGCCGAGCCGCGCGTTCACGGGCCTCGACACGTTCGCGTATACGATCAGCGACGGACACGGCCACACGGCGGCGGCAAACATCAGCGTCGACGTGCTGCCGATCCCGCAGCCTAGGCAGGGCGCCGCGCGGTTACAATAAGCAGACCGCCGCGCGAGCCGCGTGGCTTCCCGGGTCGCACCTCACGCAATGCCGATTCTCCGTTTCGCGCTCGCCCAGACGGATTTTCCGGTGGGCGCCGTCGCGGCCAATGCCGGACGAATGCGCGACCTGATCGCCGACGCGCGCGACGGCGGCGCGGCGCTGGTTGCGTTCCCCGAGCTCGCGATCTGCGGCTATCCGCCGGAAGATCTCCTGCTGCGGCCGACGTTCCTTCGCGCATGCGCGCGCGAGGTCGACGCGCTCGCCGACGATGCGCACGACATCGCGGTCTATCTCGGTCATCCGCACGCGCAGGGCGAGGTCTACAACGCATCGAGCCTGCTGCGCGACGGCCGCGATCGAGGTCACGTATCACAAGCAGGCGCTGCCGAACTACACGGTGTTCGACGAGAAGCGCTATTTCCGGTCCGGCCACGAGGCCGCGGTCGTCGAGATTTCCGGCGTGCGCGTCGGCCTTTTGATCTGCGAGGACATCTGGGAAGCCGAACCCGCCGCGCGCGCGACGCGCGCGGGCGCCGAGATCCTGATGATCATCAACGCCTCGCCGTACGACATCCCGCAGGCGAAGACGCGCGAGGAGCTGCTCGCGCACCGCGCACGCGAAAACAACGTCGCGATCGCATACGTCAACGTCGTCGGCGGCCAGGACGATCTCCTGTTCGACGGCGGCGCGCTGCTGGTCGAGCCCGACGGACGCATCGCCGCGCGCGCGCCGCAGTTCGTCGATGCATTGCTGTTCGCCGACTACGACAGCGCATCGCGCCGCTTCGCCGCGCGCGACTGGCCGGTCGAGGAGGACGCGTCGACCGAAGCCGTCGTCTACGCCGGGCTGGTGCGCGGCATCCGCGACTACGTCGGCAAGAACGGCTTTCCCGGCGTGCTGCTCGGTCTTTCCGGCGGCATCGATTCCGCGCTGACGCTCGCGCTCGCAGTCGATGCGCTCGGCGCCGAGCGCGTCACCGCGGTCATGATGCCCAGCCGCTACACGTCCGATCTTTCGACGAGCGAAGCCGAAGCGCAGGCGAAACGCCTCGGCGTCGACTACCACGTACTGCCGATCGAGCGCGCGTTCGAGACATTCCGCGAAACGCTCGCACCCGCGTTCGCCGGCCGCGCCGAGGACATCACCGAGGAAAACCTGCAATCGCGATGCCGCGGCGTGCTGCTGATGGCGCTCTCGAACAAGTTCGGCCGCCTCGTGCTGACGACCGGCAACAAGAGCGAGATGGCCGTCGGCTACGCGACGCTCTACGGCGACATGTGCGGCGGCTATGCGCCGCTCAAGGATGTGTACAAGACGCTGGTGTGGGAGCTGGCGCGGTGGCGCAATGCGAGGCAGGGAACAGGGAACGGGGAACAGGGAACGGGAGAGGACTGGGTGATTCCGCCGGTCGTGATCGAACGGCCGCCTTCGGCGGAATTGCGCACGAATCAGCTCGATCAGGATTCGCTGCCGCCGTACGAGGTGCTCGACGCGATCCTGCAGCGCTTCGTCGACGGCGAGGAATCGCAAGCTGAAATCGTCGCCGCCGGCTTCGACGAAGCGACGGTACGCCGCGTCGCACGCCTTGTTCTCTCCAGCGAATACAAACGGCGCCAATCCGCACCCGGCCCGAAAATCACGACGCGCGCCTTCGGGCGCAACCGCCGTTATCCGATCAGCTCCGGCTGGCGATAAACAATCTTCGTCCGCGCGAAAGCGACCCAACGCCTTGGCCTTGGCTTTGGCTCGCATCTTGGCTTTGGCTTTTGACCTTCGGGTCCCTCTGTGACGCGGCGAAGGGCGGACGGAAAGGCCCGCGCTCCGCGCGGGTGCGCGCGAGGGATCGCGCGCATTCCGCTGCAGGACAGGATGTCCTGTCAGCGGAACCCCGGCCGCCCGTAGCGCACCCTTCGCGCAGCGAAGGGCGCGGCACCGAGGGTGTGTTCTCTTTGGTTACTTTCTCTTGCACAAGCACTGCGCCGCAGGAGCGGCGCGAACGGCGAAGCCGGCCCGAAGGGCGGAGGGCAGGATGCCCGGAGTCACAGAAAGTGACTCGTCCGCCAGGATGGCGGACGAAGCTCACAGGGACGTGAGTCGGTTTTCGCGCAGCGCCTCAGTGCAGAAAGACGGAGAGGTGGAACCAAGCTCCCCTCATCCGCCTTCGGCACCTTCTCCCGCAAACGGGAGAAGGGAAAATCAGCCGCGATTGCTGAGCGGAATCAACTTCCAATACCACCCTCGATACTGCGGCCAATCCCCGCGGAAAAACGGATGATCCGGATAGTTGAGCTTGAGCACGCGCTCGGCGTCGTCGGCGAGCTTGTCCTGGCCGAGCTTCTTGTAGCTTTCGACCATGATCGCGAGCGCATCGCCGGCCTGCGGCGATTCCGGATACGTCTCGACGATTGATTTTGCGCGGTTGGACGCCGCGACGTACGCGTTGCGGCGCAGGTAAAACACCGCGATGTGCAGGTCCGATTGCGCCATCATGTTGCGCAGATAGACCATGCGCTGGCGCGCGTCCGCCGTATAGCGGCTCTCCGGGTAGCGCGTCACCAGTGCGCCGAAGTCGTCGAACGACTGGCGCAGGTTGGCCTGGTCGCGCTTGGACATGTCCTGGCCGACGTAGCGCTCGATGAAGCCGCCGGAGCGGTTGAAGTTGATCAAGCCGCGCAGGTAGTACGCGTAGTCGATGTGCTTGTGCGTCGGATAGGTCTTGATGAAGCGGTTGACCGTCGAATACGCGTCTTCGGGCTTGCCGTCCTTGTATTGCGCGTAGGCGAGGTTGATCTGCGACTGCTCGGTGTACGGACCGAACGGGAAGCGCGCGATCAGGCGCTCGAACGAACGCGAGGCGAAATCGTAGTTGCTGGCTTCGAGCGCATCGACGCCCTGCTGGTAGAGCTGCTCGACCGGCAGCGTGTCCATCGGATCGCCCTTCTTGCCGCGGTGGAACAGCGAGCAGCCGGCGAGGGCGACGAGGAGCGCCAGCAGCGCGAGCCGGGCGACGAGACGGAAGGAGCGGGAAACTCGCATGCGGGCAGGGGGCTCTGCGATGATTGAGCTCAAGATGATAACCCGAACGCTCAGCACGCCGGAAACATGCGGGCCGGCGCGGAGATCCGCGTGAGCGGGCCCGAACCGACCCTGAACGCACGCGTTCCGGAGACCGCGGCGGGACGCCGTTTCGACCAGGTCCTTGCCGACCTGTTCCCGGATTATTCGCGCTCGCGCCTCTCCGCCTGGATCAAGGCCGGCGCCGCACGGCTCGACGGGGCGCAAGTCGCGCCGCGGCACATCGTGCGCGGCGGCGAGGCGATCGTTCTGGAGGTGCGCCTCGAGCGCGAGATCGGCGCTTCCGGCGAGGACATCCCGCTCGACATCCGCTACGAGGACGACGACCTCTTCGTCGTCAACAAGCCGCCGGGGCTCGTCGTGCATCCGGGCGCCGGCAATCCGGCCGGCACGCTGCAGAACGCGCTGCTGCATCGCGATCCGAACCTCGCCTCGATTCCGCGCGGCGGCCTCGTGCATCGGCTGGACAAGGACACGTCGGGGTTGCTGGTCGTCGCGCGCACGCTGCGCGCGCACACGGCGCTGGTCGAGCAGCTTTCGCGAGCGCGACGTGCACCGGCAGTACGTCGCGATCGTCTACGGAAAGATGGTTGCCGGCGGCCGCGTCGATGCGCCGATCGGACGCCATCCGCGCGATCGCCTGAAGCAGGCCGTGCGCGAGGACGGCCGCGAGGCGATCACGCACTATCGCGTGCGCGAGCGTTTTCGTGCGCAGACGCTGATCGAATGCCGCCTCGAAACCGGCCGCACGCACCAGATCCGCGTGCACATGGCGCACGTGCGCCATGCGCTGGTCGGCGATGCGCAGTACGGCAGCGGGCTCAAGCTGCCGAAAGGCGCGAGTCCCGAGCTCGCCGAGGCGCTGCGCGGATTCCACCGCCAGGCGCTGCACGCGGAGCGGCTCGAGTTCGCGCATCCGGCCGATGGACGCACGATCGCGGTCGAGGCGGAAATGCCGGCCGACATGACCGCCCTGATCGAGGCGCTTCGCCGCGACACACGCGACGACGCCGCGCGCTGACAGCACCGAAGCGATGGGCAGCGAGGGCTTCATCGTTCCCGACTGGCCGGCGCCGCCGAACGTCCGCGCGGTCGTGACGACGCGCACGCTGCCCGGCGAATCGAAGCCGCCGTTCGATCGGTTCAATCTCGGCCTGCGCGGCGGCGACGATCCCGCGGCGGTCATTGCGAACCGCGCCGCTCTCGAGCGAACGCTCGACCTGCCCGAAGCGCCGCGCTGGATGCAGCAGGTGCACGGCATCGACGTTTACGACGCCGACGCGGTGCTGGCCGAAATCGAGCCGCAAGCCGACGCGGCCGTCACTCGCAATGCAGACCGCGTGCTCGCGGTGCTGACGGCCGACTGCCTGCCCGTGTTTCTCAGTGCCGACGACGGCACGGCCGTCGGCCTCGCGCACGCGGGCTGGCGAGGGCTTGCCGCCGGCGTCGTCGAGGCAACGGTCGCGAAGCTCGCACGGCCGCCGAGCTCGCTGATCGCCTGGCTCGGGCCCTCGATCGGCGCGCGTTCGTATGAGGTCGGCGAGGAAGTGCGCGACGCGTTCGTCGATGCCGATGCGGGCGCTTCCGCGGCTTTCGAGCCGACGCGGCCGGGCCACTGGCTTTGCGATCTCCCTGCGCTCGCGCGGCGGCGTCTTGCTGCAGCCGGCGTCGGGCGCGTGTCCGGCGGCGGCTTCGATACGTTTTCCGATCCGCGATTCTATTCGTACCGCCGGGACCGCCAGACCGGTCGTTTCGCGAGCCTGATCTGGCTTGCTCCGGCAGACGGTAAAAGTCTCCGACCGCACACCATCGGAAGCCGTCGAAACGCCGGCCCCTGCGCAGCCGGTTTTTGCGTTCTCGCGTTGAAACGGAGGGCATTTCGCCCCACCTTCCGGGAATCTTGACCGCTTGCTTCGGAGGGTGAAGCTCGCATGCGAATGGACAAACTCACATCGCGTTTCCAGCAGGCGCTTGCCGATGCGCAGTCGCTGGCGGTCGGGCGCGACCACAACATGCTCGAGCCGGCGCACCTGATGGCGGCGCTGCTCGATCAGCAGGGCGGCTCGACCGTGCCGCTGCTCGCGCAGGCCGGCGTCAACGTGCCGGCGCTGCGCACGCGCGTCGGCCAGATCCTCGACCGGCTGCCGAAGGTGGCCGGGCAGGAAGGCAACATCAACGTCTCGAACGATCTCAACCGGCTGCTCAATCTCACCGACAAGCTCGCGCAGCAGCGCGGCGATGCGTTCATCGCGAGCGAGCTGTTCGTGCTCGCGGCGCTCGACGACGAGGGCGAGCTCGGCGCAGGCGCTGAAGGCCGCCGGCGCGCACAAGGCCAACATCGAAGCGGCGATCGAGAAGATGCGCGGCGGCGAGAAGGTGCAGTCGGAGAACGCCGAGGATCAGCGCCAGGCGCTCGAGAAATACACGATCGACCTGACCGCGCGCTCGGAGAAGGGCAAGCTCGATCCGGTCATCGGCCGCGACGAGGAAATCCGCCGCGTGATCCAGGTGCTGCAGCGGCGCACCAAGAACAATCCGGTGCTGATCGGCGAGCCCGGCGTCGGCAAGACCGCGATCGTCGAAGGCCTCGCGCAGCGCATCGTCAACGGCGAAGTGCCCGAAGGCTTGCGCGACAGGCGCGTGCTCTCGCTCGACATGGGCGCGCTGATCGCCGGCGCGAAATTCCGCGGCGAATTCGAGGAGCGCCTGAAGGCCGTGCTCAACGATCTCGCCAAGCAGGAAGGCCAGCGTCATCCTGTTCATCGACGAGCTGCACACGATGGTCGGCGCCGGCAAGGCCGAAGGCGCGATGGATGCCGGCAACATGCTCAAGCCGGCGCTCGCGCGCGGCGAGTTGCATTGCATCGGCGCGACGACGCTCGACGAATACCGCAAGTACATCGAGAAGGATGCCGCGCTCGAGCGGCGCTTCCAGAAAGTCTTCGTCGGCGAGCCGAGCGTCGAGGACACGATCGCGATCCTGCGCGGGCTGAAGGAAAAATACGCCGTGCACCATGGCGTCGAGATCACCGATCCCGCGATCGTCGCGGCGGCGACGCTGTCGCATCGCTACATCGCGGATCGCCAGCTGCCGGACAAGGCCATCGACCTGATGGACGAGGCCGCGTCGCGCATCCGCATGGAGATCGATTCGAAGCCCGAGGAGCTCGACCGCAAGGAGCGGCGCCTGATCCAGCTCAAGATCCAGCGCGAGGCGCTGAAGAAGGAGAAGGACTCGGAATCCAAGCAGCGCCTGGCCGATCTGGAAAAAGAGATCGCCGTGCTCGAGCGCGAGTATTCCGATCTCGAAGAAGTCTGGAAGGCCGAGAAGGCGACGCTGCAGGGCGCGACGAAGATCAAGGAGCAGATCGAGGCGGCCAGGCTCGAGCTCGAAGCCGCGCAGCGCCGGCAGGATTACGCGAAGATGAGCGAGATCCAGTACGGCCGCATTCCGGAACTGGAAAAGCAGCTCAAGGCCGCGCAGGAAGCCGAGAACAAGGGCTTCACGCTGCTGCAGGATCGCGTCACCGCCGAGGAAATCGCCGAAGTCGTCTCGCGCTGGACCGGCATTCCGGTCTCGAAGATGCTCGAAGGCGAGCGCGAGAAACTGCTGCGCATGGAAGACGAGCTGCACAAGCGCGTCGTCGGCCAGGACGAAGCCGTGCACGCGGTCGCCGATGCGATCCGCCGCTCGCGCGCGGGCTTGTCCGATCCGAACCGGCCGAACGGCTCGTTCCTGTTCCTCGGTCCCGACCGGCGTCGGCAAGACCGAGCTGTGCAAGGCGCTCGCCGAGTTCCTGTTCGATTCGACCGACGCGATGGTCCGCATCGACATGAGCGAGTTCATGGAGAAGCATTCCGTGAGCCGCCTGATCGGCGCGCCGCCGGGCTACGTCGGCTACGAGGAAGGCGGCTATCTGACCGAAGCCGTGCGGCGTCGTCCGTACAGCGTGATCCTGCTCGACGAAGTCGAGAAGGCGCATCACGACGTGTTCAACGTGCTGCTGCAGGTGCTCGACGATGGACGCCTGACCGACGGGCAGGGCCGCACGGTCGATTTCCGCAACACGCGTGATCGTGATGACGTCGAATCTCGGCTCGCAGCAGATCCAGGACATGTCCGATCAGGGCGGCGCTGGCGACAGCGAAGAGGACTACACGAAGATGAAGGCCGCGGTGATGGGCGTCGTGCAGGCGCACTTCCGGCCGGAGTTCATCAACCGCCTCGACGAGATCGTCGTGTTCCGTGCGCTCGACAAGAAGCAGATCCGCGCAGATCGCGCGCATCCAGACCGACTATCTTGCCAAGCGTCTCGGCGAGCGTCAGCTCAAGCTCGAGCTGTCGCGACAAGGCGCTCGATCTGCTCGGCAACGTCGGCTTCGATCCGGTGTACGGCGCGCGGCCGCTGAAGCGTGCGATCCAGCAGCAGCTGGAGAATCCGCTGGCGAGGGAGATTCTGGAAGGGAAGTTCCAGCCGGGCGATACGGTGGCCGTCGATGCGGCCGGCGGGCGTCTCGTGTTCGAGCGGCGTGCCTGATGTATCCCCTCTCCCGCTTGCGGGAGAGGGCTACCCAATATCCCCTCTCCCGCTTGCGGGAGAGGGCTAGGGTGAGGGAAGTCTTGCGTCTACGCCTCGTGCGCGAAGATCTTCAGCGCACCACTCCGATTGCCCTCACCCCAACCCTCTCCCGCAAGCGGGAGAGGGGGAAGAGCGAGTGGGAGAGGGCAACAGCGCCTAGTAATCCCACGTAACACGCACACCAAACGTCCGCGGCTGCACCGGCACGATGTACGTCTGCGCGCCGCAAAACGCAGTCGCGCATTCCGAATACCGCGACAGCTGCCCGCGGTTGTCGAACACGTTCTTCAGGAACACGTTGAAGCCCCACTGGTTCTTCCTGATCCCCGCCGAAAGATCCACCGTGCCGTAGCCCGGCATGTCGCCGGTGATCTCGCGCTCGACGAGGCGCAGGTCCGACGTGCGGCGTCCCTCGAAGAACGCGGCCGCCTGCATGTAGCTTTCCATGCCGTGGAAGTCGAAGCTGTAGCGCGCGGTGATGTTGCCCTTGATCTCGGCGGTCAGCGGCAGCTGCGTTCCCTTCGGCGCCTGCGGGTCGGGGCAGTCGGTGACCGGATTGCCGGCGTCGTCGGTGAAGCCGCAGTAGTTCTCGGTCAGTTCGGCGTGGTACCACGCAAGGCCGGTCGACAGCGTCAGGTTGTATGTCGCCGCCCAGCCGACGTTCGTTTCGAGACCGCGGATGCGCGCCTGGTTCGCGTTCTTGATCTCGGTGAGGCCGTTCTGGCCGAGCAGCGAGAACTGGAAGTCTTTCCAGTTCTCCTGGAAGATCGCGCCGTTCCAGCAGCAGATGGTGATCGAGCCACTCGGTCTTCCAGCCGAACTCGTAGTTGTCGAGGATAGTCGGATTTGTACGGCGGCAGCGTGCCCTTGCGGTTGATGCCGCCGGGACGGAAGCCCTGCGACCACGTCGCGTAGATCATCTTGTCGCGCGTCGAGCTTGTAGGTCACGTTCGCGCGCCCGAGGAAGTCGTTCTCGCTGGTGCCCTTGTCGAGGTTCGTGCACGGCGCGCCGTGGAACGGTATCGAATCAAGGCACGCGACCTCGCCGGTCGAGCTCGAATACCCTTCGCCGAATCCGAAGAAGCCCTTGAGGCTGTTGTCGGTCCAGAAGTAGCGGCCGCCGAGCGTGCCGGTGAGCTGGTCGGTGAAGTCGAAATTCATCTCGCCGAACACGGCCTTGTCGTCGTCTTCGCGGACCTGCTGCGTCAGCCACAGCGTGTCGGCGTGGCCGGTGACTTCGAGATCGGAGCCGAGCCCGTCGATCTTGTACTGCTGGTTGATGTCGTGCGACTGGCGCTCGTCGAAGAGGCCGATGACGAAGCGGAAGCGATCCTCGCGCGGCGAAGCCAGGCGCAGCTCGTTGCTGGTCTTGGTGTAGTCGTCCTTGCCGGTGATGTGCTGCGCCGGATTGATCAGGTTGCCCGCGTCGTCGTGGATGTAGGCGCCGTAGCCGGACAGCGTGTCGTACCAGAACGCATAGTCGCTGTAGTCCTGGTGGTAGCTGTCGTCGCGGTTGAGGTGCGCGAACGCGTAGACGAGATCGAAGTTGCCGATCTTGCCCTGCACGGTCAGCGCGGCCTGGGTCCAGCGGTCGTTGAAATTTTCCGGATAGAAGTGCGTGACCTTGAGATCGCCGACGCCGGGATCGAACGCGTTGATGCCCTGCGCGTTCTGATTCTGGCCGTTGATCGTCGGCGTGATCGACCAGTTGTCGTTGAGATCGATCTTGAGCGCGGCGCGCGCGCCGCTGCGTGTTGACGCTGTTGTAGTCCTCGCGCGCACGATCGGCGTTGTTCGACGGTGATGCCGGATGACGGATACGTGCGCGTGCCGTACACGTTGTCGATGTAGCCCGCGTCCTGCTTGCTCCAGGCGACGACGCGCAGCGCGGTCGACGCGTTGAACGGCACGTTGACGTAACCCTGCGTCACGTAGCCGATGCCGCCGTTGTCGACCGTGTTGGCCTCGACTTCGACGCTCGACAGAAAACGCGCTCGGATCGGGCTTGTTGGTGATGATGCGGATCGTGCCGGACTGCGAGCTCGCGCCGTACAGCGTGCCCTGCGGGCCGGCCAGCGCCTCGACGCGATTCGATGTCGTAGATGTTGATGTCGAGCGAGCCCTGCGATCGTCGTGATCGGCTGCTCGTCGAGATACATGCCGACGCTCGGCAGCGGGCCGGAATGGTTGCCGTTGCTGCCGCTGGCGACGCCGCGCATGTAGACCTGCGCTGAAGCCGAGATCAGAGATTCTGGATCGACACGCTCGGCAGCAGCTTGACGTAGTCGTTGAGGTTCTTGACGTTCATCTCGTGTCAGCTTGTACGTGTCGAGCACGTCCATGCTGATCGGCACGTCCTGCACGTTCTCCTCGCGCTTCTGCGCGGTGACCGTGATGCCGCCGAGCTCCTGCGCCTGGCGCTTCTCGGCGGCCTGCGTGTCGCTCGTCGTCGTCTGATCCTGCGCCTCGTCCGCGGCATACAGCGGTGCGATGCAGGCGAGATGGATCGCGGCCGCGAGCGGCAGGCGCGCGAGCGCGCGATGCCGGTGCGGATGGCGCGCGGTCGCTGTTCGATTCCTCATTGGCACGGCCCCTCCCAAGGTTGTGTCACGGAAATTCAGGACATCGCGGCAATGGTTTCGCGCGCCCCTGTGCGCGCGACATACGTCGTCAGCGCCGGCCCGAGCGCGGCTTTCAGCGGATCGAGCCACGGCTCGAAATGCCGCCACTGATCGACGCCGCTCGCGATAGATCGGCTGGCGCACCTGCTCGGAGCTCGCCGTGCGCACCGGCCGCTCGTTGTCGAAGAAACGCAGGCACGCGTCGTCGAACGGCAGGCCGCAGTAGTCGAGCAGGCGGCGCACTTCGCGCTCGGTGTCGTCGACCAGCGTCCTCGTAGATGACGCGGTGCACGCGGCCGGGCAGCACCGCATCGAAATGCGCCATCAGCTCGACGTAGTCGCGGTAGTAGCGGCCGAGATCCTCGAGCGATAGCTGAAGTTCTGGCCGCGCGCGAAGTGCTGCTTGAATCCGGACAAGCAGCAGCGCGAGCGGATGCCGGCGCGCGTCGATGATCTTCGCGTTCGGCAGCACGAGATGGATCAGGCCGATGTGCGCGAAGTTGTTCGGCATCTTGTCGATGAAGAACGGCTTGCCGAGCTTGCGATGGATGCGCGTGCGCTCGAGGTACTGCTCGCCGAGCGCGCGCAGCTCGTCCGCGCCCATGCGCGCGAGCGTTTCGTGATACGCGCCGGGACCGCGGCTCGTCGCGCCCTGGCGAAGCGCGCGCGTGATCGAGATGATCTCCGGCAGCTCCATCGTGCCTTCGACGGCCGAGTGGCTCGACAGGATCTGCTCGATCAGCGTCGAGCCCGCGCGCGGCAGGCCGACGATGAAGATCGGATCGGCGCGAGTCGCAGCCCGCGCCTTGCGCGCTCGGCGAAGAACTCGCGCGTGTACGTCTCGCGCACGCGCGCGAGGCGCGCGCTCGTGTCGTCGGCGCTGTACGGGATCTGGCGCAGGCGCAGCGCATTGCCGCTCGCGTAGTGCGCGAACGAGGCCGCGTAGTCGGCGCGATCCTCGAGCGCCTTGCCGAGCGCGAACTCGAAATGCAGGCGATGCTCCGGCGCGAGGTCGGTGCGCGCGAGCGCGTTGCGCATCGCGTTCGATGTCGGCCTCGTCGAAACGGAACGTCTTGAGGTTCGCAAGGCTCCAGTACGCCTCGCCGAAATCCGGATCGATCGCGATGCAGCGGCGGTACGCGCCGATCGCGCGCTCGGCTGGCCGGCGGTCTTCAGCGCGTGGCCCTAGCTCAGCCAGACCTGCGCGTGCCCGGCGTGCTCGGCGAGCAAGCCGTCGTAGATCGCGATCGCGGGCTCGTAGTCGCCGGTGCGGCAGAGCACCGCGGCCTTGAGATTGCGGCACGCGGGATCGGCGGGATCGTCGCGCAGCAGCCGATCGAGCTCGACGATCGCTTCGGCCGGCTTGTTGAGCCGATGCAGCGCGATCGCGTAGTTGATGGCGCGCTTCGCGGAAATCCGGCGCGAGCTCGAGGCAGCGCGCGAGCAGCCGCTCGGCGTCCTCGGTGCGGTCGAGCCGCATCGCGACCTCGGCGAGCATGCGGATCGCGACGACATCGGTCGGCGCCTGCTTCAGATGCTGGCGCAGGCGCGCTTCGGCGTCCGGAATATCGTTCGCATGCAACGCCGCAGCCGCGCGCATCAGCGCGGCATCGTGCACCGCGTGACGCACATGCTCGGAATACGCAGCGGCGGCGCCGGCGCGATCGCCGGCGGCGTCGAGCTGGTCGGCCAGCTCACGCCAGGCTTGTGAGCGTTTCGGATCGGCGGCAAGGACGCGACGCAGCGACGCGACAGCGTCTGCGGGTGCGCCCGTTGCGCTCGCGGCAAGACTCATGCGTCGACGACACCCCAGCCCCGGACAGATTCGCGGGCGTTTGCCCGACCGTCTTGCGCGGCGTGATCGAACCGCGCCGCTCGCGAGCCGGACGGACAAATTCCCCGATGCGCACTGTCATCCAAGCGTCATCGCATTGTCAAACCGGGTTTGACGATCTGCGACGCGAGCGACGTTCCGTGTTGTTTCGTGTCGCTACGACCCGTCGAAACCGTTGCGGAAGAGCACATCGTCGATGCCCGCGCAGGTCAGCGGATAAGCGAAACCCGCCGGCGGCTCGGCCGGATCGTTGGTGCTGATCGTCAGCGTGGCCGCGATCGGCCCTGCGGCAGAGGGTGTGCACTGCACTTCGATGTCCGCCGTGCCATCCGGATCGCTGCCGGCGGGGAACGGCCCCGCGTTGACGATCGTCACGACGAACGCCGGATCGTCGGCGACGGCTGCAGTGATCATGAGATCCGAGCCTGGCGCGGGCCCCGTTCCATGATTGCCGACGTCGATGCCCAATGGCGCGGACGCGATGCCGACCGGAACTTCGCCGAAGTCGAGAGCCGAGCCCGGCGCCGGTTCCGACGTGTAGGTCGGCACGGCCGTGACACAAAGCGAGAGGCGAACGTGCGCGTTGCCGAAGTCGGAATTCCCCGGCATCGCCGCACCGAAGCGAAGCTGGTTCGCGAAGTTCATCGTCGGCCACGCATCCATCGAGCCCCAGGTGCCGCCGCCGGCGAACGGCGTCGCGTCGCCCTGGCCCGCGACGATGTCGAGCGTGCCGTCGGGACGCGCGACGATCATCGTCTCGCGCTCACTCGTGTCGGGCAGCTGGCGCGACGTCCACGCGACGAGATTGCCGGCGTCGTCGAGCGCGTGGAAGGGATTGCGCGAAATGGCCATGCTCCAGACGATGCCGTCGGCGAGCGGATCGAGGAACGCAAACGCGCGGCGCGTCTCGACGGCAGAGCTGACGAACCAGCCCGCGCCCGTCGTCGTGTTGGCGAGGTCGGCGTAGAACGCGATCTCGCCGTTGTTGTTGAGCACCGGCGCGCCGAACTCGAGATAGTTGCCGCCGAGCGGCGCCGTATCGCCAGCCTGAACCCGCCATTCGTGTACGCCGTCCTGGCTCAAGAGCTCGCCGCGCACGTCGTTGCTCGTGATGCCGTGGAAGGCGATCTGACCGCTCTCGTTGAGGCCAGGCACGGATCCGGTCGGAATGTAGGTGCCGTCGATGTAGCCGAACGCCTCGGTGCCGATGAAGGCGAAGAAGCCGCCGCCCGGTGCGGGGTCGCCCGCGGCAACATACGCAGTCACGCTGCCGTTTTCCCAGAGCAGGATGTCCGATCCCTGCGAGCCGTCGCCGCCTGTGCTGGCGAGGAAGGCGACCGTGCCGGCATTGTTGATGCTGCCGGGTCCGATCGCCGACAGCGTGCCGCCGAGCGGCGAGGCATCGCCGACCGCCGCGATCTTGACGATCGAATCGCTCAAGGCGACGTAGAGGAACAGCCCGCGCGGCGCCGAGCCGCCGGCGACGTCCGAGACGAACAGCACGTCGCCGTTGTCGTTGGTCGCGGGCGCGGCCCATGTATCCGGAAAGAGTCCGCTGAAGTGGCCGCCGATCGGCGAGGCATCGCCACAACTGTCCGTGCTGCCGCTGCCGCCGCCGTCGCCGCAGCCCATCGCGATGACACGAACGCCGGCATCGTCGGCGACGAAGACGCCCTGATTGCGCGTCGAGCCGTCGACCTGCGAGACGAAAGCGATGCGGCCGTTGTTGTCGAGCGTCGCGGGGCGAGCGAACGCGAGCGTGCTGAGCGTGCCGGTTTCGCCGGCTGGCATCGGCTCGCCCTGCCAGGCAAGAGCGGCAGCGCCGCAAACGGGATCGCCGGCTGGCTTGGCGAACGCGGGCTGCGGCATCGGGCGCATCTCGCGCGGAGTCAGCGGGCCGGAAACGAGATCGAAGCCGCGCGCGCCGACGTCGGTGTAGCGCACGACGTGCTGTGCGGAGACAAGGCCGCTGGCGCCGGCCAGCAGCGCCGCCATCAAGAATGAACCACGCAAAGTCGTCATCGAAGATCTCCCCAGGATCGTTGTCGCATGGTAGCCGGGCTGCTGCCGGACTTGCATTTTCCGGCAGGACCCGCAATCTGCAGAGTGCTCGCGGCTGCGCCGGTCTCGCGCGGCGCCTCGTTTCCAGCGGATGTCCTGGCATGCCGATCTACGAATTCGAATGCAGCGCGTGCGGCGATCAGTTCGAGCGCCTGCAGAAGCTGTCCGATCCCGACCCTACGGTCTGCCCGAAATGCGGCGCCGAGCGCATCAAGCGCTGCCTGACTGCGCCCGCGTTCCGTCTTGCCGGCAAAGGGTGGTACGAGACCGACTTCAAGAAGGACGGAGACCGCAAGCGCAATCTCGCTGCGAAGGACGAGGCGCCGAAGGCCGACGCGAAATCGGGCGAGGGCGAATCGAAGAAGCCATCCGAAACCGCCAAAACCGAGAGCACGGCGCCGGCAAAGAAAGAGCAGACCGCCGCTGCGCCGAAGCCGAAGTCCGAGGGCGCTCCCAACGCCTGACGCGACGCGCGTGGTTGTCACCCGTTCATGAGCATTGTCTAGACTGGCGCCGCGTTACACGCCTGTCATAGTCAATTGGGGAGAAACCATGCTCAAGCCTCTCAGTGTCGTTGCGGCCCTGACCTTGTCCGCCGCGGGCGCCGCGTCGGCGGCCTCCGCCCAGACCGCACCGCTCGCCGCGCTCGTCGATACGGCCGCCGTTGCGCAGTACGGCGGCGAGTGGCAGCCGGGTCCCGGCTGGGATCGCGACATCGACGTACGCTGCTCGAGCGGCGGCTTCAACTACAACATGTGCCAGATCGACACCGGCCGCGGCAGCCGCGTGTATCTGGTCAAGCAGATTTCGAAGACGCGCTGCCTCGAGGGACGCAACTGGGGCTGGAACCGCGCCGGCATCTGGGTCGACGGCGGTTGCGAAGGCGTTTTCCGCGTACAGCGGCGCTGGTCCGGTGGTTCGCCGGGTCCGGGCCCGGGTGACGCGTGGCGTCCGGGTCCCGGCTGGGACACGACGATCAACGTGCGCTGCGCGAGCGGCGGCTTCAACTACAACATGTGCCAGGTCGACACCGGCCGCGGCAGCCGCGTGTATGTCTCGCGCCAGATCTCCAAGACCTCGTGCATCGAGGGCCGCACCTGGGGCTGGAATCGCGCCGGCGTGTGGGTCGATGGCGGCTGCGAGGCGATTTTCACTATTGATCGCCGCTGGCGCTGATCCGCGCCGCTCTCCCGCTCCGCGCACTTCCCCTCTCCCGCTCCGCGGGAGAGGGCTGGGGTGAGGGCAAACGGGTTCGACTTGCCCAGAATCCACGTTGCGGAGCGCTCCAGCGCGCAGCGCACGGCCCATGTTGCAGTGCAGCAACCGACGCCGTAGCATCTCGCGCCTTCCAGCGCCGCCCGGCGCAATAGCCACGATTTCATGCGCACTCACTACTGCGGTCTCGTCGACGAGACCCTGCTCGGCCAGTCCATCACGCTCTGCGGATGGGTCGATACGCGCCGCGACCATGGCGGCGTGATCTTCATCGACCTTCGCGACCACGAAGGCGTCGTGCAGATCGTCGTCGATCCCGACAACGCCAAAGCGTTCGCGACCGCGAGCGACGTCGGCTACGAGTACTGCCTGCGCGTCCGCGGCAGCGTGCGTCGCCGCGTCAGCGTCAACGAGAAGGTGCGCACCGGCCAGTTCGAGGTGCTCGCCGAATCGATCGACGTGCTCAACGCCGCGCGCGACCTGCCGTTCGCGCTGCACGAGCACACCAACGAGGATCTCAAGCTCAAGTACCGCTACCTCGACCTGCGCCGTCCCGAGATGCAGCGCATGATGCGACTTCGCATCAAGCTCGTCGCCGCGCTGCGCCGTTATCTCGATGCGCGCGGTTTTCAGGACATCGAAACGCCGATCCTGACCAAGGCGACGCCCGAAGGCGCGCGCGATTACCTCGTGCCCTCGCGCGTGCACGCCGGCGAGTTCTACGCGCTGCCGCAATCGCCGCAGCTGTTCAAGCAGCTGCTGATGGTCGCGGGCTTCGATCGCTACTACCAGATCGCGCGCTGCTTCCGCGACGAGGACCTGCGCGCCGACCGCCAACCCGAGTTCACGCAGCTCGACATGGAGTTCGCGTTCGTCGACGAGCGCGTCGTGCAGGACACGGTCGAGGCGATGATCCGCGCGGTGTTCAAGGATGTCGTCGGCGTCGAGCTCGCCGATCCGTTTCCGCGCGTGACGTACGAAGAAGCGATGCGCCGCTACGGATCCGACAAGCCGGATCTGCGCATCGCGCTCGAGCTCGTCGACGTCGCCGAGAAAGTGAAGAACGTCGAGTTCAAGGTGTTCGCCGAAGCTGCGAATCGCGCAGACGGCCGCGTCGCGGCGCTGCGTCTTCCCGGCGGCGCCGAACTTACGCGCAAGCAGATCGACGAGCTCGGCGCGTACGTCGCCAAATACGGCGCCAAGGGTCTTGCCTGGATCCGCGTCGACGATCGCGCGAAAGGCCGCGAAGGGCTCAACTCGCCGATCGCGAAATTCCTCGACGATGCGACGCTCGCCACCTTGCTCGACGCGGTCGGAGCACAAACCGGCGACATGGTTTTCTTCGGCGCCGGCGCATACAAGAGCGTCTCCGATTTCATGGGCGCGCTGCGCATCAAGGTCGCGCGCGATCGCGGCCTCGTCGCCAACAAGTGGACGCCGCTCTGGGTCACCGATTTCCCGATGTTCGAATACGACGCCGAAGCAAAGCGCTACGTCGCCCTGCATCACCCGTTCACCGCGCCGAAAGTCGACGACATCGCCGATCTCAAGGCCAATGCGATGATCGCGGTCTCGCGCGGCTACGACATGGTGCTCAACGGCAACGAGATCGGCGGCGGCTCGATCCGCATCCATCGGCCCGAGATGCAGAGCGCGGTGTTCGAGCTGCTCGGCATCGGCGCCGAAGAAGCCAAGGCGAAATTCGGATTCCTGCTCGAAGCGCTCAAGCACGGCGCGCCGCCGCACGGTGGCATCGCGTTCGGCATCGATCGCATCGCCGCGCTGATGGCCGGCACCGAATCGATCCGCGACGTGATCGCGTTCCCGAAGACGACCACCGCGCAGGACCTCATGACGGCGGCACCGTCACAGGTCGCCGACGCGCAGCTCGCCGAGCTGCACGTGCGCGTCGTGCCTGCGCCGGAAAAGAGCTGACGCGCCAATGGCAGCCGCGCGACGCGTTCGACGCACGCGTGACCGCGTAGCCGCGCCGCGTCGCGTGCGCTCGCCGCGAGGCGCGTACAATGGCGCCATGACCGAGCACGTGATCCTTCTGCACGGCGTCTGGATGCGAGGTCTCACGCTGCTGTCGCTGGCGCGCCGCCTGCGCGCTGCCGGTTTTTCCGTCGATGTGTTCGATTATGCGAGCGTGTTCGGCGATGCGACCCGGACCTACGAGCGCCTGCGCACGCGCATGCGCGAGAGCGGCGCCGATCGCGTGCATCTCGTCGGCCACAGCCTCGGCGGCATCGTCGCGCTCGAAGCGACGCGCAAGGCGGATGATCTGCCGCGCGGTCACATCGTCTGTCTCGGTCCGCCGCTGCGCGGCAGCTCCGTCGCTCGCGTGCTGTCGCATGTTCCGGGTGGACGCTGGCTGCTCGGCACGAACCGCGGCACGCTGATCGAAGGCGTCAAGCGCTGGAATGGCAGCCGGCCGGTCGGTGTCGTCGCCGGCGAGCTGCCATTCGGGCTCGGCGTCAGCATCGGCGCGCTGACCGCACCGCACGATGGCACCGTCGCGGTCGAGGAAACGCGTCTCGGCGGCGTGACCGACCATCGCACGGTCGCCGCGACGCACACGGGCCTCTTGTTCTCGTCGACCGTCGCCGAGCTCACGATCGGCTTCCTGCGCGACGGCCGCTTCGCGCCGGCCACGCGATGAGCGTGCGTCCTCCTCCGCTCCCGCGTCCGCGCTACCGCTGCGACGCGTGCGCATCATCGGCATCGATCCCGGCAGCCAGCGCACCGGCATCGGCATCATCGAAGTCGACGAAGCGGGCCGCTCGCGCCATGTGTTCAACACCGCGCTGCAGCTGCTCGGCAACGATTCGTTCGCGGCGCGCCTGAAGCAGATCTTCGACGAGATCAGCGCGATCGTCGTCGAATACGCACCGCAGGAAGCGGCGGTCGAGCGCGTGTTCATGGCGCGCAATCCCGATTCGGCGCTCAAGCTCGGCCAGGCACGCGGCGCGGCGATCTGCGCGGTCGTGAACCGCGGCATCAGCATCAGCGAATACGCCGCGCGCGAAGTGAAGCAATCGGTCGTCGGCACGCGGTTCGGGCGACAAGACGCAGGTGCAGCACATGGTCGGCGTGCTGCTCAACCTGCACGAGAAGCTGCAGGCCGACGCGGCCGACGCGCTCGCGATCGCGCTGACGCACGCGCACGTGCGCGCGAGCGTCGAGCGGCTCGGCGTGCCGCGCCTCGCCTGGAGACGCCGGCGATGATCGGCAGGCTGCGCGGAACGCTCATCGCCAAGCAACCGCCGTCGCTCGTCGTCGATGTCGGCGGCGTCGGCTACGAGCTCGAGGCGCCGATGTCGACGTTCTTCGATCTGCCGGAGGTCGGCCGCGAGGTCAGCCTGTTCACGCATTACGCGGTCAAGGAAGACACCGCAGCGCTGTACGGTTTCCTGCGCGAAGCCGAGCGCAGCCTGTTTCGCAGTCTGCAGAAGGTCAGCGGCATCGGCGCAAAGATCTCGCTGGCCGTGCTGTCGGGCGTCAGCACGGAGGAATTCGCGCGGCTGATCCAGCTCGGCGACGTCGCTTCGCTGACGCGCATTCCGGGCATCGGCAAGAAAACCGCCGAGCGCATGCTGGTCGAGCTTCGCGATCGCGTCGCCGATCTCGGCCATGTGCCGGGCATCGAGCGCCGGCGTGCCGAAGGATCCGGTCGCCGAAGCGACCGTTGCATTGCAGACGCTCGGCTACAAGCCGGCCGAAGTCATGCGCCTCGTGCGCGACGCGGCAGCGCCGGGCGATCGCGCCGAGGAAATCATCCGCAAGGCCCTCAAGGCCGCACTGCGCTGACAGCCATGAGCGAAGCCTCCGCAACGAATCCCGATGGCGAAACGCGCTCCCGCGTGCTGGCGCTCACGGCCGGCGCGATCGGCGTCGTCTACGGCGACATCGGCACCAGCCCGCTGTACGCGATCAAGCAGACGTTCGGCGCGCAGGGCGTGCCGCCGACCGAAGAGAACGTGCTCGGCATCCTCTCGCTGATGTTCTGGTCGCTGATCCTCGTCGTGTCGATCAAGTACGCCGGTTTCATCATGCGCGCCGACAACAAGGGCGAGGGCGGCATCATGGCGCTGACCGCGCTCGCGCAGCGCAGCGTGAGATCGAGCCAGCGCGCGCGCTGGTGGATCGTCGTGCTCGGCGTCTTCGGCGCGTCGCTCTTCTTCGGCGACGGCGTCATCACGCCGGCGATCTCGGTGCTCGGTGCGGTCGAAGGCCTCGAAGTCGTCGCGCCGAAGCTCGAGCACTGGATCGTGCCGCTCGCGGCGGTCATCGTGCTGCTGCTGTTCGCGTTCCAGAACCGCGGCACCGGGCGCGTCGGCGCGGTGTTCGCGCCGGTGATGTCGCTCTGGTTCCTCGTGCTCGCCGCGCTCGGCGCTCTGGCACATCGCGATGCATCCCGGCGTGCTGCGCGCGGTCTCGCCGTACTACGCGATCGAATTCTTCGCGCACGAGCACTGGGTCGCGTTTTTCGCGCTCGGCACGGTGGTCCTTTGCATCACCGGCGCCGAGGCGCTCTATGCCGACATGGGTCATTTCGGCAAGCGGCCGATCCGCGTGTCGTGGTTCGGTCTCGTGCTGCCGGCGCTCGTGCTGAACTATTTCGGGCAGGGCGCGCTGCTGATCGACAATCCGCTCGCGGCGGACAATCCGCTCTTCATGATGGCGCCGTCCTCGCTGCTGATCCCGATGATCGTGCTCGCGACAGCCGCCGCGGTGATCGCCTCGCAGGCGGTGATCTCCGGCGCGTTCTCGGTCACGCGCGAAGCGATCCAGCTCGGCTACCTGCCGCGCATGGAAGTGCGCCACACCTCGAAGGAGACGCGCGGGCAGATTTACCTGCCGTGGATCAACCGCATGCTGCTGGTGCTGACGCTCGCGGTCGTGGTCGGATTCCGCTCGTCCGACAACCTCGGCGCGGCGTACGGCATCGCGGTGGTCGGCACGATGACGATCGATTCGATCCTGGTCATGATCGTGTTCCGGCGCATGTGGCACTGGAGCAAGCCGAAGGTCGCGGTGGTCGGTTGTCTGTTCCTGTTCGTCGACGCGGCGTTCCTGTCGGCCAACGCGGACAAGGTCGAGCACGGCGGCTGGTTTCCGCTGGTGCTCGGCTCGGTGATCTTCGCGATGATGGCGACCTGGCGGCGCGGCCGCGAGCTGGTCATGCGCGAGATCAGGCAGAGCGGCCTCGCGCTGGAGCCCTTCATCGCATCGATCGCCGCGCACCCGCCGCTGCGCGTGCCGGGCACCGCGGTGTTCCTGACCGCGAACCTCGATGCCGTGCCGCATGCGCTGCTGCACAACCTCAAGCACAACAAGGTGCTGCACGAGCGCAACGTGCTGCTGACCGTCGAGGTGCTGGAGACGCCGACCGCCGAAGCCGGCGAGCGCGTCTCGGTCGAATCGCTCGGCAACGATTTCTACAAGCTGACGCTGCGCTTCGGCTTCACCGAGGATCCGGACGTGCCCGAGACGCTCGAAGCGATCACGCGGTGCGGTCTGCCGTTCGACCTCATGGACACGACGTTCTTCCTCAGCCGCGAAAGCATCGTCGCGACCGACCGGCCCGGCATGGCGCTCTGGCGCGACAAGCTGTTCGTCTTCATGCAGCGCAACGCGACGCCGGCGACGGCGTTCTTCAAGATTCCGGGAAATCGGCTGGTCGAGCTCGGGACGCAGGTCGAAATCTAGGGGTGAGGGAAGAGGGTTTAGGGGCGAGGGCGCGCAACCCGGACTCTGATTCCATCGGCCTCGTTGTACAGCCGTTCATTTGCCGTACGGATTCCCCGCACCTGCAAGGCCCCATAATCGAGCCCTCGCCTCTAACCCCTCTTCTCTTGCCCCTGTTCAATGACCGATAGATTGATCGCCACCGCCGCCACGCCCGACGAAGAGGTCATCGAGGCCTCGATCCGTCCGCAGCGGCTCGGCGAGTATCTCGGCCAGCAGGCCGTGCGCGAGCAGCTCGCGATCTCGATCGAGGCCGCGCGCCGGCGCGGCGAGGCGCTCGATCACGTGCTGATCTTCGGACCGCCCGGCCTCGGCAAGACGACGCTCTCGCACGTGATCGCGAACGAGCTCGGCGTGAACCTGCGCTCGACGTCGGGTCCCGTGCTGGAGCGGCCGGGCGATCTCGCCGCGCTGCTGACCAATCTGCAGCCGCGCGATGTCCTGTTCGTCGACGAGATCCACCGCCTGTCGCCGATCGTCGAGGAAGTGCTGTATCCGGCGCTCGAGGATTTCCAGATCGACATCATGATCGGCGAGGGCCCGGCCGCGCGCTCGATCAAGCTCGATCTTCCGCCGTTCACGCTGATCGGCGCGACGACGCGCGCGGGCCTGCTCACGGCGCCGCTGCGCGACCGCTTCGGCATCGTGCACCGGCTCGAGTTCTATTCGGCGCTCGAGCTTTCGGCGATCGTGCGCCGCTCGGCGAAGATTCTCGGCATTGCGTGCGACGCGGACGGTGCGGCGGAGATCGCGCGCCGCTCGCGCGGCACGCCGCGCATCGCCAACCGCCTGCTGCGTCGCGTGCGCGACTTTGCCGAGATCAAGGCGACCGGCGTGATCAATACGGACGTCGCCCGCGCGGCGCTCGAAATGCTCAAGGTCGACCAGGAAGGCTTCGATGCGATCGACCGCCGCCTGCTCGGCATGATCATCGAGAACTTCGACGGCGGCCCGGTCGGCGTCGAATCGCTCGCCGCGGCGCTGTCCGAAGAGCGCGGCACGATCGAAGACGTGCTCGAGCCGTTCCTGATCCAGCAGGGTTTCCTCGTGCGCACCGCGCGCGGGCGCATGGTGACGGCGAAGGCGTGGCGGCATTTCGGGTTGAAGCCGCCGCGGCGGGTCGGGGTCGAGGATCTGTTCGAGGAGCGCGAACCGCAAATCGCGAATCGCGAAACAGGAGGGACATCCTCTTGATCCGGGCCACTGTCGCGCAGCGACCCAAGCGTTATCGAGGCCTGTCCCGATGAGTCCGCGTCCGATGTCGAGGGACTTCGATTCGCGATTCGCGATTGGCCATTCACCCGTCTTTGCCTTCCCCATCCGCATCTACTGGGAAGACACCGACGCCGGCGGCGTCGTCTACCATGCGCGCTACCTGCATTTTCTCGAGCGCGCGCGCACCGAATGGCTGCGTGCGGCCGGCATCGGCCAGCAGGCGCTGCGCGAAGGCGACGGCGTCGTGTTCGTCGTGCACAAGATGGAGCTCCACTTCAACGCGCCGGCGCGGCTCGACGATCTGCTCACCGCGACCGTGCAGCCGATCGAGCGCCGCAGCGCGAGCTTCGTCGTCGCGCAGGAGCTGCGCCGCGAACCCGAGGCGCGCGCGCTGGTCGAAGCCCGTGTGCGCGTCGCCTGCCTCGATGCGGCCGCGTTCCGCCCGCGACCGATCCCCGAACATCTTCTCGACGTGATAGCCCAATCATGAATAGCGAACTCAACGTCCTCGGTCTCGTCCTCGCCGCCAGCCTGCCGGTCAAGCTGGTGCTCGGCATCCTGATCGCATTCTCGGTCGCGTCGTGGTTCATCATCTTCCGCAAGAAGGCGCTGCTCGATCGCGCGAATGCGAGCGCGGACGAATTCGAGGAGCGCTTCTGGTCCGGCGCCGATCTCGCCGGTCTCTTCAAGGAGCTGACCAGCGCCGGCGAGCGCATCGTCGGCAGCGCGGCGATCTTCGAGGCGGGCTTTCGCGAATTCGCGCGACTGCGCCAGCGTCGCGGCGTCGATTCGCGCGCGCTGCTCGAAGGCGCGCAGCGCGCGATGCGCGTGGCCTCGACGCGCGAAGTCGATCGGCTCGAGCAGAGTCTCGAATTCCTCGCCAACGTCGGCTCGATCAGCCCGTACGTCGGCCTCTTCGGCACCGTGTGGGGCATCATGATCGCGTTCCAGGGCCTGGCAACCGTCAAGGAAGCGACGATCGCGATGGTCGCGCCGGGCATTTCCGAAGCGCTGATCGCGACCGCGATGGGCCTCTTCGCGGCGATCCCGGCCGTGTGGGCGTACAACCGCTTCTCGACCAAGCTCGAGCGCATCAACCTGCGTTACGACACGTTCGTCGAGGAGTTCTCCTCGATCCTCGCGCGTCAGGCGCACGTGGATGACGTGCCGTGATCATGCTCATGCATCCTGTTCTTGCAGCAACTTCCGATCCGTTCGCCCTGAGGTATCGAAGGGCGGACGGCGCGCAAGGCTGCAGCCTCGAACGGTTCGCCCTTCGATACCTCAGGGCGAACGGTGAGGTTGATTCGCGCCCGCGCACCGAACTCCGGCACTCGCGGACCGAACCCCGGCGCCCGCGCGAATCCGTTGGAGTTTCATGATGCAGTCCTACGGCAGACATCGCAGACGCCGCAAGCTCAAGGCCGAGATCAACGTCGTGCCGTACATCGACGTCATGCTCGTGCTGCTGATCATCTTCATGGTGACCGCGCCGCTGCTCAATCTCGGCGTCGACATCCAGCTGCCGCAGTCGAAGGCGAAATCGGTGCAGAACGACAAGGAGCCGGCCGTCGTCAGCGTCGACAAGGACGGCAAGCTCTATCTGACGCTCGGCCCGTCCAAGCGCGAGCCGGTCGAGCCCGCGGCGCTGGTCGCCAAGGTCTCGGCGTTCCTGCGCCAGAACCCGCAGTTGCAGGTGCTCGTCGCCGGCGATCACGCGCGCGGACTACGGGCGCGTCTACAACGCGATGGTGCTGCTGCAGCAGGGTGGCGTCGCCAAGGTCGGGCTGATGAGCCAGCCGGAGCAGGCCGAGGGCGCACGCTGAGCACATGGAGAGCTTCGGCGACAAGCTGCGCGCATTCGGCCTTGCGCTCGCCGTCCATATCGTCTGCATCCTCGCGATGCTGATTGGTCTGTGGTGGACGACGGAATCGCGGCCGGTCAGCGTGCCGGGCCCGGTGATCGAGGTCGACCTGATCGGGCCGACTGCGGCGCCGAGAACTGTCGCCGTCGCGAGCCCGAAGCTCTCGACGCCCAAGCCCGTGCTGCCGAAACCGGAACCGCCCAAGCCCGAGCCGCCGAAACCCGAGCCGCCCAAGCCGCCGCAGGAAGCGACGCCGCCGCCGACCGTCGTGCACGAGGACACGGTCGATCAGGAGCGCATCACCGCGCTCGCCGCCGAGAAGGCCGAGGAGGCCAAGCGCGAGCAGGAAGAAAAGCACCGCCGCGAGCAGGCGCTGCTCGAGGAGCAGCAGCGCAAGGAAGAGGAACGCAAGAAGCAGCTCGCCGACGTGCGCAAGGAACGCGAGGCGGCGGAAAAGGCGCTGAAACTCGAGCAGCAGAAACTCGCCCAGCTGGAGGATCGCCAGCGCTCGGACCGCGCCAAGGCCGAGAAGCAGCGCGTGCAGCAGATGGTCGATCAGGAAGCCGAGCAGGCGCAGACCGGCGCCGGCGGCCAGGACGACGATCTCGCCGCGCGCTATGCGGCTGCGATTCAGAGTGCCGTGACAAACAATTGGAACCGGCCGGACAGCGCGAGCCCCGGGCTGCGCTGCACGATCGTGATCACGCAGATTCCGGGAGGGGATCTGATGAACGTGGCCGTGGCCAACCCGTGCAATGCCGACCAGGTCACGCGCAATTCGATCGAGTCCGCGGTGCGCAAGGCGGCGCCGCTGCCGTACCAGGGCTACGAAAAAGTATTCCAGCGTTCGATCCGATTCAATTTCAAATACGACGGATGACAAAATGACCCACCACAGCGGCTATTCGACCGGCGCGTCCCTGATCCGCGCGTTCCTTGCGTACGCGCTCGCGATCGTCGCCGCGTTCCTCTCGTTCGGCCCGGGTGCGTCCCGGGCGCAGACGCAGCAGCTCGGCATCGACATCGTCAACGGCAACGCCTCGGCGATCCCGATCGCGGTGGTGCCGTTCGGCTTCGAGGGCGGCGGGCTTGCCGCCGGAGACCGATATCGGCGAGGTCGTGCGCGCTGATCTGGCGCGCTCGGGCCAGTTCCGCACGCTGCCCAAGACCGACATCGTCGAATCGCCGACGCGCGAGGCCGACGTCAAGTTCGCGACCTGGCGGCTGCTCAAGCAGGATTACCTCGTCGTCGGCCACGCGACCGATTCGGGCGATGGCGCGGTGCGCGTCGAGTTCGAGCTGTTCGACGTCGGCAAGCAGCAGCGCATGGCCGGGCTTGCGATCAGCGGACAGCGCACGGCGCTGCGCGACGTCGCGCACCAGGTCGCCGACATCATCTACGAGAAGATCCTCGGCGTGCGCGGCGCGTTCTGGACGCGCGTCGCCTATGTCACCGCGACCGGTCTTTCGCCGAGCATCCAGTACGCGCTGATGGTCGCCGACTCGGACGGCTTCAATCCGCAGGTCGTCGTGCGCTCGCGCGAGCCGCTGCTGTCGCCGGCATGGTCGCCGGACGGCAAGCGCCTCGCCTACAACTCGTTCGAGAGCGGCAATTCGTCGATCTTCATCCAGGATCTCGCCACCGGGTCGCGCCAGCAGGTGTCGAGCGAGCAAGGGCATCAACGGCGCGCCGGCGTTCTCGCCGGACGGCGGCAGGCTCGCGCTGACGCTGTCGAAAGGCGGCAATCCCGACATCTACATCATGGATCTCGGCAGCCGCGCGACGACGCAGATCACCAAGCATTTCGCGATCGACACCGAGCCCGTCTGGTCGCCGGACGGGCAGAGCATCTATTTCACGTCCGACCGCGCCGGCAAGCCGCAGATCTATCAGGTCTCGCCGTCCGGCGGCGAGCCGACGCGCATCACATTCGACGGCCAGTACAACGCGCGTGCGAGCATCATCGATGCGAAAGGCATCAAGATCGCAATGGTGCAGGGCAACGGAAACGTGTATCGTATTGCGGTTCTCGACCGCGCAACCAAGCAGAATACGCTGGTGTCGCCGGGCAACCAGGACGAATCACCGAGTTTCGCGCCGAATGGGAGCATGCTGCTGTATGCCACCAGCGAAGGCTCGCGCGGTGTGCTCTACGCAGTGTCCGCCGATGGCCGTGTCCGCCAGCGTCTGGTCCTCGCCGACGGCGACGTGCGCGAGCCAGCCTGGGGTCCGTTCCGCCAGCGTTAATCAAACTATGAAATAACAGCGCTCCATAAAAGGCTGAACGAGCGCGTGCTTCCCGATTTTCCAACCCTGCAGAGAATAGAAAGGGGTAACCCATGAAGAATATTTCGAGAGTGGTATTTGCAGCCCTGCTGGTCGCCGGTGTCGCGGCCTGTGCAAAGAAGAACGTCAAGCCGCCGCCGCCGGTCGAAGAAGCGCCGCCGCCGGTGACGACCGAGCGCATGGAGACGACGGGCAAGTACACGCGCGACAGTCTCGACACCGACTCGTGCCTGCGCCAGCGCGTCGTCTACTTCGATCTTGACCAGACCATGATCAAGCCGGAGTTCCAGGCCCAGATCGCCTGCCACGCCGCCTTCCTGCGTCAGTTCCCCGAAGCGCGCGTGCGCCTCGAAGGCAACGCCGACGAGCGCGGTTCGCGTGAGTACAACCTCGGCCTCGGCGAGCGCCGCGGCAACGCAGTGCAGAGCGCACTGTCGGCCGCCGGTGCTTCGTCCTCGCAGCTCAATGTCGTGAGCTACGGCGAAGAGCGTCCGGTCTGCCGTCAGCACGACGAGTCGTGCTGGTCGAAGAACCGCCGCGTCGAGATCATCTACACGGCGAAGTGAGAAACGCATGAGAGAAGGGCGGAATTTCCGCTCGGGCCTCTTCGCGGCGGCGGTCCTCGCGACCGCCGCCGTCGCAATGCCCGCCACGGCGCAGCGGCTTTCGCTGGCCGAGCGCGTCGAACGGCTCGAGCAGCAGCAGGCGGGCGGCGGCAACTCGGTCGATCTCGTCAACCAGCTGCAGGCGCTGCAATCGGAAGTGCAGCAGCTGCAGGGCCAGGTCGAGGAGCTCAAGCACCAGCTCGACGAGGCCAAGCAGCGCAGCAAGGATCAGTACATCGATCTCGATTCGCGCATCGGCCGCCTCGAAGGTCATGGTCCGGGCGGCGCGCCGCCGCCGCCGGGTGCCGCTGCGCGCGGTGACACCCAGCCGCCGGATATCCAGCTCGGCGCAGGCGCCGCGCCCACCGAAAATGCGCGTGTCGAAAGCGCGCGCGATGTGCCCGAGCGCGCCCATCCGAACGTCGGCGAGCTTCGCGCGGACGAGCGCGGCGATCTTTCCGCGCCGCCACCCGCCGGTGCACCGCCCGCGGATGCGGCCGGCGAGCAGCCGACCTACGATGCCGCGTTCGCGGCGCTGAAGGACGGCCGTTACGCCGAAGCCGCGCGCAGGTTCCAGTCGTTTCTCGACCAGTATCCGAACAGCGCGCTCGCCGGCAATGCGTATTACTGGCTCGGCGAGTCGTACTACGTCACGCAGAACTACAAGATCGCGCTGAAGTCGTTCCAGACGCTGCTGCAAAGGTATCCTGACAGCCAGAAAGCGCCGGATGCTTTGCTCAAGGTCGGCTACAGCCAGTACGAGCTCAAAGAGTGGGATCAAGCCGAAGCCACGTTGAACCAGGTCGTGCAGTCGTACCCGGACACGACGGTCGCGCATCTCGCGCAGGGTCGCCTGCGCGCGCTGAAGACGGATCGCCGCTGAGCGCACCGGTCGGCGCCGAGCCTCGCGCCGGCACCGACTCCGCTTCGAGCGCGGGCGCCGATGAGCGCCTGCGCATCACCGAGATCTTCCATTCCCTGCAAGGCGAAGCGGACGCAGTCGGCTGGCCGACCGTGTTCGTGCGCCTGACCGGCTGCCCGCTGCGCTGCGTCTGGTGCGACACCGAATACGCATTCCACGGCGGCGCCTGGAGCACGATCGCGGACATCCTTGCGACCGTGAAGCAGTACGGCGCGCGCCACGTCTGCGTGACCGGCGGCGAGCCGCTCGCGCAGAAGCGTTGCATCGCGCTGCTGGCTGCACTTTGCGATGCGGGCTACGAAGTGTCGCTCGAAACGTCCGGCGCGATCGACGTCGGCGCGGTCGATGCGCGCGTGCGCAAGGTCGTCGATCTCAAGGCGCCGGGATCGGGCGAGGTCGCGCGCAATCTCTGGTCGAATCTCGTGCACGTGACGGCGCACGATCAAATCAAGATCGTGATCGCCGACCGTGCCGACTACGAATGGGCGTGCGCGCGCGTCGCCGAGCACGATCTCGCTTCGCGCTGCCAGGTGCTGTTCTCGCCGGTCTACGCGAAGCTCGCGCCGCGCGAGCTCGCCGAGTGGATCCTCGCCGACAAGCTGCCGGTACGCTTCCAGCTGCAGCTGCACAAGGCGTTGTGGGGCGAGACGCCCGGAACATGATCGACGCGTCCGCGAAGAGGGCCGTGGTGCTCGTCTCCGGCGGCATGGATTCCGCCGTGACGCTCGCGCTCGCACGCGAACAGGGTTTCACCTGCCACGCGCTCAGCGTCGACTATGGGCAGCGCCATGTCGTCGGAGCTCGCGGCCGCCGAACGCGTCGCGAAGATGCTCGGCGCGGTCGAGCACAAGACGGTGCACGTTGACCTGCGCAGCATCGGCGGCTCGGCGTTGACGGCGGATATCGAAGTGCCGACCGTGCACAGTGCCGGCATTCCGGTGACGTACGTGCCGGCGCGCAACACGATCATGCTCTCGGTCGCGCTCGGCTGGGCCGAGGTGCTCGGCGCCGTCGACATCCATTGCGGAGTCAATGCAGTCGATTATTCGGGCTATCCGGACTGTCGCCCGGAATTCGTCGAAGCGTTCGAGAGGCTCGCCAATCTCGCGACCAAAGCCGGCGTCGAAGGCCATCGCCTGACGGTGCATGCGCCGCTGATCCGCCTCACCAAAGCCGACATCGTGCGCGAGGGCGTGCGCCTCGGCGTCGATTTCGCGGCGACCGTGTCGTGCTACACGGCCGATGCGCAGGGGCGTGCATGCGGCGCCTGCGATGCATGCCGGCTGCGCCGCGAGGGATTTGTCGCGGCCGGCGTCGCCGACCCGACGCGCTATCGAGGCGCCGCGCGCGCCTGATCGGCGATCGGCACGCTGGTTCGCGAACGTATCGTCGCGTCGCTCCTCGCGCGATCCACGACGGCCCGGTAAATCCGCCGTTCACATACAGCGACCTCAGCCGCAAAGCGTACAGGCTCGCGGCCGGATACTGCGGATCGCCATTTTCTAGTGTAGGAGTATACCAATGAAAAATGCGATGCGCGTCCTCGCGTTGGGCATAGGCAGTGCCCTGGCTGTTTCGGCGACAGCCGCCAATCTTGTCTCCAATCCCGATTTCGACACGAGCCTCGACGGCTGGGCGATTAGCGCGGGCGACGGCGCGGTCGCGCTCGACGAGACGACCGGACTTCCGGCTGCGCCTTCCATGCGCGTAACCGCAGGCGGCACCACGCCGGATACGACTGTCCAGTCGACCTGCATGCCAGTCGACGATTCGAACAACGTCGATCTCTTCGCGAACATCGACGTGAAAGGCGGCTTCGCGATCATGGGCTTCTCGACGTACAGCGATGCCGACTGCACCAACGGACTCACCGCGATCACCAGCACCTCGATCGCTTCGACCGGCGGCTGGGCGACATATTCGCTGACCGACGTGATGCTGCCCGATGGGACGCAGAGTGCGCGCGTCGTGCTCACGGCGACGATGGGCGCATCGGACTCTCACGGCGACGTCGACTTCGACCACATCGGGTTCGGCGAGACCGGCAGCGCGACCGCGACGGTCAATGTGAACCAGGAAGGCCTCAGCGGCACCTGGTACAACCCGCAGACGAGCGGCCAGGGCATGCAGTTCCAGTTCTCGCCCGACGACAGCAACCCGGGCGAGGGCTCGCTGTTCGGCGCGTGGTACACGTACGACATCGTCGCAGGTCCGACCAACTCGCAACGCTGGTACTCGGTGCAGAGCGCGATCACGGGTGATGAGCAGACTGCGGCCGTCACGATCTACCAGAACACGGGCGGCAACTTCGACGCGGGCCCGGTCACGAACGCGGTTGCCGTCGGCACCGGCGTGTTGTCGTTCGATACGTGCGACAGCGGTTCGTTCGCGTATGCACTCGATGACGGACGCAACGGCACGATTCCGCTGCGTCGTTTGCTGCCGAACGTGAATTGCGTTACGTCGGGCACGCCGGCGAATCCGCCCAGCGATTTCGGCCTCGGCGGCGCGTGGTACAACACCGCAACCGGCGGCCAGGGCATGCTCGTCGAGGTCAACCCGATGGATGCGCAGGTGTTCATCGGCTGGTACACGTATGCGGCTGATGGTGCATCGGCGGGCGCGGAGGGGCAGCGCTGGTTCAGCGCACAGTCGCCGTACACGGTCGGCACGCGGACGATGGATCTGACGGTCTTCGAGTCGACGGGCGGCATATTCGACTCTTCGGCGGGCACGGTCGCGACGGTGCCGGTCGGCACGGCGACACTGACCTATGTCAGCTGCACCAGCGCGACGCTCGACTATGCGTTCACCGCGGGCGACTTGAACGGCCGCAGCGGCTCGATCCCGCTTTCGCGCCTTGGTGCGACACCGGCGAGCTGCCAGACCATCACGCAGTAATCCGGCATCGACGCCCGGCGCAAGGCCCGGGCGACACCTTGTCGGGCAATTGAATCATCGGGCGCCGCATCGCAGAGATGCGGCGCCCGATGGCGACAGAACGGCCACGCCCGTTACAATACAAGGCTCGGATGGGGACCCGACGATTGCCCAGCGCCAGTTCACCGGCGATCTCGCGGCAGGCGTCGCGGTACCTCGAAGCGCGCAACCCGGGTCGAAGCGACCCGATGTCTCCGGCAGGCGCGCTGGATACCTCGTTCGGGCCGTTAGCTCAGCGGTAGAGCAGTGGACTTTTAATCCATTGGTCGATGGTTCGATCCCATCACGGCCCACCATTAGAATCAATACTTAGCCGATACCCCTCGCGACAATAACCGAATTTTAGCGCACCGGCTCCCTCCGGGCCGATCGTTTGCGCCAGCGTAAGCGGCTCGCCACCAGCGGCCGGCACGAGGCTGCGTACGACATCGTTCTGCACGGCAATTACGAATCGCCGCGGCGCCAGCGGCACCCTTCTGTTGAGTGGATTCACTCACGAGCCCTCGAATTACCACTCACGCGCTGAAGCGACGAGCGCGATACATTGTGCGAGCGGCGGCTTCGGCGAACCGCAGTTTTTTGTTCGGGAATGAAGCAGGAAGCGGGGAAAACGCGACATGCACGTAGCTGCAGATACTTCACCCACGAGCGAATCATCCGGCCCTGTTTTCGTGGACGTGTACGCTCGGCTGAAGGCGATGGCGAGTCGGCAGCGTTTGCGCGGCGGAGCGCCAAACACCTTGTGCACGACCGAGCTGGTCCACGAGGCGTATCTGCGCATGGGCGGGGCGGGCAATCGCTTCGAGAACGACGCGCAATTCTTTGCCTATGCGGCCCGCGCCATGCGCGCGATCCTCATCGACGCAGCGCGCCGGCGGGTTCAACCCAAGCGCGGCGGCGATCAGACGCGACTGGAACTCAGTGATCCGCAAGTCGATTCGATCCATCTGGATCCTCAACTTGCTCTGCAGCTCGACTATGTGCTGACGGCGCTTGAACGCGAAGATCCGCGCGCCGCTCGAGTGGTTGAGCTGCACTATTTCGCCGGACTGGATCTGCGTCAGGTCGCCGAATTGCTGGGGCTCGGACGACGCACGGTCGATCGCGACTGGCGCTACGCGCGCGCCTTCCTGGGATCTGTGGCGGAATGCTAGAAAGCGCATTGCAGACCCGCTCGGTTTAACCGGGCGAAGCGCTACATCGCCGAGTGATCACGCCAGGCGTGTCACCGCTAGCCGGGCGAACGGGGTGGCCACGCGCGCTGTCTCACTCAGCCACGAATTGGCATGTCGACCGACGATGCAACTGCGATCTTGCGGCAGCCAGCAATGGATGATCGCGAAACACATCCTGGTCGAGTAGCGCCGCAATGGCTGCTGCATCGGCCCGCGCGCGTTCGCACTCAGCCATGTCGGCTTCTGCGACGACGAGCCAAATCCGCGCTTCTATAAAGTGAATTTGATGGGGCTCCACCTCGTCCTGCGCGTTTGCAATCGCATTGCGCAGGCGCGCTGCGGCGAGAGCCGGCTGGTCACGCAGCAGGTCGATGCGGGCTACTGCAACATTCGCTGCCAGCAGGCGTGGATGCCACGGGAGGGGCTGGGCATCCAGTTCATTGCGCGCTCGAAGCTCCGCGTCGGCGGGGCACGAGTCTGATGCGAGATTCCCATTCTGAGAGCAGATCATTGCGCGCAATGACAAAGCGTTCAGACGCATGTGCTCAGGGTAGTAGTGCTCCAGATTCCGAATGGCATTGCTGAACTGTGCGGCGGCCGCGGCGGCATTGCCCGATGCCATTTCCAGCAGACCCGATAGATAGTCCTGGGCGCCGGTCGATATTGGGTTGCCCGAACTCCCTGCCAGTGCACGGGCCTGCGCAACGCGGCGCTGCGCGGCGTCGAATTGCCCGTGATCAATATCCCATTGTGTGCGAATTCGTAACACACTTGCGTTCAGCGCCAGGTTGTCTGGAGTGAGAATTTGTTTGGCCGCACGCAAGACATGGTCGCACGACCCGTCACTTTCCGGAGCGCCGATCTCCATGGCCAGCTGACAGCGACCCTCCCAATAGACAACGTTCACGTCGCGCTGGCTGTTGGGCGGCGAGTCGAATACCGGCTCGATCTCCAGCAGACCATCACGCGCGGATCGCAGTCGGCCGGCCAGAAGCTGAGCGACACTCAAATTCCTGCGCGCAAAGGCGGTGAACGAAGAGTTCGGTCCAAAGCTGGCAAGGTGAATCCTGTACGCGTGTTCGTACGCTTCGATCGCTTCGTCGAGATGTCCACTCGTAAAGTTGAGACTGGTCGCCAGATTGGCGTAGCCGGTTGCCGCTTTCGGCGACTCGCCTCCGTAGAAAGCAACGCGCTCTGCAAGCGCCCTGCGCTCGTAGACAACAGCCGCTTCGTGGTTGTTTCGAACGTCGTTCACCTCAGCCAGTCCGTCATACAGCCGTATCAGCGGCGGTCCGTGCGCGATGAGCCCGTCCTTGAGGCGTGATTCCAGCGCATCGAACAACGGTTCGGCATCCTGCTGCTTGCCGAGTTCAAGCAGCGTGTAAGCACGCGAGATTTCTGCGTCCAGCCGCAGGGGATCGTTCGCCGCGAGTGCTGATGTGGCCAGGCTTACCGCCTCGTTGGCGAGAGCCTGCGCCTGATCGGCATTGTTCAATTTTTCGTGCAGCCGCGAAAACAGCAATTGCAGATCGACACGAGCGGTGTCGTCGAGTGTCGCATTGCCGCCGAGCTTTTGAGTCGCAGCGGAGAGCAGGTCGCGCACGCTTGCCTGCTTGTCGTTGATCATGCCGTCGTCGATCGGCTCGAACATGTCTTCGAGGAAATCGCGGATGGTGTTCGCGCGCTGCGCCTCACGCCGTATATCGCGCGCCTGCCAGACAATGACACCCATGCTCGCCACAATCGCGGCGACGATGAGCGCGGTCAGCGCGACGCCGATGCGATGGCGACCCAGAAATTTCCGCACTCTGTACCAGCCGGAAGGCGGATGTGCTCGCACAGGTTCTCCCGCCAGATAGCGTTCAACGTCGTCTGCGAGCGCGCCCGCTGTCTGGTAGCGGAGCTTCGGCTCGTCGGCAACCGCTCTCAGCACGATGTCGTCGAGATCGCCGCGAAGCTGGCGAATCAATGCGCCCCGCGGGGCCATTCCGCTTGGCACGGGCGCGTGCTCCGAAGTCGCGAAGCCAAGAAGCGCACTCGGCTTCGTGCCGCTCGCCCCCATGTGACCGGTCAGCAGTTCGGTCAGCACGATGCCCAACGCATAGACGTCGATTGCCGTCGTCAACGGATCGGAACGATATTGCTCCGGCGCTGCGTAGCCCGGCGTCAGCGCCACCGATTGCGTATACGACTCGCCGGATTCCCGATCGACAAGTTTCGCGATTCCGAAATCCACGACCTTGAGATCCCCATCCTGCGTGACGAGCAGGTTGGAAGGCTTCAAGTCCATGTGAACTATCAGGGAAGCGTGCGCGGCTTCAATGGCCCGACAAAGCGTGCAGAACAATCCCAGTCGATGCCGGAGATTCAAGGATCGCTCGTCGGCGGCCTTGGTGATGGCGACGCCATCCACGAGCTCCATCGCGATGTACGGAATACCTGCGGAACTTATTCCGCCTTCGATAAACCTCGCGATGTTTGGGTGTGCCAATTTCGCAAGAATGGACTGCTCTCTGCGAAATCTTCGCTGTGCGTCCGCAGAATACAGTCCCGTTCGAAGCACCTTCAGAGCGACGAACTGCGATCCCTCCCCGGCTGCACGAACGGCTCTAAATACCGCAGACGAGCCTCCTTGGCCTATGAGCTCAAGCAATTTGAAGGATCCGATTTCGGTTCCGGCTAGAGTGTGGTCGCCGAACTCGAACTCGTCGTCCCGCATCGCACCCAGCATGCTGGCGACCTCTTTGCGCAGCGGTGACGCGCCGTCGACGCCGTGGACGAGCATGTCCTTGAGCGTCGCGCCTGTATTTGCGCGCACACCCGGGACGTCACCGCTTACGTCACGGTCTTTGCGGGTCATCTTGGCCAACTCGTCGAAGCGCAACATCGCAGCGAGCTGCTCGCAAAGTTCCTGGGGCAACTGCAGTGATGCAATCCGGGCGCTGCGAAACTTTGGCGAGAGTTCCAGAAGCTCCTCGAAGTGGTGCCGAAGGGAAGTTTCCTTTGCCATAGCCAGTCTTCGAGTTGCCCGACAATTACAGCGCTGATCAACTTGGCCCGCCAAGGGAAAGCTCTTCAGCGGTCACACCACGGCGAGAGTCCAGTGCGCGCCGGCATGGTAAGGCGATGGTCGTTCGATAAACACGCGCAAGGCGCTTGGTAAACGCCTGCCAAGCAAGAACATCGCGGACGCGGCAGCGTCACAAGACGGCGAGTACACTCCTCCCCGACCGGCGATGCAACGCCGGGGGGAGGGCTCTTGTCTCATTGACAGGGACGGCGAAATGGTGGCCCGTCGTTCTGGCCCCTTCGTTCGGAAGTCGCCGCCGCCTGCTTACTTGTTCGGCCCGTTGTGCGCGTCGCACCGCACGTTCTTATTCCAATTCACGAACGTGCCCGTCGGGCTGTCCTTCCACGCCCAGACGTGCAGCGTGTAGAACGGCCGGAGCCCGAAGCGGTTCGGCGCATCGAAGAAGTGGAAGATCTGGCCATCCAGCTCGGGCGCCTGCTGGTGCGTTTCGTTCCAGGTGGCAGCATCGACGATGTAGTCAGCGCCGCTGAGCTTCGGACCCGACGGCGTCGGCTCGTAGAGAATGATTTCCGGCCTGTTGGGGTCCACCTGGTCGTCGAACGTGCCGTCCGGGTGGGCGTATAGGCCCAGATTCACCCAATGCAGGCCCATCGCGCCGGAGTCCTCATCGCTCACGCAGCCGAACAGCAGGTGATAGCCGTCGCGCTCGGCGACTGCGACCGAATGGTACTTGTCGGTCGCTTGCCGGACGATCTTGACGAGTTCGTTCGTGTTGCGCTCACTGTTGAGCTGCTCCTGGGTCGTTGCGGCGTGTGTGCTGGCGTCGCCATCGTGAGCTTGCGGGGCCTGTGCGGCCACAAGAGCGAGCACGCCGAGCGCGGCGCACGACAGGTAACGGGTCGATCGATCTTTCATGAGCTAAGTCTCCAAATGTGTGTGTGTGTTATGCATATTCAGCTTTGCGCGACTCTACGGCTGGAGGCGAACCATTCGCACCAGAAAGAAGAACGGCTATGGGGCCTCCAATTACGCGGAACGTGATTCCGCGCTGAGATGCGCCACGGCACCACAATTTCGAAGTGAAAACGCCGACGGCAAACGTGGCGCTGATGGAGAAGGCCACGCTGCGCAAGGCGCACTGGGTCGAGCCGACGATAGTTGCCGAGGTGTTCCACCAAGGGCTGGGCGGCGAAGGTCTCCTGCGACATCCTGCGTTGAAGGCGATCCGGGCAGACAAGACACCGAAGAGCCTCGCCGCCGAATCGAAACGCAAGATGGCAAACGATGCGTTGCGCCAAGGAAGCGTCCGCATTCAGCGAGCAGCGCGTACGATCCGCACCAAGGCGATCAGTAACGAGGGGCGTCCGGCCTATGGTGCCGGCACCGATCGGGCTTTTGACCCGGGCGAACGCGCTGTGATCCGGGTTTTCCGAGCGACCTCGGAGGCACGATCATGCATGACGGCCACTGGATTTCTTCCGCACTGTTGTTCGCGGCTTTCTCGCTGTTCCCATTCGCGGCGCCTGCAGGAGATCCTCCGGAGTGGCGGCACATCACTCCAGGCAATACCGGCGTCCCGGGCGAGCTGGTCGATGTCACGGCCTTTGACGATGACGGCAATCTCTGGGTGTTCGCGCGCTTCGGTTTTTTCCAGGAATGGGGTCTGGCGATGCTACCCGCGTCGAGTATCCCTTATCTCGATTTGCCCGGCGGCGGATTCGACACGTGCTGCTGGACCGTTTGGTCGAGTCTCGACAATCCGATTTCCTCGCAGTTCGTGCACTCCATGCGCATCGCACCCGATGGCGTGATCTGGATCGCCAGCGACGCCGGCCTCACGCGCTTCGATCGCAATGCGACACCGCCGGCCGACATCTGGACGACCTACAACCAATCGAATGCTCCCTTCGTCGTCCCCGGTGTGCGGTCGGTCGACCTTGCTGCAGACGGAACCGTTTGGCTTACCAACACCAACGTCAATCAGAGCAATGGGGCGGTCTTTCACTTCGACCCTGTCGCGAACACCTGGACGCAATACCAGGTTGGCACGGAAATCGATTGGGGCAATGACCAGAACTTCCACAACGTCGGTTACGTCCGTGTCGGTACCGACGGGCATGTGTGGGCTACGCATCAGGTCCTGAGCGGCCTCGCCGAATTCGATGGAAGCACGTGGACGCTCCATACGGAATGTTCCGCGCAGCTCGATGGGATGTTGGCAGAGCCGGACGGACATATCTGGATCGCGAGCGCCCAGCAGGGACTGTGGCGCTGGGACGGAACGACGTGCGCGAATTGGCCGACTCTCGGCGGCGACATGACGATCCTGGCCATGAGTTTCGACGAGCCCAATCACACGCTGTACGCCGCCAATTTCGTCGGTGGCATCTTCCGTACATCCAATGAGGGCGACACGTTCGACACATTTGTCGATGGCGACGGCATCATTCCCATCGGCATTCATCCACGCACGGATGGCGATGTCTGGGTCGCCTACAACCAGCTCGCTGCACTCGGCGCCCAAGGCGGCGTCGTGCACTACGACTCCATGGGATCGCGCATCGAAGCGTTCAACGCAATCAACACCGGACTGCCGAGCTATTTCATCGATCGCACGTTCGTCGACTCGACCGGTGCGCTCTGGTTCATTTCGGCGGACTTCGGCATATCGCGCTACGACGGCACGCACTGGCGAAACTTCGGTCGCAACAACCTCGGTTCGGAACCATGGCCATTCGTGGGCAGCGATCCGGTTTTTTCCGCGTACGAAGATTCCAACGGCGATATCTGGATCGGCGGTAACGGCGTCGGCCGCTGGCATCCCGCGACGGGCACGTTCACCGGCTTCTGGGACTACCACGACGCGAGCTTCGGTGTGGCTTCCATCCAGGCGATCGGCAGCGACGTCGACGGCAACGTCTGGATCGGCACCGACGGGCAGGGAATCTTCGAACTGCAGGGCGACGTCTGGGTTGCGCACACGTTCGGAGCCCTCTTCGCCACTTCCAACTATGTCAATGCAATCGCATTGGATTCCGCGGGGCTGATGTGGGTGGGAACCGACAGCGGCCTGCACACGTTCGACGGACAGACGTGGACGTCGCTGGACAGCGAGTTGCCCGTGGCTCCGTTTGGACTCCGGGACGTCGAGTTCGCGCCGAACGGCGACGTATGGGTTGCCAGCGACAATGGCGCGCTTCGCTACGACGGAACTTCATGGATCGTCTACACGAGCGCCACCGGCGAGCTGCCCGCGGATCATGTATTCGACATTTCGGTTCGGTCGAGCGATGGCCTCGTGGCAATCGCCAGCAATACGTTCGATGGCGGCAATTTCGGAGGCGTCAGTCTGTTCGATGGCGCCACATGGACCACGTATACGACCGCAAACTCGCCGTTGTCGCACTTCCAGGTGGAATCCGTTGCGTTCGACACAAACGGAAATCTGTGGGTCGGGCCGTTGAGCACAGGTGTCGAGGAGATACTTTTGGGTACGCAGAACGACGTCGTCTTTCGAAACGGCTTTGAGGCCATCTAGGGGACGCGCTGTTGACCTGCATCATCATCGGCAACACGGCGCTGCGGCAAGCGAAAAAGAACAGGAGACCTCCGATGTTCCGCTTTCTTTTGCAAACTACGATGCTCCTGTTCGCGCCGGTATTGGCAGCGCAAGTTTCATTCGTCGAGGTCACGCCGACCGGCGATCCCTACTTCACCACACCCGAAGAAGAGGATTTCTGGGTCAACGCCGTGGCGCCGGCGGATTTCGACGGCGACGGGCACATTGATCTGGCGGTCCTCGGTTTCTATGTCGTCTACAACGTCAGCGTCGAAGACAAGCTGATCCTGTTCCACAACGACGGAGAAGGTTCGGACGGCAACTGGACGTTCACCGCGATCGACGTGCCGCTGAATGGAATCATCGCCGGCGCATCGGATCTCGCCTGGGGCGATTTCGACCAGGACGGCGACTACGACCTGGCCGTCGCATCCGAAGGCGTCACCGCGCTATACCGCAACGACGGCGGCGTGCTGACTCCGATCAACGCCGCGCTGCCGGGTTATTCAGAGGATTCGACCTACGACGACTCGTACGACCTGCGTTCGCTGACCTGGGCCGACTTCGACAACGACGGCGATCTCGATCTTCTGATCCCTTCGATCTACGACGGGCAGAACTTCAGCTACCGCACTGCGCTGATGCGCAACGACGGCAGCGACGGCGCGGACGGCTGGGTTTTCACGGATACCGGCGCCGCAATCGATCCGACGACGCATGCGCAGAGCGCGTGGGTCGATAACGACAACGATGGCGATCTGGATCTGTTCCTCACCAATGTCGATCCGTACACAAAAACCGGCTTCATCAAGATCTACACGAACGAAGCGGGCGCATTCAGCGCGACCGACCCGCTCGGCGTGCACGTCGAACACGGACTCGCCGACATCGGCGACGCCGATGCCGATGGCGATCTGGACATCCTTGTTGCGGGCAACATCGAGGAAGAAGACGGGACGTTCGACACCGTGCTGCGCATCTACACCAACGACGCCGGCGTCTACACGCCGAACACGCTGATCGATGCGCCCAACGCCGACTGGCTCGACATTCATGCAGCGACCTGGGCCGACTACGACTCGGACGGCGACATCGATCTCCTGCTAACTGGCAACTTCATCGGCGAAGTCGAGATCGAGGGCAAGTCTGAAATCTTCGCCAACGACGGGGGCACATACACCGCGCTCGGCGTGAACCTGCCTGCACCGATCGGCTCGGTCGGACGCGGCGGCGCGTTCACGTGGTTCGATCTGGACGGCGACGGCGATCTGGACTATCTCGTTGCCGGCGCATTCTTCGTGCCCGATGGCAACGGCTTGGTCGAAGCGAGACTGCGCTTGTTGCGCAACACCACCGACGCGAGCAACGCGCCGCCGGGAGCGCCCGCCGGACTCGATGCCGTACCCGCCGGCGAAGGCATCGCGCTGGCGTGGACTGCGCCCAGCGACGATCACACTCCCGCAGCACAGCTCACCTACGACCTGCAGATTTGGCGCGACGGCGTGCCGGTAAACCTGCCGGAACGGCTACCGCAGCCGGGCAACATCAATGCCGCGACGCAGTGGACCTTTGCGAATCTCGAAGATGGCAACTACACCTGGAGCGTTCGCGCCGTCGACAGTTCGTATGCGGGCGGCGCGGAGTCCAAAGGCTCGTTCACCTTGCCGTTCGACGCGGACACGATCTTCGCCGACGGTTTCGAGGCGCGAGCCACCGGTAGCCCCTCGAAGACTGAAGATGTCTAGCCGGAGCTAGCACAGGGTGAAGCGCGTTCAACTGCGGAATGTCCGTCGCTTATGTCGCGGACGCCTCGGGCCACGCACACAAACAGCGATGTGCAGCGATTCCCGACTTCACCCCACCTGACGCTGCACTGTGAACGACTTGCCGCAAATCGCCGCACGCCAATGGTCGGCTTGGCCAAGCCCTTGACGCGAGCCGCATTCATTGTGGGCGCCGGACCTGAAGCCTATAGTTGTCCGCGCGCAAGATTGGCTTGCCGAGAATTCCGAGTGCAGATGGCCATCGCGGGGGACATGCCCGATGCTGAATCGGGCGACATACCTTCCCACCTGTTCGCGCTCGTCTACGACGAATTGCGTCGAATCGCGCATCGGCAAAGGCGCGGCATCGGCGCTCCGCCGACGCTGAATACAACGGCGCTGGTGCACGAGGCCTATCTCAAGCTTTCGCCCGAACCCGAGGTCGCCGCGATAACACGTGCCCACTTCCTCGCACTGGCCGCACGGGCGATGCGCCAGGTGCTGGTCGACCACGCCCGCAGCCGCGCGGCCATCAAGCGCGGCGGCGAAATTTTATTCACCGATGATGAGCAGGAATGCGCGGCCCCGACGGGCGAAGTCGTCGAAATGCTGGCACTCGACGACGCGCTCAAAGCACTGACCCAGCTCGATCCTCGCGGCGGACGCGTCGTCGAATGGCACGTATTCGGCGGACTTAGCATCGAGGAGATTGCGGAGCTGCAGGGCGTGGTCGTGCGCACGACGTATCGCGACTGGCGGCGCGCACGCGCCTTCCTCATCAGGCATCTGGATCTCCCCGATCCGATCGTCGCCGGCTGATGGACGCCGAGCGATGGAACCGGATAAGTCGGATATTCGACAGCGCACTTGAGGTTCCCGAGGGCGATCGCAGCGCGTTAGTGCACCGTCTTTGCGCGTCGGACGACGAGATTCGCGAAGTCGAAGCACTGCTGGCTGCCGACGCGCTCGGCGACCGGTTCGACGAGAAGACGTACGCATTGCGCGTAGCCGCGGCTACCGCGTGGACACGCGAGCATGACGCCGCGTCGCCGGCCGGAACGATGATCGGAAACTGGCGTGTCTGCCGCGAGATCGGGCGCGGCGGCATGGGCGTCGTCCTGCTCGTCGAGCGTGCGGACGGACAATTCGACCAGAGTGCCGCGCTGAAGCTCATCAAGCGGGGCATGGACAGCGAGGCGGTAATCGCGCGCTTCGTGCGTGAGCGGCAGATCCTCGCGCGCCTGTCGCATCCGAATATCGCCCGCCTGCTCGACGGCGGCCTTTCGCAAGACGGGCGTTCCTATTTCGTCATGGAATACGTCGAGGGCGAGCCGCTGATCGAATACTGCGCAAAACGCAGGCTCGGGCTGAGGGCGAGAATCGAATGCGCACTGCAGGTGTGCAGCGCACTGCAGTTCGCGCACCGTCAGCTCGTCGTGCATCTGGACGTAAAGCCGTCCAACGTACTGGTCACCGAGGAAGGCGACGTCAAACTGCTCGACTTCGGCATCGCGCGACTGCTCGGCGGCGACAACACGTTGGCCGTAACGGGAACTGGCAATGCGCGCAATGCGCCGCTCACGCTTGCGTATGCGGCGCCGGAGCAACTGCGCGGTGAACCGGTCAGCACGGCGACCGATGTATACAGCTTTGGCTGCCTGCTGTTCGAGCTCCTGACCGGACGGCGGCCGCTGGAACTGGACGACGCAGCAAGCCCGGATGCGGTGCGCGATGCGCTGCAGCGCTCTCAGCGCGATTCTCCGAGCAAAGCCGCGGCCAGTGCGCCGAACGCTCCGGTACCCAGCCAGTCATTGCGCGGCGATCTCGACACGATCGTGATGAAGGCTTTGCAGCGGGAACCCGAGCGCCGCTACGCGACGATCGAAACGCTGGCGCAGGATCTGCGCAACTTCTTGCGCGGCCATCCGATCTCCGCGCGTCGCGACAGCGCGCTCTACCGAACCGGCAAGTTCGTGTCGCGTCATCGGGTCGTCGTCGCATTCGCCGCTGCGGCGCTGACGGCGTTACTCGCCGCGACGTCGTTCGCGCTCTGGGAAGCAGCGAGCGCACGCGAGGAAACGCGGCGCGCCGAGACGGTCACGGATTTCCTGGTAGACATTTTTCGCGTTGCCGACCCGCGCGGCTCGCCTGGCGGCGCGAAGCTGAGCGCCAAAGACGTGCTCGATTCGGGCGCCAAGCGCCTGGAAACCGGTCTGGACAATTATCCGATGCTGGCGTCGTCGCTGGCCGAAGTCATGGGCCGGATCTATCAGGAGCTCGGCGAGAACGACCGCGCGATCGCCTTGCTGCAACGCTCGCTGCAGATCCGTGGCGTGAACAACGCAGGCGATGTCGCCTACGCCGATACACTCTCGATGCTGGGCCGCGCGCAATATGAGAAAGGCGACTATGCCGGCGCTTTGCAGAGTGTCGGGCACGCACTCGACGCGCATCGCAAACAGGCGGGGAATTCGAGCCCGATGATCGCGAGCGATCTTGCGCTGCAAGGCGAGATCGCGCGGCGTCAGGGCGATTTCCCTGCGGCCGAACGCTTCTTGCAGCAGGCGCTGGCCATGTCGCGCACGACGCTGGTGCCGCCTCACGCGCAGATCGCCGCGCAGCTCAATGAGCTCGCCGCGCTCTACAGCGATATGGATCGCTTGCCGGACGGCATCCGGCTGACCGATGAAGCGCTGGCGATGTTCCGCAGTCTCTACGGCGAAAATCATCTCGACGTCGCCGAGAATCTGGTGAATCTCGCGGTCTTTCGCATGCAGACCGGCCAGGTCGCCGAGGCCTTGCCGCTGTTCGACGAAGCCACCACGATCTATCGGCGGCTGTTGCCGCCGGATCATCCGATGTTGGCCGAAGCGTTGTCAGGACACGCACGCGCATTCGATCGCCTCGGCCGTTATGGCGAGGCGGAACCCTTGTATCTCGAAGCACTGGCGATGCAGCGGCGCGTGCTCGGCAATCAGCATCCGGGTCTGGCCGCGACGCTCAACAATCTCGCGGTGCTGCACTTGCATCAGGATCAGTACGCCGAAGCGGCCGATTTCAGTCGTCAGGCGATGGCGATCTGGGCCGCGCAGGGCAAGCCGGAGCATCCGTTCGCGCTGATCTCGAAAGCGCATCTCGCCGTCGCGCTGCGCGAGCTCGGCGACCTCGCCGCTGCCGAGCGCGTAACGGGCGAAGTGCTCGCTTCGCGGCGTCGTCAGCTTGGAGAAAAAAATCGCGCAGTCGCAATGAGCCTCGACGACCTCGGGCTCGTGATGCGCTTGTCGGGTCACGCGCAACTCGCCGTCACTCAACAGGCAGAGGCGCAGGCGATGCGGGTTGGCCTGACCGACGTGCCGCCAATCGAAACCGCGACGGCGCGCGTGCAGTATGCACTCAGCGAATCGGCAGCTGGCGATCAGCAGGACTGCGCGTCGCGACATCGAAGAGGCGGTCTCGGCGCTCAAGGTCATCAAGACACCGGATCATGAGCCGCTGGCTACGGCGCTGGTCGCCCAAGCGCGAATCGAATTGGCCCAGCATGACATCGTCGGGGGCTGCGCGCTCGCGCGCGAGGCGTTGGCGCTGCGTCCGTCCGACGATCCGGCCACCGGCTGGCGACATGCCGAAGCGCAGGGCGTCTATGGAGAATGCCTTGCCGCGCGCGGGCAATGGGGTGCGGCACGCTATCAGTTGCAAGCCGCGCTGACGGCGCTACAGCATGCGCGTGGCGCAGAGCATTGGATGACGCGCCAGGTCCGCGAAGACCTGCGTCTGGCCGGCAAGGCCTGAATCCAACCCGCTGTTCATCCGATTTACCGCTTATGTCAGCAATCGCGGCCTAACTGCGTATTGCCTGAGAAGCACGCGCGCGTTCGTCTTGATATTCGGCGCGTGTCCTTCTCGTACCGGCAGCGCACGCCATGACCATCCGATCGTTGAACCTGCAGAGATTCGCACGCCTTCGCGGATTTTGCGCCGCCATCGCCATGACCGTCGTCGCGGCGTGCAGTGCGAGCCCGGAGCCAGCCGGCAGCGTTGCGACTCCCGCCGCGAACGCTGCAGCGGTCCCCGACAAGTCGCCGCCGATGGATCCAGCGGATGCAGTGAGCAGGCTCGTCACATCGCGCAATGCGTGCAAGCTGTTGACGCGCGCCGACGCCGAGACCGCGGTCGGCCAGCCGCTGCCTCAAAACACCGTCGCCAATGAGGTGCAGGGTATGTGCGACTACAACGCCGCTGATTTTTCGGCGGGTGCCAGCTTGACGCTGGGCGACTGGCCATCGATCGAGGCCGCCGCGAAAAGCGGCAGGACGACGCCGACACCGATTGCCGGCGTAGGCGATGAAGCACTCGGTCTCGGCGGCAGCAACGGTGCGACGCTCTATGTGCGCAGAGGCGACGAAGGTTTCCTGATCAGCTTGAACGGTCCGAATATCGATCATCTTCCCGATCATGGGATGGCGCTGGAGAAGGCGCTCGCGCTGAAAGTGCTGGCTCAGTACTGATGCGATTGTGTCGGGTTTTGCCGCGGGCCGAGCTCTCGCTGCAATGCGGCTCCGTCCAGTGCACCTCGTCGAAAAAAAAGCTTGTCAGTAAATCGCGCCGCATTTCGTATCTCAAGAGGACAACGGAAATCAGGCGCTTCGCGGCCGCTGCGCGCGCGTGTGGCGCTCTGACTCCACGACCGAACACCCAGGACGAGTCTCATGCAACGACGACGATTTATCCGACTGACTGCGTTTGCATTGCTGCTCGTCGGATCGGTGCATTCCGGCGCGCAATCGGGCGGTGGAATTTATCGCATCGATCGCGTCGTCATCGCCAACGGCGGCGGCACGGTTGGCGGTGGGGACTATGCGTTGTCGGCCACGTTGAGCCAGTCGGCGACCGATCTGCTCGCCGCGAGCGACTACCAATTGCAGGGCGGCGTATGGAGCGGCGCGGTCGATCGCGCCGATCTCGTTTTCACCAATGGTTTCGATCCCTGAAGGAGATCTCCGTGCGCGTGCTGAGTTTCTTGGGCATCGTCTTGTTTTGCACCGCCACCGCGAGCGCCGATCCGCTGGGTAGCGCGTTCACCTATCAGGGTCAGCTCACCGCCAGCGGTGTGCCGGCCAATGGCGATTACGATCTTCAGTTCAGTCTCTGCACCGCGGCGAGCGGCGACACCTGCGCCAGTCCGCCGATCACGCAAACCAACGTCGCGATTGTCGACGGCCTGCTCAACACGCCGGTCGATTTCACCGATGCGCCATTCGCCGGCGATGCGTTATGGATCGAAGTTGCGATTCGTCCGGCGGGCACATCGACGTACACGACACTGGCACCACGCCAATCGCTGACGGCCGCGCCGTATGCGCTGTTTGCGCTGCACGGAAATCCCGGCCCGCAAGGTCCGATCGGACCGCAAGGACCCGCAGGACCGGCCGGTGTGCAGGGATTGCAGGGAGTCGCAGGTCCGATCGGTCCGCAAGGACCGGCTGGACCCGCGGGCGCGCAGGGACCGCCGGGCTTCGTGACGCTTCCGTACAGCGGCGCGGCGTCCGTGAGTACGCCAGCTTTGCAGGTGCAGAACACCGGCAGCGGATCGGCGATCACGGCAGTCAGTACCGGAACCGGGATTCCGGCGGCGGCACTCACGGCGCAGGGAGTCGGCATCGGTGCCGTGATCACCAACTCGTCGACCGATACCGCGCTCCTTCTCGGCAACAACATCGCAGGCGGCACGGGCTCTCTGCTCAAGGCGTTCGTTCCGGCGGGCGTTTTCAGCGTCGACGGGCACGGCAACATCGCATCGCCTTCAGCGGCTTCGTTCGGCGCCGGCGTGCACGCCAGCAACAGCGCCGGTTCCGGCGTGTACGGCACCGCTGCAGGAACGAGCGGGCAGGCAGGCGCTGCGGGAGTGTGGGGTGACACGCACGATTTCTACGGCGTCTGGGGCACGAGTTTCGCGAACACCGGTGTCGTTGGCTCCAGCACGACCGGTGACGGCGTGGGCGGCAGCGGCGCCACCGGTGTGCACGGCGTCAGCGTCGCCGGCTTTGGCGTCTATGGACATAGCACGACCAACGATGGCGTGCTCGGCGACACGATCGGGACCAATGCCGCAGGCGTCGCGGGGTTCAACAACGGGCCCAGCGGATTCGGCGTGTTCGGACGCGGTGCGGGAGTTGGCGTGTTCGGTTATGCGAACGACAACGCCAATGCTGGCAGCGACGGAACGACGGGCATCGGTGTGCTCGGTCTCGGCTCAAATGTTTCCGGTTCCAGTTATGCGGGCGCGGGCGTCAAAGGCGTGGCTGGAACGTCTTTGCCCCCGGGTGCCTCGCAACCGGGCGTGTGGGGCGTCGGCAGCAGCAACGGCTGGGGTGTCTATTCGAGCGGCAGTTTTGGAGCGTCCGGAGCAAAAAGCTTCGTGGAACCGCACCCGACCGATCCGACACGCGAGATACGCTATGCGAGCCTCGAAGGCCGCGAGGTCGGTACCTATTTTCGCGGCACGGCGCATCTCGTGCAGGGCCGCGCGACGATCGACGTCCCGGAAGATTTCCGCATGGTCACCGCCGCGGACGGCGTCACCGTGCAGATCACCGCCATCGGCGAGCCGGCCAATCTCTACTGCATCACGCGCTCGCTTGACACGATCGAAATCGGCGGCTCGTTCGATGTCGAGTTCGACTATCAGGTCAATGGCGTGCGCAAGGCGTTCGCAGACTTCGAACCTGTCGTTGCGAACACGGATTTTGTCCCGCAGTCCGCGCGTGATCCCTGGTTCACGCGCGGGTTGCCGCCGGAGAGCCTGCGGAGGCTGCAGGCGAATGGCATTCTCGAGGCGGATGGCTCGATCAACGCAGCCACGGCGCATCGCCTCGGCTGGGATCGCGCGTCGTCGTGGAACGCACCGCCGATCACGGCACCCGCTGCGGCAACGGGTGGTTGATCGCCTATGCGGCAACAAGGAGTTTGCGGACGCGTTCCATGTGCGGAGCATGAAAGGCTGATCGCGGCTATGCCGACAGGACCGCGCGCGCAAGCGCCGGTCCTGCGTTTTTTTGAAACCACGCAAAGCCATGTCAGCAATACGTACCGGATTGCGTATTTCCTGGGCAACACCATCCATTCGATGGCGCCTTGCCGAGGTGATCTGTGCTACTCGCGACCCTTTCAAAGAATCCCGTCGTCCATTTTCGTGCTGTCCCACACACGCTGCTGTCGTCGTTGGTTGTTGTGGCCGCATTGGCCGCAGTTCCGTACGTGTCGGCGCAAACCATCGACGCGTTCAATCCATCGCCGCAGAATGCGCCGACCACGATTGCGATCCAGGCCGATGGCAAGATCCTGTTCGGCGGCTATTTTCTTGACGGCGAAAGCGGCACGCTGGTCGGCGTTCAACGCTTCGAGAGCGACGGGTCGACAGACGCGGGCTTCACCCAACTCGAAGTCAGCGCCGAAGTAAAAGCGGTGGCCGTAGAGGCCGATGGCAAAATCCTGATCGGTGGTTCATTCGTTGAAGTCAATGGCCAGAGCCGACACCATCTCGCATTGTTGAACGCCGACGGATCGCTCGATAGTGGTTTCGCAGACCCGAATCTCGACGCGGATGTCTGGGCCATTGCTCTGCAACCGGATGGCAACGCGATTGCGGTCGGCGACTTTCAGAACGTCGGCGCGACGGCGCGTTCGTATGCGGCGCGGTTCATGACGAATGGCGCGCTCGACATGAGCTTCGCCGATCCGCTGATTTGTTGCGGGCCGGCACGCGCGGTCGCCGTCGAGGCGGACGGCCGTATCCTGGTCGGTGGCTACTTTCTGGGCGTAGTGGGCAATTCCGCACTCGGGTCGATCGTGCGTTTCAGCGCGAACGGACAGCTGGACGCGGCTTTCCCCGTCGATCCGTCCGCGACGACTGTCAGCACCATCGTCGCAGCGCCAGATGGGTCGATCTACGTCGGCAGTTCGTACGGAACGACCGATAACGTATCGATACGGCCGGTCGCCAAACTCTCGGCCGATGGCACGCTGGATACCACCTATGCGGATATCTATTCCGACAGCGGCACGAACGCGCTGGCACTGCAGCCCGACGGCAAGGTGGTATTCGGTGGACTGTTTCAGCTGATCGATGCGCAACCACGACATGCGATGGCGCGCCTCAACGCGAACGGCACGCTGGATACCGGCTTCGCCGATCTGCAATTCAGCTTCAATGCCTCGGATCCGAACGGCTACGTCTTTGGCTTCGCCGCGCAGGCCGATGGCAAGACGCTGACCATCGGCAATTTCACGCTCGTCGACGGCGAGGCGCGGCAGTTCACCGCCCGAGTGGTAACCGGCGATCCGGTCGTCAGCCGTCTGAGTGGAGAAGCTTCGGGCGCCAGCGTGATCGCCACATGGACGCGCAGCGGTGATGGCCCGGAGCTGGCTCTACCGCCGACGCTGATGTATTCAAATAACGGGGTCGACTACACCGCGGTGGGCCCGATGGCACGCATCGCCAGCGGCTGGCAGGCAACCGCGAACTACAACGTTCACGGCACGCCCTTCTATCTGAAGGCAGTCGGCATCATCAGCAACGGGACCAGCAACGGCTCATCGGGACGAGTTGCGAGCCCGATCTATTTCAGCGATCAGATTTTCGCCGATGGCTTCGAATGAAATTCCCGCCTGAAGGCGACCACGCGGACCGTACCGATATATCGCCGGCTCCAGACCGGCCTGCGGCGCACCACGACCACGCATAAACCGGCGTGGACAATGCGTGACGCGATTCGCAGATGCGCGATTTGCGCAAGCGGCGTCATCAGCGCCCGTGCTGATCGAAGGTCAGAAACAAAATTTCCTCAATCGACACAGCGGTGCAAAACGCGTGTCACCGTGCTTCGACAACATCGCGTCGGGCATGGGAGAACCTGGGGGGTCGAAACCAAACCCTGAGGAAAATGATGAACAAGCCAAATTGGAGATTGAAAGTCGCTCCGCTGTTCGCTCTGCTTGCGACCAACTTCGGCACACCGGCACAGGCAGCAGCTCCGCCTCTGCCTCCCGCTCACTCGATCCACACCACGACGCCGATCAAGCACGTCATCATCATCGTCGGCGAAAACCGCAGCTTCGATCACCTCTTCGCAACCTACGTTCCCAGACGCAGGAGCGAGCGGGTCCTGAACCTCTTGTCCGAAGGCATCATCAACGCAGACGGCTCGCCGGGCCCGAACTTCGACAAGGCGCGTCAATACGAGATCACGTCCGCGCCGAATGGCGGCAAGTTCTTCTCGCAGCGCCGACCGGGCGGACAAGCAGCTCTACCCGACATTGCCGGCACCCGATGTCGGTGGCGTGGGGCCGGTCTCTCCGTATGTCGGCATCCTGAGTCTTCCGGGCGGTGATCCGGGCCTGCCGCCCGAGGATCAATTCCTCTTCGGTACGGGTGGCACGGGCCTCGACTTCACGCTCGGTCCGGACACGCGCATCAGCAACGTGAACTCGCTTGCCGCCGGGACCGTTCCAGATGACAGGGCCGTCGATGCCGTACGACGCCTTTACGGCCGACACGATCCATCAGTACTTCCAGATGGTCCAGCAGGTCGATTGCGCGATCGATCGCGAGCACGTGTCGTCCGACAACCCCACGGGCTGCCTGCACGATCTGCAGTCCGCCGTCACGACGACCTACAGCACGCCGCCCGGCGGCACACCGCACGACACCGGGCAGACGATGGCGTACTTCAACATGCAGCACGGCGACGCGCCGCTGTTCAAGTCGCTCGCCGACAACTACACGATGAGCGACAACTACCACCAGCCGGTCTTCGGCGGCACGGGACCCGACAGCCAGCCACTCGGGTTCGCCGATCAGGTCTTCTACAGCGACGGCAACGGGCATCCGGCAACGCCCGCGGCAGCCAACGTCTACAACCCGGATCCGGCGCCCGGTACGCTCAATCTCTACACGCACCGCGCGCAATGGTTCAACTGTTCCGACGTGACGCAGCCCGGCATTGCCGCGATCGCGAACTACCTGGATGCGCTGCCGTATCACGTCGACACGAAATGCGACGACGGCGCGTACTGGCAGGCCGTCAACGTCGATCCTGCCTTCACGCCGAAAGGCCAGCCGGGGACCGGGCTCGTCGTTCCGCCGACGACGCAGCGAAGCATCGGCGACGTGCTCAGCGAGCACAACATCTCGTGGAAGTACTACGGCGGCGGCTTCAATGCCGACGGCACGAGCGACCCGTTGAGCGGCAGCTACTGCAACATCTGCAACCCGTTCGAATACGAAGCGACCTATCCCGACATGGTCGCCGATCACATGCGCGACGTGACCGACCTCTTCGCCGATCTTGAGAACGGCACGCTGCCGGCGGTGTCCTACGTGAAACCGGACGGGACGATGGACGGCCATCCCGCTTCGTCGAAATGGACGCTCTTCGAGGCCTTTGCCGGAGAACATCGTCGAGCTCGCGCAGAGCAATCCCGAGCTGTGGTCCGAGACGGCGATCTTCGTCACCGTCGACGAGGGCGGCGGCTACTACGATTCCGGCTTCATCGAGCCGGTCGACTTCTTCGGCACGGGCCCGCGCATTCCGATGATCGCCGTGTCGCCGTACTCGACCGGAGGGCACGTCAGCCATGCGTACAACGAGCACTCCTCGTTCGTGAAGTTCGTCGAGCGCAACTGGGATCTCGACACGACGCTGAGCGACCGCAGCCGCGACAACCTGCCGAACCCCGATCAGCGCGGCCACAACGCGTATGTGCCGCGCAACATGCCGGCCATCGGCGACCTGTTCGATCTGTTCGACTTCCATCATCACGGCTGAGGGCAGACGCCCGTCGTTTCCGATGCACCGAGCGAGGGCCGCAGCTGCGGCCCTCGTCTCGCCGAGCTCCGATGCGATGACGACATCGCAGTGCCGGTTCGAGTGGCACATGGTCTGGTCCGCACGATCGCCACGCGAAAAAAACGGTCGGTTGTTCGGCCTGATTCGCAATGTCAAGCGCTCGAAATGCCGAGCCATTCGCGATTTCGCGAAGAAGGCATGTTCAAACAAGTAAACACAATACTTTGCGTAGACTTCGCCGGCCCATCACGCCGAATCGAAGAACGTTCGTGCGACCTCACTGCTGCGAGCACGCTACGCCATGCAACGAGCACTATTGAGCGCGATTGTCGGCTTGCTGCCGGTCTCGTCCTTCGCACACTTCGCGGATTTCAAGAGTCCCGGTCCCGGAATGCACTTTTCCGTCGGGCAGTCGATCATCGTCTTCGCGGATCTGTTCGATGATTTCAACAACCATGGGGTGATCGTTTGCCCGGACGGGCCAGACCGTGCTCGACAACAACGGTGTGCCGGGGCCAGCCATCTGCTCGGGTGGAGGTGTGCCGACCGGATGGCCGCAGCTGCAGCTGGAAGTCGATGGCGTGCTGCAGACGGATGATGTGACGCACTCGACGACGGTGCCGGGGACGACGAACCTCGATGCCAACATGAATCCCGATCCGATCAACTTCAACCGTTTCAGCGTAAGCGGGTTGTCGGTCGGCGCGCATCAGATGGTGGTGCGCGGGTTGTTTGCTCCGCCGCCCGCTTCCGACGGCGGGACGCTCGACTCGCCTCCCATGACCATCGTGGTCGACGATCTTCCGCAAGGCCTCGCGACGTTGAGCCTCAGCGACGATGTGAGCGGCAGCGTCGACTGGAACAATCTGATCGTCCTCGGCAACGGACACGTCGTACGGCCGGATGGCTCGCTCACGATCAGGAATTGCGTCGTGATCGGGCTCGGCTCGCCGACGTCCGAAGGCATCACCGGCGCGGCGAGCTCCCTGGACATCGAAGACTCGGTGTTCGAGGCGACCGGCGCGCTGAATCTGACGTTGTCAGGCACCGCGATCGTCAGGAACAACGAATTTCGTGCGAACAATCTGCTGACGTTCGAGTCGTCCGATCCGGACGCGGTTCCGATCATCACATTGAGCGGGATGACGTCCACTGCAAAACTTTTCCAGGGCAATCGCATCGGCGCCGGGCGCCTGATTTTCGACGATACGAGCCATTGGCTGATCGGCGGAGACACGGACGAGCAGAGCAACATACTCATTGGGCCGCGGGCCACGATCAACCTGACCGGCGGTACGTCCAACGTCACCGTGCGCGGCAACTACGATCACCACAACTATCGCGGCGGCTGGAGCCAGGGTTTCAATCTCGTTTTCTCGCAGGCATCGAGCGTCGGCATTCTCGTCGAGCACAACCTTTTCCGCGGTTCGTCGTGGCCGATCCAGAACGTCACCGGCGAGTTTCGCTACAACCTCATCTACGGCTACGGCCATACGTGGCTGCGCAGCGGCGACGACGGTGCCTCGATCCACCACAACGTGTTCGCTCCGGAAGAGGGCGGCGGAGAGCTCGATCAGGGCATCTGGTTCTATTCCGGCGAGACCGGCATCCAGATCTACAACAACACGTTCGATGGCGGCGGCAACGACGTCAGCAACAACGATGCCGGCGGGGAATTTCCGTTTGCGGGCCCGGTCGTCGAGATCAGCAACGACTCGCACGTCGTCAGCCTGCGCAACAACCTGATGACCTACACGCGCGACTACGAAAACAGCGACGGCACCGCTCACGTCATTGGCGATGCGGGAACATTCGGTTCCGTCGACTACAACGCGTTCTATTCGCCCGACAACAGCACGCGCGACAACTACGACATCTCCGGAATGACCGAGGGGGTCACGCCCGGATTTGCGGTGCACGACGCCAGCGGCGGCGGGACCGGCGTCACCGATGGCCAGCTCGCCGCATCGCCGTTCGCGCAACCGCGCATCTATCCGTTCGATTCGCTCGTGGACGAGGCTGCGGTGTGGAACCGGACGCAGAGGCTGTCGAGCATCCTGGCCGCGTTCCGCGCGCACTACACGCCCGCGAGCGCAAGTCCCGTGATCGATGCCGGAGACCCCGGCGACAACGACCCAGAGGGAAGGCGCACGGACATCGGCGCGATCGATTCCGAAGGTCACGATCTCGACCGGTTCGGCAGGTTCGGGTTCGTCGACCTGATCTTCCGGGATGGATTCGAATGATTCGCCGTCGTTGACGGCCGAACACCTGGGTATTGATGCAATCTTTTGGGGAGAGTTTCGTCATGGCGAAAGGCGTTCGTTCGGATCTCTTGAGCTGCGGCTTGATGCTTGCGTTGGCCGCTTCGATGCCTTGCATGGCGGCCGATCGCGTTTTCGTCGACGGCTTCGATCGCTTCTGGAAGGTGTCGCAGCCGGATATCGAAATCGCGCTGGCCGACGATTCCGTCTGGAACTCGCTCAAGCAGCGTTGCGACTCCGACCTCGATTCGCTCATCGGCGACATCTACGCCGGATTCGACTGGCGCCAGGCCGCGCAGGACTACGGGCTCTGCTATGCGGTCGGATCGGTGCGCGGCGTCCCTGAAGCGCCGAACTATTCCAGAAAGACCGTCGCGATCCTGAAGACGCTTGCGCGCACTTTCCCCGTGATCGCGCAAAACCAGAATCACCAGTTCCTTGCGTTCGGCGACGGCACGACGACAGTGTTCACGCTGCCGATGGTTCCGCTGGACGCAAGCACGGTGCGCGTATTCTCGAACACTGCGGCAGTCAACTCGTTCGCATATGTGGGCCCGACCCAGGAAGGCATCACCGAGGAATTCGATTCGGGCGCGCTGTTCCCCGTGCTGCGCATAAGCAACACGATGGCGGGTGCGACGTCGAACGGGGCGCCCGAATACGTCAAGGAAGTCGACTGGCACGTCTCGATGCGCGACGACGTCAACGGCAACAGCGAGTTCAACGTGCTGCACTGGGTCGGCAGCAATCATCCGGCCGGCACGTATTACGTCGCTACGACTTCGAACCCGAACGACACCGAGATCTCGTCGGGCAATTTCGCCGTGAACGGCGCCACGCTCACGTTCACCACGGCACCGGCCGCAGGCAAGGCGCTGTTCGTGGAATACATCGGAGCCGACTACACGCAGACGAGCAACCTGATGGGCGGTGTCGAGTCGGTCAAGCCCGACGGTCCCGGATACAACATGCGCGCGATGAATGTCGGATTGGCCTATGGCTACGACACGGTGCGGCAGTCGCCCGACCTGACTGCGGAGCTCCGTCAGGAGTTCTACACCGTTCTCAACGCGCAACTGGACTGGTACACAGCGTCCGGTTACGAGGGACCGAACCTGTATGAAAATCCGATCGGCAACTACTACATCCGCGGCTACCTGACCGGTGCGATGTTCACCGCCTATGCCACCGATTCGGACAACCCCAGAGCCTTTGCGGATGGCGACCTGAAGCCGCTCGCGCGCACGCTCCTGATGCAGACGTTCGACAAGATGCAGGCGAACCTGCCCGGCGGATACGGACCGCAAGGAACGTATTCCGAGGGCACCAACCAGGACATGCTGCAGCTCTTCGATCTGTGGAAGCGGCTCACGGGCTTGGACGGCAACGCCGAGGATCTTGCGCCGCAGCTCGAATGGACCGCGAATCTCGTGCCGGCGACGATCCACGGAACAAAGCCCGATCGGGCGACGTTCTACGACGGCGGCGACTGGAATGATCTGCCGGCAACGCCGCTCGTCGGATCGATGATGGCATTCGTGAAATATCTGCCGAACCATCCGATGGCGCCGTATGCGCGCCAGCTCCTCAGCGACGTCGGTTCACCCGTCGCGGGTGCGATGACCGACTACAAGAGCGGACCCGGAGTGTTCCCGCTGTCATATCTCGCGAAGTTCACCGGGCCGCTCTATGCGCGCTCGGATTGGCAAACGTCGGCGGTGTGGGCGAGTCTCGCGGACGGTCCGATCATCGAGGACCACCAGCACATGGATCAGGGGCACATCACTTTGCAGCGCGGGGCGGACTATCTGCTGATCAATTCCGGAGGCTACGGAATGCTCGACACGCTGCCATGGCACAACTCGCTCGGCTTCGATGACCGCGGCGCGGGCGATCACATCGTCTATCCGCCGGGGCAGGGCAGCTGGGGTCCGGATGCGGCGATCACGCGCTACGAAGACCAGAACACGTTCGTCTACGCCGAAGCCGACATCGCCCCGGCCTACGTCAACAACGACGGCGTGACGAACTCGGTGACCAGCGCGCTGCGCACGTTCGTCTACCTGCGTCCGGATGTCGTGTTCGTGCACGACGAAATGCAAGTTGCGAATCCGGGGGTCAAGAAACTTTTCAACGTGAACTTCAACGCGGCCTCGGTGGCGCGTTCCGGCGATATCTTTTCGGCGGTGCACGGCGACAGCAAGCTGTTCATGCGCGCGCTCGTGCCGGCGAATCCCGCGCCGGTGATCACGCAGATCGACTACAACGGCGGTTCGAACAACGTCTCCAACTACCAGCTGACCACGGTGGGCCAGACGAGCGGCACGTTTCTCCACCTGTTCCAGCCGACCGGATCGGCGCAGTCGGCGATGGCGGCATCGAGCTACATCGCCTCGTCCGACAGCCGCGAGCAAGGCGTCGAGGTCGACATGGGCAGCCGGCGCTGGATCGTGATGGCGGCGACGAGCCCGCCACCGGTTTTGAACTCGAGCTCGCTGGACTACAGCATCCCGCAGGCTTGTCCGTGCACGCATGTCGTCACGGGGCTGATGCCGTCCACGGCATATCAGATAACGCTGCTGGGCGGAGCGGGCGGAACGTTGCAGGCATCGAGCGACGACAAGGCGGTGCTGACGTTCGACACGAACGATGCGGCAACGACTGGCGTGCAGATCCATTGAGGAACGGCTACGGCGTACCGCGTACGGCCGAGACAACCGGCGCGGTCGTCACGTCACTCGCCGCCGCCGATCGTCAGTCCGGTTTTTCCGGAGGCGGCGTGGGCACGAGGTCAGCCAGGCGCCTCGCGTACTCATCCGCGTGCTTCGTGTCGCCCGCATCCTTCGCGTAGCCCAGCAAGGCGGAAAGGATCTCGACATTCTTTGGAAACCGGCCGAACGCCCGCTCCATCGCCGCGATACCCTGTTTGCTCTGACCGCTGTCATGCAGCGCAACCGCGTAGACGAACGCGTATCGCGGATTGGTCGGGTCGTGTCGCGCCGCCTGTTCCAGCAAAGGCACGGCTTCCGCCACGCGCTTCTGGCGCACGCGCAGCAAACCGAACGCGTGCTCCAGGTCGGCGTTGTCCGGGACCTTCTGCAAGCCGCTCGTCAGCATCGTTTCGGCGTCGGCTTCGCGATCGTACTGCCGATACAGATCCGCGAGATTGACGTAAGCCGGTATGAAATCCGGTTCGATCGCCAATGCGCCGAGATATTCCTGCTCTGCGCTCACCGGATCGTGCCGCTCCGTGAAGAACAGTCCGAGGTTGACGTGCGCTTCCGGGCGATCGGCGTTGTCGCGCTGCGAAGCCACGTATTCCGCGAACACCTTGTCGAGCGGCGCGTGCATCGCGCTGGTGCCGCCCTGTTCCTGCACGACCGCAAGCGCGCGCGCGGCCTTGATCCTCACGATCGCGGATGGATCGTCGATCAGCGTCCATGCCAGCTGCATGCGTTGTTGGGGCGGCGCGGAAAGCAGAACATCGAGCGCAGCGCCGCGCACCATCGGATCCGGATCGGCGACGCCGGCTTCGAGTGCGGGCATGACCGCCGCACTCAGGTACGGGCGCAGATCGGCCACTGCCGTCGCGCGCACGATCGCTGGCGCAGCGGCATCACGGGCAAGTGCGGTCAACTCCGTCACCGCGTCGCTGGTTCCGGTGCGACCATCGTGCAAGGTCGTACCGAAAGTCTGGAAGCCCTTGCGCTCGGGTCCGAACGCGCGCTCGATGGCCGCAGCCGCCCAGGATGCGCTGCGATCCTTGTGGCACGCGGTGCAGGCATTGGGTGTCTCGAGCTTTGCGCTCAGGTCCGGGCGCGGAATGCGGATCGAATGGTCGTGACGCGGATCGATCAGCATGTAGTCGCGCGTCGGCATGTGGCATTGCGCGCATTGCGCGCCGGTCGACCCCGCCGCGTGCAGCGTGTGTGCCGGAACGTCGTACTTCGTCGACGCATGGCATTGCGCGCAGACGGCATTGCCGGGCGCGCGCAGCTTTCCCGAATGCGGATCGTGGCAATCGGAGCAGGTCACTCCGTGCGCATGCATTTTGCTCTGCAGGAATGATCCGACGTCATAGACTTCCTCGCGCTGCTGCCCATCGGCGAAGTACAGGTTCTCGCTCAGCAGCGCGATCGCGTGCGTGTCGAACAGGCGACCGTCGTGATCCATGCCCTTGGCGAACGATGCGCGGCGCGAATGGCACTGTGCGCAGACGCCAAGTTCGCGCTGCGTATCCAGAGGTTTGCTGCGCGTTGCATTGCCCGTCGCGGCGTCGGGAGTCCATGTCACGTTGCTGCGCTCGTCGAGCGCGACGACCAGGCCCTGATGCGCAAGCGCAGCGTCGCCGGCTTCGTGTCGGGCCCAGCCGACATGCTTCGAACCCGGCCCATGACAGGCTTCGCAGGCGACGTTCAATTCCGACCAGGTCGTCGCGTAGGTGTTGCTGGCTGCGTTGTAGTTGCGCTCGAGTTTCGTCGTGTGGCAGTCGGCGCACATCCAGTTCCAGTTCTGGTTCAAGCGGGTCCAGTGCAGCGGATCCTTGTAGGTGATGCGATCGTTGGGATAGAGGTGGAACCAGCGTGCGCCACCTTGCTCCTTCGGTCGCGCATCCCATGCGATCGACAACGCCTGCATGCGCCCGTCCGGAAATCCGACGAGATATTGCTGCAGCGGATCCACGCCGAACGTATAGAGAATCTCGAAGTCGGCCATCTGGCCGTCCTTGCCGTCCGTGGTCACGAAAAACTTCCCGTCGCGCCGGAAGAACGTCGAGACGATGCCGTTGTAGGTGAATCGCGCATTGTCGAAGTCGCCGAGCACGGTCGCATCGGTCGCGTGCTGCATGGCTTTCGCGTGCTGCGAGGATTGCCATGCGGCGTATTCGCTGGCGTGACACTCGCTGCACGCCTTGGCGCCGACGAAGCGCGCCGGTGCGGATGGCGTGATCGTGGGTGCGGAGACGACAGGCGGGGAGGGCGGCGACGTTGCGCGGCTCCGCCAGAGATACGCCGAGACACCCAGCGCCAGCACGGCGAGCGCAGCGAGGACTGCCCGGCGACGCGTATACGCCGATCGTCGTCCGGCCTCCGGTTCTTGCGTCGCCTGCGCTTGCGGGCGTACGGCGGGCGACGGATTCCGGCGATGCCTCTTCTTGCTCATTCGGCTAGTGAAACCGCGCGCACGACGTTGCGCAAGCAGAAATGCATCGCAACGTCATGACGAGCGCGGTCACCGAGCCTGCTTTCACTTCTTCTGAGGCGGATAGATCGTCTTCCAGTCGTCCTTCATGCTGACGACGGTCCAGCCCCTGGCGACGGCCTCGTCCCACGCCTTGTCGAGCGTTCCGATGTGCGATTGACGGTCGTACGCCCATTCCCGCTTGGCGTCGTCGTGATGCACGATCAACGCGAAGCGCGCGCCCGGGCCCCCGGTCGCCCATTCGAGCATCTGCTGGTCGCCGTCGCTGTTGCCGAATGCGGCGATCGGATGCTGGCCGATGTGCTGCTGGATCCCGATCGGCTTGCCGTCCTTGTCGTCGATGAAATTGAGCTCGGGCAGCTTGATCAGCACCGGCTTGCCATCGCGTACCTCGTACTTGAGCTTGCCGCTGCTGCCGACGACCTGATCCGGAGGTATGCCATAGATGCTTGGCGCCCACGGCCGCATGAAGTCGATGCCGCCGCCGGAAACGATGTAGGTCTTGAATCCGTTTGCGCGAAGGTACGTCAGCAATTCGAGCATCGGCTGATAGACCATCTCGGTGAACTTGCGCTTGGTCTCCGGATGTCTCGCGGTCGCGATCCACTGCCTGACATCCTGATCGAACTCGTCCGTCGTCATGCCCGAATGCGTCGCCATGACGATCTCGCCGATCGCATGCTCGCCGCCGGCGAGCGCGCCCTTGACGTCGCCCTTGAGCAGCAGCGAGAACGGTTCCTTGTCCTTCCATTCCGGATGCTGCCGCGCTGTCTCCTTGACGCGCTCGAGCGCGAACAGGAGCTGGAAGTACATCGGCTGCTCGGCCCACAGCGTGCCGTCGTTATCGAATGTCGCGACGCGTGCGTCGACCGGCACGAAATCCGGTGAGCCTTTCTTCGTCACCCTGCCGACGAAATCGATGATCGCGTGCTTGTTCTTGCCTTCGTTCCAGGAAGGCAGCGGGTCGGTGCGAGCGGCCGACGCCGTCCCGCAAACGACCAGGCACAAGGCAACTGCTGACGTGAACGAACCATCCGCGTGCGAATCTCATGGTGGCCTCCCCGTTGTCCAGAACTGAAGCGGGCCGCGCTTTTCGAATCTCCGCAGAAGCGGTGTCACACACCGGCTTACTACGGCGCCCAACGCTCCCCAGCCCAATCACTTGCGGGCTGGCGAAGTGTGCGTGATTGAAAAAGCAGTTTCCCTAGGTAAATTTACGGGACCAGGCATGCGCGCGGATGGCGCCGTTTATTCAGCGAGGCGACCGGCGGATTTTGCGTTCGATCGCCGGCGAATTCCGGCGGCAATCAAAGCGCGCTAGCGACTGCCGTCCAGCAGGATGTTCTCGGCGGCAAACGCAGCCGCGACGGAATCGCGCTGCGCCAGCGTTTCCGCAAAACGTGTGTAGCGCGGATAGTCGGCACGCATGTCGATGCCGATGCGATTGCCCCAGCGATAGAACACCATGAGAAACGCATCGACCGCACTGAACGCATCGGCGACAGCGAAGCGGCCGGAAAGCCGGGGCTCGATCGCATCGAAGCACTCGACGATCGTCTTGCGGCCCTTGGCCATGATGCTGTCGTAGGTCGCCGGATCGTCCGAGAAGCGCTGCGGCCGCCACAGGCTGCCGAATCCCTGCGCGTGCAGCGTGCCGGACAGCCAGTTCATCCACTCGTAGACGCGTGCATTGTCCAGAGCGGACGCGCCCATCAGGTGCCGCTCCGGCGCAAGGTGCGAGATCGCCGTCGCTATCGCGGGCAGCTCCGTGATCACCTCGTCGTCGAGCGCCAGCACGGGAACGCGTTTCTTCGGATTGATCCGCGTGAAGTCTTCCTTCAGATGGGCGCCTTCCGCGATCGTGACCTTGATCGCCTCGAAGGGCGCGCCGACCTCGTTGAGCAGCATGCGCGGCGCGACCGAGCATGCGCCGGGCGAGAACCAGAGTTTGATCGATGGCATGACAGCGGATTCCATTATAGGTAGACTAGTCTACCTAGTATTCAGCAGAAGACGGGAACAGTCAAATGCAGCACGCCAAGCGCAAGAGGCAAGGTGCCGGGACGGATGCGTCCACGTGCCGGGCGCGGCTCGTCGACACGGCGCGCCAGCTGTTCACGCAACGCGGCGCGGCCAACGTCGGCATCAACGACGTCACCGACAGCGCGGGGGTCGCGCGCATGACGCTCTACAACAACTTCCCGTCGAAGGAAGCCCTGATCGTTGCGGTCTATCAGGACATGGCCGACTCGACGCTGCGCACGCTGGATGCGCTCAGCACAGGCATGCGCTCGGAGCGAAAGCGCATCGAAGCGTTCTTCGATCATTTCGGCAAGCGATCGCGCTCTGCCGATTTCCGCGGCTGCTCGCTGATCCATGCGAGCTTCCAGGAAGAAGTCCCGCTCGGTCCGGTGTACGCCGTCGTGCAGGCGTACAAGCGCGCATTGCGTGAGCGCATCTATCGTGCGCTGGATGAGAAGCGCAAGCGTCGAGGCGAACTGGCCGATCAGATCCTGATCCTGCTCGACGGCGCCGTTACCGAGGCCTACCTCAAGGGCGTCGCCGACGCGATCGGGGCAGCAAGGCGAGCGGCCGTTGCGCTGATTGGAATGCCCGGCTGAAGCCATGCGTTGAGTGGTTTCGCGCAGGGAGGCCGCACAAGTTCGACCGCCCGGCATCGTTTTTTGTCGATTCCTTCACGCCACCGATTCCGCCTGGGCATTTTCACTCATAGCCGCAGCGGGACGGTGCGCTAGACTCGCCGCGTCGCGTGGCTTGGGGGCTGGATGCGCGCAATCGCAATCGCCTGTCTGGTATTGCTGGCAGTCGCCGCGCGCGCGCCGGCGAGCGAGCTCGTCATTGTCATCGACGATGGGCACGGCAATCCCGCAGCGGACGCCGTGGTCACCCTGAGCAAGGCAGGCGCGCCAGGGGCACAGCACGCTCCGGTAACCAAGATCATCGACCAGCGCGACGAGACCTTCATCCCGTACGTCGAGATCTTCCGCCCGGGCGATCAGGTCGTGTTCCGCAACAGCGATCGCACGCGCCATCACGTCTATTCGTTCTCGGCGGCCAAGAGTTTCGAGTTCGTGATCGCACCGGGCGAGAGCTCGCCGCCGGTGACGCTCGACCACGCCGGCGAGATTTCGGTCGGCTGCAACATCCACGACCAGATGATCACGCACCTGTTCGTTTCCGACGCGCCGTGGATCGCGCGGGCGCAATCCGACGGACGCGCGGTTTTCGACGGATTGCCGGCAGGCACCTATGAGCTCGAAGTGTGGCATCCTCAATTGCGACCGGGGCGGCCCGGGCCCCGCCGGACGATAGCCGTGGACGATGCGCCCGTCAGCGCGACGTTCTCCCTGCCACTGCTGCCCGACCCGCGGCAGACGGGCGATCGCAGTCGTTATTGAAGCCCCATGAGCTTCCGACTCCGCCTATCGCTCCTGTTCGTGGCAACGCTGGTCGCGGTACAGATCTTTACTGCGCTCCTGATCTACGGTGTCGCGCGGCGCGCGTTCATCGCCGAGGGCGAGCGCCAGCTCACGGCCGGCGCGGCCGCGGTCGCGCGCCAGTTGGACGACATTTCCAGCCGGGTTGCCGACAACGTGCAGGTGCTCGCGCTCGACTACGCGCTGCGCGCCGCGATCGCGCAGCACGATCAGAGCACGGTGCTGTCGGCATTGCGCAACCACGGCCGGCGCATCGGCGCGGACCGCATGCTGCTGATCGGCCTCGACGGCGCGATCCGTTCGGATACGTCGAGCCTGGCCTCGGAAGGCCAGAAGTTTCCGTTTCCCGATCTCGTCGACGCGGCGCTCGATCGCGCAGCCGCCGCGGTCGTCGCGATGGACGGCAAGGCGTACTGGATGATCGTCGTGCCGGTCTACGCGCCGGAGCCGATCGCGCTGATCGCGGCCGGCATCCCGGTCGACAATCCGCTGCTCGCGCGCCTGCAGCAGCTCTCCGCGCTGCCGAACACGATCGAGCTCGTCACCGATACGGGCAACGCGCACTGGACCGATCTTGCGCGCGGCAACGATTCCGTAGCGCTGGTTTCGGCGCTGGGAGACGCGGGCCATGCGTTGCCGCTGAAACCGACGCTGGTGCGCGCCGACGGTCGCGAATACGTCGCGCTCGCGACGCGCCTGCGCGAATCGCAGCGCAGCGCGCCGGTCGCGGTCGTGCTCGGATATTCGCTCGACGATGCGCTGCGCCCGTTCCGCTCGGTTGCGCTCGCATGGGCGAGCCTCGTCGCGCTCGGGCTCGCGGCGGGTCTCGTCGGCGCAATGCTCATCGCTCGCAGCATCGCGCAGCCGATCGAAACGCTCGCCGCGAGCGCGCATCGCGTCGAATCCGGCGACTACACGCCGGTGAAGGCGATCCGCGGCAAGGGCGAGATCGGCCAGCTCGCGACCGCGTTCAGCCACATGACGCACGCGATCGCAGAGCGCGAGGACCGCATCCGCCATCAGGCCTTGCACGATGCCGTCACCGGCCTGCCGAACCGCAAGGCGGCCGAAAACGCGATCCGCCAGGCGCTCGCGACGGCATCGAACGCGAACGGCGCTCTGCTGATGGTCGGTCTGGCGCGCCTGCCCGAGATCATCCAGACCATGGGCCACTCGATCTGCGATCGCCTGATGCAGGATGCCGGCGCGCGCCTGCGCCAGTTCGCGGCGAGCGGTTTCGTCGCGCGCGCGACCGATGCGCAGTTTTCGGTATGGCTCGACAACACCGGCAAGGCCGACGCGATCGCGGTTGCGTTCCGCATCCTCGATGCGCTCGCCGTGCCGTATCAGGAAGCCGATCTCTCGATCGACACCGCGCCTGCGATCGGCATCGCGCTGTGTCCCGTGCACGGCACCGAAGCGAGCGCATTGCTGCGCCGCGCGGAAGTCGCGTTGATCGCGGCGCTCGATTCGGCCGATCCCGTGGCCGTCTACGATCCGACCACCGATCCGCACCGGCCGGAGCGCCTGACGCTGATGAGCGATCTGCGCGAGGCGCTCGATCGCAACGAGCTGCGCCTGCATTACCAGCCGAAGCTCAATCTCGTCGACCGGCGCATCGACAGCGTCGAGGCGCTGGTGCGCTGGGATCATCCGCAACGCGGCAGCGTGCCGCCGGAAACGTTCGTCGCGCTGGCCGAGAAGACCGGCAACATCCGCCGCCTGACGCGCTGGGTGCTCGCCTGCGGCATCGCGCAGGCGCAGGAATGGGCCGCGCGCGGGCACCTGCTGCGCGTCGCCGTGAACCTTTCGGCGCGCGATCTCGACGATGCGGAGCTGCCGCGCCGCATCGGCGATCTCCTTTCGCTGCACGGCGTTTCGCCGCGCAGCATCGTGCTCGAGCTGACCGAAAGCGCGGTGATGGGCGAACCCGAGCTCGCCGTGCAGGTGCTCAAGCGCCTCGCCGACATGGGCATCGAGCTTGCGATCGACGACTTCGGCGTCGGCCAGTCCTCGTTCGCCTACCTGCGCCGCCTGCCGGTGCGCGAGATCAAGATCGACCGGCTGTTCACGCAGCGGCTCGCCGAAGATGCGAGCGACCGCACGCTGGTGCGCTCGATCGTCGAGCTCGGCCACCGTCTGGGCTATCGCGTGACGGCCGAAGGCGTCGAGACGCGCGGCGCGGTCGAGTACCTCTGCTCGATCGGCTGCGATCACGCGCAGGGTTTCTACATCGGAAGAGCGCTCGCCGCCGAATCCGTCGAGCGGCTTTTCTCGCGCAGCGAATGGGATCTCACGCGCGCCGGAGCGGGCACGTGAAATCCGTCGTCGCGCTGGCCATGCTCGCATGCGCCGGCGTGATGCAGCCCGCCGCCGCGCAGGATTTCAGTGCACACGGTTACGTCGATTGCCGACTGATCGTGCGCGCCGACGAGCGCAGCTGGGCCGACGGCGGCCTCGGCAAGACGCGCTTCGGCAGCGGCGGCACGTCGGCGACCTGCGTGCAGGCCGCGCTCGTCGCGACCGCGCAATTCACGCCCGCGCTGCTCGCGCTCGCCGACATCCAGTACCAGACCACCGACCGCAACGGCGTCACTCGCGCTCGAAGCGTACCTGCGCTATCGGCCGGTCTCGACGACGCCGCTGCGCTGGTCGGTGAAGGTCGGCGAGTTCTTCCTGCCGGTATCGCTCGAGAACGACGCGATCGCCTGGACCAGCCCGTGGACGCTGACGCCGTCGGCGATCAACAGCTGGATCGGCGAGGAATTCCGCACGATCGGCGCCGAGGGGCGCGTCGAATGGCGCGGCGCGGAGCAGACATTCGAAGGCATCGTGGGCCTCGTGCGCGACAACGATCCGGCCGGCGAGCTGCTCGCGGCGCGCGGCTGGTCGCTCAGCGATCTGACGTCCGGCCTCGGCAGCCGCGTGCGCGAGCCCGATGTCTACGCGATCGACAACGGCGCGCCGGTTCCGCTGCGCTTCAATCCGTTCATCGAGAACGACGACCGCACCGGCTGGTATGCCGGCGGCAGCTGGCGCGCGCCCGGACGCGGCGGCATAACGCTGCTGCGCTACGACAACGAAGCCGATCCCAGCACGTTCAGCGGCGGCTCGTCGCCGGTCTACAGCTGGCGCACGGATTTCTGGAGCCTCGGCGCCGAAGCCGATGTCGGCGATGTCGTGCTGCTGGGCCAGGCGATGACCGGATCGACGCTGAGTCGTGCCGTCGCCGTTCTTCCAGACATCGACGGACTTTCGCGCGGCGTACGTGCTCGCGGGATGGAATCGAGGAACCGTGCGGCCTGCGCTGCGCATCGACGCGTTCTCGACCGAGCAGCTGCCGAGCGACATCGAGAACCGCGTGCGCGAGCACGGCCATGCGATCACGTTCGCGCTGAACTGGCGCCCGCGCGACTGGCTGCGCATCACGGGCGAAGCGCTGCGCGTGTACAGCTGGCGCAACCAGCGGCTGGAAGAGGGGATTGCGCCGGATCAGACGGACAATCAGGTGCAGCTGAGCGCGCGGCTGATTTTCTGAGAACCGGGATTCGGGAATTCCGGATCGAAAAGGCGCCGAACTTCGGTTCAGGATTGGGGGTACTTCATCCCGAATCCTGGCTTTCCGATCAGTCCGCCAGCTGGCGCTCTCTGCGGTCCGCGCGCTCCGCGGCCGCCCGCAGCGCTTCCTGATCGAGCAGCGATTCGTCCGTCGTCACCCGCCGGCGCTTGCGCACGATCGCTGCGATCAGCTCGGCCGCGCGCTGGCGGCGCTGTTCGCTGTAAAGCTCGTCATTGGTCTTGAACTGCGTCATCGCTCGATCATCCTGGCCGAAACGAATGCACCCTCCGGGCGTCGACGCCATTGTCCGCTCCGGGCGTCGCAGACGTCGAGACGCCGCACGCACGGGTTTCGTGACCGGGTTTGCATTCCGATGCTAACGCCCGCTCCGTCAACGAAACATCAATCGCCCGCGTTTTGCCTGCAACCTGGCCGGTCCCGGCCGCCTGCCGCGCCTGAAATGCTCCGGGCTTGGACAACGGAGAATCCGGATGGTTGCACGACCCTTTCAGGGCGCGACGTTCAAGGTGCTCGGCATCGCGTTCCTGGCGCTGCTGATGCTGATCCCGCTCGCGCAGGTCAACGGCCTGATCGGCGAGCGCGAGGGCCGCGCCCGCGAAGCGACCCAGCACATCGCCGAGCGCTGGGGCGGTGCGCAGCTCGTCGGCGCGCCGGTGCTGGTCGTGCCGGTGCGACGGCCGGTGCTGCAGGACAAGGTCTGGACCATGGTCGAGGAGCGCGAATACCTCCTCGCCGACCGCGCCGCGATCGGCGCAAAGCTTGCGTCGGAGCTGCGCCGCTACGGCATCTACGATGCGGCGGTGTACACGGCCGAGATGACCGTCGAAGGTCGTTTCCGCGCCGCCGACATCGCCGCGCTCGCGTCACCGGGCGCGGAACCGCAATGGCAGCGCGCGGAGCTGCGCGTCCCGATCGCCGACGTGCGCGGAATCCGGCGCGTGTCGGCGCTGCATTTCGGCGAGCGCGAGCTCGCGTTCGGACCGGGCACCGACGGCGTCGCGACAGTCGCCGCGATGAGCGCGCCGGCGCCGCTCGATCCGGCTTCGCTGCCCGAGCTCGTGCCGTTCTCGTTCACGCTGACGCTTGCCGGCACGGAACGCTTTGCGGTGCTGCCGCTCGCGCGCGAAACCGACCTGCACGCATCGAGCACATGGGCCGATCCCGGTTTCGACGGCGCGTTCCTGCCGGCGACGCGCCGCGTCGATGCGAACGGCTTCGAGGCCGAATGGCAGGTGCTCGATCTCAACCGGCCGCTCGCGCAGCACTGGCGCGAGAGCGAGAACGTCGGCCCGCGCGCTCGCCGCGTCCGCGTTCGGCATCACGCTGACGCAGCCGGCCGGCAGCTATCAGCAGAACGTGCGCGCCGGCAAATACGGTGTGCTGTTCATCGCGCTGACGTTCGTCGCGTTCTTCCTGTTCGAGGTGCTGCGCGGATTGCGCGTGCATCCGGTGCAGTACCTCCTGGTCGGACTCGCGCTCTGCACGTTCTATGTCGTGCTGCTGGCGCTGTCCGAGCAGGTCGGATTCGGACTTGCCTATGCGCTCGCGGCGGCGGCCGTCGTCGCGATGGTCGGCGGCTACGCCGGCGTCGTGCTCGCGACGCGACGCGCCGGCCTCGTGCTCGGCGCGCTGCTCGCACTGATCTATGCGCTGCTGTATGGGCTCGTCGCCAGCGAAGACTACGCGCTGCTGATGGGATCGCTCGCGCTGCTCGCCGCGATCGCCGCACTGATGTACCTGACGCGGCGCGTGGACTGGTACGCGCTCGGCACCGCGTCGGCACATTGAAGCGGCACGACGCGGCCGCTCATCCGGTGGATTCGTTGCCGGATGGCGCGGCCGCGTCGTGGAAGATGATGCCGGCGGTGAAGCGCCGGCCGCGCAGCACGCGGCTGACGCCGTGGCGCAGCGTGACGCGATGCCAGCCGCGCACGCCGCGCTGCGGACGGTGATGCGTCGCGATGATCGCGGCGTCGCCGGCACGGAGCGCGACGACGCGCGCCGCGGATTGCGCACGCGGCCGCTGCTCGACCAGCACGAGCTCGCCGCCGTCGAAATCGCGTCCCGGCTCGCTCAGCAGGATCACCACCTGCAACGGAAAGACGTGTTCGCCGTATAGATCCTGGTGCAGGCAGTTGTAGTCGCCTTCGCCGTAGCGCAGCAGCAGCGGCGTCGGACGGCGCTGGTCCGCGGCATGGCATCGGTGCAGGAAATCGTCGAGGTGTCCCGGGAAAGCGGGCTGCGTAGTGTCCAATCCACGTCCATCGAGCCGCTCGGCCCACCGATTCGCGTGAGGCGCGAGCGACGCATAGAGATCCTCACGCAGTGTCTGGATCAGCGGCGGCAGCGGATACGCGAAATACTGGTACTCGCCGCGGCCGAACTGATGGCGTTGCATGATCACGCGCGAGCGGAAGCGCGTACGGTCGTCGTAGATCGCGGCGAGCTGTTGTGCCTGCGCCGCTGTCAGCAGGCCGGGCAGCGTCGCGACGCCTTCCATGTCGAGCGCATCGCCGATCGCATCCCACGGCGCCTCGGCGATGCGTCGCGCAAGTTCTGCGCGCTCGACCGACGGCGCCGCTTCGATGTCCGATGCGAGCAGCGCCGTCATCGCGCTGCTCCGTGCGCGCGCTTGCCGCGTTCGCGATCGATCAGCGTGCGCTTGCGCGCGAGGCCCCAGCGGTAGCCGCCGAGCTCGCCGTTGCCGCGGATCACGCGGTGGCACGGAATCGCCAGCGCGATCGTGTTGTTCGCACACGCCTGCGCAACGGCGCGCACGGCACTTGGCTGGCCGATGCCGCGCGCGACCTCGCCGTACGACTGCACTTCGCCGTACGGGATCGTCTGCAGATAGCGCCACACGCGCATCTGGAATGCGGTGCCGCGCACGTCGAGCGGCAGATCGAGCGACACACCGCCTTCGAGATACGCGCCGAGCGCGCGCATCCACGCATCGAACGTGGCTTTCTGCTCTTCGGGCATCGGCGCGTGCGTCGCCTCGGGATACTCGGCGACGAGCTGCTCTTCGAGCTTCTTCGCGCTATCGCCGAACTGGATGAAGCAGATGCCGCGGTCGGTCGCGCCGATCATCATGAGCCCGAGCGGCGTCTTCGACGTCGCATGCGAGATCACGAGACCGCGGCCGCCCTGGCGATACTGCAGCGGCGTCATGCCGAGCCGCGTGTCGGCGCGCTCGTAGACGCGGCTCGACGAGCCGAAGCCGGCGTCGTAGATCGCCTCGGTCACGCTGCGGCCGGACTTGAGCCCCGCCTTCAGTACGCGCACGCGCTCGGCGTCGTGGAATTCCTTCGGCGTGAGGCCGACGATCGCCTTGAAGCTGCGCTGGAAGTGGAAAGGGCTGAGTCCGACCGCGGCGGCGAGCTGCTTGAGCGCGAGCGGCTGCTCGACGTTGCGCGTGATCAGCTCGCAGGCCTTGGCGACACGCGCGTCGATCGCATCGTGCGTGCGATCGCTGCTCGGCTTGCAACGCAGGCAGGCGCGCAAACCCGCGCGCTCGGCGTCGGCGGGTGTGGCGAAGAAGCGCACGTTCTTGCGCAGCGCGCGGCGCGACGCGCACGACGGCCGGCAATACACGCCGGTGGTCAGCACGCCGTACACGAACGTGCCGTCCTTCGTAGTGTCGCGCTCGCGAACGGCGTTCCAGCAGGTTTCGGAATCGAGTTTCATGGAGATCTCCTCTCAGGGTGAGCGCAGTAGACCGCCTCGATCCCCGTGCGGCTATCCGCTTCTTGCGCGCCGAATTCGGCGCAATGCGCAGCAAGAAGCGGATAGCCGCGAGTCATGTCCATGAAGATGATGGCGCCATCCGATTCGCGCAAGGAGCAAGTCATGCTGACGCTTTACGACTATCTGCCTTCGCAGAACGCCTGGAAGATCCGCCAGCTGCTGAATCACCTGCAGCGACCCTACCGCACCGAGCACGTCAGCATCTTCGAGGGCGAAGGGCAGCGTCCGGACTATCTCGCCGTCAATCCGACCGGCGCGGTGCCGGCGATCCGTCTCGACGACGGCCGCGTGCTCGCCGAATCGAACGCGATCCTCGGCTTTCTTGCCGAGGGCACGCCGTACCTTCCGGCCGACCGCTACGATCGCGCGAAGGTCGCGCAGTGGCTGTCGTTCGAAGGCAACTACGTCGAGCCCGCGATCGGCACGCTGCGCCACTGGGTCATGACCGGCAAGGACGCGCGCCGGCCGCTCGAGCTCGTCGAATCGCGGCGTAGCGCGTCGCTAAAGGCGTTGCGCATCCTGGATCGCGAGCTCTCCACGCGAGCGTTCATCGCGGGCGATGCGTACACGATCGCCGACATATCGCTCTTCGCCTATACGAGCCGCGCGCACGAGGCGAAGCTGCCGCTGGGCGACTTCGTGCACGTCGGCGCGTGGATCGGGCGCGTCGAGGCACAGCCGGGTTTTCTCGAGACGATGTATCCGTATTCGATCGATCCGCATTCGGCCGAAGAGTTGCCGTGAATTAGTGCCGGTCGTTCCGGCGAAGGCCGGAACCCAGCTCTTGGGCAAGGTGGGACGCGGGAGCTGGATCCCGGCCTTCGCCGGGATGACGAAGGCGCAGGGATTCCGCGGGCGCAATTGTTGCCGCGCAAGCCGATAGAATCGCGCGATGAACCTCCTCGCAATCGAAACCGCCACCGAAAGCTGCTCGGTCGCTCTCTTGTGCGGCGAGCGTCTCGTGACGCGCAGCGAGATCGCGCCACGGCGCCACGCGGAGCTCCTGCTGCCGATGTGCGACGAAGTGCTCGCCGAAGCCGGGCTCGATCGTCGCGATCTCGACGCCATCGCGGTCGGCCGCGGTCCGGGCGCGTTCACCGGCGTGCGCCTCGCGATCTCGGCCGCGCAGGGGATCGCGCTCGCGCTCGATATCCCGGTCGTTCCGGTTTCCTCGCTGATGGCGCTCGCCGCGCAGGCGCCGGACAACGGCGCCGACGTGCTCGCCGTCATCGACGCGCGCATGGGCGAGGTTTACGCGGCGGTCTATCGGCGCAGCAACGGCAACCTCGAAGCGGTCGGCGAAGAAACCGTCGGTCGCGCCGACGCACTGCATCTGCCACCTTCGACTGCGCTGAACGTGATCGGCACGGGCTGGACGAGCTATCGCGAAGCGTTGACGACGATTCTTGCGTCGGCGCCGCGGTGGGCCGACGGCGATCGCTATCCGCAGGCGGCCGACATCGCGCGAATCGCGGCGCCGATCGCGGCGGCAGGCGGCGGCATCGCAGCCGAACAGGCTCTGCCGGTTTATCTTCGCGACAAGGTGGCGTTGACGCTTGCCGAGCAGCGTCGATGAGGTGCTAGCGCAGAAGCAGCAACGTCGAAAGCCCCAGAAACGACGCAAACCCGCAGCAATCCGTCACCGTGGTCAGGATCACGCCGCCGGCGAGCGCGGGATCGATCGACATGCGTTTCAGCACGAGCGGAATCGCGACGCCGGCGAGCGCCGCAGCAAGCAGGTTGATGATCATCGCGGCACCGAAGGCGACCGCGAGCCACGTGTTGCGATAGACCGCGAACGCAGTGCCGCCGACGACCAGCGCCCACAAGATACCGTTCAAGACGGCAACCAGGATTTCCTTGCGCAGCAGCGGCAGCGCGTTCGAATAGCCGACCTGGCCGAGCGCGAGCGCACGCACCATCAGCGTCAGCACCTGCGTGCCGGCGATGCCGCCCATGCTGGCGACGATCGGCATCAGCACGGCGACCGCGACGACCTGCGCGATCACGTGCTCGAAGTTGCCGATCACCCACGAAGCGAGGAACGCGGTCAGCAGGTTGATGCCGAGCCAGATCGCGCGCCGCTTCGCCGCGCGCGCCACCGGCGAGAACAGATCCTCGTCCTCGTTGAGGCCGGCCGCGCTCATCGCGCGGTGCTCGGCCTGCTCGCGGATGATGTCGATGACGTCGTCGACCGTGATGCGGCCGAGCAGCACGTTGTTGTCGTCGACGACCGGCGCCGAAACCCAGTCGTGGTCGGCGAACTGCTGCGCGACTTCGGCGACCGGCGTGTGCGCGTCGATCGCCGGCTGCTCGATGTCCATCAGCTGGTTCACCGGCGTCGCGGGATCGGCGATCAGCAGCTGCGCGAACGGTATGCGGCCCTGATACTGGCGGCGGCGGTTGACGACGTAGAGATGGTGCGACTGCTCGGGCAGCTCGGCGCGCTGGCGCAGGTAGCGCAGCACGACGTCGACCGTGACGTCGGCGCGCACCGTGACGAGATCCGGATTGAGCAGGCGGCCGGCCGTGTCCTCCTCGTACGTCAGCATGTGCTCGAGGCGCTCGCGGTCCTCGCGGTCCATCGACTTCAGGACTTCATCGGCGACCGTGTCCGGCAGATCGCCCATCAGCTCGGCGAGATCGTCGATGTCGAGCGTGTCGGCGGCGGCGACGATTTCGTCGGGATCCATCGCCTCGAGCAGGTCCTCGCGCACGTCCTCGCCGACGTGGACCAGGATTTCGCCATCGTCCTCGGGATCGGTCAGGCCCCAGACGATCGCGCGCTGGCTCGGCGGCAGCGATTCGAGCAGATTGCCGATTTCCGCCGGCGCCAGCGTGTTGACCAGCCGCTTGACCGCGCCGAGCCGGCCCGAACCGATCGCTTCGGCGAGCATGCGCAGCTGTCGGGCGGTCTTGTCGTGGCGGGTCGCTTCGGCCATCGCGCGGCTCTCGATCGGGGCGCGCGGATTATGCGGGGCTTGCCGCACCTGCGATAGCCCGCGCGATGCGGCGAGCTGTACACGACAAGGGCGGTTCGCTAGCCTTCGCTGCGGCAGCCGGCGGCGAAACGGGAATGGGATATTTGTATAACGCTGCTCGCGACTTCAAGAACTCGGTGCCGGCTCTGCGCAGCACGTATGCGTGGCTGCGCCGAACGCTGAAACCGACGGTCCGCGACATGAGCTATGCCGGCCGCCTCGCGGCGGAGCACGGCATCTACGCCGACGCCGCCGAGGTTCATGAGCTGCCCGCGATTTTCCACTACTGGTCGAACCGGCACATCCGGCCGATGATCGAAGAATACGGATTCTCGAATCCGGATCAGTTCTTCGCGAAGTATCTTGCCGAAAGCGCGCGTATCCGCGCGGCTGCATCGCCTGTGTTCCTCAGCATCGGCGCGGGGAATTGCGACACCGAGGTCCGCGTGGCGGGTTTGCTGCGCGATGGCGGATGGACGGACTTCACGATCGAGTGCCTCGATATCAACCCGAGCATGCTTCGGCGCGGACGCGAAATGGCCGAGCGCGAAGGCGTCTCGGCGCATGTCGTCACAACCGAGTGCGACTTCAACGACTGGAAGGCGACGCGCGCGTACGACGGCGTGATGGCGAGCCAGTCGCTGCACCACGCGATGAAACTCGAAGGATTGTTCGACGAAGTCCGCGGCATTCTCGGCGATGGCGGCTACTTCGTCGTCGACGACATCATCGGCCGCAACGGGCATCAGCGCTGGCCGGAAGCGCTGGCCGCGGTGCGGGATTTCTGGCGCGAGCTGCCGCGATCGTACAGATACAACCGCCAGCTCGATCGCCATGAACGCCGCTACGTCAACTGGGACTGCTCGACCGAAGGATTCGAAGGCATCCGCGCCGAGGACATCCTGCCGCTGCTGATCGAGCGCTTCGATTTCCGCATGTTCGTCGGCTTCGCCAACGTCGTCGATGTGTTCGTCGATCGCGCATTCGGACACAACTTCGATGCGGATGCGCAATGGGATCGAACGTTCGTCGATCGACTGCACGCATTCGACGAGGATGGCTTCAGGAACGGGACGCTGACCCCGACGCACATGATGGCGGTCCTCACATCTGGCCCGTGCGCGCAGCACACGTTCGCGCGCGGGCTCACTCCGGCGCAGAGCGTCCGACGCTGACGCCATGACGATCCTGGCCGGGGACAGGGTGATGTCATTCGCAGCGGATTCGCGCTGGCCGCGGGTCCAATGGCTGACGCTCGCTGTGATCGCGCTCGTGATAGCCGTCGGCGCGGCGCGGCTGGTCCAGTGGAGCGGGCAGACGCAGGTCAGCTTCGACGGCGCGATGAATCTCGAAGTCGCGCGCTCGCTCGCCGAGGGACACGGCTACCGGCGCATGTATGCGGACCACTCCGGTTTCTCGCACGAAATCCAGTCGCGCGCGCCGTACATCCTGCCGGCCGCCGGCGTGTTCGCGGCGTTCGGTGTCGGCGTATGGCAGTCGCAGCTGACGAATCTTCTCTACGTTGCGGCGCTCGCGCTCGTCGTGTTCTGGCTCGTGCGGCGTGCGACTTCGTGGCGCTGGGCTCTGGTCGCGATCGCCGTCTGCCTGTGGACGCCGGGCATCCGCGAGATCGCGATGAACGGCTACGGCGAAGTACCGGCACTCGCGTGGTGGCTCGGCGCGCTGCTCGTGCTCTGGCCGCGCGACGACGCGCCGATCGGAAACGCCCGTCTTTTCGCGGCCGGCGTGCTGGCCGGAACGGCTGTGCTGACCAAGACCGTGCTCGCGATCGGCCTCATCGCGATGCTTCCGCTCGTGCTCTCCACGCTCGTTGCGCGCGGCTTTCGCGTGCGCTCGCTCGTGGCCGGCGCATGCGTGTTCGCGGTCGGCATCGCGCTGCCCGCGTTCCTCTACGAGTTTGCCCACTTCGCGGCGATCGGCGACGTCGGCCGCTGGCGCGCGTGGTTCCACGACGAGATGCGTGCGATCCACATGCAGGCCGGCACCGCGGACGGTTTTCGCGATACGCACGGTGTCGGCGCGAAGCTCCAGGTCCATTCGGGTCTGCTTGCCGATAATCTCGGGCTGTCTGCGCCGCTGCTCGCGGTCTGGATCGTCGGGTCGCTCGCGCTCGCGTTTTTCGGCCGGCGCTGGCTGCCGACGTCGCGCGCTCGCGGCGTCGTGTTCGCGCTCGTGCTGTTCGCGGCGATCTACTTTCTCTGGTGGCTCGGATTCACGCCGACCGAGAAGGCGTGGTACCGGCGCATCTTCAACGGCGTGCTGGCGATGCAGATCGTGCTCGTGGTGATGCTGGGCGCGTGCTGGAGATTTCGCCGTACAGCATCCGATCCGCCGCGCGCGGCGAGCCTCGTCGCATGCCTCCTGCTGGTTGCGCTGGAAGTGCCCGTGCTCGCGACGGACGCATTTTTCGACGACACGTCCGATGTCGCTTCGGCGTCGGATCTGGACGACGATCTCGCGGCGCTGCAACGCGTGCCGGCGGATGCGCAGGTCTACGGCGCGGGCTGGTATTCCGCGCCGATACTCGCGCTCTATTCCGGGCGGCATCTCGGCAACATCGTGACGCGCACGCCCGCAGAGCTTGCCGGCGAGTCGCCCGTGTATCTCGCGCTCGATCCGCCGGCGCTGAAATCCGGCATCGCCCAGTACTGGCTGGATCGCTTTGCGCATCGCGAGATCGCGCGCACCGATGGGCTCTATGTCGTCGAGATCGACGCGAGGACGGCGCTCGATCCGTTCGCGTCGGTGCCGATCGACGATGCGGCCGTGCTCGGCCGCGTCGATTTCCATGCCGGCGAATATCCGTACCTGTTCGGCTTCCAGAACCGCGAGGGCGACGGCTGGCGCTGGGCGACGGCCGACAGCGCGGTGCTGCTGCGCTACGGCGGCGAGCCCGAGTTCTTCATCGACATCTATCTGCCGAAGTTGACCGGCTACCGCTTCAAGCGCGACGTCGGCGTCACCGCATGGATCGATGGCTGCCGTCTCGGTACCGTGCGTCAGGACGAAGCCCGGCGCGAGCGCTGGTTCCTGCCGATGCTCGCCTGTCCGCTCGAAGCGGGCCATCGCGTCACCGTGCGGCTGGTCAGCGACAATCTCTACGAATCGCGCGACGACCGTCAGCTCGGTTACATCGTGCACGCGCTGGGTTTCGCCGAACCCGAGCCGGGCAAAGCGGCCGATCAGCGCTGAAACTGCGTTCTGAGGCGCTGCAGAAGGTAGCGCAGGCGACCGAGACGGCCCGCGTAGAGCGCCTTCTGCGCGCCCTCGAGCTCGCCGGTCAAGTGCGTGATCTCGCGATACAGGCGCTGATTGTGCTGATCGCGGCGCGCGATCAGGAAGCGCAATTCCTCGACATCGTCGGCATCGAGCGTCACGCCGGAGCGAAAGCGCTCCGGCAGCGGACGATCGACATAGATCGTCGAATGCGTGTCGGCAAGCTCCTCGACCGGACGCTCGCGCGTGTAGAAATAGAGCGCGATCGACTTGCGCGACAACGGCGGCGCCCCGGGCTTGCGGCCGATGCGGCTGAATCCGTGCCAGCTCGTCTCGGTCGTCTCGAAGATCACGCAGCGGTTGTAGGCGGGCGTCACCAGCGTGACGCGATCGTCCGGCGCGCGCGGATCGGAATGGAGCTCCAGCGAGCCGCCCCAGGCGTCGTCCCATTCGTGGTTGAGATACACGATGAGATTGAGCCGCCGATGCCACCGCTCGACCGGATGGCGGTTGAAATCGACGTGCGGATCGAGCTCCTGGCCATCGCGGTTTTCGTGCGTGCCGCCGCCGAAGTACCACGGGTCGTAGAGAAGGTCGGGAATTCCGGTGAGCCGCCCGACCAGATCGAGCAGCGCCGGCGACTGCACCAGATCGTCGAGCGCGCTGTAGGCCGGACCGAGTCCGCGCACTTTTTCGACCGTCGCCTTGTTGCCGATCTCGCCGTTTTCGTTGCGCGCGTTGCCGCGCTCGAACGGCGGGAATTCGGCGAGAAGCTGCGCCGCATAGTCCGGCGCGAAGAAGTCGTCGATGACGACGTGGCGGAACGGCTCGCGACGCGCAAAACGCTGCGCGTGTGCGGATGCGTCGGCGCGGACGTGCGCGGAAATCTGCGTGATCGGGTTCGGTTCGGTCATCTTTCGTATCCGCCGGCGGCTTCGGCGTTGGTTCGAACGCGCGCGCGGCGCCGAGTTCCCCGAGTATCGCAGACGGAAATTGCGCGTTCTATACGGACGTGACGGCCGATGCGGTCGCGTCGGACTGCAGGCGCTGCACTACGTGCAGGATGCCTTCGCGCGTGGTCGCGCGCAGCAGCTGCTTGGCCTCGCAGAGAAGCTTCTTGCGATCGAATGAATTGACCGCTTCGCGCACTTCGAGCAACAGGCCCGGGTGCATGCTGAATTCGGTCAGGCCGAGCGCGAGCAGAAGCGCCGTGTAGTGCGTGTCGCCGGCCATCTCGCCGCACAGCGTGACGTGGCGCCCGGCGCGCGTCGCGGTCGCGATCGTCTGCGCGAGCAGCTTCAGCACGGCCGGATGCAGCGGATCGTAGAGATTGGCGAGGTGGTCGTTGTTGCGATCGACCGCAAGCGTGTACTGGACGAGATCGTTGGTGCCGATCGCGATGAAGTCGAGCTTCCTGATCATGCCGGACAGCGCGATCGCCGCAGCCGGCACCTCGATCATCGCGCCGAGCTCGACGTGCTCGGCGATCTCGTGGCCGGCCGAGCGCAAATCGCGCGCGCATTCGTTGAGCAGATAGCGCACGCTCGCCATCTCTTCGTAGCTTGCGATCATCGGCACCAGCACGCGCACCGTTCCGTAGTGCGACGCGCGCAGGATCGCGCGCAGCTGGATGATCAGGAGCTGCGGGCGACGCAGCGAAAGCCGCACGCCGCGCACGCCGAGCGCGGGATTGTCCTCGTCGTCGAGCACGAGGCCGCTCGAGTCGGCCTTGTCGGCGCCGAGATCGAGCGTGCGGATCGTGACCGGCAGGCCGCCCATGCCGAGCACGAGATCGCGGTAGGTGAGGAACTGCTCTTCCTCGCCGGGCAGTTCCTTGCGCTGCAGGAACAGGAACTCGGTGCGGTAGAGGCCGACGCCGGCCGCGCCGCAGGCGCGTGCCTGCGCGATGTCCGCCGGAAGCTCGGCGTTCGCGTAGAGGTGGATCGCGACGCCGTCGCGCGTGCGCGTGTCGACGTCGCGCAGCAGCGCGAGCCGCTTGCCGCGCTGCACGACGTCGCGCTGCCAGTTGCGGTAGCGCGCGATGTCCTGCGCGGTCGGATGGACGACGACTTCGCCGTGCTCGCCGTCGATCAGGATCAGATCGTCGTCCTGGATGTGCGCGAGCGCTTCGTGCGCGGCGACGATCATCGGCAGGCGCAGCGAGCGCGCCAGGATCGCGCTGTGCGACAGCGGGCTGCCGGACGTCAGCACGACGCCGAGCACGCCGTGCTCGGCGAGCGGCACGAGCTCGGACGGCGCGACCGTGTCGCTGACCAGGATCTCGCCGACGCGCGCGGCGAGCTTGCGTTCCTCGGCGCTCGACTCGCGCGCGAGCGCGTTCTGCACGCGGCCGATCACGTGATCGATGTCTTCCTTGCGGCTGCGCAGGTACGGATCGTCCATCGCCTCGAACACCGCGACGAGACGATCGCGCTGCATCTTGAGCGCGGCGCTCGCGCGATAGCGGCCGACGCGCACGAGATCGGCGAGGCCCGCGTTGAGCTCGCGGTCGGCGAGGATCAGGCTGTGCGCATCGATGAAATCGCCGACTTCGCTCGCCAGCATGCCGTGCAGTTTTTCGCGCAGCGTCGGCGAGCTCGGCGCGCGCCAGCGTCAGCGCGCGGTTGAGCCGCGCGACCTCGGCCTCGATCTCGCCCGTCGGCGAGCGGGCGCTCGTCGATCAGATAGCGGCTTGGCTGCTCGAGGCGCGCGCGGCCGAGGGCCATGCCTCGCGCTGCGCCATTGCCGGTGAGTGTGAATCGCACGTCGCTAGCCTTGCCTCACGCCATGTGGGTGGGCTTGGCCCATACGGCGAATCGCTCGATGGGCCACGGCCCATCCTTCATTGACCTTCGTCGAACTTGCGCTCGAACAGGTCGACCATCGCCGCCATCGCCGCTTCTTCGTCGGGCCCGTCGGCGCGAAGGCGGATCTGCGCGCCGAGGCCGGCCGCGAGCATCATCACCCCCATGATGCTTTTCGCGTTGACTTCCTTGCCGCGATACGAGATCACCGTCGAAGCCTGAAACTCATGCAGCGCCTGCACGAGCTTGGCCGACGCGCGTGCGTGCAGGCCGAGGCGGTTGGTGATCGTGATGTCCTTTTCGAGCATGCGTACCTTTGCGTTGTTCAAGCACTGCGCTTTATCGAGTCGTTCTACGGCGTATCCACAAAGATCCCTCCGCGCCCGCCGGTCGCCGCCGTTTCGGCCAGCTCGTCGAGCGACTGCTCCGGATAGTTCAGCACGCGCAGCAGCATCGGCAGGTTGAGCCCGGACACGCAATGCATGTGCACGCCGAGCTTCGGCAGCCGGTTCGCGACATTGCACGGCGTCGCGCCGTAGAGATCGGAAAGCACGAGCACGCCGTCGCCGTCGATCGAGCTCGCGCGCGCGCGCGGCCGCGTCGCGCAGTGTCTGGTCGGGATCCGCATTCGGCGCGACTTCCTGCACTTCGACCGACAGCGGCAGCCGGCCGAGCACGTGCCTGGCCGCCGAGACGAGCGCGGGGCCCATCGATTCGTGGGTGAGGAGGAGGACGCCGACGCTCATGGCTGGGAAGCGGGGAACGGGGAACGGGGAACGGGGAACGGAAAATGAAGCGAGCGCGGAAGCGGGGCGCACGGAGAGACGGGCGTTGCAACGCCGCAGGTCCCGTTCCCTGTTCCCTGTTCCCTGTTCCCTGCATTCATCATTCCAACTCCCGGTGATAACTCAACACCTGCCGATGCGTCTGCCGGAAATGATCCGCCAATTGTTCGGCCAGATACACCGAACGATGGCGGCCGCCGGTGCAGCCGATGCAGATCGTCACGTAGCTGCGGCCTTCGGCTTCGAAGCGCGGCAGCCATGTGTCGAGGAAGAGCGCGAGATCGTCGCGAAACGCGATCACGTCGGGCTTGGCTTCGAGCCACTCGCGCACCGGCGCATCCTTGCCGGACAGCGGACGCAGGCGCGTTTCCCAGTGCGGATTCGGCAGGCAGCGCGCGTCGAACACGAAATCGGCGTCGGTCGGCACGCCGCGGCGGTAGGCGAACGATTCGAACAGCAGCGTGAGGCCGCCGGCGGCGAGGCCCATCTCGGTGATGATCAGCCGGCGCAGCTGATGCACGTTGAGATCGCTGGTGTCGATCACGCGATCGGCGATCGACAGCATCGGCCGCAGCAGCCGGCGCTCGGTCGCGATCGCTTCGGCGAGGCCGAGGCCTTCGGTCGACAGCGGATGGCGGCGGCGCGTTTCCGAATAGCGCTTGATCAGCACGTCGTCGCGCGTGTCGAGGAAGACCAGCCGGTAGGCGATGTCCGCCTGCGCGAGCTCGGCGAGGATCGCCGGCAGCCGGTTGAGATTCTCGGCGCGGTTGCGCACGTCGACGCCGACCGCAAGCTTGTGGTGCAGGCCGGCCGCGCTCTGCGAGATCGCCTGCACGAACGCCGGCATCAGCGCGGCCGGCAGGTTGTCGACGCAGTAGTAGCCGAGATCCTCGAGCGTGCGCAGCGCGACGGTCTTTCCGGATCCGGAAAGACCGCTGACGATGATCAGCTCGGCGGGCGTCGCCGCCGCCGTCGTTTCGCCGGGGCTGGGCTCTTTGATGTCTACCATGGGGGCAGGCGGCGCAGCTGGTGCGCCTGGCGGTCGATGAAGGTCTGCGCGGGATCGAATCCCTTGCTCTTCAGCATATGGCTGCGCACGGCCGCTTCCGCAAGGACCGCGATGTTGCGGCCCGGCGCGACCGGGAATCGTGATGCACGGGATCTGCACGTCGAGCACCTCGCGATAGCCGACGTCGCCGGTCAGCCGCGCCATGCCGTCGCCTGGCGCATCGAGCTTCTGCGGCTTCAGGTGCACGATCAGGCGCAGGTACTTCGACGGCTTCACGGCCGTCTGGCCGAACATCTCGCGCACGTTGAGCACGCCGAGGCCGCGCACTTCGAGCAGGTCGCGCAGCATGTCCGGGCAATTGCCGTCGATGACGTCCGGCGCGATCAGCGTGAACTCGGGCGCATCGTCGGCGACCAGGCGATGGCCGCGCGTGATCAGCTCGAGCGCGAGCTCGCTCTTGCCGGTGCCGCTTTCGCCGGTGATCAGCACGCCGATCGAGTACACCTCCATCAGCACGCCGTGCAGCGTGACCTGCCGCGCGAGCGAGCGCGCGAGGTGGTATTGCAGGTAAGTCAGGAGCTCATGGCCGCGCTTGGGGCTGATCCAGAGCGGCGTCTGCGATTCCTCGGCGGCCTGGCGCAGGTCGGCGGGAATCGTCTGGTCCTTGGTCACGAGCAGCGCGGTCGGGCTTGTACGCGATGATCTTCTCGACCGTTTCCCAGCGCTGGCGCGAATCGAGCCCGTCGAGGTAGTTGAGCTCCTCGGTGCCGATGATCTGCACCTTGTTCGGATAGATGATGTTGAGATAGCCGACCAGCGAGGGCCGCCGCGATTGCGTGCTGCCGGTCTCGAGCACGCGGTTTTCGCCGCGCATGCCCGCCGCCCAGCGCAGCGCGAGGCGCTCGCCGACGGCGTCGAACAGCTGGCGGGCCGAAAGCTTTTCCATACGGCGGGAATCCGGGTGCCTGTCCGCGCGGCCGGGATCGGAGCGCCAGACTGCCATAGTGTACGGAACGGGACCAATCGCCGTCGGGAATCACGCGCAGACGCGCGGCGCGGGCGCATCAGTGCCCGACTTTCGCCTTGGCCTTGTGCAGATCGTCGCGCAGCGTCGCGGCATCCGGCGCGGCGCGCAGCGCGTCGGTCAGGTGCGTGTCCGAGAAAAGCTCCGCGAGCTCGGCAAGGAGTTTCAGGTGCTGGTCCGTGAAGTGCTCGGGCACGATCAGCGCGGCGATGAGATCGACCGGCTGGCGGTCGTCGGCGCCGAAGTCGATCGGATGCGCGAGCCGGACGAATGCCGCGCGCGCCTCGCCGACCGCGGCGCTGCGTCCGTGCGGAATCGCGACGCCGTGCCCAAGACCGGTCGAGCCGAGCTGCTCGCGCGCTTCGAGCGCCGCGTGCACGATGCCCGCGTCGTCCTCGCCGGCGAGCAGGTCGGCGAGCCGCGCGATCAGCGCCGCCTTGTCGTTCGCGACGAGATCCGTCCGCACCCGCTCGGGGGGCAGCAGGTCGAGAAATGGCATGAGCGGAAGGGGCTCTCCGGGTCGCTGGATGGCGGCGGGCGGCTAATGGTACTGGCGTTTGATGGGTCGTGGCGCAACGCAGGCTGCCCTTGACGGCCTCATGGGAGGCTTGCGCGACGCGGCGGCGCTCGAGCGGGTCATCCCGCGAATCGGGGAATCATTTTTCGATCCCGCAGGGAGGCGCCGGGTCCCGGCTTTTCGCCGGGACGACGCTGCGCATGCGTTCGACGACCGAGCCGCGATCAGCTGTAGCGCGTCGATCGCACCGCTTCGGGATGATGATCGGTCAGCTTTTCCTTGTGCTTGCGCACCTGCTTGTCGATCTTGTCGACCAGCGCGTCGATGGCGGCGTACATGTCGGTCGCGGTCGCGACGGCGTGCAGCTTGCGGCCGGTTTTCTTGGCCGCGAAACTGCATCGTGGCCTCGGCCTTGTGCAGCAGTTTCTCAATGCCAAGCACGACGTTGAGCTCATGCAGATGGTCGAAGTGGCGCGTGACCCGTTCGAACTTGCTCGTTGCGTAATCGTGCAACGCGGGGGTGACGTCGACCTGGTGACCCTTGACGGTGATCTGCATGACGGACTCCTCGTATGGAACGTCCGGAAGCGCCGGACGCGTACTGCAGCAGTACGGCGCGCGGATCGATGCACGATCACGAAGGCGCTGGATCCCGGCTCGCGCCGGATGCGAATCGTCAGAGGTCGGCGGAGTCCTCCGTGTCGGTGCGCGCGCGCAGCGCGCGGCCTCGTTCCATGAGACCCGCGAACGGCGGAACGGTTCCTGAGCCGGAAGAATGCGCGGACGCCGCGCGCGGGCGATGCGGACAACGCATGGGACCTCTCAACCGAGTCGGCTGCGGTCGTTCGACGACGGAATGTTCATTGCCTCGCGGTATTTCGCGACGGTGCGCCGCGCGACGCTGATGCCGCGCCGGTTCAGCTCGGCCGCGAGCGCCTGGTCCGACATCGGACGCGCGGGCTGCTCGTCGCCGATCAGTTTCTTGATCATGGCCTGGATCGCGGTCGCCGAAGCGGCGCCGCCGTCCACGGTGGAGACGCCGCTGGAGAAGAAATACTTGAACTCGAACGTGCCGCGCGGCGTGTGCAGGAACTTGCGCGTGGTGACGCGGCTGACTGTCGATTCGTGCATGCCGATTTCCTCGGCGACGTCCTTCAGCACGAGCGGGCGCATCGCTTCGGCGCCGAACTCGAGAAACGCTTCCTGCGCGCGCACGATCGAGGTCGCGACCTTCAGCATCGTTTCCGCACGCGTCTTCAGGCTCTTGATCAGCCAGCGCGCTTCCTGCAGCTGGCCGCGCAGGTACGAGCGCATCTTCGCGGCGCGCCTTTGCGATCAGGCCCGCGTAGTGCTCGTTGATGCCCAGGCGCGGCTGGCAGCCCGGCGCGAGCGCGACGTGCCAGCGCCCGCCGACCTTGCGCGCGTACGCATCCGGCGCGACGTATTCGGCGGTCGTGTTCGAATAGCCGACGCCGGGTTTGGGCGCGAGCGAGCGGATCAGCGCGACCGCGGTCTCGAATTCCTCTTCGGTCGCGTGCAGGCGCTGGCAGAGACGGTTGCGATCCTGCCGCGCGAGCGCTTCGAGATGCTCGTTGACGATCGTGCGCGCGAGCGCAAGCGCCGGGCGTCGACGCATCGAGCGTATCGAGCTGCACGTCGAGGCATTCGCGCAGCGTGCGGCTGGCGACGCCGACCGGATCGAAGTGCTGCACGCGATGGCGCACCGACTTCGATTTCCGTCGGCGGTGATCGTGTAGCAGCGAGGCGAGGCTTCGCCTGGATCGACTCGTCGGACTCGCTGAGATAGCCGTCGTCGTCGATCGCCTTCGATGATCGTGGCCGCGATCGCGCGGTCGCGCGCCGACATCGGCGTCAGGTTCAGCTGCCAGAGCAGGTGATCGCGCAGGTCCTCGACTTCGGCGTCCTGCGGCTCGAGGCCGTCCTCGTCGAGCGCGGTGCCGCGGTATTCGCTGCGTTCGAGCTCCAGATCGAGCGGGCCGTCGTCGGGCTCGGTCGCCGTTTCGGCTGCTTTCGGACGCCGATTCCGGCGCGGTCTCCACGCCATCGACGGTCTCGGGCGTATCGGATTCGGCCTCGGGACGGTCGTCCTCGAGCTCCAGCAGCGGGTTGGATTCGATCGCGGTATTGAGCTCGAGCTCGAGCTCCATGCTCGAAAGCTGAAGCAGCCGGATCGCCTGCTGCAATTGCGGCGTCAGCGCCAGCTGCTGGTTCAGTCGTATCTGGAGCGCGGGTTTCATGCCCAAATCGTGCCAAGCCCCCTGATGGCGCATCCTAGCGCCAAAGTAGTGTGCCGGGCAGGCTTGACGTCACGTTTGCGAGGGCGGAGGCTGGATCAGTTGCGGCCGCCCAGCCGTCCTTGCCCGTAGGAGCGGCGACAGCCGCGATCCTTGCTGGCTTGGACCGCTTCCGCGAAAGATCGCGGCTGTCGCCGCTCCTACGCGCGTCCGCGGGCGGTTCGTCTTTACATCCGGAACTCGCGCCCGAGATACACCTCGCGCACCTGCTCGTTGGCGAGGATCTCGGCCGGCGCGCCCTGCGCCAGCACGGCGCCCTCGTTCATGATGTACGCGCGCTCGCAGATGCCGAGCGTCTCGCGCACGTTGTGATCGGTGATCAGGATGCCGATGCCGCGCGATTTCAGCTGGCGCACGATGCGCTGGATGTCGACGACCGAGATCGGATCGATGCCGGCGAAAGGCTCGTCGAGCAGCATGAAGCGCGGCTTCGCCGCGAGCGCGCGCGCGATCTCGACACGGCGCCGCTCGCCGCCGGAGAGGCTCACGCCTCTCTGGTCGGCGATGTGGCCGATCTGCAGATCGTCGAGCAGCTGATTCGAGCTCGGCCGATGCGGCCCGCGCCGTCGAGATCGTCGCGCAGCTCGAGGATCGCAAGGATGTTGTCGGCGACGCTGAGCCGGCGGAACACCGACGGTTCCTGCGGCAGATAGCCGACGCCGAGCCGCGCGCGCGCGTGCATCGGCAGCTCGGTGACGTCGCGATCGTCGATGCGGATCGTGCCGGCGTCGGCCGCGATCAGGCCGACGACCATGTAGAAGCAGGTCGTCTTGCCGGCGCCGTTCGGGCCGAGCAGGCCGACGATCTCGCCCTTGTCGAGCGTGAACTCGAAGCCGCGCACGACCGTGCGGCCGCGGAAGCTCTTCTGCAATCCGGTGGCGCTCAGCATCAGTGCTGGTCGGTGGTGGCCGGCTTGGGCTCGGTCGCGGGTTTGGTCGCGTCGGGCTTCGCCGCGGCGGGCGCCTTGTTCTTCGGCTCGATGACCATCTGCACGCGCTGGCCGGAGCTTGTCCTTGTCGCCCGATTCCATCTCGCCGGTGTTCGTGTTGTAGGTCATGTACGCGCCCTTGAACTGGCCGCGGCCGGGCTGCACGACGAAGACGTTGCCGGTCAGCACGGCGACGCTGGTGTCGGCGTTGTAGTCGATCTTGTCGCTCGTCGCGGTGAAGAGGCCGCCCGCATCCTGCTGCTGCTCCATGTGCGCCTGCTTCTTCTTGCCGATGATCACGACGCGCTGGATGTCGCCGGAGATGTCCTTGCCCTGCGCATCCTTCGCGTCACCCGCGTGCTGGTAGATCGTCGCCTCGTCGCCGCGCGCCTTGGTCGTGCCCTGGTCCATCGTCACGTTGCCGTTGAGATAGGTGACGCCGGGCTGATTGTTGTTGCTGTTCTGCACGATCTTCGCGTAGTCGGAATTGATCAGCATGTTCTGCTGCTTGTCGCTCGACAGCGCGTGCGCCGCGAGCGGCGCGCCGAGCAGGAGCACCAGCGCGATGCTATTGCGCCTCGGCCGGCTTGCGCTTGTCTTTCGGTTCGATCGTTGCGTGCACATCGGAAAGGAGCTCCAGGACCTTGCTGTTGAGATCACCGCGCATGCCGATGCCGCGCAGTATAGAGCCGGGCTGGACGATCGTTGCCGGCGCGGCGGTTTCCATCTTCTTGTCTTTCGGCCAGGTCGTGAGATCGCGCGTGACGACATCGACCGGCTCCACGCCCTTGGCGGCCTGCCGATGCATCTCGACATGGCCGTCGAGCTGCATGAGCGTGCCTTCCTTGTTGACCCAGGCGGTGTCGGATTTGCCTTTCCATTCGTGGCCGCTGCCGTCGTAGATGACGTAGTCGGGCGTCGTCACGAAGATCGAGCCGTCCTCGCCGCGCCGCGCGAGTGTCGGGCCGACGGTCTGGAACGAGAGGTTTCCCTGTGCGTCGAGCGCGTTCAGCGTGAAATCGGTCAGCGTGTAGTCCGAGCGCGGCGGGCCTTCGAACGTCTGCTCGTTGATGCGCTGGCGCGTGATCCAGAGCACGACGTTGAGCGCGATGCCGGCGAGCGCGAGCAGCGCAGCGACGAGCCATAGGCGGCGGTCAGTCATCGCGGCCCGTCATCGCGTGAACGCGGCGAGCTCGGCTTCGGACTTGCCCTGCGCCGCGAGGATCAGATCGCAGACCTCGCGCGCCGCGCCCGCTCCGCCGGCCAGACGCGTGCGCCAGTGCGCTCGCTCGCGCACCCACGGATGCGCGTTGGCGACCGCGACCGCAAGTCCCGCGCGCTGCATGACCGCCAGATCCGGCAGGTCGTCGCCGGTGTACGCGACTTCATCGGGCTCGAGCTTGAGCGCATGCAGGAGCTGCTCGAAGCAGGCGAGCTTGTCGTCCTGGCCCTGATAGACATGCGCGACGCCGAGCTCGGCCATGCGCTCGGTGACGATCATGCTCATGCGCGCAGTGATCACCGCGACTTCGACGTGATTGGCAAGCAGCCGCTTGAGACCGAGGCCATCGTGCACGTGAAAAGCCTTGAGCTCGTGGCCGTCCTCGGCGTAGATCAGCCGGCCGTCGGTGAGCACGCCGTCGACGTCGAAGATCGCGAGCCTGACGCGCGCGGCGCGGTCGCGGATGTCGGTGGGGAGGTCGGTTGGGGAGCATGCGGGGATTATAGGACCGCGGCGTGGCAGGGACGTTCCAGCCCGGATTGCGGCACCCGAATTCGTCATTCCGGTTTCCCCGGAATGACGGAATGACCGTAATCTCGGCGCGCGCGTCAGACGACGCGAGCACGCAGCAGGTCGTGAATGTTCAGCGCGCCGACGACATGATTGTCGTCGTCGACGACGAGCAGCGCATGAATCTTGTGCGCCTCCATCAGCCGCGCCGCCTCGATCGCGAGCTTGTCGCCCGAAATGGTCTTGGGCCGCGCGGTCATGAGGTGCGTAACCGGCGTCGCGCGAAGATCGATGTCGTCGTCGTCGACCGCGCGGCGCAGGTCGCCGTCGGTGAACACGCCGAGCAGGTGATTCTGCTCGTCGACGATCGCGGTCATGCCGAGGCCCTTGCGCGTCATTTCGACCAGCGCTTCGGTCAGCGATGCGTCCGGGCTCACGGCCGGAATCTGCTCGCCCGCGTGCATCACGTCGCTGATCTTGATCAGGAGCTGGCGGCCCAGACTGCCGGCCGGATGCGAGCGCGCGAAATCCTCGTCGGTGAATCCGCGCGCTTCGAGCAGCGCGATCGCGAGCGCATCGCCCATGACCAGCGCTGCGGTCGTGCTCGCGGTCGGCGCGAGGCCGAGCGGGCAGGCTTCCGCCGGCACGCTGGTGTCCAGGTGCACGTCGGCGATGCGCGCGAGCGAGGATTCGCCGTTGCCGCTCATGACGATCAGCGGAATGCCCTGGCGCTTGATCAGCGGCAGGATCGTCAGAAGCTCGTCGGTCTCGCCCGAGTTGGACAGCGCGAGCACGACGTCCTTCTGCGTGATCATGCCGAGATCGCCGTGGCTCGCTTCGCCCGGATGCACGAAGAACGACGGCGTGCCGGTCGAGGCCAGCGTCGCGGCGATCTTGCGCGCGATGTGCCCGGATTTGCCCATGCCCGAGACGACGACGCGCCCCTGGCACTCGAACATCAGCTGGCAGGCGCGCAGGAAGCGGCCGTCGATGCGATCGTGCAGCACCTCGATCGCGCGCGCTTCGGTCGCGATGACCGCGCGCGCGCTGCGCACCAGCTTCGCGCCATCGAGGAGCGGGTTGCTGAGCGGCAGGGAAGCGGCTTGCATCTGGGCATTCATCGAGACGGATATGGGGTCGGGATACGAGTACGAAAACGCAAGGGCGGCGAACTCTTGATTTCTGTGCCGCTGGTTTTTGAGTACCATTCGCCGCCCCATTGTAACGGTTAGCCTCGGGTTTCGCCCGGCAGGGTGCTGAAAGCGCGCTGCCGCCTCAGCGATGAAGGCTGTGGACGGCCGGGGCGGCGCCAGCGTCGCAGCCACTGACCTTCACATCACGATCCGCCCGCAACCGCCTCCTATCACGCAGCAAATGGACACAAGCACCGTACAGCATCTGATCCAGAAGGGCCTGCCCGACGCGAGAGTCGAGGTCAGCGGGCCCGATGGCGTGCATTTCGAGGCGCTCGTGATCAGTCCTTCCTTCGCCGGCAAGTTGCCGCTGGCGCGGCACCGCATGGTCTATGCGACGCTCGGCGAGCTCATGGGCGGCGCGATCCATGCGCTGTCGCTGCGCACATTGACGCCGGAAGAAGCAGGGACGAAGGGCGAGGGATGAGAGGCGAGGGCACAAGCACCGAACATCTGAAAATCCGGTGTCGTCGTAAAGCATGCCTACAATGCTCGGTCACGCTCCGGATTTCGCGCCCTCGCCTCTAACCCCTTCCCTGATCCCTGCTCTCAAATGGCCAAAATCGTCATCAACGGCGGCGAACCTCTGACCGGAGACGTCTGGATCTCCGGCGCGAAGAACGCCGTGCTTCCGATCCTCGCCGCGTGCCTGCTCGCCGACGAGCCGGTCACGATCGGCAACGTGCCGCACCTGCACGACGTGACGACGACGATGGAGCTGCTCGGCCAGATGGGCGTGCAGCTCGTGCTCGACGAGCGCATGAAGATCCATGTCGATCCGCGTCCGGCCAAGCGCTATTTCGCGCCGTACGATCTGGTCAAGACGATGCGCGCGTCGATCCTCGTGCTCGGCCCGCTCGTCGCGCGCTTCGGCGAGGCCGATGTGTCGCTGCCCGGCGGCTGCGCGATCGGCTCGCGTCCGGTCGATCTGCACCTGCGCGGCCTGCAGGCGCTCGGCGCCGAAGTCTCGGTCGAGAACGGCTACATCAAGGCGCGCGCCAAGCGCCTGAAGGGCGCGCACATCCATCTCGATCTCGTCACCGTGACCGGCACCGAGAACATCATGATGGCCGCCACGCTCGCCAAAGGCACGACGATCATCGAGAACGCCGCGCAGGAACCCGAAGTCATCGATCTCGCCAACTGCCTCAACGCGATGGGCGCGAAGATCGAAGGCGCCGGAACCGCGACGCTCATCATCGAAGGCGTCGAGCGTCTTTCCGGCACGAGCTACGAAGTGCTGCCCGACCGCATCGAGACCGGCACGTTCCTCGTCGCCGGCGCGATCACCGGCGGCAAGATCACCTGCAAGCGCGCGCGGCCGAAAACGCTCGACGCGGTACTCGGCAAGCTCGAAGACGCCGGCGCGCACATCAACACCGGCGAAGACTGGATCGAGCTCGACATGCGCGGCCGGCGCCCGAAGGCCGTCAACATCACGACCGCGCCGTATCCCGCGTTCCCGACCGACATGCAGGCGCAGTTCACCGCGCTCAACTGCGTCGCCGAAGGCGTCGGCGTCATCACCGAGACCGTGTTCGAGAACCGCTTCATGCACGCGCTCGAATTGCAGCGGCTCGGCGCCGACATCCAGCTCGAAGGCAACGCGGCGATCGTGCGCGGTGTCGCGAGCATGTCGGGCGCGCCGCTGATGGCGACGGACCTGCGCGCGTCGGCGTCGCTCGTTCTTGCCGGCCTCGTCGCGCACGGCGACACGGTCGTCGACCGGATTTACCACATCGATCGTGGTTACGAGAACATCGAGGAAAAGCTTGGCGGGCTCGGCGCGCGCATTCGTCGACTGCCGAGCTAAGTCCCAACGATCCCGCAGATATTTCCCCTCTCCCGCTTGCGGGAGAGGGCAGGGTGAGGGCAGCTCGAACCAACCTTCCCTCATCCGGCGCTTCGCGCATCCTTCTCCCGCAAGCGGGAGAAGGGAAACCCTACTGCACCTCTGCGCTGATCAACTTCCCGCGCCCGTCATACTCGACGTTGCCGAACCCGCGATCATCCTCGATCTCGATATACACATGCGGCGCCCCGCACAACCCGCTGCGGTAGATGTGCACGTTCTTGACCCAACCCTGCGCCATCGGCGGAATCAGCGCCGGCGCGCCGGCGATCATCGCCGGCAGCTGCGCCAGCGGAACGTCGCCGGCAGCGAACGGCTTGTTGCAGTCGAACGGAATCGTGTCGTCCTCGCGCCAGAGCTTGATGCTGCCGTCGTCTTCGACGATGTAGGTCGAGATCTTCTTCTTGTTCGCCGGCTGAAATCACATCGACCGAGAGCTGCGTCTTGTCGACGCTGATGTGCTTGAACGCGAGCGGCGCGCCGACCTTGGCCTCGACGCGCGCGAGATCGGCCTCGATGCCTTGCGTGAAATCGCGCTCGCGTCCATCGCCCCGCGTCGGCGCCGGCTCGTTCTTCGGCGCCGCGGCGGGCGGCGGCGCGCTGCCGGCGGCAAGCTTCTTCATGTCGACCTTGACCCAGCCGTCGTTGCGCATCTCGCGCGCCGACGGCGACGAACCGTCCGGCTTGAACGTGATCTCCAGCATCGCGTCGGAATTGGCCTCGCTGATCAGGATGCCGCGCCAGCCGAAGTCGTTGCAGAAGATGTCCGCCGAAAGCTCGACGTTCTCGGGCGTCTTGTAACTGTTGGCCGCGGCGATCGCGCGCACCTGTTTGAGCACGCGCGCGCCGGCCGCCAGATCGAGATCGGCGAACGCGACCTTCTTCTTGCAGTCGATGCCGCCGGCCTTCTGCGGCTCGCCGTCCTTCATCGGCTGGCCCGGTACCGCCTCGTAGCGATCGAACTCGTCGGGCGCGGCGTCGTTCTGCACGAGCGCATCGGCGTAGTGCTCGCCGAAACCGAAGCGCAGCACATGCACCGGCTTGCCGATGCGCGCCGCGAACGCGGCCTTGACCGCCGCCGGATCGTCGAGCGGATGCGCCGGAAACACGGGCGCATCCGCGCACGCGCTCGCGCACGCGAGCATCGCAACGACGCCGAGCGCCGCGCGCCGCAGCGAATCAGTCCTTGTCGGCATTCAGCACCTTCCCGTCGAGACTGAACTCGACGCGCCCGTCGTGCCGCGGCGTATCGATCTGGACCGTCCAGATCGGGATGTCCGAATAGGTCAGGAACCCGTGCGAATCGCCGCGCTCCAGCTCGATGCGGAACACGCGCGCGTCCGGCAATCCGAGCTTCGACTTCGCGGTTGCGAGCATGGCCGGGCAGCCGCTGGAAATCGATCGTGGTGAGCTCGATCACGTGCTGGTCGACCGCATCGATGCTCGGGTAATGCTCGAACTTGACCGGGATCGCCTCGCTCATCGTGCCGTGCTCGTACTCGTAGCTGTCGACGAGATCGCGGCGTTTCTGATCCTGGATCCACAGATCGACCTTGCCCTCGCGATCCATCGTGAGCCGATAGACCTTGATCGGCGCGCCGACCTTCGCGATCAGCTGCTTGATGAAATCGGTGAGATTGGGCCAGGCGTAGTCCGTCGAAGCGGGCGCATCGGCGGCGTTGGCGGCGAAAGAAAAAACGAGCGCAACAGAGAACAGCAGACGAACGAGCGACATCGCGCATCCCTCCCCAGGTCCGCACGCGAACAGCATACGCCGACTTCGCGAAGCCGGCGCAAGCGGGTGTTCGTTGCCTAGCGCGACGGCGCCGAAGCGAGCCGCAGCGTGACCGTGTCGCCCTTCTTTTCGGTCTGCTCGATCTGCACGGGCAGCCAGCCGAGCTTCTCGGAGAACCAGCTGCGCGCGACGCGCTTGCGATCGGTGCCCGGCTCGCCGACGCGACGCATCAGCACCGCGTCGAACGTCCCGGCCGGCACGTTCACGCTCTCGTTGCCGGCGCGCTCGTAGCGCATGTCCTCGACGTGGTCCTTGACCGCGATCTTGTAGTCGAACGTCTTCGCGCCGTGCTTCAGATCCATCGCGATCGCAAGCGTCACCGCGTGGCGATCGACCAGGCCCGGCACGATCGCGTAGTGGAACGATTCGCCGCCTTCCTCGACGCGCGCCTCGCCGTTCGCGAACGTCGCATGGCGCGTGCGGTTCTTGATCGCGCTGTCCTGGCGGTAGTCGTAGTCGATCGCCTCCGGTCGACCGTCGTGCCAGCGGAAATGCGAGGTCTCGACGATATGGATGGCGGCCAGCTTGGCGAGACCGGACGTGCCGCGCGTCTCGCTGCGCAGCGTCCAGGTGCCGTCGTGGTTGTCGGTCAGCTCGAGCGTCGTGCGGCCGAGCGCGTCGCCGTTGCGCAGCGCATCGTACTCGGCGCGGAACGGCGCCAGCGGCGCGTCGTCGGCGAGTGCCGCGATTGGCGTGGCAGCCGCAGCGAGTGCGATCGCCGCAAACAGGATTTTCATGGTGTCTTCCAGGCCGACGGGATGGCGAAAGTGTCGCCGCCCGCGGCTGAACGCCGCGTTCACGCCGGCGCGCCGAGTTCGCCTACGGAGTTGAGCCTCAACGGCGCGGCAAGCGGGCGGCCATCGCAGACGACGCTGTCACCGCGCAGCGCGATGCGTCCGGCGGCGAAGAGGCGCACGCATTCGATCAGCAGCCGGTGCTCGCGCGGCAGCAGCCGCGCAGCGAGCGTCGCCGGCGTGTCGCCGGTTTCGAGCGGAATCTCGACCTGCGCGATCGACCGGTCCGCCATCGAGCTCCGGCGTCACGAAATGCACGCTCGCGCCATGCAACGTGTCGCCGGCCGCGATCGCGCGCTCGTGCGTGCGCAAGCCGCGATATTTCGGCAGCAGCGACGGATGGATGTTGATCGCGCGTCCGATCCACGGCGCGAGCACGGCGGGATCGAGGATGCGCATGAAGCCGGCGAGCACGACGAGATCGGGCGCCTGGTCGGCGATGCGCGCGAAGAGATCCGCATCGAAGCCCGCGCGATCGGCATAGCCGCACGGATCGAGCGCGAGCGTCGCGATGCCGGCTTCTTCGGCGCGCCGGAGCGCTTGCGCGTGTGCCTTGTCGCTCGCGACCAGCACGATCTCGATCGGCACGCGCCGCGAGCGTTCGGCTTCGATCAGCGCCTCGAGATTGGAGCCGCGGCCCGACGCGAGAACGGCGACGCGCAGAGTCATGCCGACAGCGCGGGAAGCAGTGGCGCTCAGGCAATCGCCACACGATCACCGCGCGCCGGCACGACTTCGCCGATCGCGACCGCATCGAGTCCGAGCGCCGCGAGCGCCGCGATCGTCGATGCGCTCGCCGATGCCGCGACGATCAGCGTGTAGCCGATGCCGCAGTTGAACGTGCGGAACATCTCGTCGCGCGCGACGTTGCCTTCGCGGCGCAGCCAGTCGAACACAGGCGGCAGCGTCCAGCTCGAACTATCGAGCGCGATGCCGAGATGCTCCGGCACGACGCGGATGATGTTTTCCTTCAGGCCGCCGCCGGTGATGTGCGCCATGCCGTGCACCGGCTGCTCGCGCATCAGCTTCAGGATCGGCTTCACGTAGATCGTCGTCGGCGCGAGCAGCGCGTCGGCGAGCTTGACGCCGCCAAGATCGAGATCGAAAGGGCTCCCGGCGCGCGTGACGATCTTGCGCACCAGCGAATAGCCGTTCGAATGCGGTCCGCTCGATGCGATGCCGATGATCGCGTCGCCGGCCTGGATCGCCGAGCCGTCGATCAGCGCGCTTTTCTCGACCGCGCCGACGCAGAAGCCGGCGAGATCGTATTCGCCCGGCGGATACATGTCGGGCATCTCGGCCGTCTCGCCGCCGATCAGCGCGCAGCCGGCGAACTCGCAGCCCTTGGCGATGCCGCCGACGACCGCGACCGTGGTGTCGACGTCGAGCTTGCCGGTCGCGAAATAATCGAGGAAGAACAGCGGCTCGGCGCCCTGCACGAGCACGTCGTTGACGCACATCGCGACGAGATCGATGCCGATCGTGTCGTGGCGTCCGAGCTCCTGCGCGAGCTTGAGCTTGGTGCCGACGCCGTCCGTGCCCGATACGAGCACCGGTTCGCGGTAGCGCCCGGCGAGCTCGAACAACGCGCCGAAGCCGCCGAGCCCGGCCATGACTTCGGGCCGGTACGTGCGCCTGACCAGCGGCTTGATCCGCTCGACGACCTCGTTGCCCGCGTCGATGTCGACGCCGGCGGCGCGGTAGCTCAGGGATTCGGTGTCGGCGGACATGGAAAACGCGCTTCGCGGAAGGGCGCGAATGATAACAGGCGAGGGCGGAAATCGATGCGGCGGCCCGGCATCGAGCGGTCGTCCAAGGTGCGCGCATCTGGCGCCGCGCCTCGTTTCTGGACGCCCCGCGTCGCTTTCCGGCAGACTTCGGTTCCCACGTAACGGATTACGAACGTGCGCGCGTGCTTCCCGGATGCCGATCTTTGCTGCCGCTTGCCAGGCCGGAGCCGCGCGCCTCGCCTGTCGGCGGCGATGTATGCGCTCGCGCTGTTCCTGGCCTGCATGTTCACGCCGCACGCGAACGCCGTGCCGCCGACCTACACCGGCGAGGCGCCGGTCAATTCGCAGTCCGACGAAGAGCGCGTCGACGCGCTGAAGACCGCGCTCGCCAACGTCGTCATCGAGCAGACCGGCGATCCCGGCGTGCTGTCGCGCTCGGACGTCGCGTCCGCGGTCGGCAAGGCCGAGCGCTACGTCCTGCAATTCCGCTACAAGCGCGGCGCCACCGACGGCTCGGGACCTCCGCTGATCCTCGTCGCCGAGTTCGACAGTACCGCGGTCGATGCGATGCTGCAGCGCCTCGGCCTCGGCGCCAACGGACCGGGCACCGCCGCGCCGATCGAAACGACGCCGAGCGAGGCGACGGTCTGGATCGGCGGCATCCGCTCCGCGGAAGACTACGCGCGCGTCATCGCGTATCTCGGCAAGAACAATCTCGTGCGCGGCGTGCAGCCGAAAGCAGGCGCGCGGCGACGGCATGCTGGTCCGGCTCTCGCTGGCGACCGATCTGGCGCATTTCCTCGATGCGGTCGGCATGGAGCGCGCGCTCAGCGTCGTCAACGCCGCGCCGCCGGTCGAAGGCGTCGATGCGACGCTTGCCCTAGGTCCCTGAAGACATGGCGCCGATGCTGCGCCACCTGCCGAACCTGATCACGTTGCTGCGCATGCTGCTGGTCGTGCCGCTGTGCTGGCTGATCGCCGACGGGCCGCTACGACGGCGCGCTGGTCGTCGCCGCGATTGCCGGGCTTTCCGACGCGGTCGACGGCTTTCTGGCCAAGCGCTACGGCTGGCAGTCGTGGCTCGGCGGCATCCTCGATCCGATCGCGGACAAGCTCCTGCTGATGGCGGCGATTCCTCTGGCTCGCGTTCGCGGGCGATGTGCCCGGCTGGCTCGCCGCGCTCGTGATCGGACGCGATCTCGTCATCGTCGGCGGCGCGGTCGCCTACTATTACCTGATCGGGCACTTCGACGCGGCGCCGAGCCGCTTGTCCAAGCTGACGACGCTCGTGCAGATCGTGTTCGTGCTCGCTGAGCTGCTGAGGCTCTCGCATCTGATCGAGATGCCGGACGCCGTGCGCACGGGCGCGATCGCATTCACCGCGCTGCTGACGTTTGCGAGCGGCGCGCACTATGTCGTGGTCTGGAGCGCGCGCGCGTGGCGAACGCACGCATGCGCGCGAACGGAGGCAGGCGTGAGCGGGAACACGCTCGACATCCGCTGGCAGTGGCTGATCCTGATCGGCATCGTCGGCTTCGTGATCTGGCTGCTCGCGCCGGTGCTGATGCCGTTCGTCATCGCCGCGCTGTTCGCGTATCTCGGCGATCCGCTGGTCGACCGGCTCGAAAAGCGCATGACGCGCACGCTCGCGGTCTGCCTCGTGTTCCTCGTCATGGTCGATCGTCGTCGTCGCGATCCTGCTCGTGCTGGTGCCGTTCATCGAGCGCCAGATCGGCAATTTCCTCGCGCAGCTGCCGACGTGGATCGCTGTGGTTCCAGACGACGGCCGCGCCGTGGCTCGAGGCGCATCTCGGCGTTTCGACCGACGTGCTCGACACGCAGCAGCTGATCGGCGTGCTGCAGGAGCACTGGAAGGAAGCCGGCGGCTTCGCGACGACGGTGCTCGGGCAAAGTTTCCAAGTCCGGACTCACGATCGTCGGCTGGGTGCTCAACATCGTGTTGATCCCGGTCGTCGCGTTCTATCTCCTGCGCGACTGGGACATCATGGTCGATCGCATCCATGCGCTGGTGCCGCGCTCGATCGAGCCGGTCGTCGCGCGGCTCGCGCACGAATCGGACGACGTGCTCGGCGCATTCCTGCGCGGTCAGCTCAGCGTGATGGTCGTGCTCGGCGTCCTGTATGGCGTCGGCCTCTGGCTCGTCGGCCTCAGCGTCGGTCCGCTGATCGGCATGATCGCGGGCCTGATCAGCTTCGTGCCGTATCTCGGCGCGATCACCGGCGTGATCATGGCGCGTGATCGCGGCGCTCGTGCAGTACCAGGACTTCACGCACGTCGCGCTCGTGCTGATCGTGTTCGCGATCGGCCAGACGCTCGAAGGCTACGTGCTGGTGCCGCGCCTGGTCGGCGAAAAGATCGGCCTGCATCCGGTCGCGGTGATCTTCGCGGTGCTCGCCGGCGGCGAGCTGTTCGGGTTCCTCGGCGTGCTGCTCGCGCTGCCGGTCGCATCGGTCGTCATGGTGCTGCTGCGCTACGCGCACGAGCGCTACCGCGCGAGCGAGCTGTATCGCGCGTCGGACGAGCCGGCCATCGTCATCGTCGGCGAAGGCGACGTCGCCGAGGCGATCGCCGCTCGCCGAGCGCATGCCGGAAGCCGACGACGCGTTGCGACCTCCGCGCGAAGGTTCATGAGCGCACAGCTTCCGCTCGCGCTGCGCTGGCCGGCGCATCAGCGCTTCGAGGCATTCCAGCCGGGCGAAAACGCCGTCGCGATCGAGCTGCTGCGCGGCGCCGCGCGCGACCGGACTCCGTCTGCGCTGTATATCGCCGGCGCGATCGGAAGCGGCCGCACGCACCTTCTGATCGCGGCGTGCGCGGCGGCGGGCGAAGTCCAGCGCAGCGCGCAATACCTTCCGCTCGCGACGATGCGCAGCGGCAACGCGCCGGAGTCGATCCGCGCATTCGGCGGCAGCGATCTGCTCGCGATCGACGATGTCGATGCGATCGCCGGCGACCGCGGCCGCAGAACACGCGCTGTTCGATCTCTACAACCGCTGCCGCGCCGAAGGCGCGACGCTGCTGTTCGCCGGCCTCGCGCCGCCGGCACAGATCGGACTTGGCTTGCCCGATCTCGTCTCGCGTCTCGCCTGCGTGCACGCAGATCGTGCTGAAGCCGCTCGGCGAGCGCGATCGCCGCGATCTCCTGCGCGCAGCGCGCGGCTGCGCGCGGCATCGAGCTCGACGACGCGGTGATCGACTGGCTGTTCGCGCGCGAGAAGCGCGATCTCGGCTCGCTGCTCGGCGTGCTCGATCGCGTCGACACGCGCGTCGCTCGCGGCGCAGCGGCGCGTGACGGTGCCGTTCCTGCGCAAGCTGCTCGAAGGCGAGACGCTGTCATCCCGGCGCAGCCGTTCTAGCTTTTTCCGCGCAAGCGGAGCTCGACGGAATGTCAGCTCAAATGCGCGTTCGCGTTCGCGCAATTGCTCCGGCGTTCCGATGTTCATCCAGAATCCGTCGAAACGCTCGCCGCTCAGCTTGCCTTCGCGCATCGCGCGCTGAAAGTGCGGCAGCAGCTTGAAATACGTCGCCGTCTCGCCGGCGACGAGCTCCGGCCGGTACACGCCGATGCTCGAAAACGTCAGCCGCTCGCCGACGCCGTCCTCGTTGAGCCGCGTGCCGTCGAGGAAGAAATCGCCGCGCGGATGAAACGCCGGATTCGGCACCATGACGAGATGCGCGAGCGCCGTCGGGCTCGGCCGGCAGCTTCGCGTAGTCGTAGTCGCTGACGATGTCGGCGGTGACGCCGATGAACGGCTCGGCGCCGAGCAGCGGCAGCGCGTGCTGGATGCCGCCGCCGGTTTCGAGCGGCTTCGGCGCCTTCGTAGCTGTAGTGGATGCGCACGCCCCAGCGCGAGCCGTCGCCGAGCGCCGCCGGAAACTGCTCGGCGAGGTGCGAAGTGTTGATGACGACCTCGCGCACGCCGGCCGCGGCGAGCTTTTCGAGATGATGCTCGATCAGCATCTTCGCCGCCGACGCGCAGCAGCGGCTTCGGCGTCGCATCGCTCAGCGGCCGCATGCGCTCGCCGCGTCCGGCCGCGAAGATCATCGCGCGCGCGGATCATGCCGGCGGTCGCCTCGGCGCGCGGCTGCGTGATATCGCGCTCGCCGAGCGCGCGCTCGAGCAGGTCGGCGAAGCGGCGCAAGCTCGGCGTAGCGCTCGCGCGACCGAGATCACGTAGTCGCCAGGTCAGCGGCAGATCGGCGAGGTAGTGCGCCTTGCCGTCGCGATAACAGAGCCGGCAGAAGATGCCGAGCACCTTGATGTGCCGCTGCAGTCCGACGAGATCGAACCAGCGGCGGAAGTGCGCGGCGTCGACGTGCGAGTCGATCAGATGCGCGTGGCGCAGGCGCTCGCGATAGGCCTCGACCCAGCCTTCGACGCGCTCGGCATCCCACGCGATGTAGCAGTCGCGCAGCAGCGAAGCGAGATCGTAGGTGACCGGACCGATCATCGCGCCCTGGAAATCGATGATGCCGGGCCGCGCCAGCGCGTGGCTTGCGCTGCGCGGGTCGTCGCGACGATCGAGCAGATTGCGGCTGTGATAGTCGCGATGCATGAACGCCTGCGGCTGCTCGTCGCAGCGCGGTGATCAGCGTGCGGAACGCAAGCTCGATGACGTCCCATTCGTCGCAGTCGACCGCGTGAGCCGAGATGGCGGCGCAGGAACCACTCGGGCATCAGCTCGAGCTCGGTCGTCATGAACGTTTCGTCGAACGCCGGCAGGCCGGCCGGGTCGACCGTGCGTCTGCATGCGCAGCAGCGCGTCGAGCGCATCGCGCGTAGAGCGCATCGACGGTCGCGTCGTTCGAGCTCGGGCGAGATACGTGCGCGTGCCGAGATCCTCCATCAGCACGAAGCCCTGCTCGCGATCGACGGCGAGGACCTCCGGCGCGTGCAGGCCGGCGCGGCGCAGGCGCGCGCCGATGTCGAGCCACGGCTCGACGTTCTCCTTGTCCGGCGGCGCGTCCATCACGATGTAGCTGCGCTCGGCGGCCGCGACGCGCCAGTAGCTGCGGAAGCTCGCATCGGCGGACGCGGGCTCGATCGGAAGGCCGGTCGCGGCGAGTGCGGTCTCGGCGAATCGCCGCAGCGCATCGGCGCGCGTCGGGGCAGGGGTCATGTCGCGAATCGGCGAAGTGATTGATCGTTCAGCCCGCAGTGTATCCGCACGGCGCGGCGGGATTCTGCTGGTCCATCGGCCGCGGCTTGCATTGACCGCGGCCCGGCCTAAATAGTACCATTTCAGTACTGATTTGAACCGATCCGGGCAGGATCCAGCCATGCTCCGCGTCAGCAAACTCACCGACTACGCCACCGTCGTCATGACCTGCCTCGCCGCGCGCGCGCGACGACGTGCATGAGCGCGCAGGCAGCTCGCCGAGCGCGCGCGCCTGGAGCTGCCGACCGTCAGCAAGCTGCTCAAGCAGCTCGCGCAGGCCGGGCTGGTCGCGTCGACGCGCGGCATCAACGGCGGCTACCGGCTCGCGCGCGCGCCCGAGCGCATCACGATCGCCGACATCGTGACCGCGATGGAAGGCCCGATCGGCATGACCGAATGCAGCGCGCACGCGGGCCTGTGCGGCCACGAGCCGCATTGCGGCGTGCGCGTGAACTGGCAGCGCATCAACCAGGCGATCGCCGGCGCGCTCGCCAACGTGACGCTTGCCGACATGCTGCAGCCGCCGCCGAAGCAGCGCGCGACGATTCCGCTGCGCGTCGCGGTCTGAGGCAACGAATAGGCAGCCGATGGCCACCGAACGCATCCAGATCGAGAACGAGCTTCGCGAACGCGCCGCACCGCCGGACGCGGTCGCGGCGGCGATCAATCGTCGCTACGACGCCGGCTTCGTCACCGACATCGAAACCGAGACGCTGCCGCCGGGCCTGGGCGAGGACGTCGTGCGCGCGATCTCGGCGCGCAAGAACGAACCGGAATGGATGACCGAGTGGCGCCTGAAGGCGTATCGCCACTGGCTGACGATGACGCCGCCGCACTGGGCGAAGCTCGACATCGAGCCGATCGATTTCCAGGCGATCAGCTATTTCTCGCAGCCGAAGAACCGGCCGAAGTCGCTCGACGAAGTCGATCCGAAACTGCTCGAAACCTACGACAAGCTCGGCGTGCCGCTGCACGAGCGCGCGCGCCTCGCCGGCGTCGCGGTCGATGCGGTGTTCGATTCGGTCTCGGTCGGCACGACGTTCCGCAAGGAGCTGGCCGAGGCCGGCGTGATCTTCTGCTCGATGTCCGAAGCGATCCGCGAGCATCCGGATCTCGTGCGCAAATATCTCGGCAGCGTCGTGCCGACCGGCGACAACTACTTCGCCGCGCTGAACTCGGCCGTGTTCTCCGACGGCAGCTTCGTGTTCGTGCCGAAGGGCGTGCGCTGTCCGATGGAGCTGTCGACCTACTTCCGCATCAACGCGCGCGACACCGGCCAGTTCGAGCGCACGCTGCTGATCGCCGAGGAAGGCGCGAGCGTGTCGTACCTCGAAGGCTGCACCGCGCCGATGCGCGACGAGAACCAGCTGCACGCGGCCGTCGTCGAACTCGTCGCGCTCGACGATGCGAACATCAAGTATTCGACCGTGCAGAACTGGTATCCGGGCGACGAGAACGGCATGGGCGGCATCTACAACTTCGTCACCAAGCGCGGCGACTGCCGCGGCGCGCGCTCGCAAGATTTCCTGGACGCAGGTCGAGACCGGCTCGGCGATCACCTGGAAATACCCGAGCTGCGTCCTGCGCGGCGACGATTCGGTCGGCGAGTTCAACTCGGTCGCGCTGACCCATCATCGCCAGCAGGCCGACACCGGCACGAAGATGATCCACATCGGCCGCAACACGAAATCGAAGATCGTCTCGAAGGGCATCAGCGCCGGGCGCGGCCAGAACACCTATCGCGGCCTCGTGCGCGTCGAGAAGGGCGCCGAGGGCGCGCGCAACCACACGCAGTGCGATTCGCTGCTGATCGGCAAGAAATGCGGCGCGCACACGTTTCCGTACATCGAAGTCAAGAATCCCGGCGCGATCGTCGAGCACGAGGCGACGACGTCGAAGATCTCCGACGACCAGCTGTTCTACTGCCGCGCGCGCGGCATCGGCGAGGAAGACGCGGTGTCGATGATCGTCGACGGATTCTGCAAGCAGGTGTTCCGCGAACTGCCGATGGAGTTCGCGGTCGAAGCGAAGAAGCTGCTCGAAGTGTCGCTCGAAGGAGCGGTCGGATGAAGATTCGCACGATGCTCGCGTTGCTCGCGTTCCTCGCGCTCCCTGCCGGCGCAGCCGATTCGCCCGCGAAGCCGAAGACGAAGACCTACACGCCCGAAATCCATGGCGTGCTGACCAGCGGCAAGCAGCCGGTCGCGTCGAACGTCTGCCTGCGCCAGAGCGGCAGCGAGATCCGCAGGTGCGGCTATGCCGACGCGTCGGGCCGGTTCCTGATTCCATCGTCGGGGCCGCTGCACTCGGCCGGCGCGTTGTCCGATGGACGCACGGAAGGCGAGACGCCGACGTACTGGCTCGAAACGGGCAACGTGCTGTCGCCGCAGAAGCTCTGGACGGTCGATCCGACCGCTGATCGCTACGCCGCGATCGATCTCGATTGCGATCTCGCAAGGCCAGGCCGTGCCGACCCGACTTTCCGCGCATGCGAAGCCAAAGCCGCGCGGCCATACGTCGCCAGTGCTCCGCGCGACGATGCGTCATACCGCATGGCGCGGCCTTCCAAGAATCCGGCGAAATGAACGACGCGATGCATCCGATGCTGAAGATCGAAAACCTCCACGTCCGCGTCGCGGGCAAGGAAATCCTCAAGGGCCTCTCGCTCGACGTGAACGCGGGCGAAGTGCACGCGATCATGGGGCCGAACGGCGCCGGCAAGTCGACGCTCGGCAACGTGCTCGCCGGCCGCGAAGGCTACGAGGTCACGCGAAGGCTCGATCGAGTACGAAGGCCGCAACCTGCTCGAGCTCGAGCCCGAAGCAGCGCGCCGCGGCGGGCGTGTTCCTCGCGTTCCAGTACCCGGTCGAGATTCCCGGCGTCAACAACACCTATTTCCTGCGCGCCGCGCTGAACGCGCAGCGCAAGCATCGCGGCGAGCCCGAGCTCGACTCGATGCAGTTCCTCAAGCGCGTGCGCGAGAAGCTCGCGCGTGCTGCACTCTCAAGGACGAGCTGCTGCATCGCGCGGTCAACGAAGGATTCTCCGGCGGCGAGAAGAAGCGCAACGAGATCTTCCAGATGGCGCTGCTCGAGCCGAAGCTCGCGATCCTCGACGAGACCGATTCCGGCCTCGACATCGACGCGCTGAAGATGGTCGCCGACGGCGTCAACGCGATGCGCGCAGCCGGAACGCGCGTTCGTCGTGATCACGCACTACCAGCGCCTGCTCGACTACATCGTGCCGGATTTCGTGCACGTGCTCGCCGACGGGCGCATCGTCGAAAGCGGCGACGCGACGCTCGCGCACAAGCTCGAAGAGCACGGCTACGCGTGGATCGCCGAGCGCAACGTGCCCGACAAGATCGGCGCCGGAGCCGCGTGATGACGGCGCTGCTCGAATCGCTGCTCGATCGCGACGCGCTCGCGGGCGCGCTTGCGATGCCGCAGCCCGCGTGGCTCTCCGAAGCACGCCGCGCTGCCGCGGATTCGCTTGCGCGCGACGGGCTTGCCGAATGCGCGCACGGAGGCCTGGAAGTACACCAGCCTGCGCGCGCTCGAGCAGCGCAAGCCTGCGGTCGGCGATGCGGACGCGGCGACGCGGCCGATCGAGGTCGCATCGATCGTGCTGCCGGGTGTCGAAGGTCCGCGGCTCGTGTTCGTCAACGGAGTTTTTCGCGCGGATCTTTCGCGGGTCGATGCGGCCTCGGGCATTTCGCTCTCGACGCTCGCGGGAGCGGACGCGTCGGCCCTCGAACCGTGGCAATCATCACTGGCGCGCGACGACGGCGACGTAGCGTCGGCGTTCGCGCGGCTGAACACCGCGCTCGCGATCGATGGCCCGCTCGTGCGTGTCGCCGACGGCGCGCACATCGAAGCACCGCTCCATCTCGTTTTCATCGGTGCGGCGGATGCGCACGAGATCGCGTGGCATGCGCGCTCGCTCGTCGCGCTCGGCGAAGGTTCCCGTCTGCGAGTCATCGAGCATCATTGCGGCGCCGCCGCTGGCGCACCGACATTCGGTAACGTCGTCGCGCACTACGCGCTCGGAGCGAGCGCGAAGCTCGATCTGGTGCAGATCCAGGATGCCGCGGCCAACGCCACGCTGATTCGTCGCAGCGAAGTCACGGTCGGCGCGGGAGCGATGGCGGCGGTACACGCGCTGGAAATCGGCGCGCAGCTCGGCGCGGCATGACCTCGACGTCGATCTCCGTGGCCGCGGCGCGCGGCTTCGTCTCGCGCGGCGTGTTCGCGCTGCGCGGCCGCCAGCACTGCGATACGCATCTCGATATCCGCCACGCCGCGCGCGACACCGCGAGCGACATCGTCTGGCGCGGCGTCGCCGACGAGCGCGCGCGCGGCGTGTTCCACGGCGCGATCACGGTCGCCGCCGGCGCCGACGGCGCCGATGCGAACCTTTCCAACAAGAACCTGCTGCTCTCGCCGCATGCCGAGATCGACACGCAGCCGGTGCTCGAAATCTATGCCGACGAGGTCAAGGCCGCGCACGGCGCGACGGTCGGCCAGCTCGACGAGCAGCGCGCTGTTCTATCTGCGCTCGCGCGGCCTTGCGCCGGATGCGGCGCGGCATCTGCTGATCGCGCGCGTTCTGCAGCGCTGCGCTCGACGGCGCTTGCTCCGCCTGAGTTGCGCGAGCATCTCGACGCGATGCTCGCCGCGCGCCTGCCGCGGATCGGAGAATCCTGAGATGGCGACGATCGAACGAGCCATGGAAACCGAAGCGATCGAGCCCGTCGGCATCGAGAACGCCGAGCATTACCGCTGGGCCGACGTCTGCGACGGCTGGCACCTGCTCAAGCTCGACGGATTCAGCGTGATCCGCGAGCGCGTCCCGCCGGGCATTTCGGAAACGCGCCATCGGCACGCGCGCGCGCGGCAGTTCTTCTATGTTCTCGACGGCGCCGCGGTGCTCGAAGTCGACGGCGTCCGCCATGCGCTTGCGGCCGGGACCGGCCTGCATGTTCCACCGGGCGCGGCGCATCAGTTCCGCAACGAATCGGATGCCGACGTGCACATCCTCGTGATCTCCGTGCCGAAGAGTCACGGCGATCGCGAGAACGTCGTCGACATCGGAGCCGCGGCATGAGCGCGCGCCCGAAGGATCTGCAGGCTCCGCTCGATGTCGCGCGTGTCCGCGCCGATTTTCCGCTGCTCGCGCGCACCGTGCACGGCAAGCCGCTGGTCTATTTCGACAACGCGAACACGTCGCAGAAACCGCAGCGCCGTCATCGAGGCGGTCGACGATTTCTACCGGCGATTCAATGCGAACGTCGCGCGCGCGGTGCACACGCTCGGCGACGAGGCGACCACCGCGTACGAGGCGACGCGCGACAAGCTCGCGCGCTTCATCAACGCGCCGTCGCGCGACGAGATCGTGTTCACCAGCGGCACGACGCAGGCGATCAACCTGGTCGCGTACAGCTATCTGCTGCCGCGCCTCGAGCCCGGCGACGAGATCGTCGTCACGACGATGGAGCACCACGCCAACATCGTGCCGTGGCAGATCCTCGTGCGATCGCGCCGGCGCGAAGCTCAAGGTCGCGCCGATCACCGAGAAGGGCGAGCTGATCGTCGAGAAGTTCATCGAGCTCCTGACGCCGCGCGTGAAGCTCGCCGGCGTCGTGCACGTCTCGAACGTGCTCGGCACGATCAATCCGGTCGCCGAGCTCGCGCGCGCGGCGCGCAAGCGCGGCATTCCGCTGCTCGTCGACGGCTCGCAGGCGATGCCGCACCTGCCGGTCGACGTGCGCGCGCTCGGCTGCGATTTCTACGCGCTGACCGGCCACAAGATGTACGGCCCGACCGGCACCGGCGCGCTGTGGGCGCGCAAGGAACTCCTGCGCGACATGCCGCCGTTCTTCGGCGGCGGCGAGATGATCCGCGAGGTGCGCTTCGACGGCACGACGTATCGCCGATCCGCCGCACCGGTTCGAGGCCGGCACGCCGAACATCGCGGGCTTCGTCGGGCTCGGCGCGGCGATCGACTACATCGAATCGCTCGGCCGCGAGCGCATCGCGGCCTGCGGAGCACGAGCTGCTCGACTACGCGACGGCCGCGCTGAAGACCGTGCCCGGCCTGCGCATCTTCGGCGAGGCGCGAGCGACAAGGCCGCGGTGATCTCGTTCCTGATCGACGGCGCGCACGCGCACGATCTGGCGACGCTGCTCGACCACGAAGGCATCGCGGTGCGCTCGGGCCATCACTGCGCGCATCCGCTGATGCAGTTCTACGGCGTGCCGGCGACCGTGCGCGCGTCGCTCGCGTTCTACAACACGCGCGAGGAAGTCGACCGCTTCGTCGAGGCGATCGGCGCGCGTCCGCAAGCTGCTCGGCGTGAGCGGCCGGCCAGACCATCGGTGCCGGTTCGAAGGCGGCCTCGCGTCCGCGCCGCGCGCTCCTTAGAATGAACGCGATGGATACGCCAGCCCTTTACCACGACGTCGTGCTCGACCACTACCGCAACCCGCGCAATCGCGGCGTGCTCGCCGGACTGCACGCACGCGGCCGACGGCGTCAATCCGCTGTGCGGCGATTCGCTGCGCATCGAGCTCGCCTGCGCGAGCGGGCGCATCGTCGACATGCGTTTTTCGCGGCGAAGCCTGCGCGATCACGACGGCGACGGCGTCGATGCTGAGCGAGCTCGTCGTCGGACTCGACGCGGCGGACAGTCGCCGCGTCGAACGCGCCGTTCGCGCGGCTGCTCGCGCGGCGAGATCGACGAGCGACGAGCGCTCGGCGCGCTCAACGCGCTGCGCGAGCTGCACGCGCTATCCGTCGCGACGCAAGTGCGCGGAGCTGCCGTGGGCGACGTTGCGCGCGGCGCTCGAAGGCACGGCGCGCGTCAGCACGGAGACGCCATGAATTCCGTTGTCGACGACGCCGTGACGACATTCCGTTTCGCGACGCCGGACGACATCGCCGCGATCGTCGCGCTCGTCGAATCGGCCTATCGCGGCGACGTCGAGCCGCAAGGGCTGGACGACCGAGGCCGACATGCTCGAAGGCCAGCGCACCGATCCCGACGGTGTCGGCGAGCTGATCGGCAAACCCGGCAGCTGCGTGCTGCTCGGCGAGCGCGCGGGCGAACTGCTCGCGTGCGCGAACATCGAGAAGCGCGGCGAGGTCGTCGCTACTTCGGCATGTTCTCGGTGCGGCCCGACCAGCAGGGCAAAGGCATCGGCGCGCGCGATGCTCGCCGAAGCCGAGCGCATCGCGCGCAGCGACTGGAACTGCACGCGAGATGCAGATGACCGTGATCTCGGTGCGCGACGATCTGATCGCCGTGGTACGAGCGCCGCGGCTATCGGCGCACCGGCCGCTATTCGCCGTTTCCGTACGGCGACGAGCGCTTCGGCATTCCCAAGCGCGACGATCTGCGTTTCGAGTTGCTGGTCAAGCCGCTGTGAGCCGCGCGCTCGTACGCGCGAGTGCGAGCGATCGTGGCTGACTGGGTTCGCGTCTGCGCGACGGCCGAGCTGCTGCCCGGCGAATACCAGGTCGCCTACGACGGCGACACGCCGATCGCGGTGTTCAACATCGACGGCGATCTCTACGCGATCGAGGACATCTGCACGCACGACGGCGGCGAGCTGACCGGCGGCGTGATCGAAGGACGCCAGGTCGAATGCCCGCGCCACGGCGCGCGCTTCGACATCGCGACCGGCGAGGCGCTGACGCCGCCGGCGTACGAGCCGACCGCGAAGTTTCCGGTGAAGGTCGAGGACGGCGTCGTCTACACGCGCGACGATCGCTGGGATTAGGCGCCGCTAGCGGGCCACTTGTGGCTCGCGCGTGTCGGCGAGCGCCGGAAAACCGCAGCGTGACGCGCAGGCCGCGACTGTCATGACCGCGCGCGAACGCGAGCGCGGCATGATGGCGCTCTGCGATGCGGCGCACGATCGCCAGGCCGAATCCCGAGCCTTCGCGCGCGGCGCCCGGCGCGCGGAAGAAACGCTCGCCGAGGCGCGGCCACCATTCCTCGCCGACGCCGGGACCATCGTCCTCGACCGATACCGATACCGTGCGCAGTTCGCGCGCGACCTCGACCGTCACGCTGCCGCCGGCGCCGACGTAGTTCAGCGCGTTGTCGACGAGATTGACGAGCGCCTCGCGCAGCATGACCGCATCGCCGGCGATCATCGCGTCCTCTTTCGGGCCCGCATAGCCGAGATCGATGTTCGCCGCGAGCGCGCGCGGCACGCATTCGGCGACGTGATCGCGCGCGAGCCGGGCAAGATCGACCGGTACCGGCGGCGCGTCGTCGTCGACGTTCGACTGCGTGCGCGCAAGCGCGAGCAGCTGGCCGGCCGCGCGGCCGGCGCCGGCGGAAAGGCGCTCGACGTGGATCAGCGCCTCGCGGACGCTGTCGGGCCGCGGATCGGCCAGCGCGCGCTCGGCCTGCAGGCGCAGGCCCGCGAGCGGCGTGCGCAGCTGATGTGCCGCGTCGGCGATGAAACGATCCTGCAGGTCGAGCAGCGAGCGCAGGCGAGCGAGCAGCAGATCCACCGTGCGCGTCAGTGGCCGGATCTCGACCGGCACGATGCTCTGGTCGAGCGGCGAAAGATCGCGCGCGCGTCGTCCGGCGAGGTGCGTCGTCAGCGGATCGAACAGGTGCAGGCCGCGGTTGACGCCGAACCAGACCAGGACCAGCACCAGCACGATCAAGCCGAGCACGATCGGCAGCACGCCGACCAGGATCTCGCGTGCGAGCGCGTGGCGCTCGCGCAGCGTCTGCGCGACCGAGACGACGATCAGGTCGCCCGGATCCTCGGCTGCGACGGCAAGCGAGGCCATGCGCAGGCTGCGCTCGCCGAGGTTCAGCGATTCGATGTGCGGTTTTGCATCGGGCTTCGGCAGCGGGTCCGGCAGCGGCAGGTCGAGGTTCGAGGACAGCGTGCCGTGGTTGAGGCTGCGGATCGCGTAGTAGTTCGGATCCTCGGTGTCGAGCTCGAACAGGATGCGCGTCTGCGGGTTCAGCTTCTCGTAGCGCGCTTCGCTCTTGACCATGCGCTCGAGCGCGTTCAGCGCGTCGATCAGCGCGCGGTCGTAGCTGACGTTCGCGTAGTGCAGCGCGAGTACGTAGACGAGCACGCCGCTGATGAGCCAGGCCAGCACCATCGGCGCAACCAGGAACGCCAGCAGACGCCGGCGCAGGCTAGGCGCTCGCCGCATGATCCGTTTCGAGGAGATAGCCGAGGCCGCGCACGGTGCGCACGCGCACGCCGCTGCCTTCGAGCTTGCGGCGCAGGCGATGCACGGCGATGTCCAGGCCGTTGTCGGTCAGGCTCGTATCCCACGTGCATAGCGCATCGATCAGCTGCTCGCGGCTCATCACGCGGTCGAGGCGCGCGACCAGCGTTTCGAGCAGACCGAACTCGCGTGGCGTGAGCTCGAGCGGCACGTCGTCGACGTGCGCGCGGCGCCGCGGCAGATCGAGTCGCAAACGCCCGAGCCTGAGCTCGGGCACGCCCTGCGTCGTGCGCCGGCGCAGCAGCGCGCGCACGCGCGCTTCGAACTCGCTGAGCGCGAAGGGCTTGACGAGATAATCGTCCGCGCCGAGATCGAGCGCGCGCACGCGCTCGTCGAGCGCTTCGCGCGCGGTCGCGACGAGCACCGGCACCGCGTCTGCGCGCGCGCGCAGACGCTTGAGCAGCTCGACGCCGTCCACCTCGGGCAGGCCGAGGTCGAGCACGATCAGATCGTATGGGTGGGCCTGCAGCGCGGCGTCGGCCTGGCGGCCGCCGGTGAGACGGTCGACCGCGTGGCCGGCGCGCGTCAGCGCGGCGACGATCGCATCTGCGATCGCGGCGTCGTCCTCGATGATGAGTATGCGCATCGTCGTTCCTTGCGCTGCCATCGTGGCACGTTTGCCTTGGCGGCGGGCTACAAAGCGACCGCCATCCGCAGCCAAGGTTCGCGCCGGCATGAAGAGAGGGCCGCCAACACGATTGTGAGTAATTCGCATTTGTGATGGAAGCTGGCCGACGCTCTCACGGACCGCGCGCCGCGCGAACTGCCGATCGGCTGTGTTGCGCAGTGGGTGCGGCAAGGCAGCGCTTCCCGCGCCGCGCCGGTGATCCGCCGCGACGGGAGCCGCCTGCCATCCGGGATCCACGATTGCGCTAGCCGGGATTCGCGTCGCCGTCGTCGATGGCCGGCACGAGCTTGACCAGCACGACCTCGCCCGCGCCCTCGATGACGACGCGGCCGGCATCGTGCGACGCAAAGTCGATGCGCAAGGTATCGCCGGTTTCGAAGGAAGTGCGCGCGTCGCCCGGCGCGCGCTTCGGCGTGACCCGAAAAGACATGCGCGAGCCAGACGACATCCGCTTCCGCGAACAGCACCATCGAACCGACCAGCGGACGCGCCATGACGTCGGCGCGCACCGTGTCCTGTCGCGCCATCACGTTGAAATCGCGCGTCGGCCCGGCGACGAGGCGGCACTCGACGCGCGCATCGCCGCCGAAGCGCACGCGCTGGAAGCGTTCGGTCAGGCGCAGCGGGGACGCGTCGTCGATGTCGAGCTCGATGCCGTTGCCCGACAGCAGCAGCAGATCGCGCACGACGCCGGGAAACGTCGAGAACGGCCCGTCGCTCTCGATGTCGGCGATGCTGATGCGCCAGCGGAAGTCGTCGGACGCGTCGGCGGGCTCGCGCGCGATCTCGGTGGTCCAGCCGCCGTCGTTCTTCCAGCGCACGCGCCGGTAGTCCGATGCGCGAAGCAGCGTGAGTCGTGTCATCGGTGCCGCGGCCTCGTCGCGGGATCGCGGCGGAACGTGTTCGCTCAGCCGTCCGCCTCGGGCGGATGATAGACGTAGACGAGCGTCGCGCCGCCGAGGAAGTCGATCGTCGTCGCCTGGCGTCCGCCGAGCCGGCGCGCGACGCGCTCGGCCGCGCTGTTGTCGCTGCGGATCAGGCTGACGAGGCGCTGCGCGTTCAATTCGCGGAACGCGAACTCGAGCGCGGCGCGCGCGCCTTCGGTCGCGTAGCCGTGGCGGCGCTGGCCCGGCATCAGCATCCAGCCGAGCTCGAGATCAGGCCAGCCTTCCGGACGATGCAGGCCGACGCGGCCGACGAACTCGCCGGTGTCCTTGAGCTCGATCGCCCACATGCCGAAGCCGCGCAGCTGCCAGTGGCCGAGCAGCATCGCCATCGAGCGCCATGCGTTCATGCGATCGAGCGGCTCGCCGTCGCCGACGTAGCGCGTGCTGGTCGGATCGGCGAGCATCGATGCGTACGCCTCGAAGTGACGCTCGGCGAGCGCGGTCAGATGCAGGCGCTCGGTTTCGATGACGGGAATGTCGATCATCTGCATCAGGCGACGAGCGCGGCGAGCGCGCGCGTCGATGCGCGCAGGCTTTCTTCCCAGCTGAAGCCGACGATCGGCTCGCCGCTGGTTGCGTCGTGGAATTCCTCGTACTGCCCGGGCGCGAGCAGGTGGCGATAGTCGACCGTGATCTCGACGCCGGCCGGGAGATCCTCCGCCGCGAACACGAAGCCGAGATGCCAGAGGCCCGTCGGCGCGAACGCGTGGTTCACGTAGCACTCGTCCGGCCAGTCCGGCGTCACCGTGTAGGCGTTCTCGAACCAGCGCACCGTCGCCGGCAGCAGCGAGTCGGCGTCGGGCATCTGCGAGATCTCGTCGAACGTGTGCACGCGCGGGATCGCATCCGGCGCGACGATCACGCGGCCGCGCGCGACGGGCTCGTCGAGGAACAAGCCCTTCCCTGCGCCCGCGATGTGCGACGGGCCGATGTGATAGCGGGGAATGATCATTTGCGCACCGCCGATGAGGCGGGCGCGGAGTCTAGCAGGATGTTGGGAAGCGGCTTCCGGCGCTTTACCGATCGATCCAGCCATTGCGACAGCAGGTTTTCTGGAACCTGCTGTCGGAACGTGACGGCCGCGACGGCTACCAGGTCGCGAGCGAATGCGGCGAGCCGTGCGGGCCGGCAGGCGGCCGCGGCTTGCCGAACACGATCGACTCGCGGTTTTTCTCGATCAGGTGCGGGCCGATGCCGTCCACCTTGGCAAGATCCTCGAGCGTCTCGAACGGACCGTGCTGGCTGCGGTAGGCGACGATCGCCTCGGCCTTGGAAAGGCCGATGCCGTCGAGCGCTTGCGCCAGCGTGCGGGCGTCAGCGGTGTTGACGTCGACCTGCATGCCGGCAAATGCCGATGCAGCGACGCCGAAAGAGGCGCAAAGAATCAATCGAAAGAGCCAGTTCATTTTCGGGACTACCAGGGACACAAGGCGCACAGAGTGCGAATGGGACACAGCGTAGCGGCCGCCCGCCCGCGCCGGCAGGGCCGCATCGCGAAGCGGCGGGTCGGCGATCCGCGTCGCGCCGCGTAGGAAACTTCCTACATGGGTCCTGCACGCCCTTGCGGAGTAAACTTCGCGCCTCCGCGCCCATTGCACAGGCGGTTCACGCCATGGATTCGACAGCACTCAGCGGTTTCGTCGGCGGTCTCTGGGACGAGCAAATCGTCCCGCAGCTGACCGAATACATCCGCATCCCGAACAAGTCGCCGATGTTCGACGCGCAATGGGTCGAGCACGGCCACATGGACCGCGCGGTCGCGCTGATGGAGGCGTGGGCGCGCGCGCAGCCGATTCCGGGCATGAAGCTCGAGGTCGTGCGCCTGCCGGGCCGCACGCCGCTGATCTTCATCGAAATTCCCGGCAAGGGCGACGACACGGTCCTGCTCTACGGCCATCTCGACAAGCAGCCGGAGATGACCGGCTGGTCCGATCACCTCGGTCCGTGGAAGCCGGTGCTCGAAGGCGACGCTGTACGGTCGCGGCGGCGCCGACGACGGCTATGCGATCTTCGGCTCGCTCGCCGCGATCATGGCGCTGCAGGCGCAGGGCATCGCGCATTCGCGCTGCGTCGTCATGATCGAGGCCTGCGAGGAATCGGGCAGCTACGATCTGCCGTACTACGTCGATCATCTCGCCGCGCGCATCGGCAAGCCGTCGCTGATCGTGTGCCTCGACTCGGGTTGCGGCAACTACGAGCAGCTCTGGCTGACGACGTCGCTGCGCGGCCTGACCGGCGGCAATCTCATCGTCAAGGTGCTCGAAGAGGGCGTGCATTCGGGCGATGCGTCCGGCGTCGTCGCGTCGAGCTTCCGCATCCTGCGCCAGGTGCTGTCGCGCCTCGAGGACGAAACGAGCGGCACAGATCAAGCCGAAGGAGCTTTACGTCGAGATTCCGGCGCAGCGCGTCGCGCAGGCCAAGCGCACGGCCGAGATCCTCGGCGATGCGGTCTACGCGAAATTCCCGATGGTCGACGGCATGCAGCCGATGGCGAGCGATCTTTCCGAGCTCGTGCTGAATCGCACGTGGCGTCCGGCGCTTTCGATCACCGGCGTCGGCGGCCTGCCGGCGCTCGATTCGGCCGGCAACGTGCTGCGTCCGTACACGGCGGTGAAGGTTTCGCTGCGCGTGCCGCCGACGCTCGATGCGGTCAAGAGCGGCGAGTTCGTCAAGAAACTGCTCGAAAACGATCCGCCGTACGGCGCCAAGGTCAGCTTCGAGCTCGAGAAAGCCGGCAGCGGCTGGAATGCGCCGGCGCTCGCGCCGTGGCTCGAGAAATCGGTCGACACCGCCTCGCACGAGTTCTTCGGCGCGCCGGCGGCATACAACGGCGAGGGCGGCTCGATCCCGTTCATGGGCATGCTCGGCGAGAAATTCCCGGGCGCGCAGTTCCTGATCACCGGCGTGCTCGGCCCGCACTCGAATGCGCACGGCCCGAACGAATTCCTGCACATTCCGACCGGCAAGCGCATGTCGATGTGCGTCGCGCGTGTGGTCGCCGATCACCATCGCGCGTCCGAGCGAAGGCTTGACGCGCGGCATCGCGGCGACGGCCGCGCACAGCGTGAAGGGCGGCGACGGCTGCTGCTGAAGTCGCCGCTTCGACCCGTGCCCGCCATCGGCTAGCCCGAATTCGCGCCGCATTGCGCGCTAGCCTGCGCGGGTTCCCGGATATCGGACGCATGACCACGATCCGCGCTGCACGCAACTACGACGCCCAGGCCATCGCCGAGCTCGGCGATCAGCTCGGCTATTCGGCGAACCGCCAGCAGATCGCGACACGCCTCGCCGGCATCGAATCGGAGCCGTCGAGTCGCGTGCTCGTCGCCGAGGATGCATCGGGTCGCGTCGTCGGCTGGCTGCACGTCGCGGCGCGCACGCAGCTGACTGAAGATGCCTGCGCGGAAATCCTCGGCCTTGTCGTCGACGAGAGCGCGCGCAGCGGCGGCATCGGTGCGCTGCTCGTGCGTGCTGCCGAAGAGTGGGCGCGTTCGAACGGATGCGTCACGATCCGCGTGCGCAGCCGCGACACGCGCGAGCGCGCGCATCGGTTCTACGAGCGCGCGGGTTTCGCACGCGTCAAGACGCAGGTCGTGCTGCACAAGCCGCTGGATTGACGCGCGAGCGATCAGTCGAACCCGTTCGCGAAGATCGTGTCCGTATCGGCCTCGAACGCGCCGATGTCGACGCTCGCACCGATCGTGCGCGGATAGCCGGGCCCACGCTGATCGTAGTTCACGGCCGCGTTGTCGTTGCCCATGTCGATCGCCGGGCTGTCCAATGACAGCGCGTGGGTCGCGGTCGGGCCGCCGTTGTCGGCGAGCGCCAAGAGCTCGGGATCGAGACCCTCGATCGTGTCGGACGGAACGGTCGCCCACGGCTCATAGATCAGGTTGTTCGCGCCGATGAATGTTCCACCCGCGGCCACGGTGACGTCGTCCGGGAATCCGTTGTTGGAGTTCCTGGCGATGATCGTGCTTTCGAGGTCGACGGTCGCCTGATACGCATAGACGCCGTCGCCGTCGAGGAAGAGCGCCGGCGAACCGTTGAACGCGATCGTCGAGTTGGCGATGCGCGTGTTCGGATTGAAGAACACGCAGACGCCGGCATGGACCGTCGCCGAATTTCCCGAGATCGTGCTGCTCAGGATCGTCAGCTCCGTGCTCGGACTCGCGCTGGCGAGCAGGATGCCTCCGGCTTCCTCGGCGGAATTGTTCGAGACGGTGGAGTTCTCGATGGTCGAATCGCCGATGCCGTAGATGCCGCCGCCGAGGCTTGCGAAGTTCGGCCCATAGGCCGTGTTGCCGTCGAGCGTGCTGTACTTCACCAGCATCGCGCCGGCGCTTCGATGCCGCCTCCCGTCGCGCGGGCGTTCGTGGCGAGCGACTTGGACTCGTTGCCGCTGATGACGCTGTGATCGAGGCTCAGGGTTCCCGGCGTGTAGGCCGCTCCGCCACGTGCGTACGACGCCGTCGAATAGGCCTGATTGGCGTAGACCGAGCTGTACGACAGCGCGATGCCCGACGTGGCGTAGAGCGCACCGCCCTTGACGCCATAGGTCGCGCTGGTGTCTTCGGCCTCGCAATACTTCACTTGCGAGTTGCTGACATAGAGCGTGCCGGCTGAAAACACGCAACCGCCGCGCGCGGCAGCTGACCTGCGCGTCGGTCTGGTACTTGCGGCCCGCCGCGAGCGCGAGGTGGTCGATGACGAGCGTGCCTGCGCCCGAGTGAAACAACACCTGATAGTTGTTGTTGCCGCTGATCTCGAGGAATTCCGAGGTCGGTCCCTGCAGCGTCAGCGCTGCCTGACCGATGCCGATCGCACCGGTGGTCAGCGTGATGAGGCTGCAGCCGGTGTTGGTCAGGTCGATCGTCTGTCCGCTTGCGGCGGAGAGGACCGCGTCGCGCAGGCTGCCGGGACCGCTGTCGTCGCAGTTCGTGACCGGAATCGAGCCCGTCGGCAGCTCCGGCGGCGCCGCCGATCGCATCGTGCGCGGATCGCGCGGCGCATACACGGCGGGCCGCGTCGGCGGGCCGCTGCTCGCGTCGGCGAGCGGAACCCACGGTCGTGCGACCGGCGCCGCGACGCCGCGCGCCGGCGCGAAGGCGAGCGCGCCGGATCCGAGCGCGAGCGCGAACGCGAGGCCGCGCACAAGCGGATTCAGGCGGAACGGCGGACGATGCAAGGCAGAAATGGACATGACGTCTCTCCGGAGCGGCTCGCGGCGCGAGCCAGTCCGGCGCGCGATGAGGCGCGCCGGCATCCGATAGATACGTAGGCGTGGGCCGGCGACTGCCAGCCCGTGTTGCCCGCAGTTGCCAAAGCAAGATTCGGCGGGGAACCCTCAGCGCTGTCCGCGCGGCCGTGCCGGCACGCTGCGCAGATAAGCCCACAGCGCGTCGAGCTCGGTGTCGCTGAATTTTCCGAGCGCCTGCCACGGCATGAACGGATCGAGCGCAGTTCCGTCCGGTTTCTTGCCTTCGCGGAACACGCGATGGAAATCGTCCTTCGTCCAGGCGCCGATGCCTGTGCTGGCCTCCGGCGTGATGTTCGCGGGCTTCGGGAAATCCGGCGGTGCACCGGGTATCGCGCCGCCGGAAAAGTGCTCGCCGTGGCAGCCGGTGCAGCCCTGGGCGAGATAGCGGCCGAAGTCGGCGCTGGCCGTCGTTTCGATGCGCGCGACGTGCGTCGCGTGCTGATCGATCAGGCGCGCTTCGAGCAGAGGCAGCATGCCGAGCGCGAACAGCGCGCGCCCGACCGGTCCGACGAAGCTCGGTGGCGCTTCGCGATCGACCGGCGGTCGCTGCAGCGCGTAGGCGATGAGATCGGCGGTGTCGGCGTCGGAAAGCCCAGCGAAGTCGCGCACCGGCATGAACAGCAGCGCGTGGCCATCGGGCTTGATGCCGTGGCGGATCGCGCGTTCCCAGTCGCGCGGCGCAAAGCCGGCGGTGACGCCGCCTTTGCCGCTGGTGAGGTTCGGCGCGGCCATGCGTCCGATCGGCGGCGCCTCGAACACGACGGTGCCGGCGAAATCCTTGTCGTGGCAGCCGCTGCAGCCGCGCGTGATCGCGATGTGCTCGCCGCGTGCGAGCGCTTCGGCGTCGGTCGGAATCGCCAGGTCCGGCTCATCGACATGCCAGACGTTTCGCAGCGCCAGCTCGCTGCGTGCGAAGACGAATCCAGCGAATGCGACGATCAGCACGCCAAGACCGATCAAGACGCGTACAAGCACGCGACGCATGTGCCTTCCCCCGAAGACGCGGCAGGATGCATCTTAGCGCTTGCACCGTCGCGGCACCGCTTCGGCCGCCGAACGGTGGGATCCGATCAGCCGGAACGCTGCTTCAAGCCGCTTTTCCAGGCATACACAGCCGCCTGCGTGCGGTCGCTGACATTGAGCTTGCCGAGCACGTTGCTGACGTGCGTCTTCACGGTCTTCTCGCCGATGCCGAGGCGATCGGCGATCAGCTGGTTGCTGAGGCCTTCGGCGATCAGCGCGAGCACTTCGCGCTCGCGCTGGCTCAGCGATTCGAGCACTTCGCTGCCGGGCGCGGGTCCGCGGCGCAGCGCATCCATCAGGCGCGCCGCGACGCGCGGATGCAGCACGGCCTCGCCGCTGGCCGCCTTGCGCAGCGCCTCGGCGAGCGCGTCGGCATCGACATCCTTGAGCAGGCACGACAGCGCGCCGGCCTGCACCGCGGCGACGATCTGCTGCGCGTCCTCGAAGGACGTCAGCAGCACGACCTGCGTCGTCGGGCTGACGCTGCGGATGCTGCGCGTCGCCTCGATGCCGCCGCCCGGCATGACGAGATCGACCAGCGCAACATCCGGATGATGCTTCGCGGCAAGCGCGACCGCGCCGTCGGCGTCTTCGGCTTCGCCGACGATCGCGAGATCGGCGTGCGTTTCGAGGAATGCGCGGATGCCCTGGCGCACGAGCACGTGGTCGTCGGCGATGACGACGCGGATCTGGGAGGCGGGCGGGTTCATGAGATGGGATTCTCCGCGACAACGAAACTGACAACGATACGCGTGCCTTGCCCGGCCGGCGCGTCGAGCTCGAAACGGCCGCCCGGGAGCGCTTCGGCACGCTCGCGCATGTTGCTGAGCCCCATGCCCGAGACGTGGTCGGCCGAGATGCCGCGGCCATTATCGACGATCGCAAGGCGGACCCGATCCGCCTCGCGGCGGAGCGTGATTTCGAGCCGCGTGGCGCCCGCATGGCGGAGCACGTTGGCCAGCGCCTCGTCGACGATGCGCAGCAGCGATTCCTCCTGCGCGGCCGGCTGCGGCGGCAGGTCGTCGAGCGAAAACGACGGGCAGTAGGCCGCTAGTGTGCGCCCAGTCGATCGCGCGCGCGCGCAGGCGCTCGATGAACGGCAGCTCGGCATCCGACGCGCGCATCTCGTCGAGGATCTGCGCGAGCTCCTGCTGGATCTGCTGGGTCAGGCGCTGGGCCTGATCGAGGCGGTCGGCGCCCGGCGCCTCGCCGAGCAGGCGCCGCGCGGTCGCAAGCTGCAGGTTCAGCGCGAACGCCTTCTGCTTGACCGTGTCGTGCAGGTCGCGCGCGAGGCGCTGGCGCTCGGCGAGCGTCGCCAGCTGCGCGCGCGAGCGCATCAGGCTTTTGAGATCGAGCGCCATGCGGTCGAGCAGGGCGGAGAGTCCGCCGAGCTCGTCGCGCGAGCGATCGCCGATGCGATCGGAGAAATCGCCGCGGCTCCACGCGGTCGCCGCGCGCGCGACGCGATTCAGGCGCCGCGTCACCCACCAGGCGAGAAAGATCGACGAGGCGATGCCGAACACGACGAGGAAGCCGAACACCGTCGGCGACTCGAAGCTCGAATCGACCAGCAGATGCCGCCACGGCAGCGGCACGCGCAGTTCGACGAAGAGGAGGCCGAGCACGTCGCCCGACGCGCCGCGCACCGGTGCGATCGCGCGGCGGATCCGGTAGGGACTGTCCGCGCCGGCCAGACGCACCGCTGCGCCAGTCGACGGCGACGCCTGTGCAAGTTCGGCCGGCGTCGGCACGGTCGGCACCCAGCGCTCGTCGCCGGTCGAGCGCGCGAGCTCGCGGCCGTCGGGCGTGAGGATCGCGGCTGCGAGCGGCGCGTCGGCGAGCTCCATCAGCACGTACGACTCGTCCGGTGTCAGGCCGCCGCGCGGTTGCTGGAGACCGAGGACCCAGCCGTCGAGCCAGGTCCTGCAGCGCGACACCGTCCGTGTCGTCGGGAGCGCGCAAGTGGGGCCAGCGCGCGGCGAGGTCGGCAGCGCCGCGCTCGGCGGCGCGATCGAGGCTGCCGTCGGCGACGCCGCGCATGAAGTGACCGAACTCGTAGATCAGGATCGCCGATTCGACGACGACCAGCGTCGGCAGCGACAGCAGCACGTAGAACAGCGCGAGCTTGGACACGAGCCCGCGCAGTTGCGGTCGGAGGACGGTCATCGATTCGGTTGCGACTGGATCCAGGCGCAAGCATACCTGCCGCGCCAATGCGCGTTGTCGCGCCAAATCAGCCTAAAGACGGATATCGAGGCGTTCCCGAGACGGTTATCTCGGCCGCTCCCGACGCCTAGGCTCGCTAATTAGAAATTCGTTAACCATCGCCTGGGAGGGCGCTCATGAAAATGCACTGGGGAAAGGTGCCGGCGCGCTGCGCCCTGACGATTTGCATCGCGGCTTCGTTTTCGATCGGTGTCGCCACGGCGCACGCGCAGGATGCGCAGCTGCTCGAACCGGTCGAAGTCACGACCACGAAGATTCCGATTCCGCTGAGCGATGTCGCAGCCACCGTCACGATCGTGACCGGCGATGAGCTTCGCGCGCGCAACGCGACCGACCTGCGCACGGCGCTGGCGCTGGTCGCCGGCGTCGACATCGCACCGGGCGGCGACGGCGGGCCGACCTCGTCGGTGCCCTCGCTGTGGGGACTGCGCGAGTTCGACGCGTTCCTGCTTCTCGTCGACGGCGTGCCGTGGGGTGGCGCGTTCACGCCGGCGCTGGCGACGCTCGATGTCTCCAACGTCGAGCGCATCGAAGTGCTCAAGGGCGCAGCGCCGGTCAGCTATGGCGCGACCAGCTTCGTCGGCGTCATCAACGTGATCCACTACGCCGCAGGGCAGGGGCCGGCGCGTGTCGACGTCGGTGTCGGCAGCCACGGCAGTGCGCGCATCTCGGCGGCGATTCCGCTGTCGGAGGCGAATGCGCCGTGGCGGCAGTCGCTGCTCATCGATGCCGACACGGTCGAGCTCAGCGTCGATCGCGCGGGCTGGGATCGCGCGCACCTTCTCTATCGCGGCGCGGGCGAGGTTGGCCCGGGCACGTTCTCGGTCGACGCCGACGGAATGTTCAACAATCAGGATCCGACGAGTCCGATTCCGCGCGAAGGTCCGCGGCTGTCGCCGCTCGTGCCGGACGACGCCAACGTCAATCCGCGTGGCGCCAAGCAGAACGAGGACCGCGGCCAGCTCTCGATCGGCTACGTCGTGCCGACCGATATCGGCGAGTGGAATTCGCGTTTCGCCTATGCGCGCAGCGTCGGCGACAACGTGCGCGGATTCCTGCGCCAGGATTTCCCGATCGACGGCTCACAACAACGCGGACGGGTTCCAGCAGGACCTCGATCGCACCGAGATCTATTTCGACAGCCACTTCGCGACGCCGTTCAACGACCACACGACGCTGGTCTGGGGCGTCGATTACCTCTACGGAAAAGGCAGTCAGGACAGCCAGAACTTCGAATACGCAGGTATCGCCGAACGGCATCAACGCGCCCGACTGGCACACGCTGCACATCGACGAGACGACGAGCCTGGACGACAAGCGCGGCTTCGCCGGGCTCTACGCCGATCTCGAGTTCGCGATCACCGACGCGTGGCGGCTCGAGCTCGGCGGGCGCTTCAACTACACGCAGGAGAAGACCCACGGCCTGGAAACCGACCTGACCGGCGATGCGCCCGTGGTCACCGACAGCGGCAGCGACGAGAACAACGACAACCGCTGGGCCGGCGCGGTCGGCACGAGCTATCGCTTCTGGCAGGACGGGCACGATTTCCTGACCGTCTATGCGAACTATCGCGATGCGTTCAAGCCCGCGGTCGTCGACTTCGGACCCGAAGCCGAGTTCGACATCCTCAAACCCGAAGACGCGCAGAGCGGCGAGATCGGCATCAAGGGCCGCCATCTCGACGGGCATTTCGAGTGGGACCTTTCGCGTGTTCCGCATGAACTTCCACAATCTCGTCGTCAGCCAGGAAATCGACGGGCTGCCGGCGCTCACCAACGCCGGCAACGAGAAGTTCAAGGGCGCCGAAACCGAGGCGCGCTGGAATTTCGGCGATGGCATGAGTCTCGTCGGCACGTACGCGTATCACGATGCGCGCTTCGCGGACTACGTGCAGGATTTCGACGGCGTCGCGACGCAGCTCGACGGAAAGCTGCTGGAGATGTCGCCGCAGCACCTCGCCAGCGTCGGCCTCATGTTCACGCCGCCGCAGGGATTCCGCGCATACATCGTCGCCGACTATGTCGGCAAGCGCTGGCTCAACAAGCGCAACACCGCGCTCGCCGACGACTACACGACGTTCGATGCGGGCTTCGGCTACGCCTGGGATCGCTGGGAAGTGCGCGTCGACGGATACAACCTGTCCGACCGTCGCGATCCGGTTTCCGAGAGCGAGCTTGGCGAGGGATCGTATTACCTGATGTCGGGGCGGATCGTACTGGCTCACGGCGCGCTACACGTTCGGTGCGCGCTGATCCAGGACGTCAGTAAGAGCAAAGCGTCAGTAAGAGCGAAAGCGTGAGGAAGTCAGAGGGACCACTGACTTCCTCACGAGGCCGCGCAGCGGCCGATCTCACTTCTGACTCGCCCATCTAGCGGCCGTACTGGCCCTGCAGCGACGTGCTGAGCAGCGTGTTGTCCTCGAGCGCTTTCTTCACCGCGGCGGGATCGGCGCCGTTGGCGAGGCCGAGGTGCTCGGTGCGCAGCGCATACACCGTGAACACGTAGCGGTGCGGCTTGTTGCCGCGCGGCGGGCACGGGCCGCTGTATCCGATGTCGCCGAATTCGTTCTTCGCGCTGACGCTGCCGGGCGGTGTGTTGCTGCCCGCTGCCGCGCCCGCGCCGGGCTCGAGCGATGTCGTTTTCGCGTTGATGTCGAACACGAGCCAATGCCAGAAGCCGGCGCCGTTGCGCGCGTCCGGATCGAACAGCGTGACCGCGAAACTCTTCGTGTCGGCGCGGCGCGCCGCTCCAGTGCAGCTCGGGGCTCGTGTTGCCGCCGTTGCATTCGTTGTCGTTGTAGATCAGCGTCGTCCCCAGCGTCGTGTTCGGAGCCGAAGCTCGCGCTCTCGAGCGTGAAGCCGTCGGCGAACGCAGGCGCGCCGGCTGACAGCGCGAGGAGTGAGCACAGCGGTAGCGACGATCGTGCGCATGGCGGTCCTCGTTGGCGATGCGCCGCACGATGGCGGCGACACGCCGATTGTGCGCCCAGTCGGCGCGATCAATGGCTGCGCCCGCTGCAACGATTCAGCCGGAAATCATCTGGCGCCGTCGATGCGGCGCCGGCACGGGGCCGGCGCCGCGATGCAACGTGCGTTACGGTGTCATCGAATGGGTGCTGCCGTTGTCTTCTTCGGATTCGAAGCCGGTCATCGCGAACCACTTGTCCTCGGAACCCGCGAGGATCATCACGATCGGCGCGACGCAAGGATTCGGCAGCTCGACCGTCGCATGGATGAACGAATTGCCGTGCACGTCGGCCGGGAATCCTTCGGTGATGACGTTCTGCGTCTCCACCTGTCGCCGACTTCGGTGAGACAGCTGACGAGCCCGCGGAACTCGGCCTCGTCGTTGGTGCCGACGAGATTGGGCGGAACCGACGGATCGTCCGCGAAGACGAGCCCGTGGACGAGGATCGTCAGGCGTCCGCGGTTGTCGAGATCGCCGCGCGCGAAGCCGTTGATCGTCCCAGGGCAGCTCGTCGCCGATGACGTCGCGCACCGGATTGGTCTCGCCGACGAAGGGTCCGTCGACGCCATACATCGTGCGGAACGTCAGGATCGTCTGCCTTCCGTGCCCGAAATGATCCGTGTCCGATGGATCCGCGGCGAGCGATACGCCCGCGAACGCGAGCAGCAGTGGTAACACAGCAGTCAACTTGTTCATGGCCAACTCCTCTCGAGATGCAAAAACACCACCGGTCGCTATCAAGCGGCCGACCTGGCGGGGCGCGGTCTTCGAGGGCGGGCGAAAAGCGGCAACTCCGCGGGCTGCACGCTAGGTGCGGGCGGCTTTACGGCCGATGTACCCGGCACCTGAATTGTCAATGCGCGGGCAATTGAGTTTGAAGGTCAGCGGGAGGCGGGCAGCACGAACGGCGCGGTCGCGGAACAACGCGATTGCATGCGCTTGCCGCAGGCGCGCGGCGCGAGATCCTTGTCGAGGCAGACGCGCACCTCGACGAGCTCGCCGCGGCTGCAATGCAGGCTCAGCGCGTCATCGACGAGCCCGCTGTTGGTGCGCCTGAACGCGTCGAGCAGCGCATCCGTCGTCGTCTTCACGGCGTCCTTCGGCGCCTGCATTTCGGGCGGCACGTGCAGCGTCGCAAACGCGCGATCGGCGAGCGCGAAATAGCCGGCCGGGTCGAGGCCGGTGCACGCGCCATGCGTGCGCCACTCGTGATCGACGAGCGTGCGGCTCGGCATGAACGCGAGCGCGCCGGCGACGGTCTTGCGATCGGGCTCGTCGGTCGTCGGGCAGTGCTCCGGGTCCGCCGCCGCCTTCGTACTGCGGCCACAGGCCATGCAGCACGAAGCCGTAGCCCTTGTGGCTGCACTGCTCCTCTTCGTCCGGGTGCAGCTCGCAGAATGTCGGCGACCACGACAGCGCCATGACGTAATAGTCGAACTCGCCGCGCTCGCCGGTCGCGGCCGGACCCTTGTGGCGCATGATGCGACTTCGATCGCATTGTGCGTCTTGGCCGCGCACGCGATCGCGAATGCGATCCCGGCGACGAGCAGAGCCGCGTGGCGCAGGTGCATCTTCCTTCTCCGTTCGAGCCGTGCCGCGCCGCACGCTACCTGCACTTGCGTTGCGGCTCAACGTCCGGCATGCATCGCATCGGTGTCGATCGCGTGCGGCGCTTGAAGCTTGCGCGCCGGGTTATCATGCCGGGCTCGACCTCAAGACCCGCACGACCATGCCAAGACGCATCGCCCTGCGCCGCTCGCCGATCCACGGCAACGGCGTATTCGCAGTCGTCGACATCCCCAAAGGCACCGAGCTCGTCGAATACCGCGGCCGTCGCATGACGCACGCGCAGATCGACCGGATGTACGCGAGCGCGCCGGACAACGGCCACACGTTCCTCTTCACGCTCAACGAGCGCTACGTCCTCGATGCGAACTTCGAAGGCAACATCGCGCGCTGGATCAATCACAGCTGCAAGCCGAACTGCCAGGCCGTCATCGAAGAGAACGAGGGCGGCGACCGGCGCAAGGATCGCGTCCTGATCGAGACGATCCGTCCGTTGCGCGCCGGCGACGAGCTGACCTACGACTACGGCATCGACGTCGGCGAGCGCATCACGCCGCGGCTCAAGCAGCTCTGGGCCTGTCGCTGCGGCGCCGCACGCTGCAGCGGCACGATGCTCAAGCCCAAGCGCCAGCGCCGCGCCTAGCGACCGCGGATTCCTGAACGGCGTGCCGATTGACGTGCCGGTGCCCTCGGCAGCACGCTGAGGCGGGTTCCGTGTCTCGTGATCGGTCGGGCTTCGCAGTTCCGCGGCGCCCGATTTGGAATGATCACGCGCTACGCGCCGAATTTCGCGCGACCTTGCGGACAGGCCGCCAGGATCGCCGGCATTGGGGGGAGCGGTGCAGTGAGCCTCGACAAGCGAATGGCCGACAAGCGGATCGCAGTCGTTGGCGTCTCCGACGAGGAGACGGCGCATCTGCGCCTGCTGATGCGCAAGGCCGAAGCCGAGCTCAGCCATCACTGGCGCTGGGGCAACGAATCGGGCGCGGATCTCGTCATCGTCGATCCTTCCTCGTTCGCGCGGCCAGATGGCGCGCACGCGCGCGCAGGCCGCGGGCATGCGCTGCGCGATCTTCAGCGACGAGCGCGTCGCCGATGCCGATCTCGTCCTGCAGCGGCCGCTCAAGCTCGCCAATGTCGTCGCCGTGCTCAATCGCGCAGCGCAGCATGGCGGCGCAGAGCGAGGACATCGTTCCGAACAAGCAGGATTTCTATTTCCGCGAGGTCGACGGCGTCGGCGACATCGAAGCGACTGGCCGATTTCGAAGAGAGCGTGCCGCCGAAGCCCGAAGGCGAAGCCGCGCCGGGACTCGAGGAGCTGCTGCGCATCGATCCGGTCGACGTCAAGGAAGCCGCGCGCGTCAAGGCCGCGCTCGACGAGAACACGATGGTGTTCGGCACATCCGGACCGACCGCGCGCAGCCAAGCGCGCGGGCGCGACATGCCCGACGTGCTTGCGCGCCCGCATGCCGAATCGTCGCAGGACCCGACGCTCCCGCGTCGCGGCGTGAATGCGGGCGACCTTGCGCGCCACAGCCTGCGCGTCTACCTCGACGGCAATCTGCTCGGCGGTCCCGCGCGCATCACGCTGCCGGACGTGCCGCCGATGGTGCTCGACCCGAAGCTCAAGGTGTTCCATTCGCCGGGGCGACTCGCCGACGCTCGAACCGTATTGCCGCACGGCGCTGCCGCCGGCCGACTGGCAACGCCTGACCTCGTCCGAGCTCGCCGAATTGCGCGTCGCGGCGCCGGCGCAGCCGTACATGCGGCTGATCTGGCTCTACGTGCTCGTGCATTCGGAAGGAAAGCTCGCGCGCCATCTCGATCCCGGCGGCACGTACCGCCTGTCGCGCTGGATCGAGATCGAGCGCGATTTCAGCGCGTACTTCCGCATCGCCTCGACGATGCTGCAGCCGGCGCGCCTGCACGAGATCGCCGCTGCGAGCAGCGCTTCGATGGCCGACGTGTTCGATGTCGTCAACGCGTACGACGCGATCGGCCTGATCGAATGGACAGCCGCGCGCGCCGCGGACCGGGCCGGTGGTCAAGGACGAGTCGCGCGGCCTGCTGCAGCGGTTGCGCCACCCGTTCAAGAAATCCTGAGACCCGCCACGGACCGCTGCGTTCAGACCGGCCGCAGCTGATCGGCGATCGAGCGCGTCTTCTCGCTGAGCATGTCGCCCGTGTGCAGCGTCGATTTGCGCTCGATCAGCAGGACGTGGCATTCCTCCTCGGCGATCGGATTGTGGCGCTTGCCTTTCGGCACGACGTAGACGTCGCCTTCGCCGAGATCGACGGCGCCGTCCTCCATCTCGATGCGCAGTCGTCCTGCGAGGATCAGGAACAGCTCGTCCTCGTGCTCGTGCGCGTGCCAGCCGAACACGCCCTTGACCTTGGCGACCTTGACGTACGAGTCGTCGACTTCGGCGATCACGCGCGGCGACCAGAGCTCGGTCAGCGCGGCGGCGATCTGTCGCGGGGATTTTGGATGTCGGCATCGTGGACTCGCGTGTCTGCGTCTTCGAGATGATAGCGCGATCGTGCGCGCGTCAGCTCGACGCGTCGCGAAATGCGCGCAGCACGGCGTTCATGCGCGTCTGGTAGCCCGCGCCCTGCGCCTTGAACCACTCGAGCACGTCGCTGTCGACGCGAAGCGCAATCGACGTCTTCGGCGGCACCGGCACGAGCCCGCGCCGAACGACGCCGCGAACGATGTAGCGCAGGTCGACTTCCGGATGCTCGGGCGTCGGCGTGCCGGGCTCGTCCGGAATGACAGGTAGCGCAGGTCAGTGCGCGGACTTCTTCGAAGTAGATTTGGGCTTCGCGACGCGTTGCGTTGCGGAACGAGATGATGCGGATTTCTTCGGCATATTCGGTGTGAACGACGCAGACAGGCGTTTCATGGAGGAGGCCGAGCGTGATGTAGCGTCTCTCGCTGTAACAGAATCGCGTGTCTTCGAACGTGAACGTCTCGCCCGTGAAGACCGGCTACGGCGTCGACGAAGTCGAGGCCGTGCTTCGCCCGGTTCGAGTCGCGCTTGGCTTCCGACCAGGTGAACGTGACATCCATATCGTATATACACTCCGTGTATACGTCAACTCGATGCTCCGGGCGCGCTCGCGGACGAATGCGCGCCTTCTCCATGAGATACGTAACGGAGTGATCGAATGCCGCCGCCAGGATGCGCTCGCGCCGATGTCAGCCGTCCGCGCGCTCGCGCGTCAGCCGACCGCGTCGCCCGAACGATGCGCGACCCACGCGCCGATCAGCGCCGATCGCATACGGAATCGCCTGCGCGGCGAGGATCGCGATCCAGAGCTTGCCTTCGACGTAGTTGATGCCGATCGAGTTGATCATGCCGACGATGCCGGCCATCAGCGCGAGGAACAGCAGCATTTCCTCGCTGCACCGAGACGAACGCGCTCGGCTTCTTGCCGATGCGCCGGCTCTTGGCGGTGCGCACGAATTCGCCTTTCTTCTTCCACAGGCCGAGGAAGATGCCGCGCGCGATCGCGTGCGCAGAGACCCATGCTCGCGATCGACGCCGCGATCGTGTCCTTCCACGAGCACGGCACGCGCTCGCGATAGAGGATGATGCCGAACGCGGCCTTGAAGACGAAGAAGCCGATCAGCGGCACCAGGAAGAGATACATCGGCAGCGTGAAATACTTCGGCGCGAGCACCATGCCGAGCGTCCAGAGCATCGCCATCAGCGTGAACACGAGGTGCAGCGCATCGCCGAACCACGAGAACCAGCCGGTCAGGAAATGGAAGCGCTGGCCGCGCGTCAGCGTCGACGCCTTCGACGTCATCCAGTCCCAGCGCGCCTTCAGGATCTGCATCGCGCCGAACGCCCAGCGGTAGCGCTGCGACTTGTACGCGGTGAAATCGGCCGGCGTCAGGCCGCGGCCCATGACCTCGTCGACGTAGACGAGTCGTAGCCTTCGTGCATCAGGCGCAGGCCGAGCTCGGCGTCCTCGCAGATCGTCCATTCCGACCACGCGCCGGTGTCGGCGAGCGCGCCGCTTGCGCACCATCGTCATCGTGCCGTGCTGGATGATCGCGTTGCGCTCGTTGCGATGGTGCATGCCGATGCGGAAGAAGCCGTCGTATTCCCAGTTGGTCATGCGCCGGAACGCGTTGTGCTCGCAGTCGCGATGCGCCTGCGGACATTGCACGACGGCGACTTTCGGATCGTGGAAATAGCCGGTCAGCGCCGTCAGCCAGTCGCGCGCGCACTTCGTAGTCGGCATCGACGACGGCGACGATGTCGGCGCGCGGGTCGGTCTGCTCGAGCCCGAAGTTCAGCGCGCCGGCCTTGAAGCCGGGCCACGGATCGAGATGGAAGAAGCGGAATTTCGCGCCGAGCTTCGCGCAGTGCGCCTCGACCGGCTTCCAGACTTCCTCGTCCTTGGTGTTGTTGTCGATCACGAGCACTTCGTAGTTCTCGTAGTCGAGCGCGGCGAGCGAATCGAGCGTCAGGATCACCATCTCCGGCGGCTCGTTGTAGCAGGCGAGATGGATCGACACGAACGGCTGCTGTTCGACCGGGTCCGGCGGCAGCAGCCTGAACTCGCGCAGCCAGCGCGGGCGCCACAGCACTTCGGTGAACTCGAAGCCGTTGATCAGCAGGATCAGGATGATCGCGAGCTGCGCCGGGAACAGCAGCACGAGCATCGCCCAGTCGAGCGGGTCGAGATAGAAGTCGTACGGCAGCGTCGCCATCCAGACCAGGATCGACGCCGAGATCTGGATCAGCGCGAGGAAGAACAGCAAGGCCGAGCGCGCGGAAGCGGATGAAATGCCGCGCGAACCAGAACATCGGCAACAGCGCGATCAGCGACGCGAGCGCCGGCCTTCCACGGCCAGCTCGGATCCTCGATCACGGTGCCGGTGAACGCGAACTTCTGCTGGCGGTTCGCGTCGAACACGCCCCAGTACGCGCCGGCGCGACCTTCGATCGGCTGCCTTCCACGGCTGGTCGATCGCTTCCATGATGTAGTAGTCGAGCTTGTCGCCGCGCGGCGACGTTGAACCACTCGCGCAGGAAATGCGCTTCGTCGGCGAGCGAAGGCTGCGCGAGTCCTTGCGGTCGCCGTTCGACGGCCAGCCGACTTCGCCGATGACGATGGGTTTGTCCGGAAAGCCCTGTCGGTGACGAGCTTGTCGTACCGCGCGGTACTGGCCGAGCACCCAGCCGATCGCATCCTTGCGCGGCATGAATTCCCAGTACGGCAGGATGTGCACGGTGACGAAATCGACGTGCCGGATCAGCTCCGGATGGCGCTGCCATGTATCGAGCGGCTCGGCAGTCGACACCGGCATCTTGATCTGCGCGCGCGCGCGATCGAGATAGCCGATCAGCTGCTGCGTGCGTGAGGTTGCCGAGCAGCACGGTCTCGTTGCCGACGATCGCGCGGTCGATGTTGTCGTACTTGCGGCTGAGCGCGATCAGCGCATCGAGCTCGCGCTCGTTGTGCTCGATGCGCTTGTCGAGCCACGCGCCGCCCATCACGGTCATGTCATAGAAGCGTGCGAGGCGCGGGATCTGCGGACTCTCGGACGACTGATAGACGCGAAGGCGCTTGGTGTACTCGCGACAGAATGCGGATGTCGCTATCGAGCTCGGTCTCGTTCGGAAACAGCTGGCGCGTCGGATCCTGGTAGCGCTGGGATGCGTTGTACGCCAAGCCGCCGATATCGCCGTTCCAGTCCGCGATATGCACCGGCCGGTTCAGGAACGCCCACAGACCGACGTTCAGCGCCGCGACGAGCAACGGTCAAGGCGAGGGCTCGCCAGAACGACTTGCGAACCGGCGGGGGCGCGTTGGGCGGCTTTCAAACGGGATCTCCGCGGAAGGCGGCGAAAACGCCGCGCAGCATAGCCGGAAGGCCGGGATTGGGGAATCGGGATCGGGATTCGGAACCGCGATATCGTGCGTTTGAACGCAGCCGCGCGCCCAGTAGGGATTGACGGCACGACTCGCGGAATCCTGCCTCACGCATCGCCTTGCATCGGCTCGCCCAGGACTCCGGCTGCGGAACGTAGAAGATCAGCAGGTCCTCGGCGGTGGGCGCAGGCATCACCGGATGAATGCGGCAGAAGGTGAACTCGAAATGGTAAGCACCGTCTCGCGTTCCGAGCATGACGCCATCGAATCCTTCGTGATCGGCGAAGCGTCCCACTTCATCGAGCGCAAGGCCCCGCTTGTACATCGAGACGGTGCGACTGAGGTCCGTGACGGGACGTGCGATGCGAAGATGAGCGTTCATGAGTCGATCGGTGGGCCGTGTGTCTGCAAGACACGACCATGAGGCCGAAAATTACAGACGGAAGCGGCGGGCTCCGAACCACCCCGTCGCGGCGCGCCCGCGCCGTATCCACCGCGCGGCGATACATGCAGGCCACACGGAGCGGCCCGCGTGACGCGGACGCCTACTCCCGATTCTCGGGCGTGCGCCTGGACAACCGGCGCAGCTGCCCGAGCACGACCGGCGCGAGCGCCAGCACCGCCATGCCGAGCATCGGCAGCAGCACGCGTTTGTGCGCGAAGATGCCGACCGATACGGCGCCCTCGCGCGCGATGGTTTCCGCAAGACCGGCACCGAGCGCGGTCTCGAACGCGATCATGACCGTGCCGCCGATCGCGGTCGCGGTCAGGAACAGCCAGAGCGGCGCGCGCAGCCACGCGAGCGCGACCGTGACGCCGCCGAACGGAAAGAACGGCACGAGGCGCAGGAACATCGTGTAGCTGAAGGGAAACGCGTGATAGCCCGAGCGCAGCTTCTCGACCAGCGGCGGCACGCTCGCCGCTGCCGTGCGCGAACGCCGAGCGGCTGGCCAGGAACAGGATCGTGGCGCCGAGCGTCGTGCCGATAGCCGACAGGATCGTCCCCTCGATCACGCCGAACAGCATGCCGCCGGCGAAAATCAGCACGATGACGCCCGGAATGCCGGTCGAGATGCCGAGCATGACGATCGCGATCTGCGTCAGCGCGGTGAGCACCGGATATTCCTGAACCAGCACGCGCAGGCGCTCCTGCTCGGCGCCGAGCTGCGCCGGCGCGAATCGATCGAGCGCGCCGGACGCAAGCAGCGCCGACGCCGATCGCGATCAGGATCAGCAGCGGCAGGAATGCGCGCAGGCGTTTCATCGATATCCGGGATGCGGAAATGGAATCGGGACGGGACCCGGCCATTCGAACGCGTGACGCGGACATCCGTCCGCATCCCGAATTCAGACATCCCGAATCCCGACTATCAAGGCACGCGGCGCCTCGGCGCCGCGCTCCCAAGCATACCGGCTGCGTGCGGCCGCCGTCAGCAGCGGCCGCGCGCAATGGCGTCGGCGTCTCGGTTTCCGGGCTTCAGCCCGATGACAAAACGGTTGCAATCGGCGCTGAGCGCCGCGTCCGACGGATTCATCGTACGCAGTCCGCACTGGCCAGTCGGCGCATGCATCGTCCCCTGTCACAACGACGCGCAGTCGCTTCATGCCGTCATCATCAGGACCGATTTTTTTCGCGGGAACGAAGAGCTTGCGCGAAAACGGTGATCTCCTCGCGATCGTGATAGAGCTGTTTCGCGCGAAGATCGAATGCGCCGACCGCATCGCCGCAGGATGCCGAAGCAAAGCTGCACTTCGTCGTAGCGTTTCTTCATCGGCAGCTTCAGATTGAAGATCGCGCGCTGGCACCATTTCTCGCCGAGCCAGCGCGCGACGAGCTCGGCGATGCGTCGCGGCTGCTCGACCATGTCGCAGACGAGCCAATCGACCGGACGCTGCGGCTGAAAGCGGAAACCGTCGGCACGCCGATGCTCGACCAGACCCGATTCCATCAGCGCCGCATCCATCGGCCCGTTGTCGATCGCGATCGTGCGTATCGAGCGGTGCGCGAGCTGCCACGTCCAGCCGCCGGGCGCGGCGCCGAGATCGACCGCGCTCATGCCGGGCTTCAGCCAGCGCGCGCGCTCGTCGTCGTCGAGCAGCACGAGGAAAGCTTCCTCGAGCTTCAGCGTCGAGCGGCTCGGCGCACCGCGCGGAAATCTCAGGCGCGGAATGCCGCCGGGCCACGGCGCGCTCGTCGCGACATCGGCCGATGCGACGAGTGCAGCGTCCGGCGCGGTCAGGCAGACGTGCAGACGCGTCTGCGACTGCGCGTCGAGCAACCGTTTTTTCTTCAGCGCCGCGATCAGCGCCGAATTGAGCGCGCGACACAGCGGCGCGAGCTCGCGCCCGCCGTCGCTGTCCGGCGCCTCGATCCACGCATCACGCCAGCGCAGGTCTTGGGTTTCGATCAATGGCAGCAGCGCGGCAAGGCGATCCTCGCGCGGCATGCGCTCGACTTTTCCGAACACGTGCAGCAGCTGGCGCGCGAACACGAGCTCGCGCCACGCGATGTCGCGCGGCTCGCCGCTGGCGTACGCGTATTCGACGAATCCGCTGCCGCGCTCCGTGCGCGCGAACCCGCTCGCGTCGCGCGAGCCGGCGAGCGCGGTCAGTTCCTGCGCGCATTCGCCTTCGAACCCGGGACGGCAATACGCAAGCAGACCCGTCGCCTGTTCGGCGTGAAAATCCCGTTTCGCGGCGGCCGCTTTGCCTTGCATCGGCGTATTGTGATCGTTTCGTCGGACGCGGTGCAGCCCAGCGGCTAGCGTCGCCCGCAGACCGTCGCCGCCAACGGCGCAGCACGAGGCGGATCATGCGCACTGGCCTTCTTCTTCTCGCAATCATCGCCGCAACCGACGCGGGCGCGACCTCGCTCGACGTCTACGCAGACGCGCTCGCCAACGGATTCTCCGACCAGAGCTGGGCCAACGGCGCCGACTACGATCTTGCCAACACGGCGCCCGTCCACGGCGGCAGCGATTCGATCCGCTTCACGCCGGACGTCTGGGGCGGCCTGCAGTTCGTCGCCAACGGGTCCGAATTCAACTTCATCGACTACCAGAGCCTGAGCTTCTGGGTGCACGGCGGCAGCGGCGCCGGTGCGGGCGAGCAGACGATCTGGGTCGTCATCACCGACAACTACGACGCGGTCAGCGCGACGATAGACGTCGCCTCGCTGGTGCCCGGCGGCGTATTGCTGCCGGATGCGTGGCAGCTCGCGACGCTCGACTTCAACGAAGCCGCGCTCACGGTCGGCACGTTCAACGGCATCAACATCATGGACGGCACCGGCACGCTCCAGCACGAGCTCTACATCGACGACATCGTGTTCGACGAGCGCACCTCGGCGCCGCCGGGCGGCGGCTCGGTCGCGGTCGGCGTCGATGCCTCGTCGAATGTGCATCCATTCAGCCCGAACATCTTCGGCGTCGCATTCGGCGACGCGGCGCGCAACGCCGAGATCGGCTACACGGTGCGCCGCTGGGGCGGCAACTCGGTGACGCGCTACAACTGGCAGGTCGACGTGCACAACACCGCGTTCGACTACTACTACGAGAACATCCCGGGCGCGAGCGACCGCACGCAGATACCGCCGATCGGCAACGACGCCGACGCGTTCGTCGGCGAAACGCTCGACGCCGGCAGCCAGCCGCTGATGACGATCCCGACGATCGGCTGGACGCCGCGCGCGGACAGCCCGCTGAATCACCCGTATTTCGCCGGATTCTCGGTCATGCGCTATGGCGCGCAGCAGTCGACCGATCCGTACGATCCGGACGCCGGCAACGGCATTCACACGAACGGCACGCCGATCACCGGCAACGATCCGCACGACACGTCGAGCGAAGTCGCTGCTGCGTTCCAGCAAGGCTGGATCGCGCATTTCCAGTCGACGTTCGGCAACGCCGCGGGCGGCGGCGTGCGGTTCTATTCGCTCGACAACGAAGTCATGCTCTGGAACTCGACGCATCGCGACGTGCATCCGGATCCGACGACCTACGACGAAACCTGGGCGAACGCGCTGAGCTACGGCGGCATGATCAAGCAGCAGGATCCCGGCTGCGAAGGTCACCGGGCCGGTGACGTGGGGCTACTGCGATCTGTTCGGGTCGGCCGCCGACAACTGTCTCGACGGCTCCGATCGCCAGGCGCACGGCGGCACGCCGTTCGTCGCGTGGTATCTGCAACAGGTGTGCGCGAATCCGCTCGCCGGCGGCGCGCATGTCGTCGACTATCTCGATCTGCACTACTACCCGCAGGGCCAGAACGTCGCGCTCAGCGACGACGATTCGCCGGCGACCGCGGCGCGGCGCCTGCGCTCGCTGAAGGAGCTCTACGATCCGGGCTGGGTTTCCGAATCGTGGATTTCCGATCTCGGCGACGACGACGCAATACCACTACGACAAGCCGAACCTGATCCCGCGCGCGCGCGCATGGATCGATCAGTACTGTCCGGGCACGAAGCTCGCGATCACCGAATACAACTGGGGCAACGACGGCACCACCAGCGGCGCGGTCGCGCAGGCCGAGCTATTGGGCATCTTCGCGCGCGACGGCGTCGATCTTGCGACGCGCTGGGTCGCGCCGTCGGCGAACTCGCGCGTCGAACGCGCATACACGTTGTTCCTCGAACTACGACGGCGCCGGCTCGAAAGTGCAAGGCGACAGCGTCGCCGCGACGAGCGCGAACGTCGATGAGATCGGCGCGTACGCGTTCGCGGCGAACGGCGGCCGCACGATCGTATTGCTGACGAACAAGGACACGCTCACGCACGACGTCGACCTGACGTTCGACGCCGCGCATGCCGGCACGTGGCGCCTGTACGGCTTCGACGGCGCGAGCCCGGTACATCAGATCGCGAGCGGCTCGATCTCCGGAACGGGTCTCACGCTGTCCGCGCTGCCGGCGATGTCGGCGAACCTGCTCGTGATCGAGGGTGTAGACGAGATCTTCAGCGACGGTTTCGAGCAGCAGTAGACGCCGCACGCCGCGCATGCCCGCTTTCCCCTCTCCCGCTCGCGGGAGAGGGCAGGGTGAGGGCGTCGTGGTTCGACGCACCTACTCGACGAGATCCCGCGGCGTAATCCCCTTCGCCGCACAATGCTCGTGATACGCGTCCATCAGCGTGCGCGCGGTGAAGCGCCGCACGACCGAGCCGTCGGTGCCGAGATATTCGATCGCGCCCATGACGACGACGAGCACGACCAGCGGCACGTCGCCGACGACCTTCCACCAGTCCGTATTGCCCGGCGGCTCGTAGACGTAGTCGCCGGGCCCGATGACTTCGCCCGTGCAGAGCTCGCGCGTTCCTTCGATGTTGAACGCGTGCGTTTCGCCGGTGTGCCGGTGCAGCGGGATCGTCTCGCCGGGCTCGACGCGCAAGAGCTCGACGAAGCCGCGATCGTCGCGCATGAAGCGCAGCGGCTTGAACGACTTGCCGGCGCCGAGCGGCACCCACGGCACCGTGCGGCGCGGAATCGCGCGCGCCGGCAGGAACGTCGCGACGGTCACGGGATCGTGCGGAAGCGTCATCAGGTTCGTCATCGGTGTTTCTCCGTCGTTTGTCATGCCGCGCTGAGCTCACTCGGCGTGGACTTGCCGAACAGGATCCGGCGCGCTTCGTCCGACAGCGGCTGCTTCGCGCCGCCGTAGACGCAGGTCACGCCGTCATAGGTCGCGCGCGTGCCGGGCCGGTCGCGCATCGTTTCGAACCAGCGCGCGAGGTGCGGGAAATCGGCCAGATGCTGGCCGTGCGGCGCATGCGGCACGATCCACGGATACGACGCCATGTCGGCGATCGAGTAATCGCCCGCGATGTATTCGCGTCCGGCGAGGCGGCGATCGAGCACGCCGTACAGGCGACGCACTTCGCGCGTGTAGCGGTCGATCGCGTACGGCACCTTTTCGGACGCGAACACGTTGAAGTGCCCGATCTGCCCCGCCATCGGGCCGAGCCCGCCGACCTGCCAGAACACCCACTGCAGCACGTCCATGCGGCCACGCAGGTCCGTCGGCAGGAAGCGCCCGGTCTTCTCGGCGAGATAGACGAGGATCGCGCCCGATTCGAAGATCGCGATCGGCTCGCCGCCGCCGCGCGGCGCGTAGTCGACGATCGCCGGAATCTTGCCGTTCGGCGAAATCTTCAGGTACTCGGGCCGCAGCTGCTCGCCGCGGCTGAGGCTCACCGGCACGATCCGGTGCGCGAGCTCGGCCTCCTCGAGGAAGAGGCGGACCTTGAGCCCGTTCGGCGTCGGCGAGAAATGGAAATCGATCACGTGACTCCTCCGGTGCAGCGCGCCGCGCGGTGCTGGTCGACGCAGGGCTACACTACGGCCCCGGGTGGACCGCAACGAGGTCCAGAATCGAGCAATTCGATGGATCCAGTTTTCGAATTCCCGATCAAGCTGCCGGCGCGCGACTCGCGCCGGCTTCTGCAGGCGCTGCACACGCAGCTGCGCGCCGCGATTCTCGATGGACGGCTGCGCCCCGGACTGCGCCTTCCATCGACGCGCCGGCTCGCGAGCACGTATGGCCTCTCGCGCAACACGGCAGTTGCCGCGTACGACCTCCTGATGAGCGAAGGCTACGTCGTAGCGCGGCAAGGCTCGGGCGCATTCGTGGCGTCGATGTTGCGGCGGAGCGTCGAGTCGAAGACGCCGGCGAGCGATCCCGCGAACGAGCAGCGGCTCGCCGCGTACTGGCGCACGCCGCCGGTCACGTTCGTGCCTGCCGCCGGTGCCTGCGCCACGCTTCGACTTCACGCTCGGCGTTCCGGACGGCGCGCTGTTCCCGTTCGCGTTGTGGCGGCGCCTCGCGTCCCGAGCGCTGCGCTCGATCGCGAAAACGCGCGCGACGTATTCGCAGTCGCGCGGCGTAGCCGTGCTGCGAGAGGGCATCGCGCGGCATGTGTCGTTCGCGCGCGCGGTCGCCTGCGAGGCTGACGATGTCGTCGTCACGTCGGGCGCGCAGCAGGCGTTCGACCTGCTCGCGCGGATCCTCGTCACGCCCGGACGCACGGTCGTCGCGGTCGAGAATCCGTGCTATCCGCCGATGCGTGCCGCGTTCGCAGCCGCGGGCGCGAAGATCGCGCCGGTGCGCGTCGATGCCGAAGGGCTCGTCGTCGAACGCCTGCCGCGCGATGCGCGCATCGTCTGCGTGACGCCGTCGCATCAGTTTCCGCTCGGCTGCGCGATGTCCGCGCGGCGGCGCGCGGCGCTGCTCGATTTCGCGCAGGCGCGCGGCGCGGTCGTGATCGAGGACGACTACGACGGCGAATTCCGCTTCGGTGGCCGACCGCTCGATGCGTTGCAGACGCTCGATCGCGCGGAATGCGTGTTCTACATCGGCACGTTCTCCAAGAGCCTGTTTCCGGCGATCCGCCTCGGCTACATCGTCACGCCATCGTGGGCGCGGGGCGCGTTGATCGCCGCGAAGCGCAATGCGGACTGGCACTGCGGCGATCATCGAGCAGGAAACGCTCGCCGCGTTCATCGGCGAAGGCCACATGGCACGTCACGTGCGGCGCATGCGCTCGGTGTACGCGGTGCGGCGCGATGCGCTGTTGTCGGCCCTCCGACGCGATTTCGCGCGCTGGCTCGAGCCGATTCCGAACATCGCAGGCCTGCATCTGTCCGCGTTTGCGGATGCATCGGTCGATGTGGCGGCGCTTGCCGACCTTGCGCGCCGGCACGATGTCGGCGTGTCGCCGCTGCGCAGTTTCTACGCCGGCGCGGCGGCCCGCCAGGGTCTGGCGTTCGGTTACGGCGCGATCGACGAGCGCGGCATCATCGACGCGTGCGCGCGCCTGCGTCGCGCGTGGCCGGCGTGAGCGCGTTCTAGAGGCCGAGATCGGACAAGCCCGCATGATCCGCCGGCCGCGGTCCCGCCGGCCAGCGATAGAGCCGCGCGGATTCGGCGATCGCCAGGTCGTTGATGCTCGCGTGGCGCTGGCGCATCAGCCCGTTCTCGTCGAACGCCCAGTTCTCGTTGCCGTACGAGCGGTACCACTGGCCCGAATCGTCGTGCCATTCGTAGGCGAAGCGCACCGCGATGCGATCGTCCGCGGTGGCCCAGAGCTCCTTGATCAGCCGGTAGTCGAGCTCGCGCGCCCATTTGCGTCTGCAGGAACGCGACGATCGCCTCGCGGCCCGAGAAGAACTCGGCGCGATTGCGCCAGCGGCTGTCGATCGTGTACGCGCGCGACACGCGCTCGGGATCGCGCGTGTTCCACGCGTCCTCGGCCATGCGCACTTTCTGGATCGCGGTTTCGCGCGTGAACGGCGGAAACGGCGGGCGGCGCTCGGCGCCGGTGGTGGGATCTGTGCTCATGCGGAGTCCTCGGGTAGTTTTGCGCCGGCCGTCTCGTCCGCTCGCGGAGCGTCGCCGGTTACGATGCGCCGCGTTCTACGATGCGGAATGCCGATGTCCAAGACCTACGACCACGCGTACTTCGACAAATGGTATCGCCATCCGCGCCACGCGGTCGGCTCGCACGGCGAGCTGAAGCGCAAGGTCGCGATGACGGTCGCGGTCGCCGAATATTATCTCGGGCGCAGCGATCGAGAGCGTGCTCGACGTCGGCTGCGGCGAGGCGCCGTGGCGCGCGCCGCTGCGCCGCTGCGGCCCGGCATCGACTATCGCGGGCTCGACGCGAGCGAATACGTCGTCAAACGCTACGGCCGCAGCCGCAACATCGGGCTCGCGCGCTTCGGGCAGCTCGCCGAGCTCCGCTTCGACCAGCGCTTCGATCTCGTCGTCTGCAGCGACGTGCTGCATTACCTGAAACCCGCGGAGATCCGCGCCGGGCTCGCCGGCATCGCCGACATGCTCGAAGGCGTCGCGTTCCTCGAGCTCTTCACGAGCCGCGACAATGTGACCGGCGATCGCAAGGGCTACATCCCGCGTTCGCCCGTCTGGTACCTGCGCACGTTCGAGGATGCCGGCCTCATGCCGTGCGGATCGCATTGCTATCTCGGTTTCCGGCTGATGCGCGGCATCGCGGCGCTGGAACGCGCACAGCTTCCGGCCTGAGCTGCGGGACGATCAGCGGATAACCGAAGCCGTCGTCCGCGCGATTCGCGCAACGGCCTTCGACGCACGCGCAACCCTTGATGTCAGGGAATCCGCACACGCCCATCGCGCCTTTCTTCGCGCACTCGGCTTTCACGCGGTCGGGAAACGTCGGGCTCTCGCGGTTCACGCAGGCGGGGTAGTAGCCGCAGCAGTTGCCGACGTTCTTGACCTCGCAATCGGCGTCGGTGCGGCAGGTGTAGTCGACATCGTCCTTCGACGGTTGCGCAGGCGCATCGCCGGAGTGCGCCGGCGCATTCGCGCAGGCGGCGAGCAGGAGCATGAGCGCGGCGAGGGCAGGGCGCATGCCTGCAGCATAGCGCGCCCGCGTTTCCGATAGAGTACCCGCCCGCGTTCGAAAGGAGTCTGCGATGAGCCAGCACGCGAAAGGTCCGTTCGACGTCAAGCTCGCGTCCGCAGCCGCTCGCGCTCGAAGACGACGGCGAAGGCGCGACGCGCGCGGCGCCTGTCGATCGACAAGCGTTACCACGGCGATCTCGAAGCGGGCTCGAAGGGCGAAATGCTGACGCGCGATGACCGGCACGCAAGGCTCGGCCGGCTACGTCGCGATCGAGAAAGTCACGGGCACGCTCGGCGGCCGCAGCGGCACGTTCGTGCTGCAGCACCACGCGACGATGACGCGCGGCGACACCGCATCTCGAGATCATCGTCGTGCCGGATTCGGGCACCGGCGAGCTCGCCGGTCTCACCGGCTCGATGAACATCGTCATCGCCGAGGGCGGCAAGCATTTCTACGAGTTCGAATACGATCTGGCGAAGCCGATCGGGTGACGCTTCGCGATGGGCCAGCGCCAGTGCGCGTCCGGATCCGCTTGACACCGCAGCGCAGGTGTAGAGAGTAGCGCCCATGAAAACCCGCACTTCCTTCGGCCAGCACACGCTGCCGCGCGACTACTTCGTATCGCCACGAGATCTTCGCGGCCGAGCGCGAGCGCATCTTCTACAAGTCGTGGCTGCTGGTCGGCCACGTCTCGCAGCTCGACAAGCCCGGCAGCTATTTCCTGTTCGAGCTCGATCGCGAAAGCGTGATCGTGCTGCGCGACGGCGCCGGCGAGATCCGCGCGTTCCACAATCATTGCCGCCATCGCGGCAGCCGGCTCTGCCAGCGAGGCGTCGGGCACGCTCGGCGCGACGATCCAGTGTCCGTATCACGCGTGGACGTACGGCCTCGACGGCGCGCTGCGCGGCGTGCCGACGATGACCGACGTCGCCGGGCTTCGACGCGGCGGACTATCCGCTGCACCGGTCGCGCTCGCGATCTGGCAGGGCTTCATCTTCATCAATCTCGCCACGGCAGCCGCAGCCGTTCGCCGAGGCGCTGCCGGCGCTGGTCGGCAAGTTCGCGCACCGGCACGCGGACGAGCTGAAGTCGGTGCGCACGATGGCCTACGAGGTCGACGCGAACTGGAAGCTCTTCTTCCACAACTTCAGCGAGTGCTATCACTGCCCGACGGTGCATCCGCTGCTCAACAAGCTGACGCCGTTCCGCAACTCCGAGAACGATCTCGACGAAGGCCCCGTGCTCGGCGGTCCGATGTGGATGACGCAATCCCGAAGGCAGCATGACGATCGGCGGCGCGCGCTGTGCGCGCGCCGTTCGCGGCGCTGACGCGCCGAAGAGCGCGCGCGCGTCTACTACTACACGCTGTTCCCGAGCGCATTCATCTCGTTCCATCCGGACTACGTGATGGTGCATCGCGCGCAGCCGCTCGCGATCGACCGCACGCGCATCGTCTGCGACTGGTATTTCCATCCGGACGCGATCGCCGCGCCGGGTTTCGATCCGAAGCCGGCGATCGAGTTCTGGGACCTGACCAACCGGCAGGACTGGGAGCTCTGCGCGAACGCGTATCGCGGCGTCACGTCGATGGCGTGGGAGCCGGGGCCGTATTCCGAGCTCGAAAGCCAGCTCGCGGCGTTCGATCGGCATTACCTGCGCGTGATGAATCCGGAGCCGACGGCGGTGCGTGCGAAGGGTTAGTTTCCGCTCGCGCTTGCGCGACGCATCCCCTCTCCCGCTTGCGGGAGAGGGTTAGGGTGAGGGGAGTCTTGGTTCTGCGCCTCACGCGCTGAGCATTCGAGCGCACCACTCCGCTTGCCCTCACCCCAGCCCTCTCCCGCAAGCGGGAGAGGGGGAAGGCGTGCGAGCGATCGGAGCCGCGACTCAGCGCGCCGCGTACGAATCGCGCAGCGTCACGGTGCGGTTGAACACCGGCTTGCCGCGCGCGAGTGATCGTGCCGATCGGCGACGAAATAGCCGAGCCGCTCGAACTGCACGTCTGATCTCGGGCGTCGCTCTCGGCGAGCGAAGGCTCGAGCCACGCCGCGCACGATGCGCTTCGAATCGGCGTTGAGATGCTCGGCGTAGGTCTTGCCGTCGCTGTCGTCGTCGGGATCGGCCACGGTGAACAGGCGATCGTACAGGCGCACTTCGGCCGCGATCGCGTGGCGCGCGCTGACCCAGTGGATCGTGCCCTTGACCTTGCGATCGGCGCCCGGCATGCCGTGGCGCGTTGTCGGATCGAGCGTGCAGTGCACTTCGCGCGATCGTTGCCATCGGCGTTCTTGACGATCTCCTCGCAGCGCACGATGCCGACGCCGCGCAGGCGCACTTCGCCGTTCGGCACGAGGCGATGGAAACCCTTCGGCGGCACTTCCATGAAATCGTCGCGCTCGATCCACAGCTCGCGCGAGAACGGCACGCGCGCGCGTGCCGAAGCTCTCGTTCTTCGGATGGTTCGCGAACGTCGAGCGTTTCGTCGTGGTCGCGTCGGCAGGTTCGTGATCACGAGCTTCAGCGGATCGAGCACGGCCATGCGGCGCGGCGCGCTCGCGTCGAGCTCCTCGCGCACGCAGCCTTCGAGCACGCTGAATTCGATCACGCGAGTTCTGCTTGGTGACGCCGGCGCGCTCCCAGAACGCGCGGATCGCGGCCGGCGGAAAGCCGCGGCGGCGCACGCCGGACAGCGTCGGCATGCGCGGATCGTCCCAGCCGTCGACGAGGCCGTCCTGCACGAGCGCCATCAGCTTGCGCTTGCTCATCACCGTGTAGTCGAGATTGCCGCGCGCGAACTCGATCTGCTGCGGCGTGCTCGGCGTCGTCGGCAAGGCCGGCGTCGACGCAGCGGCTCGCACGAGTTCGGGATGATGCGGCAGGTCGACCTGATCGAGGCACCAGTCGTACAGCGGGCGGTGATCCTCGAACTCGAGCGTGCACAGCGAATGCGTGATGCCTTCGACCGCGTCGGACACGCAGTGCGCGTAGTCGTACATCGGATAGATCGGCCAGGCGTCGCCGGTGTTCTGGTGCGTGACCTTGCGGATGCGGTAGATCGTCGGATCGCGCAGGTTGATGTTGCCGCGACGCCATGTCGATCTTCGCGCGCAGCGTGCGCGCGCCGTCGGCGAACTCGCCGGCGCGCATGCGGCGGAACAGATCGAGGTTTTCCTCGACGCTGCGCTCGCGGTACGGCGAGTTGCGGCCGGGCTCGGTCAGCGTGCCGCGGTATTCGCGCACTTCGTCGGCCGACAGATCGCAGACGAACGCCTTGCCGTCGCGGATGAGCTTCTCGCGCGCAGAGGTAGAGCACCTCGAAATAGTCCGACGCGTGGCGCAGGTCGTCCCAGTCGAAGCCGAGCCAGCGCACGTCGTCCTTGATCGCCTCGACGTATTCGCTGTCTTCCTTGGCCGGGTTGGTGTCGTCGAAGCGCAGGTCGCAGTTGCCGCCGAATTCGCGCGCGAGGCCGAAGTTCAGGCAGATCGACTTGGCGTGGCCGAGATGCAGGTAGCCGTTCGGCTCCGGCGGAAAGCGCGTCGACGACGCGGCCGCCGTGCTTTGCCGGCGGCGCGGTCGTCGACGATGATCTGGCGGATGAAATGATTCTGTGCGGCGTCGGTCATGCAGGGTTGGCCGCCGGTGGGCGACCTCGCGTCGAAATAGGCACGGGAGTGTAGCCGCGGCAGCTTGGGATCGGGAGGTCGGCCGCTGCGCGGCCTCGTCAGGCGTCAGGTCGGCCGCTTTGCGGCCTCGTCAGAAGAGCGGACTTTGATGAAGCCCGACGCTTGCCTTTGCTGACGCTGCTCTTACTGACGCTTCTCGACTAACGGCTCTCAATCACGCCGCGACTTCGCGCCTGCGCTCGCCGTGCAGCGTGCGCAGGCGAAGGCGAACCGGACCGCGCACGTCGCCGATATCGACGACCGCTTCATGCTGCAGCACTTCGATCGAGCCGGCTTCGGCCATCGCGGCGGCCACGGTGCGCACGGGTCGCATCAGGTCCTGCCAGTGCGCGCCGATGCGCATGGCCAGCATGCGGGCGGCTTCGCTGGGACAGATGCTGCGGCCCGGACCGCGCGCGACGAGCAGTTCCAGCACGCATGCGCGGATGCGCTCGGCGAGTTCGTCGTCGGGCAACAAAAGGGCCATCTAGGCCTCGTTCGTATGGGTAGGGCCACGTACTGCGCGGCAGGCATTTCGCCCTCCCCTCCGCGCACCCTTGCGGGGCGACAGGATCATAGCGTCAAGAGAGTTTGCTTGCGACCGCTCATTCGGCTAGCGTTCGGTTTCGTGAAGATCGTTTACAGAGCAGAGAACATCATCGACGCCAACCTGGTGAAGGCGGCGCTTGCCGAGGCCGGTATCCAGGCCTTCGTCGCCGGCGAGTACCTGACCGGCGGCGTCGGCTCGCTGCCGGCCATGGATCTCGTCACGGTCATGGTCGCCGAGACCGACGTCGAGCGCGCCGCGCCGATCGCCGAGGAGATCGACTCCTCGCTCAAGCAGTCGCGCGAAGCCGGCGACCCGCGGGATTCCGGGCTCGCACCGGCCTGATCGGCCGGCCGCGTCTGCTAGGCTTGGCGCCCGCTACGCGCGCGTAGGCCCGAATTCCTGCGATGAGATTGCTCGTCCTGCTCGCATCGATCGTCGCTCGCCGCCGCGGCGAACGCCGACGAGACGGTCAGCACGACGCCGTACGCGACGCTCTACCAGGTGCTTTCGCCGGTCGCAGACGATCGGCAAGTACGACCGCCTCGTCGCGATCGAGCGCATCGAAAGCAAGATGCCGGACGTGAAATCCGCCGACATCCGCGTCGTCATCCACGCGAAGTCCGGCGCGATCGCGGTGCCGGTCGGCCAGGACGGTGTCGTCAACTTTCCGGCGACGGATGCGCTTCGCGAAGAAAACCCGCCGGTCGAGACCAACCAGCCGAAAGGCTCGCTCGCCTTCATCGTCAACGTTGCGCTGCGCGGCGCGGATCGGCTGCGCGTGCCATGGAACGACGTCGAAGCCGGTCTCGAGCAGGTCAAGGCGTTCTACGCCGAAAGCCGCGGCGCCACGGCGCCGGCGATCAGCGGCATCGAAGTGCACTTCGCTCCGGGAACGCCTGCCATGCTGACGATCGAAGGCAAGACCGAGCGGCTGCTGATGGCCGATCCGGCAGGCCGCCTCGTCGTCACGCGCGACATGGCGCCGGAAAGCGAGAAACCCGTGCTCGCATTTTCGCGCGCGCCCGAATTCGTGCTGCCTTACTCCGACGAGAAGAAATGACAGACAACGCAAGCAACGACGCCCTGACGCTCGTCATCGGCAACAAGAACTACTCGTCGTGGTCGTTGCGGCCGTGGCTGCTGATGCGCTGCTTCGGCGTCGCCTTCGACGAGGTGCGCCTGCCGCTCGAAACGCCGGAGTTCGAAACGGGCGTCCGGCGCTGGTCGCCGAGCGGTCGCGTGCCGGTGCTGCATCGCGGTGATCTCGTCGTCTGGGATTCGCTCGCGATCTCGCGAATACATCAACGAGACGTTCCTCGACGGCCGCGGCTGGCCGCGCGATGCCGAGGCGCGCGCAGTCGCGCGCGCGGTCAGCGCCGAGATGCATTCCGGATTCCAGACATTGCGCAACGAGCTGCCATTGAACTGCCGCCGGCGCGCGCGCAATTTCGTCGTGTCGCCGGATGCGCGGCGCGACATCGAGCGCATCACGCGCATCTGGCGCGAATGCCGCGCACGCGCGGGCGAGGGCGCGTATCTCTTCGGCGCGTTCTCGATCGCCGATGCGATGTACGCGCCGGTCGTATTGCGCTTCGAGACCTACGCGATCGAGATCGGCGAAGTGGAACGGCACTACGCCGACACGATCCTCGCGCTGCCCGCGCTGAAGGAATGGCTTGCTGCCGCCGAGGCCGAAGGCCAGGCGCTGCCCAAGTACGACGCCGTCGCCTGATGCGCGCGCATGCCGAGATTCCGCGCGCCGCGCTGATCGAGATGATCGCCGGCGCCGCGGCGATCAGCACGACGAGCCTGTTCGTCAAGATCGCGCACGTCGATCCGACGGTTTCCGCGTTCTACCGCATGGCGTTCGGCGGCGGCATGCTGCTGATCGGGCTCATCGCGCTCGGGCAATGGCGGCGCGTGAAACTGACGGACATCGGCTGGCTGATGATCCCGGCGATCGCGTTCGCCGTCGATCTGATGCTCTGGCATCGCAGCATCCTCTATGTCGGCCCCGGCCTCGCGACTCTGCTCGGCAATTTCCAGGTGTTCCTGATGGCGCTCGCGGGATTCCTGATCTACCGCGAGAAGCTCGGCTGGCAGTTCCTCGCCGGCGTCGCGCTTGCGTTCGTCGGGCTGTATCTGCTTGGTCGGGCTCGACTGGAGCCGCGTTGGCGAGCAGTACCACCTCGGCGTGATCCTCGGCGTCGTCACCGGCGTCGCCTATGCGGTGTACATGCTGTCGACGCGGCAGGCGCAGCGCGGCGGACACGTGCGGCTCGCGCCGGCGCAGCTTCTGTGCGTCAGCTCGCTGCTCTGCGCCGCGGTGCTCGGCATTGCGGCGCTCGTCGAGCAGGATTCGTTCGTGCTGCCGGACACCCAAGCGTGGATGGCGCTGGTCGGACTCGGCTTCTTCGGCCAGGTGCTCGGCTGGGTGCTGCTGACGCGCGCGATGCCGCAGCTGCCGGCTTCGCTGATCGGACTCCTGCTGTTGCTGCAGCCGGCGCTGTCGTTCCTGTTCGACGTGGTCCTGTTCTCGCGTCCGACGCGCGCGCTCGACTGGATCGGCGTCGCGCTGTCGCTGGTCGGCATCTTCGTCGGCTCGTATCGCCGACCTGCGCCGACGCCTGTCGCCGAGCCCGCGATGGACGAAACGTGAGCCTCGAGCTCGCACGTTTCGTGCGCGACGTGCCGGACTTCCCGAAGCCCGGCATCGTGTTCAAGGACCTGACGCCGATGCTCGCCGATGCGCGCGCGTTCGCTGCAGCGATCGACGCGCTGATTGCGCCGTTCCGCGACGCGGGGATCGAGCGTGTCGTCGGCATCGAAGCGCGCGGTTTCATCTTCGGCGCCGCGGCCGCGCACGCGCTCGGCGCGGGCTTCGTGCCGATGCGCAAGCCCGGCAAGCTGCCGGCGCGGACGATCGGTGTCGACTACGCGCTCGAATACGGCAAGGACCGGCTCGAGATGCACGCCGACGCACTGGTTCGCGGCGAGCGCGTGCTGCTCGTCGACGATGTGCTGGCGACCGGAGGGACGCTTGCGGCTGCGGCGCGGCTTTGCGAGCAGGCGGGCGCGTCCGTTGTCGGCGCTGCGGTCGTCGCGGAGATTGGAATCCTCGGCGGGCGCGCGCGGTGGACGAGCGATACGCCACTGCATGCCGTGCTGCGCTTCGATTGAGCCTTCGCTTTTCCCCTCTCCCGCTTGCGGGAGAGGGCAGGGTGAGGGCGAGCGGAGTGAAGCGCCTCATCGAGGCGTCGAACCAGATTTCCCTCACCCCAACCCTCTCCCGCAAGCGGGAGAGGGGGAAAAGCTTAAGCGGGAGAGGTAGCGAAGCTTACGGATCGAAACCGTCCGCGAAGATCGTGTCGTCAGGTCCGATCGTATTGAGCAGCCGCACGACGCCGAGATCGACGAGGAAGTCGGTCGATCGCTGCGCGCGGCCGGCAATCACGATGAGGCCGTCGGGCTGCAGCGCGATCGTCTCGGCCTCGCTGTAGACGCCGGGATCCGGCGCGAGATCCATATCGAACGTACCGCCGTTGGCGAACGACGCGTCGGGCTGGCCCGTGGCCGTCGTGCGCAGCGCGAGGAAATTCTCCTTGTCCGGAAACACGTAGTAGCCGGCCGTGACGATCAGCTTTCCGTCGGGCTGCGCGACGAGGTCGGTCGCGTTGACGCTCTGTGCGGTCGGCAGGATCGCGGGTCGGAAGTAGCCGGGCGTCGCGGCGTCGCCGAAAGCCATGTCGGTCGAGCCGTCCGCGGCGAGGTGGCCGAGGATCAGCGCGGTCGCGCTGTTGTCGATGATGTAGTAGTAGCCGGCGAACCCGATGCCGCCGTCCGGCGTCGCGGCAAGACGAAGGATCGCGTTGATCATCGAATCGTCGGTCGGATCGTGAAACACGCGCTGGCCGCCATCGCCGAACGTCGCGTCGAGCGTGCCGGTCGCATCGAGTTTGGCGATCGCGAAGTCGCCGCCGAGGCCGTCGCCGTAGACGCTGTACTCGCCGCCGACGATCACGCCGTCGTCCGCCGCGAGCAGCATGTCGCTGAGATAGCCCGAGTTGCCTGCGCCGTCCCATTCGATCGCGGCGATGCCGTTACTGCCGAAATCCATGTCCGGCGTGCCATTGGTATTGAAGCGCAGCACGTTCGCGGTGTAGACGCCCGCGGCGATGTGCTCGCCCGCGACGACGATGCGGCCCTGGCTGTCGACGACGAGCGCATGCAGCTGCGTCGCCGGCACGAGCACGAGGCCGCCGCTGCCGAACGAGGCGTCGAGCGTGCCGCCGGAATCCATCTTGATGACGAAGCCCTGCAGCGGCGAGTTGACCAGCGAGGTGCCCGTGGCGACGATCGAGCCGTCGTCGAGCACCTGCATCGATTCGATGCCTTCCATGCGGTTCGGCGGCACCAGGTTGTCGAGCTTGACGACACCCGGGATCGTGCTGTTGCCGAAAGTCGTGTCCACCGTGCCGTCGGCGTTGAAGCGCGCGAGCATGACGCGGTACTCCTGCTCGAACGGCACCGTGGTCGGCGCATCGAGGCTGCCGCCGAAGAGGATCTTGCCGTCGGGGAGGACGACCGAGGCGAACGGCTGGAGCTCCTGCGCGTCGACGAGGTCGGGCGTCAGGTACGCGATGCCGTCGAGGCCGAAGCCCGGATCCAGATCGCCATCGGCGGCAAGGCAGGGCAGCGCGGCGAAGGTCGCCAGCGCGAGCGCAGACGACGCGAGGAATTTCGGTGACGACATGGAGCATCTCCGCAACGGATCGGTGGCCGCAGAGCATGCAGTGTGGTGTGTCGCGACCGCATATGCCTTTCGTTTGTAACGCATTTGTTTCACGTCAAATGCAACGGAAAACCAACGCGTTAGGCATCATGGCGACGCGACGGCGCTGTCGAGCCCGGCCGGGATCGCGCGCTCGCCGGCGATCGCGAGCGCGCGTGCGAGCGCGCTGCGCCAGAGGTTCTCGTCGCCGAGCGCGCGCTGCACGCGCAGGTCAATGACCGCACTGTCGAAGTCGCGCGCGGACCAGCCGGCGACGCGCTCGGCCGCCGCGCTCGCGCCGGCGAGGTCGCCCTTGCGGACGAGCCACGTCGAGTACGCATCGACCGCCTCGCGGATGTCGAGCGGAATGCGCAGCGCATCCGCATCGGCGAGTGCCGTCGCATACGTTGCTCCGGCGGACGCCGTGCCGCCCGCGGCGGCGACATCGCCTTCGGCAAGACGCGCGTAGAAGCGTGCGGGCGTCTTGCGTGCCGGATCCGCGTCCTCGCTGTCGGCGAGCGTCGTGAGCGCGGTCAGCGTCGCGCGCGCCGCGGCCGGATCGCCGCTCTCGAGCAATGCGCGGATGCGCAGGCGCAAGGTGCGAGCGCGCTCGCGGATGTCGTCGGCCACGGTCGCGCTCTTCAGCGCGATCTCGGCCTCGGCGGCAGCGCGCTTGGGATCGGCGCGCGCGAGGCGCGCCGAGAGCATGTGCGCGCGCGTGATCGCAGTGCGATCGTTCGCGTGCTCGGCTTCGGCGGCAGTCTTCGCGATCGTCGCCTCGGCTTCGGCGAGGCGTCCGTTCGCTGCGAGCACCTCGGCGCGCGTCAGCTCGCCCGCACGCTTGCGCTGCGGATCGGCCACCTTCGCGATCAGCTCGCGCATGCGCGGTTCGGTCGCGAGGGCGGCGTTGGGTTCGAGCAGCGTCAGCTCCGACTCGGCCGCGCCGGTCAGCGCGTTGAGCTCGGCCGCGTTGACGCCGAACGTCGCGAAACGGTCGGCGGCGCGCCGGAACGCGGGCTCGGCCTCGGCGTAGCGGAAGCGGTGCATGTCCATCGCGGCGAGATTCGAATCGAGCACCGCGAGCGCGAGCAGGTTGCCGGCGCTCTCGAACGCGGCGCGCGCCTCGGCGAAATCGCGCAGCGAGGCGTCGTAGCGATCCTCCAGGCCGTTGATGTTCGCGCGGCCGTTCAGCGCCTTGCCGAGCGCATCCGGCGCGCGCTGCGAGCGCAGCAGCTCGATCGCCTCGTCGAAGCGGCGTCGCGCGAGCGCCGGATCGTCGCGCATCGCGGCGATCACGCCGAGATTGCTGATCGCGCGCGCGTGCAGCACCGGATCCTGCTCGGCCGGCGCGGCCTTCGCGACGGCTTCGAAACCGGCCTGCGCGGCATCGAAATCGCCGCCCTGGTAGTCGATCTGCGCGACGCGCAGGCGAAGCTCGGGCTGCTCGCGCTGCGCCGGTGTCGCGCTCGCGACGAGCGCGCGCGCGGCATCGAGGCGATCGCTCAGCATCGCCGCCTCGATCTGCTGCGAGAGTTTCGCGAGCGCGAGCGGATCGTCCTCGGCGCTGGCCTGCTGCGCCGGCGCGTAGCCGAGCTCGCGCGCGAGCTGATCCGCGGCAGTCCGCGCGGCGGCGAGCACGTCGGCCGCTTCGCCCGACGCGGTCAGCGGCGGTTCGCGGCCGAGCGCGGTCGTCAGCGTGACGCGCCAGCGCTCGCCGATCGCATCCGCGCGCGGTTCGATGACGAGCGTGGCGCCGGTCGCGCGCGCGAGGTCGCCTGCGGCTGCGCGCGCGTCGCCGCCGGATGCGCGACCGGTCAGTGCGACGACGTTGTCGCTCGGCACGACCGGCAGGCCGGCCGCACGAAGCCGTGCGCCGATGAGGTCCATCAGGCCGAGGCGCACCCAGTCGTAACCGCTGCCGGCACCGACCGTGACCGGCAGCACGAGCGCGATCGTGCCGTGCGCGCCGGCGCCGGAACGCTGCGCGATCGGATTGCCGTGTTGCTTCCAGTAGATCGCCGCGCCGATCAGCAGCACGAGCGCGACGATGCCGATCGCGATCGTCCGCGAGCGCGGTATTCGATCGTGCGTCTGCGCATCGACGCGGGCGCGCTCGGGCGTTGGCTCCATTCCCGCGCGGCGTTCGTCGGCGAAACCCGCCTGTGGCGCTGCCGGAGCGGTCGTCTGATTTTCCGGCGACGCGCTCTCGGCGATCTCGACCGGCGCGACCCAGTGGTAGCCGAAGCGGAATACCGTGCGGATCGCGTGCTGTTCCTTGCCCGTATCGTCGAGCGCGCGGCGCGCGGCGAGCACGGTCTGGCCGAGCGTGCCGTCGCCGGTTTCGGTGCGGCCCCAGACCGCGGCGATCAGCTCGTCGCGGCCGACCGCGCGCTCGCGATGCTCGACCAGGTAGACGATGCAGTCGAACGCGCGCGGCGGCACGGCGATCGGCGCGTCGCCGCGCCAGAGCTCGCGCGTCGCGGGATCGAGACGGAATTCGCCGAAGCGGTAGATGAGGGCCATCGCGCGGATTTGCGTTCAGCGCGAGGGCCGTGTCAACCGGGCAAGCGTCGCAACGCGCGCAGGAGGCGCTTCATCGCGCGTTGCGGGCGGCTGGGCTCGTTTCGTGGGAGGGGCTCCGCGAGGGGTACTCATCCGGCTGCCGGCGAGTCCGGGGCAGGGTCGTCCCAGCGATCTTCAGTCGAGATCGGCCATCAATGCCTCGCGGGTCGGCGCCTCGACCACGACCTTTCCCGTGTAGTGCGGATGCGCTACCGAAAACGCGAGCGCATCGCCGCCGCGAAGTCGCGTGATCATCCCGGGTGCGAGCTCGAAGCGCAGGAAATGGACCGCCGAGGTCTTGGTCTCGTTGCTGCGATCGAGATCCTCGTCGGCGATCGCGAGCACGGGACGCCTCTGTGCCGACTTCGATCGCGATCAGGTCCTCGATGCCGCGCAGCTGCTCGAGCTCGCGGCGGCGCTCGTCGACGTCGTCGTATTCGATCAGCATCGTCGCCTTGAGATTGGCGCCGTCCGGGATCAGCGGGTTGTAGGCGCCGAGCTCCTCGGCGATCGCGTCCGCTTCGAAGATGCGCTCGATGCGCAGCATTTCCTGGACCTGGTACTGGACCGTCAGTGCGATCTTCGAAGATCAGCGTCAGATGCGCGCCGAGACGGACCGTGCGGTTCTTCTTGTGCGCGATGACGCGCGTGCGGAACGCGGCGCGCTCGCGGGCGTAGTCTTCGAGTTTCCAGAGGTCGGCGTGCGTGAGTTTGTTCATATCGTCACGGATGCAGAGTCTTCCCCTCTCCCGCTTGCGGGAGAGGGTCAGGGTGAGGGCAGGCTTGCGGCGAACCAAGCTTGCCCTCATCCGCCTCCGGCACCTTCTCCCGCAAGCGGGAGAGGGAAAGGCATCGCAGCGAACGCGCGCATACTTCAAATTCCATACGCATAGCGCAGCAAACTGATCGGACTCTCCGCCGCCGGCCGATCGCCCATGCCGTGCGCCAGATGCGATGCCGCCATCGGACAATCGCTCGCGAAATGATCCGGTGCGATCTGCTGGATGCGGTTCTCGACCGGCTTGGCGATCTTGCGCGCGATCGCGTAGGTCGCCGATTTCACGCCGTATGTGCCGTCGTGGCCGGAGCAGCGTTCGATCGACGCTGACTTCCGTGCCCGGCACGAGCGCGAGCACGTCGCGCGTCTTCGGGCCGATATTCTGCACGCGCTGGTGGCAGGGCGCGTGCCAGGCGACCTTGCCGAGCGCATTCGCGAACGCGTGTTGAGAATCTTCGCCTGATGGCGCTGCCAGAGATATTCGAACGGATCGAAGATGTGGCGCTTGACGAGCTGCACGTCCTCGTCGTCCGGAAACATCAGCGGCAGTTCCTGGCGGAACATCAGCACGCACGACGGAATCGCCGCGGTGATGTCCCAGCCGTCGCGCACGGCGGCGGCGAGCACCGGAATGTTCGTCTCCTTGTATTTCGCGACCGCATCGAGATCGCCGAGCTCGAACTTCGGCATGCCGCAGCAGACTTCGCGGCTGACGAGCTGCACCGCGATGCCGTTGTGCTGCAGCACCGCGACGAGATCCTCGACCGACTGCGGGTGCGAGCTGTTGCAGTAGCAGGTCACGAACAGCGCGACCTTGCCGCGCGTGCGGCCTGCCGGCGTCGCATTCGCCGCATCGGCTTCGAGGTGTTTCAGCCGACGACGCGCCGTGCGCGAATCGAACGTCGGCAGGCGTGCATCCGGATGCACGCCGAGCGTCTTGTCCATGAGCTTGCGCACCGGCTTCGCGCGGTTCGCCGCGTTGACCGCGTCGACGACGATCGGAATCGTCGCGATCGCGCCGACTGTGGTCGTGTCGGAGAGAAGCTTCGACGCGAGCTTGGTCTCGCCGCGCCTGTTGCGCGCGGCCTTCGCGCGCAGCATCAGGTGCGGGAAATCGACGTTCCACGGATGCGGCGGAACGTACGGACACTTGGTCTGGTAGCAGAGGTCGCAGAGGTAGCACTGGTCGACGACCTTCGCGTAGTCGGCCTTGGCGCACGCCGTCGACTTCCATCGTCGAGGATTCGTCGACGAGATCGAACAGCGTCGGGAACGCGTGGCAGAGACTGACGCAGCGACGGCAGCCGTGGCAGATGTCGAAGACGCGGTGCAGCTCCTTGTCGATCGCGTCCTGGTCGTAGAACTCGGGATTTTTCCAGTCGAGCGCGTGGCGCGTCGGTGCGTCGAGGCTGCCTTCGCGGACGGTCGATGTTTCGTTCGCCATTCGAGCCTCTCGTGCGCTTTCCCCTCTCCCGCTTGCGGGAGAGGGCAGGGTGAGGGCAAGCGTGAGAAGAGCTCTCCCCAAGAACGCACTCGCTTGGAGTGCGCGCTCCGATGCCCTCATCCGCCTTCGGCACTTCTCCCGCCGCGGGAGAAGGAAAAGCGCTAGCTGCCGATCTCGCCAAGCGCCTTAGTGAACCGGTTCGCGTGCGAGCGCTCGGCCTTGGCCAGCGTCTCGAACCAGTCGGCGATTTCCTCGAAGCCTTCCTCGCGCGCGGCCTTGGCCATGCCGGGATACATGTCCGTGTATTCGTGCGTCTCGCCGGCGATCGCGGTCTTCAGGTTCGAGTTCGTGTCGCCGAACGGAAGGCCGGTAGCGGGATCGCCGACCGCTTCGAGATATTCGAGATGGCCGTGCGCGTGGCCGGTTTCGCCTTCGGCGGTCGAGCGGAATACGGCGGCGACATCGTTATGACCTTCGACGTCGGCCTTCTGCGCGAAATAGAGGTAACGGCGGTTCGCCTGCGATTCGCCGGCGAACGCGGCCTTGAGATTCTCTTCCGTGCGGGAACCTTTGAGATTGCCCATGTGACACCTCGTGGCTTCTGGCTGGAGATGGGGGCCGCGCGATGCGCGGCGTCAGCGGAGCGTAGCGCCACGCCGGGCCCGTTAGAAATTGATAGATACGATGGCTTCGATGCACGGCGCCTATCGAAGCGACTCCGTTGCGCGCGGCTACCGGCCGCTGGTTGCCGGCTTGCGACTCTTCCCGTCCCGCCCATTGGCTCGACTCCTCGCCGCAACCGCCTCGACACCGCAGGCCGAATGCGGATCCAGCAGCTCGCGCGACAAAGTGAACAATTCAGCGAGCCGCTTCAGGAACGGCGCCATCGCCGAGCTCTTGCGCCAGACCATCGCGATGCGCCGGCTCGGCGCGTGGCCGCGGAATTCGATCAGGCGGATGTCGTGCGAATGCGCGACCGGCGGTTTCACGGCCAGCGTCGGCAGCAGCGTGACGCCGACGTTCGCCGCGACCATCTGGCGCAGCGTTTCGAGGCTCGTCGCGCGGAATCCGCTCTTCTCGCTCGCGCCGGCCAGCTGGCAGACCTCGAGCGCCTGGTCGCGCAGGCAATGGCCGTCCTCGAGCAGCAGCAGGCTCTGGTCGGCGAGATCGTCGAGCTTGAGCTGCTTTCGCCCGGCGAGCGCATGGTGCTCCGGCACCGCGAGCAGGAAGGGTTCTTCGAACAGGAACTGCTGGTGCAGCTGATCGTCGTGGATCGGCTGCGCGAGCACGCGCAGCGTCGAGGCGCCCTTCGCGAAGCTGGCGCAGCACGACTTCGGTCTTCTCCTCGACGAGCAGCAATTCGAGTCGCGGAAAGCGCTCGCGGATCTTCGGCACGACGTGCGGCAGGAGATACGGCCCGAGCGTCGGAAAGATGCCGAGCCGGACGGTGCCCGATTCCGGATCCTTCGTGCGCCGCGCGATCTGGCGGATCTGCTCGACCTCGTTCAGCACCTCGCGCGCGCGTTGCGCGATCTCGCGGCCGACTTCGGTCAGCAGCACCTTGCGCGGCGTGCGCTCGACCAGCGCGACGCCGAGCTCTTCCTCGAGCTTCTTGATCTGCGTCGAAAGCGTCGGCTGGCTGACGAAGCTCGCGGTCGCGGCGCGGCCGAAATGCTTGTGCTCGGCCAGCGCGACCAGATATCGGAGGTCTCGCAGGTTCATCGCCGTTCCAATTGACGTTGACTATCGAATCGATTCTATCAATCGATTTGAGTAATTGGAAGGCAGGCCCTATCTTTCTCCTCGTAGCGGGGAGGGCAGCGATACAAAGCCCTCAGCGCAATCCTCATCCGATATCCGAATCACCCTCTCAAGGAGCGACAGCATGCTGACCGTCGGCGACAAGTTTCCGCAATTCAAGGTCAAGGCGACCGTGGCCATCGACAACCTCGATACCGCGTTCACCGAGATCGACAACGACACGTACAAGGGCAAGTGGACGCTCGTGTTCTTCTATCCGAAGGACTTCACGTTCGTCTGCCCGACCGAGATCAAGGGCTTCGGCGATCTCAACGCGCAGTTCGCGGACCGCGATTGCCAGGTGCTGGCCGCGAGCACGGACTAGGAGTTCGTGCATCTCGCCTGGCGCCGCGATCACAAGGATCTGAAGAACCTTCCGTTCCCGATGCTGGCCGACACGGCGAAGCGCCTGACCACGGCGCTCGGCATCCTCGACGAGGAAGAAGGCGTGGCCAAGCGCGCGACGTTCCTGGTCGATCCGGACGGCGTGATCCGCTTCGCGTATGTCACGGACGGCAGCGTCGGCCGCAATCCGCAGGAAGTGCTGCGCGTGCTCGATGCGCTGCAGACGGACGAGCTTTGCCCGTGCAACTGGAACAAGGGCGAAGAGGTCCTGAAGGCGGCCTGATCGATCGGGCCCGGTTAATGGGGCCTGATCAACTTGCCTGTCTATCGGGTTGTGATCCGGAGTGCCGTCCCCAAATGTGGTTTTACGGCTCTCCAGGCGACGCGAAATGCGGCGCCATGTTTTGGGCGGCATCGGTCTCCTCCCCTCCCCAACGATGTCGCCCCGGCCGGCGACCCCCGCAGTCGCCGGCCACCTTTACTTGTGCGGCCCCTCCATGGGCCGCGAAGAATGAAGCGGCATCCATGCCGCGGATTTCTAAACAGCTAGAGAGAAAGCCCGGTCTGTGATGGACCGGGCTTCTTCTTCCAAGGAGTTGCCGAATGAATCTCGAAACCATCAAGACGCGCGTTCCCGATTACGCGAAGGATCTGCGCCTCAATCTCGATTCGGTGCTGAGCGAAAGCGGCGCGCCGGGTCTGTCCGCAAAGCAGATCGCAATCGTCGCGCTGGCGAGCGCGATCGCGTCGCGGCATGAGCCGCTGACCGAAGCGATCGCCGTGCAGGCCGCGTCCGTGTTGAACCCGGCCGAGCTCGACGGCGCGCGCGCCGCTGCGGCGATCATGGCGATGAACAACATCTACTACCGCTTCACGCATCTGGTCGAGGATGCGGAATACCAGACGCTGCGCGCGAGCCTGCGCATGAACGTCATGGCCAATCCGGGCTGCGGCAAGATCGATTTCGAGCTCGCTTCGCTCGCGGTCTCGGCGATCAATGGATGCGGAAAGTGCGTCGACTCGCACGAAAAAACCTTGCGCAAGCATGAAGTGCCGGCTCTGGCGATCCAGAGCGCGGTGCGCATCGCGTCGGTGATCCACGCCGTCGCGGTCACGATCGAGCAGGCCGCTTCCGCGGCGCCGGTCATCGCCGAAGCCGCCTGAACGGGCTGAGGCGTTTCGGGCGCGCCGCGACCAACGCGCGGCGCGCCCGCTGTTTTTCCTGCCTGACGATTGTTTTCACGGGCCGCATGACTTATCGGCCATGCCGGCGCGTATCCGCTGTGGTGTCCTCGCACGATCCCCTTTGAGGTCTGGCGATGCGCATGTTTCCGCGGGTGGTTCTCTTTGCGTTTTTGGCAGCGCTGGCTGCACCTGTCGTCGCCAAAGCGGGCGACGACGTTCCGTCAGGCAAGCTGCCCGCCGACGCGATCCCGCAGCACTACGCATTGCATTTCACGGTCGATCCGCGCACCGATCGCTTCAGCGGCGAGGCGCGCATTCGCGTCACGCTGACCAGGCCGTCAGATCACGTTTTCCTGCACGCCGAGCATCTCGACATCGCGAAGGCGACCGTGAGCGCTGCGAACGGAAAGGCGATGGATGCGAAACCGGTCACGCATGCCGACGTCGGCGTCCTCGAGCTCGATTTCGGCCAGACCATGCCGGCCGGCACGATCGAGCTCGCGCTCGACTACACGGCGCCGTTCAACGCGCAGCTCGAAGGCCTCTACAAGGTCAAGGTCGGCGACGATGCGTACACGATCACGCAGATGGAGCCGATCAGCGCGCGCTACGCGTTCCCCGGTTTCGACGAGCCGCGCTTCAAGACGCCGTTCGATATCACGCTGACGGTGCCGACCGACGAAGTCGCGGTCGCCAACACGCTGCAGACGAGCGAGAAGAAATCCGCCGACGGCAAATGGAAGACGCTGACCTTCGCGACGACGAAGCCGCTGCCGACCTATCTCGTCGCGTTCGCAGTCGGCCCGTGGGATGTCGTCGATGCACCGCCGATCCCGGCGAATGGCGTGCGCACGAATCCGATTCCGCTGCGCGGCATCGCGCCGCGCGGCAAGGGCAAGAAGCTCGCCTGGGTGCTCGGCGAGACGCCGGCCGTCGTCAAGTTCTACGAGGAGTACACGGCGCAGCCGTATCCGTTCGACAAGCTCGATCTGCTCGGCGCGCCGGATTTCTCGGCCGGCGCGATGGAGAACGCGGGCCTGATCGTCTATCGCGACGCGCTGCTGCTGCTCGACGAGCATTCGCCGGCCGAGCGCTATCGTTCCGTCTTCAACGTCAACGCGCACGAGATCGCGCACCAGTGGTACGGCGATCTCGTCACCGTGCCGTGGTGGGACGACATCTGGCTCAACGAAGCGTACGCAACCTGGGCGCAGCGCAAGGCGACGATCGCGCTCAAGCCCGACTACTTCGGCGACATGGAAGCGCTCGAATACCGACTGTCGACGATGAAGAACGACAGCCTGCTGACCGCGCGCAAGGTGCGCCAGCCGATCAACGGCCACGGCGACATCGAGACCGCGTTCGACGGCATCACGTACCAGAAGGGCGCGAGCGTGCTCGCGATGTTCGAAACCTGGGTCGGCGAGGACACGTTCCGCAAGGGCATGCGCGAATACCTTGCCGGCCACGCATTCGGCAGCGGCAACTCGGACGACCTGATCGCGTCGCTGACCAAAGCCAGCGGCAAGGGCGACGCGTTCGCAAGCTCGATGCGCAGCTTCCTCGATCAGCCGGGCATTCCGCTCGTGCACGCGCAAGTCACCTGCAAGGAAGGCAAGGCATCGCTGCATCTCAGCCAGTCGCGCTATCTGCCGTACGGCGTGCTCGGCGAAGGCCTGCCGCACTGGAGCGCGCCGGTCTGCGCGCGTTTCGGCCGTGGCACGGAATCGAGCATGCAGTGTTTCGTGCTCGACAAGGCCGAGCAGCGTTTCGACGTCGACGGCGGCTGCCCGGACTGGTATCTCCCGAACGCGCAGGCGCGCGGCTACTACCGCTTCGACATGGCGCCCGCCGATCTCGTCAAGCTCGGCGCCGCCGTCGCGCAACTCTCCGCGCCGGAGCAGGTCGATCTACGCCGATGCACTGAGCAGCGGCTTCCAGCGCGGCGAAATCGGTCCCGCCGTGGTGCTCGACGCGATGCCGGCGCTCGCCGGATCCGACATGCCGCAGGTCGCGACCGCGTTGTTGCCGTCGTTCGAATGGATGCGCGAGCAGCTCGCGGACGAGCGTGCGCGCGCGGTGCTCGATGCGTACGCGATGTCGATCTACGAACCGCGTCTCGCAGCGATCGGCTACCGCCACAAGGCCGGCGACACCAGCACGACGATCGCGTTGCGCGTGCGCCTCGCCGAGTTCCTCGCGCTGACCGTGCGCGATCCGCGCGTGCGCGCGGAGCTTGCGAAGCAGGGCCGCGCCGCGCTCGGCCTCGACGGCAGCGGCAAGGTCGATCTTTCGCGCGCCGATTCCGATCTGCTGCGCACCGCGCTCAAGGTCGACCGTGCAGGAAGACGGCGCGCGCGCGTTCGACGCCGTGCAGAAGGAATTCGCCGCGAACCGCGATACGGCGCAGCGCTATTCGCTGCTCGCCGCGCTCGGTGCGACGCGCGATCCGGCGCTCGGCGCGAAGGCGCGCGATTTCGGTCTCGATCCGAGCGTGCAGGTCGGCGAGCTTTACAACATCTACGAATCGCAAATAGACGAGCCCGAGAACCGCGCCGCGATGTGGCAGTGGCTGCAGGCGCACTACGACGCGTATCGCGAGCGGCTGCCCGCGTTCCGGCGCGGCTACATGCCGAAAACCGTCGCCGACGGCCGCTGCAGCACGCAGCGAGGCCGACGAGCTCTCGGCGTACTTCGCGCCGCGCATCAAGGATCTCGTCGGCGGCGATCGCGGGCTCGGCCAGACGCTCGAGACGATCCGCCAGTGCGCATCGCTGCGCGAGCACGTCGGCGCGCGCGGGCTCGCATGCCTGGGTCGAAACGCACGAAAGCGCCCGGCCGGGCGCGTTCGTCGAAGGCGGGCTCGCACTAGAGCGTTTTTCTCGCGACAGCGCGATCGGGCAGCCGTCGGGTCGGCCCCGGCGCGTTGCCGGGATTGTCTGGAGATTGCCCGTCTCGCGATCGCCCGACGCCGCGCTTGCTAAGATGCGACAACGTCTGGCAGGCAAGGCACGGCGATGGACGAGATTCCCTCTGTAGCGGACGCCTTCTCGCGCATCCCCGAGCGCAACACCGGCGATGCGATGCTGCGCACCGCGCAGCAGCATCATGTCGCGCTGTCGAGCATGGCCGACACCAAGGCCAACATCATCATCACGGTGTCGTCGATCGTGCTGACGCTCTCGCTCGGCCGCATCGGCGATCCTTCGTTGCGGCCCGCCGTGCAGACGCTCGCCGCGTTCACGCTGGTTTCGCTTTTCTTCGCGATCCTCGCGGTGCTGCCCAAGCACCGTTCGCTGCGCATCGGCCCCGGCGCGTTTCCGCCTGACTTCAACCTGCTGTTCTTCGGCCATTTCGCCGACCTTCCGCGCGAGCGCTTCCTGCGCGAGGTCGCCGCCGCGATGAAGCCGGGCTCGGTCTACGAGACGATGGCCAACGATCTCTACTCGATCGGCTGGTACCTCGCGCACCGCAAATACCGGTACCTGCGCTTCAGCTACCTGTTCTTCCTCGCCGGCTTCGTGATCGCCTGCGCGGAGCAGGGATGGATGCTGTTCACGCGTTGAACCCCGCGGCCGACGCCGCTGCGTTGCAGAAGGTGGCGGGACCGCGCCCGCGGTTCCGTAATCACGTTCCAACAACCTAGTCGCGTTCACAACGAGGAATGCCATGCGCGCACTGCCGCGTCGTCTTGCCTGGCTGTCGGGTTTCGTCGTCATGCTTGCGGTCATTGCCGGTGCCGCCGAGCCGGTGCCTTCCGGCCTCGAGCCGTGGCGCGGCTGGGTGCTGCGCGGACAGGAGTTCCGCGCCTGCCCGCTGATCGCAGGGCATCGCGCGGCCGCGGCCGAGGATTTTCTCTGCGCGTGGCCCGGCATGCTCGAGCTCAGCGCCGACGATCATGGCGCGGACGTCACGCAGCGCTGGCGCGTCGAGGTCGAATCGTGGATTCCGCTGCCGGGCGACGCCGAATATTGGCCGCAGCAGGTCAGCGTCGACGGCCAGCCGGCGCCGGTCGTCGATCATGCAGGGTCCGAGCATTCGCGTCGCCGCCGGCAGCCCACGCGATCCGCGCACACATTCCATGGACCGAGCGCCCGCAGACGCTGCGCGTGCCGGACGCGATCGGTCTCGTCGCGCTCAGCGTCGACGGCAAGGCGGTCGTGCCGGTGCAGCGCGACGGCGAAGCGCTGACGCTTGGCCGCGCCAAGACCGCCGCGCCCGAAGCCGACAGCCTCGACGTGCGCGTGTATCGCAAGATCACGGACGATGTTCCCGCGACGCTCATCACGGTCATCCAGCTCTACGTTTCGGGGCAGGCGCGCGAAATCACGATCGGTCCGGCGCTGCCCGACGGATTCGCGCCGCTCGCGCTCACGAGCGAGACCTGGCCCGCGCAAGCTCGATGCAGACGGACGACTTCGCGTGCTCGTGCAACCGGGCAACGAGACGATCAATCTCGAAGCGCGCATGACGGCGCCGCTCGCAAAGGTCGTCGCGCGCGTGCCGGCCGCGCCGTGGCCGCAGCAGGAAATCTGGAGCTACGAAGCGGCGCCCGCGTTGCGCGTGACGTCGGCGTCGAGCGCATTGCAGGTCGATCCGCGCCAGGCCGCGGTGCCGGACGACTGGAACGCATTGCCCGCGTTCGCGCTCGGCGACGGCGCCGATGTTGACGATCGAGGAGCGCACGCGCGGGCTCGCGCCGGACGAGAAGAACCGCCTCACGCTCGATCGCGAGATGTGGCTCGATTTCTCCGGCGACGGCTGGTTCGCGCGCGATCGCGTCGGCGGCGAGATGCTGCGCGGCTGGCGCTTCGACGTCGCGCCGCCGCTGACGCTCGAGCGCGCCGATGCGCTCAATTCGAATTTCGCTGCCCGCAATGGCGAAAGCCTGCTCGTCACGCGCGGCGCAGAGCCCGGCAGCAGCGGCGTCGAATGGCGCACGCCCGCGGTCGATCTCGGTGCCGGCGTGCGCATCGCGGAGGCGAGCGCCGTGCTGCCGGTGACCGGCTGGCAGGACAGCTTCGATCGCGTGACGACGACGCTGCATCTTCCGAACGGCTACAAGCTGCTCGGCGCCGTCGGCGCGGACAGCGCGGGCGGCAGCTGGATCTCGGGCTGGACGCTGCTCGACGTGTTCGTCGCGGCGATCGTCGCGCTGCTCGCGTGGCGACTCTTCGGCCTCGCCGGCGTCGCGATCACGATCGGCTATCTCGTGCTCGCGCTATCAGGAATCCGGCGCGCCGGTGTGGACGCTGCTCGCGGCGCTCGCGCTCGGCCTCGTCGCGCGCGCGCTGCCGCAAGGTCGGCTCGCGACCGTCGCGATCTGGACGCGCCGCGCCGCGCTCGCTCTGCTGGTGCTGGTCGCGCTGCCGTTCGTCGCGGGCGAGCTTCGCTATGCGTTGCATCCGCAGCTCGAGAACGGCGCGTTCGCGTTCGAGACCGGAGCCAACGGGAGCCTTGTCGGTGACTTGAAGAAGACAGCAATGATGGAAAGCGAGATGAGGCAGGACGCGCCGGCCTCCGCGCCGGCACCGCCGCCGGCGGAGTCACCGCGCGCGACTGACGAAGCCGCCGCCAAAGACAAACTCGAGACCATCACCGTCACCGGCTCGAACATCCGGCGCGGCGACGTCATCAGCCACTACAACGAATCGACCGTCGTGCAGACCGGCGCCGGCGAGCCCGGCTGGAATATCGGCTCGCGCTATGTGCTGAGCTGGGGCGGACCGGTGCTGCCGGCGCAGAGCGTGCGTCTGATCATCGCGCCGCCATGGCTCGTGCGCGTGCTGCGCATCGTGCTGGTCGCTTTGCTCGCCGCGTTGATCGTGCGCCTCGTTCGTGGCGGCGTGCGCGTTCCGCCGCGCGGAGCGGCGGCGACACTCGGCGGCGCGATCATGCTCGCTGCGTTGTCGATCGCCGCGCCGGCGCGCGCGCAGACATTTCCGCCGGACGAGCTGCTCAACGAATTGCGATCGCACCTGACCGAGACGCCGGACTGCGTGCCGGGCTGCGCCGCGATCGCCAAGGCCGAAATCACCGCGCGCGGGGACGAAATCCGCGTCGCGCTCGAAGCGCATGCGGCAGCGCATGTCGCGTTGCCGATACCCGGCGATTCGCAAGCGCTCGCGCTGCGCAGCGTCCAGGTCGACGGCGTCGCGCAGGACGGACTTGCGCTGCGCAAGGGTCAGCTCTTCGTCGCTCTCGCGCGCGGCGTGCACCGGATCGACATCGTCGTATGCGGCGTCCGGCGACAAGGTCGCGCTCAAGTTTCCACTGCGGCCGATGCGCGCCGAATTCTCCGGCGACGGCTGGCAGGCGGGCGGCATCAGCGAGAATCGCCTGCTGACCGAATCGCTCTCGCTCGCGCGCCTGCGCGAAAATACGGGCGCCGCGCCGCTCGGCGGCGCGCAGCAGTTCGCGCCGTTCGTGCGTGTCGTGCGCGACATCATGCTCGATCTCGACTGGTCGGTCTCGACGAACGTGCACCGCCTCGCGCCGCGCGAAGGCGGCTTCACGGTGTCGGTTCCGGCGCTCGCAGGCGAGCACGTCGCGACGGCTGGCATCAAGACGGAAGGCGGCCGCATCACAGCCGCGATCGCCGATGGTCGAGACCGGCCACCGACTGGAGCAGCACGCTCGACAAGAGCGAAACGCTGACGCTGACCGCGCCGGCGTTGACCGATCGCGCCGAGGTATGGGCCTTCACGGTGAGCCCGATCTGGCACGTCGAAGCGGACGGCGTGCCGGTCGATGTGGACACCGTCGCGGACAAGGGCGACTTCCGGCGTTTCCAATTCCATCCGCTGCCCGGCGAAACCCTGACGCTGCACATCACCAAGCCGTTGCCCGCGGAAGGTGCGACGCGCGCGATCGATCGTGCGAGCCTCGTCGTCAGCGCCGGCCGGCATGCGTCCGATACGACGCTCGATCTCTCGCTGCGCGCAAGCCAGGGCGGCGAGCAGGCGATCACGCTGCCGGCCGATGCCGAAGTCCTGAACGTGTCGCGCAACGGCGAAGTGCTCAACCTTCGGCCGCGCGACGGCAAGCTCAGCCTGCCGCTCGTGCCGGGCAGCCAGCAGTTCGAGATCCGCTTTCGCGAGCCGACGCCGGTCGGATTCGTGACGCGCACGCCGGCCGTCGCGCTCGGCTTGCCGGCGGCGAATCTCTCGCTCGGCGTCGATCTGCCGGCCGATCGCTGGCTGCTCGCGACCGGCGGCCCGTCGGAGGGTCCGGCCGTGCTGTACTGGAGCGAGCTTCTGGTGATGCTGCTGATCGCATGGGCGCTCGCGCGCACGCGGCGCACGCCGCTCACGTTCGCACAGTGGATCCTGCTCGGCATCGGCTTCTCGACGTTTTCGTGGCCGGCGCTGCTGCTCGTCGTTGCGTGGCTGTTCGCGCTCGACTGGCGCGAGAGGTCGGCGCAGCCCGCGTCCGCTGCGTTGTTCAATCTCGCGCAGATCGGTCTCGCCGTCCTCACCGGCGTGGCGCTGCTCTGCCTCGTCGCGGCGATACCGCAGGGCCTGCTCGGTGCGCCGGATATGCAGGTCGCCGGCAATGGCTCCTCCGCGTACGGCCTGCGCTGGTTCGCCGACCGCAGCGCCGATGCGTTGCCTGGCGCGAGCGCGATCAGCGTGCCGCTCTGGGCGTACAAGATCGCGATGCTGGCGTGGGCGATCTGGCTCGCGAACGCGGTCGTCGGCTGGCTGCGCGATGGATTCGCCGCATGGATGCGCGGCGGTCACTGGCGCGCGCTTCCGCGCAAGGCCGTCGTCGATATTCCGTCGGCAGCGCCACCGCCGCCGCGAGCGCCGTGAACGTTCGCGAGCTTCTCGCCGCGGCGACGCAGCGTCTCGGCGGCGCCGATGCGCGGCTCGATGCCGAGCTGCTGCTCGCGCATGCGCTCGGCGTGTCGCGCGCGAAACTCTACGCGTGGCCCGAGCACGAGCCCGATGCGGTTGCGCGCGAGACGTTCCAACGTTTTATCGCAGCGCGCGCGGGCGGCGAGCCGATCGCGTATCTGACCGGCCGTCGCGAATTCTGGTCGCTCGATCTCGCGGTGTCGCCGGCCGTGCTGATTCCGCGGCCGGAAACCGAGCTTCTCGTCGAGCTCGCGCTCGAACGCATTGCGCGCGGGCACGCCGTCGCGCGTCGCCGATCTCGGCACCGGCTCCGGCGCGATTGCGCTTGCGATCGCCAGCGAGCGGCCGCGCGCACGCGTCGTCGCGACCGACGCCAGCGCCGACGCGCTCGCCGTCGCGCGCGGCAACGCCGAACGGCTCGGCTTTGGCAACGTGACGTTTGCGCAAGGCGACTGGCTTGAAGCGCTGGGACAAGAGCGCTTCGACGTGATCGTCTCGAATCCGCCGTACATCGCCGCGGGCGATGCGCACCTCGAAGCGGGCGACCTCCGCCGCGAGCCGCACGGCGCGCTCGTCGCGGGGACCGACGGGCTCGACGCGATCGGCCGCATCGTCGCGACGGCGTCGGCGCATCTCGATCCGGCCGGCTGGCTGCTGCTCGAGCACGGATGGGATCAGGCCGCGCGGGTTCGCGCGCTGCTCGACGCGCATGGATATCTCGACATCGCGAGCGTTCGCGACGGCGCGGGTCATGAGCGCGTGACGCTGGCGCGCGCGCAAGACTGACGTTCCGCCACCTATACTTGCGCATCGCTGGCTTGTCGGGGGTCGGCTGTGAACGAAGCCATGCCGGTCGCCGGCGCAATGGCGGCTGCTGCCGTGCGCGTGCGCAGGGTCTGGGTCGCGCTCGCGTTCGGCATCGTGTTTGCCGCGCTTTCGCTCGATCCGGGCTACGTCAGCGGCCGCGGTCCGTACTGGAGCGCGCAGCTCGGCGACATCGCCAAGGGCGAGATCGGCTGGTTCTACTACGCGCGCGATGCGTGGCGGTTTCCGCTGTTCGACATCGGCACGTACCACTATCCGGAAGGCGGCAGCCTCGTGCTGTCGGACAGCCTGCCGCTGTTCGCGCTGCCGGCGAAGATCGTCTACAAGCTCGCGTACACGCCCGATCAGTTGCCGCCGATCTATTCGGGATTCTGGGTTGCGCTCTGTCTCGTACTGCAGGCGGTCGCCGCGTCGCGGCTGCTGCGCGCGCTCGGCATCCGCGATTTCGTCTCGCATCTCGCCGGCATCGCGATCTTCTGCTACCTGCCGATCGTGATGCTGCGCTTCGGCCAGGCCTCGCTGATGGCGCAGTGCCTGATCCTGTTCGCGCTCGAAGGCTACGTGCGCGCGAAGCGCGAAGGCCTGACGCGCGGCGGCTGGATCGCACAATGCGCGCTGCCGCCGCTGACGCTGCTCGTGCATCCGTATCTTGCGGCGATGTGCGGCATTCTCGTCGCGGCGACGATCCTCGATCAGTGGCGCGAGCGGCATATTGATTTCGCCGGCGTGCTCGTGCGATTCGCTTCGATCGCGGTGCTCGCGTTCGCAGTGATGACGATCGGAGGTTTCTTCAGCGCCGCGATGGGCGACTTCGGCGACTACGGGCTCTATTCGCTGAACCTGCTGTCTCCGTGGATCCCGTTTCCGCAGACGCTGAGCGGACGGCTGCTCGGCACGACGCTGCCGGTGATTCCCGGAACGAACCAGTGGGAAGGCGGCGCGTATCTCGGCGCCGGCGTGCTGCTGATGTGCGTGCTCGCGCTGCCGGCGCTGAAGAACTGGCGCGCGAACCTGCGACGCCACGCGGTGCTGCTCGCGCTGCTGATCGCGACATTGATCTTCGCGGTGTCGCACTGGATCGGTTTCGGGACCTACGAGATCGCGCATCTCGCGATTCCGGATGCGCTGCTGCATGCGCTTTCGCAGTTCCGCGGCTCCGGACGCTTCGTCTGGATCGCGGTCTACGCACTCGTCGCGGCGCTGATCGTCGCGATCGCGAGCCGCTACGACACGCGCCGTGCGCGACTGCTGCTGATCGTCGCCGCGCTGCTCGAGATCGTCGACGTCTGGCCGATGCAGGCGGGCGTGCGCATCGCGAGCGCGAGTGTTGCTCCTTCGACGATCGATCGCGCGCAATGGGCGAAACTCATCGACGCGCACGAGCGCATCTTCGTGTTCCCGTCGTTCGAATGTGGCGGCATCTTCGGCCGCGACGTGCCGGGCACGAAATTCCGCGAAGTCGAGATCGACTGGATCGCGGCCGAGCGCAACAAGCCGATCAACAGCGCGTACCTCGCGCGCTTCACCAAGGATTGCGCGCGCGAGCGCGAAGAGGCCGTGTCGAATTTCGGCGAGCACGGCGTGCTGCGCCTCTATCGCAGCACCGACGAGACCGGCGCATTCCTGCAGCAGCACGGCGCCGACCTCAGCCGCTGCGGCTATCTCGACGACGTCGTCGTCTGTTCTGCCGACAGCGATTTCAGCGACTTGCGCTGATCCGCGCAGCACGCTTCGCAGGATCGATGTGATCCAGTTGGCAGTCGCCGCGTGCGCGGCGCCACGCGGCCTCGGACAAGCGCACCACGGATCCCGAAGCGCATAAACGCGATGCTGTACTCGCGGTCAGGGAGCTCACCTCGAACCCGGACCGCGGACTTCAGCCGCGCGTGAGCGCCGCGTGTGTCGGGCCAAAAAGCCGGCACAGACCGTTGCAGGATGCAGCGGGAGGGAGCGAAGGCGGTACTGCCAGGACGGCGGTCCGACGTGGGGAGGAGCCAAGCCCCCGGCAATCATCGCCGGGGGCTTTTTTTTTGCGCGATCAGCTGACGTTGCGCAGGCTCGATGCGGGCTGGAACGAGCCGAAGCGCGCTCGGATCGCGCTTTCGATCGAAGTCGCATCGAGGCCGGCCTGCGCGAGCAGTTCCTCGCGGCTGCCGTGATCGAGGAATCCGTCGGGCAGGCCAAGCTGCAGCAGTGGCGGCGCAAGCCCGTGCGCTGCGAAGCATTCGGCGACACCGCTGCCGGCGCCGCCGGCGACTGCGTTGTCCTCGATCGTGACGAACGCGGAGTGCGTGCCGGCGAGCTCGAGCAGCAGCGTCTCGTCGAGCGGCTTGACGAAGCGCATGTTGACGAGCGTCGCGTCGAGCGCGTCGGCGACGCGCGTGCACGGCGCGACCATCGCGCCGAATGCGAGCAGCGCGACGCCGCGTCCGCGCCGGCGCACTTCGGCCTTGCCGATCGGCAGCGTCGTCAGTTCCTTCTGCACCGCGACGCCGCTGCCGCTGCCGCGCGGATAGCGCACCGCGGCCGGGCCTTCGTGGCGGAATCCGGTCGTCAGCATCTTGCGGCACTCGTCCTCGTCGGCCGGCGCCATCACGATCATGTTCGGGATGCAGCGCAGGTACGAAAGATCGAAGCTGCCCGCGTGCGTCGGGCCGTCGGGACCGACGAGGCCGCCGCGGTCGATCGCGAACAGCACATCGAGATCCTGCAGCGCGACGTCGTGGATCAGCTGATCGTAGGCGCGCTGCAGGAACGTCGAGTAGATCGCGACGACCGGCTTGGCGCCTTCGCAGGCCATGCCGGCCGCGAGCGTGACCGCGTGCTGCTCGGCGATGCCGACATCGAAATAGCGCTCGGCGAATTCGCGCGAGAAGCGCACGAGGCCCGAGCCTTCGCGCATCGCCGGCGTGATCGCGAGCAGGCGCGAATCGGCCGCGGCCATGTCGCATAGCCAGTCGCCGAAGATCTCGGTGTAGGTCGGCTTCGCGCTGCCTTTCTTGACGAGGCCGGCCTCGGGATCGAACGGTCCGACCGCGTGGTATTCGATCTGCTCGCGCTCGGCCGGCGGATAGCCCTTGCCCTTGGTCGTCATCACGTGCAGCAGCTGCGGGCCCTTGAGCTCCTTGAGCATGCGCAGCGTCTGGATCAGCTGCGGCACGTCGTGGCCGTCGATCGGGCCGGTGTAGTGGAAGCCGAATTCCTCGAACAGCGTCGAGGGCACGAACATGCCCTTGGCGTGCTCTTCCCAGCGCTTGACGAAGCGCCACAGGAACGAGCCGCGCTTCATCATCTTCTTGCCGTGCTCGCGGATGCGGTTCAGCGTGCGGCTCGCCATCAGGCGCGCCAGCATCTTGGTCATCGCGCCGACGTTCTCGGAGATCGACATGCCGTTGTCGTTGAGGATGACCAGCATGTCGGGCTCGACGTCGCCGCCGTGGTTCAGCGCTTCGAACGCCATGCCGGCGCCCATCGCGCCGTCGCCGATCACGGCGACGATCTTGCGCGGATCGTCCTTGCGCTGCGCGGCGATCGCCATGCCGAGCGCGGCGCTGATCGACGTCGACGAATGGCCGACGCCGAACGTGTCGTATTCGCTTTCCTCGCGCTTCGGGAAACGGCGCGAGGCCGTCCTTCTTCTTGATCGTCGTGATGCGATCGCGGCGGCCGGTCAGGATCTTGTGCGGATAGCACTGATGGCCGACGTCCCAGACCAGGCGGTCGCGCGGCGTGTCGAACAGATAGTGCAGCGCGACCGTGAGCTCGACGACGCCAAGGCCCGCACCGAAGTGCCCGCCCGAGGTCGCGACCGATTCGATCAGGTAGGCGCGCAGCTCGTGCGCGACGTCTTCGAGCTCGCGTTTCCGGCAGCTTGCGGAGATCTTCGGGCGTGTCGATGCGCGCGAGATGGGGGTAGCGCTTCGGGTCGATCATTTGTGTTGACTGCTTCGCGACCTTCTATTGTCCAACGCCAGCGGCGGCGCGGCAAGGAATCCTTGCGGAGAAATCAGGCGATTCAATGGCTTGCCGCAGGGTTCCAGAGGGCGCCGCGCTGCGCCGGGCACAATATACTTTTGCCGGGCCGGCTCGGGCGACATAGCGCGGCGAGCCGTGTACCGAAGGGGATGCGCCGATGGCCGACAACGCCTTGTATGCCGCGCCGACCGACTGGGCGGCGATCGCGACCTGGACGCTGATCCCGCTGCTCGTCGCGGCCGGATTCGCCTGGTTCGCGCTGACGCCGGACTGGGATTCCTACGACTGGGCCGGCGGGCTCCTCGCGCTGATTCCGCTCGAGTACTTCCGCGCGTTCGTGCTCTCGATCCTCAGCGAAACCTATCGCGAATACCGGACGCCCATGCAGGCCGTGCGCGTGTTCCTGACTTCGCTTGCGATCCTGATCGCGATCGCGGCGGGCATGAGCGTCGACATCCTCAGGGAGGACTGGTGGGCGTGGATGTCCCAACCTGCGGTTTATCGCGCGATTGCGTTCGCGCTCGCACTGATCGCGGTGGACGGCGTCATCGGCGTCTATTTCTTCCGCGGCGATGCGCACCGGCTCGCCGCGCGACTGCAGGCCGTCGCCGACGATGCGCGCGACTGGCTGCAGCTGGCCGGGGTCGAGTTGCCGATCGTGCTGGCGCTTGGGTACGGGATGATGCTGCTGATCCGCGACACGACGGGCACGTTGCGCTGGCTTCCTGATCTGTCGACCGAACTGGTGCGCACGGCCGGCATGCTGTACGCGGCGTTCTATTTCTTCGGCAAGGCGATGCTGCTCGCGCATGCGAACACGGCCGGATTCAACCGCACGGGCGAGCGTCTCTTCGGCGCCGAGTGGGTCCAGTTTCTTGTCTGGGAGAAGAACAAGGATCGCGAACTGGCCGCCCGCAACGAGCGCGCAGCCGCTGGGAAACGGCTCGCGATCCTCAGCGGCGAAGGCGATGCCGCGGCCTGAGTCGCCGCAGCGCGCGCGCGTTGCTAGTTGTCCTTGCGCACCAAGGTCAATCCGATCAGCCGCGACACGACGAGCGTCAGGTACATGAGGCCGACGAACATCTCGAGGCTTGCGAGCGAGCGCGCCTGCGGCGTCAGCGGGATCACGTCGCCGATGCCGGTGCTCGAAAGCAGCGCGAAGCTGAGGTAGACGAGCTCGCTCCAGGTGCGCGGCGATGCGCTGTTGACCGCGGCGGCGAAGCAGCCGGGTTGCAGCGCCTGGCACATCAGGAAGACGTAGGTGAATGCCCACGCGAGCAGCGTGAACGTCGCGGCCGCGCAGAAGATCTCGTCCGGCGTCGCGCGCCGGTCGGCGAGCATGTACGCGATCAGCGTTCCGGCGGCATAGAAATAGAACAGCGCTTCGAGGCCGGCCCACCAAGGCAGCAGCGCGGCATTGTCGGTGACGATCTGCACCACGTTGAGCGCGACGACCAGGATCGCGATGCCGAGAGAGACGCGCGCGCGCCGCCCCGACGTGCGATGCACCATGCCGACCGTCACGACCAGCACGAACACACCGAACGCACCGAACACGGCGCTGCCGGCCGTGGTCGTCTCGATGAACGGGTAAAGCAGGAGGCCGGCGAGCTGCACGAAAAGCAGCAGCGCGGACGGATGGCGATACAGCCGGATCAGCCAGCGCAGCCGCGCGAACTTCGCGGCGCTGGTCACGCTGTCGCTGATCTCGTCGCCAGGCGGCACGTCGGCGTCGACTGCGCGGCCCGGCTCAGTGCGGCCGTCGCGTCTTCGGCAGGTGGTTGACCAGGAATTCCATCTGGTCGGCCAGGATGTTGCGGTTGGACAGGATCAGGTGCTCGACCCAGCTCGGCCGATACGGGACCGCGAGCAGCGGCATGTTCGCCTGCTGCGGCGTGCGGCCGCCCTTCCTCACATTGCAGGACCAGCACGCGGTGACGACGTTCTCCCATTCGTCGTGGCCGCCCTTGGAAACCGGTTGCACGTGGTCGCGCGTCAGCTCGCCGCGATGGAAATGGTTGCCGCAGTAGAGGCACAGCATGCGGTCGCGCGCGAAAAGGGCGACGTTGGTCAGCGCCGGCGCGGGATCGATCGCGATAGGTCGCGCGTGGCCGGTGCTGGCGACGATCGGATGCAGGGCGAGCGTCGATTGCTCGCCGGTCAGGCGGCTCATGCCGCCGTGGATCGTCAGGCACGGATCGCCGAGGGTCCAGGCTACCGCGCCGCGTACATACAGACACACCGTGTCCTGCCAGCTCATCCAGTCGAGGATGCGCCCTGTAGAGTCCAGGGACAGAACACGGGTGCTATGGATGTCGCCGGAAGTTCGTACTTCCGAAAGCATGTGACCTCCGTCTTCGCTCAGGGCCGAAACCGGTGTCCCGGCCGGGCTTCCCGGCCGCAGGCGCGGGGCAGCATAGACCAAAAGCTTTACCGTGGGAAAACCCAGTCACGTCACGGGTTTGGCCATGCGCAGCAGCTCGACGCCATAGCCGTGGCGCTCGTAGAGCGCTCGTGCTCGCGCGTTGCCGGGAAAGGCGCTCAGCGTCAGGAACCGGCATCCGTGCTGCTTTGCCCAGCCTTGCGGCGAAGTCGAGCAGGTGGCCGCCGAGGCCGCGACCGTCCATTCCGGGTGCGACCGCGAGGTCGGAAATGTGGCAGTTCGGCGCGCCCGTGAAGAAATCGATGGTCTGCTCCAGGTGCAGGAATCCGGCCGGCGCGCCGGCGGCGGTTTCCGCGACGAAGACGTGCGAGGTGTCCTCGGGCCGGGCGAGCTGCTGCTCGAGCTTGCGGCGGATGCCATCGGCGCTCTCGTCGCGATCGCGCCACGACGGAAGCTCGAACGCGACGAAGCGCGGCACGAGTCCGAGGATGAACGCGCGATCGCCTGCACGCGCGGCGCGGATCCGCACGGTGTCTGTCGAATGTTCCATGCGCAAAGAGTACTGCCGCCGACGCGCCCGGGCGGAAAGAGAGGTTTCCCTTCCTGCGCTTTCAGGCGCCGGTCGTGCTCGGCGGCGGGCGCTGCACGAGCGTCAGGTCGGCACTGAACGGCGCATTGTGGCGCGTGCCTTCGAGATGCATCTTCGTGCCGGGCGCGAACGCCGCCTCGCGGTTGAGCAGATCGATCGCGTCGACGATCGGCGTGCCGTCGACCGAAAGAAGAATGTCGCCCGGCTGGAGGCCCGTCTGCGCGGCGGGGCTTTCCGGAATCACGCGCACGACGTATACGCCGCGCGGCCGCTGCGTGCTGCCGGTCTGCGGCGGCACGTCGGTGTACTCGGCGCCGATCCAGCCGCGGATGACCTTGCCGTGCTTGACGATCTGGTCGAGCACCGTCTTCGCGGTCGCGACCGGGATCGCGAAGCCGATGCCTTCGGCGCCCGGCGTGTAGCTGCGCCCGTCCGAAGTCGGCGTGCGCGGGTACACGGCCGTGTTGATGCCGACCAGCTCGCCGAGCGCGTTGACCAGCGCGCCGCCGGAATTGCCGGCGTTGATCGCGGCGTCGGTCTGGATGAAATCCTCGTACGCCGACATGCGCAGCTGGCGTCCGGTCGCGCTGACGATGCCCATCGTGACGGTCTTGCCGATGCCGACCGGATTGCCGATCGCGAGCACGACATCGCCGACGTCGACCGCCGAATCGTCGGCGACATCGATCGTCGGCAGATCCTTCGCGTCGATCTTGAGCACCGCAAGATCGGTCTCGGCGTCGGTGCCGACGACCTGCGCGTGCGCGGCGCCGTTGTCGAGCGCGACCTGGATATCGTCGGCGCCGGCGATCACGTGATTGTTGGTCAGCACGTAGCCGTCGGCGCTGAAGATCACGCCCGAGCCGAGGTTCTGCTGCAGCTTGCGGAACGGCCGGCCCTGCACGATGCCGAGCAGGCGCATCGTCAGCGAATCGCGCAGCTCCTGGCGCGGGGTATACGTCGTGACCTTGTTCGCATAGATGTTGACGACGGCCGGCGACGCGCGCGACACCGCCTCGGCGTACGAGACCGGCCCCTGCGTGCGCGCCACGAGCGCGACGTGGCCCGTGCGCGCATCGGCCGGCACGCCGCGCAGGCGCGACACCACGTTCGGCGCGAAGCACGCTGAGCAGGAACGCAGCGGCGAGACCGATGACGGCACAGCGGGCGACGAAGGCGAGGGTGCGGATTGTCGCAGGGGACATCGGATTCGCGGCAGGCGTCGGCAGGTTCGCGGCACAGGCGCCCGCAAGTTTTATTGTGCGGTGCGGGGGCGTTCGTTAAACTATCACGATTTTGAGGGCCGCCCGAAACGCGGGGCGGCGCGTCGCGCGCCGGGGAGCGCGTCGGCGAGCACAACGCGGCCCAAAAAACCTGCTGTGTCCTTCATGAAAAGTGCGGCCAGGATGGCCGCTTTGTTCTTGGCGATCATGGAGGATCGCAGAAACAACTTCCGTGCGGCCAGGATGGCCGCTCTGTTTTTGCGATCAGGGAAGGTCGTACAAGCACCGAGGTGGTGATGGCGAACGATGCGGTAATAGACAAGGGCCGTCGGCGGTTCCTGACGGCGACGACTGCGGTCGTCGGCGGCGCCGGCGTCGTGGTCGCGGCGATTCCCTTCATCAAGTCGTGGGAACCGAGCGCGGCCGCGAAATCCGCCGGTGCGCCGGTCGAGGCCGACATCAGCAAGATCGAGCCCGGCCAGAAAGTCACGTTCGCGTGGCGCGGCCTGCCGGTCTTCGTCGTCAACCGCACGAAGGCGCAGCTCGACGTGCTGCCGTCGGTCGATGCGCTGCTCAAGGATCCGAAGTCCGAAAACGTCGATCAGCAGCCTGACGTACGCGAAGAACGAATACCGTTCGATCAAGCCCGAATGGCTTGTCGTGACCGGCATCTGCACCCATCTTGGATGCGTGCCCGATTTCTTCCCGGACCTCAAGCCCGAGCCGTTCGATCCGCAGTGGAAAGGCGGTTTCTACTGCCCGTGCCACAAGTCGCGTTACGACATGGCCGGCCGCGTCTATGACGGCGTGCCGGCGCCGGCGAATCTTGCCGTGCCGAAGTACAAGTTCCTCGACGACACGCGCATCATGATCGGCGTCGATCCCGAAGGAGCCGCGTAATGGGTACGACGTTCGTCCGCCTGCATCCGCAGCAACAAGGTGCTCGGCTGGGTCGAGGATCGCCTGCCGTGGCTCTCGTTCCTGTCCGCGCACACGTCGCGGTTACTACGCGCCGAAGAACTTCAACCTCTGGTACTACTTCGGCTCGCTCGCGCTGGTCGTGCTGGTCAACCAGATCGTGACCGGCATTTTCCTGACGATGTTCTACAAGCCCAACGCGGCCGAAGCGTTCGCGTCGGTCGAGTACATCATGCGCGACGTCGACTGGGGCTGGCTGATCCGCTACATGCATTCGACCGGCGCATCGCTCTTCTTCGTCGTCGTCTATCTGCACATGTTCCGCGGATTGATGTACGGCTCGTACAAGAAGCCGCGCGAGCTCGTCTGGATCATCGGCATGCTGATCTTCCTCGCGCTGATGGCCGAGGCATTCATGGGCTACGTGCTGCCGTGGGGCAACATGTCGTTCTGGGGCGCCAAGGTGATCATCTCGCTGTTCGGCGCGGTGCCGGTGATCGGCGATGCGCTGGTGCAGTGGATCATGGGCGATTACCTGCCGGCCGACGCGACGCTGAACCGCTTCTTCGCGCTGCACGTGATCGCGCTGCCGCTCGTGCTGCTGCTGCTGGTCGTGCTGCACATCGGCGCGCTGCACGAAGTCGGCTCGAACAATCCGGACGGCGTCGAGATCAAGGAAAAGAAGAAGCCCGACGGCACGCCGCTCGACGGCATCGCGTTCCATCCGTACTACACGGTCAAGGATCTCTTCGGCACCGGATTCTTCCTGCTGCTCGCCGCGTTCATCATCTTCTACGCGCCGACGTTCGGCGGCTGGTTCCTCGAGCACGACAACTTCATCCCGGCGAACAATCTCGCGACGCCCGAGCACATCAAGCCGGTGTGGTACTTCACGCCGTTCTACGCGATGTTGCGCATGATCCCGGCCAAGCTGCCGGGCGTCATCGTGATGTTCCTCGGCATCGTGCTGCTGTTCTTCATGCCGTGGATCGATCGCGGCGTCGTCAAGTCGGTGCGCTATCGCGGGCTCGGCTACAAGATCGCGCTCGGCCTTTTCGCGCTGTCGTTCGTCATGCTCGGCGCGGTCGGTGCCGGCGTCACGGCCGAGAAGATTCCGGAATGGTTCGGCGCCGACGCGAACGTCACGACGATCGAGAACGCGTTCGGTCGCTTCTGGCTGATCGTCTACTTCGGATTCTTCCCGTTCCTGATGGTGTACACGTGGCTCGGCAAGGAAAGAACGAAGCCGGTGCCGGATCGGGTGACGACCCATGCGTGAGACCGCGATCGTGACCCCGATGAGCCTGTCCTCGACGAGTGTGCACTCGATCCAGCGCACGCTGCGCAACTTCGCCTTCGCCGCACTCGCAACGTTCGGCGTCGCCGGTGTCGCCCATGCCGCGGAAGGCGAAGGCATGGAGGCGGCCAACGTACGCGTCGACGACATCGCCTCGCTGCAGCGCGGCGCGCGTCTTTTCTTCAACTACTGCTCGGGCTGCCACAGCCTGCAGTACCTGCGCTACTCGCGCATCGCCGAGGATCTGAAGCTCGACGAGAAGGAAGTCGCCGGCAACCTGATCTTCACGGGCGCCAGGATCGGCGACAAGGCAACCGACAACATGCCGCCCGCGCTCGCATCGGGCTGGTTCGGCAAGGCGCCGCCGGATCTTTCGCTCGAAGCGCGCGCGAAGGGATCGGACTGGATCTACAACTACCTGAAGTCGTTCTACCTCGATCCGAGCCGTCCGGTCGGCTGGAACAACACGGTGTTCCCGAACGCATCGATGCCGAACCCGCTGTGGGAGCTGCAGGGCCTGCAGGTCGCCGTGAAAGGCGGCGAGGGCCACGAAGGCGCCGGCTCCGGCGGCGAAGCGCCGATCGAGAAGCTCGAGATCCAGACGCCCGGACGCCTCAATGCCGAGCAGTACGACCAGAGCGTGCGCGACATCACCGCGTTCCTGACCTACGCCGGCGAGCCGGCCGCGCTGAAGCGCACGTCGATCGGCGTCTGGGTGCTGCTTTATCTCGCGGTCTTCACGTTCATCGCCTGGCTGCTCAAGCACGAATACTGGAAGGACGTGCACTGACGGCGCGAGCGGGCGGCCTCGGCCACCCGCCGTTTTCGGCTGACGAAATCCCGGCGCGCTCGCCCGGGACAGCCGGGAAAAGGCCGCTGACGTCTCGAAACCCCTGTCATGACGCACTGCCGCACGGCGCGCTCGCCCCGCGATCCGTCTAGGCGCCTGTCGGAGCGCGTAGTACATTCGGTGGGGGCAGCTGGTTCCCGGGAGGGGGTTCGAGAATGGCCTTGAGTCAGCGTTCGCGCACGGTCTTGACGCTCTATTCGGCCCGGGACTGCATCCACTGTCACCGGGTCCGACTCGTGCTCGCCGCCAAGGGGGTCACGTACGACCTCGTGCCGGTCGATCTCGACGATCCCCCGGAAGACCTGCTCGACCTCAATCCGTACAACTCCGTGCCGACGCTGGTCGATCGCGACCTCGTCCTCTACGACACCAGCGTCATCTGCGAATACCTCGACGAGCGCTATCCGCATCCGCCGCTGATGCCGGTCGATCCGCTGTCGCGCGCGCGCCTGCGCCTCGCGATCGTGCGCATCGAAAACGACTGGCTGACGCTGGTCGACCAGATCGAAGCCGGCGGCCGCACCGCCGATACGGCGCGCAAGACGCTGCGCGACGAGCTGATCAAGAACGCCTCGGCGTTCAAGGCCTCGAAGTTCTTCCTCAGCCCCGAGATGAGCCTTGCCGACTGCGCGCTCGCGCCGCTGATCTGGCGCCTCGACGCGCTCGGCGTGCAGCTCCCGAAGGAAGCACACGTGATCACCGATTACGGCGAGCGCATCTTCCGCAGCCAGGGATTTGCGCGCAGCCTGACGCCTGAAGAGAAACTTCTTCGACCGTGAATCGCAGCAAGTCACAATCCGATGTCCGGCGCGACCATGGGACGGCACCCATGACCACGTCGGTGGCGATGAGCTCGAACCGCCCGTATCTGTTGCGGGCGCTCTACGAGTGGATCAACGACAACGGCCTGACGCCGTACATCCTCGTCGACGCGACGAACCCCGGCGTGCGCGTGCCGCCGGGCGCGGCGAAGGACGGCAAGGTCGTGCTCAACATCGCCTCGCGCGCGGTCACGCAGTTCGAGATCAGCAACGAGCGCATCCGTTTCCTCGCGCGCTTCGGCGGCGTCAGCCAGTCCGTCGACATCCCGATGACCGGCGTGCTCGCGATCTACGCGCAGGAGAACGGGCAGGGCATGATGTTCTCGGCCGAGAACGCGCCGCCCGAGCCGCCGCCGGCGACGGCGAAGTCGGACGAGGCCGTCGAAGCGGCCGCATCTTCGCGTCGTGAAGTAGGTGGGTGGCTTCGGCCCAGCGACTCGTTTGAAACCCTCGTAGGAGCGGCGCCAGCCGCGATCTTTCCCGGGAATGTCGCAAAGGATCGCGGCTGTCGCCGCTCCTACAGAAAACGTGACTCTGCGAAAGCGCGCGCGGTGGCATGAAGCCGACTCTGCGTCTTTCGCGAACTCGACCGATCAATTCAACGTCCGCACCGTACCGGCATCCGGCACCGCACGCAGATTCGCCGTGTGCGGCAGACTCCACGCACCCAGCTGATGCCCGCGCAGATCCAGATGCCCGCGATGGCGATCGCTGCCGTCGAGGCTGATCTCGAAACCATAGCGTCGGATCAGCGTCGGCACGCCGTTGACGCGCTCGATGCGCAGCCGCGTCATCGAAACGGTTTGATCCAGAAGCTGCACGCCGGCATTGCGGCAGAGCTCGCGGCCGTAGCGGGTCGCGAGCTCGCGTGCGGCGAGCGAGCCCATCCAGATCCAGATGGCCAGCGCGATCGCGAGCAGGAAGAGCCAGGTGCCGAGCATCGCCGAAGTGTGCGGACGGTCGCGTTCGCTGGCAAGGGAGGCGCCGGCGCAACGTGATCGCGCGCCGGGTTTGGCGCCGGCGCTCCGGCTACAATCCTCGGCCAGGGGTTGGGCATCGTTGCGCGGGCGGCAGGCCGCGGACGGTGCTCACGTGTGTCACGGGCACTGCCCGCGCTTCGACAGGGGGAGCGATGAAGCTGATTTTTCCGAATGGCGAGCACGTGCCGATCGCGCTCGAGGAGGGCGTGGCGCGCGTCGGCAGCGCGGCGGATTGCGCGATCGTGCTCAATCTTGCCGGCGTCGCCGCGCATCACTGCGAGATCGAGACGCATGGCGGACAGAGCAGCGTGCGTCCGCTCGATGCGACGGCGCCGACCGTCCTGAACGGACGACAGATCACGCAGCCGACACCGCTCAAGCCCGGCGATCTCGTGCTGTTCGGCCGCGTCGGCTGTCGCGTCTCGTCGGATCGGCCGGTGGCCGCGACGGTGCCGCCGCCTTCCGCACGCAAGACGGCAGACGAAGCCGCGCGCACGCGCGTGCGCAACACGCTGCCGAAATACATGTTGCGCGGCGTCTCGGGTGCGACGTTCGGCAAGACCTTCGCGCTGACCGGCACGATGGTCATCGGTCGCCAGAACGACAGCGACATTCCGGTACCCGCCGAAGAAATCTCGCGCCATCACGCGCGCCTGCAGGTGACCGCGGACGGCGTGATGGTCGAGGACATGAATTCGGCGAACGGCACGTTCATCAACGACAAGCGCATCCAGAACGGAGTGCTGAAGCCCGGCGAGGAGCTTCGGCTCGATACCGTGCGCTTCATGCTCGTCGCGCCCGGCATGGATGCGAAGCAGCAGGCCGCTGCGCGCGCCGAGCCTGCGAAAGCGGCGGCGCCGGACGCCTCAGGGTTCGGGCAAGGTGGTCGGCATCGTGATCGCGATCATCGTGGTCGCGTTGATCGCGTTCGGTGCGCTGCGGTTTTACGGCATCGTCTGAACGCGGCGCCAGCTCAGCGGTCGGTCGCGCTCCGCACCGCAGGCACCAGCTCGATGCGCATCGACAGATCGACCGCGCGCACGTGCTTGGTCAGCGCGCCGATCGAAACGTAGTCGACGCCGGTTTCGGCGATCGCGCGCACGCGATCGATGCCGACCGAACCCGACACTTCGAGCGGAACGCGCCCGTCGACTTCGGCGACAGCCTGCGAGAGCTCGTGCAGCTCGAACTCGTCGAGCATGATGCGGTCCGCGCCGGCTGCGAGCGCTTCGCGCAGCTCGCTGAAATTCTCGACTTCGGTCTCGACCATCAGGCCCGGATGCAGCGCGCGCGCACGCGCGATCGCAGCCGTGATCGAGCCCGCGGTCGCGATGTGGTTTTCCTTGATCAGCACCGCATCGTAGAGGCCCATGCGATGATTCGCGCCGCCGCCGACGCGCACCGCGTATTTCTGCGCGAGGCGCATTCCGGGCAGCGTCTTGCGCGTATCGAGGATCGTCGTGCGCGTGCCGCGGATCGCCTCGACGAACGTCGCGGTCACGGTCGCGGTGCCGGACAGCGTCTGCAGGAAATTGAGCGCCGTGCGCTCGGCGGTGACCAGCGCGCGCGCCGGACCTTCGATGCGGCAGAGCAGCGCGCCGGCGGCGACCTGCGCGCCGTCGCCGGCGAGCCACTCGATGCGCACGGCGTCGCTGAGCGCATGAAAGCACGCGTCGAACCACGCGCATCCGCACAGCACCGCGGCTTCGCGCGTGATCACGCGCGCGCGTGCGATGGCGCTGCGGCGCCAGCAGGTCGGCGGTGACGTCGCCGCTGCCGATGTCCTCGTCGAGCGCACGTCGCACGTCGCGCTCGATCGCCGCGCGCGCGGGCAATTCGATCGGACCGGGATTCATCGGACGGGCAACCGGCGGCGACGGGGCCGCCGAGGATACGGCAAGCAGCGGCGTGCATCGGGAGTTCCGTGTTCGAGCGGGTCAGGTCGGACCGGCTCAGGTCGTCACGGGCTTCGGCGCCGCGGCTTCGGCCGCTCCGGCCTGCGCGGTGCGCAGGCGCGCGACGATCGCATCGAGCGCACGATCGAACAGCGGCACTTCTTCGAGCACGATCGTCGAGCCGCGGCGCAGCTCGGTCGCGAGCGCGAACACGGTCTTGTCGCAGACCTTGAGGCCGCGACGGTTGACGAAGAGGTACTTGTGGCTGATCGGGCTGATCCACGACAGCTTCGCGCGCTCGCGGTTGCCCTGCGCGTCGGCGAATTCGAGCCAGGTGCCGACCTTGATCTCGCGCGCGGACTTCAGGAACTCGTCGTCCTCGGAGTAGTTTTCCTCGGGTGACGTTTCCTCGGTCGTGCGTGTTGAGCACGATCTCCTCGACCGGGCTCTGCGTCGCCGGCGCGATGACGGGCGCGACCGTTTCGGTGGTCCCCGCGCCCGCGGCCGCTTCGTGTTGCGGCTGCACCGCAGCCGGTATCGCGCTGGCCGCGCCCGCCGCGATGACTTCCTTCGCGGTCTTCACTTCGACCTTTTCGCCGTCGAGCAGCCGCTGGTAGAACTGCGACAGCTCGTGCATCAGCTGCTTGACGTCGTTGTCGTGGTAGGCAACGGTCGCGAGGCCGTGGCGCAGCGCTTTTTCGAGCTGCGGCAGCAGCGCGCGCAGGCGCGTGCGCTCCAGATCGTTGGTCTTCGGCAGCGCGCTCCAGACGAATTCGTCGGCGAAGCGCAGCGCGCTCTTCCATTCGTCGGAATTCTCGCCCTGGCGCAGCAGCGTCAGCACGAGGTAATTCGCCCACGGCCGCGACAGCACCGCGTGCACGACCGGCGGCAGGTTGCGCTCCTCGATGCGCTGCAGGATCTCGCGCGCGGCGGTGCGGCGCGCATCCTGCAGTTTCTCGCGGCCGCGCGTCGCCTCGGCGGCGCGCTGCTCGGCGATCTCGGCGCGCCGGTGGTACTGCTCCATGAAGCCGGCGAAATTCTCGAGCTCGCGCTCGAAGATCGCGACGTCGTCGTCGAAGTCGCTGAGGATCGCCTCGACGACCTGGCGGATGCGGTCCTGCAGGCGGTGATCCTTGTCCGATTCCTCCGACCAGCTCTTGCCGGCATCGGCGAGCGCATCGAGCAGGCGACGCGCCGGATGCGTCTTCTGCGCGAACAGGTGCTTGTCGAGGATCGCGACCTTGAGATACGGAATCTGCAGCCGCCCGAGCAGCGCCTGGATCTGCGCCGGCAGGTTGCGATCCTGCAGGATGAACTCGAACAGCATGCCGACGAGATCGATCGTGTCCTCGTCGGCCGACGAGACGTGGTGCGGCTTGGTTTCGCCGGAAAGCTTGTGCACCTGCTCGAGCAGCTCCTGCTTGAGCGCCTGCACGGCCTGCGCCGCATCGGCGACGCTGTCGCCGTGCGACTGCATCGACATCGACTGGTTCTGCAGGATCGTCAGCGCGCTCAGCAGCTCGGTCGGGCTCAGGCCCGGCGCCATGCTGCGCCGGCGCCGTAGTCGGACCGCGCGCGCGCCATGACGGCTCGCGAGCAGGTTGCGCACGGTGTTGTAGAGCTCGGCCTGCAGCTCGGCGGTCGCCGGCGTCGTAGTACGTCGGCGCCCGCGTCATCGAACCCTGCATTCCCGCCATTCCGGGCACGCCAGGCAGTCGCGCCGTGAGCGCCCGAAGGCGGCGGCATCGGCCGGCTGCCCTGCGGAAGCACGTGGCGGATCTGCGGCAGCACGCCGGCGCGGATCAGCTCGATGTTGACCTCTTCGTACAGCGGATCGAGGCCGCCCATCACGTAGCGGTCGAACAGCTTGTAGATGATCAGCTTGACCTGCACGTTGACCTGCAGCTCGCGCACCGCGGTGCGGAACGCCTGGCCGAGCACGGCCGGTCCGATCGGATTGTTCGCGTCCTCGACCTTGCCGCCGCCGATGATGACGCCGAGGCGCTGGTTGATCTGGTACAGCGAGCGCTGCAGCCGGTTCTCGGCCTTGGCGACCATGCTCGAAACCGCGAGCGATTCCTCGAGCTCCTGATCGTCGACGAGCGAAAGGCCGGCGCTCGTCTGCGGCGCCGCTTCGGGCTTGACCGGTTTCAGCTTGCCCTCGGCGAACTCGCCGAAATTCTTCGCGGCCTGTTCCTGGAACACGCGCTCGACGAGCTGGCGCTTCTTGCGCACCTCGCGCATGCCGTCGAAATATTCGGTCTGCACCGCGTTGCTGCCGGCGCGCTCGGCGAGATCGAACAGCGCGTCGTCGACGTTTTCGAACAGCGTGCTGACGAGGCCGTTGATGCGCTTCTGCGAAATGCCGCGGACGAGCTTGAGCAGATCGCCCAGCCGATCGCCGCCGCCGGCAATTCCTTGCCGTTGCGAGAGATCGACGACTTTCTGGTTGTCCTTCGTGGCGGTCATCCGGCGGCAAACCTCGCTGTGCGCCCTCGCTCAACGAGACGCTGAACCTCGTCGCAGATAATAGGTGAGATTCGTTAAGGCGATGTGATTTCCGTCACGCTTGGCCTCGTTGGCGCGCCGGACGAGCGATTAGAGGCCGGCGGCCGAGCGGCGGTCAGACCTTCGGAAAGTCGGCGATCTGGGAGGTCGCGATCGCCTCGTCGGCCAGCATGACCGGGATGTCGTCCTCGATGCGGTAGATCGTGCGGCCATCGCGCGTGATCAGCCCGGCCGCTGCGGCGGTCGTCGAGCGGCGCGCCGGCCTCGGTGCGGACCTGGCCGGCAGCGATCGCGCGATTGAGCGCTTCGAGCTCGCCCGACGAGAGCAGGCGCACCGGCGACTTCGTGACCGGATCGCAAAGGATGTCGAGAAGGCGTCGGTCGATCATGGCATTGCGAGGTCTGGCAGTGAGGATCGCCGGCGGCCGCGATCTGCGGGCGAACGCGGCTTTGCGCGTACAATACCGGTTTTGCCGCAGGCCCTCCATGAGCGAGCCCGCCCAGGAACGTCCACGCGTCGGTCTCGTGATGGGATCCCGCTCGGACTGGGACACCCTGCAGCACGCGGCGGCGACGCTGACCGATCTCGGCATCGCGCACGAAGTGCGCGTCGTCTCCGCGCACCGCACGCCGGATCTCCTGTTCGAATACGCCGAAAGCGCGGTCGGGCGCGGCCTCGTGCGCGATCATCGCCGGCGCCGGCGGCGCGGCGCATCTGCCGGGCATGCTGGCCGCGAAGACGCGCCTTCCGGTGCTCGGCGTGCCGGTGCAATCGCATGCGCTGAACGGGATCGATTCGCTGCTCTCGATCGTGCAGATGCCGGCCGGCGTGCCGGTCGCGACGTTCGCGATCGGACGCGCCGGCGCGGTCAACGCGGCGCTGTTCGCTGCGGCGATCCTGGCGACGACGGACGCCGCCGTCGCGATGCGGCTCGAGCAGTTTCGCGACGCGCAGTCGCAGGGCGTGCTCGACAATCCGGATCCGCGCGTCGCCTGATGAGCGTCCGGTTTCGATCTCGACGACGCCGACAGCGTCGAAGGCCTTTTCCTTTCCCTTCTCCCGCGGATGCGGGGGAAGGTGCCGGAGGCGGATGAGGGGCATCGGCTGTGGCGAACCAAGCCTTCCCTCACCCCAGCCCTCTCCCGCAAGCGGGAGAGGGGGAACGAGCTGTTCGCGTGAGTGAGCATCGTGACGTGCAACGGTTCGGCACATGTCCACGATAGGAATTCTCGGCGGCGGCCAGCTCGCGCGCATGCTCGCGATCGCGGGCGCGCCGCTCGGCCAGCGCTTCCTCGTCGTCGACAGCGCAGCCGATGCGTGCGCCGGCCAGGTCGCGCCGCTGCTGCGCGCCGACTGGCGCGATTTCGATGCGCTCGCGGAGTTCGCGCGCCGCGTCGACGTCGCCACGTTCGATTTCGAGAACGTGCCGGCCGAAACCGCGCAGTGGCTGACCGAGCACACGCGCGTGTTCCCGAATCCGCGCGCGCTCGCGATCGCGCAGGACCGGCTCGCCGAAAAGAACCTGTTCCGCGAGATCGGCCTCGACACGCCGGCGTTCGCCGCGGTCGACAGTCGCGAGGATCTCGCGCGCGCGATCGCGACGATCGGTCTGCCGGCCGTGCTGAAGACGCGCCGGCTCGGCTACGACGGCAAGGGCCAGGCCGTGCTGCGCACGCCGGCCGACGCCGACGCCGCGTGGAGCGCGCTCGGCGGCGCGCCGCTGATCCTCGAAGCGTTCGTCGCGTTCCGACGCGAAGTCTCGGTGATCGCCGTGCGCTCGCAGAGCGGCGAGTTCCGCCCGTATCCGCTGACGCAGAACTGGCACGCGGGCGGCATCCTCGCGGCAAGCCTCGCGCCCGCGCCGGACAGCGCGGATCTCGAACGCGCGCGCGTTCGCGCATGCGCGCGCGCTGGCCGAGCGGCTCGACTACGTCGGCACGTTCGCGCTCGAGCTCTTCGATCGCGACGGCGATCTGCTCGGCAACGAGATCGCGCCGCGCGTGCACAACTCCGGGCACTGGACGATCGAAGGCGCGATCTGCAGCCAGTTCGAAAACCACGTGCGCGCGGTCGCTCGGACTTGCCGCTCGGCGACACGGCGGCGCGCGGGCCGAGCGTCATGCTCAACTGGATCGGCGAGCTGCCCGACGCGGCCGCGATCCTGAGCGAATCGGACGCGCACTGGCACGACTACGGCAAGGAGCCGCGCGCCGGCCGCAAGGTCGGCCACGCGACCGTCTGCGCGCGCACGGCGGCGGAATTGAGCGAGCGCCTCGCGCGCATCGGCCGCGCGCTCGGGCGCCAGGAGCAGATCGCTCCAGTGATCGCCGCGCTGGCCCTGTAGGAGCGGCGCCAGCCGCGATCTTTTTTTGTCGCGATGCGACCCGTGGAAAAGATCGCGGCTGTCGCCGCTCCTACAACGCTCCTGAGATCGCGCGCGTCAGGCCATCTGGCTCGCGACGAATTCCCAGTTCACGAGATTCCAGAACGCCTCGACGTACTTCGGCCGCGCGTTGCGGTAGTCGATGTAGTACGCGTGCTCCCAGACGTCGCAGGTCAGCAGCGGGCGATCGCTGCCGGTGATCGGCGTGCCGGCGTTCGACGTCGAGACGAGGCCAATGCCCTTGTCCGCGCGCTGCACGAGCCAGCCCCAGCCCGATCCGAACGTGCCGACCGAGACCTTGGTGAACTCGTCCTTGAACTGGCTGAAGCCGCCGAAGCCCTTGTTGATCGCGTCGGCGAGCCGGCCGCCGGGTTCGCCGCCGCCCTTGGGCGACAGGCAGTTCCAGTAGAACGTGTGGTTCCAGACCTGCGCCGCGTTGTTGAACATGCCGCCGGAGGCCTTGCGCACGATCTCCTCGAGCGCCATGTTCTCGAACTCGGTGCCCTTGATCTGGTTGTTGAGATTGGTGACGTAGGTCTGGTGATGCTTGCCGTAGTGATAGTCGATCGTCTCCGCGGAAATATGCGGAGCCAGCGCGTCGCGGGCCCACGGCAGCGGTGGAAGTTCGATGGCCATCGTGCTTCTCCTTTTGGCAGGGTCATTCAGTCTAGCAGCAGGCCGCGGCCGCGCAGCCGCCGCGGCGCCGCGCTGGTAGAATTGCGTTCAGTGGCGCGCTCCGCGCCGATCGTCTCGAGAATGAAATGGAAGTCGTAGATCGCATCAAGTCCACGCTCGCTGAGCACCCGATCGTGCTTTTCATGAAAGGCACGCCGCAGTTCCCGATGTGCGGTTTTTCCAGCCGCACGTCGCAGGCGCTGAAGGCCGTCAACGCGGATTACCACGCGGTCAACGTGCTCGAAGATCCCGAGATCCGCGCCAACCTGCCGCGCTATTCGAACTGGCCGACGTTTCCGCAGCTTTTCATCCACGGCGAGCTGATCGGCGGCTGCGACATCACGATGGAGCTTTACGAGTCCGGCGAGCTCGACCGGCTCGTCAAGGATACGCAGAAGGTCTGAGCATGCTGCCGCTGGCGACGATCGAAGGCGGCTCTGTGGCCGCCGCCGCGGACGGTTTGCGCGATCGCGTCGTGCTCGTCACCGGCGCGACCGGCGGGCTCGGCCGCGCGACCTCGCTCGCCGCCGCCGCTGCGGGCGCGACCGTCGTGCTGCTCGGTCGCAAGGTGCGCGCGCTCGAAGCGCTCTACGACGAGATCGAACGGCAGGGCGGGCGCGCAGCCCGCGGTGTATCCGATGGATCTCGCCGGCGCGACGCCGCGCGACTACGCCGATCTCGCCGCATCGATCGAACGCGAATGCGGCCGCCTCGACGGCATCGTGCACGCGGCCGCGCACTTCGACGGCCTGCAGCCGTTCGACCAGCAGAAGCCCGAAGAATGGACGCGCACGCAGCAGGTCAACGTGACCGCGCCGTTCCAGCTGACGCAGGCGTGCATGACGTTGCTGCGCCAGGCCGACGACGCGGCGATCGTGTTCGTGCTCGATGATCCGATGCGCATGGGCAAGGCGTTCTGGGGCGGATACGGCGTCGCCAAGCATGCGGTCGCGGGACTCGCCTCGATCGTGCACGAGGAAACCGAGCGGAGCCGCGTGCGCACGCATGCGCTGCTGCCGGGGCCGATGCGCACGGTGCTGCGCCGCGCGGCGTACTACGGCGAGGACACGCTGATGCATCCGGAGCCGGATCATGCGGCGCGGTATGCCGTGTGGCTGCTCGGCGCAGGCGGCGCGGCGATGCGCGGCAAGACGCTCGATCTGCGCTAGCTTCGCACCGTCATCCCGGCGAAGGCCGGGATCCAGTTTTTGCGCCCGACATCGAATCATGCAAATGCTGGGTCCCGGCCTTCGCCGGGACGACGAAGTCTGCGCGTCAGCCCAGCGCCTGCGCGTGATGCCGCAGATGATCCTCGACGAACGTCGAGATGAAGTAGTAGCTGTGGTCGTACCCCGCATGCACGCGCAGCGTCAGCGGCTGGCCGGCCTTGCGGCACGCCGCGTCGAGGCGCCAGTGCTGCAGCTGCACTTCGAGGAATTTGTCCGCGTAGCCCTGGTCGACGAGGATCGTTCCCGGAAACCTGCTGCCGTCCTCGATCAGAGCGCACGCGTCGTACGGACGCCACGTTTTGCGGTCATCGCCGAGATAGCGCGGCAACGCCTTCTGTCCCCACGGCACCTCGGCCGGTGCGACGATCGGCGCGAACGCCGACACGGATTTGTAGCGCTTCGGATTCTTCAGCGCGATCGTCAGCGCGCCGTGGCCGCCCATCGAGTGGCCGAAGATGCTTTCGCGGCTCATGTCGGCGGAGGCGAAATTCGCGCCGATGAGCGCAGGCAGCTCCTTCGTCACGTAGCTGTACATGCGAAAGCGCTTGGCGAACGCCGGCGTCGTCGCGTCGAGATAGAAACCGGCCGCTTCGCCGAATTCCCAGTCGCCGGTCGCGCCTTCGATGCCGGTGTCGCGCGGGCTCGTGTCCGGCGTGACGAGCATCAAGCCGAGCTCCGCGGCGACACGCTGCGCGCCGGCCTTGATGACGAACGTCTCCTCGGTGCAGGTCAGCCCGGCGAGGTAATACAGCACCGGCACCTTGCCTTTCTCTGCCTGCGGCGGGCGGAACACGCCGAACTTCATCGTGCCGCCGGTTTCGTTCGACGCGTGCTTGTAGAAACCCTGCACGCCGCCGAAACAGCGCTGTTCGGAAATCGTCTCGATCGCCATGGCGAACCTCAGTATCGGAGATGCCCGCTACCGCGCGACTCGACGCGACCGGCTTGGCGGGCGAATGAAGCGGGGCATACGGGACGCGCAGGAAACCACGTTAGCTGCGCTCTGGCAATGCGCTCTTCGCAGCCAGTTCCGGCGTGCGCGTGATGCGCCAGCCAAGCCAGCCGGAGCTTGCCGCGGCGATCATCGTCAGCGCGGCAAAACCCGGCAGCGCGACGCCGAGCGTGCGCAGCAGGTTGAACGTGCTCGTCACGACGAGATCGCCGAAGCGCCAGACCGACGTGTCGATGAAGTTCTTGGTCTTGTAGCGCGTTTCGGCGTCGACGCGCGTGTAGAGACTGTCCGCCGCCGGCTTGAAGACGCCGTACGCGCTCGCGCGCGTGACGATCGCGACGATGGCGATCCATGGCCCCGCGAACAGGACCAGCCCGCCGAGCATCAGCGCCTTCACGGCGCCGTCCATCGCCATCGCCGCCGCCGGGCCGAACCGCACCATCAGCGGTCGCGTCAGCACGAGCTGCAGGATCATCTGCAGCGTGTTCGCGTAGAGATCGATGCCGGCCGCGAATTCGATGCGCGCCTCGCGTGTCGGGTAGGTCGCGCCGCTGTAGTCGGCGAGCAGCGCGTAGATCACCGTGCCGACGGCGTCGCCGAGCAGCATCAAAAGCGCGAGCCGGCGCATCAGCGGCGATTTCAGCGTTTCGATCGCGCCGGCGAGAAGACCGCCGCCGATCACGCGCTCGTCGCGCCGCGTGTCGCCGGATACCGGATGCTTTCGCGACCAGCGCGACAGCGCGACGACGCAGACGATCGCAGCGCCGAGCAGCAGCGAGGACACGATCAGGAGCCCCGACACGCCGACCAGGAACACGAGCGCCTTGGTGAGACCCGGTCCAGCCAGCGCGCCGACCGCGCCGCCGAGCGTGATGACCGGAAACAGGCGATGCGCCTGCTCGGCGTCGAAGAGGTCGGCCATGAAGCTCCAGAACACCGCGACGACGAACAGGTTGAACACGCTGACCCAGACGAAGAACATCGAACCGAGCACGCGCGCGCCGATGGCGTCCTGCATCTGGAACAGCGGAATGAACGCGATCATTCCGGCGATGAAGAAGAGATAGACGAACGGCACGAACCGGCGCCGCGGAAAGCGCGCGACCAGCGCACCGAAGAGCGGCGTCAGCGACAGCGTCGCGACGAATGTCACCGCATAGAAGATCGGCAGCGCCGTCGACCCGACGGATGCCGACAGCTGATCGCGCACCGGCCGCAGCACGTAGTACGCGGCCAGCACGCAGAAGAAATACAGGAACGCGACGACGACGGCGAACCATTCATGGCGCTGGATGGCGGGGCGTTTCGGCACGTCGTGATCCCGGGGCGACGGCGCGCAAGACTAGCACGCGGATTTTGCGGTTCCGACACGGCATACTAGGCGCGATGCAGCCGGTGCTCTCCGCGCTCAACATCTTTCCCGCTGAAGTCGTGCGCGCCGCTTGCGCTCGATGCGGCCGCGGTCGAGCCGCGCGGGTTGCGCCACGACCGGCGCTGGGTCGTGACCGACGAAACCGGCCGCTTCCTGACCGGCCGCCAGCATCCGCGCCTGACATTGCTGCGCTGCATCCCGGATGGCGACGCGCTCGTCGTATCGACGCCGGGCATGCCGCCGCTGCGCCTCGTTCCGCCGGCGGGCGGCGAGCGCATCGACGTCACGGTGTGGGCGAACACCGTCGCCGCATTGCCGTTGGGCTTCACGGCCGATGCCTGGATCAGCCTCTTCCTCGGCATGCCCGCGCGCATCGCGTACATGGACGATGCGTGTGTGCGTCCGGTCAATCCCGATTACGCGCGCCCGGACGACGAAGTCAGCTTCGCCGATGCGTTTCCGTTGCTGCTGATCTCGCAAGGTGCGCTCGATGCGTTGAACGCGAAGCTCGCGACGCCGGTGCCGATGCTGCGCTTCCGGCCGAACCTCGTCGTCGCGAACACGGCGCGCACGCGGAAGACGGCTGGAAACGCGTGCGCATCGGTGCGATCGAATTCGATCTCGTCAAGCCGTGCTCGCGCTGCGTGTTCACGACGGTCGACTTCGAGCGCGGCGAGTTCGACCCGAGCGGCGAGCCGCTGCGCACGCTGATCACGTACCGGCGCGGCGAGCGCGGCGTCACGTTCGGGCAGAACGTGATTCCGCGCGGAACGGGCACGTTGCATGTCGGCGACCCTGTCGAAGTGCTCGCGTGATGTTGCGCGCCGTCGTGGAGCATCTGCTCTAACCCTGGCACCTAGTCTGCCGCGATGACCTACGACTACGTCATCGTCGGCGCCGGCTCCGCCGGCTGCGTGCTGGCGAACCGGCTCAGCGCGAACCCCGCGCGCCGCGTGCTCGTGCTCGAAGCGGGCGGTCGCGACTGGCATCCGTTCATCCACATGCCGGCCGGGCTCGCCAAGCTCGTCAACAACAAGCGCATCAACTGGGACTACCACACCGAGCCCGAACCCGCGCTCGCGCACCGTCGCCTGTGGTGGCCGCGCGGCAAGGTGCTCGGCGGATCGAGCTCGATCAATGCGATGTGCTACACGCGCGGCGCGCCCGCCGACTACGACGAATGGGCCGCGCTCGACCGGCGATCCGCGCTGGGCGTGGAACGCCGTGCTGCCCGTGTTCAAGCGCGCCGAGGACAACACGCGCGGCGCGGATGCGTGGCACGGCACCGGCGGTCCGCTCGCGGTCGCCGACCTTCGCTATCGCAACGAGCTTTCGGACGTCGTGATCGAAGCCGCTGCCGCGGCCGGCATCACGCGCAACGGCGATTTCAACGGCGCGACGCAGGAAGGCTTCGGCCACTACCAGGTCACGCAGAAGGACGGCGCGCGCTGCTCGGCAGCGACCGCGTATCTCGCGCCGGTGCGCCATCGCGAGAACCTCCGCGTGCTGACGCACGCGCTGACGCGACGCGTGCTGCTCGACGGCGCGCGCGCGGTCGGCGTCGAATATCGCCGCCGCGGCCGCGACGAACGCGTCGAGGCCGGCTGCGTGATTCTCGCCGGCGGCGCGATCAATTCGCCGCAGCTCCTGATGCTGTCCGGCATTGGTCCCGCGGATCACTTGCGCGATCACAAGCTTGCGGTCGCGCACGATCTGCGCGGTGTCGGCGGCAACCTGCAGGATCATCTCGACATCTGCACGCTGGTGCGCTCGACGCAGCCGGTCACTTACGACAAGACCAGCGACGTCGCCGTTGCGCTCGAGTTTCTCGTGCGACGCAGCGGCATCGGCACGTCGAACATCGCCGAAGCCGGCGGCTTCGTGCGCTCGCGCCATGCGACCGACGCGCGCTGCGACCTGCAGTTCCATTTCGTGCCGGCGCTGCTCGATCAGCACGGCCGCCATCGGCTCGAAGGCTACGGCTACACGCTGCACGCATGCGCGCTCGGCCGCACAGCCGCGGCACGATCCGCCTGAAATCCGCCGATCCGTCAGCGCATCCGGCGATCCAGCCGAACTATCTCGGCGATGCCGACGGCTACGATCTCGCGATGCTGATCGAAGGCGCGCGCCTTTCGCGCGAAATCTTCGCGCAGAGTGCGTTCGCGCCGTATCGCGGCGAGGAGATCATCCCGGGCGAAGCCGCGCGCACCGATGCGGACCTCGAGACGTTCGTGCGGCGCAAGGCCGAGACGATCTACCACCCGGTCGGCACCTGCCGCATGGGCAACGACGAGAACGCGGTCGTCGACAGCGAGCTTCGCGTGCGCGGCATCGAAGGATTGCGCGTCGTCGATGCGTCGGTGATGCCGACGCTGATCGGCGGCAACACGAATGCGCCGACGATGATGATTGCGGAGCGGGCGGCCGAGGTGCTTGGGGCGTAAGTGGACGATGCGCACGCGTCGTCCGCAGGTTCGACCAAGGGCGCTCAGACCGCCTGCTCGAGCTCCGGCACCAGCTTGAACAAATCGCCGACCAATCCGAAATCGGCGATCTCGAAGATCGGCGCCTCGGCATCCTTGTTGATCGCGACGATCGTGCCGGCGTCCTTGATGCCGGTCAGGTGCTGGATCGCACCGGAGATCCCGACCGCGATGTAGAGCTCGGGCGCGATGATCTTGCCGGTCTGGCCGACCTGCAGATCGCTCGGCACATAGCCCGCGTCGACGGCCGCGCGCGACGCGCCGACCGCCGCGCCGAGCTTGTCGGCGAGCGCATAGATGATCTTGAAGTTGTCGGCCGAGCCGAGCGCGCGGCCGCCGGACACGACGCGCGATGCGGCCTGCAGATCCGGACGATCGCTCTTTCCCTGCGACAGCTCGACGAAGCGCGTGTGACTCGGCAGCGTGACATCGAGCGTCAGCGCTTCGACCGGTGCCGCGTTCGCCGACGTGCCAGCCGCCGCGTACGACGCGGTGCGCACGGTTCCGACGAGCGTCCTGTCGGCCGGTGCTTCCACCGTGACGATCGCGTTGCCGGCGTAGATCGGCCGCTTGAACGTATGCGCGCCATCGACCGCCATGATGTCCGACACCTGCGCGACGCCGAGCAGCGCGGCGACGCGCGGCGCGAGATCCTTGCCGAACGTCGTCGACGGCGCGAGCACATGCGAGTAGCCGTTCTTCGCCGCCGCAGCGACCTGCGGTGCGTAAATCGCCGCGAGCGCGTGCGCGTTCTCGGCGCGCGCGACGGTGAGCACCTTCGTCACGCCTTCGATCTTCGCAGCTTCCGCGGCGATGCCGGCGACTTCCGACGCGAGCACGAGCACGTCGATCGCGTCGGCCTTGAGATCCTTCGCGCAGGTGACGCAGCGCGCGGTGCTCGCGTTGAGCTTGCCGTCGAGGTGTTCGGCGATGATCAGGACTTTGCTCATGAATTCGTTCCGTCAGTCAGCACCGCAGCGCTGTGATTGTTCGCCTCTCCCGCTTGCGGGAGAGGCCGCGCCGGAGGCGCGGGTGAGGGAAGCCTCGTCGAGACGCTTCACTCCGATTCCCTCATCCGGCGCTGCGCGCCGACTTCTCCCGCAAGCGGGAGAAGTAACCTACAGCAATCCCTTCGACTTCAGCGCCGCGACAAGCTCGCCGACATCCTTCACCATCACACCCTTGCTCCGCTTCGCCGGCGGCGCATAGCGCGTCGTCTTCAAGTGATCGCCCGATTCGACGCCGAGATCCGCAAGCTGCAGCGTCTCGATCGGTTTCGACTTCGCTTTCATGATGTCCGGCAGCTTGATGAAGCGCGGCTCGTTGAGACGAAGGTCCGTCGTGATCACGGCCGGGAGATCCACTTCGATCGTCTCGAGACCGGCATCGACCTCGCGCGTCACGCGCGCGACATTGCCGTTGACTTCGATCTTCGACGCGAACGTCGCCTGCGGGCGATCCCACAGCGCCGCAAGCATCTGGCCGGTCTGGTTGCAGTCGTCGTCGATCGCCTGCTTGCCGAGCAGCACGATGCCCGGCTGCTCCTTCTCGACCAGTTTTTGCAGCACGCGCGCCGCCGTCAGCGGCTGCACCGCATCCGTCGTGACGACATGGATCGCGCGGTTCGCGCCCATCGCAAGGCCGTTGCGGATATGCGCCTGCGCATCGGCAGGACCGATCGTCGCGACGATCGACGTCGGTCGCGATACCTTTCTCGCGCAACCGCAGCGCTTCTTCGAGCGCGATGTCGTCGAACGGATTCGCCGACAGCTTGACGCCCTCGGTGACGACGCCGGAGCCGTCCGGCTTGACCTGCACACGCACGTTGTAATCGACGACGCGCTTGTAGGCGACCAGGATCTTCATGGTCCTGAAATTCCTCGGGAATTCCGCGCAGCGGCGGACGGGAAAAACGAGGCTGCGAATTGTAACGTGGAATCGGTGGCGGGTCAGCGGCCGGCCGGTCCGATCCGCGCCGATCCGATGGGTGCGTGGCAGCGGAGCCCGAATGCGCGATGCGCAGGCGACGCGAACGGCGTCGCCGCGTCAGATGCGATCGACGATCGCCGCCGCGAACCGCGCGGCCGAGCCCGGCGCGTGCTCGAAAAACAGCGAAGGCTCGGTGAGCTCGAGCTCGAGCACGCACGGCGCTGCCGTCGTCGTCGTGGATCAGGTCGACGCGTGCATACAGCAGCGGACGCTCGAACGGAATCGCGGCCAGCGTACGCGTCGGCGACATCGAGCTCCTCGTCGCTCGGCGCGCGCGGCGTGATGTGCTCGGTCGCGAACAGCGCGCGCGTCGGACCCTCGCCGCGACGCAGCAGCGGGCCCTTGCGGATCGCGTGGCTGAATGTGCCGTCGAAGAAGATCAGCGCGGTTTCGCCGTGCTCGTCGACGCGATCGAGATACGGCTGCAGCAGCACGCTGCGGTCTCGCCGCGAGCAGGCGCTGCGACGTGCGCGAGCGCGGCGTCGGATTCGTCGCGCGCGTAGCGCTGCGCATCGCGCGAGCCGGCGCCGACGCTCGGCTTGACGACGAACTCGCCGCCGTGCGCTTCGAGAAATCTGCGCGAGTGCGGCGCGCGCATCGTCGCCGCGTCTCGACGAACGTGCTCGGCACGACCGGCACGCCGGCGTTCGCGAGATGCGCGAGGTAGTGCTTGTCGGTATTCCAGCGCACGACATCGCGCCGGATTCAGCAGCGTCGTCGCGGCGGACACGCGATCGACCCAGCGCAGGAATTCCGGCAGGCGCAGCGAGTAGTCCCAGGTCGAGCGCAGCAGCGCAAGATCGAAGCGCGACCAGTCGAGCGCGTCGTCCCACTCGACGATCGACGGCGACGCGGCGCGAAGTGCGGCGTCGAGCGGGCGAGATCCTCGTCGAGCTTGCGCGCGGCGGCGGCGGTGATCAGCGCAATGCGTGTCATCGAGTCGAGTCCGGCTTGGCGGCGTCGACCGACGAGCGTTGGTCGACGCTCGCCTGAGACGTCACGGCCGGAGGCCGCTGCGATGTCGCCGCACGCGCGACGCGCCATCCTGGCGATCGCGAGCGATTCGCGCGCGGCTGGCCCGAAGCGCGTGAGCGCTCAGCGCGAGTCATGCGGCGAGATTCGTCTTCGTCCAGCGCTCGAGATGCTGGCCCAGCCTTCGCTGAGATGCACGCAGTCGGGGCAAGCGTCGTTCGCGCGCTCGCCACGCATGGACGATCGCACGCGGTGAGCCGCAAAGTGTGCGATCCGCGTCACAGATTCTGATAATTCGGCCCGCTGCCGCCTTCCGGCGTCACCCAGTCGATGATCTGGTACGGATCCTTGATGTCGCACGTCTTGCAGTGCACGCAGTTCGCCGCGTTGATCTGCAGGCGCTTGCCGGCGTCGTCCTCGACGATCTCGTAGACCGCGGCCGGGCAGAAGCGCTGGCACGGATTGCCGTATTCCTCGACGCAGCGCGTGATGCAGATGTTCGTGTCGGCGACGTGAAGGTGCACCGGCTGGTCTTCGTCGTGCTCGGTCGCGGCGAAATAGACTTCGGCGAGACGATCGCGCGGCGGCAGCGTGCGTTCGACGTAGTCGCTGTTTCGGCGATTCGTTTTCGCCGACGCGCTTCAGCGATGACCAGTCCGCGTGATTCTTCAACGTCCACGGCGAAAGGCCGAGCGTGACCGTTTCCCAGCCCGCGTTGGCGAGTCCGAACCAGAGCCCCTTGTTGAAACCCGGGCCGGATGTTGCGCACCTTCTTCAGTTCCGCCATCACCGGCGATGCGCGCAGCTTCGCGTCCCAGCCTTCGGCCTTGCCGGTCGCGACGATGTGTTCGGCCGCGAGCATCGCCGAGCGGATCGCCTGATGCGTGCCCTTGATCTTCGGCACGTTGACGAGGCCGGCCGTATCGCCGATCAGCATCGCGCCCGGCATCTCGCACTTCGGCAGCGACTGGTAGCCGCCCTCGACGATCGCGCGCGCGCCGGCCGACAGGATCGATCCGCCTTCGAGCAGCGGCTTCACGATCGCGTGATTCTTGCAGCTGCTGGAACGCCTCGAACGGCGAGAACATCGGATCGTCGTAGTCGAGCCCGGCGACGAAGCCGATCGCGACGCGATCCTTGTCGAGGTGATAGATGAAACTGCCGCCGTACGTCGCGGGATCGAGCGGCCAGCCGATCGTGTGCACGACCTTGCCGGCCTCGGCGCGTCCCGCCGGCAGCTGCCAGAGTTCCTTGATGCCGATGCCGTAGGTCTGCGGATCGCATTCGGCATCGAGCTGGTAGCGCCGGATCAGCTGCTTGGTCAGATGTCCGCGGCAGCCTTCGGCGAGCACGGTCAGCGGCGCCTTGATGTCGATGCCCTGCGTGTAGCCCGGCTTGTGCGAGCCGTCCTTGGCGACGCCCATGTCGCCGATGCGCACGCCGCAGACGGCGCCGTTTTCGTCGATGCAGCGGCTCGGCCGCGGCGAAGCCCGGATAGATTTCGACGCCGAGCGCTTCGGCCTGCGGCGCGAGCCACGCGCACAGCGCGCCGAGCGAGACGATGAAATTGCCGTGGTTGTGCATCTGCGGCGGCGCGACCGGCGACTTGATCGCGCGCGTCGCGTCGCGCAGAACCAGAACTCGTCGCTGCGTCACCGGCACGCAGATCGGCGGCGGGTTCTTGCCCCATTCGGGCAGCAGCGCGTTCAAGCGGCTCGGGCTCGATGACCGCGCCGGACAGGATCTGCGCGCCGATCGTCGACGCCTTCTCGATCACGCAGACGCGGATGTCGGGCTTGAGCTGCTTCAGGCGGATCGCGAACGCGAGCCCGGCCGGGCCGGCGCCGACGGTCACGACGTCGTATTCCATGATGTCGCGGTCGGTCATGAGGGCTCCGGTTGGCTTGCTGGAATCCGATTTTCGCGGATTCGTGCGTCGCACGGCAATTCGAGGCGGCGCGGCTTGAGGCGCAGCCCGATCGTCATCCCGGCGAAGCCGCGATCTGAGCCCAAACCGATCGAGTCGCAGACAGATGGATCCCGGCTTTCGCCGGTGACGACAGCGGTGTGCGCATGCTCACTCCTCGTGCGCGATATCGCTGCGCCGGTACTCGCTGCGATACGAATACGCCCCGCCCGGATGCACCGAAATCACCGCGAGCATCAACCGATCGCGCGCATCGAAATAGCGGCGCAGGCTGCGCAGCGCCGGCGAGCCCTCCGGCAACCTCGACTTCGGCCGCGGCCTCCGCCGGCATCGCGATCGCGCTCAGCACCTGCTCGACGCGGCCGACGCGCGCGAGGAACTGATCCTCGAGCAGCGCGCGGATCGCGTCCTCCTGGCGCGCATGACCGGCTCGGCAGGCCGTGCCAGCTCGCGCGGCGGTAGACGTAGACGCTCGCGATCGGCCGCCGCGTGCGCCGGCCGATGCGCACGCCGTGCAGCAGGATGCACTCGGTGCCGAGCCGCGTCTGCAGCCAGCCCGCGAGCTCCTGGTTCGCGACCAGGCGATCGGTGTAGCGCGCGTGGAAATCGCTCGATTCGTCGTACTGCAGAAGATCGGCGATCGAATGCAGCGCCTGATCGAAATGCCGATGCACCTCGGCGTTGCGCACGACGCTGCCGGCGCCGCGGCGGCGCACGATGAGGCCGAGCTCGTCGAGCACGCGCAGCGCATCGCGCACCGTGTGCCGGCTGACGCGAAAGCGCGCCTTGAGCTCGGCCTCGCTGGCGAGGAAATGTCCGATCGCGTGATCGCCGCGCCGGATCTCCTCGCGCAGCGTGTCGGCGATCTGCTGATAGCGCGGCTTGCGCGGAGCGCGCGTCGTGCGCGCCGGTTGCGCGGCGTTCGGGTTCGCGTCATTCGCGTGCGTCATAATCGCGGGCTCGGCCAGGGGAAACCCAGTGAAGGAAAAAATAACAGACGGCATCGCCGACGACGTGTTGCGCGGCGCCACGGCATTCCAGCAATTGTGCTGGCTCGCGTCCGGGCGCATCGACAGCGTCGGTCTGACCGCGAGCCATCGTGCCGCGATCGAGCGCGAGAATCCGCGTCTCAATGCCTATGTCGATCTCGACGACGGCGCGTTCGCGGCCGCGGCGGAAAGCGCGGCGCGGCGGCGCGAAGGGCACGGTCATCGGCCGGCTCGACGGCCTGCCGGTCGCGATCAAGGACAACCTCGACGTCGCCGGCATGGCGACGCGCGCGGGCCTGCCGGGCCGTCGCCGCGTCGCGGACAACGACGCGGTCGCGGTCGCGCGCCTGCGCGCTTCCGGCGCGATCATCCTCGGCAAGACGCAGCTCGACGAAGGCGCGCTCGGCACGACGACCGCGAACCTGCACACCGGGCCCGACGCAGAATCCGGCGCGGCTCGGCTACACCGCGGGCGGATCGTCCGGCGGCTCGGCGCCGCGGTCGCGGCCGGGCTCGCGGCGTTCGCGCTCGGCACCGACACGCTCGGCTCGGTGCGCATTCCGGCGAGCCACTGCGGCGTCTACGGGCTCAAGCCGACGCTCGGCCAGATCTCGACGACGCGGCATGGTGCGCGGCGCGCGCCGGCTCGACTGCGTCGGCATCCTCGCGCGCTCGGTGCCGGATCTTGCGATCGTGCTGCAGGTGCTCGATGCGTTCGATCCCGAACGATCCGCGCTCGCGCCGCCGCCGCGTGCCGCTCGCGACGCCGGACTGGGAGCCGGGCCGCCTGCGCTGCGGGACTTCTGCCGGATCTCGAATCGATCGGCGTGTCGGCGCCGGTGCGCATGCTGTTCGAGCGCGCGGTATCCGCGCTCGGCAACGAGCTCGGCGAGCATCGCGCGGTCGATTTCTCCGACTACGATTTCGCGCGCATGCGCCGCGCGGCGCTGCTGATCATGGAGAGCGAGCTCGCGGTCGAGCTCGAGGACGATCTCGCCGACCGCACGCATCCGTTCTCGCCGCGCCTGCGCGCGATGATCGACTACGCGCGCGGCAAGTCGGCGGTCGACTACGCCAAGGCCGATCGCCTGCTCGACGACGGCGTCCTCAAGGCGCGCCGCGTGTTCGCCGACGTCGACGTGCTCGTGCTGCCGACGATCGCGCACGGTCCGTATCCGCTCGCCGACGGCGAGCGCGCGAACGATGCCGATCTCACCAGTTTCGCGAGCATCGCCGGCTGTCCCGCGATCAGCTTGCCGATGGGCACGCTGCCCGATGGATTGCCGGCCGGGTTGCAGCTCGTCGGAACGCCGGGATCGGACCTGCGCCTGCTCGAGCTCGCGGAAATCTGCGCGTCGACGCTCGATGCGGCGCCCGCTTATCCCGTCGCCTGCCGCTGAGCCCGAGCGTCTGCATCTGGCCGGTGCGGACGTGCGCTATGGCGCGCATGCTTTCGCGCGCGACGCGGACGCGCTGCTCGATGCGCTGCGCAGCGAGATTCCGTGGGAACGGCATCGCCTGCGCCTGTTCGGCCGCGAAGTCGATGCGCCGCGGCTTTCGTGCTGGATCGGCGATGCCGGCACGGGCTACACGTACTCGCGCGTGCATTTCGAGCCGCACGCGTGGACGCCGACGCTGGCTTCATTGCGCGAGGATCTCGCGACGCGCTTCGATCTTCGCTTCAACAGCGTGCTCGCCAATCTCTATCGCGACGGCAAGGATTCGATGGGCTGGCACAGCGACGACGAGCCCGAGCTCGGCGCCGAGCCGGTCATCGCATCGCTGAGCTTCGGCGCGCCGCGGCGCTTTCGCCTGCGCTCGCGTACGACGCACGAAGTTGCACTTTCGATCGAGCTCGCGCACGGGAGCCTCCTGGTCATGCGCGGCGCGACGCAGCGGCTTTATCAGCACGACCTGCCAAAAAGGGCAGGCGTCACCGAAGCGCGCATCAATCTGACGTTCCGCGAGATTCTCGTCGGCGCGAGGCGGTGAGCGCGCGCATGCGTCAGCGCGCCGTGCTCGTGTCGGATTTTTTCTGCTTCGACCAGATCGCCTGGCCCTGATCCAGCGTCCATCCGACGATGTCCGGCAGCAGCGTGTTCAGCGCCTGCTCGAATGCCGCCGCCGCATCGGCCGCGGTCGCACCGGCGACCGGCGTGTCGGCTTCGAAGGTGCGCGCGACGGCGACGCGATTGAGCGACTCGTCGATGAGCTTTGCGTTGAGGCGGATCACCGCGTGCGGCGAGCCGTCGCGGTACTGCGTTTCGAAATCGTAGAGGTCGACCGAAAGCAGATAGTCGCCGTGCAGGCCGGATGCGACCGCGCCGACGCCGGCGATGCGATTGGATGTCTGGAACGCCTCGATCAGCAGCGCGCGCAGCATCATCGGAATCGAATCGGCCCAGCGTCCGCTCTTGTAGGTTTCGAGCGCGCCCGGCGTCGGCATGACCAGCATGCGCGTGGTATCGATCGTATCGCTCGCGAACGGCGTATCGATCGCGAGCTGCCAGTCGACGCGCGACGTGCCCGCCGTCGATGGCGCGGGCGCATAGCGCGGCGCGTAGGTCGTGAACGGCTCCTTCTTGCCGGTCAGCGACGCGCACGCGCCGAGCACGAGAAGCGCTGCGAACGGCAGGCAACGGCACAGGCGGATCGTCATGGGCCGAATCATCGCGGTTCGAACTCCTTCGGTTGGTCGCGGCCGAGCAGGACGCTGTTCGAGTCGGACAGCCGGTCGGCGACTTGCTTCAGCGAGCGCAGCGTCTCGCGCAGCTCGACGATCGTGGGCCCTAGCTGGCGCAGGCCCTGATCGCTGAATTCGCTGATCGCGGCGCGGTTGTCGCCGATCAGCGAATTCGTCGCGTTGGCGACGCGGTCGACCGATTCGAGCGCCTTGTTGGTCGATTCGAGCACCTGGCGCGCGTTGTTGTTCATGAGGTCGTTCGTCGTCGCCGCCATCGAATTGACCGAAACCAGGGTGTGCTTGAGCTCGCTGCTCGCGTCGGCGAGTTGTTTCAGCGCGAGGCCGAGATCCTCGCGTTGCGAATTGATCGTGCTGGTCACGCCTTCGAGATTGGAGAGTGTCGCCGAGATGCGGTCGATGTTCTCGCGCGACAGCACCTCGTTCGCGCGCAGCAGGAGATCGTTGACGCTGGTGATGATGTCCGAGCCCGATGCGAGCAGCTTGGACAGCGCCGATTCCTCGGATGGAATGACCGGCACCGGGTTTTCCCGCGTCGGTTGCAGGATCGGGCTCGACGGCGAGCCGCCGGAAAGCTGGATGAATGCAACGCCGGTGACGCCCAGCAGTCCGAGCTTGGCGCGCGTGTCCTGCTTGATCGGAACTTCGGTGTCGAGCCGGACGCGCGCGATGACCTTGCGCGGATCGTCCTTGGCCAGCGAAAGCTGCGTGACTTCGCCGACCTTGATGCCGTTGTACTGCACGGTGCCGCCCTTGCTGAGGCCGGTCACGGCTTCGGTGAACACGATGTCGTAGTAGGCGAATTCGCGGTCGATGCTCGACTTCGAGAGCCACAGCACGAAGCGCCATCGCGGCGAGGAATATGCCGATCGCGAATGCGCCGATGATTACGTGGTGGGCTCGCGTTTCCATGGTGTCATCGTCCAGAAAGTGAGCGGTGAACAGTCAGCAGTGAGCAGATCATGTGCGCGAGCCTCTTCCGCTCACTGTTGACCGCTCACCGCTCACTCCTGATGCCTCGGCGCGCATTGCCGCGCCCTCCGCAGCGCGTCCCCGCGGTCCCTGGAAATACTCCTGCACCCAGGGCTCGTCGAAGCGTTCGACCTTGTCCAGCGTATCGGCGATGAGCACGTGCTTGTCCGCGAGCACCGCGACGCGATCGCAGATCGTGTACAGCGTATCGAGATCGTGCGTGATCAGGAACACCGTCAGGCCAAGGCTTTCGCGCAGCGTCAGGATCAGCTGATCGAACGCGGCAGCGCCGATCGGATCGAGGCCGGCAGTCGGCTCGTCGAGGAACAGGATCTCGGGATCGAGCGCGAGCGATCGCGAGAGCGCCGCGCGCTTGACCATGCCGCCGGAAAGCTGCGCCGGATACTTCGCGCCGGCCTCGGCCGGAAGTCCGGCCAGCGCGATCTTGAGCGCGGCGAGCTTCTCCATCAGCGACATCGGCAGATCATGATGCTCGCGCAACGGCACCATCACGTTCTCGGCGACCGTCAGCGACGAGAACAACGCGCCGTTCTGGAACAGCACGCCGCAGCGCTGCTCGAGCTGCGAGCGCTGCTGGTCCGAAAGGCGCGTGACTTCCTGGCCGAACACCTTGACGCTGCCCGCAGCCGGCCGGTTGAGGCCGATGATCGAGCGCAGCAGCACCGACTTGCCGCTGCCCGAGCCGCCGACTACGCCGATGATCTCGCCCTTGTAGACGTCCAGATCGAGATTGTCGTGCACGACCTGATCGCCGAACTGGTTGCGCAGGCCGCGCACCTCGATGACTTTCTCGCGCTCGGTCATACGTCGAGCTTCATGAAGAAGATCGCCGCGAGCGCGTCGATCAGGATGACGACGAAGATCGACTGCACGACGCTCGATGTCGTGTGCTCGCCGACCGATTCGGCGCTGCCCGACACCTTGAAGCCTTCGAGGCAGCCGATCGCCGCGATCAGGAAGGCGAAAATCGGCGCCTTGCTCATGCCGACCCAGAAATGCCGCACCTGCGCCGTGTCGTGGAAGCGCTGCAGGAACATGCCCGGCGAAATGTCCAGCGACATCACGCAGACGATCGCGCCGCCGACGATGCCGGAGAGCATCGCGATGAAGGTCAGGAGCGGCATCGACAGCAGCAGCGCGAGCGTGCGCGGCAGCACGAGCACCTCGACCGGATCGAGGCCGAGCGTGCGGATCGCGTCGATCTCCTCGCGCGCCTTCATCGAGCCGATCTGCGCCGTGAACGCGCTGCCGGAGCGGCCGGCGATCATGATCGCGGTCAGCAGCACGCCGAACTCGCGCAGGAACGAATAGCCGACGAGCTCGACCGTGAACACGCTCGCGCCGAAATCGCGCAGCACCGTCGCGCCGAGGAACGCGACGACCGCGCCGACGAGAAAGCTCAGCAGCGCGACGATCGGCACCGCGTCGAGCCCGGTCTGCTCGATGTGGAAGAACAGCGACGTCACGCGCCAGCGACGCGGATTCGGCAGCGCGCGCGCGAGTGTTTCCAGTATCAGCCCGATGAAGCCGGTCAGCTGGACCGCATCGTTCCAGATGGCCTCGACCGCGCGTCCCGTGCGCGCGAGCAGCGCAACGATGCCCGGCGTCGGCGGCGGCAATTTCGCGACGGTCTTCGACTGCACTTTCGCGACCGCGTCGAGCAGCGCGCGGCGACCGGCGTCGAGGCCGGTGATGCCGTCCCGCGCGTCGCCCGCGAGCTCGAGCAGGAGCTCGGCGCCCGCGGTGTCGAGCCGGCTGACGCCGCTTGCATCGACCGTCGCAGCGGCGGCGCGACGACGCTTGATCTCACCGACGCGACGTTCGAGCGTCGCGGCGCAGGCGAGCGTCCATTCGCCTGTCGCGACGATGCGTCCGCCGGAGTCGATGTCGAGCGTGCCGGGAGTGGCCATGGCCCAAGGCTACAGGCTGCGGCTCCGCCAAGGAAACGTCGCACGGTTGAACCCGCTCGATGTCACGCCGCAAGCATGCAGGCGACGCCCGACAGAGTGCAGGTGACGCCGGCGAGACGGCGCGCGTCGAGTCCTTCGCGAAGGAACAGCGCGGCCAGCAGCACGATGAACACCGACGCGGTCTCGTTGAGCACCGCGGCGACCGACGCTTCGGTGTACTTGTAGCCGGCCATCCACAGCACCATCGAGACGTACTGGCCGAGGAACGCCGCGAGCACCAGCAGCGGCCAGCGCAGGTGCGATCCCGCGGCCCGGAATCGGCAGCGGCTCGCGCTGCCACGCGAACAGCACGAGCATGCCGACGACGCCGCCGATCAGGCGCAGCAGCACGATCCAGAGCAGCGGCTGCACCTTCGAGAACGCGCTTGACCATCACGATCGCCGAGGCCATCAGCAGCACCGCGGTGACGCCGAGCATCGCGCCGCGCCGGAGCTCCGCGCGCGAAAGGCGCTTGTGCGGATCGTGGCTGCTGACGATCAGCACGCCGCCGCTGACCAGCGCGAAGCCGGCGAGCTGCAGGCCGTTGAGGCGCTCGCCGAGCAGCACGAACGACAGCACGATCACGAACGGGCTGTAGAAATTACCGACGATGCCCATGCGTCCCGCGCCGAGCGTGTTCAGCGCGCGGAAGTACAGCGTGTCGGCGAGAGCGATGCCGAGCACGCCGGAGACCAGCGAGAGCGCGATCGCGCTCGCCGGCAGCGCGGGAATCTGCGGGCCATGAACGAGCAGCACGGTCGGCGCGATCATGCCGAGCACGAGAACGTTCTTGGCGAGATTCAACGTCAGCGGCGAAAGCGTTTCGCCCAGGCGCTTGTAGACGATCACGCCGCCGGCCCACGACAAGGCGGCTCCGATCGAACAGGCTTCGCCGATCCCCATCCTCAAGCTCCGTGGGCCGCGCCGCTCGCCACCCTCCACGGCGGCGCGAAAGCGCGGCATTATGCCGGATATGACCCAGGACGCCGGCGCGCTCGCGCCACTCAGGATACGCATGGGCTTCGTCATCGAGCTGGCGCGGCGCCTGCACGAGTACGGCACTGCCGCGCCGCGGCTCGAGGACGTCATCAATCTCGTCAGCGCGCGGCTCGGACTTTCGTGCAACGTGCTGTCCACGCCGACATCCATCGTGATGTCGTTTTCCGACCTCACCGACGAGGAGGGTCTCGCCGAGATCACCCAGGTCGTGCGCATGGATCCGGGATCGGTGGATCTCAAGCGCCTGTGCCAGATCGACGAGATCGCCGACCAGGTCATCGACGGCCGCCTCGATCTCGCAGCGGGCCGGCGGCGCCTGCACGAGTTCCGTCTTTCGGTGCGCTCGGCGCATCGCGGCTGGCTCGTTGCGAGCTATGCGATCTCGGCGGCGAGCATCGCCGCGATCCTGCACGCCGGCTGGACCGGAGTCGCGACGGCGGGCCTGATCGGCGCGCTGATCGGTGTGGTCTACATCGCATCGCTGCATCGACCGAACATTGCGGCAGCGTCCGAAGCGATCGGCGCGCTGATCGCGACGTTCGTCGCGTTCCTCATCGCCGCCTACGTCGCGCCGATCGCGGTGCGCTCGGTCATCATCGCGAGCCTGATCGTGCTGATGCCGGGCCTGACGCTGACGACCGCCGTGCGCGAGCTTTCGAGCCAGCACCTCATCTCCGGCACGGCGCGCACGATGGGCGCGGTCGCGACCTTGCTGAAGCTCGCGTTCGGCGCGCTCGCGGCGACCCAGCTCTGCGCGCTGGTCGGCATCATGCCGCTGTCCGAAGTCGAAACGCCGGTGCCGGAGTGGACCGAATGGATCGCCGTGATCACGGCGGCGTTCGCGTTTGCGGTGCTGTTCCGCGCGCCGCGACGCTACGTGCCGGTCGTCGTCGCATCGGTCGTGCTCGGTTACTTCTGCGCGCAGCTCGGCACCGAGAAGGTCGCGCCAGCGTTCGGCGTATTCCTCGCCAGCCTCGTGGTCGGCGCGGCCAGCAATATCTTCGCGCGCGTCGCGCAACGCCCGGGCGCGCTCGTGCGCGAGCCCGGGATCATCCTTCTCGTACCGGGCAGCGTCGGCTTCCGCACGCTCAGCTTCGTGTTCGAGCGCGATGTGTTGCTCGGGCTCGACACGGCGATCACGCTCGTCACTTTGCTGGTTTCGATTGTGGCGGGACTGCTGTTTGGGGATTTGTTGGTTCCGCCGAGGCGGAAGCTGTAGCTCGGGTTTTTTTGTCATTGCGGCGAGGCCGCGATTCATTTCTTTAGCCCTCCCCTTCAAGGGGAGGGTTGGGTGGGGATGGTGTGGGTTCGGTGTTTGTTTTTTCTCGTCATCCCGGCGAAGGCCGGAATCCAGGTCGTCTTGCTCTTGGTCCTTCTGCGCTGCGCGAAACCCGACTCACGTCCGTGTGAGGTTCGTCCGCCATCCTGGCGGCGAGTTACTTCTCTTGCTTGCCCAAGAGAAAGTAACCAAGAGAAAGGCACCCTCGCGGCCGCGGTCGCGCGGGCATCCATGCCCGGCGACTTCGCAAGGGCGCTCCGGAGGTTCGCTGACAGTACGTCCGTGTACTGACAGCGAACGCGCGCGCATCCTGCGCGCGCCCCTTCGGGCTTTTTCCTAGCGCCCTTGCCGCGGCCGAGAGGGACCCGGGGCGAAGACAGAGCGCGGCAGTCCCTGCGACGCAGACGGCGGCGGTCCAGCTCTTGATCTGGGTCCCTCTGTGACGCGGCGAAGGGCGGACGGATAAGGCCCGCGCACCGCGCGGGTGCGCGCGAGGGATCGCGCGCTTCTGCTGCAGGCATGGATGCCCTGTCGGCAGAACCCCGGCCGCCCGTAGCGCACCGGCGCTTTGCGCCGGCGCGGCACCGAGGGTGTGTTCTCTTTGGTTACTTTCTCTTGCACAAGCAAGAGAAAGTGACGTCGTCCGCCAGGATGGCGGACGAAGCTCACAGGGACGTGAGTCGGTTCTCGCGCAGCGCTAGGTCCGATCGAACAACAAACAAACTTGCGAATCCCAACAATTGACCCTAGCTATCATGCGCGCGCCCGGCGCGGTCCCGCGAAGAAAACCAACCCGATGTCCGATCTCAATTCCCTGCGCAGCGCGCTCGACGAGGTGATGGCGCGCGACTACGGACGCCTGCTGGCGCGCTGGCGGCGGCTTGCGTCCGCGCGGCCGGAACCGGCTGCGGGCGAGGTCGCTTCGCTGCGCGCCGACATCGAGACCTCGCGCGCGCGCCGGGCAACGCGCGATGCGCGCGTACCGGAAATCCGCATCGACGAGAGCCTGCCGATCAGCGCGAAGGCCGACGAGATCGTGCGGCTGATCCGCGAGCATCAGGTCGTCGTGCTCGCCGGCGAGACGGGTTCGGGCAAGACGACGCAGCTGCCGAAACTGTGTCTCGCGGCCGGGCGCGGTCGCGCCGGGCTGATCGGCTGCACGCAGCCGCGTCGGATTGCCGCGCGCGCGGTCGCGCGTCGCGTCGCGAGCGAGCTCGGTACCAGCGTCGGCGATCTCGTCGGCTTCCAGGTGCGCTTCACCGATCAGGTTTCGGATGCCTCGCTGATCAAGTTCATGACCGACGGCATCCTGCTCGCCGAGACGCAGTCCGATCCGTGGCTCGCGCACTACGACACGATCATCCTCGACGAGGCGCACGAGCGCAGCCTCAACATCGATTTCCTGCTCGGCTATCTGAAGCGCCTGCTCGCGAAACGACGCGATCTCAAGCTGATCGTGACTTCGGCGACGATCGATACCGCGCGCTTCGCGGCGCACTTCGAAGAGGCGCCGGTCGTCGAGGTCGAAGGCCGCGCGTTTCCGGTCGAGGTGCGCTGGCGAGCGCCCGACCCGCGCGGCGATGCGAGCACCGCAGAGCAGATCGTCGCCGCGGCTGACGAGATCACGGCCGACGATCCGCGCGGCGATGTGCTCGTGTTCCTGCCGGGCGAACGCGAGATCCGCGATGCGCATCTCGCGCTGTCGCGGCGCAAGTACCGCGAGACGGAAGTGCTTGCGCTGTATGCGCGATTGTCAGCGGCGGAACAGGATCGCGTGTTCCGGCCCGGACCGCAGCGACGCATCGTGCTCGCGACGAACGTCGCCGAGACTTCGCTGACCGTGCCGCGCATCCGCTACGTGATCGATACCGGCACCGCGCGCGTCAAGCGCTACGCGCCAGCGCAACCAGCTCGAGCGATTGCACATCGAGCCGATCTCGCAGGCGGCCGCCGATCAGCGCAAGGGCCGCTGCGGGCGCGTCGGTCCCGGCGTCTGCTATCGACTTTACGGCGAAGACGACTATCTGCAGCGGCAGCGCTACACCGATCCGGAGATCCTGCGCTCGTCGCTCGCCGGCGTGATCCTGCGCATGCTCGCGCTGAAGCTCGGCGACGTCTCGGAGTTCCCGTTCGTCGAAGCACCGTCCGAGCGCGCGATCGGCGACGGCTATCGGCGACTCGCGGAAATCGGGGCCATCGATGATGAGCGGCGACTCACGACCACGGGACGCACGCTCGCGAAGCTGCCGATCGACGTCGCGCTCGGCCGCATGCTCGTCGAAGGCGCGCAGCGTGGCGCGCTTCGCGAGCTGCTCGTCCTCGCCTCGTTTCTAAGCATCCAGGATCCGCGCGAGCGCCCGGCCGACGCGCGCCAGGCTGCCGATCAGGCACATGCGGCATTCGCCGACCCGAAATCCGATTTCGCGGTCGTGCTGAAACTCTGGGCCGCGTACAACGTCGCGCACGAGGATCTCACGCAGTCGAAACTGCGCGACTGGTGCCAGGCGCATTTCCTCTCGTTCCTGCGCATGCGCGAATGGCGCGAGCTGCATCGGCAATTGCTGGTGCTGGTGACGGGCGAGCTTGGCTGGTCGCTCGATGGGCCGCCTGCGAACGAGAAAAAACCGCACAAAGCCGGAGCTCGACCGAACTCCCTCCCCTTCAAGGGGAGGGCGGGGGAGGGGATGGTGTCGCGCATCGAAGAATGCGCCGCGCGAAGACCATCCCCACCCAAACCCTCCCCTTGAAGGGGAGGGCTTAGACGCGTTGAAGGGGAGGGCTTGAGCGCGGACTCGTACGAGGCGGTGCATCGCTGCCTGCTGTCAGGATGGCCAACGCAGGTCGGTTTGAAGACCGAGCGCGGCACGTATCGCAGCACGCGCGAGCGCACGTTCTCGATCTTTCCGGGCTCGATCGCTCGCGAAATCGCAGCCGCAGTGGGTGCTATCCGGACAGATTCTCGACCTGCAGAAAGTCTACGGAATGCTCTGCGCGCGCATCGAGCCGCAGTGGATCGAGCAGCAGGCGGCGCACCTGGTCAAGAAGAGCTGGCGCGACGTGCACTGGTCGCGCAAGCGCGGCGCGGTCGTCGCGTTCGAGCAGGTCACGCTGTTCGGGTTGACGCTGGTCGAGAAACGCGCCGTGCAGTTCGGCAAGCAGGATCCGAAGCTCGCGCACGACGTGTTCGTGCGCGAGGCGCTTGCGCGTGGCGAGATCGATGCGCGCGCGGATTTCGTGCGCGCGAACGCGCGCGTGCTCGCCGAAGCGCACGAGCTCGAAGCCAAGCGGCGGCGCAGCGGGCTCGTGCGCGACGAAGACGCGCTCGCGGCATTCTTCGCGGGCAAGCTGCCGGATGAAATCCACACGGCCGCGGCGCTGGATGCGTGGTATCGCGCCGCGCAGCCGCAGGAACAGGCCGCGATGCACTGGTCGCTGGAGGACGTGCTGGCCGGATCGCCAGGCATCGGCGCGCGCGAATTTCCTGCGCAGCTCGACGTGGCGGGCCACAAGTTGCGCTTGACGTATCGTTTCGTGCCGGGCGATCCCGCCGACGGCGTGACGCTGCACGTGCCGCTCGCGCTCGTGAATGCGGTCGCGGCGGCGCGCTGCGAATGGCTCGTGCCGGGACTTGCTGCCCGAGAAAGTCGCCGAGCTGATCCGCGCGCTGCCGAAATCGCTGCGCCGCAACTTCGTGCCGGCGCCGGATTTCGCGCGCGCATTCGCCGAGGCCGAGAGCGTGCGCGACGAAGCGCTTGCGCGCGCGCTCGCGGCGTATCTCGGCCGTGTCACCGGCGTCGCAGTCGGCGCTGCGGATTTCGCCGGCATCGAGTTGCCGGCACATCTGTCGATGAACTTCCGCATCTACGATGAAGACGGGCGCACGCTCGCCGAAAGCCGCGATCTCGCTTCGATCCAGTCGCAGTGGACCGGCGCCGCGCGCGTCGCGTTCTCGCGGCGCGCGGACGTCGAGCTGACGCGCGAGGACGTCGACGCATTCGACTTCGAGGAGATTCCGGATCGCGTGATCTCGCCGGGCGGCCTGACTGCGTTTCCGGCGCTGGTCGATCTTGGCGAAAGCGTCGCGCTGCGCGTGTTCGAACGACGCGACGAAGCGCTCGCGGCGCATCGCGGCGGTGTCGAGCGCCTGCTGCGCCAGGCGCTTGCCGATGCGATCAAGCACGCGCGACGGCAGCTGCCGCTGAAGAACGCGCTGATGCTGAAATGGACGCCGCTCGGAAGCGCGGATGCGCTGCGCGGCGATCTCGTCGAAGGCGCGCTGCGCGAGCTGCTTGCTGCGACGCGATCTCGACGTTCGCCGCCGCCCCGATTTCGAGCACGTACGCGAGGATCTCGCCCGCGTGCTGTTCGCGACCGCGATGGAACGTCTCGCGATCGTCGAAGACATCATCGAGAGCTACGCGGAGCTGAAGCCGCTGCTCGAGCCGCCGCTGCTCGGCTTCGCGCGCGCGAACTACGACGACCTGCGCGATCAGCTGGCCGAGCTGCTGCCGCCGGGTTTCGTGCGCGACACGGACAAGCCGCGACTCGCGCATTTCCCGCGCTACCTGCGCGCGATGCGCCTGCGCGCCGAGCGACTGCGCCAGGATCCCGCACGCGACCAGGCGCGCATGCTGACCGTGCAACTCTACTGGCGCGACTACCTCAAACTGCGCGCGACGCGCGGCGACGACCCCGCGCTTTCCGAATTGCGCTGGCTGATCGAGGAACTGCGCGTGTCGACCTTCGCGCAGGAGCTGCGCACGGCAGAATCCGTATCGCCGAAGCGGCTGGCGAAGCTCGTGGAGGGTTTGCGCTCGGCAAACTGAACGGGCAGGCGGACGAAGCTCACAGGGAGGTGAGCCGGCTTTCGTGAACGCGCGGAAGATCGGGCGGACACCATCCCCACCCAACCCTCCCCTTGAAGGGGAGGGCTAAAGAAACGCATCCCGCTCGTCACCAAGACGACGAAAAGCGAGCGCTCACCTGAACGAAGAAACGAAGCGTTTCTTGCGCGAAAGATAAACCTGAATAGCCCGCCGAACCGAGAGAATCTACTTCACGCGCTCGACGCGCACGCTGCAGCCACATCCCTCGACATACATCAGCCAGCTGCCGAGCAGCATCGGCTTGATGCGCACGACAGGACTTTCGAACTTGCCGGCGTCATAGGCGCCGGATTCGGCCTGTCGCCATTCCTGCCCGTTGTCGAGCTTGAACACCGATTTGCCGTGCCAGCCCGTGAACGTGCCTTCGATATGGCTTTCGACGACATCGCGCGCGCCGGAATCCGGATAGAAGACAGGCTGTCCGGTCGGCGTGACGACCTGGGCATTGCCGGCGCCGTGCGCCTGCAGCCACTGGTTCAGGTACTTCAGCTGCTCGGGCGAAAGGTGATCGAGACCGGCAGCACGAAAGTCCGCCTGCGACATCCGCTCCTCGAGTGTCGAGGTCGATGACGACGGCGTCTGGGCGCCGACGATCGTGGCGGACATGGCGAAGAAAAGCGTGAGAACACTCGGAAAAGGGCGCATGGGTTTGTTTGGATGCAGACGTTCGTGACAGCGGCCGCAAAAATCCTTGTCTTTTACGAACTTAAATGGTGCGCGCGGCCGCATAAGCGGATAGAATGCGGCCGCCCGAGTGTAGCATGACGGTTCAAGGTCCACCTTCGGTGGCGGATGCAAAGAGAGATCGCAGGCTGCCGGGCATAGGGAAGAATCCGCGTGCAGGAGTGCGCCCCGAGACGGCGGCGCAAGGCCCACGTGCAATATCGCAATTGACGAGAAACCCAGAAATGCCCGCATTCAAGATGTCTGTAGCACGGATTTCCGCCGGTCTCGCCGCTTCCGCCCTCCTCACCCCCGCTTTAGCAGTTGCCGCCGCTCTGGCCGTCAACGGTGAGAGGCCACTCAATATTACGACCCCGCCCGGATTCACGTACGTCGTGACCGGCGCCGACGGCAGCCTCAGCGTTCCCATCGATGGCTTCCTGTTCTGCGCGAACGTCTACTCGGGCGAGACGCCGCCGCCGCGGCAGGTCACGGTCGTGCCGCAACACGGCGACTGGAATTCCCCGGTCGCGAAGGACATCTACACGGTCGGCTACAACGCGGGCGTGCTCGGCGTGAATCGCGGCCTGTCGATCTCCTCGCTGGTCTGCCATTCCACCGGTGCCGGAGGCGAAGTCAACTCGCCGATTTCCGACGGCGTGTTCAGCAACGGCTACGAGACAAAGACGGTCGAGCAGTTCGAAAACCTGATCAACTGGATTCCCAGCCCCGGCTTCGTCTGGACGCAACCGAACTGGGCGCTGGTGCCGACCGACCCGTGCAATCCGTCGGTCGATCAGCCGGCCGAAGTCGTCGAGGACGTCGCGTGTGCCGCCGTTTCCGGCCAGCGCAATGCGGGTGCCGGCGCGACCACGCGCGCACCGACGATGTGGACCGGGACCGATGGCTCCAACTTCTTCTATGTCGCGCGCGTCGATGCGCGCCTGGGCGCGCAGACCGGCGCCAATGGCGTCGACAACTTCAATTTCGATCAGCCGCAGGGCAGCAGCGATGCGACCCTGAACGTGGTGAATGCCTACGATCGCGGTGTGGTGGGCGTCGGCGGCGGCTATCTCGGCGACAGCGGTCAATGGTGCGTGCTGTTCGACCTGCCGACCGCGCTCGACGGCAATCTCTGCGTCGGCGCACCCGCGGGCGGCACGCTGTCCGGTACCACGCTCAACGATTTCCAGCCAATTCATCTCGGCGTGCCGCCGATCGGCAATCCGCAGGTTTCGTTCTATCTTGCGTTCGTCCGACCGATCGTCGGGCCGCCGCCGAGCGTGAACGAACCCGCCGTCGCGGTATCGATCCTGGTCGAGCCGAGCGTGAGCAGCGAAGGCGGCGACAAGTTCAAGGGCGACGATGTCCTGTTCGGCTTCCTGCCGACATCGACCGGCTTTCCCTGGATGACGGGCGGCCAGTAAGGCCAGGCGGGTACCGCGTCGCGGTTCCGCCTGCAGTCCGTCGTAAGCTAGTCCCCTTCGCCCCAGCGAGACGGCGCCGCGTGCGCCGTCGGAATGTCCGTGAAACGCTCGTCCGATCAGAGGCAAACCCTCGAGCACTGGCTCGCGGTGCCGGAGCATGCCGGCCCCGCGGACGCGCTCGTGCGTGCGTGCCGCCTCGCCGACGAGCGCGCCGATGGTCTCGGCGTCGAGTGGGCGCGCCGCCGTCCGCAGCTCTTCGCGACGCTCGACCTGATCCGCGATCTCGGCGTCGGTCCCGAAGCGCTCGCCGGCTGCATCCTGCATGCGCTGATCGAATGCGGCAGCGCGCTCGATCGCGCCGAGCTCGATGCGTTTCCGGTCGAGGTGCGCCATCTCGTCGAAGGCCAGCAGGCGGCCGAGCGCGTCTGGTCGCTGTATGCCGCGCGCGGCAACACCGGCGGCACCGAAGGATTGCGCCGGCTGCTGCTCGCGATCATCCGCGACCTGCGCGTCGTGTTCATCCTGCTCGCGCGCCAGCTCGTGCGCATGCGCGAGGCGTCCGAACTGCCCGAAGAAGAACGTCGCGCGCTCGCGCAGCTGACCGCCGACATCCACGCGCCGCTCGCGAACCGGCTCGGCATCTGGCAGCTCAAGTGGGAGCTCGAAGATCTCGCGTTCCGCTATCTGCAGCCCGACGTCTACAAACGCATCGCGCATCTGCTCGACGAGCGCCGCGGCGATCGCGAAGGCTGGATCGCCGAAGCGAAGAGCGCGCTCGAAAACGCGTTGCGCAAGGCCGGCGTCAAGGCCGACATCGCCGGCCGGCCGAAACACATCTATTCGATCTGGCGCAAGATGCAGAAGAAGGGCGTCGAGTTTTCCGACCTCTACGACGTGCGTGCGCTGCGCATCCTCGTCGACGACGTCGCCAACTGCTACGCCGCGCTCGGCGTCGTGCATTCGCTGTGGTCGTACATCGCCGGCGAGTTCGACGACTACATCGCGAGCCCGAAAGGCAACCAGTACCAGTCGCTGCACACGGCGGTGATCGGCCCGCACGGCAAGACGCTCGAAGTGCAGATCCGCACGCACGAGATGCACCGCCACGCCGAGCTCGGCTTCGCCGCGCACTGGCGCTACAAGGAAGGCGGCGGCGCCGACGCGAGCTTCGAGCGCAAGATCGCCTGGATGCGCCAGCTGCTCGAGAGCAAGGACGCGCGCGAGGACGACGCGGCGCTGCTCGCCGGTTTCCGCACCGAAGTCATCGAGGATCGCGTCTATCTGCTGACGCCGAAAGGGCAGGTCATCGATCTGCCGCGCGGCGCGACGGTGCTCGATTTCGCGTATTCGATCCACACCGACGTCGGCCATCGCTGCCGCGGCGCGAAGGTCAACGGCCGCATCGTGCCGCTGACGTTCCAGCCGGTGAGCGGCGATCGCATCGAGATCCTGACCGGCAAGACGATCGAGCCGCGCCGCGACTGGCTGTCGCCGCATCACGGTTATCTCGCGACGCACCGCGCGCGCGAGAAGGTGCGCACGTGGTTCAAGCGCATCGATCACGCGCAGAATCTCGCCGCCGGCCGCGCGCTGCTCGATCGCGAGCTCAAGCGCCTCGCGCTGCATCACGCGAACATCGACACGCTGCCGGCACGCTTCCAGCTGCGCACGCAGGAGGATCTGCTCGAAGCGCTCGCGCTCGGCGACATCTCGCCGGGACAGGTCGCGCGCGCGCTGCACGAAACGCTCGCGCCGCCGCGCGCTCGCGCAGCCGATCGCGCCGGCGCCGCCGCGCGCGCCGCATCGCGGCAAGGACGCGATCGTCATCGAAGGCGTCGGCAACCTGATGACGCAGCTCGCGCAAGTGCTGCCAGCCGCTGCCGGGCGATGCGGTCGCCGGTTTCATCACGCGCGGACGCGGCGTGTCCGTGCATCGCGCCGACTGCAAGCAGCTCGCGCGCCTGCGCGAGCGCGACGCGGGCCGCGTGATCGAAGTCGAATGGGGCGAGCGCAAGGAGCTCGCCTACGAAGTCAACGTCGTCGTGCGCGGCTACGATCGCAAGTGGCTGCACAAGGACATCACCAACGTGATCGCGGCCGCGAACGCGCACCTGATCGCGATCAACACGCAGGTCGATCCGCGCCAGGGCCTCGCCGAGATGAACTTCGCGCTGCGCGTGACCGATTTCGGTCAGCTCTCGGGCCTGCTCGCGCGGCTTGCGACGGTGCCGAACGTGCTCGAGGCGCGGCGCGTCACCTGAGCTCGCTGGCTGTCGCTTCTCCGGCTTGCGGGAGAAGGTGCCGAAGGCGGATGAGGGCTTCGGAGCGAAACGCTTCGCAAGATTTCCCTCACCCGCGCTTCGGCGCGGCCTCTCCGCAAGCGGGCGAGGCGAAAAGCGCGCTGACCGCCGCTGCGAACGCGTGCGATTCCGCGGTCCGCTGCAGTCCGACGTGCGCGCGACGCTGCGCGCGAGCGCAAATTCCCGCAGGAAATGACCGTCACGTGATCGAGATCTCCGGCTATCGTCTGCTGCGCCAGCTCGGCCGCGGCGGCATGGCGACCGTCTATCTCGCGGTGCAGGAATCGGTCGATCGCGAGGTCGCGCTCAAGGTCATGTCGCCCGCGCTGCTCGCCGATCCGAATTTCGGCGAGCGCTTCCTGCGCGAAGCGAAGATCGCCGCGAAGCTGCATCATCGCCACGTCGTCGGCATCCACGACGTCGGCCGCTCCGGCGACTACCACTACATCGCGATGGAATATCTCGGCGGCGGGCCGGTCCTGCACAAGGACGGCAATCCGCGGCCGGTCGCGTTCGCGCTGCGCGTGATCCGCGAGATCGCGACCGCGCTCGACTACGCGCACAAGAAAGGCTTCGTGCACCGCGACGTCAAGCCCGACAACATCCTGCTGCGCGACGACGGCTCGTCGGCGCTGACCGATTTCGGCATCGCGCGCGCGCTCGATCCCGCCGCGACGCATGACGCAGACCGGCGCCGTCGTCGGCACGCCGCACTACATGAGCCCGGAGCAGGCGCGCGGCCGCTCGATCGACGGACGCAGCGATCTCTACAGTCTCGGCATCGTGCTCTACGAACTGCTCGTCGGACGCGTGCCGTATCAGGCCGACGATTCGCTCGCGGTCGGCATCATGCACATCAGCCAGCCGGTGCCGGAGCTGCCCGACGCGCTCGCGCATCTGCAGCCGCTGATCTCGCGCATGCTCGCCAAGCAACCCGAAGATCGCTGGCAGGACGGCAGCCGCGCTCGCCGCCGCGATCGCGGGCTTCGAGCGCCATGGCGCGTGCGAAGATCGACACGCCGATGAGCGCCGTCGCCGAACCCGACAGCTTCTGGCGCGAGCCGCCGCGTCGGTCTCTACGCCGCGACGCCGACGCCGGCGAACCGCACGCCGCCGCCGCTCACGCACACGCCGACGCCGCCGTCGCGCGACACCGCCGTCGCACGATGCGCATCGCGAACGCGCCGAGCCGAATCTCGGTCGCCTCGACGAGATCGTCGCCGCGGTCGGCGACGACAGCCTGCGCGCCGAGCGCGGCGGACGCACATCGCAGCGCGTGCGGCGCAGCCGCGTGCCGTGGCTCGCGATCGCGGCGTTGGCAGCTGATCGCGCTCGGCGTCGCCGCGTGGACCTATCAGGACAAGCTGCGCGCGTTCCTGCCGCGCACCGAATTCAACGACACGCTGACGCGCGCGCAACGCGCGCTCGACGAAGGCCGCCTCGCCGGCACGCCGGACAGCGCGCGCGAGCTGTTCCAGGCCGCGCGCGCGCAGGATCCGGACAACGACATCGCGCGCGCCGGACTCGAACGCGTCGGCCAGAAGCTGCTCGATCGCGCCGGCGAGGAGCTCAAGCGCAACGATCTCGCCGCCGCGCGACAGTCGCTCGACGCCGCGCGCGAGCTGCTCGGCGGCGGTGCCGCGGTCGATTCGATGTCGCAGGCGCTGACCAAGGCCGAAAGCGGCGATGCCGAAACCGACGCAGCTTGCTCGATCAGGCGAAGATCGCGCTCGACGCCGGGCACGTGCTCGGCGACGACGGCTCGGCCGCGCTGTACAAGACGCTGCTCGCCGCCGACGCATCCAATGCGCTCGCGCAGTCGGGCCTGCAGAAATCCGCGGACGTGCTCGCCGGCGCAGGCGCGCAGCGCGTTCGCAGCGCACGATCTCGCGACCGCCGCAGCGCGCATCGACGCGATCGCAGGCATCCTGCCGACCTATTCCGCGCTCGCCGAATTGCGCGGACAGCTCGCGCAAGCGCGCGAGGGCGATCGCGCGGCGCTCGACGAGACGGTGCAGCGCGCCGAAGAGCAGATGCGCGCCGGCCATCTGACCGGCGGCGACGACAGCGCGCTCGAGCTCTACCGCGCGGTGCTGAAGCAGGATGCCGCGAACACGCGCGCGAAGGAAGGCCTGCGTCGCATCGCGCAGTCGTTCGTCCTGCAGGCGAACGCGGCGATCGAAGACAACAATCCGACTGCGGCCGAAAAGCTGCTCGCCGAGCGCCGCGCAGCTTGCGCCGGATCTGCCGGAGCTTCGCGAAGCGCGCATCAATCTGCGCGAATTGCGCGAGCGCATCGACATCGACGCCGAGCGGCCCGTGCTGACCGCGGCCGACAACGAAGCGGTGCAACAGCTCGTCGCCGAGGCCGCGAAGGCCGCCGACGCCGGCAACCTGATCATTCCGCCTGGCGACAGCGCCTACGACAAGTACCGCGCAGCGCTCGCGATCGACGGCAACAACAAGGACGCGCTCGACGGCATCGCGCGCCTGCCCGCGCTCGCCAAGCAACTGTTCGACAAGGCGCTCGCGCGACGGCACGCCGCATGCGCGCCCGCGCGCTGCTCGACACGGTGCGCCAGATCGCGCCGTCGGACCCGGCGATCGCGCCGATGTCCGAGAAGCTCGCCGGCGTCTTCCTCGATCAGGCCGAAGCGCGCGTGCGCGAAGGCCGGCGCGACGATGCCGTGCGTGCGCTCGACGCCGCGCGCCAACTGAGCCCGGTCAATCCGCGCCTGGCGCCGCTCGATGCGCGCATCCGCGCGTTGCCGAACGCGCAGCAAGGCTGAGCTCGCACGCTCGAGAGTTGCAGAAGCGGTGCAAGTCGCAATCTGCGGCACACTCACCGCGCGCGCCGCCGCTCTTACAATCGGCGCTTCCGATGCCATGCGTCGACGCCATGTGCCTGCTGCTGATCGCCGTCCGCGCCGTCCCGCGCAAGCCGCTGCTGCTGCTCGGCAACCGCGACGAATTCCGCGCGCGAGCGAGCGCCGCGGTCGCGCCGTGGAGCGAAGATCCGCGCATCGTCGGCGGCCGCGATCTCGTCGCCGGTGGATCGTGGCTCGCAGTGCGCGCCGATGGCCGCCACGCCGCAGTGACCAACGTGCGCACCGGCCTGCCTGCGACGGCGCCGCGTTCGCGCGGATGGCTCGTGCGCGATTTCATGCTCGGCGACGCGAAGCCGCGCGATTTCCTCGACGCCGTGCACGCGGATGTCGAAAGCTACGGCGCGTTCAATCTCGTCGTCGGCGATCGCGACGAGCACGTGGGTCTACGGCACCGCCGACACCGCGCCGCGGCGGCTCGACATCGGCGTGCACGTGATCAGCAACGGCCGCATCGGCGTGCACTGGCCGAAGACCGAGCGGCTGCAACGCCGCTTCACCGACGCTCGTATTGTCGTCCGAACCGACCGACGATGACGACTGCTCGATCTTCTGCTCGACGAGCGCCAGCCATCGGACGCCGCGTTGCCGGACACCGGCGTCGGCATCGAGCTCGAACGCCTGCTCGCGCCGGTGTTCGTGCGCGGCAGCGCGCAGTACGGCACGCGCGCGAGCACGCTCGCGTATCTGAGCAACGACGGCGGTGCCGGCGTGCACGAGCGAACGTTGGGCGCCGACGTGCGTCGGGAGGGTGAAGTCGAATGGCATTTCGCGCGCGCGGGCGTCGCTGGGAAGAAATGCCGACGCGTGATTCGCGCTAGTCGTTCGTGGCGGACGCGCCATCTCGACAAGCTCACGCATCCGATTTGCAGCGATGCAGCGTCAGTCTCCCCAGCCGCTGTATGCTGAGCGCAAGCCCAGCGGGGGAGGACCGATGGACATCGCACTGGCGGTCAACAGACGGCCCGGTCGCCTGTGGGCGTTCCTGCAATTTCCGCTGACGCGCATCGTCCTCGCGGTGCTCGCGCTCGCGGTCGTGATCGGCGCGATCCAGGTCGGCTCGAAGGCTGCGGGCATCGTGCCGCGCACGCCGCCCGGCGTGCTCGTCGCAGTGCTGATCATGATCGCGACGCTGGCGACCTATGCCGCGTTCGTGCGCGTGATCGAACGGCGCGATGTCACGGAGCTTGGCTTCCCGCGTGCGCCGCAAGAATTCGGATCGGGTTTCGCCGTCGGCGTTCTGCTGTTCGCGCTGACGATGCTCGTGCTCTGGTGCTTCGGCACGGTCGACATCGACGGCCGGCGGCGGCTGGTCCGCGCTCGGCTATCCGCTGCTCGACGCGCTGATCGCCGCGGTCACCGAGGAAACGCTGATGCGCGGCGTGCTGTTCCGCATCGTCGAGGAGAGCCTCGGCAGCTGGATCGCGCTCGCGCTATCGGCCGCGCTGTTCGGCGCGCTGCACGCGTTCAATCCCGGCGCGACGTTGACCAGCAGCATCGCGATCGCGCTCGAAGCCGGCGTGCTGCTCGCGGCGGTGTTCATGGTCACGCGGCGGCTCTGGATGGTGATCGGCCTGCACACCGCGTGGAATTTCACCGAAGGCGGCGTGTTCGGCGCGAGCGTGTCCGGCGGCGATGCGCACGGGATGCTCGCGAGTCAGTTTCCATGGTTCCGACGTGCTGACCGGTGGCGCGTTCGGGCCGGAAGCGTCGATCGTCGCGGTGTTGATCTGTCTCGGCGCCGGTGCTGCGTTCCTGTGGCTTGCGTCGAGGCGAGGGCATTTCGTGCAGCCGTTCTGGCGCCGCGCGGCGCCGCTGAGCGCGATGCCGGCACGCGACCACGCTGCGTGTCAAAGATCGAGGATGCGCTGCACCGCCGTTCGCGCGGCATCGAACGAGAAATGCCGTCGCACGTTGTCGAGCCCGCGCGCCGACAGGCGATTCCATAGCGCCTCATCGCCGTACACGCGAATCACCGCATCGGCGAACGCCTGCGCATCGGCCGCGACGAGCACATCCTCGCCCGACTCGACATGCATGCCCTCGACCGCGATCGGCGTCGCGACGACCGGCAATCCATAGCTCATCGCCATGTTGACCTTGCCCTTGACGCCGGCGCCGTAACGCAGCGGCGCGACCGAGACGCGGCAGCCATCCATGTACGGCGCGATGTCCTCGACGTAGCCGTGCACGATCACGTGCTCGTCGGCGAGCGCGGTGATCGACGGCGGCACCTTGCTGCCGATCACGTGGAATTTGCAGTCGGGCAGCTTCGCGCGCACGAGCGGGAACACGTCGCGCACGAACCACGTGACCGCGTCCGTGTTCGGCGGATGCTGGAAGCCGCCGACGAAGACGAGATCGCGTCGCGCGTCGAACGGCGCGCGGCAGCCGTGGACTTCGTGCACGTTCGACAGCACTTCGACGCGCGCGCCGGGCGCGTCCGTCGCGAGCAGTTCCTGCTCGACGGCGCTCACGACGAGCGTCACGTCGCTTTCGCGGATGATCTTCAGTTCCTGCGCGCGGGTCGATGCGGCGTGACGCGCGAGCTCGGGCTTCTTCTCGAGCTCGAACGCGCGCTGCTCGCGCAGGTAATGCAGATCGACCGTATCGAAGATCAGCTTCGCGCGCGGCGCGTAGAGGCGCGCGAGACCGACATAGCTTGCGGCGACGTAGTGGCGCGACAGCACGATCGCGTCGAACTCGGCGCCGCGCTCGCGGAACAGCTTGACCGGATCGTGCGCCCACGGCGCGTACAGCGCTTCGACGCCGAGCGCCTGCAGCGCGCGGCGTGTAGCGCTCGTCCCAGAGCCGATTGTCCGGCAGGAAGCTCGTGCGGCAACCGAGCTCGCCGAGCACGCGCATCAGGTTGACCATGCGCAGCGAGCCCGAGTCCTGATCCGGCGTCGGCGTCGTCGCGTCGACGATCAGCACGCGCTTCATCGCGCGATGCGACGCAGCGCGGCCGATCGGCGTGCCCGGCGCGGGCTGTCGTGCGAGCGCGAGCTTCCACTTGTCGGCGAACTTTTCGTGGTTGATCGTCTGGAAGCGCTTGATGCCGGTCGACGTGTCCGTGCCCGAGGTGATGCCTTCGAAATGCACGACCGTCGATGCGGGTTCGTAGTACACCTTGTATCCGGCCGCGCGCACGGCGAATGCGAGGTCGGTGTCTTCGTAGTAGGCCGGCGCGTAGCGCATGTCGAACCCGCCGAGCCGGCGGAACAGATCCGTGCGCACGAGGATCGCGGCGCCCGAGCAATAGTCGGCTTCGCGACGGAACGCGTAGCGCGGATCGTCCGGATCGTCGAAGCGGCCGTAGTTCCAGCCGGAGCCGTCGCTGAAGATGATGCCGCCGGCTTCCTGCAGGCGCGAATCCGGATAGATCAGTTTTGCGCCGACGAGGCCGGCATCCGGCGCTTCCTCGATGCAGCGCACGAGCGCGTCGAGCCAGCCGGCGGTCACCTGCGTGTCGTTGTTGAGGAAGACCAGCAGCTCGCCCTTCGCGGCGGCGGCGCCGGCGTTGCACGAGCCGACGAAGCCGAGATTCGCGGCGTTGCGCACGACGCGGATGCCTTCGACGTCGGCGAGGCGCGTCGCGGTCGCGTCGCTCGAGGCGTCGTCGACGACGATGACTTCGAACGGAATCGCGCCCGCGTGCGCGGCGAGCGAGCGCAGGCATGCGGACGTGTACGCGATCTTGTTGTAGACGGGCATCACGATCGAGACGCGCGGCGTGTCGCTGGTCGGGACCGCGAAGCGTGCGAAATCTTCGCGCGGCGCTGCGTACGTGACGCGTGCGCGCGAAGGTCCTCTGCCGCGCAGCTCCGCGACGATGCGCGCGAGCGTGCCGCCGAAGCCGCGTTGCGCGACGCTGCCGCGCACGCGCGCGAGCGTCGTGCGCACGTGTGCAGTGCGGAATGCGAGCCGTGCCTTGACGCCGCCGAGCCGCGCGTTCCAGCGGCGCAGCGGTGCCGTGATGCGCCACGACGTGCTGCCGACGATCTCCTCGTAGCGAGGCTTGAGGTCGCGCAGCTCCGTATCGAGCGACTGCGCCCAGCGCGTGCGCTCGCCGAGCTCGCGATCGAGCGCGTGGCCCCAGTCGCCGCGGCGCTCGCTTTCGGCGCGCGTTTCGGCGAGCTGGCCGCGAACGATGCGTTCGCGATCGCGGAGATGCGCGATCGCCTCGGCGCGAACGGCTTCGCGCAGCGAATCGGCATTCGGCCAGGTCAGCGGATAGCGCGCGGCAGGACGGCGGCCGAGATGCAGCACCGCGCCATAGCTCGCAGCCATCGACGCCAGTGTCGATTCGGAATGTGTCGCGATCGCTGCGCGCACTTGCGCCAGCGCGGCGCGATCGCCCAGCAGCGCCGCGACGCGATCCGTCAGCGCGTCGGCGTCAGGTTCGACGAGGAAACCGTCGACACCGTCGCGGATGCGCTCGGCGAGCGCGCCGACGCGTGTCGCGATGACCGGCACGCCGAGGCTGCGCAGCTCGGACAGCGTGTAGCTGAAGGTTTCGGCGACGGTCGGCAGCAGCAGCGCCGCGTCGGGTGCGATGCGCGCGACGAGCGACGGGCAGCTCGTCGCGTTTGTAGTCGAGCACGATGTGCACGCCGCGCTCGCCGAACAGCGCATGCGCGTCGGCGCCGGCGCCGATGAGATAGATGTCGGCGTGTTCGCGAAGGCGCGGCAGCGCGGCGGCGAGCAGCTCGGCGCCTTTGCCGCGGCGGACGCGGCCGGGGATGAGCAGGCGCGGGCGCGTGCGCTCGGTCGCGGCGTGGAGCTGCGGGGCGGTGACCAAGATTGCCCTCACCCCGGCCCTCTCCCGCAAGCGGGAGAGGGGGATGGGAGGTTGGCTCGCTGCGTATTGCTTCGCGAGTTGCGCAGCATCTCGCTCGGACTGCGCGCGATGCGGATTCCGGCCACGGCGCGAGGCCGTGCGCGATCACGTGCTGCGGCAGCTCGGCGAGCTCCGGCGCCAGACGCAGATGATTGGCCAGCGCGGAGCGACTCGGCGCGATCAGCGTCGCGCCGGCAGTGCGCAGCGCGGCGACGGTCGCATCGCGCAGCACGCGCCAGTGCTTCGGATCGCGATTGGCGAATTCGGAATCGGTGCCGTTCGCCGCGAGATCGCGAGCGCGCTGCGCATCGTCGAAGCGCAGGCGCTCGTCGCCGAAATCGCGGTGCAGCGTCGGCCACAGCGGATAGTGATCGTGGATCACGACGTACGTCGGGAGACGCGTCGCGAGCACGTCGAGGCTGTGACCGATCAGCGACGAGACGATGATCGCGTCGACGCAATGATCGCGCACGATGCCGTCGAGCAGCTCGCGGTACGTGCCGTCGGCGATCGCCGTGTCGGCGATCGGGCGCGGCAGCGGAATGCGCAGGCGCGGCGGACCCTTGAGCGTGCCGTCGTGAAGCTCCAGCCATTCGCCGTGCCGCTTGCGCGCGAAACTTCCGCGCGTGATCAGCACGAGATGACTCGCTTCGCCGAACGCCGATGCGAAATCGCGCACCCAGCGCTCGGCGCCGCCGCCCCAGCCGTGCAGCACGTGCAGCAGCACGGGTCGCGCATCGAGGCCGGGTCGATCCGGCATGGCGCCGGCGGCAAGCGCGGCGGCGACGCGTTCGCGCAACGCGGCGAGCGGCGAAGGCGGCGGTGGATCGCGCGGGTCCGAATCCGCGCGCGCGTCGCGCATTGCGGCGGCGGGCGCGTGCGCATACAGATGATCGAGCACGACGGTGCGCAGGCCGTGCGTCGCGAGCGCGTCCGCATCGGCCGGCGACGCGTGACCGAGTTGCGCGAGCCGCTCGCCATGCCATGCGCTGACGAGCGTGCCGCGCAGCGATGCATCGATCAGCCGGCGCTCGCCGCTGGCGAAGCAGAGCGCATCGAGTCGTTCGACGTCGATGTCGGCCGGCACGGTGGTCGGCAGGGGCGAGCGTTCCGGCGCGAGGTTGTCGAGCGCGGCGGCGCCGAGCACGCCATCGCATTCGAGCGCGCGCTGCAGGCGCTCGATCGCATGTGTCGGCAGCTCGGCATCGGCGCGGACGAGGATCAGCGTTTCGCGCGGAAAAGCACGCGCGGCGAACGGGACGAGCTCGAGCGGATCGTCGACGGCCGGCGCTTCGACGTGCGTCGCGCCGTCCGGCGTCGATGCCGAAGGTCCGAGATACGCGATCGGCGACTTCGATGCGAGAGCTGCGAGCGCGTGCGTCGACGGCGTCGACGCGCCGAAGATGCAGAGCCGGTAGGGCAGCTCGCCGGTGCTGCGCACGGAGGCGTCCCGTCAGCCGGTCGGCAGGCTGTCGGGCGTGGGGCCGCGGCCGACCGGTGCCGGTACGGCGGCGAGCGCGGAAACGAGGGACGACATGCGCATGGCAACCCCGAACGCTGGAAAGCGCGGATTATCGCCGATCCGGTTGCGGACGCGTGGGGGTGTCGCCGCGGCGCTGCGTCCGACGAGATTTCCCGGTCCGCCTGCCGTTGCGGAAGCAGGGAACGAGCCGAGGCCGCGATTCCCGATCGTCTCGCCACGCGCGACGCGACGCGGGTAGACTCCTCGAAGCCGTCTCCCGGATCGCGCGCTTGTCCTTTCCCGCCCGAGTTTTCGCGTTTTTCGTATTCATGTGGCGCCTGCTCCGCGCGCCGATCCTGATCGGCATCGGCTTCGCGATCGGCTTCGTGCTGCCGTACGCGGTGTGGCTCGACAGCGAGGTGCGCAGCCGCTTCGACGATCTTTCGTGGGAGATCCCGAGCCGCGTCTATGCGCGGCCGCTGCAGCTGGCGCCGGGTCTTGCGCTGACGCCCGAGATCCTCAAGCTCGAGCTCGATGCCGCGCGCTACATCGAGGATCCCGCGGCGAAGAATCCGGGCACTTACGCGCGCGACGGCGCGCGCTTCACGATCGCGCGGCGCGGCTTCATCTATCTCGACGGGCGCGAGCGCGAGAAGCGCATCGCGGTCACGCTCGCCGATGGCCGCGTCGCCAAGCTCGTCGATGCGGACGGCGGCGCCGTGCTCGACAAGGTGCGCCTCGAACCTGCGCGCATCGCGACGCTGTACGGCGCGCTCGAGGAAGATCGGCGCATCGTGCAGCTCGCCGAAGTGCCGACGCTGCTCGTCACCGGGCTGCAGGCGGTCGAGGACCGCGATTTCAAGCATCACCACGGCGTCGATTCGATTGCGATCCTGCGCGCGGCGTGGGCGAATCTCATGGCCGGACATGTCGTGCAGGGCGGCTCGACGCTGTCGCAGCAGCTCGTCAAGAATCTCTTCCTCGATCGCGGCCAGACGCTGACGCGCAAGTTCAACGAGGCGCTGCTCGCGCTGATCATCGAGTGCGCGCTACGGCAAGCAGCGCATTCTCGAGGCGTACGTCAACGAAGTGTTCCTCGGCCAGCAGGGCGGGCAGGCCGTGCACGGCTTCGCGGCGGCGAGCGAGTTCTACTTCGGACGCGACCTGCGCGGGCTCGGCGCCGGCGGACATCGCGCTGCTCGTCGGCATGGTGCAGGGGCCGAGCTACTACGATCCGCGGCGCAATGCCGATCGCGCGCTCGGGCGGCGCAACGTCGTGCTCGCGCAGTTTCGCGATACGGGGCTCATCGACGATGCGACGTACGCGTCCGCAGTCAAGCAACCGCTCGGCACGGCCGCGAACCCGCAGCTGCCGCGCGATCGATTCCCTGCGTTCCTCGATCTCGTGCGCCGGCAGATCCGTCAGGATTATCCGGACGCGGAGCTCAACAGCGCGGGCCTCTCGATCCATACGACGCTCGCGCCGTCGGTGCAGACGCTCGGCGAGGACGCGATCGACAAGGCGCTGACCGCACTCGGCAAGCGCGGCGCGGCGGTCGATGCGGCGCTCGTCGTCACCGGCGCGAAGGACGGCGAGAGTCCAGGCGATGATCGGCAGCCGCGATCCGGACGAGCCGGGTTTCAACCGCGCGCTCGATGCATTGCGGCCGATCGGATCGCTGGTGAAACCCTTCGTCTATCTCGTCGCGCTCGCGCAGCCGCAGCGCTATTCGCTGGCGACGCAGATCGAGGATTCGGCGATCGACCTGCCGCAGAGCGACGGCTCGCGCTGGCGTCCGGAGAACGACGATCACGAGACGCACGGCAACGTCATGCTGATCGACGCGCTCGTGCACAGCTGGAATCTCGCGACGGTCCATCTCGGCATGCGCGTCGGCGTCGATCGCGTGCGCGGGTTCCTGAAATCGTTCGGGCTCGGGCGCGAGATCAATCCGAATCCGTCGCTGCTGCTCGGCGCGGTCGACTTGAGTCCGTACGATGTCGCGCAGCTCTATCAATATCTCGCCGCGGACGGACACGCGTTGCCGCTGCGCGTGCTGCGCGGCGTGCTCGATGCGAAAGGCCGTCCGCTGACGCGCTACGGCGTGAAGCCCGGCGCCGGCGACTACGTGCAGGCGACGCGGCTCGTCAGCTACGCGATGCAGCAGGTCGCGATCAGCGGCACCGCGCATTCGATCCTCGAATCGGGACTCGGCAACCTGCACGCGGCCGGCAAGACCGGCACCAGCGACACGCAGCGCGATTCGTGGTTCGCCGGATTCACGGGCGCGACGCTCGCGGTCGCCTGGGTCGGGCGCGACGACAACAAGCCGACCGGCCTGATGGGCGCGACGGGCGCATTGCGCGTCTGGATCGAACTGATGAAGCGCATGCCGGCCGTGCCGCTCGACGTGCCGAAGGACGGCATCGAGCTCGCGTTCGTCGATTCGGAGTCGGGCAAGCGCACCGATTCGGCCTGCACCGGCGCGCGCGAGCTGCCGTTCGCGCAGGGCTACGCGCCGGACGAAGAGGAGCATTGTCCGCTGGATGAGCTCAAGAACTGGTTTCGCGGCGGCAGCGACGAGCCGCAGCCCAATGCGCAGCATCAATGAACCGGCGACCCGTCAGGCCGGGATCATCCTGATTTCGTGGATGCGCAGAAGCTCGAGAATGGGTTCCGATCTTCGCGGGAACCGCGAGATTAGGGTATTTTCCTCATCTTGCAGTCGAAATCGCAGTAGCGCATGAACGCACGTTTTCTTTTCTCCCTGCTCGCCGCTCGCGGGCATCAGCACGCTCTCGGCCTGCACGCAGCCGAGCGCACCGTCGAAGGCGGCGACCAAACCGACCGTCGCGCTCGACCACGATCCGGTCGGCGCGATCCGCGCCGCCGGCATGGGCATGGATTCGTCGGTGCAGGTGCAGCCGCTGCGCGATCCCGCGATCGAGGGTTATCTCGCCCAGGCGCATGCGGCAGAGACGGCGAAGAACTACGACGCCGCGGCTGCGGCGACCGCGAGTGCGCTCAAGCTCGCGCCCGACGCGCCGGACATCCTGCAGTACCAGGCCGAGATCGAGGGCCTGCGCGGCAACTGGAAGGAAGCCGAAACGCTGGCGATCAAGAGCTACACGCTCGGTCCAAAGCTCGGCAGCCTCTGCGCTCGCAACTGGCAGACCGTCGTCGAGGCGCGCATCGTGTTCAAGGACGCGACGACCGAGGCGCAGGCCAAGCAGCGGATCAAGGAATGCCGCGTCGCGCCGCCGGTGAGGATGTGAATGGAGCAGGGACGATGGGTTAGGGGCGAGGGCGCGATAGTCGGATGGCACGATGATCGGGCGCGCTCTGCATTGGCACGATCCGCGACTTCGCGTGACTCGATCTTCGTGCCCTCGCCGCTAATCCCTCACCCCTGCTCTCCGATGACCGTCAGCGACTCCATCGCGAGCGCCGCCGAGCTGCTCGGCCCGGAAGGCCCGTTCGCACGCGAAATTCCCGGCTTCGCGCCGCGCGCGTCGCAGCAGGCGATGGCGGCCGCGGTCGAGACCGCGATCGCCGACCGGCAGATGCTGATCGCCGAGGCCGGCACCGGCACCGGCAAGACGTTCGCGTATCTCGTGCCGGCGCTTACTTCGGGCAAGCGCGTCATCATCTCGACCGGCACGAAGACGCTGCAGGATCAGCTCTTCCACCGCGACCTGCCGCAGGTGCGCGGCGTGCTCGGCGCGCGCGTGTCGGCGGCGCTGCTGAAAGGCCGCGCGAATTATCTGTGCCTGCACCGGCTCGATCAGGCGCGTCACGAAGGACGTTTCGCAAGCCGCGAGCAGGTCGCGCAGCTCGCGGCGATCCATGCGTGGTCGACGCGCACGCGCGCGGGCGATCGCGCGGAGCTCGCCGAAGTCACCGAGGATTCGCCGCTCTGGCCGCGCGTGACGTCGACCACGGAGAACTGCCTCGGCGCCGACTGTCCGCTGTTCAACGACTGCTTCGTCGTCAAGGCGCGCCGTGCGGCGCAGGAAGCCGACATCGTCGTCGTCAACCATCACCTGCTGTTCGCCGATCTTGCGATCAAGCAGGAAGGATTCGGCGAGATCCTGCCGGGCGCGCACGCGTTCATCCTCGACGAGGCGCATCAGATTCCGGAGCTCGCCGGGCAGTTCTTCTCGGTGTCGCTGTCGGCGCGGCAGATCAATGAGCTCGCCGGCGACACGATCACCGAATGCGCCGGCGTCGGCGGCGCGCTGGCGCTGCTGCAGGCGCCGGTCGATGCGCTGAACCTTGCGGTCAAGCGCTTGCGCCTCGCGCTCGACCGGTTTCCGGCCAAGGGCGCGATGACGCAGATCGAGCACGACGGCGAAGTCGATCGCGAGCTGGCGGCGCTGCGCGATGCGCTGACCGTGCTCGTCGACGCGCTCGGCAAGCACGCCGAGCGCAGCCGCGGCCTCGCCAGCGTGCACGAGCGCGCCGAGACGCACGCGGCGCGACTCGCCGAAGTCTGCGATTCGGCCGAGCGCGATTCGGTGCACTGGTACGAGCTCAGCGCGCACGGGTTTTCTTTCCACGCGACGCCGCTCGATCTCTCGCAGCCGCTGCGCGAGCTGCGCGCGCAGAGCCACGCGGCGTGGATATTCACCTCGGCGACGCTGTCGGTCGCCGGCCGCTTCGAGCATTTCGCGCGCCAGCTCGGCCTCGAAGATCCGCTGACGCTGTCGCTCGAAAGCCCGTTCGAGTACGCGCGCCAGGCGCTCGCGTACCTGCCGCAGGGTTTGCCGGATCCTGCGGTGCCGGACTACGTCGATCGGGTGCTCGACGCGGTGCTGCCGGTGCTCGAGGCGTCGCGCGGCCGCGCATTCCTTCTATTCACATCGCACCGGGCGCTCCGGCGCGCAGCGGAGATCCTGCCGCAGCGCGTCGCGTTCCCGCTGTTCGTGCAGGGCACCGCGCCGCGGCACCGGCTGCTGACGGATTTCCGGGCGTCGGGCAACGGCGTGCTGCTCGGCGCGGCCAGTTTCTGGGAGGGCGTCGATGTCGCCGGCGAGGCGCTCAGCGTGGTCGTCATCGACAAGCTGCCGTTCGCGGCGCCGGACGATCCGGTGCTCGTCGCGCGGCTCGACGCGCTGCGCGAGGCCGGCGGCAACCCGTTCACGGACTGGCAGATTCCCGCGGCGGTGATCGCCTTGAAGCAGGGCGCGGGGCGTCTGATCCGCGATATCCACGATCGCGGCGTGCTGGTCCTGTGCGATCCGCGCCTGACTACCCGCAATTATGGAAAACTGTTTCTAGCAAGCCTGCCGCCGCTGCCGCGAACACGCCTGCTGGCGGACGTGGAGCGGTTTTTCGCCTGATCCTCCGCCCACGGACGGAGCAGCCCCGCTGGACGCGGAAAGCCTACTTCCACCCACCCCGGACACGGTGCTATAAGCCGCGGTGCAGGTCGCCTCCGAGTCCCAAAACCTTCCTGACTGCCTGCCTTCCCGTGCTGCCGCGATGGAGCACGTGGTTTCGTGCCCGAATCTAGATCACCTGAATCAGCCGGAGAACAAGTGACATGGGGAATTCGCTTCGCATTACGACGTTAGCGTCAGCCATAGGTATTGCACTCATCACCACCACTTCCGTCGCTTCCGCTGCTCCCGCGGCGCCGGGAAACGCGGCCAAGGTCACGACGGTAGAACAGACCAACACGCGTGAGGTCTATATCGTCCGCTTCGCCGAGCCCGGCCTGCTGCACTACTCGGGCGGCTCGCAGGGTCTGACGGCTACCGCGCCTGCCGCACTGAACCAGCGCAAGCTCGACGTGCATTCGACCGCCTCGCAGGCGTACGGCAACTATCTGCAGAGCCAGCGCAGCGCGCACCTGCAGTCCATTTCGCAGGCGATCGGCCGCTCGCTCGATGTGACGCACAGCTATCTCGTCACCATGAACGGCATCGCGGCCGAGATGTCGCTGAGCGAGGCACGCAAGGTTGCGGCTGTGGCCGGCGTCACTTCGGTCAAGCGCGCCGGCGAGCAGCACACCACGACTTATCACGGTCCTGAATTCATCGGCGCGCCGGCCATCTGGGACGGCAGCGGCGTTCCCGGCGGAACGCGCGACGCGCGGTCAGGGCGTCGTCGTCGGCGTCATCGACACCGGCGCCAATTCGACGCATCCCTCGTTCGCCGACGATCCGACCTGCGGCGTCTTCAACGCCGGCAACCACAAGCTGCTGAGCGCGGTGGACTGCCTGACGACGAACGGCGCCGGCGACTGCATCGGCTCCGATCCGGAAGCGAACGACAACAACGGTCACGGCGTCCACACGGCGAGCACGGCGGTCGGCAACACGCTCGATGCGACCGCAACCCCGCCGCCGACGATCCCGCCGCCGTTCACGACGATGTCGGGCGTTGCGCCGTGCGCGAGCCTTCGCACGTACAAGGTGTGCGCGACGAACAACTGCACCGGCGCCGCGATCCAGGCGGCCATCGAAGGTGCCATCGCCGATCAGGTCGACGTCATCAACTTCTCGATCTCCGGCGGCACGGATCCGTGGCATGACTCGGATCGGCTGTTCCTCGACGCGGTCGGCGCAGACGTCTTCGTCGCGGCTTCCGCCGGCAACACCAGCGCATCGATCACCGATCCGGTCGGCGCGGTGAACCACGTCGGTCCGTGGATGACGACGGTCGCCGCCTCGACGCACGATCTCAACGTGTCCGGCAGCGGCCTTCTCAACGCGACCGGTCCCGGCACGCCGCCGGCGAATGTGCAGAACATCACGCTGACGCCGGGCTCGGGTCTTGATCCCGGCACCGCGATGACGGGCACGCCGATCCGCCACTACGCCACGAACGAAATCGGATGCACCGCAAGCGGCGGCTTCCCGCCGAACTACTTCGACGGCGCGATCGCGCTGATCTCGCGCGGCACCTGCACGTTCGAGGAGAAGATCGACAACGCGCAGGCGGCCGGTGCACTGGTCGCGGTCATCTACAACAACGCGGCGGGCACGATCAACATGTCGGTCGGTGCCGCGACGCTGCCGGCGTACAGCATCCAGCAGACCGAGGGCCAGGCGTTCGTCGCGTTCATCGATGCCAGCAGCAGCGTCCCCGATCGCATCTTTGCCGACGGGTTCGACGGCACGGGCGGCGGCGGTGGCGAGGCGGTCGTCGACTTCAACCCGGCCGTGCAGCAGGGCGACGTCATCGCGGGCTTCAGCCTGCGTGGTCCGAGCTCGCTCGCGAGCGTGACCAAGCCGGACATCACCGGCCCCGGCGTCAACATCTACGCCGCGCTCGACCCGGCAGCCGGCAACTACGGCTATCTCAGCGGCACCTCGATGTCCTCGCCGCACACGGCGGGCTCGGGCGCGCTGATCCGCGCCGCGCATCCGGACTGGACGCCGGAAGAGGTCAAGTCCGCGCTGATGCTGACCGCGTTCACCAACGGCAACGAGGAAGACCGCACGACGCCGTGGACTCCGGACGACGTCGGCTCGGGCCGCATCGATCTCACCAAGGCCGCCAAGGCGGGCTTCGTGCTGAACGAGACGTTCGCGCACTTCGTCGCCGCGGAACCGCCCGGCGGCGATCCGAAGACGCTGAACATCGCGAGCGCGCGCAACATGAACTGCGTCGACTCGTGCAGCTGGACGCGTACGCTGCGCAACACGCTGACGACGGCCTCGAGCTGGACCGTCACCGTCAACAGCCCGGCCGGGCTCGACGTCACGGTCGACACGCCGACGTTCTCGTTCACGGGCGATATCGCCCAGACGCACGCGCTCACGATCACGGCCTCGCCGACGACGACGCTGACCGCGCCGACGTTTGCCGACGTCGTGTTCCACGAGACGGGCAGCCAGGCGCCGGATGCGCATATCTACGTCGCGGTCGAGGGATCGGGAAGCGGTGGCGGCGGCGACGTCGTCTTCAGCGGACCCGTCAACCTCGACGTGCCCAACGATATCGGCGGCCTGTACATCAACTGGGTCACCGGACAGTCGAGCGGCTCGCCGCCGGCGGGCTGGGACTTCAACCCGTACTCGAACGGCACCAGCGTGCTGTTCTACTGGGGCGGCGATGTCAGCCCGGACAATGCCGGCGTTGCAAGCGACGGCGTGCTGTACTCGGTGCTCGGCTCCGGCGACACGGTCGGTCCGTCCTCGACGTTCATCCAGAACGCGCAGAGCGGAACCGACAACTGGTTCGCGGGGGTCACCGGCGGCTATCTCGGCATGCAGTTCCGCAACGAGAACACCGGACAGATCAACTACGGCTACGTGCACATCACCACGACGGGTCCGACCGGCTTTCCGATGACGATCCTCGACTATGCGTACGATCAGACCGGGCGCGGACATCACCGTTCCGTAAGGCGTCAATTTACTGAAGCTCGTTTTGCAGAGGCGGAGGAAACTCCGCCTCTTTTTTTGCCTGAATGTGAAGCGGCGCTGCTGCGAGTGGCCTTGCCCTGGCGCGTATGGCATAACTCCGCGACGCCCCTTCGCCTTGGAACACGACGCAGCAGTCCCATGACGCATCCGCTCCGCACCAGGTCGCTCGCCGCAGCGATCGGCATCGCGCTCGTCGCGCCCGGCTTGTCGATCGACGCGGCGCTCGCAGCCACAGGCGGATCGTCCGCTGAGATCACTGCCGAACCCGCCAGCACGTCCGGGATCTACATCATCCGCTTCGCCGAGCCGGGCGTTTTGCACTACGACGGCGGCACGCGCGGCATTCCGGCGACGGCGCGCGCGTCGGAGCGGCCGCGCAAGCTCGATGCGCGCTCGGTCGAGGCGCGCGCTTACGGGACCTTTCTTTCCGAACAGCGCACGCTGCACGTCGATGCGATCGATCAGGCGCTCGGTCGCCGGCTCGCGGTGACGCATCACTACGCGATCACGATGAACGGCATCGCCGCGACGATGACGCCGGCGGAAGCCGCACGCGTCGCGCAGATTCCCGGCGTCGCATCGGTGCGCGCTTCGCGAACGCTCGAGCCCGATACGTACCGCGGACCCGAATTCATCGGCGCCGAGTCGATATGGAATGGAACATCGTCCCCGGGCGGCATCGGCACGCGCGGCCAGGGCGTCGTCATCGGCGTCGTCGACACCGGCAGCAATGCGGCACATCCGTCATTCGCCGACGACGCGAGCTGCGGCTTCGGCGTGTCGAACCACAAGCTTCTGGGCACCGTCGATTGCACGACGACGGACGATGCCGGCGTCTGCAACGGCGAGGACCCCGAAGCCGACCCCGGCAACGGCCACGGCGTGCACACCGCGAGCACCGCGGCCGGCAACCGCATCGACTCGAGCGCGATCCCGCCGCCGACGCTGCCGCCGCAGCACGATGCGATGTCGGGTGTCGCGCCGTGCGCGAACGTGCGCACGTACAAGGTGTGTTCTTTCGCGGGCTGCCCCGACGCCGCGATCGCATCCGCAGTCGAGAACGCGATCGTCGACCAGGTCGACGTCGTCAACTTCTCGATCGGCCCGACCTGCGGCAGCGTCGACGGCGCTTCGCCGTGGACGAACGGCGAGACGATCTGGCTCGACGCGCTAGGCGCCGATATCTTCGTCGCCGCGTCGGCGGGCAATACGCGCGCCGGCTGCACCGATCCCGTCGGCCGCGTTTCCAACATCGGTCCGTGGGTCACGACCGTCGCGGCGTCGACGCACGACGAGAACGTTTCCGGTACGGGCCAGCTCGATGCGACCGGTCCCGGCACGCCGCCGCCGAACACGCACAATACGCTGCTGTTTCCGGGCACCGGGCTCGACGTCGGAGTGCCGATGAGCAACGTCGAGCTGCGCCACTATGCGGCGAATCCGATCGGCTGCACGGCCAATGGCGGATTCCCGCCCGGCTATTTCGCCGGCGCGGCGGCGCTGATCGAGCGCGGCAACTGCACGTTCGAGGAAAAGATCGACAACGCCCAAGCCGCCGGTGCGGTGCTCGCGCTCATCTACAACAATCAGGACGGCACATTCACCCTGCTCGCGGGCGGCGCGCCGCTGCCGGCCTATAGCCTTGCCCAGGTCGCAGGACAGGCATACATCGACTACATCGCAGCAAGCGCACCCGTTGCCGTCACCGCAAACTTCTCGCCGGCGAGGGTGCAGGGTGACGTGCTCGCCGGATTCAGCCTGCGCGGACCCGACGTGCTGTCGACGATCACCAAGCCCGACATCAGCGGGCCCGGGGTCAACATCTACGCCGCGCTCGATGCGGCAGAGAGCAACTACGGATATCTCAGCGGCACATCGATGTCGTCGCCGCACGTAGCCGGCGCGGCCGCGCTGGTGCGCGCGATCACATCCGGGCTGGACGCCTTCGGAAGTCAAATCCGCGTTGATGCTGACCGCTTTCAACGGCGGCGTCGAGGAAGATTACTCGACGCGATGGACCGCCGACGAAGTGGGTGCCGGCCGCATCGATCTGACGCGAGCGGCGCTCGCGGGTTTCGTGCTGGATGAAAGCGCTGCCAATTACTACGCGGCCAATCCCGACAGCGGCGGCAATCCGACCACGCTGAATCTTGCGACGATGCGTAACGTAGGCGGCTGCAACGCGCCCAATCCGTGCATCTGGACACGCACTCTGCGCGATGCGCTGCCGGTGGCGTCTTCATGGACGGTCAGCGTGAACGCGCCGGCCGGCGTGACGATCGATGTCGTGCCCACGTCGTTTGCGTTCGCAGGCACCGGCGACTCGCCGGACACGGTGTTCCACGACGGCTTCGACACGAGCGTGACCGTGACGCTATCCGTCACGGCGACGACGGATGTGTCGCTGCGCGGCCCGCAGTTCGGCGAGCTCGTGTTTCACGAAGCGAACGGGCTCGCGCCGGATGTGCACATGTCGATCGCCGTGAAAGGAATCGCCGGGGACGGCGCCGTCGGCGTCACCTGCAGCGGCGGCGATTGCGCGTTCCAGATCGACCGGCTGACCTCGAACTATTCCGGCGCCGGCTGCGATACGTACTGCGGCCTGCTCTGGCTCAACCGCTTCACGCCGGATCCCACCGACTATCCGATCACGATCACGTCGATCTCGACGCTGTTCGGCAACACGCCCGGCTGGAATGCCGCGGGCGATCACGTGAACTTCTACGTGTACCAGGATGACGACGCCGATCCGAGCAACGGCGCGACGCTCGCCGGCTCATACCAGGGCTACACGATGCCGGCGCCGAGCAACGCTTTCACGACGATCACGCTGCCGACACCGATCGTCGTCAACGGGCCGGGCGACGTGCTGATCGCGCTGACCAATCCCGCGCCGAACGTCGGCTCGCGTCCGGCGAGCGCGGATACGGGTCCGTTCGTGGGGCGTTCCTGGCTCGGCGCGTTCGACGATGTGGGCACCGCGCCGAATCTTGCGGCGGTCGGGCTCCAGCTGAACCCCGATGCGATCCAGGATTTCAGCGCCAACTGGCTGATCCGCGCCTCCGGAACGAATGGTGCCGGACAGCCGATCGTGTTCGGCACGCCTGCAAAAGATTGAATTTCCGACACATGTGAAGAACGCGCCTTTGCGTCATCGGCGTGCGCACGCGCTCGCCCATGCGGGTGCGACGTGTGCGATTCGCATGAACTAGGTCTCGGGACGGATGCCGAGCGCCGCCGATCTGCGGACGAGCGTTACGCATGAACCCGCTTGTTTTTCGTCACCGCCTCTTCACGCGAATGAATACATTTCGCGACCTTCGCGTATTTGTAGACGCAACGGGAAATCGGCGCGCGCGCTGAAAGGATACTGAAAGGAAAAGTGGATTAGAACCGCTGGCGCGGCGGCTCTCCCTGGGCAAGGCCGAGCCGTCGCGCTTAACCGCCGTGAAAGTGTGCTGCGAACATGAGATCGCGGCAGCGTGCCCGAGGGCGCGCTCCGTGGAATTTCGGTGACCGGGTCGGTTTGTTGGGACCGATGGATGCGCTGGGTGGCGATACGGTCATGCGTCGTGGTGCTGTGCTTTTTCGGCGATCCACAAATCATGCATCTAGCTGAGGGAGTCAGTAATGCAAAGATCGCGAAATATCCTGCGACGTACCGCGCTGTCCGCTGCTGCCGCCATCGTCTTCGGCGGCATCGCGCTCGTTAGTGTCGGTTCCGCGCTTGGCGCGCAGCCTGGCGCTTCGATGGCGGCAACCGCGACGCACGCAACGCAATTGCGCAGCGGCGACGTCATCAACGGCATGGTGCCGTTCACGCAATCGATCCATATCGAGGTCTCGCTGAGACTGCGCAACACCGCGGCGCTCAACAGCTTCATCGCGTCGGCCGGAAATTCCGGCGCTACGCAGCGCGTCATGGCACCGGCGGATTTCACCGCTCAGCATTCGCCGACCGCAGAGCAGGCGCAAGCCGTCGTCGATTTCCTGAACCAGTCGGGCTTCACCAACGTGCATGTCGCACCGAATCGTCTGCTCGTTTCCGCCGACGGTACGGCCGACATCGTGCAGAACGCGTTCCAGACGACGCTCGCGCGCGTGCAGACGGCCGACGGCCGCGATGCGTTCGCGAACACCGAGGACGCGCACGTTCCGGCGAACCTGCAGGGCATCGTGCTCGCAGTGCTGGGCCTGCAGACCGTGCATCAGGCGCACACGATGGCGCGCGTGCAGGATCCGAACCAGATCGACGCGGTCACGGGTCATTTCCCGACCGAGTGGTCCTCGATCTACGGCGGATCGGGCGTTGCCAATGCGTCGGCGACACCGGTAGGCATCATCACGCAAGGCAAGATCACGCAGACGATCACCGATCTGAACACGTTCACCGCGCAGAATGGCTTGCCGACGGTGACGACGCAGACCGTCAACACCAACGGCACCAGCACCGACACCAGCGGCGTCGTCGAGTGGAACCTCGACAGCCAGGACATCGTCGGCATGGGCGGCGGGCAGGTGCAGAAGATCGTCTTCTACAACATCCCGACGTTGTCCAACGTCGAACCTGACCGCCGACATCAACACGGTCGTCACCGCGAACGCGACGAAGATCATCAACGTCTCGCTCGGCGAATGCGAAACCTCGGCGCAAGGCGACGGTTCGGCAGCCTCGCAGGACCAGAGTCTTCTCGCAGGCGGTCACGCAAGGTCAGACGTTCTCGATCTCGACCGGTGACTCGCGGCGCCGACGAATGCGGCGATGGCGGCATCAAGCCGAGCTGGCCGGCGGCCTCGCAGTACGTGACTGCGGTTGCGGGCACGAGGCTCGACGCGTCGACGACGACGTGGAACAGCGAAGTCGTCTGGAACGATCTCAGCATCGGCAATGGCGCGACCGGCGGCAGCCCGTCGACGTTCGAGCCGAAGCCGAGCTGGCAGAACGCGCTCGTCTCCGGCACGCATCGCGGTGTCGCCGACGTCGCGTTCTCCGGCAGCCCGAGCTCCGGCGCGAAGATCGTCGTCAACGGCGGCCAGCAGCAGGTCGGCGGCACCAGCCTGTCGGCGCCGATCTTCGCCGGCATGTGGGCGCGCGTCCTCGCGGTGAAAGGCCAGTCGTTCGGCTTCGCGCCGCCGCTGATCTATGCGCTTGCGGCGAGCAACTTCCACGACATCACGTCGGGCAACAACAGCGGCGAGACCGCAGGTCCCGGCTACGATTTCGCGAGCGGCCGCGGCAGCATGATCCTCAACGTCGCGATCAACAATCTCGGCGGCGGCGGAGGCGGCAACATTCCTCCGGTCGCGAACTTCACGTTCACGACGTCGGGTCTGACGGCCAATTTCACCGATTCGTCGAGCGATCCCGACGGCACGATCTCGTCGCGCTCGTGGACCTTCGGTGACGGCGGCACGTCGACGGCGACCAATCCGAGCCACACGTACGCCGCAGGCGGTACCTACACGGTGGCGCTGACGGTGACCGACAACGGCGGTGCACAGAACACGAAGTCGGCGCCGGTGACGGTGTCCGGCGGTGGCGGTTCAACGCAGCTGCTCGGCAATACGGGCTTCGAGAACGGCACGGCGACCGCGCCGTGGACGCTGTCGTCCGGCGTGATCAACAACAGCACGTCCGAGCCGCCGCACGCGGGTTCGTGGGATGCGTGGATGGACGGCTACGGCCGCACGCACACCGACACGTCATCGCAGACGGTCGCAATCCCGGCCGGCAAGACCTCGGCGACGCTGCAGTACTACCTGCACATCGACACGGCCGAGACCACGACGACGACGGCGTACGACACGCTGAAGGTGCAGGTGACCAACACGTCGGGCACCGTGCTGGCGACGCTTGCGACGTGGTCGAACCTCAACCATGCGAACGGCTACGTCGTGCACACGGCGAGCATGGCGCCGTACATCGGCCAGACGGTCGTCATCAAGTTCACCGGCACCGAGGACGTTTCGCTGCAGACCTCGTTCGTGCTCGATGACGTGACGTTGACGGTGCAGTAAGGAATCGCGCGAACCGCGCAATGCGGTTCGCGCATTTCGGATGTGAAAGGGGCTGCGAATGCAGCCCCTTTTTTTGGTGCGGATCGTCGGGTTCTGAAGGTTGAAAGAAAGCACCGACGAGGCGTTGGCGCGAGCTTGCCCTCACCCCAGCCCTCTCCCGCAAGCGGGAGAGGGGGAACAGCGGGCTGACGAGCGCGCGAGCGTCACGTCAGCGTCAGGCGTCACGAGCGTCACGAGCGTCACGAGCGTCATCGACGTGCAAGATTTTCCCCTCTCCCGCTTGCGGGAGAGGGCAGGGTGAGGGCGCTCTTGCGCCAACGCTGCGGGCTCGTCCGTTTGACGATCGCCCAACGCGCCCGCACTAAGCCGTCGGCGTATTCCCAAGCAGCGACTTCAACACCGCGAACACCTCATCCTTGCCGCCGACCACGGTGATCTGCGACTCGCGCGGAAAATCGGTGCCGATGTTGACCGCGTAACCCGTGCCGAGATCGTTGCCGTCCTCGTCGATGCGCGCGAACGTGTCGACCTTGCCGATGAACGCGACGCGGTTGGCGTCGATGAAGCGGCTGTCGGGGAGCTTGATCCAGCGTTGCATGGGCGGTACTCCGGGCTCGGGAACGTGGATGGGAATGGTAGCGAGAAAGTCGGTAGCCGATAGCTGCTGGCCGCGAGCCGGAAAGCAGACGCCGCGCACACTTCTCGAAGCCACGAATGCTTTTGCCTTCCGCGGCTATCGGCTACCACGGCTACCTGCTTCGGATGCGCTATCTCACCACCCGCACGTCTTGCCCTTGTTCTGCTCCTTCAGCCACGCATCGAGCGGCGCGAAGTAATCGATGATCGCGCTCGCGTCGAGCTCGTCCTTGCCGGTCAGCTCCTTCAGCGTCGTCTGCCACGGCTGGCTGGCGCCTTCGCCGAGCATCTTCCAGTATTTCGCGCCGGCTTCCTTGTTGCCGTAGATCGAGCACTGGTACAGCGGACCCTCGTGCCCGGCCGCGGCGCACAGCGCGCGGTAGAACTGGAACTGCAGGATGTCGGCGAGGAAATAGCGCATGTACGGCACGTTGGTCGGCACGTGGTTCTTCGCGCCGGGATCGAAATCGGCCGGCGTCGCCGCGATCGGAGACGACAGGCCCTGATACTTGCGGCGCAGCTGCCACCACGCCTCGTTGTACTTGTCCGGCGCGATCGATCCGTCGAACACGCCCCAGCGCCACTTGTCGATCAAGAGACCGAACGGCAGGAACGCGACCTTCTCCAGGGCGAGTTTCATCTGCGCAGTTGAGCGCGGCCTTCTCGTCGCTGCCGGCCTTGCCGGCAAGGCCGATCTCCGCGAGATACGCCGGCGTGATGTTGAGGCGGATGGTGTCGCCGATCGCCTCGTGGAAGCCGTCGTTGGCGCCGCCCTGGAAGATCGGCCACTGATCCTTGTAGGCGAGGTAGTAATAGATGTGGCCCATCTCGTGGTAGATCGTGTACTGATCTTCCTCGGTCGGCTGGATGCACATCTTGATGCGCACGTCCTCGCCCATGTTCATCGGCCATGCGCTCGCGTGGCAGAGCGCGTCGCGATCGCGCGGGCGCAGCAGCATCGATTTCTCGTAGAACGATTTCGGCAATGGAGGGAATCCGATCGACTTGTAGAAATCTTCCGAGCGCCGGACCATCGTCTCCGCGCTGCGCAAGTCCGCATCGTGCTCGAGACGCGCGAGATCGAGCGGCGTCGGCGTGCCCTTGAAATTCCTGCGCGCTTCGTCGAGCGCCGTCTTGCGCTGCGCCTCGAGGTGCTGGTTCACGTCGAGATTGCCGACGCCGGCATACGGCTCGAGGATCGGATAAAGATTCTCCCAGCTCTGCGCCCACATGTTGCCGGTGATGTGCGCCGGGATCGTGCCGTCCTTCGGCATGCGTTCGCCGTAGTCGCTCGGCGAGCTTGTTGCGCGTGTAGCACTGCAGCTCCGAGTACAGCGGCTGCACCTGCGACCAGAGGCGATCGGTCGTCTTGGTGAATTCCTCCGGCGACATGTCGTAGCCGGCGCGCCACATCGTGCCGACGTTGTCGTAGCCGAGATCGCGCGCGCCTTCGTTGAGAAGCTCGGCGAAGCGCTGGTAGTCCTTGAGCATGCCGCGGCCGACGTGATGCCAGCCGGCCCACGCGTCGAGATCGTGATCCCAGTCGCGATCGTCGGCGAGCACCTTGGAGAGCTCGTCGAGATTGCGGCAGCGTCGATGCGTCGTTCGGATCCTTGCAGTATTTGCCGGAGCCGTACGCCGCGGTCAGCTTCGAGCCGAGCGTCGTGAGCTCGGTCAGGTGTTTGGGATCCTTCGGCGCCGGCATCGCGGTCTGCAGCTTCAAGAGCATCAGCGCGCGCGCGTCCTTCGCATCGGTGCCTGCGACCTTTTCATAGGGACGCGACCGATCGATCTCGTCGGAGAGCCATTGCAGCCAGCGCTCGTTGGCGCGCGCGGTCAGTGCCTGCGTGTCGTCGGTGATATAGGTCTCCGCGACCCATTCGGCCGCGTTCGGTTCGATGTAGCGCGCCTTGTATTCGGTGTTCATGCCGGCGACGAAGCGTGCGCACGTCGGCCGGCGTCGGCGACTTCGTCGTGTCCTTTGTTGCTGCGGCGGTCAGCAGCGGAATGGTCAACGCCGCGATCGCGGCTGAAGTCACGGCACGAAAAACGCGCATGGAGTTCTCCCCGGAGAGCCTTGGAGGCTAGTCGGGACGTTCGCATCAGGCAAGCTGCAGCGCGCGAACGCGATCGGGCCAGGCGCCAGGTTGCCGATGCGACACACCGGTCGCGCAATGCGCGCATTCGGTTGCCGGTCTCCGTTCGGTTCGGCGCGCACCGGTCACGCCCCGGCGCAGGTGCGATGTCCCTCACCGTTACCTGACCGTCTGGTCGATTACACACGGGAGCGCACGCCGCGAGGCCCGACGCAAGGGAGGGAGATGCAGATGCCGGCTCACCGAGTATCTCGAATGCGTGCCTTCGGTTTGCGGAACTTGCTTGGAAGGTCAACTTTTATTACGATCGGCTTCGTATGTTGATCGGCGGCCAGGCCCCAGGCGTGAACGCAGCGATTCGCATCCGGTCGGAAGCGACCCGCTTCTTGTCGGTCGGCGAGCATGTCGTCGACGTGGATACGCTGCGCCTGTTGACGCGTCCCGGATCGCCGCGCCTGACGCCGAAAGCCGCGGCCGTATTGCTGCAGCTCGCGCGTGCCGCGGGGCGCACGCTGAGCCGCGACGATCTGCTCAATGTCGTATGGAAGGGCACGTGCCCGACTCCGGACGTGCTGACGCAGGCGGTGAAGGACCTGCGCCGCGCGCTCGGCGACGATCTGCACGCGCCGCGCTTCGTCGAAACACTGCCGCGCCTCGGTTATCGACTGGTTGCGCCGGCGCAGTTCCTCGATCGCTTCGATGTCGACGCGATCATGGCGCCGAACGCACGCGCAGATTCCTCCGCGGGCACGCCGAGGCGCCGCATCGCGATCATCGCGGCGTTCGCGATGCTCGCTCTCGCGACGATTGCGGGCGCCGCGATCGCGCTGCACAAGGAAGAGAGCGGCGGCGCCGCGAAGCCGCATTGGCTCGCGAGCGAGCAGCGCGCGATCACGGCCGATCCCGGTCCGGAGAATTTCCCGCGCATTTCGCCCGACGGCACGCGCGTCGCGTATTCGGTCAGCGATGCCGATCGCCACAACGCGCACGTCGTGCAGCGCTCGCTGACGCAGTCGCGCGTGATGCGCCTGACCGAGCCGAACACCAGCGAGGACTACTTTCCCGTGTGGTCGCCGGACGGCGCGACGATCGCGTTCGCGCGCCACGCGGGCGATGGCTGCCAGATCCTGATCGCGCCCGCGCTCGGCGGTCCGCAGCGCCTGGTCGACAACTGCTATACGGGTTCGGTCAATTATTTCTCGTGGGCACCGGATGCGCGGCACCTCGTCACGACGGCGCCGACCGGGCCGAGCGCAACGGATATGGCGATCACGCTGATCCCGATCGACGGCGGCCCGAGCACGCCGCTTGCCTACGAGCACGGCGTCGCCGATCTCGATCTCGATGCGCGCTATTCGCCCGACGGCACGCAGATCGCGTTCCGCCGCGGCGCAAGCCCGTACAGCGATCTCTATGTCGTCGGCGCGCACGGCGGCGCGGTGCGCCAGCTGACGCATCTTGCCAGCCGCATGCGCGGATTCGACTGGGCGCGCGATGGCACGGCGCTGGTGTTCTCGTCCGGACACGCAGGTGCGCAGGCGCTCTATACCGTCTCGATCGATGATGCGCGCATCGAAGCGCTCGGCGTGCAGCCGGCGGAATTTCCGAGCGCGGCGCGTGCTTCGGACACGGTCGTGTACGAGATTCCGCGCGTGCGCACGCAGCTCGCGACGGTCGAGCTCGATTCGGGCGACGCGACGCAGCACGATCTCGTGCCGTCCACCGGCAGCGACGGCGCGCCGGCGTTTTCGCCGGTCGACGATCGCCTTGCGTTCGTTTCCGATCGCAGCGGCGCGCAGCAGCTCTGGCTCAGCGATCCGGCCAACGGCGAGACGTATCCGCTGACCGAGAGCGACGAGCCGACGCTGCGCTACCCGGTCTGGCGGCCGGATGGCGCGCGGCTCCTGATCACCGCGCGTGGCGCGTCGATGGGCCGCCTGATCGAAATCGATCATCGCGACGCGCACGCGCCGCGTGCTGACCGCCGACGGCGAAGACGTGCGCTACGGCGTCTACGGTCCGAAACCCGGCACGCTATGTCGCGGTCGTCGGCGGCAGCGGCCAGGGGCGCGAGCTGATCGAGTTCCAGAACCAGAAGGACACCGAGACATCGCGCCGCGTGCTCGCGCGTGATGTCGGTCGCATCGATTACGACCACGTCGAGGCGACCGTCTATTTCACGAAGATCGGCGAGGCGGGCCTGTTCAAGCTCGATCCGGAGTCCGGTGCGGAAACGCTGGTGACGCGCAAGATCAATCCTGCGCATCTCGACGGCTGGCTCGTGCTCGCGGGACAAGTGTTCTACATCGAGCCGCAGGCGGTCGGGCCGAGCAAGGTGCATGATCTGGATCCCGCAACCGGCGAGGACAGGGTCGTCGCCGACGATTCCGGACTCGGTCGCCGACTTCAACTTCAGCGTGTCGCACGACCGGCGCCAGATCGTCATCGTGCGCACGGCTGCCGCAGGACACCGACGTCGGCGCGATCACGCTGCGCCACGAAACGGCCGGCTGAGTTCGGTCACACGGCGTCGTGCGGCCCGCGCGACGTCGGAGCAAGCGCTCCCATCTCGAAGACTCTGCCGTTGAGAAGCCCGCGACAGGCTCGCGGTTGCGCCGCCTGCGCCTCTCCGCTTGCGAGGTTCCGCCTCCTCTTCTGCTTGCGACGTTCCCCCTCTCCCGCTTGCGGGAGAGGGCTGGGGTGAGGGCAAGCGGGTTCGCCCCCGCAAGTGCGTCTGGCTGACCGCCCGGAATGCCAGGACAGCGCGCAGACGTCCCATTTCCTGCGTATCGACGTCACGTTTCGTACGACAAGGCATCTAAATACGATCGCGCCTAAGCGCGATCGGCGTCGACGAAGCGTGCATTCCCGCACGTTGTTCGGAAGAACTTCGTCGATCCGAAGACCACCTTCGGCGATATTTCGCGTCATCTTCCTGACTTGTCCTGATTCGCAGCGCAAGCATGCCTTCGTCCCGACGGGAGGCGATCCGACATGCACATCGACTGCGAGCGTCTGGTGAATGGTGGGCGGCTGGACTGGAGTGCGGACGACGGCGATCGACGCGACGAGCGGTTTCCGCATGCTGGTCGGCTATGGCCGCGGCTGCGTGCTGCACAGCCAGGCCTCGCCGGCGACGGTGGTGATTCCGCTGCGCGGGCGCGTGCAGCTGTCCGATGGCGAACAGTCGCGTCTGCTGCAGATCGGGCGATTTTCTCGTCTGCGAATCGGGGCAGCGGCTGCAGGTCATCGGTCGCGGAGCGGCGCTCTGGCTTGCCGTGTTCGCGCCGGCCGATGTCTGGCATCAGCTGACCGGCGAGGTGCCTGAGTCGGCGCCGGATCCGCTGCTCGTTCCTGCGCTGCACACCGCCGATCGTCAGCTGCGGCGCGCCGCCGTTCGGCTTGCGCGCATCGCGCTCGATGCCGATCGCCGCGACGCTTCGCAGGCAACGACGGCCGCCTCGGCGGTCGCGACGCTGATCGCCGATCTGCAGGCCGTGTTCGATCCGCTGATCGCGCGTTGCCCCGGCCGCACGCTGGCGCAGCGTCGCAGCGTGTTCCTGCGCCTGCAGCGCGTGCGCAACTACATGGCGTCGAGCTGTCATCTCGATCTCGACATCGCGGGATTCGCGCGCATGGCGAGCTATTCGCCATGCCATTTCATCCGCGCGTTCTCGACCGTGTTCGGAGAGACGCCGCATGCGGTGCTGGTCGAGCAGCGCCTCGGCCGCGCGCACCGGCTCATCAACGAGAGCGCGCTTGCGATCACCGAGATCGCGCGTGCCAGCGGTTTCGAGAACCGCTGCGCGTTCTCGCGCTCGTTCAAGCGGCGCTTCGGCATCACGGCGACCGATCTTCGCGAGTGCGTGCGCGCGCCGGGGCTCGCGGCGGCCTGAAGCGCCGCGGGGATTTCCTGCCGTCGCCGCGCGTGCCGCAGGCGACGCGGAACGATTATCGAGTACCCGCCGAACCGATCACGCGGCATGTCCGCTCATCAATTTCGGCAACCACTGCTGCAAGGACAGGCCAACGCAAGCGGTTCACATTTTTCTAATGTTCCGGCAACCCGACTGCATGACATCCGGCACGGGCGACTATCCAAGAAGAGGAGAAATCCATGCGACACACACTGCTCCGAGAGGCGATCGGGCGGGTGCTGAATGCACCTGTCAGCTTTGCGCGGATACCTGGGGGAACGACTCGTATGACCGCGTTGGCCGCGCTCGGACTTCTGAGCGCGCCGGCTTTAGCGCAGGACGCCCCGCAGGATCAGAGCAACCAGCAGCTCGAGACGATCACGGTCACGGGCTCGAACATTCGTCGCGTCGACATCGAGACGTCGAACCCGGTCATCACGATCGATCGCGCCGCGATCCAGAAGACCGGCAAGCTGACGCTGGGCGATCTCGTCCAGCAGCTGCCGGCCGTCACCGGTCCGAACATCAATCCGCAGATCAACAACGGCGGCGGCTCGGGTTTCTCGTCGATTGGCCTGCGCGGCCTCGGCTCGCCGCGCACGCTCGTGCTGATCAATGGTCACCGCTACATCGTCGGCGATCCGAACGCGATCCCGGCCAACATGGTCGAGCGCATCGAAGTGCTGACCGATGGTGCCTCGTCCGTATACGGTTCGGATGCGGTCGCGGGTGTCGTCAACTTCATCCTGCGTTCGCGATTACCAGGGCGCCGAGTTCTCGCTGAACTACGGCATCTCCGACAAGGACGACGGCGAGCAGACGGGATATCAGTTCACGTTCGGCCAGAGCTCGGACAAGGGCTCGATCATGGCCGGCATCAGCTACAACAAGACCGAGCAGGTGCTCGCCGGCCATCGCAACTTTTCGAAGAACTCGGTGTCGCTGTATGGCACCGCACGGCGGTGCGCGCGGCGGCATCGGACCGTCGGCCAGTGTCGGCGGTTCGACGTCCTCGCCGTTCGGTCACGTGCAGATACCGCCCGAGTTCGAGGATCTGTTCCCGGATTGCAACACGGGCTTCCTCGCGCGCATTCCCGGCACGAGCGGGCAGAACGTCGCGACCGACTATCGCTGCTACGTCAACAACGGCACGCCGACGACGCCGAGCGACAAGTACAACTTCGCGACGGTCAACCTGATCATGACGCCGCAGGAGCGCACCGGCCTCTTCTTGAACGGCAACTACAAGTTGACCGACAACGTCGAAGTCTATGCCGCGGTCCTGCACAACAAGACGTCCTCGGCGTTCCAGCTCGCGCCCGCCGTGTATGGCTCGCCGTTCGGCGCGGTCATCTCGGCCGACAGCTACTACAACCCGTTCGGCGTCGAGTTCAGCCGCACCGAGTTCGACTACCGCTCGCGCTTCGCGGCGCTCGGCAACCGGCGCGTCTCGTTCGGAACCAACACCGATCAGGTGCAGACCGGTTTGAAGGGTTCGTTCTCGGTCTGGAACGATCAGCAGTGGAACTGGGAAGTCGGCATGGACTACGGCCATAACAGCCTTCTCGACCACGACCTATGGCCTGCCGAACCTCAACATCATCAATCAGGCGACAGGCCCGTCGTTCCTCGGCGACGACGGCGTCGTGCATTGCGGCACGCCGGACGCGGTCATCGCTTCGTGCACGCCGATCAACATCTTCAATCTCGAGGATCCGAACACGCTCGCGGTGCTGCGCAACGCGAGCTCGCCGGCCAGCAGCGCGGGCTTCACGCAGGAGAAGGTCTACCGCGCCGATTTGAACGGCGGCATCTTCGATCTGCCTGCCGGCACGGTGCAGCTCGCCGTCGGTGCGTCGTATCGCAAGGAATACACGCACACCAACACCGATACGTCGCTGCTGATCAATCCGGCGACCGGCAACTGCGTGCTGGGCAGCCAGTGCTCCTCGCCGCTGCAGGGCGGCTACAACGTCAAGGACTACTACGCCGAGATCTTCGTGCCGATCCTGAAGGACATTCCGTTCGTGCACGCATTGAACCTGACCGTCGGCGACCGCTACTCGAAGTACAACAACTTCGGTTCGACCAACAACACGAAGGTCGCGCTCGAATGGCGTCCGATCGAAGACCTCCTGCTGCGCGGCACGGTCTCCGAAGTCTTCCGCGCACCGACCGTGCTGAACATCTTCGGGCCGCCGGTCAACGATGCGCCGAAGCTTTCGCACGATCCGTGCGACGGCTACACGGGCAATCCGGTCAATCCGGCCTGCGTCAACGTGCCAACCGACGGAACGTTCCACAACCAGGCCGTCGCCCAGCAGCTGCAGATCAACGCGATCACGTCAGGTTCCCAGTACGCGGGCTTCCCGCTCGGACCCGAGCAGGGCAAGTCGTTCGACTTCGGCGTCGTGTACGACCCGCATTTCCTCGATGGTCTCTCGATCAGCGCGGACTACTGGCGTCTCTACCTCAACAACATCATCACCGCCGTCGGCGCGCAGAGCGTGCTTGATCTGTGCTCCAGCGGACAGCTGATCTATTGCAGCTTCTTCACGCGCAATCCGACGGGGCCCAATCAAGGCCAGATCCTGACGATGCTCGAACCGACCGCGAATCTCGGCCGCATCGACGTCAAGGGCGTGGATTTCGCGCTGAACTACCGCCTGCCCGAGTTCTCGTTCGGTCGCTTCAATCTGCAGCTCAACGCGACGTACCTCGAGAAGTACGACGTCTCGACCGCGCCCGGCTCGGAAGCCAACACGGTCTATCACTACGCCGGCCACTTCCTGACGTTCGGCTCGGCCCAGGCGGCAGCGTGCGCGACCGGCGTCGGCTCGGGTGGCGTGTGCCTCTATCCGCGCTGGCGTGCGCAGACAGCGGTCAACTGGCAGCTCGGCAATTTCGACGCGTCGTGGCGCATGCGTTACATCGGTCGTTTCCGCATGGGCTCGCCATCGCCGTCGCAGGACGTGTTCCCGGCCGGCACGTGCTATTACGGCGACTACTGCACGATCCACGGCCTGTTCTACGACTTCGGCGCGACGACGTACAACGACATCCAGTTCGGCTACAACCTCGAAGCGTGGAACACGCGGTTCGACGTCGGCGTGAACAACGTCGCCGACAAGCAGCCGCCGTTCCTCTATGCGAACAACACGAACAACGCGAACACCGATCCGGCCAACTTCGATCTGATGGGTCGCTACTACTTCGCGCGTATCACCGTGAAATTCTAGAGGCAGGGAGCAACAACGCGGCAGGGAGCCACGCGGCCGCGATCATCCAGTGTCTGCTGGGTGGTCGCGGCCTGTGCTGCTGTCGACAGCGTTTGTGTCGATTAGGCAGCGGCGCGCGATGCGTCGCCAGTCAGCGCGTGCAGGCACGTGCGACGCCACGCGACGACGTCGTTGCGCATCAGATAGGAATCTTCGCGGCCGACGCGTCGTCGAGCAGCCCGCGCTCGATCAGCCATGCGCGTGCATCTTCGGCATCGTGCTCGAACCATGCGCGCGCGGAGCCGAGGCGGAATGTGTAGCCCCAGCGGTCCATGTCCTCGCACAGGCGCGCGCAGCCGACGCCGGGCAGCGCGTCGGCGAGCACGATCTGCAGATAGCAGGTCGCGTCTTCCTCGGCCTGCGAATCGGATGCGTCGGTATGGATGCGCTCGCGCCTGTCGGCGGGTGCGACGATCAGGTGACAGGCTTCGTGCAGCAGCGAGTGCACGGGCGTGTCGGCGCGTGCGTAGACGGTGGTTCCGATCACGCCCGCTTCGGAATCGCCCCAGAAACTGCCGGGAATCGGCGCGCCGTCGCCGACGATTTCGAGCGCGAGGCCGTGTCCGGCGAGCAAGCGCGCGCACGGCAGCGATATCGATCGACGAAAGTGGAAGCACATCGCCGCCGGCGGTGTCGCCGGACGGTGCGCCGGTCATTGCCGGGTCACCGCTTCCCGGCGCGCGATGCGAATGCTCGTCGAGCTCAGGCTTCGCCGGCAGCGGCGGTGGCATCCGCGTTCGTATCCGTATCCGAGTCGCGCTCCGGCAATGCGACGGAAAGCTCGAGCACTTCGCTGTCGCCGTCGCGTTCGACATGGATGTCGATCGCGTCGGGATCGACGTTGACGTACTTGCGGATCACTTCGAGGATCTCGCGGCGCAGCAGCGGCAGATAGTCGGGCCGGCCACGGCCCTCGGCGCGCGCTCCTGCGCGACGATGATGCGCAGGCGTTCCTTGGCGACGGAAGCCGTGTTCTTCGGACGCGAACGGAAAAAATCCAGAATGCCCATCGATCAGCTCCCGAAGATGCGGGCCAGAAAGCCCTTCTTTTGCGCGTCGATGAAACGCATCGGTCGCGTTTCGCCGGTAAGACGCGCGACCGCGTCCTCGTAGGCCTGGCCCGCCGGCGGATACGTCGTCGAGGATCACCGGCACGCCGGCGTTCGACGCGGTCAGCACGCCGGTCGATTCCGGGATCACGCCGAGCACCTCGATGCCGAGGATCTCCTTGACGTCGTCGACGCCCATCATGTCGCCGCCGGCGACGCGCTCCGGGTTGTAGCGCGTGAGCAGCAGGTGCTGCTCGACCGGCCCGTTGCCGAGCTCGGCGCGGCGCGTCTTGCTCGGCGAGGAGGCCGAGGATGCGATCGGAATCGCGCACGCTCGAAACTTCCGGATTGACCACGACGACCGCGCGGTCGGCGAAATACATCGCGAGGCTCGCGCCTTTCTCGATGCCGGCCGGCGAATCGCAGACGACGTAGTCGAAGCCGTCCTCGGTCAGCTCCTTCAGCACGCGCTCGACGCCTTCCTTGCTGAGCGCTTCCTTGTCGCGCGTCTGCGAGGCGGCGAGCACGTACAGCGTGTCGAAGCGCTTGTCCTTGATCAGCGCCTGCTTCAGCGTGCACTCCTCGTGGATCACGTTGACGAAGTCGTAGACGACGCGCCGCTCGCAACCCATGATCAGGTCGAGGTTGCGCAGGCCGACGTCGAAGTCGATCACCGCGACTTTCTTGCCGCGTCGGGCCAGGCCGACGGCCAGCGAGGCGCTGGTCGTGGTCTTGCCCACGCCGCCCTTGCCGGATGTGACGACGATGATTTCAGTCAATGAAGTTCTCCCGGGAATGGGGAATGGGGAATCGGGAAGCGAAAGGGCAGGGGTGTCGGCTTGCGCCGGATCGTTGTGCTCGTTTTCCATTCCCGCTTCTCCATTCATAGTTTCTGCACCACCAGTTTGTCGCCATCGAGCCATGCCTGCACGCGCTTTCCGCGGAGATCCTCGGGCATGTCCTCGAACACGCGGTACTGGCCGGCGATCGAGACCAGCTCCGCGTGGAATTCCTGGCAATAGATCCGCGCCGACGCATCGCCCTGCGCGCCGGCGAGCGCGCGCCCGCGCAATGCGCCGTAGACGTGGATCGAGCCGTCGGCGATGACCTCGGCGCCGTTCGCGACGAGCTTGGTCAGGATCAGATCGCGGCCGCGCGCATAGACCTGCTGGCCCGAGCGCACCGGCTTGTCGTGCACGCTGGCCGATGACGGCGGCTCCGTCGGCGCCTGCGGCTGCGGCTGCGCGGCGGGCGCGGGCTCCGGATCGCGCCGACGCGAGCGCGGCGCGGGTGCTTCGACGATCGGCTCGCTCTTGCCGCCGCGCTCGAACGCAGCGCGGAATTTCGCGAACAGCGGCACGTCGAGCGAGCGCGCAAGCTGCTCGTTCTCGGTCGTGCCGTACGAGAGACCGACCGGCGACATGCCGGCCTCGCGGATGCGCGCGAGGAGATCGCGCACGGTTTCGAGATCGGGCAGTGCGGCGAAGGTGGCTCAGATCGAGCACGACCGGCGCATGCGCGAACAGGTTCGGCGCGTGCTGCACCTTGTCGGTGCAGCTCGCGCTGCAGTTCTTCGGGATCGAGGCGCTTGCAGGCGAAGATTGGCGATGCCGACCTGACCGAACTTGATGTCGGCTACGGGTTCGAGGATGACGCCGGGAGAAGCTGCCATCGCGATCTCAGCCGCCTCCGGCAGCGCGTTTCGCGGCGGGTTGTCGCGCGCGCTCGCGCTCGGCGAGCCAGGCAACGTCCGGCAGGCCGTCGGCGCGCAGGTACGTATCGCGCACGAACGGATAGCTGCACAGATCCTTGGCGAGCAGCGCGACGCGCCGGTGCACGCCGGGCATCATCTGCTGGCCGACTTCCTGGAACCCGTAGGTGCCGTGGAACAGCACCGAGATGTCGTCGCGCGGCTCGAGGAACACCTCGCAGGTCAGCACCGGCACGCGCACCTCGGCGAAGCTCGTCACGTCCGCGTAGAACACGCGGCCGAGACCGAGACGCGCGAAACGGACGCGCGATGACGATGCGGTCGATGTAGACGAATTCGGGATAGCGCTCGCTGAACCAGCGATAGTTCGGACTTTCGTACTGCGTGCCTTCGCGCAGGGCCAGCAGAAAACCGGCGATCTGTCCGTCGGCTTCGGCGACGCGCAGATAGGACGCGTGATCGGCCAGTCGGGCGATGCCTGCGCCATCGAGCGGGAGGATCGTCGATCCGGCCGCGTTGTTGAGTGCGAGAATTGCATCCAGCTCGTGCGTCTGCACGTCGCGGACGATTAAGCTCATGTCTTGCTCCGACGCCTGTTTGCGGCATCCCATGGCTTCCGTGCCGTGCCGCTCATTTGCCGATTATCGCACGCTGCGGCGTGCTGGTCATGACGCTGCGCGGGCCGCGTCGTTAAGGGGTCGTTGCCGTGATTTCCCCTCTCCCGCTTGCGGGAGAGGGTGGGTGAGGGCGCTCTTGCGAAACGCCTCGCCGACATCCTTGTCTTGTCTTACCGGCCATCCTGAGGGGCCCGAAGAGCGCAAAGCAGAGATGCGAAGCAAAGCCGGCGCCAATGACTTTCGGGCAGGTTGCGACGCTGCCGTGCGAGCCTATGATGGGGGCATGGCCTTGCCGCAGTTCAATCATGTGCAGCTTCTGCGCTACGCGGGGCTGTTCACCTATGCGTGCGTCGGCATTCCGCTGCTGCGCTATGACGCGCTGGTCGAGGAGATGCTGCTCAAGCAGCGTCCGGGCTACTACGTCGATCTGTGGCTCGCGTGCTACTTCCTGTTCGGCCTCGTGTTCTGGTTCCTCACGCACAACCTCGGCGCGCGGCGCCCGACCTGGCCGGAGCGGTTCGGCCAGATCACGCTGCTGCTGGTCCTGAATGCGACCGCGATCGCGATCGGCTGGATCAGCCAGAGCGGCCTGTGTGCGCTGCTGCTCGTGGTCGTCGCGCTGGTGCTGCCGTGGCTCCTGCCGCTTCGCGCCAGCGCGATCTGGATGGTGCTGCAGAACTTCTCGCTGATCCCGGTGTTCATGAGCCTGCAGGCGGTCAGCTATACGGTCATCGACGGCACGCTGCAGGCGAGCCTCGAGCGCGTGAACACCTTCACCGACGCGTTCCTGCAGTCGAGCCTCTACATCGGCATCTGCGCGGCCGTGTTCGTCACCTCGGTCGTCGCCAAGCAGCAGGCCGAGGCGCGCGAGGACCAGCGCAGGCTCAATTCCGAGCTCCGCGCGACGCGCACGCTGCTCGCCGAATCGAGCCGGCTCGCCGAGCGCATGCGCATCTCGCGCGAGCTGCACGATCTGATCGGCCACCATCTGACCGCGCTGAGCCTCAATCTCGAAGTCGCCAGCCATCTCGTGCAGGGCCCGGCGCAGGATCACGTGCGCCAGGCGCAGTCGGTCGCCAAGCTTCTGCTCGGCGACGTGCGCGAGGTCGTCAGCCAGCTGCGCGACGAGGACAGCATCGATCTGACGCAAGCCCTGCAGAGCCTGACCGAGGGCGTGCCGGGACTTGCGATCCACCTCGAGCTGCCGCCGCGCTTCTCGGTCGACGATCCCAAGCGCGCGCAGGTGCTGCTGCGCTGCGCGCAGGAGATCATCACGAATACGGTGCGCCATGCCGGCGCGCGCAACCTGTGGCTTCGCTTCGAGCGCAACGACGATCGCCAGATGGCCATCCACGCGCGCGACGACGGCCACGGCACGGCGCAGCTGAAGCAGGGCAACGGGCTCGCCGGCATGCGCGAGCGCCTCGCACAGTACGGCGGCCGGCTCGATATCGTGACCGGCAAGGACCAGGGCTTCGCCCTGGACGCATGGTTGCCGCTGGAGGGCGCCGCATGATCGAAGTCTGTCTCGTCGACGACCAGACGCTGGTGCGGCAGGGCATCCGCTCGCTGCTGGAGCTGTCCGATTCGATCCGCGTCGTCGCCGAGGCCGGCGACGGCATGCAGGCGGTCGAGACGATCCCGCGCGTGAAGCCCGACGTCGTGCTGCTCGACATGCGCATGCCCGGCATGTCCGGGCTCGACGTGCTGAACGCGCTGGCCGCCACGAACCAGCTGCCGCCGACGATCATCCTGACGACGTTCGACGACGATCAGCTCGTGCTCGCAGGCCTCAAGGCCGGCGCGCGTGGCTATCTGCTCAAGGACGTCTCGCTGGACCAGCTCGTCGATGCCGTGAAGACCGTCGCGGCCGGCGGCTCGCTGGTCGCGCCGGTCGTCACGCAGCGCCTGCTGTCCGGCCTCGAGCGCATGCAGAACGAGTTCACCAGCCTCGACCGGCCCGATCCGCTGACCGACCGCGAGACCGAGATCCTGCGCCTGATGGCCGGCGGCTACAGCAACAAGGAAATCGCCAACTCGCTCGGCGTCGCCGAAGGCACGGTCAAGAATCATGTCTCGAACATCCTCTCCAAGCTCGGCGTGCGCGACCGCACGCGAGCGGTCCTGAAAGCGTTCGAGCTTGGCATCGTCTGAGACCCTCCGGCCTGTCGCGGCAGGGACGCCGGCCGCCATCCGCGCAGGATTCGTCAACCGTCGCGGCTGACGCCGCTAGCGCGGCCGCCAGCGCGGTTTCTGCGTCGCTCCGAAGCCCTCGTCCGTCCATGCTTCGGTGGCTAGGAAAGGCCTCGTAGACGGCCCGTCCGTCCGGCGTAGCCACGGCGCGCCCACTCAAGTACCATTCCGCGCCCGGACCCGAGTGTCGCGACATGCGCCTGCCGGCCATGTCCCCAGAGGGCCCGGCGGCCGCTTCTGGCGCGCACGCCGGTGATGCCTAGAGTTTCTGGAGAAGCCCCGTATATGACCCGCGTTCTCGAGTTCCTGGTTTCCCTCGTCATCGTCTTCGTGCTGGTCGTCGTCGTCGGCGCGTTGCTGCCGGCGCACGGACACCTCGAGCGTACGGTGGAAGTGTCGAGCCCGCTGCGTCAGATCTTCGACTCGGTCAACTCGTTCCATCGCTTCCCGGAATGGTCCGCGCTGCACAAGATCGATCCGCGCGTGCAGATGACGCTGGAAGGACCCGAGTCCGGTCCCGGCGCGCGCGTGAAATGGGTCAGCACGTCCGAGCAGGTCGGCGACGGCAGCCTCGAGATCAAGACGGCCGATCAGGACAGCAAGGTCGTGATGGCGCTCGACAACAAGTGGAGCGGCGAGAACAAGACCTACACGGTCACGCTGGTTCCGGCGCAGAACGGCAAGACGGTCACGATCAACTGGGCGTATGACGCCGACTACGGCTGGAACCTCATGTGGCGCTACGCCGGCCTCTACATCAACGGCGATCCGGCCTCGCAGATCCAGCTCAATCTCGCCGACATCGCGGCGATGCTCGCCTCGTTCCCGAACGTCGACTACAAGGATCAGAAGATCGATGTCGTCGACGTGACCGCGCGTCCGGTGCTGCTGGTCGCGACCAAGGCCAAGCGCACGCTCGACGACGTCGCCGAGGCGACCGACACGGCGCTCAAGCAGATCGAGGCCGTGATGAAGAAGACCGGTCTCAACGCGGCCGGCCCGCGCATGACGATCACGACGAACTGGGGCGAGGAAGACTACGCATTCACGGTCGCCCTCCCGGTCGACGCGACGACGTTCACGATGGACAAGCAGCAGTACACGATCGAGACGCCGGCACCGAAGCCGAGTTCCACCGGCGACGAGGAAGAGAACGTGACGTTCAAGCCCGGCGAGAAGGACAACGACGGCATGCTCGTCATCGACGACAAGGTGCGCGCCGCGCTCTGGTACCAGGGCAAGGCGCTCGTCACCGAATACACGGGAAGCCCGGCCCAGCTGCCGCTGCTGCGCCTGATGGAAAAGGCCTACGCCGAAACGCATGGTTATCCGTATGCGGAAATGGCCGAGGGCCGTTTCTGGGATGAGCTGACGTCTGCGCCGGATGCGGCGGAGGATCAGCAGTCGTTCAAGGTTTATTTGCCGATTCAGTCTCAGTAGGAGTGGCGCGCGCTGCGCGCGCCTCTGATGGTTTCGAAAACGGACGGCCTTTGGCCGTCCGTTTTTTTTGGGGTCTTTCGTCTCGCGTTCTGGCGAAGGCCGAAATCCGTTCTTTAGCCCTCCCCTTCAAGGGGAGGGTTGGGTGGGGATGGTGTGGGTTCGGTGTTTGTTTTTTCTCGTCATTCCGGCGAAGGCCGGAATCCATTTTGCTCTTGATCTTCTGCGCTGACGCGAAAACCGACTCACGTCCGTGTGCGGCTTCGTCCGCCATCCCTGGCGGCCAGTCACTTTCTCTTGCTTGCCCAAGAGAAAGTAACCAAAGAGAAGGGCACCCTCGCGGCCGCGGTCGCCGGGCATCCTGCCCGCGCGACTACGCGAGGGCGCTCCGGAGGTTCGCTGACAGTACGTCCATGTACTGACAGCGAACGCGCGCGCATCCTGCGCGCGCCCCTTTGGGCTTTTCCTACGCGCCCTCGCCGCGGCCGAGAGGGACCCGGGAGAAGAGCAGAGCGCGGCAGTCCCTGCCGCAGAAGCGGCTTGTGCTTTGCTCTTGATCTTGGGTCCCTCTGTGACGCGGCGAAGGGCGGACGGATCAAGGCCCGCGCACCGCGCGGGTGCGCGCGAGGGATCGCGCGCATTCCGCTGCAGGACAGGATGGCCTGTCGGCGGAACCCCGGCCGCCCGTAGCGCACCCGGCGCGCAGCGCCGGGCGCGGCACCGAGGGTGTGTTCTCTTTGGTTACTTTCTCTTGCACAAGCAAGAGAAAGTAACGCGCCGGCCAGGATGGCCGGTAAGACTCACAGGGACGTGAGTCGGTTCTCGCGTGAGCATCAAAGAAAAGAAACCAACCGTACACACCGCTCAGCGCGCGACATAACTGACATCAACCACAACGAACCGCATTCGCCCACTCGGCAGCTCCGCTTCGAACTCGTCGTCCACGCGCATGCGCAGCGCTGCGCGTGCGAAGGGTGAGTCGATGCTGATCCAGCCGAGCGTCGCATCTGTTTCGTCGGGGCCGACGATGCGGTAGTCGTGCACGGCGCCGTCTTCGGATTCGACGCGCAGCCACGCGCCGAAGTAGACGGCCGACGGATCCGTCGGCGGCGTCGTCGACGACGCGCAGCTCCTGCAACCGCTTCGTCAGGTAGCGCACGCGGCGGTCGATCTCGCCGAGCTGCTTCTTGCGATAGATGTATTCGGCGTTTTCCGATCGGTCGCCTTCGGCCGCGGCGTCGGTGAGTGCGCGCACGACTTCGGGTCGCGTCACGCGCCACAGCTGATCGAGCTCGTCCTTCAGGCGGCGATGTCCCTCGCCGGTGATGACGGCGGTCGATGCGGCTGCGGCGGGGCGCCAGCGGCTCATTGCGAATGACGATTCAACGGAGCGGCACGACTAGGCTCTCATGACGGCGATGCCGGATCAGTGCTTCGACATCGAGCCGAGCACGCCGCGCAGGATCGAGCGGCCGAGCTGTCCGCCGGCGTTGCGCGCGATCGATTTCGCCATCGCTTCGAGCATGCCCTGGCGGCGGCTCGTGCCGAAGATCATGTCCTTGGCCATGTCGGTCCAGCCGCCGCCCTGCTGCGCGCTGCCGCCGCCGGCCGGCGCTTTCGCACCGGGTGTTGCGGCCGGCTGCTGCTGCTGCGCGCGCTTGCTCAACGTCTCGAACGCGGATTCGCGATCGACTGCCGTGTCGTACTTGCCGCCGACCGGCGAGCGTGCGCGGACCGGCGCGCGTTCGTCCGGCGTGATCGCGCCGATGCGGCAGCCGGGCGAGGCGATCAACGCGCGCTCGACCGGCATCGGCACGCCGCCTTCCTGCAGCGTCGACACCAGCGCCTCGCCGACGCCGAGCTGCGTGATCACGTCGGCGACCTTGATCTTCGGATTCGGCGCGAAGGTTTCCGCGGCCGCCTTGACGGCCTTCTGATCGCGCGGCGTGAACGCGCGCAGCGCGTGCTGGATGCGATTGCCCATCTGGCCGAGGATCACGTCGGGCACGTCGTCCGGATTCTGCGAGCAGAAATACACGCCGACGCCTTTCGAGCGGATCAGGCGCACGACCTGCTCGACGCGCTGGCGCAACGCCGGCGGCGCGTCGTCGAACAGGAGATGCGCCTCGTCGAAGAAGAACACGAGCTTGGGCTGATCGAGATCGCCGACTTCGGGCAATTTCTCGAACAGCTCGGACAGCATCCAGAGCAGGAACGTCGTGTAGAGCTTCGGCTTCAGGATCAGCTGATCGGCGGCGAGCACGTTGACGATGCCGCGGCCGGAAAGATCCTGGCGCATGAAATCGGCGAGATCGAGCGCGGGCTCGCCGAAGAACTTGTCGCCGCCGGCCTGTTCGAGCGACAGCACCGCGCGCTGGATCGCCGCGATCGATGTCGGCGAGACGAGGCCGTAGTGCTGCGAGATGTCCTTCGCGTTTTCGCGTCGCCCATGCTAAGCAGCGCGCGCAGATCCTTGATGTCGAGCAGCAGCAGGCCGTTGTCGTCGGCGGACTTGAACACGATCTCGAGCACGCCCTGCTGCGTGTCGTTGAGCTCCATCAGACGGCCGAGCAGCGTCGGGCCCATCTCCGAGACCGTCGTGCGCACCGGATGGCCGAGCTTGCCGTAGATGTCCCAGAACACGACCGGATTCGGCGGCCGCGGTCCAGTCGATGCCGAGCTTGTCGATGCGCGCCTTGAGCTTGTCGTTCATCGCGCCGGCCATCGCGAGGCCGGCGAGATCGCCCTTGACGTCGGCGAGGAAGACCGGCACGCCGAGCTTGCGAGAAACCTTCGGCGAGCACCATCAGCGACACCGATTTGCCGGTGCCGGTCGCGCCGGCGATCATGCCGTGGCGGTTGCGCGTACTTGCGCGAGCAGGTAGACGGGCTTGTCGCCCTTGCCGATCAGGATCTGGCTCATGCGCTCTCCGGCTCGCAGCGAATGACGTCTGCGATTGTAGCGATCCACCGTCGGCAACGGTTGCCGCAATCGCGGCCAGACGGTAACTTGCGGCGGACCGTCACCGGAAGGATTCAATGCCGCTCGTTCAGAGAATTGCCGTCATCGCTCTCGTCGCGTCGCTCGCTGCTTGCGCCGCAACACCCTCGCAGAAGAACGCGGCTGCCAGCGCCGAAGGTCGACGATGCCGGCATCAACGCGCTGTACGCGCGGCTCGATCAGGATTCGAAGCGCTACGAGAACGGCCTTGCGCTTGCGCGCGCGGGCAAGAACGATCAGGCCGAGGCCGAAGTCACCGCGGCGCTCGACGATCTTCGCGCCGCGGCGACGCAGTGCAGCGCGGTGCACGGTTGCGAGCAGCAGCGTTTCGTCGCCGCGTTCGATCGCCTGCTGCGGCTCAGCGACCGGCAGCGAGGCGAATCAGGAATCCGGAGGCGAAACCGCCGGGACGACGCCCGAAGCCGCTGCAGGAAGCCGGCGAAAGCTCGCCGGTCGTCGCCGCGGTGCCGGAGCTCGGCCGCTCGGTCACGCTGCTCAAGGGTCGCGAGCTCGCCGACATGATCGCGATGAACGAGCCGGTCAAGGCTGCGCTCGAAGAATGGCTGACGCAGTACCGGCCGAATCTGTCGCGGCGTACGTCAACTACGAATACATGCGCTATCTGATGTGGCCGGAATACCAGAAGGCCGGCCTGCCCGAAGCGCTGCTGTTCGGCATGCTCGCCAAGGAATCCGGCGGCAAGGTGCACGCGGTGTCGCGCTCGGGTGCGTCGGGCCCGCTGCAGTTCATGTATGCGACCGGTCTCCGCTTCGGGCTCGGCACGGTCGACGGTTTCGACCAGCGCTTCGATCCGAAGCTGTCGGCGCGCGCGAACGCGGCCTACATCAACGAGCAGCTCGCGGTGTTCAACAACCAGCTCGAGCTCGTCGTCGGCGCGTACAACGGCGGCGAAGGCGCGATGGCGCGGCTGGCGGGCAAGGGCTCGCAGAATTTCTGGGATCCGCAGATCTACTACGCCGTTTCGCAGGAAACGCGCGAATACGTGCCGATGGTGCTCGCGGCGGCATGGCTCTTCATGCATCCGGAGCGCTACAACCTCGAGTTCCCGAAGGTCGCCGCGCAGCCCGGCAGCGTCACGCTGGCGCGGCCGGCGTCGCTCGTCGAGCTCACGATCTGCCTCGGCAACGACCGCGAGGCCGAAGGCGGCTGGTTCCGCACGCTGCGCAACCTCAATCCGCAGCTCGATCCGCAGCAGCAGGAACCCGCGGGCAGCAAGCTCGCGGTGCCGGTGCAGCTCGAGACGGTCTACGCGCGCAACTGCGCGAACGGAAAGTGGCCGGAGCTTGCCGCCGACCTGCATTCGGCGGTCGTGCCGTCGCCGCCGCCGGCGAGCCTGGTGCACGCGCAGGCGATCAAGCCGCAGGGCTACGTCGTGCGCAAGGGCGATACGCTGTCGTCGATCGCGAAGAAGGTGGGCTGCAGCGGCGTGCGCGAGATCGCCGCGGCGAACAACCTGCGCGCGCCGGACTATGCGCTCAAGCCAGGCAAGACGCTGCGCATTCCGGACTGCGCGAGGCGCTAGCAACGGTCCGCGACGCGTGACCGTAAATTACGAAGCGCGGAAACGAAAAAAGCGGCCGTAGCCGCTTTTTTCTTCACCGGATCGAAGCCGATCGGTTCTCCGTGACCGGCGATCCGTCGGCGCGAGCAGCCGGCGGATCCCGGTCAGGCCGCTTGCGCCTCATTGCTGGCCGCGAACCACTGGTGCAGCTCGGCGGCGGGAATCGAATCCTTCAGCGCGCGGATCGCACGCATGACCTGGCGATGCAGCTCCTGCTGCTCGGCGAACGGCGAATCCTTGGTCTCGTGATAGGCGACCGTCAGCCACAGCGCAACGCCGCGCAGGCGCACCTGCAGGCTGTCCGAGCGCATGCGCTCGAGGCCGATTTCGCGCCGCTGCCCCAGGCGTGGTATTTCACGTCGGGCGGCGTCGCATAGAGATGCGGAAACTCGCTCTTCGACGCGTTCTGGAACTCGCGCATCGCGATCGCGGCGAGCTGTCGTCGCGCGTTCGGCTGCAGGTCGACCAGGGCTTTCTCTATGCCACGGAACTGGCGACGCAGCTGTACCGCACGGCTCAACGCGATCAGACGAGTGACAAGCTGCATGTGAGTTCCCCTAGGCTGAGGCCGACGCGGCGGTCGATCTTGGACGGCGCATGGAAATCTAACGGGAACGCCGTGAAAGGACTGTCCAATTAGTCACATTTCGTCGTATTGCGTCACATTCTGACGCGAGACCCTCCCAAGCTCAATGGGTCGGTCGAGTCGCCAAGGTACCGATTTTCTGGCCGACGCGAAGCGCTTGACCTGCATGGAGATCTGGCGAAAAACGCCCGAGCCGGGCCGGCAGCAGCACGATCACGGTCGAGCCCATCTCGAAGCGGCCGAGCTCGGCGCCGCGCTTGAGCCAGATGCCGCGCCCGCGCCAGTCCCGGCGCACGATCTGGCGTGGCGTAGGGCGGAATCGCGACGTCGTCCCAGACCGTCGCGACGCCCGACACCAGCATCGCCCCGACCAGGACGACCGCGAACGGTCCGAGCGCGCTGTCGAAATGGCAGACCAGCCGTTCGTTGCGCGCGAACAGGCGCGGGATCGCCTCCACGGTGAACGGCGCGACGCTGAAGATGCGCCCGGGCACGTGCACGGTCTCGATGAGCTCGCCGGCGAGCGGCATGTGCACGCGGTGGTAGTCGCGCGGCGACAGATACACCGTGACGAAGCTGCCGTCGTGGAACGGCGCTGCGCGCGCGTCGTCGGCGAGCAGCTCGCCCGTGCCGAAATCGAAGCCCTTGGCCTGGAAGATGCGGCCGTGCTCGATCGGACCCGCCTGGCTGATGCGGCCGTCGGCGGGGCACAGCACCGCGTCGGGATCGGCATCGAGCGGACGCGCGCCGGATTTCAGCGCGCGCGTGAAGAACGCATTGAAGTTCGCATACGCGGCGAGATCGGCGGTCTCGGCCTCGTCGAGATTGACGTCGTATTGCCTGACGATCGTGCGGATCAGGAAATTCTTCCATGGCGCGAACGTCCAGCGCGTCGCCCAGCGCACGATCCGCGACAGCAGCTTGTGCGGCAGGACGTATTGCGCGGCGACGGCGGGGCGCATCAGCCGGCGCCTGCGAGCGTCTTGAGATCGGCAGCGATCTGGTTCGCGTCGAACGGCGGGCGGAACAGGCCGACTTCGCGCCCGTTCGGATCGATGATGACCGCCGATGCGCTGTGATCGACCGCGTAGTCGCCGTTGCCTGTCGGCTCGCGCGAATAGATGAGCCCGAGCGCGCGCGTGAGCTGCGTCAGCTCTTCGTCGGTGCCGGTCGCGGCGACGAAATCCTTGCTGAAGTAGCCGACGTACTTGCGCAAGCTGCTCGGGCGTATCGCGCGCGGGATCGACCGAAATGAAATCGAAGCGCACGCGATCGGCGAGGCCGTCGGCAGCGAGCTTCGTCCAGACCTGCTTGAACGTCGCGAGCGTGGTCGGGCAGACGTCGGGGCAGTTCGTGTAGCCGAAGAATGCAACGGTCCAGTGGCCGTTCCAGTCGGCCTTCGTCAACGCGCTGCCGTCGGCGCGGGTCAAGTGGAAATCGGGCAGCGCGCGCGGCGCCGGATAGAGCACGGCAGCGGCGAGCGGCGGCGGCCCGGGCGGCGCAAGCATGCGACTGCCGAACCAGAGCCCGACCGCGGCTGCGACCGCGGCGATGAGAATCAGGTAATTCGCCGAGACGCGGCCGGCGCAACGCGTGGAGTGCATGCACGCGATTATAGCGGCGCGGGTTGCTGCGATGCCGGCCGCGGCGCGTTTGCGCCTTATACTCTGCGGCCCTCGAACTCGAAGCCGCGCGCGTGACCCAGGAACTCGCCACGATCGTCGATTTCATCCGCTACGGCGCGAGCCGCTTCGGCGCGGCCGGGCTCGCGTTCGGGCACAGCTACGACAACGCGATCGACGAGGCGACGCATCTCGTGCTGCACGCGCTGCACCTGCCGCACGACCTGTCCCCGGCCTACGGTCAGGCGCGCCTGACCGCCGCGGAGAAGGAGCGCGTGCTCGCGCTGATCGAGCGGCGCATCGACGAGCACCAGCCGGTCGCGTACCTGACCGGCAGCGCGTGGTTCGCCGGGCTCAAATTCAAATCCGACGCGCGCGCGCTGGTGCCGCGCTCGCCGATCGCGGAAATGATCCAGAGCGGATTCTCGCCGTGGCTGGAGGATCGCGACGTTGCCAATGCGCTCGATCTCTGCACGGGCTCGGGCTGCATCGGCATCGCGATGGCCGTGCACAATCCGGACTGGCAGGTCGATCTCGCCGACATCAGCGATGACGCGCTCTCGCTCGCGCGCGAGAACATCGAATACCAGGATGTCGCCGATCGCGTGCGCGCGGTGCAGTCGGATCTCTTCGCCGGCCTCGGCGGCAAGCGCTACGATCTCATCGTCAGCAATCCGCCGTACGTGACCGAACAGGAATACGCCGCGCTGCCGCCCGAATATCGCCATGAGCCTGCGCTAGGTTTGCGCGCAGGCGACGACGGGCTCGATTTCGCGTTGCGCATCCTCGTCGCCGCGGCGGAGCATCTGGGCGATGAGGGCGTGCTGATCGTCGAGGTCGGCGAGAGCGAGAAGGCGTTGACGAACCTGCTGCCCGAGGTGCCGTTCAACTGGATCGAGTTCAATGTCGGGCAGATGGGTGTGTTTCTGCTCGATCGGGATGATCTCGTCGAGCATGCGGATGCGATTCGCGCGGCGGCGAAGCCAGACGGTGAGACCGATGCAGCGCACCATGCCGTCATCCCGGCGAAAGCCGGGATCCAGTTCGCTCTTGATCCGCGGGCTGTCGAAGAAGCAAGCAAGAGCAAAATGGGTCCCGGCTTTCGCCGGGATGACGATGTGGCGCAATCATCGTAACGTAGCGGTACCAAACGCGTGTCCAGCAACTCCTTCGGAAAACTCCTCACCGTAACGACCTTCGGCGAAAGCCATGGCCCGGCCATCGGCTGCGTCGTCGACGGCTGTCCGCCGGGCCTCGCGATCGCGGTCGAGGATTTCCGCAACGATCTCGATCGTCGCGCGACCGGCCGCAGCCGATACACATCGCAGCGTCACGAAGCCGACGATGTCGAGATCCTGTCCGGTGTGTTCGAAGGCGTGACGACCGGCACGCCGATCGCGTTGCTGATCCGCAACACCGACGCGCGCTCGAAGGACTACGACGATCTCGTCGACAGACGTTCCGTCCCGGTCACGCCGACTACACGTACCTGCAGAAATACGGCATCCGCGATCATCGCGGCAGCGGGCGCTCGTCCGCGCGCGAGACGACGATGCGCGTCGCCGCCGCGGTCATCGCCAAGAAATGGCTCGCCGAAAAATTCGGCGTGCGCGTGCGCGGCCATCTCGCGCAGATCGGCGACATCGTGCCGCGCGCATTCGACTGGGACGCGGTCGAAGGCAATCCGTTCTTCTGGCCCGACGCGGCGATGGTGCCCGAGCTCGAGAGCTACATCATGGCGCTGCGCAAATCCGGCGATTCGGTCGGCGCGCGCATCAGCGTCGTCGCCGACAACGTGCCGCCCGGCTGGGGCGAGCCGATCTACGGCAAGCTCGACGGCGATCTCGCCTCGGCGCTGATGTCGATCAACGCGGTCAAGGGCGTCGAGATCGGCGCGGGATTCGCCTCCGTCGCGCAGAAAGGCAGCGAGCATCGCGACGAGATCACGCCGCGAGGGTTTCCTGTCGAACAACGCCGGCGGCATCCTCGGCGGCATATCGAGCGGGCAGCCGATCGTCGCGTCGATCGCATTGAAGCCGACGTCGAGCATCCTGATTCCGGGCCGCACGCGTCGATCTCGCCGGCAATCCGACCGAAGTCGTCACGAAAGGCCGCCACGATCCCTGCGTCGGCATCCGCGCGACGCCGATCGCCGAGGCGATGGTCGCGCTCGTGCTGATGGATCATGCGTTGCGGCATCGGGCGCAGTGCGGGGATGTCGGCGAGGTGAAGCCGCGCATTCCCGGCGAACGCAAACCCAAACCCTAGCCGTCATTCCGGCGTAGGCCGGAATCCATTTTTGGTTTCGCGGCAAGACGTCAAGATCAAAGTGGATTCCGGCTTTCGCCGGAATGACGAAGTGAATGCTCGTGCAGCGAGCGGTACTGAGACCGACAAAGAATCCATGACGCAAAAGAACTTCAACATCGCCATCGCCGGCGCCACCGGTGCCGTCGGCGAAACGCTTCTCTCGATCCTCAAGGAACGCAAGTTCCCGATCGGCGAGCTCGTGCCGCTCGCGAGCGAGCGCTCGGCCGGCAGCAAGGTCGAGTTCGGCAACCGCTCGATCACGGTGAAGAATCTCGCCGACTACGATTTCAACGGCATCGACATCGCGTTCTTCTCGGCGGGCGGATCGATCTCGCGCGAGCACGTGCCGCGCGCGGCCGATGCGGGCGCGATCGTCATCGACAACACGTCGGAGTTCCGCTACCAGGCGGACGTGCCGCTGGTGATCAGCGAGGTCAATCCGCACGCGATCGAGCAGTACAGATCGCGCGGCATCATCGCCAATCCGAACTGCTCGACGATGCAGATGCTGGTGGCGCTCGCGCCGATCCACCGCGCGGTCGGCATCGAGCGCATCAACGTCGCGACGTATCAATCGGTTTCGGGCACCGGCCATCGCGCGCTCGAGGAGCTCGGCAAGCAGACCGCGGGCCTGCTGAACTTCCAGAGTGTCGAGGCCAAGGTGTATCCCGTGCAGATCGCGTTCAACGTGATCCCGCACGGCGGCGATTTCACCGACAACGGCTACACGATGGAAGAAATGAAGATCGTCTGGGAGACGCGCAAGATCCTCGAGGACGAGTCGATCCAGGTGAACCCGACCTGCGTGCGCGTGCCGGTGTTCTACGGGCATTCCGAAGTCGTGCACATCGAGACGCGGAAAAAGATCAGCGCCGACGAAGCGCGCGCGTTGCTGAAGAAGGCGCCGGGCGTGATCGTCGTCGACGAGCGCAAGCCCGGTGGATATCCGACTCCGGTGACGCACGCGGCCGGCAAGGATCCGGTTTTCGTCGGCCGTATCCGCGAGGACATCTCGCACCCGCGCGGGCTCGATCTCTGGATCGTCGCCGACAACATCCGCAAGGGCGCAGCGCTCAACGCGGTGCAGATCGCGGAAATCCTCGCCAAGACCCTGTAACGTCCGCGCCGGTCGCTGCGCCGCCCGAGGGCGGGTGCGGGGGCGAGGGGGCGTGCTTGCGTTCGCTGGGACCGGAATTGGAGACCGTTTTCCGTTTCTTGCGAAATCGTATCTGTAATCCATAGTTACGATTGTGTTATAAGCCCGTTTCGAGATAATTCATTCGAGCTTTGCCGGCCGCGGGAACGGTCCCCAGGCCGGTTTCAGACGCCTGTTGGGGGGCTTATCCAGATGAAACGACCGCTTCAGTTGTCGCTGGCGATCGCGCTTGCGTTGAGCGGGACGGACGCCCTTGCGCTCGGTCTCGGCACGATCCACGTCAATTCCAAGCTCAATCAGCCGCTGGACGCCGAAATTCCGGTGCTCCAGGGCACTGCAGGGCGAAGCCGAAGGGCTCCTCGTCCAGCTCGCCGCTGCCGAGGATTTCGACCGCGTCGGGCTCAATCGCTCGCGCCTCTCGGTGCCGCTCGAATTCTCGGTGATCAAGGGAAGCCGCGGCGACCTCGTGATCAAGGTCACCAGCAAGGAAGTGATCCGCGAGCCGTTCCTGGATTTCCTCGTCGAAGCGAACTGGCCGAAAGGCCGGCTGCTGCGCGAATACACCGTGCTGCTCGATCCGCCGGTGATGGCGCCGGCGACCGGCACCGCTGCGGTCGCGACCGCGGCCAAGACGCCGGAGCGCGCGCCGACCCAGCCGCTGCCCGAAGCCAAGCCGAAAGCGCCCGCGAAGCCTGCCCAGGCGCCGCCCGTGGCGGCCGCTCCGCGCGCGGCACCCGCGCCGAGCAAGCCCGCGCCCGCGACCCCCGAGCCCAAGCGCACGGCAGCGAGCGGCGAATACACGGTCGAAGCCGGCGACACGCTGTCCGGCATCGCGCGCGACGTGCGTACGGACGAGTCGACCAACGTCAACCAGCTGATGCTGGCGCTGCTCAAGCAGAACCCGAACGCGTTCTACAAGGACAACATCAACGCGCTGAAGCGCGGCTCGATCCTGCGCATCCCGTCGGCCGATCAGGTCAAGGCGGTCGGCTCGGCGAGCGAAGCGGCAGCGACGGTCCATCAGCAGATCGAGGACTGGCGCGGCGGCGCGGCCGCGAAGCCGACGCTGATCGCCGACACCGGTACGCCGACACCGCCGCCGTCGAAAACGCCCGCTGCAAAGACGACGACGAGCACGCCGACGTCGACCGCATCGAAGACGCCGAGCGAGCGCCTCGAGCTTGTCCCGCCGAAGGCAGGCAAGGACAGCGTCGCGATGGCTGATCGTCCCGGCAGCGGCGCGGGTTCCGGTGGGAACTCCGCCGAGCTGAAATCCGAGCTCGCGCGCACGAAGGAAGCGCTGACCAGCCGCGAGCAGGAAGCCGGCGAGCTCAAGTCGCGCGTCAAGGAGCTCGAAGACACCAAGGGCAAGACGGATCGCCTGATCACGCTCAAGGATTCGGAAATCGCCGACCTGCAGCGCAAGCTGAAGGATCTGCAGAGCGGAACCAAGACCACGGCCGCGACGCCGCCTGCGACAAGCACGACTCCGACGACGACATCGACGACAACACCCGCGACGACGACAACGACGCCCGCGACGGGTGCGGCGGCGAAGGGCGACGCGGCGAAGGTCTCGAAGGAAGACATCTGGGGCACGGCATCGCCGCCGGCGGACACGTCGACATCTTCGACGACGCCTTCTTCGACTACGGGCACGACATCGCCCACATCGACGACGCCGTCGACGACAGGCAGCACGACCACGACGACGCCATCGGCCGGCACGTCGACGACGCCTTCGACTGCATCGACGACGACTCCGGGAAGCACGACGCCATCCGCAACCGGAACCACGACAACCGCACGGGATCGACGACGCCCGCCGACACGACGTCCGGCTCGACGACGCCCCCGACGAGCTCGACGACGACACCGTCCTCGTCGACCTCGGACTCGACCACGACGGCATCGACGACACCGTCAGCGAGCGGCGAATCGTCAAGCACGTCGTCATCGACGACGACACCGACGACAAAGCCGGCCGCGACGACCGCTCCGGTCAAAGCCACGGCCATGAGCAAGACGCAGCCGCTCGCCCCGACGGGTTCGGCCTGGTACGAGCAATCGTGGGTCAAACCTGCCGCGATCGGTGCGGGAGCGCTGCTGCTGCTCGCCGGCCTGCTCGGCATGCGCAAGCGCCGCGTGCCCGCCGTCGAGCGCGGCTCGATCGCCGGTGCATTCGGCGATACACCGCTGCGTGGCGAGGGCGGCGCAGTAACTGCCAGATGCGGAAGAGGAATCGCTGCGCGATCAGCTGATGCAGGACCCGTCCAATCTCGGCCTGCATCTGGAGCTGCTCAGTCTCCTCTACGCCGAGCGCAACATCGACGCGTTCGAGGACGCGGCCTACTCGATGCACGCGCACGTCATCGATCCGCAACAGCCCGAATGGCTCGAAGCGCGCGCGATGGGCCAGGAGCTCGCGCCGCACAACCCGCTGTTCTACGATGCGACGCCGGCCGAAGACATATTCGACGACGAAGCGGTGACCGCACCGCACGCATTGCAGACGTTCGACCACGACGAAGTGTTCAAGCCGCGCGAAGCGGACGTCGAACCGGCGCGCGCGACCACGAGCGCGTTCGATTTCGACCTCGACGCCCCGCCGCCGTCCACGCTCGCAGCCCCACCGCCGGCGAGCGAAGCCGCATTCGCATTCGAAAGCCTGCCGCCGATCGACTTCGGCGCCGAAGCGCACCGCGAACTCGAATCCGCCATCGCCCCGGCACCGCTGCCGGTCGACGACGAATTCCCGGGCGACGACGGCGTCGGCACCAAGCTCGACCTCGCCAAGGCCTATCTCGACATGGGCGACCCGGAAGGCGCGCGCTCGATGCTCGAGGAAGTGCTCGCCGAAGGAAACGACACGCAGAAGGGCGAAGCGCGAAAGCTGATGGCCGAAATTCGATAGTCGTCTGATTTTTTCGGTTTCTTTTTTCAGTGTAGGGCCCGGATTTGTCCGGGCCTTTTTTTTGGTTCGGTGCTCTCACGATGAGTCATTCCGGCGAAGGCCGGAATTCTTTCTTTAGCCCTCCCCTTCAAGGGGAGGGTTGGGTGGGGATGGTGTTCATCCCTGTCGTCATCCCGGCGAAGGCCGGGATCCATTTTGATCTTGGCTTCTGATCTTCCGCGCTGACGCGAAAACCGACTCACGTCCGTGTGCGGTATGTCCGCCATCCCTGGCGGCCAGTCACTTTCTCTTGCTTGCCCAAGAGAAAGTAACCAAAGAGAAGGGCACCCTCGCGGCCGCGGTCACGCGGGCATCCATGCCCGCGTGACTACGCGAGCAGGCTCCGGGGTTCGCTGACAGTACGTCCGTGTACTGACAGCGAACGCGCGCGCATCCTGCGCGCGCCCCTTCGGGCTTTTCCTGCGCCTGCTCGCCGCGGCCGAGAGGGACCCGGGAGAGAGCAGAGCGCGGCAGTCCCTGCCGCAGAAGCAGGCTTGTGCTCTTGCTCTTGATCTTGGGTCCCTCTGTGACGCGGCGAAGGGCGGACGGATCAGGCCCGCGCACCGCGCGGGGCGGCGCGAGGGATCGCGCCGCTTTTGCCGCAGTCCATGGATGGACTGTCGGCAAAACCCCGGCCGCCCGTAGCGCACCCGGCGCGTAGCGCCGGGCGCGGCACCGAGGGTGTGTTCTCTTTGGTTACTTTCTCTTGCACAAGCAAGAGAAAGTAACGCGCCGGCCAGGATGGCCGGTAAGACTCACAGGGACGTGAGTCGGTTTTCGCGTCAGCGTACGGAAGATCAAACACAGAGACATGGATCCAGCCTTCGCCGAACGACCAATCCCCACCCAACCCTCCCCTTGAAGGGGAGGGCGAGTAAAGACAACGAAACAAGAAAAACCAAGGCCCAACCCCACCCTTGATACGATGCCACCCCCAGAAACAACCGAAAAACCCCATTGCGCATAGCGCTATCCCTCGAATACGACGGCACCGACTTCCTCGGCTGGCAGCGCCTCTCGCACGGTTCAAGCGTGCAGGGCGCGCTCGAGTCCGCGCTGTCGTTCGTCGCTGCGCACCCGGTCGACGTGACGTGCGCCGGGCGCACCGACGCCGGCGTGCATGCGCGCTGCCAGGTCGTGCATTTCGACAGCGAATCGGTACGCAGCGAGCGCGGCTGGGCGCTCGGCGCGAACTCGCAACTGCCGCCGAGCGTCGCAGTGCTCTGGGCGCAGCCGGTCGCAGAGGATTTCCATGCGCGCTACAGCGCGCGCGCGCGGCGTTATCGCTACACGATTCTGAATCGCCCGATTCGTCCCGCGCTCGACGCGCGTCGCGTCGCCTGGGAGCGCGTGCCGCTCGACATCGACGCGATGCAAGTCGCCGCGCAGGCGCTGATCGGCGAGCACGATTTCAGCGCGTTCCGCACGGTCGCGTGCCAGGCGCGCTCGACGATGCGCAACGTGCACGAGATCGCGATCTCGCGATCGCGGCGACGAGATCGCGATCGAGATCCAGGCCAATGCATTCCTGCATCACATGGTGCGCAACATCGTCGGCTCGCTGTTGCCGATCGGTCGCGGCGAGCAGCGCGAGGCGTGGCTCGCCGAGCTGCTCGCCGGCCGCGATCGCGCGAAGGCGGGGCCGACCGCGCCGGCCGCGGGGCTGACGTTTCTCGGCCCGCGCTATCCTGCGCAATGGAACCTGCCGATCGAGGTCACGTTGTGAGGACGCGCATCAAGTTCTGCGGCATCACGCGATCGGACGATGCGCGTCGCGGCGTCGAGCTCGGCGTCGACGCGATCGGATTCGTGTTCACGCGCGCGAGCCAGCGCTTCATCGGCATCAGCCAGGCGCGCAGCATCCGCGCCGAGCTGCCGCCGTTCGTGACCGCGGTCGCGCTGTTCATGGACGACGAGCGCGCGCTGGATCGAGGAAGTCCTATCGCGGCGTGCAGCCGGACCTGCTGCAGTTCCACGGTGCCGAAACGGATGGATTCGCGGCGAGTTTCGCGCGGCCTTACATCAAGGCCGTGCCGATGGGATCGGTGACCGATCCGTCGCGCGCACATCGCCGGCTATCCCGGCGCGGCCGGTTTCCTGCTCGACAGCCACGCGCACGGCGCGCGCGGCGGCAGCGGCGAGTCGTTCGACTGGACGCGCGTGCCGCCGGGCACGGCGCGGCCGTTCGTGCTGGCCGGCGGGCTGACGCGCATGAACGTGGCGCAGGCCGTCGCGACCGTGAGACCCTACGGCGTGGACGTCTCCAGCGGCATCGAATCCGCGCCCGGCATCAAGGATGCCGCGAAGATGCGCGACTTCGTGCACGCCGTGCGTGCGGCCGATGCCGCGCGCGACGCCTGACATACCCTGCGATGAACATGGACATGAAAGTCGAAGACTATTTCGCGTATCCCGACAGCCGCGGCCGCTTCGGCGACTACGGCGGCAGCTACGTCGCGGAAACGCTGATGGCACCGCTCGCCGAATTGCGCGCGGCGTATTTCGCGCTGCGCGAAGATCCGGCGTTTCATCGCCGAGCTCGATCGCGATCTCAAGCACTACGTCGGCCGGCCGTCGCCGATCTATCACGCCGAGCGCCTGTCGAAGAAGATCGGCGGCGCGCAGATCCTGCTCAAGCGCGAAGACCTCAATCACACCGGCGCGCACAAGATCAACAACACGGTCGGCCAGGCGCTGGTCGCGCGGCACATGGGCAAGCGCCGCATCATCGCCGAGACCGGCGCGGGCCAGCACGGCGTCGCGACGCGCGACCGTGTGCGCGCGCTTCGGCCTCGACTGCGTCGTCTACATGGGCGCGGTCGACATCGAGCGGCAGAAGATCAACGTCTACCGCATGAAGCTGCTCGGCGCCGAAGTCGTGCCGGTGACGTCGGGCTCGAAGACGCTGAAGGACGCGCTCAACGAAGCGCTGCGCGACTGGGTCACCAACGTCGCCGACACGTTCTACATCATCGGCACGGTCGCAGGCCCGCATCCGTATCCGCAGATGGTGCGCGATTTCAACAGCGTGATCGGCCGCGAAGCGCGCGTGCAGATGCAGGAGCAGTACGGCCGCTTGCCCGATGCGCTGGTCGCCTGCGTCGGCGGCGGATCGAACGCGATCGGCCTGTTCCATGCGTTCCTCAACGACCGCGACGTCGCGATCTGTCGGCGCCGAAGCGGCAGGCGAGGGCATCGCGACCGGCAGGCACGCGGCATCGCTCGCGGCCGGACGCCCCGGCGTGCTGCACGGCAATCGCACCTACGTGCTGTGCGACGACGATGGCCAGATCACCGAGACGCATTCGGTTTCGGCCGGGCTCGACTATCCCGGCGTCGGGCCCGAGCATGCGTTCCTCAAGGACACCGGCCGCGCGCAACTACGTCGGCATCACCGACGACGAAGCGCTTGCGGCATTCCACGAGCTGGCGCGCACCGAAGGCATTCTCGCCGCGCTCGAATCGAGCCACGCGATCGCGCAGGCGATGAAGCTCGCGCGCGAGATGCCGAAGGACAAGCTGATTCTCGTGAATCTGTCGGGCCGCGGCGACAAGGACGTGCACACGATCGCGGCGCGCGAAGGGATCGAGCTGTGAGCGCTCGCTCGAACGCAGTCGCATCGACCGACGCGCGATTCGCGCGAATCGCATCGACGCGCTCGACACGCGAACCGACGCACCGGCCTGATTCCGTTCATCACCGCCGGCGATCCGTCGCCCGACGCAACCGTCGCGATCATGCACGCGCTCGTCGAAGCCGGCGCCGACCTCATCGAGCTCGGCGTGCCGTTCTCCGACCCGATGGCCGACGGCCCGGTGATCCAGCACGCGAACGAGCGCGCGCTCGCGCGCGGCGTCGGGCTCGCGCGCATCCTCGCGTGGGTGCGCGAGTTCCGCACGCGCGACGCCGACGACGCCGGTCGTGCTGATGGGCTACCTCAACCCGATCGAGATCCATGGCATCGACGCGCTTCGCGCGCGAGGCGCGCGAAGCCGGCGTCGACGGCGTGCTGCTGGTCGATTGCCCGGTCGAGGAGATCGACTCGACGGCCGCGATCCACGCGGCCGGCCTCGCGCGCATCTTCCTCGCCGCGCCGACGACCGCGGACGCGCGCCTGGCCGCGATCTGCGCCGCGGCCGAAGGTTTCCTATACTACGTATCCTTCGCCGGCATCACCGGCGCCGATCGGCTCAGCATGGACGACGTGCGCGCACGCGTCGCGACTGATCAAGCGCTCGGCGAAGACGCCGGTCGCGGTCGGTTTCGGCGTGCGCGACGCGACAGTCGGCGGCGGCGATCGGCGCATTCGCCGACGCAGTCGTGATCGGCAGCGCGCTGGTCGAGCGGCTCGCGGCTGCGACGGATGCGGCCGACGCGTGCCGGCGCGCACGCGAGTTCCTCGCGCCGATCCGTTCCGCGCTCGATGCGCGCGCGACGAGCCATGTCGCATAGTCCGCCGCCGGACGATGCCGCATTACCGGAGGGCGCCGAGCCTGCGCCGCCGATCGAATCAGGAGAAGCTTACGACATGAACTGGCTGCAGAAATTGATGTCGCCGCGCGAACGCACGACGGCGACGACGAAGGGCAAGGTGCCCGAAGGCCTGTGGGAAAAGTGCGACGGCTGCGGCGCGGTGCTGTATCGCCCGGAGCTCGAGCGCAACCTGATGGTCTGCCCGAAATGCTCGCATCATCACTCGATGCGCGCGCGCGCGCGGCTCGGCGCATTCCTCGACGAAGGCAGCAGCGAGGAATTGTTCGCCTCGCTCGAGCCGACCGATCCGCTGAAGTTCCGCGACTCGAAGAAATACCGCGATCGCATCGCCGCCGCGCAGAAGGCGACCGGCGAGAAGGACGCGCTGATCGCGATGCAGCGGCACGCTGAAGTCGCATCCGCTCGTCGCGATCGCGTTCGATTTCGAATACATGGGCGGCTCGATGGGCTCGGTCGTCGGCGAGAAATTCACGCGCGCGGCCGAACGCGCGCTCGACGAGCGCATTCCGCTGGTCTGCTTCGCCGCGACCGGCGGCGCGCGCATGCAGGAAGGCCTGTTCTCGCTGATGCAGATGGCGAAGACCTCGGCCGCGCTCGCGCGCATGCGCAGCGCCGGCGTGCCGTACATCTCCGTGCTGACGCATCCGACCACCGGCGGCGTGTCGGCGAGCCTCGGCATGCTCGGCGACGTCAACATCGGCGAGCCGAAGGCGCTGATCGGCTTCGCCGGCCCGCGCGTGATCGAGCAGACCGTGCGCGAGACATTGCCCGAAGGATTCCAGCGCTCGGAATTCCTGCTCGATCACGGCGCGATCGACATGATCGTCGACCGGCGCGAGATGCGCGACAAGATCGCGGCGATGCTGGCGGTGATGACGAAGAAGCCGAAGGCGGCGGCGTAGCCCGACGTCGGAACGACTTTCAGCGCACCGTGATGTCCGGGCTGCACACGAACCGCACCGCATCGAGTCGCGGCGCCGCGGTCGGAATCGCATGGCGCAACGCATCGAGCTCGGCATCGAGCGCATCGATTTCTTCCTGATGCACGGACGGATTGACGCGCGCGAGCGCGACGAGGCGATCGCGCTCCGCACCGAGCTCGCGATCGGCTGCGGTGAGCGCGGCGCCGATCTCCGTCGCAGCGAGACCGCGCGCCGCGTCTCCGCGGCCGCGAACATCGGCGGGACGAGCTTGGCGAGCATCGGCCGATAGCGTGTCGCGTCGATCGGCTGCTCTTTCGCGCGCGCGAGGCTCGCCGGCGACGCTTCGAAGTCGTTGCGCGGATTCAGCCGGTTGTCGACGACGATGCGCAGCGGCAGCGGCGGCAGGAAACGCGGCGACGTCGAGCTTGCGGTCGGCGACGCAATCGAGCACGAACACGCATTCGAGCAGCGCGGTGCGCGGCGGCAGCGCCGCGTCGATCAGCAGCGCGGCATTGCCCTGTTCGCTTTCGAGCAGCAGATCGAGCGCGCCGGCGACCAGCGGATGATCGAGGCGCAGCAGCGGCAGCTCTTCGCGCGCGAGCGCGGTCGCGCGATCGAACGTGACCTGCTGCGGGCCGTCCTTGAGACCGGGAAATCCTTCGGTGCTGAGATATTCCGGATCGAGCACGACCGTGCGCGGCGCGGTTTCCTCGTTGTCGATGCCGAACTGCTCGAAGAGGCTCACGCACGAAATCGTCGAGCATGTCGGCGTCGGCCGCGCGCAACGCGTCGGCGAGCGGCTGCTCGCGGCCGTAGCGCTCGGAGGCGAGCTCGAGCAGTCGATCGCGACCGGCCTGCACGAGCTCGGTGAGCTCGCGATGCGTCGCGCGCGTCTCGCCGATCAGCGCAGTCGATCTCGACATCGGGATCGTCGCCGGCGAGCGCATGGCGTTCCGCTTCGACGACGACGCGCGCTGCCGTAGCGGCGCAGGATCTCGCGGCCGTCCGATGGGCTCGTGCGCAACGCGTCGAGACCTTCGTCGTACCAGCGCAGCAGCGCGTGCTGCGCCGTGCCGCCGACCGCGACCGCGTGCAGCGTGATGTCGTGGCGCTGGCCGATGCGGTCGAGACGGCCGATGCGCTGCTCGAGCAGATCGGGATCGAGCGGCAGGTCCCACAGGATCAGGTGATGCGCGAACTGGAAGTTGCGGCCTTCGGAGCCGATTTCCGAGCAAAGCAGCACGCGCGCGCCGTCGGCTTCGGCGAACCAGGCCGCGTTGCGGTCGCGCTGCAGGATCGTCATGCCTTCGTGGAAGCGCGCGACCTTCACGCCGGTTTTCGTGCGCAGCGCCTCTTCGAGCGCGAGCACCTTCGACTGCGTGCGGCAGATCAGCAGGAATTTCTCGCCGCCGAGACGCTCGATCAGCGACGACCAGCCACGGCAGGCGCGGATCGTTCGCGTAGTCGTATTCGCCGGCCGGCGGATGCGCCTGTGCGTCGGCGTGGAACTCGGCGAGCAGATGCTGGCGCGCCGCGTCGTCGAGCTCGCTGCCGTCGAGGATCGTGATGTCGGCGATGCGGCGCGGAAACCCGCCGATCTGCGCGCGGCGGTTGCGGAACATCACGCGGCCGGTGCCGTGGCGGTCGATCAGCGCATCGATCAGCGCCGGCGCGGCGGCGGCGCCTTCGCTCGCGTAGCGATCGAGCAGCGCGAGCAGATCGGCATCGTCGGCAAAAGATCTGCACAAGCTCGTCGCGCGAGCCCGGCGGCAAGCGGCGCGCCGTCGAGCAGCGCCGAGGCGAGCGCGGAGAGCTGCACGTAGCGGTCGCTCTCGGCGATGAACGTGTCGAGATCGGAATAGCGCGCCGGATCGAGCAGGCGCAGGCGCGCGAAGTGGCCGGTGCGGCCGAGCTGCTGCGGCGTCGCGGTCAAGCAGCACGAGGCCCGGCGCAGCTCGCAGCGAGCTGTTCGACGAGCGCATACGCGGCGCTCGCGTGATCCGGCGTCCATTCGAGATGATGCGCTTCGTCGACGACGACGAGATCCCACGCCGCAGCCGCGACCTGCTGCGCGCGCTTGGGATTTTCGCTGAGCCAGTCGATCGCGGCGATCGCGAGCTGCTCGTCCTCGAACGGATTGCGCGTCGTCGTCGGCGACTTCGATCGCCTCGCAGCGCTCTTCGTCGAACAGCGCGAACGGCAGGTTGAAACGGCGCAGCAGCTCGACGAACCACTGGCTGGTCAGGCTCGGCGGCGCGAGCACGAGCACGCGCCGCGGCGCGGCCGGTCGCGATCTGGCGCGCGAGGATCATGCCGGCCTCGATCGTCTTGCCGAGGCCGACTTCGTCGGCGAGCAGCGCGCGCGGCGGCCGGCGCTGCGAGACGATGCCGGCGACGCGCAGCTGATGCGCGATCAGATCGATGCGCGCGCTGGCGAGACCCAACGCGGGCGAGCGCATCGCATCGGCACGGCGCCGCAGCGCGGCGACACGGAAGTCGAAGCGATCCGGCGGATCGATGCGCGCGGATTTCAGGCGCTCGTCCGCGCGCGAGATCGGCTGCGCGTCGTCGAGCTCGGATTCGCTCAGCGCGCGATCGCCGGCGTGATAGGTATAGAGCCCGCCCGCTTCGCTGACGCGCTCGATGACGAAGCCTCTGCTTGTTGCCCGCGATGCGCTGGCCGGGGCGGAACTCCGCGCGTGTCAGCGGCGCCGAATGCAGCGCGTACTGACGCAACACGCCGGCCGTCGAGAACAGCACCTGCACGCCGCGACCTTCGATACGCAGGATCGTGCCGAGACCGAGCTCGGGTTCGGCATTGGAGATCCAGCGTTGGCCAGGGACGAGGTTTCGCATTTTCGCAACGATGGGGAGGGGGCGCGATTATCCGCGCATTCGGCAACTTCGTCATCCGAAGGGCGGGTTGCTTCGTGTTTTCTTGTCATTCCGGCGAAAGCCGGAATCCATTTCTCTAGCCCTCCCCTTCAAGGGGAGGGTTGGGTGGGGATGGTGTTGGTTCGGTTTGTTTTCTCTCTTTCACGCACCGCGGCCCTCGAGGCAGCCGCCACGTGCGTTGTTCGCATTCGATCGCCACGGTGTTTGGAATGGTAACGCCGCCGATCACCGAGCCCGGGTGCTTATGAATCGCCGCTGGAGTCGCCTTGCACTCAGTGTCCTCGTGACGCTCGTCGCGAGCGCGCCGCGCGCGCAGTCGGGCGGCGGCTACACGATCGTCAAAAGCACGATCGACGCCGGCGGCGGCACGCTCACGGCTGGCCCGTATCGCTTGCATTCGACGACCGGCCAAGCCGACGCGCACTACAGCGAAGGCGACGGCTACGCGCTGCGCGGCGGGTTCTGGGGCGCATCGGACAATTCCGGCGGCGACCGCATCTTCGCGAACGGCTTCGACTGAGGACACTGCCATGCGACACATCGTATCGATCGTGCTGGGACTGCTGCTGACGGCGGCCGGCCATTCGCCGGCGCTGGCCGCAAGCGCATTCACTTATCAGGGCGAGCTTGTCTACAACGCGGTGCCCGCCGACGGCAGCTACGACTTCCGCTTCATTCTCTATTCGGCCGACGTGGGCGGCTCGCAGGTCGGACCGATCGTCGAAGTCCCCGCCGTCGCGGTCGCGCAGGGCATCTTCACGACGCAGATCGATTTCGGTCCGGTGTTCGGCAGCGCGGACTACTGGCTCGACATCGCGGTGAAACCGAACGGCGGCCCGACCTACACGCCGTTGTCACCGCGCCAGGCGGTGACGCCGGCGCCGCGTGCGCTGGGCCTCAGCCTGCCCTATCTCGATGTTGTCAGCCTGCCGAACTTCGCGATCAACGTCAGCAACGACGGCGGAGGCGTCGCAATCTTCCAGGGCGGCGGCACCGACTACAACGCGGTGCTTTCGCTGTTCGCCAGCGGAGCCGGCCCGGCGCTGTACGCCTCCAGCGGCGCGAGTGGCCAGAGCTCGGCGATTGCCGCCTACGCGCAGAACGCGGATCGCTACGCCGCGGAGCTCGAAGTCACCAATCCCGACAACGACAACGCAGCGCTTTATCTGCGTACCAACGGCGACGGTTATGCGCTGCAAGCCGAGGTCAACTCGGACACGACGGCGAGCGCGATCTTCGCGCGCACCACGAGCGACATGGTCGGAAGCTACGCGGGAACCTTCGGCGGGCCGGTGGTGATGTCGTGCCAGAACCCGAATTGCAACGATACTTTCGCGCTTCGGACCTACGGCAATCTCAACGTGATCGGAACGCTGTCGAAGTCGGCGGGCTCGTTCCGTATCGACCATCCGCTGGATCCAACCGGCAAGTACTTGTCGCACTCGTTCGTCGAGTCGCCGGACATGAAGAACATCTACGACGGCGTCGTCACGCTGGATGCGAACGGGTCCGCTCGCATCGAGTTGCCGGACTGGTTCGAGGCGCTGAACGAATCGTTCCGCTATCAGCTGACCGCGCTCGGCGTGCCGTCGCCTGGGCTCTATGTCAGCGAAGAAGTCCGCGACAACCGTTTCGCGATCGCCGGAGGCACGCCTGACGCGCGCGTCTCGTGGCAAGTCACCGGCATTCGCCACGACGCGTACGCGAGGCGGTACCCGATTCCGGTCGAAGAGGAAAAGACCGGCGACGATCGCGGCCGCTACCTCGTTCCGGACGCCTACGGCTTGCCCGCCGACCAGGCGATCGGGCTGCCGCCGATGCCTGCGATCGAAGCGGAGGCGACTCCACCGCCCGCTTCGCGATAGGCGCGCGCCGAATCGACTCGTGATCGATGCATCGGCGGACGGCCTCGACGCTCGAAGCCGTCCGCGAGAATCACATCTTCCAGATCATCGGCTCGGCGTGCGCAACGACACGCGTACTGCCCGTCGCGCTACCAGATCTTCACCTGCTTGTCGCCTTCGCGAACCATCTCGTCGCCGGCCTTGCACTGGAACGCTTCGGCAAACGCCGGCATGTTCGACGGCGCCGCGATCGCGCGGAATTTCGCCGGCGCGTGCGGATCGGCGTTGAGCAGGACTTCCTGACGCTGCGGCAGGATGCTGCCGCGCCAGACGCGCGCGAAGTTGAGGAAGAAGCGCTGATCCGGCGTGTAGCCGTCGACGTTCTTGTTGCGGTCGGGATGCTTCTTGAGATCTTCCTGCAATGCGTCGAACGCGACGTTGAGGCCGCCGAGGTCGGCGATGTTCTCGCCGAGCGTCAGCTTGCCGTTGACGTGCTTGCCGGGCAGCGGTTCGTAGGCGTCGAACTGCTTGACGAGGCGGTCGGTGCGCGCGTCGAACTTCTCGCGATCTTCCTTCGTCCACCAGTTCTCGTTGTTGCCCTTCGCGTCGAACTGGCTGCCCTGATCGTCGTAGCCGTGCGTCGCTTCGTGGCCGATCACGGCGCCGATGCCGCCGTAGTTGATCGCGTCGTCGGCCTTGGCGTCGAAGAACGGCGGCTGCAGGATCGCGGCCGGGAAGTTGATCGTGTTGTCGGTCGGGTTGTAGTACGCGTTGACCGTCTGCGGCGTCATGCCCCACTCGAGGCGATCGGTCGGCTTGCCGACCTTCGAGATCTGGTAGTCGTAGTCGTACTTCGCCGCGGCGTCGACGTTCGCGAAGTAGTTGTCGGGCACGATCTTGAGGCCGGACCAGTCGCGCCACTTGTCCGGGTAGCCGATCTTCGGCAGGAACGTGCTCCACTTTTCGATCGCCTTGTGTCTTGGTGTCGGCGCTCATCCAGTCGAGCTTCTCGATGCGCGCCTTCAGCGCGTCCTGCAGGTTCGACGACGAGCTCCTTCGCGCGCGCCTTCGATTCCGGCGGGAACGCGACGCCGACATAGAGCTCGCCGAGCGCCATGCCCATGTTCTCGTTGACCGCGTCCATGCACGCGCTTCCAGCGCACGCGCTGTTCCTTCTGGCCGTTGAGCTTCTGGTCGTAGAACGCGAAGTGCTCGTCGGCGAACGGCTTGGACAGATACGGCGACGCGGCGTCGATCGCGTGCACGCGCAGGAATGCGCGCCACTGGTCGGCCGGCACGTCCTTCAGCATCGCGTCGACCTCGGCGAAGAACTTCGGCTGCGACAGCGAGAAGCCCTTGCTCGACATCGGCGTGCTGCGCGGCGAAGAACTTCTGCCACTCGATGTTCGGCGTGACCTTGTCGGCTTCGTCGATCGTGACGAAGTGGTACTGGTTCTTCGGATCGCGCAGCTCGACCGGCAGGAACGACGCCTTGGCCAGACGCGTCTCGAACGCGAGCACCTGGTCGGCCTGCTTCTTCGCATCGGCCTCGGCGACGCCGGTCATCGTCAGCACCTTGGCGATGTGCGCCTTGTACGCGTCGCGAAGCTCGGCGTAGTCGGGCTTTTCGTAGTAGTCGCGCGTCGGCAGGCCAAGGCCGCCCTGGAACGTGTACGCGATCTGCGTCGCGGCGTTCTTGAAATCGGGCAGCACGGCGACCTGGAACACGTCGGCGCGGCCGCGCGAGGTGCTCTCGGTCAGCCAGGCGACGATGTCGGCCGGCGATCTTCAGCGCGTCGATCTTCGCAAGATCGGCCTTGATCGGATCGTAGCCGGCCTTTTCGACGGCGGCTTCATTCATGCCGGAGCGGTAGAACCAGCCGATCTTCTGCTCGATCGAGCCGGCCTTCGCGGCGTCGGCGCCCTTGGCCGCTTTCTCGGCGATGTCGTGCTGCGTCTCGAGGCTGTGCTCGCGCAGCTGGTCGAACGCGCCCCAGCGCGTGCGATCGGCCGGGATCGGATTCTTGGCGACCCACTTCGCGTTGACGAAGCCGTTGAAATCGCCGCACGGGCTGATCGCCTTGTCGAGCTCGGTGACGTCGAACGAGCTGGCCGCGAGGGCGCTGCCGGCCGAAAGTGCGAGCGAGACGGCGACGGCGAGCGGTTGCAGGAGCTTGCGATGCATGGGTTTTCTCCTCGAAATGAAATCCTGAAGTGTGACTTTCGATTACCAGATCACGACGCGCTGCTCCTGCGCACGCGCCATCGGTTGCGGCGGCGAGCATTGGAATGCGGCGGCGAACTCGGGCAGGTCGCTGACGGGACCGTTGACGCGATACTTCGCCGGCGCGTGCTCGTTCGACTGCACCTGCAGGCGCAGTGCTTCGGGGCGCTGCTGCGTGCGCCAGCTCTGCGCGAACGAAAGAAAGAAGCGCTGCTCCGGCGTGAAGCCGTCGCGTTCTGCGCGTTCGGATCGGCGAGCTTGAACGCATCCCACGCGACCTGCAGCCCGCCGAGATCGGCGATGTTCTCGCCGAGCGTCAGCTTGCCGTTGATGTGCAGATCGTCGATCGGCACGTACGCATCGAACTGCTCGACGAGCTTGGCGGTGCGCGCGTCGAAGTGCTTGCGGTCTTCGCCGGTCCACCAGTCGCGCAGATTGCCTTGCGCGTCGAAGCGGCTGCCCTGATCGTCGAAGCCGTGCAGCATCTCGTGGCCGATGACCGCGCCGATGCCGCCGTAGTTCAGCGCATCGTCGGCCGCGGCGTCGAAGTAGGGCGGCTGCATCTGCGCGGCCGGAAACACGATCTCGTTCTGCAGCGGGTTGTAGTACGCGTTGACCGTCTGCGGCAGCATGCCCCATTCGGTGCGATCGACCGGCTTGCCGATCTTCGCGAACTGGCGTCGCGCTTCGAATCCGACCGCGGCGAGCACGTTGTCGAAATACGCGTCGCGCGCGATCTTGAGATCGGAGTAGTCGCGCCACTTGTCCGGATAGCCGACCTTCGGCGTCAGCGTGTCGAGCTTCGCGTACGCCGCTTTCTTGGTCGCGTCGGCCATCCAGTCGAGGTGCGCGATGCGCGCACGCAGTGCGACCTTGAGATCGCCGACCAGCTTCTCGGCGCGCTGCTTGGCCTCCGGCGGGAACGTGCGCGCGACGTAGGCCTCGCCGACCGCGAAGCCGAGCGCCTCGTTGGTCGCGTCGATCGCGCGTTTCCAGCGCGGCTTCAGCTGCTCGGTGCCGCGCAGCGTGCGCGCGTAGAAATCGAAATCGGCCTCGACGAATGCATTGCTCAGCGAGGGCGCCGCGAAATTGACCAGATGCCAGCGCAGGTACGCGCGCCAGTGCTCGACCGGCACCGTCGCGATCGCCTTGTCGGCCGCGGCGAAGAATTCCGGCTGCGCGAGCGAGAAGCGCTCGACTTCCGGATGGCCGATCGCGCCATAGAACGTCGACCACGGGAAATGCGGCGTCGCGTTGTCGGCGTCCTTGACCGTGTAGATGTGATACGAATTCTCGGGTTCGCGCAGCGCGACGCGATCGAGCGAAGCCTTGGCGAGCGTCGTCTCGAGATCGAGCACCCAGCCGGCTTCGGCGTCGGCGTCCTTGCGTCCGATGAGGCCGAGCATGCGCGCGACGTGCGCGCGGTATTTCGCGAGCAGCGCCTTCGATTTCGCGTCGGTGCGAAGGTAGTAGTCGCGATCCGGCATGCCGAGGCCGCCCTGCGTCGCGTAGGCGATGACCATCGACGCGTTCTTCATGTCGGCTTCGGGGCCGAAGTCGAACAGCGTCGGCACGCCTTCGGCGTGCCATTCGCGGATCAGCGCGGCGACGTCGGCGGATGCGTGGAGTGCATCGACGCGCGCGAGCCTCGCTTCGATCGGCGCGAAGCCGGCCGCGTTGATCGCCGACTCGTCCATCGCGGACGCGTAGAAGTCGCCGATCTTGCGCAGATTGCTGCCGGGCTCGGCGGTCTGCTTCGCGGCGTCTTCGAGCACGCCGTGCAGCAGCGCGAGATTGCGCTCGCGCAGCTCGTCGTCGAGGCTCCACTGGCTGTATTCGGCCGGGATCGGGTTCGACTTCAGCCAGCCGCCGTTCGCGTGCTGGAAGAAATCGGTGCAGGCCGCGACGGAATCGTCGAAATTCAGGGGGTCGATGCCGCGCTCGTTGGTGTGCGCGAAGGCGCTGCCGGCGGCGAAAACGAGGGCTGCCGCGAGTACGCGGGGCCGGAAATACGACATGCGGGATTCCACGAAAACGGACGATCGGCGAGGCTAGGAGGGCGGCATGGTCGCCTCCCAGTGTCGAAGGTCATTTCGGGGGAATATTCACACTTTACGGAACGCTGCGGGTCAACCGGGGTATGGCTGCGGTCCGGCTGCTGCCAAGGGCCGGGACGACGGTGCTAGCGCGCGGCCGAAAGCGCCGCCGCATCGAGCCTGAGGACCGGGTATACGCCCACGCGCTGCGTCGAATACCAGGGCGAGCGTTCGTAAAAGAACGCGAGCCGCGCCGAAGGATTCTTCGCGAACGCGGGATCGGCCGCGACCTTCGCATCGAACTCGGCCTTCAGCGCCGGATCCTTGGCGAGCAGCTCGCGCGCGAGTCGCTCGGCGACGCGCGCATCCGGCGATTCCTTCTGCTCGAAGCAGGCATCGAGGAAACCCCAGCGCAGCAGCGAATCCGGCGCGCGCGGCTCGAGCAGGTTGGCGACGACGTTGGCAGCGGGCTGGTCCATCGGCACGATGACCGAGCCCGCGCGCACGTCGACGGTGACGGTTTCGGTCTCGACCGCGACATCGCGCAGCAGGTGACGGCCCTCGAACGGCTTGTCGTCCCAGACCGGCTTCGACAGTCGATAGCGTTCGACGCGCAGCGACGCATCGTGCGCGAGGCGCTCGAAGCGGATCCCGTGCTGCGTCAGCTTTTCGATGACCTCGGGCCATGCGGCCGGAACGATGTAAGCGGCCGGCAGGCGCACCGAATCGGTCGCGATGAGATCGCGATAGAACGGAATCTGGTAGGTCTTCGGCGTCTTCGGATCGTAGGTGACCCAGGTGTCGCCGGAGATGTCGCTCGCCTGCTGCGAGAACGCGTAGCCCTTCAGCGTCATCGTGATCGGCTTGTCGGTCGTCTTGAACGCCAGCGGAATCTCGACGCCGTCCTTCGCATGCGCGACGGTGTCGGCGTCGGCGGCAAGCACGGCCTTGCGCAGCGTCGCCCGGATGCGCATTCAAGTACCCGAGCGTCGCGACGATGAGATCGTAGGTCGCGCGCACGCGCGATTCGTACGACTTCAGCATGTGCGTCTCGACGAGCAGCGCCGCACGGTTGCGCAGCGCGACGTAGCCGGTCGAGAAGCGCGGTCCCGAGCCGAAATTGCCGACGCCCTTGGTGATGTCGCGATGGTCGACGAGATCGAGATACGGCGACTGCATGTGGCCCATGCGGTCGAACGCCGGGAAGATCGACTGCTTGAACGCGGTGTCCTGCCAGGCTTTCACGGCCGGATGCAGCGGACCCCATTCCTCGAGATACCAGGTCAGGTCGTACTGGTAGTCGGCGCCGTCGGTCGTGTGGATGTCCATGAAGAGATCGGGCATCCACGCATCGAACATCGCGAGCCACGCGCGCATCTCCGGCGCGTCGGCCTTCGTGTAGTCGCGATTGAGATTGAGGTTCTGCGCCGTGGCGCGAAAACCCATTTCGTCCGGGCCGTTCTGGTTGATGCGGTTGTACGGGCCCGAGTTCTCGTGGCCGTCGACGTTGAAGATCGGCAGCCAGACGAGGATCGCGTGATCGAGCAGCTTCGCGTGCTTGCCGCCGACCGAGAGATCGCGCAGCAGCATCAGCGCCGCGTCCTTGCCCTCGATCTCGCCGGCGTGGATGCCGGACTGCACGAGCACGATCTCCTTGCCGGATGCGCGCGCGGCTTCCGGCGTGAACTCGCCGTCCTTCGCCGCGACGACGAGCATGAGGTCGCGACCTTCGGGCGAGACGCCGAAGCGCGTCAGGTGGATCGTGCGCGGCGCGGCCGCGGCGAGCCGTTCCAGATACGCGCGCGTGTCGGCGTACGAAGGCGTGGTGCGGAACGCGGATCGTTCCGCGGGCGTGATCCAGTCAGAGGACATGGCGAGGGCAGGTTTGGCAGCGCCGGTCACGGCCACGCACAAGGGCGAGGCCGAGCGACAGCAGGTGCGGAAACTTCATCGGCGATCGATGACGCTGGCGTGGAGGACGCCGGATGGTAAGCGAAAGCGCACCGTTGCGGTGCGCTTTCGTGATGCTTTTCCCGCAGCGCCGTGTTCGTGGCGCGTCGAACGTCAGTCGAATCCGTTCTTGTAGACGATCGGCTTCAGCTCGATCGCGACCGAGCGCCGTGCGCCGACGATGTCGACGACAGCCGCGCCGACCGCGTTGCAGGGTCCGGTCGCCTGCAGCGAGGAGAAGCCATAGTTGTCGTAATCCGGCAGCCGCGGCTGCGCGATCCATTCGGTGCCGTTCCAGTAAAGCGAAGGATTGCCGAGCGCGAGCACGCTGCCGCCGCCGAGCGTGATCATCGGGCCGCCGCCGCCTTGCTGCGTCGCGATCGTCCACGCGCTGCCGTCGTAATGCATGATCAGCGGACCGTAGCCCGCGCCGCCGGTGAACCAGCTGCCGGCCGTATAGACGTCGTTCGATGCGAGCGGCAGCAGCGCGTTGAACTCGATCTCGTCGCCCGGCATCGGCACGTTGTCGGCCAGCTGCCAGCCGTTGCCGGCCCAGTGCAGGATGTACGGCGCGAGCGACATGTCGCCGTCGCTGCCGGCGCCGACCGCCCAGACGTCGTCGCTTGCGGTTCCGTCGGTCGCGGTCAGCGACCAGCCCGGCGTGCCGCCCGGCACCGGAAATGGCGTCTCGGCCATCTCGAGCGACGAGCCGTTCCAGTGCAGCGCGAGCGCGGGCCAGTTGCCGCCGTCGATCCATGCGCCGACGAACCAGACGTCGTCCGGCGCGATCGCCTTGATGCCGGTGATCTCGGCGCCCGATCCGCCGGTCGTGACCGGTGCGGGCACTTCGGTCCACTCGTGTCCGTCCCAGTGCGCGAGGAAGATCTCGCCGCCGAAGAAGAAGTCGAGCGTCTGCGCATCCTTCCAGCCGCCGGCCCACATGTCGTCCGGCGCGACGCCGTCGATCGCGTTGAACCAGACTTTCGCGCAGCTCGGATTGCCGTCCGGCGAGCAGACGTCGGGGCTCGGCGTCGGCACGATCTCCCAGTCGCCGCCGTCGACGCGGTGATACGCGAGCGAGAACGTCTGGAACGAGCCGATGCCGCCGGTGTCGTAGCCGCCGACGAGCCAGTTGTCGTTCGCGCCGAATGTCTTCGTCGCGTAGACGGTCGTGGCCGTCGCGCCGTCGGGCAGCGGCAGCAGCGTCGTGTGCCATTCGCCGCATTCGGCGACCGTGTTCGACGGCGGCGGGCCGGGCGGCAAGCCGTACAGCGCGAACGCGAAATCGAAGTTGCTCGGGCCGAACATGTCCTCGTGCTGTTGCCACGGTCCGCCGGCGAGGTTGTCGCGCATCTGCACGGGACTCCCGAACGGTGCGACGTGATTGGCCGACCACAGCGGCCACATCGCCGGGCGGTCGTATTCGAGCTGCGCGGAAAGGAAATAATCGCCGTCGGCGACGAACGGCTCGGGGAATGTCACGTCGATCGAGCCGTTGTGGCCGGTGTGGTCGAGGTCGTGCAGGAAGCGCGGATCGTTCGCGTCGAGACGAAAGCCGTACAGCTCGTCGCCGGGCTTGCCGTCCTCGTTCTTCGCGTAGATGCGAACGTGCACGCCGGTCGCGAACACGCCTTCGCAGTTCCAGCAGTCGTAGCCGCCGACGACGGCGCGGTGGATTTCGCCGGTCACGTGGAAGTCGTCGGCGAGCTCCTGGTCGACCGGCGCGGCGCCGGTGATGACGATGCTGTCGCGCGTGATGCTGTAGCCATCGGTTTCGTTGTCCCACAGACGCTGATCGGCGTAAGCGCAGATCGGCAACAGGCACGATGCGATGACGGCGCCTGCGCGGCGCGCATTGAATCTGAATCGGTTCACGTCAAACCCCCTTAGGTTCGGCAGCACTCTCCGCGAACCCGCGGCGGCGCGGCAAGCGCGCGGTGGGGGAAAACGCCTAATTCGAATGCAAGAAAATGTGACCTGCTGAAAAAAGCGCCCTCGTTTCGCAATTGCGGCGTCGCGTTCAGCTATTGCGCGGCCGCGCGCGCCTTGATCGCTTCGGAGAGCTCGCGGCCGAGATACGCATCGAGCCCGCGCCGCGCCGCGTAGATCGCCGGCGTCAGCACGATCGCGGCGACGAACTTGTAGATGTAGTTGACGGTGCCGACCGCGAGGAACAGCGGAATCGACCAGTGCTGCGGTCCGATCACGAACGCGATGTAGAGCACGACGAAGCTGTCGATGAACTGCGAGACCAGCGTCGAGCCGGTCGCGCGAAGCCAGATGTGCTTCTCGCCGGTGCGGTTGCGTATCGCGTGGAAGATCGACACGTCGATCAGCTGGCCGATGATGAATGCGGTGATCGATCCGGCAATCGTCCACATGCCTTGTCCGAAGATCGCGGCGAACGCGGTCTGCAGGTTGTCGACGCCCTGGCTCTTGCCCGCCGTGACCCACCACGCGGCGGGCGCAAGATGGATCGTCGCGAACGCGAACAGGTACGCGTAGATGATCAGCCCGACCGCGAGCCACGAGATCATGCGCACGCCCTTGCGGCCGAAGTATTCGTTGATGATGTCGGTCATCACGAACACGATCGGCCAGAGCAGCACGCCGGCCGTGAAGTTGAGCGATCCGGTCTGCCCGAACAGGTTCCAGTCCAGAGGGGCGATGCCGAGCGTGTCCTCGAGCGCGAAGATCTTCACGCCGATGAACTCGGCGATGATCGCGTTGGCGACGAAGAAGCCGGACAGCACGATGAACATCTTTTCCGCGCGCGGCGAGCGCTCGGGCGCATCGGCAATAGCGGTCATGTCGAGACCCCTGAAAAGGGCGTGATGGTAAGCGATCACGCCTGCGGGCGAACGGGACAGCAGTGTTCCATTTCTGGCACAGCGCCCGCATCGCGCTGCCGCGTGCGCGTGCGCGCATCCCGTGCGAACCTTGGCTACGCGAGGCGCGCATCGGCGCGCACGCAGGTCCGTCCCTTGCATCCACCGGCTCCCGGCAACGAGGAACAACGAAAATGAGAACACTCAGGTTCATCGCGTTCGCGGCACTCGCAGTCGTTTCAGTGGCGGCATTCGCCGCCGCGTCCATGCTCAAGGTCACCAAGCAGGTCACGATCAACGCGCCGGCCGACGACGTCTGGGCGAAGATCAAGAACTTCGACAGCCTCGACAAGTGGCATCCCGCGGTGGAAAAGGACCAGATCGTCGCAGGCAAGAACAACGAAGTGGGCGCCGAGCGCATGCTCTCGCTCAAGGGCGGCGGCACGATCAAGGAGAAGCTGCTCGCGTTCGACGACAAGCGCCACTCGTACCGCTATTCGATCCTCGAAGGCGTGCTGCCGGTGTCGGACTACACCTCGACGATCACGGTCGTGCCGGCCGGCAAGGATCGCTCGACGGTGACGTGGACCGGATCGTTCAAGCGCAAGGACACCAGCGACAAGCCGGCGGCCGACGCGAACGATGAGACCGCGACGAAGACGATGAGCGGCGTGTACCAGGCGGGGCTCGACAATCTCAAGACGATGATGGAACCGCGCAAGTAATACAGCGGCATCTGAAAATGGCAGGAAACGCGCGGATTCGGGCGTTTCCTGTCCATCGACCAGCCGAGACAATAGGGCAGGGCCGGAACGGCGCACTCATGGTACCGTTCGTGTGCTCGTGTCCCCGAGAGCTCAGGAGACGGAACGATGCCCGCTCGCCTGCTCGATGCGATTCCATTGCCGCTCTTGGCGATCGGCACCCTGCTGCTGGTACTGCTCTCGATCGAATTCGGTTTTCGCATCGGGCGCGCGCGCCGCGCACGCTCGGGCACCGAGCACGATACGACGCTCGGCGGAATCGTCGGCGCGACGCTCGGCCTCGTCGCCTTCCTGCTTGCATTCACCTTCGGCATGGCCGCCTCGCGCTTCGAGGATCGGCGCCAGGTGCTGCTGGAGGAAGTGAACGCGCTCGACACTGCCTACATGCGCGCCGACCTGATCGAAGAGCCGTATCGATCTGCCGTGCGCCATCGCCTGCGGGAATACGTCGCGCTGCGTCTGGACGAAGCGCGCGTCAACGACCTGGCAAAGGACATCGGGCGACCGGAAGAATTGCAGGATGAAATCTGGAAGCAGGTGGTAGCGATGAACAATGCCGGTCCGTCCACGCCGGTGAAAGCCCTTTTCGTCGAATCGATCAACAACGTCGACGACGAGCAGAGCAAGCGCACGGACGCGGCGCGACATCCGATACCTTCCACGATCTGGCTGGCGCTTTACCTGATCACGATCGTCGCGATGGCGAAGGTCGGTTATCAATCGGGAATTTCCGGCCCGCGGCGATCGGCCGCGATGCCGACGCTGGCGCTGACCTTCACGCTGGTGTTCCTGCTGATCGTCGACCTGGACCGCCCGCTGCGCGGCCTGATCACCGTGAGCCAGCAGGCGATGGTCGATCTTCAAGCACAAGATGGCAGCGAATCCATAGGCCAATCGCGAGCCGCGGGGCCAACGCCCGGATACACTGGGCGAATTCCGGACCAGGGAGAAACCGGAATGAAAACGGATCAAGACGCAACCGCAGGTGCACCGCGCAGCGGGCAGAGCATCGCCGCGTTCGTGATCGATCTCGTGCGTCCGTATCGCACGTGGGTATCGTTCGTTTTCGGCGCGATGCTCGTCGAGACCGTGATGAGCCTCGCCGCGCCCTGGCCGCTCAAGATCGTCATCGACAACGTCGTGCAGTCGCGCCCGCTGCCCGAGTGGCTGCTGTGGGTGCATGACCTTCCGGGCGGCGCGACGCGCGAAGGCCTCGCGATCTGGTCGGCCGTTCTGGTGGTGCTGATCGCGTTGTTCGGCGGAATCGCCGCGTACATCGACAACTACTACACCGAAAGCGTCGGGCAGTGGGTTGCGAACGATCTGCGCAAGCGCGTCTATCATCATCTGGAGCGCCTGTCGCTGAGCTATTACGACACGCACCAGACCGGCAACATGCTCAGCACGATCACGGCCGATGTCGGAACGGTGCAGGCATTCGCATCGTCCTCGACGCTGTCGATCGTCGTCGACATGCTCACGATCGTCGGCGTGCTGGCCGTGATGCTCTGGGTCAACTGGGATTTCGCGCTGATCGCGGTCAGCGTCACGCCGTTCCTCTTGTGGTTCGTCGCGCGCTTCAAGAAGGCGGTCAAGAAGGCGACGCACGAAGTCCGCCAGAACCAGAGCGACATGCTCGCGGTCGTCCAGCAGGGCCTGGAATCGATGCGTGCGGTGAAGGCCTACGGCCGTCAGGATCTCGAGGAAGAACGCCTCGGGGAAGTCAGCGAGCGTACGGTCGCGTCCGCGCTCAACGCGCGGCGCATCAAGTCGCTGCTGTCGCCGACGGTCGGGCTGGTCGTGTCGCTGTGCACGGCATATGTCCTGTGGCGCGGCGGCATGCTCGTGCTCGCCGGGACGATGACGCTCGGTTCCCTGACCGTGTTCCTCGCGTATCTCGGCAAGTTCTTCAAGCCGGTGCAGGATCTTGCCAAGATGGCCAACACCGTGGCGCAGACATCGGTCGCGCTCGACCGCATCCGCACGATCCTCGAAACCGAAACGATCATTCCCGAGCGCAGCGGCGCGAACGAAGCCGACAACGTACGTGGCGAGATCGCGTTCGAACATGTCGGCTTCGCCTATAACGAAGACACCACCGTCCTTCGAGACGTGCATCTTTCGATCAGCGCCGGCCAGCGCATCGGCATTGTCGGCCCGACCGGCGGCGGCAAGTCGACCGTGATGAGCCTGATACCGCGGTTCTACGATGCGACCGCGGGCCGCGTGCTCGTCGACGGCGTCGACGTGCGCGACTTCACGCTGAAGAGCCTGCGCGCGCAGATCGGCTTCGTGCTGCAGGACACCGTGCTGTTCCGCGGCACGATCCGCGAGAACATCGCGTACGGCAAGACCGACGCGACCGACGAGGAAATCCGCGAGGCAGCGCGCCTCGCCAACGCGGACGAGTTCATCGCGAAAATGCCGCACGGCTACGACACGATGGTCGGCGAGCGCGGCTCGACGCTGTCCGGCGGCCAGCGCCAGCGCATCGGCATCGCGCGCGCGATCGTGCGCAATGCGCCGATACTGATGCTCGACGAGCCGACCGCCGCGCTCGACACCGAATCGGAAAAGCTCGTGATGGAAGCGCTCGAGCGCCTGATGAAGGGCCGCACCGTGATCACGATCGCGCACCGCCTCAGCACGATCCGGGACGCCGACAAGATCGTCGTGCTGAAAGACGGCTGCGTCGCCGAGGCCGGCACGCACGATGCCCTGGTCGCGACCGGCGGCGTCTACGCCGACCTCTGGCACACGCAGGTTGCGGCGCCGACCGCGCCTGTCGCGCCCGGCGCCGGGGATGGCCTAGACTCAGGCCGGCGCGAGACTACTGGCGAAGCATTCATGGCATCGCGGTCCGTTCTCATTCTTCCCGACGATTCGCCCGAGCCGATCCTCGCGGCCATCCGTGCGGCGATGCATTCGCTGCGCGTGAAGATGTTCGTCTTTTCCGATCCGGCGCTGCTCAAAGCGGTGATCGACGCGAAAAAACGCGGCGTCGCCGTCAAGGTGATGCTGAATCCCGCGCGGCGCAACGGCGAAGACGACAACGCGGAAAGCCGCAAGGCGCTGATCGCTGCCGGCGTCGATGTCGCCGACAGCAATCCGGAGTTCGCGCTGACGCACGAGAAGTCGATGGTGGTCGACGATACGTCGGCGTTCGTCAAGTCGCTGAACTGGGCGACGGAAAATCTCAACGAAACGCGCGACTACGCGGTGATCACCGATCATCGGCACGAGGTCGACGAGATCATCCGCTGCTTCGAAGCGGACTGGGATCGCAAGCCTTTTGAGCCGTCCGACACGTCCGCGCTGATCTGGTGCAGCGCGAACGGACGTCCGCGCATTGCGCATTTCATCGATCAGGCCAAGCACTCGCTGTTCGTGCAGAACGAGCGTTACCAGGACGCCGTGATCATCGAACGGATCGTCCGCGCGGCGACGCGCGGCGTGAAGGTGCGCGTGATGGCGCGGCCGCCGCACACGCTGAAGAAGGACAAGCTGATCGAAGGCGTCGGTGGGCTGCGCATCCTGGGCGACGTCGGCTGCAAGATCCACAAGCTCAAGCATCTGCGCCTGCACGGCAAGATGCTGCTCGCCGATGACGCACGCGCGATCATCGGCTCGATCAACCTCGCGCCCGGCAGCTTCGACGACAGGCGCGAGCTCGCGATCGAGACCCACGATGAGCACGTGATCAAGCGTCTGACAAAAGTCGCCGAACACGACTGGGAACACTCGCACCCGCTCGACCTTACGGACGAGGGCCTGATGGCCGATCTCGCCAAGCGCGCGAGCAGCGAGGAAGGTGCGGTGAAGCTTTGTCTCGATGTCGACGACGACGAGCCGTCGCACAAGAAGCATCACAAGCATCACGCGCACGACTGACGCGGTCGGCAGCGGCCTGCCGGATTGGAGCGCCGGTTACGCGAGCTTCTGCGATTTCTGTCGCTCGCGGGATGCTCTCAGCTGAGCAAACGGTCGTTGACCGCAGTCCGGCGCAGCGGCGTGACACGTCCGGCTCCGTCGTGCTCGAAGTTCGTGTACGCGTCGAGCTGGCCGCTGTAGACGTGCAACGTCAGCGTCGGAGCGACATTCGACCGGTTTCTGCAGCGATGGACGTATTGCTCCGACGTGAACATCGTCGCCTGTCCGGCTTCGAGCTGAAATGACCGCGCCAGGGTGAGCGCAGGCCGCTCTGCTTGCCCGGATTTCACGTATTCGTCGATATCCAGGCGTCCATCGATCACGACTTCTATGCCCCACAGGCCATCGTGATCGTGCGGAAGGGTCGCGTACCCGGCCGGCCAATACATCAGGAGCGCCGAGTAGCCTTGCGAATTCACCGTCGCAAGAGGGTGCCGGCGAAAGCGGTCGCCCTCCGATGCGAACGCTTCGGCGCGCGGCGTGTCCTGATCGTTCACGAGCGCAGTGAGCTGATCGCGAAGCTCGGCCAACCCCGAGGGAGAACGCACGCGACCTGCCGCCGAGAGGCAATCCAGCACCCGATGGAGCCAGCGTGTTTCGCACAATCGGTCAGTGCTCACAATCGAACCCCCTCAGGATCGAGACGCGTGCCATGGCATCACATCGAAGGTTAAGCAATAGCTAAGAAGATCGCCCGCGGTGATTCCGTTCGGTTTGGTCGCCATCACGAGACATTACTTCGCGGCTGTCCCGGGAATCCGTAGCGTCGCAGCGCTGGCAGATCAGCCAGCGCGCAGCGCCCAGATTCGATTCGGAAGGAGGTTCTCATGCCCGGCCACGCCCACGAACGTCCCGCGCCTTGCTGGCGCCGCATGGCGGTCATCGAAGTCGATGCCTCGTGCGGAAATCTCGATGACATCCTGGAAGACATCAGCTTCGATTCGCGGCTCGAGCCGGAGCCCGCCGCCGATTCAGGGACGTGTCGCTTCGCGCTGATCGTGAACGCAAGCCGCGGGCCCGATCGCTCCGCGATGGCGGCGTTCGCGCTGCTCTCGGCGCTCGAAGCGATCGCCGAGGATGGCGGACTCCCGGGTTTCCGGATCGTGGCCGGGGACTACTGGTTACAACAGGGAGCGACCACCGGAGCGGGAGCGAATGATGAAGCGGCGCGCCCGCTGACGCGGCAATTCGATCGCACGACTTCGCGTCACACGCCGGCAGGCGGCGCGACTTTCGGTATCGACGGCTCGATCTCGAATGGCAATACGTCCGGCGCCGCTGCGCCGGCGGACAGAATGAAAGCCATCGCCTGATCGACCGTCCAGTCGGTCGAGACCAGCCGCTCGATCGGCACGATCTCGAGATAGCCGCCGGTCGGATTCGGCGTCGTCGGCACGTACACGGCGGCGAGCTCGCGGCCCGCGGCGTCCTTGAATACGCGTGTCACGAAACCGATCGGACTTCAGCTCCGGCGAAGGGAAATCGATCAGCACGACGCGTTGCGTGCCGGCCGGCTTCTTCTGCAGGAGTCCCATCAGCTTCTTGGTGCCGCTGTAGATCGTGTGCGCAAGCGGTATGCGCTGGATCAGTCCTTCGAAGATCGCGATGAGCCGTCTGCCGAACACATGGCTCGCGGCCCAGCCCGTCACGTAGAGCGCGACGACGGTCACGATGAATGCAAGGATCGAGACGAGCCATCCCTGATTGAGGCTTCCGATCGTTTCCGGAAACGCTTCGGCCAGCGTCGAGAACACCGCCGCGACCAACGGCAGGTTCACTTGCGAGAGCAGCGAGAAGATGAACTTGAAGACCGCCCAGGTCAGCCAGATCGGAATGAACGTCAGCAGACCGGTTAGCAGGTAGCGCTGGATGTAGAGAGGGCGCATGGGGAGCCGTTGGTAGGAACGTCAGTAAGAGCGTCAGTGAAAGCGTTAGCAAGAACGTCAGCAAGAGCGTTGGTAAGAGCGACAGGCCGAAGGGCCGGTCACCCGCTCACACCTGACTCCTCACGAGGCCGCGTAGCGGCCGCCCTCACCGCTTTGCCGCGAGCCGCGCATTATCCGCGGAAACCTCGCGCAGCACACGAAAGCCGATCGTCGTGTAGCCGACATCGGCGCCGCTTGCCGTTTCACGCCAGACCTGCGCGGGATCGCGCTCGTCGCGCCATGAGAGTCCGCGGATCACGTGCTCGCGGCATTCGCCGCCGCGCGCCGGTGCGGAACAGTCGGCGGTCCACACCGCGACGTTGCCGACGACGTCGTAAAGCCCGTAGCGCGTCGCCGGAAAACGGCCGACGGGCGCCGTGTTCGCGTAGCCGTCCTCGCACGATTCGGTGCCGAAGTTGCCGCCGCCGCAGCCTGTCGCGACGACGATCGCCTGCGCGACGTGCATCCATTCCTGCTGCGTCGGCAGGCGGTAGTGCTCGTCGGTCTTGCGCGACAGCCACTCGGTGTACGCCTTGGCGTCCTGCCAGCTGATGCAGACGACCGGATGATCGCCGGTCTGATCGAAGCCCGGCTGATCCCAGCTGAATTCGCGAAAACGCGCGAAGAGGCCCTGCGATTCGCGGCAGCGCGTAGAGGGCCGGCCGGTTGCCTTGGCGAAAAGCGCGTAGTCGGCGCGCGTGACGTCGGTGACGCCGAGCGCATATGGGTAGTCGAGATGATCGCCGAGATCGGTACGCACCGGGATCACCGCGAGCTCGGGTCCGCCGCGGTCGCGGAACTTGCCGCCGTCGTGCAGCAGTTTCTGCGGACGCGCGAGATCGGCCTTGAGCGCATTGGCCTCGCGCTCGTCGAGCTTGTCGAGCGCGGGCACGAGTTCCGCGAGCGGCGCGAGCTGGCCGGCGTCGAATGGGCCGTGGCCGCGCTGCCGGCGTTTCTCGATCGCATCGCCAACCGCGGCGCGATAGGTGTCGAACACCTTGGTCTTGCGCAGCTTGGCCGCATCCGCGAGCGTCAGCGCGTGGTCGATCGACGCGGACGCGCCGTCGACATCGGCGCGATCGATCGCCTCCGCCGTGATCGTGCCGAGCGGTGGGAAGAGACCCTCGATCCCGCGCGTCGCCTCGTGACGATTGGGATCGGCATGCAGCGCGGCGACGTAGCGTTCGGCGGCGTTCTTTCCTTTCGGCGTGAACAGCCGGCCGTGCGCGGCGAGATCCTTCGCTTCGTCGAGCATTGCCTCGACGGCTGCGTCGTCGACGGCGGGCGGCTGGTCCGCTGGCGCGGGCGTTGCGCTTTCCACCGTCGCAACGGGTGCGGCGACGGCGGGAGGCGCCGCCTGCGGCTCGGCCGGCACCGCCGTGTCTGCGTTCGCGGGCGGCGCCGCAGCGGGACCGGGCGCGTGCGGCAGCAGCTCGATCAGGCTAGCCAGCGCAAACGTGATCAGAAGACCGATCACGAGCGCACGCGTGCGGCGCGGAATCGCTGCGGTCCGCTCGGCCAGATCGCGCCACCAGCGCGCAGGTCCGTGCGTGGGCGGTGCGTTGACGCGCAGCGCGATCGCATCGAGCGCGGCGAGCACTTCCTCGGCGCTCTGGAAACGCGCTTCGGGACGCTTCGCCATCGACTTGTCGATGAAGGGTTGCCAGACGCGGCGCAGCGTCGGCAGGCGCGGCACCGCATTCTCGATGTGCGCGAGCGCGACCGACAATGTGTCGGGTCCGCGGAACGGCATCTCGCCGGTCAGGAGCTCATAGCACAGCACGCCGAGGCTGTAGATGTCCGAGCGTCCGTCGAGCGGCTGGCTGCGCGCCTGCTCGGGGCTCATGTAGCCCGACGAGCCGATCGTCGCGCCTTCGCGCGTCACGCGCGGCTGATGCAGCGAATCGCTGAGCGCGATGCCGAAGTCCGCGAGCAGCGGGCGGTCGAGCTTGTCGAACAGCACGTTCTCGGGTTTGACGTCGCGATGCACGATGCCCTGCTCGTGCGCGTAGCCGAGCGCGTCGGCGAGCGAGCGCAGGATCGTCGAGGATGCGCGTCTGGTCCTCGCGAAGATTGCGTCCGGCGAGATCGCCGTTCGGCAGGTACGGCATCGTGTAGTAGATCTGGCCGCTCGACGTGCGGCCGACGTCGAAGATGCTGACGATGTGCGGATGATCGAGCCGCGCGATCGTGCGCGCCTCGTGCTCGAAGCGTTTGACGAGCTCCTCGCTCTGCGTGTGGTCGATCGCCAGCACCTTGATCGCGACCGGCCGGCCGAGCGAACGCTGGATGCCGAGGTACACGGTCGCCATGCCGCCGAGCCCGAGGCGACGCACGATCCGGTAGCCCTCGATCTCGAACGGGAGCTGGAGATTGGTCATGACCCTGCCTGTCACGCACCGATTCTAGCCAAGCGCCGTGCCCGGGATGCGGGCCTCTGCCCATGCCGGCTACCCGAAAACGTCGTCTCCACCACACTTGCGAGGCCGGAACGTCCCGATCCGGCCTCTGAACGGGGCTGGCTGGTCCGGTTCAGGCGGACGGTGCACCATGCCGCCATGCCAAGGGCATCGGCTGAAGCGGGCGAGGGTGGTGAGCTGCCGGGCATCGGGTCGCCTTCCGCTGGAGGAGGTCGAAACGGCGCCGGGGGCGGCCGGCACGCGCTCGTCGTCGCGCTGATGGGCCTTCCGGGAGCCGGCAAGAGCACGGTCGCCCACGCGCTCGAGAAAGAGCTTGGCCTGCGCCGGATCTGCCGCGACGCGATCCGCCAGGCGATGTTCCCGCGTTGCGACTACAGCTTCGTCGAGAAGCGCGCCGCATTCCGCACGGTGCTGCTTGCGCTCGAGATCAACTGCCTGATCGGCGAGCCGAGCGTGATCGACGGGATGACGTTCTCGCGCCGCGAGGATTACGACCAGGTCGTCGCGCGCGCCGGGATGCACGGCTTCGACGTGCTGCCGCTGCTGATCGATTGTCCGCCCGCGCTCGCACGCGAGCGCATCGCGCGCGATCTGTTGCAGCGCCGGCATCCGGCCGAGGATCGCGAGCCCGGGCTCGTCGATGTCGTGGCGCGGCGTTTCGATGCGCCGCCGGCGGCGGCGATCCGCATCGACGCGTCGCGGTCGATGGAGGAAGTGTGCCGGCTTGCAGTCGCCGAAGTCGCAGCGCGCCTCGGCAGCGCGCCGGCGCGATCTGGCCGGTGCAGATCTGATCCCGGCTCAGGCCTTCTTGCCGGACTTGAGCGTGGCGCCCTTGAAGTAGTGCACGCGCGTCTCGAGGCCGCGCTGGCTGCGGCCGACGTAGACGAAGTTCGAATGCGGCCAGATCGGCATGCGTCCCTTGTCGGCGAAACGCGCGCCTTCGAGCTCGAGCAGGACGCCGATGCACGGATAGTCGTGGGCGATCGCGTAGTCCTCGAGGGTCACCAACGCGCGCTTGAGCAGTCGCTCGATCAAGGTCGTCGTGCGCCACTGCTTGCCGACGAACGAGCGGTAGTAATACACGGGCTGCCCGAACTGCGGCGGCGTCAGCGCGACCGCGGTGCTGACCGCCGGCGACCACATCGCCCTCGCGCGCATGCATGACGACCTGCGGCAGGCGCGTCTTGATGTGCGCTTCCTCGGTCAGCGCGCCTTCGCTGCGCCAGAACGCGGCGATCGCTTCGCCTTCGGCGGGATCGAGCGCCTGCCAGTCCGCGACGTAGCGTGAAGCGCGCGGGCGTCGTGCCGTTCGTTTCCGTCATGCGGACTCCTGTCGGTGCGTCACTGTGCGGCGGATTGTTCGGGCGCGGCTGCGGGAGCCGGCGCGTTCGCGTAGCCGATCGGCTGCTCGGGCTGCGTGAAGCCGACTTCGCGCAGCGCTTCTTCGGGCAGCGCATACGACGTCGCGAGATGCTCGCCCTCGTGGATGATCTCCGGGAACAGGATGCCGGGCAGCGCCTGCACCGCGAAGATCTCCTGCACGCCGCCGGTGAACTTGAGAAGGCCGATCGTGTTGCCGGTGCCGATGTGCACGGCCCACACGCCGCTCTGGCGATCGCGGTTGTCCTCGGTGATCTCGATGTCGGTGAATGCGTTGGTCTCGCGCAGCTGCGAGAGTCCGATGAACGCGACCGGCCCGATGAAGTCGAGCCCGCGCGCGAAGCCGGGCACGCTGGCGACGTCGGTCTTCTCGCCGGTTTTCGGATCGATCGTGATGAGCCTGCCGCGGCCCGATTCGAGCACCCACAGGCGGTTGTCGTACCAGCGCGGCGAGTGCGGCATCGAAAGGCCGCGCGCGATGATGCGGTCCTGCGCCATGTCGAACAGGACGCCGCCGTCGCGCTTGTTCTCGCGCCAGCCCTGCGGCTTGTTCGATTCGCCGAGCGCGGTGAGATAACGCGGCTTGCCGTCGCGCATGCCGAGGCCGTTGAGATGGCAGCGGTCCTCGGGCGCGTAGTGCGTGACGAAGCGCGGCCGCCAGCGCGGCACGAAGCTCGATTTGAAATCGAGCGTGCAAAGGCACGAGAACAGCGTGTTGACGAACCACAGATCGCCGTAGCTTGTCCCAGGCCATCTCGTGGATGTCGATCGCGCCGGTGATGTGGCCGCGGCGCGCGAGGAACACCGCGTCGTGGCGCGGCGGATCCTGCAGGCGGCTTGCGACCGCCGGCATGTTGCGGAACTCGGCGATCTCGATGTGCGCGCCGAGCGCGAGCCGCTCGCCGTCGGCGGCCATGCCCATCGGCCGGTTGAAGCTGCGGAAATGCGTGTTGATCGAGTTGCCGTCGGGCCGGAGGATGACGAGCTTTCCGGCCTGGTACGTCGAGACGACGAGGCAGCCCTTGAGCTGGCGCAGGAGATCCGGGAAGTTCGTCGTGTGGACGCTGCCGAGCACTTCCTGCACGGTCTGCGCAGGCTTGGCGGCTTCCGCGGCTTCGGCGGCCGGCTTCCGCGGCCGGTGGCGCATCGCTGCCGCTGGCGGCGGGGGTTGCGGGGACCTCGGCGGACTTGGCCTCGCCGCTGCCTTCAGGATCGGGATGGTTCATGGCTCTACCGTCTGCGCTGGAGGACGCCGGACGACTGCGTCCCCGCGTTGTCGTGGGCGCATCGTATCGGAAATGAGGGTGCGTTCGCCGCGCGCTGGCGCCGCCATCCCCCGATGATCTTCTTGTGGATCTTCTTACGAAACCGGAGGCGCCGGGCGGACACTCCGGGAGCCATGGCGGCGCAAGGCCGCCATGGCCGTGCTGCTGCTTCAGCCGTCGAAGCCGTCGGCGAAGATGAAGTCGTCGAGGTTGAACTCAGTCGCGCCGATATCCGCACTTGCGCCGATCACGCGCGGGAATCCCGTGCCGCGCTGATCGTAGGCGGTCATCGCCACGTTGTTGCCGGTTTCGATGGCCGGGCTGGATGGCGCCAGCACGTGCGTCATCGTCAGTCCGCCGTGATAGGTGAGCTGGGATAGCAGCGGGTCGTCGTAGATCGTGTCGGGCGGTGCGAATGTTCCCGCCACCACGAACTGCGTCAGGTTGCTGGCGCCCGTCAGCGTGATGCCGCCGCCGATGTCGTCGACGATCGGCCCGTAGACGCTGTGATAGAGCGTATTCCTGGCGATGATCGTGCTCTCTATGTCAGTAGGGGCTCCGGCGAAAATGCCGGCGCCGTATTTGACGTCCCCGCTATTGGCCTCGGAGTTGAACGCGATCGTGCTGTTGCTGATGGACGTCGGGTAGGTGACGACGAGTCCGCCGACGACCTGCGCGGTATTTCCGGAAATCGTGCTGTTGATGATCGACAGCGGTGAGGTGGCGCCGTTGCCGCTGAGGTACAGTCCGCCAAACGCTGTGGCACTGTTCCACGCGATCGTCGAATTCTCGATCGTGACGTTGCCTCCTGAGTAGACGCCACCATCCTCGGGCGACTGATTGATGATCAGCGTGCTGTATTTCGTCAGGTTTCCGCCCTCCGAGAACACCGCGCCGCCCACCGTGGAGGCGTAGTCGAAGCCGATACCGCTGTACGCGATGAGCGCCGCGCCCGGCGTGAAGATGGCGCCGCCCCCACCCACCGTCGTCGGCGACCCGGCGCCGGAAAAGACGATCGTGCTGTGCACCATGATCACGCCTTCGCGGCCGTAGACCGCGCCGCCGCCCGCGTAATACGCCGTATTGGCGGTCTCCGCGGTGCAGTAGCCGAGGAAAACATTCGACATCTCGACCGTGCCGTACGAATAGAGGCAGCCGCCCTTCGCGTCGAGATTGATGGTGCTGTCAAAATACTTGCGGCCGTTCTCCATCGCGAGATCGGCGACCGACAGGGTGCCGCCGGCCGCATTGCTGTGGCGCAGCGAGTAGAGATTGTTGCCGTCGATCAGGAGATAGGCCGCGCCGGGACCCTGCAACGTCAGATCTTCCTGCGTGATGAAAATGTCGCCGGTCGTCAGCGTGATCGAGCTGCAGCCGGTCGCGGTGAGGTCGATGGTCTGGCCGCTGACCGCGCCGGCGATCACATCGCGTAGGCTGCCCGGACCGCTGTCGTCGCAGTTGGTGACGGGCACCGAGCCCGTCGGAACATTGCCTATCGGTTGCGCCGATGGCCGCAGTGCCGGGTAAAGCGCCAATTCCGAGCGGTCGTGTTCAGCCCGTTTGAACGGCGTACCGGATGACTGCCAGTTTGGAAGCAGCGTACTGATGGCCGGTCGATCGAGCAGTTTGCTGGTTGTGGCTGCAACCGTGCCGGTGCTGAGTGCAAGTGCGAGCGCGAGACAACTCGCGAGCGGCTTCAAGCGCGGCCCGTGCACGCGCCGTGCAAAACATTTGTCCATGAATTCCTCCCGATGAATTACCGGCGTTCCGTAACATCTGCGCAGACAAGCGCGGATGCCTCCAATACGAAAAGCCGAAGCCGCCAGGGCGGCCACCTGCCAGTACACGCCTGCGTATGGTCGCGGTCAAGTTTTCGCAGGCGGAAAAATCTCACCGAAAAACGACACGCGACGTGTAGGAATTCCGCTTGCCTGCTGGGTGAAGCAAGCGTGAAAAATCGGCGGCGGCCCGCTCGGCCGCCGCCATGTAGACCGGCAAAAGAGCTGTGCCCGAACGACCCGTTGCAAATGCACCGGATCGGCGCGGGATTCGCCCCGATCGGATCCGCGCCTCAGAACAGCGCGGACATCGACCGCATGAGGCTCAGTTCTCGAAGTCGTCGGCGAAGATCACATCGTTGAGGTCGAGCTCGAACGCGCCGATGTCCGCGTTGGCGCCGATCACGCGCGCGAATCCCGGGCCGCGCTGATCCGTGGCAAGACCCATCACGTTGTTGCCTGCTTCGACCGCAGGGCTGAGCGGAGACAATGCATGCGTCCGGGTCAATCCACCGTTGTAGACCAGCGAACTGAGTTTCGGATCAGCGTAGATCGTACCCGCGGGCGCAGCCTGTCCCGCCAGCACGAACTGCGTCAGGTTGCTCGCGCCGACGAGCGGAGCTCCGCCGCCGATGTCGTCGATGATCGGCCCGTACACGCTGCTGATCAACGTGTTCCTCGCGATGATCGAACTTTCGAGGTCGGTGTTCACCGCCGCGAACAAGCCTGCGCCGTATTTCGTGTCCGAACTATTGGCCTCGGTGTTGAAGGCAATCGTGCTGTTGGCGATAAGTGCGGGGTAGCTCGCCACGGCGATGCCTCCCGCAATGGCCGTCGCGGAATTTCCGGACACTGTGCTGTCGACGAGCGTCAGAGGGGCGGTGGCGCCAGTGCCCTGGAGTATTCCGCCGGCGAACCGGCCGCGGTGTTCAAAGCGATCGTCGAGTTCTGGATCGTTACGTCGCCTATGGCGTAGAGGCCACCCCCCGCGGAGGCCTGGTTCCCCAGGACAGTGCTGTACTTCATCAGCATGCCGCCGATGGTCACGATGCCGCCGCCTCCGGTCGAGGCGTAGTTCAGGCCGATGCCGCTGTAGGCGATGATTGCCCCACCCGGCGTGAAGACGGCGCCACCGAAGCCGGTCGAGCTCGGTGTTCCCGCCGCCCGACAGGATGACCGCGCTGTTGCTCATGACCACGCCGTTCTTGGCATAGATCGCGCCGCCTGCCGCGTAGTAGGCAGGATTGGCCGTTTCGGAGGTGCAGTACTTGACCACCGAGTTGGCCATCGAGATCGTGCCGTACGAATAGAGACAGCCGCCTTTCGCGTTGATGGTGTATGACGAGTCGAGATACTTGCGCCCGTTCGCGACCGCTGAGGTCATAGACGCCGAACGTGCCGCCGGCGACGTTGCTGTGACGCAGCGAATAAAGGTAGTTGCCGTCGATGGTCAAGAAGCTCGAGCCGGGTCCCTGAAGCGTCAGATCTTCCTGGTTGATGAAGATGTCGCCGGTCGTCAACGTGATCGTGCTGCAGCCGGTGGCGGTGAGGTCGATCGTCTGGCCGCTGGTGGCGGTGCCGATCGCATCGCGCAGGCTGCCTGCGCCGCTGTCGTCGCAGTTGGTGACCGGCACCGAGCCTGCAGGAACCTGCGGAATCCGCTGCGGGACGGGCTGTAATGCCGGATACTGCATCGCGATTGCAGCGTTCCGTTCGATCCGGTGAATGGGCGTATGCGATGGCTTCCAGTTCGGAAGCAGCTCGCTGATCGCCGGTCGATCCACGAGCGGCCTCGCGGGCGACGCCGCGACCGTGCCGGTGCTCAATGCAAGGGCCAGTGCGAGACAACTCGCAAGCGGCTTCAAGCGCGGCCCGTGCACGCGCCGTGCAAAACATTTGTCCATGAAATTCCTCCCGATGAATTACCGGCGTTCCGTAACACCTGCGCAGACAAACGCGGATGCCTCCAATACGAAAAGCCGAAGCCGCCAGGGCGGCCACCTGCCAGTACACGCCTGCGTATGGTCGCGGTCAAGTTTTCGCAGGCGGAAAAATCTCACCGAAAGAATTCGGCTCGCTTGTCGTGCCCGCCGAGTGAAGTGTGCGTGAAAAAACCGCCGCTTTTGCCGCACGCGCCGCTGCCCCTCGATGTGCCCAAAAATCCGCGAATCAGGAGCGCATCGGCCCACTCCGCGAAAAGCGCCGGCTGCGCAATAAAAAGCGGCGCCGCTCGGAAGCGGCGCCGCTCGAAACGACCGTCAGGACATCCTCGACCAACGCGCGCACGAAGATGCGCCCGCCGGTGCGGTCTCAGTCGAAGCCGTCGGCAAATACCGGACCGCGGACTCAGAACAGCAGCGAAGTCATCCTGCGCCGATAGGTGCCGACGAGTTCCGCGTCGTCGAGCACGTTGAACGCCGCGACGAGATGTTTCTTCGCCTGGCCGTCGTTCCAGTTGCGATCGGCCTTCAGCACGCCGAGCAGTTGTTCGAGCCCGCCCGCCGGATCGCCGTCGAGCAGCAGGCGAAGGCCGAGCAGGTCGCGCGCCGCATGGTCGGCCGGATCGTTCGCGAGGCGCTTCTCGCAGCTCCGCGGTTGACGGCGCATCCTTGAGCGCGCGCGCGAAGTCGAGCTGACCGCGCAGTCGCCGCGCGCGATCGTCCGTCGCAAGATTCGCCGGCAGCGCATCGAGCTCCGCTTCGGCAGCCGACGCATTTCCCACGCGCATCTGCGCGAGCGCGAGATCGAGCTTGAGATCGGGCTTGTCCGGCGCGCGTCGCGATCGCCTGCTGGATGCGCGCGATCGCCTGCTCCGGCGTTTCGATGTTCGCGGGTGCAACTTCCTCGACGACGTCGTCAGACGGCATCGCGTCGCCGGCCTGCACATGTCGCGCAAGGAATTCGCGCAGCTGCGCTTCGGGCAGCGCGCCGGTGAAGCCATCGACGAGCTGGCCATCGCGCACGAGCACGACGGTCGGAATGCTGCGCACGCCGAACATCGCCGCGAGCTGCTGCTCCTTGTCGCAGTCGACCTTGGCGAGCCGGATCGCGCCGTTGTATTCGCCGACGACCTTCTCGATCAGCGGCCCGAGTGTCTTGCACGGCCCGCACCAGGTCGCCCAGAAATCGACGAGCACGGGCTGATCGAACGAGGCGTTGATGACATCGGCCTCGAAGTTGGCCTGAGTGGCGTCGAAGATGACAGGCGGGGGCGTCTGGTCAGGCATGGGGCAGGCTCCGGATTCTTGTTTTCCAGATTGTGCCAGCAGCGCATGAATGCAAGACGCGCCGCGGCAGGGCGGCGCGTCCGAGCGGAGCGGGATCCTCAGCCTGCTCAGTAGCCGAGCAGTTCCTCGCCCTGCGCGACCGACGGCTGCGGCATCGGCCTTGGCGACCGGCGTCACCGCCTTGCCGTCCTGCCTGTAGATCACGCCATCCTTCATGACGAAGCCGACCTTCTGCATCAGCGTGATGTCGTCGAGCGGATTGCCGGCGACCGCGATCACGTCGGCGAACTTGCCGGCCTCGACGCTGCCGAGATCCTTTTCCTTCTTCAGGAGCTCGGCCGCGTGCGTCGTCGCGGCCTGCAGCACGAACGCGGTCGGCATGCCGGCCTCGACCATGTACTGGAACTCCTTCGCGTTCTGGCCGTGCGGATAGACGGCGGCATCGGTGCCGAACGCGATCTTGACGCCGGCCTTGTACGCCTTGCCGGCGGTCTGCCTGGATGATCGGTCCGACCATCTTCGCCTTGGCCGCGACCTGCGCCGGGTAGTAGCCCGGCACGTTGGCTTTTTCCTCGACGTACTTGCCGGCGATGATCGTCGGCACGTACCAGGTGCCGTGCTCCTTCATGAGCTTCATGTCGGCATCGTCCATGAACGTGCCGTGCTCGATCGAATCGACGCCGCCGATGACCGCGCGGCGGATCGCCTCGGCGCCGTGCGCGTGCGCGGCGACCGTGAATCCGTAATCGTGCGCGGCCGCGACGACCGCCTTGATCTCGTCGATCGTCATCTGCGCGTTGTCGACGCTGGAGCTTTCGTCGAGCACGCCGCCGGACGGCATGATCTTGATGACGTCGGCGCCGTCCTTGTAATGCTGGCGCACGGCTTTCCACGCGTCGTCGGGGCCGTTGATGATGCCGTCCTTCGGGCCGGGATCGCCGGCCAGATCCTTGCGGTAGCCGTCGGTGCCGTCGGCATGGCCGCCGGTCGAACCGATGGCGCCGTCCGGCGCTGAAGATGCGCGGACCCGGACACGATGCCGGCGTTGATCGCGTTGCGCAGCGCAATCGATTCGCCGTCGCTGTCGCCGAGGTTGCGCACGGTCGTGAAGCCGGCCTCGAGCGTGCGCTCGCGCGTAGACCGTCGAGCGGATCGCGTAGTCGGCGACGTTCCAGCGGAACTGGTCGGTGTAGCCGGTCGGGCTCGTCTGGCTGGTCAGATGCGTGTGGCTGTCGATCAGGCCGGGCAGGCAGGTGGCGTTGCCGAGCTCGACGGTCTGCGCGCCGGGCGCGTCGGCGCGGCCCGGCTTTGACGTCCTTGATGCGCTTGCCGTCGGTGATGATCGTCGTTTCGCCGAGGAGCTTGCCGGCGTTGGCGTCGAAGAGGTGGCCGCAATGGAGCGCGACCGGCGTCGGCGCGGACCGGTTCGGCGGCAATAGCGGGGGCGGCGAAAGCCGTCGCGACGAGGATGAGCAAGGGCTTGCGCTGCATGGGCGAGGATCCTGACTGAACGAGCGGGCGATAATAGCGTCTCGGCAATGCACTGGCATGGGCCGTTGGGCATGGACGAAATGTAAAAAAATCGGCGCATTCGTGCCCCGGCTGTATGATGCAAGCGCAATCGGGGACGCAGCCGTGAAACGACCTCTCGGATAGCTCGGGGGCATGTGCTCCGCCAATGCCTGGCATCGATTCTAGTCGCCGGCGCACTCAGCATTTCCTGCAGGGTACCCGCGATGCAACGCATTGCCCTCGCGCCGAACGGCTTTGGTAGCGCCGGCGATGAGATGGGATTCGCCGTCGCGTTGTCCGGCGACACGGCGGCCGTCGGAGCGCCATGGAGCAATGCCGCGGGCGGCCTCTATGCGGGAAACGTCGACGTCTATCGATTGCAGGCCGGAACGTGGCAGCCCGAATCGGCCCTGCTGCCGCCCCACCCGGACTACTACGGTGCATTCGGCGTCGTTGTGGCGCTCGATGGCAACGTCCTCGTCGCGGGCGACTCGGACACGCTGTACACATTCGAACGCGACGGCACGACGTGGCGGGAGGTCGACGAATTTTTGCCGTCCGTTGGGCTGCCGACCAATGCTGCCAAGCAAATCGGCCTTTCCGGCAATACGCTTGTTTCTAATGGTCAGGTTTTCGTGCGTTCGGGCAGCGGCTGGCAGCTCCAGACGTCGCTTGTTCCCGAGGGGACCGAGAGGTTCACGGCCATGGCGATCGACGGCGACTTCCTCGTAGCCGCATCGGACTCCGGTGAGTTGCCACCGGTGGCGGAACCGGTGGCCACATATTTCTATTCGCGCACCGGTGTCGAGTGGTCACTCGAAGGTCGCGTGCCGAACCAGCCGAAGAATGTATCGCTTTCAGGACGCACGGCACTCGTGGCTGTGGATGCGTCCTTCGCGAACGACTGGGTCGGGCGCGTCCTTGCATTCGATCGCGACGATGCAGGGACCTGGATTGAAACCACGCTCGAGACGGTCAATCGACGCTCCTACCTTTCCGCAGCCATCAGTGGCGATCGTGCCGTCGTCCACTCGGGCAACGATTACCTCACCGGCATGTTCGTGCGCTCGAACGGCGCATGGACTCGCAGCCAGATCGGCGAGACGTATTCGAGCTGTTTCCAAAGCGTCGCCCTCTCGGATTCGATGATTCTCGTCGGGTGTCCAGATAAGTACACGCAGGAGGCTGGCATCGGCACCGCGGAATTCTATTCGCTCGCGCACGACCCGCCACGTCTCGTGGGACTATTCGGCCATGGTGATGCGAGTTCCGGAGAGCGCTTCGCGGCTCATGTCGCCGTATCCGGGGACCTCATGATCGCCAGCTCCTCCACCGGTGTGCATTTCTTCGAAGCGAGCACCGCCGGCTGGACCTTGACGAGGATGTTTCCGTCGACGCTGACCCACACCGACGCGGCATCGGTCGCACTGCACGGGCTCACGGCCGCGGTCGGATATCCGCTCGAAGTTGCAGGCGGAACGAGCGAGGTCGTCGTCTACGGGCGCTTTGGCGATACGTGGTATCCCGAGACCACCATCACCGGCTCGACGGCGCCTGGTGTCGTTTTCGGCAGCGCGCTTGCATTGCAGGCCAATACGCTTGTGATCGGCGAGCAGGACACCGCCTCGCTGGGGGGAACCTGCCACGTCTACGAGGTTTCTGGCTCGGATTGGCAAGCGGCGCCCGACCTCGTCCCCACCGGCGTCGCGCCCGACGACCGGTTCTGTTACTCGCTGTCAATGTCCGGGAGTACGTTGATCGTCGGCGCACCGGCGACAGACATCGGCACAGACGCCGATGCGGGCGCGGTCTACGTATTCGAGCACACTGGCTCTTCGTGGACACAGCGGGCCCGCCTGGTCGCGCCCGTGACCGGCGTCGGCGCTCGTTTCGGAAGTTCGGTCGCGATAAGAGGCGACACGGTGGTCGTCGGCTCCAACGACAGCGATGTGCCTAGTGCGAGCACATACGGTGAAGTCAACGTCTATCGGCGCGTCGCAAACGCCTGGACCTGGCACGCTACGCTCGATCCGCCCGCAGACGCGCCCGGCGACTTCGGCTTTGCGGTCGGGGTATCCGACACCGAAGATCGCATCGGGGTAACAGCACCGTACGATCTTGTGCACGATTCCTATCACGGAGTCGCATACGCCTACGCGTTCGATGGCGTGCGCTGGTTGCCGGCGCTGACGGTCCGCGCGAGGCCGTCCGTCCCGCCCGTCGCCCAGGATGGGTTCGGTTGGAACGTGGCGTTCGTCGGCAATGAGTTCGTGATCGGCGCACCAAACGACGGTGACGGCGCGGTTTATGTCGGCGCAGCGAGCGAAAGGATCTTTGCGGACGGGTTCGAGGCGTCGCCCTAGCGGCGCCGATCGCCGAAACGATTAGTCGAAGTCGTCACGAAGATCAGGTCAGCAAGACGGAACTCGAACGCTCCGATCTCCGATCGTGCGCGCATGATCCGTGCCACGCGGGTCATCGTCCGCGATCACCGGACCTGCCCTGGCGGGAGCTCGGCGTGAGAGTGAATTCGGTCCAGCGCCACTGTAAATGTGGAGAACGAACGCCTCGCCGTCATCCGTTCATGGTCCGCCGCCTGTAGAATCGGCCCTTGCGCGAAAGAGGAGAGGGACGTGAGCTCGGTGCAGGATTCGATCTTCAAGCCCGGCGCCCGGTGTCGGCCGCTTGCGAAGCTCGCAATCGCCGCGCTGCTGGTGCTTTCTTCGATCGCGGTGATCGCGGCGGAGCGCGTTTCGCTCACGCCGACCGGGCTCGGCCGCTGGGGCGACTGCATGGGTTGTTCGGTCGCGCTGCTCGGCGACACCGCGCTGATTGGCGCGCCCAACACCTACGTCTCGCCGTTCTTTCCGCAGGGTACGGCGATCATCTATCGCGAGGATGCCAGCGGATGGCACCCGCAAGCGCAGCTCACCTTGCAGCCGCCGGCGACCGGCTCGTTCGGATCCGCGACCGCACTCGGACCCGATCTCGCAGTCGTGGGCGCCATGGCGACGTTTACCGGAATGCTTCTGACCTTTGAACGATCCGGAAGCACATGGACCCAGGTGGATTCGTTCACGGCGAATGTCGCGAACGAGATCGGCGTTTCGGGCAATACGCTCGTCGCGGCAGGCACGGCGTACGTTCGCGCCGGTAGCGGCTGGCAAGCGCAGGCGGATCTGCAGGCGCTGACCGGCGACGCTTACCTGATCGACAACATGGCGATCGACGGCGATCTCGTCGTCGCGGCTGCCGGATTGCATAGTCTTCTGCGCAAGGCCTACTTCTTTTCACGAAGCGGCGATACATGGGCCAGCGAAGGGTCCATCGATCTGACGGCCGACTCCTTGCAAGTCGTCAGCGTCGCGCTCTCGGGAAGCACCGCGCTCATTGGCGTCCCACAAGATTCGAATGCGACCATCGTGCGCGTGTTCGATCGCGACGATCAGGGCGTATGGCACGACGACGGCTTTCTGGATGCGGGCACGGACATCTCGTCGCCGGCATCGATCGCGATCGATGGCGATGTCGCGCTCGTCGGCTCGCACTTCGACGGTACCGCCTACACATTTGTTCGCGCAGGCGGGACATGGACGCGCGACAAGCACTTCGCCGATCCCGACTTCGGCTGCTTCTCCACTGTGGCACTATCGGGGTCAACGGCGCTCGCAGGCTGTCCCAATATGATGGCGCCGTCGGATGGATGGGGAAAAGCCGACATCTTCTCGCTCGACAGCGACCCGCCGGCGATCACCGCGCAGTTCGACCAAGGGAACGTCTACGCCGACGAGATCCTGGGCAGCGCCGTCGCGCTTTCGGGATCGACGCTGGCGGCGATCGGCACCGATGGCAGCTTCATCTTCGAGCGCACGAACGATGCGTGGACGCTGCAAACGTCGATTCCTTCGCAGACGCCGCACGACATGTGGTACTCCGTCGCGCTCGACGGGAATACGTTGGCAACGGGCTATGAGGGACGCGGATTTCAGGGGCTTTCCCAGGTCGGGATCTACGTGAGGACTGGTCAGGTCTGGTCACAGCAGGCCCTCATCGAAGGTGGCGATCCAACGAGCAACACCAGCTTCGCGAGTTCGATCGCGCTCGGCGGCGATACGCTAGTCGTCGGCGAGTCGGGAGGCACTAACGGCACGTGCCATATCTACGAACGCGCGGGCGATTCGTGGAGCGAGCAGGCTCCTCTGTTGCCCGACGACACGGCCCCCAACGACGGCTTCTGCAACGCACTCGCGATCGACGGCGATACCCTGCTGGTCGGCGCTTCGCACGCGAGCAGCGGCATCGATACCGATTCCGGAGCCGCTTACGTGTTCGTACGATCGGGCGGCACGTGGACTCAGCAGGCGCGCCTCGTCGCGCCGGTGCCCGCATCACAGGCGCGATTCGGCAGGTCGGTTGCGCTGGCCGCAGATACGGTCGTCGTCGGCGCCGTGAACGATGAGGCGACGCGCGGCGCTGCCTACGTGTACACGCGCAATGGAGGCGCATGGTCGTTGAAGGCCAGCTTGGCCAATCTCGTCGCGGACTTGCCGGGCGATTTCGGCAAGAGCGTCGGTGTGTCGGAAAGCCAGGATCGCGTTCTCGTCGGCGCGCCGAGCGGCGTTGCCGCTCAGCCCGCCCATGGGCTCGCCTATGAGTTCGCGTACGACGGATCGCAGTGGAGCAGCGCCGGCACCCTGCAGGGAACGCCGCCGTACCCGCCGCTCGCAGGCACCGATGCCTTCGGCTATTCGATCGCATTCTCCGGCAGCGGATTCGCCATCGGTGCGATCTATGACGGCGTCGGCGGCGCCGTCTATCACGGGTCGTCCGCCGAATCTGTCTTCGCGGACGGATTCGACCCGACAAACTGACGCGCTCCGTCCCGGCGTGCGGCGCCCGCACTGGGAGGCCGCCCAAGCCTCTACGGCACGCGCGCCTTTCCACGCGGAACGCGCTTGGGTTAGGCTCCTTGGCCGTCCCTGAATCGGCCAGTCCGCGCCCGCGGCGGTCGCGCAAAATCAGCATGCAAGAAACCTACGATCCCAAGGCGGTCGAAGCCGCCGCGCAGAAGTTCTGGAACGAATCGCGCGCGTACGTCGTCGACGAGAAATCGCCGAAGCCGAAGTTCTATTGCCTGTCGATGCTGCCGTACCCGTCCGGCGCGCTGCACATGGGCCACGTGCGCAACTACACGATCGGCGACGTGATCAGCCGCTATCAGCGCATGCAGGGCAAGAACGTGCTGCAGCCGATGGCGTGGGACGCGTTCGGCCTGCCGGCCGAGAACGCGGCGATCAAGAACAACACCGCGCCGGCGAAGTGGACCTACGCGAACATCGAGCACATGCGCGCGCAGCTCGCGACGCTCGGCTACGCGATCGACTGGTCGCGCGAGTTCGCGACGTCGCAAGCCCGACTACTACGTGCACGAGCAGCGCATGTTCGTGCGCCTGTTCAAGAAGGGTCTCGCGTACCGCAAGCAGTCGGTCGTGAACTGGGATCCGGTCGACCAGACCGTGCTCGCCAACGAGCAGGTCATCGACGGCCGCGGCTGGCGCACCGGCGCGCTGGTCGAGAAGCGCGAGATCCCGCAGTGGTTCCTCAAGATCACCGCGTACGCGGACGAACTGCTCGACAACCTCGATCGCATGCCGGGCTGGCCCGACGCGGTCAAGATCATGCAGCGCAACTGGATCGGGCGCTCGGAAGGACTCGAGATCCAGTTCGCGGTCGAAGGCGAGCGCGAGCCGCTGACCGTATTCACGACGCGGCCCGACACGCTGATGGGCGCGACGTATCTCGCGATCGCGGCCGAGCATCCGCTCGCGACGAAGGCCGCGCAGACGAAGCCGCTGGTCGCCGCGTTCATCGAGGAATGCCGCCACGGCGGCACTGCCGAAGCCGACATCGAGACGCAGGAAAAGAAAGGCATCGACACCGGCCTCGTCGCGATCCATCCGGTCACCGGCGAAGAACTGCCGATCTGGATCGCGAACTTCGTGCTGATGGGCTACGGCACCGGCGCCGTGATGGCCGTGCCGGGCCACGATCAGCGCGACTGGGAATTCGCGACGAAATACGATCTTCTGATCAAGATGGTCATCGTCAGCGACGCGGTGCGCGATGCGGTCCGCGAGCTCGGCCGCGACGCGGCGAAGAATCCGGACGCGATGAGCGCAGCGCTCGGCGAGAGCCGCGCGATCGACGTCTACGAGCCGGCCGCGGCCGAAAGCATCGTCGAGGAATTCGAGCGCGACATCATCGAGAAGGGCGCGTACACCGAATACGGCTGGCTGGTGAACTCGGGCGAATACGACGGGCTCGACTACCGCGGCGCGTTCGACGCGCTGGCGAAGCGTTTCGAAGAAGTCGGCGGCGGCGCGCGGCGCGTGAACTATCGCCTGCGCGACTGGGGCGTCTCGCGCCAGCGCTACTGGGGCTGCCCGATTCCGATCATCTACTGCGCGAAATGCGGCGCGGTGCCGGTACCCGAGGATCAGCTGCCGGTGCGTGCTGCCGGAGAACGTCGCGTTCACCGGCGTGCGCTCGCCGATCAAGTCCGATCCCGAATGGCGCAAGACGACGTGTCCCGACTGCGGCGGCCCGGCCGAGCGCGAGACCGACACGTTCGACACGTTCATGGAATCGAGCTGGTACTACGCGCGCTACACGAGCCCGGGCGCGAAGGACATGGTCGATGCGCGCGCGAACTACTGGCTGCCGGTCGACCAGTACATCGGCGGCATCGAGCACGCGATCCTGCACCTTCTGTATTTCCGCTTCTATCACAAGCTGCTGCGCGACGAAGGCCTCGTGCATTCGGACGAGCCGGCGACGAATCTGCTGTGCCAGGGCATGGTCATCGCCGAGACGTTCTATCGCGTGGAAAGCGACGGCTCGAAGACGTGGATCAATCCGGCCGACGTCGAGATCAGGCGCGACGAGCGCGCGCGCGTCGATCGGCGCGGTGCTGAAGTCCGACGGCAAGCCGGTCGAGATCGGCGGCATCGAGAAGATGTCGAAGTCGAAGAACAACGGCGTCGATCCGCAGTCGATGGTCGACAAGTACGGCGCCGACACGGTGCGCCTGTTCTCGATGTTCGCCGCGCCGCCGGATCAGTCGCTGGAATGGAACGAGGCCGGCGTCGAAGGCATGGCGCGCTTCCTGCGCCGCTTCTGGCGCGAGGTGACGGCGCATGCGGCGAATGCGGATCATCCGGTGGTCGATGCGTCGAAATTGAATGCCGCGCAGAAGACGCTGCGCCGCCAGGTGCACGAAACGATCCAGAAAGTCTCCGACGACATCGGCCGCCGCTACGCGTTCAACACGGCGATCGCGGCGCTGATGGAGCTGCTGAACGCGGTCGTCGAAGTTCGACGACACGAGCGATCAGGGCCGCGCGGTGCGCCACGAGGCGCTCGAAGCGATGGTGCTGCTGCTGAATCCGGTCACGCCGCACATCTGCCATGCGCTGTGGCAGGTGCTCGGTCATCGCATCGGCCCGGGACCGCTCGACGATCAGCCGTGGCCGCGCGCCGATCCCGCGGCGCTGGCGAAGGACTCCGTGACGCTCGCGGTGCAGGTCAACGGCAAGCTGCGCGGCACGATCGAAGTCGCGGTGTCGGCGTCGCGCGAGGAGATCGAGCGCGCTGGCGCTGGCCGAGCCGAAGGTCGCGGAGTTCGTCGGCGGCGCGACGCCGAAGAAGATCATCGTCGTGCCGGGCAAGATCGTCAACATCGTCGTCTAGCCTCCCATCGTCATCCCGGCGAAGCCGGGTCCAGCCTTCGACGATCAAGAACTGGATCCCGGCTCGCCGGATGACGACAGAGATCGCCGATGCAAACGATCCTCTACTGCCACCGCGAATCCGGCCACAGCTACAAGGTCGCGCTCGCGCTGACGCTGATGGACGTTCCGTTCGAACAGCGTCCCGTCGATCTCAACCTGCCGCGCGAGCAACGCCCGGAGGATTTCCAGCGCGCGTCGATGTTCGGCGAAGTGCCGGCGCTGATCGACGAGGACGGCCTCGCGGTCTGCCAGTCGAACGCGATCCTCGATCATGTCGCGCGTCGCTACGGCAAGCTCGACGGCGCTACAGCGGCCGCAGCGCAGACGCGCGTGCGCGAATGGCTCGCGTGGGAAGCGAACCGCATCGCGATGAGCCTGCCGCACCTGCGTTTCTCGCGGCGCTTCACGCCGGCCGGCGAGGCGCTCGAAACGTACTGGACCGGGCGCATGCGTGCCGACTTCGATCGCCTCGACCGCGCGCTCGGCGAAAGCGCCTGCCTCGCCGGCGCCGCGCCGACGATCGCCGATCTCTCGTGCGCGGGCTATCTCTTCTGGGCCGACCAGGCCGAGGTCGATCTCGAGCCGTGGCCCGCGATCGTCGACTGGCTCGGGCGCATCCGTTCGCTGCCGCGCTGGCAGGCGCCGTATGATCTGCTCGAAGATCGCTATCCCGATCCGTCCCGGAACCCGCACATGATCCTGCGCCGCCTCATCCTCGCCACGCTCGCCGCCGTCGTGCTTTTCGCGACCGGATGCGGATTCCATCTGCGCAAGGAAGCGAACCTTCCGGCGAGCATGAAGAAGGTGCACATCCAGATCGCCGATCCCTCGAGCCCGCTCGCCAAGGAGCTCGCCAAGGCGTTGCCGCGATCGGGCACCGAGGTCGTCGACACGGTCGAGCCCGGCGTCGCGGTCATGAACATCAGCGCGAACTCGTTCTCGACCGACGTGCTCTCGGTCGGCGGCAACGCGCGCGCGACCGAATACACGCTGCGCTATCACGTCGAGCTCGAAGTGCAGGACGCGGCCGGCACCTCGCTGCTGCCCAAGCAGACGATCGAGCTGACGCGCGTCTTCACGTTCGACGCGAGCCAGGCGCTCGGCGTTGCCGCCGAAGTCGATCTCCTGACGCAGGAGCTGCAGCGCGACATGACGCAGGCGATCCTGCGTCGGCTCGAGGCGCTCGCGAACGCGGAGAAAGTCGCGCACTAGATGTGCCTTCCCCTCTCCCGCTTGCGGGAGAGGGCAGGGTGAGGGCAATCGGAGTGAAGCGTTTCGCTGCTTGACGCGCGCAGCTGCGGCGTCGAACCAAGATTTCCCTCACCCCAACCCTCTCCCGCAAGCGGGAGAGGGGGAAAAGCGTGGCGCTCGCCGTACAATGACGCGATGCCGACGTCGCTCGCCGCCTTCCGCAAACAACTCGTCGCCGGCGAGCTGAAACCCGCCTACCTCATCGCCGGCGCAGAACACCTGCTCGTGATCGAAGCCGCCGACGCACTGCGCGCGCGCGCGCGCGAGCTCGGCTACATCGAGCGCGACATCCTCGACGTCGAACCGCACTTCGACTGGAACCGTCTCGCCGATGCCGGCCGCGAGCTGTCGTTGTTCGCAAGCCGCAAGCTGATCGATCTGCGCCTGCCGACGGGACTTCCGGGCCGCGAGGGCAGCGCGGCGATCGTCGCGTTCTGCGAATCGCCGCCGCCCGACACCGTACTGCTGATCACCACGAACGACTGGAGCAAGAAGCACGAAGGCGCGTGGGTGCGCGCGGTCGAAAAGATCGGCGTCTTCGTGCCGGTGTGGCCGCTCAAGCGCGACGAACTGCCCGGCTGGATCGGCGCGCGCATGGCGAGCCGCGGCGTCGCCGCGTCGCCCGATGCGATCAAGTGGCTTGCCGAGCGCGTCGAAGGCAATCTGCTTGCCGCAGCGCAGGAGATCGACAAGCTCGCGCTGACCGCGGACGGCCGCACGCTCGACGTGGCAGCGCTCGAAGCAAACGTCGCCGACGACGCGCGCTACGACGCATTCCGCCTGATGGACGCCGCGATCGGTGGCGACGGCGCGCGCGCATTGCGCATCCTCGCCGGCCTTCGCGCCGAAGGCGAGGAAGTGATCCCGCTGCTCGGCTGGGTGCTGAACCAGCTGCGCATGCTGTCGCGACTCGCCGCCGATCCTGGCGCATTCCAGCGCGAGCGCACATACGGACGCGAAACCATCCTGCGCCGTGCACTGAAGAATGCGAACAGCGAGCATTGGGAGCGCTGCCTCGCGCAGGCCGCGCGCGTCGAGCTGTTCGCGAAAGGGCAGAACCTCGACGCGGCCGGCCGCTCGTGGGGCGATGCGTGGATCGAGCTCGAACGCCTGATCGCGGCGATCGCCAAGCCGCGCGCGGCGGCGGAACTCTTCGCATGAACGAGCGTGTCGGCGCATCGTCGTTGCAGGCAATCGCACGATGATGCAGCCGCTCGCGATCCTCGGCGGCACGTTCGATCCGGTGCACAACGCGCACCTGCGCGTCGCGTGGGAAGCCGCCGAGCGGCTCGACGCGGAAGTGCGCCTGATACCCGCAAACGTGCCGCCGCACCGCGATCAGCCGGTCGCGAGCGCGCGCGAGCGCGCGGCGATCCTGCGCGCGGCGCTCGCGGGACAGGATCGCCTCGTGCTCGACGAGCGCGAGCTGCGTCGCGAGGGTCCGTCGTGGACGATCGACACGCTGATTGAGCTGCGCGACGAGATCGGCGCGGAGCGCCCGCTCGTTCTGCTGGTCGGAGCCGATGCGTTCCTCGGCCTTCCGTCATGGCATCGCTGGGGCGAAATGTTCGACTACGCGCACATCGGCGTGCTGACGCGGCCCGGCCACGAGATCGCGACGCTGCCGACCGAGCTTCGCATCAAGGTCGCTTCGCGTCGCACCAACGATCCGGCTGCGCTTCGAGCAGACGCCGTCCGGCCGCGTGCTGCCGATGCCTGTCACGCCGCTCGAGATTTCGGCGACGTGGATTCGCGACGTGCTCGCGGCCGGCGGCGAGCCGCGTTATCTCATGCCGGATTCCGTCATCGAGGATCCGCACCTGCTCGCGCCGTATCGGCGCTGAGGCGAGCGCGCATCGCAGCGGTCGGGAACGATTGGCCGTACGCGGAAGGGCCACGAAAAGTCGGTCTTGCCGGGACCAACGAGAGTCCGCGCTGATCACTTCCCGCGCGGTTTATGCGGCGGCCGTTTCGGTCGCGCGAATCCGCCGGGTTTCGTCGGGCGCGAAGCGGAACGGCTGTGCGACTCCGTCGCGTCCGGCGCATCGCTGCGGCGCGGCGGCGGACGCGATGCCGGATGCCTGTGCGTCGTCGCCGGATCCGGAGCATCACCGCGCGTGATGCGCAGCTGCTGGCCGGACACCCAGACTTTCTTCAGCAGCTTGAACACGTCGGACGGCATGCCTTCGGGCAGGTCGACGAAGCGTGTGATCGTCGCGGATGTCGATGCGGCCGATGTGCTTGGAGTCGAGGCCCGCTTCGTTGGCGATCGCGCCGACGATGTTGGCCGGGCTTCACGCCGTGAGCGTGGCCGACTTCGATGCGGAACGTTTCGAAGCCTGGTTCGGGGCCGCGTCGCGGTGCGTGCGTTCGCGCTCGCGCGGATGTTCGTCGTGCGTTCGCGTGCGAGCGTCGTCGCGCCGGTCGTGCCTTGCCACGACTCTCGTCGTCCCGGCGAACGCGGGGACCCAGCGCCTTCTCCGGCGCGGCGAAGTCACTGGGATCCCGCGTTCGCGTGCGCGACGGAGCTGAGAAGTCGCGGTTGCCGGAATCGCGCGCGACTGACGATCGGGGCGCTCGAACCGCTCGTTGCGTCGCGGTTCGTTCCGCGCGCCGGTCGCGCTCGCGTGCGCTCGCCGCGCGCTCGCGCTCGAATCGCTGGCTGCGCGATCGCGCCGTCGTCGCGCGCACGCTCGCCGCGCTCCGGCGTCTTCAGCAGCAACGGCGCATTGCCCTGCACCAGCCGCGCCAGCGCCGCGGCGATCTCGACCGCCGGCACGTTGTGCTCGCGTCTGGTACTGCTCGATCAGCTGCTGGAACACGTCGAGCTCGCCCGCCGCGAGCGTGTCGCCGATGCGCTGCTTGAATTTCGACGATGCGCTTGTCGTTGACGACTTCGACGCTCGGCAGCTGCATCTCCTCGATCGGCTGGCGCGTCGCGCGCTCGATCGTCTGCAGCAGGCGCTTCTCGCGCGGCGTGACGAACAGGATCGCCTCGCCGCTGCGTCCGGCGCGGCCGGTGCGGCCGATGCGGTGCACGTAGCCTTCGGTGTCGTGCGGAATGTCGTAGTTCAGCACGTGGCTGATGCGCTCGACGTCGAGCCCGCGCGCGGCGACGTCGGTCGCGACCAGGATGTCGAGCTTGCCGTCCTTGCAGCTGCTGGATCGTGCGCTCGCGCTGCGCCTGCACGATGTCGCCGTTGATCGCGGCGGCGGAGAAGCCGCGCGCCTGCAGCTTCTCGGCAAGCTCCTCGGTCGCCTGCTTGGTGCGCGTGAACACGAGCATCGCGTCGAACGTCTCGGCTTCGAGGATGCGCGTCAGCGCGTCGAGCTTGTGCAGGCCGCTGACCCACCAGTAGCGCTGGCGGATGTTGGCGCCGGTGGTCGTCTTCGACTTGATGCTGATTTCGATCGGATCGCGCAGGTAGGTCTGCGCGATGCGCCGGATCGGCGTCGGCATCGTCGCCGAGAAGAGCGCGATCTGCCGCGTCGGCGGCGTCTTCTTCAGCACCGCCTCGACATCGTCGATGAAACCCATGCGCAGCATCTCGTCGGCTTCGTCGAGCACGAGCGTCGTCAGCTGCGACAGATCGAGCGAGCCGCGCTCGAGATGATCGATCACGCGACCGGGCGTGCCGACGACGACGTGCGTGCCGCGCTTCAGATCCGCCGAGCTGCGGCCCGTAGCTCTGGCCGCCGTAGATCGGCAGCACATGGAAGCCTGGCAGTTTCGCGGCGTAGCGCTGGAATGCTTCGGCGACCTGGATCGCGAGCTCGCGCGTCGGCGCGAGCACCAGCGCCTGCGGTTTCGTCTTCGAAAGATCGAGCCGCGCGAGGATCGGCAGCGCGAACGCCGCGGTCTTGCCGGTGCCGGTCTGCGCCTGGCCGAGCACGTCGCGACCTGCGAGCAGCGGCGGGATCGTCGCGGCCTGGATCGGCGAGGGCGATTCGTAGCCGACGTCGGCGAGCGTTTCGAGCAGCGTCGTCGGAAGTTGCAGATCGCGAAAGCCGATCGCGTCAGTGGATTCGGTGGACATCCGTATCTTCAGCGCTGGCCCCGGAGGGCGCCGGCGCCCACTTTAACTCCTGCGCGTCGGCGCGGGTTAGTAAGGTGCCTTTCGTCGAGCGCAAACCGTGCGTCGGGCCCTGCCCATGGATCGCGCGGATCCGCGCTTGTCATGAAAGACGCCGTTCAACCGCTCGTCACGGCTCGCACTCGCCATCTTCGCGGACAACTACGGACATCCATGCCGGCACGTACTGCGGCATGTCGCGCATCTCCGGCCAGAATTCGCGCTCGCACTCGGGCGCCGCGCCGAGCTTGGGCAGCGTGAACGCACCATCTGCCGTCGGATCGAAGCCATCGGCGAAAACGACTTCGTGCGACAGCTCGTCATAGACCGCAAGCCCCGCAACGCCGCCCGGCCCGCTGTTGAAGCTGCCGAGCACGGCACCGCTCTCGATGTCCACGTGATAGACGTTGCCGCTGAGCGCGCCCGCGGTCCAGAACGAGGTGTTGTCGGGATCGAGGTTCATCGCGAAGAGGCCGGCCGGATCGGTCTCGCCGATGCTGGCTCGCGTGTACGTGTGCAGGTTGACGCCTTCCGGACTGACGCGATGCACCGCCTCCTGGCAAGCGACCATCACCTCGCGGTTCGGACGCAGGCGCAGCGCATAGCAGTACGGTGCGCTGAGCGTGTTGATCAAATCGGGCAACGGCGAATGCGTGCAGACGTTGTAACGGCGCACGCTGGTGTCTTCGGACGTGTAGTACAGAGTGCAATGATCGCCGGCGAGATCGATCCAGTCGGTGCCGCGCGTTCCGGTCGGCAACACGAACGTATCCAGGAGCTCGCCATAGCGGCTGAACTTGCGTACCGGCACGCTCTCGTCCGGTGAGCTGCTGGCGCCGGCCATGCCGATGTACACGTCGCCGGCCGGGTCGAACACGCACGATTCGTGCGTGGACATGACGACCGGATCGCCGAAGTTTTCGTTGAGCATGGCGCCGTTGTGGCTGTACAGAATAGGCAGCGGCCACGAGAATCGCGTCGCCAGCACCTCGCCCGACGGCGAGAAGCACATGCCGGTGACGATGTCGCCCAGCGCGTTGGGCATGCGGTCGTCCCACAGGTCGATGAAGACGCCGGCCGTCGTGTAGCGGCGGATCTTGCGATCGCTCGTGCCGTTGTCCTTGCCGACCAGCACGAAGCGCGTATCCGGCGCAAGTTCGTCGGTGAGGATCGTGCCGACGCCGAACGGATCTCCGGCAAAGCCATTGCCGATCGCCGCATTGACGACCTTGTTGCGCAGTACCTCGACCGTGAACGATTCATCGGCTTCGACGACGGCGTCGCCGTTGATCGGGTGGATCTGCGCCTGCAGCACCTCGCCGGGCGCGAACGTATGTGTGGATTCGTCCGCGAACAGCCAATCGCCCGATGGCGACACGCCGTAGATCGCGGTGCCGTCGTGTACCTGCACCTGGACGCTGACCGTCTGCGTCGTCGGTTGTGAAAGGCGCAGGTTGAAAGCCATCGGCGCCTGGCCGCTCGAGCCTTCGATCTGGCTTGGACTATCGATCGTCAGGCGTGGCGCCGGAAATACCTGCATCGTGGTGGGATCGAAACGCGTGGCGTAGTCGAGCGCGTAGTTCGCGTCGACGCGGTGGAACGCCGCGCCGGCCTGGACCGAGGCATACGTCATCGCGGGCAGCGATTCGTTGAGCGCCGGCGCGTAGCCCGGCGCAAGATGCAGAGCGAGTCGACCGAAACCTTCCCACGACGAGTCGTAGCCGACGCTCGCTGTGCCCCCAACCTCGACGCGGTCGTAGCTCGTCGCGCTACCGAGATCGAGCGCGAGCGCTCCAGTCGTCTGCATCGCGAAATCGCCGGTAACGATCAGCGCGCCGTAGGGTGGGCCGCTCGGCGCACCCGGCGCCAGCGTGCCGCGAACCGCGATGCTGGCGTCGATCGTGCCGGTGCCGGTCAGTGTCGAACCCTGGCTGAGCTGCAGGTTGAACCCGCTGCCGCCGAGCGTCAGCGTTGCGTTGTTGAGACGCGTGATCGAACCGATCGCGCTGTTGACTGCGAACTGGAAGTAGCACGCATCGGTCGGCGACAGCACGTCGCACACGATCGTCGCATTGTTGACGGTGAGATCGCCGAATTGCTCCAGATGGCCGCCATTGCTGCCCAGCGGCATGTTCAACGATGCCGGGTCCGTTGATGACCATCGTGCCGAGATTGCTCAGCGCACCCTGGCTCGGCGCCGCATCGGGCCGGCCGATCAGCATGTTGCCGTTGATCGTCAACGTCGCGCCGACATTGTTGATGACCCTGCTGCTGGTGCCGAGATTCACGCGCGAATCGCCGCCCGAGAACGTGATCGTTCCGCCGGGCATGTTGCGCAGTTCGCAGGCCGCGAGCAGCGTCAGCGCGGTGCCGTTCGCGGAACCGAGCGAGAGCGCGCCGGAGTTTTCGAACATCACCGAAGCCTCCAGCGTGGTCGGCGCCAGCAAGGTTCCGGTGCCGCCGGCGCGAAGCGTGAGGAACAAGAGGTTCTGGCTGAGCCGGTTCTTGGCGAGCCCGCCGGCGAAACGCAGCGCATGGATGACTTCGAACGTCTGCGTGCCGCCGTTCGCGAACAGCACACCATTGGGGCCGAGCTCGAACTCGGCGACGGTCGGCGAGACGTCGAGGTTTGCAATGCCGTTGGCGAGGATCGCGATGTCGTCCTCGCCTGGAGTCCGTGTCGACGGGCCCGCCGAGTCGGCGCAGTTGTTCCAGTTCGCGACCGTGCCCCATGCGCCTTCCGCCGAATTCCAGACGCAGGTGGCGGCGTGTGCCGTCAGCGGAAAGAGGAAGAGACAGACTGCAAGGCATAGGTGCTTCATCGCGGCGCTCCCCGGTGCTCCTGATCGAGCAAACACCAGAGCGCACGATTTCGAACTTCTGCCAGGGAACAAGGTGTATGTTCGGTCAGCAGGCGCGACCGTGTTCCTCGAATGGAACCGATTCCCTGGGGAGGGGACCATGACGCCGTTCATTGCGGGTGCCGGACACGGACGGCTCGGCTGGCACCCGCTGGCGCTCGGGCTCGCTGCGGCATTGATGCTGGCGGAGCCTTGCGACGGCGGGACGCAAAGCAGCGCAAGTCCCACGCCGTTCAGCGGGCATGCGCGCGCAACCTTCTCGGCGCAGCTCGGACTTCATTTCTCCGGAGTATTGAGAGAACGCCACCGGCTCGTCCCGGATCGCCCGGCCGGCACGATCGTCGTCGACAATTGTGCCGACAACGGAGCCGGCAGCCTGCGCGCCGCGCTTGCTACCGCGGTCAACGGCGATGTCATCGACCTTACGCAGCTAGGCTGCAGCACGATCACGTTATCGAGCGGCGGGATCATCGTCGCGGTCGACGATGTCGAACTGATCGGGCCCGGCGCGGCAGCGCTGACGATCGATGCGGCGTATCACGGCCGCGCGTTCTACCACCTCGGCAACGCAACCTTCGCGCTTACGGGCTTGCGGGTGACCCGCGGCACGTATTCGGGCGGTCCCTACTATCTCGCGTTCGGCGGCTGCGTGTTCTCGAAAGGCAACATCGAAGCAACCGACTCGGTCATCGACCACTGCGGCGTCGCCGATGCAGTCACCGATGGAGACGGCACGGCCGGCGGATGCCTTCTCGCGTTCGGCGGCGTGGCACTGACTGATTCGACGCTAAGCGCCTGCACGGTCACGGCCAGCAGCGGCGACACCGCGGTGGGCGGAGCGATCTTCGCCGAGCAGGACATCATCCTGGTGCGAAGCCGTATCAGCGGGAGCACCGTCACGAGCGCGCAGGGCGAAGCCGCCGGCGGCGGCGGAATCGCGATCCAAGATCTCGTGATGAAATACAGCACGATCAGCGACAACAGCGCGATCAGCGGTTACATCAGCAGGGCCGGCGGAATCTACGTGCAGGGCGATACGTATCTGACCGGATCGACGGTCTCCGGCAACCACGCGGCCATCGGCGGCGGAATATGGATGAGCGGCGACACGCCGGGGTCTTCCGCGAAGATCCAGAACAGCACGATCTCCGGCAACGTCGGCGATGTTGCGGTCGGAGGAATCGTCGCCAACATGCCGCTGATCCTCGCCAACAGCACGGTCGCGTTCAACACCAGCGTCGCGCTCGACGTGAGCGGCCTCTACGTCGTCTACGATGCAGAGCTTGAAAGCTCGATCATCGCCAACAACAGTGCAGGTGCGACCCAGCGCGACATCGGCGGCAGCGAATTTTCTTCGATCACCGGCGCGAACAACCTCGTCGGAGTGACATTCCTGACGCTCCCGCCGGATACGATCAGCGCCGATCCGATCCTCGGTCCACTCGCGAACAACGGCGGACTCACGAAAACGCATGCGCTTCTGACAGGAAGTCCTGCTATCGACAGCGGCAACAATTCGCTCGATCTGACGCGCGAGCAGCGCGGCACTGGATTTGCACGTGTGGTCGATGCGAGTGCGGATATCGGAGCGTTCGAATCCGATCCCGGGCGAATCTTCACGAACGGCTTCGAAGGATAGGTTCGACGCCGCGCAAGCGATCAGCGCCAGTCGCCGGAGGCGACGAACGCGGCCCAGTAGTACGGATGCGTCGATTCGCCGTCCGCGCGCCGCGCGGAGAGCATGGCGCGCTGCGCGGCGGCAAGCGCGTGCGCGGTATCCAGACCTTTGTCCAGGCGCGCGGCATACAGTGCTTCGCTCCACTGCGCCGTCGCCGCATCTTCGACAGGCCACAGGCTCGTGATCACCGTGCGCGCACCGGCGAGCCGGAATGCGCGCGCGAGGCCGAACAGACCTTCGTAATGGCGCGTCGTGCCGCTCGCGGTCGCGCACGCGGCGAGCACGGCCCAGCGCGTGTGCGAAAGATCGAGCGTCGCGATTTCCTGAGCCGTCAGCAAGCCGTCGTCGTCGCCGCTGCCGGCGCCCGGCGCGAGCATCAGTGCAGCCGTCGCTGCGGCCGGCGCCTTGTCGTCGAACGGCGCATCCGCGGCGAGCGTGAAACCGCGCGTCGCGACGGTTGCGCCACCGACCGTGCCGCAGTCGCCGGCGAGGTCAAGGCCGTGCGTGGCGAAATGCAGCACGTCCGCGCGGCTCGCCACGGCGCGCACGCGCGTTTCGGTTGCGGCGGCGCCTTCGAGGATGGTCGCGTCGGCATCGGCGCCGAAGCGTTCGTGCCACAGGACATCCAGTCGCGCCGCTTCGCGGCGAGCGCCCGGCAGCGCGGCGACGGGCCAGCTTTCTCCGGCGCAGGCTCGCCTGGACGCCGGCGGCGCCGCGCCGCTGGCCGGATCGGCGATCGCAAGCAGACTTTGCGACCGCGAAACATCGCCGAGCGCCGGCGCGAGCAATTCACGCTCGTGGTTGAGCGCGTGAAAGACATAGTTCGAGTCGACGAGGAAGCGCTCGTCGTCCGGCAGTGCGGCCCATGCGACGCGGTGCAGCGCGCCAGAGGAAACGAAGAAGACATTTTTTGCCGCGATCGACGCCCTGAGCGGCGTCCAGATCTTCTCCTTTACTTCCTTGCCGCGGCGCAGGACTTCGGCGATGGCGACGTGCGGATCGCTTTGCGCGGCATTCCATGCGTCGATGCTGCGCACGATCTCATCGCCCGCACCCAGCCGCATTATTTGCACGCGCTCGTGCGCGGACGGCAGCACCCACGCGTAGACATCCGGTTCGCGTTCCTCGGCGGCGGTCGCCGAAAAGTCGGACGCGACGCGCGGCTGCACGCCCGCGAAAACGATGAGCGCGGTCTGTGCGGGCAGCGCAGCGCGCAGGTCAGCCAGGGAAATCTGCGCGTTTGCGATCGCGCCCGCCTGGGGCATCGCCGCGGCGAGCGTGCGCTCGGCGCGATCGGATTTGTCCTGTGCATCGCGCACGTTCGCGCTCGCCGCATCGCCACCGAGCTCGGCCAGCGCGAGTGCCGCGCTCGCTTCGCGCCACGCATTCCACAGCGGCGCGAGCGCCGGATCGGACGATGCGCGCGCGGCCGCGAGGCGCTGCGCCGTGATCGAGGTGACCTGGTCGCGCGCGGCCATGCTGAGCTCCCACGCGCGTTCGGCGTGCTCGCGTTTGCCGCTCGCCGCGGCGAGCGCGACGACGAAATCGAGGCTCGGTCGCAGGTATTCCTGAAAGCTGATCGCCTGGCGCTCGCCGAGCCGGGCCGCTGCGAGCCGCAACGCGGCCTGACGCAACTGCTCGGCGGCGACGGCGGCGGCGAATGCATCGTCGTAGCGCTTTTGTCCCCAGAGGCTCGCAGCGAGGCCGATACGCGTGAACAGCGTGCTCGCTTCGCTGCCGGGCGCGGTGCTCAACAGATGCGGGATCGCTGCACGGAAGCCGGCTTCGGCCTCGACATAGCGTCCTTGCCAGACATCGACCATGCCGATGTTGGCCAGCGGCAGGTAGTCGCCCGGATCCTTGCTCTTGCGCTCCTCGGCGATCGCGAGCGCGCGCCGGTACAGCGCGATCGCCTCGTCGTATCGGCCGACGTTGGCGAGTGCGTTCGCGTAGTTGTTGAGCACTTGAGCCAGCTGCGGCGATTGCGTGCCGTACGCGGCGACAAACAGCGGAACGGCCTCGGCATACAGCGCGATCGCGCGCTGATGCTCGTTGCGGTCTCGATAGAGATTGGCGAGCCCGTGCAGGATCGCAGGCCGCACGCGGCCCGCGGGATCGGGCGCACGCGAATCCGCAGCGAGCGCTTCCTCGTAGCGCGCGGCCGCGTGCTCGCGGTCGCCGGAAATCTTCAGCGTCTGCCCAAGCACCATCAGCGCGGATGCGATCTGGCGATCGTCCGGCTCGGGTTGTCCGCGCAGGATCACGAGGCTCTGTTCGAGCGCATCGATCGCTGCGCCGAAATTGCCGGCGTCGCGTTGCGCCTGCGCGGTGATGCGCAAGGTGTCGAAGCGTTCGCGGTGATTCGGGCCGAACTGTCTGATCGCGATCGCGTCCGCTTCGGCGATCGGAATCAGCGCTTCGGTTCCACGGCGTTGACGCACAAGCGCGAAAGCCTGATTTTCCAGCGCGTGCATCAGTGTCGTTTCGTCGTGGGCTTCGCGGGCGAGCTGGATTGCGCGTGTCGCGGCGTCGTAAGCGGGCTGCGCTTCGGCACGCAGGTTGTAGAGCGCAGCCTGCTGGTCGGTGATACGCGCGACGAGATCCGGCGGCCAATGCGATGCGTCGGCCTGTGTCATCAGCGCCTGGGTTTGCGCGGATGCCTCGTCGAGATGATTGAGCTGCGTGGCGCGACGGATGCGTTGCAGTTCGACTTCGGCCACCGCGGCGCTGCCGGCGCCCGCGAGCTTGTTGCGCAGCGCGAGCTCGCGGTCGATCCACGTCTCGAGTCCGGGCGTATCGGGCCGCCGGCAATCGAGCGCGATGCGTGTGCGCAGCGCGAGCGCAGCCGCGATCGCTTCGTCGGTGTTGCCGCGCTCGGACTCGGCGAGCATCTCGGCGGCACGATTCTCCGCCGCCGTGCATGCGCCGCGCGCGAGCAATGCGCTTGCGTCCTCGGCGCCGGTCGCATTCGCAGAGACGGCCACGAGCGCGGCGAACACCGCGCCCAGCACCTGCGATTCGCGTTTGCCCCCCATGCGCGGCGCCCCCTCGGTCGAGGATTCTAGCGCCGCTGCGCCCTGTTCCGGACCGATCGGGTCAATCCGCAGACGGATCGTTGAAGCGCCAGGCCCGCAGTCGCACGCGCTCCGCATCCGCGAGCTCGCCGCCGAGCTCCGTGAGCAGCGTGTTCAGGTGCTCGCCGCGCAGCCGGAGCGCACCCGGCGGGTTCGCGCGCGCACGTCCGACGCCGCGCTCGGCGTCGGCGATCGCGACGGCCGGCAGCGCGGCCAGACGCAGATCGAGCCGTTCGAGCGGCTGCTGCGCGAGCAGCACGAGGAATTCCTCGCGACCATTCGCGTCCGACACTTCCCAGGACAACGTGCGCGCGCCTTGCCGGCCGGGCAGGGTGACGGTCGCATTCGCGGGCAACGGGTTCGAAAGCTCGAGCCCGGTCAACGGAAACAGTACGTGGAAATCGCCGGCCGCATCTTCATTGAAGACGTAGGCCCAAGTCGGTCGATTCGTCGTCAGAGTCAGGTCGATGCGATCGCCGACGCGAAGGCGCGCGCCGTCGCGCAGCGATTCGCTGCCCGTGCCGGTACGGCGGACGAGCTCGGTCTCCGTGCTCCAGGCCTGGGTACGCAGGATCGTCCACGCTGTGAATCCGGCAACGACCGCAAACAGTGCGACGACGGCGGCGATCAATCCGCGCCGTGTCCGCGGCTTCCCGGGTGCAGCGGTAAAGCCGAGGCACGCGCGCAACGAATCGGCGAATTCCTGCGCATCCGACGTAGCGCGTTTCGGGCTCTGCATCGAGCGCGCGATCGATCGTCTTGGCGAGACGCGGCTCGATGTGCGGCGCGAGCTCACGCACGCGGCTGGCACCGTCTTGCGGATACGTTCCGGTGACGAGGAAATGCAGCAGGACGCCGAGCGCATATAGATCGTCCGCCGTGCTGCGCGGCGCGCCGTCGTGCGCCTGCGGTGACAGGTACGCCCGCAGTTGCCTGCGTGTGCAGTGAAGCGTTGAGCACATCCGGGGTACCCGCGGCGCCGAGATCGGTCAGCACGATGCGCCCGCCGCGCGCACGCATCGCGTTGCTGGCCTTGATGTCGCCATGCAGAACGCCCGCCGCGTGGATGGCGCCGGCTCCGGCGCAGAGCTCGAGGCCGATGTGCGCGGCCTCGGTGCTGCCGAAGGGACCGTCCGCTTCGACGATTGCATCGAGCGTGCGGCCCTCGATCCATTCGTTCCAGATGCCCGGTCGTCCGTCGTGCACCGCGGCGCCGTAGACGCGCAGCACGTTGCGCTGGCTGAGTCGGGCGAGAATGCGTCCTTCGCGCAGGAATTCCTCGCTGCGCAGACCGGCCGCGGCGGCGTCCGGACGCAGGAGTTTCAGCGCAACCGCGGTCGAGAGGCCCGGATCCCACGCACGATAGACGTCCGCGGTCGTGCCGCTGCCGATTTTTTCGAGCACCGCGAGGTGTCCCCAGTGGAACAGCGCCTGCGTGTCCGGCCCGTCGGCGGCGCCGATGCGTTGATACGCGTTGCGCACGGCATCGAGCGTGTACAACGCGTCGAGCAGCGGCGTGTCCGCGCCGCCGGCGCGATCCCAGTCGATCGGAGCACCGTCGGCGAGGCGGTCGAGCAACTCGCGCAGCGGATCGGCCGCGCGCGTCATGCGGCCGCGCCCAGCGTGCGCGCAAGCATTTCGACGGCGCGGCGGATCGCCATGCGCACGGCATCCGGTGTGGACTGCACTTCGTTGGCGATGTCGTCGTATGTCATGTCGAATTCCAGGCGCATGATCACCAGCTCCCGCGCGCGCGCCGGCAGGGATTCGAGCGCCGACTCGTAGCGTTCCAGGCGCTCGCGGCCGATCGCCTGTTCGAGCGGGGACGCCGCCTCATCGGATGCCAGCGTCTCGCTCAACTCCGTGCTTTCGCCGCGTCGCGCCACCCGGCGGATCTCGTTGCGCAGGAGGTTCAAGAGCGTGCTGCGCAGGTAGGCGAGGAAGCTTCCAGCGCCGCCATATTCGAACCGTCCGATCTGTTTCAACACCCGGAAGAGGGTGACCTGAACAAGATCGTCCGTATCGGTGAGATCGCGCGTGCTGGCTGGCAGCCGGCCATGGGCCCAGCGGCGCAGCATCGGCAGGTAGCGCGCGGCAAGGCGCTCGCGCGCGGCCTCGTCGCCGCTGCGGACGCGCGCGAGCAGGAGGGCGGTGGTTTCCTCGGCCTGCATAGGCGCGGCTTATAGCACGGTGCCGGCGGCGGCCCATCAATGGCGCCAGTCCACGTCCGTGCAAGCAAAATGCCGGGCGTCAAACCACAAATGCGCGCCGAGCGCGGCGGCGGAAATCTGCAACAACACGGTTACGGAATTCGGCCTATACTGGCTTTGCGCCAATCACGGCGCATGGCATGCCAGAGGTCGCTTCCACTTGGCCACGTCGGATAAGCGCCGGCCGCGCAAGGCCGGAACTCCCAAAGTCAGCAAGACAGCCGCTGCCCGCAAGACCTCCGCCAAACCCGGAAAGCCCAAGCCGGCCCCGGTCAAGGCGTCGAAAGCTCCCCGAACCCGCAAGAAACCGGCGGCTCCTGCCGCACCTGCCGATCGGCTCCGATCCCTCGTCCTCGCCGCGCTCGACGATCTGAAGGCGCGCGACGTGCGTGAGATCAACGTGCGCGACAAGAGCTCGGTGACCGACCTCATGGTCGTCGCGAGCGGCACGTCGTCGCGGCACGTCAAATCGATCGCAGACGAAGTCGTCAGGAAGGCCAAGCAGGCCGGCCTGCCGCCGATCGGCGTCGAAGGCCAGCGCGAGGCCGAATGGGTGCTCGTCGATCTCGGCGACATCGTCGTCCACGTGATGCTGCCGCGCACGCGCGAGTTCTACGGCCTCGAAAGGCTGTGGACGGTCGGCGACGACATGCCGACGGCGCTCGCCGGCTGATCACGGCTTAGGACATGCGCGCGCGGCTGATCGCAGTCGGCGAGCGCATGCCCGCGTGGGTCGCCGAGGGTTTCGCCGAATATCGCAAGCGCCTCTCGCACGAGCTGCCGCTCGAGCTCGTCGAGATCAAGCTCGGCACGCGCGGCAAGGGCCGCGATCCGGCGCGCGCGATCGCCGACGAAGGCGCTGCCGTGCGCGCCGCGCTCCCGAAAGATGTTCACATCGTCGCGCTCGACGGCCACGGCACCGCGTGGTCGAGCGAGCAGCTCGCATCCGAGCTCAAGCGATGGCGCATGCAAGGCCGCGATCTCGCATTCCTGATCGGCGGCCCCGACGGCCACGCATCGGACATTCTGGCCAGCGCTCACCAGCGCTGGTCGCTCGGCCCGCTGACGCTGCCGCACATGCTCGTGCGGCTCGTGGTCGCCGAGCAGCTCTACCGCGCGGCGACGATGCTGGCCGGGCATCCGTATCATCGGGCTTGAAAGCGGGGAACAGGGAACGGGGAACGGAAAATGAGCCGCGCGATATCCAGTCACTTCCTTGCCGTTCCCTGTTCCCCGTTCCCCGTTCCCTGCTTCACACAATGATCTACCTCGCATCCCAATCGCCACGCCGTCGCGAGCTGCTGCGCCAGCTCGGCGTCGATTTCTCGATCCTCGACGTCGATGTCGCCGAAGAGCGCCAGCCCGGCGAGCCGCCCGAGGATTACGTCAGCCGCGTCGCGCGCGAGAAAGCCGGCGGCCGGGCTGATGCAGGTCGTCGCGGTGCCGGATGCGGTCGTGATCGGCGCCGACACCGAAGTCGTGCTCGGCGATGACGTGTTCGGCAAGCCGGCCGACGCAGACGATGCAGCGCGCATGCTGCGCCGGCTGTCCGGCCGCGTGCATCGCGCGATCTCGACGGTCTGGTGCGTCAGCGCGTCGCGCGAGGAGCACGCGACGAGCGATACGCGCGTCGAATTCATGCCGCTCGACGAAGCCGACATCGCCGCATACGTCGCCAGCGGCGAAGCATTCGGCAAGGCCGGCGCCTACGCGATCCAGGGCCGCGCGGCCGCGTTCGTGCGTCGCCTCGACGGCAGCCATTCGGGCGTGATGGGATTGCCGCTGCACGAGACGGCGCAGCTGCTGCGGCGCCTGGGCGCGATCTAGCGGGCGCGCCGCGGTTCCGCGAAAGCGGGACCCACGATCACGCCCCACGCGCGAGCCGCGGGTTCCCGCCTCGCGGAAAACTCAGAGCGTGTCGAAGCCGTCGCCGAAGATCGGGTCGATCGGGTCGGCGTCGACGAGGAACTCGACGTACGAATCGGTGAACGCGCCGCCGCCGGCGAACTCGGCGCCGAAGCGGCCTTCGCGGATCTCGCCGTTGTAGAGATCACTCGTGAACGTGTACGTGAATTCGTCCTGGCCGGACCAGCCGAGATCTACGCCGGTGAGGCCGATGTGCGTCTCCTGGCCGTCGAGCGTCGGCACGTCGAACGTGAAGTAGAAATCGGCCGCGTCCTGCGTGCCGGTCGTCGTGTAGTCGATCACCAGCGTCGTCGACACGATGTGGCCCGTGGTCGGGCCGCGCTCGCCGCCGAAGTAGCCCCAGGTGAAGGCGTAGTTGGCGATGTTCGGGAAGTCGTAGCGGACGGTGACGAGCTCGGCGTTCGCGGCACCACTGGCAAGCGCGAGCGCGCCGACGAAAAGATAACGAAGCATCGATCGATTCCGCTTGGAGGAGGGCGCGCATTGGAGCGCAAATGCGCCCTGCGAGTCTTGACGGATTTGTGACGCGATCAGGACCCGGCGTGATTCCGCGCTCAGTCGACCGCGAGCCACGTCGGATCGAGGTTGAGCTCGGGCGCATTCCTGAGCGCGTCCAGGCGCTGCTGCTCGGCCTCGGCGGCCTTTTCATCGCCGCTCGCGCGGAGCGCTTCGACGCGCAGCGCGATCGCGTCCGGGTTCTGGTCGAGCAACGGCTTCCATTCGGAACGAGCCAGCAGCGCATCGGGCTCGCCCAGCGCCAGCTGCCAGCGGCCGAGCTGGAACAGCGCCGCCTCGGCGACCGGGCCTGGCGCCGGCGGCCTCGCATCGAGCAGGCGCGTCAGCGCGTCCGCAGCGCCGCGGGCATCGCCGCCGGCGTTGCGCAGATGCGCATCGAGCAGCGGCAGCCACGCCTGCCATTCGGCATTTCCGTCGGCGAGCGAGCGGAACGCATCGGCCGCTTCGCGCGCTTTGGCAAGGTCGCCGGCTTCGTCGGCGGCGGCCACGAGCTCGGCGAGCATCGGCGCGAGGCTGCGCGTCGATGCCGTCGGCCGTGTAGATCGCACGCGCCTCGCCGAATTCCGCGAACGCCTGCGGCCACGCGTGTGCGCGCGCATCGAGCGCCGCGAGCGTCCAGTGCGCTTCGGCCTGCCACAGCGTATTGCCTGCGGTCTTGCCGAGCGCGATGACGCGATGCGCGAGCGCGCGCGCATCGGCATCGCGGCCGAACGGCATCAGCACCCAGACGAGCTGCGTGCCGATCAGCGCCTGCAGGCGCGAGTCGCCGCGTGCGATCGCGATCGACAGACCCTGTTTCAGCAGCGCGATCGCATCGAGCAGGCGGCCCTGGTTCGCCTCGGTCGCGCCGAGATTGCCGAGGATCGAGCCTTCGAGATACGCGTCGCCGGCCGCGCGCGCGGCATCGACCGCGTTGCGAAGATCCGTCGCGGCCGCGGCCGCATCGCCGGCGCCGTTGTCGAGGCTCGCGATATTGGCCAGCACCGACGCTTCGCCGCGACGGTTGCCGGTCTTGCGCGCGAGCTCCAGCGCCTGCTCGAAATGCGCACGCGCTGCGGCGAACTCGCCGCGCTCGTCTTCGATGGATGCGACACCGACGAGGAGCTCGCTCATCGCGAGCGGCTGATCCTCGGCGGACACTTCGGCGAGCGCCGCATCGAGATGGCGTTTCGCCGTTTCGAGATCGCCCTGGTGATACGCGACCGCTGCGCGCTGGCGCAGCGCGGGGATCAGCAGATCGCGATCGCCGGTCTCGCGCGCCGCGTCGACGACTTTCGCCGCGTTGTCGTCGCTCTGCGCTTCCTCGCCGCTCGCGCCTTGCGAAACCGCGAGCCCGAGACGCGGCCAGGCGAGACCCGGATCGTGGTCGAGGCAGATTTCGAAATATTTCTTCGCGCCGGCATGATCGCCGTGCAGCTGCGCATCGAGCCCGCGCGCGTAGGCCTCGGCGAGGAACGGATTTTCGATGCCGCTCGATCGCGTGTCGGGCAGCGGCGTCAGATCGAGCCAGCGCCGCACGCGCGCGACCGCGTCGACCGCGAGCGGCGCCGGCGCGGTTCCGTGCAGCGTTTCGCGTCGTTCGGCCGCACCGGCCGCGACGAGGTGGATTTCGAGCTCATACAACGGACCGACGCGGCGCAACTCGCCCGACACGAAATGCGTCGCGCCGAGCGCGCGCCGCGCGACATCGAGATCGACGTCGCCTGAGCGCGGATCGGCGACGGCCTGCACGTTCTGCGCGGAAACGACCTCGGTCTGGCCGGTCTGCTCGAAAAGGCTGGTCATGAGGCCCATCAGGCCGTTGCGTGTCCAGGCGAGCTCGGACTCGCCGGTGTGGTCTACGATCGGCAGCACGGCGATGCGCGTGTGCGCGCCGGCATCTCCGGCGGCGCGGATCGGGTAGCGCAGCACGAGTACGGCAACGATCACGACGATCATGCCGATGGCTGCGGCCATCAGCCACGATCGCCGTCGCGTCGGCATCGGTCCAGGCGTGATGTCGTCGTCGCGATCCGGGATCGGCGACGCAGGCGCTTCGGAACGTGACGGAGAAGGCGGCGTTCTCTCGGCGGTCCCGTCGTCCGCGATCTCGGCAATTTCAGCGACCCAGCGCAGGCCGCGCCCATGTACGGTGCGGATGACGCGCTGCGCATCGCCGTCATCGCCGAGCGCGCGGCGCGCCTTGCGCAGCTGCTGCGACAGCGCGGCGTCGGTGACCGGCCGGTCGCCCCAAAGTGCACTCGTCAGTTCAGCTTTGCTGAGCGCACGGCCGCGCGCGAGCAAAAGCAGCTCGATCAGATCGAAGACCTTGGCCTCGACGTCGGCGCGACGGCCGGCACGGCGAATCTCGCGCGCGTCGAGGTCGATCTCGACATCGTCGAAGCGGTAACTGTGGGTGGAAGGCAAACCGGTTCCGCGTGATGCGACAGCTTGCGCATTTTAACAGTCCGGCGCCTGCGGCGCGGCTCCGGGAGCCGCCTGGCAGTCGACAATGGCGCTCCGCGACAGCTATAAGTCGTCTCAACTGACTCGGCCAAGTGCCTCCATGTCCGAAGAAATCCTGATCAACGTCACCCCGCGCGAGACCCGCGTCGCGCTGGTCGAGAACGGGATGCTGCAGGAGGTGCACGTCGAGCGGGCGACACGCCGCGGATACGTCGGCAACATCTACAAGGGCAAGGTCAGCCGGGTCATGCCGGGCATGCAGGCCGCGTTCGTCGAGGTCGGGCTCGACCGCGCCGCGTTCCTGCACGCATCGGACATCATCCGCCTGCATTCGCCGCTGATCGCCGAGAACGGCGACGCGGCTGCTGCCGATGCCCTCGATCGGCGAGCTCGTGCGCGACGGGCAGGAGATCGTCGTGCAGGTGGTCAAGGATCCGATCGGCACGAAAGGCGCGCGCCTGACCACGCACCTTTCGATCCCGTCGCGCTATCTCGTGCTGCTGCCGTACTCGAAGGTGCTCGGTGTCTCGGTGCGCATCGAGGACGAAGGCGAGCGCGCGCGCCTCAAGGACATGCTCGCGGAGCTGATCGGCGAGACGCGCTTCGGCTACATCGTGCGCACCAACGCCGAAGGCGAATCGCGCGAGGCGCTGGCCGAGGACATCGACTATCTCGGCAAGCTGTGGACGACGGTGCAGGACAACATCGCCAAGGCGCGCGTCGGCGAGCGCGTCTACGAGGATCTGAGTCTGCCGCTGCGCGCGCTGCGCGACCTGATGCGGCCGACGATCGAGAAGGTGCGCGTCGATTCGCGCGAGACGCTCGAGCGCGCGCACCTGTTCGTGCAGCAGTTCATGCCGGAGTTGGCCGAGCGCGTGGAACATTATCCGGGCGAGCGGCCGATCTTCGATCTCTACGGCGTCGAGGACGAGATCCAGAAGGCCCTGCGCAAGGATGTACCGCTGAAGTCGGGCGGCTACCTGATCGTCGACCAGACCGAAGCGATGACGACCATCGACGTCAACACCGGCGGCTTCCTCGGCACGCGCAATCTCGAGGAAACCGTGTTCCGCACCAATCTCGAAGCGGCGCAGGCCGCGGCGCGGCAGCTGCGCCTGCGCAACCTCGGCGGCATCATCATCATCGACTTCATCGACATGGTCGACGAGGAGCACCAGCGCCAGGTGCTGCGCCAGCTCGAGAAATCGCTCGCGCGCGATCACGCAAAGGCGACCGTCTACGACATGTCGCCGCTCGGCCTCGTCGAGATGACGCGAAAGCGCACGACCGAAAGCCTGGAACGCCAGCTCTGCGAGCCGTGTCCGGCCTGCACCGGACGCGGCAGCATCAAGACCGCCGAGACGGTCACCTACGAGATCTTCCGCGAGATCACGCGCGCGGTGCGCCAGTTCGAGGCGCAGAAGCTGCTCGTGCTCGCGGCGCCGAAAGTCGTCAACCGCATTCTCGAGGAAGAATCGGCTGCGGTCGCCGAGCTCGAGGAGTTCATCGGCAAGACGATCCGCTTTCAGCCCGAGGAGCATTACTCGCAGGAGCAATACGATGTCGTGCTGCTCTAGCGCGCGTACGCGATCGCGGGTGTGCTCCACCGCGCGACAGCGGGCAGGTTGACGCCGATGCTGCGGCGAACGCTGCGCCGACTGCGTTTCGCGCTGTTCACGCTGGTGACCACGGCCGTCATCGCGCTCGCGCTGCTGATGGGATTCACGCAGCTGGCGATGCCGTGGCTGGTGCGCAATCCCGCGCGCATCGAGGCGTGGCTTTCCGAGCGCCTGCATCAGCCGGTCAAGATCGGCGGCGTCAGCGGTACCTGGATCGAGGGCGGCCCGCAGCTGACGCTCGATAACGTGCGCATCGGCAGCGACGACGGCGCACGCTCGCCGATCGAAATTCCGCACGCGGAGCTCGCGCTGAGTCTCTACGCGCCGTTCAAGCGCGGTCTCGCCTGGAGCGAATTCCGCATGGTCGGCGTCGACGCGGAGTTCACGCACGACGACGACGGCTGGCACCTGCGTGGCCCGGACATCGGCGCAGGGCCTGTCGCCGCCGCAGCCACCGCAGCCGCGGCGTCGCCACCACCCAGCCCGCTTTCGATGGGCGCGCTCGGCGTGCTCGTGCTCAAGGATCTCAAGCTCACCATCGACGATCCGCGCGAGGACTTGCATCTCTCGCTCGGCGCGTCGGAGATCCGCGTCGTCAATCGCGGAGCGTCGACGCATCTGGCCGGCACGGTGCGCAATCTCTCCGGCGATCCGACGTCGATCGATCTCATCGCCGACGTCGATCTCATTCGTCGCAACGGCATCTTCTACGCAGGCGGCCGCGACGTCGATCTGGCGCGCTTCGGCGCGCAGCGGCCGTTTGCCGGCGTCGAGCTCGCCAGCGGCCGCGGCGATGCGCAGATCTGGATCGCGCGTGAAGGCATCGCGCATCGAGGACGTGCGCATCCGCACCGACCTGCATGATGCGACTTTGTCCGCACACGACGCGATCGCGCTCGATGGCGGCATCGAGGTCGCGCCGCGCACGCACTTCGATCGCGTCGCGTTTGTCGCGCGCTGGCTGCGCGAAGACGACGGGCTGGACCGCCGACCTCGCCGATCTCGTCGCTGACGCGCGGCGATGCATCGCTGCCGCCCGCGGGCGTGACGATCGAGCGGCGCGGCGACGATGAGGCGGCGCGCTATCGTGCGCAGACGACGAACCTCGCGCTCGAGCCGCTCGGCAGCGTTGCGATGCTGAGCTCGCGCCTGCCCGATGGCTTGCGCCGCTGGCTCTATCTTGCGCATCCGCAGGGACAGCTCGCCGGAGCGGATCTGCGCTGGAACGGCGCGAAGGATTTCGACGTCGACGCCGTGCTGCACGCCGCGGGCTTTGCCAGCGCGGGCAGCGTGCCCGGTGTCGAGCATGTCGAAGCCGAAGTGCACGGCGATGCGCAGGCGCTGCTGCTGCAATTGCCCGCGCAGCCGCTGCGCGTCGACTTTCCGCGCGTGTTCCGCAAGCCTTTTCTGTTTTCCGCAGTTCGGCGGCGACATCGTCACGTTCCATACCGACGACGCCTGGCGCATCGATACCGACCGCGTGACGTTCGAAGGCGAAGGCTATGGCGGCGAGGTGCGCGGCGGTGCGGAGATCCAGGACGACGATACGCGTCCGCTGCTCGATCTCTATGCGGTCGTCACGCACGCCGACGTGACAGCCGCGAAGCTGTTCTGGCCGACCACCACGATGCCGCCGGCAGCCGTCGAGTATCTCGATCGCGCGCTCGTCGAAGGACGCCTCGAGTCGGGGCGTGTGCTCGTGCGCGGCGATCTCGACAGCTGGCCGTTCCACGACAACGCCGGCCGCTTCGAAGCGCGCGGCCGCATCGTCGACACCGTGTTCGAATACAACCCGGAATGGCCGCGCGCCGAGCATCTCGTCGCGAACGCGACGTTCATCAACGACTCGATGCTGGTCGAGGCCGAGACGGCCGAGGTGAAGGGCGATCGCGTGACCTCCGCGACGGCAACGATCGCGAATTTCGGCGAGCCGGTGCTCGATCTTTCGGTCAAGGGCGAGGGCAGCGGCGCGAACCTGCTCGGTTTCCTGCGCGCGACGCCGATCGGCAAGCGCTACGAGGACACGCTGAAGGACCTCGCGATCGGCGGCAAGGGAACGCTCGCGTTCACGCTGAACCTGCCGCTCAAGGACCCCTCGAAGATCGCGCTCGAAGGCTCGGTCGAGCTCAGCGCGGCGAATCTCGACGATGAAGCGTTCGGGCTCCACTTCGTCGATGCCAACGGCACCGTGCGTTTCAACCAGAGCGGTTTTGGCGCCGGCCCGCTCGCCGTCGGATTCCGCCAGCGGCCGGCCAAACTTTCGATCGCGGTCGGCGGCTATGTCGCGGATCCGGCTCATGCGGTCGAAGCCCGGCTCGAAGGACGCTTCCCGGCGAGCACCGTGTTCGCCGACGTGCCTGATCTTTCGGCGGCAATGGCGCGTTTCCCCGGCGAAGCCGACTGGATCGTGCGACTCATCATCGACTCCGCCGCGAACGGCGCGGTCGGCCGCAAGCGGCTCACGCTCGAAAGCGATCTGCGCGGCATCGCGATCGATCTGCCGGCTCCGCTGACCAAGGTCGCCTCGGCGGCGGAGCCCCTGGAGCTGGGACTCGATCTGCCATTCGTCGGCGAGAAATTCTCGGCGCAGCTCGGCGATGTCGCGACCGTGGTCGGACGCCTGCCTTCGCCGACGAAGCCGTTCGGCGCGCGCGTCACGTTCAGCGGACAGGCAAGCGCCGATCTGCCCGAGCGTGGCGTCGTGATCGACGGCAATGTGTCGACGTTCGATGCGGGCGGCTGGATCTCGCTCCTGCCTGCGCGCGCCGGCGGCGGCGATGCGACCACCGGCAAGCTGCTCAGCGGCGTCGATCTTCGCCTCGCCGACCTCACGATCGCGAACCGCAGCTTCGGTCCGACGCATCTGCTGATCGGCGACGAAACCGGCGCCACCGAGATCCGCATCGACGGCGCCGCGCTCTCCGGCGTGCTGCGCATTCCGGGACAGGATCTCGCAAGCCAGGGCGTGACCGCGCGCTTCGATCGCTTCCACTGGCCCGAAGCGCCACCCGACGCGCCGGACAACGACGCGATGCCGGACATCGCGCCGGCCTCGCTGCCGCCGCTGCACCTGACGGTCAACGACTTCATGCTCGGCAAGGCGAGCTTCGGAGGCAGCCAGTTCGAGAGCCGCCCGACGGCCGACGGAATGCGCATCGAGAAACTCGAAACGCATTCGCCGAACGTCGGCATGACCGCGAGCGGCAACTGGAACGGCACCGCGGAGCGCAACTCCTCGCACCTGAAGATCACGCTGACCGCGCAGAATCTCGGCCACATGATGGATGCGCTCGGATTCCCGGGCCTCATCGATGGCGGCCAGACGACGGCCGACATCGATGCGATATGGCCGGGGCCACCGTCGGCATTCGCGCTGCCCAAGCTCGAGACCGGCGCGATCACGCTCAAGGTCGCCGAAGGGCGCATCCTCGAAGTCGATCCCGGCGCGGGACGTTTCTTCGGCCTGCTTTCGCTCAGCGAGATTCCGCGGCGCCTCAGCCTCGATTTCAGCGATTTCTTCCGCTCCGGCCTGAGCTTCAATTCGATCACCGGCACGTTCGGGCTCGACGGCGGCAACGCGTACACGTCGAACCTCTTGATCAAGAGCCCGGCCGCCGACATCGCGATCACCGGGCGCACCGGCCTTCGCGCGAAGGACTACGACCAGCAGATGGTCGTCTCGCCGCACACGGGCGCGACGCTGCCGATCGTCGGCGCGCTGGCCGCGGGACCGGTCGGCGCGGCGGCCGGCCTGGTGCTGCAGGGCGTGCTCGGCAAGGCGATGGGCAAGGCGATGGGCTCGCGCTATCAGGTCAGCGGCAGCTGGGAGAAGCCGCAGATCACGGCGGTCGGCAAGGTTCCGGCGCACCCGGCGCCGCACGAGGCGAAGCCGGGCGACTCGGCAACGAAGCCCGAAGATGCGCAGATCAAGCCCGCAGGCGCACAGCCCAAGCCTACCGGCGCCAAGTTGCGCTGACCTGCCTTGTAGCCTACCGTGGCCGGCCCAATTTCTTCCGGCGCAGGCACGGCTGCCCGCGCCTACTCCCACATCAAGAATTCCGGTCACCAATTGCAATGAACGATCTCATCACGCAGGCCGAGCAGCGCCTGCTGCGCCCCGGCGGACTTTCCGCCGAGCGATCTCGATCGCGTCTTCGCGCGCCTGACCGGCCCGTCGATCGATGCGGCCGATCTCTATTTCCAGCATTCGCGCAGCGAGTCGTGGGTGCTCGAGGACGGCATCGTCAAGGACGGCAACCATTCGATCGAGCAGGGCGTCGGCGTGCGCGCGCTGTCCGGCGAGAAAACCGGTTTCGCGTATTCCGACGAGATCGTGCTGCCCGCGCTGCTCGAAGCCGCGGGTTCCGCACGCGCGATCGCGCAGGCGAGCGCGAACGGCGTCGGCAAGCCGCTCGCGATCGCGACGGGGCGTGGCCTTTATCCGGCGATCGATCCGATCGAGACATTGTCGAGCGAAGAGAAGATCGGCGTGCTGCGCGAGCTCGATGCGCTGTGCCGCTCGCTCGATCCGCGCGTGAAGCAGGTCATCGTCAGCATCGCGGCGAGCCTCGAGACCGTGCTGCTCGCGGCATCCGACGGCACGCTCGCGGCCGACGTGCGTCCGCTGGTGCGCATCAACGTGCAGGTGATCGCCGAGCAGAACGGACGACGCGAATCCGGCAAGTTCCGGTGGCGGCGGCCGCTACGGCTTCAAGGAACTGCTCGAGAACGGCCGCGCGCACGGGTTCGCGCGCGAGGCCGTGCGCGTCGCGCTCGTCAACCTCGAATCGGTCGACGCACCGGCCGGCAACATGACCGTCGTGCTCGGCCCCGGCTGGCCCGGCGTGCTGCTGCACGAAGCGATCGGCCACGGTTTCGAAGGCGATTTCAACCGCAAGGGCACTTCGGCGTTCGCCGGCATGCTCGGCGAGAAAGTCGCGGCGCCCGGCGTCACGGTCGTCGACGACGGCACGCTCGCGGGTCGTCGCGGCTCGCTCGTCGATCGACGATGAAGGCACGCCGACGAACTGCACCGTTCTGATCGAGAACGGCGTCATGAAGGGCTACATGCAGGACAAGCTCAACGCGCGCCTGATGGGCATGACGCCGACCGGCAACGGCCGGCGCGAATCGTTCGCGCACCTGCCGATGCCGCGCATGACCAACACGTACATGCTGCCGGGCGAGCGCGATCCCGGCGAGATCATCGCGTCGGTGAAGAAGGGTTTGTACGCGGTCAATTTCGGCGGCGGACAGGTCGACATCACGAACGGCAAGTTCACGTTCTCGGCGAGCGAGGCGTACCTGATCGAAGACGGCAAGGTCACGCGGCCGGTCAAGGGCGCGACGCTGATCGGCTCGGGGCCGGAAGTCCTGAAGCGCGTGTCGATGATCGGCAACGATCTCAAGCTCGACGAAGGCGTCGGCGTTTGCGGCAAGGACGGGCAGAGCGTGCCGGTCGGCGTCGGGCAGCCGACGTTGAAGATCGACAGGATGACGGTCGGCGGAACGGCGGCGTGATCGATCCGCAACGTCGTCCCGCGAAAGCGGGGACCAGCGCTTTGATTCCGCGAGAGCGAAGCCTGGTCCCCGCTTTCGCGGGACGACGGAGTGAGTCAGCCGTTCGAACAACTCGCGCAACGCGCGAAACAACTCGCGATACGCATGCAACGGCTTGCCACGATCGCGTTCGGCCGTCGCGTTGCGCGTCAGCTGGCGCATCCGCTGCCGGTCGGCCGAAGGATGCACCGCGAGCAGCTCGTCGAGCGCCGCGTCGCCTTCGTCGATCAGGCGCGTGCGCCAGGTTTCGACACGGTGCAGCGCGGCGGCGTCGCGATGCGCTTCGGCGCGATCGTGCTCGAGCACGCGGCGGATCGGTTCGAGGTCCGCATCGTCGAGCTTGCGCAGCTGCTTGGCGAGAAACTGCGTCGCGCGCTTGCGCGCGATGTGCGAAGTGACCGCGCGCGTGCGCGACACTTCGGCGAGAAGCTCGTCGGACGAGCGGCACGCGCGCGAGCTGCGCGTCGCTCAGCCCCGCGAGCGTCTCGGCGAGATCGAAGATTTCGAGCGCGTCGCGGCGCTGCTGGCTGCGGCTCGGCGGCAGCTCGTCGGGTAGCGGTTGCGGCGGGTCGCGGCGGCTCATCGGAACATCACAACGTTTGGCATCGGCACAGTGAACGACATCATCATCGACAAAGATACCAGCTTGGCCGACCTCGGCCGTCTTCAGGAGATCGCCGAGGACGTGATCCGCCGCTGCCGCGCCAAGGGCGCCAGCGAGGCCGACGTCGCCGCGAGCATCGACGACGGTCTCAGCGTCAACGTGCGCCTCGGCGAAGTCGAAACGGTCGAGCGCACGCGCGACCGCGGCGTTTCGGTCACGGTCTATTTCGGCCGGCGCAAGGGCTCGGCGAACACGGCCGATCTCGATCCTGACGTCGATCGAGCAGACCATCGAGCACGCCTGCGCGATCGCGCGGTACACCGAGAACGATCCCGCCAATGGGCTGCCGGACGCGGCGCTGCTGGCGCGCGAATTCCCGGATCTCGACCTCTGGCATCCGTGGAACGTCAGCGCCGAGGAAGCGATCCGCCTCGGCATCGAGATCGAGGACGCCGGCCGCGCGTTCGATCCGCGCATCGACAATTCCGAAGGCGCCTCGGTGCAGGCCGGCGCGTCGATGACCGCGTACGCGAACTCGCTCGGCTTCAGCGGAATCGAGCGCAGCACGCGGCATTCGCTGTCGTGCGCGCTGATCGCCGAGGACGACGCCGGCATGCAGCGCGATTACTGGTACGACACCGCGCGCGCGGCGGGTGATTTCGCGTCGCGCCGAATCGATCGGCCGCAAGGCCGCCGAACGCACGGTCGCGCGGCTCGGCGCGCGCAAGCTGTCGACGCGCGAATGCCCGGTGCTGTTCGTGCCGGAGACCGCGCGCAGCATGATCGGTCATTTCCTGTCGGCGGTCAGCGGCGGCGCGCTGTATCGGCGCGCGAGTTTCCTCGTCGATCATGCCGGCAAGCAGGTGTTTCCGGACTGGATGCAGATCGCCGAGCGCCCGCACATCGCGCGCGGCCACGGCTCGACCGCGTTCGATTCCGAAGGCGTCGCGACGCGCGATTCCGAACTGATCCGCGACGGCGTGCTGCAGCGCTACATCCTCGGCAGCTATTCCGCGCGCAAGCTCGGGCTGCAGTCGACCGGCAACGCGGGCGGCGTGCACAACGTCATCGTCGAGCCGGGCAAGGACGATCTCGCGACGCTGCTCAAGCGCATGGGCACCGGCCTCGTCGTGACCGAGCTGATGGGGCAGGGCGTTTCGCTGATCACCGGCGACTATTCGCGTGGTGCCTCGGGTTACTGGGTCGAGAACGGCGAGATCGCGTATCCGGTCGAGGAGATCACGATCGCGTCGAACCTGCGCGACATGTTCATGCGCATCGAGGCGGTCGGACGCGATGTCGATCCGCGCTCGCACATCCTGACCGGTTCGCTGCTCATCGGGCGCATGACCGTCGCGGGCGAGTGAAGCGCGCGCAAGGATTGAAAAGATCGAGCCGCGAAGAACGCGAAGGATTGCCTTTGTAACGATTTCTTTCGTCGTGTTCTCTGTCGTAGTTCGTCGTTCGACTCTGCGTCCAGCCGGCGGTGACTCGTGACTTCCAGCGATTGAATTCCGCGCCGCACTGCGAAATAGTGGGCTCGTCATTCCAACGAGGGCACAGCGCATGAGCGAGAACGAAAGCGTCACGCCGTCCGCACCGCTGCCGCAACCGCCGGCCGCAACCCTGACGCCGAGCGAAAGCGAAGAGCGCACGTGGGCGATGCTCGGTCATCTGTCCGCATTCACCGCGTTCATCACCGGCATCGGCTGCGTGCTCGGGCCGCTGATCGTCTGGCTGATCAAGCGCGACACGATGCCGTTCGCCGGCGAGCAGGCCAAGGAAGCGCTGAACTTCAACATCAGCGTGATCATCGCCGCGATCGGGCTCTGGATACTGACGATCATCACGCTCGGCATCGGTCTGCTGTTGACCATTCCGCTCGGCCTCGCGCTGTTCGTCGGCTGGCTCGTGCTGACGATCGTCGCCGCGGTCAAGGCGAACAACGGCGAGCACTACCGCTATCCGTTCACGCTGCGACTGGTGAACTGACATAGGCGCGCATGGCGCGACGCGTGCGCCATGCGATGCATCCGAGCGGCTGGGATTTCCGAAGACGTCGCAGACTGCATCGCAGCTCGGGTTGCGAGCGCTGCGTGCAGTGACGAACTCGGACGAGCGCAGCATCACGAAGCGCGCGAGATCGCGCAGCGCCATCGCCGTGCGCCAAGCGATTCGACCGCGCCGAGCGCAGTAGCGGTGAGCGCGGCGAGCTCGCTGCGCGACGCATCGACGCCGAGAATCGCGGGATAGGTCGGCTTCGACGCGGCGACATCCTTGCCGGCCGTCTTGCCGAGCTGCTCGGTGCCGGCTTCGATGTCGAGCAGGTCGTCGCGGATCTGGAATGCGAGGCCGACCGCGTGGCCGTAGCGTTCGAGCGCGTCGAGCGTCGCCTCGTCGCGACACCCGGCCGCGAGTGCGCCGAGGCGCACCGATGCGCGGATCAGCGCGCCGGTCTTGTGCACGTGCATGCGTTCGAGCTCGGCGGCGGAGAGCTTCGTGCCGACCGCGGCGAGATCGAACGCCTGGCCGCCGGCCATGCCGTGCGAGCCGCACGCGATCGCGAGCGCGCGCAGCATCGCGACGCGCGTGCCGGCATCGACGTCGAGCGCCGCGTCGTGCGCGAGCACGTCGAACGCGAGCGCCTGCAGCGCATCGCCGGCGAGGATCGCCATCGCTTCGCCGAACACGACATGGCAGGTCGGCCGGCCGCGGCGCAGGCTGTCGTCGTCCATCGCCGGCAGATCGTCGTGCACGAGCGAATACGCGTGGATGATCTCGACCGCGGCGGCGGCCGCATCGAGCCGATCGAGCGGCGCGCCGAGCGTCGTTGCCCGCGGCGTACACGAGCAGCGGACGCAGGCGCTTGCCGCCGCCGAGCACCGCGTAGCGCATCGCGCGATGCAGCTCGACCGGCGGCTGGTCTTCGGGCGGCAGCACGCGCGCGAGCACGTCGTCGGCGCGCGCGGAAAGGGCGAGCAGTTCGGGGGTCAGGTCGCGCACGCCGTTCGTCATTCGCGGCGAGAGCCGGAATCGCATTTTCAGTCATTGCGGCAGGAAAGCCGCGGGAATCGCAAGTGGCATTTCGCGCTTTCGCGCGAATCAACGTGAGTCGCGGACCTAGCGTCGGGACGATCGCAGCGTCACGGCGTATCCGGATCGAACGGCACCGCGTTTTCGGGCGCGCCCGGATCGAGCAGCTGCTTCACGCGCAGCTCCGCCTGCTCGAGCGCGTTCTGGCAATTGCGGTACAGCGCGATGCCGCGCTCGAACGATTTCAGCGAGTCGTCGAGGCTGAGCTCGCCCTGTTCCATGCGCGAGACCAGCTGTTCGAGCTCGTCGAGCGATTTTTCGAAGTCGGCGATCTGGGACGTGTCGGCTGTCGGCGGCATGGCGCGCAACGCTAGCATGTGTTTTTGCGATCGTCCATGATCGCCGTCGCCTCGAAATGCGTTGATTGCGCTGGTCGTTTTCGCAATCGTGCGAGTCCGGCACCGGCCATCCCCGACCGCACTCTTCAAGAACACACCCTTCTAGGAACCGCTTCCCGGATGCCAGTCGAGGCGCGCACTGGCGCGCGCGAAGAGCTCGGCGCCGTTTTCGCTGATCCATAGATCGGCGACGGCGAGCAACGCGCCGCCCGCATCGAACACGAGCGGCAAGCGGCTGCGCTGCCACGGCGGCACGCCGGCTTCCTGCAGAAGATCGCGCAGCTCGCGCGTATGCGCGCCGCCGGCAAGACGCAGGCTCTCGCCGCCGCGGCGAAAGCGCACGGTCGCAGGATCGGCAAGGCGCGGCGGCGGCGCGTCCGTCTGCAGCGCAACGAGGCGCAGCGTGCCGGCGTCGGCCGGCAGGGCGAGCGGCTCGCCGGTGAAGTCGGCGCTCCAGTCGAGCGGCGGCAGATGCAGCGGCGGCAGCGCGTGCAAAAGCTCGCGATAGCGGCGCACCTCGACGCCGGGCCAGCGCACGCACGGCTGGCGATCCTCGCCGGCTTCGGCGAGCTGGCGCACGAGCTCGGCGACCTGGAACTGCGTCGGCTCGGGCAGACCGATGCTGCGCAGCCAGCGCCGCAGCACCGGATCGCGCAGCGCATCGGGCAGCGCGAGCCATTCGCGGAAACGCAGCGTCGCCGGATCGAGCCCTTGCAGGCGCGCGAGCGCGCGCTCGGCTTCCTCGTCGATGAAATCGGCCGCGGCGCGCGCCCAGGCCGCGCTCTGCGCGATGCTCGCTTCGGCCTCGGGCCAGCGCCGCGCGATGCGCGGCAGGATCTCGATGCGCAGGAAGTTGCGATCGAGCGAGACGTCGGCGTTGCTCGGATCCTCGATCCAGGTCAGCCGGTGATGTTCGGCGTAGCCGCGCAACGTCGCGCGCGGCAGCGTCAGCAGCGGACGCCAGGCGAAGCCGCGGCCGAGCCGGCGCAGCGTGCGCATCGCGCCGAGACCTTCCGGCCCGGCGCCGCGCAGGAGCTTCAGCAGCACGGTCTCGGCCTGATCGTCGCGATGATGCGCGAGCGCGAGGATCTCGCCGTCGGCGAGCATGTCCTCGATCGCGCCGTAGCGCGCGCGTCGCGCGGTCGCTTCGAGACCGAGCCCCGGCGTGCGCGCGATTTCGACCGTGCGCGTTTCGATCGGCACGCCGAGTTGCCCGGCGAAGCTCGGCGCAATGCTGCGACCACTTCGCGCTGTCCGCGTGCAGGCGATGATCGACGTGCACCGCGCGAAGACCGCGCGCGCGCGCCGCCGCCGACTGCGCGAGCGCGTGCAGCAGCGCGGTCGAATCGAGCCCGCCGCTGTGCGCGACGAGGATCGGTCCCGGCTGGAGCTCGGCAAGCGCGCTTTCGATCAGGTCGCGGAGGCGTCGGTCGGCCATGGGTGCGCGTCCGCTCGGTGCGTCAGCCGTATTGCCGTGCGTCGCGACGAGCTAGTTCCACGAACAGACGACCTTGCCGCAGTTGCCCGAATCCATCAGGTCGAAGCCTCTCTGGAAATCGTCGATGTGGATCTGGTGCGTCAGCACCTTGCTGCAGCGGGAAGCCCGGTCAGCACCATCTGCGTCATCTTGTACCAGGTCTCGTACATGCGCCGGCCGTAGATGCCCTGCAGCGTGAGGCCCTTGAAGATGACCTTGTCCCAGTCGATGCCGGCGCCCTTCGGCAGCAGGCCGAGCAGCGCGATCTTGCCGCCGTGGTACATGCAGTCGAGCATGTCGTTGAACGCGCGCGGGTTGCCGCTCATCTCGAGGCCGACGTCGAAGCCTTCCATGTGCAGGTCCTTGACGACGTCCTTGAGCGACTGCTTGGACACGTTGACGACGCGCGTCGCGCCCATGTCGGCGGCGAGCTTGAGGCGATAGTCGTTGACGTCGGTGACGACGACGTTGCGCGCGCCGACATGCTTGGCGATGCCGGCGGCGATGATGCCGATCGGACCGGCGCCGGTGATCAGCACGTCCTCGCCGATCAGGTCGAACTCGAGCGCGCAGTGCGCGGCGTTGCCGTACGGATCGAAGAACGCGGCGAGCTCGCTCGGAATCTGGTCCGGAATCGGCCACAGGTTCGACGAGGGCATCGCGACGTATTCGGCGAACGCGCCGTTGCGCGTTGACGCCGATGCCGACCGTGTTCGGGCACAGGTGCTGCTTGCCGGCGCGGCAGTTGCGGCAGACGCCGCAGACGACGTGGCCTTCGGCCGAGACGCGCTGGCCGACCGTGTAGCCGCGCACGCCGGGACCGATGTCGACGATGCGGCCGACGAACTCGTGGCCGATCACGAGGCCGGGCTTGATCGTGCGCTGCGACCACTCGTCCCACTTGTAGATGTGCAGGTCGGTGCCGCAGATCGCGGTCTTCTCGAGCTTGATCAGCACGTCGTTCGGGCCGATCTCGGGGATCGGCACCTGTTCCATCCAGATGCCCGGCGCGGCGTCGCGCTTGACGAGGGCTTTCATCGTCGCGGTGGCCATTGGAGACGAGTCCTTGCGGGGTGGCGGATTATATAGGGCCGGTTGGCGGGTGATCCGATGGGCGCGCCTGCCAGCGGTCAGCGGTCAGCGGTGAGCGGACGCAAGGCTGGCGTCTTCGCTTTCGACTGCTGACCGCTCACCGCTGACCGCTCACCTTAGACTTCGCTGATGGCACCCACGCCCGACAACCGCCCCTCCGCCATCTTCCTCATGGGCGCGACCGCGACCGGCAAGACCGCGCTCGCGTGCGCGCTCGCGGAGCGGTTTCCGCTCGGGCTCGTCAGCGTCGATTCGGCGCTCGTCTATCGCGGTCTCGACATCGGCACCGCGAAGCCGGACGCGGCGACGCTCGCGCGCCATCCGCACCGGCTGATCGACATCCGCGATCCGGCCGAGCCGTACTCGGCTGCGGAATTCCGTACCGATGCGCTCGCCGCGATGGACGGGATCGCGCGCGAAGGACGCGTTCCGCTGCTGGTCGGCGGCACCGGGCTCTACTTCCGCGCGCTCGCGTCGGGTTTGTCCGATCTGCCGGAAGCATCGCCCGAGCTGCGCGCGCGCATCGCCGGGGAGGCCGCGACGATCGGCTGGCCCGCGCTGCACGCGCGGCTGCGCGCGCTCGACGCGCCTGCGGCCGAGCGCATCCGTCCAGGCGATGCGCAGCGCATCCAGCGCGCGCTCGAGATCATCGAGCTCACGGGTCGGCCGCTCTCGGCGCAGATCGGCGGCGCGCCGTCGCGTCCGCCGTGGCGCATCCTGAAACTTGCGCTCGTGCCGCGCGAACGCACCGCGGCTGCACGCGCGCATCGCACGGCGTTTCGATGCGATGCTGGCCGATGGTTTTCTCGACGAAGTGCGCGCGTTGCGTGCGCGCGGCGATCTGCATGCGGATCTGCCGGCGCTGCGCGCGGTCGGTTATCGGCAGGCGTGGGAGCATCTTGAGGGCGCGAGCGATGCCCCCACCTTTCGCGAACGCGCAATCTTCGCGACGCGGCAGCTGGCCAAGCGCCAGACGACGTGGTTGCGCAGCGAGCTCGACGCGAGATGGTTCGATCCGGACGATGGGGAAAGCGGAACGCGAGCGGCAGAGGCCGTGGCTGCGTTTCTGGGCTCAAATGTCGTCAATTCGTGAATCCGTGGTCCACGGCATTTTATTTGCCGGAACAAATCGTTAAGATGAGTTGGTTGGAAACATGAACGCGGGTTGAACCGGGGCGTCCGGACGCACACTTTGCGCCACGCAGTTTTTTGCCGGTTCGCGGATTTCGCTGGTGGAGAAAAAGACCATGGCCAAGGGGCAGTCGTTGCAGGATCCGTTTCTGAATGCATTGCGGCGCGAACGCGTGCCGGTATCGATCTACCTCGTCAACGGCATCAAGCTGCAGGGCACGGTGGAATCGTTCGATCAGTTCGTCGTGCTGCTTGCGCAACACCGTGAGCCAGATGGTGTACAAGCACGCGATCTCCACCGTCGTGCCGACGCGCAACGTCCGCGTCGGTCCTGAGCTCGGCGCCGGCGGCGTTGCGGCGCCGTCCGACACGCCAGAACCTCACGAGTAATTCCTGCTGTTCGAACGATCCCGAAAAGGCGAGCGCGCGCTGCTGCTGCAGCCGCATGAGCCCGGTCGCGCCGACCCTGCCGCACTCGATGAATTCGGCGAGCTCGCGCGCTCGGCCGGCGCGAGCGTCGTCGGCACGCTGACCGCGCGCGTCGACCGGCCGAATCCGCGCTATTTCGTCGGCACCGGCAAGGCCGCGGAGCTCGCCGAGCAGCGCAAGGCGCTCGATGCGGACCTGATCCTGGTCAACCGCACGTTGAGCCCGGTGCAGGAGCGCAATCTCGAAAAGCTCACCGAGTGCCGCGTCGTCGATCGCACGGGTCTCATCCTCGACATCTTCGCGCAGCGCGCGCGCTCGCACGAAGGCAAGCTGCAGGTCGAGCTTGCGCAGCTGCAAGCACATGGCCACGCGGCTGGTGCGCGGATGGACCCATCTGGAACGCCAGCGCGGCGGTTCGATCGGCCTGCGCGGTCCGGGCGAAACGCAGCTCGAGCTCGACCGCCGCCTGCTCGCCGATCGCGTGAAGCAACTCGAGAAACGCCTCGACAAGGTCGAAGTGCAGCGCAACCAGGCGCGCCGCGCGCGCCAGCGCAACGCGGTGCCGGTCGTCGCGCTGGTCGGCTACACGAACGCCGGCAAGTCGACGCTGTTCAACACGCTGACCGGCGCCGACGTCTACGCCGCGGACAAGCTGTTCGCGACGCTCGATCCGACCGTGCGCCGCCTCGAAGGTCTCGAATGCGGGCCGGTGGTGCTCGCCGACACGGTCGGCTTCATCCGCGATCTTCCGCACGATCTCGTCGCGGCGTTCCGCTCGACGCTGGCCGAAGCGCGCGATGCGGATCTGCTGCTGCACGTCATCGATGCATCGGATCCCGAGCGCGACGATCGCATCGCCGACGTCAACGGCGTACTGCACGAAATCGGTGCGGGCGATCTGCCGCAGGTGCTCGTCTACAACAAGATCGACCTGATGGATGCCAGCGTTCCTGCTGGCGAAGATCAGGAAGCGGCGACACATGACCGCGCTCTTCAGGATGGCAAGGCGCCGCATCGAGGCATGCCGCCGCGTCTGGACTGGATCGACGGCGGCGAAACGCCGCGGGCATGGGTTTCGGCCGTGACCGGCGCGGGTCTCGAAGGCCTCAGGACCGCGATCGAGCATCGCCTGGGCGCCGAGCGCATCCGCGCCGAGCTGCACGTGCCGTCGGCCTCTGGACGGTTGCGAGCCCGCCTGCACGCGCAGGGCCTCGTCGCCGAGGAGAATGCCGAGGAATCCGGCTGGCGCATCCGCATCGACGCGCCGCGCGCACTCGTCGAACCCTTGTTCGGCCTGCCCGACGGCGACGGCGACTGGCTGCGCCGGCGCTTGCTTGCCGGGTCCCCCACCCCTACCTACAATCCACGTCGTGCGGCGATCGTCCCTGATCGCTTCTTCGGTGCCGCACTTCAGCGCCAAGTGCGGTCATTCAAGATGACGTCCAGAAGCGGCCATCCATGGCCGCGGTTTCAATGAAGAGCCCCAGAGACGTCGCGGCAAGTCGCCGGAACGAGGTAATGAGCAATGGCATGGAACGAACCCGGCGGCGGCAAGCAGCGTGATCCGTGGAAGGACGGCGGTGGCGGCGGCGGGCCGTCGCCTGATTTCGATGCGCTGCAGAGGCGCATCGGCGCGTTCTTCAACCGCCTGTTCGGCGGCGGCGGTGGAGGCGGTTTCGCCATTGCCGCGTTCGGCATCGTGATTGCGTGGCTGATTTTCGATTCGTGGGTCGCGGTGAAGGCGAGCAACATCGGCGTCGTGCTGCGCTTCGGCGAGTTCGCGCGCGAGATGGCGCCGGGCTTCAATCTCAAATGGCCGCGCCCGATCGAGAACGTCATCATCGTCGACGCCAAGCAGGCGCGCGCGACATCGGATCAGGTGCGCATGCTGACCAAGGACGAGAACATCGTGCTGGTCGATTTCAACGTGCAGTACACGGTTGCCGATCCGAAGCATTTCCTGTTCAGCGTGCGCGAGCCCGACGAGACGATCAAGCAGGCTGCCGAGAGCGCCGTGCGCGAAGTCATCGGCGCGAGCGATCTGTCCTCGATCATGCCCGACCAGCTGACGCAGAGCGACGTCGAATCGAAGACACCGACGGCGAACCCGAGCGCCGAGCTCGCCGGGCAGTCGATGAAGGTGCTGCAGGCGACGCTCGACCGCTATGACACCGGCCTCGTCGTGAGCCAGGTCAGTTTCCAGAACGTGCGCCCGCCGCAGGAAGTCAAGGAAGCCTTCGACGACGCGATCAGCGCGCGCGAGGATCGCCAGCGCAGCAGCAATCAGGCCGACGCGTACGCCAAGCGTGTGATCCCTGAAGCGCGCGGCGAAGTGGCGCGCATCCTTGCCGAAGCCGCAGGTTACAAGGCCGAGCGCGTCGCCAAGGCGCAGGGTGATGGCGACCGCTTCAACCTGATCGAGTCCGAGTACAAGGCTCGCACCCGAAGTCACGCGCAAGCGCCTCTACATCGAGACGATGCAGAAGGTGCTCGCCGACGCCAGCAAGGTGATCGATCTCACCGGCGGCAAGAATCTTCTGTACCTTCCGCTCGAGCCGAGCAAGACGCCGCAGCAGGCGGTCGAGGCGATCGCTCCGGTCGTCGGTGCCACGCCGGATTCCGGCAAGGGAGGCCGCTGATGCGCGTCTTTACCGCGGTCATCGCGCTTCTCATCGTGCTCGTCGCCAGCAGCTGCGCGTTCGTCGTCAACGAAGGACAGAGCGCGATCCTGATCCAGTTCGGCCGCATCATCCAGACCGGATACAAGCCGGGTCTGCATTTCAAGCTGCCGGCGCCGCTGCAGCAGGTGCTGCGTTTCGATCGCCGCATCCTGACGCTCGATTCGGCGCCCGAGCGCTATCTCACCAGCGAGAAGAAGGACGTCAACGTCGATTTCTACGTGAAGTGGCGCATCGCCGATCCGTCGACCTACTTCACCGCGGTCGCCGGCGACGAGACGCGCGCGCAGCAGCGGCTCGGACCGATCGTCAAGAACGGCCTGCGCACCGCGATCAATTCGCGCACGTTGCAGGAAGTCGTTTCGAGCGCGCGCTCGGATCTGACGCAGGCGCTGGTCGAGACCGCGAACCGCGCGACGGACAATCTCGGCATCCAGATCGTCGACGTGCGCATCAAGCGCATCGATCTTCCCGAAGAGAGCTCGGTGCTGCGCTCGGTCTACGAGCGCATGCGCTCGGAGCGCAAGCAAGTCGCCGACGCGTTGCGCGCCGAAGGCAACGAGGCGGCCGAGCGCATCCGCGCCAACGCCGACCGCGAGGCGCAGGTGCTGAAGGCCGAAGCGACGCGCGACGCGGCGAAGACGCGCGGCGAGGGCGATGCGAAGGCGGCCGAGATCTATGCGGGCTCGTACGGCCGCGATCCGGAGTTCTACGCGTTCTACCGCAGCCTCGAGGCGTATCGCGACTCGCTGACGACGCCGAACGGCGTGATCGTGCTCGATCCGAAGTCCGAGTTCCTGCGCTACCTGCAGGAAAGCAAGTAGCCGCGTGGGGAACCTCGGCGCCGCGCTGTGCCTGGTGCTGGTGATCGAGGGGCTGGTCCTGTTCGCATCGCCCGGGCTGTGGAAACGGATGGCCGCGCAATTGCAACAAATCGATGAGAGGACGTTGCGTATGATTGGCGCGGCGATGGTCGTGGTCGGGCTGATCGTGCTGCAGCTGGTGCGTTGACGCCTGGTCGATGCCGGTTCCCGGCTACCGTCTCTCATCGATCCGAATCGAACTGGAAGAATCGAAATGGGCAAATCCGTAGTCATCCTCGGCGCGCAATGGGGCGACGAAGGCAAGGGCAAGATCGTCGATCTGCTGACCGCGCGATATCGGCGCCGTCGTGCGCTTCCAGGGCGGCCACAACGCCGGCCACACGCTGGTGATCGGCGGCAAGAAGACCGTGCTGCACCTGATTCCGTCGGGCATCCTGCGCGATGACGCGCTGTGCCTGATCGGCAACGGCGTCGTGCTGAGCCCGGCCGCGCTGAAGAAGGAAATCGAAGAGCTCGAGGCGCGCGGCGTCGAAGTGCGCTCGCGGCTCAAGATCTCGCCGGCGACGCCGCTGATCATGCCGTACCACATCGCGCTCGATCAGGCGCGCGAGAAGGCCGCCGGCGGCAAGGCGATCGGCACGACCGGGCGCGGCATCGGGCCGGCGTACGAGGACAAGGTCGCGCGCCGCGGCGTGCGCGTCGCCGATCTGCACTATCCGGAGCAGCTCGCGGAAAAACTCCGCAGCACGCTCGACTATCACAACTTCGTGCTGACGAAATACCTCGGCGTCGAAGCCGTCGATTTCCAGCAGACGCTCGACGAGGCGCTCGCGTTCGGCGACTACGTCGAGCCGATGAAGTCCGACGTCGCCGGCCTTCTGCACGAGCTGCGCAAGCAGGGCAAGAAGATCCTCTACGAGGGCGCGCAGGGCTCGCTGCTCGACATCGATCACGGCACGTATCCGTACGTGACGTCGAGCAACACGACGGTCGGCGGCGCGCTCGCCGGCACCGGCGTCGGTGCGGACGCGATCGACTACGTGCTCGGCATCGCCAAGGCCTACGCGACGCGCGTCGGCGGCGGTCCGTTTCCGACGGAGCTCGACAACGAAATCGGCCAGGCATTGCGCGATCGCGGGCAGGAATACGGCGCGACGACCGGCCGTCCGCGCCGCTGCGGCTGGATGGACATCGTCGCGCTCAAGCGCGCGGTTGCGATCAACGGCATCACCGGCCTTTGCATCACCAAGCTCGACGTGCTCGACGGCATGGACAAGCTCAACATCTGCATCGCCTACGAATATCGCGGCAAGCGCACCGAATACGCGCCGCTCGATGCCGCCGGCTGGGACGAGTGCACGCCGGTCTATCTCGAATTCCCGGGCTGGCAGGAATCCACGCACGGCATCACGAGCTGGGACGAGCTGCCGCCCGCCGCGCGCGCGTATCTGCGTGCGCTGGAGGAGCTCGCCGGCTGTCCGCTCGCGATCGTGTCGACGGGCCCCGACCGCGACGCGAACATCGTGCTGCGCGATCCGTTCGCCTGAGACGCAAATCCGCCATCGACGCGCCGATCGCGGCGCATCGATGACGACAGCTTCGGCCCCGCATGATCAGGATCCGCGAAATCGACCACGTCGTGCTTCGCGCGCGCGATGCGGCGCAGCTGGTGCGTTTCTACTGCGACGTGCTCGGCTGCACGATCGAGCGCCGCGAGGATTCGATCGGTCTCGTGCAGCTTCGCGCGGGACGCTCGCTGATCGACATCATCGACGTGGACGGCGTGCTCGGTCGCAAAGGCGGCGCTGCGCCAGGCGGGGAAGGACGCAACGTCGATCATGTTTGCCTGCGCGTCGAGCCGTTCGATGCCGAAGCGATCCGCGCGCACCTCGCCGCGCACGGCGTCGGCATCGACGATGAAGGTCTGCGCTTCGGCGCCGAAGGCGAGGGCTTCTCGCTTTATGTTCGCGATCCCGAAGGCAACACGATCGAGCTCAAGGGACCGGCGAACCCGATTGCGGGCGGCGCGAGTACCTGAGCGCATGCACGAACGCCGCGCATGAAGTCCGGACCATCGCCGCGGATGCCGCGATGGCCGAGACCTTTCGAACGATCTCTCAGGGCGTGTCGCTGACGTCCGAAGGCGCCAGCCGCTGCATCAGCGAGAGGTAGCGCGAGAGATTGGCCGGCGAGGACAGCGGATCGAGCGCGGTGTTGTAGAGATCGATCGTCGTCGCCGTGACGAGGCCCTCGGCCTTGAGCTGATCCATGACGTCCGGCGGAAACGCGATGTTCAACGCAGCCGGAACGGCCCCTGCAAATGTGCCGAGCGCGAAACCGCTGCTGTTGGTGACCTGAAACTGGCCGGGTGCGACGACGCGGAACGTCTTGGGCATGTGCGTGTGTCCGAAATCACCTCGATTCATGACTTCTCCCTGATCGTCTTGCCTGATCATCTGGAATGCCGGCGCGTCGGCTGGATGCATGCGCGCGGTGCATTATGCGGTGCGCGCTGCGAAGTGCAATGCGGGAAAATGCAGCGAGGTTCGCGACGACCCTTCAGCGCCCGAGGCGCTGGCGCACGGCTTCGGCCAGGACGCCGACGGCGGCGATCGCTTCGAAGAGTTCGCGATGCGTCACGCGGAAATGCTCGCACCACCAGCGCACCTGCCAGCCCTCGGCGACATTGATCGTCAGCGGCGGTTTCGGGCGCGGGCGCGGATGCCGGCGGCGTTCGACCGGCACGGGTTTCATGGCTCGGCGCTCCCGCGTGCGTGGATGCGCGATGGTGTGCGGCGGGCGACGCGTTGCGGATTTTGTGTCGGCGTCGCGTCCATGCGCGAGGCGTCCGTGCAAACGATCATGGTTCGGTTCCATCCGCTCGCGAGCCGAATCAGGAACATGCGCGACATGCGCCGTCAGGGCACATCCGGTTGCGAGCATGACGGAGCGTGCCGGAGCGTCGTCGTCGGCGAAAGACTGGAACGCCTACGCCACGCGTAGGAAATCGCCGATTCGGTTGATGCGACGCGGATGGCGCGTGCGGAACAACTCAGCGCGAAACGCGCGGCTTCGAGCGGCACGCATTCCGGCGAAATGCATCGCCGGCAGGGGCCGGCGATGCATGCAAAACGCCTGTCAGAGTGCGGCGTCTTTGAGCTTCTTCAGAGGACGGATCTTCACTTTGACGCTTGCCGGCTTGGCAGCGAACCAGCGCTCTTCCTTGGTGAAGGGATCGATACCCTTGCGCTTCGGCTTCGCCGCAACCGCGGTCGAGGTCATCTTGAAGATTCCCGGCATCGTGAACAGGCCCGCGCCCTTCTTGCTCACGGCGCTGTGCATCGTCTGCTCGAGCGCTTCGAGAACCGCGCGCGTGCTCTTCGTGTCGACGCCCGTATGCGCCGAAATATGGCTGACGAGTCCCGACTTCGACAGAGCCTGCGTCACAGGCTTCATCGCTGCGGGCTTCTTGGCAGATTTCGCTGCGGCCTTCTTTTTCATTGCCATGGATCAGATGTCTCCTGCGGTTTTTTTGATAATGGTCGATTGCACGGCTGCATTGGGCAGTGCCGCAGGCGAAGACTAGCTGGGTTTTGGGTGAAAAGGCAGCGGGAGAAGCCCTTTTTCAAGGGTTTTTTTTAGAGGCGGCTCTCGCCGCGGCGGGTTTTTGGCCGAAATCCGGAGGACTTCAGTCCGGCGAAATGATCAGCGCTTGACCACCGCACGTGCCGCGTCGCGGTCGGCCTGGCGCTTCTGCTCGGCGTTCCGCTCGGTCTGGCACTGGTTGCGCATCGCGGCCATCTCGCGATCCTGCGATCCGAGCAGCTCGGTCTTGCGGCCTTCGACGGCGACGATCTCTTTCTGTACCGCCGGGTCTTTCTGCGTACCGTCGGCACCGGCGACCATCAGCCGCTTGTGCAGGTCGACGATCGAAGCGTTCGCTTCGGCGAAGCGGGTGCGGTAGTCGTCGAGAATCTTCGTCGAGCGTTCCTTGCAGCGGCTGTCGATCTCGGCGAGCGCGGCCTTGTCGCTGGCCGGGTCCGCGGCGATGGTCGGGGCCGCCTTCGACGAGCTGGAGCCTCCGACCTCGGCCGAATCCTTGCCGCACGGCACCTGGCTGAAGACGGTCGCCCCGGTCGGGCCGGTGCAGCGATAGATCGACGCCGCGCCGGCGAGCGCGGGCGCGCAGGCGGCGGCTAACAGCACGAGCAGAATCGAGCGATGCATGGCGTTCCCGAAATCCTTTTGCAGCGTGAAGTCCCTGCCGCGAGCGGTCGATAGATGACAGCCAGCGGCACAAGCGAGCTTCGCCGGCGATCAGGCCGGCGCGCCCTCTCGGCGGTTCTGCGGGTTTTCCGTCGACGGAGTCGCAGTGCCCGCCATGCAGGCGGACTCTGCTGCCGTCGTCCCCACAGGAAATTCTGCAGATTCCGTGCCACGGTTCCGTTTAATTCAGCGAGCTTGCGGCGCGATGAACGAGTTTGCAGGCGTTCATTCGCCGGCCAAATCGCGCAAGGCATGTTGCCGATGGTCCCATTCGAGCATCGAGGGCTTCATGCCAACGCAGACGTTTCGCATTCTCCTGGCCACCGCGTCGACCCTCGCGATGAACGCGTGCGCCACGCAGTCGACGCAGCCTGCCGATGCGGGAAGCGGCGCGAATCCCGTGCTGCCGGCGCCGCAGAGCTCAGCCATTCCAACGGTGCACGTCGCGAAGGCGACGGGCTGGCCTTCCGGAAGCAAGCCGTCGGCTGCGAGCGGTCTTGCGGTCAATGCATTCGCCGCCGATCTCGATCATCCGCGCTGGCTCTACGTGCTGCCCAATGGCGATGTGCTCGTCGCCGAGACCGATGCGCCGCCCAAGCCCGAAGACCGCAAGGGCTTCAAGGGCTGGGTCATGAAGAAGCTCATGAGCAAGGCCGGCTCCGGCACGCCGAGCGCAAACCGCATCACGCTGCTGCGCGACGCCGATGGCGACGGCGTCGCCGAGACGCGTAGCGTTTTCCTGTCCGGGCTCAACTCGCCATTCGGCATGACGCTCGTCGGCGATTCGTTCTACGTCGCCAACACCGATGCGCTGATGCGCTTTCCGTACACGAGCCGGCGAAACCGAGATCCGCGAAGCCGGCACCAAGGTCACCGATCTTCCGGGCGGGCCGCTCAATCACCACTGGACCAAGAACGTCATCGCGAGCCCCGACGGCAGCAAGCTCTATGTGACGGTCGGCTCCAACAGCAACGTCATGGAAAACGGCGCCGCAAAGGAAGAGGGACGCGCGGCGATCCTCGAGGTCGATGCCGCGACCGGCGCGAAGCGCACTTTCGCGACGGGCCTGCGCAATCCGAACGGCATGGACTGGCAGCCGCAGACCGGTGCGCTATGGACGGCGGTCAACGAGCGCGACGAGCTCGGCAACGATCTCGTGCCCGACTACATCACGTCGGTGCGCGATGGCGCGTTCTACGGATGGCCATACAGCTACTACGGCCAGCACGTCGATGAGCGCGCCGAGCCGCAGCGACCGGATCTCGTCGCAAGCGCCACGGTGCCGGACTATGCGGTCGGCTCGCATACCGCATCGCTCGGCTTCGTGTTCTACGAAAACGGCGCGCTGCCGGCGCACTATCGCGGCGGCGCGTTCGTCGGTCAGCACGGCTCGTGGAACCGCAAGCCGTTCAGCGGCTATCGCGTGATTTTCGTGCCGTTCGCCGGCGGCCAGGCGACGGGCAAGCCGGAAGACGTGCTGACCGGTTTCGTCGATGCGAAAGGCGAGGCGCTCGGAAGGCCGGTAGGCGTCGTCGTCGACAAGAAGGGCGGGCTGCTCGTCGCGGACGACGTCGGCAACCACGTATGGCGCGTCACCGCGGCGAGCGGCGCTGTGCCGTCCGAGTGATCGGACGGCGGGCAGCGCTTCATCGAATATCGAACGAGCCGTCGGCGCTTGTGGCGTCGATCGGCGGAACGGCGGGAATCGCGCGCCGGGAGGCGCGCGAGAACTTCAGTGCGCGGACGCCTGCAGCGCGGACGCAATCGCCGCATCGCCGCTGACGAGGTCTTTCCAGGACAGCGAAACGCCATTGCGGTGGCCTTTCGGCACGAGCTTGAGGCCGTCGGGATCGATGGTCAGCGTGTAGGCCTGATCGCCGATGGCGATCTCGCGACGCAACGGCTTGTCGAGTTTGGTCATGGGGTCGCTCCTTTTTAGGGCTGGTGCGGAGGCGAGCATGGCGGGCTCCGGCCTCCGAATCAAGGATTGCCGACGACCGCGGTTCATGTTGGGCGGGGTTCCGGGCAGGCGCACGGATGGGCTCGCCGGCCCTGATTACCCCGTTCGGTGAAGATCGGCGCGCTGTTTCGCCCGGGGCGACTCCAGATTGCTTCCGCGGATGTTGCATCGCACAAAAATATACGCCGCGGCCGTCCGGTCGCTTCTTACAGGCATCCGCAGTCGTGGCCGCCGCCTTTAGTCCCGGCGGCGCGCGAGTCGCAGCCTAGAACACGAACATTCCGATTGCGGCACCGAACATCAGCACCGTCGTCAACGCCACCGCAACGCGCGTGATCCGCGAGCTCGGCTGCCCGAGCATGACCTTCGAATCACTCGCCAGCAGATAGATGCAGACGAGCAGGAACGGCGCGAGCAGGCCGTTGACGATCGCCGACCAGAACAGCGCCTTGATCGGATCGATGCCGATGAAGTCGACGATGATCGCGACGACGGTCGCGATGATGAAGACCGCGTAGAACGAGTTCGCCTGGCGGAATTTCTGATCGAGGCCATAGGCCCAGTCGAAGGTTTCGGCGAATGCGTACGCGGCCGATCCCGCGAGCGTCGGGATCGCGAGCAGTCCCGTGCCGAGGATGCCGACGGTGTAGAGCAGATACGCCGCGTCGCCGGCGAGCGGGCGCAATGCCTCGGCCGCGTCGCGCGTCGTCGCGATGTCCGTGTGGCCGGCGCGGTGCAGCGTCGCGGCGGTCGTCAGGATGATGAAGTACATGACGACGTTCGAGAACAGCGTGCCGAGGCCGACATCGATGCGGCGATCGACGAGCTCGGCGTTGGTCGCGCCCTGACGGTAGATCAGCAGGCGCCGGCCCATCGCTTTTTCCTCTTCGACTTCCTGACCGGCCTGCCAGAAGAAGAGGTAGGGACTGATCGTCGTGCCGAGGATCGCGACCAGCGTCGCCCACGCGGCATGGCCGCCGGGCCAGGTCGGCATGAATGTCGAACGCAGGACTTCGGACCAGTCAGGCTTGGCGATGAATGCGGTGATCACATACGCGAACAACGCGAGCGCGAGCCACTTCAGCGCGTTGGCGATCTGGTGATAGCGCAGGCGCACCGTCGCGTAGCAGATGCCGAGACCGAGCAGTGCTACGTAGACCTGCGACGGACCGCCGCCGAGCATCTCCGCCGCGTCGCCCATGCCGGCGAGGTCCGCCGCGATGTTGACCGTGTTGGCGATCAGGAGCGCGAGCGAGAACAGCGCGATCAGCCAGCGCGGAAATTTCTTGCGCAGCGCGCCGGCGAGGCCGACCCCGGTGACCATGCCGATGCGCGCGCACATCATCTGCACGCAGCCCATCAACGGCCATGTCAGGAGAGCCGTCCACAGCATGCTGGTGCCGAGCTGCGCACCTGCGACCGAATACGTCGCGACGCCGGACGGATCGTCATCCGCGGCGCCCGTCGTGACGCCGGGCCCGAGCGCATGCAGGACGCGCCGCAACACGTGTGGAGACTTCTTCGCTCGTCGTCGGGCCATGACGTCCTGACCGTGTGGCACACCGAGTGCGCCATTTTTCCGGATATGGGTCGAGGCTCCCCAGCCGGCGAGGATGTTGGCATCAGGTCGCGGCTTGGCGCAATGCGGCCGACCGCGAACGACGGACGCGTTCGATTCGATCGAGAGCCATGTCGCGACATGCGCGCATGTTCGACTCCGCGCGCGCTCGCAGCTCAACCTTGCCAGTGCCGTCTGGTTTCCTAATCGAACCCGTTCGCGAAGATCTCATCGGAAAGATCGAACTCGACCGCACCGATGTCGGGCAGGGCGCCGAGAATGCGTGGATATCCCGGCCCACGCTGATCCACCATCGCACCCGACACGTTGTTGCCGAAGTCGATGACCGGGCTGCCGAAGTTCGGCATATGCGTGGCCGTCAATCCGCCGTTCGCATCGAGCGCTCGCAGTGAGGGGTCGGTGAGCAGGATGGTGCCGGCCGGCAGCACGATGTCGGTGAAATAGACGAGATTGTTGGCGCCGACGACGCTGGCGCCTGTTCGTCCGCCGATGTCATCGGGAACGAAGTCGGGAAAACTGGTGATGTTCTGCACCATGTTGCCGGCGAACGCGCACGCATGAAAAAACCCGCTGTCTAGGCGGGTTTCGTGGACTTCTGCGGATGCTTGCGAACGACGATGAACAACTCGATGGTGCCCAGGAGAGGACTCGAACCTCCACGGTTTTACCCGCTAGTACCTGAAACTAGTGCGTCTACCAATTCCGCCACCTGGGCAGGTGCGGACGCCGGGAGGCATCCTTTCGGGGGCGCGAACGATACTGGCCGACGGAGCCCCTTGTCAACGCAATGACTTGCATTCGGAGAGGGGCTCGGCGACGCTCACCGGATGCCTTTGGAAGCCCTGCCTTGAAACGCAAACGCCCCTCGTCCTCGCAGTCCGCGGGCCCGCCTCGCAAGCGCGGTCCCGGCCGCCGCGCCGGTCCGCCGAAATGGCTGCCCGAGCCGCCGCCTGCCAAGCGTCCCGCGAAAGGCGCCGCGCTGCCGCGCCCGCAGCGACCGTCGGACATCCACGATCCGCATGCCGAGCGCGAAGCCGGCCGCTACGAGCGTCCGATCCCGAGCCGCGAGGCGATCCTCGCGTTCCTCGAGCGCAATGGCCAGCTCATGAAGGCCGAGGCGATCGCGCAGGCGCTGGGGCTCGGCGCACCGCCTGATTTCGAGGCGCTGAGCAAGCGTCTGGCCGCGATGCTGCGCGACGGACAGCTGATCCAGAACCGTCGCGGCGGCTACGGCGTCGCGAGCAAGCTCGACCTGATCCCGGGTGGCGTCATCGCCAACGCGGAAGGCTACGGCTTCCTCAGGCCCGACGCGGGCGGCGACGATCTCTATCTCTCGCCGGCCGAGATGCGCAAGGTCATGCACGGCGATCGCGTGCTCGCGAGCATCGTCGGCGTCGACCGGCGCGGGCGTCGCCAGGGCGCGATCGTCGAGGTGCTCGAACGGCGTTCGCCTCGGCTGGTCGGCCGCATCGTCGAGGAAAACGGGCTCATGCTCGTCGCCCCCGACGACCGGCGCCTGCACCAGAACATCCTGATCGCGCCCGGCAAGGATCGTGGTGCGCGTTCCGGGCAGATCGTGGTCGCCGAGATCACCGATCAGCCGACGGCCTATCGCGGACCGATGGGCCGCATTCTCGCGGTGCTCGGCGAGCGGCTCACGCCTTCGCTCGTCGTCGAGATGGCGATCGCGAGCCACGGTCTGCCGAACGAGTGGCCTGCGGCGACGCTTCGCGAAGCCGCCGATGTTTCGCCCGAAGTGCTGGCGACCGAGATCGCAGGTCGCGTCGACCTGCGCTCCATTCCGCTGGTGACGATCGACGGCGCGGATGCGCGCGACTTCGACGACGCCGTGTACGCCGAGCCGAACGCGAATGGTTTTCGGCTCGTCGTCGCGATCGCCGATGTCTCGCACTACGTGCGTCCTAAAAGTGCGCTCGACGCCGAAGCGTACGACCGCGCGACGTCCGTGTATTTCCCGGGCTTCGTCGTGCCGATGCTGCCCGAGACGCTGTCGAACGGCATCTGCTCGCTGAACGCCAAGGTCGATCGCATGTGCATGGTCTGCGACATGCAGATCGATCGCGAAGGCGAAGTCGTGCGCTCGAAGTTCTATGCGGCGGTCATGCGCTCGCACGCGCGCCTGACCTACGATCGCGTGTGGCAGGCGATCGGCGAGAAGGACCGCGACGCCTGCGAGGAGCTCGCGGATCTCTTGCCGCAGCTGAAGAATCTGCAGCAGCTTTACAAAGCGCTGGCGAAGGCGCGCCAGCGCCGCGGCGCGATCGATTTCGAGAGCACCGAAGTCGAGTTCCGGATCGCGCCGTCGGGCGAGGTCGTGCAGCTCGGCGCGTACGAGCGCAACGAGGCGCACAAGCTGATCGAGGAGTGCATGATCGCCGCGAACGTCGAGGCGGCGAAATTCCTGCACAAGCGGCGCATCCCGGCGCCGTATCGCGTGCACGCGCCGCCGCCGGCATCGAAGTACGAGGATCTGCTCGAGTTCCTCAAGGAATTCCATCTGCAGATGCCGCCGCACGATCAGGTGCAGCCGGCGGATTTCTCGGCGCTGCTCAAGAAGGTGCGCAAGCGGCCCGATTCGAGCCTGATCCAGTCGGTGCTGCTGCGCTCGCAGAGCCTTGCGGTGTACCAGCCGGGCGATCCGGGGCATTTCGGTCTCGCGCTTTCGACGTACACGCACTTCACCTCGCCGATCCGCCGCTATCCGGATCTGCTCGTGCATCGCGCGATCCGCCATGCGCTCGCCGGCGGCAAGCCGGACGACTACATGTACAGCGCGAGCGACATGGCCGGCATGTGCGTGCACTGCTCGCAGAACGAGCGGCGCGCCGACGAGGCCGAGCGCGACGTCGACGAGCGCTACAAGTGCGCGTGGATGGAAAAGCACGTCGGCAGCGAGTTCGCCGGCATCGTCTCGGGCGTCACGTCGTTCGGGCTTTTCGTCGAGCTCGCCGAATCGAAGATCAACGGGCTCGTGCACATCACGCAGCTGCCGAACGACTATTACCACTTCGATGCCGTGCGCCATCTGCTGTCGGGCGAGCGGCGCGGCCTGAAATTCCGGCTCGGCGATCCCGTGCGCGTGCAGGTGCTGCGCGCGAGCCTCGAGGATCGCAAGATCGATTTCCGGCTGGTCACGGCGGAGGCGCCGGCGCAACGGACTACGGAGCGCAAGCGGCGATGAGTCAGGATCTCCTCATCGGCATCCACGCCGTCGAGGCCGCGCTGCAGTACGACGCGGGCAACGTCGTCGAGCTCTACGTCGAGAGCGGCGTGCACAATCCGCGCGTGAAGGAGCTTTCCGAGCGCGCGCGCGATCTTGGCATCAAGCCGCACGCGCGCGATCGCGCGGCGCTCGACCGCATGACCGGCGGCGGCCGCCACCAGGGCATCGTCGCGCGCTACAACGCGCCGACGCCGCTCGCAGAGACCGAATTGCCGCGCCTTGCCGAGGAGGCAGGACGCGATGCCTTGTTCCTCGTGCTCGACGGCGTGACCGATCCGCACAATCTCGGCGCATGCCTGCGCAGCGCGGAGGCCGCGGGTGTCGCGGCCGTGATCGTGCCGAAGGACCGCGCGGTCGGCATTACTCCCACCGTGCGCCGCGCGTCGGCCGGAGCGGCCGATCGCGTGCCGTTCGTCGTCCGCGACGAACCTCGCGCGCGCGCTGAAGGCGCTCAAGGATGCCGGCGTCTGGCTGGTCGGACTCGTCGGCGATGTCGATGCGTCGCTTTACTCGGTCGATCTCAAGGGACCGATCGCGATCGTGCTCGGCAGCGAAGGCGAGGGCATGCGCAGGCTGACGCGCGAGGCGTGCGATTTCGTTGCCAAGATTCCGATGCGTGGCGGGATCGAGAGTCTCAACGTGTCGGTCGCGACGGGCATTGCGCTGTTCGAGACGTTGCGGCAGCGCGGTTGATGTTCGCCTCTCCCGCTTCGCGGGAGAGGCCGACGCGCGCCGCGCGGCGGGTGAGGGAAGCTTGTGGCAGCGTGAACCAAGATTGCCCTCACCCCAGCCCTCTCCCGCAAGCGGGAGAGGGGGAACATCAGCGGTTCGGGTGAGGGAAGCTCAGGGTGCGATGCGTCCGGCGTCGGAGCGCGACGCGAAAAGCCCGCCGATCTGGCGCTTCCACACTTTGAACGGTGCAGTGCTCGCGCGCACGAGCCCGTTCAGATCCTCGCCATCGTGGAGTCCCGTCGTCGGATACGTATCGCGCTCGGGCTTGCAGTACGTGCCGAACAGGATGTCGAAGATCGGAAAGAACGCCGCGAAGTTGCGATCGCGGTGCTCGGGCAGGTTCGAGTGATGGATGCGGTGCACCTGCGGGCCGCCGAACACCGGCGTCAAAGGTCCGAGCGGCAGACGCAGATTCATGTGGATGAAATAGCCCCACAGAAGGAACGCGGACCAGAGCCACGCGATCGTCACCGGCTTCTGCTGGAAGATGAGGCCGATCGGCAGCCACAGCGTGAACACGCGCAGCGGCTCCTCGAGCCAGTGGTGGCGGTTGCCGGTCGTGACGTTGAGCGAGAATTCCGAATGATGGATCTTGTGCTGTGCCCACAGCGCCGAGAACACGTGCTGCGAGCGGTGGAACCAGTAGTAGAAGAAATCCATGATGAACAGGAACGCGAGCGTCTGCAGGACCTGTCCGAAGAAGTGGTCCGGAAACGCAATCGGAATCGCGAGGCCCCAGCGATCGATCCACGGCTTGGTCAGCCACTGCAGCGGCGGCACGAGAAAATTCGTCGCGAGCAGGAACAGCGCGGTGTAGATCAGGTTGAAGCCGATGTGCTTGAGCGGCTGCCCGGTCTGCGCCGGGCGGATCGACTCGATCGCGAGCCCGACGCAATAGACGACGCAGATGAGCTGGAACTGGCTCCAGCTGGTGAGAAGGGCGTCGTGGACGTACTGCATTGCGCGGGACCGGGAGACGAACGGGGCAAGTGTACAATGCCGAGGAAAATCGCGATGTTGGATCGGCGTCAGCACATGGATCTGGCGCCTCCCGTTACGCGATGCAAGAGGCTGATGGTTGCGAGGGCTGCCCTCACCCCAGCCCTCTCCCGCAAGCGGGAGAGGGGGCTCGGCGAGATGTGCGTGAGAGATTGCGACAGGAAACTCGGGCTCGAATCCAGCACATGACTGACCTGTCGAAGCGATGACCCGCGGCCACGTCTTCGGCCTCGACCTGATCCGTGCGCTCGCGGTCGCGATGGTCCTCTTCACGCACGCGAGCTTCCTCTTCGTGCCGGTCGTGCACGATCTCTCGGTGTTCGATCCGTGGTGGCTGCCGGGCCAGCTCGGCGTCGAGCTCTTCTTCGTGCTCAGCGGATTCCTGATCGGCGGCATCCTCGCGACCGAAGCCGAGCGCGGCGATCTCGACGTGCGCCAGTTCTGGATCCGCCGCTGGCTGCGCACGCTGCCGAACTACTACCTGTTCCTCGTGCTGAACCTCGTGCTCGAACGCTATGCGACCGGCGCGTGGCCGCACGCGTGGAGCTACGTGCTGTTCTGGCAAAACCTCGCGTGGCCGAATCCGCCGTTCTATCCGGAATCGTGGAGCCTTGCGGTCGAGGAGATTTTCTATCTCGTCGCGCCGCTGCTGATCGTGCTCGCGCGTGGTCGGCTCGGGCGCTGGATGCGGCCGATTCCGCTGATCGTGCTCGGCATCCTCGTCTTCACCGGCATCCGCATCGCGTACGTGCTGCACGGCAATCCGGACTGGGACGCCGGCGTGCGCAAGGTGACGCTGGTGCGTCTCGATGCGATCGCGTACGGCGTGCTCGCGATCGTGATCGTGCGGCGTTACGCGATGAGCGTGCGCACGGCGGCTGTCATCGCTGCGCTCGGTGTCGTCGGTACGGCGATCTCGGTGTGGATCTGTCTCGCGTGGCCGCGCGATACGAGCTTCTTCGCGCGCACGTTCCTGTTCAACCTGATTCCGCTTTCGTTCGCGGCGTTCCTGCCGCTGGCCGCGCAATGGAAACGCAGCGGCTTGCCGCGATTTGCCGAGCTTTCGGTCACGAAGCTCGCGCTGTGGTCATACGCGCTGTATGTCTCGCACCTCGGCCTGCTGCGGCTGCTGCTCGGCCCGTTCGGGTGGAAGGGCGCGACGCCGGTCCAGTGCCTCGTGCAGGCGCTCGCGTACGCCGCGATCGCGATCGCGCTGTCGGCGCTGGTTTATCGCCTGTACGAGAGGCCGTGGTTGCGGCTGCGCGACCGGATCGCGCCGAAGACGGCGCCTGCGGTGGCGTGACGCCGCAAGTTCGCGCGTACGCCGGAGCCGTGATCAGGACTGCGTCGGAATCCCGATGTTCGCCGTCGACGTCTTGTCGCCCTTGCGGCGGATCTGCGCGATCTGCTCGCCGTGGACGAGGAAGTAGACGTTCTCGGCGATGTTCGTCGCGTGATCGCCGATGCGCTCGAGATTCTTGGCCATGAAGAGCAGATGCGTGCACGGCGTGATGTTGCGCGGATCTTCCATCATGTAGGTCAGGAGCTCGCGGAACAGGCCGGTGTACTGCTCGTCGAGCTCCTCGTCGCGCGCCCACGCGGCGAGCGCGCGGTCGGCATCGTTGTCGTGGTAGGCGGCGAGCACGTCGCGCACGAGGCCTTCGGCCAGGCGCGCGAGGCGCGGCAGCGCGTAGGTGAGCTGCACCGGTGCCGACTGGTTCAGCACGATCGAGCGCTTGGCGACGTTCGCGGCGTAGTCGCCGATGCGCTCGATGTCGGCCGCGATGCGCAGCGCGGCGAGGATCTCGCGCAGGTCGCGCGCCATCGGCTGGCGCAGCGCGAGCAGGCGCACGACGTCGTGGCTGACTTCCTGCTCGAGCACGTCGATCGAGCTGTCGCTCTGCGCGATCTTCATCGCCGTCTCGCTGTCGCGTTCCATGACGGCGTCGATCGCGGCGTCGAGCTGCGCGAGCGCGATCTCGCCCATGCGCTGGATTTCGCCGGTGAGGCGCTTGAGCTCGTCGTCGTAGCTCTTGACGATGTGCTCTCGGGTTTCGGGGCTTGCGTTCATCGGTGCCTCGTCTCGTTTTCGCCTCTCCCGCTAAGCGGGAGCCTTGCTTTCACCTCTCCCGCTTGCGGGAGAGGTCGCCCGAATGGGCGGGTGAGGGACGGGCGGAGTGGGGCGCTGCACTCCGAATGCCCTCACCCCAGCCCTCTCCCGCAAGCGGGAGAGGGGGCAAGAATCATCCGAACCTGCCGGTGATGTAATCCTCGGTCTGCTTCTTGGTCGGCTTGGTGAAGAGGATCTCCGTCGACGCCGAACTCGATCAGCTCGCCGAGATACATGAACGCGGTGAAATCCGAGACGCGCGCGGCCTGCTGCATGTTGTGCGTGACGATCGCGATCGTGTAGCGATCCTTGAGCTCGGCGACGAGCTGCTCGATCTTGCCGGTCGCGATCGGGTCGAGCGCCGAGGTCGGCTCGTCGAGCAGGATCACCTCGGGTTTCAGCGCGACCGCGCGCGCGATGCACAGGCGCTGCTGCTGGCCGCCGGAGAGGCCCAGCGCGCTCTGCTTCAGCTTGTCCTTCACCTCGTCCCACAGCGCGCCCTGGCGCAGCGCTTCCTCGACGCGAATGTCCATGTCCGGCGCGCGACAGCTTCTCGTAGTGGCGGATGCCGTAGGCGATGTTGTCGTAGATCGACATCGGGAACGGCACCGGCTTCTGGAACACCATGCCGACCTTGCGAGCGCAGGCGGTTCAGCGGGTACTTCGGATCGAGGATGTTCTCGCCGTCGAGCAGTCACCTCGCCCTTCGCGTCGAGCTTCGGGTAGATCGAATAGATGCGGTTGAAGATGCGCAGCAGCGTCGACTTGCCGCAGCCGGACGGACCGATCAGCGCGGTCACGCGCTTCTCGGCGATGTCGAGATTGACGCTCTTGCAGCGCGCGGAAGCCGTTGTAGAAGAAATCGAGGTTGCGCGCGGCCATCTTCGGCGCTTGCGCCGCTGCGGGCGTCGCGGCCGCTGCGGCGGATGCGGTCGGTGTCGCGAGGGCGAAGGCGGTATTAGTCATTGGACACCTTGTTGCGCAGGAGGATCGCGCGCGAGAGGACGCTGAGCAACAGCACGAACACGGTCACGACGAACGCGCCGGCCCAGGCCAGCGCGTGCCAGGAATCGTACGGGCTCATCGCGTACTGGAAGATGACGACCGGCACGCTCGCCATCGGCGCGTTGAGGTTCGATGTCCAGTACTGGTTGTTGAGCGCGGTGAAGAGCAGCGGCGCGGTCTCGCCGCTGATGCGCGCCAGCGCGAGCAGCACGCCGGTCATGATGCCGGGCAGCGCCGAGCGGTACAGCACCTGCATCGTGACCTTCCACTGCGGCACGCCGAGCGAGAGCGCGGCCTCGCGCATCTGTGCTCGGCACCAGCTGCAGCATCTCGTCGGTCGTGCGCACGACCACCGGCAGCACGATCAGCGCGAGCGCGAGCGCGCCGGCCCAGCCGGAGAAATGGCCGAACTGGCGCACGACCAGCGTGTAGACGAAAAGTCCGAGCACGATCGACGGCGCCGACAGCAGAATGTCGTTGACGAAGCGGATCACCTCGCCGATCGCCTTCTTCTTGGCGAACTCGGCGAGATAGGTGCCGGCGGCGATGCCGATCGGCGTGCCGATCAGGATCGCCGACGACGCTCATGACGAGGCTGCCGAACAATGCGTTGGCAAGGCCGCCGTCGGCGCCCGGCGGCGGCGTCATCTTCGTAGAACAGGCGCGGGCTTCATCGCGGCGATGCCGGTGCTGCAGCGTCGTCCACAGGATCCAGACCAGCCAGAACAGGCCGAATACGGCGCAGGCGCCCGAGGCGAACAGGTTCCACGCGTTGATGATGCGGCGGCGGCGATAGAGGCGTTCGGAGACGTCGTTCATTTCACGCCCTCCTGCTTCGCGAGGCGGTTCAGCATCAGCTTCGCGACCGCGAGCACGATGAACGTCACGACGAACAGCAGGAAGCCGAGCGCGATCAGCGAGGAGCGGTAGATCTCCGAATCGGCTTCGGTGAATTCGTTGGCGATCGTCGCGGCGATCGAGTTGCCGGGCTCGAGCAGCGAGGCGGACAGGCGATGCGCGTTGCCGAGCACGAAGGTCACCGCCATCGTCTCGCCGAGCGCGCGGCCGAGGCCGAGGAAGACGCCGCCGATCACCGCCGAGCGCGTGTACGGCAGCACGATGTCCCAGACGACTTCCCATGTCGTCGAGCCGAGCGCGTAGGCCGATTCCTTGAGCCGCGTCGGCACGGTCAGGAACACCTCGCGCATGACCGACGAGATGAACGGAATGACCATGACCGCGAGCACGATGCCGGCGGTCAGCATGCCGATGCCGAGCGGCGGACCGGTGAACAGCGGGCCGATGATCGGCCACTGTGCCGAGGTGTCGCGTCGAGCCACGGGTTGATGTATTCGCCCATGATCGGCACGAACACGAAAAGGCCCCACATGCCGTAGATGATCGACGGGATGCCGGCGAGCAGCTCGATCGAAGCGCCGACCGGACCGCGCATCCAGTTCGGCGCGACTTCGGTGAGGAAGAGCGCGATGCCGAAGCTGACCGGCACCGCGATCAGCATCGCGATCAGCGCGGTGACCAGCGTGCCGTAGATCGGCACGAGCGCGCCGAACTTGTGGTTGACCGCGTCCCAGTCGGTCGAAAAGAGGAAATTGAAGCCGAACGTCGAGAACGCCTCGCGTCCGCCCCACAGCATCGAGAGCGCGGCGCCCGCGAGCGCGAGCAGCACGAAGAAGCCGGCCGCGGCGACGATCCAGTTGAAAAGGCCGTCGGCGCGCGCGTCGCGCTGATTGCGGCGCTTCGCGTCGATCGACGGCGGCAGGCAGGGCGAGTGCGGCGGAATCGGCGGCCATGGCGCTCGTGATCGAGTCTGAAAGCATTCCCCTCTCCCGCGTGCGGGAGAGGGTTAGGGTGAGGGCAAGCTCGGTTCGTCCTCGCAAGATTGCCCTCATCCGCCTCCGGCACGCTTCATCCCGCGAGCGGGAGAAGCGGAACTGCCGATGCTGCGCGATGCAAGCGCGAGCGATCAGAGCTTGATCTCGCTCTGCCAGTACGTCTCGATCTGATCCGTCAGACCCTTCGGCAGCGGCACGTAGTCGAGCTCCTCGGCCTGCTTGCCGCCTTCGGCGTACGCCCACTTGAAGAAGTCGAGCGCGGCCTTGGTGCCGGCGGCGTTCTTCGGCTGCTTGTAGACGAGGATGAAGTTCGTCGCGGTGATCGGCCAGGAGTTCTCGCCCGGCGCGTTGGTGATCACGAGGAAGAAGTCCTTGGAGTTCTTCCAGTCGGCGCTGGCCGCCGCGGCCTGGAACGATTCGAGGCTCGGCTGGATGAACTTGCCGGCCGAGTTCTGCACGGACGCATACGCCATCTTGTTCTGCAGCGCATAGGCGAGCTCGACGTAGCCGATCGAACCCTTGATCTGCTTGACGTACGCGGCGACGCCTTCGTTGCCCTTGCCGCCGACGCCGACCGGCCACGACACCGACGTGCCTTCGCCGACCTTCGCCTTCCAATCCGGCGAAACCTTGGAGAGGTAGTTGACGAAGTTGAACGTCGTGCCCGAGCCATCCGAGCGATGCACGACCGTGATCTTGCCGTCGCCGAGCTTGACGTCGGGATTGACCTGCGCGATCGCCGGATCATTCCAGGTCGTGATCTTGCCCTGGTAGATGTCGGCGAGCAGCGGGCCGGTGAACTTGATCTTGCCGGGCTCGACGCCTTCGATATTGACGACCGGCACGACGCCGCCGATCACCGACGGGAACTGCGCGAGGTCCGCGTCATGGAGCTCTTTCGGATCGAGCGGCTTGTCGGACGAGCCGAAGATCACCGTGCCGGCCTTGATCTGCGCGATGCCGCCGCCGGAACCGATCGACTGGTAGTTGATCTTGTTGCCGGTCTTGTTGTTGTAGGTGTCCGACCACTTCGAGAGGATCGGATAGATGAAGGTCGCGCCGGCGCCGGTGATGTCGGTCGCCTGGGCGGACGTCGCGCCGATCACGGCCGCGAAGCCGAACGCGAAGAGACAGGTTTTGATCGAGGTGAGCACGCGGGGACTCCTCAGACGTGGAAAAGACGGAGCGGGCAGCCGTCAGCCGCCGAGGCCGTCTTTGTAGGCCCGCGAGATTGCAGAACGATGAGTGATTTGTTGCGGTGGTGTTACAGCGCCGTCACATGGACGGCAGCGCAGGAGTCCATCTCAAGAACAATCAGCGACTTGCGCGCGCGAGTTTGTGCGATTTGATATGACGGTCGGCGTGTTGCGCCGACATGACGCCCGCACGTTTCAGTCGTCGCTGATCGTCGGCGGGCCCTTGCCGGCGGTCTTCTCGTACTTGCCCTTGCCGACCTTGCGGTATTGCGTGAAGCCATGCTTGGACACGTTGCTCTCGCGCAGCACGTGGGCCTGCCCGGCGACGACGCTCGGCGCGCCGATCACGCGTGCGAGCGGCGCGTTGCACGCGGGGCATGCGGCGAGCGGCGCATCGGTCATCTTCTGCAGGCGTTCGATGCCGTCGCGGCAGACATCGCAGCCGCCGCTCGTGGGCAGGTATTCGTAGATCGGCATGTCGCCAAGATGCGCCCGCGGCGTCGCCGGATCAAGTCGGCACGATCAAGTCGGCCCGTGCCAGTCGGCACGATCAAGTCGGCGATGGCGCGAGCTCCCTGCCGATGCGATCGCGCCAGAGGTCTTCCATCTGCTTCCAGCGGTTGACGACGCCGCAGAAAAGCTCCGCGGTGCGCTCGGCGTCGTACACGGCCGCGTGGGCTTCGCGCGCGTCCCAGGGCCGGCCGGAGGCCTCCACGGCACGGCTCAGCACCGTCTGCCCGTAGGCGAGCCCGCCGAGCGTGACCGTGTCGAAGCAGCTGAACGGGTGGAACGGGCTCTTCTTGTGCTGCGTGCGCCGGATCGCGGCATTCAGCACCGCGATGTCGAACGCGGCGTTGTGGCCGACGAGGATCGCGCGCTGGCAGCCGGCTTCGCGCACGGCCTGGCGCACGGGCTTGAAGATGTGGTCGAGCGCCGCGCGCTCCGGCAATGCGGCACGGAACGGATGGGTCGGATCGATGCCGGTGATCTCGAGCGAGCGCGGATCGAGCTCGGAGCCTTCGAACGGCTCGACGTGCGTCGACACGACAGGATCCGGATGCACGAAGCCGTCGTCGCTCATGCGCACGACGATCGCGGCGATCTCGAGCAGCGCGTGGCGCTCGCGGATCGAAGCCGCCCGTCTCGACGTCGACGATGACCGGCAGGAAGCCGCGGAAGCGATCGGCGATTCGCGGCGGGGCGGTGGGATCGCTCATCGCGCGAGCATAGCAAGCGCCATGACGCGAACGCATGCGCAGGAGCGGGCGGAACGGTTCGCCCTGAGGCGGGCTTGCGCCGATTGCGGAGGGGACCCAAAAAAAGAGGCGGGGTTTCCCCCGCCTCTCAATTGCATCAGTTTTCCGGACGGCTTACGGAATCGTGATCGCCGCGCCGGTGTTGTCGTACCAGTACTCGACCAGCGTCGCCGGATAGCCCGATCGGGCCCGTCGTCGTGAACTTCGCGTATCCGTAGTTCACTGCCAACGTATTGGCGTTGACGAACGAGAAGCCGAGGAACCCGGTCGAATTGCCACCGACGTAGTTCGCCGAATTGCCACCAGCGAACGTCGAGCCCGGACCGATGGTGGCGCCCGATGCCAGCACATCGCATGACGTGCTGTTCGGATGCCACGCATACGCCCGAGTTGTCACCCGGCCAGAAGAACGACAACGTGCGTGTTCCACGGATTGAAGTCGTATCCGCCGGCGAAGTTGCAAGGGCCACCCGACGAGGTGCACCAGTCGCCCGTCAGCCAGTTGATATACAGGCCAGTGAAGTCGGGATTCGGCGAAAGGTTGACTACGCCGCTGTCCACGATGTCCGCCGCCACCGCCCGCAGTCACATTGATCGTGACCGGCGTTTCGACGACGTGCGTGTCGGGATCGTTGCTCGTCGTGCACATCGTGCCGGCGAGGGTATCGCCGTCCACGAAGCCCGTCGCATCAACGCTCATCGTCACGTTGGTCGTGTTGCCCGGAGTGGTCGTGCCGGAGGTCGGCGCGAACGACAGCCACGGCAGATCCTGCGGCTGCGAGCACGGACCGCCCGCAGTCTGGATGCTCATCGCATCCACTTCGGCCAGACCGGAACCGATGTTCGGATTGCCCGGAACCGGCGTGGCAAGACCCGTGGTCAGATCGATCGTGTAGATCTCATCGGTGAACGCGCTGCCGTCGAAACCGGCGTAGTACAGCGTGTCCGTCGACAGGTCGAACGCCATGTCCTGAGCGTAGTTCGCGTTGAACCCGATCGAACCGATCGCCGCTGCGGAGCCGTCGTTCTTGTTGACCGCGAAGAACTCGTCGCCAACGATGTCGACGGTGTACATGTTGCCGCCGGAGTCGATCGCAATCGCGATCGCGCACGCAACGCCCTGGATCTCCGCCACGGCCGTCGCAGCGCCGGTGGCCGGATTGATCGTCCACAGATGCGAGGACGATCCGCAGGTCGAGGACACCGCATACAGGTTCCCGCTGGTCGGGTCCCAGGCCATGCCGGAGTAGCCCTCGCCGAGGTTGTTCGACGCGCTGCCAACCGTCGTCGCGGCGCCTGTCGCCGTATCGATGGTGACCACGTTGTCGAAGCCGCCGGCACCGAACTGACCCACGATCGCGAACATCTTCGAGAAGTCGCCATTCATGAACGCGCCGCCGACATAAGCCGAACCGTCGGACGGGGTGATCACGTTGGTGGCGCTCGGGTTGAGCGCGTCGAACGTCTCGATCACGTTCTGATAGATGTCGGCCGCGAAGACCGGCACCGCGACGCCGCCCTGCGGAGCGTGGTTGACATGGTGCGCGCCGGCCTTGTTCGGACGACGTAGAGCGATCGGAGCCGGCGCCATCGTTGCTTTCGCCGGATCACCGATCGGACGCACGACATGCGGGCCAGCCGTCGGGAAGTGCCTGTCGGCAGGACCTGCTTCGTCGATCGACCAGTTGAGGTCGCGGTCGCCGGTATTGGCGATCGGAACCTGCGTGGAGCTCGTGCCGCCTGCACCCACCGATCCCGTGATCGGCGCGTCGTTGTTGACGACGATGTTCGGTGCGCCGACGTTGACCGTGGCCGAATCGGTTCCGGTGAACACCTGCGGGTCGGTTGCCGTCCAGCGGATGCCCGTGTTGTCGCTGACCGAGGCTTCGAACGCCGAGAACTGGTTGAACAGGTTGGCGTCGTTCTGCAAACCGATCGTGGCGCACACACCGCCGCTGCAATCCGGGTTTTCGAAACCGCCGGTGAACTCGACGTCGCTGTACTCGAAGTTGATCGTGCCGTCCTCGTTGAGGATCAGCTCGAACGTCGCACCGTCGGTGTTGCTCGAACCGGAGTAGTGCACGCGGTTGAACCACTCGACGATGAACTGGCGGTTCGGCGTCGCGCCCCGGATGTCGGTGTAGACGTTGCCCGACTCGCTGTCGAAGTCATCCCACATCGGCATGATCGCCGGAGCGGAAAGCGTAGCGGCCGGCAGCGACACGTTGGTGAACAGGCCAAACGACGGACACGCGGTCGTGTTGAACAGCACGAAGCCGTTGTTGTCGACGCAGATATTGTTCGACGTGGTGCCGTAGAAGTTGAACGAGAACGGCATCGTGACTGCGATGGCCTGATCGTCACCGTTGTTGAGCGGAGTGCCCGTGCCGGTGATGTCGATGAAGCCGCCGCCCGGACAGGGAGGCGTCGGGGTCGGATCGAAGCCATCGGCGAAGATGCGGTCGGGGCAGCCACCGCCGCCGCTCGTCACTTCCGCCGCATAGCCCGGAGGAACGTCCTGACCCGTCCACGTCGAGTTGTACGTCGCGGTCGCGCCGACGGTCTCGATGTTGTTGTACTGGAACGATGCACCGTCGGCGACCGGCTGGTTCAACAGCGTGAAGAGCGTGCCATCGACGTTGTTCGTCAGCGTGTGATAGTCGAGCTCGATGCCGGTGTTGTTGGTGATCGTGTAGCAGAAGTTGACCTGGTCACCCTGCGACACGTCGATCGTATCGGTCGATGCGCAAGCGCCCGCCGACGTGTCGGTGCCGACCGTCGAGACGAGGCAGAGATCGCCCGCGCCGCAACCGCCACCGCCGCCGCCGACCGTGCCGAGGACCTGGAACATGAACGCAGTCTGGCCGCCGCCGACTGGCGTCGGTGAGCCGCAGGTTGCGAGATCGGACCACGTCGAGCAGGTCGTGCCGAAGCCGCCGCCCGGATTCTGCCACTTCGAGTTCGCACCGAACTGCCAGAGAAATCCGACCAGAACATCTGGCCGCCGACCAGGAAGTCGAGGTTCACGACCATCGAGATCCAGTACGTGCCCTGTGCCAGCACGCACGGCGACGGCAAGCGTGACCGACAGTGCCGTGAGCGTTCCGTCGAGCACGCCGGGAGCGGACGGGTAGCTGCACGGACGCCGGGCCCGGAACGCCACCGGCGTCCGGCGAAGACGACGATGTCGTACGTTGCCGATCGACGGATCAGCCCCGGACTCGGGCGAGACCTGGAAGTTGAATCCGCTGACGGTCCAGCCTGCAGCGTCGGTGACGACGAAATCGTCGGCACCCTGCGCATCGTACTGGTCGAACGAGGATTCGAAGTTCTGCGAGGGGGCGCCGTTGACTACACCGCCCGACTGATCGTAGAGAACTCCGCCGCCGTTCGGCGAGTGATGCGGGAATACAAAGCGGGGTAGTGCGTGGGAGACGTTCCCGGGGGACTTCTGAGGTTTGACTTTGACGGCCGCATCGGCGTTCGTCGTGGTGACGAATGCTTGTGTCGAAAGGGCCGCCGCAATACCAATAGCTATCGTGCTCTTGCGCATGAGCTTTACTACTCCCCATGAGTTTGGTGTGGGCGGTACAGCGCAGCGAACGTAACAGACTGCGAACAAGATTTGCAACGACTTTTGAACTACTTTTGGCAAGTACTGTCGCCGCAAATTTGCTAGGTCATCGAAGCCTGAATTTCAGGTTCCTGTATTCATGTCCGAATACCGCAGTGCACAAGGGAGAAAGCGGCTGAAAGCAGCCGGAGAAGAGGTGCAAGCAGGCGGGTAGCAGCGAGGTGTCCGGGGCACCTGAGGTCGCAGGCGACGCGATACTTGCGATCGAAGTGAATTGTGAATCTCTGTGCCTCGCATGAGGCATCGGATTCAGCCGCCGGCGATGGCGCGACGCAGCGGATCGAGCAGTGTCCCGTAACGTGAAGCACGGCTGGTGTCGCGCTGGAGGGGCTCGCGGACCTGGGCCGCGCTCGCCGTGCGAACGCTGCGTCCGCTTCGGTGGAACTGAAGGCAGCGCTCGTCGAACGCCAGACCCAGGAAATCGAGCAGGTCCCGGACCGACTTTTCGGGATCGGCGAGCAGGGCCTCGTGCTCCAGCGTGTGGCACGCGTCGGGCAGGCGCTCCTTCCAGACCCGCATCAGGCGCTCGTGATCGCGGGTGTAGCGGGCGATATCGTCGAGCGCGTAGCTGAAGGCCTGGCCCTGGTTGAACCACTGCCGATAGCACGACAGCGCCGTCTCGACGGGATCGCGCCGGCAATCCACGAAACGGGCGCCCGGCAGCATGGCGGCGGCGGCGCCCACGTGAAGCCAGTTCGAAAGCGCCTTGTCGGTGGAACGCGGCTTGTCGCGACGCCAGTGCGCCGTGCGCTCGAGATAGCGCTCGCCGAGGCGCTGCCAGTCCGCTGGCCCGGCTCGACCGATCCAGGCCGGATAGGAAAGGCCGATCCGAGCCGATTCCTCGGCGAGCACGGCCGCGAGATCGGAAATCTCGCCGGCGCCCTCGACATCGGGATGGGCCGCGATGATCTGTTCGACCAGCGTGGAGCCCGCGCGCGGCAGGCTCACCACGAAGACGACCTCGCTGCCGCGCGAGGATTGTCCGGTGTCGCGCGGCATCGTCGAGAACGCGGCGATGATCGCGTCGATCTCGCGCCCGAAAGCGCCTGCATCCCACGGCTGCTGGCGACGGCGCAGAGCGTTTGCCTCGTGCAGCACGTCGAGCGCTTCGGCGTAGCGGTCCTGATCCTCCAGCGCCTTGGCCAGCGCGAAACCCAGCACGGCGCGATCGGCCGCGTTGCCGGCTTCGAAACGCGACGCCAGCGCATCGGCGTCGGCTGCATCGAAGCGCACGGTCTTGAGATTGGCCAGACCCCACCATGCGTGCGCAGCGCCCGCGTCTTCACGCAGCGCATCGCGATACGCCGCTGCCGCCTCGTCGATGCGGCCCAGCACCTTGAGATTGTCGGCGTAGACGATGCGCGCGGCGACATGGAAAGGCGCAATCGAGAGTGCGCGCCCGAGCGCGTCGTCCGCGCCGGCGGAATCGCCATGCACTTTCAGCGTCTTGCCGAGGTTGTACCAGGGAGCCGCCAGCGTCGGCGCGAGCTCGCAGGCGCGCCGGAACGCGATCACGGCGCCCGCGGTGTCGCCCATCGAATTCAACGCGCTGCCGAGATTGTTCAGAAGCAGCGGATCGTCAGGGCAGGCGACCAGCGCCCGCTCGAGCGCCGCGACCGCATCGCCGGCACGGCCGGCCATGATGCTGGCGACGGCCGACAGGCGCAGCACCTCCGGATGGTCGGGCGCGAGCGCACGCGCGCTCGCGAGCATCGGCTCGGCACCGGCCGCGTCACGGCGCTGCAGCAGCCAGCCGACCTGATCGAGCAGGTGCGTGACCTCCGGAGAAAGGCCCGCGAGCCGCCGGTGCGCCGGCGCCGTCGCTGATCCGGGAGCTCCTTCGAACGTCTGCATGGCGTCGTCGGTTCCGCCGGCGATCAGCGGCGCCTCGCGGCGCGCGACCGCGCAGGCATCGGCGCGTGCGTCATCGCGGCGCCCGCGCGAGCGCGTCGCGCAGCGGATCGAGCAGCGCGCCGTAGCGCGCGGTGCGCGCGGTGTCGATCATCAGCGGCGCGCGCACCTGGCCGGCACTCGCCGTGCGCACGTCGCGCTCGGCCTCGTGGAAGCGCAGGCACGCCGGATCGAATTCGAGCCCGCAGAAATCGAGCAGCGCACGGATGCGCGCCTCGGGTTCGGCGAGCAGCGCCTCGTAGTCGTGACGCAGCACGCGCCCCGGATGACGCGCGTGCCACTTCTGCATCGCGCGGTCGTAGTCGTGCCAGTAGCTGGCGAGCTCGTCCACGTCGTAGACATATGGCAGCTCGCTGCCGAACTGGTGCTTGAGGCAGCTCCAGCAGGTTTCCAGCGGATCGCGCCGGCATTCGACGATGTGTGCGCCCGGCAACATCGCGCGGATCGCGCCGACGAGCTGCCAGTTCTGCAGGTTCTTGTCCGTCGACATCGGCCGCGAGCGACGCCAGTGCGCGGTGCGTTCGAGATACGCTCGACCGAGCCGCGCCCACTCCTGTGGCGTCGCATCGGCAACCCAGGCCGGGAAATCGACGCCGCGTCGCGTGGATTCCTCGCGCAGGAGCGAAGGCAGCACGTCGATCTCGCCCGTGCCCTGCACCTCGGGATGCGCGGCGAGGATCTGCTCGGCGAGCGTCGATCCCGAGCGCGGCAGGCTGACCAGAAAGATGATTTCGCGGCCGAGATCGCCTTCGGCCGCGCGACGGGCCCGGCGAACGCATCGTTGATCGCATCGAACACGCCGCGCGCCCGGCCTGCGTCCCAGGCCAGTTGCGTGCGGCGCAGCGCGTTGATCGCCGTCGTCACGTCGTACGCTTCGGCGTAGCGGCCATGCGCCTCGAGCGCGAGCACGTAGGCGAAACCGACCAGGATGTGCTCCGCCACGCTGAGATCCGGCCGGCGATAGACGCGCGCCAGACTCGCCAGATCATCTTCGCTCGCCGGAGCCGACTTCATGCCGATCAGACCGGCCCAGGCTTCCGCACTGTCCGGGTTGCGCTCGAGCGCTGCGCGGAATTCCTGCGTCGCATCGTCGATGCGGCCAAGCGTGCGCAGCACGTTCGCGCGCATCACGCGCGCGGGCAGCTGCGTCGGATCGAGCGCGAGCGCTCGCGAATAAGCCGCTTCGGCTTCCTCGCTGCGCAACAGCGCATCGCAGGCCTTGCCGAGGTTGAACCACGACGGCACGAGCTCGGGAGCGACCTCGCTCGCACGCCGGAACGCATCGATCGCGCCTTCGGGATCGCCGGATTCGCCGAGCGCGCTGCCGAGATTGTTCCAGATCGCCGCATCGTCCGGACGCAGCGCGGCCGCGCGATGCAAGAGCTCGATCGCCTCGGCGAAACGCTGGCGCATGTGCAGCGCGACGGCGCGCAGGCGCAGGATTTCCGGATGATCGGGCGATGCGGCGAGCGCATCGGCGAGCGCGCGATCGGCAAAGCCGAATTCGCCGCGGTCCATCCAGCGCTGCGCGCGGATCACGAATCGCTGCGCGCGGGCGGAGAGGCCCTGCAGGCGGTCCGTGTTGGCATCGGTCGGTATCGGAGCCAGCGCCGGCGCGATCGCAGCCTGCGCCTGCCAGCTCGTGCGGATGTTCGTGGAAGGCGTCGACATTTTCAGCAGATCCTGCGCAAGTGATGTGCGCTCAGCGCAAGCCAAGCGAGAGGCGCAGCGGCGTCAGCAGCTCGCGGTACAACGGCGCGCGCGCGGTGTCGCCACGCAGCGGCTCACGCACCTGCGCGGCGCTGATCGTGCGCACGGTGCGCGGCGTTTCGTAGAAGCGCAGGCACGCCGGATCCCATGAAAGCCCGCAGAACGCGAGCAGCGCACGCGTCTCGGCTTCGGGATCGGCGAGCAGCTTCTCGTACACCTGATCGCGCACGGCGTGCGGAAAGCGCGCATTCCAGAAACGCATCAGGCGATCGTAGTCGCGCCAGTACGCGGCGAGATCGGAAAGATCGTAGGTGAACGACTGTCCGTGCGTGAACACCTTGCGGAAGCACGCCAGGCACGTTTCCACCGGATCGCGCCGGCAGTTGACGAAGTGCGCACCGGGCAGCATCGCCATCGCCGCGCCGATCAGGCGCCAGTTCGACAGCGCCTTGTCGGTGAAACGGCCGCGCTCGCGGCGAAAGCGCGCGGTGCGCGCGAGGTATGACTCGCCGAGCCGGCGCCAGTCCTCGGGCGTCGCGCGCGGCACCCAGTCCGGAAACTCGAGGCCGGTGCGCCGCGATTCCTCTTCGAGCACGTTGCCGAAATCCGGCAGCTCGCTCGCGCCTTCGACATCCGGATGCGAAGCAAGAATCTGCTCGGTCAGCGTCGATCCGGAGCGCGGCAGGCTGACGATGAAGATGACTTCGCGTCCGAGCTCGGGCGGCGATGCGGTCGCCGGCGGACGCGCGAACTGCTTCATGATCGAATCGATGCGCGTGCTGAATGCGTGCGGATCCCATTGCACGTGGCGACGCTTGATCGCGTTGGCCGTGCTCAGCACGGTGAAGGCTTCGGCGTAGCGATCCTGATCCTCCAGAGCCTTTGCGAGCGCGAAGCCGAGCACGACGCGATCGTTCTCGCGCGTCGCCGGCGATGCGAACGCGCGCTCGAGCGCGGCGGTTTCGTCGGCGCTGAACTTCACGGTCTGCATGTTGGCGATGCGCAGCCATGCCTGGATGCCGCCGGGCTTGCTCATCGCGGCGCGATATGCGGTCGCCGCCTCCTCGATGCGACCCTGCATGCGCAGCGTGTCGGCATAGCCGATGCGCGCCTTGACGTGATCCGGATCGCAGCGCAGCGCACGCGCATAGGCTTCGTGCGCCTCGCCGGCGTGGCCGGCCGGACCGAGCGCGCGGCCGAGGTTGTACCAGGCCGCCGCGAGATCCGGCGCGAGGTCGGTCGCGCGCCGCAGCGTGACGATCGCCGATTCGATATCGCCCGATGCGCGCAGCGCGGTGCCGAGGTTGGTCAAGGTCAGCGCATCGCCCGGAACTTTTTCGAGCGCGCCGCGCAGCGCCGCGATGGCATCGTCCGAGCGCCCTTGCAGCTGGCGCGTGATGCCGAGCAGGCGCAGGAATTCCGGATGCTCGCCCGCGAGCGGACGCGCGCGCTCGAGCAGGGCATCGGCGCCGCGCGCGTCGCGCCGGTCGATCGCCTGGCGCACATCGCGCAGCACGCGCATCGCGCGCGCAGAGAGGCCCGCGAGGCGCTGGTCGAGCGGCGTGCCTTCGCCGGCGCCACCTTCCGGCGCCTGCATCTGTGTTTCTGGTGTGCTCATCGTTCCGATCGTCGACAACTCAAGAGGGCGAGCTTAGCAAACCGCTGGAGCAGGCCCCGGCTCAGCGCCGCGCCGGCGCCGCGGCGCCGCTGGAGAGCATCGCGCGCAGCGGATCGAGCAGCGCGCCATAGCGTTGGGCGCGCGCGGTGCTCGCGCGGATCGGCTGGCGTACCTGCGCCGCGCTCGCGGTGCGCACGTTGCGCTCGGCCTCGTGGAAGCGCAGGCAAGCTTCGTCGAACGGCAGCCCGCAGAAATCGAGCAGCGCGCGGATCCTCGTCTCGGGATCGGCGATGAGCTCTTCGTGGACGACGTCGTGGATCAGGCCCGGATAGCGCGCGTGCCATATGCGCATCAGCCGATCGTAGTCGCGCCAGAACGAGGCAATCTCGGCGAGATCGTAGGTATAGCCAAGCTCCTCCGCGAACGACTGGCGGAAGCACGCGAGGCAGTTCTCGACCGGATCGCGCCGGCAGTTGACGAGTTTCGCGCCCGGCAGCATCGCGCGCAGCGCGCCGACGTAACCCCAGTTGGAGAGGCCCTTGTCGGTGAAGATCGGCGTCTCGCTGCGCCATTTCGCGGTGCGCTCGAGATAGATATCGCCCAGGCGCTTCCAGTCATCGGGCGACGCCTGATGGGCCCAAGCCGGAAACGGACTGCCGCGGCGCAGCGATTCTTCGGCGAGGACCTTGCTGAGATCGTCGAGCTCGTTCGCGCCGCTCACCATCGGATGCGCGGCGAGGATCTGCTCGACCAGCGTAGAGCCCGAGCGCGGCAGGCCGAAGACGAAGATGACTTCGCGGCCGTGATCGGGCGGCGCAGCCGTCGCCGGCGCCCGCTCGAACATCGCGCCGAGGCTGTCGATGTAGCGCGTGAACACGTGCGCATCCCAGTTGAGCTGGCGCCGCTTCATCGAGTTCGCCGCGGTCAGCACCGCGAAGCCTTCGTTGTAGCGTTCCTGGTCCTCGAACGCACGAGAGAGCGCAAAGCCGACCGCGATGCGCTCGTCGACGGAGAGATTGGTGCGACGGTAGACGCGCTCGATCGTCGCCGCATCCTCGGCGCTGAAGCGCGAAGTCAGCACGGTTGAAAGTCCATACCACGCGAGCGCCGATTCCGGATGCTTGGCGACGACCTTGCGGTATTCGACTTCGGCTTCGTCGATGCGGCCCATGAACTGCAGGATGCGCGCGAGCGTGACGCGCGCGGCGACGTGCTCGGGATCGCGCTTCAACGCTTCGGTGAGCGCGACGTGCGCTTCCTCGACGCGGCCGAGGATGTCGAGCGCATGGCCAAGATTGAACCACGGCGCCGCGCGCTGCGGAGCGAGCTCGGCGCACTTGCGGAATGCGATGACCGCGCCGTCGAGATCCTTGAGCTCGGCGAGCGCCGCGCCGAGATTGTTCCACGGCAGCGCATCGTACGGACGCTCGGCGACGACGCGTTTCAGCATCACGGCCGCTTCGCCGAAGCGGTTGCGCAGATGCGCAACGATCGCGCGCATGCGCAGCACTTCCGGATGCGTCGGCGAGAGCGCGGTCAGCGCCGGCAGCAGCCGCTCGGCCTCATCGACGCGACGACGGCGCGCGTGCTCGGCGATCTCGGTGAGAAGACGCCGGCCGCTCTCGGAAAGTCCGTCGGCGCGGTCGAAACCCGGCGGCGCTGCTGCGGCAGGCACGTCGAGGTCGGCGGCCGGTGCCGCGGTGGCAGATTCCTTCATCCTGAACGTCGCAAAGAGGTCCGAGCGGGTCCGCCGGGCGGAGCCGCGGCGGCACACGGCGCCCGCGGCGCCGTCAGTGCCGCAAGAATTGCCGCTAGCGCCGGTTTTGTAAAGTCGAGGCCGGAGCCGGCGAGCGGCGTCCCACGATCGCGAGCGCGACCGCGGCGACGAGCAGCACGATCCCGAAGACCGGGATCAGCATCAGGAAAGGAATCGCGAACACGAGCGCGCCGATGGCCCAGGTCGTCGGGCCGTGGATCGGCTGCGGCGTGCCGAGGCCCAAGCGCGGCGCCAGCAGATGATCGAGGCTGAGCCGCCCGCCGCCGCCGAAGATCAGCGGCAGCAGCATGACCGAGAACAGCAGCGGCAGCTTGAAGTTGCCGTGGCCCATGTCGGTGATCGCATAGCCCTTGGCCAGATCGCTCCACATCGTGAGCATGCTCGGCCAGTGCACCGCGGCCGTCGCGACGAAGGTCAGGAACAGCAGGATGAACGCGAAGATCCGCGTGCCGAGCCCGATCCAGAGCATGACCGCGCCGCCGAGCTCGAACCAGGTCGCGATCGACCAGCTGATGCTCGCGGGAATCACGTCGAACGGAAACGGAAAGCGCGACTGGATGTCGGCGAACCAGTTCTGGCCGTTGAGCTTCTCGAGGCCCGATTCGAAGAATTCCCAGCCCATGATCAGGCGCAGGATCAGCGGCGGGATCGACTCGTTCGCGCCGGCGAGGCGCGCGGTCAGCGCGGTCCAGAGACTCGACAAGGCGTTCGCGTTCATGCGGCTCCCCAGGTCCGATCGTTTGGCGATCGGGCGGCTAAGACCGTGGTCGTGGGCGTGGGATTGCATCGGCGTATTCGCGCTGCCGCGCCGGAAGAGCGCCGACTAGACGACGAACGGTGATTCAAGACTGCCCTCACCCCAGCCCTCTCCCGCAAGCGGGCGAGGGGGTCGGATCGCTGGTTCGGCGGATTCCCTACAGACTGAGCGCCCGACGCAGCGGATCGAGCATCGGGCCGTAGTTCTCCGCGCGCGCGGTGTCGCCGCGCAGCGGCTGACGTACCTGCGCCGCGCTCGACGTGCGCACGACGCGATCGCTCTGGTGCGGGCGCAGGCAGCTCGACGCGAACGGCAGTCCGCAGAAATCGAGCAGGCGGCGGATGGCCGGCTCCGGTGCGGCGACGAGATCCTCGTAGATCAGATCGTAGATGCGCCCCGGATAGCGTGCGTGCCAGAAGAACATCAGGCGGTCGTAGTCGATCCAGTACGCGCCGATGTCCGCGAGCGCGTACGAGAACATCTGCTGTCCGCGCACGAAGCGCTGCTTGAAACACGACCAGCCGGTTTCCAGCGCATCGCGCCGCGCGTTGACGATATGCGCGCCGGGCAGCATCGCCGCGATCGCGCCGACCAGCGGCCAGTTGAACACGGCCTTGTCGACATGGATGCGATGCGCGCCGCGCCAGCGCTGCGTGCGTTCGAGATACGTGCGGCCCAGACGCTCCCAATCCTCCGGCGTCGCCTTGCCGACCCAGGCCGGATACGGCTCGCCGCGTCGCGCGGATTCCTCCTGCACGATCACGGCGAGATCGTTGATCTCGCCGGCGCCTTCGACATCGGGATGCGCAGCGAGGATCTGCTCGGCCAGCGTCGATCCCGCGCGCGGCAGGCTGACGACGAAGATCGACGTCGCGGCCGAGCGTCGCGTCGCGCGCGGACGCGGGCGGCGTTTCGAATGCGGCCGCGATCGCATCGATGCTGCGCGAATGCGCCGCGGCGTCCCATGGCATCAGCCGTCGCATCGCGGCGTTGGCTGCGTCGAATGCGGCGAATGCGTCGGTGAAGCGCTGGCGATCCTCGAGCGCGCGGCCGAGCGCGAAGCCCGCGATCGCGCGCTGCTCGTCGTCGAGCGCGGGATCGGCGCACAACCGTTCGAGCAGCGGAATGTCCTCGTCGCCGAGCGAAACCGTCTTGATCTCGGCGAGCCCGGCCCAGGCCAGCACCGCGCGCGGATCGGCCGCGATCGCCGCGCGGAATTCGGCGATGGCTTCGCCGGTGCGGCCGAGTGCGTTGAGCGCGTGGCCGTTTGCGACGTGCGCCATCACGTAGCCGGGCTGGCACTCGACCGCGCGCGCGAACGCGGCTTGCGCCTCGCGGACGTTGGATTGGATCTGCAGGTTCGTGCCGAGATTGAGCCACGCCGAGGCGAGATCCGGTTTCAGCGAGCACGCGCGGCGGAACGCGGTCTCCGCGCCGGCGAGATCGCCCGCGCCGCGCAGCAGCGAGCCGAGCGTATTCATGAGGTACGCATCGCTCGGCTGCTGGCGGAGCGCGTGACGCACTGCCGCGATCGCCTCGGCGTTGCGACCGCGCAGCTGGCAGACGATCGCGAAGAATCGCAACGTCTCGGCATGATCCGGATGCGTCGCGAGGATGCCGCGCAGCATGCGCTCGGCCGTCTCGCCGTCGCCGCGCTGCATGAATTGATTCGCCTCGTGCAGATCGGCGCGCGCCTGCGCCGAAAGGCCGTGCATGCGGTCGTCCGCGGTCGCTTCGCCTGCGGAAAGATTCGCGAACGGCGCGCGCGCTGCGACGGGTCGCGTCGTCACGGTGTTGCGTCCGCGCCGGCGTCGCCGTGCATCGAGCATGCCGGCCAGCGGTTTCACGAGATCGCCATAGCTCGCGTGCATCGGCGCGTTCGCGCAGATCGAGCGCATCGAACGATCCACGCGTGGCGTCGAGGCCGAGTGCCGCGAAGAGTCGCGAGGTTTCGCCTGCGGCATCCGCTGCCAGTGCGGACGCGTCGACGCGCACGATGCGATCCGCGAAGCGTTCGTTCCAGCGTTGCAGCAGACGCTGCTGGTCGTGCCAGAACGCCGCGAGCTCGGCGAAATCGCAGCTGTAGCGATGCGCGTCATGGAAATCGCGACGGAAACAGGCGAAGCAGCTTTCCAGCGCATCGCCGTCGATCGCGACGAAGCGCGCCGCCGGCAGCATCATCGCGACCGCGCCGGCGTGCTCGACGCCGAACGACTCGGCATCGACGAGGCGGAACCGTCGCGCATCATTCGATGCATTGCCGGCGAGATACGCGCGCGCCATGCGCTGCCATTCCGCCGCGCCGGCCTGGGGCGCCCACTGCGCGAAGCGCTGGCCGCGGGTCGCGGATTCGGCGGCGAAAACACGCGCGGGACTCGTGCCGCGCGATACATCCGGATGCGAACGCAGCGCGCGCGCAATCGTCGCCGACGCGCCGTCGGGCATGCCGAGCACGAAGATGCAGCCTTCGCCGAGTGTCGCGCCCGTCGAGGTTTCGGCCGCGGCGGGAAATGCTTCGAGAATGCGCTCGCAGCGGCGCGAGTGTCGCTCGCTGTCCCACTCGAAGCCGCGCCGGCGCAATGCGTTCGCGCCGACGAACATCGCGAACGCTTCACGATACTGCGCGCGCGCTTCGAGCACGTTCGCGAGCGCGTAGCCGAGCGATGCGCGCTCGGCGTCGGATCGGCGCGCGCGCTGGTATTCGTTTTCGAGCGCGCTGCGCTCGGCCGCCGTGAGCTCGGATGGGCGAGTCTCGGCGAGCCCTTGCCAGGCCACGCTCGATTGCGGATCGTGCGCGATCGTTTCGCGCCATTGCCGCGCCGCTTCGTCGCTTTGACCGAGCGCGCGCAACGTATCGGCGAGCGCGAGACGCGCCGGCACGAAGCCCGGATCGATCGCGACCGCACGCGCGAATGCATCGCGCGCCGCTTCGGTGTCGCCGCGTGTCGACAGAAGATTGCCGAGATTGTGCTGCACGTTCGCCGCGCGCGGATCGAGTGTCGCCGCGCGCGTGAAACTCGCGAGCGCCGCGGTGTCGTCGCCGGCGGCCGCCTGCGCGGCGCCGAGCGTGTTGAAGATCAGCGCATCGTCGGGCTTCGACGCGGCCGCGCGCCGCAGCGCGTCGAGCGCTTCGACGTGACGGCCACGCGCGCTGTCGAGCGCGCCGGAAAGGCGCAGCGTTTCATCGTGATCGGGATACGCGACGCGAACGCGTTCGATGATCGGCGCGGACTCGTCGATGCGCCCGCTGCCGAGCAGCGCAGCCGCGCGCAGCAGATCGCGCGCACTTTGATCGTCGAGGCCCTGCACGCGCTCGCTGCGTTGCGCGAGCGTCACGCCGTCGTGTGCGAGCGGCGTCTCGTTCGCGTCGCGCGTTTCGGCGGCGAGCATCCGGCGCAGCGGATCGAGCCGGCTGCCGTACGCGGCGGTGCGCGCGGTGTCCGCGCGCAACGGCTCGCGCACCTGCGCCGCGCTCGCGGTGCGCACGCTGCGCTCGGCTTCGTGGAAACGCAGGCACGCGGGATCGAACGCAAGGCCGCAGAAATCGAGCAGCGCGCGCGTCTCGCCTTCGGGATCGGCGAGCGAGCCGCTCGTACGATTGTTCGCGCACGCGATCCGGAAAACGCGCGCTCCAGAATCGGCACAGGCGATCGTAGTCGCGCCAGGTTTCGGCGAGATCGGCGAGATCGTAGCTGTAGGCGTGGCGTCCGGCGCCGAACAGCTGCTTGAAGCACGACCAGCAGGTTTCGACCGGATCGCGCCGCACGTTGACGACGCGCGCGCCGGGCAGCATCGCGAGCGCGGCGCCGACGAGCAGCCAGTTGTCCGGCATCTTGTCGGTGAACCGCGGCTTCTGCTTCGCGCCAGCGTCGCGGTGCGATGCAGATAGCGCTGGCCCAGGCGCTGCCAGTCCGCGGCGCTCGCGTTCGCGACCCATTCCGGAAAGCGCTGCTTGCGCAACGCGGATTCCTCGAGGATCACGGTTTCGAGATCGGGCAGCTCGCTTGCGCCTTCGACGTCCGGGATGCGCGGCGAGGATCTGCTCGACGAGCGTCGATCCCGAGCGCGGCAGGCTGACGATGAAGATCACCGAATCGCCGAGCGCGGGATTGCTGGCGCGGGCGAGCGTTTCCGGCGCGAACGCGGCTTGCGATCGCGTCGACCTGACGCGAGAACAGCGGTCGCGTCCCACGGCGAGGTGCGCCGGCGCGCTGCGTTCGCCGTCGAGAGCACGGTGAACGCTTCGGCGTGGCGACCTTCGTCTTCGAGCACCTTGCCGAGCGCGAAGCCGGCGACGGCGCGATCGGAATCCGACAAGCGCCGGATCGGCGTGCAGGCGTTCGAGCGCAGCCGACTCGTCCGCGTCGAGCCGCACGGTCTTGAGATTGGCGAGGCCGAGCCACGCCTGCACCGAGCGCGGTTCCTGCGCGATCGCCGCGCGGTATTCGGCGGCGGCTTCGTCGGTGCGGCCGAGCGTCGCCAGCGCGTTCGCGTGCGCGATGCGCGCGGAAAGATGACGCGGCGCGAGCGCGAGCGCCTTGCGCGAATGCCTTGTCGCCTTCGGCGACGTGCGCCTGCGCATCGAACAGCTTGCCGAGATTGAACCAGGCAGCGGGCTGCTCGGGTGCGACCTCGCACGCGCGGCGCAGCGATCAGCAGCGCATTTTCGGTGCGACCGCTGTCGGCGTATGCGGTGCCGAGGTTGCCGAGCACGAGCGCATCGTCCGGCCACGCGCTCGAGCGCGCGCTTGAGCAGCGTGATCGCTTCGGGAAAGTGGCCGCGCAGATAGGCGACGACGCCGGTCGAGGCGCAGGATTTCCGCATGATCGGGCGCCATCGCGGCCGCTTCCCGCAGCGCGGTTTCGGCGCCGTCGAGATCGCGCTTTTCGATCGCCTGCGCGGCCTGCTGCAGGCAGCGGATCGCAGCCGGCGCAAGGCCTTCGACGCGGCTGCCGGGCGCAGTGCGCTGTCGCGCCGGCGGCGCGGGCGGCCGGGCGACGGGTTCGTTGGGTGCGCCGCCCGTCGGTTCGGGCTCGCGTTCGCTCTGCGTCATCAGGATCGTTGCTCGGGCCCGAAGGCGGCGGCTCGACGGCGCGGCGCGGCGATCGCCGCTCGCTACCGGACTGCCGTCCGCCTGCCGTAGGCCGGAAGGAATGTTGCGGTCGAGTGTAGCAGGGCCGAGGCGCGCCGCTGCGGGCGAGGGCGGTCGGGGACTAGCTCCGGCGCGTTCCGATCAGCGCGTCGCGCTCGCGCAGCAGCCGCAGGATCGCCAGGCCCGAATCGCGCAGCGCGGCATCGTCGCGCGTCCGAGCTCGGCGAGCAGCGCATCGAGGCACGCGCGGCCGGTCGATCGCGGTGTTCTGCTGCAGCCGCTCGAACAGGAGCGCCGTCAGCGCGTCGATTTCGAGGAAGCGGAGCTCGTCGGCGCGATCGCGCGCGAGCAGGATCAGCGTCGGCTGCGCCGGCGCTTCCGCGGCCGGAAATCCGCACGGATGCGATGCACCGGAAAGCGATACGCGAGCACGCGCGCGAGCGGCGAGACGAGCGGGATGCCGTCGATCGACGTCGCCGTGCGGGATCGTGCGCGATCGTCGCGATGTCGGATTCGTCGAGCGTCAGCGCGAGCTCGATCCATTCGTAGTGCGCGAGCTCGGCGAGGAACGGCGGATCGCCGGTCGCGTCGCGCGCGTTTCGAGATAGCGGATGAACTCGCGCGCGATATCGGTGAAGAGCGGCGTGTGGCAGCGATGGTCGCGGTAGAACGCGCGCACCAGTGCGCGCCAGTCGTCGTCGCCGTACAGCGAGCGGATCACCGGGAAGTTCGCCGACAACAAGGCTGTCGATGTTGTTGAAGAAGAGATCGGCATAGACGGCCATGCGGCGCGGCTCGACGTCGGCCGGCGCGCGGCGCGTGCGCGGGATCGCGAAGATGCGCGGCGAACGCGCGCTGCAGCGCCTGCGGTCGGCGACGGCTCAGGCGCTGCGGACATCGCGCACTTCGCTCGCGTGCGCGGTCTGCAGCGTGCGCGCGTGATCGACTTCGCCGATCGAGCTCGGCGAGCGGCGGGAAATTGAAATCGCGTTCGATCAGCGTCGGCCGCACGCCGAAGCGCGCGTAGGCGCGATCGAGCAGGCGCCAGACCGGATCGATGACCGGCGCGCCGTGCGTGTCGACCTTGAGATCCGGCGCTTCGTCGTAGTGTCCGGCGACGTGGATGTAGGCGATGCGATCGCCGGGCAGCGCGTCGAGGAATGCGTCGGCGTCGTAGCGGTGATTGATGCTGTTGACGTAGATGTTGTTGACGTCGAGCAGGAGATCGCAGTCGGCTTCGGCGAGCACCGCGTTGACGAAGTCGATCTCGCGCATGTCCTGGCCCGGTGCCGCGTAGTACGAGACGTTCTCGACCGCGATGCGCTGGCCGAGGATGTCCTGCGTCTGGCGGATGCGCGCCGGCGACGTGGTGCACGGCTTCGGCCGTGAACGGAATCGGCATCAGGTCGTAGAGATGGCCGTCGTCGGCGCAATAGGAAAGATGCTCGGAATAGATCGCGATGCCGTGTGCATCGAGCAGGCGGCGGATCTTCGCGAGCAGTGTCTCGTCGAGCGGATCGCGTCCGCCGAGCGAGAGCGAAAGTCCGTGGCAGACGAACGGATGGCGCTCGGTGAGCGCGCGCAGCGTGCGGCCGAGGCGGCCGCCGACGCCGATCCAGTTTTCCGGCGCGATCTCGAAGAAATCGATCGCGCGCGCAGGCCGGGCGTCGATCCTGCAGCGGGCCCAGAAGAGCCCGCCGCAGGCCGAGTCCTGCACCGTGGATGCGATGCGGACTCATGTTCCGCGATTAGATCGAGCCGCCGCAGCTGCCTTCGGCGCCCTTCTTGCGCCTTGTCGCCGCCACAGGAGCCTTCCGCTCCCTTCTTCTTCATGGCGCCGCCGTTATCCATGACGGCGTGCATGGCCTTCAGCTCGTTCGCTTCGAGCGAGCCGTCCTTGTTCTTGTCCCACGCCTTGACCTGGCTCTCGCTGAAGCCGCCGGCCATCGCTTCGGACATCTCGACCTTGCCGTCCTTGTTCGTATCCATCTTGGCGACGCCGCACTTGCCTTCGCCGCACTTGCCTTCGGGCGCGGCCGCGAGCATGTAGCCCGCCGCGAGGTCGCTGGCCTGGAACACCGGGCTCGCCGCCGCGAGCTGGCTCAGGGACAGCGAGCCGATGACCGCGGCGCCGATGGCAACGCTGAGGGTATTACCGATCTTGCTGGACATGCGAGTGATCTCCGTGAGTTTGTCGCGAGCGGAATGCTCGTCTGGTTCGGCCGGTTCTCCGGCACTAGGTTTGCCGTGCGCACCATACGCAGGCGTGACTGAAGTACGTGTTACGGACCGGAACGGATGCGATCCGTTCGCACGTTTCGTCGCATTGCGCGGGCAGCACGTCGGTTTGCTGCATCGCAGCGCGCCGGAACGCATTCAGGACCGACGGTCGCGCGAAGTTCGAATCTTTCAGGCAAAAAAATGGGGCGCATCATGCGCCCCAAGGAGAGTGTGTTGCGGGGAGACTTCTCGGGTTGTCAGAAATAGACCTGGGCGCGGACCTCGAAGATGCGCGGATCGACGTCCGCGTTGGCGTTCAGCGGGTTGCCGTAGAACTTGGTCGAGGCGGCCCAGACGTAGTTGGCCTGCAGCTTCCAGTGCGTGCCGAGATACCAGTTGGCGCCGAGGGTCCAGTCGTCTTCCTTGCCGCCCTTGACCGGACCGTCGTTCAGATCGATCGTGCTGTAGCGGAGCGCGACTTCGAACGCGCCGTAGTCGTGCATCGGGCGGATGTTGCCGACATAGCCGTTGCTGTACGAATGCGATTCGCCGGTGAGGCACCAGGCGCCGAAGACGTACGTGCCGTTGCCGGTGAAGTCGGGCTTGCCGGCGGGGCTTGCGGACATCTCGAGGTACTCGCCCTGGAGCAGGAACGGCCCATGGATCCAGGCGCCTTCCAAGCCCCAGCGATCGATGTCGCCCGGGAAATTCATGTTGCCGGTGTCGACGAGGCGCGTATCCGTGCGGCTGGCTTCAGGACGCGCACGGAAGCGCGCCTGCGGCGGAACGGTGTTGTCGGTGCCGCCGAGATTGTTGGTGATCGAATCGCGACTTTCCTCCGAGATTGCGAAGCCGAGGTGGATGATGTTCGGCATCTCGCGCGAGCCTGCGCCCGGCTGATAATTCCACGGGTTCCAGACGATGTGCGCGGCCGGACCATGGCCCTTGTTGTCGCCGTTGAGATCGCCGCCGTCGAAGTAGTAGAGATCGAACAGCCAGTTCGGAATGCCCTTGTACAACCAGTCGGCGCCGATGCGACGACCCATGTTGGCGGCCTGCACCGGCAGCGCGCGCTCCAGAAATACCGTCGCGGCCGAGCTCGATGCTTCTTCCCAGCCGACCGGCGTCTTGAACTGGCCGATGCGGAATTCGCCGGCGCTCGCGCTGGTGTAGCGGATGAAGTTGTCGATCCAGCCCGCCTTGGTGCGGTTGAACTTCGTGTAGTCGTAGCCGATGTTGAAATCGAGGCCCCACGGCGTCTTGCCGTAGAAGTTCATTTCCTTGCGGCGCCAGGCGTCGACGTCGTTGAACAGCGTCGCGCCCGTCGCGGGATTGGTCGTGTCGCCGGAGAAATTGTTGGTGTCGAACTGCCAGAGGCCCTTGAAGCCGTACTCGTAGCCGCCCTCGGTCTTGTACTTGGTCGGCCAGTCGTAGAGCCAATCGTAGGCCATGGCGTTATTGCCGTAGACGCAGAAAACCGCGGCGGCGATCGCGTAGCGCAGCTTCATCTCGAATCCTCGGGAGTGGGTGCAAAACTGGCGCGAAGTTTCGTTTGCGGTCGTTACGTTTCGATGACAAACGAACGGTGGCTTAACTTCGTTTTCGCGTGCGTTTACGGCCGAGACCTCGTTCCTGCGGCGGATGCCGACGCGTCCAACCCGTTGTCGGGCACGGCAAATCGGACAGCGGCGCTGCGCGTCGGGCCGCGGCGGTCAGATCGCTACGGTCTTGTGACGATAGGCGCACAAGTCGTTGATCGCGCAGGCGGGGCACAGCGGCTTGCGCGCCTTGCAGACATAGCGTCCGTGGAGGATCAGCCAGTGGTGCGCGTCCTTGCGGAATTCGGGCGGCACGACCTTCATCAATTTGTCTTCGACCGCGCGCACGGTCTTGCCGGGCGCGAGACCGGTGCGGTTGGCGACGCGGAAGATGTGCGTGTCGACCGCGATCGTCTCGGCGCCGAACGCGGTGTTCATGACGACGTTCGCGGTCTTGCGGCCGACGCCGGGCAGCGCTTCGAGCTCGTCGCGTGACTGCGGCACCTTGCCGCCGTGGCGCTCGATCAGCGCGCGGCAGGTCGCGATGATGTTTTTCGCCTTCGCGTTGTAGAGCCCGATCGTCGCGATGTAGCGCTTGAGCCCGTCCTCGCCGAGATCGAGGATCGCCTGCGGCGTGCGCGCGACCGCGAAGAGCTTGCGCGTCGCCTTGTTGACGCCGACGTCGGTCGCCTGCGCGGAAAGGATCACCGCGACCAGAAGCTCGAACGGCGTCTTGTAGTGAAGCTCGGTCGTCGGATGCGGATCGAGCGCGCGCAGGCGGCGGAACAGCTCGACCACTTTCTCGCGCTTCATCGACGCGGGCCGCCCTTCATCGCTTCGCGTCGCGCCTTGCCGCGCGCGATCGCTTCGAGCACGGCGTCGCGCGTGATCGGGCGGGCGTGCCGTTTGCGCGGTGCCCGATCGCGCTTCGGCGCGCGTCGCGTGCCGCACGCTCGCGCGCAAGGCGCGCGCTGCGCGTCATCGAAGCGCTGCGCGCGCGTGCGCCGCGCGTTGCATCACGCGCGCGCGCGGGAGCGGCTCGTCGGCGATCGGCAGCAAGGCGATGCAGTCGACCGGGCAGGGCGGCAGGCAAAGCTCGCAGCCCGTGCATTCGTCCGCGATCACCGTGTGCATGCGCTTGGCCGCGCCGACGATCGCATCGACCGGACAGGCCTGGATGCATTTCGTGCAACCGATGCAGACCGCTTCGTCGATGACGACGACGAGCGGCGGCGCCTCGATGCCGTATTTCGGGATCGAGCGGCTTCGGCGCGCGTGTCGAGCAGTGCCGCAAGCGCTGCGACGCCCTCCGCGCCGCCCGGCGGGCAGCGATCGATGTCGGCTTCGTCGCGCGCGATCGCTTCGGCGTAGTCGCGGCACGTCGGATAGCCGCAGCGCGTGCACTGCGTTTGCGGGAGCAGCGCGTCGATGCGCGCGGCGAGTGGCAGATCGTTATCGTGCATCGGTCGATGAGCGGAATCGAGCGACGCTGCGGCCTGTAGCTCGGCAAACGATACGCGCGCCACGTGATGGAGACGTCCTCAAAAGTTCACCTCTAACGACAAAACCCACGTTGGATTGCTTCGATCCGGATTGAATACGTACGTCGTGAGTTCCAATCTCTTCCAGGAGAACCCCGCGAGGAGTCCGCGCTGAAAATCGAGATCGGTCTGGTAGGCCCGCGTTCGTTGGCCGACCAGACCGAATCGAAACCATTCCACGGGCGAGACGCTGAGCTCGGACCAGTTGTAGAAGAAGCTCTCCTCGGAATGGCCGGTGTCGAAGACGTACTCGCCTTCGCTGTAGAACGCGATCTTCCCGAAGGTAGCCGAAAATTCGTAGCCCGGCGCGATGCCGGTCGTATCGCCAAATACGCCGCCCAGCATCGGCGTGAATTCCCACTCCAGCTCGTTGCCGCCGCTGAAGTTGTAGCCGATCCAGACCGATCCCGTATCGGGGCTCTCATAGTTGTATCGGGTCTCGAGATGCAACGAGCCGCGGTCCGCGGTGAAGGTGGGTTGCACGTAGTCCGTGTCGTCGGGCACGAAGTAACTGCTGGCCGAGAGCGAAAAGGCCCAGGCTTTCTCGTCCGATTCCGCGGCGAGCGCAGCCATCGCGTGCTGCGGCGGTTCCTGCGCCAGCGCGCTGGCGCTCGCGATGGCAATTGCGGACCCAACTAGGCTGATCAGTCGCTTGATCTCACCCTCCGAGCGCCATCGTCATGCCCACCAGGATCAATCCCAGGATCACCATCGAAAAACCCACGAGCCACGGATGGCGCCCACTCATGCGTCCGAAGGCGTAGCCCGTCAGGAACAACATCACGATCGCAATCGCATTCGAAACGCGCAGGGCCGGTCCGGCGCTGCGCATGAAAATGAATGGAATCACGACCGGGAACGTGCACAGGAATACGAGTAGAAAAATGCCGACCGCACCGAGCCAATCGTCCTTGCCGAGCTGCGCCTGCGCGGGCGGCTCGGGCAATTGCATCAACCGCTGGCGCACGGCTTCGAGCTCGGCCGGCTCGAGGACCGACGCGACCACGGCCGGCAACGCGTCGGCAATGAGGCGTTGCGCATCGCCTGGATCGGCGGCCGTGCGCACGGCGCGAAACGTGATCAAGTCGCGGCCTTTTTCCGCCATGCAACCCATCAGATACAGCACGCCGTCGATGATTCCCCAGGCGAGGTTGCAACCCAGCGCACCGATCAGCATCGCGCGCACGTCGTCACGCCCCGCTTCGGCCACGCTGAGCGAGCCGGTGAATGTGAGGACCATGATCAGCCCGAACAGGACTTCGGAGAGTCGTTCAACCGGTTCCAGCACGCGTCTGGACGGTACCGACCTCGTGCGCGGAATGGCAGCGACATTCACGAAACCGTTTCCTCTAAAGAGGTCGGGGCGGTAGCACGTAGAGTGTCATCGCGAAGATCAGATACACCATCAACACCAGCACGCCGACGAACCACGTCGACCGGCCGCTGCTGGTGACGAGCGAGGCCGTGAGCGTAGCGATGAAAATCATCACCACCGCGCCAGGCCAGAACTGCAGATCCATCGGCATCGGCCCGATGAAGTAGCTCGCCAGCACCAGGACGGGCGCAACGAAAAGAGCAATCTGCGCCGCGCTGCCCAACGCAATGCCGACGCTGAGGTCCAGCCGGTTCTTGCGCGCCCCGGAAAATGCGGTGGCCATTTCCGCCGCGCCTCCGACGAGTGCCACGACGATGAATCCGACGAAAGCGGGCGTCATCCCGAACGCCTCCGCGGCTTTCTGCACCGACTCGACGAACACTTCGCTGACCAGCGCCACGAGCAACGTGACGCCGGCCAGCGTGGCGAGGGCAAGACCAATGGGCCACGGCGCTTCGCTGGCTTCGCCGTGTTCGACGCTGACGAACAGCTCGCGGTGCGTCCTCAGCGAAAACAGCAAGCCCAACCCGTAGGCGACGATGAGCAGCACCGCCAGACCAACGCTCAATTTCTGGTTGATCGGTACACCAGCCACCGGGTCGACTTCGGCAATCGCGGACGGAATCAACAGCGCGATCGTGGCCAGAAACAGCAAGCCAGCCTGGAGGCGGGCACTGAGCTGGTTGTATTGCTGCAGGTGGTATTTGAATCCGCCGAGCAGAAACGACGCGCCCAGCATGAACAGGGAGTTCGTGACGATCGCGCCGGCGATGGACGCCTTCACCAGCATGTATTGCCCGGCATGCAGGGCGGTGAGCGCGATGACGAGCTCGGTCAGGTTTCCGAGCGTGGCATTGAGCAGTCCGCCAACCGCATCGCCCGTCTTGGCTGCCACCGATTCGGTCGCATGACTCAGCAGCGTCGCCAGCGGCACGATGGCAAGCACGGACAACACGAACAGCAGCGTGTGCGCTTCGGGCCTCAATTTCGCGGCGGCGAACACCACGGGCACGAACGCCAGCAGCCAGAGCAGCGGGTTGTGGCGGATTTCCTTGAGGAGTGCGCTCATAGGAGTTCGTGCAGATCTTGCAACACCTGGCCGCGCGTTGCAGCGATGGCTTTCGCGATGGCCTCTTCGGCGGGCTTGTCGCCGGAGTCGAGCTCGTCCGAGTGGCTCTTCCACGTTTCGAACAAGGATTTCGCATCCCGATCCGTCTCGGGCGAGACCAGCGCTGCCATGTCGCGCACGACGCTGACCTTGCCCCAGCCTTCGATGCGGTTCGCATCGCTGTGATCGCCGCCGTAGAAGCGACGGTCCGTGATCTCCTGCAGCTGCCCGAGCGCATCGAGCACCATGAACGACGCCGTGCGCGTGTTGCGGTGCGCCTCCGTCGTCTGGTTGCGCCAGGTGTTGTAGCTCGTGCCGAACAGCGCGACGGCGAGGCTGATCAACGCGACCGCGTTGCGACGGATGCTGGAAGCGAAGCTTTTCCGGAACGAAACGCTCTCCGATGGCGTCATGTGTTCGCGCTCCCCAAGGGCGACAGCGGCGCTGCAAGTCTTGCGCAGTGCGGAAGGCTTGGCAAATGCGTTGGTGTGTCGCCGGCGGCGCGATTTTCTTTTTGCCGGGTGCGAGGCGATTCAACATATATGGCGATGCGAATTGCGGGTGAAAGCGATCACGGAATTGACCGTTGATCGCGCCGAGGTCTTCGCGGGAGTCTTCCTGCGGGAATATCGGAGGAAATCACCATGCACATTCGCAACGGCGCGCTTGCGCTGGCCGTAACCGCTGCGCTGTCGGCGCAGGCATTCGTCGATTCGACAGCTCGTGCGGCGGCAGGCGCGAAGTTGCGAAAGGACGCGCGGCCGTCGCAGGGGCAGCCGCATTTCAAGTATCCGATCCACGCGCATCCAGCGAGCGGTGCGATTCTCTACGATCAGTCAGGCGTCGCCGAGAACGGCGTGCCGGCGCAGAATTTTCAGTCGACGCTACGACGCATACGATTCGGTAGGCGCCGATGATTTCGTCGTCACCGATGCTGCGGGATGGACGGTCAGCGCGTTCAACTTCCAGGTCGCGTTCGACCAGTCGAGCGTTCCGACGCCGCCCCCGGCGATCATCGTGTATGACGTCGACGTGTACGCGGATGCCGGTGGCGTGCCCGGGCGCGGCGAGCTGCAGCTATCCGGGCGTTGCCGGGACGCTCGACGCCAGCAATACGAGCCTCTCGATTCAGCCTTCCGGCGCCGTGCCCGCTGGCGCAGGGCACTACTGGGTCTCGCTGAAAGCCGAATCTTCGACTTTCCGCCGACAGTCGTTCTGGTCGAACGAATCCGGTGCGCCGATCGGCCACGAAGGCGTGTGGCAGGAAGCCGGCGCGGTTTCGGCACGGCGTGCACGATCATGGTCCGCAGTCTGCGACATGCAGCGGCGTCGGCGGCGGCGATCCGAACTATCTGTTCCAGGTCATCGGCTCGGTCGGCAGTCCCGCGGGCTGCAATCCGGGCGGAATCTGCCTCGTCAGCACCGTCGGCACCGACACGCGCCGCTCGCCTGCGCGGCGACCGACACGATCGACGTGAACGTCGGCGATCAGGTCAACTTCTGCTACACGATCACGAACAACACCGGCATCGAGCTCGACTACCACACGCTGCAGAACAACATCGACGGTACGCTGTTCAGCGAAGACAACGTGAGCATTGCGCCGGGGGCGAGCGGCCAGTACAACAAGATCGCGACCGTCGGCGCGACGAACACGTACAACTCGACGTGGATCGCGCAGGACGTTCCCTCGGGTTACGTGCCCGCGGTCGAGGGCGGCGGCGGAAACTGTGCGGATCGCATCTTCGCCGACGGCTTCGACAATTCGGCACCGGCGTGCGCGGGCGGCAACTTCGTCGACATCACCGGCACCGGCACGCCGCTCGGTCTCGGCGACGACGACGAGATCGACGTCACGATGCCGTTCTCGTTCAACTTCTACGGCACGACGTCCAACCAGATCTGCGTCGACAACAACGGTCTCGTGCTGTTCGGCACTGCATGTGCCTCAGTTCATCCTGTTCGCCAATGAGTCGTTGCCGGCGATCACGCTGCCGGCACCGGCCATCATGCCGCTCTGGGACGATTTCGACAGCGAGACCGGCAACGTCTACTACGACACGCGCGGCTCGACGCCGAACCGCCAGTTCATCGTCGAGTGGTTCGATCGCGTGCACTTCCACGGCCAGAGCAACCCGGACGGCGCGACGTTCGAAGCTGATTTTCGACGAGGACGGCACGATGGCAGTTCGAATACGCCGACGTCGTCGTACACAGCAATCGGAAACGGCACGTCGGATCCGGACGACTGCAGCAACGGCCTCTGCGCGACGATCGGCTTGCAGAAAGACACATCGCTGTTCAACCAGTTCTCGGCATTCGCGCCGGCGGTCACCGACGATTCGGGCATCCAGTGGACCGCGACGACGCCGCAGGTGTTCACGAGCACGTCAACCGCGACGGTCAACGTCGGCGCGCCGCAGATCGTCGTCAATCCGAATCCGCTGTCCGGCACGGGATTGCCTGGCGTCGAACGGCACGATTCCGTTCGCGATCGAGAACCACGGCAATCGCGATCTCAACTGGTCGCTCGACGAGGCTGCCCCCGCGAATCTGCATTTCCCGCCGCCGGGCACGCGCTTCGCGATGCCGCTCGGCGATCCGGCGAAAGCGTCCGCCGCCGCGGCGCCGATCGCGCTGCGTCATTCAACAGATCGCAAGAAACCCGAGCGGTCGTTCCATGTTCCGTTCGTCCAGGCAGCGGTGCCGGCCTTCGCCGCCGACCTCTATTTGGGCCAGTTCGAGACGTTCGATGTGCTGGCTCCCCAAACCACGAATGTGATCGCACCCATCGACGGTGCAGAGGCCTTGATCGGCGGTGCGTTCGTCGACGGCGATTTCTCGACGTTCTATGCGCTTGCGGGCAATTTCGGCAGCAACCCGGACGACTTCATTGCGTTCGACGTTGCTACGGGAGTTGCAACGCCGATCGGAAGCGCGACGAACAATCTGGCGGAAAGCTATTCGGGCCTCGCCTACGATTCGACGAGCGGCACGATGTACGCGGCTTCGTCGACATGCGGCTCGTCCTCGCATCTTTGGACCATCGATCGCGCCACCGGTGCGCCGACGCTCGTCGGAGAAATCACGGGTGCGTCGTGCGTCATAGCCATCGCGATCAATGCGCAGGGCGAGATGTACGGCCTCGACATCGTCAGCGACGCATTGTTCGCGCTCGACAAGTCGAATGCGAATGCCGCGCTGATCGGCACGATCGGCTTCGACGCCAACTATGCGCAGGACATGGCGTTCGATCTGTCGACGGGCATCCTCTATCTCGCCGGTTTCGATGCGCTCGCGTTCACCGACAGCATCTACACGGTCGACCTGCAGACGGGCGCCGCGAACATCGTCGGCCCGATCGGCCAGTCATTCGGCGAAGTCGACGCGATCGGCATCGAAACCGCCGGCGGGCCCTGCGCTCAGCCGCAGGATCTGCCGTGGCTCTCGCTGGACACGCAGAACGGATCGACGACGCCGGGTGGCGCGTCGCCGGTCGTCGCGTCGATCGACGGCACCGGAACAGTCGACGGCGACGTACGCGCAGGAACCGTCTGTGCCCACAGCAACGACCCGCAGCACGGGCTCGTCGAAGTGCCGATCCAGTACACGTTCACCGCGCCGCCTCCGCCCCCGCCGCCGACCGTTGCGAAGGCCTTCGAGCCGCCGTCCGTCGCGCCGGGCGAGACGAGCACGCTGACGATCACGCTGTCCAACAGTGCAGCGGTGCCGGCGGATCTGACGGCATCGCTGACCGATGCGCTTCCGGGCGGAGTCGTCCGTCGCGCCGACGCCGAACGCATCGAGCGATTGCGGCGGCGCAGTGACAACAGCACCTGACAGCGTGACGCTGGATGCCGCGGGCTCGACGATCCCCGCCGGCGGATCGTGCACGGTCCACGTCGATGTGCAGGCCGGCGGCATCGGCATCTTCATCAACACGATCGATGTGGCTGCACTGCAGACAAGCACCGGCTCGAACGCCCAAGCGGCGATGGCTACGCTGTCGGCATCGCTGGCGCCACCGACGCTGGACAAGGCATTCGGCCCCGCCTCCGTGCCCGTCGGCTCGCCGAGCACGCTCACGATCACGCTCGGCAACGGCAATGCGATTCCCGTCGCGTTGACGTCATCGTTGACGGACGCCTTTCCACCCGGCGTCATCGTGGCCGCAGTGCCGAATGCTTCGACGACATGCGGCGGCGCGCTGGATGCGGTGGCGGGATCGGATCACGTGACGCTCGACGCGGTGTCCTCGCTGATTCCGGCGAGCGGATCCTGCACGATCAGCGTCGACACGACGGCTTCGAATCCCGGCAGCTATCCAAACAGCATCCCGGCCGTCCGCCCTGCAGACGGATGCCGGCAGCAACCAGCAATCGGCCGATGCAACGCTGGACGTCGTTCCATTGCCGCCAACGATCGCAAAGAGCTTTCGCGCCGGCGAGCGTTGTCGTCGACACGCCGAGTACGCTGACCATCACGCTCTCGAACGCCAATGCGACGGCGGACACGCTGACGGGCGCGCTCGTCGATGCATTCCCGTCGGGTCTCGTCGTCGCGACGACGCCGAATGCGTCCACGACCTGTGGCGGAGCGATCACGGCAACGGCGGGTAGCGATTCGGTCACGCTCGACGCTGCGAACGCATCGATTCCGGGCGCCGGCAGCTGCACGATCGTCGTCGACGTCCAGGCATCGGTGTCGGCTGCGTACGCGAACAGCATTCCCGCGGGCGCGCTGCAGACCGATGCCGGAAACAATGCGACCTCCGCCGACGCGACGCTCGACGTCACGCCGTAAGGATGAGCGATCGGCATGCCGGATCACTCGATCCGGCGTGCCGCACGCGTCGCATGATCCGTTGCGGCTGCGGATTGCCGTAGCCGCGGAATCGCCGGAGTCGATCAGCGGCCGAGTGCGGACGCGACTACTTGATCGGCATGCCGGGCAACGCTCCGGCATCGGCATCAAGCAGGAACAAGTCGTCTCCGCCGCTACCCGCCGAAAGAATCATGCCCTCGGATACGCCGAATCGCATCTTGCGCGGCGCGAGATTCGCGATGAAAACGACATTGCGACCGATCAGTTTCGCCGGCTCGGTGTAAGCCGCACGGATGCCGGAAAATATCTGGCGCTTGCCGAGCTCGCCTGCGTCGAGCTCGAAACGCAGCAGCTTGTCGGAGCCGTCCACGAATTCGCAGGCGATGCACCTTTCCGACTCGCAGGTCGAGCTTTGCGAAATCGTCGATCGAAATCGTCGAAGTCCCGCCGCCCGATTGAGCGGCCTTCGAACCATCCCCTCCGAGGGAAGGATTGGGCGGGGATGGTGTTGACGCCGCATTCGCGCCTGCCGCGGCGGTAGGTGCCGCTGCCCCGGCGACATTGTCCGTAGGCTTCAACGATTCCTTGGATGCTTCGATCATCGCTTCGATCTTCTTCGGGTCAATGCGGTCGATCCGCGTCGCGAACGGACGGATCTTGTGGCCGAGCAGCAACGTATCGGCCGCGTGGAACTCGAACGTCGCGGTGCCGAGGAAATTGTCGGCGACGAGCCGCGCCATGCTGCGGAACGATCGGCGCGAGATACGTCGACAGCAATCGGAAGTAGTTGATCGCGAGCGTGCAGACGACATGCAGCTCCGCGCGCTTTGCTCTCGTCCTTCGCGAGCAGCCACGGCGCTTTTTCGGCCACGTAGCCGTTCGCCTCGTCTGCAACCTCGATGATCATGCGCGTCGCCGCCGCATAGTCGCGCTGCTCGTACAGCGCCACACACGCGCGCAACTTGTTCGCCGCGGCTTCGTAGCGGACGCGCTCCGCATCGGGCAACGCATCGGCGAGCCTGCCACCGAAAAACTTGTGCACGAACCCCGCCGTGCGGCTCGCGATGTTCACCCACTTGCCGACGACGTGCGAGTTGACTCGTTCCTCGAACGCCTTGAGATCGAGATCAATATCGGCCAGCGTCGGTCCGAGCAGCGTCGCAAGGTAATAGCGCAGGTAATCCGGATCGAGATGATCGAGATACGTGCGCGCGTTGATGAACGTGCCGCGCGATTTCGACATCTTCGCGCCGTCGACGGTCATGAAGCCGTGCACGTGGACCGCGGTCGGCGTGCGCAGGCCGGATCCGTGCAGCATCGCCGGCCAGAACAGCGTGTGGAAATAGATGATGTCCTTGCCGATGAAATGGACCATCTCGGTGCCGGCTTTCGCGGCGGCGCCGGGTTCCGTGAAATCCTCGAAGCGAAGCGGCGCATCGGCGTGCTTCGCGTTGTACGCGTCGCAGTAATCGCGGAAACGACGACAGATAGCCGATCGGCGCATCGACCCAGACATAGAAATACTTGCCCGGCTGATCCGGAATCTCGAAGCCGAAGTACGGCGCATCGCGCGATACGTCCCAGCTGCGCAGGCCGTCCGCGAACCATTCCTGCAGCTTGTTGACGACTTCGCTCTGCAGGCCGCCTTCGCGCTCGCGATCCTTGAGCCAGGTCTGCAGCATCGCCTCGAAATCGGCGAGCTTGACGAAGAAATGCGTCGATTCCTTCTCGACCGGTTTCGCGCCGGAGACGACCGAGTACGGCTCGATCAGATCGGTCGGGTTGTACGTCTTGCCGCAGACTTCGCAAGAATCGCCGTACTGATCCTTGCTGTGGCAGTTCGGGACATTCGCCCTTGATGAAGCGATCCGGCAGGAACATCGACTTGACCGGATCGTAGAGCTGCTTGACCGGCCGCGATTCGGTGTGCCCGCCGGCGACGAGCGCCTTCCAGATGCGATAGGTGAGATCGCGGTTCGACGCGCTGTCGGTCGTCGAGTAGTGATCGTGCTCGACGCCGAATTCGCGCAGGTCGCGCTTGTGCTGCTCGAGCACGTCCGCGATCAGCGCCTGCGGCGTGATGCCTTCCTTCTCCGCGCGCAGCATGATCGACGTGCCGTGCGCGTCGTCGGCGCAGACGTAGTGCACCTCGTGCCCGGCCATGCGCATCGCCCGCACCCAGATGTCGGTCTGGATGTTCTCGAGCATGTGCCCGAGATGGATCGGGCCGTTCGCGTAGGGCAGGGCGTTGGTGACGAGGATCTTGCGCGACTTCATCCGTGGCGGGTTCCGCTGCGTTGCTGCATTGCGGAATTATGGCATGGGCCGATGCGGGAGCTGCTCAGCGGGAGGCTTTCGCGCATGTCGGCCCTTCGCACCATGCAGCACGCGTCGAGCTTTTCGCCTCGCCCGCTTGCGGGAGAGGCCGCGCCGCCGGCGCGGGTGAGGGGAGCCTCGAAGCAACGTTTGGTTCCGGTGCTCCAACAAGCCGTCAACTATTCATTGGCAATCGAGGCCGGCTTCCCTCATCCGCCTGCCGGCACCTTCTCCCGCAAGCGGGAGAAGGGATTTTTTGCCGCCGCGATCGCAAGCCTGGAGGCGACGACTTCGAACGGCGGCGACTCGCCGCCTGACAGGGCATCTGCGACTGCGTTTACTCCGCCTGCCGATCCCACGTCTGGCTACGCCCCAGCAACGAAAACCCGACGAACCCACGCACCTCGAGCTTCTTCCCGCCGTCGGTCAGATGCATCTTGCAGCCGTAGATCTTCCCGTTCTTCGGATCGAGGATCTTGCCGCCGCTCCATTCGTCGCCGTCCTTCTTCATGCCCCAGATGATCGTCATGCCGGTCACCGGCTGGTTCTTGCGCTCGCCTTCGCACTCCTTGCAGACCGGGTTCGGGCCCTGATCGGACTGCAGCACTTCCTTGACCTTGCCGGTCAGCTCGCCGTTCTGCTCGGTGATCTCGACGATCGATTTCGGCTGGCCGGTCTTGTCGTCGATGGTCTTCCAGACGCCGGCGGGTGTCGCGTCGGCGGCGAATGCGCGCGCGCACAGCAGCAGCGCGGCGGCGATGGCGATCAGTGGGATGCGGAACGACATGGCGTGCTCCTCGCGGGATGGCGCGGGCAACTTGCCCACCCCGGGCGCGTGCGTCAAGGCGCGCCGCAGCGTCCGCGCTGGCATAATGCGCGTTCTTCTCGCACGACCTCCCTTGATGAGCGAAAACCTCGAGGCGCGCGCCCGGCGCATCCTGGCCGGCGTCGCCGATCCGCACACCGGTACCGATCTCGTCGCCAGCGGCGCTCTGCGCGGCGTCGGCGTCTCCGGGGACGACGTTTCCGTCGATATCCAGCTCGGCTATCCGGCGCTTTCGGCCCAGGCCGGCATCGCGGACGCGGTCAAGCGCGCGCTCGAAGCGGATCCCGCCATCGCGCACGCGGCCGTCAGCGTGTCCTCGCGCGTGTACGCGCACGAGGTGCAGCAGGGCCTGACGCCGCTGCCGAACGTCAAGAACGTCATCGCGATCGCCTCGGGCAAGGGCGGCGTCGGCAAATCGACCGTCTCGGCGAATCTCGCGCTCGCGCTGAAAGCCGAAGGCGCCAGCGTCGGCGTGCTCGACGCGGATATCTACGGTCCGAGCCAGCCGCGCATGCTCGGAATTTCCGGACGTCCGGACTCGAAGGACGGCAAGCGCATCGAGCCGAAGGTCAATCACGGCATCCAGGTCATGTCGATCGGCTTCATGGTCGAGGAAGACACCGCGATGATCTGGCGCGGCCCGATGGTCACGCAGGCGCTGCAGCAGCTGCTCGGCGAGACCAACTGGTCCGATCTCGATTACCTCATCATCGATCTGCCGCCCGGCACCGGCGACATCCAGCTGACGCTCTGCCAGCGCGTGCCGGTGTCCGGCGCGATCATCGTGACGACGCCACAGGACATCGCGCTGCTCGACGCGAAGAAGGCGCTCAAGATGTTCGAGAAGGTCAACGTGCCCGTGCTCGGCATCATCGAGAACATGGCGACGCACATCTGCTCGAACTGCGGCCACGAGGAGCACATCTTCGGCGAAGGCGGCGGCGCGCGCATGGCCGCGCAGTACAACGTGCCGTTGCTTGGCGCACTGCCGCTCGACATCCGCATCCGCGAGCAGGCCGACAGCGGCACGCCGAGCGTCGTCGCGATGCCCGATTCGGACATCGCTGCGCGTTATCGCGAAATTGCGCGCAACGCGGCGGCGCGGTTGGCGCTGCGGTCGCGGAACAAGGCGATACAGTTTCCGAAGATCGTGATTCAGAACACGTAGCGGCGGAGTCGAACTCTCGCCTCACGCGTTCCCCTCTCCCGCTTGCGGGAGAGGGCAGGGTGAGGGCAACCCGGTTCAACGCTGCGATGTTGAACCAAGACTCCCCTCACCCCAACCCTCTCCCGCAAGCGGGAGAGGGGGAAAGCGCCGCGGTCGCGCGCCCGACCGATTAGAATCAAGACCTCACTCCTGCAGACCGACGCATGACCATCAAGTCCGACCGCTGGATCCGCCGCATGGCCGATCAGCAGAAAATGATCGAACCGTTCGAGCCAGGCCAGATCAAGGAGCGCGACGGCAAGCGGCTGATCTCGTACGGCACGTCGAGCTACGGCTACGACGTACGCTGCGCCGACGAGTTCAAGGTGTTCACCAACATCAACTCGACGATCGTCGATCCGAAGAATTTCGACGAGCGCAGCTTCGTCGACATCAAATCCGACGTCTGCATCATCCCGCCGAACTCGTTCGCGCTGGCGCGCACGGTCGAGTACTTCCGCATCCCGCGCAAGGTGCTGACGATCTGCCTCGGCAAGAGCACCTACGCGCGCTGCGGCATCATCGTCAACGTGACGCCGCTGGAACCCGAGTGGGAAGGGCACGTCACGCTCGAATTCTCGAACACGACGCCGCTGCCGGCGCGCATCTACGCCAACGAGGGCGTCGCCCAGATGCTGTTCCTCGAATCCGACGAGGAGTGCGAGACGAGCTACAAGGATCGCGGCGGCAAATACATGGGCCAGCGCGGCGTGACCCTGCCGCACGCCTGAACCCGCGGCAACCCGCCGGCATGCCGGCGGCGAACGGCGGTGGTAACCTTGCGGTCCTTTTTCGTGAAGTTTCGGAGCGTCAGGGTATGCGGAATCTTTCCTGCAAGCGGATCGCGTGGCTGGCGGCGCTGCTTTGCGCGACGGCGTTGGTCCTGTCCGCCTGCGGTGGCCGCGGCGTCAGCAAGGATCTGGTGACCCAGGGCGCGAACATTCCGGCCAGCTTCGACGTGACGCTGATCGCCGACAAGGACAACCAGTTCGACTACGACCCGGCGGGCGGAACCAACGGCGTGCCGCTGACGGAAGAAGACCTGCGCAGCGCGCTGCGCTACCGCAAGGAACAGAACCTTCCGTGCGCGACCGTCATCGTCAAGCGCGGCGAGAAGGAGCGCATCAAGAACGAGCACATCGTCTCGCTCGCGCGCGTCTCGTATCAGCTCAACATCCGCGCCTTCATGCAGGCGAAGGACGGCACGATCTCCGAGCTTCGCGCGCAGACGAAGGAAGACGAAACCGCGCCGAAGCCCGAGGCGGCCAAGTAAGAGACAACCGGAGAACACCATGAACAAGATCGTGCGGATTGCGATTCTCGGCCTGGGCCTCGGCACCGCTGCCGCGGCGTTTGCAGCCGGGGACATACGCGACAACAGAGCCTGGGTGAAGCCGGTGAAGGGCGAGAAGTTCTCGATCAACGGCTACACGATGGGCAAGGTCGAGCTGTACGGCTATCTCGGCCAGCTGCGCGACGACGAGCACATCACCGGCGTCGTGCTGCGCTCGGGCGCCGACGAAGCGCAGACGAAGGCGATCGTCTCGAGCGCGCGCACGCTCGAGATCGAGGCCTTCCAGGAAGACGGCGGCGATCTCAAGAAGCTCGACACGAGCGCGCCTGCTACGCCTGCAACACCGGCGACGCCAGCGACGCCAGCGACGCCAGCAACGCCAGCAACGCCAGCAACGCCTCCCGAGGGTCACTGATCCGTGCGACCGAGGCAGGGCATCGCCACGGGGAGGAAGGCAGGCGGGGGTTGGATTCGAGCGGAAGGCGATACATCACGCCGGCGAGCTCGCGCGCACTTCGCGCTATTCGTGCTCACGTGCCTTGCGACAGCAAGCTTCGCGGCGTCGGCCGCAAATCCGCTGACCGCGATCGGCGAGACGTTTTCGGACTGGAAAGACCGCCTGTTCGGTAAACCCAAGCCGACCGTCGATGCGCCGGCCGAAGGTCCCGTCGAGTTGCAGCCGGGACATCTGGTGCGCATCCACATCGACAACGCCGCGCCCGAGCGCGAATTTCCGAAGGGCAAGAGCCGCTACCGCGTGATCGACGTGCCGGGCGAAATCGCACACGCCGCGATCCGCGTGCAGATCACCGCATTGCCGCGCGACGGCGCGTTCGGCCACGAAGTGTTCAAGCCGTTCCTGTACACGCTCAACGACGACGACAGCGTGCGCGACACCGTCGAGGTCAAGCCGCTGCACCTCGACATCCGCCCGTTCCGCAAGACGCGCCTGCTCGGCTGCACGACGCTGGAGAACGCTGCGCGTTTCGCGATCGCGACCGAGCCCGACGTCGTCGGCAAGTCGTACGAATCCGAAGTCCGCGACGCGGTCAAGGCGCCGACGCAGGGCGGCTTTTACTACGCGACCGACGCGGTCAAGGTGAAGCTGCCGTACGCGGCGACCGGCGAACTCGTGCTCGAAATCACGGCCGAAGGCGCCGCCGGCAAGGGCTGCTGATCGTTGACCCCCTCTCCCTCCGGGAGAGGGTTGGGGTGAGGGTCCGACGAAGTCAGCAGCGCAGCGTCTTCGAACACCTGACCCGAAGACGAAGCGTGACTTCCTAATGCATGCTTCCACCCGCGATGCGCAGGTCATGCCGCGTCGCGATCGCGCATTCGATCGCCGCGCGCACGCCTTCGATCATCGTCTCCAGCGCCATGCTCGGCTGACCGTGATGGCGCGCCGCCTGCTCCGGCAGCCACGGCACGTGCACGAAGCCCGCGCGCGTCGTGCGATAGCGCGTCGCGACGAGATGCGCGAGCGCGAAGAACGCCTGATTGCAGACATACGAACCGGCCGATTGCGAGAGCGCAGCCGGAATGCCGAGCGCGCGCAGGCGCGCCAGCATCGCCTTGACCGGCAGCGTCGAGAAGTACGCGGCCGGCGCATCGGCGACCACCGGCTCGTCGATCGGCTGCGCGCCGTCGATGTCGGCGATGCGTGCATCGATGAGGTTCGCGGCCACGCGCTCGATCGAAAGCTCGCTGCGGCCACCGGCCTGGCCGGTCGCGAGCACGAGCGCGGGACGGTGCGTCTCCAGCAGCGCTTCGAGCATCGGCAGCGTTGACGCAAACGCGACCGGCAGGATCGCAGTCACGATGCGATGCCCGTTGACGATCTCGCCGTCGAGCGCGCGCACGATCTCTGCGGACGGGTTGATGCGCTCGCCGCCGAACGGTTCGAATCCGGTCAGCAATACGGTCTGATCCGCGCTCATCTGCAATCCGCCTTCATCCGAATCGGCGTCATCGGAACACCAGCATCCACATCAGCATGAAATTCACCGCCAGCAGGATCAGCGCGGTCGGCCACTGCGCGCGGATCACGCCGTACTGATCCGGCAATTCGAGCAGCACGGCCGGCACGATGTTGAAGTTCGCCGCCATCGGCGTCAGCAGCGTGCCGCAGTAGCCGGTCAGCATGCCGATCGATCCGAGCACGGCCGGATCCGCATGATGGCGCAACACGAGCAGCGGCAGCCCGACACCTGCCATCATGACCGGAAACGCGGCGAATGCATTGCCCATGATGACCGTGAACACGACCATGCCGAGCGCGAACGCGACGAGGCAGGCGAAGCGGCTGTCCGCCGGAATCGTCGCGCCGACGATCGCGGCGATCGCATCGCCGACGCCGGTCGCCGCGAACACGCTGCCGAGCGTTGCCAGCACCATCGGCAGCAACGCGGCCCAGCCGAGCGCGTCGAGCAGCCTGCGGCCTTCGCTCAAACCTTCCCGGAACGGTGCGCGCGTGATGCGAAGTCCGATCGCGAGCGCAACGACGCAAGCGACGCCGAGCGAGATCAGCGTCGCCTGCGCGGTATCGATCAGCGGCGTCGCGTGCCAGCGCAGATACGGCGCGGCAAGCACGAGTACGACGGTAACGAGAGGAATCGCAAGCGCCGGCACGAACAGGCGATTGCCGAGCCGCGCGGCGGATTCGCGGCGTCTGGCAGCATCCTCCGTATCGTCGTCGCCGATGCGCAGCCGCCCGCGCGCGGCGAGAACGCCGAGCGCGATGAGTCCGACGCCCATCGCCTGCGCCGGCCAGCGCACGCCGTCGTGCGCGGCATCGAGGATCCAGTCGCCGGCAAGGAACGGCACCGCGAGCACGGCCCAGAACGCGGCATTGCTCCAGCGTTTGACGCGCACGTCCATCGCCGCGGCAACGAGCAGGAACGCACCGACGAGCCAGTAGATGTGCTCAACGCGCAGCATCGGCGGCCTCCGCGGATGCGTCGTCGCGGCGCGCGCGCTGGAGGCGCGACTGGAACCAGGCGATGCGCAGCGCATGGATCACGAATGCGGCGATCGCCGTCGGCAGCGCCCACAGCGCGATCGAGAACGGTTCGAGATGGATGCCCTGGCTTTCGAAGAAACGCTGGATCAGCAGCACCGCGCCGAACGCGAGGAACACGTCCTCGCCGAAGAAACGGCCGATGTTGTCGGTCGCCGCCGCGAGCGCGCGCACGCGCATGCGCGTCGGCTCGTCGAGCGGCGTGTCGTGCGATGCGGCGGATTCGCTCATCGGCGCGAGCAGCGGACGCACGGTCTGCGCGTGGCCGGCGATGTCGATCAGCCCGAACATCGAGAGGATCTGGCGCAACGCAAGGTACGCGACCAGAAGCCGCGCGAGCGACAGCTTGCGGAATCCCGCAATCCACGCCTGCGCGCGCTCTCGAAGACCGTGACGCTCCAGGAGCCCGATCACCGGCAACGTCAGCGTGAACAGCAGCAGCACGCGATTGCTCGCGAACGACGTGCCGAGCAGCGCGAGCAGATCGCCGATGTCCATGCCCGATGCGACGCCGCTGACGATGCCGGCGATCACGACGACGAGCACCGGATTGCGCCGCAACGCGAAGCCGGCGACGACGACGGCGACACCGAGCAGCGGCCACGCGTTCAAGCGGTGCGTTCCTTGCCGATCGGTGCAATCGTGACGCCGGCGTCCTGCGAGCGCTTCGCGCAGCCGCCGTGCGAACGTCGCTGCATCGGCGCGATCGCCGTGTACGCAGATCGTGTCGGCGTCGACACGGAGCGCGCCGCCTTGTGTTTCCACTTCGCCACGCGTCGCGATCGAAATCGCCTGCGCGACCGCAGCATCGACGTCCTCGATCACGGCGCCCGGCTTGCTGCGCGCCATCAGCGAGCCGTCGGCTTCGTAGCGGCGATCCGCGAACGCTTCGTGCGCGACGGCGAGTCCCGCCGCTTCGCCCGCGCGCGGCAGCTCGCTGCCGGCGAGACCGACGAGAATCAGCCCCGCATCGAAATCATGGACCGCAGCCGCGATCGCATCGGCGAGCGCGCGATCCTTCGCGGCCATGTTGTACAGCGCACCGTGCGGCTTCACGTGATGCAGGCGCGCGCCGGCCGCGCGCGCGATCGCGTCGAGCGCACCGATCTGATACAGCGTCATCGCGTATGTCTCGTCCGCCGACACGCGCATCTCGCGGCGGCCGAAGCCGGCGAGATCGGGCAACGAGGGATGTGCGCCGATCGCGACGTTGCGTGCTACGGCCGCGGCGACCGTGCGGCGCATCGTCGCCGGATCGCCGGCATGGAACCCGCACGCGATGTTCGCCGACGACACGTGCGCGAGGACTTCGGCGTCCTGGCCCATGGTCCAGGCGCCGAACGATTCGCCCATGTCGCAGTTGAGGTCGATCGTCTTCGTCATCGTGCCAGGCGTTCGCCGATCGCGGCGATCAGTCGTTCGAGCTCGCGCTCGCGTTCAAGATAGCGCGTTTGCGCCGTCGTCGAGATCGATTTCGGCGAAACGCACGACGTCGCCGGGCCGCCGCTGTGCGAGTCGTGGCAGATCGACCGCGGCGATCTGGCCGATGCGCGGATAGCCGCCGACGGTCGGATGCTCGGCCATCAGCGCGATCGGTGCGCCGCCGGGCGGCAGCTGCAGCGTGCCGATCGCGAGCGGTTCGCTGACGAGCTCGAGCGGCTCGGACAGCGCGAGGCGCGGTCCATCGAGACGGAAGCCGACGCGGTTCGAATCCTTGTCGATGCGGAACGCGGCGTCGAACAGCGCGGCGCGCGAAGCCGCGTCGAGCGCATCGAAATGCGAGCCGCGCACGAGGCGGATCGGGTCGCTCGCATCCGCGTCGAACCATGGCCGCGGATCGAGCGACCACGTCTGGCGCATGCCGTTCGAACGGGCATTGCGCGTTCGTCTGGCGAGTGCCGTACCACGCATGTCCGCAGCGCGCTGCGTGCCGATCCGAGCTGGCGACTCACTAGTCCCGACGACAAGCGTATCGCCCTCGCGCAACGCGCGGCCGTCCATTCCGCCGAGGCGCGCATTGACATCGGTCGACACGCTGCCAAGCATCGGCTCGACGGCGAACCCGCCGGCGATCGGCGAGATAGGCGCGCGTGCCGCGACGGGCCGCGCCGACATCGACTACGGCACCCGATTCGACGTGGATCGGCCGCCACATCTCAACATCGTGCTCGCCGACGCGCACCGCAAATTCGCCGCCGGTGAGCGCGATCGTTGCCGCAGCTTCGAAGCGCAAGCGCGGGCCGCTCAGCGTGATCTCGAGCACGGGCGCATCGACCGCGTTGCCGATCAGCGCATTGGCGAGACGCATCGCGACATCGTCCATCGGACCGGCGCGGCCGATGCCGAGCATCGCGCAACCGAAACGGCCGCGATCCTGCAGCGTCGTCAGCAGCCCCGGCTTGATCACGTCGATGTTCACGAGCGGTCCGACCGCTCGCGCGAAGCGAACTCGCTCGTCGTGATCGGCACGAATCGCACGCGGTCGCCCGGCACGAGCGAGGCTCGGCGGATCCCGCCGCGCGTCGAACAGCGCAAGCGGCGTGCGTCCGATCAGCTGCCATCCGCCCGGCAATTCGGTCGGATAGATGCCGGTCTGCACGCCGCCGATCGCGATCGAGCCCGCCGGCACGCGCGTGCGCGGCGACGCGCGGCGCGGCATGTGCAACTGCGGATCGAGGCCGAGAAGGTACGGAAATCCGGGAGCGAAGCCGAGCATCGCGACGGTGTACGCAGCTGCCGAATGCCGCGCGATCACCTCGGCCGCATCGAGGCCGGCGTGGCGCGCGAGCGCGTCGAGATCGGCGCCGTATTCGCCGCCGTAGCAGACAGGAATGTCGACGTGCGCGGCTTTGTGGGGCGTCGCCGTTGGAGGCGTTTCGAAAATTGCACGAACGGCGGCGGCGACGTGCGCCGATGGCGAGCCGTTGCGCGCATCGACCCACGCGAGCGGATCGTAGTGCAGCGCGAGCGTCGCGTAGGCCGGAACGATGTCGACGATGCCGGGCAGGTGCGCGGCCTGCAGCGCCGCGGAGGCCGCGTGCACGCGAGTGTTCGTCGCGACGTCGAGTCCCTCGCCGAAACGAAGGAGCAGCGCGGATTCGCCGAGCGGCTCGATCGAAAAGCCGGGCCCGGACGCCGCGCTGGCGCTCATGCGGGGCGGATCAGTGCGGAGCGAAGCGCCGCGATGCGCGACTCGCGCTCGGCATCGGCATAGGCGACGGGCTCGCCGCGTCCCCACACGGGTTGCGGCCACGCCGCGTCGGCGGTGAAGCGCGCGATCACGTGCACGTGCAGTTGCGGCACGACATTGCCGAGCGCGGCGATGTTGAGCTTGTCCGGTCGCAACAGCGTTTCGAGCGCACGGCCGACGAGGTTGATTTCGGCGAGCAGCGAGCGCTGATCGCCCTCGTCGAGATCGATCAGATCGCGCGCGCCCGCGATGCGCGGCACGAGGATCAGCCACGGAAACCGCGCATCGTCCATCAGGCGCAGCTCCGAGAGCTGCAGATCGCCGATCGCGTGCGTATCGGCGGCGAGACGCGCATCGAGCACGAAGCGCATGCTCATGCGCCGCCGAGATGGCGCGCGAAGAACGCGAGCGTGCGCTCGAGCGCGAGCTTCGCGCTCGGCGCGTCGTAAGCCTTCGGGTCGACCTCGCGATCGAATGCATGGCCGGTGGGATACGTGTAGATCTCGGCGTCGGGCAGCACCTCGCGGTGCTTCTCGATCGCTTCCGGCGGAATCGACGAGTCGCTTCTCGCCGAAATGGAACTGCACCGGTGCCTTCGGCCGCTCGTCGAGGAACTTGACGTTGCGCGCACCGTAGTAGCTCACCGCCGGCATCGCGAGCCGCGTCGCCGCGAGGAACGCGACCGTGCCGCCCCAGCAATATCCGACGCAGCCGATGCGTCCTGCGGAACGGATCGATTCCGCAGCGCTCGCGACATCCTCGATCGCGAGCTCGAAGCTGATCTCGCCGACGAGCTCGCGCGCGCGCTTGAAACCGGCTTCGTCGTAACCGAGCTCGACGCCGGTCTCGACGTGATCGAAGAACGCCGGCGCGATCGCGACATAACCGAGCTCGGCGAAACGGTCGGTCACGTTGCGCATGTGCTGGTTGACCCCGAAGATTTCCTGGACGACGACGATGCCGCCTTTCGGGGGGCCTTTCGGTTTCGCGAGGTACGCGCCGATGCACTGCGTGCGCGAGGTGTTGAGGTTGATGTGCTCGCCCATTGGTTTTCTCGTTTGCGGGGGATGAGCGTAAATCTGTTGAGGCGGGTGTGAAAGGTGCGGGCGATTGTCGCCGATTTGTCGGGGTCGCTTTAGCCCGGGGGAAGAGCAGAGCGCGGCAGTCCCTGCCGCAGAAGCAAGCGCGTACCTGCTCCGCTCTTGATCTTGGGTCCCTCTGTGACGCGGCGAAGGGCGGACGGATCAGGCCCGCGCACCGCGCGGGGCGGCGCGAGGGATCGCGCCGCTTTCTGCCGCAGTCCAGGATGGACTGTCGGCAAAACCCCGGCCGCCCGTAGCGCACCGGCGCTTAGCGCCGGCGCGGCACCGAGGGTGTGTTCTCTTTGGTTACTTTCTCTTGCACAAGCAAGAGAAAGTAACGCGCCGGCCAGGATGGCCGGTAAGACTCACAGGGACGTGAGTCGGTTTTCGCGTGAGCGCAGAAGACCAAAGCAAAGCTGGATTCCGGCCTTCGCCGGAATGACGAAGGAAAACAAACACCGAACCCACACCATCCCCACCCAACCCTCCCCTTGAAGGGGAGGGCTAAAGAAAGCGGATTCCGGCCTTCGCCAGAAAGCACGAAGTGAAGAAATCACCGCAAAGCGAAAAAACGCGCGCGCGAGCGCAAAAACCCTACGCCGCATACCTCTGAACCCGATTGCGCCCCCCACTCTTGGCCGCATACAACGCCTTGTCGGCTGCTTCCAGCAACGCCTCGACGCGAAGCGGCGGTTCGAGTTGCGCGAGGCGCGCGACGCCGATGCTGACCGTCGTCGCGATCGCGGGTTCGAGGCCGAGCTCGCCGAGTTTTTCGGCGACGCGCAAGCGCAGGCGCTCGGCGAGCGCGATCACGGCGTCCGGGTCGCGGTCGCTGACGATCGCGACGAATTCTTCGCCGCCGATGCGGCCGAGCAGGTCGTCCGAGCGCAGGCAGCGGCGCATTGCGTCGACGCCGGCGACGAGCACGCTGTCGCCGAAGAGGTGGCCGTGCAGATCGTTGATCTGCTTGAAATGGTCGAAGTCGATCAGCAGCACCGCGAGCTCGCGGCCCGCGGGTGCGCATTCGTCGATGCTGCGCGCGAGCTGATTGAGGCTGTGCGCGCGATTGGCGACGCCGGTCATCGAGTCGGTGATCGCGGCCTGGTAGAGATCGACGGCCTGCTTCTCGAGCTTGCCGTTCGCGTTCGCGAGCGCGATGCGCTGGCGCTCGACTTCGGCGTTGCGTTTGGCGAGCGCATGGTTCAGCCGGTTGACGCCGACGAAGCGCCAGACCATCAGCAGCAGCAGCACGAAGAGACCTGCCATCGCGACGAGACTCGCGCGGCGCTCGAGGCGCTGCTTGCCGAGCAGTACGGACTGCAGCTCGTTGTCCTTGGCGAGCAGCGCGAGGCGCTGCTCGGATTCGGCGCGCGCATGCCGCGTTTCGAGCGCGGCGAGCTGGCGGCTGGCGCGGATGCCGAGCAGCTCCTCGCGCTCGGCGGCGTATTTGTGCGCGAAGCGCAGCGCGTCGGTGTCGTCGTGGTCGGCGCGCGCGAGCTGCTCGCGCGCCGCGTAGGCGAGCGCGAGTTGCGGGCGCAGGCGCGCGGCTTCGAGGCCGGCGATCGCCTCGTCGAGGAGTCCGTGCGCGCGCAGCCGGTCGTGCTCGATCAGCGCGATGTCGGCCAGGTGCAGCAGCGAGCGCGCGACGATCTCGCGCTGGCCGAGCTCGCGGCCGAGCTTGAGCGAGGCTTCGAGCTCGGCCGAGGCGGCGTCGTTCTCGTGCTGGCCGAGCAGCGCGCGTCCGAGCTCCAGGCGTTCGAGGCCCTGGTGCGGACGATCGCCGAGCGCGAGGTCGATCGCGAGCGCTTCCTCGGCGGCCGCCTGCGCCGCGGCATGTTCGCCGAGATCGTTGAGGAGTCCCGCATAGGCGCCGACGACCGGAGAATACGCGGCCGGGCTCGCGCGTTTCGCGGCGACGTCGAGCGCGCGCTCGAAATACTGTCGCGCGGTCGCGGCATCCTCGATCTCGCGATAGAGCAGGGCCGACGTTGCGATACGCGATCTCGAGCTTGTCGCCGGTGCGCTCGCGCAGCGCAACCGCTTCGAGCGCCATGTCGAGCGCCTTGGCGAAATCGCCGCGGTCGCGATAGACGGTCGCGAGGTTCGTCAGCGACTGTGCGGTTCCATACGAATCCTGCGCCAGACGATACAGCGTGAGCGCGCGATTCTGATGCGACAGCGCGTCGTCGAGATGACCGCGGCGGCGTTCGACGACGCCGAGGTTCGCTTCGGCGAACGCGGCCTGGGTCTGGTTGTTGGTCGTGGCAGCGACTTTGCCGAGCTCCTCGGCCAGCGCCTCGCAGCGTGCATAGTCGCCCTGGGACAGCGCGATCTCGACGCGCTGTGCCAGCGCATTGGCAAGATCGGTCGCATCGCGCCGGCGCGCCGAAAGTTCCGCGACGCGCTGCCACTCGACATCCGCGGCGGCGAGCGCGCCGACTGCGGAGAACAGATTTCCGGCGATCCACGCGGTTTCGGTGTCGGTGGCGGCTCCGCCGATGCCGTGCACGAGCGCGGCCGTGGTGGGCGCTTCGAGCGCGTCTGCAAGAGATTTTGCACCGCGCATCGCCGACGCCGCGGCGAGGCCGCGTGGAAACGGCTGGCCTTCGGCAGGCAGCGTATCGGCCCACAGGTTGGTCGCGGCCATGACGAGCAGCACTGCGACGGCGCGCAGCCGTACGCGTCGGTCAAACCGGTATTCGAGGGCCCTGCGAACTCGCTCCACCCGTTCCCCCAAGCGTCGCATGCACGTCCATGCCCCTGGCGACATGCCTATGATGCGTGATTTCGCCGCTGCGCGCAGCCGCACGAAGATCCAGCGGCCACTGTCCACGACCGGTAAACTATGCCGATTCCCCGTTCAGTTTTTCCCGCATGTCGCTGCGCAATCCCAAAGTCGGCTTCGTCAGCCTCGGCTGTCCGAAGGCCCTCGTAGATTCCGAACGCATTCTGACCCAGCTGCGAGTCGAGGGCTATGACATCGTGCCGAGCTACGATGCGGCCGACGTCGTCGTGGTCAACACGTGCGGGTTCATCGATGCGGCCGTGACCGAATCGCTCGATGCGATCGGCGAGGCGCTCGAAGAAAACGGCAAGGTCATCGTCACGGGCTGCCTCGGCAAGCGCGCGGAGCTGATCCGCGAGGCGCATCCGGACGTGCTCTCGATCAGCGGACCGCAGGACTATGCGAGCGTCATGAACGCGGTGCATGCGGCGCTTCCGCCCAAGCACGATCCGTTCCTCGATCTGGTGCCGCCGCAAGGTGTGAAGCTGACGCCGAAGCACTACGCGTACCTCAAGATCTCCGAAGGCTGCAATCATCGCTGCACGTTCTGCATCATTCCGTCGATGCGCGGCGATCTCGTCTCGCGGCCGATCGACGAGGTGCTCGTCGAAGCCGAGAAGCTCGTCAAGGGCGGCGTCAAGGAGCTTCTCGTCGTCTCGCAGGACACCAGCGCATACGGCGTCGATGTCAAGTACGCCGAGCGCGAGTGGCGCGGGCGCGCGTACCGGACGCGCATGACGGATCTGTGCCAGGGACTCGCGGAGCTCGGCGTGTGGACGCGCCTGCACTACGTGTATCCGTATCCGCACGTCGACGACGTGATTCCGCTGATGGCGCAAGGGCGCATCCTTCCGTACCTCGATATTCCGTTCCAGCACGCGAGCCCGCGCATCCTCAAGCTGATGAAGCGTCCGGGCGCGGTCGACAAGGTGCTCGCAGCGCGTGCGCGCGTGGCGCGCCGCGTGTCCCGACCTGACCATCCGCAGCACGTTCATCGTCGGCTTTCCGGGCGAGACCGAGGCCGAGTTCGAAGAGCTGCTCGACTTCCTGCGCGAAGCGGAGCTCGATCGCGTCGGTGCGTTCGCGTATTCGCCGGTCGACGGCGCCGTCGCCAACGCGCTGCCGGATCCGGTGCCCGAGTCGTTGAAGGAAGAACGTCTGGAGCGCTTCATGGAAGTGCAGGCCGAAATTTCGGCCGCGCGCCTCGAGCGCAAGATCGGCACGCGGCAGACGGTCATCGTCGACGAAGTCGATCGCGAAGGCGCGATCGCGCGCTCGAAGGCCGATGCGCCCGAGATCGACGGCATCGTGCGCATCGACGACGGACACAAGCTCAAGCCCGGTCAATTCGCCGACGTGACCGTGATCCACGCGGACGAGCACGACCTGATCGCGCGTCTCGACCCGTGAGCGGCGCGCCGATCGATCGTGTCGTCACGGATGTCGGCGGCGACGCGCGCTCGCGCGCAATGCGCCTGATCGTCGGCCGCTCGCTCGCCGAATGCGTCGAATCGGGCCGCGACAACATTCTCGTCCTGCGCCTGCTCGCGGCGCTGATGGTCGTGTTCGGGCACAGCTACGTGCTGGTCGGACAGGACGCCTACCTTTACGAGCCGATGCACTGGCTGTTCCCGCGCATGTACGCGCACATCGCCGGCGTCACGATCTTCTTCACGATCAGCGGATTCCTGATCACGCTTTCTTTCCTGCGCCGGCCGGAGCTCTCGCGTTTCCTGCGCGCGCGCGTGTTGCGCCTGTGGCCTGCGCTCGCGATCGTCGTCGCGGCGTGGTCGTTCGTGCTGGGTCCGATGCTGAGCACGATGCCGGCGCACGACTATTTCGCGCACGGCGACGATGGCGGCACGGTCTATCGCTATTTCTGGACCAACGTCTCGCTGTTCGGCATCTGGCCGTCGCTGCCCGGCGTGTTCGCCGACAATCCGGTGCCGCGTCACGTCAACGGCTCGCTGTGGACGATCCCGTACGAGGCGATGATGTACGTCGGCGTCGCCGCGGCCGGCACGCTGCGACTGTTCCGGTTTCCGTGGCTCGCGAGTTTCGTCATAGCGGCCGTGTTCTCGGCGATCGTGCTGTGGCCGATGTATGCGGGCATGCATGCGCTCGGCAACGTGCCGTTGCTGGGCCTTCAGCTCGCGGGCTGCTTCGGCGCGGGCAGCATCGCGTGCCTGCTGCGCAGGTACGTGCCGGTTTCGACGGCGCTGATGATCCTGCTCGTTCTCGTCGGCCTCGTCCTGCGGCAAACGCCGTTCATGTGGCTCGCCGTGCTGTACTTCGTGTTCTGGTTTGCGTATGTGCCGCGTCTGCCGTCGATTCCGCGCCAGCTCGATCTTTCTTACGGCACGTATCTATGGGCGTTTCCGTTGCAGCAGACGATCATCCAGGTCGCCGGCGTGACGCGTCCGCTGGTGCTGTTCGCGGCTGCGACGCCGATCGTGCTCGTCGTCGCGCTCGCATCGTGGCTCCTGATCGAGAAGCCGGCGTTGCGCCTGAAGAATGTGCGCCGGCGCCGCGCGGCGTTGCCCGAACCCGTGTGAGGCCGGCCGTGCATGCGACGCATCGTGATGACGCATCCGGAAGTCTTCGCCACCGGTTCGAGGTCGCGACGCCGTTCGCCGATGTGGAGACGTTCTCCCCGATCACGGAGCCGGCGGACTTCGATCGGTTCAACGTCAGGTTGGGCGCATTGGGCGGAAGACCGCGTCTTCGTCTGGCTGCGCAGACGCCCGAGTTGCTCGCCGACGGCTTGCACTACGAGGAACGTATTGCGCGTCATGGCGTCATCGCGACGCGGCCCGGCAGCTCGCATGATGCATTCAACGCCGAAATCTGGCTGCGACATTGCGCGCTCAAGCGCGCGATGAATGCGCGGCAGGTCGCCGACATCGCGCGCGTCGGTCCGAAGCAGCGCACGCGTGGCCAGTGCGCGCTGACGCATTTCGACGAAGCCGGCGCGATCGTGTGGCTCGACGGCAGCGACCTCGTCGATGCGTGGGACGCGCATGACTGGCCATCGCTGTTCGCGACGCATCGCGACGCGTGGGGCTCGCGGATCGCGGTAACGGTGATAGGCCACGCGCTGTACGACTACGCGCTCGCGCATCGCGAGCTGCCGGTCGCGAAGGCGCTGGCCGTGCGTGTCGACCGGGACGAGATCGCGGCACGGAGCCGCGACTGCGCTGATCACGGAGTGGCCGGAAGCCGAGCAGGCCATTGCGGAAGCGGTCGCGACAAGACGACTGCTCACCGATCCGCAAGAACTGCGGCCATTGCCGCTCGCCGGGATTCCCGGCTGGCATGCCGGCGGCGCATCCGGGACGTTCTTCGCGACGGAGCCGTGTTTTCGCCCGCTGCGGCCGGGTAGACGGTATCCGAAGCCGTCGATTCTTGCCGGACTTCGCGCTTGCGAAGGGGCCGAAAACGCGGCCGCCTCGGCGCTCGTTCGGTAGCGCAACCGGCCGAGCCGTTAACGCTTCGGGAACTTTCCACCGATCTTGCGGTATCTTCCGGAGCGCTCTTGTTTCGTCCGCCGGGAGGCGGCAGCAGCTCTGACGCTGCAGCCGGACGGTCGCGGACTTCGGGTGTGCTGGTGCGAACTGCGGCCATGGACGGGCCGCTTGCTGCTTTGTGCGGCCAGGGACGATCGCTCCGACTTTCGACACATCGCCCGTCGCGGGCCTGGGCTCGCGCGCGCAACTCATGACGGTGAAGCGGACCATGATAGAAACCCGACAACTCTGTAAACGCTACGGCAATCTCGTCGCCGTCGACGGCATCAGTTTCAAGGTCGAGCCGGGGCAAGTGCTCGGTTTCCTCGGCCCGAACGGCGCCGGCAAGTCGACGACGATGAAGATGCTCGCAGGCTTTCTCGCGCCGACTTCCGGCAGCGCCTCGGTCGGCGGCTTCGATGTCGAGAAGCAGCCGCTCGAAGCCAAGCGCGTGGTCGGCTATCTGCCGGAAGGCGCGCCGAGCTACGGCGAGATGAGCGTGCACGAGTTCCTCGAATTCATCGCGGACGTGCGCGGCCTGAAGGGTGAGCTGCGCGAGAAGCGCCTCGACGATGCGATCGCGCGGCTGCACCTCGAGCGCGTGCTCGAGCAGCCGATCGACACGTTGTCCAAGGGTTTCAAGCGCCGCGTCGGCCTCGCGCAGGCGATCCTGCACGATCCCGCCGTGCTGATCCTCGACGAGCCGACCGACGGTCTCGATCCGAACCAGAAGCACGAGGTGCGCACGCTGATCAACGCGATGGCGCGCGACAAGACGATCATCGTCTCGACGCACCTGCTGGAAGAAGTCCACGCGGTCTGCACGCGCGCGATCATCATCGCCGTCGGGCCGCATCCTCGCCGACGCGACGCCGGGCGAGCTCGAAGCGCGCTCGCGCTACCACCAGGCCGTGTCGCTGACCGCCGAGAACGTCAAGGCCGCCAAGGATGCGCTCGCGCGCGTCGCCGATGTCGCCGCGATCGAGGTCGATCCGCAGGACGGGCGCATCACCGCGTTCCCGAAGCCGGGACGCGCGATCTTCGCCGCAGTCAGCGACGCGCTCACCAGCCAGGGCGTCGTCGTGCGCGAGCTCGCGCTCGAAGGCGGCCGGCTCGACGAGGTGTTCCGCACCGTCACCCAGGAAGCAGCCGGCAAGGAGGCGCGCACATGAGCGGCGTAATCACCGTGTTCAAGCGCGAGCTGAAGAGCTATTTCGCGACGCCGGTCGCGTACGTCTTCATCGTGATCTTCCTGATCCTGTCCGGCGCGTTCACGTTCTATCTCGGCAATTTCTACGAGCGCGGCCAGGCCGATCTGCAGCCGTTCTTCAACTTCCATCCGTGGCTTTATCTGTTCCTCGTGCCGGCGGTTTCGATGCGCCTGTGGGCCGAGGAGCGCAAGAGCGGCACGATCGAGCTGCTGCTGACGCTGCCGGTGACGATGTGGCAGGCCGTGCTCGGCAAGTTCCTCGCGGCGTGGGCGTTCATCGGCATCGCGCTGGTGCTGACGTTTCCGATCTGGATCACGGTCAACTACCTCGGCAGCCCGGACAACGGCGTGATCTTCGCAAGCTACATCGGCTCGTTCCTGATGGCCGGTGCGTTCCTCGCGATCGGCTCGTGCATTTCCGCCACGACGCGCAACCAGGTCGTCGCGTTCATCCTGACGGTCGTCGTCTGCTTCCTGCTGCTGCTGGCGGGCTTTCCGCTGGTGCTCGACTTCTTCCGCGCGATCGCGCCGCAGGGTGTCGTCGATGCGGTGTCGGGGCTTTCGTTCCTGACCCATTTCACGTCGATCAGCAAGGGCGTCATCGACCTTCGCGATCTGATCTATTTCCTGTTGATGATCGGCGTCTGGCTGTACGCGAACGCGGTCGTCATCGACTACAAGAAAGCGGCCTGAGGAGGACCCACGATGCCATTCAATCGCAAGGCCCTTTCGGGTACCGCACTGATCGTGCTCGCCGTGCTGTTCGTTGCGGTGATGCTGCTGGTCAACGTCGCGTTCCGCGGCGCGCGCGCGGACCTGACCCAGAATCATCTCTACACGCTGTCCGACGGCACGAAAAAGATCATCGGCTCGATCGACGAGCCGATCAATCTCTATCTCTATTTCTCCGACAAGGGCACGCAGGACCTGCCGCAGCTGCGCACGTACTACACGCGCGTGCGCGAGATGCTCGACGAGATGGCGTCGCGCTCGGGCGGCAAGATCAAGCTCGAGACGATCGACCCGCTGCCGTTCTCCGAGGACGAGGATCGCGCGGCGAGCCTCGGTCTTCAGTCCGTTCCGGTCGGCAATGCGGGCGAGAAGATCTTCTTCGGCCTCGCCGGCACGAACTCGACCAACGGCCAGTCGGCGATTCGCGTTCTTCCAGCCGGACAAGGAAGCGTTCCTCGAGTACGACATCGCCAAGCTGATCCACGAGCTCAGCGTCGCCAAGAAGCCGGTCGTGGGTCTTATTTCCGATCTGCCGATCGCGGCGGGTTTCGATCCGCAGACGCGGCAGATGCGCGAGCCGTGGGCCGTCTATCAGCAGTGGTCGCAGCTGTTCGAGATCAAGCCGCTGACGCCGGCCAACCTGAAGTCGATCGACAAGGACATCGGCGTGCTCGTCATCGTGCATCCCAAGCAGCTGCCGGACGATGCGCAATACGCGATCGACCAGTTCGTGCTGCGCGGCGGGCATCTGCTCGTGTTCGTCGATCCGAGCGCGGAGCTCGACGATTCCGGCGCCGATCCGCAGAACCCGATGGCGGCGATGATGGCCGACAAGTCGTCGGACCTGCCGAAGCTCTTCAAGGCGTGGGGCATCCAGTACGACCCGAAGAAAGTCGTGCTCGATCGCAACCGCGCGTTGCCGATCAGCATGGGCGAAGGCCAGGCGCCGGTGCGCCATCCGGCGATCCTCGGCTTCACGGTGGATGACCTCAATCACGACGAAGTCGACGACGTCGAATCTCGAGACGATCAACGTTTCGTCGGCCGGATACTTCGAGCTCGCCAAGGACGCCAAGGACGTGAAGCTGACGCCGCTGATCCAGACCACGGCCGACGCGACGACGGTGACGTCGGAGCGGTTGCGCATGCTGCAGGATCCGAGCGTGCTGTATCAGGACTACAAGGGCGGCGGCGAGCCATCTGATCGTCGCCGCGCGTCTGTCCGGCAAGTTCAAGACGGCATTTCCCGAACGCAACGACGAAGGCGCGCTCAAGGAATCGAAGGACGAGAGCCAGATCATCCTCGTCGGCGACACCGACATCCTGTCCGATCGCATGTGGGTGCAGGTGCGGCCGTTCTTCGGCCAGAAGGTCATGAACGCGTTCGCGAACAACGGCGATTTCGCGGTCAATTCGCTCGACACGATGGCCGGTTCGGGCGACCTGATCTCGATCCGCGGCCGCGCGACGTCGCAGCGTCCGTTCACGACGGTCGAGGCGTTGAAGCGCAGCGCCGACGAGCGCTTCCGCCAGAAGGAACAGGAGCTGCAGAAGGAGCTCTCCGACACCGAGCGCAAGCTGACCGAGCTGCAGAGCGCGAAGAGCCAGGATCAGGCGCAGATCCTTTCGCCCGAGCAGAAGTCCGAGCTCGATAACTTCCTCAAGCGCAAGCTCGAGATCAGGAAGGAGCTGCGCCAGGTGCGACGCTCGCTCGACGCGGAGATCGAATCGCTCGGCACGCGGCTCAAGCTCGTCAACATCGTGCTGATGCCGCTGCTCGTCACGTTCGCCGCGCTCGCGTTCGCGTGGTGGCGCAACCAGCGCCGGCGCGCCGCGCAGGGAGCTGCGGCATGAACCAGAAGACCCTGATCGGACTCGCCGTCGCGGCACTCGTCGCGATCGTCGTCGCGATCGCCGTCAATCATTCGAAACAGCCGCGCAGCGAGAGTGCCGAAGTCTCCGAGAAATCGTCGTATCTCGTGCCTGCGCTGCGCGATCACGTCAACGACGTCTCCAAGATCGTCATGACCGGCGCCGAGAACAAGCCGGTCGCGACACTGGATCGCGGCGCCGACGGCTGGTCGATCGCGGAGAAGGGCGGCTACGCCGTCGACACCGGCAAGATGCGCGAATTCCTGCTCAAGCTCGCCGATGCGAAGCTCGTCGAAGAGAAGACCGCGAACAAGGACAAGTACGCCGCGCTCGGTGTCGAGGACGTCGCCGGCAAGGACGCCAAGGGCGTCGAGGTCGAGCTCGGCGGACTCGCGCAACCGGTCAAGCTGATCATCGGCAACACGAATGCGCACGGCGGCACGTTCGTGCGCCGCGCCGGCGAGGCGCAGAGCTGGCTCGCGTCCGGCAACATCAGCGTCGAGCGCAAAGGCGAGAACTGGCTGCGCAAGGACGTCGCCGATGTCGCGGCGAACCGCATCGCATCGGTGTCGATCGCGCGACCGGACGGCAAGACGGTGCGCATCGCCAAGCAGGACGAGGGCGATGCGAACTTCAAGCTGGCCGATGTTCCGAAGGGTCGCGAAGCCGGTGCCGAATTCACCGTGAACGGGCTCGCATCGACGCTCGGCGGACTGCGCTTCGACGATGTCGTGCCGGCCAAGGATGCCGCGCCTCCGGAAAAGCCGCTCAATGCGCGCTACGCGACGTTCGACGGACTCGTCGTCAACGTCGTCGCGTGGGAGAAGGACGGCAAGGACTACGCGCAGCTGACGGCGACGACGGATCCCGACCAGGCCAATCGCCACATCGCGGCGCAGCAGGCGAAAGCGAAGGCCGACTACGATGCGTCGTCGGCGCATCAGAACGACGCCGCGCCCGCGGCGGACGCCTCGAAACCCGCCGATGCGAAGACAGACGCATCCGACACAGCGGTGAAGCCGGCGGCCGTTGCCGATCCGGCGAAGGATCGTCAGGACAAGCTCGCCGCGCTCGACAAGGAAGCCGCCGATCTCAACGCGCGCGTGAAGGACTGGACGTTCGTGCTGCCGCCGTACAAATACGCGAACATCAACAAGTCGCCGGACGAGCTCCTGAAGCCGCTCGAAGACAAGAAGGGCGACGCGTCGAAGAAACCCGACGCGAAGAGCCCCGACGCGAAGGCGGACGCAGCGAAGAAGCCGAAGGCGGGTTGACCGAAGCGCGCCGGTGCGCATCGGGCGGAACATGAACTTCCCGCGCACGATATTGACGACCGCAGCGCTCCTCGGCGCTGCGGCCGTCGTGCTCGGCGCGTTCGGCGCGCACGCCTTGCGCGACTCGCTCGACGAGCGCGCGCTCGCGACCTGGCACACCGCGGTCGACTATCAGTTCTGGCACGTGCTCGCGCTGATCGGCGTCGCCGTCGTCGCGCGCGACGGCGTTTCCGGCGCGCTGCGCACCTGCGCGATTGCGTTCATTGTTGGCATCGTGCTGTTCTGCGGCAGCCTCTATGTCCTCGCACTCGGTGCGCCGCGCGGATTCGGCGCCATCACGCCGCTCGGCGGCGTGGCACTCCTCATCGGCTGGTTCGGGCTCGCCGTTCACGCATTTCTCCGCGCCCGCTAGCGCGCTCGCCGACAAATCGGCGGTGCCCGAGAAGTCGCCGCCAACTCGTCAGGAGTTCGGTCGCTATCGCGCGCGAACGTTGCCGGGACACCGGTGCGAAAGGTGTCGGAAAGATTCGCGCCGCCGCGCAGTCCGTCGCACCGGACCATCGAATCTCGTTCTAACGATCATCGACGTCGATCGGTTGCTTTCTGCAATGCCGTCAACGACCGGCCGGTCTTCCGCCGCCTGGAAGGCCGCGCGTTCGCCGTTGGCCGGCCGACAAGGCTGCGCCGCGCGGCGCCGAACACAACGAACGGTGGAAGCAGCATCTGCTCCGGATACAGGTCATGAAAGGTGTTACCGACGATCGGCGAGACCGGCGCATTGAAGGCGCTCGGTCTCACCGCGGCCGAAGAGGGCATCTACCGCTTGCTGCTGTCGACCGATGGAGCGACGGTCGCCGAGATCTCGGTGCGTCTGCGCCAGTCGCCGCGAGCCTCTCAGCGCGTGTTGGGAATCCTGGAGCGCAAGGGCCTCGCGACACATTCGCCCGAGAAGATGCGGCGCTATTGCGCAGTGCCGCCGGACATCGCGGTCGATGTACTGATAGCGCGGCGGCAGAGCGAGCTGCAGCAGGCCCGCGCCGCCATGACTGCGTTGCGCGATAGCGTCGAAGGCGGGCACAAGAAGGTGGAAGGAAGGGTCGTCGAGATCCTGAACCGGCAGACGGCGACACGAATGTACCTGCAGCTGGTGCGGTCGGCGCAGCACGAAATCCTCTGCATGGAACGGCTGCCACGGCTCGTGTCGTCCGACGACACGCCCGATGACTCGCTGCTGCAATGTCTCGCCCGCGGCGTCCGCTGTCGATCCATAACCGACAAGCAGGTATTGAACCTTCCGGGCTCGCTCAACCGCCTGCGCATATCGACGGCCGCGGGCGAGCAGTTCCGCATTTCTCGCTCGCTGCCGTTCAAGCTGGTGGTCATCGACCGGCGCATCGCGATCATCCCGCTGCATCTCGCCAAGCCCGATGGCGCCGTGCTTCTGGTGCGATGCTGTTCGCTGCTCGACGCGTTGTGCGAAATGTTCGAGATGTGCTGGAACGCCGCGACGCCGTTCGTCGCCGAGCACGGCGTCGCGGCCGGCGCGGAGCAGCGCGATGCCGACAACCCTCACCACGATGCGCTCCTGTCCCTGCTCGCATCGGGCCTCAACGACAAATCCATCGAACACGAGCTCGGCATATCGCAGCGCACGCTGGCGCGGCGTGTCGTCAAGCTGATGAATCGCCTCGGAGCGAGCACGCGGTTCCAGGCAGGCTGGCTCGCCGCGATATTGGCCATGCACAGGCACGAGCCGACGCGCGCGAGCGCGCATGCCGTTCGCGAATCGCGAAGTGGCGATTTTCTGCCAATGCCATAAATGTGCCGCGTCACGCTATTGCCCGCGTGCCGGTGCGCGCATCAGAGTCGCCCACCTGCGAGAGACGCGGCTTGCGCGAAGACATCGCGCGCGGGCGACGCCAACTCTGGCCGATGCGCAGACGCTGAGGCTCTGCGCGTTGTCGCTACCGATCGCGAGCTCTCAACGATGTTGTGCCAAGGAACCACGGGGTTACAGAAATGACATGCAAGACAATTCTCGGCGTCGCTCTGTTCGGCCTGGTCAGCATCGCGGGCCAGCGGTCGGCGTACGCGCAATGGCAATGGGTCAACCCGCTGCCGAACGGCAACTTCACCGAGTCGCTGATCTGGGACGGCGCGCAATTCCTCGGCGTCGACGACGCCGGGCAGGTCAACACGTCGCCTGACGGCCTGACCTGGAGCAGCCGGCCTTCGGGTTCCATCGACCTGCACGCGCTCGCGTTCAACGGTAGCGTCTACGTCGCAGTCGGCTTCTTCGGAGACATCCGCACCTCGACCGACGGCATCACCTGGACCGGGCGATCATCCGGAACGCAGGAAACGATGTATGGAGTCACCTGGGGCGACGGCCAGTTCGTCGCCGTCGGCGGAACCTGGGACGACCCCAGCACCGGCGACGCGCTCGTCCTGACATCGCCCGACGGCGTCGAATGGACAGCGCAGGCGACGCCCGCGAGCGTCACGACCGCCCTCGATTCGATTGCCTGGAACGGCTCGCAATTCGTCGCCACCGGCTACTTCGGACTCATCATGACGTCTCCCGACGCCGCGACCTGGACGGTCCAGGATTCCGCGTACGACCTGCGCCTCAGCGCCGTCATATGGAACGGTGACATGTTCACGACCGTCGGCGATGACGGCACGATCCTGACGTCGGTCGACGGCGCCGCGTGGGACATTGCACGCGCTGCCGACGGCCAGGGTCTCGACCGCATCATCTGGACCGGGCGACCAGTTCATCGTGTCGGGCGGCGGCGGCGTCATTCTCACTTCGCCCGACGCCGTCGACTGGACGCAGCAATCGTCCGGAACATTCGACGAGCTCTACGCGATCGCGGCAGGCGCCACCGAAATCGTCGCCCTGGGCGTCATGGGCACGGAAGTCATCTCGGCCGACGGCATCGAATGGACGAGCTCACCTCGTCGTCGCTGACCGAAGAAACGCTCAACACGGTCGCGTGGAACGGAAGCGAGTTCATCGCGCTCGGCGACGGAGGATCGGTGCTCACGTCGGCCGACGGCGTTCGCCTGGGACGTCCTGCCGTCCGTACTGCCGTTCGTTTCGACGGCGATCGTGTGGGGCAACGCGCGTTTCGTCGTCACCGGGTTCGATGGCGCGATTGCCACCTTCGACGGACGGACAGTCCTGGACAGCAGCAGACATCGGGCACGAGTGCCGATCTCTTCGGCGTAACCTGGGGCGACAGTCAATTCGTGGCCGTCGGCGCGACGCCAGGTTCGCTCGGATCGCCCGGGATCGGCGTCATCCTGACCTCTGCCGACGGTGCGGACTGGACACTCGAAGACAGTCAGTCCGTCGCCGGTGACCGGATCGCGAGCGTCGTATGGGGCGGCGACAAGTTCGTTGCGGTAGGCGCCGGTCCGACTCCTATCTTCACGTCGACCGACGGACACGTCTGGACCAGGCAGCAGCTGGCGCCCGGCGCAGGCCCGGCGCTGTTGAGCGTCACCTGGAACGGCAGCCTGTTCGTCGCGGCCGGCAACTCGGCCAATCTGCCGATCGATCCGCGGGTCATCGCGACATCGCCGGACGCTGTGCAGTGGACGTTCCAGGCGCTGCCGATCGATGTGGACTTCGCGACCGGACTGACCGGCGTCGTGTGGAGCGGAGATCGATTCATCGCCGTCGGCGGTTTCGGCATCGAGCTCCACTCCGCGGACGGCGTGACATGGGTTCCCGGCTACACGGGCTCCGTCGCCCAGTTCAGTGCGATCGCCACGACGGGAACCCGCTGCGTCGCGGTCGGCGCCGAGGGCGCGATCATGACCAACCCGACCTGCAGTACCAACGCGATCCTCGACCCGATCTTTGCGTCGGGTTTCGATGTGCGTTAGAGCGATGCGCGTTAGTGCGATGTGCGTCAGCGAACGCTGACGCGGCGCTCAGCGTGCCAGCACCAGTGCCACGGCTCGTAGGCGATGCCGTGGCGATTCTTGCGCGGATACGAAAGCGCGAAACCGAAACGCCGCGCGTGGCGGCGCAGCCAGGCGAACGACGGCGAATTCTCGAATTCCTCCTCGAGCGCCGCATAGCCCGGCGCGGTCAGGTCGACGCGCGCGTCCCGAGTGATGCTCGCTGTAGCCCGGCGCCGCGCTGACCTTGAGGATCTCGTGCATCGCAAGGCCGCGCTCTCGCTTGCGGCGCACGATGTCGAGCTGATAGTCGGCCGAACGAAATGCCGACACGATGTCGAGCGCGATGCGGGCGCTCTCGGCTGCCTCGCGCATGCGCGCGAACGCGCGCGCGGCGCGCGGTGCGAGCCATTGCGGGCGGTCGTGGATGTCCATGCCGATGAACGCGAGCGCGCGCGGCTCGCGCACGATGCTCAGGTGTCGAACGCGGCCATAGTCGCGCGGAACGCCGAGCTCGACTGCGTGCGCGACGACGACGCGGCGACGCGCCGCGTCGCAGCGCGGCGGTGGGACGTGCCGGGTGGTCGGCATCGTTCGCGACGTCGCGGTCGGCAAGTCAGGAGCTCGGCGTCGGCGTCGGCGTCGGTGTCTGTGTCGGCGTCGGCGTCGGAATGGGCTTGACGTAAAAACCCGCGATGCGGCCGTCGGTTCCGCAAGCGATCTGCGCGACGAGATTCGCCTTCTCGAAGATCAGCGGAACCATCACGATCGTGTAGCCTTCGCCGCTGCCGAGATGCGACTGGCCGCGCGCGGCCAGCTTGCCGAACTGCGCGAGCTGGTCCCACGCCTGCTTCAATTTCGGCGGCGGCATCGCGGTGCGCATCTTCGCGTCGAACGCGCTCGATGCACCGACGAAATCGCCTTTCTGTGCGTCGTCGAGCAGGCTCGTCGCGCGCGCCTGGCAGCTTGCGGCGATGCTGATCTTCTCGGTCGTTTCGCTGTCCGCAGCGCTCTGAGATTTCGAACCGGCCGGCGGTGCTGCGGCGGCCGCATCGGGCGAGGGCGCTTGCGCGTTCGTCGCAGGCGTCTCGGGTGCGCTCGCTTCGGAAGGACGCGTGGTTTCGGCGGCCGCAGGCGGCGGTGCCTCCGACGGCGCGGCGTCGGCGGGCGGAGCTTCGGGTGGCGTTGCGTCGGCCGGCGCAACCGCTGCCGGTGCTGCAGCCGACGCCGTTTCGGCCTGCGCCGGCGGCGTATCGGCGTTGGCCGGCGTCGCGCCGTTCACGTCCTTCGCGCGCGCGATCGCATCGACGTCGATCGATTCGGCGGACTGCCCGGTGCTGGCGGGATCCTGGGGTTCCTTCGATTGGGGCGGCGCCGCATGGGCAAGCGAGAAGGCGGCCAGCAGCGCCAGGGCGAGCATTCGGATCGACATGAAAAGCATTCCCTCGAATGGGCTCAGAAATGATGCCGGATTGTCGCGTCGCGCGGCATGTCCGGCGCCGGTCGCGGCTCCGCCGATGAAACCATGTTCCGGCTGAACCGCGACTCCCGGAAGCTCGATTGCGGCATGCTCAGGGCTTGCTCATGACCTGCGTCGGCGTGAGGCGCAGGTCCGACACGGCGCCTTCGGCATCGCAGCGGACCTCGACCGTCAGCGTGCCGCGCTCGAAGATCAGCGGCGTCATGACGACCTCATGGCCGCTGATGTCGCCCGTGTGTGGCCGGCCACGACCGAGCAGCTTGCCGTAGCTTGCAGGCAGCGCCTCGTAATCCTGGCGCAGCTTCGCGGCGGAATAGCGCGCGCGCAGCGCGGCGTCGAAATCCGCGATGGCCGCGTCGTAGCGTGCTTCGTCGAGCGCGCCGAGCAGTGCATCCGCATGCGTATCGCAGAGCGCGTGCGCGTTCGGCTGCGCGTCGGCCTGCAGCGGCGTCGCGATCGAGATCAGGAAGGGCAGCACGTGGATCGGCATGGTCGATCGTCCGGAATTGCGGCGCGCGACGACGCCGGCGGCGACGTCACGGCGCGCACTCTAGCGCATCATTTCTTCGCGCGGTCGCCTGGTGCATCGTCCGCCGCCGGTTTCAGCCGGCCGCTCTTGCGCAACGCTTCGCGCAGCACGTATTCGATCTGCGCGTTGACCGAGCGCAGCTCGTCGTCGGCCCAGCGCTGCACCGCGTCGAGCACCGCGGTGCTGATGCGCAGCGGATAGGCTTTCTTGTCCGCCACCTTCGATCAGCCGGTGTAGAGCGTGCCGGTGTTGACGACCGGCTGCGTGCCGCGCTCGCCGCACAGCACGACGAGCAGGTTGCTGACCATCGCCGCGCGACGCTCGTTGTCGAGCTCGACGACGCCGCGCTTGCCGAGCTCGGCGAGCGCCATCTCGACCATGCTGACCGCGCCTTCGACGATGCGCGTGCGCGCCGCGATGATCGCGCCGGCCTGCTGGCGCTGCAGCATCGCCTGCGCGATCTCCTGCGCGTAGGCGAGATGGCTGATGCGCGCTTCGACGACCTTGACGCCGGCCTTGCCGAGCCGCGTCTGGATCTCGTTGCGCAGATGCGCGTTGACCTCGTCGCCGTGGCTGCGCAGCGACGGCTTGCCGGTGTCGTGCGAATCGTACGGATAGCTCTGCGCCATCTGGCGCAGCGCGGATTCGGACTGGATCTGCACGAAGTTCTCGTAGTCGTCGACGCAGAACACGGCTTCGGCCGTGTCGACGACCTGCCAGACGACCACCGCGGCGATCTCGATCGGATTGCCGTCGTTGTCGTTGACCTTGAGCTTGCCCGATTCGAAGTTGCGCACGCGCAGCGAGATCGCCGCGCTTGGCGTAGAACGGATTGGTCCAGCGCAGGCCTTCGTCGCGCACGGTGCCGGCGTAGCGGCCGAACAGCTGCAGGACCTGGCCGTGGTTCGGCTGCACCTGGAAGAACCCCTTGTTGAGGAACAGCAGCAAGACGAACGCGAGCGCCGTCGTGACGACGGTGGTCGGCTGTGGCCGAGCTTCGAGTGCCGGACAGGAACCAGCCGCCGAGCGCGAGCCAGGCCAGCGAACAGCACCAGCAGCATCGGGATGCCGGGCAGGGAAAACGCGTTGCGCTCGTTCATGGTGTCGGTCTCCTCTTGACGCGAGGAAATGATATCATAAAGATATCACCAGAACCAACTGGCGCACGAAGCCGACGGGCGTGCAGGACGTTTTAGCGAATGACCTCGGTGGGCAGCGGCGTCGCCTTGCGCAGCGCGACGCGACCGAGCATGTCGAGGCCGGCATAGAACCGCCACGGATCGCCGTCGCCGACCGAGAGCGCGATGTGGCCCGCGTCGAAGCCGGGCAGCGCGGCGTCGAAGCTCTGCCAGTGGCCGCCGACCCACGCCTGCACCCACGCGTGCGGCACGAACACGCGATCCTTGCCGGCGAAGTCCGGCGCGTAGGCGAGGCCGTCGACGACGCGCGTTGCGATGCCGAGCGAGCGGCCGAGCGCGGCGAGCAGCACCGCGTGCTCGGTGCAGTCGCCTTCGGGCTTGTGCACGACTTCGAGCGCCGACGCATAGCCGACGCCGAGCGACTTGTTGCGGATGTAGCCGCGCACGAACGTCTCGAGCTGCTTCATCTGCGCGCCGGGTCGCTGTCGCACCGGCCGCGCGCCTTGTGCGCGAGTGCCTCGACTTCGGGCGCGCTGCTCTGCAGCCAGTCGTTCGGCGCGTAGTCCGTCGGAACCGGCGCGGTCTCTCGCGCCCGCGCGTGGCGCCGGGCTGATCTCGACGATGACCGTATCGCCTTCGACGGTCACGCGCTGCTCGCCGGTTTCGGGCATCTTCAGCGCCGCGCCGCCGTCGTTCGCGGCGAGCACGTAGCGCATGCCGCGATCGAGCTCGGCGCGCGCCAGCGCGCGCGGCGAAACCATCAGCGTGCGATCGAAGATGTCGGTGCCCTGGTTCGGTGCGGTCGCGCAGTCGCGATCGCATGCGAGCAGCACGAGGTCGACGCCGATGACCGGCATCGTGAGCTTGTGCACGGTCTGCTCGTCGTCGACCCAGAGCTTGCTCTGCGCCGGCGAGCCACCGAGCAGGATCGTCTGCTCGACTTCTGTGAGCGTCGCGGCGTCCCGCCGGCAGATCCACCGCTTCGGGCGCGCCGACATGCGTGCGGATCTCGGCCGCATCGAGGCTCGACGGCTGGAACGCGATCGAGCTGTACTCGGTGCCCGGTGCGAGTCCGCGCCGCAAGCCTGCCAGACGCAGGCCTTCGGGCATCAGCGCGCCCGTCGGCCACGGCATCTCGCGCTGGTGCGCGGCGCCGCCGGTGCGCGTCTTCACTGCGATCGTGTCGCCGCGCAGCGTGCCTTCGATCAGCGTCTCGCCGCCGGAGAGCTTCGAATCGCTCGTGAACCCGAGCGGCTTGCCGTCCGGCGTTTCTTCGGTGGTCTCCCGGCTGCTGAGTGCAATCGCGGTGCCCGCGCGCTCGATCGAGAGATCGAGTATCTGCGAGGTCACGACGCGTCCGTCGCGCACGACGCGCGTCGTCTCGAACGAGCCGATCTTGCGGCCGTCGAGCAGCACCGTGAACCACTGGTCTGCAGGCGGCTCGGCGAACGCAACGAGCGGCACGAGCAGCAGGACGAGCGAGGCGATACGACGCATGGAGAAATCCCTGTCCAGGACGCGCATTGTGCCCGAGCGCTGCGCGCGCCGCGTGGAAACATGCAGCCATCCGGGCGATCGAAGGTTGACGGTATTCGGCGGCAGAAGTTCGCAGCGACGGCGCTCCGATCGGCGCGGCGTGGCGATTCACCCTAGAATTGGCCTCCCGCTGGCGTCACCTTCCTCGATGAAACCTTTCGGCACCCCGCACACCGATACCGCGATCCGCGCGCTGCTGCTCGGCAGCGGCGAGCTCGGCAAGGAAGTCGCGATCGAGCTGCAGCGTTTCGCGGTCGAGGTCATCGCGGTCGATCGCTATGCGAACGCGCCGGCGATGCAGGTCGCGCATCGCAGCCACGTGATCAACATGCTCGACGGCGAGGAGCTCCGGCGCGTGATCGCGCTGGAGAAACCCGACCTCGTCGTGCCCGAGATCGAGGCGATCGACACGCCGACGCTGGTCGAGCTCGAGCGCGGCGGCCTGCGCGTGATCCCGACCGCGCGCGCGGCGTGGCTGACGATGAACCGCGAAGGCATCCGCCGGCTCGCTGCGGAGGAGCTTGGCCTGCCGACGTCGCCGTACCGCTTCGTCGATACGCAAGTCGAATATCGCGCCGCGATCGATGCACTCGGGCCTGCCGTGCGTGATCAAGCCGGTCATGTCGAGCTCCGGCAAGGGCCAGAGCATCGTTCGCACGGCGGCGCGAAATCGACGCACGCGTGGGAATACGCGCAATCCGGCGGCCGCGCGGGGCAGGGCCGCTGCATCGTCGAAGGATTCGTCGACTTCGACTACGAGATCACGCTGCTGACCGTGCGCCACGCCGGCGGCACGCAGTACTGCGCGCCGATCGGGCATCGCCAGGAGCAGGGCGACTACCGCGAGTCGTGGCAGCCGCAGCCGATGAGCGCGAAGGCGCTTGCCGAAGCCGAGCGCCAGGCCGGCGCGGTCACCGCCGCGCTCGGCGGCGCGGGTGTCTTCGGCGTCGAGTTCTTCGTCAAGGGCGATGACGTGATCTTTTCCGAAGTCAGCCCGCGGCCGCACGACACCGGACTTGTCACGCTGATCTCGCAGGATCTGTCCGAGTTCGCGCTGCATGCGCGCGCGATTCTCGGTCTGCCGATTCCGCTGATCCGCCAGCTGGGTCCGTCGGCGTCGTGCGCGGTGCTCGCGGAAGGCAATGGCAACCGGCCGCGCTATGGCGGCGTCGCCGACGCGCTCGCCGAGCCCGATACGATGCTGCGCCTGTTCGGCAAGCCCGAAGTGCGCGGCCACCGGCGCATGGCGGTCACGCTCGCGCGCGATGTCGATATCGAATCCGCGCGCGCGAAGGCGCGTCGTGCGGCCGCGAAGCTCACGATCGAGGTCTGATCAGGACGAACGTCACATCAACGCGGAGACCGCATGCCCGACGCACCGAACTACGCCGTGTTCCTGTACCCGCAAGCGCTCGAAGCGCTCGGCGACCCGATCAAGCCATACGTGCGCGATGCGCCGCTGGGACCGCACATCGTCTGCGCGGAGATCGATGCGTCGGGGCCTTTCTTCGGGATGACGCTGGCCGGGCAGGGTGCGCAGGGGCAGGCGCTGTCGCTCGAGATCATGGTGCCGTCGTCGATGGTGAGGCTCGTCATGTCGATGCATGGGGAGCATGAGATCGGGTTTGTGTGATTGCCGAAGGCGGATGAGGGAGCTCTTGGGCGGTGAACCCGCTTGCCCTCACCCCGTGCCCTCTCCCGCGAGCGGGAGAGGGGGAGTGATTGTCGCGCTTCGCGCGACCGCGTACATCGAGCGTGCTCATTCGAGAGCGGGGACCACACTCCATTCCGTAGCACTTCCAGTGGCCTGAAGCCCGCCTTGTAGTCCATCTTCGGATGGCCCTCGATCCAGAAACCGAGGTAGAGATGATCGAGGCTGCGCTCCTGCGCGAGCCGGATCTGGGTCAGGATCGCGTAGGTGCCGAGCGCGCGCTCGGGTACGGTCGTGTCGAAATACGTATAGACGGCCGAAAGTCCGCCGGCGCAGAAATCGGTGACCGCGACCGCGATCAGGCGATGATCCTGGCGGAACTCGATGAAGCGCGTCGGGCTCCACGAGGTGTAAAGAAACCGCGCGAAGTCCTCGGGCCGCGCTTCGTCCATGCCGCCGGCCGGATGGCGCGTCTGCAGGTAGTGCCGGTAGAGCGCGAAGTGTTCCTCGCTGTAGCCCGCCGGCGTGACCTTGAGCTCGATGTGCGCGTTGCGCGCGATGCAACGCCGCTGGCTGCGGTTCGGCCGGAAGCGTGCGACGGGCACGCGGCAGGCGATGCAGGCCTTGCAGTTCGAGCAATGCGGGTAATAGACGTGGCCGCCCGCGCGCCGGTAGCCGCGCAGGACCGCCAGATCGTAAAGCTGCGGCAGCTGCGGCGCGCTCGGATCGATGACGAGGTTCTGCGCCGTGCGCTCGGCGTAGTAGCCGCAGGCATGCGGCAGGGTCTGGAACAGGCGGACGACGTCCGAGCGCATGACGCCCTGTTTAGCGCGAGATCTGCGTCAATGCAATGAGCGCGATCACACCTGCGATCAGCGCGAACACGATGAGCTTGACGCGCGTCGAGGCGCGCTTGTGACGGCCGGTGTCGCCGACGCTGCGCGCGGCGGCTAGCTCGTCGGCAAAGCGCGTCGCGGGCTCGAGGCCGGCATCGCGCAGTACCTGGCGCGCGCGGGTCTGGTCCTCCGAACGGACCACCCAGACCTGCGGCCACGAATCGCTATCGCTGCGCGCGGTGTAGCTGAAGCGCTTCCAGTCCGAGCCCTGGTAGGCGCGGCGGTTGCTGATCGTGGTCGCGATGCCGTTCTCGGTCATCAGGGTGACGACGCGTTCGATGTTGGCGTTTCGTGGGGAGGTGTAGATCTGGCGCATGCCCGCTTCAATGAAATAACGAGGTCGCGCGCAGCGCGACAATCACTCCCCCTCTCCCGCTCGCGGGAGAGGGTACGGGGTGAGGGCAAGTTGGTTCAGCGTCCCAAGAAGCGCCCTCATCCGCCCTCCGGAGCTTTTATACCGCCATCGCCCGACTCCGCACGCAACCGGATCAACCCTTCCTGCGCCGTCGACGCAACGAGCCGTCCGTCGAGCGTATAAATCATCCCGCGCGCAAGCCCGCGCGCGCCCTGCGCGGTCGGACTGTCGCACGAGTACAGCAGCCATTCGTCGACGCGGAACGGCCGGTGGAACCACAGCGCGTGATCGAGGCTCGCCATCTGCACGTTCTTCTGCAGGTACGAGATGCCGTGCGGAAACGTCGTCGTGCCGACCAGATGAAAGTCCGACGCGTACGCGAGCATCGCGCGATGCAGCACGACGTCGTCGGGCGCGCGATCGATCAGCCGGAACCAGACATGCTGGTACGGCGGCTGCTTGCCCGGATTGAGCTCGTTGCGCGGATAGACGCGGCGGAATTCGAACGGGCCACGCATCGCGAGCCAGCGCTGCAGCTTGGCCGGAATCAGCGCGAGTTGCTCGGGCGGAATCTCCGAGTGCGAAGGCAGATCGTCGGGCTTCGGCACGGACGGCATCGGCAGCTGGTGCTCGACGCCGGGTTCGGAGATCTGGAACGACACCGAACAGTTGAAGATCGGCTGGCCGTGCTGGATCGCGACGACGCGGCGCACCGAGAAGCTGCCGCCGTCGCGCGCGTGCTCGACGTTGTAGACGATCGGATGCGCGATGTCGCCGGCGCGCAGGAAATACGCATGCAGTGAATGCGCGCCGCGCGCGGGATCGACCGTCTGCTGCGCCGCCGACAGCGCCTGTCCGAGCACCTGTCCGCCGAACACGCGGTGCGTGCCGATGTCGCGGCTTTCGCCGCGGAAGAGATTGTCTTCGAGGCGTTCGAGACGGAGCAGCGCGACGAGTTCTTCGACGAGGGCGTCGGTCATGGAGCAGACGGATGGATTGAGAGGACGCGAGTATAGCGGCGAAGGCGCGAAAAGCCTGAACCACGAAGGACACGAAGAACACGAAGAAAAATTGCTCGTCTCTTCTTCGTGTTCTTCGTGGTTCAATCTTTTCGCTCTTCGACAGGATGCAGCCGCTCGAGGCCGCTGCCGTCGAGCACCTCGTCCCACGGAAACAGCGGCCCCGGATCCTGCCGTCGCGGCAGCAGCTTCGCCGGATCGTCGCTCGAAGGTTCGAGGCGCCGATCGAGATCCTCGTGGCCGGCGATCCAGCGCAGGTTCGGCAATTCGTTGCGCAGCTTGCCGAGCAGCGCGAGCAGCGCGTCGATCTGCTCCTGCGTGTAAGGCTCGGTGAATGCCTGATGGCGTGTGTCGTTCCAGTACGGATAGCGGCCGCGGTTGATCAGCTCGATGCCGATCGAGCGCGTGTTGTAGCCGAACGTCTGGTTCGCCACGCGCGTGTCGGCGACGAAGCGGAACACCGCGCCGTCGCGATCGACGTAGTAGTGGCCGCTGTTGCCGGTGCCCTTGTCGTAGCGGACCTTCTCGCCGAATTCGCGCGCGAGCTTGAGATCCGGCAGCTCGGTGCAATGCACGACGACGAGGTCGATCGCGCTTGCGGGGCGGGTGTCGAGGCGCTCCTCGTAAGGCAGCGGCCAGTCCTGGATCATGATGCGCGGCAGGCATATGCACAAGTGTCGCATGCGCATGGCGCGCGCGCAGCCCGGGAGCGCGCGACGGGATGTTACGATCGCTCGTTCGACTTGCAGCTCGCGCGCATGAAAGGCACGGTCATCCTCTCCCACGGCCTCGAAAGCGGTCCGAACGCGACCAAGGTCAGCGCGCTCGCGAAAGTCGCCGAGGCGCTCGGCTGGGACAGCGTCCGGCCCGACTATCTCGACATCGACGCGCGCAAGGATCCGCGCGCGATCGACGCGCGCGTCGCGCGTGCGCTCGCGAACACGCCGGGCGAAGGGCGCGTCGTGTTCGGCGGCTCGAGCATGGGCGCGTTCGTGTCCGGCTTCGCCTCGCTCGAGCACGCGTGCGCGGGCCTCTTCCTGCTCGCGCTGCCGCTCGAGATCCCGGGCTACTGGCGACGCTTCTCGGCCGCGGATGTGCCGACCGCGATGGTGCACGGCTGGAACGACGAGCTCTGTCCGGTCGATGCCGCGATCGACTTCGCGCGCGCACACGGCGCGTCGCTGCATCTCGTGCCGGACGATCACCGTCTCAGCGCGCACGTCGATCTCTGCGCGGACGTGTTCCGCCGTTTCCTGACGGAACTCGGCTGACGTGACCGACGCGGCGCGAACGTACTTCGCCACCTGCGCGAAGGGTCTCGAATATCTCCTGCGCGACGAGCTCGCCGCGATCGGCGCAGCGGACGCGCACGAGAAGCTCGCCGGCGTCGAGTTCTCGGGCGACTTGCGCCTCGGCTATCGCGCGTGCCTCGAATCGCGGCTCGCGAGCCGGATCCTGCTGCAGGCTCGCCGAGTTCGGCGCGACCGATTCCGACGCGCTGCATGCGGGCGTACAACGCATCGACTGGAGCGAGCATCTCGCCGTCGACGGCACGCTCGCGGTCGATGCGGTATCGAACGCGAGCGCGCTGCATCACACGCAGTTCATCGCGCAGCGCGTCAAGGACGCAGTCGTCGATCAATTCCGCGATCGTTTCGGCGCGCGACCGGGCGTCGATCTCGAACGACCGTCGGTGCGCATCAATCTCAGGCTGCATCGCGACGTCGCGACGCTGTCGCTCGATCTTTCCGGCACGCCGCTGCACCGGCGCGGCTGGCGGCGTGGGGCAGGGCGATGCGCCGCTCAAGGAAAATCTCGCCGCGGCGATGCTGCTGCGCGGCGGCTGGCCGGAAGTGTTCGCGCGCGGCGGCGCGCTCGTCGATCCGATGTGCGGCGCGGGCACGCTGCTGATCGAAGGCGCGCTGATGGCGGCCGACGCGGCGCCGGGTCTTCAGCGCGACTACTTCGGATTTCTCGGCTGGAAAGGGCATGACGCGGCGATCTGGACCGCGCTGGTCGACGAGGCGAAGCAGCGCGCCGACGAAGGGCTGCGCCGGCTGCCGCCGGTGTTCTTCGGCTACGACAACGATCCGCGCGTGCTGAACGAGGCAAAACGCAACGCGCAGGCTGCGGGTGTCGCCGGATTCGTGCAGCTCGCGCGGCAGGACGTCGAGCATCTGCATCGGCCGGCCGAAATCACGTTGCCGGGTCTCGTGATCTGCAATCCGCCGTACGGCGAGCGGATCGGCGAGCAGCCGGAGCTGCGTCCGCTGTATCGCACGTTCGGCGAGCGGCTGCGTTCGGAGTTTATCGGCTGGCGCGCGGCGATCATCACGTCGGATGCCGATCTCGGCCACGCGCTGGGCATCCGTGCCCGCAAGCGCTACGTGCTGTTCAACGGCGCGCTCGAATGCCGGTTGCTGGTCACCGACATCGAGGTGGACGAGCGGCCGCGCGAGCAGAGCGAACGCCCGCTGTCGGCCGGCGCCGAGTCGGTCGCGAACCGCATCGCGAAGAACGCGCGGCATCTGCGCAAGCGCCTGCACAAGGAGGGCATCGGCTGCTATCGCATCTACGATGCGGATCTGCCGGAGTACGCGGCGGCGATCGACGTCTATACGGCCGTCGGCGATGCCCGTGAGCCGCAGCCGGCCAGGCGAATGCGCCGCAGGCGGGCGAACGCGCGAGCCAGCCGTGGCTGCACATTCAGGAATACGCACCGCCGCGCGATATTCCGGAACACACCGCGCGCGAGCGCATGCGCGATCTCGTGCGCGCCGCGGGCGTCGCGCTCGACGTGCCGCGCGAGCGCATCGCGCTGAAGACGCGCTATCGCGCCAAGGGCGGCTCGAAGTACGGACGCCTCGACGAGCGCAACGAGTTCCTCGTCGTGGAGGAGGGCGGGCTCCTGTTTCGCGTGAACCTGTTCGACTACCTCGACACGGGACTCTTCCTCGATCACCGGCCGCTGCGCGCGCGCATCGGCGAGATCGTCGCGCGGCAAGCGCTTCCTGAATCTCTTCTGCTACACCGCGACCGCGAGCGTGCATGCCGCGGCGGGCGGCGCGCGCGCGACGACCAGCGTCGATCTTTCGGCGACGTATCTCGACTGGGCGTCGCGCAATTTCGGGCTGAACGGGTTCAGCGGGCGCGCCGCATCTGCTGGTCCAGGCCGACGTCATCGGCTGGCTGGAGCATGATCGCGGCGAATACGACCTCATCTTCGTCGATCCGCCGACGTTCTCGAACTCCAAGCGCACCGACGACTTCGACGTTCAGCGCGATCATGTGCGCCTTCTGAAATTGTGTGTTGCGCGCCTGGCGCGCGGCGGGCTGATACTGTTCTCCAACAATGCGCGCCGGTTCCGCCTGGATCGTGACGCACTCGCCGATTGCGATGTGCGCGACATCACGCCTTCGACGATTCCGTTCGATTTCTCGCGCAACCCGCGCATCCACGCTTGTTTCGAGATTGCGCGAACGAATCCTCACGTTGCAAAAAGGTGACGTTTTCTTAACGGCGAAAGGTCAAGAATTTCAGTCGTGATTCAGGCCTTGCGCTCGCAACATGCGATTGCAATCCTGAAGGAGGGATTTCATCCATGCGTGCATCGCGCAAGTACAGCGTCCGCTCTGCGTTGCTGGGCCTCATGGCTGCCGGCGCCGTGCTGGCAGCGCCGTCTGCGTTCGCGGGGGGCCATCAGCCACTGGAGCGTCAATATTGGCGTTCCGGGGTTCAGCGTCGGCTACGGCGGGTATGGTGGTGGTTACGTTTCCGCCTACTACCCGGCTTACTACCCGAGCTACTCCTACGCGCCGGCGTACTACGCCCCGGCCTACTACGGCCCGGCCTACTACGACGGCTACTACCCGGGGTATTACCCCGGCTACGCGTCCGTGAGCTACTACGGTGGCTACGGTGGCGGCTATTACGGTGGCCACGGCTACTACGGTGGCCACAATCACGGTTACCACGGTGGCTATGGCGGCGGCGGCTATCACGGCGGCGGCGGCTACCACGGTGGTGGCGGCAACCACGGCGGTGGTGGCTACTACGGCGGCGGTGGCAACCACGGTGGTGGTGGCAACTACGGCGGCGGTGGCAACCACGGTGGCGGTGGCAACTACGGCGGTGGTGGCAACCACGGTGGTGGTGGCAACTGGCGGCGGCCATGCCAGCAACAATGGTGGTTCTGGCCAATCCGGTTATTACGGTCGCGGCCACTAGCCGCGATTGACGATCAGCGCTGGTAGCGTACCCCTCCCTCCCCCTTCCCCGTTACCAGCGTATCCGCCCCGCGACGATTTCCCCTGGTCGTCGCGGGGTTTCTTATTTTGGGGATCGTGATCCGGCTGCCGTCGGGTATCATCGGGCGATTCAGGCCGGTATCGTCCATGAGCCACCACGATCGTCCGCGCGCGCGACGCAATCCATCGTCTCGCCAGGAAACGACCCGAACCGAGACGGTCTCGCAGCCGGACGCGTGGACGTTTTTCCGCCAGTGGCTGCGCAATCCGCGCGCGATGGCTGCGCTGTCGCCGTCGAGCCGGCAGCTGGCGCGGCTGATGATCGAGCAGCTGCCGCGCGGCGCGCAGCCACATCATCGAGCTCGGCGGCGGCACCGGCGTCTTCACGCAGGCGCTGCTCGAGCACGGCATCGATCCGGATCGCCTGCTCGTCGTCGAGTTGAACGAAGAGCTGCACCAGCTCCTGCATCAGCGCTTTCCGGATGTGCGCGTCGTCTGCGGCGATGCGCAGGAGCTGAAGACGATCGTCCGCGACAACGCGTTCGCCGACGACGGCGGCGTCGACGCGGTCGTCAGTGGTCTTGGCATGCTGTCGATGTCGCGAACGACGCAGCGCGCGATCCTGTCCGGCGTGTTCGCGGTGCTGCGCGAAGGCGGGCGGTTCATCCAGTTCACGTACGGACCGGCGAGCCCGTTGTCGCGCGAGCTCTTGAAAGAGCTCGGGCTGCACGTGCGCCGCGCGGGCGTTGCGTGGCTCAACGTGCCGCCGGCGACCGTGTACGTCTACTCGCGCCATCGACCGAAAGCGACGCAGTCGCACGCGCAAGCCGCGTGTACGCGAACCGGCCTTCGCGCGACGGATGCGGAGCGATCACCGGCTCGCACTCTCCGCCGGCTTGATCGCGCGGTGCCGATCGAACCAGCCGATCGTGTTCAGCACCTGCGCGAGCATGTTGCTCGGCCGCGTGTTGATCTCGTGCGATGCGCCGGGAATCCGCAGCAGCGCCGTGTCGATCTTGCGCAGCTTCAGCGCCTGGTAGAACTGCTCGGCTTCCGAGCTCGGCGTGCGGTGATCGTCCTCGCCGGTGATCATCATCGTCGGCGTCTTGACGTGGCCGACATACGTGATCGGCGAGCGCTCCATGTAGTTCGCCTGCTGCTCCCACGGCACGCCCGGGAACCAGTAGCGCGAGAACAGCGTGTAGAAATCGCTGGTCAGCGCGAAGCTGTACCAGTTGATGACGGGTTTCGCGACGACCGCCGCGCGGAAGCGGTCGGTGTGGCCGACGATCCATGCGGTCAGCACGCCGCCGCCGCTGCCGCCGGTCACGAAGAGGTTGTCGGTGTCGACCGAGCCGCGCGCGATGACCGTGTCGACGATGCTGATCAGATCGTCGTAGTCCTTGCCCGGATACGCGTTCTGGATCAGGTTCGCGAATTCGCTGCCGTAGCTCGTGCTGCCGCGCGGATTCGCGTAGACGACGATGTAGCCGTGCGCGGCGTAGAGCTGCGTCTCCGGCGCGAAGCGCGGGCCGTAGTTCGCGAACGGACCGCCGTGGATCTCGAGCATCAGCGGATATTTCTTCGCGCGATCGAAATCGGGCGGCGTCACGATCCACGCTTCGACTTCGCGTCCGTCGGCCGAGGACTTCACGCGGATTTCCTCGACCTTGCCGAGCGCCTTGTGGCCGAGCAGGTTCGCGTTGAGATCGGTCAGCACGCGCGACTTGCCGCCGCGCTCGATGATTGCGACATCGGCCGGCCGGTACTCGCGTGCCGCGCGTGTAGGCGACGTGTCCGGCGGCGACCGACATCGCGCCGCCGCCGTACGGCCGGCCCATCGCGGTGCCGCCGAAATCGTCGGCGACGACGTCGACCTTGCCGCCGTCGGCGCCGACCCAGCCGATCTTCGTCGTGCCGCGATCGTCGTAGTGGAAGTAGAGGCCGCGATTGCCGTCCCAGCCGAGATCCTCGACGTCGTAGTCGAAGTCCGGCGTCAGCGCGCGCGGCTTGCCGCCGGCAAGATCCATGACGTAGACGTGCGAGCCCTGGTACGGCTTGCCGTTGTCGTCGAAGCCGAGCCATGCGATGCGCTTGCCGTCCGGCGAGACGACCGCGTCGTTGTCCGGGCCCTTGCGCTCGGTCAGCCGCGCGACGCGCGCCGGAATCGACGTCGACGCGATAGAGCTCGCTTTCGAGCGGCTCGTATTCCCAGTCCTCGTCGAAATTGCTCGACACGATCAGCGAGCGGCCGTCGCGCGTCCACGCCGGCGTGCCCATGAAATTGTGCTTGCCCTGCGTGATCTGGCGCGCGCGCGCCGCCGTCGGCCGCGACGACGAACACCTGCGTATAGCCGGGATCGATGTAGCCGCCGCCGTCGATGCGATAGATCACGCGATCGATGACCTTCGCCGGCGCGGCCCATTCGGCGCCTTTCGGCGGCGTCGGCATCTGCGCCAGCGGCGAATCCGGTGCCGGCACGCGCATCGTGAACGCGATCCACTTTCCGTCGGGCGACCAGCTCAGCCCGCGCGGCGACTGCATCGAGGTGCGTGATCGCGGCCGATTCGGCCGATGCCATCCAGCGCACGAAGATCTGCGACTTGCCGTCCTCGGCCGCGACCCACGCGAGCCGCTTGCCGTCCGGCGACCACGCCGCGCCGCCGTCGTTCGCCGCGCCGGTCGTCAGCGGACGGTTGTCGCGGCCGTCGCTGCCGATGATCCAGAGGTTCGACGCGCTTGCGGTCCTTCATCACGTCGAACCAGCAGCGCTCGTAGACGACCGTCTTTGCCGTCCGGCGAGAGTTCCGGATGATCCGCCCACTGCAGCTGGAACACATCCATCGGCTGCAGGGCCCCGGGCTCTGCTCGATTGCGCGTGCGCCAGCGATGCGGCGCAGGCGGCGAGAAGGCAGGGCAGGGAACGCATCGAGGGCATCGGGTACTCCGGCGGATCGGTCGGATCGCGCACTATGTTGGTCGGGCGCCGGCGCCGCACAGTGACTTTGGTTGGGTGTCGGTTCGCGAACTGGCGCAGCGGCCGCCCCGGCGGGCGGCTCGGCGACGTCATGGTAACGTTGCCGTCCCCGTACTACACTGCGGGCAGCGGCGAAGAATCGCCCGCGCAGCAAGCGTCCGCGAGGATTCCGGATCATGAAAGATTGGCCGAAAAACGAATGGATGGACCAGTGGCAGGCGCTGTCGAGCCAGTACTGGAATGCCTGGCAGGATCTGACGCGCGAGGCCGGCTCGTCCGCCGGCCGCGATCCCGCCGCGATGCCCTGGCACGAAGGTTTCGAGCAGTGGTCGCGCATGTTCGCCGGCGCCGGCAAGCAGAGCGAGACGATCGAGCGCGTGCTGGCGAGCGCGAAGAGCTTCACCGCGTTCGCGCAATCGATGATCGGCGCGGCGACTGCCGGCAACGCCGGTGCGATGCCGAACTGGGCCGACGCGCTGCGCAACGGTTTCAACATGCCGGGCGGCGCGGCGCCGTTCGCGAATCCGGTCGCGCAGGCGCTGCGCGAGATCGCGGGGCAGGGCGTGAAGAGCTTCGAGCAGATGATGCAGGGCATCGACGCCGCAGCTCGATCCGATGCGCGAAGCGAAGAGCTGGCTGCGCGTGCCCGCGTTCGGTTTCCTGCGCGAGCATCAGGAGCACTACCAGAAGATGGCGGTCGCGCTCGTCGAGTATCAGGAGCAGACGAGCCGCTACAACGCGCTGATCATGAAAGCGAGCCAGCGCGGCTTCGAGCTGTTCGAAAGCAAGCTCGCCGCGCGCGAGGAGCCGGGCCGGCAGATCGATTCGCTGCGCGCGCTCTACGATCTGTGGGTCGACGCGGCCGAGGAAGCGTACGCCGAGATCGCGCTGTCGCCGGAATTCCGCGAAGTCTACGGCGAGCTCGTCAACGCGCAGATGCGCGTGCGCTCGCAGATCCAGCAGGAAGTCGAGCGCATCGCGACCGATTTCGGCATGCCGACGCGCAGCGAGCTCGACAGCATCGGGCAGCGCCTGCACGATCTTCGCCGCGAAGTGCGCAATGGAAGCGGCAACGCGTCGGGCGGCGCGCTCGCGCGCGAAGTCGAGACGCTGCGTCGCGAAGTCGCCGCGCTGAAGGCCGCGTTGAACGCAAAGCACGAGCGGCACGGCGGCGCCAGTGAAGACGCCGCCGCCACCGCGCGTGGCGCCGAGCCATCGGCCGCGGCCGCGAAACCCGTGCCGCGCAAGCGCGTGCGTCCGCCTGCTGCGAGGAAACGCGTGCCGCCGGTCGCCGCGCTGCGCGCGGACGTGAAGGAATCGGTCAGCACCGGACCCGTGATGGCGAGCCCACCTCGCGAGACGAAGGCGGCGCACCGCGTGCGCGCGCCAAGCCGCGCGCGCCCGCGCACGCGAAACGGCCCACCTCGCCGCCGCGTGCGAAGAAGAGCGTCGCCAAGGTCGCGCACCGCCCGACGCGCGTCGGCCATCCGATCGCGAGTTTCGCCGAGCGCATCGCGGCATTCGCACGCACGGCGCGCAAGCACATCAGAGCACGCTGCCGTCGATCGCAAGATCGCGGCACGGAGGACGCTGAGCCATGGAACCCGTCAAGATCGAACCGCATGAAGGCGCTCGATGAAGCGCTCAAGATGCAGAAGAAGCTCGCCGCCGGCCTGAAGACGCTGCGCGAGCTCGACGACGTCGGCTACGGCGCGACCGACAAGGAAGCGATCTATCGCGAAGACAAGATGGTCGTCTATCGCTTCAAGGGCGCGCGCACGCCGACGGCGAAGGTGCCGATCCTGATCGTCTACGCGCTGGTCAACCGGCCGTACATGGTCGATCTGCAGAGCGACCGCTCGCTGGTCGGCAACCTGCTCGCGCAGGGCGAGGACGTGTACCTGATCGACTGGGGCTATCCGGATCGCGCCGACCGCTGGCTGACGCTCGACGACTACATCAACGGCTACATCGACCGCAGCGTCGATGCGGTCGCGCGCCACGCCGATGTCGACAAGATCAACCTGCTCGGCATCTGCCAGGGCGGCGCGTTCTCGCTGTGCTACACGTCGCTGCATCCGGACAAGGTCCAGAACCTGATCACGATGGTGACGCCGGTCGATTTCCACACGCCGGACAACATGCTTTCGCACTGGATGCGCGGCGTCGACACCGATCTTTTCGTCGACACGCTCGGCAACGTGCCGGCCGACCTGATGAACTGGTGCTACCTGACGCTCAAGCCGGTGCGCCTGAACCAGCAGAAATACATCGGCCTCGTCGACATCCTCGACGACAAGGTCGAGCTCGAGAATTTCCTGCGCATGGAAAAGTGGATCTTCGATTCGCCCGACCAGGTCGGCGAGGCGTTCCGCCAGTTCATCAAGGATTTCTACCAGGGCAACAAGCTCGTCAAGGGCGGCCTCAAGATCGGCGAGGGCGAGGTCGATCTCGCGCAACATCACGATGCCGGTGCTCAACATCTTCGCCGAGCAGGATCACCTCGTGCCGCCGTCGGCGTCGCGCGTGCTCGCCGACCATGTCGGCACGAAGGACTACACGCAGCTCGCGTTCAAGGGCGGGCACATCGGCATCTACGTGTCGGGCCGTGCGCAGCGCGAAGTGCCGCCGGCGATCCACAACTGGCTGGCAAAACGCGCCGACTAGGCCGCAGGTCCTTTTGTAGGAGCGGCGATAGCCGCGATCTTGTGCGGGATCGCCAGAAGATCGCGGCTGTCGCCGCTCCTACAGCGATGCACGATCCGCGCGACGGGACCGTCGCTGAAAATCCGGCGAAAGTCTCGGCGTAGAATATGCGCGCCTTTTCACCACGGCCGCGCGCCCATGAACGAAGTCCTGTTTACGCTCCACCACGTCACGGTCACGCCGTGGAAGCTCGTCGGCTATCTCGGCGTGTTCCTGTTCACGAGCCGCTGGTTCGTGCAGCTCTACGCGACGAAGAAGCTCCGGCGCGTGCACATGCCGCAGTCGTTCTGGTGGCTTTCGGTCGCGGGCAGCGTGCTGCTGGTCAGCTATTTCACGTTCGGCAAGAACGATTCGGTCGGCGTGCTTTCGAACCTGTTCCCGGCGTTCGTCTCGGTCTACAACCTCGTCATCGACGTGCGCCATCGGCGCGATCGCTCGCTCGACGCGCGAAGCGAACGCGAGCTGACGCGCGTTCCGGCCCATAACTTCAATCTATCGCCGCATCGCGCGATTTGATTGGACGCTGCCTGCTCCTCCCGATTACGGTTCGCCGCAGGGAAAGGGAACGCGTCCGTGGACGCGGAACGGGAGGGGAAAATGGGTTCGTTGCTCGATGGGTCGAGCGCGCGCTTGCCGCGTGCTCGAGCGCTGGCGGCCGCCCTGGCGGCGTCGCTCGGTACATGCGCGTTCCTTGCGGCGCCCAACGTCGCGCGTGCGCACGTCGAGGCGGTGACGAATTGCGCGGATTCCGGCGCCGGCAGCCTGCGCGACGCAGTCGCGGCGGCGGCGTCCGACGACACGATCAATTTCAGCAGTCTCAGCTGCGGCAGGATCACGCTGACCAGCGGCGCGATCGCGGTCACGCAGGACACGCTGTCGCTGCAAGGCCCCGGCGCCGATGTGCTCACGATCGATGGCTATTACGGCGATCGCGTTTTCAAGCATACGGGCACCGGCATGCTGACGCTGATCGATGTCACGGTCGCGCACGGCAAGTACGAAAGCAATATCGCTCCGGTCGGCGGCTGCATCGCTTCGGCCGGCGATGTGCAGCTGATCAGCGCAGTCGTGACGGGCTGCTTCGTGCGCGGAACCGGCGATACGATCGCGAGCGGCGGCGGCGTCTACGCTGCCGGAGACCTGTCGATGCTCGGGACGCGACTGACTGCCAATACCGTCAATGGCGCCAGCACGCTGCCCAGCAATGCGCACGGCGGTGGCGGCGTCGCGCACGGCTCGCTGTATATGAAGTACGGCACGATCAGCAACAACCTCGCATATACCGACATCAACCACGTCAGCGGATCGGGCGGCCTTCAGGCCTACGGCTACGCATCGATCGAAAGCTCGACGATTTCCGGCAACTACGCGCAGTTCTTCGGCGGCATCGCGATCGAGGGCGTCGCAGGCGGAGTGATCACCAACAGCACGATTTCTGGAAACAGCGCGCATCGCATTTCGGGTGTGTACACGCAGGCTCCGCTGGTCGTGTCGAACAGCACGATCGCGTTCAACCTGAGCGCATATGGCAGCGGAGCGCTGTTCTCGCAGGTCGACATCGAGCTCCAGAGCACGATCATCTCGGGCAACGAGACCGTCGCCGGCATACGGGCCGACGATCTCGCCGGCGCCGATGGCATCGTCGTAAGCGGTGCGAACAACCTCATCGTCGCATCGGCGATTCCGGTGCCGCCCGACACGATCAGCGCCTGCCCCCACCTCGTGCCGCTCGACTACAACGGCGGCGTCACGCTGACGCACGCGCTGCGCAGCGACAGCCCCGCCATCGAGCATGGAAACAACGCTCTCGCCCTCGATACGGACCAGCGCGGCGCTGACCGCGTGTCGGGGGCATCGGCCGACATTGGCGCTTTCGAATGGAACAACTCGCCGGGATTCGGCTTCCGAGGGGGATTCGAGCCTGTCTGCGACGACTAGCGCCGAAAGCCACCAGAACGACTCGGGGAAAGCGTGTCCCCGCGAGAAACTTCGTGCAGAATGCGCTGGCGCTCCGGGCGGGGTCCGGAGCGGCAGGGCACAGCGCGCCAGCGTCGTGCGTAGCGGGCGCGGAAACAGGTCCCGAAAGGGGATTGTTGCGTCGACCATTTAGCCGGACCTCGCACCCGCGTCGTCCTAGGGAGGAAGAATGGAAAACCGTACCGCACCGGTGATCTCTCTTGGGGAGTGGATCATCACGTTCATCGTCCTCGCGATTCCGCTGGTGAACATCATCATGCTGTTCGTCTGGGGCTTCTCGGGCAACACGAATCCGAGCAAGCAGAATTTCTGCAAGGCGACGCTGATCATCTATCTTGTCTGTTTCGTGCTGTTCTTCCTGTTCGGCGGCATGGCGTTCCTTGGCGCCATGCGTGGAACGCCGCAGCCGACCTGACGCGGAAATCTTCGCGCAATGAAAAGGGTGGGCCTTGGCCCACCCTTTTTTTTGCGGAAACGACAGCCTTCGCTGCGCAGCTATTCCGGATCGTAGTCCAGATTCGGCGCGAGCCAGCGCTCGGCCTCGGCCAGCGTCCAGTCCTTGCGCTTGGCGTAGTCCACGACCTGCTCCTTGGTCAGCCGGCCGACGACGAAGTACTGGCTGCCCGGATGCGAGAAATACCAGCCGGATACGGCTGCGGCCGGATACATCGCGAAGCCCTCGGTCAGCTCGATTCCCGCGTTCTTCGTCGCGTCGAGCAGGCGGAACAGCGCCGTTTTTTCGGTGTGGTCGGGACACGCCGGATAACCCGGCGCCGGACGGATGCCGCGGTACTTCTCGCCGATCAGCGATTCGTTGTCGAGCGCTTCGTCCGGCGCGTAGCCCCAGAATTCGCGGCGCACGCGTTCGTGCAGTCGCTCGGCGAACGCTTCGGCGAGACGATCGGCGAGCGCCTTCAGCAGGATCGACGAATAGTCGTCGTGCTCGCGCTCGAATCGCGCGAGATGCGGCTCGATGCCGATGCCCGCAGTGACGGCGAACGCGCCGATCCAGTCGTCGACGCCCGATGACTTCGGTGCGACGAAATCGGCGAGGCAGAAGTTGGGACGCTCGACGGGTTTGTCCGCTTGCTGGCGCAGGAAGTGGAGCTTGAGGCCCTCTCCCTTCGGGAGAGGGGTTGGGGAGAGGGTTCGGTCTTGGATGTTTCCAATTTTGAATCCCGCCTTCGCCGAACCCTCATCCGGCGCTGCCGCGCCACCTTCTCCCGGTGGGAGAAGGGAAGAGAGCTCGACGTCGTCACCGACCGAGTTCGCGGGCCAGAACCCGATCACACCGCGCGCCGTCAGCCATTTCTCCGCGACGATCCGATCGAGCATCTCGCGCGCATCGCGATGGAGCTCGCGCGCCTGCGTGCCGACGATCGCATCGTCGAGAATCGCCGGATACCGTCCGGACAATTCCCACGCATTGAAGAATGGCGTCCAGTCGATGCGCGCGACGAGCTCGGCGAGCGGATAGTCGTCGAACACGGTGATGCCCGGCCGCTTCGGCGCCGGCGGCGTGTAGTTCGCCCAGTCGCCCTGGAAACGCTGATCGCGCGCCTTCGCGATCGGCACGAGCTTCTTCGCGCCGCTGCGATCCTTGTGGCGCTCGCGGATCTCGGCGTACTCGCCGCGCACGCGCGCGAGGAATTCGTCGACGAGCTCCTTCGAGATCAGCGACTGCGCAACGCCGACCGCGCGCGAGGCGTCCTTCACCCACACCGTCGGCGACTTGTAGTGCGGCTCGATCTTGAGCGCCGTGTGCGCGCGCGACGTCGTCGCGCCGCCGATCAGCAGCGGCACATGGAACTCCTGGCGCTGCATCTCCCTGGCGACGTGGCTCATCTCCTCCAGCGAGGGCGTGATCAGCCCGGAAAGTCCGATCATGTCGGCGTTCTCGGCCTTCGCGGTATCGAGGATCTTCTGCGCCGGCACCATGACGCCGAGATCGACGACGTCGAAGTTGTTGCAGCGGAGCACGACGCCGACGATGTTCTTGCCGATGTCGTGCACGTCGCCCTTCACCGTCGCCATGACGATCTTGCCGTTCGATTTCGCGACGTCGCCGGTGCGGATCTTTTCCGCTTCGATGTAGGGCAGGAGATAGGCAACGGCCTTCTTCATGACGCGCGCCGATTTCACCACCTGCGGAAGAAACATCTTGCCGGCACCGAAGAGGTCGCCGACGACGTTCATGCCGTCCATCAGCGGGCCTTCGATGACGTCGAGCGGACGCGTGCTGAGCTGGCGCGCCTCTTCGGTGTCCGCATCGACGAATGCATCGATGCCATGCACGAGCGCATGCGACAGTCGCTTGCGGATCGGCAGCGCGCGCCAGGCGAGGTTCTCGACGACGACTTCGCCTTTCTTCGACTTGTAGCGCTCGGCGATTTCGAGCAGGCGCTCCGTCGAGTCCTTGCGGCGATTGAGCACGACGTCCTCGACGCGCTCGCGCAGTTCGGGATCGAGATCGTCGTAGATCGGCAGCGCGCCGGCGTTGACGATGCCCATGTCCATGCCGGCGCGGATCGCGTGATAGAGAAACACCGCGTGGATCGCCTCGCGCACGTGGTTGTTGCCGCGGAACGAGAACGAAACGTTCGAAACACCGCCGGATACGTGGCAGTGCGGCAGCGTCTGCCTTGATGATGCGCGTGGCCTCGATGAAATCGACTGCGTAGTTGTCGTGTTCCTCGATGCCGGTCGCGATCGCGAAGATGTTCGGATCGAAGATGATGTCTTCGGGCGGGAAACCGACGCGCTCGGTGAGGATCTTGTACGCGCGCGTGCAGATCTCGATCTTGCGCGCGCAGGTATCGGCCTGACCCTGCTCGTCGAACGCCATCACGACCGCCGCCGCGCCGTAGCGCAGCACCTTGCGCGCGTGCTCGACGAAGGCGTCTTCGCCTTCCTTCAGCGAGATCGAGTTGACGACGCCCTTGCCCTGCAGGCACTTGAGGCCGGCTTCGATCACGCTCCACTTCGACGAATCGACCATCACCGGCACGCGCGCGATGTCGGGCTCGGACGCGATCAGCTTCAGGAACCGCGTCATCGCGGCTTCCGAATCGATCAGCCCTTCGTCCATGTTGACGTCGAGGATCTGCGCGCCGCTCTCGACCTGCTGGCGCGCGACGTCGACGGCTTCCTCGTAGCGATCTTCCTTGACCAGCTTGCGGAACTGCGCGCTGCCGGTGACGTTGGTGCGCTCGCCGATGTTGACGAACAGGAGGTCAGGCGTGATGACCAGCGGTTCGAGGCCGGAGAGGCGTGTGTAGCGTGGCGAGTTCGTATCCAAGTTGATCGATGCGCGTCTTTAGCCCTTCTCCCCTTGCGGGAGAAGGGTGGGGATGAGGGGTGCGCCCGCGCAGCGGGCGTTGAGGTAGCGTGCTTCGTGGAAAGCGAAGGCGCCTTCGGCGCCGACCCCCATCCCAGCCTTCCCCCGCAAGCGGGGGAAGGGGCATGGTGCAGGGGTTCGGGGCTGACGCGCGTTCGAATGCTCATGCGGCTTCGCGCACCGACTCGGAAGGCAACGCGCGCGGCGCGACGCCGCGCACCGCATCGGCGATCGCCTTGATGTGCGCCGGCGTCGTGCCGCAGCAGCCACCCACCAGATTCACGAGCCCGGAGCGCGCGAACTCGCCGACGATCGCCGCCATGTGCTCGGGCGATTCGTCGTATTCGCCGAACGCATTCGGAAGACCCGCGTTCGGATGCGTGCTGACGTAGCAGTCGGCGATGCCCGCCAGCACGTCGACGTACTGGCGCAGCTCCGCCGCGCCGAGCGCGCAGTTGAGGCCGATCGAGAGCGGCGATGCGTGCCGCATCGAAGCGTAGAACGCTTCGGCCGTCTGGCCGGACAGCGTGCGGCCGGAAAGATCGGTGATCGTGCCCGAGATCATGACCGGCAGCCGCGCGCCGCGCGCTTCGAACAGCTCGTCGATCGCATACAGCGCGGCCTTCGCGTTCAGCGTGTCGAAGATCGTCTCGACCATGATCAGCGTCGGCGCCGCCGTCGACGAGACCTTCGGCGGCCTCGCGATAGGTGTTGCGCAGCTCATCGAAGCTCGTGTTGCGGAATCCCGGATCGTTGACGTCGGGGCTGATCGACGCCGTGCGGCTGGTCGGTCCGAGCACGCCGATCACGAAGCGCGGCTTGTCGGGCGTTTTCGCCTCGGCGGCATCGCACGCCGCGCGCGCGAGCCGCGCGCCTTCGCGGTTGAGCTCGTAGACGATGTGTTCGAGCCGGTAATCGGCCTGGCTGACCGCGGTCGCAGTTGAACGTGTTCGTCTCGACGAGATCGGCGCCGGCATCGAGATACGCGGCATGGATCGCCGTGATGATGTCCGGCCGCGTCAGCGTCAGGAGATCGTTGTTGCCCTTCAGATCGATGCCCGGCTGCGCGTTCGCATCGCGATCGGGCTCGTGGCGGCGATCGAAGCCGTCGGCGAAGTGCTCGCCGCGATAGTCGCTCTCGTCGAGCCGGTAGCTCTGCACCATCGTGCCCATCGCGCCATCGATGACGAGGATGCGTTGCGCGAGCGCGTCGGTGAGCGCCTTCGCGCGTTCGGGGTGCAGCCAGGGAAGATGCAGGCTCATGGTTTTCTCGCCAGAAGGCTCAGGACTTCGAAATGCGGCGGACGGCGCTCGCGCGTCAGCCGCTCGCAGGCGACGACTTCGAGCTTCGCCGCGCGCGCGTATTCGCGCAGTTCCTCGGGTTTGAAGCCGAGATTGCGGTGGTCGAACGGCTCGACCGTCGTGCGGTGCGCGTGCTTGCCGAGCGTCATCGCGAGCAGCCGGCCGCCCTTGCGCAGCACGCGCGCGGCCTCGGCGATCGCCGCAGCCGGCTTCTCGCTGTAGGTGAGGGCGTGCAGCAGCAATACCAGGTCGAAGCTCTTCGCCGGAAAATCGAGCGCGTGCATGTCGCCGGTGCGCACTTCGACGTTCGCCAGCGTCTTCAGGCGTTCCGCGCGGCGGCGACCACGCGCTCGCTCGCATCGACGCAGACGATCGAATGCGCGCGCGGCGCGAGCAGCTCGGCCAGCACGCCGTCGCCCGATGCGATGTCGAGCACGTCGCCGGTCTCGACCAGCTGCAGCATGCCGCGCGCGAGCGCTTCCCAGGTGCGGCCGGGCGAGTAGTGCCGTTCCATGTCGCCGGCGACGGTGTCGGCCCAGCCTTCGGCGCGCGCGCGCTTGGCGAGCACGGTCGGCAGGCGCACTTCGTCGTCGCGCAGCAGCGCGTCGTCGACGCTTTCCTTGAGCGCGAGCAGCAGCGCGTTCTCGCGCGGATCGATCTCGTTGTTGTAGCGGTAGTACGACGACACGCCGGCGCGGCGATCGCGCACGAGCCCGGCCTCCTTGAGCTTGGCAAGATGCGTCGACACGCGCGGCTGGGCGAGGCGCAGCACGGCCGAAAGCTCGGCCACGGTCAGCTCCTCGCGTTCGAGCAGCGCCAGCAGGCGCACGCGCGTCGGATCGGAGAGCAGCCGCAGCAGCGCGGACGTGGCGGCGAGATCGAGCATTAATCGCTTTATCTTGATCGAAAGATATATGCTAGCGTAACGGCCGCTGCCGCTCCGGTCAACGTCTTGCCTGCGTGCGCTGTCGTTGGGGGACCGCTATGCTCCGCGCCCCTCGAATCGACCGATGACTTCCTCCTTGCGTTCGCTGCTCGCCACGTTGTGCCTTCTTGCCGTGCTGACTTCGGCGCCGGCGCGCGCCGTCGACGATGCCGGGCTCGGCAAGTACTGGACGGGCGACGCGCTGAAGGTGCCGTATCGCGCGATCGAGACGCCGGGCCGGCGAAACGGCGAGAAGCTGCCGCTGATCGTGTTCCTGCACGGCGACTGGCAGGACGGCACCGACAACGCCTCGCAACTCGCCGGCTACGGCAACGGCTCGATGGAGCTGATCGACCAGGCCATCGACGGTGGCGTGCCGATCGTCTACGCCGCGCCGCAGACGACCGGCGCGTACTGGCCGCCGGCGCGCATCGCCGCGGTCGTGCGCGATGCGCTTGCGCGCTGGCCGATCGATCCGCGGCGCGTGATCCTGACCGGCATCTCCGACGGCGGCACCGGCGTGTGGGATGCGCTGAAGACCTGGCCCGGCTGTTTCGCGGCCGGCGTGCCGATGTCCGGCATGACCGAGCTCGCCGGCCTCGCGCCGATCCGCGACGTGCCGCAGTGGATCTTCCACGGCGACAAGGACAACGACACCGACATCGAGACCGGCTACGGCGGCGCGATGGTCGGCTCGCGCGCGGTCGTGCGCGCGTTGCGCGCGATGGGCGGCACGCCGCGCTACACGGAATATCCGAACGAGCAGCATGTGATCTGGCATCGCGCGTACGGCGAGCCGGCGCTGCTGCCGTGGATGCTCGATCAGCGCGTGCGCGGCGTGGCGTGCGATTTCGGCGAATCGGCGCGCTGAAGCCCGGGTGCCCGCACGCGGAAACCGCGGAACCGGTAAAATCGCCGCCTTTCCAACCTTGCACGCGTCATCCGCGGCGACAGCCGGGATCCATTTCGATCTGCGTCGAGAAGCAACATGGGTCCCGGCTGTCGCCGGGCCGACAGTAGGGCGGCGTTCGCGTCAGCATCGAGGAGCGCGCCATGGATTTCCGCTACACCGAAGATCAATTGTCGATCCAGTCCATCGCGCGCGATTTCGCGCAGAAGCGCATCGCGCCGGTCGCGGCCGAGTTCGACAAATCCGGCGAGTTCCCGCTCGACAACATCCGCGAGATGGGCCAGCTCGGCCTGATGGGCATCGAGGTGCCGCACGAATACGGCGGCGCCGGGCTCGATCCGGTTGCCTATGCGCTCGCGATGATCGAGATCGCGGCGGCCGACTGCGCGCACTCGACGATCATGTCGGTCAACAATTCGCTGTACTGCAACGGCATCCTGAAGTACGGCACCGAAGAGCAGAAACAGAAGTACGTGCGCGCGGTCGCGTCGGGCGAAGCGATCGGCGCGTATGCGCTGACCGAGCCGCAGTCGGGCTCGGATGCATCCGCGATGCACACGCGCGCAACGAAGAACGACGAACGGCGACTGGGTCATCAACGGCAAGAAGAGCTGGATCACGTCGGGTCCGGTCGCCAAATACATCGTGCTGTTCGCGATCACGACGCCGGGCATCGGCGCGAAAGGCGTGTCGGCTTTCCTGATCGACACCGCGCGTCCCGGCTTCCACGCCGGCAAGACCGAACCGAAGCTCGGCATCCGCGCATCGGCGACCTGCGAGATCGAATTCAGCGAGTACGTCTGCCCGGCCGCCGACATGCTCGGTCAGGAAGGCAAGGGTTTCGCGATCGCGATGGGCGTGCTCGACGCGGGACGCATCGGCATCGCCTCGCAGGCGGTCGGGCTTTCGCGCGCGGCGTACGAGGCGAGCATCGCGTGGGCGCGCGAGCGCAAGGCGTTCGGCCATCCGATCGGATCGTTCCAGATGATCCAGGCCAAGATCGCCGACATGAAGTGCCGGCTCGATGCGTCGACGCTGCTGACATTGCGCGCGGCGTTCATGAAGGGCGAAACCGAGAAGAACGGCGGACGTTTCAGCACCGAGGCTTCGGTCGCGAAACTGTTCGCGTCCGAATCGGCGATGTGGATCACGCACCAGGCCGTGCAGATCCACGGCGGCATGGGTTACTCGAAGGAAATGCCGCTCGAACGCTTACTTCCGCGATGCGAAGATCACCGAGATCTACGAAGGCACGAGCGAGATCCAGCGGCTCGTCATCGCGCGCAACGAGACCGGCGTGCGCTGAAAACGCTACGTCATGTAGGAGCGGCGACAGCCGCGATCTTTTCACGATCATCCAAAGATCGCGGCTGTCGCCGCTCCTACAACAGAAACGATGGCCGCGTAAAATCCAATCCTTGTCTCGTCGATGCGGAAACACCACGAGAGCCGTCATTCGAACCCATCGGCGAATATCTCATCGCCAGTGCTTTCTGCGCTGCCGAGCACGACCAGGTAATCGCCGGCGCCGCCGCTGACGTCGATGCGCCAGCCGGAATTGAAATCGCCGTCGACCGTCGTCCAGTCGACCGCGTGCAGCGTCGCGTTCGCCGGCGAGAGGACCGTGATCGACAGCGCGCCGGCGCTCGCCGTGTTCCCGTTGATGACCGGCTGCACCGGCACGTCGATCTGGAAGATGGCCGCCGTTCCCGATCCCGTCGCATATTGATCGTGCACGGTCAACGTTGTGCCGATGAAGTCGATCGTGCGCGTCCATGACTGCACCGCGGGATCGCCGTCGTAAGCCGGCGTGAGGTCGCCGACCGCGTGCACGGTGCCGCCGCCACCCGGCGTCACCGACATCGTCGAGATGGTTCCGGGCGATTGCGCAACCACGTTGCCGTTGTGCTCGAAGCGCAGCACGTTGTGCACCTCGGTGCCTTGCTGGATGCCGCTGTGCGACCAGATGTTCTCGGTGACCGCGAGCCAGCCGTCCCTGTACAGCGTGAAAGAGCCCTGGTCCTGATGCGCGTGGCTCTGCAGATACGGGCCCGCGTCGAATTCCATCCACATCGCGTGCGTGTCCCAGCCCGTGCGCGCGAAGAGATGGCCGGTCGCGAGCGCGTGATAGACGAGATCGGCCGGCGGCGCGCCGCCGCTGCCGGAGGGCAACAGGTCCTCGCGGAAATTGAAACCGCTCTGCATTTCTCCGACCGAGATCGAATGCAGCCACCACGACGCGATCGACTGCGCGGTCGGGTCGAGCGTCATGCGATGCGCTTCGAGCATCAGCGCGCGGTGATAGTCGTACATGATCGGCTCGGACACGCGCGCCTGGTCGCCGATCGCCGCGGTGCGATCGAGCGTCGGCATCGTCGCGTGAATCCACCACGCGATCGTGTCGGTCAGGTGATCGTTCGCGTTGGCGAGATCGGTGCCGGTCGAATCGCGCCAGATGCGGTAGAGATAGAAGAGCCGCTTGTGCGACAGGCCGTAGCCCGTGCCTTCCTGGCTGCCGCCGTCGATGCCGGCGAAGTACGCGGTCAGCTCCGGAATCTTCACCGTGTCGAGAAAATTCATCCACGGCGCGCTGTCGTCGGCGAGCGTCCACAGCATCGTCGCTTCGAGGAAGCTGTAGAAATAGTTGTTGGCCGGATCGTCGATCGACCAGCCGGACCACGGAAACGGCTGGCCGCCCCATTGCGCGTTAGCCGGATCCCAGACGTTCGAGATGGCTTGCGCGGCGTAGGCGGCCCAGCGCGTGCGCTGGCCGGAGGTGACGAAGGTCGAGCACCAGTCGTACGTGGTCGCTAGATCGCCGATCAGGTCGCCGACGTAGAGATAGGAATCGCCGGCGACTTCGGGCGCATCGCCGTTTGCGATCGCGGCTTCGGCATCGCTGACCTGCTGCTCGACCATCGCGACCGCGAGCGTCGCGTACTGCGGCTCGCCGGTGATGCGATACATCGTCGCCGCGTCGGTCGCGGAGAATCCGTAGTCCGGATTGCCGTCGACCGCCTCGTCCACCCAGTCGCGGAAACGCTGGTACTGCTGCGACTGCTGATCGACATAGGAAAGATCGATCGTGATCGCGGCGTCGCTCGGCGCGGCGGCGAGCAGTCCCGTCAGCGCAAAGAAAAAGATCGCATGGTTCCGTCGCATCGTTCCGGTCTCCCGCGGCACTGTGCGAATGCTAGGGCGCAGAACGTCATGGAACGTGGAATTGCGACACACATCGTCGTGAAGAATGCGTGTGGGAACGTGGATTTGGAGGCGGGTGGGAAGATCGCGGCTGTCGCCGCTCCTACAGCGCCGCGAGCTGTAGGAGCGGCGACAGCCGCGATCTTCCCCGAGCGGTCAATCGACGAAACCGGCCACCATGACGCGCTTGCCGTAACGCAGCTGCTCGTACGCATCGTCCGGCGGCGGCAGCACTTCGACGCGGCGGAATCCGATCTTGCGCATGATCCAGAGCAGCGCTTCGAGGCTCGGCACGAGACAGATGCCGGTCGTGCTGGCTTCGGGGCCGTGCGTCTCCTCGGTCTCGTCGATGATGCCGAACGAGCCCTTGAGCGGGCGCACGAAACGGAAGCTGCCGTAATCGACCATGCCGGTCATGCCGGGCACGATCTGCGTTTCGACGAGGCAGATGCGCTTCGTCAGCGCCTGCGCGACGCGCAGCGCGCCGACCGGATTCTCGAGGTGGTAGATGAGGCCGAGCATCAGCACGATGTCGAACTGTCCCGTCGCCTCGCGCGTCAGCGCATGCACGTCCGACTGCTGCACGCGCATGTTGCGAAGGCCGAGCGCGTCGCGGATCAGCGTCGCGTCGGCGACGTGCTCGGCGCGCGCGTCGACCGCGAGCACGTCGCGTGCGCCCATCTGCGCGAGCTGCGTCGAGAACCAGCCCTGATGGCACGCGATGTCGATGACCGAGCGTTCGGCGATCGACTGGCCGAACTCCGCACGCAGCGCCGACTGCAGCATCGCCAGGCGCGTCGAGTGGATCGCGTCGAGCGCGCCGCCGTCATAGGTCGGCGTGACCTGGCCGCTCGGCAGGCGGAACGGGTAGAACCACGTCTTGCTGAGGACCTGGGCTTCGGCGATGGGCATGGTGAGCGGTCGGCAATTCCTGGAGGCGCGCGATTGAATCAGAGCGCGGGCGGCGGGACAAGAAAAGCCGTCGCCGCGTCCCTGTAGGAGCGGCGACAGCCGCGATCTTTTGGCCCGGGCAAATCCCCACCGAAAAGATCGCGGCTATCGCCGCTCCTACAGGGATCGGCTCACGTGCCCGGTGGCTTCGACGGCTCTTCGAGCGTATCGCCGAGGAGTCGCCGCACGACGACATAGAACACCGGAATCAGCAGCAGCCCGAGAAACGTAGCGAACAACATGCCGCCGATGACGCCGGTGCCGATCGCGTGGCGCGCGTTGGCGCCCGCGCCGCTCGAAATCGCGAGCGGCGTCACGCCCATGATGAACGCGAACGATGTCATCAGGATCGGCCGCAGCCGAAGCTGCGCCGCGTCGACGACCGCGTCGCGCAGCTTGCGTCCTGCCTGCTGCTCGGCCACCGCGAACTCGACGATCAGGATCGCGTTCTTCGCGGCGAGCCCGATGATCGTGATCAGGCCGATCTTGAAGAAGATGTCGTTCGGCAGGCCGCGCAGCGACGCGGCGAGGATCGCGCCGAGCACGCCGAGCGGCACGACCAGCAGCACCGCGACCGGGATCGACCAGCTCTCGTACAAGGCCGCGAGGCAGAGGAACACGACGACGATCGACAGCGCCAGCAGCAGCGTCGCCGCGTTGCCGGAGAGGATTTCCTGGTACGACTGGCCGGTCCAGTCGAAGCCGAAACCGGACGGCAGATCCTTCGCGACGATGTTCGTGACAGCGCGTCATCGCTTCGCCCGAGCTCCTGCCCGGCGCCTGCGAGCCGACGATCTCGACCGCGGAATAGCCGTTGTAGCGCGTCAGCGAAGGCGAGCCGGTGAACCAGTTCGTCCTGACGACGTTCGAGAGCGGAATCATCGAATCCTGCGCCGCGCCCGCGAGCGAGCTCGGCGTGTAGAAGTGGCCGAGCGCATCCGGACTCATGCGGAACGGCGCGTCCGCCTGCATCGTCACGCGCTTGATGCGGCCCTGATAGAAGAAGTCGTTGACGTAGACCGGCGCGAACATCAGCTGGATCGCGCTGAACACGTCGCTGACCGAGAGTCCCATCGACTGCGCCTGCACGCGATCGACATCGAGCTGCAGCTGCGGCGCGTCCTCGAGCGTGTTCGGTCGCACCGCCGTCAGCGTCGCATCCTTCGCGGCCGCCGCGAGCAGCGCATTGCGCGCGTCGGCGAGCGCGGCGCGGCCCTGGCCGGTGCGGTCCTGCAGGTACAGTCGAAGCCGCCGAACTGGCTGAGGCCGCGCACCGTCGGCAGGTTGACGACGAAGATCTGCGCGTCGCGGATCGAGCTCAGCGCGCCGTTCGCCTTCTGGATGAACTCTGCCGCGTTGATATCGCGCTCGTCCCACGGCTTCAGGCGCACGAACGCCATGCCGACGTTTTCGCCCTGGCCGACGAAGCTGAAGCCGATGATGCGCATCATGCCTTCGAAGCCGTCCTGCTTCTCGAGCGTCGACTGCACCTGATCCATGACCGCGCCCGTGCGCTGGAAGGTCGCGCCCGGCGGAAGCTGCACGATCGCCAGCGCGTAGCCCTGATCTTCTTCGGGCAGGAAGCTGCCGGGCAGGCGCGTGAAGAGCCAGCCGCACAGGATCGCGATGACGACGAACAGGATCATCCAGCGCGGCGCATGCGAGACCGCGCTGCCGATGTGGCCGACGTAGGTCTTGCGCACCCAGTTGAACGCGCTGTTGAACCAGCGGAACACGATGTTGCGGCTCTCGTGGCCGTGCGGCTTCAGGATCGTCGCGCAGAGCGCCGGCGTGAAGCCGAGCGCGAGGAACGCCGAGAACAGCATCGCCATCGCGATCGTGATCGCGAACTGCTTGTAGATCGCGCCGGCGGTGCCGGCCTGCAGCGCGCTCGGCACGAACACCGCCGCCAGCACGACGGTGATCGCGACGACGGCGCCGGTGATCTGGCCCATCGCCTTCTGCGTCGCCTCGACCGGCGCGAGCTTCTCCTCGGACATGATGCGCTCGACGTTCTCGATGACGACGATCGCATCGTCGACGACGATGCCGATCGCCAGCACCATGCCGAACAGCGTCAGCTGGTTGATCGTGAAACCGATCATCCACATGCCGAGGAACGTGCCGAGCAGCGCGACCGGAATCACCAGCGTCGGGATCAGCGTCGCGCGGAAGTTCTGCAGGAAGATCAGCATGACGAGGAAGACGAGGCCGACCGCTTCGATCAGCGTCTTGACGACTTCCTTGATCGAGATCTTCACGAACGTCGTCGAGTCGTACGGCGTGAACCAGGTGACGCCGGACGGGAAGCTCGGCTGCAGCTCGTCCATCTTGGCGCGCACGAGGTTGGCGACCTGCAGCGCATTCGCGCCGGGCAGCAGCTGGATCGCGAACGCGCCGGTCGGCTTGCCGTTCCACTGCGTGTCGAAGCCGTAGGTGAACGCGCCGAACGCGACGCGCGCGACGTCCTTGAGACGCACCGCCGTGCCGTCCGGATTCGCGCGCAGGATGATGTTCTCGAACTGCTCGGGCGAGCTGAAGCGGCCTTCGGCCGAGACCGTCGCGGTGAAGCCTTGTGTCGGCAGCGACGGCTGGCCGCCGATCGTGCCCGCCGCGAACTGCACGTTCTGCGCGCGCACGGCGCTCGAGCGCGTCGGTCGCGGACAGGCTGTAGCCGTGCAGCTTGTCCGGATCGAGCCAGATGTTCATCGCGTATTCGGAGCCGAACTGCTGCGTCGAGCCGACGCCCGGAATGCGCGAGATCTGATCGAGCACGCGCGCGCCGACGATGTCGTTGAGCGCGTCGCGGTTGATCGACGGATTGGTCGAGCGCAGCGCGACGACCATCAGGAATCCCGCATTCGCCTTGGCGACGACGACGCCCTGCTGCACGACCTCGCTCGGCAGGCGCGGCGTCGCCAGCGCGACCTTGTTCTGCACCTGCACCTGCGCGATGTCGGGATCGGTGCCGGTCTCGAACGTCAGCGTGACGCCCGCGCCGCCGTTCGAGCTCGACGTCGAGGCGAAGTAGAGCAGGTGATCGATGCCGGTGAGCTGCTGCTCGATGACCTGCGTCACCGCCTTTTCGGTGGTGTCGGCGCTCGCGCCGGGATAGCTCGCGCTGACGTTGACCTGCGGCGGCACGACGCTCGGATACGATTCGACGCCGAGATTGAACAGCGCGATCACGCCCGAGAGCGTGATCAGGATCGCGATCACCCAGGCGAAGATCGGGTGGCCGATGAAGAATCTGGACATGAGCGGCGGCCTTACTGCTTGTCCGGCGGCTTGGCCGACGCGTCGGGTTTCTTGTCGTCCGGTGTCGCGGCCTTCGCGTCGGTCGGCGCACTCGCTGCGCCGCCGGCATTCGCGTCCGGTGTCGCCGGCTGCCATGGCGTCGCCTTCGCCGGCTGACCGGCCTTTGCACGCTGGATGCCGGAGACGACCACCTGATCGCCGGCCGCGAGACCATCCGTGACGATCCAGTTGCCGGCGCGCGCGACGTCGGCCGTGACGCTCTTGCGCTCGATCTTGCCGTCGGAGCCGACGACGAGCACGTACGCGCCCGATGCATCGCGCTGCAGCGCGGGCTGCGGCACCTTGAACACGTCGTGCTGCTGGCCGAGCGTCGCCCTGATCGAAACGTACATGCCGGGCAGGAGATTGTGGTCCGCGTTCGGGATCAGTCCGCGCAGGCTCACCGCGCCGGTCGCGGGATCGACCGTCGTATCGGAGAAATCGAGCGTGCCTTTCTCGCCGTATTCGGTGCCGTCCGGGAGCTCGAGCCGGATCTCGGCCTTGTCGGTCGCGGAGAGCGTCGCGTGGCCCGAGGTCTGCGCGCGGCGCATCGATTCGAGATCGGTCACGCTGAGCGTGAAGTTCACGTAGATCGGATCGACCTGGTCGATCGTCGTCAGCAGCGTCGCGTCGCTCTGGCCGACCAGCGCGCCTTCGGTCACCTGCTGCTTGCCGGCGCGTCCGGCGATCGGCGCGCGCACGCTGGCGTAACCGAGGTTGATGCGCGAGCTTTCGACGTTCGCCTGCGCCTGCTTCACCGAAGCGGCGGCGGTGCGCTCGGCCGCTTCGGCGTTGTCGACGTCGGCTTTGGAGACGAAGCCCTTCGGCACGAGATCGCGCGCGCGCTGCGCGGCGATGTGGTTGTTCGTGTAGGTCGCCTGCGCCTGCGCGAGCGACGCGAGGTTCGCGTTCAACGCGGCCTGCAGCGGCGCGGGATCGATCTCGAACAGCAGCTGGCCTTCCTTGACGTCGCTGCCTTCCTGGTAGACGCGCTTGATCAGCACGCCGGCGACGCGCGCGCGCACGTCGGAGGTGCGGTATGCGGAAAGGCGTCCGACGAGATCGCGCGTCAGCGGCGCGTTTTCCGGATGCACCGCGACGACCCCGACTTCGGGCGGCGGCGGTTGCGGCGGCGCGGCCTTCTTTCCGCAACCGGTCGCGACGAGGCAGGCGACGCCCAGCAGCACGGGACCGGACAAGGCCGGTAGCGGAGGAACTCGAAAGCGGTTCATCGTTGGACTTGTCCTTCAGAGGCAATCGATGAATGTGTGCTGCCGCGCGACAATCCGTGACATCGGAGCGGCGGCGGCCGGTATCCGCGCGCCGGGAGCTGCATCGATGCGGAATCCGTCGCGCTCGCCAGGCGAGCATCATGGCTCGCCGACGCGTGCCGGCCGCACGGCAAGGAGGCGCCGGCCGCCGCTGCGCAGCGCCCGGAACCATACCGGCCGGGCTGCGAAATTGCACGCAACGAAAGTCACGCGCGCGCGCCTCGCAGCGACGCGTGCGCCCGCGGCCGAAAAGCATCCGGGAAGCAGCCTGCGTCCGATGAAATATCCGTGTCAATGCGCGCTAGTATCTTGATTTGACGATGTTTGCAGCTGGATTCCCGCTGTCGCAAAGGGGTATCCTTCGCGACCCGCAGTTCCCCCGCCCAAGCGCCCCCGATGAACGCCCAAACTGCCCCGACCGGCACGTCCGCGAAGACCGACGTCGACGCGATCCTGTCCCAGCTCGCGACCCAGCTCAGCGGTGCGCGGCTGCGCGATGCGCAGACCTTCGCGGCGGAATTCCTGCGGCGTCTGCCCGCCGAGGATCTCGCCGCGCACGACGCGGCGCACTGGGCCGCGACCGTGCAGGGCGCGCTCGAATTCCTGCGCGAGCGCCGTCCGGGTGGCGCGAAGGTGCGTGTGTTCAATCCGTCCGGCGAAGGCGGTGCCGACGCGACGCGCACGATCGTCGAGATCATCACCGACGACATGCCGTTCCTCGTCGATTCGGTCGGCATGCGCGTCAACCAGGCCGGCCTCGCGCTGCACACGGTGATCCATCCGGTTTTCCGCGTCACGCGCGATCCCGGCGGACATCTGCTGACGCTCGGCCTCGACGAGGGCGCTGCCGGCTCGCCCGAGTCGATCATGCATTTCGAGATCAACCGCGTCGCCGGCGCGGGCGACCTGGAAAAGCTCAAGCAGGGCATCTGCGCGACGCTCGAGGACGTGCGCGAAAGCGTCGCCGACTGGGCCGCGATGCGCGCGAAGATGAGCGCGATCGCCGACGACCTCGCCGGCCGCAACATGCCGGTCGATGCCGACGGCGTCGCCGAGGCGCAGGAATTCCTGCGCTGGGCCGCGGACGACAACTTCACGTTCCTCGGCTATCGCGAATACGAAGTCGCCCGGGCCGGCAACGACGAGGTGCTGAAGGCCGTGGAAGGTTCCGGCCTCGGCATCCTGCGCGGCGAAGAACGCTCGCTCGCGCCGCGCTCGCTGCGCACGCTGGCCGCGCAAGGACCTGCCGCAATCCGGCTCGATGGACGCGATCATCCTGACCAAGACCAATGCGCGCGCGAGCGTGCATCGTCCGGGCTACATGGATTACATCGGCGTGCTCGAGTTCGACGCCAAGGGCGCGCCGATCGGCGAGCAGCGCTTCCTCGGCCTTTTCACCTCGGGCGCGTACATGCGCCGCCCGCAGGACGTGCCGCTGGTGCGGCGCAAGGTCGAAGCGGTGTTGAAGCGCGCGGGGTTCCGCCGCGATTCGCATTCGGGCAAGGCGCTGCGCCACATCCTCGAGACGCTGCCGCGCGACGAGCTCTTCCAGTGCGACGCGGACGAGCTGTATACGACGTCGACCGGCATCCTCGCGCTGCAGGAGCGTGCACGCACGCGCCTGTTCGTGCGTCGCGACAAGTACGGCCGCTTCTATTCGTGCCTCGTCTATCTGCCGCGCGACCGTTTCAGCTCCGAGGTGCGCGAGCGCGTCGAGGCGACGCTGAAGCGCGCGCTGCACGGCGAGCGCGTCGATTCGACGATCCAGGTCGGCGAATCGCCGCTGGCGAACCTGCATCTGATCGTGCGCCCGAAGCCCGGCGACAAGGCCAGCTACGACACGACCGAGCTCGAGAACAAGATCGCGCAGATCGTGCGCAACTGGCACGACGAGCTGCGCGACACGCTTGGTGCAGAAGCACGGCGAGGAAAAAGGCCTCAAGCTCGCGACGCGCTTCGGCCGCGCGCTGCCTGTCGGCTACATCGAGGAAGTCACGCCGCACGTTGCCGCGGCCGACGTCGAGATGGCGGCGAGCCTGCGCGACGCGGACGACATTCGCCTGAGCCTCTACCGCTCGCGCCGCAAGGCCGACACGCTGCACCTCAAGGTGTTCCGGCTCGGCGCCGACATCGCGCTCTCGGACGTGATCCCGCTGCTCGAGAACATGGGCCTCAAGGTGCTGACCGAGCATCTCTACGAGATCGAGGCCGACGGCAGCAAGCTCTACATCCAGGACATCGAAGTGCAGCCGTCGGCGCGTTTCGAGTTCGACATCGACGAGGTGCGCGAGATGTTCCAGACCGCGTTCGAGCGCATCTGGCGCGGCGTCGCGGAGAACGACGCGTTCAACAAGCTGATCCTCGGCGCGCAGCTCGACTGGCGCCAGGTCAGCGTGCTGCGCGGCTACTGCAAGTACCTGCTGCAGACCGGCGTGCCGTTCTCGCAGACCTACATGGAGGACACGCTGAATCGCTATCCGGCGATCGCGGGTCTGCTGGTCGAGTTGTTCGAAGCCGGATTCGATCCGAAGCGCGAAAGCGCGGCGAGCACCAGCCAACGAGGCCGCGAGGAAACGGCTCGCGCAAGGAGCTGCAGGCGCTGGTATCGCCCGAAGTGATCAAGGCGCATCCGCGCTTCGTCGAGGATCTGACCGCCGCACGCGGCGCGCCGCGCGCGCAGCAGATCGCGGTCGATCATCGCCGCGATCAAGATTCTGCTCGACCAGGTCGCGAGCCTCGACGAGGACCGCATCCTGCGCGCCTATCTCGGCGTCATCGGTGCGACATTGCGCACGAACTATTTCCAGCCCGAGAAGAGCGGACGCGTGACGGCGCGCCGCACGACTACATCAGCTTCAAGTTCGATTCGCTCGAAAGTGCCCGACCTGCCCAAGCCGCGGCCGTACCGCGAGATCTTCGTGTACGGCGCGCGCGTCGAAGGCGTGCACCTGCGCTTCGGCCCGGTCGCGCGCGGCGGACTGCGCTGGTCGGATCGGCGCGAGGATTTCCGCACCGAAGTGCTGGGCCTGGTCAAGGCGCAGATGGTCAAGAACACCGTCATCGTGCCGGTCGGCTCGAAGGGCGGCTTCTTCGTCAAGCGTCCGCCGGCATCCGGCGAGCGCGACGCGGTGCTGGCCGAAGGCGTCGCCTGCTATCGCATGTTCATCAACGGCCTGCTCGACATCACCGACAACCTCGTCGATGGCAAGGTCGCGCATCCGGACGATGTCGTGCGCCACGACGCCGACGATCCGTATCTCGTCGTCGCCGCCGACAAGGGCACGGCGACGTTCTCCGACATCGCCAACGCGGTCAGCGAGCGAGCACGGCTTCTGGCTCGGCGATGCGTTCGCGTCGGGCGGCTCGGCCGGCTACGACCACAAGAAGATGGGCATCACCGCGAAGGGCGCCTGGGAATCGGTCAAGCGTCATTTCCGCGCGCTCGGCGCGCGATTGCCAGACGCAGGACTTCACCGTGCGTCGGCGTCGGCGACATGTCCGGCGACGTGTTCGGCAACGGCATGCTGCTGTCGCGGCACATCCGCCTGCTCGCCGCGTTCGATCATCGCCACATCTTCATCGATCCCGATCCCGACACCGCGAAATCGTTCGCCGAGCGCGAGCGCATGTTCGCGCTGCCGCGCTCGTCGTGGGCCGACTACGACACAGCGCTGATCTCGAAGGGCGGCGGCGTGTTCGCGCGCACGCGCGAAGTCGATTCCGGTGTCGCCCGAAGCCTGCCGCGTGCTCGGCATCGACGAAGGCACGACGTCGATGACGCCGACCGCGCTGATGAACGCGATCCTCAAGGCGCCGGTCGATCTGCTCTGGAACGGCGGCATCGGCACCTACGTCAAGGCCGAAAGCGAATCGAACGCCGACGTCGGCGATCGCGCGAACAACGCGCTGCGCGTCAACGGCCGCGAGCTGCGCTGCAAGATCGTCGGCGAAGGCGGCAACCTCGGGCTTCACGCAGAAGGGCCGCATCGAGGCCGCGCATGCATCGCGTGCTGCTCAACACCGACTTCATCGACAACTCGGCCGGTGTCGACACCTCGGATCACGAAGTCAACATCAAGATCCTGCTCAACGACGCGGTGCAGCGCGGCGAGATGACGGTCGCCGCAGCGCAACACGCTGCTCGCTGCGATGACCGACGAGGTCGAGCGCCTGGTGCTCTCCGACAACTATCGCCAGAACCAGGCGATCACGGTCATGGAGCATCTGTCCGTGCATCGCCTCGGCTCGAAGGCGCATTTCATCCGCGTGCTCGAAGCCGAAGGCCTGCTCGATCGCCAGATCGAATCGCTGCCGTCGGACGCCGAGCTCGACGAGCGCAAGGCAGCGGCATCAGGGTCTGACGCGGCCGGAGCTTTCGATCCTGCTCTCGTACGCGAAGATCAAGCTGTACCAGCAGCTGCTCGATTCGGACGTGCCCGAGGATCCGTATCTTTCCAAGGAGCTCGCGCGCTACTTCCCGGTGCCGCTGCAGACGAAATACGCCGAGCACATGCAGCGCCATCGCCTGCGCCGCGAGATCATCGCGACCGCGGTGACCAACTCGATGGTCAACCGCATGGGCGCGACGTTCACGCTGCGCATGCAGGAAGACACCGGCCAGCAGCCGGCCGCGATCGCGAAGGCGTACACCGCCGTGCGCGAGGTCATCGACGCGCGCTCGATCTGGGCCGAAATCGAAGCGCTCGACGGCAAGGTCGCCGATGCCGTGCAGGTCGATGCGCTGCTCAAGATCTGGGATCTTTTGCGCAACCTGACGCGCTGGCTGCTGAACCATCGCGGCGTCGCGCTCGACATCGCGAGCGTCGTCGCGCGCTACGCACCCGGCGTCGGCGAGCTTCGCGCCGCGCTGCCGCGCGTGCTGACGCCGACCGGCCGCGCCGACTACGACGTCGACGTCGAGAAGTGGCAGGGCCTCGGCATTCCGGAGGCGATAGCGGCATCGGCTCGCGACGGTGCCGGTGCTCGGCGCCGCGCTCGACATCGTCGAGGTCGCGCACGACAGCGGACGTCCCGTCGAGCGCGTCGCGTCGATCTTCTTCGAGATCGGCCAGGCGCTCGAAATCGATTCGCTGCGCCGCCAGATCGAGAATCTCCCGGTCGAAAGCCGCTGGCATGCGCAGGCACGCGGATCGCTGCGCGACGAGCTCGCAGCGCAGCATCGTGCGCTGGTCACGCAGATCCTCGCCAGCGCGCCGCCGGGCGCGCCGAACCGCGTGCAGGCCTGGCTCGAGCGCGACGATGCGTCGCTGAAATTCACGCTCGGCATGCTCGCCGAGATCCGCACGCAGACGATCGACTATCCGATCGCGTCGGTCGCGCTGCGCCGGCTCGCGCAGCTCGTGCAGGCCGGCGCGCAGGCGGGCTGAGCGGTAGGATGGTGGGGCGATCCGGCGACACCTGCCGGGTCGAAAGGGGAGACCATGACCGCGCAGATACGGCCGCCGCCGCTGTCGCAGCACCTGCGCGAGCTCGCGTCGCGGCGCGACGCGTGGCTCGTCATCGTGCGCAACCTGATCCCGGTCGTCGGCATCTTCTTCTTCGGCTGGTCGGCCGCGCTCGCGGTGTTCAACTACTGGTTCGACGGGCTGACCGCGCTGGCGGCGATCGTCGCCGCGCTGGTGCCGCGCGCGATGCGCGAGTCGCAGCCGAAGAACTCGCGCAATGCGGTCACGGCGTTCGTGCTCGGCATCTTCACCTGGCTCTTCCTCGTCGGCATCGTCGGACTTCCGTACTGGATCGTGCTGATTCCGCTGCACGACCTGCTGCTCGGCGATGAGCTGCGCCAGCAGCTGATCGAATCGCCGGTGCTCTGGGCGATGTTCGGCCTGCTCGCCGCGAGCCACTTCTGGAAAGCGTTCCACATCGGCTACGACACGATGCCCGAGAACGAGCTCAAGCAGCGCGCGCGCTGGGATGTCTACCTGCTGGTGCTGCGCGCGGTCGCGATGTTCATGATGGCCGCGCACGGGCTCGTATTCATCCTCGTGCCGCTGATGGCGCTGCTGCTGAGCTATTTCGAGATCTGGCCCGAGCGCGTGCTCGGCGCGGTGTTCGGCGATCCGGCGAAGCTTTACGAGCACGATCCGGGCGGCGCTCCGCGCAAGCGCCGCTGAAGCCGTCGTCCGGACCACGAAAACCGCCGATCCTGCCTGCTAAGCTTCGCGCCGGTCACCAGGGAGTCCGAGTGGACACGCACCGCATCGCCTTCGTTGCCGGCACCGACCGAAGAAGCGCAAGCCGCGTTCGTCGAGCTGAAGTCGCGCTACGGCGACGCGCCGATCGAGAACGCCGACGTCATCGTCGCGCTCGGCGGCGACGGCTTCATGCTGCGCACGCTGCACCGGCACATCGCGCGCGGACTGCCGGTCTACGGCATGAAGCTCGGCACGATCGGTTTCCTGATGAACCACTATCACGCCGACGACCTGCCCGAGCGCCTCGCGCGCGCGCAGTCGACGCCGCTGCGGCCGCTGGTCACCGAGGCGATCAACGAGACCGGCATCACGGTCAACGCGCTCGCGTTCAACGAGGTGTCGCTGCTGCGCCAGACCAAGCAGATCGCGCACCTGCGCGTCTCGCTGAACGGCTCGGTCAAGATCGACGAGCTCATGTGCGACGGCCTGATCGTGTCGACGCCGGCGGGCTCGACCGCCTACAACTTCTCCGCGCACGGCCCGATCCTGCCGCTCGGCTCGCAGCTGCTCGCGATCACGCCGATCAGCCCGTTCCGGCCGCGGCGCTGGCGCGGCGCGATCCTGCCGGCCGTGACCGACATCAAGATCGACATCCTCGATCCTTACAAGCGGCCGGTCAGCGCGACCGCCGATTCGAACGAGGTGCGCGATGTCGTCGAGGTCCGCATCCGCGAGTCGCGCGACCAGACCATGACACTGTTGTTCGATCCCGAGCACAATCTCGAGGAACGCATCCTCAACGAGCAGTTCGAGCTGTAGCGGGCGTTCCGTGTGTGGGCCGGGATCAGGCCCGGACACCCTGCTAGGATGACCCGATGGATCTTTCCAGAATGCACCCAGGAGTGCCTTTTCCATGAGCAAGTCGAGCATCGATGTCCTGCGCAGGCTGCCGCTTGCGGCCCTCGCAATCGCCTGCGGATCGGCCTTCGGCGCGCAGGTGAATCCCAATCTCACCGCTGCGCTGCGCCAGGACGGCAGGGCCGAAGTGCTGCTCGTGCTCGCCGACCAGTCGACGCCGATGCTCGCGCCGCTGTCGTGGAGCGCCGACTACAAGGCACATCGCCGCGCGCTCGTCGATGCGCTGCGCGCGCGCGCCGAAACGCAGCAGAGCGGAATCCGCGCGTGGCTCGATGCGCAAGGCATCGCCTATCGTCCGTACTGGATCGCGAACGTCGTGCTTGCCGACGTCCGTGCGCGTGACCTCAAGCTGCTCGCCGGGCGTCGCGAGATCGCGCGCATCGAGACCAATCCGCGCATGTCCGCGCACCTGCCAAGACCGAACCCGACGCAGCAGGGTCCGGACGCCGTCGAGTCGGTCGCCTGGGGCGTCACCAAGATCAACGCGCCGCAGGTCTGGGCCGCCGGCGACAACGGGCAGGGCGTCGTCATCGCCGGCGAAGACACCGGCTATCAGTGGGATCACCCGGCGCTGAAACCGCATTACCGCGGCTGGAACGGCACGACGCGCCGATCACAACTACAACTGGCACGACTCGATCCACGACAGCGTCGGCAATCCGTGCGGCAACGACACGCAGGCGCCGTGCGACGATTTCGGCCACGGCACGCACACGGTCGGCACGATGGCGGGCGACGACGGCGCGACGCACCAGGTCGGCGTCGCGCCCGGCGCGAAGTGGATCGGCTGCCGCAACATGGACGACGGCAACGGCACGCCGGCGCGCTACATCGAATGCATGCAGTGGATGCTCGCGCCGACCGATCTCAACGACGAAAACCCGAATCCGGATCTCGCGCCGGACGTGATCAGCAATTCGTGGACCTGCACCGAGGGCGAAGGCTGCACGACCGGCAACGAGATCATCGGCGCCGTCGCCAACCTGATCTCGGGCGGCATCTTCTACGTCGCCGCGGCGGCCAACGACGGGCCCGGCTGCAACACGATCACCGCGGCGCCGGCGATCTTCAATGCCGTGTTCACGATCGGCGCGACCGACAGCAGCGACGCGCTCGCCGGCTTCTCGAGCCGCGGCCCGGTGCTCGGCCGTCCGCGCATCGGCGCCGGCACGCCGACGATCAAGCCCGACGTGTCGGCACCCGGCGTCAGCGTGCCGTCGGCGTGGCCGCCGAACACGTATACGAACCTCGACGGCACCAGCATGGCGACGCCGCACGTTGCCGGCGCGGCCGCGCTGATCATGTCGGCGAATCCGGCGCTGAAGGGTCATCCGGCCGCGGTGGCCGCAATCCTGCGCAATACCGCAGTGACTGTCGGCGTCACCGATCCGGTCAACCAGACCTGCGGCGGCACGAATCGCACGACCTGGCCGAACAACATGGTCGGTCATGGGCGCATCGATGTGTTCGCGGCGTACCAGGCCGCTATTGCCGGCGACGGAGCAACCGAATGAAAAACACCCGGAAGATCGTGCGTTCGAACCTGCTCGCGCTGGCTTGCATCGCCGCGTGTCCCGCCGCGTGGGCCGCGCACGTCGATTCGCGCCTGACGGCGGCGCACGGCAGCGCCGATGCGCTGCTCGTGTTCACGCCATCGGCGCCGGTACTGACGCCGCTCGCAGCAGATGCGGACTACAAGCTCAAGCGACGCGAGCTCGTCGAATCCTTGCGCGCACACGCGGACGCGACGCAACGCGACGTACGCGCGTGGCTCGACGCGCATGCGATCCCGTATCGCAGCTACTGGATCACGAACGTCATCGAAGCGCGCCTGCCGCCGTCCGCGCTCGCCGAGCTCGGCGCACGCGGCGACATCCTGCGCATCGAGCCGAACGTGGCGATCGCGATGCCGATGCCGCACGTCGAAGCGACGCGTGCGCCCGCGACGCCCGAGACGATTTCGTGGGGCGTCGCCAAGATCGAGGCGCCGGCCGTGTGGGCGCTCGGCGACAACGGCCAGGGCGTGGTCGTCGCCAGCGAAGACACCGGCCACCAGTGGGATCACCCGGCGCTACAGCTGCATTACCGCGGCTGGGATGGCGCGAACGCCGACCACAACTACAACTGGCACGACTCGATCCACGACGCCGTGTCCGGCAATCCCTGCGGCAGCGATGCGACCGCACCGTGCGACGACGCCGGCCACGGCACGCACACGGTCGGCACGATGGCGGGCGACGACGGCGCGACGCACCAGATCGGCGTCGCGCCCGGCGCGAAATGGATCGGCTGCCGCAACATGGACCAAGGCAACGGCACGCCGGCGCGCTACATCGAGTGCATGCAGTGGATGCTTGCGCCGACCGATCTCAACGGCCAGAACCCGAATCCGGATCTCGCGCCCGACGTCCTCGGCAACTCATGGGGCTGTCCCGTGAGCGAAGGCTGCACGGTCGGCGACGAGCTCGAAGCGGCCGTGGAAAGCGTCGTCGCCGGTGGCATCCTGTTCGTCGAGTCGGCCGCGAACGACGGACCCGCGTGCGAGACGATCACGACGCCGCCCGCAACGTACGATGCGAGCTTCGTCGTCGGCGCAACCGACACGAACGATCGCATGGCCGCTTACTCGAGTCGCGGTCCGGTCACGACGTCGACGCTGTTCAGGCCAGATCTCTCGGCGCCGGGCTCGAACGTGCCGTCATCGTATCCGCCGAACACGTACCAGAACCTCAGCGGCACGAGCATGGCGTCGCCGCACGTAACCGGCACGGTGGCGCTCATGATGAGTATCAATCCGGCGCTCAAGGGCCATCCGGATCAGGTCAAGGCGATCCTTCGCGCCTCGACAGTGACCGATGGGATCACCGATCCGTCGAACAGCGGCTGCGGCGGCCTCACGATGGCGGACTGGCCGAACTATCAGGCCGGCTACGGGCGCCTCGATGCGCTTCGGGCCGTCGTCATGGCGGATACGCTTTTCGCCGATGGGTTCGAAGCCGCGCCCTGACGAGGTGGTACTGCGCGACGCCGGGCGCGGCGAAGGCACGCTCGTCGTCGCGATCTCGTCGCGCGCGCTGTTCGATCTCGGCGAGAGCCACGCGCTGTTCGAGCGCGAGGGCGTCGATGCGTTCGCGCGCTACCAGATCGCGCGCGAGGACGAGCTGCTCGCGCCCGGCATCGCGTTTCCGCTCGTGCAGAAGCTGCTGCGCCTGAACCGCGCGCCGCCCGAAGCGCCGCATGTCGAGGTGATCCTGTTGTCGCGCAACTCCGCCGACACGGGCCTTCGCATCTTCAATTCGATCGAGCACTACGGCCTGGACATCGTGCGCGCGGCGTTCACGCGCGGCGAGCCGACGCTGCCGTACGTGAACGCATTCGGCGCGGACCTGTTCCTGTCGGCCAATCCCGAAAGCGTCGCGCAGGCGCTCGTCGCCGGCATCGCGGCCGCGACGATCCTGCCGTCGAAGACGCCGCGCCGGCAGTCCGATCAGCTGCGCATCGCGTTCGACGGCGACGCGGTGCTGTTCGACGACGAGGCCGAGCGCATCTCCGAAGCGCGGCGGCATCGACGCGTTCCATCGCAACGAGACCGAGCGCGTGCGCGAGCCGTTGTCCGGCGGACCGTTCCGCGGTTTCCTCGATGCGCTGCACCGGCTGCAGGCCGCATTTCCGAGCGAGAACGCGCCGATCCGCACCGCGCTCGTCACCGCGCGCTCGGCGCCGGCGCACAAGCGCGTGATCCTGACGCTGCGCGAGTGGGGCGTGCGCATCGACGAGGCGCTGTTCCTCGGCGGGCGCGACAAGGGGCCGTTTCTCGATGCGTTCGGGGCCGATATCTTCTTCGACGATTCGGCGCACAACGTGGAATCGGCGCGGCAGCATGTCGCGACGGGGCACGTGCCGAGGCGGCGGTCCTGCACCACCCTAGTTGTCGTCGTCCCCGCGAAGGCGGGGACCCAGCGCCTTGCTCCTGAGCGCGCTCGAAAAGGCACTGGGTCCCCGCCTTCGCGGGAGACGGGGAGGGTAGCTTCTTGATCTCAGAACGCCCCCAACGCCACCACCTTCGCCGTCAACGCACGCCGGAAATTCTCGTGCATCGCCTTGTGGAAGTTCACGATCACCGGCGGAAATTCGGTCTTGACGAAACCGGCGGCCAGCGCGACTTCGAGCGCACGCGCATCGCCGCAGTGCCCGAAGAACGCATCGCAGTCGTCGGCGAATTTCGCGAACGCGTATTTCAGGATCAGGTACCAGACGCCGCCCGCCGCGTAGATCGCCTCGCGATGCGCATCGCTCATGGTCCGGATCGTGTCGCCTTCCGAGCATGATCCGCCGGAGAGGTACACGTCGCCGAACGGCCGCATGTGCGAGAAGCCGGCGAGGCGCAGGCTGCCGTCGCCCGCCTTGTAGAACGCGACGAGATGACGCCCGAAATCCGGCGGCGGCGCGCCGAACTTGCGGCGGAACAGCGCGCCGACGATGAATTCGGCGTCGTCGATCTCGGTGATCGTCAGGAACGATCTGAGGTTCGCGGGAATCGTCTCGACCGGATTGAACGGCATGGCGCGGTCTCGTTCGGCGGCGCGACAAGGGTATGCGATCCGGCGCGCCGGCGGAATGCGATGCGTCCTGGCGCGGCGCCTGCTCCGGCGAACGGCGCGCTGCGCTACCCTGTGCGTCCTTTTGCCCAGGGGATCGGCCGCGCATGCGCGAGCATTCGCCCGCACGCTTCGAGACGACGCGCGCATTGCGCTCGCGCCCGAACATGGCCGGCTGGTACGCGGCAGGCCTCGCGTTCTCGCTGCTGATGCTGCTCGTGCACGCGGCCGCGGGCCTGCATACGGCCGGCGTGCCGGATTTCTGGCGCGACGTGTACTGGGCCGCGAAGATCGCGCACGGCGAGGCGTTTCCTCTCACCGGTCCGCCGATCTACGGCCTCGTCGAGCTCGGGCCATGGTGGTTCTATCTGCTGGCGCTGCCGGCCGGTCTTTTTGGCCGCGCCGTCGCCGTCGCCGTGTTCGTGCAGCTGCTGGCCGGAGCGAAGTACTTCATCGCGTGGCGGCTCGGGACGCGCATCGTCGATGCGCGCTTCGGTCTCGCGTTCGCCGGAGCGCTCGCGCTGGCCGGATGGTCGACGATTCCGCTGATGTTTCCTTCGCACACCGCGGTCGTCGAGACGACGCTTCTGCTGCTCCTCGGGGCGACCTGGCGCTGCTGGCACCGGCTCTCGATCGGCAACGCACTGCTGTTCGGGCTTGCCGCGGGTGCGTGCCTCAACGCGCATCCGACGACGATCGCATATGTCCTCGCCGCCGGCGTCGTGCTGCTCGGCCGCGACCTTTCGCGGGCAAGTATCAGCCGACTCGCGCTCGCCGCCGTGATCGTCGTGTTGATGATGGCGCCGCCCTGGTTCGATCACGCGACGCCGGTCGCCGCGCGATCCTTCGTCGACTATGTCGGCGCAGACGTCGCGATCGATGCGTGGCGGCGCATCCCGACGCTGCTCGCGACCGCGGTCGTCGGCGGCGCGTGGGATGGCTTCCTGCTGATGACCGGATGGAGCCTCGCGGCAGTCCGCGTCGCGTGGTTCGCCTACTGCGCATGTCTGCTGATTGCGGCGACGGGACTGCTCGTTTTGCCGCGCGAGCGTACGGGCCTGCGCGCCGCGGCGGTTGTTGCGGCGGCAGCATTCATCCTGCAAGCGGCGTTTCTCGCACTGCTGCGTCCGATCACGCCGATGTGGATGCTGTCCTCGCTGCTGCCGCCGCTCGCGCTGCTGCTCGGGATCGGCTGGTACGGCGCATTCGCGAGCGACCGTGCCGCCGTGCGCACGATCGGGAGCGTCGCGTTCGCGGTGTTCGTCGCGCTCTCGCTCGCGCCGTTCGGGCTCTACGTGCGCAACCTGCACAGCATGCGTGTTGCGCCCGGCGTGAATCCGTATCGCAACGCCATCGAGGCGAGCGAGCGTTTCGTCGATGTCGCAGTGCCGTATTTTCCGGCGCGACGCCTCGATCGTCTCGCACCTTCGTTGTGCGAGCCCGCGGTTCTGCACGGGCGGCTCGCATGGGTCGTCGAGCAATCGCTCGCGACGCCGCTGCGGCTCGCCTGCGGAGACTGGCCGGAGCTGCGCTACGGCGGTCGCGAAGGACCCTCGCGCCATGTCGCCGGTCTTTTCGCGCGCGCGGCGACTGCCTCTGGCATCGCGCCGGATCGCGTCGTCGCGGGCATGGCGCTGTACGAGCACGTGACGCCGGTCGCGCCGGCATCCGGCGGACGACCGACGCGGCTCAAGCGCGACCAGATCCATGCGGATCGCGCGCCGGATGCGTCGTTGCCGTTCCAGATCGAGTTCGACACCGCCGGCGCGGACGTCGCGGTGTTGACGAACCGGTTTCCCGGCGCGATCCCGTTGATCGTGCGATCCGTGAGTGCCAACAGCCAGGCCGCGCGCCTGCTGCACGACGACGGCGGATCGATGATCTACGGTTGCGCCGGTTGCGATCGCGGCGGCGGCCGTGCATTGGCGCTTCGAGCTGGAAGGCGTGCAGGACGATATCGATCTCGTCGTGCTGCAAGCGGGATCGGCGCGTCAGACCACGACGCCATAGCTGCGCGCGCATTCCCGGTGGTGGGATTCGCGTTCGATTTCAGTTGCGTGCGATCAAGCGCAACAGCTCGTCCGCCGAACGCCAGTGATGCCCGCACACGTAGCGCGGCAGATTCCAGCGATCGCTGTCGCGGCCGACCGGACGCGGCTCGGTGCCGAACGCAGCGCGCAGCCGATGCTCGGCGACGTGCTTCGGCAGATAGTCGCGCAGCAGATAGTCGTTCGTCTCGCCGTACGGGAACGCGAAGAGTCCGGCGCGCGGCGTGCGGCAGTGCGCGTCGAGCCAATCGTTGGCCTGGCGGATCTCGGCGTCGGCGTCGGCGTGCGTGTCGATCGTGCGGAACGTGCCGGTGCGCTGCTCGCGCTGCACGGTCGCGGGCAGCGTGTGGTGGTTGTGATCCCAGCTGTGGCTTTCGATCGCGATCAGGCCTTCGCGTTCGGCGTCGCGCCACCAGTCGTCGCCCCACCAGCCGCGCCCGATCAGGCAGGTGCGGTCGAGGATCGCGCGCGCGTCCGGCGAGACGATGACGAAGCTCGTCATGTGCGCTTCGGCGCCGGTCTCCGCGGCGAAATCGCGCAGGATGTTGGCGAAGCTGCGCTGCGGTCCGCAGGTCGGGTGATCGAGGTCGTGCCAGTCGAACCACGATCCGTCGTCGCAGGTCAGCGCGACGGCGTTGTCGACCGCGGATTCCGGCGCCGCGCCGAGCAGCACGTCGACGACGCGCGCCAGCGGCACGATGCGAAGGCCGGCCGCGTGGATGCGGCGCAGGTCCGCGGCCAGCGCGACGTGGTCGTTGTCGGCGTAGTCGTTGCCGCCGACGTTGTTCGAGTGGTAGGCGAGGACGGGGACGCGCATCTGGGTCTCGGGTCGGAGCCGCGAGGATACGGCTCGCGGGCCCGAATTCCAGCCCGGCCGCGCCCCGCCGTGGTTGCTGCCGGACGGGGCCGCTACAATAGAGGACTTTGCCCGATCCGGACCCCCGGCCATGCCCGCGACACCGCTGAATCCGACCGATCTTTACGACGTCCGCTCGCTGCTCACGGACGAGGAGCGCATGGTGCAGGACACCGTCGCGCGCTTCACCGACGAGCGCGTGCTGCCGATCATCGGCGACTGCTTCGACAAGGCCGTGTTTCCGATGGACCTGATTCCCGAGATGGCCGATCTTGGCCTGCTCGGATCGTCGCTGCCGACCGAATACGGCTGCGCCGGCATGAACGCGGTGAGCTACGGCCTGATCTGCCAGGAGCTCGAGCGCGGCGATTCGGGCATCCGCTCGTTCGCGTCGGTGCAGTCCTCGCTGTGCATGTATCCGATCTACGCGTACGGCAGCGAAGAGCAGCGCAGGCGCTGGCTGCCGGACATGGCGGCGGGCAAGGTCATCGGCTGCTTCGGCCTGACCGAACCGCACGGCGGCTCCGATCCCGCCAACATGAAGACGAACGCGAAGAAGGACGGCGGCGACTGGATCATCAACGGCGCCAAGATGTGGATCACGAACGGCAACCTCGCGCACATCGCGATCGTCTGGGCGATGACCGACGAGGGCATCCAGGGTTTCGTCGTCGAGAAGGATTTCAAGGGATTCACCGCGCAGGAAATCCACAAGAAGATGAGCCTGCGCGCTTCGGTGACGAGCGCGCTCTATTTCGACAACGTGCGCGTGCCGGAGGCGAACCGCCTGCCGAACGTGAAAGGCCTCAAGGGTCCGCTCGGCTGTCTGACGCAGGCGCGCTACGGCATCACGTGGGGCCCGATCGGCGCGGCGATCGCGTGCTTCACCGAGGCGACGCAGTACGCGAAGGAACGCATCCTGTTCGAGCGCCCGATCGCGGCGACGCAGGCGGTGCAGCTGAAGCTCGCCGACATGGCGCGCCGCATCACGCTGGCGCAGCTGCTTGTCGCTGCAGCTCGGCCGTCTGAAGGACGCCGGCAAGATGCAGCCGACGCAGGTCTCGCTCGCGAAGTGGAACAACGTGCGCATGGCGATCGACATCGCGCGCGAGGCGCGCGACATCCTCGGCGGCGCCGGCATCACGACCGAGCATTGCCCGATCCGCCATGCGCTGAATCTCGAATCGGTGATCACGTACGAAGGCACCGAGAGCGTGCATCAGCTCGTGGTCGGGCGCGAAGTGACCGGGATCAGCGCGTTCTGAGCCGTCATCCCGGCGAAGGCCGGGATCCATTTTGATCTTCCGGCGAAGGCGAAGGCACTGGATTCCGGCTTTCGCCGGAACGACGAAGTGGAAATTCCATTCGACCATGAACGTTCCTCGAACACCACATCGAAACCGCACGCCTCATCCTGCGCCCGACCGCTGCGCGAGGATTTCGACGGCTGGGCCGCGCTCATGGCCGACGAGGAAACCGCGCGCTTCATCGGCGGCGTGCAGACGCGGCCCGTCGCCTGGCGCGGATTCCTGACGATGGCCGGCGCGTGGGCGATGCAGGGTTTCGCGATGTTCTCGGTCATCGAGAAATCGAGCGGGCGCTGGATCGGCCGCCTCGGCCCGTGGGTTCCGGAAGGCTGGCCGGGCACCGAAGTCGGCTGGGGCCTTGCTGCGCGACGCATGGGGCAAGGGCTACGCGATCGAAGGCGCGACGGCCGCGATCGACTGGGCGTTCGCGACATCTGGGCTGGAGCGAAGTGATCCACTACGATCGGGCCGGAAACGTCGCGTCGCAGGCGGTGGCGCGCAAGCTCGGCTCGCGCAATCTGCGCGGCCGGGCGACTGCCGGCGCCGTTCGAGCACGTGCCGGTCGATGTCTGGGGTCAGTCGCGCGAGGAATGGTTCGCGCGACGCGCGGAGGCCAGCGCATGATGACGACCGTCTACGGCATGAAGACCTCGGGCAACTGCTACAAGGTGCAGCTGCTGCTCGAGCAGCTCGGGCGGCCGTATCGCTGGATCGAGATCGACAGCGCGCACGGCGCAGACGCGCACGCCGGAATATCTTGCGCAGAATCCGAACGGCAAGGTGCCGCTGCTCGAGCTCGACGATGGCCGCCGCCTCGCCGAGTCGAACGCGATCCTGTGCTATCTCGCCGAAGGCACGCCGCTGCTGCCGACGCGATGCATGGCAGCGCGCGGAGATGCTGCAGTGGCTTTTCTTCGAGCAGTACAGCCACGAGCCGTGCGTCGCGGTCGCGCGTTTCATCTGCCTGTGGCTGGCCGACGATCATCCGCGCCGGGCCGAGCTGCCGCGCTTGCGCGAGCGCGGCTACCAGGCGCTCGACGTGATGGAAAAGCACCTCGCCGGCGCGCGAGTTCTTCGTCGACTCCGGTTACGGCATCGCCGACATCGCGCTGTTCGCATACACGCATGCGCGCGGCGGATGGCGGTTTCGATCTTTCCCGCTATCCTGACGATCACGGCTGGCTTGCGCGCGTGCGCGCAGCAGCCGCGATTCGTCGCCGATGGCGACGCTGCAACGGCATTCGCTGTCCGAACTCCGGCCTCATGAACGCGATCAAGAATCCAATCCCCGCCCGCCACAAGAACGTCAACCGCGCCGAAGTCTGCGACCAGAACTTCGTCGAGTTCGTGCAGAGCTGGGACGGCGCGCCGCGCCGCGCGCCGCGCGCGGACGAGCCCGTGCTGCCGGACAGCCTGTGCACCGCGCGCGATTTCGCCGATCTGTTCGAATCGCAGCTGATCTCGCGCCATCTCGATCTGATGGCGCGCGTGCTGCGCGTCAAGAACAAGGTGTTCTACACGATCGGTTCGAGCGGCCACGAAGGCAACGCGATGGTCGCGCGGCTGACGCGGCATACCGATCCCGCGTTCCTGCACTACCGCTCCGGCGCGTTCATGGCCGAGCGCTTCCGCAAGCTGCCCGGCATGGATCCGATCATGGATTCGGCGCTGAGCTTCGCCGCGAGCAAGGACGATCCGGCGTCCGGCGGACGGCACAAGGTCTGGGGCTCCAAGCCGCTCTGGGTGCTGCCGCAGACGTCGACGATCGCCTCGCACCTGCCGAAGGCGTTCGGCACCGCGGTCGCGATCGAGCAGGCGCCGCGCATCGCGCACAAGCTGCCGATCCCGGACGATTCGATCGTGATCTGCTCGTTCGGCGATGCGTCGGCGAACCACGCGACCGCGCAGACCGCGTTCAACGCCGCGCAGTGGACCGCGTACCAGAAACTGCCGGCGCCGGTGCTGTTCGTGTGCGAGGACAACGGCATCGGCATCTCGGTGAAGACGCCGGACGGCTGGATCGCGCAATTCGTTCCGCGACCGCGACGGGCTCGATTATTTCTCCGCCGACGGGCTCGATCTCGCCGCAGGCTACGAAGACGTCGCGCGCGCGATCCATCACTGCCGCACGACGCGCCGGCCGACGTTCCTGCACCTGCGCACGACGCGCATCATGGGCCACGCCGGCACCGACTTCGAGATCGAGTGGCGCAGCGTCGAGGAGCTCGTCGCGGTCGAAGCGACCGATCCGCTGCTGCGTTCGGCGGCGATCGCGCTCGAATCGGGGCTCGAGACGAAGGATTCGCTGCTGGCGAAGTACGAGGCGATCCGCAAGAAGTGCTTCGCCGCGGCCGAGGAGGCCGATCGCCGCCCGAAGCTGACGCGAGCTCGCCGACGTCATCGCGCCGCTGGCGCCGTACACGCCGGACAAGGTCAACGCCGAAGCGCGCCGCGCGGACTACGCGGAAAAGCGCCTCGCCGTGTTCGGCGGCAAGGAAAAGCTGCCGGAGAACCTGCCGCCGCGGCATCTCGCGATCCAGATCAACCACGCGCTGCACGATCTGTTCTGCAAGTATCCCGAGACGCTGCTGTTCGGCGAGGACGTCGCGCAGAAGGGCGGCGTCTACACGGTCACCAAGGGCCTGCACAAGGCGTTCAAGAGCGCGCGCGTGTTCAACACGCTGCTCGACGAGACCGATGATCCTCGGCCTCGCGCAGGGCTTCGCGAACATGGGCATGCTGCCGATGCCCGAGATCCAGTACCTCGCGTATTTCCACAATGCGTGCGACCAGATCCGCGGCGAGGCGGCGTCGCTGCAGTTCTTCTCGAACGACCAGTACCGCAATCCGATGGTCGTGCGCATCGCCGGGCTCGGCTATCAGCGCGGCTTCGGCGGACATTTCCACAACGACAACTCGATCACGGCGCTGCGCGACATTCCCGGGCCTCGTCGTCGGCTGCGCCAGCCGCGGCGACGACGCGGCGATGATGCTGCGCACGCTGGCGGCGCTGGCCAAGGTCGACGGCCGCGTGACGATCTTCCTCGAGCCGATCGCGCTGTACATGGCCAAGGATCTGTACGAGCCCGGCGACGGCGGCTGGCTGACCGCGTATCCGCCGCCGGATCAGGCGCTCGTCGCTCGGCGAGGCGCGCGTCTACGCCGAGGACGCCAACGATCTCGTGATCTTCACGTACGGCAACGGCGTGCCGATGAGCCTGCGCGCCGCGCGCACGATCGAGAAGAAGCACGGCTGGAAGACGCGCGTCGTCGACCTGCGCTGGCTGGTGCCGTTGAACGAAGCGCTGATCGCCGCGCATGCGAAGACCGCCAAGCGCATCGTCGTCGTCGACGAGGGCCGCCACAGCGCCGGCGTCGGCGAGGGCATCGATCACCGCGATCGTCGAGGCCGGGCAGGGCGCCAAGCCGCTGCGGCGCGTCGTCGGCGTCGATACCTACACGCCGCTGGCCGGCGCGGCGTTGCTCGTGCTGCCGGGCGAGGACGACATCGTCGCGGCGGCCGCCGAGCTCGGCTGACGGCTCGCTTTCCCCTCTCCCGCTTGCGGGAGAGGGCAGGGTGAGGGCAAGCCGGTTCGCGGTTCCACAGGGCATCCTCGAAAGGCCCCACTCCGAACTTCCCTCACCCGGCCTGCGGCCGGCCTCTCCCGCGAGCGGGAGAGGCGAAAGCCACGCCTACACGCCTTCACGCCGATTCACCTATCATCGGCCGCTCCATGACCGAACGCCGCGCACTCACGATCCTGTTCGCCGACGTCTCCGGCTCGACGAAGCTTTTCGAGGCGCGCGGCGACGAAGCGGCGATGCGCATCGTCGGCGGCGTGCTGGTCGCGCTGGCCGAAGTCGCCGCGCGCCACGGCGGGCGCGTCGTCAAGACGATCGGCGACGAGATCATGTGCACGTTCCCGGGGCCGCTGCACGGCCTGCTCGCCGCGACCGACATGCAGCGGCGCGTCAAGAGCGATCCGGACTTCGTGCGCGACAACCTCGGCATCCGCATCGGCCTGCACCACGGCGACGCGCTGATCGACGCCAACGACGTGTTCGGCGACGCGGTCAACACCGCCGCGCGCATGGCCGACAAGACGCTGGCCAAGCGCGACCAGATCGTGACCACCGCGAGCACCGTGCGCGGCGTCACCAACACGACCGGCCTTCGCGTGCGCCCGCTCGGCACCGCGCGCGTGCTCGGCAAGCTGAAGCCGATCGAGATCGTCGACGTGCTCTGGCAGGAAGACCTCGCGCACGTGACGACCGTGCAGCGCGTCGTGCAGATGCCGGACGACGAGCCGCAGCGCTCGACGCTGACGCTGCGCTTCAAGAGCCAGGCCTTCGAGATCGACGAGCTCTCGCCGCCGTTCACGATCGGCCGCGATGCCGGCAACAGCCTCGTCATCGAGACCGAATGGGTATCGCGCAACCATGCGCTGATCGAGTGGAAGCGCGGCTATTTCATGCTGGCCGACCGCTCGACCAACGGCACCTGGCTTCGCATCGGCGACGAAGAGGAAGTGTTCGTGCATCGCGACGAAGTGCGCCTGCGCCGCGGCGGCACGATCAGCATCGGGCAGGCGCACCAGATCGAATCGCTCGATCTCGTCGGCTTCCAGTGCAGCGACGGCGACGCGGCCTGAGCCGGCCCGCGTGACTCGCCGGTGCGCCGGGCGCGCCGTCCCCAGCGATCAGTAGACTTCCTTGATCAACTTGAGCGGACGGTCTGGTTCGCGGTAGCTGCCGCGCGCCTGTCGCTTTGGGCAGATCTATTTTTCCGCGGGGCAATGCCTTGTACGGGATCTGGCCGAGCAGGTGCGTGATGATGTTGAGCTGGCCGCGCCGCTTGTTGTCGGTACGCGCCACGTGCCACGGCGCGAAATCGGTATCGGTCGCGGCGAACATGTCGTCGCGGGCCCGGGAATAGTCGAACCAGCGGCTGTACGACAGGAGGTCCATGCCCGAGAGCTTCCAGATCTTGCGCTTGTCCTCGATGCGCGATTCGAGCCGGCGCGTCTGCTCTTCGGGACTCACCTCGAGCCAGTACTTGATGAGGATGATTCCGGAATCGACGATCGCCTTCTCGACCGGCGGCGCCATCCGGAGGAAATTCTTCACGTCATCCTTGCTGCAGAAACCCATCACGCGCTCCACGCCGGCGCGGTTGTACCAGCTGCGATCGAAAATGACGATTTCGCCTGCGGCCGGCATGTGCCGCACGTAGCGCTGGATGTACATCTGGCTTTTTTCGCGATCGGTCGGCGCCGGCAGCGCGACGACGCGGAACACGCGCGGACTCACGCGGTCGGTGATGGCCTTGATCGTGCCGCCCTTGCCGGCGCCGTCGCGGCCTTCGAAGACGATGCAGACCTTGAGCCCCTTGTGCACGACCCATTGCTGAAGCTTGACCAGCTCGACGTGAAGGCGATCGAGCTCGGACTGGTAGTCCTTGCGCTTCAGATCGCCGGCTTGCGGATCGTGCGGCTCTTTTTCGCTTTCTTTCTGCTTGCGCGCCATCGTAGTGACCTCAGGTCTTTTGCTCGTTTTCGAGCGCCTTGGCGGTGATCTCGCCGTAAAGGGTGATGAGTCGCGCGACCAGCGGCTGGAATTCGGGATTCCTCGCGGCCAGTCCCTGGGCGACGTTGGAGTCCTCGAGCACGAGCTTGAGGAAATGCAGGTCGTTGTCGGTCAGTTTCTCGCCGCGATCGACGCGGCCTTTCAGCTCCAGCGCGCGCGGCAGCCGGTGCGTGTTGAGCCGATCCAGAAGCGTCTGGATCGTGCCGGCATCCTTGGACGAATCAGTCATGAGATTTCTCCCGGTTTTCCAGCGCCGCGCCGGACTGCATCGCTCTGATACCTTTCGACCGCGATCTCGAGGTTGAACACGAGGCGCTCGTCGCCGAGCGTCTGCGCCGAGCGGCGAGCGGCGGACCGTCGCATAGACGGTGGGCGTCAGCGCGGCGAGCCAGATCGCCACGCCTCGCTCGCGCTGGCGCTTTTCGGCTTCGATCAGCATCTTGAGCGCGGAATATTCGAGATCGAACACGCCGCTGAGATCGAGCACCACGACCTTCGCGGACGACTCGGCGAACAGCAACCGCAGTTTCTCGGCGATGCGCTCGCAGTTCAGGAAAAACACGCGGCCTTCGAGCCGCAGCAGCAGCAGGCCCGGGTACGACTCGTCATCCGGATGCGCGGGCGAGCGCGGGCGGAACACGTTGGTGCCGGGTATGCGGCCCAGCACGTGGACCGGCGGGTTGGCCGTCTGTTGTGCGAGCGCGACGAGCGAAACGATGATCGCGACGAGAATGCCCTGCAGCGTGCCGATCAGCATGACGCCGAGGACCGCAACGACGGCCCAGATGAATTCGGTCCAGCGTATCTTGAGGATGCTGCGGAACTCGGCCGGCTTGATCAGCCCGAGCGAATAGAAGATGACGATGCCGGCCAGCACCGCGTGCGGCATGAGGCCGAGCAGCGGCGCCAGCAGCAGCATCGTCATGCAGCGTCATCGCGGCGGTGGTCAGGCTCGACAGCGGCGTGCGCGCGCCCGTCATTCGATTGACATTGGTCTGGCTCATGCCGCCGCCGGCCGGCATCGATCCGAGAAAAGCGCCGGCTGCGTTCGCCATGCCGGTCGCGAAAAGCTCCGCGTTGGGCCGCGGCGTCGGCTCGTCGGTTCGCGCGAACGCGCGGGCGACCGCTGCCGATTCCGTGAAGCTCATGAGCGCGATGCCGAGCGCCGCCGGCCAGAGCTGGTTCGCGAGCGCGAATCCGGGCATCTGCAAGGCGGGCAATCCGGACGGAATCGCGCCCACGATCTCGATGCCGCGTTCCTGCAACCCGAACGCGGCGACGCAGGCGATCGCGATGCGCGATGACGATCAGCGGTGCCGGCCAGCGCGGCCTGAAACGTTCGATGACGGCGAGGAGGGCGATCGTCAGCACGCCGACGACGAGCGTCGCGATCGATACGTCGGAAAGTCCCGAGAAGATCGACTGCACGTTCTCGAGGAACGAGCCCTTGGCGAAATGGATGCCGAGGATCTTGGGCAGCTGATCGACGATGATCACGACGCCGATGCCGGCCTTGAATCCGATCAGCACCGGCTCGGAGATGAAATTGGCGACGAAGCCAAGACGCAGGACGGACGCGAGAACCAGGATCGCGCCGACCATCAAAGTCAGAAGCGCAGTCGCCTGCAGCAACGCAGCCGGATCGCCGCCGGGCACTGCGATGCCAAGCTCGGTGCCGACGAGGATCGCGATGGTCGTGGTCGTGGTTACGCTCATCGGCCGCGACGTGCCGAGCACGGCGTAGACGATCAGCGGCACGAACGCCGTGTAGAGGCCGACCTCGACCGGAAGTCCGGCAATGGTTGCGTAGGCCATTGCCTTCGGGATCACGACCGCGGCGGTCGTCATGCCCGCCACGATGTCCGGACGCAGCCAGTCGCGCCGATAGCTCGAAAGCCAGTCGAGCATCGGTAGCCGGTAGCCGAATGCCTTCATGGAGTCAGATTACACGCCGGTGCGAAGCGAGGCCATCTGTACCTTGCGAGAGCGAGCCTTCGTCGGCATCAATCCGGGCGCCGCATATCCCCGTCGTCCCCGCGAAAGCGGGGACCCAGCGCCTTTGTGCGCTCGTGAAAAAGCGACGGTCCCCGCTTTGGCGGGGACGACGATGGAGGGGCGTCTAGTCGAACCCGTCCGCAAACAATCGCGTCGTAGTTGCTCGGCGGCAGATCCGCGCCCTGGAACACGCCGAGCGGCGCATAGCCCGCATAGCCCGGAAACACGTAGTAGATGTTCGGATTGGCCATGCGCCGGATCAGCGCTTCGGAGATCAGCTGCCGGTAATCCGTCGTCACCGCGACGTCGGTGCCTTGATACAGGGTCTGATTGTCCAGACCGGGCAGATTGCCGTACACCGTGCCGCCGTTGACCGCGCCGCCGAGCGCGAGCATCACGTTGCCGTAGCCGTGATCGGTGCCGCTGTCGGCGTTCTCGAGCACGCGCCGGCCGAACTCGCTGACGACGATCACGCTGACGTGCTGCATGAAGTTGCCGGACGCGTCGCTCGAAAGATCCGTGTAGAACGCGGCAAGTCCCTGCGACAGGCTCTCGACCTGGTTGCCGAACCAGTCGTAGCTCTGCGTCGGATTGCCCTGGCCGTTGTGCGTGTCCCAGTTGCCGAGATCGATCGTGACCGCGCGAAGGCCGAGGTTGAGCTTGATCAGCTGCGCGACGTTGCGCAGCTGCGAGCCGAAGCCGCCGTTGTAGTTCAGCGAATAGTTCGCGCCGCCCGATGGCTGGTAGCCGTTCGGGTGATTGTTCGGATCGTACGGATTGAAATCGATCGGCCGCAGCAGCGCGAGCGAGCCGAGCGTGTCGGCGCCGGCGACTTCGAGCATCGTGCTGCCGGTCCACAGATCGTTCATGCGCGTGACCGCGCCGACGAGGCCGTGCGCCGCATCGTCGTTCTGCCACGACCAGTGGAACGTGTCGAGGCGGAAATCCGAGCCGCTCGCCATCGTGATCGCATCGGTGCTGCCGAGCAGGCTCGAAGCCGTGATGCTGCCCATCGATGTCGCCGGCAGCGGCACGGTCTGCGGAAGGCCGCCGCTGAGGAGATGCCGCGTCAGCCAGCCGATTGCCCGAGCCCGCACCGCCGCCGATGCCGAACTCGAGATTCGACTGCGCTTCGAAATGGCTGCGCACGACCGGATTCGGCTGCATCTGTCCGGCCGCGACGACGAACGCGAGATGGTTGGCCTGATACAGCGCCTGCAGCGCGGTCGCGCGCGGATGCAGCGCCAACGTCGTGTTCGCGCAGCGGCAGCGCCGCGCCGGTGCCGCGACGTCGGCACGCGCGTGTTGGTGCGGTTCGCTTCGTAGTCGGCGCGGAACGGGCTGCTGCCGCCGGGCGGCAGCAGGCTCAGGCCATCCATCGCACCGCGCAGGAACACGATGACGAGCGTGTCCTCCGTAGCCGTGGCAGGAATCAGCGGCGGCGGCGCGAAGTACGCCTTGGCGCGGCTGCCGACGCCACCGGCGACGGCGGCGACGCAGCAGCCCTTGAGGAAATCGCGGCGATCGAGACGGTTCATGGCGATGTCCTCAGCGACGCAGGAATTCGGGACTGCACAGGATCAGCGCGATCGCCGTGCGCAAGCGCGCGATCGTGTAGTGCTGCGAGAGATCGTTGAGATCCCAGTTGCCGGTGTGGTTCGGCTGGCCCTGATCGTCGGTGCCGTCGCTGACGATGTCGAGCGGATCGTTCGCGCCGGCGTTCTGGCGCATGAAATCGACGGCGATCGTGTGCGTCGGCTCGGGTCGGTAGCCGAGGATGCGATCGCACCAGAAGCCCATCATCGTCGCCGCGGTGCGCGTGCTCGGGTCGGTGAAAGCGGAAAGCGTCTGGCCCTGCACGTCGGCGAGAAACGGTTGCGTATTGTCGTAGCCGGAGCCCTGGTGCATTTCGAGCAGGCGCGGCAGGAGCTTCAGCGTCATGCCCATCGCGCCGGTGCTCGCCCACGCCTGCATGACGTCGGGATAACCGTTCGGCGCGGGCCAATAGAAGAGTCGATGGCCGGCGGACTGCAGGCGGGAGATGAATTCCTCGCGTCGAGGTCCACGTGCTCGAGTTGTCCGGCTTCGGCGTGAAGTCGGCAGTGAGCGTACGCAGCGCGCCGACCGCCGCCATCGCCGGGCGCTTCATCTTCGTGCCCCAGCCGTTCCTGAAATCGCTCGACTGCAGGATGATCTGCATCGCCTGCGCGATCTGATCCGGCGCCTGCCAGTTCGCGTGCAGGCTGTCGGCGACGCTCTGCACGAGTGCGGGCGACGGGCCGTCGCCGACGAAGCGCCGGCACATCTTGCCGGCAACGAAATGCGCCGTGCCCGGATGCTGCGCGAGCATGTCGAACAGCAGCGTGCCGTCGCCCTGGCCCTGGTACGGATCGAAGTAGCGCGCAAGGATGTGCTTGGGCGCCTGATCGTGGTTGGTGTCGTCGTAGGCGAACGTGCCGAGCGGCGCGCTGCCGATCGCCGTGTATGGCCAGGTGCTGCCGGAGATCGTCCAGCCGGTCAGCGCGCGCGCGGCCTCGTAGACGTCGTCGTCGACGTACTTGAGGCGTTCCTCGGCGCCGTCCCACGCGGTGAAATGGCCGAGCAGCTCCATGTTCTGGATGCTGTCCGGATCGACGCACGATGCCGGCGTAGTTCTCGGCGCCGAGCGTGTGCAGTTCCATCAGCTCGCGCGCGTAGTTCTCGTTCGGATGGCCGGCAGCGCTCGCATAGAGATCGAGCATGTACATCATCGACGCCGATTCGCCGACCGCCTGCAGCATCGTGCGGAAGTTGCCGAACACGTTCGGGCGTATCGCATCGCGGTCCATCGCGACGAACATCGGGCCGCCGTCGTAGTCCCAGCCGAACACGCTGAAATGGTCGTGCCAGAAATCGACCATCAGCTCGAAGAGCTGACGCTGGCTGTAGATCTGGCGGATCAGCGTCATGCACTCGATCTCCGCGATCGGCAGCATGCGCGTGTAGTAGTCGTTGGTGACCGAGTGGTGATCGTTCCAGAGCTGGTTCGCGGTCTTGTTCAGCGTGACGAAGCCGGCGCTCGCGATGCGCGCATCGCACGCGCTGTCGTCGATCGTCTGCGGCGCGAGCTGGCGCGCGATCCAGGCCGCCCAGCGCGCGTCGTCGGTCGCGCCGAGCGCGTTGAACGCGAGGATGTCGTATGATCGTGTAGCCGAACGTCGCGCGCGTCAGCCAGCGCACGGCATCGGGCGGGAATGTCGACGAATCGGGGCTTGTCGGGATGTCGTAGTCGCGGCTGCCGGTGCGCCCGGGACGGCGCATCGCGAGCGCGGGATCCGTGCCGACGAGGCCGGCGCTCGCGAAGAGCGAGGTGAAAAGGCGCCGTCGCGACGCGACGAACGATGGACTGACGGCGACGCTGGTCATGCGACCCCCGGGACGAGATGCGAATCAGCCGACCTTGCGCGAGGCCGGCACAGTACCGCCGAACATTAGCCGCGGAACGCCGCTGCCTGCTGTGACCTCTGGCCCGAAACGGGCGAACGGAGAGTCGAACGCGGAGCTGCGCTTCCGGTTGACCGCGGATCAGACGATCAGCGGCTCGGGCTGCAGCTCGACGCCGAAACGCTCGCGCACGCCCGCGCGGATGCGCTCGGCAAGCGCATGAATCTCTGCGCCGGTCGCCTTGCCGTGGTTGACCAGCACCAGCGCGTGCTGGCTCGAAACGCCCGCATCGCCTTCGCGCAAGCCCTTGAATCCGCAGGATTCGACGAGCCATGCCGCCGACAGCTTCGAGAGCCCTTCGCCGGCCGGCCAGGCCGGCAGCGTCGGGATGCTCGCGCGGCGAGCGATGCGGCGAGCGATTCGGGCACAAGTGGATTCTTGAAGAAGCTGCCGGCGTTGCCGATCGACGAGCGGATTCGGCAGCTTGCGCATGCGGATGCGCGTGATCGCCTCGGCGATCGCGCGCGGGCCGCGGCGTCGTCGATGCCGAGCGCGGCGAGTTCCTCGCGCACGCCCGCGTAGTCGAGGCGCAGTCGCGTGCGTGCGCGGCAGCATCGAACTCGACGGCGGTGATCACGTAGCGATCCGGCGTCGCGCTTGAACACCGAGTCGCGGTAGGCGAATGCCGCACTCGGCGTTGTCGAGATGCGTCGCGCGCGCTTCGGCGCGATCCCAGACCTCGACCGGTGCACGAACTCGCGGATCTCGACGCCGTACGCGCCGATGTTCTGCATCGGCGCCGCGCCGACCGTGCCCGGAATCGCGACGAGATTTTCCAGGCCGGCGAATCCGCTGCGCCGAGCGACCAGTGCACGAAGTCGTTCCAGTTCTCGCCGGCTTCGACGCGCACGCGCGCGCGCTCGGCGTCGCTCTTCGAGGACCGCGATGCCGCGCGTCGCGATCGAGAGCACGACGCCGGGCCAGTCGCGCGTGAACAGCATGTTGCTGCCTTCGCCGAGCACGAGCAGCGGCTCGTGTCTTGAGCGCCGCGAAGCCGAACAGCTCGGTCAACGCCTCGCGCCTGCGCACGTCGATCAGCATCGCAGCGCGCGCCGCGACGTGGAACGTGTTGCGGCCTTCGAGCGATGCGTTCTCGACGATCGTGTAGCCGGTGCCTTCGGCGGTCGCGTTGATCATGCGCTGCGCGCCGGCGCATTGCGCGCGCGAATCGCCTCGACGCATTCGCCGATCAGCGCAGGGCCGCGATAGACCATGCCGGTGTAGAACTGCACGAGCGTCGCGCCGGCGTCGATCTTCGCGGCCGCATCGGCGCCGGCGACGATGCCGCCGACGCCGATCAGCGGAATGCGGCCGCCGAGGCGCTCGCGCATGCCGCGCAGCACGGCGGTCGATTTCTCGAACAGCGGCTTGCCGGACAGACCGCCGCTTTCGTCGGCGTGCTGCAAGCCGGCGACCGGCGTGCGATCGATCGTCGTGTTCGTGCAGATCAGGCCATCGATGCCGCTGGCGAGCACGACATCGGCGATGCCGTCGAGCTCGGCTTCGGCGAGATCCGGCGCGATCTTGAGCAGCATCGGCTTGCGCGCGCCGATGCTTCGACGGCGAGCCGCTCCTGCGCATCGCGCAGCGTGCCGATGAAGCGCTTCAGCGTTTCCTCTTCCTGCAGGTCGCGCAGGCCCTGCGTGTTCGGCGAGGAGATGTTGATCGTGACGTAGCTCGCGCGCGCGTAGACGCGTTCGAGGCAGAAGAGGTAATCGTCGACGGCGCGCTCGTTCGGCGTGTCCTTGTTCTTGCCGATGTTGATGCCGAGCACGCCGCCGAACGTCGCGCGCTCGACGTTGCGCACGAGCGCATCGACGCCGCCGTTGTTGAAGCCGAGCCGGTTGATGACGGCTTCGCGCTCGGGCAGGCGGAACATGCGCGGCTTCGGATTGCCCGGCTGCGCGCGCGGCGTCGTCGTGCCGACCTCGATGAAACCGAAGCCGAGCGCGGCGAGCGCGTCGATGTGCGCGCCGTTCTTGTCGAGGCCCGCGGCGAGTCCGACCGGATTGTCGAAGCGAAGTCCGAATGCCTCGACCGGCAGCGGCTTCGGCCGCGCGGCGAGCAGCGGATTGAGGCCGGTGCGGTACGCGGCCTCGATCGATGCGAGCGCAAGATCGTGCGCGCGCTCGGCGTCGAGGCAGAACAGGAACGGGCGGGCGAGCGCGTACATCAGGTGTCGAGGCGGCCGAGATAGAGGTGCGTATCGTAGAGCATCGCGACGCGGCCGTTCCTGGAGTCGCGATCGCCGAAGAATGCCTTCATCGTGGCTTCGTCGGCGCTCTGCGCATGGGTCGCCGCGTAGCGTTCGTACCCGGCGACGCGGAAAAGCGCGGGGTCGGATCGCTCAGCGTCGTTGCCGTCGGATTACTCAATGGCCGAGATGGGCGAGGAACGCGAGGCCGCCGAGGAACATGAAGATCAACATCACGACGACGATGAAGAACGCCAGATGCACCCAGCCGAGGATCAGGCCGCCGAGCGCCATGCCGTCGCCTTCGATCGTGCCGGGCGGTGCGCGGCGGATCTCGCTGCGTGCGCTGTGGCCGAGCACGACCGCGAGCAGCGCGCCGATGAACGGCAGCATGATCCACGACAGGATTCCGAAGACGAGGCTCGCGATCGCGGTGCCGCTGGTGCGTGGGGAGGTGTCCATTTGCAATTCGGCGTGACGTGGTTTCGGCGATGTGCAGAAGCATAGCCGAGCCCATCGTGTTCTTCCCCTCTCCCGCTTGCGGGAGAGGGTAGGGTGAGGGCGCTTTTCGGCCGTCGCTTGGGAGGTTCGCTCAAGCTTGCCCTCACCCCAGCCCTCTCCCGCAAGCGGGAGAGGGGGAACGCGCTTACTTCTCCGCGACGGATTCCGGCGGCGGCGCGGGGAACGTCACGACCGGACCCTGCGGCGCGACGCCCGGCGGCGAGCGCCGCCGGCGCGGGTGCGCCAGCGGGGCCAAGCGAATGCACATAGCTCCACAGCGCTTCGAGATCCGAATCAGTCATCGCGTTGACGGCCCAGTACGGCATCGGCGGACGCGTCTTCAGGTTGCGCGCGTAGGCTTTCCATGTCGCGACATCCATTGAGCCCAGGCGCAGGCGCAGGTTCGGCGGATACGTCGTTCCCCATGCACCCTGCCAGCCGAGGCTGTCGCCGGTGAGCCAGGTCGATTCCGGCACCTTGCCTTCGGTCGCCGCGAAGCCCGGCGTGTGGCAGTCGTTGCAGCCGCCGAGCATGACGAGGTAGCGGCCGCGGGCGATCGTATCGGCTTCGGATGCGCGTTTCGCTGGCTTGTCGGCCGCGGACGCCGCCAGCGCGCACGAGCACGCTCGCGAGAAACAACACGGAGATGAGAGTCTTCGACATGGCAGCACCTGCTGGACCCGCGCAGCGCGGGGTTGTGCTGACCAGAACGGAACGCGGCAGCGAAACCTATCAGGCCGTCAGCCGACGACCTCGAGCCAGAGGCTCCCGCCGCCGTAAACGGCTTCGGACGCTACGCCGAGCGCTCGAGCGAGCGCGTCGCGATGGCGGAAATACGCGTGCGCCGCAGCCGAACACGACACGCAAGCGCGTGCTGTACATCAGGAGCGCACGCACGACGTATTGCTCGTTCCAGCTGCGGTTCTCGCCGATGACCCAGTCCTTCGGATACTCGGCGGGCAGGAACACGTCGTGGATGTGGATCCGCACGCCGGGCTTCAGGCGCGGCAGGATCTCGAACACGAGGTGATTGACGTCGCTGCCGGTCTTGGCGACGTGCGAGGAATCGATGAACAGCACGTCGCCGCGCTCCAGCGTTTCGAACAGGGACGGCGCGACGTCCTGCACCTTCGCCTCGACGAGCTCGACGCCGAGCTTGGCGAGGAACGGGCGCGGATACGGCTCGATCGCGGTGATCCTGCACGCGCCGCCGAGAAAACGCCGCACGATGTCGTCCATCAGCAGCGTCGAATAGCCCGAGCCGACCTCGACGATGCGTGCCGGCCGCCACGCGCGCAACAGCACGAACAACGCACGCGCGTCGAGCCAGCCGAACTGCGAGTTGCGGTAGTAGTAGGCCGAAAGTTCTTCGTCAGGCACGCCATGCTCGGCATAGTCGAAATCGCCGTAGAAGCGCGGGAACAGCGTTTCGAGAACATGGGCGTGCGCGGCGTCATCGAAGTCGATGCCTGCGACCGCAGCCGGCGGCTCGGGCCAGAGGCGGGCAGCGTTCGCGCTGCCTCGGCCGGATCGACGACGGGCGAGTAGAAGTGGCCGCCCGGATGCGCCGCGCGGATTTCCGGCGGTGGATCCCGATAGATGACGACGGGCGGCGGCTGCCGCCCGCGGAGCGCATCGAAGATGAGCCTGAGCCGCTCGCGAGGCGTCACGATCGAGTCCGTTCGATCGGATTCAGAGATCGAACTTGATGCCCTGCGCCAGCGGCAGCGCGTCGGAATAGTTGATCGTGTTGGTCTGCCGGCGCATGTACGCCTTCCACGCATCCGAGCCCGATTCGCGACCGCCGCCGGTTTCCTTCTCGCCGCCGAACGCGCCGCCGATCTCGGCGCCGGACGTGCCGATGTTGACGTTGGCGATGCCGCAGTCCGAGCCGGCCGCCGACAGGTACTGCTCGGCCGCCTTCAGGTTCTGCGTGAAGATCGACGACGACAGGCCCTGCGGCACGCCGTTCTGCTGATCGATCGCATCGTCGATCGACTTGAACGGCATCACGTAGAGGATCGGCGCGAAGGTTTCGGTCTGCACGACCTCGTCGGAATTCTTCAGGCCCGTCACGATCGTCGGCAGCACGAAGTTGCCGCCGCGATCGGTCAGCGCCTTGCCGCCGGTGACGATCTTGCCGCCGCTCGCCTTGGCCTTGTCGACCGCGGCGATGTACTGATCGACCGCGACCTTGCTGTTGAGCGGACCCATCAGCGTCGTCGCCTGCGGTCGGATCGCCGATCTTCGTCTCGACCTGCTTGTACGCCTTGACGCAGCTTGCCGAGCACGTCGTCGAAGATCGATTCGTGCACGAACAGGCGGCGCGTCGACGTGCAGCGCTGGCCGCACGGTGCCGACCGCGCCGAACACGATCGCCGGGAATCGCGAGCTTCAGGTCCGCGCTCTCGTCGACGATGATCGCGTTGTTGCCGCCGAGCTCGAGCAGCGAGCGGCCCATGCGCTGCGCGACGCGCTCGCCGACCATGCGGCCGACCTTGGTCGAGCCGGTGAAGCTGATCAGCGGAATGCGATGATCGTCGACGAACGTCTGCGCGAGCTCGGTGCCGGCGTCGTTGAACAGGAAGAAGAGATCCGGGAAGCCGCGCGGCCTTCAGCGCGTCGTTGCAGATCTTCATCGACGCGATCGCCGACAGCGGCGTCTTCGGCGACGGCTTCCAGATCGAGATGTCGCCGCAGACCGCCGCGATGAACGCGTTCCACGCCCACACCGCGACCGGGAAATTGAACGCCGAGATGATGCCGACGAGGCCGATCGGATGCCACTGCTCGTACATGCGATGGCCCGGGCGCTCCGAATGCATCGACAGGCCGTACAGCATGCGGCTCTGGCCGACCGCGAAGTCGGCGATGTCGATCATCTCCTGCACTTCGCCGTCGCCTTCGGGCTTGATCTTGCCCATCTCGAGCGCGACCAGCGAGCCGAGCGCATCCTTGTGCTTGCGCAGCGCGTCGCCGCACAGGCGCACCGCTTCGCCGCGGCGCGGCGCCGGCGTCGTGCGCCAGATCGCGAATGCTGCCTGCGCGCGCTTGACGATCGTCTCGTAGTCGCTCGCGCTCGACGCGTGCACGTCGGCGATGACCTCGTTCGTGCTCGGATTGATCGACTGCAGCACGCCGGCGTCGGTCGTCTTCGACCACTCGCCGTTGCCGAGATACGTGCCGGAATTGGACTTGGAAAGGCCGAGCGCCTTCAGCATCGGGGCGGACATCTGCGACTCCGGAAAGAAAGACGCGCCGAGCGGCGCGAAAGAGGTCAATTGTAGCAGGCGAGCCGAATGGCCCATTTCCGTCATCCCGGCGAAGGCCGGGATCCAGCTTTGCCTGACGCGCGAAAACTGGGTCCCGGCCTTCGCCGGGACGACGGGGTGCGGGTCAGCCGAACCGGAACCCCGAAACGGCCTTGCCGAACACGCGATCGCTGTACGTGCGTCGCCCGCGCATCGTCGCCGGCGGCGCCCGCGACGACCATCAGCGGCAGCAGATGCTCGCTGCGCGGATGCGCCGTGCGCGCGCCGGGCGCGCGATCCCACGCCGTGAGCTCGCGCATCGCGGGCGTCGGCATCGCGCGTTTCGACGGCGGCGGTCAGCCACGCATCGAAACGCTCGGCCGCGTTCACGTCCTCCGCGTCGGTCGACCAGAACCTGCGCAGGTTGTGATAGCTCATGCCGCTGCCGACGATCAGCACGCCCTCGTCGCGCAATGGCGCGAGCGCGCGGCCGATCGCGAGATGCGCGGCAGGATCGAGATCGGCGCGCAGCGAGAGCTGCACGACCGGAATGTCCGCGTCCGGGAACATCAGCAGGAACGGCACGAACACGCCGTGGTCGAAGCCGCGTCGCGCATCCTCGTCGGCGGCGATGCCCGCGGACGCAAGCAGCGCGCGCACGCGCGCCGCGAGCTCGGGCGAGCCCGGCGCCGGATATTCGAGCCGGTACGTGTGCTCGGGAAATCCGTAGTAGTCGAACAGCAGCGGCGGACGCGCCGCAGTCATCACGGTCGGTCGCGGCGTTTCCCAGTGCGCCGAGATCGACGAGGATCGCGCGCGGCTTCGCGCCGATCGAGCCCGCGATGCCGCGCAGGTACGACGCCATCGCGTCCCACGCGTGCGGTTCGCCGGCTGGCGGATCCATGAAAAAGCATGGACCGCCGCCGTGCGGAATGAAAAGTGTCGGCAGGCGCGTGGTTGCGGCGGAAGCGGATTCGTTCATGCCGCCGAGATGGTGCCGCGGCGTGCCGGGCGCAAGGGCCGTCGCGCCAGCAGACGCACGTGCCACCGTTCCGCCGCGTCAGTCGAATCCGTTCGCGAAGATCCTGTCGGTGTCGACGCCTTCGAACGCGCCGATGTCGGGCGCAACGCCGAGGACGCGCGCAAAGCCGCTCCCGCGCTGGTCGTTTGTCAGCGATGCATTGTTGTTGCCGGCATCGACCGCCGGGCTGCCGGGTCCGAGTGCGTGCGTCTTCGTCGGTCCGCCATTGTCGGCGAGCGCCAGCAGCACCGGATCGTCGCCGATCGTATCGGGCGGCAGCGACACCGAACCCGAGGGTCCGATAAGGTCATTCGCGCCGCTGACGCCGCCCGAGATGCCGAGATTGATGTTCTGGGTCGCGCCAGTGCTCGTGTTGCTCGCGATGATCGAGCTTTCGATATCGGCGACCGAATAGGCGAGGCGAAGGCCGCCGCCGTTCGCGAAGGCCGTCTCGGTGTTGAACGCGATCGTCGAGTTCCGGATCGTCGTCTGGCCGCGTGCGTAGATGCCGCCGATCGCGCCCGCGGTGTTGCCCGAAATCGTGCTGTTCGTGATGACATTCGGCGAGGCCGAGGAGCCGTAGATCATGAGTCCGCCGACGCCGCCGTCGGCCGTGTTGCCCGAAATCGTCGAGTTCGAGATCTGCGCGCCATGAACCACGCGCGCGCCACCGATAGCGCCGGGACTGTTGGGCAGTCCGCCGACCGCATTGTTGGAGATCGTCGAATACGTCATCAGGAGCTTGCCGCCGATGTCGATGCCACCGCTCTCGGTCAGAGCGCCGGAGGCGTTCGAGACGCTGTTGCCGCTGATCGTGCTGTGATCGAGCAGCACGTCGCCGCTGACGGAGGCTCCGCCGCCGATCGCGTTGCCGAGCGAGGAATAGATCTGGTTGTTGACGATCGAACTGTCGATCATGACGAGGTCCGAGTTGACGAAGACACCGCCACCCTCGTAACTCGCGGTGCTGCCGAAGTCGAGCACCTGGCAACTGGTGATCACGGTGTCGTTCAACTGCAGCGGACCTTTCGAGTACACGCAGCCGCCGCCGAACGCGCTGCTGTAACCGCTCTGCAACTTCAGGCCGTACAGCGCGAGCACGTACGGACCGTTCTGGTTGAAGATGCGGTCGGTGTGCGTGCCGTCGATCGTCAGGAGGTCCGGGCCGGGTCCCTGGATCAGGAGATCGCGGTTGACGTCGATGCGGCCGCTCGTCAGCGAAATCTGGCTGCAGGCGAGCTGCGTCAGGTCGATCGGATCGCCCGGTGCGCCGCTGATGACCGCCTGGCGCAGGCTGCCCGCGCCGCTGTCGAGGCAGTTCGTCACGACGATCGCGCCGGACGGATGTGTCGGCGTTGCGCCTGAGTCGGTAACAGCGAGCACCGCCGCGAGGCACGCGGCAAGCGGATTCAACGGCAGAGGGCGTGCGAATGACCGGCGGCGTGACGTCATGACCGAGCTCCTTGGCGTGACTTGCCGCCGGATTGCGACGGCTTCTCTATTATCAACGCCCAAGAACGCCAAAATGCGACACGCATTGGCGGCCCCGACACGATTCGAACGTGCGACCTTCCCCTTAGGAGGGGGACGCTCTATCCAGCTGAGCTACGGGGCCTTGCCGCGCCAATTCTAACGGCTCGGCAGTCCGCTTGCGCCGGCCGGACGCGGCAATGGTCGATGCTAGAATCCGCCGCTGCAACGCAAGGCCGTGTCCGCCATGCGTCGCACCGTCGCCGCGGGCGGTCCCGCGCCAACCTCGCCGGCCGATGCTGCACGGAAAGAAGATCATCGTCGTCATGCCCGCGTATCACGCGGAGAAGACGCTCGCAGCGTGCTACGAAGCGATCCCGCACGACATCGTCGACGAAGTGCTGCTCGTCGACGATGCCAGCGACGACGCCACCGTTGCGGTCGCCGCAGCGCCTCGGCATCCGCGACGCACCGGCATCCGGCCAATCGCGGCTACGGCGGCAACCAGAAGACGTGCTACGCGCTCGCGCTCGCGCACGGCGCCGACATCGTCGTCATGCTGCATCCGGACTACCAGTACGAGCCGCGGCTGATCACCGCGATGGCGGCGATGGTCGCGTCGGATGTCTACGATGTCGTGCATCGGCTCGCGCATCCTCGGCAACACCGCGATCGCCGGCGGCATGCCGCGCTACAAGTACGTCGCGAACCGCCTGCTGACGTTCGCGCAGAACATGCTGCTCGGCTCGAAGCTGTCCGAGTTCCACACGGGCTATCGCGCCTTCTCGCGGCGCGTGCTCGAAACGCTGCCGCTCGCGCGCAATTCCGACGACTTCGTGTTCGACAACCAGATGCTCGTGCAGGCGCTCGCGTTCGGCATGCGCATCGGCGAGATCTCGTGCCCGACGCGCTACTTCGCCGAGGCGAGCCAGATCAATTTCCGCCGCTCGGTGATCTACGGCTGCGGCGTGCTCTGGACCGGCATCGTGTATCGCGCCTGGAAATGGAAGCTCGCGAGCCCGGCGCTTTTCTCGCCGGATACATCGCTGCGCCTCAAGCCCGGCGTCGAATGCTGATGCACGCATGACGCGCGCGGATTTTTCGTTCGGGTTGCGCGACCGGCGCTCGTGGCCGTGGATTGCGCTGGCCGTGCTCGCATTCGTCGCGGGCGTCTGGCTGCGTGTCTACCAGCTGCGCTCGCAGGTGTTGATCGACGACGAATGGCACGCGGTGCGCATGCTCGTCGGCGCCGACGCCGCGACGATCGCGACGCACTTCGGCTTCGCCGACTACTGCATTCCGCTGACGCTGTACTACCGCTGGCTGTTCGATCTCGGCGCGCTCGACGAATGGCAGATGCATCTGCCGCTGCTGATCGCGGGCGTCGCGCTGCTGATCGTGGCGCCCTGGCTGATGCGCCGGTCGGTCGCGCTGCCGGTGCGAGCCGTCTGGATCGCGCTGATGGCGGTTTCGCCGGTGCTCGTCTATCTCAGCCGGACGGCGCGTCCGTACGCGCTGTCCGCGCTTTGTGCGTTCATCGCGATCGTAGCGTTCGATCGCTGGCGAAAGGATACGTCGTGGCGTTGGGCGCTGACTTATGTCATCGCCGCGGTCGCAGCCGCATGGCTGCATCTCCTGACCGTCGTGTTCACGCTGTGGCCGTTCGTCTGGTTCGGTATTCCGGCGCTGCGCGATGCCTTGCGCCGATCGACACGCAAGGCCGGCATGCGTTCGTTCTTGCGTATCGTCGTCCTCGCGTTCGCGACGGTGGCGTGGTCTCGCGCTCGTGCTCGGTCCGCCGATCCTTTCGGACTGGCACGCGATGGCCGCAAAAGCCGGCGCCGGCGCGGTCACCGTCGAGACGCTCTATCGATCGCTGCTGATGACGTTCGGCATCTCGAACCCATGGCTCTGCGCCGTGCTCGCGATCGTGCTTGGCGTTGGCGTGTGGCAGAGATGGCGCAAGGACAGCGGTTTCACCGCGTATGTCCTCGGCGCGATGCTGGTCGGTTCGGCCGCGATCGCGCTGAGCCGCCCCGCATGGATCCAGCATCAGCAGACGTTCGTGCGCTACGTGCTGCCGATGGTGCCGTTCGTGCTGCTGTTTCTCGCCGAAGGCCTCGTGTTCGTGCTGGCGCAGCTGCGCATCTCCGCGCTCGCTGCGGCTGCTGGCGCACTCGTCGATCACCGGTCTCGTCGCCGCGGGTCCGATTCCCGGCTACTACTACTTTCCAAACCAGCTGATGGGCCACGAGCTGTTCCAGTTCGATTACGACGCCGCGGCGAATCCGTATTCGACGCGTCTCGAGCTCGGACCGGTGCCCGCGTTCTTTCGCGATCTCGCCACGCGTCCGCGCGGCAGCATCACGCTGATCGAAACGCCGGCGCCGCTCGTCTCGCACTACCTGCCGGATCCGTGGTACCAGGCGATCCATCGCCAGAACATCAAGTACGCGCTGGCGGCGCCGGTGTGCGGTGGCGGCGAGGCCGACGAATTTCCGTATGACGCGAACGGCGCTCGCTTCCGGCGCATCGGCAAGCTCGTCGGACATCATGGACGGCGCGACGTGGGGCGCGGACTACCTCGTGCTGCGCATGCATCCGTGGTCGGTGCCGCCGGGCATCGAGATGCCGTGGCCGGACATGGCCGCGTGCGCATCGACGGTCGGCGCGCGGCTCGGCGAGCCGGTCTATCGCGACGAGCAGATCGTCGTGTTCGCGCTCGCAGGGAAGAGTCAGCACTAGCTTCCCTTCTCCCGCCGCTATCGTCGCTGACCCGCTCAGGTCGCTTCGTCGGCAAGCCGATAGCCGACGCCGACTTCGGTCAGCAACCAGCGCGGCCTCGCCGGATCGGCTTCGATCTTGCGCCGCAGCGCGCGCATGTAGATGCGCAGGTATTGCGGCGATTCGACGTGCGCGGCGCCCCAGACTTCGCGCAGCAGCTGGCGGTGCGTCAGCACCTTGCCGCGATGGCGCGCAAGCGTCGTCAGCAGCTGGTATTCGATCGGCGTCAGATGGATGTCGGCGCCGCTGCGCTGCACGCGATGCGCGGCAAGATCGACCGTCACCTCGCCGATGCGCACGACCGCCTCGGCCGGCGCGCCGTTCTGCACCGAAAGATGCCGCTCGGCGACGCGAAGGCGCGCGAGCAGCTCGCCGATGCCGAACGGTTTGGTCAGGTAATCGTCGGCGCCGAGATCGAGCGCGGCGACCTTGTCGGTTTCCTTGTCGCGCGCCGACAGCACGATGATCGGCCGCGTATACCATTCGCGCACGCGCTGGATCACCTCGAGACCGGAAATGTCCGGCAGGCCGAGATCGACGATGAGGATGTCGGGCTGACGCGTCGCCGCGAGCGCAAGGCCTTCGTTGCCCGTGCGCGCCTCGCACAGCGCATAGCCGTGCGCTTCGAGTGCGGTGGCGAGAAAGCGCTGGATCTGCGGATCGTCCTCGATCGACGAGCAGGTTCGCGCGCGGCGTGCTCATTCGACTTCGGGTTCCGTCGCGGGCAGCGGCAGCGTGAAGCGGAATTCGGCGCCGCCGCCGGGCGCGTTGCGCGCGGAGATCGTGCCGCCGTGCGCTTCGACGATCGCCTTGCAGATCGCGAGGCCGAGCCCGAAGCCGCTTTGCGCGCTTTCCGGCCGCGCCTGATGGAATTTCTCGAAGACGCGCGCTTCCTCGCCGGCCGGAAATCCCGGCACCGTGATCGCGCACCGCGACTTCGAGCGCGCTTGCCGAAACCGTCGCCGAAATATCGATCGCCGTGCCCGACGGCGTGTGCCGCGCCGCGTTCTCGAGCAGATTCGACAGCACCTGCTCGAGCATGACCTCGTCGCCGCGCACCAGCGGCAGATCGGCCGGCAGGTCGAGCGAAACCGGATGTTGCGCGAGCAGGTCGCTTGCAGGCGCGTCAGCACGGCGCCGATCAGATCGTCGATCGCGATCCAGTCGTGCTTGAGCTCGATGCGCCCTTCGCTGAAGCGCGTGAGATCGAGCAGGTTGCCGACCAGCCGGTTCATGCGCTCGGCTTCGTGCAGCAGCGTGTCGAGCAGCGCGCGCCGGCGCGGCTCGTCGAGCGCTGCGTCGCTGTCGCGCAGCGTCGACGCCGAGCCGATGATCGTCGCCAGCGGCGTGCGGAAATCGTGCGAGATCGCGCTGAGCAGCACGTTGCGCAGCTTCTCCGATTCGACCTGCACGCTCGGCGTCCTGCGCGGCCTCGGCGAGCTGCACGCGCTCCATCGCGACGGCGGCCTGGTTGACCAGCGCTTCGACCAGATGCATCTGCTCGGGAATCTGCAGCTGGCGCGGATCGGTCGGCCGCAGGCCGAGCACGCCGATGCAGCGCTTGAGCGCATTCAGCGGCAGGTACATCGCGGTCGCGCTCGCCAGCGTGTCGGTGTGGAGGCCGGCCTTCTTGCGATGATCGTACGCCCACTGCGCGATGCCGAGATCGTTGCCCGGCACGGGATAGCGCACGGTCGACGCCGCTGCGCGCACCGCGCCGCGATCGCAGAAATGCTCCGGATCCTGGATCTTGCCGTCCGCGTCGGGCAGCAGCACGGCCGCCTCGCCCTCGACGCTCGCGAGCACGTGGCGGACGAGGAATTTCGAAAGCTCGTCGATGGTGCGGCGGCGCGCGAGCTCGCGGCTGAGCGCGTAGAGCTCGGCCGCGCGGCGTTCGCGCTGGCGCGCGACCGAAGCCTGCCGCTTGCCGAGCGCGGCGAGATGGCTGATGAGCAGAGCCGTCGTCAGCATCACGCGCGAACGTGATCACGTACTGCGTGTCCGAAACGGCGAACGAATACTGCGGCGGCACGAACAGGAAATCGAACAGGCCCACGCTCAGCACGGCCGCGAGCACCGACGGCCCGCGCCCGAAACGCGCACGCGACGACCACGGTGCCGAGCAGATAGACCATCACGACGTTGGTGCAGCTCGAAGCGGCCGTTCATCAGCGATGCAAATCAGCGTCGCGACGACGACGACCGCGAGCGCCCTGAGATACGCGCTGCCAGCGGCTGCTGCGCTTCGGAATGCGCGGCGGCGCCGGACTTTCCTGCCCCTGTTCGCCGCTGATCACGTAGACGTCGATCGCGCCGCTCTGGCGGATCAGCTCGTCGACCAGCGACACGTCGAATCGATCGCGCCAGCGCGGCCGCAGCGGCTTGCCGACGATGATGCGGCTGACGTTGCGCCGCGCGCGAACTCGATCAGCGTCGCGGCGACGCTTTCGCCGCTGAGATTCGCGGTCTCGGCGCCGAGCTCGGCGGCGAGCCGCAGCGTCTGCAGGATGCGGTCGCGCGCGGCCTGCGGCAGGCGCACGAGCTTGGGCGTCTCGACGTAGACCGCGAGCCACTGCGCGTGCAGCGCGCTGGCCATGCGCGCGGCCGAGCGCACCAGCCGCATCGACAGCGGATCGGGACCGACGCAGACGAGAAGGCGCTCGTTCGCGGCCCACGTCGCCGAGATCGCGTGACGGTCGCGGTATTCGCGCATCGCGGCGTCGACGCGCTCGGCCGTCGCGCGCAGCGCGAGCTGGCGCAACGCAATCAGGTTGCCCTTGCGGAAGAAATTCTGCGCCGCGTGGCGCGCCTTGTCGGGCACGTAGACCTTGCCCTCGGCGAGCCGCTCGAGCAGCTCGTCGGGCGGCAGATCGACGAGCTCGACTTCGTCGGCGCATGCGAACACGCGATCGGGCACGGTCTCGCGCACGTCGACGCCGGTGATCTGCGCGACGACGTCGTGCAGGCTTTCCAGGTGCTGCACGTTGACCGTCGTGTAGACGTCGATGCCCGCGCGCGAGCAGCTCCTCGACGTCCTGCCAGCGCTTGGGATGGCGCGCGCCGGGATGGTTCGAGTGCGCGAGCTCGTCGACGATGAGCAGCTGCGGCTTCCGGGCCAGCGCGCCGTCGAGATCGAATTCGCGTCAGCGCGATGCCGCGATGCTCGAGGTGCATCGGCGGCAGGATTTCGAGACCTTCGAGCAGCGCCTCGGTTTCGGGACGGCCGTGCAGCTCGACATAGCCGACGACGACATCGACGCCGTCGGCGCGCTGGCGACGCGCGGCTTCGAGCATCGCGTAGCTCTTGCCGACGCCGGCCGTCGCGCCGAAGAAAATGCGCAGGCGCCCGCGTCGCGCGCGCGATTCGTCGTCCTTCACGCGCGCGAGCAGAGCGTCGGGATCGGGGCGATGGTCGGAATCGGTGGGAGCCATGAAAGCGCGGCCGCGAGCGGACGCTCCTTGTGTTCGCGATCTCGGACGAGCGCACGAATCGCGAAAACGCGCCCGCTGCAGCCGCCATGATGCGGCAAGCGGAGCGTGCGTGGCTAGCTTTCGCGGCCGGAAGCACGCGTCGAGGCCGCTTCGGACGGCCTGCGACGCGGGAAATCGCCGATTACTTTCCGTCGAGCGCGAGATTGAGCTTGAGCACGTTGACGCGCGGCTCGCCGAGCACGCCGAACGTGCGGCCTTCGGTGGCGGCTGCGACGAGTCTTTCGACATCGCCGACGGGCATGCCGCGCGCGCGCGCGACGCGGGCGACCTGATAAGCCGCCGCTGCGGGCGAGATGTGCGGATCGAGGCCGCTGCCCGAGGCGGTGACGAGATCGACCGGCACCGGCGCCGTGTTGCCGGGATCGGCCGCGCGCAGCGCTTCGATGCGCTGCTTGACCGCGTCGGTGAGCGCGCGGTTGGTCGGCCCGAGATTGGAGCCGCGTCGACGCGGCGCTGTTGTCGGCGAACGGCGCCGTCGCCGAAGGTCGGCTCCAGAAATACTTCGGATCGGAGAACGGCTGGCCGATCAGCTCGGAGCCGAGCGTCTTGCCGTCGTGCTCGATCAGGCTGCCGTTCGCCGCGTGCCGGAATGCGATCTGCGCGACGCCGGTGACGAGCAGCGGGTAGACGACGCCGGTGAGCACTGTCAGCAGCGCAAGCATGACGATCGATTGGCGGATGATCTTGCTCATGATCGGAATTCCGTGGTGATGATGAAAAACCGTCGCCCCGGAATGAATCCGGGACCCTCTTCGTCAGGTGAGTGCCGAAATGGATTCCGGCTTGCACCGGAATGACGGAAAGAAATCGTGTGCATGACTCTCAGAACGTCCCTTGCAGCATGACGAAGCCGCGCGTGCCGCCGACGTTCCTGGTGTCTGCGACATTCGTGAAGCTCGCCGTGTGGCCGTAGAAGTCGTGGTTGTCGGCATAGGTCGCGCCGAGGCTCGCCGACCAGTGCGTCGCGAACTGGTATTTCAGCGTCGCGCCGAAGTCGTCGTAGTCGGGATCGTCCGCGCCGTTCGCGAGCGGCGTCGCAAGGCGCGTCGGGATGTCGGTGCGTCCGGCGTGCAGCGCGAGGCTCCACTGATCGTTGAATGGGATCGCCGCGTTGAGCTCGAGATAGCCCGTGCCTTTGGAGTCGTCGCGATAGCCCTGCTCGACGTCGATGCCGAAATAGTCGGTCAGCGACGTCGAGTACTTCAGCGTCAGCCATTTCCAGGTCAGCGAAGCGTTCGCCTCGGTCGTGTTGAACGAGCGCGACGGCAAGCCGACGTCGTCGAGATTGCCGTTCGGATAGAGATAGCTGTAGAGCCCGACGCGCCACGACCAGTCATCGTTGATCTGCGTGCCGTAGCTCGCGTAGAGATCGAGCTCGAGCGAAGCGCCGGGATAGCTCTTGTCGCTGATGCTCGACGCCCAGAAGCCGGCGGCGAAGCCGTTCCTCATCGTCAGATCGGCGCCGCCCTGGATCGCGGGGCCGCCCCAGGTCTGGGTCAGGCCGCGGAACATGTAGTCGCTGGTCAGCGCGACATTGCCGGTGACCGAATAGTCCGGATCGTTCGCAGCATCGGCGAGCGCGGTGCCGGCGATCGGCAGTGTCACCAGCAGCAGCGAGGCGCGAATCAGGTTCTTCGCATTCACGGGAATCTCCTTCAGGCCAGTCCGGCGAGGACCAGCAGCAGATCGATGAGCTTGATGCCGACGAACGGCACGATGAGGCCGGTGACGCCGTAGACCAGCAGATTGCGCCGCAGCAGCGCGCCGGCGCCGAGCGCGCGGTAGCGCACGCCTTTGAGCGCGAGCGGAATCAGCGAAGATGATGATCAGCGCGTTGAAGATCACCGCCGACAGGATCGCGCTCTGCGGCGTCGCGAGATGCATGACGTTGAGCGCGTTGAGCGCCGGATACGTGCTCGCGAACGCGGCCGGGATGATCGCGAAATACTTGGCGACGTCGTTCGCGATCGAGAACGTCGTCAGCGCGCCGCGCGTGATCAGCATCTGCTTGCCGATCTCGACGACCTCGATCAGCTTGGTCGGATTCGAATCGAGGTCGACCATGTTGCCGGCCTCTTTCGCGGCCTGCGTGCCGCTGTTCATCGCGACCGCGACGTCGGCCTGCGCCAGCGCGGGCGCGTCGTTGGTGCCGTCGCCGCACATCGCGACGAGCCGGCCTTCGGCCTGGATGTCGCGGATCAGCTTGAGCTTGGCTTCCGGGCGTCGCTTCGGCGAGGAAATCGTCGACGCCGGCTTCGGCGGCGATCGACGCCGCGGTCAGCGGGTTGTCGCCGGTGATCATGATCGTGCGGATGCCCATCTGCGCGCAGCTCGGCGAAGCGCTCGCGGATGCCGCCCTTGACGATGTCCTTGAGCTCGATCACGCCGAGCGCGCGCGCGCCGTCGCTGACGACGAGCGGCGTGCCGCCCTTGCGGCGCGATCTCCTCGGCGGCGCGGACGCACTTCGGGCGGCATCTCGCCGCCGTGCTCGCGCGAGATAGTTTCTCGACCGCGTCGACGGCGCCCTTGCGGATGCTGCGGCCGTGCATGTTCGACGCCGCTCATGCGCGTCTGCGCGGAGAACGGCACGAACGCGACGTCCGCGCCGGCGATCTCGCGTTCGCGCAGGCCGAACTTCTCCTTGGCGAGCACGACGATGCTGCGGCCCTCGGGCGTCTCGTCGGCGAGCGAGGCGAGCTGCGCGGCGTCGGCGAGCATGCCTGCGGTCGATGCCGGGCGCAGGGATGGAACGCGACGGCCTGGCGGTTGCCGAGCGTGATCGTGCCGGTCTTGTCGAGCAGCAGCACGTCGACGTCGCCGGCCGCTTCGACCGCGCGGCCGGACATCGCGATCACGTTGGCCTGGATCATGCGATCCATGCCGGCGATGCCGATCGCCGACAGCAGGCCGCCGATCGTGGTCGGGATCAGGCAGACGAGCAGCGCGACGAGCACGGTGATCGTGACCGGATCGCCGTGGCCCGCTGCGCTCACCGCGTACATCGAATACGGCAGCAGCGTCGCGCAGGCGAGCAGGAAGATCAGCGTGAACTTGGCCAGCAGGATCGTCAGCGCGATCTCGTTCGGCGTCTTGCGCCGCGCTGGCGCCTTCGACCATCGCGATCATGCGGTCGAGGAAGCTCTCGCCCGGATTGCTCGCGATGCGCACGACGAGCCAGTCGGACAGCACGCGCGTGCCGCCGGTGACCGAGCTGCGATCGCCGCCGGATTCGCGGATCACCGGCGCCGATTCGCCGGTGACGGCGCTCTCGTCGACCGAGCGGCGCCTTCGACGACCTCGCCGTCGCCGGGAATGACGTCGCCGGCTTCGACGAGCACGATGATCGCCCGTCGCGCAGATCGCGCGCCGGCGTGAACGTGATCGCGTCGCCGTGCGTTCGGGCGCGGCGAGCTTCTTCGCGATCACGTCGCGGCGCGCGCCGCGCAGCGCCTGCGCCTGCGCCTTGCCGCGGCCTTCGGCGATCGCTTCGGCGAAATTCGCGAACAGCAGCGTGAACCAGAGCCAGAGCGCTGACCCAGAAGATGAAGCCGGCCGGCGCTTCGCCGTGGCCCGCCAGCGCCTGCATCCAGAGGACCGGTCGTCAGGATGCTGCAGACGAACACGACGAACATCACCGGATTGCGGAACTGCTGGCGGGGCGACAGCTTGCGGAACGCGGCGACGACGGCAGGACCCAGGATGTCCCTGTTCATGCCGGCGGCGCGCTGGGTTGAAACGGCAACGGTGCCTGGATTGTTCATGGCATCAATGTCCAAAGGCCGACAGATGCTCGGCGATCGGGCCGAGCGCGAGCGCGGGCAGGAACGTCAGCGCGCCGATGACGATGACGGTGCTCGCCAGCAGCACGACGAACAGCGGCGTGTGCGTCGGCAGCGTGCCGGCCGATACCGGCACGTGCTTCTTCGCCGCGAGCGATCCGGCGATCGCGAGCATGCCGATCGCGAGCGGGAAGCGCGCGAAGAACATGCAGATGCCGAGCAGCGTGTTGTAGAACGGCGTGTTCGCGGAAAGTCCGCCGAACGCGCTGCCGTTGTTGTTCGACGCCGACGACAGCGCGTACAGGATCTCGCTGAAGCCGTGGATGCCGGGATTCGCGATGCCGGCGAGGCCGGCCGGCGCGAGCACGGCGATCGCCGTGCCGACGACGACCAGCGCGCACGGAATCAGCACGACGAGGCTCGCCATCTTCATCTCGTACGCTTCGATCTTCTTGCCGAGATATTCCGGCGTGCGCCCGACCATGAGCCCGGCGATGAACACCGCGACGACGGCGAACGCGAGCATTCCGTAAAGGCCGCGAGCCGACGCCGCCGAAGATCACCTCGCCGAGCTGCATCAGCCACATCGGCACCAGGCCGCCGAGCGGCGTGAACGAGTCGTGCATCGCGTTGACCGAGCCGTTCGACGCGGCCGTCGTCGCGGTCGCCCACAGCGTCGAGTTGACGATGCCGAAGCGGACTTCCTTGCCTTCCATGTTGCCGCCGGCCTGCAGCGGCCGACGCGATCTGATCGACGCCGAGCGTGTGCAAGCGCCGGATTGCCGGCTTGCTCGGCGGCCGTGCAGGCGAGCAGCAGCGGCACGAAGATCACGAGCATCGTCGCCAGCAGCGCCCAGCCCTGGCGGCGATCGCCGACCATCGCGCCGAACGTGTAGCAGAGCGCCGCCGAGATCAGCAGGATCGACAGCACTTCGAGGAAATTGCTGAGCGGCGTCGGGTTCTCGTACGGATGCGCGGAATTGACGTTGTAGTAGCCGCCGCCGTTGGTGCCGAGCTGCTTGATCGCGATCTGCGAGGCGGCGGGACCGAGCGGCAGCGACTGCTCGGTCACGGTCGTTTCCTTGGTGACGTCCTTGCCGGCGGCATCCTTGACGGTGTTGCCGTCGGCATCCTTGACGGTTTCGGTCTGCGTCGTCGCCTGCAGCAGCGGCACGCTCTCGTACGGCTTGAAGTTCTGCGGCACGCCTTGCGAGACCAGCACGAGCGCGCCGACGAGCGACAGCGGCAGCAGCACGTACAGCGTGCGTGCGCGTCATGTCGACCCAGAAGTTGCCGACGCCGTGCGCGTTGCGGCGCACGAAGCCGCGGATCAGCGCGATCAGCACGGCGATGCCGGTCGCCGCCGAGAGGAAGTTCTGCACGGCGAGGCCGAGCATCTGCGTCAGATAGCTCATCGTCGACTCGCCGCCGTAGCCCTGCCAGTTCGTGTTCGTGGCGAAGCTGATCGCGGTGTTCATCGCCGAATCGGCGCTGACGGCGCCGAAGCCCTGCGGATTCAGCGGCAGCCATTGCTGCACGCGCTGCAGCAGGTAGACGAAGAGGAGGCCGGCGACGTTGAACACGAGCATCGCCAGCGCGTAGCGCTTCCAGCTCATGTCCTCGTCGGCGCGATGCCGCAAAGGCGATAGATGCACGCGCTCGACCGGACCGCCGATGCGATGCACGCGGTTCGGCGCGTCGGCGAACACGAGCGCCATGTAGGCGCCGAGCGGCTTGACCAGCAGCAGCAGCACGACCAGGTAGAGGCCGAGCTGCAGATAGTCGTTGGTGGTCATTCGAACCACTCCGGCTTGAGCAGCGCGACGGTGAGATAAACGCGTCAGCGCGAGCGCGATGACGGCGGCGAGCGCATAGAGAAGGGTCATGGACGACTCCTGCGGATGCAGTAGAAATAGATCGCAGCGGCGACGACAGAGAGCATCGCGACGCTGATCAGGAATTCGATCACTTGCGGTCTTCGAGCTTCGCGCAGAGGCGGATATAGCCTGCGGTCAGGCCGACGAGCACCGCGAGGAACACGAGGTAGGCGATATCCATGGCGTGGCACCTTTTCGAACAGGCGGCACGATAGGCTTCGCCGCATATAGCGCGCATATGGATGCAGCGCTTGCGCATAAAGAAGCCGTAAAAGCCCGAAGGCCGATCAGCGGTCGGCCGGTTTGCGCACCTGTTGGTTACGGTCGAGCGCGGTTCGACGCTTGCTGCGCGCAGGCGTTAGACGCGCGCAGGATCGAACCGGCGGCGGCGTTGCCGCATGTACTCGCAGTCAGCGCAGGAGGTACTGCAGATCGCCCTCGGCGGCACCAAGTGCCTCGTACAACGCGAGCTGGTTGCGCGCGCGCTCGAGGTTGTGCAGCGGCCGCTCGATGCGGAAATAGCGATCGCCGTCGAGATAGTCGGTGAGGAAGCGCAGCGCCAGCATGCCGGTCACCATGCGCGCGCCGAACACGAGGCTGGTGCGTTCGACCGGAGTCAGCAGCGATCCGCAGCCGTCGAGATAGCCGCGCGCGACCGCGGTGAACATGTCGGCCCTGACCTCGATGCGCTCGATCTCCGTCGAGTCCTCGGCGACCGGATTGACCAGCGTGCGCACGAGATCGCCGAAATCGAACAGCGGCGAGCCCGGCATCACGGTATCGAGGTCGATCACGCAGACCGCGCGACCGTCGATGTCGAAGAGGATGTTGTTGAGCTTGCAGTCGTTGTGCACGATGCGCAGCGGCAGCCCGTGCGCGGTCAGCGATTGCCATGTTCCGACGAGCTCGGCGAATGCCGACGCGCGCCGGCATTCGTCGTAGCAGATCGACGCGCGGCCGACGCGATTGTCGGCGAGCGCGCGACGGAAGTTCTCGTAGCGCCGCGCCGGATCGTGGAAACCGGGAATGACCTCGCCGACGGCTCCGGTCGGCAGCGAGCCGAGCGCGCGCACGAAAGCGCCGAAGCCGCGCGCGGCTTCGCCGGCCATCACGGCGTCGGCGGCGACATCGTGCGTGCGCGTATCCGGCACGTAGTCGTACATGCGCCACCAGCTCGCATCGGCGAGCGTCAGCGCCGGCGCGCCCGACAGCGTCGGCACGAGCTCGAGCACGGCATACGCGTAGTTGCCCGCGGCGCGCTCGCGGCCGAGATGCGCCGTGACCGCGTGGCAGTTGCGCATCACGGTTTCCGGCGCGCGGAATACCGCGGTGTTGAGTTTCTGCAGCACGCGCTCGCGGCCGTCGTCGAGCATGCGCAGCGTGCGGTTGATCAGCCCGTTGCCGAGCGGCTCGAACGCCGCGTGCGGGCTGAGGCCCCACGCGGCCGAGATCGCGGCGCGTGTCGCGGGGTCGAGAATTCCGGTCGCGTCCTGGTTCATGCGGGATGCCTGACGTGGCGAGTGCGGAGCTCGCCAGCGAGCGCAGGCGACGCAAGCACGGCAATCGGCGCGCGCATCACGGCGTGGATTCCGCCGGCGCGAACGGCACCGGCTCGCCCGGTTTCAGCTGGCGCTGCCACGTCGCGAGCTTGGCTTCGATGCTGCGCGTCGACGCGATCTGCGGTTCGGAGTGCTCTTCCTTGTCCTTGTCCTCCCATTCCGCGACCGATTTCTGTGCCTGGCGGAACGCGTCCGGTATCGACGTCGTCTGGTTCAGCGCTTCGGCGAGGAACGCCTTGCCGAAATACGTGATGTCCGAATCCGCGCCGCAGCCGAACGACGTGCGGTCGGCGCGCGCGGACGTGATCACCAGCGTCGAATCGTCGTGCAGCGCTTCGATGAAGCCGCCGGAATAGCACGCGTTGACGACGACGACCTTCCAGCGGATGCCGGGTTTCGTCGCCAGCGCATCGGCGAGATCCTCGGGCGCGATCTGGTCGAGCGGCAGCGGCGTCGAGATCGACCAGCAGCTCGTGATCGTGCGAGCCGTGCGTCGTGACATAGAGCAGCAGCACGTCCTCGGCCGGATCCATCGTCTTGGCGACGTCGTCGAGCGCCCAGGTCAGATTGGTCAGCGTCGCCAGCGGCCGCGTCGCGACCGTCGCCGCATTGTTCTCGAGCACGAGCACGCGGCCTTCGGCGCCGAAGCGTTGAGCGAAGAGCTTCTCCGCGTACTCGGCCTCGTTGCGGAACACGTTTTCTTCCGCATCGCCGGCGAACGCGACGACGTAGAGATCGACCACGCCCGGCGTCTGCGGGCGCAGCTTCGCCGTTGCGGCGTCGAGCAGATCGCGCTGGTTGTAGATGACCGCTTCGGCATCGAAGTCGGGTTCCTTCGCGGAATCGGCGTCGTCTTCGTCGTCTTCGCTGGAACCTTTCGGCGCGTCGACCACCGCGACCGGCGGCGCTGCGACCTTCGCGGTGGTCAGCACCGGCATCGCCGGCAACCACCACCAGGCTGCCGCGGACACCGCGTAGCCGAGCAGGGCGGCGACGAGCGCGCGCCCGACGCTGCGCGGCGCAAGCCAGTGCGCGACGACAAGCAGCACGAAGAGCCACCACCCGCGCGACACCAGATCGAAAAGCACCGCGACGATGACGTGCCCGCGCGCAATGAGCTTCGCCGCCGCCCAGCTCAGCGGCCAGTGCACGACGACCGACGTCGCGATCGTCGCGGCGAGCAGGATCGCGGCGACGCCCCAGACGATGTCGTCGCGCTGCATGACGCGCACCAGCACCCAGGCGGCGAAGAGCGTCAGCAGCGCGTCGGTGAGCACGGTCGTCACGCCGTACGGCACGACCGTCCACGGGCGGCCGACTTCGGTCATCGCGATCGCGATCGCGACGGCGTAGTAGACGATCGTCAGCAGCGATGAAGAGCCCGGGTCCGCTGCCGACCGGATTGGCGCGCGGCGGGCGCAGCGCGACGGCGCGCACACCGTTCCACAAGGCCGATCCTGGGCTCACTCGAAATGCATCCTCGTCTTCAGGAGTTGCCGGCGCGACCGGCGGGAGCGCGCGTCGATTCGCACCGGATCAGAGCACGAACGGAATCAGCGCGCGCACCTCGCTCACGATAACGCAGATACGCATCGCCGAACGTCTCGATCATCCAGCGCTCCTCGAGCCTGAGCTTGCGCCACAGCGCCGCGAACACGATCGCGAACGCGAGCACGCCGCGCCATTCGCCGCGCGCGATCGCGCTGCCGGCGAACGCGATCAGGAGTCCCGTGTAGATCGGGTGGCGGACCCAGCGGTAGGGACCTGCCTGCGACGAGCTCGTGATCCTGTTTCACGGTCACGATGCCGCTCCAGTTGCGCCCGAGCACGCGGCGCGCCCAGATCGCGAAGCCGAGGCCGAGCGCGGTCACGACGGCGCCGATGTAGAACGTCGCGGGCGTGGCGGGCAGGAAACGCTCGCCGAGAACGCCGCTGGCAACGTCGGCGTCCACAGAAGCCACGCCGCGATGCCGAGCGGAACGATGTGCCCGGCGCGCGACAGCGCCGATTCCTGGCGCCGATCCTGCTTCGCGCTGCGTGCCGCGACGAACCAGTACACGGCCCACGCGATCCACATGGCGCCGATCAGGTTCGCGCCTGCAGAGTTCATTGCGAAACGGAACGCGAGCCGAGGGCATCGGGCACGATCGCGTCGAAGTCGGCGACGCAGGCGTGCGCGGATGCGATCCGGGCAACGCGACGGTGCGCGCGCGAGCAGGATCGTCTGCATGCCGGCCGCGCGCGCCGCGTCGAGCTCTTCGGTGATGTCGGAAAGGAACAGGATCGCGCCGGCCGGCACGCCGATCGCGTCCGCGATGCGGCGGTACGATTCGGCGTCGCGCTTCGGGCCGGTTTCGGTGTCGAAGTAGCCCGAGAGCAGCGGCGTCAGGTCGCCGGCGTCGGTGTGCGCGAACAGGAGCCTCTGCGCGGGTACCGAGCCCGACGAATAGACGTAGATCCGCTTGCCCTGCGCGTGCCATGCGCGAAGTCGCGCCGGCACTTCGGGATAGACGTGCGCGCGGTATTCGCCGTCTTCGTAGCCGGCCTTCCAGATCATGCCCTGCAGCGCTTTCAGCGCGGTCGACTTGCGATCGGCGTCGATCCAGCCGATCAGGAGCTCGATGATCTCCTGCTGCGTCGCCGAGACGAGGCCGGCTTCCTTCGCCGCCTCGTGCAGCCAGTGCTGCACGTCGGGCTTCGTCGGCATGCGTTTCGACGAACGCCGGCAGGCGCTTGCGCGCGTACGGGAACAGCACGTCCTTGACGAAGCTGATCGAGCTCGTCGTGCCTTCGATGTCGGTGAGGATGGCTTGAATCATGCGGAGTCCGTCGCAGAGATGTGGCGGTGCGAACGATGGTCAGGGCCTGTAAGGATTGAACCGAACAGGGCACGCATGGCCGGCCAGCTACGAGTGTGGCGCCTGCACGCGCGCGTCTTCGACGTGCGCCGCGTATGCGCTCTCGATCGCGCGCTTCGCATCCAGCGGACGCGCGAGCCGCGCGAAGATCATCGCAGCTCTCGCCGCGGCCGGTCAGCACGACGTCGCCGAAACCGAACATGCGGCCCCACGCGCTCTGGCGCAGGTCGATCGTCTCGATCGAGGCGAGGCGCAGCTCTTCGGTTTCGCGGCTGACGATGCCGGTCTTGCGCACGACGCGGCGGTTCGTCACGCCCTGCTCGATCGAGCGCAGGCGCAGCCATTCGTAGAGCGCGGCGAAAAGCGCGATGCCGAGCGTCGGGATCGCGAGCAGGAGATACACGATCAGCCGCCACTTCGCGGTCCAGTGCAGGTCGAAGCGCGCGACGATGGTTTCGCCCGGCGCGAGCGATTCGTCGAGATAGGCCATCAGTCGGCGCGCGCCGAGCGATGCGGCGTCATGCGCGGGAAGCGCTCGGCGATGTCGGTGCCGGTGAAGTTGGCGACCCAGCCTTCCTTGTTCGTGAACAGGCGAATCGCGACGAAGTACGGCGACTCGCTCATGTCGAACCAGTGGCGCGTGCCGTCCGGCACGCCGATGAGATCGCCGCTTTCGCAGAGCACTTCGTAGACCTTGTCGCCGATGTGCAGCGTGAACTGGCCGGCGCCGGCGACGAAGAAGCGCACCTCGTCCTCGCTGTGCGTGTGCTCGTTCAGGAATTTCTGGCGGAACGCGGCGCGATCCGGGTTGTCGGGCTTGAGGCTGATCACGTCGACGGCCTGGTAGCCTTCGGTCGTGCATCAGGCGGTCGATGTCGGCGCGGTAGGCCGCGATGACTTCGTCCTGGCTCGCGCCCGGCGCGACCGGCTTGGTCGCTTCCCATTGCTCGAAGCGCACGCCGACCGCGCCGAGCTCGCGCGAGATGTCGGCGTGGTCGGTGTGCACGGACAGCGGGTGTCCGGCGCGGTTTTCGTCGTAGATCGTGAGTCGGCTCATGTGGGTTCGCCTCGCAGGCGCCAGAGGTCGAGCTCGCAGGCTAGCAGGAATTCGAAGGCCTCGAGATGGCGGCGCGTCTCCGGCATGTCACTTCCCCACGTGTAGATGCCGTGGCCGTCGATCAAGTAGCCGGACAGCGGCTTGCCCGCGTCGAGCCACGCGTCGACCTCGCGGACGAGCACGCTCATGTCCTGCGTGTTCGCGAACACCGGCAGGTCGAGCGCGCTCTCGTGCGTCGTGTAGCCGGTGATCGCCTTCTGCAGCTCCCAGCCTTCGAAGCGGATCACGCCGCGCGCGGCGAACAGGCGCGAGGCGACCGTCTGCGCGCGCGAGTGCGTGTGCAGCACCGCGTTGGCGTCGGCGAAGCGCCGGTAGATCTGCGTATGCAGCAGCGTCTCGGCCGACGGCCTCGCGTCGGTCGCGACCGCGCGGCCGTCGAGATCGACGACCATGACGTCCTCGCCCGACAAGCCGGCCCTTGTCGCGGCCCGAAATCGTCACGGCGATGTGGCTCGCGTCGAGCCGCATCGAGAAGTTGCTGCTCGTCGCCGGCGTCCAGCCGAGCGCGGCGAGATCGCGGCCGGTGTCGGCGATCGTGCGCGCGCAGGTGGCGAGGGCGACGGGGTCGTAGGGCAGGGTCGAGGTCATGGGTGCGGCGTTGGCGTCGGGGTCGGGAATATAAGGGACAGGCGTTACTGTCGGAAAAAGACGGTAGCCGGTAGCCGTGAGCCGAAGTGCGCTTCCGGCTACCGGTTGCTGGCTTCTGGCCAGGTCCTCGGATCCGTTCCTCGCAAATCTAAACGAGACTAATTCCTATCCCGTGTCAGCTTCGATTTAAACCAGGAGAGTATCCTCGGCGCCGCTCGGAGTCCCGCCGATCGCATCCCCCGATCCACACCCGAACCACAGGAGCCGATGATGTCAAACCCAGCCGATAGCCAGGCCCGACGCCGTTTCCTCAAGCTCGCCGTCGCCGGCGCGGTCGCCGCGCCGATCGCCTCGACGCTGCTGCCGCGTTTCGCGCGCGCCGACGACCTGCCGCACCTTTCCGAAAGCGATCCGACCGCGATGGCGCTCGGCTACAAGGAAGACGCGACCAAGGTCGACACGGCCAAGTTCGCGACCTACAAAGCCGGCTCGATGTGCGAGAACTGCAAGTTCTGGACGGGCAAGGCCGGCGATGCGTACGGTCCGTGCGGCCTCTTCCCCGGCAAGGCGACCAACGCCAAGGGCTGGTGCTCGGGCTACACCGCCAAGAAGGCGTGATGTTCGATCGCGACGAACGCCGCGCGATGATCTCGCGCGGCGTTTTCGTTTGTGCGCGGCGTCGCGCGGACGCGGCCGTCTCGGCAACTGAGACGCCACGCTGTCACAATGGAATCCTCGACCGACTGAGGTTCCCGCGTGCCGGATCTGTCGCCAATCGTCCTCGCGTTCATCGCCGCCGCAGCTCGGCCTTGTCGTCGGCGCGTTCGTCGTCGCTCTGCTCGCCCGGCGCTGGATCGCGCAGGCGCGCGACGCCGGGCCGCACGGCGCGCGACAGCGAAGTCGCCGTGCTCGCCGAGCAGCGCGACGCCGCGACTCGCGCGCGGATCCGATCTCGCGCGCCGCATCGAACGCTTCGAGCAGGAATGGTCGAAGGCCGAGGAAAACCTGCGCGCGCTGACCGCGCAGTCGGCGACGCACGCAGGCGCACGGCGCGCGGCTCGCGCACGATCTCGCCGACGCGCGCCGTGCGCGCGACGGCCTGCAGCAGCGGATCGACGAAATGACGCGCCGCCACTCGGCGCTCGAAGCCACCGCGCGCGAGCAGGCTCAGTCCGCGGCCGAAAAGCTCGCGCTGCTCGACCAGGCCGAGCAGCGTCTGCGCGAATCGTTCCAGAACCTCGCCAACTCGATCCTCGACGACAAGGCCGAGCGCTTTCGCGAGCAGAGCGAGCAGCAGCTCGGCGGCCTGCTCGATCCGTTGAAGGTCCAGCTCAAGGAATTCCGCGAGACGGTCACGCCAGACGCACGCGAGCGACCAGCGCGAGCGCGGCATGCTCGCGCAGGAAATCCAGAGCCTCAAGCAGCTCAACCAGCGCATCAGCGAGGACGCGATCAACCTGACGCGCGCGCTCAAGGGCGATTCGCGCACGCAGGGCGCGTGGGGCGAGCTCGTGCTCGAGCGCGTGCTCGAGGCGTCGGGCCTGACGGCCGGCCGCGACTACGAAACGCAGGTGACGCTTCCGCAACGACGACGGCTCGCGGCCGCGGCCGGACGTGATCGTGCGCCTGCCCGACAACAAGGACATCGTCATCGACGCGAAGGTGTCGCTGAAAGCGTACGAGCGCTATGTCGCGTCGGGCGAGGATGCCCTGCGCGCCGCCGCGCTCGACGATCACGCGGCCTCGCTGCGCCGTCACATCGACGAGCTTTCGGCGCGCAACTACGACGACATCGAGAAGCTGCGCACGCTCGACTTCGTGCTGCTGTTCATCCCGGTCGAGGCCGCATTCATCGAAGCCGTGCGCGCCGACGCGAACCTCTACGGCTACGCGCTCTCGAAGAACATCTCGCTGGTCAGCCCGAGCACGCTGCTGGCGACGCTGCGCACGGTCGCGCACATCTGGCGCATCGAGCAGCGCAACGTCAACGCGAACGAGATCGCGCGCCGCGCCGCGCTGCTGCACGACAACTTCGCGCTGCTCGTCAACGAGCTCGGCACCGTCGGCCTCGCGCTCGACAAGGCGCAGCGCGCGCACGCGAGCGCGCTCAGGCGCCTGCGCGAAGGCGGCAAGGGCAGCGTGCTGCTGCAGGTGCAGAGCCTCGCCGAGATGGGCGCGCCGGTGAAGAAGCAGCTGTCGCTGCTCGAGTCGACGCCGCGGAGACGAATGGTCGACGAAGCGGTCGAGCCGGAAGCTCGGCGGAGCTCCGATCGTGCGGCCCGACAGCGGCGACGCCGAACATTCCGGTAGAGCCGCGAAAGCGGCGACGCCGAAATCGCCGTCAGCGTCGTTGCCGGAGCTCGAAGATACGCGGATCGATAGCGGCGATGCGAAACTACGGTGCGCAGACACGCGGTCCAGCGCGTGCAGCCGAAGTTGCGCCGCGACGCAGCTTGCTGTGCTTGAACCCGTACCCGAAATAGATCGCGAACCCAATCACCGTCCACACGCCCATCATCGTCCAGTTGTACCAGTTCTCGCCGAAGATCAGCAGGAACAGGCAACTCAGGACGCCGAGCGTGCAGGTGAGCGGCGCGGCTGGCACGCGGAACGTGCGCGGCAGGTCCGGCGCGGTGCGGCGCAGGATCAGGACGCCGATGCAGACCGCCGTGAACGCGATCAGCGTGCCCATCGAGACGAGATCGCCGAGCACGTCGAGCGGAAAGATCGCCGCGAGCAGCGCGATGCCGCAGCCGGTGATGACCGTGTTGATGTGCGGCGTGCAGTACTTCGGATGGATCTTGGCGAACACCGGCGGCAACAGGCCGTCGCGGCCCATGATCATGAAGATGCGCGGCTGCGCGATGATCATGACGAGGATCACCGACGAAAGGCCGATCATCGCGCCGAACTCGACGAGCCAGCGCAGCCAGTTGAGCTCCGGATGCGCCTTGATCGCGGTGACGACCGGCTCGCTCGTGCCGAGCTGATCGAACGGCAGCAGGCCGGTCAGCACGGTCGCCATGCCGATGTAGAGCACCGTGCAGATCGCGAGCGATGCGATCGTGCCGATCGGCAGGTCGCGCTGCGGATTCTTCGGCTTCCTGCGCCGCGGTCGAGGTCGCCTCGAAGCCGATGTACGCGAAGAACACCAGCGCCGCGCCGCGGATGATGCCGGACCAGCCGTATTTTTCCGGCCCCTGGTTTTCCGGAATGAACGGATGCCAGTAGTCGGGATTCACGTAGTGCGCGCCGACGACGATCACGACGACGATCAGCGACACCTTGAGGATCACCATCGCGAGATTCGCGCCGCTCGATTCCTTGATGCCGACGTAGCAGATCCAGGTCAGCGCCAGCACGATCGCGACCGCGGGCAGGTTGAACAGTGCGCCGGTCGCGACGAGATGGTTGTCGGTGAACGCGAGCGGCGCATTGGTCAGCGACGGCGGCAGGTGGATGCCGAAGTGATCGAGCAGGCTCGTGAAATAGCCGGTCCAGCTGACCGCGACGGCCGATGCCGAGACGCCGTATTCGAGCACCATGTTCCAGCCGATGAACCAGGCGACGAGCTCGCCGAGCGTCGCGTACGCATACGAGTACGAGCTGCCGGACATCGGGATCAGCGTCGCGAACTCGGCGTAGCAGAGCGCCGTGAAGCTGCAGCAGACCGCCGCCATGATGAAGCAGAGCACGATCGCCGGGCCCGCGTGCTCGGCCGCGGCTTGTCCCGTGATCACGAAGATGCCGCCGCCGATCACGGCGCCGATGCCGAGCGCGGTCAGTCCCCACGGTCCGAGCGTGCGCTTGAGGCACGGGCCTTCGCTGGCGTCCGCGTCGGAGAAATCGGTTTTCTTCGCGAGAAGTCGATCGAGCATCGGTGATTCGCGTCGGCGTCGGTGTCGGCGCGCATAGAAAGAAGCCGGCGGAGCGTTCCGCCGGCTTCGGGTTTCATCTGCTGCGTGCCGCGCAGCTTGCTGCGCCGGTAGCCGTAGCAGAAATAGACGATGATTCCGGCGATGATCCAGCAGCTCATCCACAGCCAGTTGTCCTTGAACGCGACCGCGAACAGCGCGAAGCAGCTGATCGCGCCGAGCACGCAGACGACCGGCGCGGCCGGCACGCGGAACGAGCGCGGCAGATCGGGGCGCGTCTTGCGCAGCACGAGCACGCCGATGCAGACCGTCGTGAACGCGAGCAGCGTGCCCATCGAAACGAGATCGCCGAGCACGTTGATCGGCAGGAGTCCCGCGAGGATCGCGGCGATCGACGCCGACGATGACCTGGCCGACGTACGGCGTCTGGTACTTCGGATGCACCTTGCCGAACAGCGGCGGCACGAGGCCGTCCTTCGCCATCGTGTAGAAGATGCGCGGCTGGCCCATCAGCATGACGAGGATCACCGACGAGAGGCCGGCGATCGCGCCGATCTCGATGACGATGCGCAGCCAGCGCAGGCTCGGATAACCCTCGATCGCGGTCGAGACCGGATGCGCCGTGCCGAGCAGCGTGTACGGCGTGATGCCGGTCAGCACTGCCGCGACGATGATGTAGAGGACCGTGCAGACGACGAGCGAGCCGAGGATGCCGATCGGCATGTCGCGCTGCGGATTCTTCGCTTCCTGCGCCGCGGTCGAGACCGCATCGAAGCCGATGTACGAGAAGAACACGATCGACGCCGCACGGAACACGCCCGGCCAGCCGAAGTGGCCTGCATCGTCCATCGGCGGCACGAACGGATGCCAGTTCGCCGCGTTGACGAACTGCAGCGAGAACGCGACGAAGAGCAGGATCACGACGAGCTTGATCGCGACGACGACCGCGTTCAGCGACGCCGATTGCGTGATGCCGACGTAGCAGACCCAGCTGATCGCGCCGACGATCAGCACGGCCGGCAGATTGATGAGCGCGCCGGTCGTCGATATGTGGCCGTCGGTCACCGTCAGCGGCGCATTCGATATGGCGGCCGGCAGCGCGAGCTGCATGCCGGCGAGCTCGCCGATCGAGCCGAGCAGGCTGTTGAAGTAGCCCGACCAGCCGACCGCGACGGTCGAGGCCGCGAAGAGGTATTCGAGGATCAGCATCCAGCCGATGAACCAGGCGACGATCTCGCCGAGCGTCGCGTACGAATACGAGTACGCGCTGCCCGAAACCGGCAGCATCGAGGCGAACTCGGCGTAGCACAGGCCCGCGAACGCGCAGGCGATGCCGGCGAAGACGAAGCTCAGCACGACGGCGGGGCCGGCATGCATCGCGGCGGCCTGGCCGGTCAGCACGAAGATGCCGGCGCCGATGATCGCGCCGATGCCGAGCATGACGAGGTGCTTGGCGGTCAGTGCGCGCTTGAGCGTAATCTCGCCGGTGATCGGGCCCTGCGGGTGCTCGCCGGCGTCGACGTGCGGCGTCGGATGCACCGGCTGGACCGCGAAAATATCTTTCAACATCGAGTTCCCCTCTCCAAAGGTTCCGAGTCGGTCCGTCCCGGACGTGTCGGATTTGCCGGGTCAGGCAAAGGCCGCCCGAATTTTCTTCCGGAGCGGAGATGCATTTCCGCTCCGTGCACGACCCGTCCGCGGGTCGCAGGCTCCCCGACCCGGTCGAAGGAGGCTCGTGTGCTCGGCGACCGCGGCGAATGCGCAGCGCGAAGGCGGGCCAACTTAACCCACGCTCCCGGGCGCGCACAAGCGGCGTTACGGCTGGAATTGCCGCGCCGGGACGGCGCTGACTATGCTTGCCGGCGCCATGGACGACCCACGCCACCCGCTCGAAGACGCGCTCGCCGCGTACCGCCTCGCCTGTCCCGAAGCGGCCGGGATCGCCGACGAGTTCGCGCGCTTCCTGCGCTCGGCGCCGAGCGTGTTCGATCGCGTCGCATCTCGTCGGGCATTTCACCGGATCGGCCTGGCTCGTCAGCCGCGACGGGACGCGCGTGCTGCTGACGCACCATCGCAAGCTGAACGCGTGGCTGCAGCTCGGCGGCCATGCCGATGGCGATGTCGATCTCGCGCGCGTCGCGCTGCGCGAAGCGGAGGAGGAATCGGGCCTCGCCGATCTCGTCGTCGAGCCTGCGATCTTCGACATCGATCGGCATCGCATTCCGGCGCGGGCGCACGAGCCGGAGCACTGGCACTACGACGTGCGCTATGTCGTGCGCGCGACGCGCGGCGAGGCGTTCGTCGTCGGCGACGAATCGCATGCGCTCGCGTGGCGGCGTGTGCAGCGATCTCGTCGACGATGAAACGCGTCGATGCGTCGGTGCGGCGCATGGCGCGCGAAGTGGCTGGCGCGGCGGTGAGCTGACGATTCACAACCCTCGTCGTTCCGGCGAAAGCCGGAATCCATTTTGATCTTTTGGACGCTTCGTCGAGGCGAAGATCAAAATGGATCCCGGCTTTCGCCGGGATGACGAGCCAGGAAGTTCACTCGAACCCGTCCGCGAAAATCGTGTCGTCGCCGGTGCCGACCGAGAACGCACGATTCACGCGCGTGACATTGCCCTGCATGTCGCGCACCTCGACATGCACGTGCCGGTTCCATGCGTCCACGAGCGGCGGCGACAGCACGATCGACCAGATCGAATCTCCGCTCGCCTGCGCGAGCCCGGCGAGCTCCGAACCCGGCGCCAGTCCGTTCACGACGAAAGTCGGCTTTCACGCTGAGCGATGAAATATCGATGCCCGAATCGCCATCGGCCAAACCGAAACGGATCTCGGAAATCGGCGTCGCATTCGCGCGTGGACGCGGCAGGCTGACCGCGACCGTCGGCTTCAGATCATCCATGAACCAGCCGTAGCGCGGATCGCCGGTGTCGATCGGCGCGCCGAGATCGATCCAGCGCACGAACGTCAGCTTCTCGTCGGCGGTCAGCGGCGCGACCGGACTTCCGGGCGGCGGCATCGCGGTGCCCGTGTAGTCGATGTCGGCCGTGTTCGGATCGGCGCCGGCGGGCAGCGTGTTCGGATCGCCGGGCACGGTTTCGGTCGGATGATCGGCATTCGTCCAGCCGTCGAGCCGCTGGCCGAAGAGTTTCCATGCCAGCAGGCTGCGCCGGCTCTGGAACATGCGGATGTAGCGGCTCGCGTTGGTCTGCCGCCATGTGCCGTTCGAGATCACCGGCGGATAGCCGAAGTCGGCATTCTGATCCGCGGCGAGGCGGCGATAGTCTCCGGGCAACCGCCGGAGCCGATGCTCGTATCGGAAAGATCGAGATTGCCCGCTGCGCTCGCGCCCTGATGGCAGCTCACGCAGCGCGTCTGCAGCAGCGGGCGGATGTCGCGCAGGAACTCGACGCTGATCTGCGCGTTGTTTTCGACACGCAGCGTCGGATCGCCGTTCGCATCCTGCGTCAGCAGCGGCGTCACTTTGGAGAGATCGTAGATGCTGTACGACGGCTGCGCCGCCGCGGTCGTCTCGAACGCGAGCGGCTTCTGGCTGTGCGCGTGGCAGCCGCCGCAGTCGTGCGCGCATCTCGCCCGGCCGCACCTGGTGCCAGGTCTGGGCCATGTTCAGCACCATGCCGTTGCTGGTCGAGCGTCTGGAACGTGAACGGCGAGTCGGCGGGGATCTTGGCGAGGAAGCTCGTGTCCGGGTTGCCGTCGGGGTCGAGGATCGGCTGGTTCTGTCGCGTCGAACTTGCGCACCGGAATCTCGCCGAGGATGCGCAGGCGTTCGTCGGCGTGGCTGTAGAACTGTGCGGCCTTCGTGCGGGCCGTAGCTGCGATGCGAATGCGGCTCCATGCCGAGGATGCGGATCGCCTGGATGTCGTCGTTCGTGTACTTGCCGGCGTCGGCGCCCTGCGTGCCCCAGTTGCTCGACTGGCCGTTCTCCGACGGTGTTGAACGCATCGAGCCCGTCGTAGACATCCGCCCACGGCGGCACCGTGCCCGGGAAAGCTCTCGCGCTTGTACAGGCTCGACGTGCCGACGAGGCCGAACGGCGTGCCTGCCGGCAGGTCCGCGTGCGACGCTGCCGTCGTTCGGCAGCCAGCCGAAGTCGCGCGGCTCGGCGACGCCGTGGATCCGCTGGTACGGCACGACCGCGCGCGGCCATGCTTCGTTGTACGTCGGGATCGTTCTTGATCAGCACGAGATCGTGCGGCCGGATTCATGACGGCTTGCCGCCCGGAACGAGGTAGAGGCCGGCGTCGTAGTACGGCACCGGCGTCGGCCGATCGAGATTGTTCGCAGGACCCGGCGACCAGACCACGAGCAGATCGTTGTCCGGCGCGCCCGACGGATGCGTGAACTTGCCGACGCGCGACGCCGTCGTCGCCGATCGGCGCGGCTTCGTCGTCGCCGTGCGTGAACGGCGTCGAGCGTGTACAAGCCGCCGCGTGGCGTGAACGGAATCGTGAACGGATACGGGAAGCCGGCGCCGACCGTTGCGCTGTATCGGCGGATTGTCGTCCGGGAATGCGCTGAAGAAATGCGGCTGTCCCGCCGGCGGTGACGATGGCGTTCGATACAGCGTGCCGAAGCCGTTGTTGTTGAGGTTGTAGTAGTCCTCGACGACGAGGTCGCCGTCGGAAAGCTGCGTCGTGAAATGAAACGCCTGGCCGTCGCGGAACGCGCTGACAGGACCGGCTGCCAGTCGCGGCCGTCCGGCCAGATCCCCCACACGCCCCACAGGCGCGTCGTCGCGCAGGCCCTGATCCTCGAGCGTCTGAATAGATCACGCGGCCGTCTTGCAGGATCGTCGGATGCAGCGCGCTCGCCGATGTTCATCGGCGCGATCTGCGTGACGTTCTGGCCGTCCTCGTCCATCACGAACAGTTGCAGCGTCGGCGCCGTGTAGCCTTTCGGCGGCTCGAAGCCGTTGCGGTTGCTGACGAACGCGATGCGATGATCGGGCAGCGGACACGGCGCCAGATTCAGGATCCCGTAGCCGAGGCGGTCGTACTCGGGCGGCGGATCGACCGGATTGTTTTCGTCCCATGTTCCCGCGCCGGTGTTCGGCGTGAACTCGCCGTGCGTCAGCTGCTCGATCTGACGCGTCGAAAGACGGATCCGGTAGACGTCGGCGCCGGCGTACGGCAGGTTCTCGCGCTGGGAGTTGAGCGCATCGCTGCGAAGATCGGGAAAGCGCGCGTAGTAGACCTATTGCGCGTCGAACGAGACGAACGGATCGGTGACGCCGCCGTTGCCGCCGGCGACGAGCACTTCCTCGCTGCCGTCCGGATGCAGCAGCATGAGATCGGCGCCGGGATCGAGCCGCGCCGGATGGAACACCTCGGGCCAGATCGTGTTGACGTCGTCGCCGTAGCGCGGCTGGCGCACGTAGACGATGTCGTAGTCGACGGCTTGCGCAAACGTGCTCGCGCAGCAGAGCCAACCGATGAGCGGCGCGAGGCGCAGGCGGTTCGGCATGGCATGGCACTCCCCAGGAGGGCAGAGCTTCGCGCGCGGCGTCGCCGCCGGTCGTGAGCGCGCGCACAATTCATGCGCGCGCGTATGTCCGCAGCTTCAACCTGACGACAAATTGGGCGCAAAAGCACCGGGGCCGGCGTTACGCGCGGCCGGAGAATTCGCCCGTCGTCGTGTTGACCAGCACCTTCTCGCCGGTCGTGATGTATTCGGGCACCTGGATCTCGATGCCGGTAGTCAGCTTCGCCGGCTTCGGACGCTTGGTCGCGGTCGCGCCCCTGAGCTCGGGCGCCGTCTCGACGACTTCGAGCGCGACCGTCGGCGGCAGCTGCAGCGCGACCGGCGCATCGTCGATCAGCTGCACGTAGCAGCCTTCGATGCCGTCGGCGACGTAGCCGGCCGCATCGCCGACGACGTTCGCGTCGAGGATGTACTGCGTGTAGTCCTCGCCGTCCATGAACACGAACGCATCGCCGTCCTTGTACGAAAAGGTGACCGCGCGGCGCGTCAGCTCGGTCTCACGCAATTCGTCTTCGGCGCGCAGCGAAAGATCGAGCTTCTGCGCGCCCGGCACGCTGTACATGATGAAGCGGAAGGTGACATTGCCGCCGCGGCCCTGCGGCGAGCTGCGTTCGATGTCGCGGATCTGCCAGACCTTGCCGTCGTGCTCGACGACGTTGCCGCGCTTGACTTCGGATGCTCGCATGTTCGATTCGATCTCCACCGATTCGGCATATTGTAGCGATCCCGCGCGTCGCCGCCGAATCTTCGCGCCCGCAACGCGTCGAGCGTGGCGCCCCGACCGGCGCGTGCAGCTCGCGGCCGCACGCGCCGGATGGTGGATCTCATGCCGCCTGCCGGCGAGCCTGCATCAGCGAGGCGAAGTGCATCATGATGAAGATCGGCACGAAGTAAGCCGGGATCAGCAGCAGCGGCAGCTCGGCCATCGGGGCCGTGGTAATCGCTCCGGCATTGCCTGCGATCATGACGCGCCGACCGCGCCGAGGCTCACGGCGACGAACAAGATCGAGCAGCCCAAGCAGGTTCCACGCGACGAAAGTGCGGCTCGACGCGAAGCCCGGCGATCGCATCAACCCGGCAAGCATCCGTGGTGCGGCCAGGCCGATCGCCATGTCGCCGAGGCCCGCGGGCCACGCGAAATAGCCGGGCAGGATGCCGTGCGCAAAAAGCGCGATGAACGCGAATCCGCCGATGCGCCAGGCCTGCATCGCGGCCAGCATGCGCGGATCGATGTTCAGGACGAAAGCGCGGAATGCGGTCGAGGTGCGCAATGCAATCACGAACGCGGCGATCGGCGTGACGAACGCGACCAGCAACGCGATCGGCGGCGCTCCCTGCGCGCCGAGGAACGCGCCCTTGGCGCCGAGAATCAACAGCGTGACCAGCCACGCGACGAGCAGCAGCGCGGCCGGAAGGCCCGCGTTCCGCGCGGGCGAGTGCCATCCGGTGGAAGCGATTGTGTCGGACATTTCGGTTGCTCCAATGTGACTTGCGAATTGCAAGTGACTTGACGCTAGCACCAAGACTTGCAATATGCAAGTGACTAGCGGAGACTATGCGCCATGAGCCGAACCACCCAGCCCCACGATTTCGCGCGCTCGAACTGCGCGGTCGCATCGACGCTCGACATCGTCGGCGACAAGTGGTCGCTGCTCGTCATCCGCGACCTCTTTGCACGGCAAGTCGACCTACGGCGAGATACTCGAATCGGGCGAGCGCATTCCGACCAACATCCTCGCCGACCGGCTGCGCCGTCTCGAGGAGGCCGGCATCATCGAGAAATCCGCGTACCAGGAACGCCCGGTGCGTTTTGCCTACGCGCTGACCGCGAAGGGCAGGGACATGGGCGACATCCTGATCGCGCTGGTGCGCTGGGGGAAAAAGCACATTCCGGGCACGCAGGCGCTCGACATCGCGACGCGCGCGGGCGACGTTGCGCGGGCCGGTCGAACGCGGAAGACGGCAAAGGCGCGACGCTAGTAGCGACGCGCCTTCGTTTCAGACGCTGGACCCCGGATCAACGCACGTCCATGTGCTGTCCGGGGTGAGCGCATCCTGCGCTCACTTCGGCGCGAGCCGGATCGCGCCGTCGATGCGGATCGTCTCGCCGTTGAGATAACGGTTCTGCAGGATGAACGCGACCGTGTCGGCGTATTCCTCGGGTTTTCCGAGCCGCGACGGATACGGCACCTGCGCGCACAGCGACTGGTAGACCTGCTCGGGCATGCCGTCGACCATCGGCGTATGAAACACGCCGGGCGCGATCGTCATCACGCGCACGCCGATGCGCGCGAACTCGCGTGCCATCGGCAGCGTCATCGCGATCACGCCGCCCTTGGATGCGGAATACGCGGCCTGTCCGATCTGGCCTTCGTATGCGGCGATCGACGCGGTGTTGATGATCACGCCGCGCTCGCCGTCCTCGCCCGGCGCGTTGTGCTGCATGAGATCCGCCGCCGCCTTGGCGACGTTGAAGCTGCCGATGAGGTTCACGGTCACCGTAGTCGCGAACGTCTTCAGCGGCATCGGACCTTCCTTGCCGAGCACGCGGCCCGCGCCGAGGATGCCGGCGCAATTGATCGACCGCGTTGAGGCCGCCGAGCTTGGCATGCGCGTTCTTCAGCGTTGCGGCGACGTCGCCTTCGCTGGTCACGTCGGTGCGGAAGTACGCCGTGTCGCCGCCGAATTCCGCGGCCGCCGCGTGACCCTTCTCGTCGTTGACGTCGAGCAGCGCGACCTTCGCGCCGTGCGCGACGAGATGCTTCGCGACCGCGTAGCCGAGACCGGAGGCGCCGCCGGTGACGACGGCCTTGACCTGATCGAGTTGCATGGAATCACCCTTCGGATGCGAGGGCGCGGATTCTAGCAGCGCGCGGAAAGGATGATGCCGCGTGCGGCGAGATCGGCGCGTCAGCGCCGGATGAGGGCGCTCTTGTGACGGCGAACCAAGGTTGCCCTCACCCTAACCCTCTCCCGCAAGCGGGAGAGGGGACAAGGCAGCTATCTCGCGAGCGCGACGAGCGTGTCAGCGCACCGGTGCCATCAGATGCTGATACGGCGTGCCGGCCCACATCACATACGGCTGCGTCGTATCGGGATCGGCGCTCTTCGGATACGAGTCGTAGAACGCCGCGTCGCCGCCGACGATCATGATGTGCGGCCCGGTCTTGATCCAGTGATTGCCGGCCTCCGGCTTCGTCGCGTACGGATCCGTGTTGCTGCCGTCGGTGCCGCCCGACAGCATGTACATGAAGCCGACCTTGTTCGACGGCGGCGGCTTGTGTCCGACCCAGGCGTCGATCCATTCCATCGCGTTCTTGTCGGCGCACATCGGATCGGGTCCGGGCGTCGCCGGATTGTCCGGCATGCAGGTGAATCCGTTGCTGCCCTTGCGCAGCGTGTGCATGCCCTTGTCGTCCATGGTGACGACCGTGGCGCCCTTGGCGACGCTCGCCGGTGCGGCGCCCGTCGCGCTCGCGATCAGCTGGGCATCGCTCGGCGCCTTCTTGGCGGGAGCGGCTTTTTCGGCTGCGAATGCGGATGCTGCCAGCGCGGCGAGCAATGCGGTCGCGATCAAACGATGCGTAGGATGTGTTGCGGACATGAGTACCTCCCCTCAGAGATCTCGATGAACGACGAGCGCGTCGTCGCGCGCAATTTCCTCCTCGATACCGGGCGCGTCAACGCCCTGGCACCGAGCAACGTCCGAGCCCGGTGCGGCCATCTAGACCGTGTTCGGGAACGCCCGCTTTCAGCGCGGCCGCTCAGAGGTCGCGCAGATAGAACCGGTTGCAGCCGTGATGCCCGGTACTGCCCATCGCGGCGTCGATGCGGCGGAAGCCGCTGGCGAGGTAAAGGCGTCTGCGCGGCGTCCATTCCGGTCAGCGTTTCGAGGTAGCAGCGTCGGAAGCCGAGCGCGCGCGCGGTGTCGAGGCAGCGCGCAATGACCGCGCGTCCGGCGCCGCGGCCGCGCAGTGCCGGCAGGAAATACATCTTGCGCAGCTCGCAGACATCGGCCTCGCCGCCGTCGAGCGGTGCGACACCGGCGCCGCCGAGCACTGTCGCCGTCCGCTTCGATCACGAAATACGCCGCGCGCGGTCGTGCGTAGGCGGCGCTCATGGCGCCGACTTCGGTGTCGTGAATCGCGAAACCCGGACCGTCGGCGCCGAACTCGGGCATTACCGTGCGGATGACCGATGCGATCGCCGCATCGTCGCGCGGCTCGATCGGGCGAATCGAGAAAGGCAGAGGGGTCATGTGTCGATCAGGCGAGTGCGCGGCGGAAATCGAGATCGTAGCGCGTGCCGCCGGTCAGCGAATGCAGGCGCAGGTTGGTGATGCGGATCGGCGCGCCCGGAGCGAGGTCGGCCGCGTTGGAATCGGCCATCTCGGCAGGATCGATCACGGTGACGCCGCCGGAGCCGATGACTTCGAGCGCGTTGTCGGGCCCGATCACCGCGGCGGTATCGGCATCGATGCCGAGCCCGAGCGCGAACGGATTCAGCGCGAGCGCGGCGAGCAGGCGACCGATGCGATCGCTGGCGTGGCCGCCCTGATCGATGACGACGCGATTGGTGAGACCGAGCCCCGGCGCGAGGCTCGCGCCACCGACGCGCGGCGTCGGCCCTTCGGAACCGTGCGCGAGCATGTGCTCGCAGAGGATCGCGGCTCCTGCGCCGCAACCCGCGACTGCAAGGCCATCCGCATTGCGCCGCCGGATCGCGCGCGCGAGCAGCGTGCCGCCGATGAGCGTAGACAACCTCAGCGGCGAATCGGCCTGCAGCATCACCAGATGCGCGTGCTCGCACGCATCGAGCAGACTGCGCCGCTCGCAATCCGCGCGCGCGGCGATCAGCTGCCGATGCACCTCGGCAGCGCCCGCCGAATACAGCGTCGTCTCGAAATCGGTGTCCTGCTCGTCGGCGGGATCGGTTGCAACGACGATGACCACACGCGGCTGCGCACCAACCAGCGCGACGAGGCGCATCAGCAACGCCGCGCCGCGCTCGTCGTCACCGATGAGCCCGCAGGCAATGATCAAACCGCGGTTGCGATCGGGGGCTAGGCGGGCGGGCATGAAATTGGGGCCTGGGTTTCTTGGTTCTTGGATTATAGCTGGGTGGGGAGGTCGCCCTTTTTTCTCATTTCGGCGACCGTCGGAATCCGTTTCTTTAGCCCTCCCCTTCAAGGGGAGGGTTGGGTGGGGATGGTGTTGGTTCGGTGTTTGTTTTTTCTCGTCATTCCGGCGAAGGCCGGAATCCAGTTTGCTCTTGGCTTCTGATCTTCCGCGCTCGCGCGAGAACCGACTCACGTCCCTGTGAGCTTCGTCCGCCATCCTGGCGGACGCAGTCACTTTCTCTTGCTTGTGCAAGAGAAAGTAACCAAAGAGAACACACCCTCGGTGCCGCGCCGGCGCTATGCGCCGGTGCGCTACGGGCGGCCGGGGTTTCGCTGACAGTCCATCCATGGACTGCGGCAAAAGCGGCGCGATCCCTCGCGCGCCCCGCGCGGTGCGCGGGCCTTATCCGTCCGCCCTTCGCCGCGTCACAGAGGGACCCAGATCAAGAGCAAAGCGAGGGCGCCAGACACGGCTCTGGCTTCTGCGGCAGGGAGGAGGACTGAAATTGAAAATCTCGCAGCGGTAGAGGCGGCGCGTACTGACAAAAAAGAATCAAACACTCGCGCGAGCAACTCGACTGGAAGTCTCCCTGCCCAGCTGCGAGCTCAACCACAGGCCCGTATCGATGAGCTTGGCGAGATCGACGCCCGTCGCGATGCCCATTCCCTCGAGCATGTAGACGACATCCTCGCTCGCGACGTTGCCGGTTGCGCCTTTCGCGTAAGGACAGCCGCCGGTGCCCGATACCGAGCTGTCGACGACGGCGACGCCTTCTTCGAGGCAGGCGAGGATGTTCGCGAGTGCCTGGCCGCGTGTGTCGTGGAAGTGCACGGCGAGTGCGCTGATCGGGACCTCGTGCGGCGACGGCGCGCAGCATCGCGCGCGCTTTCGCCGGCGTGCCGATGCCGATCGTGTCGCCGAGCGAGATCTCGTAGCAGCCGAGCGCGTGCATGCGCGCGGCGACGCGCACGACGTCGGCGACCGGCACATCGCCCTGGTACGGACAGCCGAGCACGGTCGAGACGTAGCCGCGCACGTTCACGTTGTCGGCGCGCGCGCGTTCGACCACGGGCGCGAAACGCTCGATCGATTCGTCGATCGATGCGTTGATGTTCTTGCGGTTGAACGCTTCGCTCGCCGCGGTGAACACGGCGATCTCCGTCGCGCCGACCGCGCGTGCGCGCTCGTAGCCCTGCAGGTTCGGCACGAGCACGGGATAGGCGACGCCGGGCTTCTTCGCGATCGCGGCGAACACTTCGGCCGCGTCGGCGAGCTGCGGCACCCATTTCGGGCTGACGAAGCTCGTCGCTTCGATCGTGCGCAGGCCCGTCGCCGACAACCGATCGATCAGCTCGATCTTGACCGCGGTCGGAACGATCGTCTTCTCGTTCTGCAGGCCGTCGCGCGCGCCGACCTCGACGATGCGCACGGAGGAGGGCACGCCGCTCATCGCGTCTTGCCTGCCGGCGTTTCCGTCAGCATCGATTTCTCGTATTGCTCCAGCGTCTGCCGGCTGCGCACGAGCTTGAAAGGTTTGTCCGAAAAGATCGGCTGCGCATGCACGATCTCGAGCATCTGCGCGCGCGTGCCGTGCACGTAGACGTGCAGCTCGTTCTGCGTCTTGTCGACCGTGCCGTCGAGCTTGCCGTCGATGACGAGCTTCGCGATGCGCTCGCTGTCGACCTGATACAGCTCGAGCCGATCGCCGCGCAGCTTGTAGCGCGCGAAGTAGAACGATTTTTCCGGCGACCGGCGTGACGCCGTGCGGCGGCTTCACGTCGGCGAGACCCTTGATCGCGTTGTCGGCAACGACGACGTAGTCGCGGCCATCCGCATGAACGTAGTTGATCGGTACGTGGATCTGCTTCAACGGCCCTTTCGCTTCGGGCTGGTCGAGCACGATGAACTCGCAGGCGTCGTTGACGTAGAACGCCGCGTCGGACTTGTCCGGAAGATCGCGGTTCGATGCGTCGGCGTCGACCCAGAGTCCTTTCCAGCCGGCATCGCAGGTCTCGATGTTGTCGCCGATCGGCGACTCGAAGCGCGTCTCGACGCAGCCGGCGAGCATGAGCACCGCGCATGCGATGAATGCGCGCAAGACGATCACGGTGGTTTCAGTCCAGATTCGCATAGAGGCCCAGCCAGGTTTCTTCGGATGTGTAGGCTTCGCAGCGGCGATCAAGCGCGGCGTAGTCGCGTTCGAGCAGCGTTTTGCGCATTGTGAAAGTCCGCTTCGGTCGTGCCAGCGGTCGATCGTGACGTAGACACCGGGCTCGCCATGCGACGCGAGCAGCTCGGTGCCGGCGTAGCCTGGAGCTTGCGCGAAGAGCTGCGCCCAGTCGCCGCGCGGACCGTAGACACGCTCGAATTCCGCGACCGACTCCACGCGCACGCGAAAGCGCCAGATCGTCGCGATCATGCGGGTCCGGCTTCGGCAAGCCGCACGAGCACCGCGTCGGCTTCGACGAAATCGCCCGGCGCGGCCTGCACGCTGTCGATGCGGCCCGCGCGCGGCGCGCGCAGCGTCAGCTCCATCTTCATCGCCTCCATGACCAGCACCTCGTCGCCGGCCGCGACGTCGTCGCCGGCCTTCGCCTTGACCAGCACGATGCGGCCCGGCATCGGCGCGACGATGCGGTCGCTCGTCTCGACGACACCGGCGGCATGCGCGAACGCGGGCGCGTGCGCGAATACGTGGCGGCGTTCGCCGTCGTGCACGCCGACGCGCTCGCCGTCGATGAACGTGCGCCAGCGTGTCGTCGTGCCGTCGATCGTCGCAGAGAGCCGTCCGCCTTCGAGGACGGCATCGGCGATCGTGTGCATCGAACCGTCGAGCACGAGCGTGTAGGCGCCGCCCGCGCCATGCGCTGAAGATCTCGCGCCGCTCGCCGCGATCGGCCAGCGCGACGATGCGCTTGCCGTAACGGCCGAGGCGCCAGCCGTCGACGCGCGACCACGGTGAATGCGGATCGGCGGATGTGCGCGACGATTGCGCCGCGGCGTGTTCTTCGTGCAGCAGCCATGCGGTGGATGCCGCGATCAGCGCGGTCGTGCGTTCTTCGGCCGATTCATCCGCGTGCAGGAATTCGTCGAGGTGCCGGTCGAGATAGCCGGTGTCGATCTGGCCGGAGACGACGGCCGGATGCCGCACGAGACTTTCGAGGAACTCGACGTTCGATTTCGGTCCGACGATGTCGCACGACGCGAGCGCTTCGCGCATGCGCACGAGCGCGAGCTCGCGCGTCGCGTCCCAGGCGATGAGCTTGGCGATCATCGGGTCGTAGAAGATCGTGACCGTATCGCCTTCGACGACGCCGGCGTCGATGCGCACGTGCGGCGAGGGCTCCGGCAGGCGCAGGCGCTCGAGCTTGCCGGAACCCGGCAGGAAATTCTGCTCGGGATCCTCGGCGTAGAGGCGCAGCTCGATCGCGTGACCACTGGCCTTGCGCGCGCCGGCTCCGTTCGATTCGCGTCCGACGCCGAGCAGATCGACGAGGGATTCGCCGGCGGCAACGCGCAGCTGCAGCTCGACGAGATCGAGCCCGAGCACCATCTCGGTGACCGGATGCTCGACCTGCAGGCGCGTGTTGATCTCCATGAAATAGAAATCGCCGGCCTCGCCGACGATGAACTCGACCGTGCCGGCGTTGACGTAGTCGAGCGCGCGCGCGGCCGCGATCGCGGCTTCGCCCATCTTCGCGCGCAGCTCGGGCGTCACGAACGGCGAGGGCGTTTCCTCGAGCACTTTCTGGTAGCGCCGCTGCGCCGAGCATTCGCGCTCGTTGAGATGCACGATGTTGCCGTGCGTGTCGCCGAACACCTGGAACTCGATGTGGCGCGGGCGCTCGATGTAGCGTTCGAGCAGCATGCGATCGCGACCGAATGCGTTCTTCGCTTCGCGGCGGCAGCTGTCGAGATTCGCGGCGAATTCGCCCGCGGCGCGCACGATGCGCATGCCCTTGCCGCCGCCGCCGTACGCGGCCTTGATCATCAGCGGAAAACCGATCGCGCCCGGCTTCGCGCGCGAGCAGCGATGGGTCCTGATCTTCGCCCGTGTAGCCCGGCACGACCGGCACGCCGTGGCTTGCCATGAGGTCCTTCGCGCCGGCTTTCGATCCCATGCGCCGCATCGATTCGGCGGGCGGACCGATGAAGCGCATGCCTGCGCGCTCGACGGCTTCGGCGAAATCGGCGTTCTCGGAAAGAAAGCCGTAGCCCGGATGGATCGCCTGCGCGCCGGAGCGTTGCGCCGCGTTCGATGATCGCTTCCGCGCGCAGATAGCTGTCCTGCGGCCGCGGTCCGCCGATCGGCAGCGCGACATCGGCGAGGCGCACGTGCTGCGCGCTCGCGTCGGCTTCCGAATAGACCGCGACGGTTTCGATGCCGAGGCGCCGGCAGGTGCGGATCACGCGACAGGCGATCTCGCCGCGATTGGCGATCAGTACGCGATTGAACAGGGTCACGATGCCGATCCGTTTGCGCGCTGCGCGGTGTCCGCTCGAAGCACGATTATCGCCTGCCGTCGCGCGACTGTCGCCGTGCGCCGGGGGTGCGATGTCGCGTGCGATAGTATGGACGATCGGGCATAGACCGGCAGGAGCCGCAGCACATCGTGGAATACCGCGCACCGGCAGGTTCAGCGCTCGCGGCGGATGCGAACGCGCCGCTGCTGGCCGGCGCATGCGCGGCTCGTCGCGGCGGGTCGCCGGGAGGAAGCCCGCTCATTGCTGATCGATGCGCTGAAGGATCGCGACGAGCGCGACTGGCTCGAATGCGGCCGCGCGCTCGTGCTGAAGAGCGACATCGACGGTGCGATCGCGGTGTTCTCCGCCGCGCAGGCCGAGCATCCACGCTCGATCGACGTGCGGCTCGCGCTCGCGGGCGTGCTCTGGCAGGCGAGGCAGGGCGATCGCGCGGAAACGTTGCTGCGGAGTCTGCTCGCCGAACATCCGGATCACGCAGCGTCCGCGTTCCTGCTTGCGAAGATACTGAAAGCCGAAGGCCGCATGTGCGCGGTCGACGCGGTCGTGCGTGCGCTGTTTGCGCACGCGCCGCAGCCGATCGGCCTCACGATCCAGGCGATCGAGCTGCTCGACGACTGCGGCTTGAAGGAGGCCGCCGCCGCGATTTCTGAAGACGCGATCGCACGCGGCTCGACCGATGCGAGGCTCTATGCGTACTCGGGCATGCTGCATCTGCAGCTCGGCGATTTCGATCGCGTGCGCGCGCGCTACACGTATGCGCTGGCAAACAGCGCGCAGGCGCTCGACTGGCAGATCGCCAACGGACTTGCCGCCGCTCAGCGTTATGCCGATGAAAGCCATCCGGATTTCGCACTGTTCAAGGAATGCCTTGCACGGCCGGATCTCGGCGCGCGCGCTCGCGCATCGGTGCTGTTTGCGCTGGGCAAGGCCTACGACGACATCGGCAACCCGGCGGCAGGCTGCCGGGTATTTCCGCGAGGGCAACCGCGTCGTCGCCGGCACCGTCGACTGGTCGCGCAAGAATTTCCGGCGCATGGTCGCCGCGCGTCTCGATGCGAAGCCGACGGCGGATCGCGTCGCGCCGTCGGCGGATTTCGTGCCGGTGTTCATCGTCGGCATGCCGCGCTCGGGAACGACGCTCGTCGCCGAGCTGCTTTCGCGCCATGCGGACGTGCGCTACCGCGGCGAGCTGATGTGGATGCCGTTCCTCGCGCAGCAGCTGGGACAAGTTGCGCGACCGTCCGCGAAGATGCTCGAGGACGCCGCCGCGACGTACCGCACGCAGGTCCGCCAGGACGATGTGCCGGCGCGTTTCTACATCGACAAGCAGCCGCTGAACTTCCTGCACGTCGACCTGATCGCGGCACTGTTTCCGAACGCGCGCATCATTCATTGCGAGCGCAACGAGCGCGACACCGCGCTATCGATCTGGATGCAGTACTTCGCCGGACCGGAGCAGAACTTCGCCTACGACTTCGCCGACATCGCCGCCGTCATGCAGGGTTGCGACAAGCTGATGGCTCATGGCGAAGAAGAAGGACGTCGCGAACATCCGCACGATCCGCTACGAACGTCTCGCGACCGATGCGGAAAACTGCATGCGCGAGCTCGCCGTCGTGGCTCGGCCTCGGCGATTCGCAGCCCGCGGCCGAGGCGGGCGCGACGACAACGATCAGCACATCGAGCCTCTGGCAGGTGCGCCAGCCGGTCTACACGCGCTCGATCGGACGCTGGCGCGCCTACGCTGCCGTACGTGCCCGAGCTCGAGTCGTTCCCGGCCGGCGATTCCTGAGCGGAACGCGCTCAGCCCGGCGCGTGGCACACCGCTTCGACGTTGTTGCCGTCGGGATCGAGCACGAACGCGCCGTAATAGTTCGGGTGGTAGTGCGCGCGCAGGCCGGGTGCACCGTTGTCGCGTCCGCCCGCGGCGATCGCGGCCGCGTAGAACCGGTCGACGTCCTTGCGCGTCGCCGCGGCGAAAGCGACGTGCGTGCCGGCGCCGGCGCGTGCTTCGCCGGTGCCGATCCAGAACCACGGCTTGCTGTCGGTGCCGAAACCGGCGCCTTCGTAGCCGCCGGTCTGCTCGCGCGTGACATCCATGACGACGTCGATGCCGAGCGGCAGCAGCGCGTCGACGTAGAACGCGCGGCTCTTGCGATAGTCCGAAACGGAAATTCCGACATGGTCGAGCATCGCCATCACTCCCGCGCCCAGTCGGGCGCACGTTTGTCGAGAAACGCGGCAAGGCCGTGCTGGCCCTCGTCCGAAACGCGCATCTGCGCGATGAGCCGCGCGTTGTCGTACGTCGATGCGCTCGGCCGTCTCGCGCGTCATGCCGGCGACGCGCAGCGCGAGCGCCTTCGCCTCGCCCTGCGCGAGCGGGCCGCCCTTGCCGAGAAAATGCACGGCGCGCTCGACGGCCGCGTCGAGCTGATCGGCGGCGACGCTTTCGTGCAGCAGCCCGATCCGCGCGGCCGATCGCCGCATCGAACACTTCGCCGCTGATGAAGAAACGCCGCGCATGGCGCAACCCGATCGCCGCGATCACGTAAGGCGAGATGACCGCCGGCACGAGACCGAGCTTGACCTCGCTCAGCGAGAACTTCGCGCCTTCGACGCCGATCGCGATGTCGCAGCACGCGACGAGGCCGACGCCTCCGCCGTACGCCGCGCCGTTGACGCGCGCGATCGTCGGCTTGGAGAGGAAGTTGAGCGTGCGCATCAGCGCGGCGAGCCGCAGCGCGTCCTCGCGATTCTCGGCCTCGCCGGCCTTCGCCATCCGGCGCATCCAGTTGAGATCGGCGCCGGCCGAGAACGACGCGCCGGCCCCAGTCAGCACGACGCAACGCACGTTGGCATCGAGCTCGCAATCGACGAGCGCGGCGGTGAGATCGGCGATCAGCCTGTCGTCGAACGCGTTGTGCACGCTCGGCCGATTCAGCTGAATCTGCGCAAGGTTGCCGCTGCGGGTGACGAGAATCGACTCGCTCATGGACGTACGTTCGTTGTTGCGATCGAGCTTGGATGATAGCGAGTTCGGTTCGCGCGTCTGGTTTTCACGATCGTCGTCCCGCCAAAAGCTCGGGCCCGCCAGCCTGCTTCGGCTTCGGCTTTTTTCTCGGCTTTGGGTCCCTCTGTGACGCGGCGAAGGGCGGACGGAACAGGCCCGCGCATCCGCGCGGGGCGGCGCGAGGGATCGCGCCGCTTTTGCCGCAGTCCATGGATGGACTGTCGGCAAAACCCCGGCCGCCCGTAGCGCACCGGCGCGTAGCGCCGGCGCGGAACCGAGGGTGCTGTTCTCTTTGGTTACTTTCTCTTGGGCAAGCAAGAGAAAGTGACTCGTCCGCCAGGATGGCGGACGAAGCTCACAGGGACGTGAGTCGGTTTTCGCGTGAGCGCCGAAGACCAAAGCAAAGCTGGATTCCGGCCTTCGCCGGAATGACGAGAGAAAAGACCGAGACATCGAACCGAACACCATCCCCACCCAACCCTCCCCTTGAAGGGGAGGGCTAAGAGACGGAGCCCGCCCGCGTGTGAAGGGAAAAAGGCCCAGGCGCGCCCACAGCAGCCCCCATTCCGAGCTATAATGCGAACCATTCTTATTTGCGCGTGCTTTCCCAGTGCGGCTTTCGGAACTCGCCAAGGGCGCCACCGCAGTGATCCACGAAGTCGAAGACGTCAACCTGAACGATCCGATCTCCCGCCGCCTGCGCGAGCTCGGGTTCGTGCGCGGCGAGCCGGTGCGCATCGTTGCGCAGGGTCCGATCGGCGGTGATCCGCTGCTGGTCGAGATCGGCTTCACGCGCTTCGCGCTGCGTCGCGCCGAAGCCGCGCGCGTGCACGTGATTCCGGAGGAGCTCGCGTGAACGCGTCCGCGGCCGCCCTGCGCATCGCGATCGTCGGCAATCCGAACAGCGGCAAGACCGCGCTGTTCAACCAGCTGACCGGCACGCGGCAGAAGGTCGCCAACTACGCCGGCGTCACGATCGAGCGCAAGGAAGGGTTCTACACGGCGCCGTCCGGTCGCACCGTGCGCGTGCTCGATCTGCCGGGTGCGTACAGCCTGACGGCCGCGAGTCCCGACGAGGAAATCACGCGCGACGTCTGCTACGGCCGCTATCCGGGCGAGGCGGTTCCCGATCTGATCGTCTGCGTCGCCGACGCGACGAACCTGCGCCTGCATCTTCGCTTCGTGCTCGAGCTCAAGCGGCTCGGCCGGCCGATGGTGCTCGCGCTCAACATGATGGATGCGGCCGAGCGGCGCGGCATCCGCATCGATACCGCGCAGCTGCAGCAGCGTCTCGGCATGCCGGTCGTCGAAACGATCGCCGTGCGTCGCGGCGGAACCGCGGCGCTTGGTCGAGCGGCTCGATCGCGAGATTCCGCCGCTCGCCGCGTTGCCCGAAGACGCGGCCGATCTGCATACGGAAGTGCGCGCGCTGCTCGCCGATACGGTCAGCGCGCCGCGTCGCATCGCCGCGATCGACGAGGCGATCGATCGCGTCGTGCTGCATCCGGTGCTCGGGCTCGCCGTGCTCGCGGTCGTGATGTTCCTGATCTTCCAGGCCGTGTTCTCGTGGGCCAAGCCGGTGCAGGATGCGATCGCAGCCGGCATCGCCGCGCTCGGCGCGCGGCGTCGGCAACCTTCTGCCGGCCGGCGCGTTGCAGAGTCTTCTCGTCGACGGCGTGTTCGCCGGGCTCGGCGCGGTGCTGGTGTTCCTGCCGCAGATCCTGATCCTGTTCCTCTTCATCCTCGCGCTCGAGGAATCGGGTTACCTGCCGCGCGCGGCGTTCCTGCTCGATCGCATGATGCTCGCGGCGGGCCTGACCGGCCGCTCGTTCATTCCGCTGCTGTCGAGCTTCGCCTGCGCGATTCCCGGGCATCATGGCGACGCGCAGCATCCAGGATCCGCGCGATCGCATGACGACGATCCTGGTCGCGCCGCTGATGACGTGCTCGGCGCGCTTGCCGGTCTACACGCTGCTGATCGCGGCGTTCATTCCGGCGCGCACGGTCGCCGGCGTGTTCAACCTGCAGGGCATCGTGCTGTTCACGCTGTACGTCGCCGGCATCGTCAGCGCGCTCGCGGTCGCGTGGGTCATCAAGCGCCTGCATCGCGACAAGAGCGAGCATGCGCTGCTGATGGAGCTGCCGTCGTATCGCATGCCGCATCCGCGCGACATCGCGATCGGCCTGTACGAGCGCGCGATGATTTTCCTGAAGCGCGTCGGCGGCATCATCCTCGCGCTGACCGTGCTGCTCTGGTTCCTGTCGAGCTTTCCGGCGCCGCCGCCGGGCGCGACCGAACCTGCGATCAACTACAGCCTCGCCGGTCGCCTCGGTCATGTGCTGCAGTACGTGTTCACGCCGCTCGGCTTCAACTGGCAGATCTGCGATCGCGCTGATTCCGGGCCTCGCCGCGCGCGAAGTCGCGGTGTCGTCGCTGGCGACCGTGTATGCGCTGTCCGGCAACGAGAGCCGGTCTGCCGGCGATCGTCGCCGCGCAATGGTCGCTCGCGACCGCGCTGTCGCTGCTGGTCTGGTACGTCTACGCGCCGATGTGCATCTCGACGCTGGCGACGATCCGCCGCGAGACGAATTCGTGGCGGCAGGTCTGGATCACGGCGGGCTATCTGTTCGGGCTTGCGTACGTCGCGTCGCTGCTGACGTACCAGATCGCGAGGCGCGTTCGCATGAAGACCTACGCGATCCTGCAGGCCGCTGATCATCGCGCTCATCGTCGCGTGGAGCGCGTGGTATGCGTCGCGTCGCCTGTTGCCGACCGCGAGCCGGCGCGCGCAGGCGCGCGTCGCGACCTGGGTCGAACGGCCGACGCACGCGGCGTGGCTGCGCCGTCTCGGCCACGCGGTGCAGCCCGTGCAGACCGCGTCCGGCGGCTGCGGCAGCAGCGGCTGCTCGACGTGCGGTGCGTGCGCGCCGGTCGACGCCGGTCGAAGCGCAGCCGCTCGTGTTTCGTCCGCGCGCCAAGCCCTGAGCGATTCGCGTTCGCGCGCGCGAGTCCGCATGCAACGCCGCGCCGGACACGCGCGAACGTACAATCGCGCAATGGAAACCTTCACGCTGCATCGCGGCACCGCGCCGCTCTTGGTCAGCCTGCCGCATGACGGCACCGAGCTGCCGGACGACATCGCCGCGCGCCTGACGCCGTCCGCGCGCCGCGTGCCCGATACCGACTGGCACGTCTCGCGCCTGTACGCGTTCGCGCGCGAGCTCGGCGCGTCGATGATCGTGCCGGCGTATTCGCGTTACGTGATCGATCTGAACCGGCCGCGCGACAACGCATCGCTCTATCCCGGACAGAACACGACCGGCCTTTGTCCGATCGTGCAGTTCACCGGCGAGCCGCTCTACCAGGCCGGCGCGGAGCCGTCGAACGCCGAGATCGCCGAGCGCATCGGAACGTTACTGGCAGCCGTATCACGACGCGCTCAAGCACGAGCTCACGCGCATCCGCGCCACGCACGGCCGCGTCGTGCTGTGGGAAGGCCATTCGATCCGCAGCGTAATGCCATTCCTCTTCGAGGGCCGGCTGCCGGATTTCAATCTCGGCACCGCGGGTGGCACGAGCTGTTCGGTCGGACTGCAGTCGAGGCTGGTCGAAGTGCTCGCGGCGCAGCGCGATCACTCGTACGTCGTCAACGGCCGTTTCAAGGGCGGCTACATCACGCGGCACTACGGCGAGCCGGCGCAGGACATCGAGGCGGTGCAGCTCGAGCTCGTGCAGCTCAACTACATGGACGAGGATACGTTCGAGTATCGCGAGGAGGCCGCCGCACGCGTGCAGCGTGTGCTGCGCGATCTTCTCGAAACCTGCATAGGGTGATGTGATGCCTACCGACAAACAGCGCGGCGTCCTCGTCGGAATGGCCTTGGGCTTCGGCGCCACCGATCGCGGTGCTTTGCTGCGCGATCGTCGCGGCGCCGGATGCGCTGCTGCCGAACGCCGGCGTCATGGAGTCGTGGGCACACGCGCTGGCGTGGGACGCGCTTCCGGTCGCGTGCCTTGCGATCAGCATCGCTCGCCTTGCCTCGCATCGCTTCTTCACGCCGGCCGATATCGACGGCGGCGCCACGTCGGACGGCACCTCCTCGGCGCGCCTGCTGCAGGCGATGCTGCAGAACACGCTGGAGCAGACCGTGCTCGCGCTGGCGACGCATGCGATCTGGGCCGCGACGACGCCGCGTACATGGCAGGCGGCGATTCCCGCGGCGGCGGTCCTCTTCGCGGTCGGGCGTGTGCTCTTCTGGCGCGGCTACGCGCGCGGCGCACCGGCGCGTGCGATCGGATTTGCGCTCACGTTCTATCCGTCCGTCGTGATGCTGCTGACGCTTGCGGTTCGGTTCGTCGTATCGGCTGCTCGGCTGAGTCGCGCGCGGTGACGCTCGATTCCGCTTCGAGTCAGTAGACTGCATCCATGATCCGGCAAAGGACGAGCCGATGCAGCCGTACGGAAACCAGGGTCGTGCTTCAGGAGTCGTCGCGTACGAGCTTCACGACGACGCGATCGACATCCGGTTCGCGAACGGCGATGTCTATCGCTACGACACGACGACACCGGGCGCGGTCGACGTGGAGCTCATGAAGCGCTTCGCGCGCGCGGGACGCGGTCTTGCGAGCTACATCAGCAAGTACGTGCGGGATCGGTACGCGGAAAAACTCTGACGCGATCGCGCGCGATTCATGCCGTGCGCGGTTTCTCGATCGCCGGCAGGAACCACGCCAGCAATCCGATCGCCGGCAGGAACGCGCAGATGCCGTAGACGGCCTCGATGCCGATGTGATCGGCGAGCTCGCCGAGCACGGCCGCGCCGAGGCCGCCCATGCCGAACGCGAAGCCGAAGAAGAGTCCGGAGATCGACGCCGGTGCGGCCGGGCACGAGCTCCTGCGCATAGACGATGATCGCGGAGAACGCCGACGCGAGCACGAGGCCGATGACGACCGTGAGCATCGTCGTCCAGAACAGGTTCGCGTGCGGCAGCAGCAGCGTGAACGGCAGCACGCCGAGGATCGAGCCCCAGATCACGTACTTGCGGCCGATGCGATCGCCGATCGGTCCGCCGACGAGCGTGCCGGCCGCGACCGCGCCGAGGAACACGAAGAGATGCAGCTGCGCGCTCTGCGCCGTGACGCCGAATTTCTGCATCAGGTAGAAGGTGTAGTAGCTCGACAGGCTGGCGAGGTAGAAATACTTCGAGAAGATCAGCAGGCCGAGGATCACCATCGTGACGACGATCGTGCGCCGCGGCAGCGCGCTCGTGCGCGTGGATGCGCGCGCTGCGCGATGCGCCGGCACGTGCGCGCGATACCAGCCGCCGATGCGCGTCAGCAGCGCGATCGCGATCAGCGCGGCGATCGCGAACCAGGCGACGCTGGTCTGCCCGCGCGGCATCACGATGAACGCGGCGAGCAGCGGACCGATCGCCGAGCCGACGTTGCCGCCGACCTGGAACAGCGACTGCGCGAATCCGTGCTGTCCGCCCGATGCCATGCGCGCGACGCGCGAGGATTCCGGATGGAACACCGACGAGCCCGAGCCGATCAGCGCGGCCGCGAGCAGCAGCAGCGCGAAGCTCGGTGCGAGCGAAAGCAGCAGCAGGCCGGTCAGCGTGAAGCCCATGCCGATCGCGAGCGAATACGGCATCGGCTTGCTGTCGGTGTAGATGCCGACCAGCGGCTGCAGCAGCGAGGCGGTGACCTGGAACGTCAGCGTGATCAGGCCGATCTGGCCGAAGTCGAGCCGGAACGAATCCTTGAGCAGCGGATAGATCGCCGGCAGCAGCGACTGGATCATGTCGTTGAGCAGGTGACAGAAGCTCAGCATCGCGAGGATCGGGAACGCGGCGCCTAGCGCGGCTTCGCTCGTGCGCGCCGGCGGTTCAGCCAGCGGATGCATCGCCGCGGCCGGCGAGGAGAGCTCGGATGTGACGGAAGACTGCACGGCGGGATCCGATTCGGTGACGCGGTGAAGAGCAGATGGTGATCGTGCCGGGAATGCAACGCGATGTCCGGTCGCATTTTCTCACAGGGAATCGTTGCGCGGCGCAGGGCCAATTCGTATGGGCTTGCGCGAAGCGTTTGTGAGGTTTTCTCGCCAGCGGTTGCCGCGCAGTGTGCTTCGCGGCGTTTTGTGCGGGCTTGCCCTCACCCCAGCCCTCTCCCGCGCGGGAGAGGGCGGGATGAGGGCAGCCGAAGCGCAGCGCTTCAAACCTCGAGCGAAGCCAGATCCCCCTTCGTCTCCAGCCACTCCTTGCGATCCGCCGCGCGCTTCTTCGACAGCAGCATGTCCATCAGCTGTCGCGTGCCGTCGTCGCCGTCGATCGTGAGCTGCACGAGTCGGCGCGTATCCGGATGGATCGTCGATTCGCGAAGCTGCGGCGGATTCATCTCGCCGAGGCCCTTGAAGCGCGTGACGCTGACGGCGCCCTTCATCTTCTCGCGCTCGATGCGCTCGAGCAGCGCGTCGCGCTCGGCTTCGTCGAGGCAGTAGAACATCTGCTTGCCGACGTCGACGCGGAACAGCGGCGGCATCGCGACGAACACGTGGCCTTCGCGCACGAGCGCGGGAAAGTGGCGCAGGAACAGCGCGGACAGCAGCGTCGCGATGTGCAGGCCGTCCGAATCGGCGTCGGCGAGGATGATGACCTTGCCGTAGCGCAGGCCCGAGAGATCGTCCTTGCCCGGATCGCAGCCGATCGCGACGGCGAGATCGTGCACTTCCTGCGAAGCGAGCACGCTGCCCGATTCGACTTCCCACGTATTGAGGATCTTGCCGCGCAGCGGCAGGATCGCCTGGAAATCCTTGTCGCGCGCCTGCCGCGCCGAGCCGCCGGCCGAATCGCCTTCGACGAGGAAAAGCTCCGTGCGATGCAGATCGCTCGACGCGCAGTCGGCGAGCTTGCCGGGCAGCGCCGGGCCCTGCGTGATCTTCTTGCGCACGACCTGCTTTTCGGTCTTGAGGCGAATCGTCGCGCGCTCGATCGCGAGCTGCGCGATCTTCTCGCCCATCTCGACGTGCTGGTTGAGATACAGCGAGAAGCCGTCGTGCGTCGCGCCTTCGACGAATCCCGCCGCATCGCGCGAGGACAGGCGCTCCTTGGTCTGGCCCGAGAACTGCGGATCGGTCATCTTCAGCGACAGCACGAACGCAGAGCCGATCCCAGACGTCCTCCGGCGCGAGCTTGATGCCGCGCGGCAGCAGGTTGCGGAACTCGCAGAACTCGCGCAGCGCGTTCGGTCAGACCGGAGCGCAGTCCGTTGACGTGCGTGCCGCCCTGGATCGTCGGGATCAGGTTGACGTAGCTTTCCTGCGTGAGCTCGCCTTCGGGCAGCCACGCGATCACGAAATCGACCGCGGCGTCTTCGCGCTGCAGCGAGCCGAGGTAGAGATCGGGCGGCAGATAGTCGGTGTCGCCGAGCATCGAGCGCAGGTAATCGCGCAGCCCGTTCTCGTAATGCCATTCGCTCTTTCTCGCCGGTCGCCTCGTCGGTCAGGCGCACGGTGAGGCCGGCGCAGAGCACCGCCTTCGCGCGCAGCACGTGCTTCAGCTTCGGCAGCGAGAATCTTCGGCGTGTCGAAATACTTCGGATCGGGCCAGAAGCGCAGCGTCGTGCCGGTCTGCTTCTTCGCCACGCTGCCGACGACGCTGAGATTGCTCGAGCGATCGCCGTTCTTGAAATTCATGCGATAGATCTGGCCGTCGCGGCGGATCGAGACCTCGACGCGCGTCGACAGCGCATTGACGACCGAAACGCCGACGCCGTGCAGGCCGCCCGAGAACTGGTAGTTGCGGTTCGAGAATTTTCCGCCGGCGTGCAGGCGCGTCAGGATCAGCTCGACGCCCGGAATGCCTTCCTCCGGATGCACGTCGACCGGCATGCCGCGGCCGTCGTCGCTGACTTCGACCGAGCCGTCGGTGTGCACGATGACGTCGACCGTGCTGGCGTGGCCCGACAGCGCTTCGTCGACCGAGTTGTCGACGACTTCCTGCGCGAGATGGTTCGGCCGCGTGGTATCCGTGTACATGCCCGGCCGGCGCTTGACCGGTTCCAGGCCGGAGAGGACTTCGATGTCGGCGGCGTTGTAGCGACTGCTCATTCGATTGGGTAGGTTTCGCTAGAGATTCGACGCCCCATCGTCATCCCGGCGAAGGCCGGGACCCAGCTTCCTGCCGGTGGGAACGGAAGGCTGGATTCCGGCCTTCGCCGGAATGACGACATCGAGGTGTCGACCGGAGCGCAGGATGGCGATCGCGGCGCTGGCGGTCAAGCGACTGCCGCGTTAGACAACGTTCCGCGGCCATCGCATAGTCTGCCGCGCATGCCCGCCCGCGCAGACCCCGCCGACCGCAAACGCATCAACAACCCGCTGCTCTGGCTCGTCGCGCTCGGCGTCTTCATGCAGATGCTCGACTCGACGATCGTCAACACCGCGCTGCCGTCGATGGCGGCCGGGCTCGGCGAGAGCCCGCTGCGCATGCAGTCGGTCGTCATCGCCTATGCGCTGACGATGGCGATGCTGATTCCGGCGTCCGGCTGGCTCGCCGACCGCTTCGGCACGCGGCGCGTGTTCTTCGCCGCGATCGCGACTGTTCACGCTCGGCTCGCTGCTCTGCGCGTACTCGCACACGCTGACGCAGCTGGTCGGCTCGCGCGTCGTGCAGGGCATCGGCGGCGCGATGCTGCTGCCGGTCGGACGGCTCGCGGTGCTGCGCTCGTTTCCGCGCGGCGAGTTCCTGCGCGCGATGACGTTCGTGACGCTGCCGGGCCTGATCGGTCCGCTGATCGGCCCGACGCTCGGCGGCTGGCTCGTCGAGATCGCGTCGTGGCACTGGATCTTCCTGATCAACATTCCGGTCGGCCTGATCGCCGGCGTCGCGACGCTGCTGCTGATGCCGGACGCGCGCAGCGAAGTGAAGCGCTTCGACATCGTCGGCTATCTGATGCTGTCCTTCAGCATGGTCGCGATCTCGCTGTCGCTCGACGGGCTTGTCCGAGCTCGCGCTTCGTCACGCGACCATGCTGCTGCTGATGATCTTCGGCATGGCGAGCTTCGTCGCGTACTGGCTGCACGCGACGCAGGTCGCCCGTCGCCGCTGTTCTCGCTGAAGCTGTTCGACGTGCCGAGCTATCGCGTCGGCATCCTCGGCAATCTCTTTTCGCGCATCGGCAGCGGCAGCATGCCGTTCCTGATTCCGCTGCTGTTCCAGATCGGCCTCGGCTTCTCGCCGCTCGAATCCGGCATGCAGATGGTGCCGGTTGCGCTGGCGGGCATGGTGTCCAAGCGCTTCATCGTGCCGCTGATCCGCGAGTTCGGCTACCGGCGCGTGCTGGTCGGCAACACGGTGCTGGTCGGCCTTGCGATGGCGAGCTTCGCGCTGATCTCGCCGGCCGAGCCGGTGTGGCTTCGCATCGCGCAGCTCGCGTTCTTCGGTCTGGTCAATTCCCTGCAGTTCACCGCGATGAACACGATCACGCTGAACGATCTCGAAGGCGAGCTCGCGAGCGGCGGCAACAGCCTGCTGTCGATGGTCATGATGCTGTCGACGAGCTTCGGCGTCGCATCGGCGAGCGGCCTGCTCGCCGCGTTCACGGACGTCTTCGGCTTCGAGCGCGGCGCGAACGCGCTGCCGGCGTTCCATGCGACGTTCGTCTGCGTCGGCCTGATCACGGCGACGTCGGCGGTGATCTTCTGGCAGCTCGAGCGGCCGCGCAGGAATACGGTGAAGCCGGAGGCGGCGGCGCGGGTGGATTGATGCGGGAGAGAGATCGCGGCTGTCGCCGCTCCTACAGAGTTGGCCTTGTTGTAGGAGCGGCGACAGCCGCGATCTTTTCGGATCAGGCGGGCGGGACAAGGACCGGCCGGCGTCCACCACGCCGTCGCGATCCAGGCCCGCCCATGGGGCAAATCGTCAATGCGCCTCGAAATCGCCGAAGAAGATGCGATCGACGCGGTACTCGTACGCGCCGATGTCGGTCGCGGTCGGGCCGCCTTCGGTCGATGCGGCCGAGCGCGAATAGCCGGGACCGCGCTGGTCCGTGCCGAGGTTGCCCGGATTGCTGCCGTGGTCGAGCACCGGGCTCGTCGCCGGCAGCGGGTGGATCGGCGTGAACGCGTTCTCGTCGAGCGGCTCGATTTGCGGATCGGTGTCGAACATCGCGTTCGTGACCGAGCCGTTCAGCGTCGCGACGTCGGGCTGCGTCTGGAACGCGCTGCTGGCGACATCGATCGTGCTCTGCGAGCCGCCGGTTTCGCGATAGACGTCGAACAACGTGTTCTCGCTGCCGTGCGTGTTGCCGGCGAATAGGTCGCTTTGCAGCGTCACTTCGGTCGTCGAGCCGCCGCCGACCCAGAGCGCGCCGCCGGAATTGCCGCCGGCCGCGGTCGTCGGCGACGTCTTGTTGAACGCGAACGTCGAGTTGCGCACGGTCATGTTGCCGCTCCCGACCGCGAGCGCGGAGCCCTTGCCGAACTGGTGCAGCGATTCGTTGCCCGAGAACGTCGTGTTCTCGATGATGTTGATCGGCGAGCCGAAGTCGGTCACGCCCGCGAAATAGATGCCGCCACCGTTCGGCTGGCCGGTCGTGTTGCCGACGAACGCGCTGCGCGAGACCTTGAACGAGCTCGCGGTCGACGCCCAGATGCCGCCGCCGGTGTGATCGGCGCTGTTGTTGCGGAACGTCGTGTCGCTGATCGTGACGTTGACGCGCGGCGACAGCGCGGAAAGACCACCGCCGAACTCCGACGCGTTGTCCGCGATCAGGCTGCGCGTGATCGTGAGATCGCCGGCCGAGAACAGGATCGCGCCGCCGGTCGAGCCGGTCTCGCTGTTCCAGATGCCCGAGCCGTTGATCGTGAGGTTCGCGCTGGCGGTGAAGATCGCGCCGCCGCGGTTGTTGGCGATATTGCCGTCGAGGATGCAGCCGTCGACGACGACGTTGTCGCCGGTCGACCAGATCGCGCCGCCTTCGTCGGGCGCGTGGCCGTGCGCGAGCGTCAGGCCCGAGAACGTGGCCGTGATCGCGCTGCCGCCGGCGTGCTGCACCTTGAAGAGGCGCGTCGACGTCGCGCCGTCGACCGTGATGCGGCCGACGCCGGGACCCGCGAGATTCAGCGTGTCGGTGATGACGATCTCGCTCGCAAGCGCGATCGTGCCCGTGAGATTCGCCTGGAACTGCACCGTATCGGCGCCGGAGGCCGCGTTGGCCTGTGCGATCGCATCGCGCAGGCTGCCGGGACCGGCATCGTTGACGTTGGTGACCGTGAACGTGGCCGCGCCGGCGAGCGGCGAGGCGGCGGCGACGGCGGCGCCGAAGAGCGTATGGACGAGTTTCATGGTGGACTCCGCAACGGGTGGATGGACCCACGTCGCCCGGACGAGCCGGGTTCGGTGCGTGGTTGATCCATCAGTACGGAGCCGCGCGGCGTTTCCTATCACGCGCTTTGGGGCAAAACCGCGATCGGCGCGGTCGCGGCGGCCCGGACCCCTCGCGGCTGAACGCGCGACCCTGTAAAATACCGCTTTACCAGCGGATCGCTGCCGTCCATGACTCCCCTGATTTTCGTGACCGGAGGCGTGGTGTCCTCGCTAGGCAAGGGCATCGCCTCGGCGTCGCTTGCCGCCATCCTCGAAGCGCGCGGCCTGCGCGTCACGATGATGAAGCTGGACCCCTACATCAACGTCGACCCGGGCACGATGAGCCCGTTCCAGCACGGCGAGGTCTACGTGACCGACGACGGCGCGGAAACCGACCTCGACCTTGGCCACTACGAGCGCTTCGTGCGCACGCGCCTTTCCGGCAAGAACTCGATCACGACCGGCAAGATCTACGAGAGCGTCATCGCCAAGGAACGCCGCGGCGACTATCTCGGCGCGACCGTGCAGGTCATTCCGCACATCACCGACGAGATCAAGCACAAGATCTACGAGGCGACGCAGGGTTACGACGTCGCGCTGGTCGAGATCGGCGGCACCGTCGGCGACATCGAATCGCAGCCGTTCCTCGAGGCGATCCGCCAGATCCGCATCGAGCACGGGCAGGAAGCCTCGATGTTCATGCACCTGACGCTCGTGCCGTTCATCAAGGCCGCCGGCGAGATCAAGACCAAGCCGACGCAGCATTCGGTCAAGGAACTGCGCTCGATCGGTATCCAGGCCGACGTGCTGCTGTGCCGCTGCGAGCAGCCGCTGCCGGCGTCCGACCGGCGCAAGATCGCGCTCTTCACCAACGTGCCCGAAAAGGCCGTCATCAGCGCGATCGACGTCGACGTCATCTACAAGCTGCCGCTCTGGCTGCACCAGCAGGGCCTCGACGACATCGTCGTCGATCGCCTGAAGCTCAACGCGAAGCCGGTCGATCTCTCCGAGTGGGAACGCACGGTCGACGCGGTCGAGCATCCGAAGGGCGAGGTCAACATCGCGATCGTCGGCAAGTACGTCGAGCACAAGGATGCGTACAAGTCGCTCGGCGAGGCGCTGCGTCACGGCGGCCTCAAGCAGCAGACGCGCGTCAACCTGCGCTGGGTCGAATCCGAAGAGATCGAGCGCCGCGGCGCGGCCGATCTTCTGAAGGACATGGACGGCATCCTCGTTCCCGGCGGCTTCGGCAAGCGCGGCTTCGAGGGCAAGATCGCGGCCGTGCGCTACGCGCGCGAGCATCACGTGCCGTATTTCGGCATCTGCTACGGCATGCACGCGGCGGTCATCGATTTCGCGCGCAATGTCGCCGGGCTCGAAGGCGCGAACTCGAGCGAGAACGATCGCTCGACGCCGCACCCGGTCATCGCGCTGATCACCGAATGGACCACGGGCTCCGGCGACGTCGAGAAGCGCGACGAGGCATCCGACAAGGGCGGCACGATGCGCCTCGGCGCGCAGGAATGCCGCCTCAAGACCGGCACGCTCGCGCGCGAGCTGTACGGCCAGGACGTGATCCGCGAGCGCCATCGCCACCGCTACGAATTCAACAACCGCTACCGGCAGAAGTTCGAGGACCTCGGGCTCGTCGATCGCCGGCAAGTCGATGGACGACCTGCTGGTCGAGATGGTCGAGCTCTCGGACCATCCGTGGTTCCTCGCCTGCCAGTTCCATCCGGAATTCACCTCGACGCCGCGCGACGGGCATCCGCTGTTCATCGGCTTCATCCGCGCGGCGCGCGAGCAGAAGGCGAATCGGGAAGCGCCGCGGTTTGCGAAGGAAGCGGTGGCGTGACTCCATGAACCTCTGCGGTTTCGAAGTCGGCCCCGACAAGCCCTTTCCTCATCGCCGGACCCTGTGTCATCGAGTCGCGAGCAGCTTGCGCTCGACACCGCCGGCGAGCTCAAGGCATCACCGGCCAGCTCGGCATCCCGTTCATCTACAAATCGAGCTTCGACAAGGCCAACCGCACGTCCGTCAGCGGCCATCGCGGCCCCGGCCTGGAAGAAGGCCTGCGCATCCTTTCCGAAGTCAAACGCCAGATCGGCGTGCCGGTGCTGACCGACGTGCACGAATACACGCCGATGAATGAAGTCGCCGCCGTCGTCGACGTGCTGCAGACGCCGGCGTTCCTCTCGCGCCAGACCGATTTCATCCAGAACGTCGCGAGCGCCGGCAGGCCGGTCAACATCAAGAAGGGCCAGTTCCTGTCGCCGTGGGACATGAAGCACGTCGTCGCCAAGGCGAAGGCGACCGGCAACGACGCAGATCATGGTCTGCGAGCGCGGCGCGAGCTTCGGCTACAACAATCTCGTCTCCGACATGCGCAGCCTCGCGGTCATGCGCGAGACGAATTGCCCGGTCGTGTTCGACGCGACGCATTCGGTGCAGCTTCCGGGCGGGCAGGGCACGAGCTCCGGCGGCCAGCGCGAATTCGTGCCGGTGCTCGCGCGCGCGGCGGTCGCGGTCGGCATCGCCGGCATCTTCATGGAAACGCATCCGGATCCGGACAAGGCGCTCAGCGACGGACCGAACGCGTGGCCGCTCGGCAAGATGGCAGCGCTGCTCGAAACACTGCTCGCGCTCGACAAGATCGCGAAGAAGGCCGGACCCTGATCGATGGTTCCGCGCGCGCCTCTTTTGAATCGACCAGCGGAACGCCTCGCATGACACCCGGTGATTTCGTCGCGATGCTCGCCTCGAAAGTGGCGTTTCCTGCGGCGAGCGTGTTTTCGCCGCGCGATCCCGATGTCGCGGATTCAGGCCTTCGCGTCTACACGAGCCCGTTCGGCCAGAAGATCCTGTACCGGCCGAACACGCTCGACAAGATGGTGCTCTGGGAGCAGTGGGGCGCGAAGGACTACCAGACCGTCACGGTCAAGGAAGGCGACGTCGTCATCGAGCTCGGCGGCCACATCGGCACGTCGACGCTGAACTATTCGCACCTGGTCGGTCCGCGCGGCACGGTGTACGCGATCGAGGCGCTGCCGGAGAATTTCGAGATCCTCAAGCGCAACATCGCGCGCAACGGCATCACCAACGTCAAGGCCTACAACCTCGCGATCGTCGGCGATCCGAAGATCGATCACATCACGCTCAACACGAATCCGTACAACTCCGGCGGCCACTCGATCTTTCAGATGAGCGTCGACGCCGAGGCCACGTTCGATTGTCCGGCGATGACGCTGGAGGCGTTCGTGCGACGCGAACGCATCGACCGCATCGATATCCTGCAGATGGACATCGAAGGCGCCGAGTTCGACATCCTGCTCAACTGCGACAAGGCGCTGCTCGCGTCGATCCCGCAGCTCCTGTTCGAGTACCACGACGCGTACGCCGCGCCGCGCACGCATGTGGAGCTCGTCGAGCTCCTGCGCGGCCTCGGCTTCACGACGTACGAATACCGCAACTTCATCACGCGCGCGCTGAATCTCGAGACGGGCATCATCACCGCGCAAAAAGAACGAACCCCAAGACCATGACGCAGACGACGATAAGAACGATCCACGCGCGCGAAATCCTCGATTCGCGCGGCAATCCCACGCTCGAAGCCGAAGTCGTGCTCGACGGCGGCGCATTCGGCCGCGCGGCGGTGCCGAGCGGCGCGTCGACCGGCTCGCGCGAAGCGGTCGAGCTTCGCGACGGCGACAAGACGCGCTATCTCGGCAAGGGCGTGTCGAAGGCCGTCGCCAACGTCAACGGCACGATCGCGTCCGCGCTGAAGGGTTTCGATGCGGCCGATCAGGCCGGACTCGATCGAAAGCTCATCGCACTCGACGGCACGCCGAACAAGGGCAAGCTCGGCGCCAACGCGCTGCTCGGCGTCTCGCTCGCGAACGCGCATGCGCTCGCGGCCGCGACGCGGCGTGCCGCTGTGGAAGCATCTCGCCGGCAACCGCACGGCGCGACTGCCGGTGCCGATGATGAACATCATCAACGGCGGCGCGCACGCGGACAACAACGTCGACCTGCAGGAATTCATGATCCTGCCGATCGGTCTTCCGAATTTCGCCGAAGCGCTGCGCGCCGGCGTCGAAATCTTCCACGCGCTGAAGAGCGTGCTGAAATCGCGCGGCCTCGCGACCGCGGTCGGCGACGAAGGCGGCTTCGCGCCGGATCTGAAGTCGAACGAGGAAGCGATCGAGACGATCCTCGAAGCGATCGGCAAGGCCGGCTACAAGGCCGGCGACGACGTCTGGCTCGGCCTCGACGCGGCCAGCTCGGAGTTCTACGAGAACGGCAAGTACAACCTGCAAGGCGAAGGCAAGCGCCTTTCGTCCGAGCAGCTCGTCGAATTCTTCGCCGGCTGGTGCGCGAAGTATCCGATCGTGACGATCGAGGACGGCATGGCCGAAGGCGACTGGGACGGCTGGAAGGTGCTGACCGATCGTCTCGGCAAGACCGTGCAGCTCGTCGGCGACGACATCTTCGTGACCAATCCGAAGATCTTCCGCGAAGGCATCGACAAGGGCATCGGCAACGCGATCCTGATCAAGGTCAACCAGATCGGCACGCTCACCGAAACGCTCGAAGCGATCGCGATGGCGGACGCGGCGAAATACGCCGCCGTGATCTCGCACCGCTCCGGCGAAACCGAGGACACGACGATCGCCGATCTCTCGGTCGCGACGACGGCGACGCAGATCAAGACCGGCTCGCTGTGCCGCTCGGACCGCGTCGCCAAGTACAACCAGCTGCTGCGCATCGAGGAAGCGCTCGGCAGCGCGGCGCGCTACGCCGGCAAGGACGCCTTTCCGAACCTGCCGGGCTTCGGCCGCTGAGATCGACGCATTGCTGCGCTACGCCGCCCTGATCCTCCTGATCCTGCTGATCGCGCTGCAGGTCAAGCTGTGGACCGGGCAGGGCGGCATGCGCCAGGTGTGGCAGCTGCAGCACCGCGTCGGCGAGCAGAAGGCCGAGAACGCGAAGCTGAAGACGCGCAACGAAACGCTGTCCGCCGAAGTCGACGATCTCAAGCACGGCGACGAAGCGGTCGAAGAGCGCGCGCGCTCCGAGCTCGGCCTGCTCAAGCCCGGCGAGACGTTCTATCAGGTCGTCGAACCCACCGATGCGCCCAAGCCGACCGACGATGGCGGCCACTGATCGCCTCTGGTGCATCGTGCCCGCGGCCGGCAGCGGCCGCCGCTTCGGCGCCGACATTCCCAAGCAATACCTCCCGCTCGGCGGCAAGCCGCTGATCGAATGCACGCTCGAACGGCTCGCCGCGTGCCGCGAGATCGCCGGCCTCATGGTCGTGCTCGCGGACGGCGATACGTACTGGCCGGGCATCTCGAGCGTGCGCGGCAAGCCGGTGCGCACGGCGACCGGCGCGGCGGAGCGCAGCGGCTCGGTGCTGTCGGGCCTGCGCGCGTTGCCGCCGGAAGTCGACGCCGACGATTTCGTGCTGGTCCACGACGCGGCGCGACCGTGCATCTCGGCCGACGACGTCGCGATGCTCGTCGCGCGCGGCATTCCGGCCGGCGGCGGCCTGCTCGCGGCGCCGGTGCGCGACACGCTCAAGCGCGGCAATGCCGAGCGCCGCGTCGCCGCGACCGAATCGCGCGAAGCGCTCTGGCGCGCGCTGACGCCGCAGATGTTCCGCCGCGGCGAGCTGACTCGAGCGCTGGAAGCAGCCGAAGCCGACGGCGTCGCGATCACCGACGAGGCCATGGCGATGGAGCGCGCCGGCCACCGGCCGTTGCTCGTCGAGGGCGCGGAGGACAATATCAAGGTGACGACGTCGGCGGATCTGGCGCTGGCGGTGTTTCTTTTGAGGACAGGGAAGCGGGATTAGAGATGAGGGGCGAGGGCGTGCCGATGAGCGTCAATCGAAACGTGCCGACGGTAAAGCTGAGCTTGCAAGCAATTCGAGCCCGCGGCGCCCGGTTTTCGCGCCCTCGCCCCTCATCCCTCATCCCTCATCCCTAGCCTTCTATGCGCATCGGCCAAGGCATCGACGTCCACGCATTCGGCCCCGGCGATCACGTCGTGCTCGGCGGCGTCAACATTCCGCACGATCGCGGGCTCGTCGCGCATTCGGACGGCGACGTCGTGATCCATGCGCTGTGCGATGCGATCCTCGGCGCGCTCGCGCTCGGCGACATCGGCCATCATTTCCCGCCGAGCGATCCGCGCTGGAAGGATGCGAGCAGCCGGCATTTCCTGCTGCATTGCGCCGGCCTCATCGTCGAGCACGGCTACGTGCTCGGCAACGCCGACGTGACCGTCGTCTGCGAGCGGCCGCGCATCGCGCCGCACGTCGACACGATGCGGCGCAATCTCGCCACCGATCTCGATTGTCCGGTCGGCCACGTCAACATCAAGGCGACGACCAGCGAGAAGCTCGGATTCACCGGCCGCGGCGAAGGCATCGCTGCGCTCGCGGTCGTGCTGCTGATGCGCCGGCGCGATCCGCGGCCGGTCAGCCCGGAAAATCCGGAGCTCGAATCGCTCGTGCGCAGGCTCGAGCTCGATCCGCTCTGATGGAGGTCGTCGCCGCGCTGCCGTACGCGCATGGCGGTCCGCCGATCGCCGGACGGCTGCGCGTCGAGCCCGCCGATTTCCGCGTCGACGAGGAGCTCGGTTTCGAGCCGACCGGCGCCGGCGAGCATGCGTTCCTGCTGATCGAAAAATCCGGCGCGAACACCGAGTGGGTCGCGCGGCGGCTCGCCGAGAAGGCCGGCGTCGCGCCGATGGCGGTCGGCTATTCGGGCCTCAAGGATCGCCACGCGATCACGCGGCAGAATTTTTCCGTGCACCTGCCGGGCCGCGCCGATCCCGACTGGAGCGCGCTCGCGATTCCCGGCGTGCGCGTGCTCGCGGCGAGCCGGCACGACCGCAAGCTCAAGCGCGGCGTCCATCGCGGCAATCTTTTTCGCATCCGCGTGCGCGACGTCGCGGGCGTGCGCGAAGTCGTCGAGCCGCGCCTTGCGCTCATCCGCGAGCGCGGCGTGCCGAACTACTTCGGCGAGCAGCGCTTCGGACGCGACGCCGGCAACATCGACGATGCGCGCGCGATGTTCGCCGGCCGGCGCATGCCGCGCGCGCAGGCGGGCATGGCGCTGTCGGCCGCGCGCTCGCTGATCTTCAACGCGGTGCTCGCGCAGCGCGTCGAGGACGGCAGCTGGGATTGCGGTCTCGACGGCGAAGTGTGGATGCTCGCCGGCACGCATTCGATCTTCGGCCCGGAGCCGTGGACGATCGATCTCGCACGCCGGCTCGCCGCGTTCGACATCGATCCGACCGGCCCGATGTTCGGCGCGGGCGAGCTGCGCAGCACCGCGCGCGTGCGCGAGATCGAGGAGCGCGCGATCGAGCCGTACCGCGACCTCGCCGACGGGCTCGCTGCGGCCGGGCTCGCCCAGCAGCGGCGCGCGTTGCGGCTGCCGCGTTCAGGGCCTGCTGCACGAATGGGAGGCCGATGGCTCGCTCGTCGTCGAATTCCGGCTGCCGGCGGGCTCGTTCGCGACGGTCGTGTTGCGCGAATTGAGCGCGGAGGTTGCCGCCGGGCCGTGAAGCCGGCAAAGCGGCTGGAAAGCGCGACGGACGGCGTTTTTTCGGCGACCCGGCGGGTCTATAGTGCGGTCGCGGCGCATGCGATCGTCGCGTGGCGCCGCGTTTCGACCATGCGGAGGGCACGATGAGAACGCTAGCGGTAGGGACAGCAATCGTCCTGTGCCTCGCGGTTTCGGCCTGCGCGGGTACCGGCGGCAAGCAACAGCGTGACGCACGAGGACCGGTTCGACAGCGATGTCGATGTCGGCAAGGTCGTCACGGTCAACCAGTGGGCCGTGCATCGCCACGCGTCGGTGGTCTGGGTCAACTATCCGAAGAAGCCGCTGCACAAGGACAACGAGGGCTGAGTCTGCGAGCGGACGGCTCTGCGCCGTCTGCCCGATCGAAGCACGCAGGCCGGGCTTGCGGCCGTCTCATGGATCGATCGCGGATCGATCCATCGATGTTCCGTTCGCGAAACGCCCGCGTCAGCCGCGGGCAAGCAGCACGATCACCGCGCCGGTTCCGCCTTGCGCGGGCCGCGCGGAGGCATAGGCGAGCACGTCCTTGCGCCGCGCCAGCAGCGTCGCGGTCATGCGCTTCAACACCGGACCGTCGCGCGCGCGAGCGCAAACCCTTGCCGTGGACGATGCGCACGCAGTAGTCGCGATGTGCGATCGATTCGTCGAGGAACGCGCGCACCGCGTCGCGCGCGACCGCGATCGTCATCTCGTGCAGGTCGATCTCGGCGCGCACGCTGAAGTGTCCGCGACGCAGTTGCTTGAGCAGACGCTGCGGCTGGCCCTGTTTCAGATAATTGATCTCGTCGCCGACTTCGATCGTGGCCGGATCGAACGCGTGCGCGAGCAGCTCGTCGCGCACGCGCGCTTCGTCGCGTTCGGATTGCGCGGCGCGCGGCGGCGGCCGCGGCTTGCGCGGCGGTGTCGGCGCCGCGCGGCGCAGCGGACGCACGCGGCCGATCGCGTCGCGGAACAGGCGCGCGTCGTCGGTTTCGTCGTCGCCGGCGGTCATCGGATGAGGCTAGCAGAAACGCAGCTTTCCCCTCTCCCGCTTGCGGGAGAGGGCAGGGTGAGGGAAGCCTTGCGAAGCCTCGGACTCAGCGTGCAGTGCTTCGCTCCGATTGCCCTCACCCCAACCCTCTCCCGCAAGCGGGAGAGGGGGAACAGGCGGTGAATCCGCTATCATCTGACGTTTCCCGAGCCCGTCGTCGCGATCGCGTCGAAACCGTCACGCGCGTCCGCGGGCTCCGGCGGGTTCTGGAAGGAAGGCATGCGAGTTCTGGTCAGCAACGATGACGGCGTCGACGCGCCCGGCCTGCGCGTGCTCGCGCGCGCGCCTTGCCGCGTCGGCGAAGTCACCGTCGTCGCGCCGGATCGCGATCGCTCCGGCGCGAGCAACTCGCTGACGCTCGATGCAGCCGATCCGCGTCGCGCGCCTCGACGACGGCCGCTACAGCGTCGCCGGCACGCCGACCGACTGCGTGCACCTCGCGCTGTCGGGCCTGCTCGACCACGAGCCCGACATCGTCGTCTCCGGCATCAACAACTCGGCCAACCTCGGCGACGACGTGATCTATTCCGGCACCGTCTCGGCGGCGATGGAAGGACGTTTCCTCGGCTTTCCGGCGATCGCGATCTCGCTCGCCAGCGTCGATCACAAGGGCATGCACTACGAAAGCGCGGCCGAGGCGGTGCTGCTGCTGATGCGCAAGCTGCTCGTCGATCCGCTGCCGGCCGACACGATCCTCAACGTCAACGTGCCGGACCGGCCGTGGCACGAGATCAGTGGCTTCGCGGTGACGCGGCTCGGCCGCCGCCATCGCTCGGCGCCGTGCGTCGCGCAGACCGATCCGCGCGGACGGCCGATCTACTGGATCGGTCCGCCGGGCGAAGCCGAGGACGACGGTCCGGGCACGGACTTCCATGCGATCCGCGACGGCACAGGTCTCGATCACGCCGATCCACGTCGATCTGACGCGCTACCAGGCGCTCGAGAAAGTCAGCGGCTGGGTCGCCTCGCTCGAACCGAAGCTCGGCAGCGCCGCATGAGCGCGCGCATCGACGCACGACGCGCTCCGCGCCGTACGCGAGGACGTCGCGATGACCGTCCTGCGTCCGGACCCCGCATCGCGCGGTCTCGGCATGACCTCGCAGCGCGCGCGCGACCGCCTGGTCGAGCGGCTCGCCGCCGAAGGCATCCGCGACCGGCGCGTGCTCGACGTGATCCGCCAGCTGCCGCGCCATCTCTTCATCGACGAAGCGCTCGCTTCGCGCGCGTACGAGGACACGGCGCTGCCGATCGGGCAGGGCCAGACGATCTCGCAGCCGTGGGTCGTCGCGCGCATGACCGAGGCGCTGATCGAGCACGGGCTGCCGCGGCGCGTGCTCGAGATCGGCACGGGATCGGGCTATCAGTGCGCGGTGCTCGCGCAGCTCGTCGAGAAGGTCTACACGGTCGAGCGCATCGAGGAGCTGCTGCGCAACGCGCGCCGCAGGTTCCGCAAGCTCGGCATGAACAACATCCGCTCGCGCCACGCCGACGGCCGGCTCGGCTGGCCGGAGGAAGCGCCGTTCGACGCGATCATCCTGACCGCCGCCGGCGCCGAGCTCGATGCGACGCTGCTCGATCAGCTCGCGCCCGACGGGTGTCTCGTCGCGCCGGTCGGCCCCGCGGGACGGCAGACGCTTGCTGCGCGTGCGCAGCGTCGAAGGCGAATGGGTGCGCGAATCGCTCGGCGCGGTGAGCTTCGTGCCGCTGCTCGGCGGCGTCGGTTGATGCCGCGCGCGTTGTCGACAAGGGGAGACGCAGCGCGATGAAGCTCTTCAAGCCGCTGTACGAGCGCGCGCTGCGTCTGGGCCGCGCATCCGCAAGCGCCGTGGTATCTCGCGCATCCTGAGTTTCTTCGAAGCGATCATCTTTCCGGTCGCGCCGGAAATCATGCTGGCGCCGATGGTGCTCGCGAAACCCGAGCGCTGGGCGCGCTACGCGACGATCAGCCTCGTCTGCTCGGTGCTCGGCGCGCTGGTCGGCTATGCGCTCGGCCACTATGCGTTCGATTTCGTGCGGCCGCTGCTGGCCGATCTCGGCTGGCTGCCGCGCATCGACGAATACGTCGCGATGCTGCAGCAAGGATGCGCAGCTGCATCCGTGGAACGCGTTCTGGGCGCTGGTCGCTGGCCGGCTTCCTGCCGGTGCCGCTGAAGATCTTCACCTGGGCCTCGGGCATCGTCGGCGTGCCGCTGCCGGCGTTCGTCGCCAGCATGATCGATCGGGCGCGGCAAGCGCGTGTTCCTGCTGTCGCGGGTCTGATCCGGCTCGGCGGCAAGCGCGCCGAGGAAGCGCTGCATCGCTGGATCGAGCCGATCGGATGGATCGCAGTGGGGCTGCTCGTCGCTGTATTTATCTACTTTAAATTCCTCCGATAAACTCTTGCCATGAATAGGGATTGTTGGCGAGCGTCGATTCTGGCCTGTGCCGCCGCCCTCGGCGCCGCCGGATGCGCATCGACGGGTCCGGCGCCCGTCGAAGATCGCAGCATCAATCCCTCGTCGCGATCGCACGCGGCATCGCGCTGCCGCCGAAGACCTCCGCGCCGGCGTCCGGCACGTATCGCGTCGCAGCGCGGCGACACGCTCTACAGCATCGCGTTCCGGCACGGCGTCGACTACCGCGAGCTCGCCGAGTGGAACGGCATCGCGCCGCCGTACACGATCTATCCCGGTCGCGAGCTGCAGGTTGTCGTCGCCGCGCGGCGCACGCCCGTCCGATTGCGCAGGCGCATCGCCGCCGCGCGACGGCTGCACCGCCGCCGCCGGTGACACGCGACCACGCAGCCGAACCCGGCCGGACCGTTCGAACCCGTCGCCGCGCAGCCGCCGCCGTCGACGAATGCAGGCACGCCTTCCCACGTCGGATCGCCGACGGCGCCGCCGCCGATCGCTGCAACACCGCCACCGCCTGCACCGTCCGACACGGCCGCCGCGAGCGGCGACGTCGCCTGGCGCTGGCCTGCCGACGGCCAGGTCGTCGGCGGCTACGTCGCCGGCGATCCGATGCGACAGGGCATCGACATCGCCGGCAAATCCGGCGCGCCGGTGCGCGCGGCGGCGGACGGCACGGTCGTCTACAGCGGCAACGGTCTGATCGGCTACGGCGAGTTGATCATCGTCAAGCACAACCCCGCGTTCCTTTCGGCGTACGGCCACAACCGCAAGCGGCTCGTGCAGGAAGGCGATCGCGTGAAGGCCGGCCAGACGATCGCCGAGATGGGCTCGAGCAGCGCGAACCGCGACGAGCTGCATTTCGAGATCCGCCGCAACGGCAAGCCGTCCAATCCGCTCGACTACCTGCCGCGCCGCTAGCGCACATGCGCGCACGACGCGTCGCGGCCGTCGGCGTAAGCTGTCGCGATGAGCGCAGAGCGGCCGTCCGAGCCCGAGTACGCGAGCGACGATTTCCACGATCTCGTCGATGCGATCGAGCCGCACGACGAGGAAGCGCGCTCGTCGACCAGCGTCTATCTCAGCGAGATCGGCCTGACGCCGCTGCTGGAAGCGCGCGAGGAAACCGAGCTTGCCGCGGCCGCGCGCGCCGGCGACGGCGAAGCGCGCCGGCACATGATCGAGGCGAACCTGCGTCTCGTCGTTTCGGTCGCGCGCGCGTACGTCGGGCGCGGCGTGCCGCTGATGGATCTGATCGCCGAAGGCAATCTCGGCCTGATCCGCGCGGTCGAGAAATTCGATCCGGCGCGTCGGCTGCGTTTTTCGACGTACGCGGTGTGGTGGATCCGCGAGGCCGTGCAGCACGCGGTCATGCATCACGGCCGCACGGTGCGCCTGCCCGTGCACGTGCTGCGCGAGCTCGCGCAGGTGCTGCGCGCCGAGCGCGAGCTCACCGCGCGCAACGGCACGCCGCCGAGTCTCGAGCAGATTGCCGCGGCGGTCGGCAAGGAACTTGCGCGACGTCGCCGAGCTGTTTCGCGTCAGCGAGAACGTGACGTCGCTCGAGATGGTCGGCGAATCGGGCGAACCGGCTGGCGCCGCCGGTCGATCGCGAGGAGACATCGAGTGCGTTGTCGCGTCGCCGAGGCCGAGCGTCTTGGACTCTGGCTGTCGCGCCTGACCGAGCGTCAGCGCGCGGTGATGCAGCGGCGTTTCGGTCTCGGCGGCGCGCCGGTGCAGTCGCTGGCGGAGATCGGGCGCGATCTCGGCATCACGCGCGAGCGCGCGCGGCAGATTCAGGAAGAGGCGATGCGCAAGTTGCGCAAGCTTTCGCAGGATGAGTGATGGCGCTTTCACCTCTCCCGCTCGCGGGAGAGGTCGCCCGCAGGGCGGGTGAGGGAAGTTCGGAGTTGCGACGTTCGTGCGAGATGTTCGAACGCCAAGACTGCCCTCACCCTAGCCCTCTCCCGCAAGCGGGAGAGGGGACATGAGCGTCAATGCGCGCGGCAGCATGAACGCCGCGACCGCGCGACGTCCTTCCGACGCCAGCAGGTTGTACGTCCGGCTCGCCGCCGCGTTGTCCATGACTTCGACGCCGATGCGCCGCTTCAGCAACGCGACGATCGCCTCGCGCGGCGGAAACACCTGACGCTCGCCGGTGCCGAGCAGCACGACCTCGGGATTCAGCGCCGCGATCGACGTCGGCGGCGGCGACATCGAATTCGGCCGCATTCGTCACGGGCCAGTCTTCGACGACACGATCCGGCGCGAGCACGAAGCTTCGCGTCAGCTCGCGATCGACGATCGTGATCGCGTGCGGACGGCATGCGCGCACGAACAGATAGCCTTCGGCCGGATCCTGCGTCAGCTGCATCGGCTACTTCCGTATCGACGACTTCTGTCGTCGGCGACGTCCGCACCGATGAGCTTCGTACGGCCGACGTCCGCGCCTTCGGCTTCTTCGGCAGCTCGATCTTCGGCTGCTTCGGATTGCGGCGGAAGAAGCACGCGATGCGGCCGATCGTCTGCACGAGCTCGGCGCTTGGACGCTTCGCGCGAGCGCCTCGATCGTCTCGGCGCGATCGTCGCGGTCGGCGTCGGAGAGCTTGACCTTGACGAGCTCGTGATGCGTCAGTGCGCCGTCGAATTCCTTGAGCACGGACGGCGTCAGGCCCTTCTGGCCGACCATGATCGACGGGATCGAGCGAGTGCGCGATGCCGCGCAGGTAACGCTTCTGGTGGGCTGACAACTGCATGAACGGAAACCGAATGGAGACAGGCGGTTACGAGGCTGTCGAGCGGCTGCAGGTTATCATGCGGGCCATCCTCCCCCGAAACCGGCGCGGTGCCGCGCGGACGATGACGCGCAGCAAATCCAGCTCCCGCTGGCTCCAGGAACATTTCAGCGATCCGTACGTGAAGCGCGCGCAGGCGGAGGGCTGGCGTTCACGCGCGGTGTTCAAACTCGAAGAGCTGATCGAACGCGACCGCCTGCTCAAGCCGGGCATGGTCGTCGTCGATCTTGGCGCCGCTCCCGGGCGGCTGGTCGCAGATGGTGCGATCGCGGCTCGGCGAGAAGGGACGCGTGATCGCGCTCGACATCCTGCCGATGCAGGGCATCGGCGGGGTCGATTTCATCGAAGGCGATTTCCGCGAGGACGAGGTGCTGAAAACGCTGGAAAAACATCTGGATGGCGCTGCCGTGGATCTTGTGCTTTCCGACATGGCCCCCAATCTCAGCGGAGTGAGCAAGCGTCGATCAGCCCCGGGCGATGCATCTGGCCGAGCTGGCCGAGGAATTCGCAGGGAAGCATCTTGTGAAGGGCGGCGCATTTTTGACCAAACTTTTCCAGGGTGAAGGCTTCGATGCGTACGTACGGCGCTTGCGCCAGGGTTACGAGCGCGTCAGCATGCGAAAACCGAAGGCTTCGCGGGCGCGCAGCCCCGAGGTCTATGCCCTGGCGGTCGGCAAGCGCCGGTGACGAATTCGAAGTACCCCGCCCCGGATCGGCGGGTTCCCGCGGAAGGATCCGCGATGACTCGGCGGTAGCTCTATGAACGACATGGCCAAGAATCTGCTGCTCTGGGTAATCATCGCGGTCGTCCTTCTGACCGTGTTCCAGAGTTTCAATCCGCGTGCGTCCGCGCCGTCGGACGTGCCGTATTCGGAATTCGCGCAGCAGGTCGGCAACGGCGGTGTCGCCTCCGTGCAGCTCGGCGCGGACGTGCCGACCAAGGCCACGGCCAAGCTCAAGGACGGCACGTCGGTTTCGACGACGATCCCGATGGGCGCGAACGAAGGCGCGATCGAGCTCCTCAACAAGAACAACGTCGAAGTGCGGCAGACGCCGGCCGACAACGTGATGCCGCTCTGGCGCATCCTGCTCGACTGGGTGCCGTTCCTCATCTTCATCGGCTTGCTCGTCTACTTCATGCGCCAGATGCAGGCCGGTGCGGGCGGACGCGGCGCGATGTCGTTCGGCCGTTCGCGCGCGAAGCTGCAGGGCGAGGATCAGGTCAAGATCACGTTCGCCGACGTCGCCGGCTGCGACGAGGCGAAAGAAGAAGTCGGCGAGCTCGTCGAGTTCCTGCGCGATCCGTCGAAGTTCACCAAGCTCGGCGGCAAGATTCCGCGCGGCGTGCTGATGGTCGGCTCGCCCGGCACCGGCAAGACGCTGCTCGCCAAGGCGATCGCCGGCGAAGCGAAGGTGCCGTTCTTCTCGATCTCCGGTTCCGATTTCGTCGAGATGTTCGTCGGCGTCGGCGCCGCGCGCGTGCGCGACATGTTCGAGCAGGCCAAGAAGCACGCGCCGTGCATCATCTTCATCGACGAAATCGACGCGGTCGGCCGCCATCGCGGCGCCGGCCTCGGCGGCGGTCACGACGAGCGCGAGCAGACGCTGAACCAGCTGCTCGTCGAAATGGACGGCTTCGAAGGCAACGAAGGCATCATCGTCATCGCCGCGACGAACCGTCCGGACGTGCTCGATCCGGCGCTGCTGCGTCCGGGCCGTTTCGATCGCCAGGTCGTGGTGCCGCTGCCGGACGTTCGCGGCCGCGAGCAGATTCTGAAAGTGCACATGCGCAAGGTGCCGGTGTCGAGCGACGTCGAGCCGATGACGATCGCGCGCGGCACGCCCGGATTCTCCGGCGCCGATCTCGCCAACCTCGTCAACGAGGCCGCGCTGTTCGCCGCGCGCGAGAACACGCGCGAAGTGCAGATGGTTCATTTCGAGCGCGCCAAGGACAAGATCATGATGGGCGCCGAGCGGCGCTCGATGATCATGAGCGACGACGAGAAGAAGCTCACCGCGTACCACGAAGCCGGCCACGCGATCGTCGGCCTTTCGGTGCCCGATCACGATCCGGTGCACAAGGTCACGATCATTCCGCGCGGCCGCGCGCTCGGCGTCACGATGTTCCTGCCCGAGACCGGATCGCTACAGCCATTCGAAGATCTCGCTCGAAAGCCGCCTCGCCAGCCTGTACGGCGGACGCGTCGCCGAGGAGCTGATCTTCGGCGACGACAAGGTCACGACCGGCGCATCGAACGACATCCAGCGCGCGACGCAGCTCGCGCGCGACATGGTCACCAAATATGGTCTGTCCGACGTGCTCGGCCCGATGACGTACTCGGACGAAGAAGACGAGGTCTTCCTCGGCCGCTCGGTCACGCAGCACAAGCACGTGTCGGAAGAGACCGCGCGCAAGATCGACGAAGTCGTGCGCGGCGTGATCGATCGCGCCTACGACACGCGCGAAGACGATCCTGACCGCGAACATGCGCAAGCTCGAGGCGATGGCGAAGGCGCTGCTGCAGTACGAGACGATCGACCGCGAGCAGATCGCCGCGATCATGGCCGGCCGCGAGCCGGGTCCGCCGAAGGACTGGCGCGACTCGAAGCCGACGTCGGGCTCCGGCTCCGGCGGTCGCGCGGCGAGAGCCCGATCGGCGGTCCCGCCGTGCAGCCACGGGTGATGTCGTCCGATTGAGCGGGCGTTGATCCGCGCCTTTCGCTCGCAGGCACTTTCGCAAGACTTCCCTCACCCTGACCCTCTCCCGCAAGCGGGAGAGGGGATAAAGCGCGGTGCGTCGGGGCTGCGCGAATTTCTCGCGCGTTTCCCCTCTCCCGCTTGCGGCAGAGGGCAGGGTGAGGGCAGCCTTGGCATCAACCTCCCAGCTCCGCCCACGCCGATGTTCCACATCACCCTCGACTGCAACGGCCGCCCGCTCGAGCTCGACCGCCCGCGCATCGCCGGCATCGTCAACGTCACGCCCGATTCGTTCTCCGACGGCGGCGAATTCATCGAGCCGCAGCGCGCGATCGAGCACGGCCTGAAGCTCGTCGAAGAAGGCGCCGACCTGCTCGACATCGGCGGCGAATCGACGCGGCCCGGTGCCGAACCGATGTCGACGCGGACGACGAGATCGCGCGCGTCGTTCCGCGTCATCGAAGGGCTCGCGAAAGCGACGAACGTGCCGATCTCGATCGACACGTCGCAAACCCGAAGTCATGCGCGCCGCCGTCGCCGCCGGCGCCGGCCTGATCAACGACGTGCGCGCGCTGCGCGAGGACGGCGCGCTCGATGCCGCCGCCGCGCTCGGCGTGCCGGTGATCCTGATGCACATGCTCGGCGATCCGCGCACGATGCAGGACGATCCGCAGTACGACGACGTCGTCGGCGACGTGCACCGTTTCCTGACCGATCGCCTGTTCGCGTGCCAGATGGCCGGCATCGACAAGAAGAAGATCCTCGTCGATCCCGGCTTCGGCTTCGGCAAGACGCTCGAGCACAACCTGCTGCTGCTGCGCGATCTCGCGCGCTTCGCCGAGATCGCGCCGGTCGTCGCCGGACTTTCGCGCAAGGGGATGATCGGCACGCTGACCGGACGCAAGGAGCACGCCGAACGCGCGGCAGGTTCCGCGGCGGCGGCGCTGATTGCCGTGCAGAACGGCGCCGCGATCGTGCGCGTGCACGATGTCGCGGTCACGCGCGATGCGCTCGCCGGTGTGGCGCGGTGTCGCGGAGCAGGGTGCGCCGCCGAAGCGGAAGGACGCAGCGAAGCGCGTAAGCTGGGACGAGGACTAGCCCGCGACTTGCACGCACCGAGCTTTGTCGTCCCGCGAAAGCGGGAACGATGGAGCGCTAGATGTCAGGCGATGCCGCTGCAGAAACTCGTAGTCGCCCCGACACGCATCGCTGACGCGCTGCGCATCGCCGTCGAGCTTCACCTCGCGCTCGCGCGGCGCTTCGAATCCCGTCGACTTCCACACCGCCGCATACCAGTGCGGCGCCCAGATGCCATCGCTCGCGCGCGGACCCGCCGGCCACGCCAGCATGCGCTCGCGTGAACGCGATGCCGAGCCGCGTCGCACAGCGCGCGCAGATGCGCCTCGGGCGCGCGCAGGAACTCGTCGGCATCGATCACCGGCGGCGCGACGCCGTCGTGATCTGGCAATCTCGTCGAACAGCCTGCGCTCCTGCGGAATGCCGATGTCCTCGGGCGTCACCGTGTCGCGCGTGCGCAGGTACGAGCTGACGACCTCGTCGGGATCGCGGATCAGGAACACGTTCGTCAGCGCATGGATCCAGCCGTGATCGATGTGCGGCAGCAGATGATGGCGTCATGTGCTTCTGGTACCAGATCGGCTGGCCGTCGGGCAGCGGCCCGACGCAGCGCGTCGCGTCACCGCGCGCCAGTCGGTTTCGCCGGCCGCGATGACTTCGTCGCGTCCCGGATGATCCGAGCCCGTGTGCGCGAGGTAGTGCGCGTACAGCGGCTCGTCGGACACCGCGCAATCGCCGCGGTTTTCCCACGCGCGCATCATCGCGGTCGAGATGTTGCGCGGTCCCGACCACATCGCGATGCGCAGCGGTTCCGAATCATTGCGGCGCGCGGCGGCCAGCGATGTCGCGCGCGACCAGCGCGCGATAGAGCGATTGCAGCCGCTCGACCATCGGTCCGCGGCGCGCCGTCGCCGATCGTGCGCCCGTCGATCGTGTGCACCGGCACGACGCCGGCGAACGTGCCGGTCACGAACGCTTCGTCGGCGCCGTAGACGTCGGTCAGGCTGAACGATTTCTCGAACGCCGGAATGCCCGCCTCGCGGCAGATCGCGAGCACGTTGCCGCGCGTGATGCCGCCGAGGCAGTACTGGCCGGTCGACGTCCACACCTCGCCCTTGCGCACGATGAAGAAATGCGTCGAATTGCAGGTCGCGACGAAGCCGTGCGGATCGAGCATCAGCGCCTCGTCGGCGCCGGCCGTGTAGGCCTGGATGCAGGCCGTGATGCAATTGAGCTTGCTGTGGCTGTTGAGCTTGGGATCCTGCACGTCCGGATAGCCGCGGCGCACGTGCACCGTGAACAGCGTGAGCCCGCGCTCGATCGTGTCCGGCAGCGGATTCTTGTGCTCGGGAATGATCACGATCGTCGCCGGGCCGATCGTGACGCGCGGATCCTGGTACGGCGTGCGCTTGACGCCGCGCGTGACCATCAGCCGCACGTGCACGCCGTCGCGCATGTCGTTCGCGGCGAGCGTCGCGTAGATCGCGCGCGTCAGCGCGTCGCGATCGAGGCCGATGTCGAGCGCGATCGCCTTGGCGCCTTCGTAGAGACGATCGAGATGCTGCTCGAGGAATGCGGGATGGCCGTCCGAGACGCGCAGGCCTTCCCAGACGCCGTCGCCGAGCACGAAACCCGAGTCGAACACCGAGACGACCGCTTCGTCGCGGCGTTTCATCGCGCCGTTGACGTAGATCAGGATGTCGCGGTTGCGCGGGTCGTCGGCGAAGTCGTGGGTGCCTTGGGTCATTGCGGTCGCGTCGGCGGAGTGGAGCGCCGAGCATACGTCAACCTCCACCTTCGTCGTCCCGCGAAAGCGGGGACCCGCCTTGCGGTTCGGCAGTAAAGCACTGGGTCCCGCTTTCGCGGCGACGACGGAGTGAGCGTCGACGTGATTGGCGTTAGCGCAACACGCGCACCTGCAACTGCGCGTAATTCCCCGACTTCGCCAGCGCCGTGATCGTCTGATCGCCGATCTCCGCGAACGCATGCTCGAACGCGCCGCCGCCGCGCGTCTCGCCTTCGAGCTTGCCGTTGACGAGCCACAGCACGTCGCCGCTCGCGCCGAGCGCACGCAGCCGCACGATCGGCGGGCTTGTCGCTGTTCGGCGCGCGCGCGATCGCGGCGTGGTCGGCGACGCCGTCGATGCGGATCGGCTGGATCGCGTCGAGTCCGTCGGGTGCGCAGCCGGCCGCGAGCGGCGGCAGGCTCGCGCGGCTGCGCGCAGGTCGCGCGACAGCCACGGGTACGCGAGCGCGGGCCAGCGCGCGATGTCGCGTCTCGGCGACATCGCTCGCGCGAGCAATCGGCGCTGAGCCGATCGCCGCTCTTCGCATCGACGCGCACGTGCGTGACGCCGGCGCTCCACGTCGTCGCGTCGCGCTCGGGCAGCGTCGGCGGCACGACGCCGTTCAATGCCCACGCCGTGAGTTTCCGATGGCAGAGCTCCGGGCGCGGCGGGATCGAACGCGAGACCGAGCGGCCAGCAGACATCGACTTCGCGGACGCTCGACGGCGGCGGTTCCGGTGTCGCCGACAAGCGCCGGGCGCGGCAGGCTGTCGACGATCTGGAACATCAGCGGCAGCGCGGTCACGGCGCCGTATTGTCCCGGCAGCGGCGTGCCGTCGGGACGACCGATCCAGACGGCGACGGTGTAGCGCCGCGTCGCGCCGACCGCCCACGCGTCGCGGAATCCGTAGCTCGTGCCGGTCTTCCACGCGACACGCGGACGCGAGCCCGGATCGAACGTGCCCGGCGCATAGCCCGGGCGCGGATTCGCTTCGAGGATGTCGCGCACGATCCACGCCGCGCCGTCGGACAGCACGCGCCGTTCGATCGTCGCGTCGTCGCTCGGTCATAGCGCACGCGGCCGCCGACGCCGCCGCGATTCAGCGCGACGTACGCGCCGACGAGATCCTCCATGCGCACGCCGGCGCCGCCGAGGATCACCGAAAGATTCGGCGCGACGCCGCGCGGCAGGCGCAGCGCGAGGCCGGCATTGGCGAGACGCGCAGCGAAGCGCTCGGGCCCGACGCGATCGAGCAGATCGACCGCCGGCACGTTGAGCGAAAGCCGCAGCGCTTCGGCCGCGCCGACCGGTCCGTTGTACGCCATGTCGAAATTGCCCGGCCGATACGTGCCGAACGATTGCGGCGCATCGACGAGCAGGCTTTCCGAATCGATCAGGCCATCGTCGAGCGCAAGGCCGTACAGGAACGGCTTCAGCGTCGAGCCCGGCGAGCGCCACGCGCGCACCATGTCGACGTGGCCGAGCCGCGCCTCGTCGCCGAACACGGCCGAGCCGACGTACGCGCGCGCTTCGAGCGTCGCGTTGTCGACGACGAGCAGCGCGGCCGACGTGCGCTCCGGCAGTCGCGCGAGATAGTCGCCGACGCGCGCTTCGAGCGCGCGCTGCAGCTCGGCGTCGATCGTCGTCGAGATGCGCCGCGCGGGCGGATGCTCCTCATGCAGCCGTTCGGCGAGCAGCGCCGCGCGCAGCGGCGGCTGCAGCGTGCGCGCGGCGACCGATTCGATGCGCGCGTCGTGCACTTCGGCCGACGACCACACGCCGAGCTCGGCCATGCGATCGAGCACCTTGTCGCGCGCCGTGCGCGCGGCGTCCGCGTTGCGATCCGGACGCAGCCGGCTCGGCGCCTGCGGCAGCACCGTGAGCAGCGCGGCCTCGGCGTGCGACAGCCGCGCGGCCGGCTTGCCGAGATAGGCCCACGACGCCGCCTCGACGCCTTCGATCGTGCCGCCGAACGGCGCGCGATCGAGATACAGCGTCAGGATCTCGCGCTTGGAAAGATGCGCTTCGAGCTGCAGCGCACGCAGGATCTGGCGCAGCTTGCCGGCGGCGCTGTGCGGCGTGCCGTCGAGGATGCGCGCGACCTGCATCGTCAGCGTCGAGCCGCCGGAAACGAGCCGCCGATGCACGACCCACTGGCCGAACGCGCGCGCGAGCGCGAACGGATTCACGCCCGGGTGCTTGTAGAACCAGCGGTCTTCGTAGGTCAGCAGCGCTTCGATGTAGAGCGGCGAGACGTCTTCCGGTTTGGCCGGGTAACGCCAGACGCCGTCGCTGTCGGGGAATGCGCGCAGCGGCGTGCCGTCGCGGGCGAGGACGACGGTGCTGCCGCTGGTCGGGGTCGGGGAGCGGAAGCGGGAACAGGCGATCGAGCAGGAAGCGAACGCAGAGCGCGAAGCGTCGAAGCGACGACGCGTCGCGCGATTCGGCGCGACGAGACTCATCTTCGAGCCGTCCCCTCAAGGCCTTGCATGGATTCGAACACCGTCCCCACCCAACCCTCCCCTTGAAGGGGAGGGCTAAGATGACTCAGCCGATCAGGCGTTCGATCGCCTCACGGCTCGACCACCTTGATCGTCGCCGGCGTACTCTTCCCGATGCCGCGCACCTCCGGCCGATACATGTCCTCGACGATCGGCGGCGGCACGCGGTACGTGCCGGGCGACACCGCGCGCACGAGATAGAACACGTGCGCCTCCTGGCCTTCGTCGAGCTTCAGCGCGGCGACGTAACGATCGTCGCGGAATTCCTCGTGGCGCACCTCGGCCGCTTCGCTGCGGTCGGTGATCGTGATGCCGTCGACGACGACGTCGGCCCATTGCTTGGCGTCGGTCAGGTTGAAGTTCTCGATCTCGAGGCCGCCGGGCAAGAGGTCGGCGAGCAGTGCATCGGGCATCGCTTCGCGCGCTTCGAGCTTGATGCCGACGATCAGGCTGTCGCCTTCCTTGAGCGGCGCCGGTTCCCACGGCTTGCCGTCGAGCGTGTAGAAGCGACGCTCGATCGAGACGTAGTGATCGTCCGCGGCGGGCGCCGTCTTCGGAACGCCGGCGATGTCGGTCGTCACGTACATCGGCAGATCGCCCTGCGGCTGGAAGCGCACGCCGGCGCGCACGTCGGCGCCGGAGAACTCGCGACTCCACAGGCGATCGGGGCTGATCGGATTCGATGCGCTGCCGATCGAGAGCGTGCCCGCGACGACGGTGTCGCCGTCCTTGATCAGCGTCTTGCCGAGCCGCGCGATCGCGATCTGCTCCTGCGTCGAGAGGTACGCCCAGCGGTAGCCGAAACGGCGCTGCTGATCGGTCGCTTCGTGCTGCTTCGCGCCGAGCGAGCCCATGAGATCGAATACGCGGCCGTCGTATTCCGGCTTGTTCAAGCCGTAGCGATGCGTCAGCGCGATCATCAGTGCCGTGTCGCGAAGATCCGATCCGTAGTCGCCGAGATACCACGGCCGGTCGACCTTCTTGGCGAACGCTTCGGCGACGGCCTTCTCCGCGCGCGGCTGATCGCCCATCAGCTTCAGCGCGACGCCGAGCTGCACGAGCGGCAGCGCGGTCAGCGATTTGCCGCGATCGTTGTCGTACAGCGCGCGCAGCGTGCCGAGCGGCGCGCGGTTCACGCGCGCGAGCACGTAACCCGAATACGCCTCGTCGGCGAAGCGCAGGTGATCCGGGTGCTCGTAGCCGTAGTACGGATGGCCGCCCGACAGAAGATCGTCGTTGAGACGTTTCAGCGCCTTCTGCAGCATGTCGTCCGGCACGTTGAAGCCGTCGTCGCGCGCGTCTTCGAGGAACTCGACGACGTACGGCGTCAGGATCTCGTTGACGTAGCTGTCGCCGCCCCACATCGAGAAGTGGCCCGACGGAATCTGCATCGACGCGATGCGTCCGATCGCGCCCTCGACGCGCGCCTTGCGCTGATCCGGCGACAAGGCCCTCGACGTGCAGGTTCTGCGCGGTCTTCTCGTCGAGCAGCAGCGAGCCGAAGCCCTTGCTCGTCGTCTGCTCGACGCAGCCGTACGGATACTTGAGCAGATCCTTCAACGCCGACGCGAACGGCAGCGGCGGCAGGCTCGACACGGTCAGCCGTGCGGTGACCGAATCGGCGAGCAGGCCATCGATCGCCTCGGTGCCGATCGCGATCGGATCGAGCTTGTCGAGCGAGCGCGGCGCCGAGCGCAGCACGGCCGGCCAGGCGGGACGCACGGCGAGCTCGAAGTGGCGGTCGATCTTGATCTCGCCGCTCTTGCGCGACGACGCCGATCTTGCCGACGCCGTAGCCTTCCTGCGCGGTCAGCGGGAAATTCAGCGTCGTCTTCGCGTTGTCGGCGAGCTTGACCTTGCGCGCGCCTTGCGCGATCGCGAGCGGCTTGTCGGCCGTGATCTTGACGTCGAACTCGCGCTCGCTGCCCGAGAAGTTCTGCAGGTCGAGCGTCAGCTGCGCGGTGTCGCCGGGCGCCATCACGCGCGGCGTCGAGATTTCGGCGACCAGCGGTGCGCGCACGATCGTCTCGGCGTCGGCGCCGCCGTAACGATCCTCGCCGAACGCGAGCGCGGTCACGCGCACGGTGCCGTTGAAGTCCGGCATCTTCAGCGCGACCTTGGCTTCGCCCTTCGCGTCGAGCGCGACCACGCCCGAGAAGAGATCGACGGTGAGCACCTTCGCGGTCGGCCGCCGCGCCTGCGGCAACGCCGCGAGCGCCATGTCGCCGCCGTAGCGGAGCTTGGCGGTGTTGCCGTCGAAGCTCTCGATGACGCGGCCATAGAGATCGTACGCGTCGACGCCGAGCGCGCGTTGCGCGAAGAACCATGCGTTCGCGTCGGGCCGCGCGAAGCGCGTGATGTTGAGGATGCCGACGTCGACCGCCGAAACCGTCACGTAGGCTTTCTTGCCGGCGAGCGCCGGCGCCTTCACCGTAACCGGCAGGTCGGTTTCGGGCTTCATCTGCTGCGGCGCCTCGACGGCAACGTCGATCTTGCGATCGGCGCGATCGATCGTGACGAACGCTTCGCCGACGGCGCGCGCCGGCGTGATCTTGTCGATCGCCGAGCCGCCGCGGAACACGAGCGCGGTCACGTAGACGTCGTGGCGTTCCCAATCCTTGGTGATCGGAATTTCGAACACGGCGCCGGGCTTCGCGTCGATGTTGCGCGTATAGAGCAGCTGATCGGATTCGACCAGCAGCACGCCGGGGCCGGCCTGCGGCGGCGTGACGGTGACCTTGAGCGTATCGCCCACGCGATAGCTCGGCTTGTCGAGCGCGAGCTTGACCTTGTCCGGCCGCGCTTCCTTGCCGCGGTTCTCGTCGTTCCAGCTCCAGCCGGCGAAGAACGGCAGCTTCGTCGTGAGGCCGGTCGCGGGATCGGCGATCTCGACGCGGTAGTTGCCCCAGTCGACCGGCACGTCGAACTTCAGCGTCTGGCCCGCGGCGACGTCGAGCTCGCGCGTCTCGGTGTTTTCGTAGCGGTCGGTGAAGTCGAAATGCCAGCCGCTTTCGTTGTCGTAGGTCCAGCGGTAGTCGCGATGCTCGCGCACCAGCGTCAGCTTGAGATGCTGCCCGGCAAGAAGATCGCCGTTCGCGTTGCTGCGCAGGACTTCGAATCCCGCGCGCGCGCGCGCGTCCGAGCCGTCCTTGAGATCGAACAGCGGACGCACGCCGACCAGCGCATCGGCCGGCCAGACCGTGCGCTTCAGCGTGCGCGTGACGGTGCGCCCGCCGGATTCGTAGACGCTGCCGGAAACGATCGCCGCGACCGGCGCGGTCGGCTTCGCTGCGTCGCCGAGCTCGATGTCGTCGGCGAGCTTGCCGTGCTCGTCGAGCTTGTCGTCGATGACGTCCTTGGCTTCCTTCGGCAATTCGATCGTCGGATCGCCGAAGTAGAAATCCTTGTGCGTGTCGACCGGATGCTGGTCGGCCGCGACGGTCAGCCGCGCGGTGAAGCGGTTGCCCGACGCGGGCGCGCCGTAGAGATAGTCGGCTTCGACCGCGAGCTTGAGCGGCTCGCCGGGCTTGATCACGGTCTCTTCGCTCGCAAGATCGAGCTTCAGGCGTTCGGGCAGGAATTCCTCGATGCGGAACGTGAGGCCCTGCGTCGCCTCCTTGCTCTTCGGATCGGTGCGGAACTCGACCTGCCAGCGGCCGGTCGGCGCATCGGCCGGAATCTCGCGCGACCATTCGAAATAGTTGAGGTCCTTCGGATCGAGCTGCGCCTCGGCATACGGACGTCCATCCGGCTGTTTCAGCGTAAGGAACAGCGGCTGCGGCTTGATCGGATTGCCGTCGTGATCGCGCAGCAGCGCGGAGAGCCGGATCGTCTCGCCCGGCCGGTAGAGATCGCGATCCGCCCAGCCGAACACATCGAACCAGGCTTCCTTGCGGCCGGCGACGGCGAAGTCCGACAGATCGAGCGCCGGCTGGTTGAACGGCAGCAGCGAGACGTCCTTGCCCGAGCGCGCGACGAGCACCTGCTCGGCGTTCAGCGCATACGCGAGCGTGCGCGTTGCCGCTCGCATCGGTCTCGCCGGCGACGATGGTTTCGCCTTTCGCGTCGAGCACCGAGAGCGCGACGCGGCCGAGCGGCTCGCCGCTCTTCAGCGATGCCGCGTGCACGAACAGCTTGTCCTTGTACGCGCGCGTGTGGACGCCGATGTCGCTGACGAAGAAGAAACTCGTCTCGAGCTCGCTGTCGAAACTGCCGGCGCGCTTCATGACCGCGAAATAGAGGCCGGGCTCTGCGAGCTCGGTGATGTTCTGGATCGGCAGATAATTCAGCGTGCGCTCGTTCTCCTTGCCCGACAGCACGAAGCGGTTCGCGTAGACCGAGTCGGCGATGCCGGCGACCGGCTTGCCCTTGCGGCCGTACCAGCCGTAGCGCGGATCGAGCTCATAACCCGAGTGCTTGCCGTTCTTCTGGTACGCGGCGAAGAAATTCGCGATTTCCTTGTCGCGCACGCGCAGGAATTCGACGTCGACTTCCTTGACGTTGACGGATACGACCGGCAACCCGCGCGTCTCGCGCGCCGGCAACACGCTGCCCTGCGAGGCGAAGCCCGCGTTCGGCTGCATCGGGCCGGTGTAGATCTCCTTGGTGACTTCGCTGCCGAGCGTCTTGCCGTCGACCGCGGCAAGATCGGGCTTGATGCGCACCGTGTAGCTCGCGTCGGCCTGCACGAACGGGAAGCGCAGCGTCTTGCCGTTCTCATCCAGCGCCCAGCTGCCGCTGACGTTCTCGCCCTTCGGCCCGGTGACGACGATCAGCGTATCGAACGCCTGCGTGCCGACCAGCGGCTGCGTGAATTCGAGAACGACCGCGAGCTGTCCCGTATCCTGCTCGGCCGTCGCGGACGCGAGCGCGAACCCTGTCGGCTTCTCGTCCTTGGGCGGCGCGCTTCTCGGCGGCGACCGGCTTCTTTCCCTGGACTTCCGGAACCGGATTGGCGGGCCGGTTGCAGCCGATCAGCAGCAGCAACGCGCAGGCAAGCCAAAGGGCACCGACGTGCCGCATGCGGGACACGGGCGTACGCAAATCCATTGAGAACTCCCCGGTGGTGTGGCGCGGGCAGTATACCGGCGCGTTTGTGGCCGGCCGCGGGCGGATGGCGCCGCTATTCGGGCAGTCGGAGGCGGGATCGACGCGTGCCGACTGCGCCGGAACGCGACGCCGATGGCTTGCGCCGAAGGGAAGACAGCAGGGCTTAATACACTGCCATCAGCGACGACCGATTTTCGGCGTCGGCCGCGTTTGCGTCGTGCGCATCCGCCGCGAGACCGAGCGGGTTCGCGGCGAGCCTGCTACGCGAAATCGATCGAGAAAAGATCCACCGGATCGGCGTCATCCGCCGGACGCAGCGGGTATTCGAAGCGCAGGCCGATGCGTTCGAGCAGCCGCGCCGACGCGTGGTTCGCCGGCGAGACGATCGCGACGACGCGCGCAAGCTTGAGCACGTCCTTGGCGTAGTCGAGCGTCGCCTGAGCGGCCTCGCGCGCGAAGCCGCGCGAGCGGTACGCGGGCAGGTAGGCAAAGCCGATGTCGACGTCCTTGCAGCGAATCGCGCTTGATCAACCCGCAACTGCCAATCAGCGTGCCGTCCTTGCGCAGCGCGACGGCGAAGAGTCCGAAGCCGTGTCGCGCATACATGTCGAGCGGGCCGGTGCGCAGGTAATTGCGCGCGTCGTCGAGCGAGCGCACGCCCTTGTCGCCGATGTGGCGCAGCCAGTCCGGATCGTTGACGAGCTCGAAGATGAAAGCCGCGTCATCGAGGTCGAAGCGGCGCAGGATCAGCCGCTCGGTTCCGATCACGGTGCGCGAATCCTCGCCTGCGGCGGCGAGCTCGGCATCCTGCCGGTCGTCGGCACCCTCCGCGGAAGTCGGTCGCATCATGCCTATGGCGCCTCCATCTTGCCGAGCAGCCATTGCAGCCCGGCGAGGTGCTGCTGGTCGTGACTGCAGAGATAGTGAATGAGGCCGCGCACGGTGACCCAGCCGTAGCCTTCGAACAGCGCGCGGCGTTCGAGCTGCGTGGTGTCGAGGCCGGCGATGCATTCGATCGTGCGCACGCGCGCGGCGCGGAACGTCGCCAGCACTTCGGCCGCATTCGCCTTCGCGTACGTCGCGATCCTTCGCCAGCTGATAGGTATCGAGCGAGGGCAGGTTCGGATTCGATTCGGTCAGCGTGCGCGCGATGCGTTCCTGGTAGCCGTCGATCTCGATGTCGCGCACGTGACAGATCTGCTCGATCGCGGTGAGCTTCTCGCTCGGGATGCCGTCCCACGACGACGGCGTCCAGTTCGTGCGGCGCGCCGGCACGGCCGCGTAGAACCCTTCGAGAAGATCCGGAAACGTCGCGAGTGCGTGCAGAGTGGCTTCGTTCATGGCATGCCCGCCGGTGCTGGCGGATGGGGACGGTAGTCTGACATGCCGGTCGCATTTGCGCGATTCAAGGCGGTTTTCACGCGATATTCTTGCGAGCCGATCCGCGTTGCGTCATCAGATGCGGAATCCGATCTCCTGCGCCGTGATTTCCTCGACCGCGCCGACATTTTCTCCCGCGCCGATGTTGCCGTTTGCGCGAATCGAGGGAGCAGGACGAGCGCGTTGCATCGCGTTTGCGCATTGCGTCAGTTCGCCCACGCCTGCCTTCGAGCGCGACGATCAGAGCGATACGCAGACTGCCGCACGCTCGCGCAACACGGCTTCCTGGTGGAACGTCGTGCGATAGCGCTGCACGATGTCGCGGATCGCGGCGTCGGATGCCGCGTCGTCGGCGTGAACGATCGCGACGACGCGGCTTGGCTCCGACACGGTCGCGCCGTCCGCGCCGCGCCATGTGCCGTGCGCGTCGAGCACCGTGAAGCCTTTCGGGAATGCGTGACCGAGAACATCGTCCTCGAAGCGTTTCCAGTCGGCATCGCCGACCGTTCCGCCGCCCGGAATCGAGAGCCCGAAGTAGAGCGTGTCGCGAAGGCTGAGTTGCTCGTCCATGCGGCAATACAGCCGGTGCTCACGCGTCCATTCGACCGCGCAGCCCGAAAGCGCGAGCAGCATCGCGACGACGATCGTGGCGCGGTGCGCGATGCTTTTGAGCTGGCCGGAACCGGTGCGCATGGGAGCCATGCGCGCTGTGTACACCAAACCCGGCGTCCGGGCGAGCGCTCAGTGGACCGCGGTGCGGCTCTGGCGCGCCGCGTCGGCGGCGCGATCGAGCAGCTCGAGCGGCTGCGCGCCCGAGACGAAATAGCGGTTGCCGAAGATGAAGGCCGGCACGCCGTGGATGTTGTATGCGGCGGCCTGCGCGACGTCGGTGCGCACGGCTTCGGCCGTCGACGGCTCGCGGCCTGCGAGAACGTCGTCGTCGAATGAAAGACCGAGCGCCTGCGCCGAGCTTGCGCAGCACGTCGTGATCGCCGATGTCCTCGCCGCGCAGCCAGTACGCGCGCAGCACGGCGTCGTGGAACGCGGCGCCGCGGCCGTTCTGCTGCGCGTGCTTCATCGCGTGATGCGCGGCGAACGTCTGCGCGCCGATCGGACCACGCTGGATGTCGAGCCCGAATTCCTCGCGCATCTGCTCGCGCAGCTTCGGCTCGAACGCGGCGATCAGCGCGCGCTTCTCGTCGGTCATGCCGGGCGAGCCCGGCGGACGCAGCATGAACGCGTGCCAGACCGTCTCGATCGGTTGCTTCTCGGCGAGCCGATCCAGACGCAGGCTGCCGATGAAGCAGAACGGGCAGACGAAGTCGGACCAGACGTCGACGCGGACCGGGGTCGAGGTAATCGGAGAGGCGAGGGTGCTCATCGCGTTGAAATGAGGGCGGCGGGCGTTGATGCAAGCGCGGGCGTTGGGGGAGGATCTTGCAAGCTTCCCTCACCCGCGCCTTCGGCGCGGCCTCTCCCGCGAGCGGGAGAGGCGAAAGTCAAAGCGCCGGATTGGAAATGTCGAAGTGGCGCCTGCCCATGATCTTCGGCATGTGCGGCCGCGCGTCGATCGGGCAAACTCCGCTCTTTGCTTGCGAGGCCCTCTCGAATGAAGCCGGTACACTCGATCGTGTTGGCGTTGGCTGTTGCCGTGTCGACCGCCGTTGCCGCCACGCCGCCCGCCGACAAGGGCGATGCAAAGGCGCCCGCCGATATCGCGACCGCGACCCGCGGCGCCGAGCACGTCGCCGGCTTCTTCGACGTCTACCGCGATGCGGCGAAGGGCCGCGTGCTGCTCGGCGTGCATGCGCTCGATACGCCGTTCCTGCTGGTGACCTCGCTGCCGTGGGGCCTCGGCTCCAACGATGTCGGCCTCGATCGCGGCCAGAGCGGCGATTCGCATCTCGTCGAATTCCGCCGCGTCGGGCCGCGCCTGCTGCTGGTCGAGGACAACACCAAATTCCGCGCGGTCTCGTCGAATGCGGACGAGGCGCTCAGCGTGCGCCAGGCGTTCGCCGAATCCGTGCTGTGGTCCGGCGACATCGTCGGCGAGCGCAAGGGCGCCGATGCCGAAGTCGTGGTCGATGTCGGCACGCTGCTCACCTCGGACCGCCACGGCATCGCGCTCGCGTCTCGCCGACGCGAAGCAGGGCAAGTACGAGATCGACGACAAGCGCTCGGCCGTGTCGCTGTCCGATGCGAAGAGCTTTCCGGACAACACCGAGCTCGAAGCGCTGCTTGACGTTCAAGGGTCCGGGCGACCAGCAGTTCGTCAAGGACGTCGCGATGGATCCGCAAAGCCTCACGCTGCGCCAGCATCTGAGCCTGGTGCGCCTGCCGGGGCCGGGCTACTCGCCGCGCGCGTACCATCCGGCGTCCGGTGCTTTCAGCGTCGGCTACTACGACTACGCGCAGCCGCTCGCGTCGAGCCTCGACGTGCGCTTCCAGCCGCGTTTCCGGCTCGACAAGACGGACCCGTCCGCAGCCGAAAGCGCCGTCAGGAAGCCGATCGTGTTCTATCTCGACCGCGGCGCACCGGAGCCCGTGCGCGCCGCGCTGCTCGAAGGCGCGAACTGGTGGAAGAGCGCGTTCGCGAAGGCCGGATTCAAGGATGCGTATCGGGTCGAGCTCCTGCCCGAAGGCGTCGATCCGATGGACATCCGCTACAGCATCATCACCTGGGCGCATCGCCACACGCGCGGCTGGTCGTACGGCCAGCCGATCCTCGATCCGCGCACCGGCGAGATCATCAAGGGCACGGTGACGCTCGGCTCGCAACGCGTGCGGCAGGATATTCTCATCGCCGAGAGCCTGCTCGCGCCGTACGACAAGGCGAATGCGTCGGAGCTTGCGAAGGAAGCCGAGCAGATGGCGCTCGCGCGCCTGCGCCAGCTCGCGGCGCACGAGGTCGGACATGCGCTCGGCTTCGCGCACAACTTCGCGGCGAGCCGCCTCGGCAACGGATCGGTGATGGATTATCCGCATCCGCTGCTGAAGCTGGGCGCGGATGGCGCAATCGGTCTCGATCACGCCTACGGCGTCGGCGTCGGGCCGTGGGATGATTTTCTCGTCGCGCATGCCTACGGACAGTTTCCGGCGGGACAGGAAGCCGCAGCGCTCGCAAAGCTGCGCGCCGACATCGCGAAAGCAGGATTCCGCTACATGAGCGATCCGGACTCGCGCGCGCCGGGCGATGCGGAGGCGGACGGCCTGCTGTGGGATTTCGGTCCGGACACGCTGAAGTCGTTCGACGAGCTGCTCGCCGTGCGTCGCGCGGCGCTCGATCATTTCTCGATCGGCGTGCTGCCGCCGGATCGCCAGACCGGCGAGATCGAAGCGCGGCTCGTGCCGATCTATCTATTGCATCGCTACCAGACCGAAGCGGTCGCGCGGCTCGTCGGCGGCGCGGACTATGCGTATTCGGAAGCGATGGATCGCGAAGCGGGAACGAAGACGATCGCCGCCGAGACGCAGCGCGCCGCGCTCGATCGTCTCGTCGCGACACTCGGCGCCGAGCAGCTCGCGCTGCCCGCGAGCGTGCTCGACCTCGTCACGCCGCCCGGCAACGACTACGTGCGCAACCGCGAGTATTTCGCGACGAAAAGCGCGCCGCTGTTCGATGCATTCGGCGCCGTCGAGGCCGCGGCCGCGCAGACGACGCAGTTCCTGTTCGCGCCGCAGCGGCTCAATCGGCTCGCATGGCAGCACGCGCGCGACGAACGCGAGCCCGGCGTCGGCGACGTGCTCGATGCGGTGTTCCGCGGTACATGGCAGCGCGACAAGATCGCTCCGGGCGTGCCGGCCGGCGACGCGGTGCAGACGGCGGCGAACTGGGTCGTGCTCGATGCGCTGCTCAACGCGCTCGATGCGGGTCAGCTGCACGCGCAGGTCGACGCGGACGTGCGCGCGTCGCTCGTGCAGTGGCAGAAGTGGCTTGCGAAGAATGCGGGCAGCGGCAGTGTCGGCGCGAGTCGCGAAGAGGCGGCGTCGACGATCGCCAAGTATCTTGCCGATCCGAAGTCGGTGAAGCTGCGGCCGTTGCCGATGATTCCGCCGGGTGCGCCGATCTGACGCAGCCGCTTCGAGATTTGAGATCACCGCACCAAGGTGTTACCTTGTTGTCACCTTGGGAGCCGATCCATGTCGACCACCTCCTTGAAACTTCCAGACGACCTGAAGCGGCTCGCGATCGCGGCCGCAAAGCACCGCGGCATCACGCCGCACGCATTCATGGTCGAGGCCATTCGGACGGCAGCGACAGCAGAAAAATTGCGCGCCGAATTCGTTGCGGAAGCGCTGCGTGGCGCGAGCCGACGCCATCCGATCCGGAAAGGGTTTCCGCGCGGCTGATGTCCACGCCTACGCGCACGCACGCGCTCAAGGAAAGGCTGCGGCGAAGCCAAAGGCGAAGTCTTGGCGCAGCTGATCTACGCAGGCAGGGCGGTCGAAGACCTCGATCGTCTCGTGGATTTCCTCTTGGACGTCGAGGCTGCGGCTGCTCTCGACACCGTGGCCCTTATCGCCGAGGGGATCGATGTCCTGGCCAATCATCCACTGATGGGTCGTCCGGCCGAGCAAGGTCTGAGAGAGCTCGTCATCTCGCGCGGCCATTCGGGCTATGTCGCCTTGTACAGCTACGAGCAGCTCGACGACACCGTTCTCGTTCTTGCGATCCGGCATCAGCGCGAAGCGGGTTACGCCGACGACACCAAGCTCTAGACGTGCTGCTGCCCGCGAGCAGCGGTTGCACCGCGCGGAAAGAGGCGGTGCGTTCAGGTCGCCGAGAGCTTCAGCCCGACGATACCCCCAATGATCAGCGCGACGCTCACGAGCCGCAACGTATTCGCCGGCTCGCCGAACAGCACGATGCCGAGAATCACCGTGCCGACAGCACCGACGCCGACCCAGACGGCATAAGCCGTTCCGACCGGAAGCGATTTCATCGCGATGCCGAGCAGCGCGAGGCTCACGATCATCGCGAGCGCCGTGCCGATGCTTGGCCAGAGGCGCGTGAAGCCTTCGGTGTACTTGAGGCCGATCGCCCAGCCGATTTCGAAGAGGCCGGCCAGGATCAGAAGGAGCCAGGGCATAAGCGATTCTCCGCGTTGATTCGGGTCGTCCCGGGCACGGGTGCGCGATCGGGGTCGTCCCCGGTGCGAAGATTCCACTTCGACTATCGCATACGCGTCGCGCGAACTCCCTTTCCGCGCGGCGATGTCATGCGTCTATGTCGATCCGTGCGAATGTCCCGGACGCTTGGCCTGCGAGGCATGCGCCGCAGCAGCCGGAAGCGGCGCGTCGAGATGCGCGGCGAAGCTGCGCGCCGAGCGCGTGCGCTCATCGTCGGCGCCGAAAAAGCGGGTCCGGGTGTCCACCGCCGCTGCGGCGAGCGGTCGCCCTTCGTCGCGCCGCCCGGTGTCGGCGGCGAGCAGCTCTGCGAGATCGAGTTGCAGCGTCGCCTGGTCGGGATGGCCGGTCTGCGGAAAGGTCGCCGAATAAAACGCGAGGGCCGCGCGAAATTCACGCTCGGCTGCCGTCGTGTCGCCGCTGTCGCGCAATGCCAGTGCGAGATAACGATGCGCGAGCGCGCTCGTCTCGGAGTTTTCGCCCTCCTTGGCCACGGCGAAGGCGACAGCCTGAAGATCGAGCCGCAGCGCGGCGTCGACGTTGCCGCGCACGCGTTGCAGCTCGCCGAGCTGATAGAAGAGCTCCGGGTCGTCCTTGATGCCGTGTTTTTCGAAACCGCGCTGGACTTCCGTCAGCTCGGTTTCGGCCTGATCGAGACGCCCCTGCAGCCGATGCACGTGGCCGAGATTGCCGACCGCGAACTGCACGCCCTGGAAATCGCGGCCGAATTTCGGCTGCCAGATCGCGACGGCCGCCTCGAATGCGCGCTCCGCTCCAGGCAGATCGTCATCGCCGATCAGCGCCACGCCGAGATTGACCAGCGTGCCGCCGCGCGCCGGGCTTTCGGCGCCGAGCGTGCGCTGCTGAATCGCATCGGTATCCTTCAAGAGCTTGCTCGCTTCGCGGAAATGGCCGAGGTGCTGCTGGTACTGCGCGACCTCGGTCATGTCGTCGAGCGTCAGCGGATGCTCGGGACCCAGGATCTTCGAATGGATGCCGAGCGCGATCTGGACTTCGGCGAGCGCGTCCGCAAAGTGCGACCGGCTCGCCGCGACGATGCCGAGGTTGCGGTGCATCGAGGCCACCGTCATGCCGTCGGCGCCTTCGCTGCGTCTCGGCGAGCGCGAGGCCCTCGCGGAAATGCGCCTCGGCGGCATCGAGCGCATGGCGGCCCCATTCCGCATCGCCCGCGAGCAGCAGCGCGTGCGTGAGCAAGCGATCGTCGACGCGCGCGGCGCGCGCGAGCTCGACCGCGGCGTCGGCATCGCGCTTGGCATCGTCGAACTTGCGCTGCTGCACCGCGAGTGCGCTGCGCAGCGTCAGCAAACGGATGCGTTCTCGCACCGGTGCGTCGGGCAACGCCGCGAGCGCCGTCTCGGCGGCGGCAATCGTCGACGCGGCCGTCTTGACGTCGATCGCTTCGATGGCGGTTTCGGCGCGATCGAGCTCGGCCTGCACGAGTTGCAGCGGATGCGTCCCGTCGGCGTCGAACGCGGCGACAGCCTGGCGCTGCAGCTCGCTGGCTTCCGCATGCAGACCGAGCCGGAAATCGATGCGTCCGAGAACGGCCTGCATCTCGGCCTTCACGATCGGATCGTCCGGTGGCTGCGTGTCGATGTTCTTCTTGCCGCGTTCGAGCAGCTCGCGCGCGGTGATCGTTCGACCCTTGGCTTCCTGCGGGTCGACCGCTTCGAAAAGACCGATCAGGAAATCCTTCACCGCCGCACTCGTCTTCGCCTCGCGCAACGCGACCTCGGCCGTGCGCGCACGTTCGCGCGCTTCCCATGCGATGCCTGCCGCACCGGCGACGATCGCGAGCAGTGCGGTCGCGCCGGCGGCGAGCGGCAGCCAGTGGCGGCGCGCGAACTTGCGCAGGCGATATGTGCGCGTTCCGCCGCTCAGTGCGCGACCATCGAGATACGCGCGCAGGTCGTCGGCGAACGCGCCGACCGTCGAATAGCGGGCCTCCGGCGCTTTCGCGAGCGCGCGCTGCACGATGCGTTCGAGATCGCCGCGCAGCGCGCGCTTGAGCGATTCGATCGACGCGCTGCGCGTTCCGGCCGCGATCCGCCGCGCTTGTCGTGGCATCGGCGTGCAGCGGGCGATCGATCGCACGATCCATCGGCTCGGGCATTTCCTCGACGATCGCCTTCGGCCAGCCGATCTGCGCCGAGATCCGCGCGCCGGTAGGGCAGTCGTCCGCACAGAAGCTGGTACAGCAGCACGCCGAGCGCGTATTCGTCGGTCGCGATCGTGATCGGCTCGCCGAGCACCTGTTCGGGCGCGGCGTACTCGCGCGTCATCGGATGCGCCTGCGTGCCGGTGTTCTCGCCGTTCGCCGCGTCCGTGGCCAGCGGCTTGGCGATGCCGAAATCGAGCAGCTTGGGCTCGCCGCCCGGCGTCACCAGGATGTTCGACGGCTTGATGTCGCGATGCACGACGAGATTGCGATGCGCGTACTGCACGGCATCGCAGATCTTGATCACGAGGCCGACGCGCGCGCGAACGTCGAGCCTGCGTTCGTCGCACCAGCGATCGATCGGCTCGCCCTCGACGAACTCCATCGTGAAGTACGGCGCGTCGTCGTCGGTGACGCCGCCGTCGTGCAGCGTCGCGATGTTCGGATGAGCGAGCCGCGCCAGCGTCTCGCGCTCGCGCAGGAAACGGCGCAGCAGCTCGGGGCTCGCGAATTCGCTGCGGATCAGCTTCAGCGCGACCTGCCGGTTGAACTGTCCGTCGGCGCGTTCGGCGAGGAACACGCGCCCCATGCCGCCGGCGCCGATCTCGCGCAGCAGGCGGTACGGACCGATGCGCGCGCCCGCACCGGGGCCGCCGCCTTCGATGCCGCGCGCCGCAAGCGCCGGCGCGATCAGACGCCCGCCCTCGCTGAGGAAATCGCTATGCGGTCCGCTTTGCGCGGCCAGCAGCGAGCGCAGCTCCGCCAGCGTGGCGGCATCGTCGGCGCACTGCTCGGCGATCCAGCGCGCGCGATCCGCTTCGGGCAGGTCCAGCGCCTGCGCGAACAGCGCCTTCACGCGCGGCCAGTCGGCAGGCGTGCTCATGGCACCGGCGCGTCGAGCTCGCGCCGCAGGAATGCACGCGCGAGCTCCCAGTCGCGGCGCACCGTGCGTTCGTGGCGTTCGGTCGCCTCGGCGATCTCGTCGAACGTGAGCCCGGCGAAGAAATGCCATTCGACGAGTTGCGCGAGATCGCCGTCGCGCTGCTCGAGCGCGCGCAGCGCCGTGTCGACCTCGAGTGCGCGCGCGAGATCGGCGTCGGCGAGATTCAGCGCGGTGTCGAGCTCGACTTCCTGCTGATCGCCGCCGCGCTTGAGCGCGCCGCGCCAGCGCGCGTGCTCGATCACGATCTGGCGCATCGCGCGCGCGGCGAGCGCGAAGAAGTGCGAACGGTCGCGCAGCGGCTTGCCGGCGTGATCGCTGAAACGAAGGTAGACCTCGTGCACCAGCGCGGTCGGCGTCAGCGTCGCGCCCGGCATGCGACGCAGCGACTGGCCGGCGCGATTCCTGAGCTCGTCGTAGACGATTCCATAGGCCGCGTCGGCGGCGCTCGCGTCGCCCGATTGCGCCGCATTCAAGAGATCGGTGAGTTGCTCGGATGCCGACATCTGTCTGATCCGCCGGCCGCTAGGCGCTTGCAGTGTACAGCGCAGGGGTGGTGGCGGCCGTATACGGCGTCGCGGAATCGTGAACGGCCTCGCCGCGAGGCTTCGTGCCTCGTCCACGGCGTCCGAACGTGCAAGAGCTCGCCCGCTTTTCCCGTCGCCTGGCGTGTAGCACAGGAAGTCAGCAGGCATTCGGCCTCGTGGAGGGTAGGGCGATGATCGGACAATCCGTCAAGGTGGGTTTGGCACGTTCCCCGAAAGCCGCGCCACGGCGCCTCATCCGGGCGTCGCTCATGCTCCTGATCGCCGCCGCGGCAGGCGGCGGGACGGCGGCTCGTGCCGCCGACATCTGCGTCGCCAACGACGGCGAGCTCGCGATTGCGTCGATCACCGCGCAATTCGCGCCGACCACGATCCAGCTGGTGCAGGGCACGTATCACATCGCCGGCACGGCGTTCGACAATTCGCCGATTTCGTTCCAGGGCTTTTCGCTTCTCGGCGGATACGCGCCTGGATGCGCCACGCGCGTCATCGATCCCACCAACACGACGGTGCTCACGGGAACAGATCTTGGTCTTTACGCCGACGTCGTCGGCGACGTGACCATCGAGGGCATCCACTTCCAGGGGCCGGGCGGCGCGCTATATCTGGATTGGAGCGACTACTTTCATGATCTTCCGGCCTCCGTGCAGGTGAACGTCCGCCGGAATATCTTCAGCTCGCTGGAGGACGGCATCTACCTCTATTGGGATGCGAGTGGTTCGCAGACGCTCGACGCCCGCGTCGTCAACAATCTGGTGCACGACAACGGCAACGGCAACGGAACCGCTTGCGACGGCTACGGCGGCGGTACGCTGAATTTAAATGCGATCGCAGACTCCGATGCCACGTTCACGGTCATCAACAACACGCTCGTCGACAACGGCGCTGGGCGGCGGCATCTGCTACGGGTTTTCGGGCACTCTGCTGGCCTACAACAACATCCTTTACGGCAACACGGGGCCCGATTTCTACACCGCGAACGGCACCAACGCACTGCTGATCGACAATCTTTTCCAGACGCACAACTATCACGGGCTCGTGACCGAGCTCGGATCGCTGAATGTCGATCCGCGTCTCAACGGCAACTTCCGGCCGATCGAATCGCCGCCTTCGCCGGTCATCAATTCGGGCGACAACAGCGTGCACGGAGGCCTGCCGGCCCACGATCTCGACGGAGGTCCGCGCCTCGTCGGCTCGGCGGTCGATCGCGGTGCGTACGAATCGAGCATCGACGACGAATTTCTGCAGACCGTCAGCAACACGAGCGACGCCGGCAACGGCTCGCTGCGCGCGGCCATCGCCAGCGCGAACGCCCACGGCAGCGGCCTCATCACATTCGATCTCGGCTCGGGCTGCGGCCCGCACGTGATCACGCTGAACTCGCCGCTGCCGACGATCACGGCACCGATCATCATCAACGGCTATTCGCAAGCGGGATCCGCCGCGAATGATCTCGACACCGGCGACGATGCGACGTTCTGCGTGATCCTCGAATCGGGCGATGCGTCCGTGACGCGCGGCCTCGTCGTGCCCGCGAGCGCCGGCGACAGCGTGTCGCTATTCGTCGAGGGCCTCGCCTTCAGCGATTTCTCCGATGCCGCGATCGATCTTGGCGCCGGCAGCGGCCACCTCGTCGTCGGCAACCGCTTCGGCGGCACCGCGAGCGGCCACACGCTGTTCCCGAACGGGATCGGCGTGCAGCTCGACGCGGCCGCACACGATTCGACGGTCGGCGGCGACGACGACGGCGCACGCAACATCCTCGCCGGCTCGACCGGCAGCGGCATCGCGCTGTTCCAGGGCACGCACGACAACCAGATCATCGGCAACCTCGTCGGCGTCGGCTGGAGCGGCGATGCGAGTGGCCACTTCACGGCCCTGGGCAACGGCACGCGCGGCATCTACCTCGCCGGACACGACAACGAAATCAGCGGCAACTGGATCGGCGCCAATGCGCAGTCCGGCATCGCCGTCGCGAACGGCGGCGCGACCGGCAACACGATCGAGGACAACCACATCGGCTTCGCCGGCGCGGGGGGTCCGTTCGGAAACGGCCAGGCCGGCGTCCACTTCGAGGGCAGCCAGGGCGATGCACCGAGCGCGAACAAGGTCGTCGACAACCAGCTCTTCTACAACGCGACGCAGGGCATCTGGGTCGAAATCGGCCAACAGAACAAGGTGCGCCGCAACGAGACCGACGGCAACGGCGGACTCGGCATCGATCTCGCCAGCGCAGGCGTGCTGCCGAACGACAACGACGGCGCCTCCGAGCCACCCGACTACGCCAACCGCGGCCTCAACTATCCCGTGCTGAGCACGGAAGCCGGCGGTTTCGCGAGCGGAACGTTCAGCGGCTTGCTGGAATCGACACTCGGCGACTATCGCATCGACTTCTACGAGACGCTCGAGGGCTGCGATCCCAACGACAACCGCCAGGGTGAGCTCTGGATCGGCAGCGTGCTCGTCACGATCTCGCTCGCCCAGGTCGGCGGCGATGGCGTCGTCGATTTCTCGGCGTTGCTCCATGCGGGTGCCAGCTATCCGGTCCTGCCTGACGGCGCCGGTATCACGGCGACGGCGACCGACACCGCGGGCAACACGTCGGAGTTCTCCGCGTGCGTGCCGTACGCGAACGACACGATCTTTGCGAACGGGTTCGAGCCCCTGGGCTAGCACGCGCGGGATTCGTGACAAGGATCGGCGGACTGCGCACCGCCGATCCGAATCACGAATCCCGTTTCTTTCAAGCACGTGCCGACGACCCAGTGAGTACGTGCGTGACGGACGCGACCCACGTGTCAGCAGCGATGCGTTTCCACGGTCTTCGTCGACGGCCCTCGGCGAGACATCACAGATGCGCACTTCTGAACTCATCATCGGCACGAATCCCGCGCCGGACGACATCCAGTACCTCGAAGACCGGATCTACGAATTCAACTCGGCCGCCACGGGCATCACCGACGGCGAGTGGCTCGCGATCTTCGTCCGGGATGCCAACGATCGGATCATCGCCGGCATCTGCGGCGCGCTCTGGGGCGGCTGCCTCGAAATCCGCCAGTTCTGGGTCGAGGAATCGCTGCGCCGGCAGGGCATGGGCACGCGGCTGCTGGACGCGGCGGAGCAGGAAGCGCTGAGGCGCGGCTGCGGACAGATTCTGCTGGCGACGTTTTCGTTTCAGGCGCCGGACTTCTATGCGAAGCACGGATTCGAAGTCGTCGCGGCCGTTGACGATCATCCGCGCGGTCACACGAACTTGATCCTGCGCAAGTATCTCGGCCCGACCGCTTTCGCCTCTCCCGCTCGCGGGAGAGGCCGCGCCAAAGGCGCGGGTGAGGGGAGTCTTGCGAAACCCCCTCACACGGCTTCCACGCGCTTCGCGCTGATCGATCAACTGGCGCGTGAGATGCGAGAGAAGGGAACGCGCTCGCTAGATAACGCCGTTGTAGCGCCTTCATAGGCGGTTCGATACGTCGCCGCCGGGAAAGCGACCGCGACAAATCTCTGTCATGACAGAGATTCATCACACGATGCATTGAACTCGCATGCACGACTTGCGGATACTTGCCGGTGGCTGGGGCCAATCCACTCACGCTCGTCATCCACTTAGGAGATTCTGCATGCAATTCCCGGCATTCCCCGGCCCCGATCGGCTCGCAACGGCTCCTGCAACGGCTCTCGCGTGCGATTTCCCCCGGTGCCGAGCTTTCCAGCCGTCCGCTCGACCATCCATTGGCGACGAAAACACTCATTTCGATTCGAAGCATCGTGCAGGGAGCGCTGTTAGTCGCCTGTCTCGCCGTTTTCGTGACGCCGGCGGCCGCTTACCCGCCGCTCGCGAGAGATGCACGGTATCCGCGCACCATCGACGCGCTTGCCTGGCTGCAGGAACAGCAAATCACCGCCGACGACGGCGCAACGAACGCCGAGTTCGGCGCCGCGGTTGCGCTGCATGGCACGACGGCGATGGTCGGCGCTCAGCAGGCGACCATCGGCGCCAACGAGGATCAGGGCGCGGTCTACGTGTTCGATCAATCCGGCGGCGAGTGGACGCAGTCGCAAAAGCTCACCTCGGACGACGGCGCGGCGTTCGATACGTTCGGCGATGCGGTGGCTTTCCAGGGCGACACGGCCATCGTCGGTGCCTATGCCGCGACGGTGAACGACTTCGCGTATCAAGGCACCGCTTACGTGTTCACGCGTTCGAACGGCACATGGAGCCAGGCGCAAAAGCTCGCGTCGGACGACGGAACGGACTTCAACTACTTCGGCTACTCCGTCGCGCTCGACGGCACGACCGCCTTCATCGGCGCCGACCTGCTCGGCGCGGTCTACGTGTTCCAGCAATCCGGCGGGACCTGGGCCCAGAGCCAGAAACTCACCGGCAGCGACGAGGGCGTCGGCGACATATTCGGCTACTCGGTCGCCATCCAGGGTTCGACCGCCTTCATCGGCTCGTATGGCAACAACGGTTATCAAGGTGCCGTGTACGTGTTCACCGAATCGGGCGGCACCTGGACCGAAACCCAGAAGCTGACGGCCGACGACGGCTTGCCGAACACCTATTTCGGCTACGCCATCGCGGTGTCGGGATCGACGCTGATCGTGGGCGCGTGGGGCACGAACCCCAACGGCGATGACACCCGCGGCGCGGCCTACGTGTTCACCGAATCGAACGGCACCTGGAGCCAGGCGCAAGAGCTCGTCGCCGACGACGGCGCGCCATTCGACAAGTTCGGACATTCCGTTGCGATCGACGGCACGCACGCAGTCATCGGCGCGGATGGCGTCGCCAATGCGCAGGGCGCCGTGTATGTCTTCGACGAATCGGGTGGCACCTGGACGCAGTCGCAGAAGCTTCTTGCGAGCGATGGTCAGCACAACGACGGGCTCGGCTTTCCGGTCACGCTCGACGGAACGCGCGCGCTGGCCGGAGCATGGGGCTGGCCCGCCGGCACGCTGATCGGTGCGGCGTATTTCTTCACGAGCGGCGTCGACGACCGGATATTCGCGGACGGCTTCGACGGAGGAACACCTTAGGGTCCGTCGAACTCCTGCCTGGCGAACATCATCGGCTGCGAGGCTGGCAAAGCTTCCAGCCGAACTCGCCGGGATTGAAGGCGATTTCGCGGCTGCGCGTGGGCGGCTGCTGAGCTACAAACGTTGGCATCACAGCCGCCCAGCGGCATCCATACACATTCTCGGAAGGAACAGGCAATGATCGGTGTATTCGTAACGTTCCGCTTTGGCGAAAATTTCGACGAGCAAGCCGTGCGGAAGAACGCGGAGACGGCACGCGCGAAGTTCGAAGGAATGCCCGGATTGCATTCCAAGGCCTTCACGGTAAACGCCGGAAAGCGCGAAGCCGTCAACTTCTACGTCTGGGATTCGGAAGATGCGGCCAGAGTCTTTTTTACCGATGCGCTTCTGGACCGCGTGACAGCTCTCTATGGCGTACGCCCCAGCGTCGAGTTCGTGCAGATTGCCACGCTCGTGGAAAACGCTCGCGGATGACGCCGGATGAAACTCAACCTCGCATTGCCGCGGCAAGCGCCGCAGCCGCTGCAAGCTTGTGCCTGGCCTGCCAGGGCGGCCCGACTCTCTGACCCATCGCGCGCAGGAAGGCATCGATATCCTCGCCGCCGAGCGCCACCGCCGCATCGCGAAACACGCGTTCCCGATCGTACCAATGCACGGACCAGCCGCGCGCTTCGGCCGCAGTCGCCAGCGCCTCGCGATACATGATCGAATCCGCCATGCTCGCCGCGCGCGTGTCGCGGATGCGCTCTTCGGTTGTCGGCGGAAGCGCAGGACACGCGCGAATCGCGATGTGTGCGATCGGTTGAGGCACCGCCGCGGCCAGTGCTTCGAGTCCTTCGCGTGCGCCGTGCGCGGCTGCCTCGCGCACGCGCTCGACGAGCGCGATTGCATCGAGCAGCGAAATCTTCCGCGCCCATGGGCTGTTGGCGTAGCGGCCGATCGCCCACGATCCTTCGTGGTGATAAGGGTGCGTCGGCAGTCCGTGCGTGAGATCGATGCGCCTGCGGTCGAGGAGCTCGACCGTCGGGCGCGACGGTGACGAGGATGGCCGAGTTGCCGTGCTCGGCGACGCCGATGGCGGCTGCATGATGCGCTTGCACTGTCGTCGTCACGTTGGGCTCCTCGATGTTGTGTGAGCCTGGTCATCTTTACAGTAGTCACGCGCCGCGTTACTATACGCCGTGATCAGGTCGTTCAAGTGTCCGGACACGAAATTCCTTGCAAATGGCAATCGCGTCCGTCGCTTTGCCAGCATTGCTGTCGTCGCTCGTCGCAAGCTCAGGCAGCTCGAAATCTCGGCACGACTGGACGACCTGCGGATTCCGCCAGGCAATCGGCTTGAGGCGCTGAAAGGCGATCGTGCCGGGCAATACAGCATCCGCATCAATGAACAGTGGCGTCTGTGTTTTCGTTGGTCGGCGGCTGGTGCGGAAAACGTCGAAATCGTGGATTACCACTGAGAGAGCGTTCCATGCGTAAGCTGAAACCAGTTGTTCCCGGGGAGCTTCTTCTGGAAGAATTCCTCAAGCCCATGGGCCTCAGTCAGTATCGCGTGGCCAAGGAAATTGGCGTTCCGGCCCAGCGCATCGGAGACATCATCTCCGGCAAGCGGTCGATCACCGCGGATACGGATCTGCGTCTGTGCCGGTTCTTCGGCCTGTCCAATGGCTATTGGCTGCGTGCTCAGGCAGCGCACGACACGGAGATTGCCGAGCGTGCGATGGCTTCCAAGCTGGCCAAGATCAAGCCATGGAGCGGTCGAGGTGATCGCGCGGCAGCCTGAAGTGCCGATACGAGCTTACGCAGCCTTGCGCGCGCCAAGCGACGACAGCAAATCATTCGCCGCCCGCAACCGCTCCGCCGTCCCTTCCAGCGGCATCTTCAACTTGCAGCTTGTCCTGCCCATCCAGCGCATACACCCGCGGCTGCGCCTGGATCATCTTGATGATCGTCAGCGGATCGATATTCGGCTGCGGCCGGAAGATCACGCGTCCGCCGTTCGCGCCGAGCTCGAGCTTCTTGATGCCGAGCGTCGTCGCGGCGAGCTTGAGCTGCGGTCACCGCGAACAGATTCTTGACCGGATCGGGCAGCAGGCCGAAGCGGTCGATCATCTCGACCTGCAGCTCGCGCAGCTCGTCGTCGTCGCGCGCGCTCGACGATGCGCTTGTACAACGTCAGGCGCGCGTTGACGTCGGGCAGGTAGTCGTCGGGAATCAGCGCCGGCATGTGCAGCTCGATCTCGGCTTCGTGCTCGCTGGTCAGATCGAAGTCCGGCACCTTGCCGCTCTTCAGCGCGCGCACGGCGCGGTCGAGCATTTCGGTGTACAGCGAGAAGCCGACCTCCTCGATCTGGCCGGACTGTTCCTCGCCGAGCAGTTCGCCGGCGCCGCGGATTTCGAGATCGTGCGTCGCCAGCGTGAAGCCGGCGCCGAGCTCTTCGAGCGAGGCGATCGCTTCGAGGCGTTTTTCCGCATCGGCCGTGATCGCGCGGCGGTCCGGCATGACCAGATACGCGTACGCGCGATGGTGCGAGCGCCCGACGCGGCCGCGCAGCTGATGCAGCTGCGCGAGGCCGAAGCGGTCGGCGCGATTGACGACGATCGTGTTCGCGCTCGGCACGTCGATGCCGGATTCGATGATCGTCGTGCAGACCAGCACGTTGAAGCGCTGGCGGTAGAAATCGAGCATGACCTGTTCGAGCTCGCGCTCCGGCATCTGGCCGTGCGCGATGCGCAGGCGCGCGTCGGGGATCAGCTCGCCGAGCTCGCGCGCGGTCTTCTCGATCGTCTCGACTTCGTTGTGCAGGAAATACACCTGGCCGCCGCGCGCGAGCTCGCGCTGGAACGCTTCGCGGATCAGCGCGGGATCGTAGACGCGCGATGAAGGTCTTGACCGCGAGCCGGTGCGCCGGCGGCGTCGCGATGATCGACAGATCGCGCAGGCCCGCCATCGCCATGTTCAGCGTGCGCGGGATCGGCGTCGCGGTCAGCGTCAGCAGATCGACTTCGGCGCGCAGTTTCTTCAGCTGCTCCTTCTGGCGCACGCCGAAGCGCTGTTCCTCGTCGACGATGACGAGGCCGAGATCCTTGAACTTGACGTCGGGCTGCAGCAGCTTGTGCGTGCCGATCATGACGTCGATCTGGCCGTCGGCGAGCTTCTTCAGCGCCTCGTCGATTTCCTTCTTCGACTTGAAGCGCGAGAGCACTTCGACGCGCACCGGCCAGTCGGCGAAGCGGTCGCGGAAATTCTGGTAGTGCTGCTGCGCGAGCAGCGTCGTCGGCACGAGCACGGCGACCTGCTTGCCGGCGATCGCGGCGACGAACGCGGCGCGCAGCGCGACTTCGGTCTTGCCGAAGCCGACGTCGCCGCAGACGACGCGATCCATCGCCTTGCGCCGAGGCGAGATCGGCGATCACGGCTTCGATCGCCTGTTCCTGGTCCGGCGTTTCCTCGAACGGGAACGACGCGCGAACTGCTCGTGCCATCGGCGGTCGTACCGGCAACGCAGTGCCCTGGCCGCGCCTCGCGTTGCGCGTAGAGCGCGAGCAGTTCGGCGGCGACGTCGCGCACTTTCTGCGCGGCCTTGCGCTTGGCGCGTTCCCACGCATCGCCGCCGAGCGAATGCAGCGGCGCGAGCTCCGGCGCCGCGCCGGAATAGCGCGGACGAGGTGCAGCTGCGAGACCGGCACGTAGAGCTTGTCGCCTTTCGCGTATTCGATCGCGAGGAATTCGCCGCCCTGGCCGCCGACGTCGAGCTTGAGCAATCCCTGATAGCGCCCGACGCCGTGATCGACGTGCACGATCGGCGCGCCGATCGCGAGCTCGCCGAGATCGCGGATGATCGTTTCCGGATCGCGCGCGGCGCGTTTGCGGCGGCGCGCTCTGCTGTGCGCGTTCGCCGAAGAGCTGGCGTTCGGTGAGGACGGTGAGCGCGGGTTCGGTGAGCGCGAAGCCGGTTTCGAGGCTGGCGACGGTGATGGCGAAGCGGCCTGCGAGTGCATCGACGCCGCGCTCCTCGTCATTCCGGCGAAGGCCGGAATCCAGCTTTTCGTTCGCTGCGACGTTAGAAGCTGGATCCCGGCCTTCGCCGGGATGACGGGCTTTGGATGCCGCCGACGAATTCGGACCACGATCCGACGACGGCGGCTGCAGATGCGCAATCGCCAGCAACTCCAGCAACGCCTCGCGTCGCCCCGCCGAATCCGCCGCAATCAGCACGCGCCCCGGATACGCCGCGAGAAACCGCTTCAGCTCATCCGCCGGCGCCTCGCCCTTGCGATTGATCGGCAGCATCGGCGCCGGCTGCGTGCCGAGATCGATCGCGTGCTCGTTGCGTACCCTTCGCGACGATATCGACGCGCAGCTGCGCAGTTCAGCTGCTCGCGCAATTGCTGCGGCGGCAGATACAGCTCGGCGACCGGCAGGATCGGCCGCTCGATGTCGTGCGCGCGCTGTCGTAGCGCTCGTGCGCCTGCAGCCAGAAATGCTCGGCCGCATCGAGCGCGCCTTCGCCGAGCACGAACAGCGCGTTGCCGGCGAGATAGTCGAACAGCGTGTCGGTGTGCTCGAAGAACAGCGGCAGGTAATACTCGATGCCGGCCGGCGTCATGCCTTCCTGATGTCCTGGTACAGCGGACAGCGGCGCGGATCGATCGGAAAGCGTTCGCGCAGCGTGTTGCGGAATGCCTTGGTCGATTCGTCGGTCAGCGGAAATTCGCGCGCGGGCAGCAAGTCGCACCGATTCGACCTTCTGCATCCGAGCGCTGCGTCTCCGGATCGAACGTGCGGATCGATTCGATCTCCTCGTCGAACAGCTCGATGCGATACGGCTCGGCGCTGCCCATCGGGAAGATGTCGAGCAGCGCGCCGCGCACGGCGAAGTCGCCGGGCTCGCCGCACCTGCGGCACGTGGCGGTAGCCGGAGGTTTCGAGGCGGCGCTGCTCGGTCGCGAGATCGAGCTTCTGGCGCAGCGTCGAGCACGAGCCCCGAGCCGCGATGAAGCTGCGTCGGCGCGAGTCGCTGCATCAGCGTCGCGACCGGCACGACGAGCACGCCGCGTTCGACGCGACGGCAATCGGTACAGCGTCGCGATGCGCTGCGAGACGATGTCCGGATGCGGCGCGAAAAGATCGTAGGGCAGCGTTTCCCAGTCCGGGAAATGCAGCACGTCGAGATCGCCGCCGGCGAACGTGCCGAGGTCGGCTTCGAGCGCGTGCGCCGCGTGCGTGTCGCGCGCGACCGCGACGACGAGCCCGCCGTGCGCGCGCCCGGTGTCCGCGAGCGCGAGTGCGAGCGCGGAGCCGTGCGGCGCGTTCCAGAAACGGCGCTGCTTGATCGAGGTCGGGAGCTTCGGTTCTATGATCACGGGTCAGTTCGCAAAACGACGGCAGCGCCGCGGCACCTTCGTGCCGAGCGCAGGGGCCGGCAGTGTACGCGGCGGCCTCCTGCCGGAGGTAGGCTGTTCGGCCTTCAGGCCATTCGTCATGGCGTCTCTTTACCCTGCGTTTACCGGAGCCTCGCGCACGTTCACACAGGCGATCGGTCAAAATGGCAGGTCCTGATCGTCGAGGGAGCGTCGTCTGCATGCCGTGCCGGGTTTTTCCGCGCTTCGTGGCCGCCTTCATGTGCGGATCGCTGCTGGTCGCCTGTTCGCGCGAACCGGCACCGCACGCGCCGGCTGCGGCGCCGGTGACGGTCGTCAAGGCCGAGACCCGCGACATGCCGGTGCTTGCGAGCGCGGTCGGCAGCGTCGAGCCGATCAACAGCGTCGCGGTGAAATCGCTGATCGATGGCCAGATCCTCGAATCGCTGGTCAAGGATGGTGACGACGTCAAGGCAGAATCAATTGCTGTTCCGCATCGATCCGCGTCCGGCGCGAGGCCGCGCTGACGCAGGCGCAGGCGGCGCTGGCCAAGGACGAGGCCGACGCTCGACGCAGGCGCGCTGCGCAGGTGAAGCGCTACGAGCCGATCGCGGACAAGGGCTACATCTCCGCCGATCAGATGGAGCAGTACCGCACGAACGTACGACGCGGCCGCGGCAGCGTGAAGGTCGATCAGGCCAATGTCGCCGCGGCGAAGCTCACGCTCGGCTACACCGAAATCCATTCGCCGATCGCCGGCCGCATCGGGCGCATCCTGATCCAGCCCGGCAATCTGGTGAAGGCGAACGACACCAATGCGCTGCGTCGTCATCAACCAGATCGAGCCGATCTTCGTCAACTTCGCGCTGCCGGGCACGCAGCTCGGTCCGCGTGCTCGTCGGCGCAGGCGCAGGCGCCGCTGTCGGTCGATGCGACGGTCGTCGGCGTCGCGAAGCCGATCGAAGGCAAGGTCGCGTTCGTCGACAATGCGGTCGATCCGACGACCGACACGGTCAAGCTGCGCGCCGAGTTCGCCAATCCGGAGCACCTGCTCTGGCCGGGTCAGTTCGTCAGCGTCAGCCTGACGCTCGGCCAGGATCGCGAACGCGATCGTCGTGCCGGATCGCGCGGTGCAGAACGGCCCCGATGGCACGCTACGTGTTCGTCGTCAAGGCCGATCAGCACGCCGAGCAGCGCAAGGTCGACGGTCGCGCGCATGGTCGAAAACCAGGCCGTGATCGAGAAGGGCCTCGCCGCCGGCGAGACGGTCGTGCTCGACGGCCAGTCGCGTGTCGAGAACGGCGCCGCGCTGAAGATCACCGGCGATACCAAAGTCGCCGACGACGTGCAGGTGACAGGCGCCAAGCCGTGAACGTTTCCGAAATCTTCGTCCGCCGACCGGTCATGACGACGCTGGTCATGGTCGGCATGCTCGTGTTCGGCATCGTCGGCTACCGGCTGCTGCCGGTCGCCGATCGTTGCCGAACGTCGATTTCCCGACGATCCCGGTGTCGGCGAGCGCTGCCGGGCGCGTCGCCGGAGACGATGGCATCGGCGGTCGCGACGCCGCTCGAAAAGCAGTTCTCGACGATCCCCGCGGTCGATTCGATGACCTCGACGAGCTCGCTCGGCCCGACGTCGATCACGCTGCAGTTCACGCTCGACCGCAACATCGACGCGGCCGCGCAGGACGTGCAGTCGGCGATCTCCGCGGCGCTGCGCCAGCTGCCGCCGCGATGACGACGCCGCCGACGTTCCGCAAGGTGAATCCGGCCGATTCGCCGATCTTCTATCATCGGCATTCACGTTCGAAGACGCTGCCGCTTGTCGACGGTCGACGAATACGCCGAGAACACGCTCGCGCAGCGCATCTCGACTGTCGACGGCGTCGCGCTGGTCAACGTCTACGGCTCGCAGAAGTACGCCGTGCGCATCGATCTCGATCCGGATGCGCTGGCCGGCCGCGGCCTCGGCATCGACACGGTCGCAGACGGCGATCGGCAACGGCAACGTCGAACCTGCCGACCGGCACGCTGTACGGCCCGAACCGCATCTACAACGTCATGGTCAACGGCCAGATGTTCGACGCGGCCGCCGTTCGGCGACATGATCGTCAGCTACCAGAACGGCGCGCCGGTGCGCCTCAAGGACATCGGCCAACGTCTACGACGGCGTGCAGAACGACAAGGTCGGCGCGACTGGGTCAACGGCACGCGCGGCGTCGTCCTCGCGATCCAGAAGCAGCCGGGCACGAACACGATCGAGGTCGTCGAGGACATCCGAGCGATGCTGCCGGCGTTCGAGAGATCAGCTGCCGGCCGGCGTCGACCTGCAGCGTGTTCTACGACCGCATCGCAGAGCATCCGCGAATCGGTCGTCGGACGTGAAGTTCAGCCTGCTGCTCGCGCTGGTGCTCGTCGTGCATGGTGATCTTCGTGTTCCTGCGCAACGTGTCGGCGACGATCATCCCGTCGCTGGCGCTGCCGATGTCGATCGTCGGCACGTTCGCGGTCATGTATCGCGTTCGGCTACAGCCTCGACAATCTTTCGCTGATGGCGCTGACGCTGTGCGTCGGCTTCGTCGTCGACGATGCGATCGTGATGCTCGAGAACATCTCGCGGCACATGGAGATGGGCAAGGATCGCGCTGCACGGCGACGTTCGACGGCGCGAGGGAAATCGGTTTCACGATCGTGTCGATGACGCTGTCGCTCGCGGCCGTGTTCATCCCGGTGCTGTTCATGGGCGGCATCATCGGCCGCCTGCTGCACGAATTCGCGGTGACGATCGTCAGCGCGGTGCTGGTCTCGGGCTTCGTCTCGCTGAGCCTGACGCCGATGCTGTGCAGCCGCATGCTCAAGAGCGCAGCATGGCGACGACGCACGGCCGCATCTACCAGTTCAGCGAGCGCATGTTCGACGGCGTGCAGAGTTTCTACCGGCGCACGCTGCAGCGCGTGCGTCGCGGCATCAGCGCGTCGTGCTGATGGTGTTCTTCGGCGCTCATCGTCGCGACCGTCGTTCTTGTTCGTGATAGATGCCGAAAGGCTTCCTGCCGAACGACGACACCGGCCAGCTCTTCGTGTTCACGCAGGCCGCGCAGGACATCGGCTTCGACGCGATGGTCGAGAAGCAGCGCCAGGCCGCGACATCCTGCGCGACGATCCGAACGTCGACAACGTGATGGCGTTCATCGGCGCCGGCGGCAGCAGCGCGACGCTGAACCTCGGCCGCATGATCGTGAACCTGAAGCCGCGCAGCGAGCGCGGAGCGCCGACGAGGTCGTGCAGGAAATCCGGCCGAAGCTGCAGGGCATCGCCGGGCTGCAGGCGTTTCCTGCAGAACCTTCCGCTGATCCGCATCGGCGGCAAGCTGACCAAGACTCGACGTACCAGTTCATGCTGCAGGACACCGACACGAAGCAGCTGTTCGAGTGGACGCCGAAGCTCGTCGACGCGCTGGCGAAGGTGCCGGGATTCCTCGACGTGTCCAGCGACATGCTGATCGCCAATCCGCAGATCGACGTCAAGATCGACCGCGACGCGGCGGCGGCGTACGGCGTGACGCCCGACGCGATCGAGAATGCGCTTGTACAACGCGTTCGGCCCGGCGCAGGTGTCGACGATCTACACGTCGACCGATCAGTACTGGGTGCTGCTGCAGGTCGATCCGAAGCGGCAGGCCGATCCGAACGTGCTGTCGTCGATCTACATCACCGGCAATCCGCCGAAGGTCGACACCAGCGGCGCGACGCTGCCGTCGAGCTCGCAGCTCGTGCCGCTGTCGGCCGTCGCGCATTTCGACAACTCGGTCGGCCCGGCGACGATCAACCATCTCGGCCAGGTGCCGGCGGTGACGGTGTCGTTCAATCTCGCGCCGGGCGTGTCGCTGAGCCGAGGCGGTCGAGCGCGTCGACGACGCGGTGCGCGAAGCTCAAGATGCCGGACACGATCACCGGCTTCGTTCCAGGGCACGGCGCAGGCGTTCCAGTCGATTCGCTGCCGGCATGGGCATGCTGCTGCTGCTCGCGATCTTCGTGATCTATCTCGTGCTCGGCATCCTCTACGAGAGCTTCATCCATCCGCTGACGATTCTCTCGGGCCTGCCGACCGCGGTGTTCGGCGCGCTGCTGACGCTGCTCGTGTTCGGCATACGACCTCAATCTCTATCGGCGCGTCGGCCTCATCATGCTGATCGGCATCGTCAAGAAGAACGCGATCATGATGATCGACTTCGCGGTCGAGAAGCAGCGCGAGGGCGAGGACGCCGAGCACGCGATCTTCGATGCGTGCGTCATGCGTTTCCGTCCGATCATGATGACGACGTTCGCGGCGCTGATGGGCACGTTGCCGATCGCGCTCGGCGTCGGCGCCGGCGCCGAGGCGCGCCGGCCGCTCGGGCTCGCGGTCGTCGGCGGCCTGGTCACTTCGCAGCTGCTGACGCTGTACCTGACGCCGGTGATCTATCTCTACTTCGAGCGTCTGCAGGAGCGCCTGCAGCACCGGCGCGAACGCAAGGCCGGCGTCGTGAACCCCGCGACATCGCACGAGCGCCTCGTCGGCTAGGGCGCTCCACGGCGAACATGGCAGCGGATCGATTCGCGGCATCCCGCTGGCCGATCGAGCGGCTGCAGGGACATCGTGGAATCGATTCCGCTAGAGGTGACGCGCGGTCGCCGGCAGGTCGCGAACGTGCAAGGTCACGCGGATCACGCCGGGCTCGTCGGCGAGCGGCTGCCGGGTGGCACCGAGCGCCTTGACGAATTCCAGCATCGTGTAGTTCACGGCGAGCACGTCGCCCCAGAGATCGACGAGATCGCGCCGGCGCGCGTCTTCGAGCAGGCGCTGCATCAGCGCGCGACCGATGCCCTGGCTGCGTGAACGCGGGATCGACCGTGACGCCGAACTCCGCGCTCTCGGTGACGGGATCGGCATACAGCCGCGCCTCGCCGCGGATCTCGCCGTCGGCATCGACCGCGACCCAGGCGCTCGTCGTTTCCGGATCGATGCGCGTCATGCGCTCGGCCATCGCCGGCGTCAGCTCGTTCTGGCGATGGAACGTGCGCAGGCGCACCTGCTCGGGCGTCAGGCGCGCAAAGCCGCGGCGCAGCGCGTCGGCGTCGTCGGGCACGATCGGACGCAGCAGCAGCGCGCGACCGTCTGCGGTCGTGAATGCAATGCCGCCCGTGCGCGCCTTGCCGACGCGTTGCGTCTGCGCGTCACGACGCGGCGGGCGCGTCGCGGAGCGGTAGTTTGTGGTCGATGTCATGCGGATCGTCCAGAGATCGAGCCCATAATGTGGCGCCGCGCCGTGGAGCATGCCACCCAAACCGTACCCGCCGGGTTGATCCGGCGTTCAGCCGAGCGCAGCGGGCACGCTCGCGGTAGCATGCCGGCCGTGCGCCGCATGGAGGAGTCATGGCCGCCAAACCGAAGGGTCTGGACGAAAAGCAGCTCGATGCGTTCTGCGGCAGCTGGCCCGGCGTGACGCGCTCGATCAAGTGGGAAGCCGATCTCGTCTACAGCGTCGCCAACAAGATGTTCGTCGTCATGGCCGCGCTCGGCCCGGACCGCGGGCGCTTCTCGTTCAAGGTCGAGACCGAGCGTTTCCTCGAGCTGACCGAGCAGCCGGGCATGATGCCGGCGCCGTACATGGCGCGCGCGTTCTGGGTCAGCGTGACCGAGCCCGAGCGTTTCGCGCGCGACGAGCTCGAAGCATACGTGCGCCGCTCGTACGAGCTCGTGCTGGCGAACCTGCCGAAGAAGACGCAGGCGGCGCTCGCGAAGTAGCGCATGAGCATCGCGCTGGTCTGGTTTCGCCGCGATCTGCGCCTGGCCGACAACGCGGCGCTGCGCGCGGCGCTCGACGCGTACGATCGCATCGTACCGGTCTATATCCATGCGCCCGCCGAGGAAGCGCCGTGGCAGCCCGGCGCGGCGAGCCGCTGGTGGCTGCATCATGCACTGCATGCGCTCGACGCGGATATTCGAAAGCGTGGCGCGCGGCTGCACGTTCGCCGCGGCGGCACGTTGCGCACGTTGCGCGCGCTGATCCGCGAGACCGGTGCCGTTGCCGTCTTCTGGAATCGCCTCTACGAACCTGCGCTCGTCGTGCGCGACGCGAAGATCCGGCAGTCGCTGCGCGCGGACGGCATCGAGGCGCAGAGCTTCGGCGGCGCGCTGATGTTCGAGCCGTGGGATATCGCAACAGCGGACGGCAGGCCGTACAAGGTGTTCACGCCGTTCTGGCGTAAGGCGCGGACGCGGCTTGAAGTGCGGCCGCCGACGCGTGCGCCGCGCACCGTTGCGACGGTGCGCATGCGCGGCGGGCTCTCGATCGACGCCTTGCGCCTGCTGCCGAAGATCGCATGGGACGCTGGCCTTCGCCGCGCGTGGAAGCCTGGCGAGGCGGGCGCACGCAGAGCACTGCGGCGTTTCCTCGCCGATGCCGTGGACGACTATCCGCGCCGGCGCGATTTTCCCGGCGAGCGGGGCACTTCGCGTCTTTCGCCGCATCTTCATTTCGGCGAGATCTCGCCGATGCAGATCGCGTGGTCGCTCGACGAAGTCGCGCGAGCGAAAAAATCGGCGAAGCGGCGCAAGGGCAGCGAGGCGTACCTGCGCGAGCTCGGCTGGCGCGAGTTCTCGCATCATCTGCTCTATCACTTCCCGGAATCGGCCGGAGCGAATCTCAATCCGAAATTCGACCGTTTCGAGTGGGCGCGCGAGGCGCCGGGCGAAGCTCGCGCAGCTGGCAGCGCGGCAAGACCGGCATCCCGATCGTCGACGCCGGCATGCGCGAGCTCTGGGCGACCGGCTGGATGCACAACCGCGTGCGCATGCTGGTCGCCTCGTTCCTGACCAAGAACCTGCGCCAGCACTGGCTCGTCGGCGCGCGCTGGTTCTGGGACACGCTCATCGATGCCGATCTCGCCAACAACACGCAGGGCTGGCAGTGGACCGCGGGCACCGGCGCGGACGCGGCGCCGTATTTCCGTATCTTCAACCCGGTCGTGCAGGGCGAGCGCTTCGATCCGCGACGGCGACTACGTCCGGCGCTGGGTGCCCGAGCTCGAAGGCTACGCCGGCGCTTCGATCCATCGGCCGTGGGCCGACGCGAAATTCGCGCGGAGCGCGTATCCGCGGCCGATCGTTGATCTCGCCGCTTCGCGCGACGCCGCGCTCGCCGCGTACCGGGCTTGCAAATAGCGCCGTGGCCCGTATGTCCACGCCATGCGTGCCCGAGTAACGCGCCGATGATCCTCAATCACGGCATTCGCCTGGCGACGATCGACGATGCGCCGCGCATCGGCGCGATGTCGCGCGACCTCATCGAGCACGGCCTCGACTGGCGCTGGACGCCATCGAGCATCCGCCAGTGCATCCGCAGCGCTTCGACGAACGTGGCCGTCGCGCCGACCGAACGCGGCATCGCGGGCTTTGCCGTCATGCAGTACAAGGACGACGAGGCGCACCTGATCCTGCTCGGCGTCGATCCCGCACACCGGCGCCGCGGCGTCGCCAGCGCGCTGATGGCCTGGCACGAAACGGCTGCGCTGACAGCGGGCATCGGTACGGTCTACATCGAAGCGCGCGCGAACAACGAGGGTACGCGTGCGTTCTATCGCAGGCTCGGTTACAGCGAGGCGCAGCTCGTGCGCGGCTATTACCAGGGCGTCGAGGATGCGGTGCGTCTTGCGAAGGATCTATGGGCGACGCCGCCAGAGGCGTAACCAACCCCGACCGTCATTCCGGCGAAAGCCGGAATCCATTGTGATGTTTGCGTGCAATCGCAGAAGCAAATGGATTCCGGCCTTCGCCGGAATGACAGGAGTGGGGCACTTTCGCCGCAACAGACACCATCAAATATGCGGCGGAGGCGTCTCGTACTCGTCCGCCTCGCGCTTCAGCAGCGCGGCCAGCACCGGCGGCGTGATGATCGACGTCAGCAGCGACATCGCGACGATCACCGCGTAGATCTCCGCCGAGAACACGCCCTCGGCGAGGCCGAGGCTGGCGATGACGACGCCGACTTCTCCGCGCGGGACCATGCCGACGCCGACGATCGTCGCGCCGCGGCGTCCGAGCGAGAGCGCGCCGAGGAATCCGCCGGCGAACTTCGAGATCACGGCGATCACGGTCACGACGAGCAGCATCCACAGCGCCGCGCCGCTCGCGAAGACGGAGAGATCGATCTTGGCGCCGGTGACCACGAAGAAGAACGGCGTCAGGAACGCGAGCAGCGGCTGCGTCTGGTGCTCGAGCTCCTCGCGCTTGCGCGTTTCCGACGCGATCATGCCGGCGAGGAACGCGCCGATGATCGCGGCGAGCCCGAGCTTGGTCGACAGGAACGCAAGACCGAGACAGAGCGTCAGCGCGATCGTCAGCGGCGACAGCGGATTGATCGGCCGCTCCAGCCAATGGCCCTTGACGCGCATCACGCGCGTGCCGAGCCAGCCGATCACCGCGACGAACGCGATCGCCTGCACGAGCACGAGGATGAGCCTGCCGACCCGGATGTCCTCGCCGCCGCCGAGCGCGGTGACGACGCCGAGCAGCAGCATCGCGAGGATGTCGTCGATGACCGCCGCGCCGAGGATCACGCGGCTCTCGATGCGCTGCAGCGCGCCGAGCTCCTGCAGCACGCGCGCGGTGATGCCGGCCGACGTCGCGACGAACGCGGCCGCGACGAACAGCGATCTGCGTCCACTCGAAGCCGGCGCCGTGCGCCCAGATCGAGCCGAGCACGAACGGCACGACGACGCCGAGGATGCCGACGAGGAATGCGCTGCGGCCGACCTTCTTCAGATCGTCGAGCCGCATTTCGAGGCCGACCGCGAACAGCAGCAGCACGACGCCGATTTCGGCGAGCACATCGAGCGGCGTGCCGCTCGCGATGTCCGCTCGACCTTCAGCCAGCCGAGTGCCGACGGGCCGATCAGGCAGCCGGCGACGATCTCGCCGACGACGCCGGGGAGCTTCAGCCGCTGCGCGATCTCCGCGCCGATCTGCGCGGCGACGAAGATCACGAAGAGGCTGAGCAGGATCGTGGTGGCGTCGTGCATCGCTTGGCGTCGCCTTCGTCCGGATTGCGTTTTCGCGAACAGCATCGGATGCTACACGAAGCGCGCGGCCGCACCCATGAACGCCGGCGCATCGGGAGAGTGGGCATGTCCGATCAGCGGCAGCGCGAGCCGATGTCCAAGGTCGACACGGCGTGGCTGCGCATGGAGCGCCCGACCAACCTGATGATGATCACCGGCGTGCTGATGTTCGCCGGGCCGCTCGATCCGAAACGCATCAAGACGCTCCTCGTCCGAGCGGTTTCTCGCGTTCCGTCGATTCCGTCAGCGCGCGGTGCAGTCCGGCGAGCGGCGCGTGGTGGGAAACCGACGAGGATTTCGACATCGACCGGCACGTGCGCGTCGCGGCGCTGCCGGGCGCGGCGGACAAGCCCGAGCTCGAGACCTTCGTCAGCGAGCTGACCTCGACGTCGCTCGATCATTCGCACCCGCTCTGGCAGTTTCATGTCATCGAGAACTACCGCGGCGGCGGCGTGCTGATCGCGCGCGTCCATCACTGCTACGCGGACGGGCTCGCGCTCGTGCAGGTGCTGCTTTCGCTGACCGACACGGCGCAGCAACCGCAAGCGCGCGCCGAGCTTGCCAAGACATGGCTCAAGCGCGATCGCGGCAGCGTGCTCGAACGCCTGCTCGAGCCGACCCAGGCCGGCCTGCAGAAACTCCTCGCCGCCGGCGAGAAAACATGGGGAAAGATCGCCGGCATCCTCGCCGATCCCGCGGTCGCGGCCGAGTTCGCGCGCGAAGGCAGCGAGATCACGCGCGAGCTCGCGATAGCGATCACGCTGCCCGACGATCCGATCACCGCATTCAAGGGTCCGCTCGGCACGATCAAGCGCGTCGCCTGGGCCGAGCCGCTGCCGCTCGACGAAGTGAAGACGCTCGGCACGCGCGCTCGGCTGCACGGTCAACGACGTGCTGCTCGCGTGCGCGGCCGGCGCGCTGCGCGGCTATCTGCGCGACGTCGGCGACGACCCGGACGGCCTCACGATCCGCGCGACCGTGCCGGTCAACCTGCGTCCGCTCGAGCACGCGAAGAAACTCGGCAATCATTTCGGACTCGTGTTCCTCGATCTTCCGATCGGCGAGCCGAATCCGCTGCGCCGGCTCGAACGAGTCGCCGCAAGCATGCGCGATCTCAAGGGACGCCGGCAGGCCGTCGTCGCGTTCGGCCTGCTCGCTGCGCTCGGCATGGCGCCGGCCGCGTTGCAGGGACCCGCGCTCGAGCTCTTCAGCCGCAAGGCGAGCGCGGTCGCGACGAACGTGCCGGGCCCGCAGCAGCCGCTGTATCTCGCCGGCGTCGAGGTGCGCGAGCTGATGTTCTGGGTGCCGCAGACGGGATCGATCGGCCTCGGACTTTCGATCCTGAGCTACAACGGCAAGGTGTTTTTCGGCGTCATCGGCGACGGCATGCGCGTGCGCGATCCGGATGCGATCGTGCAGCGCTTCGACGCGCGAGTTCGAGAAGCTCGTGCTGATCGCGTTGATGGAGGATTGGCAGGAGGAAATCGATGCGCTCGGCGCTGCCGCGACATTGCGGCGGTTTGTCGTCTAGATCGGCATCGCGATGATTTCGCTCTCTGATCGACGCCCGGACGATCAACTTTCGATGCGTGACAGCAACGCCTTGAAGCGTTCGTTGTCGTGCAGTGGATACAGATCGCTGTCGTTCTTCATCCAGGCGAGATCGCCCCAGCCCATCTCGACGGCTTTTTCCAGGAGTTCGACGGCGCGCTCGCGATCACCCTGTTCTACGTAGAAACACGCGACGTTATACAGCACGAGCGGTTCGTCCTGATCCTGCCTGAGCGCGCGTTCGGCGAGTTCCATGGCCTTCGCGTGCTCGCCCACGCGCCACAAGTTCTGCGCGCCGCAATACAGCGCGCGCGTGTCGTGCGGATTCAGCCGCAGGTGGCGTTCGATCGTGTTCAGGGCGCCGAGACGGATCTTCATCTCGTCGTGCTTCCTGCCGAGCGACGCATAAGCTTGCGCGAGGAACAACGGCGCCTGGAAATCCGACGGATTGACCTCGGAAGCCTTGATGTAGAGCTCCGCCGCCTTCGCGAAATTGCCTTGCGAGGAGCTGGCGAGTCCGTAGTAGTACCAGGCTTCGAACAGGTTCGGGTTGCGCGTCACCGCGGTCTCGAACTCGCGCTGCGCATCGTCGTATTGCTCGCTGATGAAGAGCGCGAGGCCGCGCGAAGCGTGCGCTTCGGCCGAATCGGGATCGAGCGCCACGGCCTGCTCGCTGGCGCGTTTGGCGTGTTCGACGTTTTCCTGCGTTGCTTCCATGTAGCGGTAGAGGTGCGAATAGGCGTCGGCGACGCCCGCATAGGCCAGCGCGTATTTGGAATCGACGCCGATCGCCTGTTCGAACATCTGGATCGCGTGGTGATAGTCGCGTCGGGCCATCGAGTACATGTAGTTGCGGCCGCGCAGGTAATAGTCGTATGCCTCGGGATCGGACGTGGCGACGAACTGGATCGAGCGGCGCTCCTGCGGCGTCAGCGTGACCTGCAACGCCTTGACGATGCTGTGCGCGATGTCGTCCTGGATCGCGAACACGTCCTTCATCTCGCGGCTGTAGGTTTCCGACCAGAGGTGCGAGTCGGATTCGGCGTCGATCAGCTGCGCGGTGATGCGCACGTGGTCGCCGGCGCGGCGCACGCTGCCCTCGAGCACGGTGCTGACGCCGAGCTCGCGCGCGACCATCGGAATACTGACTTCCTTGCCTTTGAAATTGAATGCCGACGTGCGCGAGGCAACCTTGAGCTGCGGCAGCTTGCTGAGCAGGTTCAGGATCTCCTCGGAGATGCCGTCGCTGAAGTACTCGTTTTCGGCGTCGCCGCTCATGTTGACGAACGGCAGCACCGCGATCGTGCGGCGGTCCGGATCGGTGGGCGACGCGACCCTGGCGGCTTCGACCGGGGCAGCCGCCACAGGCCTCGGGGCCGCAACCTCGGCGATCGCCGGCGCGACGGGCGGCTGTGGCGGCACTGCGGTTGGCGGGGTGCGGCGCGAGACCCTCCGGGCTGAGGTCGTACATCCAGCCCATGATGATCGCCATCGGAAAGCCGAGCGCGACGAGCACGATCACGAGCTTGACCGACCAGGCCGGCAGGTTCAGCGCCGGCAGCACGACCGAAGCGACTTCGATGACGACCCAGCCGACGACCGCGTAAACGATCGCGGCGCGGATCACGCCGCGCCGGCGCAGCTGGACCCAGAAGCCGCGCGAAGTCGTTTCGGTTTCCGGATCGCTCATGTGCAAGCCTCGGGGAATCCCGTGCGCGCTGCCATCGTTCCAGAAATGGACGTGGGAGGGGCTCCGCCCTCGCGCACCGTCCTGTTCCCGCCCAAGCCTATCCTGTCACAAAATCAGCGGCCGCAGTCGCTGATCGGCGCTCGCCGGCTGCGTCCCGCATCGAAATAGGCCACGCTTGACGCTGCGCAACCGGCCGGGCCCAATGCGTGGCGCGAGGGATGGCGCCCGCAATGCCGCCGTCCGCGCGCAATCGCCGTTCGTGAAGCATCCGTCGGGGGAGCGATGATGCGATCAGGTCGGATCTTGAGGTTCGTCGGCTACCTTGGCGGCTTCGTGCTGGTGGTCGCTGTCGTCGGTGCGGCCGTCGTCTACGCGATGTCCGAGCGCGCCATCCATCGCAAATACGACGTCGCGCTCGAACCGCCGTTCGAGATCCCGACCGATGCGGCGTCGATCGCCGAAGGCGAGCGCCTGGCGAAGATCCGCGGCTGCAACGGCGGCTGTCATGGCAAGGTCGTCGGCGGCCGCACCTGGGACGAGGGGACTTTCGCGGGACACGCGATGGCGCCGGACCTTGCGCTCGTCGCGCGAACCTATTCGACCGCGGAGATCGCACGCGTGGTCCGGCATGGCGTCAGGCCGAATGGCGAAGCCGTGGAAATCATGCCCTCGCCGATGTTCTACCACCTGTCCGACGCCGATCTCGGCCGCATCATCGCGTTCCTGCGCAGCACGCCGGTGACCGACCGCAATGTGTACGCATTCAACCCCGGCCCGGTCTGGCGCTGGCAATTGACGAGCGGCGATTGGGCGCCCTATCCGGACGAGATCGCCGGCCTCGGGCCGCGCATCGCCGCGCCGTCGGCCGACGATCCGATCAAGTACGGCGAATATCTCGCGCACACTTCGTGCACCGAGTGCCACGGCGACAAGCTCGAAGGCGGCGGACCTACGCCGAATCTCACGGTCGCCGCCGCGTACTCGCCGGAGGATTTCACGCGTCTGATGCGCACCGGCGTCCCGATCGGCGGGCGCACCTTGACGCTGATGGGGGAAGTCGCGCGTTCGCGATTCACCCATTTCACCGACGCGGAGATCGGCGCGCTGCACGCTTATCTGCGTCATCGGGCGCAACAACCGTCCTCATGATGCGAACGCATTTGCGGTGCGTCAGATTCCGCGCATGACCATCAGCCGCAGCTCGGTCATGTCCTCGATCGCATAGCGGACGCCTTCGCGGCCGAGGCCCGAGAGCTTCCCGCCGCCGTACGGCATGTTGTCGACGCGGAAGCTCGGCACGTCGTTGACGATCACGCCGCCGGCTTCGATGCGGTCCCACGCGCGCATCGCATGCGCGAGATCGTTGGTGAAGACGCCGGCCTGCAGGCCGTAGTCGGAATCGTTGACCGTGGCGATCGCCTCGTCGAAGTCGTCGAATTTCGCGAGCAGCGTGACCGGACCGAACGCTTCGAGCGCGTTGATCTTCGCGTCGCGCGGCACGTTTTCGAGCACGCGTCGCTTCGAGCCTGTTGCCCTTGCGGCCGCCGCCGCAAAGAAGCTTCGCGCCGGCCGCGACGGCTTCCTCGATCCAGCCTTCGAGCCGCTTGGCGGAGGCTTCGTCGATCAGCGGGCCGAGAAACACGTCGCGCTTCTTCGGATCGCCGGCCTTGAGCTTCTTCGTCGCCGCGACGAAGCGCCTGCGTCATTTCGTCGTAGAGCGACGCGTGGATGTAGATGCGCTGCACCTTGATGCAGCTCTGCCCGGACTGGTAGTAGCTGCCGAAGATGAGGCGCTCGATCACGGTGTCGAGCTGCGCCTTCTGATCCGCATCGACGATCGCGGCCGCGTTGCCGCCGAGCTCGAGCACGACTTTCTTGCGCCCGGCCTTCGCCTTGAGCTGCCAGCCGACCTGGCCGCCGGTGAACGAGAGAAGCTTGAGGCGATCGTCGCTGACGAGCGGCTTCGGCATCCGCGACGTCGCAGGGCAGGACCGAGAACGCGCCGAGCGGCAGATCCGTCTCGGCAAGCACCTCGCCGATGATCAGCGCGCCGATCGGCGTTTTCTCGGAAGGCTTCAGCACGAACGGACAGCCCGCGGCGATCGCCGGCGCGACCTTGTGCGCGACGAGATTCAGCGGAAAGTTGAACGGCGTGATGAACGAGCACGCGCCGATCGGCACGCGCTGCACGAATCCGCGGTAACCCTTCGCGCGTTCGGAAATCTCGAGATTGATGATCTCGCCGTTGATGTGCACGGCTTCTTCGGCGGCGACCTTGAACGTGTCGATCAGGCGCGTGACTTCGCCCTCGGAATCCTTGATCGGCTTGCCGGCCTCGATGCAGAGCGCCATCGCGAGCTCGTCGTATCGCTCGCGGAATCGCGCGACGCAATGTTCGAGCACTTCCTGTCGCGCATAGGGCGGCAGCGCGCGCATCGGGGCCTCGGCTTTCACCGCGGCCGCGATCGCCTTCTCGACGGTCTTGGCGTCGGCGAGCGCAACGCGCGTCGCGACCTTGCCGGAGTACTTGTCGCGGACTTCGAGATCCGTATTCGGCTGCCGGGCCTTGTTGGCGAGGTAGTACGGGTAGGTTTTCGCGAGCATCGGGCTCTCCTTGCGGGCTCATCGTCGATGGACGGCCCTCATCCTAGCGAACGGCGGCACGCCCGAAAGTGAAGCGCGAACAAACGCCGAGGAAATGCGAGCGTGCGACCGTCTTTACACTGATCCGAGCAGCGACGGCGTCACTCCGGATCGACACGCAGATCGATTTCGCCATCACCGACGCGCGCGCGCAGTGCGGAATCGGCAGCCACCTGCGCGCACCGAACGCACGACGCGGCCGGAATCGCGATCGAACAGGATCGCGTAGCCGCGATCCAGCGTCGCCAGCGGGCTCACGGCGTTGAGCGTGCGGACCAGCTCGCCGAGCCTCAGCGCACGTCGCTCCGCGGAACGCGCGACCGCGGCGAGCAGCCGATCGCCCAGCGCCCGCGCGCGTTCGCGCCGGCGCGCGAGCAGAAGCTGCGGATCCTGCGCGGAAAGACGCGCACGCAAACGCTCGGCATGGAGCGTGCGCATCGAGATGCCGTTGCGCACGATCGCGCGCAGGCGCGCATCGAGCGCATGAGCGCGATCGCCCGCACGCGAGAGGCGCGCCTGCGGCCGCTGTGCGTGCAGTCGGCCCGCCGCGCGATCGACCTTCTGCGCCGACGTCTCCAGCTTGCGCGTGATGCACTGGCGCAGGCGATTGCGCTCGCGCGCGAGAAAGCGCATGAGATCGCCCGCGTCCGGCACGAGCAGCTCCGCGGCAGCCGACGGCGTCGGCGCGCGAAGATCGGCTACGAAATCGGCGATCGTGAAATCGATCTCGTGGCCGATCGCCGATACGATCGGAATGGCGCTCGCATGGATCGCGCGCGCGACCGATTCGTCGTTGAACGCCCAGAGATCTTCGAGCGAACCACCGCCGCGCGTCAGCAGCAGCACGTCGTGGCGCCGTGCGCGCGAAGCGGCCGCGATGGCGGCGGCGATCACCGGCGGCGCGTCGCGACCCTGCACGGGCACCGCGAGGATCTCGACGTCCGCGAGCGGAAAGCGGCGCGCGATCACGCTCAGCACATCGTGGATCGCAGCGCCCGACGGAGAAGTGACGACGCCGATGCGTCGCGCAAATCGCGGCAGCGCGCGTTTGCGCTCGGGCGCGAACAGGCCTTCGGCGGCAAGCCGCGCTTTCAGCAGCTCGAACTCGCGCCGGAGCGCGCCTTCGCCGGCTTCTTCGAGATGCTCGACGACGAGCTGGAACTCGCCGCGCGCTTCGTAGAGCGTCACGCGCCCGCGCGCGACGACGTGCATGCCGTCGACCGGCTTGAAGCGCAGCCAGGTGCTGCGCGGCTTGAACATCGCGCAGCGCACCTGCGCCGCGGAGTCCTTGAGCGTGAAGTAGAGATGGCCGGGTCCCGAGCGCGTGAAGTTCGAGATTTCGCCTTCGAGCCAGATCAGCGGCAGCGCGTCTTCGAGAAGATCGCGCGCGAGGCGATTGAGCTCAGAGGGCGTGAGGATTTCGCGCTGAGGCGAGTTGTGGTCGTTGCGATCCAGCATGGCGAGCTATCGGCGACCGGTCGAGTGCGATGAATCAAGTGTCACGGCCCAGCGGGAGCGCGAGTCTGCGCCGCAGTGGCGGATGTAGCAAGACTGTAGCGTCGGGGGACGCCCGTCGTCTGTTGTCCGGAAGCTAGCAGGTTACTCGTACAAGGCACATAAGGCCGCGCCGGTCGTTTCGCGCGGCCGCGCGATTACGGTTCCCTATAGAGGATATTCAGATGGCTCGATTGTATGGACCAGAGGTGCGGGCGCTTCGGAAGAAAACGTTGCCGGCGTGCGTCGCCGCTCTTCTCGCGATCAATTCGATGGCCACATCGGCGAGTAGCGACGCTGTCGCGTTGCCGATGCACGGCAGAGTGCCGTTCAGTCCGAATTCTGTCATTACAGTCACCAACTGCGACGATTCGGGCCCCGGCTCGTTGCGCGAGGCAAGCGACAACGTCGTAAATGGTGGCGCGATCGATCTGACACAGCTTGGATGCAGCGAGATAACGCTGTTCAGTGGAAAAATCGCCATCGCCGTGAACGATGTGACGCTGCTCGGTCCCGGGGTTGGGCATGAGGCAACCCACCCCCTCACGATCTACGGAAGCGCATATGACCGCATATTCGACCATGGCGCTGGAACGCTCACCATTTCGGGTCTGAAGACTGACGGGTGGCCATGCCTTTGCCAGGGGCGGGTGCGTCAACTCGCAAGGCAGCCTTGTAATCGAAGATTCAATCGTAACCGGGTGTGAGGCCTACGTACCCTATGGTTCAAATGTGTTTGCGGGCGGTGGCGCCATCTATGCGCAGGCAGAGCTATGGATGCATAACAGCGTGATCACGAATAACGTTGCCTATTCCGTAACGCGAGCTGCCTATGGCGGTGGCATATTCGCAAGCGGTATCGTGACAATCGAGGAGAGTACGATCGCCGACAACAAAGTGATAGCGCCGCAGGCATACTGCGATCGGCGGCGGCCTGAATGGTCGTCGGTGTCGACAACCTCAGGATCTTGAACTCCACCATATCGGGAAATGAAGCCGAATTGGGAGGTGGTATGCACGTCGACACGCTCGGCAGTTCGCAGATCATCAACAGCACGCTTTCGGGCAACTATGCATCGCAGTATGTCGGGGCAGCCTTCTTCGTGCATGGTCCCGTCAGGCTGACGAACAGCACCGTCACGCGAAACTCTGCGTACGCTTACACCGCCGGGATCTATTCCGATCAGGCCATCACCGTGCAAAGCTCCATTCTCGCGGACAATCGCGCGGTAGCGACCTATTTTGCGTATGACCTCGCCGCGCCATCGATTGGCGGAGGCGCCAACCTGATCATGTCTGCGGACGTCAGCACGCCGGCAGACACCATCACGGAGTGTCCTCGCCTGGCTGCGCTCAAAGACAATGGTGGCCCGACTTCGACACATGCGATCCTCCCGGGAAGTCCAGGAATCGACGTTGGCGACGGCACGGGTCTCACCGTCGATCAGCGAGGAGGGGGTTACGTGCGAGTGATGGGCGCCAACGCCGATATCGGCGCGTTCGAATGGCAAGGCGAATTGGACGACAACCTATTCAAGAGTGCGTTCGAGATCCAATGCGACCGATACGACTGAGTGGTCCAGCGGTGAACGGTCGAACTTGTCTTCGTCATTCGTCCGATGTCCTTGCGCCTGCAGGACCAAACCATCGGACGCTATGACGGTGTCCGATTCCTGGTCTGGAAATAACGGACCACCAGGCTCGACCCGATCCAGAACGTCAGCACCGCAAGCGGCCACGCAATGAAGCGCGGCCACAGGAAACCGATCAGCGCGCACACGAGCAACGGCACGGCCGCGATGAGCAGAGGTCCCGATTCACTGCGGCCGAGCACACGCCGGTTTGCGATTGCCGCGCCGACCGAGTTCGCGAGGCGCAGAGCACCAGCCGCCGCGCGCCCGGAACTGCCGCCGCGCGCACGTGGATAAGGCGGACCCTTGCGCGCGCTCGCGGGCGATTCGGGAGTCGGCGAAGGCGGCGGCGCTGCATCCGAAGCCTCGGCGGCGGCATCCGATTCCGGTGCCGGCGCGCCTGTGTTTGACTTGCGCCAGCGACGCGGCAGCTTCAGCACGATCTCGGTCGCATTGCCGAGATCGCTTTCGTACTGCGCTTCCATGCACCGCGCAAACGCTTCATCCTCGATCGCGAGATCGAGCTCGCAGTTGCCGATCCAGCTCGCAAGGTTGAGGTTGCTCGATCCGACGCGCGCCCAGCGGCAGTCCGCGACCGCGGTCTTCGCGTGCATCATCGAACCATTCCATTCGAACACGCGCACGCCGGCTTCGAGCAGCGGGCGATAGCCCGCGCGCGAGATCGCGGCGACGGCCGGCACGTCGCTCGTGCCCGGCACCAGCAGGCGCACGTCGACGCCGTCGCGCGCGGCGGCCGACAGCGCCTGCACGTACGGCGCGACGCCGACGAAATACGCATCGGAAATCCACAGGCTGCGGCGCGCCATCGCCGAGATCAGCTGATCGAGCCGGTAAAGACCGGCCGTGTTCGGCACGGTCGCGACGACGCGAAGATCGACCTGGCCCGACGGAAGGCAGCGTTCCGTCAATTCGAGCACATCGTTGCTCAGCGCTTCGCCGAGCGTCGACCACGTATCGGCAAACGCGTTGGCGAGGTCGCGCAATGCCGGCCCGCGCACGGCGACGGCGGTATCGCGCCAGGGCTCGATGCCGCGCTCGGGATCGCCGAGCCAGGAGCCGCTGACGCAGATGCCGCCGACGAATGCGACCGTGTTGTCGACGACGAGCAGCTTGCGATGGTCGCGCGAGAGCCAGCCGAACGGGCTCGAGAACTGGAACGGGTTGTATGTGCGCACTTCGCCGCCGGCGGCGGCGAGCGGCTGCCAGAAGTGCGTGCCGGACTGGCCGAGGCAGCCCATCCAGTCGCGGATCACGTAGACGCGCACGCCGGCTTTGGCGCGCTCGGCCAGCGCGTCGCGGAACTCGCGGCCGGTCGCATCGTCGCGGAAGATGTAGTTTTCGAGCAGGATCAGCGACTGCGCGCTGCGGATCGCCGCGAGCCACGCGTCGAAATTCGCTCGCGCATCGATCAGGAGATCGACGCGATTGCCTTCGAGCAGCGGCGCGCCGGCCGCGCGGCTGAACGCCTGCTCGGCAAGCAGGCGCACGGCGACGTTGTCGGCGATGCGGCGGGGCGGGGCGACGGTCATCGTGCAAGTCTAAGCGATGCGCATGAACGGGCGAGGATTCGTGCGGGCGCTGCGATCTGCGATGATGGACGCCTACGGAGGAGCGCATGGATACAGCGAGCCGGAGCGATGCGCTGGAGACGGTCGTCGATCGCATCCTCGCCGAGGCGACCGACCATCTCGCGATTGCCGCGCCGCTCGGGCTCGGCAAGCCCAATCACCTGCTCAATGCGATCTACCGGCGCTTCAAGAGCGATGCGTCGCGCCGTCTGACGATCTATACGGCTCTCTCCCTCGATCCGCCGGCGCCGGGCAGCGATCTCGAGCGGCGATTCCTGGCACCGTTCCTCGCGCGGCAGTTCGGCGAGGACTATCCGCGGCTCGAATACGTCATCGACCTGAAGGCCGATCGCGTGCCGCCGAACGTGCGCGTGCAGGAATTCTATTTCCTGTCCGGCGCGATGCTGCATTCGTCGAAGGCGCAGCGCGACTACGCGAGCATCAACTACACGCAGGTCGCGCGCGATCTTGCCGACTCGGGCGAGCTGCATGCGATCGTGCAGCTCGTCGCGCGCCGTGGCGATGGCGAAAACGCGCGCTACAGCCTTTCCTGCAATCCGGACGTGACGCTCGACGTGCTCGACGCGATTGCCGCGGCCGGCGGACGACGCCCGTTGCTGATCGGCGTCGTGCATCCGGAATTGCCGTTCCTCGGCGGCGATGCCGAGGTCGATGCGCGGCTGTTCGAAACACTCATCGACGACGGCGTACCGTCGCAACCGTTGTTCGCATTGCCTCGCGACGCGGTCGATCCGGTCGAGCACGCGATCGGCATGCACGCGAGTGCGCTCGTGCGCGACGGGGGCACGCTGCAGATCGGCATCGGCGCGCTGTCCGATGCGATCGTCGTCGCGTTGCTGCTGCGCCAGCAAAGCAATGGCGACTATCTTGCCGCGCTGCGTGCTTTGCGCGGAGACGATCCCGCGAACGATCCGCTGATCGCGCGCTACGGCGGCCTCGGTACGTTCGCGCGCGGCCTCTATGGCGCGAGCGAGATGGTCATGGACGGCTTCATGCATCTGCGCCGGCACGGCGTGCTCAGGCGCAATGTCTACGACGATCTCGATCTGCAGCGTGCGCTCGACGCCGGCACGCGTGTCGACGACGGCACGATGCGCGGCGGCCACTATCTCAAGGGCGCATTCTTCCTCGGTTCGAAGGAGCTCTACGCGTGGCTGCGCGATTTGAGCGGCGCGGACTACGACGGCCTCGTCATGAGCCGCGTGTCCGACGTGAACCAGCTGTACGGCGGCCGCGAAGAGCTCGATGCGACGCAGCGCCGCGACGCGCGTTTTTTCAACACGTGCATGATGGCGAGCGTGCTCGGCGCCGCGGTGTCGGATGCGCTCGAGGACGGCCGCGTCGTCAGCGGCGTCGGCGGCCAGTACAACTTCGTCGCGATGGCGCACGCGCTCGCGGGCGGACGTTCGGCATTGCTGCTGCGCGCAACGCGCTCGCGCGGGTCGCGCGTCGAATCGAACATCCGCTTCAACTACGGCCACACGACGATCCCGCGCCATCTGCGCGACATCTACATCACCGAGTACGGCATCGCGGACCTGCGCGGCACAGTGCGACGAGGTGTGCATCCAGCGCAATGCTCGCGATCAGCGATGCGCGTTTCCAGGACGAGCTCGCCGAGCGCGCGAGACGCGCCGGCAAGCTCGCGCGCGATTTCCGCGTGCCGGATGCGTGGCGGCGCAATACGCCGGCCGATCTCGCCGAACGCATGCGGCCGTTCCGTGGCGAAGGGTCTTTTTCAGCAGTTTCCGTTCGGCAGCGATTTCACGGCCGTCGAGCAGCGCCTGCTGCCGGCGCTGCTGTGGCTCAAGAAATCGACCGCGGACTGGCGGCGCTGGCCATCCGTGCTCGGCGCGCTGATCGCGCCGGGGTCATCGAGCGACATGGACGATCCGCTTGAACGGCTTGGCCTGAGTACACCGGGCAGCCTCGGCGAGCGGCTGCTCGCGCGCCTGGTGCGCGGCGCGCTGTCGCGTACGGCCGCCTGAGTTTCACCCGTTCTGCACGCATCCCTTGTAGGAGCGGCGCCAGCCGCGATCTTTGTCGCGGGACTGCCCCCGAAAAACGATAGATTGCGGCTTCCGCCGCTCCTGCGCGGCGATCCCGGCGGGCATGTGCCGGCGCCCGTATAATTCAAGCGAATGAACGAACGCTACCGCCGACTGCTTCGCGGGACTCCCGAGCGCCACGCGCCGCCGACGGGCGCGTTCGCGACGGACGCGCGTGCGCTCAGGCTGTGGGTGTCGGCGCTGCCGCTCGCGAACTTCAACGCGACCGCCAAGCTCCTGCTCGATGGGCTGCGCCAGATCAACCGCATGCGCGTCGATGCAGCACAGCGGCTCGAAGCGCTGGAGATCCTGCGCCATCCGGTCGCGCAGCTGATTACGTTGACCGACAAGCAGATCGTCGGCGCGAGTTTCCCGCTGCCGCCGCAGAAGGTCGAGCTCGGCGCGATCGCGCTCGAATTCGAGAACGAGCTCGCGCTCGGTTACCGCATCGCGCTGTCCGAGCTCTGCGCGCCGGCCGGCAGCGTGCCGTTCATGCGTTCCAAGCAGGTCGCGCAGGCCGGCGTGCGCGCGCTGCAGCATGGCGGCGAGCATCTTTCCAAGGCGTATCTTCTCTACCGCACGCCGCCGGCCGGAGTGTGGCAGGCGCTGCACGACGTCTACCGCTTCATGACGATGGTGCGTTTCGACGATCGTCCGGTCGAGGACCCGCTGCTCGGCAGCGCGGTGAATGCGCGACTCGCATACAGCCACGCGCTGCTGCTCGCGCTGGCCAATCCCTATCGTTACACGCAGCGCGAGCTCGTCGAAGTCGTCGCGTTCACGCGCACCGTCGCGCCGTATTGCGAGATCCGCGCGCCCGGCGCCGGCGGGCTCACGATGAACACCGACAGCGACCACGGTCCGGGTTACCTGCCCGAGGAGCGCGGGCAGGGCGAGCTCGAAGCGATCTCGATCGGGCTCAAGCCGCTGCTCGACTTCATCGAGACCCAGATCGACATGCTGCCGCCCGGCGCACGCGTCGCAACGTTCCGCCTGCGCGGCGGCCCGGCCAGTGCAGATCGACATCGACCTCGCACACCGGCTCGTCGAAGGCTGGAGCGCGACGACCGGCGAGCGCACGCACACGCGGCTCGGCGGCGGCTATCAGCTCGATACCGTGCTCGGCATGCACGATCTGCATTTCGTGCTGGCGGGCAACGAGGATTTCGAGAGCTTCCTGCGCCGCGTACGCGGCCAGGCAATCAGCCTCAGCGAGAGCGACCGCATCGCCTCGTGGGCGATCAGCTCGAGCGAATCGGCACGCGCGACGCGGCTCAAGGCGCGCGTGCTCGACCAGAGTCTTGGCGGCTATCGCCTGTTGTGGGAACGCGGGCCCGGCGGCGAAGCGGTGCGCGCGCGCATCGGCGAGCTGGTCGGCCTCGCGCTGCCCGAGCCGGGCGAGGGCACGCCGGACTGGATGATCGGCACGATCCGCTGGATCCGCATCGACGAGCAGGGCCGTGTCGACGCGGGCGTCGAGCTGCTCAGCCGGCGTGCGCTGCCGGTGGGCGTGCGTCCGATCGAGGAGACCGGCATGCACTCGTCGATGCGCGGGCTCCTGCTGACATCGTTGCGCCCGGACGAAACCGAACCGACATCGCTGATCACGCCGGGTCTCTTCGAGCGCGTCTCATCGGCCGTCGAGCTCAGCCTTCCCGCCGATCCGCAGGGTCGCCCGGCGCCCGCACGCACCGAGCGCGTGCGCGGCATGGGCCTGATCGAGGCGACCGGCATCTATCTTCAGTTCGCGCTGCCGCCGCTCAGCGCGTCCGCGGACGAACCTGCGAATGACGCCACCGCCGAACGCGCGGTCGCCGGAGGCTGATCAGGAATGAATCGCACGACAAGGACCGACACCGAGTTGCCCGCGGTCCACGCGCGCCGGCCGAGCGTCGCCGTGCGCATCGGCGCGATCACGGTCGGCGGCGGCCAGCCGATCGTCGTGCAGTCGATGACGAACACCGACACGGCCGACGTCGAGGGCACCGCCAAGCAGGTTGCCGAGCTCGCGCGCGCCGGCTCCGAGCTCGTGCGCATCACGGTCAACACGCCGGAAGCGGCGGCGGCCGTGCCGCGCATCCGCGAGCGGCTCGACATGATGGGCGTCGGCGTGCCGCTGATCGGCGATTTCCACTACAACGGCCATCAGCTGCTCGAGCGCGAGCCCGCGTGCGCCGAGGCGCTGGCGAAATACCGCATCAATCCGGGCAACGTCGGCTTCGGCAAGAAGCGCGATACGCAGTTCGCGACGATCATCGAGTTCGCGCTGAAGTACGCAAAGCCGGTGCGCATCGGCGCGAACTGGGGTTCGCTCGATCAGTCGCTGATCGCCGCGCTGATGGACGAGAACCACTCGCGCGCCGAACCGTGGGACGCCGCGCGTGTCGCGCGCGAAGCGCTGATCCGCTCGGCGCTCGATTCGGCCGCGCGCGCCGAGGAGCTCGGCCTCGGCCGCGATCGCATCATCCTTTCGTGCAAGGTTTCCGGCGTGCAGGAGCTGATCGCGGTCTATCGCGACCTCGCCGCGCGCTGCGACTATGCGCTGCATCTCGGGCTCACCGAAGCCGGCATGGGCTCGAAGGGCATCGTCGCATCGACCGCGGCGCTCGGCGTGCTGCTGCAGGAAGGCATCGGCGACACGATCCGCATCTCGCTGACGCCCGAACCCGGCGAATCGCGCACGCGCGAAGTCATCGTCGCGCAGGAACTGCTGCAGACGATGGGCCTGCGCGCGTTCACGCCGCTGGTGACCGCGTGTCCCGGCTGCGGACGCACGACGTCCACGCTGTTCCAGGAGCTCGCCAAGACCGTGCAGGATCACGTGCGCGCGAAGATGCCGGAGTGGCGCATCAAGTACGACGGCGTCGAGAACCTGACGCTCGCGGTCATGGGCTGCGTCGTCAACGGGCCCGGCGAATCGCGTCACGCGAACATCGGCATCTCGCTGCCGGGCACCGGCGAAGCGCCGGCCGCACCGGTGTTCATCGACGGCGAGAAAGCGATGACGCTGCGCGGCGAGCACATCGCGCGCGATTTCGTCGGCATCGTCGAGGACTACGTCGCGCAGAAGTATCAGCCGAGAGCGCATGACGACTGATTCGCGCGCGGTACTGCGCGCGCAGGCAGAGTACGGGCTGACGTTCCTGCGCCGGAACGGCCTCACGCTTCTTCTCGTCTTCATCGGCGTCCTGCTTCCGCTCGCCGGATTCGGCGCACTCGCGCACGAGCTGCGCGAAGGCGAAGGCTTCTTTTTCGATCAGCCACTGCTCGATCTCGCGCACGGACTCGAGCATGCCGGGTTCGATGGCTTCTTCGTCGCCGTCGCGGCGCTCGGCTATCTGTGGGGCGTGATTCCGTTCGATATCGGACTCATCGCGGTTCTCATCGCCAGGCGCCGCGTCCGCGAAGGGCTTTTCGCGACGTTCGCGATCGTCGGTTCCGCATTGCTCAATCTCGCCGCCAAACCGCTGTTCGCGCGCGAGCGCCCGAGCTTCTGGGAATCGATCGCGCCCGAAGGCAGCTACAGCTTCCCGAGCGGACACGCGATGGGTTCGATGACGCTGGCCTGCGTGCTCGTGCTGCTGTGCTGGTGGACGCGCGCGCGCTGGCCGGTCGTCGTCACGATGGGCGCATTCGTCGTGCTGGTCGGGATTTCGCGCATCTATCTTGGCGTGCATTACCCATCGGACATCCTTGCCGGATGGACCGCCGCCATCGCGTGGACCTGCGGCATCTATGCGCTGGTTTTCCGCGGCGGGCGGCCGTGGACTGCGGGCGGCAGCGCTGCGTAGAGCGGCGGCTGCGGATGCACGATGTCCGCGGTCGGTGCGGCTCAGCGCGAAGCTAGCCGTCGAATTGGGTGATGCCCGCGCTTTCGCAGCGGGCCACGGGCTCGACTTTCGTGATCTGCCAGTGCGCGATCCAGCAGTCGTCGTAGACCGAGCAATAGCAGATATCCATCTTGAAGCGCGGCACGGCTTCCTTGAACAGCGAGGCGGCGTCGCGCTGGTTGATGCGGATCGTGTCGATCGCGGTCTCGCGATTCAGCGATGGCGGAATCACCTCGCCGGCGAGGCTCGTCGTCGAGACGCGCATCTCGCCCTTGAAGCCGAGCGCCCTGAGCACTTCGCGCCAGTTCGTCATCGGCTTGCCGTCGAGGCTCAGAGCGACGGTCTCGATCCGCGCGGGACCGACGCCGTTGTTGTCGATGCGCCAGAGGAAGCCGTTCTCGTCGGCGTTGCTGTTGTACGTGTAGCCGATCTCGAGATGCGGCCAGACGCTCGCGCGCGCCTGGCTCTGCATCAGCCGCGTCTGCCACGCGCCGAGCGCGAGCGCGAACACGCTGACCGCGAGCGCGAGCGCGCTCGTGATGTTCGGGAGCGCGAGGCGCCGTGATCTGGCTTGTGCGTCGTTCGATGGATTCGTTCGTGTTCGTCATACCTGAGGCTCGGCTTCTGCGGCGGCGGCTTCGACGGCGTGCTTGCGCGAGAGCTTCGCCTCGCGTCGCGCGATGTAGAGTGTCGCGCCGATGATGATCGCAGCGCCGATCGCCGTATAGCCGTCGAGCCGCTCGTCGAACAGGATCCATGCGAGCACGGTGACGATCAGAAGCTGCATGTAGCTGAATGGTGCGAGCACCGAGGCATCGGCGAGGCGCAGCGCGCGCGTCCAGAAATAGTGTCCGCCGGTGCCGAGGAAGCCCGACAGCACGAGCCACGGCCAGGTCGCAGCGTCCGGCCAGCGCCAGACGGTCAACGCGCCGGGCAAGCGACAGCGGCACCCAGAGCAGCGTCGTCAGCAGCACGATCCGATCGGGCGGTTCCGAGCGCGACAGGAACTTGATGCTGACCGTCGTCATGCCGGACAGCGCCGCGGCCATCACCGCGACGAGCGCGCCGGCTGCGAGGCCATCCGCGTTCGGATCGGACGATGACCAGCACGCCGATGAACCCCGCGGCGACCGCCGACCAGCGCCGCATGCGCACGATCTCGCCGAGGAACAGCACCGCGCCGATCGTCACGAACAGCGGCGAGGAATACGACAGCGCGATCGCCTGCGCGAGCGGCAGATGCACGATCGCCCAGAAGCCGGCCATCATGCCGAGCATGCCGATCACGCAGCGCGCGACGTAGAAGCCGAGCTTGTCGGTGACGAGCAGCGTGCGGCCGCGCACCCATATCAGCGGCAGCGCGAACAACGCGCCGAACAGGCTGCGGAAGAACGCGATCTCGAACGGATGCTGCTGGTGCGAGGCGAAGCGGATCGCGATCGCCATCAGGCCGAAGAAGCAGGCGCTGGCGATCATCATCAGCGCGGCGCGCAGTGGAAGCGGCGAGGGGTGCGGCGCTGCGCGGGCGGGGAACGAGACGTTCAAATGGGCGCCGGATGGGTGGTGGCCGACGGGAGTCTATCGCGAGGCCTCCCTCATCCGCCTGCCGGCACCTTCTCCCGCAAGCGGGAGAAGGGTTTTCAGCGGCACCTCGAAGCGGATCGTCGCAACCCTCCGGACATCGCGCTTCGCTCCCGAATCCCTTCTCCCGCTTGCGGGAGAAGGTGCCGGCAGGCGGATGAGGGAGCCCTTGGCTCAGTCCCGCGCTTTGCAGCTGTTGTCCCCACCGCAACCCGTCCGCTACGCTGCCCCGATGCCATCGCTCCCCACCGCACCGGAATTCATCGTCGCGATTCCCGCGCGCATGGCATCGACCCGCCTGCCGGGCAAGCCGCTCGCGCCGATCGCCGGCGTGCCGATGATCGTGCACGTCGCGCGCCGCGCGCTCGCGGCCGGCGCGGCCGATGTCGTCGTTGCGACCGACGATGCGCGCATCGCCGATGCGCTGAACGGCAGCGGCGTGCGCGTCGCGATGACGCGCGCCGACCATGCATCCGGCAGCGATCGCCTCGCCGAGTGCGCCGAAACCGCGCGGCTGGCCAGACGATGCGATCGTCGTCAACCTGCAGGGCGACGAGCCGCTCGCGCCGGCGAGCGGCATCCGCGCCGTCGCGGCCGCGCTTGCGCACGGCGAAGCGCCGATGGCGACGCTGGCGACGCCGATCCGCGCCATCGACGAGCTGTTCGATCCGAATTGCGTCAAGGTCGTCTGCGACGCCACGGGCAACGCGTTGTACTTCAGCCGTGCGCCGGTGCCGTGGCCGCGCGACGCGTTCGCCGCAGGGCGCGATGCGCTGCCGGCCGGAATACCGTTCCTGCGGCATATCGGCATCTACGCGTATCGCGCGGGTTTCCTGCGCCGGTTCGCGCGACTGCCGCGCACGCGGCTCGAACGCATCGAATCGCTGGAACAGTTGCGAGCGATCGAGCATGGATTCGCGATCGCCGTGCGCGAGGCGCCCGAGCCGTTTCCGCCGGGTGTCGATACGGCCGAGGATCTCGCGCGCGTCGAGCGCATTCTGGCGCGGACCGCACGATGACGCGTATCCTCTTCGTCTGCATGGGCAACATCTGCCGCTCCCCGATGGTCGAGACCGTCGCGCGCGTCGAGCTCGCGCGGGCAGGCATCGACGCCGAGGTCGCTTCGGCGGGGACCGAGCGCTATCACGTCGGCGAGGGCGCCGATCCGCGCGCGATCGAGATCGCCGAGGCGAATGGCTATCCGCTCGCGCAGCATCGTGCACGGCAGGTCGCCAGCGAGGATTTCGGTGGCTACGATTTCATCCTCGCGATGGATCGCGTGAACATCGGCGCGTTGCGCCGGCATCGTCCGCGTGACGCGACGCGCGAGCCGGTGCTGTTCCTGCCGCATGTCGGTTTTGGTGAGCTCGACGAAGTGCCCGATCCGTACTACGGCTCGCGGCGCGATTTCGAGCGCGTGCTCGATCTGGCACGGCGTGGATCGGCGCTGCTGATCGAACGTCTCGCGTCGGCGCGCGAGGACGTGCGCACATGACGCAGCGCGCGCCCGCGAAGGAATTTCCGGCCGATCTCGAATGGGTCAACGCGACGCGCGCGCCGCAGCTCGCCGAGCTTCGCGGGCGCGTGATCCTGCTCTGGTTCTGGACCTACGACTGCGTCAACTGCTGGAGCGTCGTTCCGGATCTGCGCTTTCTCGAGGACAAATACCACGACGGCCTGACCGTCGTCGGCGTGCATTCGCCCGAAATATCCGCAGCAGGTGCCGGCCGAGGGCGTGCTGCGCGCGGTGAACCGGCATCGCCTGCGGCATGCGGTCGCGAACGATCCCGGTTTCCGGCTGTGGCAGGAATACGGAGTGACCGCGTGGCCGAGCGTCGTGCTGATCGATGCCGAAGGCCGCTTCGCGGCGCTGTTCGCCGGCGAAGGCCGGCGCGGCGAGATCGATGCGATGATCGCGCGCCTGCTCGAGGAAGCCGCGCTGCGCGACCTTCGCGTCTACGAACCCGCGCCGCCGGCGCTGCGGCCCGAGCCGCGCCTGCCGCTCGCGTTTCCGGGCAAGCTGCTCGCCGATGCGAAGAATCTCTACGTCGCCGACAGCGGTCATCACCGCATTCTCGAATGCACGCACGAAGGCCGCGTGCTGCGCCAGTTCGGATCGGGCAATCCCGGCTTCTCCGACGGCCTGCAGGGCGAGGCCTGCTTCGACGATCCGCAGGGGCTCGCGCGCTGGCGCGATACGCTGCTCGTCGCCGATCGCGGCAATCACGCGGTGCGCAGGATTTCGCTCGTCGAACGGCACGGTCGATACGCTGATCGGTCGCGGGCGTCCGGGCCGCATGCGTCCGCACGACGTGTCCGCGCAGGAGGCATCGCTGCATTCGCCGAGCGATCTCGCGTTGCTCGGCGACGATCTCTATGTCGCGGTCTCGGGCCTGCACCAGATATGGCGCATCAATCTCGTCACCGAGCAGGTGTCGGTGCTCGCCGGCAGCGGGCAGCTCGGTCTCGTCGACGGCATCGGCGGTGGCGCGAGCTTCGCGCAGCCGAGCGCGCTCGGCGTGCTCGGCCGGCATCTCGTCGTCGCCGATGCGGCCTCCTCGGCGATCCGCTGGGTGCATGTCGACGAGGCGCGCGTCGAGACCGCGCTCGGCACGGGTCTCTACGATTTCGGCGACAGCGTCGGCACGCGCGCCGAGGCGCGCCTGCAGAATCCGCTCGGCATCGCGGTCGATCCGCGCGGCATCGTGTTCATCGCCGACAGCTACAACAACGGCATCAAGGTGCTGAACCGCAAGGGCGGCGAGGTGCGCTCGCTGCGCATCAACTACCGGTTTCACGAGCCGGGCGGGCTTTCGCTCGCTGCGGGCGTGCTGTGGGTCGCGAATACGAATCTGCATGAGGTCATGCGGATCGATCTCAACAGCGGGGCGGCGAAGCACGTGGGGATCGGGGAAAGCTGAGCGCGCTGATCTGCGTTCCGCGTCCGTTCGTGCTGAGGTATCGAAGCACGGACGGCGCGCACGTCCCGGAGTTCGCAGTTCGCCTTCGATACCTCGCAGGTAGGCGTGCGAAGACGCTCGCGACTGCCGCGCAGTCCTCGTCGTTCGAGCACGACGCCGCGCACTCTCGAGTCAGCGTTCGCCCCGAGATCAGGGCGACCGGATCGGTTACTGCATAATTCGAACATGTCCTCGGCCATTCCAGCGGCGCCTTTCGACGGCAAGGCGTTCGTCAGCACGCTGAGCGAGCTCGCCCGGCGTCTACCGCATGTTCGGCGCCAACGACGAGCTGCTCTACGTCGGCAAGGCCGGCAATCTCAAGAAGCGCGTCGGCAGCTATTTCCTGAAGCTGCACATGGATCCGCGCGTCGCCGCGATGATCGCGCAGATCGCGCGCATCGAGACGACGCTGACGCGCACCGAGGCCGAGGCGCTGCTGCTCGAAGCGCAGCTGATCAAGTCGCTGAAGCCGCGCTACAACATCGTGCTTCGCGACGACAAGAGCTATCCGTACATCCATCTGACGCCCGGCGAATATCCGCGGCTCGCATTCCATCGCGGCGCGCGCGGCGGCGGCGGGCGCTATTTCGGGCCGTTTCCGAGCGCGGGCGCGGTGCGCGAAAGCCTCAACCTGATCCAGAAGCTGTTCAAGATCCGCAACTGCGAGGACAGCTATTTCCAGCAACCGCTCGCGGCCGTGCCTGCAGCACCAGATCGGCCGCTGCACGGCGCCGTGCGTCGGCCTGATCGAGGCGCGACGCACTACGGCGACAACGTGCGCCACGCGGCGATGTTCCTCGACGGTCGCGGCCGATGCGGTCATGGAGGAGCTCGTCGCGACGATGGAGCGCGCGAGCAGCGCGCTCGCGTTCGAGCGCGCGGCGCAGATCCGCGACCAGATCGCGGCCGTCAAGCGCGTGCAGGCGCATCACTACGTGCAGGGCGCGAACGCGGACATGGACGTGATCGCCTGCGCGATCGGCAACGGCATCGCCTGCGTCAGCGTGCTGTTCTTCCGCAACGGCATCAGCCTCGGTTCGCGCGATTTCTTCCCGCGCCTGCCGATGGATGCCGAACGAGGCGGCGATCCTCGGCTCGTTCATCGCGCAGTACTACCTCGAGCGGCCGGTGCCGGCGCGAGCTGATCGTGAGCCACGCGCCGGAGGACTGCGAGCCGCTCGCCGAAGCGCTTGAGCCAGCGCAGCGGCCATGGCGTCGAGATCAAGGCGAACGTGCGCAGCGATCGCGCGCGCTTTCTCGATCTTGCGCGACGCAACGCGGAAGCCTCGCTGGCGTCGCGGCTCGCCAGCCGCCAGACCGTGCTGGCGCGCTTCGAGGCGCTGCGCGATCTGCTCGAGCTCGAGGACACGCCGCAGCGCATCGAATGCTTCGACATCAGCCACACGATGGGCGAGGCGACGGTCGCGTCGTGCGTCGTGTTCGGCCCGGAAGGGCCGGAGAAATCGCAGTACCGCCGCTTCAACATCGCCGGCATCACGCCGGGCGACGACTACGCCGCGATGCGCCAGGCGCTGGAACGCCGCTACCGGCGCATCCAGGCCGGCGAGGGCAGGCTGCCGGACATCCTGCTGATCGACGGCGGCAAGGGCCAGGTGCAGCAGGCGCTCGACGTGCTGCGTCGAGCTCGGCATCACCGGCGTCCCGGTCGTCGGCGTCGCCAAGGGCGAGGCGCGGCGCGCGGGCGATGAAACCTTGATCCTCGGCGCGTCGGGCCGCACGCTATGGCCGGGACCGGAATCGCCGGCCTCGCACCTGATCCAGGCGGTGCGCGACGAAGCGCACCGCTTCGCGATCACCGGCCATCGTGGCCGTCGCGAGCGGGCGCGCGAGGCGTCGAGCCTCGAGGAAATCCCGGGCGTCGGCGCGCACCGCCGCTCGGCGCTGCTGAGGCACTTCGGCGGCCTGGGCGGATTGCAGAAGGCCGGCATCGAGGAACTCATGCGCGTGAGGGGAATCAGTAGAGATCTCGCCGAACGCATCTACGCCGCGTTTCATGGATGAACCGCATGCGCATAACGATTCCGACCGCGCTGACCCTGTTCCGGATCGTGCTGCTGCCGGTCATGGTGATCGTGTTCTACGCGCCGTTTCCAGGGCGCCAACGTCGCCGCGGCGGCGATCTTCGTCGCGGCGGCGATCACCGACTGGCTCGACGGCTGGATCGCGCGGCGCTGCGACATGGGCTCGGCGTTCGGCGCATTTCTCGATCCGGTCGCCGACAAGCTCATGGTCGCGGTCACGCTGTTCCTGCTCGTGCAGGAAAATCCGACGCCGCTGATGGCGGTGACCAGCGCGATCATCGTCGGCCGCGAGATCAGCATTTCGGCGCTGCGCGAGTGGATGGCCGAGATCGGCCAGCGCGCGCACGTGCGCGTGGCCTGGCTCGGCAAGATCAAGACGGTGCTGCAGATCGTCGCGATCGTGGTGCTGCTGTATCAGCACGATCTGGAAGGCCTGCGCCTGTTCCATGTCGGCGAGACGCTGCTGGTTCTCGCCGCGGCGCTGACGATCTGGTCGGCGATCGTCTATGTGCGGGCGGCCTGGCCGATCCTGCGGGAGCAGAGCTGAGCCGGCCGCATTGACGCGACCGTTGCGCGGCGATCAGGGTTGACAGCCGCGGCAGTCCGTAATATGCGCGGTCCCACGCGGGAATAGCTCAGTTGGTAGAGCACGACCTTGCCAAGGTCGGGGTCGCGAGTTCGAGTCTCGTTTCCCGCTCCACGTTTGGTTCAACGCTTCGTCCATCGTGTTGACCCTTCGTCTGGCTAGGGTTGTACAAGCCCTTCGAATGCTTCAGGAATTCGTTCGAAGCAGGATGTACGACGTCGTCGGCAACCTGTAACCGTCTCTCGAAGACGGCCGTACAACGTCCGCCGCAGCCCAAGCCAAAAAAAACCTCGGTCCGCCGAGGTTTTTTGTTTTTTCCGGAACGCGCAGCTAAGCTCCGTTCCCGCCCGCGAGTCTGCGGGTCACGTCACCCGGCCAGGTGGCAGAGTGGTCATGCAGCGGCCTGCAAAGCCGCGTACGCCGGTTCGATTCCGACCCTGGCCTCCAAATAGTCATCCGCCCGCATCGTCCACGAAGCCCGCAGAAATGCGGGTTCTTGTTATGCCGATCGCGTTGAGCTGATCGCGAAGCCGGAACTCGATCCGGCGTGCGTGCGAGGCGCGATCAATCGTGGGGATAGCGCGAGACGTAGTCGACTGGCGCGACGTTTGGAAGTCCCGTGCTGCGCAGCACATCGATATGCAGGTTCAGAGACCGGCCGCTGTCGTAGCGCTTGTTCACGTCGAGCTCGGCCGTGTTCACGGTGCTGTTGCCGAACGTCTTCGAATAGCCGATCTCGGTGCTGAAACTGCCGTGCACCGTTGTGTCCGTGCCGCTCGCAGGATCGTCGGGATTGACGGCGGTGGGACTTGCCTCAGCGCGCATGTCCGGCGGCTGGTGCAGGCGAAGGTCCAATGCAGGCGCCGGCGTCTGCGCCGACGCCGAGGCGGCGAGCAGTGCCAGTGGGATTGCGAGGGCGCACCGACGCAGGTGCCCAATGCTCGTGTCGCGCGTCGTTGATTTGCTCATTGCCCAGGGAGCATACGCTTCGTGGCCTTGCGCTTGCGTAAAGCGGCCGAAAAGGCGCAAGCCTGCGCTGCCCGCGGGCCTTGCCGGTGAGTCGCGGGTCCCGCCTGCAAGGTGTCCGAATCCGAGCAGTTTGTTCGATTCCGATCGCCCGGACGAGGCCGCGAACCCCGAAATCCCGTGCGCAGGCGTGGCAGAGTTCTTGCTCCCGTGCCCTCCTGACCGAAGTCTACGTTTCGGGGATGCAACCCATGGCCGCTGTCGGTCATCCCATGGCCTGCGTGCCATGATCATCGAAGGGCCAGACGGGGAGACCGCTCGCCAATGAACACCATCAGTTTCGCGTTCCGCTCGCTGCTGAAATCGCCCGGCTTCACGCTCGTGGCGGTCTTCGCGCTCGCGCTCGGCATCGGCGCGAACAGCGCGATCTTCAGCATCATCGACGCGATCTTCCTGCGCCCGCTGCCGTATGCGCAGGCGGATCAGCTCGTCCAGCTGACTTCGGCGCAGCCCGAGCGCGGGCTCGCCCAGGGTCCGATGTCGTGGCCGCGCATGCAGGCCGTGCGCGAGCGCCAGCAGGTGTTCACCGACATCTCCGTCTCGACGCCGAGCGCGTTCATCGTGACCGGCAGCGGCGATCCCGAGCAGCTGCAGGGCATGATCGTCTCGCAGAACTACTTCCCGCTGCTCGGCGTGCAGCCGCAGCTCGGGCGCAATTTCATCGCCGACGAAGACCGTGCGGGCGGTGCGCCGGTCGTGATCCTGAGCTACGGCTACTGGCAGAAGCACTTCGCCGGGCGCGCGGACGTGATCGGCCAGCCGCTGACGCTCGACGGCAAGCCGCACACGGTGATCGGCGTGATGCCCAAGAGCGTCTCCGGATTTCCGCTCAACCAGCAGCAGCTGTTCACGACGCGTCCGTTCGAGGCGGCGTTTCTCACGCAGAAGCAGATCGACGACGGCGGGCTGTTTTTCACCACGATCGGGCGCCTCAAGCCCGGCGTCGGCATGGATCAGGTGCGCGCCGCGATGGACGTCATTGCGGCGGGCTACGCGCAGTCGCACGCGAAGAACGTCGACACGACGACGAAGCTGCTCGCCGGGTACCTGCAGGACGATCTCGTCGGCAACCAGCGCGAGACCTACGGCATGCTGTTCGCCGCGGTCGCGTGCGTGCTGCTGATCGCGTGCGCGAACGTCGCCAATCTCCTGCTCGCGCGCTTCTCGCGCCGGCGCAAGGAAGTCGGCATCCGCTTCGCGCTCGGCGCCAAGCGCAGCCGCGTCATCGCGCAATTCCTCGTCGAAAGCCTGATGCTCTCGCTCACCGGCGGAGTGATCGGCCTCATCTTCGCGGCAGTCGCGTTGCCGCTGCTGGCGCATCTGGGCGACAATTTCATTCCGCGCGCGGACGAGATCTCGCTCGATCCGGTCGTGGTCGCTTTCACGCTCGGCGTGTCGATACTGGTCGGCGTTGTGATGGGTCTGGTGCCGGCGATGCACGCGTCGATGAACGCCGCGAACGATGCGCTGAAGGATTCGAGCCGCGAATCGACCACCGGCCGCAAGCACAACCGCTTCCGCAGCGCGCTCCTGATCGGCGAGATCGCGATCGCGTTCGTGCTGCTCGTCGCGACCGGTCTCATGATCTCGACCGTCGTGCGCATCCAGAACGTCGAGCCGGGCTTTCGCACCGAAGGCATCTTCACCGCGTTTGCGATCCTGCCGCCGGCGCAGTATCCGGCCCGCACCGAGCAGACCGCGAATTTCTACGTGCGCCTGTACCACGCGCTGCAGGCGATGCCTGGCGCGAAATCCGTCGCGCTCAGCGACAACCCGCCGCTCAGCGGCAACAACGGACCGTCGCCGTACGCGGTGGTCGGGCGTCCGCTGCCGCCGCTGTCGGAGCGGCCGCTCGCGCTGCGCCACCTGATCAGCCCGAACCGGTTCAACGTGCTTGGCATTCCGCTCAAGGCCGGACGCGACTTCGACGAGCACGACAACGTGACGAGCACTCCGGTCGTCATCATCAGCGAATCGATGGCCAAGCAGCTCTTCCCGTCCGGCGAGAATCCGCTTGGCCAGAAGCTCGTCACGGGCATGATGTCGCTGACCGCGGAAGTCGTCGGCGTCGTCGCCGACGTGCATACGGCGAACCTGACGGCACCGCCGCAGCCCGAGATGTTCTACCCGGTGTTCCAGCGTCCGGAGAATTTCACCGGCATGCTGGTCCGCACGGACGGCGATCCTGCGGCGCTCACCGCGAGCGTGCGTGCGGCGCTGCACGAGGTCGATCCCGGCATTCCGCTGATCACGCCCGGCACGATGCAAGGCATGTTCGAGCAGTCGATGGCCGACAAGCGATCTGACGATGACGCTGCTGGTCGTGTTCGCGGCCCTCGCGCTCGTGCTCGCGAGTCTCGGCGTTTACAGCGTCATGGCGTATTCCGTGACACAGCGCTCCGCGGAGATCGGCATCCGCATGGCGCTCGGCGCGCGGCGCCGGACAGGTACAGAAGATGGTCATCGGGCAGGGCATGAAGCTCGCCGGCGCTCGGTCTCGTCATCGGCCTGGCGGCCGCGCTCGCATTGACGCGGCTGATGGCGGCATTGCTGTTCGAAGTGCGTGCGAGCGATCCGACGATCTATCTCGCGATCGCGGCGCTGCTGAGTGCGGTTGCGGTCGCCGCGTGCTGGATTCCGTCGCGACGCGCAGCCGGCCTCGATCCGACGAAGGCGCTGCACGAAGCGTAGGCAGACGGCAGGCGCGGGCGACGCCGTCAGGGATACGGCGTCGTCAGCAAGGTGTAGATCGTCTCGGTGCCGCTGACCATATTGCCGACGCGCATGTTCTCGTCGTGCGCATGCTGGTTGTTGTCTGCGTTGACGGTCGGAACCATCACGAACGACAGGTGCAGCGCTTCGACCAGCACGTCGGTCGGCACGGTGCCGCCCATCATGCGGATGCGCACCGGATCGAGCGCGGGGTTCGGGCCGCGCTCGGAGTGCACGGCGCCGTAGGCCCAGCGCCCGAGCGGCGAATCCGTCGGCGTGCGCTCGGCCTTCTGCACCGAACCGAGCGTGAAGCTGGCGAGCTTGTCGTAGGTCGCGCGGTCCGCGTCCGTCGGCGGTCCGTCGACGAGGTGATAACCCTGCGATTCGATGTAGTGCTTCACGAGCTCGAACAGGTGCCGTCCGTCCGTTTCGGGCGTCGTGCGAAAATCGAGCTCCGCGGTCGCCTCGCTCGGCACGATGTTCGCGGTCTTGGCGCCGACCGAAGCCGAGGCCATGCCGCGCACATTGAGCGACGGATATTGCAGCGATTCCTGGTACGTCGCGCCGACCGATTCGGCGCGCGCGATGCCGATGCGTTTCTTCAGCGCGGCCTCGTCGTCGCCGCTGGCGGCCATCTCCGCGCGGTCGGCATCCGTCAGCGCGACGCCGTCGTAGTAGCCCGGTATGCGCACGCGGCCTTCGTCGTCCTTCATTCCGGCCAGCAGCGTCGCGAGGCGGAACGCGGGATTCGGCGCGTAGTTGCCGAAGTGCCCGCTGTGCAGCGGCGCGCGCGGTCCGTAGACCACGAGCTTCGCCTGCGTGATGCCGCGGTTGCCGAACACGAGCGTGGGCCGGCCCGATGGATGTGCCGGCCCGTCGAGGATCACCAGCGCATCGGACTTGAACAGCGCCGCGTTCGAAGCGACGACGCCGGCGAGGCTCGGCGAGCCGATCTCTTCTTCGGAATCGAGAATGACGCTGACGTTGACAGCCGGCGCCTTTCCGGACGCCTTGAGCAGGTCGACCGCCGTCAGCATCATCATGATCGGCGCCTTGTCGTCGGACGCCGCGCGCGCGAACACGCGAAGCTCCGGATCGAGTGGCTTCGCCATCAGCGCCTCGCGATCGACGGTTTGCCACGTGCCATCCGCGTCGCGCCGCTTGACGACGGGCCCGAACGGGCTCGGCTGTGCCCATTCCTCCGGCACGACCGGCTGTCCGTCGAAATGAATATAGAAAAGGATGGTCTTGGCGCCGGCCGGGCCGGCGAGCTTCGCCAGCACGAGCGGCCGGTTCGCCGGATTCGGGAGCAGTTGCGCGGCGAACCCGCGTTTCTCGAAAGCGCGCTGCAGGAATGCGGCGTTGCGCTGGATGTCGGCCGCGTTGTCGGCGACGTCCGGGATCGCGAGCAGGTCGAGGTATTCGGCGAAGTTCTTCTGCGTGGCGTCCGTGACTTCGTCGTTCCAGTCATGCGCGGCGAGCGCGGAGAAGGGCAGGAGACCGAGCAGGACGAGCATCAGCATTCGTGTCATCGGGAGACCTTCGAAAGAGGATCGACATGTGCGCCGCGAATGGCGCCGCCCTTCGCGCTGGCGGACGCAATTCTGCGTGAGGAAATTCCGCCCGTCGCGTTGGAAAAAATTCCGCGTGCCGGTGTCGCGGGCGCGATTGATGCGGCAGGAGAGCGTGGCATGTCGCTTGCACTCGTGGTCGCGCACCACGAACGGCACCCGAGTCATGACGCACAACCAGACGCTTGCAGCTCTCGACAGATTCCAGTCCACCCTCGGCCAGCTCACCGAAGACTATCCCGACGCCGCGGACTTCTGGCCCGCATTCGCGACCTACGCGAACGAGCTCGAATCGACGAGCCCGCTCGACTTCCGCGACTACGTTCGTGATTCGATCATCCGCATGCTGCGCCAGGTCGGCCGCCTTCCGGCGACCCATTGAACAGTTCGGGCGCGGCCGGAACGGATGCCGGCCGCGCGCTCGGGATGTTCAGCGTACCGCGACGGGCGATGACGTGCCCGCGAGGATCCCTGCCGAGCGGAAGCGCTTGACCGCGAGGTAACCTGCAAACACGAAGAGCACGAACACGACACCCTGCGCGATCTTGAACGCAGGCTCCGGATTGTCCGGCGCATTCGGCGCAAGGGCGTGGATCGCGGGCACCTTGAGGAACACCTGCACGACGAGCACGAACACGTTGAGATAGAGCGAAATCACCGCGCCGATCACGTAGACGCGGCGCCATCCGCCCTGGAGCTTGCGCATGTAGAGGGCGAAGCACGTCGGCAGCAGCACGATCAGCGCGACGATGCCGGTGATGTGCGAGGGCAGGAGCTGATCGCGCTTGAAGAAGATGAAGCCGGTGAGAGTCGTCAGGAACGTCGTGACGAGAAACCAGAGCGTCGTACGCGGCATGTGCCGGGATCCGAACATGCCGTAGAGGACGACGAATCCGAGAGCGATCGCGATCAGGCTGATCGCCGTGTGGGCCAGGGTCAGCGCTTGCGAGTCCATGACGATCTCCCCGAGGACGAGATGGCCAAAGCGTAGCCCGTTCGCACCGCGTGCGCCATCGCGGCGCGGTGCGCTTGCCTTGCCTCAACCCTGCGCGGCATAGATGCGCCGCACCGAATCCATCGTATCGGCTTCGTCGGCGCGCTTGTCGTCGCGATAACGCTTCACGCGCGCGAGGCGAAGCGCGAGACCGCCGGGATAGCGCGGGCTCGCCTGCAGATCGCTGAAGGCGATCTCGACGACGAGCTCGGGACGCACATGCACCGTGTAGCCATCGCGGCGGATCTCGCGTGCGAGAAACTCCGTCGTCTGCCATTCGAGCATCGCGTCGGTCAGGCCCTTGAATGTCTTGCCGAGCATCACGTACTCGCCGGTCGCGGGATCGAGCGCGCCGAGATGCAGGTTCGAAAGCCAGCCGCTGCGCCGGCCGTGGCCCCACTCGGCCGCGATGACGACGAGATCGAGCGTGTGCGCGCGCTTGATCTTGAGCCAGCCCGCGCCGCGACTGCCGGCTTCGTACGGCGCGTCGAGCGACTTCGCCATCACGCCTTCGTGACCGGCCGCGAGCGCGGCGTCGTAGAACGCCTGCGCCTCGTCGGCTGACGTCGTGACGATGCGCGGGATCCGCAGCGCGGCCGGAACCGCATCGGCGAGCGCGGCATGGCGATCGCGGAGTCGCACGATCGGCGAGGCTGCGGCCGTCGATGCGCAGGCAATCGAAGAAGAACGCGCGCATCGGCAGCTCCGCGCGCAGCCTCTCGACGTCGAGCCTGCGGCCGAACCGGCGCATCGTGATCTGGAACGGATGCGGGCGGCCGTTCGCATCGAATGCGATCGCCTCGCCGTCGAGGATGAGGTCCTGGGCAGGCAACGCGAGCACCGCCTCGACGATCTCGGGTATCGCCGCGCCGACATCGTTGAGATTGCGCGTGAAGATGCGCACGACGTCGCCGGAGCGATGCGCCTGGATGCGTGCACCGTCCATCTTCCACTCGAACGCCGCCTCGCCGCCGAGCTGGCGCAGCGCGTCGGCCGGATCGGCTGCGGTCTGTGCCAGCATGGGTGCGATCGGCGAGAGGATCTCGAGCTCGAACTTCGCGAGGCCCGCTTCGCCTTCGAGCAACGCTGCGCGCGCGACCGCGCCGACGTTGTTCGCGTACATCATTGCGCGGCGCACCGGCGTGACCGGCAGCTCGGCCGCGGCCGCGATCGCGTCGGTCATCACGCCGACGAGCGCGCCCTGGCGAAGCTCGCCGGCCAGCAGTCGAACGAGGAAGTCCTGTTCGGGTTCGGTCGCGAGCGCGAACAGCGCGCGCAACGCCTCGGCACGCAGCGCGCCGGCGCCGGCGCCGCGCATGACCGCGATCTCGCCGAGACGGCGATCGACTTCGGCGATCGAGAGCGTCGGCTCGCGCGCGGATTCGATGCCGCCTGCATCGCGCAGCACCGCGTAGCCGATGCCGAAGCGTCCCTGCGGCGTAGAGCCGCAAAGGTATTGGGTGCCGACCTCGATCTCGCCGGCGTCGAGCGCGCGAAGCTGCGTCGCGAGCACGCGCACCTTCGCGAGGCGCGCCGGCGTGTCGCCGAGCACCTGCGAGGTTTGGGCGAGTTCGGCGAGGCGTGTCATCTGCGGGGTTCCTGCAGCCGATCCGTGTCCAGCACGCGACGTTCGAAGATAGTGCAGAGCGACCGCCTGAACCAACGTGTGCGAGCAGCCGCTGCAAATGGCGCCGAATCACGCTGCCGCAATTCTCTGGGCCGGTGCCGACTTCATGCCTGCGTGCCGCCGCGCCCGCAAAGCTGCGATACACTCGACCGATCGCAGGCGGGGGCGTGCGTGGAAGAAGTTCTTCAGCGACTCAGGCAGCGCAAGATCGTGCAGTGGGCGCTGGCCTATGCGGCAGCCGCATTCGCATTGATCCAGCTGCTGGATCTGGTCGGCCAGCGATTCGGCTGGCCCGAGCCGATCGGTCGCATCCTCATCGTCGCCGCAGCCGTCGGCCTCGTGCTGACGCATCGTGCTCGCGTGGTACCACGGCGAGCGCGGCGCGCAAGCGGTCAGCGGCGAGCGAGATCCTCATCATCGGACTGCTGCTGGCGATCGGCGGCGGCCTGCTCTGGCGAGTCGCGCGCGTGCCGCACGAAAGTGCCGCCGTGTCTGCCGCCTCGGCCGTATTGCCGGCCGCCACGGCGCCGAAGTCGTCTGCGCCGCCGGATGCCAAGTCGATTGCCGTGCTTCCATTCGCGAACACGAGCGGCGATCCGTCCAACGAGTATTTTTCGGATGGGCTCTCCGAGGAGCTGATCTCGGTGCTCGCGCGGATTCCCGATCTCAAGATCATCGGACGCAATTCGTCGTTTCATTTCAAGGATTCGCGCGACGACAGCCGAACGATCGGAGAACAGCTCGGCGTCGCCCACCTGCTCGAGGGCAGCGTGCGCAAGCAGGGCGAGCGTGTACGCATCGCGGTCGACCTCATCACGGCCGCAGACGGACGCCAGCTCTGGTCCGAAACCTACGACCGCGAGCTCAAGGATATTTTCGCCGTGCAAAGCGAGATCGCGAGCGCAGTGATGCAGCAGCTCAAGGTGAAGCTGCTCGGCACGCGAACGACGGAAGCCGGCGGCGCGGGCGCGAACCCGAACATCGCCGCGTACAACGCATTGCTGAAGGGCCAGCACTTTTTCAGGCAGTTCAATGACGAGGACGCGCGCAAGGCGGCTGCCGAGTTCGAGGAAGCGACCCGGCTCGATCCGCACTACGCGCTGGCCTATGCCGAGCTTTCACGTGCGTGGCGTTCGATCGGAGGCTCGTTCTCTGACCGCCAAGGAGGACATCGATGATGCGTACGCACGCGCGCGATCGGCCGCGCGGACGGCGATAGAGCTCTCGCCCGAACTCAGCGAAGCGCATAGCGCATTCGCTTTCATGTTGCTCACGGCGGATCTGGATCTGTCCGGCGCGGAGGTCGAATTTCGCAAGGCGATCGCGCTGTCCCCGAACGATGCGCAGACCGTGCACGGTCTCGGCTACCTGCTGGCGGCGCAGGGTCGTCTGGCAGAGGCGGAGGCGATGTCGCGGCGGGCCATGGAACTCGATCCGAAGCGACTCGGCCCTTATCAGAACCTGGCGCGCATCCAGATCGGCACCGATCGGCTCGACGAGGCCGAAGCGACTTTGCGCGAGGCGCTGCAGATCCAGCCGGACGCTTCCCACGCATACACATATCTGACTTTGATCGATCTGCGCAGGAACGATGCCGCGGCCGCTTTGCGCGATGCCGCGCTCGAGCCCGAGGGTTTCTGGCATGACTTCGCGGTCACGCTGGCACTGCAGGCGCAGCCGGATCGTGCCGCGGCAGATCGCGCGTTGAACGCGCTGATCGAGAAAGACTCCGAGGGCGGGCCGTTCCAGATCGCAATCGTCTATGCATTGCGCAAGGAGCCGGACAAGATCTTCGAGTGGCTCGATCGAGCGTACGCGTCGCGCGATTCCGGGCTCACGCAACTGCTGGTTGAGTCGTTCCTGCTCGACTATCGCGACGACCCGCGCTTCACGGCGCTGGCGATGAAGCTCAAGATCGATCCGGCGATGCTGGATCACTCGAAGTAGCCGTACGCTTACCCCATAACAAAAAGCCGCGGCAAATGCCGCGGCTTTTCGGTTGATGCGAGGACGAGGATTACTTGTCCTGCATCTGCTTCTTGGCTGCGGGAGTCGTCGTCGCCCGCTCCAGGCGTCCGCTGACGATTCGGATCGCTCGGGTTCGGCTGATTGGTGTCGCGACGCGTCTTGTCGTCCTGACCCGGCGCCTTCTGCCCCGGATTCTGATTCGGATTCTGGCCCGGATTCTGCGTTTGGTTACCCATGGGTACTTCTCCTGAATTGCGAAGTGCTGCATCGGTCGACACGGCACGCAGCATCATGCTGCGATGACACCGTGCGCCTTTGCGCCCATCTCGGCGATGAATGCGCACGGCCGCGGGTTAAACATTCATGAAGCGCGCGCGTGCAGCGCGCATACGCGCGATGCGCAGCTGAACGAGCGCGCAGATGTTGTCAGACGCGTCTCAGCACGAGCACCGCGACGATGATCAGCACGAGAAGTCCGAGACCGCTCGGGTAGTAGCCCCAGCCGGCGCTGTAAGGCCAGGTCGGCAGTGCGCCGAGGATCAGCAGCAGAAGAAGAATCAGGATCAGGAAACGCATGGATGCTCTCCGTATCATTTGGGGATGTCGTCAGCGACGCGCACGTCGGGTCGTGGACTTCTTGCGTGCGGTCTTGCGTGCGGTCTTGCGTGCGCCGCTTTTTTTCGCAGGCGTTTTCTTGCGCGCGGTCTTGCGTTGGGTCGCGCGCTTCTTGGCGCCGCCACCTTCCTGCTTGTTGACGGTGGCCCAGGCGCGTTTGGCCGCTGTCTTTTTCGATACGCCGCGGCGCTCGTAGCTTTTCTCGATTTTCGCGGCCTTGCGTTTCTGACGGCCGGAATAGCTGGATTTATCGCCTCTTGGCACGACATATTCTCCTTGCGCAGCGGCGCCGTGGCCGCATCGCAGGGAAATGTGCCGGCGCTCGTTCGTCCGCGCGATGAACGCATTCGCGTAGGCAAGCGCCGCGTTCAGGAGACGTTGCCGTGCATGACGCGCTCGATGGGCGCGGCAGAATCGGCGCGAAGATGCGGCGACGTGGAGGAACGGATGTCTGCGCGCGAGACGTCGTTCGGAAGCGCGTCGCGCACGTTTCGAACGCGCGTGCTCCGCGCGCGCCGATCGCTCAGTAGCTGATCGTGATCTGCGGCGAATCGGGCGCCGGATGCGGCGTGACCGAGTACGCGCAGTTCGGCGAGCTCGCCACGATCGTCGGATCCCATGCCTGCCGCTGCGCGATGCCTCCCGACGTCGGCGGACGCAGCGCGTGCACGGCGATGCGGCTGAATTCCTCGGTGGCCGTGACCGGAAGCTCGCCGCATTGCGAGATGCCGTACGCTTCGAGCACCGCGCCGAACACCCAGTCGAACGCTTGTCCGTAGCCGCTCGTGTCGAGCGTCGTGTCGCGATCGTTGACGGGATCGCGCGTCAGGATCGACCAGTCGTCGCAGACGTTCGCGGTGCAGCTGGATCCGCTGACGCGTCCTTCGAGCGTCGTGCCCGCATCGACGGCGACCGCAGGGCTGTGCCAGACCTCGCCGTCCATGCAGCAGTTCCAGCTCGCGATCGTCCAGTCGTTGTCGTTGAACGCGTTCCAGCCGAGCACCGGCTGCACGATCGTCTGCACGTTCTCGATGTCCTCGAGCCCCGGGAAGAAGTAGACGACCTGGCCGGAGTGCACGGTCGGCGCGTCAGGCACCGACATGTCCGCGGAGATATAGACCGCGGCGTTCTCGCGCGGCAGTACGTAGCTCGCGTAGGCGACCCAGCCGTTGATCAGCTGCGGCGCGCGCGCAGGCGCGTTGGGCGATGGGATTTCGTCACGCGCAAGGCGCGCTCCATTCGGTGCGTAATGCGGATACGCGCAGCTCGCGACACGGCGCACGCTGCCGTCCGCGCCGACGACGCTGCCGTCGGCGTGTAGCGTTTCGCCGGCTTCGATGCGATGCACGCAGGATGGATGGAAATATCCATTCGGCGTGACGACGTAATCGCGCGGCACGCTTGCCGGCACATGCGGTACGGTGGCAACGCCGGTCGGCTCGCCGAGCGTGAACGTTCCCGCGCCGGCGGCGAGCGCGAAGGAACCGTTGAGCGCGAAAGCGACGGCGATGCAGACGCGTGCTCTCGCAAATGCAGAAGTGACGGCCATGGACGTTCCCTCTAGTCGGAGCGCGCAGCGCGCAGCGGCGTTGCCCGCAGGGATGGCAGGGTTCCCATGGTAATCGCTGGCGCGCATTTTTCGAGCCCGCGACGCCTTCGCGCCGGCAGGCTCATCCGGTTCCGACTGCGGAATTCCGTCCCAAGGCGGAGCCCGCCGGGCCAATTCCGCATTCACACGGCCGTGGAGACTACTTGATCTCCATCTGCGTATCTTTCAGCGACTGCTTGCAATCGCTCGACAGCGTCGCGTCGTTCTTCTTCAGACACTGCGCGATGCGGCCATCGCCCACGGGAATGTCGCCACAATGTTTCAGGAGATCGGCCTTGCACTCGTCGGCCACGTACTTGATCGCCCGGCCCACACGCTCGAGTTGCAGCGCGGCGTCGTCCACCGCGTACGTGCAGCGTCCCGAAATCTTGTCCTGATGAGCCGAAAGGCATTGCAGGATGCGGCCTTCGCCGCGGGTGACATCCTTGCAGTACGTGTCGATGTCTTTCTGACAGCTGATGCGCGCACTCTCGATGATGTCCTCGGCTCCGAACGCGACCGTCGCACCGAGCAGCAGGGCGGTGGATGAGGTTGCGAGGACCAGGTACTTCCTTATGACTTTCAGAATCTGGTTGTTCATGACCTTCCGCTCCTAGCAGATGACGAGGATCTTGGCTTGAGATGCGTTGCCGGCAAGAGAACCGCCGACGTTCACTGGCCCGAGCCGGACGTTGCAGTGGTCGAGGACGCCAGCGCCGGGCCGTCGCCGAAGCCGCCGCCCAGGGCCAGATACAGATTGACCCGATTCACGTGCTGCTCCGCCTGCACGCGCAGCAGCGCGCTGCGCGACGAATACAGCGCCAGCTGCTGCTGCAGGACGCTGCGCATGTCGTTGCTGCCGATACGGTATCGCGTCGTTTCGAGCGTAAGCGCATCGTTGTTCTGACGCACGGCGGCGACCAGCAACGGCTCGCGGTCGAGCAACGTCGCCTCGGCGGAGAGCGCGCCCTCGACCTCACCGAACGCCTTGAGTCCGGTCTGCGCCCAGATCGCGGCGGCCTGCTTCTGCTCCGCCCTGCGTGCGTCCGCCTGGGCTTCCAGTCTGCCGAAGTCGAACAGCGTCGCAAACAGGGTCGCGCCGACACCGAGCTGCGGATTGTCGCGATTCTGCAGAACGAAGGTTTCGCTCGTTATCGAGCTCAATCCTGCTGTCAGCGAAATCTGCGGCAAGCGCGCGGCCTCGGCTTGCCCGGCCAGGTTGAATGCCGCATCGATACGGCGCTGCGCGGCGATGACGTCGGGTCGCCGCTCGAGCAGTTCCGACGGGACTCCGGCTGGCCGGCGTCGCCGGCAATGCTGCGAAAGCGGCTCGGCGTCTGGATCTCGGCTGCGGGATAGCGGCCAAGCAGGAGCTCGAGCGAGCGCAATGCCTGCGCGAGCGCCTGATCGAGCTGCTGCTCGACGTCGAGCAGCGTCTGCAGCGACGCGTCCGCCTGGTTGACCTCCAGCTCGCTGCCGGGTCCGATGCGCTTGCGATCTTCGGCGAGGCGAAGCGACCCGCGCGAGCTGGCGACCATTTCGGCCGCCAGATCACGTTGCTGACGCGCCTCGATCGCGAGGAACCACGACTTCGCCACGAGCGCCGCCACCGACTGCGCGGCCGCGGCCGCGTCGGCCTCGGCCGAAGCGTACTGATCTTCGGCCGCACGCCGGCCGTAGCGCACGCGGCCCCACAAGTCGATTTCCCACGACGCGGGAATGATCACGCCGCCGATGCCAGAGCCGTCGCCGCCGACTTTTCCGCCGGTGCGCCCAAGCAGGGTCACCGAAGGGTACATCTGCGCGCCCGCCGCCTTGACGCCGGCCTCGGCGGCCTCCACGCGCGCCGCTGCGATGCGCAGGTCCGAGTTGTACGTGATGGCTTCGACGACGAGCGCCGACAGCTGCTGATCGCCGAGTGCCGCGACCCAGTTGTCCGCTACCACACCGGCTTTGGACGGTTCGACCCACGCCGCCGGCATCTTCATGTTCGGCAGCTCTTCGTGGATCAGGGTATCCCGATCGGGCGCGGTATTCAGCGCGCACGCCGAGACGAGCAGCGCCATCGCGATACCGGCTGACAGCAATCTTGGCGCGATGCGCATTGACCTTGTGGCGATGTCGCTCATGTCAGTGCAGCTTCAGAATCAGGTAATCCACCTTCGCGCCGATACGCAGGATCACCTTGCGCAGGATCTGTATGGCGGCGAGGTGATTGGTGTAGATCGCGCCATGCCCCATCGCGCCGGCAGGGAAGAACATGTCGGCCTGCTTTGGATCGACCGTGAGCTTGACCGCGAAGCGGCCCTCCGGCGCCGGTGCAGTACCGGTCTGCGGCAGCAACGCGCTGACCGTGAGCTGGCCCTGGCCCTGCGCCCAGATGATGGAATCGACGGTTGCCTTCACGATGAGGCCGGGGTTGGTCGTGATCGTGAACTCGGCTTCGTTGCCCGGCTCTATCGCGTGCAGCTCGTTCTGCTGGAAGAGGGCGACGACCTGATATTCGTCTTCGACGAACGTCATGGCCGGAGTAATCGGAAAAGCCGCAGTCATCGATCCCGGCCGCAGCTGGACGTTGATCGCGTAGCCATCGGCCGGCGCGAGGACGGTGGTCTGTTCCAGTTCCCACTTTGCGTTTTCGAGCTGTGCGCGGATCTGCGCGACCTCGGCCTGATCGTCGCCGACCGTCGCATTCATCATCGCGCGCACCTGTCCCTCGTTGGCGATCGCGCTCGCGAGATCGGATTCGAGCTGGTTGACCGAGGTTTCGCGCTTGCTCCAGAGCGAAGCGGTCGCCCGCGCCGGCCGCGACCAGTTCCTTGTTCTGGGTGACGCGCTTGCGTGCAAGCGCGAGATTCGAGCGCACGGCCTGCGTGCGTCCGACGGCAGCTTCGAGTTCCTTGCCCAGCTTGTTGGTGCCACCTTGCGCGTTGACGAGTTGCGCCTGGAGCACGTTGACCTGCAGCTGGTACGGCGTCGGATCGATGCGGAACAACACGGTGCCCTTCTTCACCAGCCGGTTCGGATCGACCGGAACCTCGATCACCCTTCCGCGCACCTGCGGCACGATGTTCACGACGTACTTCAGCACACGCACGTCGGGCGTCGATGGAGCAAACACGTTGAGCAGCAGGATCAGAGCCGTCAACCCGACGACGGGAATCGTGAAAACGATCACCATCGAGATCGTGTTCCACGGCAGCCACTTGAACTTGAAGAAGATCAGCCAGACGAAGAACGAGTAGATTCCCAGCAAGAGTGCTTCCATCAGCCTGCTCCCGCCTCTGAATGCGCCGCGCCGGGCTTGTGCGCCGGCGCAGGCAGACGTGCATAGACGCGCGTGAGCTCCGGCGTAAGCAGCCCGCGCTGCTTGAGATGATCGAGCTCCGTGCGCAGGTGTTCGAGCTCAGCCAGATCGAGCTCGCCACGCGCGGCGAGCTCGCCTTGTTCGATGTAGTAGTCGTCGTGCTTCTCGGTTCCGAAGGCGAGCTTGTGCCCGACCGGACGCGTGTAGGCCCACAGCCAGGCGATCGGCCAGAGCAATCCGCCGAACACGAGCGAGAGCAGGCACAGGACGTGAATCGCATCCTTGTTGGGATGGTGGCGCTTTGCGGCGATCTTCTCGGGCAGCACGTGCACGATCCAGAAGAGCGCGATGAAGGCGACCGGCATCACGATGAGCACGAACCAGGCGAGCCCGTTGGCCATCGAGTCCAGCGCTTCGCCATGCAGGAACGATGCGTGGGCGGCTGGCGCGAGGAGCATTGCCAACAAGGCTGCGCCGACGCGAATGCGTCTCGGCAGGATCCGCAGCTTGTGATCGAACATCCCGACCTCCCGGTCAAATGCCATCGATGAATCGGACTCACTCTCCCGGTCGCGGGAAATCGTAGTTCACGATGAAACGAAGGTCGTTGATGTTCGGATCGCCGCCGCCGCGCTGCTCGACATAAGCATAACGCAAGCGGAACGACAAACCGCGCAGCGCGCCGCCCTTCGGAGTCCACTGCAGATTGAAATCGGTTTCGTTGTTCGTTGTAGTTCGGCGACTTCACGCCGTCGCCATGCACGTACAGCAGGTAAGTGCTCCAGCCGGGCGCGCCGATGCTGGAAAAATCATAGGCTGCTCTGAGCAGGACTGCCTGTTCGCTGCGCGCGATTGAAGTCCTGCACCTGCACGCTCGTGTAGCCCGGATAGCCGCTCCATGGATTGCGCATGTTGCTGCCGCTCGCGGTATCCGTGTAGGCCATGGTCAACAGCGTCGGGCCGAGAGTCAGCTCGCCCTTGAGGCCCCACTGGCCGGTGGAAAACGATGATCCGGTCAACAGATCGTCGCCCGTGCTTCTGCTGGTCCGAGTACTGCACGCCGAAGTTCAATCGGTTCTTGTCGTTCAGCGGCACTCCGAACTTGGATTCCGCGTAGAAGATATTGATGATGTCGTCCGAATAGTATTCGGCGGCGCCGATCGAAAAATCACCCTGCTTCATGTTTGCGCCGATGACCGATACGCCGCGATCCACGGGCGCGCCGGCGGCTTCGGACATCCAGACGAACTCGTCGGAATTTCTTGCCTTGATCTTCGCGATGTAGCCGCCTCCGTACCGCCACTCGGGCGAACCGTCGGTTCCACCTGCCGTGCCGTAGAGGGTCGCGCCTTCGAACGTGTTCGGCGTCATGCGCACATCGTTCTTGTTGATGTACGGCGTGTTGTATTCCTTGGCGCCGATCGCGCCAGAGAGCTTGTCGGTGAACTTGAACTCGCCGTACCACTGGCCGAGGACGGTGTAGCCCTCCTGGCCTGGCTCGCAGGAGCAGGGTGCCGTCCTTGTCGTCCGGCGCATACAGCGGCTGCGACGTGTACGCGGTCGCGCCGAAGCGGAGAAAGTCGGCCAGATAGCCGGATCGCCAGGTGAAGGAACCGCCGATCGCCCACGCCTCGCTGGTCGTGTCGTCCATCTTGTCGCGGTCGAAATAGAAGGTTCTGAGCTGGGCGGTGAATCTCGAATCGCGCAGGAATGGCGATTTGTCTTCCGGAACCACGAGTCCTTCGGGCTGCGGGCCGGACAGATCGGTCTGATCGATTTCCGTGGCGCCCTGTTCGACCGACGAATCGGGCGGCGGCGGCGTCTGTCCCGATGCAACCGAGATGCCGCCGAAAGCAAGCATGAGACTCATCGCGATGCAGCGACAGATGACCTCGCGATCGCGATCCATCAAGCGCAAAAGCGTTCATAAGTCCTTCCTCATTTTCCAACCGACATGAGTCCGACGAGTACCGGGCCCCATGCCGTCAGCACGATGTTTCCGATCGCATACGGCACCGTGTAGCCCAACGCCGGAACGCTGCTCTGCGCCTCGTCCTGGATCGCGCGCAGCGCGGCCGTGATCGTCCCTGCGCCGGCGCACGCGCCGAGCACGATGAGTGGGCTCATCTTCAGCACGTAGCGTCCGAACAGAATCCCGAGCGTGTGCGGCAGCAGCGCCGAGACAAGGCCGACGAAGATCAGGCTGATGCCGGATCGTCTTCAGCCCCGCAATGAAGGAGGGGCCGGCATTCAGTCCGACGACGCCGATGAAAACGCACAATCCGAGCGTGTCGAAGATCCAGATCGCGGGCTCGGGAATGCGGCCGAAGAACGGATACGCGGACCGCAGCCAGCCGAACACGAGCCCCATGACCAGCGCGCCGCCGCTCGCAGTCAACGTCAGCGGGATACCTGCGACGGTGACCGAAAGCACGCCGACCAGTCCGCCGAGCACGATGCCGGTTCCGACGAAGACCATGTCCGTCGCCGTTGTCGGACGATCGGGATAGCCCGATTTCCTTGCGCCGCGCGTTCGACTCTTCGGTTTCGTGCCGATCAGGCGCAGCAGGTCGCCGCGATCGATGCGCGTCATCGCGCTGATCGGAAGCTCCTGTCCGGCTCGCATGATCTTGCGCACGAACACGCCGTTTGCGTACTCGAGTCGCGCCAGCTCCGCCATCGTCTTTCCGATCACGGCTTTGTTCGTGACCATCACATCGAGCACTTCGATCGGAATGTCGAGCAGCTGCATCGTCGTCCACTTCGGGACCGATGTTGGTGCCGCGCCCGACATGTGCGCTTCCTTGCGCGCGAGCACGACGATGACATCGTCGCGATCGAACGATCGCGTCCGGCGTCGCCTCGACGATCTTGCCGCCGTGCCGTATCCGCAGGACCGAGACCCGGAAGTCCTCCGGCATGCGCTTCGAGCTGCGCGACGGTCTTGCCTTGCAGATCCGGGTTCGTCACGCGGTAGGTGCGAACGTCGAAGATACCGGATCGGCGAGACCATGCCGAGCTCGGCTCCGCCGAGCCTGCCAGCATCTCGGCCTGCATCCGCGCGCCTTCCTCGCGCAGGTTGATCCGCATCAGCTTCGGACCGATCGTCGGGAGGAACCAGACGAGACTGGCGGTGCCGATCAGGTAGGTCACGGCATAGGCGACCGGAATGTTGTTGAGCAACGCGGTCTTCTCGGCATCCGGAATCGTCAGGCGCTGAATCGCTTCGCCCGCCGTGCCGATCACGGTGGATTCCGAGAACGCTCCGGCCAGAAGTCCCGCGGCGGTGCCGACGTCGTAGCCGAGAATCTTCGCGAACCCGAACGCCGTGAGCAGACACGTGACGCAGACGACGAGCGTCAGCGCCACCTGCGGAATCGCATCGCGCTTGAGCCCGCGAAAGAATTGCGGTCCGACCTTGTAGCCGGTCGTGAACAGGAAGAGATCGAAGAAGACCGTCTTCACGAGCGGGGAAACCTTGATGTCGAGCTGCCCGATCAGGACGCCGGCAAGCAGCGTCCCGACCACGATGCCGAGGCTGAAGCTGCCGAACTTGAGGCGACCGATCAGAAAGCCGATCGCGAGCGTGAGGAAGATCGCGAGCTCGGGATTGTTTCGCAACGCCTGTACGATGAAATCCACGGTTCGCTCTCCTCGGTGAGCGGGCTTTCAAGCACCACGCGCGTGACGCACACTGGCAGTTCGTGACGTCGCTTTGTGCCGAGCGCCTCACCCTCGGCGAATTCGGTCCATGCGCGTGTTCGTAGCTCGCGACACGTTGCCGGGCACAGATTCGCGTCGCCCGGGCTAACGTTCCTTGCGACGGCTGCTTTCCTAGCGTTTCTTGCCGGTCGCTTCCTCACGGCGCGCGGCGCCGCCTTCTTGCCCGTGGCTGCCTCGTAGGCCTGGCGATAGCCGCGCGCAATCGCGCGCACCGCGCGGCCGATGTCGTCGTAGACGTGATCGTCGAGATTCGCGAACGAGATGCGCACCGACCAGTCCGGAGCGGCAAAGCCGCTGCCGTTGAGCAGCACGATGCCGTGGTCCTCGGCCAGACGGAACACGATGTCGAGCGGATGTACGTTCGCCTTCATCCACTTGACGACGTCCTCGCCCAGGTACTTGCGGGCCCAGAACTCGAAGTCGATCAGGCCGTAGTAGTAGTCGAAGTAGCTCGTTCGGACCGACTTCGATGCCGAGCCCTTCGATCGTCGCCTCGACGCGCTTCTTGACGATGCCGATGCAGGCCTTCTGGTAATCCTTCTTCTCGTCCATCAATTCGCTGAGCGAGAACAGCGTCATCATGACCTGCTGCGGCAGCGACAGGCCCGCCGTGTGATTCAGCGCGACGTCGCGGCTGTCCGCCACGATGCGGTCGATGAAGGCGATCTTGCGCGGCTCGAGCGTGAGCCCGCCGTAGCGCTTGTCGAGCAGTCTTCTTGATCGGCTCGGGATGCTTGGCGATCATCTCGTCGAAGATGTTGTCTTCGTGGACCGCGACCGTGCCGAGGCGCCAGCCGGTGCAGCCGAAGTACTTGCTGTACGAATAGACGCCGATCGTGTTCTTCGGGAACGCGCCCATCAGCGAACGGAAGCCCGGCACGAACGTGCCGTAGACATCGTCCGTCAGCAGGATGAGATCCGGCCGCTTCTTGAGAATGGCTCCGATCTTCTTGATCGTATCGGGCGAAAGCGCGACGGCGTACGGGTTGCCCGGGTTGACGACGAAGAACGCCTTGACCTTCGGATCGAGGAGCTTCTTGAGCTCCTCATCCGGATACTGGAAGCGGTTCTCCTGCTTCGCGTGCACCTCGACGAAGTGGAGATCGTAGTCCTCGAGATGCGCCATCTCGAGGTACGGCGTGAAAATCGGCACGCCGAGCGCAATCGTGTCGCCGGGATTGAGGATGCGATTGCTCTTCAGCGACTTGAAGATGTAGCACATCGCGGCGGTGCCGCCCTCGACCGCGTAGATCTTGAACTTGCCCTTCGGCCGCGGGCTTCCGCACATCGCCCACTCGAGGTATTCGTGGACGATCTCGCTCGTTGTGCACGAGCATGCGATCCGGCACCGGGTAGTGGTCGCCGATGATCGAATCGACCAGCTCGTGCACGAAGGCGTCGGCGTCGAAGCCGAATTTCTTCACGGCCCACGGCACCATCGCCTGCAGGAACGGCGCACCGGGCATGTCGTCGTGCTTGTTCAGCCATGCCTCGAGCCGGCTCGCGCCGCCGGGTGCCTTGGGCATGCCGCCCACGCCCGGCGGCAGATCGAGCACGCGCTTGCACTCGGTGATCGCGAACTGTCCGAGCAGGAAGAACGCCTCGCGCGGCTCGGTGGCGACCCAGTTCGGGTTGCCGCGACCGGCGTTGAGATACGACGATGGACGCTTCCTCCGCGGACTTCGACGCCACCTTGGCGAGGAAATCCTTGATCTCGAACGGGCCGAGCTTCTCGTATTGCTTGAGGTCTAAATCGTCCATGGGTTTCTCCTTGCGATTTCAGGTATCGGACATGCGCGGCTCACGACATCAGCATGATGATGACCATGCCCCAGATCGTGAGCAGCGTATTGCCGACGGCATAGGTGACGGTGTAGCCGAGCGCAGGCATCTGGCTCTTGGCCTGATCGCAGACGAGGCCAAGCGATGCGGTCGTCGTGCGCGACCCGGAAACGATCCCGAGCGTCAGCGCGTCATGGAAACGGAACAGGTACTTGGCAACGAACATGCCGAGAATCAGCGGCACCGTCGTCGCGAGCGCACCCCACAGGAACAGGCCGATGCCCTGCGTCTTCAGGCCGTTGACGAAACCGGGGCCGGCGGAGATGCCGACGATCGCGATGAAGATGTTGAGGCCGACCGAGTTCATGAACCACACGGTGGGCGTCGGGATGCGTCCGAACGACGGACGCACGGAGCGCAGCCAGCCGCCGATGATTCCGGCGATCAGCGCACCGCCGGCCGTCGACAGCGTTATCGGCGCGCCGCCCACCTTGACGACGAGCGAGCCAATCAGCGCACCCATCACGATCCACACGCCGACGAACGCCATGTCGGCGACGTCGGTCGGCCGATCGGCGACGCCGAGCAGCTTGGTGACGGCAGTCGGTGTCCTGCGTGCGGCCGACGATGGTGAGGAGGTCGCCGCGCTGCAGCGTCGTGTTCGCCAGGATCGGGATGTCGGTGGCGGTCGCGCCGCGCGTGATCTTGCGCAGGAATACTCCGCGCGCTGCCGGCATCTGGGCCAGTTCGGCGAGCGTCTTGCCGTCGACTTCCTTGTTGCTGACCAGAACGTCCACGCCTTCGACCGGGACGGCGAGCAGTTCCTTGTCCTCGACCTCGGTCGCGTTCGCTCCGAGCGACGTTCACCAGCACATCGCGCGCGCCGGCGACGGCGATGACATCGCCTTCGCGCAGCACGGTGTCGGCCGTCGCTTCCTCGATCTTTCCGTTGCGGCGGATGCGCAGAACGAAGACGCGCGCGTCGGGCACCAGCCCCTCGGCCTCGATGACGCGCAGGCCGACGGCCTTTCCGCCCGCTGCAATGCGGTAGGCCCGCACTGCCCAACGCTGCCAGGCCGAGCCCGCGCCGCCGATTTCCTTGCTGCCGCCGCCCTGCTTCTCCTCGTAGTCCTTGCACGCGGCTTCGAGATTGATGCCGAGCAGCTTCGGGCCGAGGACGGCAATGACGATCGCCGAGCCGATGGTACCGAACATGTAGGTCACGGCATAGGCGATCGGCATCGAGTCGAGCAGGGCCTTGGCTTGCGTCGGGTTCCATGCCGAGGCGGTTGATCGCGTCGGTCGAAAGGCCCATCGCGGCGGAAATCGTCTGCGAGCCCGAGTAGAGGCCTGCCGCGTAGCCGAGATCGTAACCGGCGATCTTCGCGATCACGACGCAGGCCAGCAGGCTGAACACGCACTGGACCGCCGAGAAGACCGCCTGCGGCAGGCCATCCTTGGCGACGCCGCGCACGAACTGCGGTCCGACGCCGTAGCCGACGGCGAACAGGAACATCAGGAACACGGTCGCCTTCAGAGGCTGCGCGATCGTGATACCGATCTGGCCGATCAGCACGCCGGCGAGCAGCGTGGCGGTGACCGATCCGAGGCCGATGCCCTTGAACGTGAACTTGCCGAAGTAATAACCGAGACCGAGCGTCAGGAAAATCGCGATTTCCGGATACTGTTTCAGCGTGGCGAAGAACCAGTCGATCATGAAACATGTTGTCCTCCGACTGTGACTGTCGAGGGCTCGGATTGCCACGACCGCGCCGATGGTCTGGCTGCATGATCTTTACTTGCACATGTCGCCTTGCGTTTGGCCGGACGGCTGCCGCCTGCGCTTTGCTGCCGCCCGACGCCGGATGCTGCTGGCCGATCGCCGACAGCTTGATCAGCTTGAGGCCGCGCGTCGCGTTGTAGCCGTGGATCTCCTTGACATCGAGCTTGCGCATGAAGCCGATCGTGTCGGCCTCGATCACCTGCCCGGGCACCATGATCGGGAAGCCCGGCGGATACGGAATCACGAAGTTCGCCGACACCATCTCCGGACCGCTTGGCCAGCCGCTCGTCGATCTTCGGGCTCATCAGCGGCAGGTACTCGCAGTCGTCCTCTTCATAGGCGGCGAAGAACGCGCTGCGCATGTCGCCTTCGAGCGTGATGCTGTCCGGATCCTCGCGGTAGCCGTCGTGGAAGCGGCTGAAGTTCGGCAGGTCGGGCACGTCCGTCATCAGGCTCTTCACCTTCGCCGCGAACGCGGCGCGCGCGGACTCGCCGCCTTCGGCGAGCTCGCGCCTCGATCGCCTGCGAGATCTCGAGCAATACCTTGATCAGCAGCGCGACATCGCTGCGCGTGTTGTTGATGTTGCTCTGGAGCAGCACGCTGTTGCGCGAGGTCTTGTTGAGCTGGATGTTGTACTTCGAGGCCAGCAGGTTCTTGAACGACGGTGCCGTCGAAGCCGGCGGTGCCGCACACCAGCGTCATGCGCGTCGGGTCGAGGAAGAACTCGTCGTCCTTGCACGGCCTTCAGCGCCGTCATCCAGTTGCTGCCTTCGGCGAGGAAATCGCGTGAAGCCCGAGGCGCGGAATTCGGCCGGAATCATTCCGTCGGCGCCGAGCACGTGGAAATACTTCGAGATGATCGGGTGCTCGGCGATCGCCTGGCGAATCGCGAGCGCGATCTCGATCGCCTTGCATGACCAGCTCGTAACCTTCCAGCTCCATCTGGCGCCGGGCGACGTCCATCGACGCGATGATCTGCGCGTTCGGCGACGTCGAGGCGTGGATGAACACCGCCTCGCGGAACGCCGAGACGTGATGGTTGTAGTCCTCGTCCTTGACCGCGACGATCGAGCCCTGGCGCAGGCACGACATCGACTTGTGCACCGAGTCGGTTTCGTAGACGCGGATGCGCATCTTGCGCGGGTCGGGAACCAGGCGCCGATCGAGCAGGCGCGGATCTTTCGGATCGAGATCCTCGCCGAGCTCGGCGGCCTGCGCCTTCCAGGCCTCCAGCGCAGCGGGAGTCGCGCGCCATTCCTCCAGCGCGGTCGGCCGCGCCGATGCCGGTGCGCGGACGCAGGAACGGCGACCAGCGCGCGAAGCCGAACCACGCCTCGTCCCACAGGAAAATGCAGATCCGGCTTGATCGCCAGGCACTCTTCCATCACGCGGCGCGTGTTGTAGACGTGGCCGTCGAACGTGCAGTTGGTGAGCGTCACCATCTTGACGCGATCGAGCCGTCCTTCGGCCTTGAGATTCAGCAGCGCCTGCTTGATCGTGCGCAGCGGCACCGCGCCGTACATCGAGTACTCGGTCATCGGGAACGCTTCGACGTACAGCGGCTGCGCGCCCGACAGCACCATTCCGTAGTGGTGCGACTTGTGGCAATTGCGGTCGGCGATCACGATGTCGCCGGGCTTGGTCACCGCCTGGTAGACCATCTTGTTCGACGTCGACGTGCCGTTGGTGACGAAGAACACGTGATCCGCGCCGACGGCGCGCGCGAATTTCTCCTGCGCGACTTTGATGTTGCCGGTCGGCTCGAGCATGCTGTCGAGCCCGCCGGTCGTGGCGGAGGTCTCGGCCAGAAACAGGTTCAGGCCGTAGAACTCGCCCATGTCGCGAATCCAGTTCGACTTCATGATCGACTTGCCGCGCGCGATCGGCAGCGCGTGGAACGTCGCGATCGGTCGCGCGGCGTAGTTCTTGAGATTGTCGAAGTGCGGCGTCGAATAGCGATCGGCGACGCCTTCGAGCACGTTGAGGTGCACTTCCATCAGCTCTTCGACTTCGTAGAACACGCGCCGGATCATCGAGGCCGCCGGATCGCCGGCGAGCTTTTCCACCTGGCGGTCGGTCAGCAGATAGATGTCGAGCTCGGGGCGGATGCGCTTGATGAGCTGCGCCAGCGTGACGCCGACGTCGACGCGGCGCGAGGCTCGACGTGTCCAGATGCTGATAGGTGCGTGAGCAAGTCGCGCAGCAGCGGCACGTCGTGCTGCGAGGGCACCGGTATTCCGTCGAAGATCACCACGGCCTGGATCTTGCCGTTCAGGATGCGTGGCGAGAATGCGCATCCTCGACGCTGCCGACGAGCACCGGCTCGTAGATCATCGCGTCCTCGACGCGGCGCAGGCGGCGCATTTCCTGGGCGAGTTTGCCGAGGCTCGCCGCCGGCGCCGGCGTGACGAACAGGGTTTCGAAATACGGCCGGCGACTCTCGCCGCCCGCGAACGTCTCCGCCAGCCGATCCGGCAGCGTGTCGCTGCTCTCGTCGGAGGTGTCCCACTGGCCGCTCTCGTAGCGATAGCTGCCGGAAAGCAGCGCGCCGCTGATGCGACGCACCAGCCGCGCGGTACCGAGCGCATCGTCCGCGCCGATGCGTTCGGCCAGTGTCTTCATCAGCCGCGATCCGGGATAGGCGAAGAAATCCTCGAGCGCGCGCACATCCGCGAGCGCCGCCTCGACCGCGGCGCGTCCGCCGCGCGGGTTGCCGCTGCGCGCGTCGGCGGCCCAGGTCTGCGCCTTGGCATTCAGCTCGCGCCAGCGATCCATGCGCGCCGCCGAGGCTGCGAAGAAGTTGTCCAGATTCATCGTGGTCGTCGCGGTCGCCATGGTGTTTGCCTCGTAGGTCTCGTCTGAGTACACCGGACCGCCTGCCCGCGATGGCCGGCGTGTCAGTCGATGCCGGGCGAACCCGCATCTTCCCGTGATGCCCGGAAATGCTGGTCCACGCACCTGTTGCCGGCAATTGGACCTAGGCCTCATGAAGTAGCCGGTGCGGAGCGGGTGTCCGGACGGACGATTGCTCTGCACAATTGCATTCGTGAATGCGCCGACGCGCGGCGAGTGCATTTTGCCGTCATGTGCGCTGAACGAACGCGCCGTCTTTCATGCGCTCGCGCGCCTCCTGACGCGCGCTCCAGCGCGCTGCGTAGCAGTAAAAATACTTATGCGACCGTTGCGGCATATACGGACGCATATACTGCAAGTCCTGGGGCCATCGCGTGGGAGCCCGATGGGCCTATTACGCGCCAATGGAATAGGGTGGCAGGGCGGCGGCCCGACGCTCGCGGCTGTCCATCGCCCGGGCTGGTTCAGGCAGCGCCGCTTCGCGGCGTACCTGGTGTTCGCGCTGTGCATTCTTTCCACCGCCACAATTGCATTTTTCGAATGGGAGATGCTGCGCGCGGAAACGCCGGAGCGCCCGGGCGAGCTGCTGCGATGGATATATTTGCCGCTCGCGTTTCTGACGATCTCGCTCGTCCTGTTCGTGCGCCTGCACTTGCGTGCCTCGCGGGGCGGCGCCGTCCAGCGCGACGTTGCGGGTCAGCTCGTCGGGCGCCTGCTCGAATCCATGCCGTCGGCTGTCGTGGTGACCGACGATCGCGGCTCGATCCGATTCGCGAACGGGAAGGCGCAGGCGATGTTCCGATACTCCGGCGCGCAACTGATCGGGATCCGCATCGAATCGCTGATTTCGACCAGCTCCCGCAGCGCCTATGCCGATGAGTGCCAGACGTTGGCGCGGTGCGGGCAGCCTGGCGCCGCGGCCGAATTGTCCGCCGTACGCAGCGACGACAGCGGCATCGATGTCGAGATCGGACTCGCGCCGATCGATGTCGACGGCGAGCGGCTCACCGTTGTAACGATCAACGACATCGGCGAGCGCAAACGACTGGAGCGCGAGGCCGCGCTGCAACGCGACGAGCTGGCGCATCTGTCGCGAACCGCTTCGCTCTCGGCGCTCTCAAGCTCGCTCGCGCACGAGCTCATCCAGCCGCTCACAGCGATCCTCAGCAACGCACAGGCCGGAACGCGGTTCCTCGCGCATCAGCCGTGCAATATCGAAGCGGGGCGCGCCAGCCTCGATAGCGTCGTCGACAATGCCAAGCGCGCCAGCGACGTGATCCGCAAATTGCGCAGCATGCTGCGCAAGGGCGAAAGCGAATTGATCCCGCTCGACATCAACGACGTCGTGCACGACATCATGCAGATCATCCGCAGCGAGCTGATGGAACGCCATGTGCGAGTCGTCCTCGAGCTTGCGGAGGGCCTGCCGAAGGTAAGAGGCGATCGGGTCCATCTGCAGCAGGTCATGATGAACCTGATGATGAACGCAGCCGATGCCATGAGCGGCAGCAGTCGATCGCGCCGGCTCACGATACGAACCGTCGCTGTCGACTGCGGGCGATCTCGAGGTGCAGGTGGAGGACAACGGGACCGGCATTGCGCAAGGCGATCTCGAACGCATATTCGCTCCGTTCGTCACCAGCAAGCCGCGCGGCATGGGCCTCGGCCTTTCGGTTTGCGCGATGCTGATCGAGGCGCACGCGGGCAAGCTCTGGGCGACGAACAACGACGGCGAAGGGGCGACGCTGCACTTCCGGCTCCCGCCCTCCGTCGAAAACACCAAGCCGCAGCGGCAGCGCTCGCGCGCTGGCGTCGCGGGTGCGCGCAGTGCTCTGCAGAGCGCGGCGCTCCACGAATGAGCAGGAAGCGAACCGGCATCGACGGCATGACGCCGCTCCCCACATCGATGCGCGCTCCGCGCAAGTCGGCGCGACGAAGACGGACCGGCGCGGCGTGAGCGAACGGTCCCGCCCTTCGGCTCTGGATTTTTCGCTGGTGATCGGCGGTCCGCTGTACCGGATGTTGCGGCGTGCCCGCCTCGATGGCAGCGATCATGAGCTGCTCTGGCGCCGCATCGCGTTGGCGATAGTCATTACGTGGGTCCCGCTGCTGGTGTTGTCGCTGTGGGACGGCAATGCGTGGAACGGAACGCTGGTGCCGTTTGTTCGCGACGTCGGTACGCATGTTCGGTTCCTTTTTGTAGTGCCGATGCTGTTCGTCGCGGAAATCGTCCTGCACGGACGCGTCGGACAGGCCGTGCAGAAATTCAGGGAGCGCGGGCTCATTCCGGATGCGAAGGAAGCTCAGGCCGATGCGGTGATCGCGACGGCCGTGCGCTGGCTCGATGCCGTCTGGGTGGAGCTCGCGCTCATCGCGTTGGTGTACTCCGTCGGCGTCAACGGGTTTTGGCGCCACGTAAGCGCGCTCGAGGTGGAAACCTGGTACGGCGCATTCCAGCACGGTCGAGCGTATTCCGACCGTTGCGGGATGGTGGCTCGGCTGGGTCAGCATTCCGCTGCTGCAGTTCCTGCTGCTGCGCTGGTATTACCGCCTGCTGGTGTGGTGGCGTTTGCTCTGGCAGGTCTCGCGCATGGATCTGGATTTGCAGCCGCTGCATCCGGATCGCTGCGGCGGGCTTGGCTTTCTGGCCCAGTTGAGCATCGCCTTCGCGCCATTCCTGATCGCGGAAGGCGCGCTGATGGCGGGCCAGATCGCAGATCAGATCTTCTTCGCCGGCCAGACCCTTCCGCAATTCAAGATAGAGCTTGCCGCGGTGACGGTCGTCGCCATCTTCGTGATTCTGGGCCCGCTGCTGATGTTCGCGCCCGGCCTCGCGCAGGCCAAGCGAAAGGGCCTCGGCGAGTACGGAACGCTCGGCACGCAATATGCGCGCGAGTTCCATCGCAAATGGCTGAGCGGCGCGGCGCCGCCCGATGAGCCGCTCGTCGGCAGCGGGGATATCCAGTCGCTGGCGGACCTCGGCAACAGCTTCGAAACGCTGAGCGAAATGCGCGTCGTGCCGTTCAAGCTGGCGACGGCGCTGCGGCTGGCCGCATCGCTGCTGGCGCCGATTGCGCCGTTGACGCTGACGATGATTTCACTCGACGAGCTTCTTTCGCAGATGCTGAAGGTGCTGTTCTGACTTCGTGCCGCATGGCCGAAAGTCAGCGCATGCCACGCGCGTCGGTGACCCAGTCGATGGCGTCGAGCAGGGCCTGGTCGTCGACGGGCTTGCGCAGGAACATCTTGGCGCCGAGGTCGCGCACGACCTGGTGCATCGACTCGCTGTCGCGCGCGGATACGACGATGACCGGCAGCGAATTCTCCGCTTCCTTCAACCGCGCCATCACCTCGGGGCCGGTGATGCCGGGCATGGTGACGTCGAGCAGGACGCAGCCAGGCGCGGCTTCGTCGATGTCGTCGAGGAAGCGTTCCGCCGTTTCGTAGGTACACACTTCAAGCCCGGCGGCGCGCAGCACACGCGCGAATCCGCCGCGCACGGCGGAATCGTCATCGAGGACATGGACAACCGGATTGCGCGTAGAACCCACTGCCTTTCCCCCGTGGAGACCGGCATGCGCCGCCTCCCGTGCGCCGCAAAGGCCTTCGGGCCATGGCGAAACCATACTCGCGCTGCGCAAGCAGGCGTATGGGACCATGATCCAATACGGGGACGCTTCTGACGGCGTCAGGCCGTCTCGGCCGCCTCGCGCTTCACGAGCGCGAGCTCATCGCACAGGTGCACCAGCTCGGCAACCGAGTGCACTCTCATCTTCGACATCACGCGCCCGCGGTGCACCTTCACGGTCTTCACGCCGATGTCGAGGTCGCTTGCGATCTGCTTGTTCAATCGCCCGAGGATCACCTGGTCCATGACTTCGCGCTCGCGGGGCGACAACCGCGACAGTCGTTGCCGGATTTCGTGCTGGCGGCTTTCCTTGTTGCGCACCTGCGCGTAGCGCCCGATCGCATCTTCGATGGCGGCCAGCAGGACGGCATCGTCGACGGGCTTTTCCAGAAAATCGTACGCACCGACCCGCATCGCATTGACGCCGATCGCTACGGTGGCGCGGCCGGAAAGAAAGATGACCGGAAGCGCACACCCGCTCGCGCGCAATTGATCGTGCAGCTCGGGGCCGGTCATGCCCGGCATGCTGACGTCGAGCAGAAGGCAGCCGATCGCCTCGGAGCGCTCTGCTGCGAGGAATTCCGCGGCAGAGGCGAACGGCTCGACAGCCCAGCCTGCCGATTCGAGCAGGCGAGTCAGGCCCTGACGCACGCTGGCGTCGTCATCGACCACGTAAATGGTGCCGTTGTTCTTGCCCATTTCCGTATGACGTGCGCGCGCGCGCTCCGGTTTGCGAATCCGAGAAGTTGAAGTTGCGGCAGGATCCGTCACGAGATCTCCGTGCCATCGCGCGGTCCCGAATTGGCCGTGCGTTGCTTGGCGACGTCCAGCAACGCGGCCGTCATCACCGCCGTCGAGACGCCGAACATCAGGATCCCGTTCACGGCCTCGAGCGGACCGAGCAGACGCCAGGGCTCCGTCATGACGATGTCGCCATAGCCCAGGGTGACGAAGTTGACCGCGGAGTGATAGAGCGCGGTGGCGAAGTCCTCGAACTCGCCGAGCAGGAGGAAGAGCGCAGCCCAGATGGCCATCTGCGCGATATTGCTCAGCAACATGAGGAACATGACCATCGAAAGCAGCAGGATTTCCCGCCATTGCGATCCGTGCGCCCTCTCGGCGAGCCCGAATCTCGAGTTGCAGTGCAAGAGCGTGGTCACGAAGCTCGCCTGCAATATCAGGCACAGGAACATGACGGGGAGGCCGGTGAGCAGGTTGCGCAACACGGACGGACTCCTCAGCGGGCGCGCCGCCGCATGCGTCGATGGCAGCGCCGGGCAGGGTTCACCGCGTCACCCCTTGGGCTGTTCGGTCGGAACCCGGGCCGGCTGCTCATCGACCCATTGCCAGAACAGCTGATAGCCGACCGCAAGCGTGACCGGTCCGATGAAGAGGCCGATGATTCCGCTGCTGACCATTCCGCCGATTGCGCCGATCAGCACGACCGGCATCGGCACGTCGACGCCACGACCGAGCAGAAGCGGCTTGAGCACATTGTCCGCAAGGCCCGCGATGAAGATGTAGATCGCGAAAACGATCGCGCCAAAGGTGGCGCCCTCGGTGAGGAAGACGAACGCGATCACGGGCAGGGTGATCAGCGACACCGGAAGCTGGATGATGGCGAGCAGCAGCACCCCCAGCGCCAGCAGGCCGCCGCCCGGAATGCCCTTCAGCACGAAGGCGGCGCCGACCAGCAGCATCTGGATGAAGGCGATACCGACCACGCCCTGGGCCGCGGCGCGCACGGTGGCGGTGCCGAGGCTGATGATGCGAGGTCCCTTGTCGGGTCCGGAAATCCGCGATGCGATGCGCACCGCGCTCTCTTCGCCGTGCTCGCCGTGGGCCATGATGACGCCGGCGATGATCAGCGCCGCGATGAACAGCAGGAATTCCATGCCGAGGCTCGCGGCCTTGCCGAGCAGCACGAGGCTGACATCCTTGAGTTGCGGCGCGAACTTCTGCGCAAGGGTGGTCAGGTCCGCGGCAGCCTGCACCCAGAAATCATAAAGAGGCTTGCCGATCACCGGCCACGCCGCGACCGATTCGGCCGGCGGAGGAATATGGAAGGTGCCGTCCTTGACCATGACCATCGCGTTCTCGACGGATTCGCTTATCGAAGCGCCGAGCAGGTAGACGGGCACCAGGGCGATGCCGACGGCGATCAGCACGATCAGCGTCGAGGCACGTGCGTTGCTGTTGCCCAACCTGCGCTTGAGCCGGGCATGCAACGGATAGAGAGTGATCGAAAGGATCAGCGACCAGAGCACCAGATTGAGGAACGGCCTGAATATTTCAAAGCATGACATCACCAGGACTGCGATCAGCCCGGCGCGGATCAGCACGTCGAGCAGTTCACGCGACGCGGTTTTCTCGAAGGTTTGCGTGGGCAGCATCGACAATCGTCCTCGAGGATTCCGGCAAGGTCAGCGGGTCCGCAGTTCCGGAAAAATCCGCATGTGCGGTCCAGCAACTCCGGAATGGAAATCAGCCCATTCCGATCGGCGTGTCCATGCCACGCAGCCACGAGCCAGGCGGCTCTGGCTGCCGACAGAGCCGCATCGTCCTACCAATAAAAACGGGCGTACAGAGTAAATCTACGTAGCGGGCCAGGCAGCTTGCGGCCCGGCTACGTCATCGCCGGCCCGATACCCGCGTCGGCGATCACCTCGTCCTCGTAATCGACGAAGCGCTGCAGATCGAAGCGGTCGAGGCGCAGGTGCTGCGTCGCGGCGGAGAAAGCCATGATCGCCAGCACGCGCTGCGGATCGCGCGCCCACGGCGGAACATACGTCGGTGCCGCTATGAGGCCGCTGTCGCGCAAGGCTGCCATCGTGATCACGTCGGCCGTGGTCAGGCGTCCTGCGAACAGCATCGGCAAGAGCTCGCCGCGCGCTTCCTGCAGGGCCTTGCGAATGAAGGCGTTGATCAGCATCACGCCCTCGAGATACGCGCCGTCCTTGGTGAAACACACGCGCCCGCGCACGTCGCCGCCGCGGAACACGCGCGCGGCGCTGCGGTAGCTCTCGATCTCGCTCTGGCCGGCGTCGAGAAAACCGCGGAAAACCTCGATGAAATCCGCGCCGTCGAGCGCGCGCTTGACCATGACCACGCGCAGCGCAATACGGCGCAGGCGCGCGATGTCGATCGCGCCCGTGATGATCTCCGCGAACGTCGCCAGACCCTCCTGCGTGCGCGTCGTGCGCGGCGTGCCGAGCCCGAGCGTGCGCACGTACGGCTGGTGCCGGCCGTTGAGCGCCGTCAGCGTATGGATGAAAGCCTCGTGCTGCGTCAGCTGTTCGAGATCGCGCTCGGAGAACAGCGCCGTCGCGCGCAGCGAGATTCGCTTGCTGCCGGCCGTCGCCTTGGATGCCAGCGTCGGATCCAGCACGACCTTGACGTCGTCATGCCGGAACACGGTTCCGATGCGCTCGCGCATCATGCCGGCGAATGTCTCGGCGGGAATGTCGGACGGTACCGGCGGCAGCAGGCGGTGGTCGACGAGCTCGTCGGTGATGGCGAGCATCTCCGTCGCCGCGTCGGCGTTGGTCATGTCCTGGCTGCGATACCGGAAGTCCGGACGGCCATAAAGAAGCGCCGAGCAGCGCGTGAACTCCGGCGTGCCGATGCCCGACAGCATCTGCGCGGCCACGTGATAACTCCAGGCCGACTTGAACAGGAAGTTGCCGATCGGATGGCCGCGATCGATGCGGCGCATGAGCGTCTGCAGCGCCGCAGTCTGCTCGGTGAGATTCTGTGGCTGCGTGGAAGGTGCCGGAAGCTCCGGCTGTCCGCGTCGCCAGCCCGCAAGGAAGCGCTCTTCGAGCTCGATCGGCCAGTCGATCGCCTTCAGTACCCTGATGCTGCGGCCGATCGGGACGAGCGCGCGATCGCACTCGAGCAACGCGGCGAGCGCCGGGTCGGCCGATGTCGGATCGAGCTTTGTGGCCAGGGCCATGCCGTGCTCCTCCAATCGAACGGGCTATCTGTCTCAATTGCTGTCGGTGCCGATATCGTGGATCGTACGCCACGCGACCGGATGCCAGGTGACGCAATGAAGGCCTTGTTGGGAATGCTGGGCGGAATACTTTTCGCGGGCGCGGGCCTCTTGTTCGCGAACCTCGCCATGGCCAATGCATCGAAGACGTCGTGGGGCTACGGCTGGTTGATCTTCATCGCGTTCTACGTCGCCGGCCTCGCGATCGCGATGACCGCGCCGAGCATCCGTGAAGCCATGCGCCGGCTCGCCGTCGCAACCGGTGCGTTGCTATGCGGCAGCGCGATTCTGATCTTCGTTCTCAGCGGCAGTACGCTGACGCTGGGAGCGGTCGGGATCGTCGGCGGCGCAAACATCGCGATCCTGCTCGTGATCGGCCTCGCGATGCTTGCCGGAGGATTGTTCGGCGGCAAAGTCGATCATTGAGCGGTCGGTCGGCTCTTTCCCGGCGCTACAGAAGCGCGCCGACGATCGTCTTGAGCAGCTTGTCGAGAGGAACCGCGGTAAGCCAGATCGGCACGAACGGCGCGAGCGCGGCGATCGCCACGCTTTGTGCGCTGATCAGGTGCATTCGCCGAAGCACCGCGACGTGCGCGGGTTCGGCGAACAGCACGCGTTCGGCCACGGCACGTCTTCGCGCGTGTCGCGGCCCTGCGTTGCGATCAGAAGTGCCAGGTCAGGCTCAGCGAAGGACCGCTCAGGTCTATCTTGTCGAGCAGCTCGTTGCCGCCCTGATCGTAGTGCACCCAGCGCCAGTCCAGAGCGAGATCGCCCCAGTCGAACGCATAGCCGACGCCGCCTTCGAGGATCGACGTCAGGTCGGAATCGCCCGTGCCGATATCTGCGTAATACGGGATGTACCAGCCGCTGTCCGTGCTTTGCCAGCGTCCGCGCAGGCCGACGATGACGTTCGAGAGATGCGAATTGTTCGAGACCTTGCCCTGGTCGGCGATGCCGATGTTGCCGCCGTTGCCGTTGAGGGTGAAGTCCCACTTGACGTTGGTCTTCGTCCACAGATAGCGGCCACCGAATACGACATCGGCGTAGCCCGACGGCCCATGCGACAGGTTGTACAGGCCTGCGAGCGTGACCATACCGCCCTTGAAGTTCCATTCGGTGTCGAGCGTCGCGCTGCCGCCGACGGTGGCGCCGCCGAGCGAGCGGAAGCGGCCTTTCTGATTCTCGAACTTGACCCAGTCGGCGTCGTAGAAGAAACCCCACTCGCCGCTGCGAAAGTCGCCGGTGATCATCAGCGCGCCTTTCAGGTTGTCGAGAATGTTGTTGTTGGATTTGCTGACCGCGGTACCCCCGGTATCGACAGGCACTCCCAGCTGGGCCTCGATGCCCGGCAGCCAGCCATAAATGCCAAACGATCCGTGCCAGTTGCCGTCCCAGGCATCGCTGCCGGGGCCGGCGCTTGCGACGGGCGCGAAAAACAGAGCAGCGAGCGCGAGGGTCAGCGGGAGCACACGCGGCATCAGCTTCGAAGTCGTGTCGGGAGCCATTGTCGGACCTTCTGCTAGTCGGGGCTGGGCTGCGCGTGGATCGATCCAAGCCACCCCGGAGCCGCCCAAATCCGTGGCCGTCCTAGCGTAAGCCGTGGCGGGCCCGGCGGCCATAGGTACTTTTGCTTAAGCAGATACCGCATAAATGCGCTGGTGAAGCCGAGCCCCGCACGCCAAGCTTGGTCGTCGCGAGGGTTCGCGGGAGGCGCACGATGAACATGAAACGCATGATCGGACCGCTGGGCGCGTTTGCGCTCGCGTTCCTCGCCGGAGGGCCGCTCGCGCTCGCACAGAACACGCAGCCCGCCGCAGCGCCAGCGCCGGCGCCGGCGCAGGCGCCGGAGCAGAAGCTCTACAAGAACGAGCAGCTCGACCAGATGCTGGCGCCGGTCGCGCTCTATCCGGATTCGGTGCTGTCGCAGCTGCTGATGGCGTCCACGTATCCGAGCGATGTCGCCGAAGCGGCGGCGTGGTCGGCGAAGCACAAGGACGCCAAAGGCGACGCGGCCGTCAACCAGGTCGAAAACGAACCTTGGGATCCGAGCGTAAAGTCGCTGGTCGCGTTCCCGCAGATGCTCGAGCAGCTCGCCAAGCAGCCCGACTGGGTGCAGAAGACCGGCGATGCGTTTCTGGCGCAGCCCGAGGACGTCATGGCGTCGATCCAGCGCCTTCGCACGCAGGCGCAGAAGGCCGGCAACCTGAAATCGAACGAGCAGCAGAACGTCATCGTGAAGGAGGTGCCGGTAGAGACGGAGCCCCCTTCGACACCCACGACGAACACGACGATCATCCAGATCGAGCCGAGCAATCCCGAGACCGTCTATGTGCCGGCCTACAACCCGACCACGGTGTACGGGACCTGGGCGTATCCCGTCGTATCCACCGCCGTACTGGCCGCCGTCGCCCTATTACTACCCCGGCTACTACCCTGGCGCCGCGTTTGCCACTGGCATCATGTGGGGCATCGGCATCGCCGCGATCGGCTCGTGCTGGGGCGGTTTCGGCTGGGGCCGCGGCGACGTCGACATCAACGTCAACAAGTACAACAACATCAACAGGAACAACCAGATCAACGGCGGCGGCAACCGCGGCAACGGCAACCAGAAGTGGAATCACAACGCGCAGAACCGGCGCGGCACACCGTATGCCGACAACCGCAGCCGGCAGCAGTATGGGCAGGGTGTAGGCGGCGCCAACAACCGCTGCGAACTATCGCGGCAACGATGCGAGCCGCCAGCGTGCGCAGCAGAGCTTCAACAACAGCACCGGCTACAAGGGCGCCACCGATCGCGCCGGCAACACGGGCGCCGGCAATCGCGCGAACGCGGGCGCGGGCAATCGCGCGAACGCGGGGGCTGCGGGCAATCGCGCCAACACCGGAGCAAACGCCGGGAATCGCGGCAGCGGCAACATGGGCAGCAGCGCCGGCAACCGCAGCGCGAACTCCGGTTCGCGCAGCAACAGCAGCAATGCGTTCAGCGGCTCGAGATCGCCGCAGAGCTCGCAGCATCAGGCGAGCCGCGGCCAGTCCAGCCAGCGCTCGATGTCATCGGGTGGTAGCCGCGGCGGCGGTAGTCAGGTTTCCCGTTCCGCACCGTCGCGCGGTGGTGGCGGCGGCAGAGGTCGGCGCTGAGGAGCAGCATCATGAAGCAGAACTCGATTACACGTTATCCGATGCTGCTCGGCGCGGCAGTCGCGCTCGCATTCTCCACGCTGGCCATTGCTGCAGACCGCGATGTATCCGAGCGCGGACGCAGCGGCGACGGCGCTGGTCGACGCGGTGCAGAAGCCCGACGACGCCGCGCTCGCCAAGGTGCTCGGACCCGGCTGGAGATCGTACGTGCCGACCGACAACGTCGACCGCGACGATGTCGACGCGTTTCTCGCCTCGTACAAGGAAAGCCACAAGATCGTCACCGATGGCGGGACGGCACATCTGGAAGTCGGCAAGGCCGGCTGGACGCTGCCGATGCCGATCGTGCAGAAAGGATCGCAGTGGACGTTCGACCTCAAGGGTGCGCACGACGAGATCATCGCGCGCAACATTGGCCGCAACGAGCTCGACACGCAGCAGTCGATCCTTGCCTTCTACGACGCCGAGCGCGACTACGCCCAGCAGGACCACAACGGCGACGGCGTGCTCGAATATGCGCAGAAGTTCATCAGCACGCCGGGCAAGCAGGACGGGCTCTACTGGGAATCGAAGGACGGCGGCCCGGATAGTCCGCTCGGCCCGCGCTTCGCCGATGGCGCCGTTCCCAAAGGCGGCGGCGAGGGCTATCACGGCTATCACTACCGCATCCTGACTGCGCAAGGTGCCTCGGCGCCGGGCGGCGCGTACACCTACATCGTCGGCGGGCGCATGCGCAACGGATTTGCGGCGATCGCGTGGCCGATGCGCTACGGCGAGACCGGCGTCATGACATTCATGGTCAGCCACGACGGCGTCGTGTTCGAGAAGGATCTCGGCAAGAACGGCGGCGTAGTGGCGGGCGCGATGAAGACGTTCGATCCCGATTCGAGCTGGACAGAGGACAAGGAGCTCGAGCAGTAGCAGCCAGCGGGATTCGCGCGGAGAAACCGATGTCGATGGCACGCGCGACGGGCAACCTGCCGGCCGTCATACCGGACCTGCCGGACGACGTCGCCCGCGCGATCGCCGGCAAGGACAACAGCACCGTCTCGACGCTGCTCGCGCAGTACCGCACGCAGCTCGCGGTGCGGCGCACGGGGCTCGCCGATCTTCGCTCTCACCTCGCCAACGAGCGTACGCATCTTGCGTACCTGCGCACCGCGGTTTCGCTGATCAGCTTCGGCATCACGCTGAACCGCTTCGCGGTGTTCCTCGAGCAGCAAGGCACGCTCGCTCCCGGGCGCGGCACGCGCGAGATGCTGCACAGCACCGGCAACGTCGGCTACGGGATGGTGATCCTTGGTCTGGCCGTCGTGCTGTGGTCGTTCTATCGCTACTGGCACGTCAATCGCGACATCGCGGAGTCGAATTTCCATCCGCTGTCGAAGGCCGTCATTGCGTACACGGTTCTTCTGATCCTGCTCGGCGGGCTCAGCGCGGTGTGGCTGTTCTTGGCGTGAACGGCGCCGGCTTCGTGCGATCGCCCAGCGCCTAACTTTCGTTGCGCGACGCCTGTACATGCTGGCGTTCGCGCACGTCGGCGTAGTCGCGATCGAGGAAGAAATTGAGGAACGTGCGGATCACGGCGATGGCGCCGATGCGGCCGATCGCGGCCCAGTCGGTCGTGATGGACGTCTCGATGATGTCCGCGGCGAGCTGGAACGTCAGCGCCGCGACGAGCCAGCGTGCGTAGCGCAGCCAGACGTGGCGGCGTTCGTGCTCGTCCGGCGCCTTGAACGCGATGCGCAGGGCGCCGACGAATGCTTCGAGCGTTGCGAAGACGGCGATGACGAGCGCGAGCGCATCGATCAGCGTGATCGCGTGCTCGGTGAAGAAGACCAGCCATTCCCTCATGAGGCTCGCTCCGCCGCGCGTGCGCGCTTGTGCCGCCGGACATACGGCAGCGACACGATCGCACCGATGATCAGGTGAAAGAGGACGACCGAGAGCACGGCCTTCTGGTTCGGGAAGTTGATGCTCGAAATCGCGATCGCGATGCCCGGATGGCGCGTGCCCGTCGCGAGCGCGAGCACGGCGCGGTTATGCGGATTGGGCCCGCCGAGGAAATGCCCGACTGCGATACCCACCAGCGTGAACGCGAAGAGGCAGGCCAGCACGCCGTCGCCGACCAGCGACCAGAACGTCGGCGCCGCGACCACCAGGACCGGTATGCACCGCGATGGCCAGCAGCACGGTCGCACAGGTGGAGATCGGCGAGGCCATGCGCTCGGCGAACGCCGGCGCGAAATGGCGCAGCACGATGCCGGCGACGAGCGGAATCACGACGGAGATCAGCACGACCGAGGCCACCTTGCCGATCGGCTCATGCATGTCGAGGCCGAAGATGGCGCCGACGGCTTCGATGACCAGCGGCACGAAGACGATCGACACCATCGCAGCGCCGGCGAGCAGCCCGATCGTGTAGCCCGCCGAGCCGCCGGCCTGGAACTGCTTGCCCGGCAGCACCGGCGGAACAGGCGACACGGCGAGCGCGACGAGCGCGATCTTCACCGGCGCAGGCGGGCCGAACAGCATGATGACGCCGATCGCGAACAGCAGCATCACGACGTTCATCGCGAAGATCGAGCGGAAGAACAGGCCCGGATGACGCAAAAGGTACGTCACCTCGTCCATCTTCGATTGCAGTCCCAGCGCAAACACGATCAGGAACATGCTGGCATCGATCGCGAGGCCGATGATCTGCATGAGCGTCATGTCATCCTGCCTGTCCGTCACTCCATGAAGGGAGGGCGTGCGCCGCCATCCGTAGTGCCGCGTGAGTCCGAGCCCGGCGACCCTCAGGCCGCGACGCGCGAATGCGCGCGCAACCGCAGCGCGAAGAACACCAGCAGCAGACCGTACAGGATCGCGTAGACGCCGATGATGAACAGCACGGCGAGAGCGCCCGCGCCGGGTTGTGCGAACAGCAGTCCGCCGAACAGGACCGAGACGGCGCCGGCCGCGATCAGCAGCCATTCGTTGTCGATCTCCTTGCGCAGCTGGAACGCACCGACGATCTGCATGACGCCGGTGATGACCGCCCACGCGGCGATGAAGTACAGCAGCACGAGCGCCGTAAGTCCGGGCCAGAACCATGTCGCGCATCCGGCAGCGATGCCGAGCGCTCCGACCAGCGCAAGCCACCAGCGCGGTGCGGCCGCGCCGCCCGCGAGGGCTGCGACGAGCGCGAATACGCCATCGACGAACGCGAACGCGCCGTACAGCAGTATCAGGGTGACCAGCGTCATCGCCGGCCAGACGAACGCGAGGATGCCGAACAGGATCGCGCAGATGCCGCGCAGCAGCAGCATCCACCAGTTTTTCGCGAGCGTGTGCAGCAGCGCGCGGCGAAGGGGCGTGGAACCAATTGCGCTTGAAGTCGCCATGATGGACCTCGCTTGTCGGTGCGCGGCGGAATGCCGCCATGATTCGGGAGCGGAGCTCTGCGCCATTCACGCGCGTCAGGGATTGGGTTGCGAGAGCCGGGCGGCGGACCCGTGTCCGCCGCCCGATGAGTGTCTCAGCCGCCGCCGGCGGTTTCCGACATCTTGTGGATCGCATCGTCGATCGTGAAGCTGTTCGGCTTCTGGATCGGCGGGAACTCCTTGAACGTCTCGGCGAACTTGTTGGCGATGATCATCGCGCCGAACACGAGATAGTTTCGGCGGATGAACCATTCGTAGTACGTGTTCGACGTCATGTCGGCGAACTCGTACGGATCCGTTCGAAGGTTGAACAGTTTCGGCAGTCGCAATCGGACGAACGGTTCCGACCAGACCTGCATCGTGCCGTGGCAGCGCTGTTCCATGAATACGATCTTCCAGTTGTCGTAGCGGATGCCGAGCACGTCGCCGTCGTCGCTGATGTAGACGAACAGCTTGCGCGGACTCTTCTTTTCCTTGCCGAGGAGGTACGGAAGCAGATTGAATCCGTCGATGTGGTTCTTGTAGGTGCGGCCGATCGCCTTGTAGCCCTTCTTGAGCTTTTCCATGACGGTGTCGTCGCCGGCCATGGCGAGGAAGGTCGGAAACCAGTCGTGGTGCTGCACGATCTCGGTGGAAACCTGGCCGGGCTTGATCATGCCGGGCCAGCGCACGACCAGCGGAATGCGGAATGCGCCTTCCCAGTTCGTGTTCTTCTCGCTGCGGAACGGCGTCATGCCGCCGTCCGGCCACGAATTCCGGTGCGGGCCGTTGTCGGTCGAATACATCACGAACGTGTCCTCGGCGATGCCGAGCTCGTCGAGAAGATCGAGCAGCGAGCCGACGTTCTTGTCATGGTCGATCATCGTGTCGTGATACGGCGACTGCCAGCGGCCTGCCTGGCCGAGGCTGCTCTTCTTCGTGTGCGTGTAGAGATGCATGTGGGTGAAGTTGACCCACAGGAAGAACGGGTTGCCGGCCTTGTTCTGCTTCTTGATGAAGTCCTTCGCGGCGTCGGCAAATTCGTCGTCGCAGGTTTCCATGCGCTTGGCGGTCAGCGGGCCGGTATCCTGGATCTTCTGCTTGCCGACCTTGCCCCAACGCGGCTGCACGGTCGGATCGTCCTTGTCGGTCGCCCACGAATGGATCACGCCGCGCGGACCGAAATTCTTGCGGTAGTTCGGGAAATCCTTCTCCGGAAAGTAGTCGTACATTTCCGGCTCTTCCTCGGCGTTGAGGTGATAAAGATTGCCGAAGAACTCGTCGAAGCCGTGGTTGGTCGGCAGCATGCTGTTGAGGTCGCCGAGGTGGTTCTTGCCGAACTGTCCCGTCGCATAGCCCTGGTTCTTCAGCGCGCCTGCAATCGTGATGAGCTTTTCATTCATGCCGATCGGCGCTGCCGGTGCGCCGACCTTCGAAAGGCCGGTGCGGAACACGCTCTGTCCCGTGATGAACGATGAGCGGCCTGCCGTGCACGATTGTTCCCCGTACGCGTCGAGGAACATCATGCCTTCCTTCGCGATGCGGTCGATGTTGGGCGTCCGGTAACCCATCAATCCGTGCGAGTAGCAGCTCAGGTTCGAGATTCCGATGTCATCACCCCAGATGACGAGAATGTTCGGCTTGCCGCCGCCGGACTTGCCGCCGCCGCTGTTGCCAGCCTTGGCGCTGGCCTTTTTCTTCGCCATGTCGTGCTCCTGTTTCCGGGGATGAGTGATGTCGTTCACGCTGTGGAGAGTCGAGCGCCTGCGGGATGTACGCCACGATGCGCCGCCGTGGCAAAGGCGCGCGCATTCCCGATCGGTGGCGCAAGCGCCCGGCGCGTACGCATGCGACGCGCGCTTGTGCAGGAATGATCGTCAGCCCCGGCTCGGGCCGGAAGCGTAGTTATCCGCGAAGGTGTTCAGTAAAAGTACTGAAACCGGCTGAATCCAGCTGAGGCTGCTGACCGAGCCGTTACGTAGAAATACGCGGCGTGCCTGCGCAGATTTGCACTGTCGAGAATGCGCGTGCGCTAGCATGCTTGGCACATGCGCAGAAGTCCGGTGCTCGACGGTGGGCAAGGCGAATCCCCCTCGATCGTTGTAAACGCCCGTTCTCCCGGTCTTGCCGCTGGCCGTACGTCGGTCGTTGCTGTCGCGATGCTGGCTGTTTCGATCGCGACCGCATCCGCGTTCGCGCAGGACGTCCGCCTTGCCGCCGACACGCAGACTGAAACGGCGCCTCCGCCGCCGCCGGCGGACGCAGCGACTGAAGAGCAAGGCAAGCCGGAGTCCTGGCTCGACAAGTTCCGCGATCCGAAGGACGGCGACTTCGACCTGTCGCGCTACCTGCTCGAGCACAAGGGCGGCTTCCTGCTCGTGCCGATCATCATCACCGAGCCCGCGGTCGGCAACGGCGGCGGCGCGGCGGCGGTGTTTTTCAAACAACCGGAACAATCGGATGAATCGAAAGACCGCGGCGAGCGCCTGCCGCCGAACATCTACGGTGCGATGGCCTTCAAGACCTCCAACGGCAGCAACGGCGCCGGCGTCTTCGGCACGTTCCATTTCAACGACGATGCGTGGCGATACGTCGGCGGCATCGCCAAGCTTTCGATGAACCTCGATTTCTATACGACCGGCGCGCTCGCCGAGTCGCACAAGATCGGCTACAACCTCGACGGCATCGCCTCGCTGCAGCAGTTGTCGTGGCGCATGGGCCAGAGCAAAACCTATGTGTCGGCGCGCTGGATCTACATGGACATCGACAGCCGGCTCAACGTCGCGAGCGACGAGCAGTTCTTCCAGCCAAAGGAATTCGCACAGCGCGCATCGGGTCTTGGCACGGGCGCCGAATACGATTCGCGCGACAACACGCTGAGCCCTTCGTCGGGTGTTCTCTCGAAGGCCGATGCGAACTTCTATGGAGCCGGCATCGGCAGCGACAACACGTTCCAGGCCTACCGCGCGCATACGTTTGCGTACTTTCCGCTCGGCGATCGCTGGATGCTCGCCGGCCGCGTCGACTGGCGCGCCGCGCGCGGCGACGTGCCGTTCTACCAGCTGCCGTCGATCGACCTGCGCGGCATCGCGTACGGCCGGTTCCAGAACCAGAACGTCGCGATGGTCGAAGGCGAGCTGCACTGGAAGTGGACGTCGCGCTGGTCGCTGCTCGCATTCGGCGGCGCCGGCCGCGACTGGGGCAGGCACACGGATTTCGGCGAGGCGACCAGCGAAACGACGCGCGGCGTCGGCTTCCGCTACACGATCGCGCGGGCGCTCGGGCTCGACGTCGGCATCGACTGGGCCTGGGGGCCGGACGATCGCGCGTATTATCTGCAGGTCGGCAGCGCCTGGCGCTGATCCTTTCCGGGTCGGTTTGCCGAGGTCCACCACGGAGTTTCGGATGAACACCTTGATGACCGACAAGCCGAAGGTGCACGGGCCCGGAATTGCGCAGCGTATCGAGCTCGGCGACGCCGACCAGGTTTCGGTCGAGCTGTCCGCGCGCCGAACCGGCATGTCGTTTCAGCGCACGCGCATGAGCGCGGATCGCACGCTGATGTCGATCATGCGCACGGCGCTCTCGCTGATCGGCTTCGGCTTCACGATCTTCCAGGCGTTCTCGCACCTTCGCGAATCGAAGGTGATCGCCGAGACGAGCCATGCCCCGCAAAACTTCGGCATCGCGCTGGTCGCGCTCGGCGTCCTCATGCTGACACTCGGCATCGTCTACCACGTACAGTTCATGATGGGCCTGCGCCAGGAGCGGGAAGCGATGATCTCGGAGGGCCTGATCCACGGACAGAGCCAATACCCGATCTCGCTGACGCTGATCACGGCGCTGCTCCTTCTGTTGATCGGCGTCCTTGCGATTTCCAGCATGGTATTCAACGCGCAGCCGTTCGGCTGAGGATCCGAGCGTTTCTCGGCCGGCTGCCGCGCGAGGTTTGCGTAATTCTACGAAGCAGGTTTGCGTAATATCCCCATGGCGGTCGCTTCGGCGAACGCCTAGCGTTCCGTCTACCAGACCTAAGAGGTGTGCCATGTCGGATTTGCGATCCCTGTGCCTTGCGGCCGGGTTTCTCGTTGCACTCAGCGGCGGATTGAGCGCCCAGCAGGCAGACGCGCCGGCGAAACCGGTCTCGAATGCGGCAACGTCCGAAGCGGGCACGCAGCCATGGCCGCGCACGTTCGATCAGGACGGCACGCAGGTGACGCTGCATCAGCCGCAGCTCGACGACTGGCAGGGCAACAGCCTGTCCGGGCGTCTGGCGGTGGCGGTGAAGACCGGCTGGCAGGTCGGCAGCGACGGCAAGCAGCACGCCACGACCGCCTATGGCGTGATGTGGTTCAAGGCGCGCACCGACGTCGACAAGATATCGCGCCAGGTCACGCTCTCGGATCTCAGCATCGAGAAAGTCAGTTTTCCGACCGATCGCGAGCACGAAGCGACCTATCAGGGCCTGCTGACGAAGATCGTGGCGCGCCGCGCGAGCCGCGTCGTCAGCCTCGACCTGATGGAATCTGCGCTCGCGATCAACCGCGAAACGAAGGCGATGAACTCCGTCGCGGTGAAGAACGATCCGCCGGAGGTTTTTTTCTCGTTCCAGCCCGCGCTGCTCGTGCTGATCGAAGGCAATCCGGTGCTCAAGCCGTCCGGCGCGGCCGGTGTCGAGCGTGTCGTCAATACGAAGTCGCTGGTCCTGAAGGAAGGCGCCAGCTATTTCCTCAACTTCGCGGGGCACTGGGTTTCCGCGTCGAATATCGGCGGACCATGGGCTGCCGCCGGCAAGGTTTCCGCTGCGATCGAACAGGCCAAGGCCGCGGCGTTGAAGACAAAAGTCGTCGATGTGCTCGATGAGCCGCCCGCGGCGCTGAAGAAAGTGCTCGACAGCGGCAAGCTGCCGATGATCCTCGTCAGCAGCAAGCCCGCCGAGCTGATCCAGATCGACGGCGATCCAGCGTTCGTCGACATCGCCGGCACGGGGCTCTCGTACGTCGCGAACACGACGGCGGATGTCTTCATCGACAAGAGTCAGGACAACGCGTGGTACGTGCTGATTTCCGGTCGCTGGTTCACCGCGGCATCGAGCAACGGGCCGTGGACGTACACGGCCGGCAGCGCGTTGCCCGCCGATTTTTCGAAGATTCCGCCGGACAGCGAGAAGAGCGCTGCGCTCGCATCGATTCCGGGCACGCCCGAATCGCGCGAGTCGCTCATAGCGAACTCGATTCCGCAGACCGCGACCGTGAAGAAGAGCCAGGCGTCGCTGACCGTGACCTATGACGGCGCGCCTGATTTCAAGCAGATCGAGGGCACGGCGCTCAACTACGCGTGGAACACCGCGGTGCCGGTCATCGAGGTCGCGACCAATCAATACTATGCGGTGCAGAACGGCGTCTGGTTCAGCGCCGCCTCGCCGACGGGTCCGTGGCGGATCGCCACCGATGTTCCAGCCGTCATCTATTCGATTCCGGCGAGCTCGCCGCTGCACTACGTCACTTACGTGCGCGTGTACGGCAACAGCGGCGACGATGTCTACGTCGGCTACACGCCGGGCTACTACGGCACCGTCGTCAGCGACGGCGTCGTCGTCTACGGAACCGGCTACTACTGCAATCCGTGGATCGGCGCGTACTGGTACGGCTGTCCCGCGACGTATGGCTTTGGCGTCAATTTCGGCTACGACCCGTGGGTCGGCTGGACGTTCGGCTTCGCGTGGGGCGCCGCCTGGGCATCGGCATGGTATGGACCTTGGTGGGGCCCGTGGGGTTACTGGGGCGCCGCTGGCTACTGGCCCGGTTACTGGGGCGGCGGCATCGCGACCGCGAACATCTATGGTCGCTGGGGCAATACGGTCGTCTCCGGCGTCGGCGCCGGCTGGGCGAATCCGTGGACCGGCAACTACGGCCGCGCCGTGCAAGGCGGCTACCACAACGAAGCCACCGGCGGACGCGGCTACGGATACGCGGGACGCAACACCAACATCTATACCGGAACGACGACGGCAGCCGCAGGCGGCGTGCGCTACAACCCGCAGACCGGACGCGTGGTCGCGGGGCAGGGCGCCGCGGCGGTGAATCCCTACACGGGCAACGCGATCGCCGGCGGATCGCGCACGACCGTCAACACGGACACGGGTCGCGTGACGCAGTCGGCCGGCGTCGCGGGCCGCACCGACAATGGCGCGGCTGCGGTGGGCGGTATCAGCACAGAAGGTCCGCGTGGCGGCGACGCGAAAGGCGCGGGCTACGTCAGCTACGACAAGGCGACCGGCGAAGTCAATCGCGGCGGCGTCGCCAACATCAACGACCAGATCTACGCCGGCAAGGACGGCAACGTCTACAAGTACGACCAGGGTGACGGTTGGTCGCAGGTCGGCGGCGACGGCAATTTCAACAAGGCGTCGAATCTGCCGGCCGCAGGCAACATCGACAGCGACCGCTACGCGCGCGATCGCGGCGGCGAGCGCGATTACCAGCGCAGCAACGGTTTCAACGGCGCCAACTCCGGCGGCGCACAGCAGTTCGACCGCAGTCGATACGAAGAGCGCTACCCCGGCGGGATGGGCGGATTCCGCAGCGGTGGCGGGTACGGCGGACACTACGGCGGCCGCTACGGCGGTGGCGGCGGATTCCGCGGGCGCCGCTGATCCGACGAGACGCAGCGCGCCATTGCGACTGGCGCGCTGTGTATCCGTACGCGAGACCGATGCGCACCTGCCGGACGATGCGAGCGATCATGGCGTGGCGAAGGTCGATCAGCGAGATCATCATCGCAAGGCGTAGGGCGCGCAATGCGGCGCGACGGCTGGTAGGCTCGCAGGGTCCTGCAGATTCCGTATGAGCCGATCGTGTTGGATCGGTGCCGACAGAGGACTGCACATGCACGCTCGCACATGGCGTTTTCTCTTGCTGGTCGCGATGCTCGCGCTCGTCGCGTGCACGCATTCGGATCTGCGTCCGGACTACGTCCGCCAGCCGAGCACGATGATCGTGCCGAAGGCCGATGCGCCGCTGGTGGCGGAGGCGACGCGAATGACCTCGTCGCACGCGGGTCAATCCGGCGTGCGACTTCTCGGCGATTCGATCGACGCGCTGCTCGCGCGCATTGCGCTGGCGGACCGCGCGAAGTACTCGATCGATCTGCAGTACTACATCTACTTCGGTGACGCGACCGGAAAGCTGCTCGCACAGCATCTGCTGCAGGCCGCCGATCGCGGCGTGCGCGTGCGCGTGCTGCTCGACGATCTGCACGAGATGGGCAAGGAAGACGTGCTGCATGCACTGGACGGGCACCCGAATCTCGAGATCCGCCTGTTCAACCCGTTCTACGAGCGCTCGGGTTCGACTTGGGGCATGGGCAAGCAACTCGTCGGCGATTTTTCGCGGTTGAACCGTCGCATGCACAACAAGGCGTTCATCGTCGATGGCGCGGCGGCCGTGATCGGCGGACGCAATATCGGCGATGAGTATTTCGATGCCACCGAGGGCGTGAACTTCCGCGACATGGATGCGATCGTGGTCGGACCCGTGGTCCGGGAAGTCGCCCAGATCTTCGACTTGTACTGGAACAGCGAGCCCTCGGTTCCCGTCGAGGCGTTCGTGCCCAGCGCCAAGCCGACCACGAACATCGAAGGAGTGCGCACCAAACTCACAGAGAGCGCGCGCACGATCCGGGAATCGTCATACGGCGAAAGCGTGCTGACCGAAGCCGGCGAGCTGCGCGGCAACAAGTCGATAGCCCACTGGGCTTGGGGCGACGCGATGTTCCTTGCCGACGACCCCGGCAAGGTGACTCCCGAGGTCGACAGCCACGAGCTGCATCTCGCGCCGCGGGTCCGCGAATGGCTCGACACGGCGCACAACCGCATCCTGCTGATCTCGCCGTATTTCATTCCGGGCGACAAGGGCGTGGCCTATATCGAGCAGAAGCGCGCACAGGGCATCGAGGTGTCCGTGCTGACCAATTCGCTCGCGTCGACGGACGCCGATGCCGTGTACGCGGCCTATGCGAGCTATCTGCCCAAGCTGCTCGCGGCCGGCGTAAAGATCTACGAGCTCAAGCCGGACGCCGCGCGCAGCAAGAAACAGCAGCACCTCATCGCCTCGACATCGGGCCAGTCGAGCCTGCACGCGAAAGTCATGGTCGTCGACGACGACAAGTCTTTCGTCGGCTCGATGAATCTCGATCCGAGATCGCAAAGTCTCAACACCGAGGATGGCCTCCTGCTGACATCACCTGTGCTGGCCGCCGAGCTCTCCGCCATTTTCGATCGCGCGACCGATCCCGAGTTCACGTATGAGGTTCTGCTCGAGAAAGGCAGCAAGGATCGCGTGTACTGGCAAACGCAGGAGAACGGCGTGACCGTGCGCTACGACGATGCGCCGCAGACGAGCAGCTGGCGCCGGTTCAAGGCCGGCTCCACGCGCCTGCTTCCGGCGGAGGACATGCTTTAGCGGCGGTGGCGGGAAACTCGACGCGGATTCAACGCACGTCCGCTATCGGAAGCCGGATTTTCGCGCGCACGCGGCGCGTGCGTGCGGAAACCGGCGGATCCCGCAATGCTCAGCGACGGCGCGGCTTGCGCTCGCTGGCGAGCCCGACGCGGATCATCGCGCCATCCTGCGTAGAGCCGTCGAGTGCGGCGATCGCCGTGCGCGCCTCGTGGCCTTCCATCTTGAGCTCGGCGAATCCCTTGCATTCCCCGCTGAAAAGGTCGCGCGTGATGCGCAGGTCGAACACACGCCCATGCGTGGCGAAAAGCGCCTGCAGCGCCGTATCGGTCATCGAGCGTGGCAGGCCACGCACACTCAGCATCAACATTTCGGACTCCGGATCGAGAAAGGCAATAGCACACTATAGCCGCGTTTGACCCGACGAATGTCATAAGGTTCGCGCAGGCGCAGCGGTCGCGCCTGGAGCGGCTCGCCGCGGCGTCCGGAGAAACGCGGCGTTATCTGCGGGTTATGGGTCGATCACGATCGGCCGCAGCGATACGCCGAATCGCCGGGCCTTCGAGGCTGCGCTATCCGAAATCCGACCGACGTCAATTCATGCTTTCGCGCAGTTCCACGAGGACGCGGTCCGCCTTGTCCAACCGCACGAATCCGAGGCGCGGATATTCAATGTCGAGAATCACGTAGACCGCGCCCGACAGCGTGATGGCGAACAGCAACGTGTGAACCCAGCTGCGCTCCTTGCCTGCCACCGCATAACCGGCGAGAACGCCGCCGAACAGCGCAAGCGCGCACAGCATCACGAAGATGATCTCTGGCGGATGGCGCAGCGCGGCGGTCGTGCGCGTCGTGACGATGTCGAACATGTCATTGAGGGATGGCAGCAGCAGCATCGTTGCAGGTTGCGAGCCGGACGCGGCGGCGATCGACTTCGTCCAGATCTCGTTCTGCAGTTTCGTTGACAACTCGAGCTCTACTTTTGCGCGGTCGATGTCCGGCAGGACGCTGTAAAACGCGAGGCGCGAGTCGAGGTATCGGCGAAACATATCGCGAAGGTCCGGCTGTGCGTCGGCGGGCAGGAGCTTAAGGCGCAGGTAAGCCGTGCCGATGTCGTTGGCTTCTTCCGCCGTCAGCTTGCTGCGTTCCTCGAACCGCGCCGCCGCGCCGGAGAACGTGAAGGCAATCAGCAAGCCGAGCAGGGCGAACACGGCGCCATCGACCACGCCGCCCTCGGCGACATCCATCCGCGCCTGCTGCCTGTGGCGCACGCCGAGGCGGCGGCCGATTTCCTGCGCGGCGAGAAGCCCGAGAAAAAGCCCGATGCCCAGGGATACCACCAGCACAGTGAAATACATTGCGTTCGCTCTCTCGCTATCGAAGGAAGTGGCGCTCCACCGATGGAAAGGCTAGCAAACTGGATGGACGACGGATATGCGACGAGCACTTGACGAGCACGGCGTGCGCCGGCCGCCGCCGCAAGCGAGACTCTGCAACTCATTGGATGCGGATCCATCCGGCCGGAAGTGCGCGAGCCTGTCGCGCCTGCGGACTCGATGGATCTTGGCAGGGATATCAGGTCAACACGGAAAACCTGAGAGCGCGCGAACCGACGGGCTCAGTCGAATGCTGGGTCTGCAGGCCATCGATGCCCTTCAGTATCGGATGGAGCACGGTCCACGCGGTCTGGTTCAACAGGATCGTGCTGCGCTCGCTGTGAGCGATGGAGAGTCCGACCGGAGGACTCGGCATATCCTGTATGGCCTGCGCGATGACCGCGCTCGCCGCCTCGACCGGCGCGAGGATCTCGATCCACAGCGTAACGACCCCATGCGCCATCGGCGCGGGCGCCGCGCTTCCCTGAGGTTCGATGTCCATCGCCTTCCTTCCCACTGCTGCGAGCAGGACGGATCATCGTCGTCGCGCCCTGAACCGCAGCGGAAAATTCGCGCATTGTTCACACTTCTTGGTGCGGCCGAGTCCGCTGAGCGAGCACAACGGCATGAGCGTTCGATCGTCGCGCAGTGTAGCTGCCGTGCGCGAAAACGCGCAACGGATTTCAGACGCGGACATCCGAGTGGTGCGCGTAGCCTATGCGCTGGCGCCAGCGTCGCGCGAATCCTTCACCGATCGTCGCGGTGCAAACATCGCTGCAAGGCACGGCTCAACGGGATCGGTTGGCAGCGTCGCCACTCAGCGAAGCCACCAGTGCCTGCGTCGGAATCGGTTTGGTCAGGAATTCGTCGAAGCCCGCATCGAACGCCTTGCGTCGCGCATCCCAGTTGCCGAAGCCGGTGAGGGCGACCAGTCGCACGGGGTGCATCGCGAGATTGCGGCGGATCACGCGCGCCGCTTCATAGCCGTCGATGCCTTCCATGTTGAGATCGAGCAGGACGATGTCCGGCTTTATCGCGGAGCAGAGGCGAACGGCCTCGCTGCCGTCATTGCACGCGTGAACTTCGAGGCCGGCGTCGCGCAGGCATTCGACGAGCGTGTCGCGGATCGGTATGTCGTCGTCCGCAAAGACGACGGTCAGCTTCTTTGGTTCCATCGCGTGAGCGTGACGCGGACGGGCTGTGCGTGCAAGCGGGCTCGAGCGGACGCAATTCGCAGGACGTGATGTTGCCGGATGGAAATGGCCCGCGCGACGTTTCGCCATCGGGGATAAGTCGATGTGGAAACATACGATGCGCGTCGTTCGATATCGCATGCTCAGGCGCAAAGGAGATCGTGAACAGCAACGGATTGGCGTCGTCGTCGATCTGCTGCTGCCACCCGCCGACGAGCCCGCTGCCCATCCGTTCGCAGTGTGCTGAGCTCGAGCGTGCCGTCCTGGACAGATGCGCGTATCCGACCGACGGTGCGAACGTCCAGTTGTTGAGGGCGCAACGCGCGCGCGGAAAGCTCGTCCTCGACGCAGTGGACCTGACTCACCGGATGATGCCATCGCTCTTCATGCGAGGAATCAGCGTCTGCGCAAGCTGCGTCGTCACCTTCGGAATATCCTGGGAGGCGACGCGCTGCGTCGTCGCGGCCCAGATCAGCTTTTCGGTCCGCGGATCCCACACGGTCGTCTCGAGCGTGATGACCTCGTACTGCGAGACCGTCGGCGTCGCCGCCCACGCGGTGCCGTACCAGCCGTAGAAACCGCGATAGCCGATCGGCGCGTAGTAGTTGGGACTCACGTTGACCCGCTGCTCCACGCGCTGCACGCGCGTCGTCAGCACGGCGTCGGCGTTGCTCGATCGAACGAAGTCGCTGAGCTTGACGCCACCGCCCTCGCCGGGTTCGATCTGCGTATAGCTCTGCTCGGCGCGCACACCGACCTTCTCCAGATCGGCCGCGAACGTGTCCTCGAAGATGCGCCGCGTGGTATCGCTGCGCGCGATGCCGACGACGACGACGTTGGCTGCCGGGGTTCCGTGCCAGGCGGGATCCTTCCACTGGTCCTTGACGGAGGTGCTCGCGCATGCGGCGAGGGTCGATGCGAGCAGGGCGGCGATCGTTCGTAGCGGTTTCATGGTCGTTCTCCGTAGCGGGCGGGCGGATGGCGACCGCGCGGCGCGCGCGGACCGATCGCAGGCGTCCCGCCGGCTGTGCCGGCCGGAAACCCATGCCATGTTCATACGCAAATCGCGTCTGCCGATAGCGAAGAGTTACGAATCGGCGTGCCGTAGTTCTACGGTGCGCGCCCTCGCTTGCGCGCATACGTCAGTATTTCTACCGACGGAGGGCCGTCGGATTTACGGTAGCGCCAGAGCCGGATCCGTGGGAGCGTGGCGTTCTGTCCCGGCCTCCGCTTCGCGCGCCGGCGTCCTTGTCGCCGATCACCGGAGGATCGTCTCGTGTCGCACGCCATCCCTCGCAAGAAACCGATGCTGCGCGCATGGTCGCGCACCATTCTCCTCGCCAGCGGTCTCGCCGCCGTCGCCGCCTATGCCGCTGATCCGCCGCCCGTTGGCGAGACGCCGAAGGTCGATCCGAAAGCGCTCGACGCGCTGAAGACGATGGGCACGCACCTGCGCGACATGCAGTCGTTCACCGTGCACGCCGACACGACGATCGACGACGTCGCCGAAGACGGCCAGAAGCTCCAGTTCGGCGGCACGGTCGAATACCAGGTGCGCAGGCCCGACCGCATGCGCGCCGAGATCAACTCCGACCGTCGCCAGCGCACGTATTACTACGATGGCAAGACGCTGACGCAGTATTCGCCGCGGATGGGCTACTACGCCTCGGTCAGCGCGCCGCCGACGCTGAACAAGCTCGCCGACGTGCTCAAGGACAAGTACGACATCTCCCTGCCGCTCACCGATCTCTTCCGCTGGGGCACCGATCCCGACGACGGCAGCGGGCTCACCGAGGCCGAGTTCGTCGGTCCGTCGAAGATCGCCGGCGCCACGTGCGATCACTATGCATTCCGCCAGACCGACGTCGACTGGCAGGTCTGGATCGCGCAGGAAACCAAGCTGCCTTGCAAGCTCGTCATCACGACCACCGACGAGCCGGAGCAGCCGCAGTACGTCGCCGTGTTCACCTGGCATCCGAACGTCAAGCTCGACGACAAGACGTTCGTGTTCGAACAACCGAAGACCGCGCGCAAGATCGAGATCGCGGTCGTTGATACATCCGGTCAGTGAGGTGATGCCATGTCCATTTCGACCTATCGTCTTCTTGTCGTAGCGGTTGTCGCGACGCTCTGTGCCGTCGCGTTTTCCGATCTCGCTGCGCGCGGCGGGGGCGGCGGCGGCGGCGGCGGCGGGACGCGCACGAGCGTCGGCGGCAGCGGCGGCGGCGGTGGCGGCAACCGCAGCGCGAGCGGCGGCAATGCCAATCGCAGCGCCAGCGCCAACACCAACGCGAACCGCAGCAACAACGCCAACGCGAACGTCAACCGCAACGCCAATTCCAACACCAACGTCAACCGCAACGTCAACGCCAACTCGAACGTCAACGTCAATCGCAACGTGAACGTCGACGTCGACAACGACTGGAACAACGGCTGGGATCACCACCCGGTCGCCGCGGCCGCCACGGTTGGCGCAGCGGTTGCGGTCACCTCGGCGGCGATCGGCTCGATCGCCTATTCGGTTCCGCCGTCGTGCGCGCCGGTCAACGTCAACGGCGCGACGTACCAGCAGTGCGGTTCGACCTGGTATCAGCCGCAGTACGCGGGCTCGTCGGTGCAGTACGTCGTGGTGTCCGCGCCGAACTGACAGTCGTACCGCGCGTTGCGCGCGGCATTGCGATCGCAGGGTCCCGGCAATCGCCGGGATCCGTCTTGGTTTCTCCCTCCAGGCCATTGGAATTGCGGCTCGTGCCGGAATGGCCTCACGGCAGCGGCCGAAGAGCCCGACGAAAAGGCGGCCGCTCGAGTGCTTCGATGACGCCAATGTGCGCCGCGACCGCCTGGTGCCGCGGCCCACGAGCCGTCCATGCCCGAGTGTCGCGGGAAAACGACAGCCACCGGCACCAAGAAGCCCCTATCCGGACTAAGTAGAAATACTTAGCGGGAAACGCTCCCTTTCATCCGGCCGCTGGTGGACAAACCCGTTGGGTTCGCTCACGATCACTTTCAGGACTCCGTGTGGGGGGCTACACGGAGGCGCCTCGCTCGCGCAATGGAAAGCATCGGTATGGTGAAGCTAGAGACGCTAGCTGCCCCATCCACCCTGAGCCTCGGGCTGGTTCTGTTTGCCGGCGGTTTCGCGGCCCAGCTCACGTCCGTGCTCATCAGTGGCCACGATGGCGGAAGCCCGTTGGTCTGGCTTCCCGGCGGCTTTCTGCTTGCGGTATTGATGACGGTGCCACTCGTGCGCTGGCCATCGTGCGTGCTCGGCGCGGTGCTCGGCGTAGTGACGGCTGCTTCACTTCCCGGCGGATCGATCGCGCAGGGTCCTTTTCCGCTCGTGCTGACGCTTGCGCTCGTGCCGATCGGCGCGTACGCGATGCACATCGTCCGCCACGACACATCGCCGCTGCGCACGTTCCGCAGCCTGGCCTGGTTCCTCGGCGTGTTCGCGATCGCGCTGCCGGCCATATCGAGCGCGGCGATCGTGATTGGTTTTGCAGCCGAATCGCGCGTGCACGATCTTCCGGAGTGGATGCACGTCGCGCTGGCGCACGCGCTCGGCTACCTCGTGTTCGCGCCGATGTGGTTCCGCCCGCGCGCGCGCTGGGCCACGCTGCAGCGCATGTTCGTGCCGAGCCCATGGCCCGCGATCAGCGCGCTCCTCGCGGTCGCGGCCGTCGGTTTCCTGTGGGGCACGCTCGGCACGATCTCGTACCTGCAGCCGCTGCTGCTGCTGGCGCCGATTCCGCTGCTCGTGTTCACGGCGTTGCGCGCACGCGTCACCGGCGCGTACTTCATCGTCGTGCTGGTCGCGATCGTCGCGATCCAGCTCAGCCGTAGGGGCCTTGGTCCCTTCATCGACGCCAATGCTTCGCTGACGGCGCTCGCGCTGAAATCGTGGATCTTCGCGATGGGCATCGCCTCGTGGCTGCTCGCCGTGCTGATCGAGCAGCGCGTCGACATGCGCCGCGCGCTCGTGGATTCGAGCCGCGAAGTGCGCGAGCTCGCCGGACGCCTGCTCGAAGCGCAGGAGCTCGAGCGCTCGCGCATCGCGCGCGATCTGCACGACGACGTCAACCAGCGCCTGGCCTCGATGTCGATCGAGCTGAGCTCGATCCGCCGCCACGCCGACGAGCACAGCAAGGCCGATCTCGCCCACGTGCAGGACGAGCTGATTTCGCTCAGCGAGGACGTGCGCCAGATCTCGCACAACCTGCACCCGAGCATGCTGCACGAAACCGGCCTCGACGCCGCGCTCGGATCGCTGTGCAACACGCAGCGCCACCGCAACGGGCCGGCGATCGATCTGTGCGTGATGCCGAACGCGGACAATCTGCCCGATGCGGTTGCCTTGTGCGTCTATCGCGTGGCTCAGGAGGCGCTGGCCAATTCGGTTCGGCACGCACGCGCGAAACAGATCGATGTCAGGCTGGCGATCGTGGATGCCGCTGCGGAGCTCGATGTCGTCGACGACGGCGTCGGCTTCACCACGAATCGCGATCGAGGCCAGCCACGTGGGCTTGGCCTGTTGAGCCTCGAGGAAAGGGCCAAGTTGTTGGGGGGTAGCTTTCACCTGAGTACGAGTCCGGGCAAGGGGACACACATATGCGTACGAATACCGCTGCGGTTGCCGCGTCCACCGCGCTGAGGAAACCAAGAGCGCCGCGCGTCGTCATCGCCGACGATCATTGTCTGGTCGCTGAGGGCATCGAGCGCATCCTGGACGACGATTTCGATCTTCTCGAAGTCGCCAGCGACGGCGAAGCGCTGCTCGATGCCGTGCGCAGGCTCAACCCGGACATCGTCGTCTCGGACATCAGCATGGCCGGCATGAGCGGCCTCGACGTGCTGAAACAGCTGCGCTCGGAAGGCTCGCGCGTGCCTTTCATCTTTCTGACGATGCACGCCGAGCCCGCGCTCGCGGCGGCGGCGATGCGCTCGGGCGCAAACGGCTACGTGCTGAAGTACGCGGCCGGCAAGGATCTCGTCGCCGCGATGCGCCAGGTGCTGACCGGCGGCATCTACGTGACGCCCTCGCTCGGCGCGCGCTATCTGTCGAGCCAGCTGCAGGAGATCCACAACCTCACCGCCAAGCAGCGCGAGGTGTTGCGCCTGGTCGGACGCGGCCTGCGATCCAAGCAGATCGCGGCCGATCTCGGGCTCTCGGTGCGCACGGTCGAGGCGCACAAGTACACGATGATGCAGATCCTCGGCGTGCACTCGACGCTCGAGCTGGTGCGCCGTTCGGAGGATCTTGGCCTTCTGTTCTGAAAAACGCCGGATTACCGAGTAGTTTTACTTAGCGTGAAGTAGTTTTACTTACTCCACGGCGGTTCAATTTCGCTAGAAGTCCGGCCTGCCGGCGACCATGCTCGCCCCAACGGTTAGCCGGCAGGGCGATGAACCGTCCCAGAATTCTCCTCGCGGAAGACCATCCCCACGTGGCCGAGCAGCTGCGTCGACTGCTTGCGGCTGCGTTCGATGTCGTTGCGGTCGTCGGCCATGGCGAAGCGCTGGTCAAGGCCGCCTTGCGCATGAAGCCCGACGTCGTCGTCACCGACATCAGCATGCCCGGCATGGACGGCCTCAAGGCCGCGCAGGAGATCGCTCTGCACCAGCCCTCGATCGGCATCGTGTTCGTGACGGTGCACGATGATCGCGCGCTGGCGCGCAAGGCGCTCGCGGTCGGCCACGGCTACGTGCTGAAGAACTCGGCCGGCGAGGAGCTCGTCGATGCAGTCAACGCGGCGCTCGATTCGCGCCCGTTCGTGTCGGCCGCGCTCGGCTCGGTCGAAGCGCTGATGCGCGGCGCGACCGCACCGCCGCCGTAGAGTCAGGCCTGAACAGGCGACAGCCCGCGAGCACTATCGGCCGGCTTTTGTATACGATCCGGATGGAATCGAATCGATGGCCTGCACGATGATGGACACGAAAGTCGAATCGCGTGGCGATGCAACGGTGCGCCACGGCATGCGCTGGATTCCCGGCGCGTGTTTCCGGATGGGCTCGGAAAATTTCTATCCGGAGGAGAAGCCCGTACATCGCGTCGAGGTCGACGGTTTCTGGATCGATACGAAACCCGTCACCAACGCGATGTTCCAGAGGTTCGTCGAAGCGACCGGCTATCGCACGTATGCGGAAATTCCGCCGCGCGCGGAAGACTATCCCGGTGCGCTGCCCGAGATGCTGCATCCGGGCTCGCTCGTCTTCACGCAGCCCGACGGTCCCGTGCCGATGCAGATGCAGTACTGGTGGCGCTTCGTGCTCGGCGCGGACTGGCGCCATCCGTACGGACCCGAGAGCAGCCTCGACGGGCTCGACGAGCATCCGGTCGTGCACGTCGCGCTCTGCGATGCCGAGGCGTATGCGAAATGGGCCGGCAAGCGACTGCCGACCGAAGCCGAGTGGGAGCTCGCCGCGCGCGGCGGCCTCGATCAGTCCGACTACGCCTGGGGCGACATCCTGATGCCCGACGGCAAGCCGCTCGCGAATTTCTGGCAGGGACGCTTCCCGCACGAGAATCTCGTCGAGGACGGCTACGAGCGCACCTCGCCGGTCGGCGCCTATCCGCCGAACGGCTACGGTCTCTACGACATGATCGGCAATACCTGGGAGTGGACGCAGGACTGGTTCCAGCCGCGCCATCCCGAGGAAGCGGCGAAGGCCTGCTGCATCCCGAAGAATCCGCGCGGCGCGGCCGTCGACGCAAGCTACGATGCATGCGCAGGGGTGCGCATCCCGCGCAAGGTGCTCAAGGGCGGATCGCACCTGTGCGCGCCGAACTACTGCCAGCGCTACCGGCCCGCGGCGCGCTATCCGCATCCGGTCGACACGTCGACGACCCACATCGGATTCCGCTGCGTCGCCGATGCCGACGATTCCGCGCGGACGACCTGACCGCACATACCACTATCCAGCGGAGCGACTTCGGTCGCGCCTTTTTTTTGCGCCGACGCCAGGGCGAACGCTCGTTTCCGCGCCTGCGACGAATCGCGCAACGAAAAGGCGCCGTAGCCCGTCTCAAGCCGGCGCGCATCCGCGTGAAGCCCTCGCCGCCGCCTCCGCGGCGGATCATGGCAAGCCATGCAGTAAGATTCGGCCGGGAATCGCGTCCGGACGCCCGATTCGTTGCCCCGCGACCCCGATACGGCGCGCGCGGATCGGAAATGCGTCACGGTCTTTCGGGAGTTCCGCGCTCGTCGCGGCGCCCGATGCCTGTCCGCCGCGCACGCGTCGCGCCCGGACGTTCGCATCTACTTGAGAAAAGGAAGGTTCAATGAAACACGGTATCCGACTGCTCGCGTTGCTGGCCTCTCTCATCGGCCTCGTCTCGTTCGCTTCCGCCGCGACCGTCGGCGGGCCCACGCAGGGTCTCTGGTACAACCCGCAGGAATCCGGCCGCGGCTACGACATCGACCTGCAGGGCGACACGATGATCGTGACGACCTACGTCTACGAACAGTCGGGCGATCCGATCTGGTATCTCTCGTCTGGCCCGTACGACCACAACACCGGCATTTTCGCCAGCACCTACGACAGCTACTCCGGCGGCCAGTGCTTCGGCTGTCCGTATCACGCGCCGACCGTGCAGAGCGGAGCCGCGGGACCGATCACGATCACGTTCCACACGAACCAGACCGCGACGCTGACCTTCAACGGCGGCTCGACCGAGATCGTCAAGTACGCGTACGGATACGGTACGCGCACCGATGTGCTCTACGGAGAGTGGGCGCTGAGCTATGAGTACGGCGGTGTCGTCGCCGGCGACTGGATCGTGTTCGACACGGCGTCCACCGATAGCACCGGCGCGGTCTTCGCGTCAGGCCACGCGGCTGGCGCGCCGACGACGACCGCGCTCGGCATCTACGATCCGCTTTATCAGGAGGCGCAGATCGAGGTGACGCAAGGCACGACGACGCGCCTGTACCGATTCGGCGTGTTCGACGATCGCCGCCTGATCGGAAACGCGGCCGTGACGCTGCAAGGCCAGCCCTCGCAGGGTCCATACGTGGCGACCGGTGCGCGCCTGCTCTACAAGAGCGAGATCGCCGGCGGCATCATCGGCACGACCGCGGAACAGGCCAAGGCGGCCGACGCCGCTACGTTCGCCAGCGAAAACGAGGCGATCCACGAGCGCATGCGGCGGGCAGCCGCCGTGCTCGAAGCGGCGAAGCACTGAGGCGCCTTGTCGGGGATCGGCGCAGCCTCCGGGCTCGCCGATCCTGACCGCCCGCAGCCCGCGGGGCTCGCCGGGGAGACTCGTCCGATCATAAGGTTCGTAAAGGACGCCGCCCCTGGATGTGGGCGCGCGGCCGGCGCGCTATGCTCGCGCGCTCCATGGTCGCCACGGTCGACATTCGGGTCCCGGAACAAGCGATCGGCGCCTCGCCGCCGACCGATGGCGCAACGCTGCGCGACTATGCGGCGATGGAGCTCGATCGCGCGATCGCGCATCTTGGCTGGCACGGCGGACGTGTCCACGAAGGCGTGCATCAGGGCCGCAAATCGCTGCGGCGCACGCGCGCGGTGCTCGCGCTCGGCGCGCGCGCTCTCGGACCCGGCGCCGAATTGATCGATCGCGAAGTGCGCCGCGTGAACATCAGCGTTTCGAAGATGCGCGACAAGCAGGCGCTGGTCGAGACGCTGGATCGGCTGATCGCGAAAGGCAGGAACGCGGATGCGTTGCCGGTGCTGCGTCGCGCGCGCCGCGTTGCCGCGCGCACCCGCGCCGAAAGTGCGCGGCGCGAGCTCGCCGAAGATCCGGGACTCTCGCACAAGCGCGCGATGCTGAAGACGCTGCGCGCCGCATTGCCCGCGCTGCCTTGGGAAACGCTCTCGGCATCGCGCGTGCGCGACGCGCTCGACTACGCGCTCGTGCGCGTCGAGACGTCCGGTGCGCGAGCGCGCGCGACCGGCCGCGACGACGACTGGCATCGCTGGCGCCGCCGCGTGCGCCGCCTGTCGCAGCAGCATCGCGCGGTCGGCGAGCGCTATCCGGACATCGGCTCGGCGCGCAAGCGCTGCAAGGTGCTCGCTGAGCTCCTCGGCGAAGCGCAGGACTATGCGCTGTTGCGCGATCATTGCGGACGACGCTCGATCTTCGCCGAGCCGGACCGCGAGCTGCTGGTCTTGCTCGCCGAGGAAGGCTCCGCGCGCATGCGCGAGCGCATCGAGCGATCGCTCGACGAGCCCGTCGTCGCCGAAACGCAGTAACCGCCGCGCGGCGTTCCTAGTAGACGAAGCCCTGAATCTGCGTGACGCCCGGATCGGGTCCGTCGACGTAGCCGTAACGCTGGCTCGGATGCAGCGCGATGTGCATCGGCACGACGTTGCTCGCGTTGGAGAAGTTGAATCCGTTGATCGACTTGATCAGGTTGCCGCTGGCGTCGTAGACGTGGATGCTGCTGCCGGGTCCGGTGCTCGAGATCGGCTGCGCGACGAGGAACAGGTGATGCAGCGTATCGACGGCGACGTCGGCACCGCTGAAGAGCTGGTTGGTCGCGCCGGGCAGCGGCTGGCTGAATCCGCCGAGCGTGTGCAGGTCGTAGAACTGCACGCTGAAATCGATCTCGGTCGTCGAGCAGGCGATGTTGGTGGCGGGATCGATCGCAAGGCCGTTCACGTCGCCCTGGCCAACTCCGCTGAAGATCGTCGTTTCGGTCGTGACGAGATCGACCAGCGCGAAGGTCGGCGCGATGAACGGATTGCCGAGCGCCTGGATGCCGAGCAGCGCCTGGTGCGTGCGGTCGTTGTAGGCGAGCTTGGGCACGAGGCCAGTCTGGAAGCTGCCGTCGGTGAGCACGATCAGCGGTCCGAACGTGTTGTTGACGAAGTTCGAGCTGAACACCTGCGGACGGAAGTTCTCGCTGTTGTCGTAGGCGTACACGGCGACCGTCGATGAGGTCTGGGTTCGGCTGACCGCGCTGATCAGATGGTCGTGGTCGGTCGGCGGCACCCAGCGTCCGTTGAAGTCATTGCCTGCCAGCGGATCGAGGTACGGAAACGTGCGCTCGATGTGCAGGAAAGTGATCTCGTGCTCGCGCTCGACGAGACCGATGTGCGGGCCGACGATGCCGAGCGTGACGAAGTCGTCGGACTTGCTCTGGGTCTGCGAGACGACGCGGATGATCTCGCCGGTGCGCTGGTTGAAGGTCTCGACCGCGGCGAGGATCGTGCCGTCGTCCTGCTCGGCGGCCTCGCTGAGCAGGCCCTCGATGCCGTTCTGGTCGATGTCGAAGCCGAAGATGCGTCCGCCGAATTGGCCCTCGACGATCGGAGGGACCCTCGGCGCGATGCCGCCCTGATCCGAAGCAGGCTGCACGCCGCTATCCGGCGCTGCGCCCGATGCGAGCGCGATCAGTGCGCCGCCGGCGCACGGCAATGGCGCAAAGCCGCCTGCGAAACCGCAGGCGAGGGCGCCGATGACAAGACGCTTGCGCATGATCGATCTCCCGGGACGTGCAATGCGCGCACGAATCGATCCAGGCCGGAACGGCCGCGGCCGCTGAACCACGACGGCGCCGACATTCCGTTCCACTTTCATTGTGCGCGCGCCGCGTCGTCGAGGGAACGCTGGCAGGTGAAAAATCCTTCCACCGATGCGCGGCAAGGCCCGGTCCGATCACGGGCGCGTCGCGCGATCGGCTCGAGGCGACTTTGCGCCAGAAAGAACTAACAAAAGCCTAACCGTATGAAAACCAGGCGGTCGCCACTATCGCTCCTGCGGAGCCCGCTTCGGCGTGCCCGCCGGTCCGTTCATTGGCTCGGTCGCTTCGAAAGGCGAGTTCGCGGCCGCGATGTCAGCGAGGATAAAATCTGAAAAAGTACAATAGCGCAGCCACGAAAATGGCGCGGACTTCACATTTCCTTCAGGCCGCAGCGTCAACGATTCGGGACCATGGGGTCCCGCTCGCAGCCGCATGGACCTCCAGCGAAAAATCCGCCGCCACGCATGCACTTGAAGCACGGGGTGTGTCGCGATGAAACCGCAGTCCCGGCCTTCCTCGCGCGTCGTGAAGCTTGATACGGCGCGACGTGCGCGGGAGTCGAGCGACGAGGCCGCGCTGCTGGCGCGCATCGTCGCCGTGCAGGGCGAGATCGTCCAGGCGGGGCTCGACCCGCACAAGGTGGTCGATGTCGTGACGCGCCGTGCGCAGGAGCTGACGCATTCGGCCGGCGCGGTCGTCGAGCTGCTCGACGGCGAGGAGCTCGTCTACTGGTCGGCCAGCGGCAACGTCGTGTCGCAGCTCGGCACGCGTGTCGATGCGGGGCGCAGCCTGTCGGGCCTGTGCATAAAGACGGGACACGTTCTCCTCTGCAACGACAGCGAGAACGATTCGCGCGTCGATCTCGAAGCGTGCCGCCGCGTCGGGGTTCGCTCGATGCTGGTGGCGCCGCTGCCGTACGGCGACACGATCATCGGCGTGCTCAAGGTCGTCGCGCCGTGGGTCGATGCGTATCAGCCCGAGGACGTGCGCACGCTCGAGCTCCTCAACACGCTGATCGGCGCGACGCTGAGCCACGCGGCGCATCACACTTCGATCGAAGCGGCATTCAACAGCAAGATCGAAGCCGATCGCCTCGATCGCCGACGAGCGCGAGGAGCTGCGCCAGCGCATCCGCGGCATCATCGATCGCGAGGCGTTCGATATCGCGTTCCAGCCGGTGCTCGCGCTCGATAGCGGGATGGTCGTCGGCTTCGAGGCGCTGGCGCGCTTCCACGATTCGCTTTCGAAGTCGCCCGATCGCTGGTTCGGCGAAGCGCTGCAGGCCGATCTCAGCTTCGAGCTCGAAATGGCGGTCATGCGCAAGGCGCTGGCCTCGCTGTCGCAGCTGCCGCGCAACACGTATATCGCGATCAACGTCTCGCCCCAGACCGCCGCGTCGCCGGAGCTCGCGCGCCTGTGCACGCGTCATGCGGCGGATCGGATCGTGCTCGAGATAACCGAGCATTCCAGCGTCGAGGACTATCTCGTTCTCGGCGAGCGCGCGCGTGCGCTGCGCGACATGGGCGTGCATCTTGCGATCGACGATGCCGGCGCGGGTTTCGCAAGCCTGCGCCACGTGCTGCAGGCTCGAGCCCGACCTGATCAAGCTCGACAAGTCGATCACGCGCAACATCGACAAGCGCGTGCGGCACCAGAGTCTCGCCGCCGCGTTGCTGACGTTCGCGCGCGGCACCTCGGCCTCGATCGTCGCCGAAGGCATCGAGACGGCCGAAGAGCTCGCGACGCTGAAGCGCCTGGGCGTGCCGTACGGGCAGGGTTATTACCTCGGACGTCCCGGCAAGCTGCCGGACGATAGCCGGCGTCACTGAGCGATGCGCGGGACGACGACGCGGCCATGTCGCGCCGCATCGCCGTCCCCAAGCTCCATCAGTGGCGCATGCTCTGCGCAGACGTCTTCGCGTCGTCGCGATCCTTCGCGGCGCGCGCCTTGGCCGCCTTGAGGTCGGCGTCCGCGGTGTCCTTGCAGCTTCCCTGCGTCGCCGACGGCAGCGCTTCGCATTTTTCCGTCGCGACCTTGTTTTCGGCTTCGGCCTTGGTCACCGCAACGTCGTAACGCGCGTCGGCTTCCTTGGTGAACGAATCGGCCTGCACCGCGGCGAGATCCTTGTCCGCGTCGCGTTCCTTCGCGTTCGCCTTGGCCGTCGCATCGTTGATCTTCTCGCTCGCATCCGCGTTGGCCTTGGCGACGTCCGCGGACGACTCCGCACGCGCGGCATCGAGCTTGCGTTGTGCCTCGTCGACTTCCGTCGCCGCCTTCTTGCTCGCATCGGCGACATCCTTGGACGCTTCCTGCTGTGCCTTGGACACGTCTTTTGCCGATTCCGCCGTCGACTTCTGCTGATCGCAGGCAGCCAGCGACAACGCGAGAATGCCTCCCGTCAGAAATGCATGACCGATTTTCATGTGTGCCTCTCCACTCGCCGCCCCATGCGGCACGCGGCGCAGCATTGACAGCAGTGTGTTTATCGCGAATGAACGCGCACAGCGACGCTCGCTTTCTATATGCGCGCTGAAGGGAAAGAACGTGATTCAGCAAGAGGCCACTTCAGCGCCGCTTAGTTTGCTGCCGCCACTGAAGGCAACAGGAGAGAGCAAATGAAACACACACTGACGACTCGCACGCTCGCCGCAGCGCTCGCGCTCGGATTCGCCGGTTTCGCGCCGCTCGCCGTCGATATGGCGCTACGCCAACGACAAGGCCGATTCGGATCAGCCGGTGACCGACACCTGGATCACGACGAAGGTCAAGGCGGAGCTCGCGACGACCGAAGGCGTCAAGAGCAACGACGTCAACGTCAAGACCATCGACGGCGTCGTCACGCTGACCGGCGTGCTCGGCACCGATGTCGCGGTCAAGAAGGCCGTCGCTGCCGCCGAGAGCATCAAGGGCGTCAAGAAGGTCGATCACTCGAACCTGAAGTCCGCGCAGTAATGCGCCAGATCGGAATTTCAGCCACCCAAGGAGCACGACATGAACGAAGACAAGATCAAGGGTCAGTGGAAACAGCTGGCCGGCAAGCTCAAGACCAAGTGGGGCAAGCTCACCGACGATGATCTCAAGGTTGCCGAGGGCAACAGCGAATATCTCGCCGGCAAGATCCAGGAGCGCTATGGCATCGCCCGCGATGAGGCGGACCGCCAGATCAGGGAATTCGATCGCACGCTGTGATGTGTTGTCGGGGCGGCCAACAGGCCGCCCCGCTCCAATCGGAAACTTGCAACGGAGGATTCGACATGGGCAAGTACTTCATCGCATGGCTGCTCGGCGTGCCGGCCGGCCTTCTGATCCTGATCTACGTCTTCACGCATCTCTTTTGACGCGTGGCCGGCGGATGCCTGAGCGACGTGTCGGCGAGGCTCGCTTTTTCCGATGCACGCCGACACGCCCGCTCTTCAGAACGGTGAAGCCCGGCAGCTCGCTGCGGCGGCGGGCCTCGTCTATGTAGCGGACGATGTGCCGGGCTATCGGTCGACGCCGCGCGGGAAGGCATTCGTCTATCTCGATGCCGATCGCGAACGCATCCGTGACGCGGCGACGATCGATCGCATCCGCAAGCTGGCGATTCCGCCGGCGTATTCGGACGTCTGGATCTGCGCCAGTCCGCGCGGACATCTGCAGGCGACCGGACGCGATGCGCGTGGCCGCAAGCAATACCGTTATCACCCGAAATGGCGCTCGACGCGCGATGCGGGCAAGTTCGGACGCCTGATCCGTTTCGGCGAGCGCCTGCCGCATCTGCGCCGCGTGCTGAGGCGCGATCTTGCGCAGCGCGGGATTGCCGGAGAGCAAGGTACTCGCGGTCATCGTGAGCCTGCTCGCCGAAACCGGCATCCGCATCGGCAACGAGGAATACGCGCGCAGCAACGGCTCGTACGGCCTGACCACGCTGCGCGACCGCCACGTGACATTCCTGCGCGAGGGCCGCGCGGTGCTGCACTTTCGCGGCAAGAGCGGCCAGCCGCACGAGGCGCGCATCGGCAACGCGCGGCTCGTGCGCATCCTGCGCCGCTGCCAGCAGCTGCCGGGACAGATGCTGTTCCAGTACATCGACGACGACGGCGCGCGCAAGCCGGTCGATTCCGGCATGGTCAACGACTACCTGCGCAACGCGATGGGCGAGGAGTTCACCGCGAAGGATTTCCGCACCTGGGGCGGCACGCTCGGCGCGATCGCGCTGCTGTCGCGCACGGCGCTGCCCGAGCCGAGCTCCGAGCGCGCGATGGCCTCGACGATCGCCGCGGTCGTGAAGGAAGTCGCCGGACGGCTGCGCAACACGCCGGCGGTGTGCCGCAATTCGTACATCGATCCCGCGGTGTTCGATGCCTGGCGCAGCGGACGACTGCATCGTGTCGTGCCGGCAGAAGTCGCCGAGTGCGCCGCGCAAGCTCGAAACGATCGCGCTCAAGCTGCTGCGCAAGAGGGCGCGCGCCAACGGCGCCAGGCGACTGAAATCGGAAGGTGTTTTACGGACGCGGCAGGGCGGTGCGTTCTGGATCGCGCCGTGCCGTGTGGATACGGTTTCGGAATAGAAGGCGCCGCCGCGTCATGCGCGCGGCGGCGCCGAACGCTCAGATCTTGCCGAGCAGCAGCAGGATGATCAGGATCACGACGACAAGGCCGATGCCGCCGCTCGGGTAATAGCCCCAGCCGCGGCTGTATGGCCAGGTCGGCAGGCCGACAACCAGCAGGATGATGAGGATCAGGAGGATCAGGGCACCGGTGCTCATGGTTTTTTTCTCCGCTGTGGTCGGTCAGGAAAGGATTGCGCTCGAGACGCGCTCGCTGCGCAGCACGCACAGGTCGCTCTCGATGTCGCTCGGCAGCGCACCGATGCCGTACGTGCCCGCGAGATATTCGGGGGCGACATCCGGGCTGCGTTCGGCGCGGTCGAACAGGATCTCGGCGTTCGCATTCGCCCACACCGTGATGTCGAAGTGCAGCGAAGCGAGGTGAACCGTTCTGGCGACTTCCGAAAGGTCGCCGCGCAGCGATCCGGCGAACATCGCCTTGCCGCGACGCTGGTTCAGAGAAGAAGACGCTATTTCGAAATGGCGCATGAGTGCCTCCCGCGAAAGGATGATCGTTGGAATTGGAAAACCTCCGGATCGGTTCCCGACAGTGGCGCCGTCTCCTTCCAGAACGCCACCGTGAACCCGCGATGTAACTTAATGTCGTCAAATCGAATGAAGCATTAACCCAGCGAGCTTGCGCAAAAGACGTCAGCGACGATTCATTCTTCCTGAACGAGCGGCGAACTCAGCAGTAGATTCGCCCGATCCGTCGCATCTGGCAGCGATGTCGCGACGTAATGCATGATGCGCGCTGAGCTCGGCGCTCAGCCGCAAGGCGGAGATCGAAGCGCGCACGACGGAGATGGCCTTGTTAATCGAGGGTTGCGTGACGGTTGCCTATCGTGCGCGCCCGCCCGCACTGCGGCTGTGCCCGGTCTGGTGCGGGATGCCGCTCCGAATCTGCCGCCGCCGAGGAAGATGTCTTGCCTGATACGTCCGCGGGAGCGCCGTGGAAATTCCTGCGCTGGCAGGAATCGTCCGTCCGCCTGATCGTGCTGGTCCTGACGCTGGTCCTCATCGTCGGGCTCGCTTTCGTGATCCGCATGCAGGTCACCAGCGGCACGATCAATTCGCTGCAATGGGTCGCGCACACGCACGAGGTCGAGGCAACGGTGTTCGAGCTTTCTTCCGGGCTGAGCGAGATGGAGGCGGCTGCGTTCGCGACGCAGTACGACCCGCTGTCCCAGCCAGCCGCGCGCCGTTACGGCGAAGCGCGCGCGCACTACGTGCCCGTGCTGGACAAGCTGCGCGCGGTGACGCGCGACAATCCTGCGCAGCAGGAACGCATCGGCATGCTGCGGGCGCGCATCGAAGGACGCGTCAAGCTGTTCGACGAGGCGCTGTTGAATCGCGCCGAGGGTCGCAGCGCGGATGCCGGGCAGGGGCTTGCGATCGCCGTGACCCGCTATCCGGTCGACGACGTGCTCGATGCGATCGTCGGTGAGGAAGAGAGCGCTGGTCGGCCAGCGCGAAGCCGATGCCGAGCGACGCACGCGGATCGGCAACTGGATCATTGCCGCGGTTTCGCTCGTCCAGCTGCTGCTGCTCGCCGGCATCATCTGGGGCTCGGAAAAGCAGATGCGCATCCGGCTCAACGCCGAAGCGACCGCGCGCCGGGCGGTCGAGAGCGGGCGCATGATCGTTGCGACCGTGCGCGAGCCGATCGCCGTGATCGGGCCTGATCTCAGGCTCATCGAATGCAACCAGGCCTTCACCGACTACTACGGCATCGATCGCGGCGGCTCGCTCGCCGACAGCCCGGCGTGGAACGATTCGATGCTGCTGCAGCGCCTGCGCGACGTGCTGCTGACGCGTCGCGAGCTGTGGGACTACGAGCTTACCCAGGCGCTCGATGCGGGCTCGACGCGCCATGTCGTCGTCAGCGCGCGCACGATGACGCTGCCCGATTCGAACGATGCCACGATCCTTGTCACGGTGAGCGACATCACCGCGCGCAAGCAGTCCGAAGCGCAGAACCTCGAGCTCAACCGCCAGCTCGAAGGCAAGATCGCGCAGATCTCCGAGAGCAACCGCGAGCTCGAAGCATTCTCGTATTCGGTATCGCACGATCTGCGCGCGCCGTTGCGGCACATCGCCGGCTTCGCCGAGAAGCTGCGCGGCCATCTCGGCGAAGGCGCGGACGAGCAGACGCGGCACTACGCCGATGTCGTCGTCGACTCGTCGCGACGCATGTCCTCGCTGATCGAGGATCTCCTGGCCTATTCGCGCCTGGGCCGGCATGCGATGCGGCTGCAAGGCGTCGACATGCAGGCGATGGTCAACGAAGTGCGCATCGCGCTGACTTCGGGCAACGAGGAGCGGCGCATCGTCTGGCGCATCGCGCAGCTGCCGGTGGTCATCGCCGACGAAAACATGATCCGCCTGGTCTGGCAGAACCTCATCGACAACGCGATGAAGTACACCGCGTCGCGCGAAAGCGCGCTGATCGAGATCGGCAGCAACGAGCCGACGCCGCTCGAATGGACGTTCTTCGTGCGCGACAACGGCGTCGGTTTCGATCCGGCGTACGCGGACAAGCTGTTCGGCGTGTTCCAGCGCCTGCACAAGGCGTCGGAGTTCGCCGGTACCGGCATCGGCCTTGCGTCGGTGCGCCGCATCGTCGGCCGGCACGGCGGCCGCACCTGGGCCGAATCCGAGCTCGACCAGGGCGCGACGTTCTATTTTTCACTTCCCCGCAGCCAGAGCCAGTTCTGACGAGGACATCATGATCCGAGAGATACGCACCATCCTGCTGGTCGAGGACAGCGCGGCCGATGCCGAGATGACCGTCGACGCGCTGCGCGAGGCCAAGCTCGCCAATCCGATCGTGCACGTCGAGGACGGCGTCGAGGCACTGGACTACCTGCACGCGCGCGGCGCGTTCGCCGATCGCCACGACGGCATGCCTGCGGTCGTGCTGCTCGACATCAAGATGCCGCGCCTGGACGGCATCGAGGTGCTGCGCGAGATCCGCTCCAGCGAGAAGCTCAGGCACACGCCGGTCGTGATCCTGTCGTCTTCGCGCGAGGAAACCGATCTTGCGCAAAGCTGGGATCTGGGCGTCAACGCCTATGTCGTCAAGCCGGTCAACGCGCAGCAGTTCTTCGAGGCGGTGCGCACGCTCGGGCAGTTCTGGGCTGTCATGAACGAACGTCCCAGGGCCTGAACATGAGCGAGGCAAGTCCCAGGATCCGTGTTCTGATGGTCGAGGACAGCGCGCTCGATGCCGAGCTCGTCGTCGACGAAATCGCGAACGACGGCATCGCGATCGAATCGCGGCGCGTCGAGAACGAGCGCGAGTTCTCCGCCGCGCTCGTCGAATTCGCGCCGGACGTCATCATCTCCGACGTCAGCATGCCGGACTTTTCCGGCTATCGCGCGCTCGAGCTCGCGCGCGAGCGCGTGCCGGCCACGCCTTTCATATTCGTGTCCGGCACGATGGGCGAGGAGGCGGCCGTCGAAGCCGTGCGCCGCGGTGCGACCGACTACGTGCTCAAGCACGATCTGACGCGGCTGGTGCCGTCTTTCCGCCGCGCGCTGCGCGAGGCGGAGGAGCGCATCGCGCGCACGCAGGCCGAGAAGAGCCTGCTGCGTGCGCAACGCTACGAAGGGCTCGCGCTGCTGGCGTCGGGCCTCAGCCACGATCTGCGCAACGTGCTGCAGCCGATCACGATGGGCGCATCGATGCTGCTCGAGGTCGGCGACGAGAGGACGCGCAAGATCGGGCTGCTCGTGCAGGACTGCGCGGCGCGCGGGCTCGATATCGTCAATTCGATGCTGACGTTCGCGCGCGGCGCGCGCGGCGCGATCGAGCGCGTCAAGGTGCGCACGCTGCTCGAAGGGCTCGCGCTGCTGCTGCGCGGCAGCGCGCCGCGCACGGTCGAGCTCGCGATCGCGCTGCCGGAGGACAACATCGAGCTCGACGGCAACTACACCGAGCTGCAGCAGTGCCTGTTGAATCTCTGCCTCAATGCGCTGCAGGCGATGCCGGATGGCGGCCGTCTCGAAGTCGGCGCCGAATCGCAGGATCTCGGCGGCACTTTCTTCCGTGACGGCGAGCCGTCCTCGCCCGGCGCGTATCTGCGCATCACGATCAGCGACACCGGCATCGGCATGACCGACGAGGTGAAGGCGAACCTGTTCAAGGCTTTCTTCACGACCAAGAAGGACGGCACCGGTCTTGGCCTGCTCTCATGCCGCCGCATTCTCGACAATCACAAGAGCTATCTGCGCGTCGACAGCTCGCCGGGCAAGGGCAGCACGTTCTCGCTGTATTTCCCCCTCGGCCCTGCGGCGCATGCCGATGGCGCGCGCGATCTGCGCGAAGCGCCGCAGGGAACGGGACAGCGCGTTCTCGTCGTCATGGAAGAGGCGAGCACGCTTTCGCTGCTGTCGGACATCCTGCGCAGCCACGGTTATGTCGTCTCGGCCGCGCAAAGCGGCACGGCTGCGCTGCAGGAAATCGAAGCGTACGGCCTGCCCGAGCTCGTACTGATGGAAGCCGAGATGAGCCTCATGACCGGCGTGCGCACGCTGTCGGCGCTTCTGGATCGCTCGTATGCGGGGCCCGTGATCATGATCGTGCGGCCGGATGCGCCGCAAGCCGATCGACGATCTGCCGCCGGTGCAGCGCATCCGTTTCGTCGAGAAGCCGATCGACTCGGCGATGCTGCTCAATGCGGTCGCAGAGGAAATCCGGCTCACTCCGACCGCGGCCGGTTGAGCCGGAACATCGAGCTGCGGCAGCGTCGGCCTCAGTGCGTATGGCGGACCGCGGCCCGCGTTACCGACTCGCTGGAGCGCGTGCGCAGGTATGCCCTCGCGGTGCAGCCGGCATGCCCACAACCACATCCGGAAGCGCCCGATTCGGCGGCCTTGCGGCAATCTTCGCTGCAATACGCGCATGCCGTCCGTATGGCACGTGCAGTCCTTGTGTGCGCAGCGCGTGGTGTTGTCCTCGTCCATGACGTTCTCCTTTGGCTTGCGAGATCACAGGGTGCGGCCGGCGGCCTGAATCCGGACCTAGTCTCTGCCGCGCGCCGGTATCGGTTCACGCGCGCGTTAGGTACGCGTTCGATCGCGGACGCATTGTGCAGATTGGGTGACGCGCACGGCTTGGTTGCGCACGGTCCTGTAGACTCGTCCGATGTCCCGAATTCATCTTCTGTCGCTGCTGGCTGTTGCCGCCCCGGCGGCCGTCTCATGCGGCGATGCGAGTCGGGTGCGGTGAATCGCATCGAAGCGCGGAGCGTGCTGGTGGCGATCGCGGCGATCGCGTTGTGCGCATGTCAGACCACGAACACGAAAACCGAAAGCGTGCGCGACGCCGACGCCGAGCAACGTGCCCGCGATCGCGCGCTTTGCAGTCAGTACGGATTCACCGTCGGAGCAGAGGACTTCGCGCACTGCGTGCAGGCGTTGCGCGATCAGCGCGGCAAAACGCCGCCGTATTGACACGCTTGGCGGGCGCCGTTCGTCCGTGCAAAATGCGCGCCCGGGCGCTTTTCCGCACTTTTTGCGACCCTCGTCCCAATCCCGTTCGCCGGGAGTGCGCATAGAGGCGCGCGCGGGGAAAGCCGCAGCGCGGTTTTCGAAGCATACTGGCGGATGAACGAGTCGGGCCCGACTCGGACAGCGTTCATCAGCAATGTGCGGAAGTAGGCCTGCGCCAAAAGCGGCAGCAGTCGGGTCCGCTTCGCGCACGGCGAAACATCGGTGGTTCCTCAAGTGGGTGAGGATGGTCGTGAAGGCGATCGCAGTCCTGACACTGGCAACCGGCATCGGCTTCGGTGCGAACGCGCTTGCGAATGAAGGCGCGCTCGACCTGGGCTTCGGTGTCGGCGGTGTCGCGCGCGTCGGCATCACCGATGCGGACGATGGTCCGAGCGGATGCCGTCCGCTCGTGCAGCCCGACAGAAAAATCCTCATCTGCGGCACGCGGCTTCGCGACGGCGCAACGGGTTCGGATTTTCTCGTCGCGCGCTTCGACGTCAACGGCACGCTCGATCCGACATTCGGCAACGGCGGCACGGTCACGATCGATTTCGATGGTGGCGGCGGCGGCGACCAGGCCGAAGGCATTGCGCTGCAGGCCGACGGCCGCATCATCGTCGCCGGAACCACGCATGGCGCCGGCTTGCAGAGCGACGATTTCGCAGTGGCGCGCCTGGATGCGGACGGCGCACTCGATCAAAGCTTCGCAAACGGCGGCAAGGCGACGATCGCGTTCGATCTCGCCGACGGCGTAGGCAACGATGACGTGCATGCGCTGGCGATCGAGCCGAGCGGCACGATCGTGCTGGCCGGCAGCGCGGAAACGACGGACGGCAGCGTGGTCGCGATCGCGCGCCTGCTCGGTACCGGCGCGCGCGACGCCTCGTTCAATTTCACCGGAAAGGTCACGTTCGGCTTCGCATTGACCGAGACCGGTACCGAAACGGACAGCGCGCAAGGCATGGCGATCGACGACAAGGGCCGCATCGTGATCGCGGGCACCGCGCGCGCGAGCGACCCGCAGGACCACGCGGAGTTCGGCGTCGCGCGCCTCTCGAGCGACGGCACGCTCGACACGTCGTTCAACGGAGCTGGCGCCGCGACGATCGCGTTCGATCCCGGCACCGGCGTCAGCGACGCGATCGCGATGGGTGTCGCGATCCAGGAAGACGGCGACATCGTCGTCTCCGGTTACGCGAACACGTCGCCCTGGGCGACGCAGAACATCGACATGGCAGCCGCGCGCCTGCATTCGGACGGCATGCTGGATGCGACGTTCGGCAGCGGCGGACTCCTGACGATTCCGTTCGATCTCACGGTCGATGGCTTCGACGCCGCGATCGATGCGATCGAGCAGCCGGATGGGTATCTCTTCTTCGTCGGCACGGCGCTCGGTGATTCGACGCAATACGCGATCGCCGCACGCGTCCATCACGACGGCTCGCCGGATCTTTCATTCGGCGTGACCGGCAAGAACACCTACGATCTCGGATTCACGACCCCCGGCACGCAGGTATTCACCGGCGTCGCGCTGCAGGGTACGCAGATCGTCGCCGGCGGCATCGCGTTCGTACCGCCGCTCGGCAGCCCGCAGCCGCTCGACTGCCTCGTCGTGCGCGTCGCCAGCGATTCGATCTACGCGAACGGGTTCGAGTAGACACCGTTCCAGCACCGATGCGCCGTCATGTCTTCCTGCGCGTACGCGTTGCGCGCGCGGGTGTCGCCGGCTTCGCGCGCGATGTCGCTTTGCGAGCCGGATCGAGCACGATCCACGTCGGCGCATGATCGCTCGCGCCGGGCCGCCCGCGCACCCACGTGTCGACACCCGCGGAAACAAGGCGCTTGCGCAGCGGCTCGTTGAGCAGCAGGTGATCGATGCGCAGCCCCGAGTTGCGCTGCCAGTGCTGGCGGAAGTAATCCCAGAACGTGTAGATGCGCTCGTCCGGGTGCAGCGCACGGAGCGCATCGGTCCAGCCCTGGTCGAGCAGACGCCGGTAGCACGCGCGGCTTTCGGGCTGCAGCAGCGCGTCCTTGAGCCACGATTTCGGGTTGTAGATGTCGAAGTCCGTCGGCACGACGTTGTAATCACCCGCGATCACGACCGGCTGGCCGCACCCATAAAGCGTTGCGGCATGCCGGATGAGCCGCTCGAACCAGGCCAGCTTGTAGTCGAACTTCGGGCCCGGCTGCGGATTGCCGTTCGGCAGGTAGAGGCAGGCGACGAGCAGCCCATCGACCGCGGCCTCGATGTAGCGCGCGTGCTCGTCCTTCGTATCCCCGGGCAGGCTGCGTCGCACTTCGATCGGCTGCGTGTCCCTGGCGAGGATCGCGACGCCGTTCCACGATTTCTGTCCGACGAAGACGGCGCCGTAGCCGGCATCGCGGATTGCCTTGGCAGGGAAGCCCTCGCTGGCGCTCTTGAGCTCCTGCAGGCAAACGACATCCGGCGCCTCGCGCTCGAGCCATTCGAGCAGGCCTTCCAGCCGGCTGCGGATGCCATTGACGTTGAAGGTTGCGATCTTGAGCGAAGCCATGCCGGTTCCCGCGCGGAGCGTCAAGACGCAAGAGATAACCGCGTCGCGGCGCGAAAGTCCAGACGTGGCGGCTGTCCGCGCGCGCCGTTAGCGATCTCTGCTGGGAAATCGAACTCGTTCAAGCGCGATCAGCGCGTGTGCGTGTCGAATCCGTCCGCGAAGATGTGGTCGCTGTCGCTCTCGAACGCCCCGATGTCCGCCTGCGCGCCGACGACGCGCGCGAAACCTTCTCCGCGCTGATCGAACGCCAGGCCCTGGAGATTGTTGCCCACGTCGATCGCAGGGCTGTTCGCGGGGAGCGCATGCGTCAGTGTCGCGCCGCCGTTGTCGGCCAAAGGCTGCAGCAGCGGATCGGCGGTGAGCGTGCCGGGCGGAGAGATCAGCGATGCCATGATCAGATTGTCCGTACCAGAGACCGATGCATCCGGGCCCGTCAGATCGAGCTCGGCCGTACCGATGCGGTTATTGGCGATGATCGTGCTTTGCAGCGTCGCGGTGGTCGCGTAGATCTTGACCCCGGCGGCGAAGTACGGCGCCGCGCCCGCGACTCCGGATTTGTTGAACGCGATCGTGCTGTTGAAGATCGAGAGCGGGGTGTTCGAATAGACCGCCCCGATCTTCCCGTTTGCGATGTTGCCGCTGATCGTGCTGTTGGAGATCGTTGCTCCGCGGCCCGTCCGAACAGATCGATGCCACCGACATTTCCGTAGCCAACGTAACCGCTCAGCGCCCGGTTTCCGGAGATCAGCGAATCGACGATGATGGCACTGCCCGCGACGGCGGCGCCGGCGCCAAATGCGCCGTAGTGCTGCGCGCCGGTCATGTTGACTTCGTTGCTGACGATGGCGCTGCGGGTCATGTTGAGATCGCCAGCGACGAACGCGCCGCCGCCGAACACACGCCCGCCGATCAGCGTCGCGTCGGATATCGTGCTGTTCTCGAGCGTCAGCGTCTGTCCGACGAAGATCGCGCCGCCATAGCCGCCGTAGCCCGCCGAATTCGTCGCGTAGACGGTGCAATTCTCGACCACCGTATTTGTGAGCAGCAGCGAGTTGATCGCATAGATGCAGCCGCCGTGCGACATCGGGAAATACAGCGAGCCGTCGCGGATCGTCAGGTCCGCGAGTGTCAGCGTGCCGAGACCCAGATGCGTCATCACCCGGAAATAGTCGGAGCTCGCCGCGTCGCGCGCGATCGCCAGCTGCGAGGCACCCGGACCCTGCAACGTCAGGTCGTCGAGCGAGGTCGACAGCGTCGAAGCGAGGGTTATCGTGCTGCACGTCAGCTGGGTCAGGTCGATGACATCGCCGCTGACCGCACTGCCGATCGTAGCGCGCAAGCTGCCGGGACCATCGTCGTCGCACGTCGTGACCATCTGCACGGCGGGCAGGCGCGGACTCGATGCGACCGTCGTCGGCAGCGCGGGCATCGAACGAGCAAACTGCGAGGGCAGGGCCGCGCCGCCACCTCCGGCCTGCGCGCGCGGCATGTCCGCAACAGGCGTGCGCGCGCCAACCGAACCGGCGCACAGGGCCAGACCGAGCCCGATGCAGAGAAGATTTCGCGGCAACGCGGATACGCGGACACAAGCCTGCATGCAATCACCCCCTGATTGAAAACGTTAGAGCGATCCTACCTGAATGGTTTCCGCCGAAGATGCGCCGGCGACACGTGCGCCGCCGTTTGCGGAAGAGCGCCGGCTTGTGCGGCGCGGGCAAATGCCGCATATCCGCCTCACATGCGAATCGACCGAAATTTCCGTTCAGCGCTTGCGATTGCGATCCTCGTCCTCGGCGTCGGCTGCGCGACACGGCCCGGCGTGCGCGCGCCGGAACGCCGGCCGGCCGACGTGCGCGCCGAGCTCGTGCGCCTCCTGCCGGCGACGACGCAGGACCGCGAAGGCTGGGCGGCCGACATCACCGCGGCATTCAGCGCGCTCGAAATCGATCCGAGCACGTCGAACATCTGCGCGACGCTTGCGGTGATCGGGCAGGAATCGAACTACACGACCGATCCCGCCGTGCCGGGTCTCGGTCGCATCGCGCGCGAAGAGATCGACCGGCGCGCCGAACAGCACGACGTGCCGCAGCTGCTGGTGCGCGCGGCGCTTTCGCTGAAATCGTCGGATGGCCGCAGCTATGCCGACCGCATCGCCGGAGTGCACACGGAGCGCGAGCTGAGTCTCGTCTACGAGGATTTCATCAGCCGCGTGCCGATGGGCCGGCGTCTGTTCGCGGATGCGAACCCGGTGCACACCGGCGGGCCGATGCAGGTCAGCGTCGCGTACGCCGAGGAAGAGGCGCACCAACGCGACTATCCGTATCCAATCGACGTCTCGATCCGCCACGAGGTCTTCAGCAGGCGCGGCGGCGTCTACTTCGGCATCGCGCACCTGCTCGGCTATCCCGCGTCGTACGAGCGCATGATCTATCGCTTCGCCGACTACAACGCCGGTTTCTATGCGAGCCGCAACGCGGCGTTCCAGAACGCCGTCAGCGTCGCGACCGAAATTCCGCTCGCGCTCGACGGCGATCTGGTCGGCTACGACAGCGACAAGCCGGGTGCGACCGAGCTCGCGGTGCGCTCGATGTCGCGCCAGATCGAGCTCGACGAATCCGCCATCCGCCGCGCGCTCGAGAAAGGCGAGAGCATCGACTTCGAAAAGACCGAGCTCTATCAGCGCGTGTTCGCGCGCGCGCAGAAAGTCTCGCATCAGCAGCTGCCACGCGCAGTGCTGCCGCAGATCGCGCTCAAGAGCCCGAAGATCAAGCGCAAGCTCACCACCGAATGGTTCGCGACGCGCGTCGACCAGCGCTATCGCGACTGCCTCGCCAAGGCGCGTTCAGGCTGAACCATCGCTGCAGGGCCGCGGAGCGGGGTTGATTTAGCCGTCCAGGCGCCTATATCGGTAGTGCGTCGGTATCACTCCGCCGGCGCATTCAGAGTTGGTCTCCGTTTGGGACATAGCCCTCGCGAAAGCGGGGGCTTTTTCTTGTCCATTTCCGTCAGCGAAAGGCAAGTTGCCGCGTTTCCGGCTCAGTCAGCCGAGCGCTTGCGAAGCAGGGCGTACGCGAAACGCTGCGGCCGCCCGTCCGGCGTGATGTGTGTTTCGTGGACGCCTTCGATGAGATCGAAGCGCTCGCCGAACAATGACGCGATCCCGTCCGGCTCCCGGCGTGCGACATCGCGGCCACTGCAGCGCAGCGGGCCATCCGTCGCGAATCCGCCGATGACTGCGTAACCTCCTTGCGCGAGCGCGCGCGTGGCTTGCGCGACATACGCCGACACGTCGCCCGCATCGAGCAGGAAATGCAGTGCGGCGCGGTCGTGCCAGATATCGAACGCGGATGGCGGCAGCGGCAGCATCGTCACGTCGCCCGTGACGAAGCGCACCTGCGCCGCCCGCTCGCCGAGGCGTGCTCTCGCGATGCCGAGCGCTTCGGCGGAAAGATCGAGCATCGTGATGTCCGTGACGCCGCGGTCAAGCAGATCGTCGACCAGCGTCGATGCGCCGGCGCCGACGTCGATCAAGCGCGTCTCTGCAGACAGGCCTGCGCGTTCGAGCAGCCGCAGCGAAACGTCCAGGTGCGGCCGGAACCAGCTGACGGCTCCGGCGCCTTTCTCGCGGTATACGGCGTCCCACTCATTCATGGAAACCATTGGATCGTGGCCCATTCGGCGCGGTCAAGCCAGAGCGAACGCCAACTCGAAAGATTCGCCACACCAGCGGTGCCGGGTGCGGTCTATAGTCGCCGACTGGCGAGCCGCCGTCATGGAAAGACGCAGCGCTCGTGCAATCCAGCCGGGGACATTCGACATGAAATCCGCATCATCCGCTTCCGTTTTCACCCTTCATCGCCGGCCGCTTGCCGCGAGTCTCCTGCTCGCACTGGCGGCGAGCTTTGGCCTCGCATCCACGTCCGATGCAGCCGCCCCACCGCACGGCCCGATCGTCGTCGGCAATTGCGACGACGCCGGCGCGGGCAGCCTGCGCGATGCCGTCGCCGCCGCACCGGATGGCGGCACGATCGATCTCGGCAGCCTCGCCTGCAGTACGATCACGTTGACTACGGGCCACATCGCAGTCGCACAAGACCAATTGACGCTCATCGGGCCCGGCGCCGCCGCGCTCACGATCGATGCGGCTGGGGCTTCGGGCGTGATCCGTCACAGTGGCAACATGACGCTGTCGATTTCCGGGCTTACGCTCGCGAACGGGCACTACGAGAGCGCGAACACGCCGCGCGGCGGCTGCCTCTATTCCGCCGGGAACCTCGTGGTCACGGATTCGACACTTTCGTCGTGCGCGGTCGTCGGCACTGCGGCCGAGATCGCGCGCGGCGGCGGCATCTATGCACACGGCCGTCTTTACCTCACGCGCAGCCTCGTGACAATGAGTCACGCGCAAGGCATGGCGTCGGGTGCGCGCGGCGGCGGCATCTACGTTGGCGCCGGCGGTCTGGACGCCGAATTCAGCACGATCAGCTACAACGCGGCGTACGGCGCGCCGATCAACGGCGGGAAGGGCGGCGGCGCGATGATTGTCGGCGCGGCAACTCTTCGCCAATCGACGATCTTCTACAACAGCGCGTACGAGGTCGGCGGCATCTGGACCAAGGACGCCGTCACGCTCGATTCCTCGACGATCTACAACAACGGTGCCTCGCACACGGCCGGCATGCGCGCGACGTACTACACCGGTTCGCCGACCGCGACGATCGTCAACTCGACGATCGCCGGTAACCATTCGGTCGCGACGGTCGGCGGGCTCAACCTGATCATCCCTGCGACGATCTCCAACTCGACGATCGCCAACAACGTCGCCTTCAACGGCCTCGCCGGCATCCTGATGAGCGGGCCGACGCTCGATCTTGAGAGCACGATCATCGCCGGCAACGTCGGCTTCAACGTGCCTGACGATTTCGATGTCTATGGCTCGCCCGTGATCACCGGCGCGAACAACCTTGTCGTGGCGTCGTCCGCGCCCTTGCCGCCGGACACGATCGGCAGCGATCCGCTGCTCGGCACGATCGGCGACTACGGCGGATCGACGCTGACGATTCCGCTCCTGGACGGGAGCCCGGCCATCGACGCCGGCAACAATGCGGCGCAGCTCCTCTACGACGAACGCGGCCCCGGCTTCGCCCGAGTCGTCGGCGCCGCGGCGGATATCGGCGCGTTCGAGGTGCAGACCAGCGACATCATCTTCGCCGACGGATTCGACGGGCCCTGAGCCCGCCCCTTGACGGCTGTGCAACAATCTCCGGGTAGATTGCGCCGACCCGGAGGATGCCATGACGATGGAACCGCTTGCGGCGGGTGCCGTCATGCCGACGCGAGAGCGTCTGTTCTATTCGCTGTGCGAGGCCGCCGAGCTCGAGCACACGCTGATGTGCACGTATCTCTATGCGGCCTTCAGCATGAAGTGCGGCGAGGCGGAAGGCCTGAGCGCCGTCGAGGCCGAAGCCGTCGCGCGCTGGCGGCGCACGATCATCGACGTCGCGATCGACGAGATGGGTCATCTCGTCGCGGTCTGGAACATCACCTCGGGCCTCGGCGGCGTGCCGTATTTCGGCCGCGACAACTTCCCGCTCAATGTCGGCCGGATGCCGGCCGGGATCGTCGTCAAGCTCGCGCCGTTCAGTCCCGATACGCTGCAGCACTTCGTGTTATCTGGAACGTCCGCACGATTCGGACGAGCCCGAAGGCAAGGGCTTCGAGCCCGAGCGGCGCTTCACGCGCGGCATGGATGTGCCGCGGCTTACGCCGATGCCGATGGACTACGACACGGTCGGCACGTTCTACGAGGAGCTCGGCGCGAGCCTGAAGCGCTTCGCCGAGACGATCGGCGAGAGCGCCGCATTCTGCGGTGATCCGACGCCTGCAGATCTCGCCGGCCGAGGTCGACCTCAAGGGCGCCGAGCGCGTCATCTGCCTCAAGACCGCGCTCGCCGCGTTCGATGCGATCGTCGTCGCAGGGCGAGGGCGCGCCCACGCACATCGGCCAATTCACACTACGGACGGTTCGCCGCGATACGCGACGAATACCGCGCGCTGCTCGCGGCAAATCCGAAGTTCGCGCCGGCGTTTCCGTCTGCGCACAACCCCGTGCTGCGGCGTCCGCCGCGGCCGGAAGATCGGCGTGTGGATCGAGAACGAGCTCGCTTCCGCGTGCGTCGATGTCGCGAACGCGGCCTACGCGCTGATGCTGCGCCTGATCGCGTATTCGTACTCGGTGCCCGGGCCGCACCCGGAGAAAGCGCTCGCCGTCGATCTCGCCGTCACGCTGATGCGCAGCGTGACGCTGCTCGGCGAGCGCGCGGCGCGACTGCCGGCGGGCCCGTCGAATCCCGATTGCAATGCGGGCATGTCGTTCACCGCGCTGCGCGATGCGGCGCCTTTGCCCGAGGGCACGAGCGCGCGGCGTTTCTTCACCGAGCGTCTGACAGAGCTCGCAGGTGTCGCCAAAAGTCTCTGCGCCGATCAGGATCCGCGCATGCTCGAAGCGACGGCTCGCATCGCCGAGCTTGCCGCACGTGCCGAACGCGAATTCGCGCGCATCGATGCAGCGCCTTCGCGCGCGCCCGACAGCGCGTCACGCACGAGCACGCCCACGACCACGCCGGCGAAAGCCAACGCCACGGCCGATGGCGGCCAGCCGCGCAGCGTCGATGGCGTCGAGGAGATCGAAGGCAAGGACATGACACTGATCTACGAAGGCAAGCGCTGCATCCACTCGCGCTTCTGCGTGACCGGTGCGCCGCGCGTTTTCCTCGCCAACGTGCCGGGTCCGTGGATACATCCGGACGAGATGAATGTCGACGGGCTCGTCGAGATCGCGCACCTGTGTCCGTCCGGCGCGATCCGCTACCGGCGCAAGGACGGCAAGCCGGACGAAGCCGCGCCACCGGTCAATCTGCTGACACTACGCGAAGCAGGTCCTTACGCCGTGCGCGCCGACATCGTGCTCGACGGCAAGCCGCTCGGCTACCGCGCGACGCTGTGCCGCTGCGGCGCTTCGAAGAACAAGCCGTTCTGCGACCAGTCGCACAAGGAGATCGGCTTCGATGCGACCGGCGAGCCGCCGAGCGGCAAGACCGACATGCTCGAAATGCGCGACGGCGAGCTCGCGATCGATCCCGAACGCGACGGTCCGTACAAGGTGCGCGGCAATCTCGAGATCATCAGCGGCACCGGCCGCGTCGTCGCGCGCGTGCAGACGGCGCGCCTGTGCCGCTGCGGACACAGCAACAACAAGCCGTTCTGCGACAACAGCCACCTGCGCGTCGGTTTCAAGAGCTGACGCGCGCCGGTCTCGGGCCGTGGGGGAGTGCCCCCCGTTTCGCTATTTCGAAGGCGCCGGCGCGAACAGCAGATCCTGATAGTCGTAGCTGAAGTCCGCGAGCGGCGAAACCGCCTTCATCGTGATGCGCTCGACCTTGCCGTCCGCGTCGAGCCCGAAGTTCACGTACGCAGGCTCGATCGTCTTGTCGTCGAAGCGCGTGACGAAGCTGTCGTACTGCCAGTGATCGAGCGTGCCGCCCATGCGCGGCGTCGATTTGAAATCGATGTGGAGCTTGTTCTTGACGAGTGCGATCTCGATGTTGCCGTACCAGGGATCGGTGTACGTGCCGACGTAGCGCGCGAGCGGCAGCGACGGGCCGACCTTCGCGGGCTTCGCTGCCTTTTCATTGAAGGCTTTCAGGCCTTCGGCGACGTCCTTGTCCTTCTTCGCGATGAATTTCTTGGGCCAGTCGTTCGACGGCGCGCCGAGGTAGTGATCGAGCAGCTCGAACATCAGACCGCTGATGATCTCGCGGTCCTCGCTGTTGATCTCGATCGCGAAGCCGACGTGCTTTTCCGGTATCAGCACGACGCCGGCGAGAAATCCGAACACCGCGCCGCCGTGCCAGACGATGCGTGCGCCGCGATAGTCGCGCACGTCCCAGCCGAGCGCGTACGCTTCGAACAGCGGCTGGATGGGTTTCAGATCGCCCTCGCGCGGCGTGATCGGCTCGAGCACCTGCGGCTTCCACATCTGTTCCTGCGCCGCCGCGCTGAAAAGATGCGCGTCGCTGTCGACGAGCTTGCCGCCGTCGAGCTGGATGCGCAGCCAGCGCGACATGTCGTTCGCGCTGATCGCGAGACCGCCGGCTGGAGCGGAGTTCTTGCCGAGCACTTCGCGCTCGTCGAGCACTTCCTGCTTGCCGACACCGCGCAGGCCGCCGTCCATGCGCGCGTGCGGAAACGCGCGGTTCGGATTTGCGAAGCGCGCGTCGTCGTCGCTGGTCGAATGCAGCATGCCGGCCGGCTTGAACAGATGATCGGCGGTGAATTTCTCCCAGGTCTCGCCGGTCACCGACTCGATCATCTGGCCGGCGACCATGTACAGCACGTTGTCGTAGGCAAAGCCGCTGCGAAAGCTCGTCGCGGGCTTGATGTAGCGCAGGCGCTTGACCGATTCCGGGCGGCTCAGATTCGTGCGCGGCACGAACAGCAGATCACCGGCACCGAGGCCGAGACCGCTGCGATGCACGAGCAGGTCGCGGATCGTCATCTCGCGCGTGACCCACGGGTCGTACATCTGGAAGCCGGGCAGGCGATCGGTGACCTTGTCGTCCCAGCCGATTTTTCCCTGATCGACGAGGATCGCGATGTCGGCGACCGTGAACGCCTTGCCGGTCGAGCCGGTCGGGAAGATCGTGTCGGCGTCGACGGTTTCGGTCGCGCCGAGCTTGCGCACGCCGAAGCCTTTGGCGAGCGTGACTTTGTCGTCCTCGACGATCGCGATCGCCATGCCGGGCACGCCGATCTCCTTGCGCAGGTTTTCGACGCGCTGCTCGAAACCCGGCGGCGGCGCTGCGGCCGCATCGAGCGAGCAGGCGAGGGCAATGACGATGAGCGTGATGCGTTTCATGTGTTCTCCATGAGAATCGTGGCGGCGCGCTCGGTTTCGGCGCGTCGCGTCGCGCGGTCGAGCGCCAGCAGAAGCATCGCGGCGATCGCCGAGATCGCGGCGAGGATCGCGAAATACGCAGGATGGCTCGTGCGGCTCCACAGCGTGCCGACGAAACCGGCGGCGAGGCTTCCGGTGAAGATCGCGAGGAACCAGGCAGCTATCGTCGTCGCGCCGAGCGACGGTGGCGCAAGTCGCGCGAAGAGACCGAGCCCGGTCGGCAGGATGTAGAGCTCGCCGAGCGTGAACACGACGAAGAACATGACGAGCCAGAGCCAGCTCGCCTGCGCGCCGCCTCCGAACGCCGCGGCGGCAGAGAGCAGCACGTACGCGCCGGCGACGATCAGCGCGCCGGCCGCCATCTTCTGCATCGACGAGCGCTCGCGTCCGACCGCGGCGCGGCGCTTCCAGTACGCGAGCAGCAGCGGCGTCATCAGGATCACGAGCAGCGGATTCAGGGCCTGGAACCATGTCATCGGAATTGCGCCGAGCGCGGTATTGCGATCGATGCCGGCGTCGGCGAAGAGCGCGACGGTGTTGCCGACCTGCTCGTACGCGCCGCGGAAGATCGTCACGGCGAGACCGATGCCGAGCAGCAGCAGCAGCGTCTCGCGGCCGGTCCGCGCGGGCGCATCGCGCACGACGGGTCGCGTCGGCGCACGCTGCTCGGGCAGATACTTGCCGCCGCGCACGTAGATCACGAGGCCGGTCAGCATGCCGATGCCGGCCGCGCCGAATCCCCAGTGCCAGCCGTAGAACTCGCCGAGCGTGCCGCAGATGAGCGGCGCGAGGAATCCGCCGATGTTGATGCCGACGTAGTAGACGTTGTACGCCCAGCCGCGGCGCGGATCGTCCGGGCGGTAGAGATCGTTGATCTGGCTCGGCAGGCTCGGCAGGAAGAGGCCATTGCCGAGCGCGATCGTCGCGAGCGCGACGTAGAACAGCGGCTCGAACGTCATCATGAAATGTCCGAGCGCCATCGTCGCGCCGCCGATGATCACGGCGCGGCGCTTGCCGAGCCAGCGATCGGACACGATGCCGCCGATGATCGGCGTGAAGAACGCGAGCGAGGTGTACGTGCCGTAGATCAGCGAGGAGGTTTCCTGGCCGATCAGGAGCTGCTTCGTCATGTAGTAGACGAGCAGCGCGCGCATCCCGTAGTACGAGAACTGCTCCCACATCTCGGTGAGGAACAGGATGGTCAGCCCGCGCGGCTGACCGAACCAGTTTTGCTCTTTCATGCGGCGACGGCTTGGCGCGAGCCCCAGACGTCGCGTCCGCACCAGACCGTGCCATCCTCGTACGTGAGGCCGGGCTCGCGATCGGCAGCGAGGAACACCGGACCGTCGAGATCGACGATGTCGCAGAGCTGGCCGACGACGAACGCCGGCGCCATCGCGAGGCTCGTGCCGACCATGTTGCCGACCATGACGCCAAGCCCGAGCTGGCGCGCATCGTGCGCCATGGCGAGCGCTTCGGTGAGGCCGCCGCACTTGTCGAGCTTGATGTTGATGACATTGAAGCGCTTCGCCGCGCTGGGCACATCGGCGAGGCAGAGCACGCTTTCGTCGGCAGCGATCAGAATCGGCGAGTGATAGCCGTCGAGATCGGCTTCGCGGCCGCGGCGAATCGGCTGCTCGAGCAGCGAGACGCGCGCGTCGACGAGGACCGGCATCAGCGTGTCGAGCGCGTCGATGCCGTAACCCTGGTTGGCGTCGACGCCGAGCCATACATCGGTCCGTGCGTCGCGTACCGCCTTGACGCGTGCGATGTCGACATCGAGATCGCCGGTCAGCTTCATCTTGAGCGCACGTGCGTGCGCGAACGCTCGCGCGCCGTCGGCCATGATCGCGGGATCGTCGGCGCCGAGCGTGAACGTCGTGACCAGCGGCCGGATCGACGGGAGGCCGGCGAGCTCCCACACCTCGCGTCCTTTCCGCTGCGCCTCGAGGTCCCAGAACGCGCAGTCGATTGCGTTGCGTGCGCCACCCGGTGGCATCAGGTCCTGCAAAGCGAAGCGATCGATGCCGTCTTCGATCGCGTCGCGCTGCGCTTCGATCGCGGCGACCATCGATTCGGCCGTGTCGCCGAGATAGTAGACGCCAGAGGCTTCGCCGACGCCGCGGCAGGCGCCGTCGTCGAGCGTGACGACGACGGCATCCTGCACCTCGAACACGAAGCCCGAGATGCGGAACGGCTTGGCGAGGCGCAGCTTCTCGACCGCGACGTGCATTCGCAAAGCCTTCATCAGTAGTGGACTCCCCAGCTGATGAGGTGGAACGCGAATGCGACCCAGAGGACGATGACGCCCGAAAGCGCGAGCACGATGCTCCAGAGCTTCGCCGGCCAGCGACGGCGGCCGCCGCTCCATACCGACCACAGGTTCCACAGGATCAGCACGAAGCCGCCGATGAACGCGACGAAGCCGAAGATCTGGTCGAAGCGAATCACCGGATCGAACGCCTCGGTCGTCTTGTTGAGGTCGGAGAACATCGAAATGATCGAAGCGATCCACGCGCCGAATGCGAGCAGCATCAGCAGCGCACCGATCTTGCCTGCGCGGTAGCCGCGGAAATCGCGCGGCGCGAGGTCGAGGCGCGCACGGTACTTGCGGCGCACGATCGCCGCGACCGGCCAGAGCAGCACCGTCAGCAGCAGCGCACCGAGGCTCGTGTACAGGGCGGGCGCCAGCCAAGCGCCGTTGCGCATCGTGTCGGCGCGCTGATACACCTCGAACGGTCCGAGCAGACCGAAGCTGAAGCGCGTCGCCTTGCCGTCGACGACCTTCGCGGCGAGCAGGTCATGGCCGTTCGCGTCCTGCCAGACGAACGGCGAGACCTCGACCCACTTGATCGGCTTGCCGTCGAGTCCTTTTGCGTCCGGAATCACGAGCTCGCCTTTCTCGCCGACCACGACCTTGACCTGACCGATCAGGCCGATCACCGAGAAGAACGTCGACTCGGCGCCGCGCGAACCGATCCAGTTGCCGACCATCATCTGTGCGTGCTGCTTGGCGGTCGCATCGTCGACGCGCGTCTGGATGCGCGGACCGGGGAAGTAGCGGTCGGCAAAGTCGGCGAACATCGCCAGGCGCAAGTAGTGCGCCGCGCCTTCCTTGCCGCCGCTGTTGAACGAGACGTAGAAGCCCGTGTTCTCCTTGAGGAACAGGTGCAGCGACGTGTGGAAATAGTCGGTGTCGCCGAGATGGGCGATCACTTCGCGGCCGTTGATGTTGGTTTCGAAGAAGCCGAGCTCCATGCGATTCAGCGGCGGCAGCAGCGTGAGCGGGCTGTCGTGCATCTGCTTGGCGGTTTCCTCTTTCAGGATGCGGTTGCCCTTGTACTCGCCGTTCTGCAGGTGCGCGATCATGAAGTGCGCCATCTCCTCGCCGGGCGAAGAGAGCGAGCCGGCCGGCGCGGGGCCGACCATTTCGAATTTCTTCGCCGGCTCCGATGCCGTGGCGTAGCCCGTCGACATCAGCGGCACGAGATCCTTCGGCAGCGGCTGGCGGAAACTCGAGTGATTCATCTCCAGCGGCGCGAAGACGTGCTTGTCCATGTAGTCGTAGAAAGGCTCGCCGGAGACGCGCTCGACGATATAGCCGGCGAGCGAGGTCGCGTAGTTCGAATAGGCGGGCGTCGTGCCGGCGTCGAACACGCGGTTCGGCATCCAGCGCTTGAGCAGCGTGACGAAATCGGGCGTGTCCGGATTTTCGGTGATGATGTTCTTGATCTGTTCTTCGTAGCCGGCCGTGTGCGTCATGATGTTGCGCAGCGTGATCGGCTTGCCGTCGCGCGGCGGCACCTGGAAGTCGGTCGGGCAGGTACGTGTTGACGTCCGCATCGAGATCGAGCTTGCCCTGCTCGACGAGCTGCATCACCGCGGTCCAGGTGAAGAGCTTCGACACCGAGCCCGGACGGAACAGCGTGAGCTTGGGATCGACCGGCTTCTTCGTGGCGACGTCGGAGTAGCCGAAGCCGCGCTCGGTGACGATCTGGCCGTCCTTCACGACGGCGACGACCGCGCCGGCGATGTCGCCGGTCGCCAGCGCGTAGGGCATGTAGCCGTCGAGCCACGCGTCGACGTCGGCTGCCGTCAGCTCATGCGCGGCCTGCGGTTCCGGTCGGTGGCGTCGCGGGCGCCGTCGCGAGGGGCATCGTCTCCGCGGCCGTGGCCGGCGGTGCGGGCGGCGTCGCCACCTGCGCTCCCGCCACGAACGAGGCCAGCGAGAAGAGGCCCGCCACGATCAACTTGTTAGCTTTCATGTTCACTCCGTTTGCAAGACCCAGGGACATCGGGCTTTCTCCCTGGGAAATCGGTGGTCATTGCGGGAAATCGTTCGTATCGTTCTTTCTAGACAATGCACGCGTCGACGAGCCAATCGAACTCGACGCCGCCGCGAATAGGATCGGCCGCGGGCAAGCCGAGCCGCTTGCCGTGCGATGCCAGCAGCTTGCTTGCTTCGACTGCATCGAACTGCGAGGTATTGAGGCTCACGCCGCCGCAGCGGATCGCCGGATTCGTGCGGCGGCCGAGGCGGATCGTCATCTCGATCGTGTCCTCGATGCTCGGCAGCTCGAACGACGGATGACCGAGCACGTGCGTGCGACCGGGCTCGTGGCAGACGACGAACACGTCGGGCTGGCTGCCGTGCAGCAGGCCGAGCGAAACGCCTGCGTACGCCGGATGGAACAGCGAGCCCTGGCCTTCGATGATGTCCCAGTGTCGCGGATCGGCGTCGGGGCTCAGCATCTCGGCGGCGCCTGCTTCGAAGTCCGAGATCACCGCGTCCATCGGCATGCCGCGGCCGGCGATGAGGATGCCGGTCTGCCCGGTCGCGCGAAAATCCGCATCGAGGCCGCGCGCGGCAAAAGCGCGCGCGAGTGCGAGCGCGGTGTATTTCTTGCCGAGCGCGCAGTCGGTGCCGACCGTGAGCAGACGCATGGCCGCTGCGCTTGACGCCCGTCGCGATCGGAATGCGCGGCGGTGGTGTGCGGATGTCGATCAGGCGCCGGCCGTAGCGCGTCGCGGCGGCCTTGAGCTGCGGCGTGTCGTTGAGCCGCGTGTGCATGCCGCTGACGATGTCGAGCCCGGCTGCGAGCGCTTCGATGAGCGACGGAATCCAGCTCTCGTAGATCACGCCGCCGGAATTGGCGACGCCGATCACGAGCCCGCGCGCGCCGCGCGCACGTGCCTCTTTCGGCGTCAGCCGCGGCAGTCCCGTCGTCACCGTCGCGCCGCACGACCATTCGCCGACGCAGCGGTCCGCTGCCCAGTCGCGAAGACCGAATGCGGTCTTCGCGTAACCGGGCTCGGTCGTGTCGCCGAGGAACAGGAGGTACGGCTGCGGCAGCGACTCCACGGTCGATTCGCGCAGCAGGGAGCTCGTCGTCATGCGTACCCGTGGCTCAGAAATTCACGTCGAAACCGACGCCGATCGTGCGCGGCGTGAGCGGAATGCCTCGGACTTGCGAGATGCTGCCGTCGAGCGGGCTGATGATGGCCGACTCGTTCGTGTAGACGCGCTTGTCGGTTGCGTTCTTGACGAAGATGCGGAACGTCCAGCGGTCGTTGGAGAAGTCGGCGTTGAGATCGAGCACTTCGTAGCTCTTGAGCGGAAGTGCAAAGGGGCTGCCCGAAACGTCGGAGTCGCGGTCGCCGATGAAGCGGAATCCGCCGCCGACGCGACCGGTCCAGCCGTCGCCGACCGGGAACGAATAGTCGGCGATCGCCGAGGCGCTCCACTTCGGAATGCCGGGCAGGCGGTCCCCGGAAACGCCGCCGATGCTCGGCACGTCCTCGGTCAGCTCGGCATCGGTGTAGGCGCCGTTGAGACCGAGGCGAAGCCCGGCGATCGGCGAGTACAGCGTCTGGAACTCGAGTCCCTTGCTGCGCGCCGTGCCGCCGTTGGCAAGATACGAGGCGACGCCGTTCGACGCCGAGATCTGGATGTTCTCCCACTCGATGTCGAAGATTGCGGCATCGATGAGCCAACGATTTTCGTCGAACGTGCTCTTGAAGCCGAGCTCGTAGTTGGTCAGCTTCGATGCGCTGACCGACGGCGGTACGTCCGCCAGCACGACGTTCGGACCGCCGGGCTGGTAGCCGCTCGCGATGCGGATGTACGCCATCGAATCGGTACCGAAATGGAAGCGCGGACTGAACGAGTACGTGAACACGTCCTCGGACGAGCTGCCTGGTGTCGCCGTCGTCGGCAGGATCGCGCCGGTCGAGATCTGCTCGAAATCCTGCGAGTTGTGCGCCCAGCGCACGCCGCCCGTCACGTCGAAGCTCTGGTTGAATTTCCAGGTCAGATCGCCGAAGCCTGCGTACTCTTTGTACGTCGAGGGCAGGCCCGCGATGGCGAGCGGATCGAGGCCGACGATCGGTGCACCGCTGAATTCCTGTGCGCTCGCGACCTGGTTCTGCGCGCTGCTCTCGTTCGTCCAGAACGCGCCGACGAGCCATTCGATGTGGTCGTCGGGCTTGGACGCAAGGCGGAATTCCTGCGTCGTCTTGTAGAGCTTGAGATCATTGGTGAATGTCGAAATTCCGGGATTCGGCGCGCCGAACAGCGGGAACAGCACGCCGTACACCAGCGTGGCGTCGGTCGTGACGTGCGATTCGGTCTCCGAATAGCTCGTCGCCGAGACGAAATCGGCCCAGCCGAGATTCCAGTTCAGCGTCGCGGTGTAGAAGTCGACATCGCGCCGGAACGGCTCGAGGATGTAGTTGTCGTCCTTCAGCGAGCCGTAGAGCGGCTGGAGCGTGACGGGATTCGAGTGCGACCGTCGAGGAGCTGTCGGAGTCGGTGCGCTGCGTCAGCGCCTGCAGCGTCACCGCGACATCGTCGTTCGGCGTCCAGCGCAGAGCGACGCGGCCGGCGTCCTGCGTCGAGGCGTTCTGATCCTTCTCGCCGGTGCGCACGTTGTCGATGTAGCCCGGGTTGTCCTGATGCGCTGCGCTGGCGGTCAGCGCGAGCTTGCCCGGCGACATCACCATGTTGAACGCGCCTCTCAAGCCGAAGCCCATGTCGCTGCCGCCGCTGACGGACGAGACGTCCACGCCGGCGCGCCCGGACGAGTGCTCGGTGTCCGGAGCGCTGGTCGTGTAGCGCACGAGGCCGCCGAGCGAGGATGCGCCGTACAGCGTGCCCTGCGGGCCGCGCAGCACTTCGAAACTCTGGAAGTCGTAGGGCAGGAGATCGAGGATGACGTTGGAGCCCGCGCCATAGTTCGAGCTCGAGCCGAGCGGCGTCTCATCGATGTAGGTCGCCACGGTCGAGCCGGCGCTCAGCGGAGGAATGCCGCGCAGCGCGAGCGTCGCCTGGCCCGGAGCGCCGCCGTCCTGCACGATGAAGCCGGGCACGTAGCCGGCGAAGTCGGTGAGCTGCGTCGCGTGGAGCTTTTCCAGATCGTCCACGTTGATCACGCTGATCGACATCGGCACTTCCTGGATGTCCTCGCTGCGTTTTTCGGCGGTGACGATGATCGTGCCGAGCGCCTGCGCATCATCGGTATCGGGTGTCGTCTGTTGTGCCCACGCCGCAGGCGGTACGGCTGCGGCGAGCAGGAGCGCGATGTGTCCCGGCAACAGCTTCTTCTTGAGCTTCATCATGGCTTGCGTTCCTGTTGAATGGTGGGTTCTGCCCACGTGCTGCCGAGCAGTCGGCGGAAATTGCCGCCGAGCACGGCTTCGATGTTGGCGTCGCTGTAGCCGCGCCGGATCAGCGCGGCGGTGAGGTCGTAGACTTTCTGCGGATGGTCGAAGCCGTCGGTGTCGATGCGATCGCGGAACGCGTAGCTCGCCTTGTAGGCGGCGCGCAGCTGCTTGAGCTGATCGGCGGGCATCTTGTCGTAGCCCATGAGATCGGAATCGGAGCCGATGCCGACGTGCTCGACGCCGACCAGCTTCACGACATGGTCGATGTGATCGACGATGTCCTCGATCGTCGTCGGCTCCTTGTCCTTGACGAACATGCGCACGCCGGTGATGCCCATGACGCCGCCCTTGGCCGCGAGCTTCTTGATGGCCTCGTCGGTTTTCAGGCGCGGATGGTTGTTGAGCGCACGGCAGTTCGAGTGCGTGATCGCGATGGGCTTTGGCGAAAGCTCGATCGCGTCGAGCGTGGTGCGATCGCCGCTGTGCGACACGTCGATCAGCATGCCGACCTCGTTCATCGCCTTGATGATCTCGATGCCGTAGTCGGTGACGCCGCCGTCGACGCGCTCGGTCGAGCCCGAGCCGAGCAGGTTCTGCGCGTTGTAGGTGAGCTGCGCGCAGCGAAGGCCGAGCTGGTAGAACGCCTTGACGTCCTTGACCTCGCGGAACTCATCGGCGTTCTGCAGGCCCATGATCACCGCGATCTTCTTCTGCGCCTTGGCGTGATCGAGATCGCCGGCGACGCCGACCAGCGAGAAGAGATCGGCATTGCGTCCGGCAAAGCCGCTCCACGCGGCGAGGTAGCTGAGCGCGTCGTCGTACGCCGTTGCGCCGCCGACGCCTTCGGAGTTGTGGAAGCCGGTGATGCCGCATGAGCGGAACATCGCGGCTTCGGCCTCGGTCAGCGGATTGGCGTACGCCTCGGGAGTGAAATCGAGCTTCAGCGGCGCCAGCATGTCGATCACCAGCGAGCGCTGCACGAGATCGACGACTTTCGTCGGATACTTCCGCTTCGCCTCGTGCGGCGACAACGGCGCTGCACGCACGCACAGCGGAGCCAGAGCCAGCGCGGCGCCCGCGCCGCCGATCGCAGCCAATGCCCTGCGCCGGGCCGGCTGAAACACGTCGTTCCCCATTTCTTCCCCGACTTTGTCGTGTTTGGGCGAGTATGATCCTGATTAGAGAATTGTCAACGGCATTCTCCGATCAGGCCATAGGAGAAAAGTCACACAATGTGTCGGCGGCGCGAAACACCGGGTTTAGCCGAAAAAAGCCGCGAAAAGCGGGTGCGGCGCGCACGCAGGAAAAATTCACCGCCGGGTTGACCGGTAACGCGCGGGTTGTATGCTTCCCCGAATTGCCAATCGGATGTCCTGATTGGAAAATTTGCCAGGGACAGGATCATGGACATGAAAACGCGTCACGCCACCCTCGGCAGCCTCGTGCGCAGCCTGCGCGCGCGCAACGGCTGGACGCTGAAGGAGATGAGCGAGCGCATCGACATTCCGGTGTCGACGCTGTCGAAGGTCGAGCACGATCGCCTGACGCTGACCTACGACAAGCTGCAGCAGCTGAGCCAGCGCCTCAACATCCGCATGTCGGAGCTCTTCGCCGATCCCGGCGAGCCGAACGAGCCGGCGGTCACCGCGCGGCGCAGCGTCGGGCGCCTCGACGACGCCGTGCGCGTCAACACGAAGAACTACGACTACTACTATCTCTGCACGGAGCTGCGCCGCAAGCGCATGATTCCGGTGTACACGCGCATCCGCGCCAAGACCGTCGAGGAATTCGGCGAGCTCGTGCGCCACTCGGGCGAGGAATTCATCTACGTGCTCGACGGCGCGGTCGAAGTGCACACCGAGTTCTACGATCCGGTCGTGCTGCACGCGGGCGAGTCGATCTACATCGACAGCGCGATGGGCCACGCTTACCTTGCCGCCGAAGGCTGCGACGAAGCGCTCGTGCTTGCTGTCTGCTCCAGCGCGGACGAAGGCCTGCTCGAATCGCTCTACTCATTGCACGGCGACGGCGAGGCGACGCGGCCGGCTGCGAACGACAAGGCCGTGCGCCCGGCGAAGAGCGCGCCGAAGCGGCGCAAAGGCTCGCGTTAGAGCCCGGTCGCCGCGTGAGGATCGGCTAGTGGTGGGTCGCGATCATGCGCGACCCGACGCAATCCTTGCCAAGGCGGGTGCGCTCAGCGAACGCGCCGCATTCCTTTCGTTGCAAGAAGCTCATCGATCCTGTCGAAGTTTCGATCGATCTCCGCTGACTGATAACTCAGGGTCGCGCGATCGATGAACTGACTCTCGATGTTCACTTCGGATATCCCGAAGATCGTTCTCAGCATCTTCGAAACGTCGGGTCCAAGCAAATAAGAGCCGTGCGAGTTCGGCAATCGTTCGACGGTGATCATCGAGCGCATCATTATCTCCCTGCATAGAGGCCACATCGCACTATACGCTGCGACGTCCGGATCACGTGCACGTAACACCAAAGAGAGTACTGTTCCCGCTGCGCTAGACGCATCGCGTCTCCCACCACCCAGCGCCTCAGCCCCGCGGTCCCCTACCTAACGCCTCTGAGTTCGCGCCCTTGACCTTCAAGGGCCTCGGCTTCGGCCGTCTTCGTTCTGCTCCCCGCGGAACATCCAGCAAGGAACAAAATCCCATGAATAATTCCAACGCGAACAACACTCAGCAGGCCAATCTCATTGATACCGTCGCCGCACAGGGCACGCTCGGCACCTTCAGCAAAGTCATCAACGCTGCGGACCTCGGCAACATCCTGAGCAGCCCCGGCCCGTTCACCGTTTTCGCGCCTTCGGACGCAGCTTTCGAAAAGCTGCCGGCCGGACAGCTCGACGAGTGGATGAAGCCGGAGAACAAGGATCAGCTGATCTCGGTGCTCAAGTATCACGTCTCGCCGGGCCGCGCTACGGGCCAGGACATTGGCAAGCTCACCGAAGCCAAGACGGTGAACGGCCAGCCCGCGCAGATCAAGCGTACCGGCGACAGCATCATGATCGACAACGCAACGATCACGACGCGTGACGTCGGATCGAGCAACGGCGTCGTCCACGTCATCGACCAGGTGCTGACACCGACCAAGCATTGACGATTCGTGTGCGTGGCGAGCTTCGGCTCGCCACGTCCATTTGGTCAAACCGACATTCGGAGCCTAGCGATGGATATTTTCTTCCGAGGTGCAATGCGCGCACTCGCATTGATCGACGCCATCCGGGACAAGCGCGCGTCGAAGATCGGGTTTCGACTTCCGGTCAGTCGCCGCCCGCGCGCCGGCAGCAGCCTGCCGAACCGGTGGGACCGACCGAGGTCCGATACTTTCGTCGACACGCGATTCCGGGCGTGAATGCGATGCCCGCGCCTGGCGCGAAAAGGCCAGCAGGCCGGTTGCCACGTTCCCGCAGGTGCCGTGGGGTGTGAACGCGCTTGCAGGAGCAGTGACCGATCCGGCTTGGAAATCGAAGCCGAGCTGGTATCTCGTTGCGACGGACGACAAGATGATCCCGCCGCCGGCGCAACGAAACATGGCTCAGCGAGCAGGGTCCAAAGTCATTGAAGTGAAGGGAAGCCACGCCGTCTACGTATCGAAGCCCGACGACGTTGCCAAGTTCATCGGACAGGCGGCTGCATCGGCGGCAAAGTAGTCGTCGCGAAGTCTGCCTGAGCAAACGGGCTCGGCTCTTCGCCGCCCATATGTTGCATGCGTAAAACGGATCGTTACTTGCGCAGTGCTTCGCCCAGGACTGCCTGCAGGTGCGCGACGTCGAGCGGCTCTTTGATTATGTCGCGAGTGGAAGAGCCGACTTGCAAAACGAAGTAGACGACGTATTCGTTTTCCCTGAAGGTGATGCCGGCGACGTTTGACAGCGGAATGTAGAGGACCGATTGATCCTTCGGATCAGTTCGGCGAATGAACTCGGCCATGACACTCTCCAAGGATGGGAACCCCAGAAGGATCGAGTCGGAGTTACGCCTGATCTACTCCGGGCGAATCACGTTTCCGGATGGATCACGTAACTCATTGGTGCCGAAGGCGAGAATCGAACTCGCACTCTGTTGCCAGAACTGGATTTTGAGTCCAGCGCGTCTACCAATTCCGCCACTTCGGCTGCGTCGGGTGCGGTCTGTCGCGCGGGAGGCGGCGACCGTTCGGGCGCGCAAAGTATAAGGCAGGGCGGGGCGGTTGGCGCGACGTCGATCAGACGGCCGATTCGGCGCGGTTCAACGCATCTTCATTCGCGCACTCGAATAGTCGCGCTTCATGCCTCGGCCGAGGCGTCTGCGGACTGGCTGCACGAATGGATCTCAAGAGCGGCTATCCGTACTGGACCGTCAAGAACGGCCTGATCGCCTCGTTTCCGCCGCTCGCGCGCGATGTGCGCTGCGACGTGGCGGTCGTCGGCGCCGGGATCACGGGTGCGCTGATCGCGCGTTCGCTCTGCGATGCGGGGCTCGATGTCGTGGTGCTCGACAGGCGCGATGCGGGGTGGGGCAGCACGGCAGCGACGACCGCAATGCTGCAGTACGAGATCGACGGCGGCATGCTCGATATCGCGAACCGCTACGGCGAGCGGCGGGCCGTCGACGTGTTCAAGGCATGCGAGCAGGCGGTGCGCGATCTCGAACCGATCGCACGCGAAGTGCGCGGTGCGGAATTCCGGCGCGCGTCGAGCCTCTACTACGCGAGCTGGCCGTGGCATGCCTCGCGTGTTCGAGAAGAAGGCGAGATGCGCCGGCGCAATGGATTCGAGCTCGAGATTCTCGATCGCGCGGTGCTCGGCGAGCGCTTCGGCATCGATGCGTCGGTCGCGCTGCTGACGCGCGTCGCGGCGCGCATGGATCCGTACCGCGTCGCGCTCGGGATTCTCGCGGCACTTTCGAAACGCGGTTGCGCCGTGTTCGATCGCACATCGGTCGAGCGCTGGGAGGCCACGCGCGGAGGCCTCACGATCCATACCGATCGCGATGCCATCGTGCGATGCCGGCACCTCGTGCTCGCCGCCGGCTACGAGGCACACGCGTTCCTGCGCCAGCGCGTCGCGCGCAATCACAGCACGTACGCGCTCGTCACCGAGCCGATCGACGATGCGCCCGCGTGGCTCGATCGCACGCTGGTCTGGGAATCGCGCCGGCCGTATCTCTACATGCGCAGCGCGGGCGACAGGCGCCTGATCGTCGGCGGCGAGGACGATCGCATCGATCTGCCGGCAAAACGCGATCGTGCGGTGCCGCGCAAGACGAAGCGCCTGCTGGCGAAGGTCGGCAAGCTGCTCGGGCGCGACGACATCGAAGCGGGTTTCAGCTGGGCCGGCACGTTTGCCGAGACCGACGATGCGCTGCCGTTCTTCGGTCCGCATGCGGAGCATGGCCCGCGCGTGCATTTCGCGATGGCCTACGGCGGCAACGGCATCGTCTACAGCGTGATCGGCGCCGAGCTGATCCGCCGGCGCATCCTGCGCCAGTCGCATCCGCTGATGCGGTTTCTGTCTTTCGAGACGGATGCGGCTGAGAAGCGACGCGCCGCGCGCCGTCAGTGCGTGAGGTCGAGCGAAAGCTGCCTGCGATCGCGCGCGTACCAGCCGTCCGCCGTCGGCTGGAACACCGAGCACGCGGTCATCGCGCCGCGATAGATGTGCAGCGACACCGCGGTCGCGTCGTCGCTCGGATTGAGGATCGTGTGGTATTCGTGCGGCGGGATCAGGCTGCCGGCCGAGCCGGGGCCGGCGTTCATCGTGCCGCGCGGTTCGAAGCGGTAGCGGCCGTCGCGTTGCTCGATCAAGCTCGTACGGCGTGATCTCGAGCGTGCCGGCCCAGACGCCTTCGACGCACCACATGCCGGCATGATCGTGGATCGGCGTGCCCTGGCCGGGGCCCCAGGTCATCGCGACGACGCTGTAGCCGAGATCTTCGCTGCGATAGAGCTCGCGGCGCGCGTAGTGATCGGTCGCGCGCTCGAACACGCACTCGGGCAGGCACACGTCGCTGTCGCGCATCAGATTGCACAGCGATTTGCGCAGCGCTTCGGTGATCGCGATCTGCTCGCGCTGGCCGACGGCGGCGTCCAGCGCGTCGACGAGACGGCGGCAACCGGGAAAATCGAGCGTCAGCATGGTTTCGGGCTCGCGCAACGTGGAATGGCGTCGCCGGGCCATGGACAGACTCCCCGGCTTATAACCGCGGGCCATGTCCATATAACGGCCGGCAAGGGCGATTTTACAGGCTTGCCAGCAAGCCGCGCGATGGGCTCGCCGAAGCGCGGAATGTCGACCAGGAACGAATCGTGGCCCTGCGGGCTGTCCAGCGCGACGAAATCGACCGTCGGCGCCGCCCGCGCGCAGGCCGTCGGCGATCTGCTGCTGCTGGGTCAGCGGGAACAGGATGTCGGTCGTGACGCCGATGACGAGCGCGCGCTCGACGCGGATGCTGCGCCAGCGCGGCGGCGACGTCGTCGCCGGTCGCCTGCGGCGCGTATTCGGCGATGTCGAACCAGTCGCTCGCGCGCGAAAGGTAGAGATAGCTGTTCGGATCGAAGCTGCGCACGAAGCGCCGCGCATGGCCGGCGAGGTACGACTCGATCTGGAACTCGACGGCGAAGGGCTCCTCCTCGCGCTGCGTCGGAATCCAGGCGAATGCGCGCGAAGCGGCCGACCCATTCCATCGCCGAGCGATACGTGATGACGCCGAGCTTGCGCGCGATCGACATGCCGGCTTCGGGATAGTGCTCGTCGTCGTAGTGCCCGAGTTTCCAGTTCGGATCGAGGCGGATCGCCTCGCGCTGCAGCGAGCGGATCGCGATCGCGAACGGCTGCGCCTGCGGCGCGGTCGAGATGCTGATGTGCGAGCGCGCCGTGCCCGGATGCTGGACCAGATAGGCGAGGCGCTCATGCCGCCCATCGAATTGCCGATCAGGCAGGCGAGCCTTTCGATGCCGAGGCCGCGCACGAGCTCGAAGCTCGCGTTGGCGACGTCTTCGAGCGTGAGGTCGGGAAAGTCGAGCCGATACGCTTCGCCGGTGCGCGGGTTCGATCGACGCGGGTCCGGTCGAGCCCTTGCACGAGCCGAGCGTGTTCGCGCAGATCACGTACCAGCGGTTCGTGTCGATGTGCTTGCCGGGGCCGATCATCTCCTCCCACCAGCCCGGCGACGGATCGTCCGCGTTCGACGCCGCGTGCGCGCTCGGCGAGAGGCCGGTCAGGATGAAGATCGCGTTGTCGCTGCGCCGCGTTGAGCTCGCCCCAGGTTTCGTAGGCGAGCACGCGCGCCGAGCAGCGCGCCGCCGCGTTTCATCGCGAACGGCGAGGGCAGGTCGAAATAGCGGCGGGCGTCGGGCATGGGCGTCCGGACATCGTCCAGGGAGCGCGCAATGTAGCCGTGCTGGTGCGCCGCGCCAAGTCGGGCCAGTGCGGCGACGGTCTGCTAACGTACGGCCGCGGCGTTTTCCGCCGGCCATTGCGGCTTTCGCCGGAATGACCGAGCGCAGGACAGGGGAACAATGGTCGGCACCGCGATACCGCAACTCGCGTTCTTCGAGTCGAAAAAGCGCGTTCGCGCGCACGCCGCTGCGCGAGCGTGCGCAGCGTCCAACTTCCGGGGAAGCCGCCGATGAATCTGCATCTCTGGATTCCACCCGCCGTGCTGTGGACGTTCGGCGCGATCGTCGTGCTTCTGCTCGTCGCAACGGCGATCGTCGCGTTCATGCGTCGCGGCGATTCCGCGGACCGGCACGCCGAGCTCGCATCGCGCGTGCGCTCGTGGTGGGTGCTGGTGATCGTGTTCGCGATCGCGATCTCGTTCCGGCGCAGCGTCGCGATCGCGTTCTTCGCGATCCTCTCGTTCCTCGCGCTCAAGGAATATTTCTCGCTGATCCCGACGCGCCGCGCCGACCGGCGCGTGCTGTTCTGGGCGTATCTGTGCGTGCCGCTGCAATACCTCTGGATCGGCATGCACTGGTACAACCTGTTCCTGATCTTCATTCCGGTCTGGGCGTTCCTCTGGATCGCGATGCTGATGGTGCGTGCGCGGCGAGACGAAGGATTTCCTGCGCGCGGCCGGCACGATCCACTGGGGCCTGATGACGATGGTGTTCGGCCTGAGTCATCTGGCGTATCTGCTCGTGCTGCCGGACGGCAAGGCGGTCGCCGCGCACGGTGCGGCGCTGCTGCTCTTCGTCGTGCTGCTGACGGAGCTCAACGACGTCGCGCAATACGTCTGGGGCCGCACGCTCGGGCGGCGCAAGATCATCGAGAGCGTGAGCCCGAAGAAGACCGTCGAGGGACTCGTCGGCGGCGCGCTGACGACGACCGTGATCGCGTTCTTCCTCGCGCCGTATCTCACGCCGTTGACGCCGGGAGACCGCGTCGCGGTCGGCCTCATGATCGGATTCGGCGGGTTTCTCGGCGACGTGACGATTTCGGCCGTGAAGCGCGATATCGGCGTCAAGGATTCGGGATCGATGATTCCGGGGCACGGCGGGATTCTCGATCGCATCGACAGCCTCTTGTTCACGGGGCCGTTGTTCTTTCACTTCATGGCGTATTTCTATTTTTGATGCGATGCGACCTCGAAGCTCGATTCGATCCCGGCGAAAGCTGGGCCCAGCGCCCGCCTTCGATACTCAGTGCGAACGGCTCGATCGAGCGGCCTTTGTTCGAGACGACAGTAGCTGAAAGAAATGGGCTACCTGTTACGACTCTTCTTCTACGGCGTCCTCGTCCGCACCGTCGTGCTGTTCGTGCTCGGCCTCAACGTGCGCCACCGCGAGCGCCTGCCGACGAAAGGTCCGGCGATCATCGCGGCCAATCACAACAGTCACCTCGACGCGATGGCGCTGATCAGCCTTCTGCCGCTGCGCCTCCTGCCGCGCGTGCGGCCGGTCGCGGCGGCGGACTATTTCCTGGGCAATCCGCTGCTCGCGTGGTTCGCGCTGAACGTCGTCGGCATCGTGCCGCTGAATCGCACGCGGCGCGACGCGCGCGAAGATCTGCTCGCGCCGGTTTCCGCAGCGCTCGAGCGCGGCGAGATCCTGATCTTCTTTCCGGAAGGATCGCGCGGCGAGCCGGAGCAGCTCGCCGAATTCAAGACAGGCCTCGCGCGCATCGCCGAGCGCCGTCCGGACGTCGAGGTGATTCCGGTCTTCACGCACGGTCTCGGCAAGGCGTTGCCGAAAGGCGACTGGGTCATCGTTCCGTTCTTCGTCGACATCTTCGTCGGCGAAGCGCTGCATTTCGACGGCGATCGTGCGGTGTACATGCAGCGCTATCGCGATGCGATGGCGGCGCTGGCGAACGAGGAACGGCACAGCGACTGGACTTGAAACTGCCGTCATTCCGGCGAAGGCCGGAATCCAGCTCCTTGCTTCGGAGCCTTACTGAGGTGCTGACTCTCGAAAAGCTGGATTCCGGCCTTCGCCGGAATGACGAGCGTTTGATGTCTGTCTGGATTGAGACGATCGAGAAGCAGGCCAGCGGCGGCCGCCTTACGGCACGACCTGATCGATGCTCAGCACGACCGGCTCGGAGCGGCTCGACGCAATCGGCGCCGACAGCGTCTGCAGATCGCCGCTCTGCGGCATCGCGTTGCCGGATTTCGAAACGCGCGCGCCGACGATGACTTCGGGGAATTTCGAAAGCTTCATCGCCGGCATCATGCTCATGCTGTCATCGAGCGTGACGGTCAGCCGGCAGCTGGCTCGCCTTGAGGCGCTGGATCGCGAGCGGCATCGGCGGGCCGCTCGCGGCGCGCGCGAAGACGAACAGCGTCGCGTCGGCGTCGAGCTTGTCCTTGAGCTTCGGATCGAGCGTGACGTTGACGGTCAGTCGCGGCGATGCTGCCGTTTCGCCCGCAGCCGGCGCAGGACTGGCCGTTTCCGCCGCCGAATCGGTCGCAGCGACGTCCGCCGACGCGCCGATGGCGCCGGCGCCTCTTCGGGTTCCGGCGGTTCGCGTCCATCGCGGCGCGCTTCGGCATCGGCGATCTCGTTGCGCACGCTGCGCGCGACGTCGGAGTCCGGCGAAAGCATCGGCAGCAGCGTCTTCCAGGTCGCGATCGCGGTCGACGTAGTTCTCGCTCTGGTAGTCGCTGATGCCGAGCAGCCAGAGCGCGCGCTGGTTCTTCGGATCCTTCTTCAGCACGTCTTCGAGCAGCTGGCGCGGCTCGCCCTGGAGGCGATGCCCCGGCGACGCGAGCGCGAGCGCCTGCGCGTACTCGACGGCGAGGTCGGCGTCATCGGGCGCGTGCTCGTGCGCCTGCTTGAACGCATCGCGCGATTCGTCGATGCGATTCAGTCGCCTGATACGCGCGACCGAGCAGCGCCCAGCCTTGCGGATCATCCGGTTGCTGCTTGAGCTTGGCGGCTAGCCCGGTGATCGCCTTGTCCATGTCGGCCGCGTTGTGCTCGGCGCTGGGCGGCGTCACGTTCGCGGGATCGAGCGCCTCCGGCGCGCCGACGAGCCGGTACAGCAGCAGCGCCGACGCCGGCAGCAGCAGCGCGACCGCGAGCAATGCCGCGAACGCCGAGCGCGAACGGCGCGGTGGCGACGCGTGCGTGTCCGCCGTAGCCTTCGCCAGCGCAGCGAGTTTTGCTGCGTATTCCTTCTCGTCGAGCAGGCCAGACGCGTGCGCTTCGCTCGAGCGCCGCAGACGGCGCGCGGGGTCGGAGGCGGGCGCTGCGGTGCGCGCATGACGAAGCAGCGGCACGACCACGAACGCGAGCGCGGCGGCGATCATCAGCGCCGCGAAGAGGAAGAACGTCGCCATCACCAGTCGTCCTCGGCGGCGGCGGTCGATCGAACGGTCGCGGCCTCGGCAGGTGCGGCCGCTGCGCGACGGCGCACGATCAGGAAGATCGCGACACCGCCGGCGAGAAGCACGAGCGCGGGGCCGAACCAGAGCAGCAACGTGCCGCCGTGCAGCGGCGGATCGTAGAGCACGAAATCGCTGTAACGCGCGGTCAGCCAGGTCTTGATCTCGGCATCGCTCTTGCCGGCCTGCATCTGCTCGAACACGTCGCGGCGCAGATCCGCGGCGAGCGGCGCGTTGGAGTCGGCGAGGCTTTCGTTCTGGCAGACGAGACAGCGCAGTTGCTTGGTGAGCGCCTGGAAGCGAAGCTCTTCGGCGTGGTCCTTGAACGGGCAGCGGGTCGATCGCGTGGGCCAGCGTCATCGCGAAGACGAGCAGCGCGCACACGAACGAGGCCAATCGATTTGCGCGCAACGTCATTTCGCGGCCTCCTTCTTCAGCAGCGAAATCCGCGGCAACAGCTCCGTCGCGATCACTTCCGACGTGATCGGGCTGATGTACTTGTAGCGGATCACGCCCTTCGCATCGACGAGAAACGTCTCCGGCGCTCCGGTCACGCCGAAATCGATCGCGACGTTGCCCGGATAATCGGCGACGATCACGTCGTACGGATCGCCGAACTGCGCGATCCAGCGCTTCGCATCGTCCGGCTCGTCCTTGTAGTTGAAGCCGACCAGCTTGACGCCGAGGCGCTTGCCATCGCTCATCAGGATCGGATGCTCGTCGCGGCACGCGAAGCACCAGCTTGCGAACACGTTGAGCAGATACGGCTGGCCGAGCAAGCTCCGTGGTGCCGACCTTCTTCGAATCGATCGCCGAGCACCGGCAGCGAGAACTGCGGCGCCGGCTTGCCGATCAGCGGCGAGGGCACTTCGCGCGGATCGTGGCGCTGGCTCCAGAAGATGCCGAAGCCGAGCAGCGCGAGCACCAGCACGAAGCCGGCGAGCGGCAGGAGGCGCGCGTTCATGCGCTCGCCCGTGCAGGTTCGATCGGTGCGGCCTCGCGGGCGGCTTCGCGCTTGGGTTCCGGCAGTGTGCGGAAGCGCCGGTCCGCCGCCGCGACGAATCCGCCGAGCATCATGAACAGCGCACCGAGCCAGATCCAGCGCACGAACGGCTTGACGTAGATGCGCACGGCCCACGCGCCGTCGGTGCCGATCGGCTCGCCGAGCGCGACGTAGACGTCGCGGAACAAACCGGGATCGATCGCCGACTCGGTCTGCACCTGCGTGCCGCGCGAGTACTGGCGTTTCTGCGGATTCAGCGACGCGACGACCTTGTCGTCCTTCAGCACCGTCAGCGTGCCCTGATCGGCCTTGAAGTTCGGGCCTTCGGCGGTCTTCACGCCGTCGAAGCGGAACGTGAGGCCGCCGATCGCGACGCTTTCGTTCGGCGCGAGCCGGATGTCCTTCTCGACGTTCGTCGCCTCGACGATCAGCACGCCGGCGAGGAACACCGCGATGCCGAAGTGCGCGAGGATCATGCCGAGCATTTCGGGCGTGTAGCGCCGACCGCGCGGTGCGCTGCGCCAGCGCATCAGCGCGTAGAGCAGGATGCCGAGTCCGACCCAGATCGACGCGGCCGCTCCGACCATCGCGTGGAACGGCAGTCCGTCCGCGACGACGCGCGCGACGATCGCCGCGACGACTGCGACGCGCGACTGCGCCGAGCATTGCTGGCCGCAGCGTGCCTCAGCGCCGCACGCCAGTCGCCGCTGCGCCAGCGCAGGAACGGGCCGAACGGCACCAGCACGACGACAGGCAGCATCAGCAGCACGAACATGAAACCGAAATACGGCGGTCCGACCGAGATGCGCCCGAGATTCAGCGCCTCGCCGAGCAGCGGATACAGCGTGCCGAGCAGCACCATCGCCGCGGCACAGACGAACATCAGGTTGTTGACGAGCAGCATCGTCTCGCGCGAAACCGCTGCGAACGGTTCGCCGCCGGCGACCTTCGGCGCGCGTATCGCGTAGATCAGCAGCGATCCGCCGATGACGATCGCGAGGAATGCCGAGGATGAAGAGCCCGCGCTTCGGATCGCTCGCGAATGCGTGCACGCTGGTCAGCACGCCCGAGCGCACGAGGAACGTGCCGAGCAGCGACAGCGAGAACGCGAAGATCGCGAGCAGCAGCGTCCACGCGCGGAACGAGCCGCGCTTTTCGGTCACGGCCTGCGAATGGATCAGCGCGGTGCCGACCAGCCACGGCATGAACGATGCGTTCTCGACCGGATCCCAGAACCACCAGCCGCCCCAGCCGAGCTCGTAGTACGCCCACCACGAGCCGAGCGCGATGCCGAGCGTCAGGAATCCCCAGGCGACGTTCGTCCACGGCCGCGCCCAGCGCACCCAGCGCACGTCGAGCTCGCCGCCGATCAGCGCCGCGAGTCGCGAACGAGAACGCAACCGAAAAGCCGACGTAACCCGTGTACAGCATCGGCGGATGAATGATGAGGCCCGGATCCTGCAGCACGGGATTGAGATCGTTGCCGTCGAACGGCATCGGCAGCGCGCGCTCGAACGGATTCGAGGTCAGCACCGTGAACAGCAGAAATCCGAAGCTGATGAAGCCGAGCACGCCGAGCACGCGCGCGATGAAATCATCCGGCAGCCGGCGACTGAACGCGGCAACCGCGACGGTCCACACGTTGAGGATCAGCACCCAGAGCAGCAGCGAGCCTTCGTGCGCACCCCAGACCGCCGAGAAACGGTAGTACCACGGCAGCAGGCGATTCGAATTCATCGCGACGTACTTGACCGAGAAATCCTGCGTCAGGAACGCGTAGGTCAGGATCGCGAACGCGAGCGCGACGAACACCGCCTGTCCTGCGACGGCGGGACGCGCGACCGCGATCAATGCACGATTGCCGTGTCTGCGCGCCGATCAGCGGCAGGATGCACTGCGCCGCGGCGAGCAGCAGCGCGAGGATCAGCGCGAGCTGGCCGAGCTCGGGGATCACGGCTTGTCTCCGGACGCGGCCGTTTCGGACGCGCGATCGACGTGCGCGGCTTTCGCCTTCGCGATCGCGTCGGCGACTTCCTTCGGCATGTAGGTCTCGTCGTGCTTGGCGAGCACTTCGGTCGCGACGAATTTTCCGTCCTGCAACGCACCGGTCGCGACGACGCTCTGGCCTTCGCGGAACAGATCCGGAAGAATGCCGGTGTATTCGACCGGGATCGTCTGGAAGCGGTCCGTCACGATGAAGTCGACCTTGAGCGAATCGCCGGCGCGCTGCGATCGAGTGTTCCTCGACGACGCCGCCGATGCGGAAGCGCGCGTCCTTCGGCACGTGGCCTTCGTGCACTTCGGACGGCGAGAACAGATACGTCATGTTCTGCTGCAGCGCGAGCACGGTCAGCGTCGCGGCGATCGCGACGGCGGCGACGATCAGCGAGATCACGATCAGGCGGCGCTTGCGTGTCGGCGTCATGGCGTCGCCTCGCGCGCCTGCCGGCGCTTCAGCTTGCCGCGGATCTCGGCGAGCACGCGCTTCCTGCGCAGGCGCGGAGCGATCGCGTCGATCGCGAGCACGATCAGGAACACCGCGTATGCCGGCCAGATGTAGGTGCCGTAGCCGCCCATCGCGAAGAAATCAGCCATGCGCGGTCACCGTCGATTCGCGCGGCGCGTCGGCGAGCGCGACATCGCGCGCCCAGTCCTTGCCGCCTTCGAGCTCGAGCAGGCCCACGCGCGTGCGTGCGAACACGCTCGCGAAGAACCAGATGTGCGTCGCGAGCGTCATGACGAGCAGCGGCCAGACCATCGCGCCGCTGATCTTCGACTCGCCCATCAGGCGCACGGTCTGAGCCCTGATGCAGCGTGTTCCACCAGTTCACCGAGAAATGCACGATCGGCACGTTGACGATGCCGATCAGCGCGAGGAACGACGGCGGCGCGCGCGGCCTGCCGGCGATCCTCGATCGCGTGATAAAGACCGATGACGCCGAGATAGAGGAACAGCAGCACGAGCTCGCGAGGTCAGGCGCGCATCCCACGTCCACCAGGTGCCCCACATCGGCTTGCCCCAGATCGAACCCGTGACCAGCGTGATGAACGTGAACGCGGCGCCGATCGGCGCGCTGGCCATCGCGAGCGACTTCGCTGAGCTTGATGCGCCAGACCAGCGCGATGAATGCGTTGACGGCCATGAACGCATAGGCGAAGAGACTCATCCACGCGCACGGCACGTGCACGAAGATGATCCGGTACGCATCGCCCTGCTGGTAGTCGCGCGGCGCGAGCACGAGCCCGCCATACAGCGCGAGCGCGCCGAGCACGATCGCGATGCCGAAGCACCACGGCGCGAGCGCGCCGGCGATGCGGTAGAACGTCGGCGGCGAGCCGATCTTGTGGAACCAGAGTGTCAGCGCATTCATGACAGCGAGATCTTGAGGGCCGCGGCGCACGCGAGCGGCGCCAGCACCAGCGCCAGCACGAGGCCCGCGCCGAGCCAGAGCAGCGGCGCAATGAACGCGAGCCCCGCCTGCGCCGCATTGCAGGCACCGGCGCCGAAGATCAGCACCGGCACGTAAAGCGGCAGCACCAGCAGCGCGAGCAGCATACCAGAGCGGCGCATGCCGACCGTCAGCGCGACGCAGACGCGCACCGATCAGGCTTAGCAGCGGCGTGGCCAGCGCGAGCGCCGCCAGCAGGACCGGCAGCACCGCGTGCGGCAGGTTCAGCATCTCGGCCAGCAGCGGCGCGACGAGCAGGAGCGGCAGCGCCGTCGTCAGCCAGTGCACGGCGATCTTGCACGCGAGCAGCAGCGCGAGCGGATGCGGCGAGAGCACGAGCTGCTCGAGCGAGCCGTCCTCGTAGTCGCCGCGGAACAGCGTGTCGAGCGCGAGAAGACCCGACAGCAGCAGCGCGACGAACACGACGCCCGCGGCGATTCGCCGCAGGTTGTCGGGCTCCGGGCCGAGCGCGAACGGAAACAGCGCGACGACGATCAGCGCGAACAGGATCGGATTCAGCGCATCGCCGCGGCGGCGCCAGATCAGCGTGAGGTCGCGGCGCGACGAGTGCGGCGCACGCGGCGGTGGTCGAGCCGGGTTTCATCGCGCCGTCCCGGATCGCGCGAATCCCGCGCACCGTCGTCCCGGCGAAAGCCGGGATCCAGTTTGATTTGCCGGGCTGCGTTGACGCAGCGCAAGCAAATGGATCCCGGCTTTCGCCGGGATGACGAGCTGCGAATAGCGAGGCTACTGCGCACGCGCGCCGACTCCGCTTCCATCGCCAGCCGCATCCGCCGCGCGCAGCTCACCGCGCAACGGAATCCTGCGCGGCGTCCCCGTCGTAAACGCATACGCACCATGCGACGTGATCAACGCCGCGCCGCCGCGCCGCGCATGCAGCTCGAGCAGCCGGTTCACGAGCTTGATGCCTTCGAGATCGAGATTCGCGTACGGCTCGTCGAGCAGCCAGAGGCCGACCGGCGCGAGCAGCACGCGCGCGAGCGCGACGCGTTTCTTCTGTCCGGCCGAGAGCTGGCGCGTCGGCACGTCGGCGAAACCTTCGAGGCCGACGCCGGCCAGCGCCGTCGTCGGGCTGATGCCGGCGCGCACGCCGCCGAGTCCGGCTGCGAAGCGCAGGTTCTCGAGCGCGGTGAGGTCGCCCTTGAGCCCCGGCTGATGGCCGAGCAACGCGACCTGATGCGAAAGCTTCGCGAGCGTCAGCGGCGCGCCGTCGAGCAGCACCTCGCCGGATGTCGGCTCGAGCAGGCCCGAAAGCACGCGCAGCAGCGTCGTCTTGCCGGCACCGTTGTCGCCTTCGATGAGGACGACCTCGCCGGACTGCAGCACGAAATCGAGCGGGCCGAAGATCGGCTCGTCGTTGCGCGCGTACGCGAGGCGGCGCGCTTCAAGCAGGGCGGGGCGTTCGTGAATGTCGATCGCGGGCATCGGAGGAGGCTACCAAGCTTTGCGGACCGCGTCCGGTCCCGTGTTGCGGTTCGATGCCATCGCATGGGGAAAACGCGAACAGGCGCCGAAGAATCTGCGCCCTCCTAGGCCCACTCGACATCCGCGATTCGCCGATCATCGCGCGCCAGTCCGGCCGATAGATCCTGAGCACCGCCGGCGATTTCGCGCGCACGACCACGATGCTGTTCTGATCGTACGCGCGCACGAGATCGGCGACCTCGGCCTCGTCGATGCCGCGGACCAGCAGACAATGCTCGCGCCAGATCTCGCCGGGGATATGGCCCGCGCCTTCGAGGTAGGCGAAGCCGCGTGCGTCGCAGATGCGCGCGCAGCGATGCCAGGCGCGCGTCGTTTTCTTCGCGGCGGCAGCGAGTGCGAGCGCGGATTGCACGCGGTCAGATAGAACGCGACTGCCGGCCGCACCGATCCAGCGCACGACCGGCGCCGGCGCCGGCTCGCCGACACGGATCGTCGCGACGGCGCCGCGCGCGAGATAAACGTCGTAGTGCGATTCGCGATAGAGCGTCAGCAATGCGCGAACGCGCGCGACGGTCTCCGCATCGGGAGCATTCATGAAGCGAGCGGCTCGATGCGCTCGCGCACGCGTGCGTCCGCGGCGGCGAGATCGATATCGTCGATGCGCTCGCGAGCCGGCCGTGAGCTCGCGCAGCAGGCGTTCCTGCGCGGCGCCGCGCGCGAACGCCTGCGCGTACGGCATGCGCGTGAACGTCACCATCGAATAGCGCGGCACGAAGCGGTCCGGATGGCGCGCGGCGAGCACGCGGCCGAGCTCGCGGCGCAGCAGGAACGCGGGATCGGCGACCGAGTCGCGCATCTCGACGTAGTTCTCGAGCGCCATCGCGGCGATCGCTTCGGCGTTCGGACGGCGGCGGCGCTCGAATTCGGCGAACACGCCGGCCGTGTCGGATCGGATTCGCCGCGAAAAGATCGGCGAGCTCGACCGCATCCTCGAAGCCGCAGTTCATGCCCTGGCCGTGGAACGGCACGATCGCGTGCGCGGCGTCGCCGACCAGCAGCGCGCGGCCGTCGATGTGCCAGCGATCGAGATAAAGCGTCGCGAGCACGCCGACCGGATTCGCGGCGAAATCCTTTTCGAGATCCGGAATCAGCGGCAGCGCGTCGGCGAAGTCGCGCTCGAACAGCGCGCGCGCCGCCGCAGGCGAGTCGACGGTCGCGAAGCTCGGATCGCCTTCGTTGGGCAGGAACAGCGTGACCGTGAAGCTGCCTTCGGCATTCGGCAGCGCGATGCACATGTAGTTGCCGCGCGGCCAGATGTGCAGCGCGTTCGGCTCGATCGCGAAGCGCTCGCCGCGTGCGAGCGCCGCCGCCGCGACCGGTGGAATCGTCGCCGACGGGAAATCCGGCAGCGCGGGAATCTCGAGCTCCTTGTAGCCGTGGCCGAGCGGTTCGATGCGCTCGCCGAGCGGCTGCCGTCGCGTTCATCGCCGCGCGCAGCGCCGAGCCGGCGCCATCGGCGCCGATCGCGAACGGCACGTCGCGCTTCGCTCGCGTCGCCGGATTCGTTTTCGAAGCGCAGCGCGACATCGTCGCCGAACGTCGCGCCGGTCAGGCGCCGGTCGAACACGAAGCGCGCGCCGGCTTTCTCGGCCGCTTCGATCAGCGCCGTATTGAGCCGGCCGCGACTGACCGACCAGATCACTTCGCTGTCGTCGCGTCCGTAGCGCAGCAACTCGGTGTGGCCGTCGCGATGGTGCACCATGCGGCCGCGCATCATGACCGCGAGCTCGCATGACCGTTTCGGTCATGCCGGCGAGTCGCAGGCCATGCAGGCCGCGCTCGGCGAGCGCGAGGTTGATCGAGCGTCCGCCGGCGTAGCCCGCGACGCGCGGATCGCGCCGGCGCTCGTAGCACGGTGACGGCGAAGCCGCGTTGCGCGAGCAGCGTCGCGAGCAACGCGCCGACGAGGCCGGCGCCGACGATCGTGATGTCGTTTCCGCTTCATGCTGATTCCGTCAGGCGGGTTGCTGCCCACCGTTCCATTTGCGTATCCAGACACCGCGCCGCGATCTAACCGTGCTGTCGCGACCACGCTTCGACTTCGCGCACGAAACGCAGACAATCGATGCGCCGGTTGTACAGCGGCGTCGGCGCGGCGCGGATCACGTCGGGCTCGCGCCAGTCGACGACGATGCCGATCGCGTTGAGATGATCGAACAGCGCGCGTCCGGCTTCGCGTCCGCCGCGCACGCGCAGCGAGAGCTGGCAGCCGCGGCGCTCGGGCTCGCGCGGCGTCGCGATTTCGAGCACGCCGTCGAGTCGCTCGCGCAGCAGTGCTTCGAAGTAGCCGGTCAGCGCGATCGACTTCGCGGCGCAGCGCGTCCATGCCGGCGCGGCGGAAGATCGCGAGCGACACGCGCAGCGGCGCGAGCGCGAGGATCGGCGGATTGCGAGAGCTGCCAGCCGTCCGCGCCCGGCGTCGGCACGAATTCGGGACCCATGCGGAAGCGCGATTGCCTGATCGTGACCCCACCAGCCGGCGAAGCGCGGCCGATCGGTGCGCGCGTGGCGCTCGTGCACGAAGCAGCCGGCGACGGCGCCGGGCCCGGAGTTCAGATATTTGTAGCTGCACCAGACCGCGAAATCGCAGCCGCTGTCGTGCAGACGCAGCGCGAGATTGCCGGCCGCGTGCGCGAGATCGAAGCCGACGATGCAACCCTTGCGATGCGCGGCTTCGGTGATCGCGCGCAAGATCGAACGCCTGGCCGGTGCGGTACTGCACGCCGGGCAGCATCACGAGCGCGATGCGCGAGCCGTGCTCGTCGAGCGCGCGCTGGATCGCGGCATCGGAAATCGATGCCGTCCGGCTCGTCGCCTTCGAGCTCGATCAGCGCGGTCGCCGGATCGTAGCCGTGGAAACGGATCTGCGATTCGACCGCGTAACGGTCGGAAGGAAATGCGTGCTTCTCGATCAGGATCGCCGGCCGCTCCGCGGTCGGACGATAGAAGCTGACCATCATCAGGTGCAGGTTCACGGTCAGCGAATTCATCGCGACGACTTCGTGCGGCTGCGCGCCGACGAGCGCGGCGAGATCCTCGCGCACGAACTCGTGGTACGGCATCCACGGATGCTTGCCGTGGAAATGCGCCTCGACGCGCGAGCCGCTGCCAGTCGTCGAGCTCGTCGATCAGCGCCTGAGCGCACCGCGCGCGGCTGCAGGCCGAGCGAATTGCCGCAGAAATACGCCTGTTCGGAGCCGTCCGCGCCTGCGCGGAATCAGGAATTCGTCGCGGAACGAGGCCAGCGGATCGGCGGCGTCCTCGGCGAGCGCCGCGCGCCTCGGCGGCGGCGATGGTCGTGCATCGTCGTCGTCATGCGTCGGCAATCGTTCGAGCTCGGCTCATTTCTTCAGCGAAGCGACGACGCTCGCGCACGATGCGTCGAAGTGATCGCTCCAGTCCGTCGGCGTCGCCTCGATCAGCGGGCGCTGGCAGCGCACGAGCACGGCGACGTTGCCGGCGAGCTGGTAGCTGTCGTGGACGAGATAGCGCGTCTTGTTGCGCATGACGAAATAGCGGTGCACGGACGAATCCTTGTTCGCCGAATCGTTCTCGTAGCCGGCCTGGCCCTTGGAGCGCTCGAATTCTTCGGTCACGAAGCCGCTGAAATCGCCGCTGGCCTTGAGGCTGCGCGTCTTCACGGTCACGCTCGCGGTGTCCTCGGTGCCCTGCGCGGACGACGTCGGGCACCTGGAAGATCACGGCCTGCGGATCGCCGTCGGATTTTTCCATGATCGCGGTCCAGTCCGGCGGCACGTGGAAATGCACCTGTCCGGCGTTGAGCGCGTAGTCGGTCTTGGCCTGCGCGAAGCGCGGCGAGACTGACGAAGGCGAGAGGGAGCGCGAGGGCTTTCATGGGGTTCACTCCAGCGTCGGTGCGAAGCGGTCGTAGGGGAGGCTGAGCCATTCGAGCGCGGTGCCGTGATAGAGCCGCGCCTGGTCGGCCGCGGCGAGCTTCGAGCGCGGCGATGCCGCTGCCGGGTTCCTGCTCGCCGAGCGGGAACGGATAGTCGGTGCCGAGCATGATCGTCTCGACGCCGGCGACCTCGATCAGGTAGCGCAGCGCGCGCGTCGTCGTGCACGCACGAATCGAAATAGATGCGCCCGAAATATTCGCGCGGATTGCGCGCGTTGTCGGTCGCGACGAGATCGGGCCGCATGCGGAAACCGTGCTCGATGCGTCCGATCGTGTACGGAAACGAGCCGCCGCCGTGCGCGAAGCAGACCTTGAGCGAGGGCAGCCGCTCGAGCACGCCGCCGAAAATCAGACAGCACGCCGCGCGCGATTGTTCGGCCGGCATGCCGACCAGCCACGGCAGCCAGTACTTCGGCATCGACTCGCGGCCCATCATGTCCCACGGATGCACGAGGATCGCGGCGCCGAGATCGGCGGCGGCCTCGAAGAACGGGAAGAGCTCCGGCGCGTCGAGATTCCAGCCTTCGCAGTGCGAGCCGATCTGCACGCCCGAAAGGCCGAGCTCCTCGACGCAGCGCTCCATTTCCTGGATCGCGAGCGTCGGCGACTGCAGCGGCACCGTGCCGATGCCGGCGTAGTGGCGTGGATACTTCGCGGCAGATGCCGGCCGTGTGATCGTTGAGATGACGGTGCAGCTCGAGCGCCTGGCTCGGCTTGGCCCAGTACGAGAACAGCACCGGCACGGTCGAGACGACCTGCACGTCGACGCCGAACTTCGCGTAGTCGGCGATGCGCACTTCCGGGTCGAACGCGTTGGCCCAGACCTCGCGGAAGAACTTGCCGTCCTTGTAGATGCGGTGGCGGCCCTCGGTGCGGACCATCACCGGGAAGCGGTCGTCGCCGTACTTTTCGGCGAGGTTCGGCCAGTCCGGCGGCAGGATGTGGGCGTGGGTGTCGATCTTGAGCATCGGCGAAGTTTAACCGGTGCGCGTGCGGAAGACCCGCGATGGAGTCCTCATCGCGCGTGGATCGGCCGCGGACAGGCCGAGTCGAGGCGGGCGGAAGGGCGCCGGGACGCACGCGAGGTCGCTCGAAACCGCAGGTGCGGTTCGCGTTCGCCGGGAATTCCCGGGCGTCGATCGGCGAAGGCCGCGCAGCGACTCGCATCGCAATTTACATCTTCGGAATTGGCGATCGGAAAAATGGGATCTTTGGAATTTCCTGCGCAAGTGCCGCCTCGACGCGAAGGTCATTCATGAAGTACGACGCGCGCCGCGTCGAAAAACCGCAACGCATTCTCAATCACGACGTCATCCGCGATCACGACACTTCGCCGCGAGCTCCGCGACGGCTCGCAGGCCGCGAAGCTCGCTCCGTGGCGCGAAATGCATCACGGCGGTCGCGTGCGCGCACGACGAGCTGCGAGCTGCTTCACGGCCCGGATGCCCTCCATGTCGAACAGCCGTCGCGATTTCCTGCGTTTCGCCGCTTCCTCGCTCGGCGCTGCCGCCGCCGCCACGATCCTGCCCGCATCGATCCGCAAAGCGCTCGCGCTGCCCGCGAACAATCGCACGGGCTCGATCCAGGACATCGAGCACATCGTGATCCTGATGCAGGAGAACCGCTCGTTCGATCACTACTTCGGCACGCTGCGCGGCGTGCGCGGCTACGGCGATCCGCGCACGATCATGCTGCCCGGCGGCGATCCGGTCTGGCGGCAGCCGAACGGCACCGGCTACGTGATGCCGTTCCGTCCGCACGCGGGCGATCTCGGCCTGCAGTACATGCAGGGCACGCCGCACAACTGGCCCGATTCGCACGGCGCGTGGAACGACGGCCGCATGGATGCGTGGATCCCGAACAAGGGCACCACGACGATGGCCTACTTCACGCGCGAGGACATCCCGTTCCACTACGCGCTCGCCGACGCATTCACGATCTGCGATGCGTACCACTGCTCGCTGCTCGGCGCGACCGATCCGAACCGCTATCACATGTGGACCGGCTGGGTCGGCAACGATGGCTCCGGCGGCGGTCCGGTCGTCGACAACTCCGAGCTCGGCTACGGCTGGAGCACGTATCCCGAACGGCTCGAAGCGGCCGGCATCTCGTGGAAGATCTACCAGGACATCGGCCTCGGCCTCGACGCGGCCGGCTTCTGGGGCTGGACCGAGGATCCTTTCATCGGCAACTACGGCGACAACTCGCTGCTCTATTTCGACCAGTACCGCAACGCGGTGCCGGGCAATCCGCTGTACGACAAGGCGCGCGTCGGCACCAACATCGCAAACGGCGGCACCTACTTCGACATGCTGCAGGCCGACGTCGATGCCGGCACGTTGCCGCAGGTGTCGTACATCGTCGCGCCCGAAGCGTTCTCGGAGCATTCGAACTGGCCGGCGAATTTCGGCGCGTGGTACGTCGCGCAGGTGCTCGACATCCTGACTTCGAATCCCGACCTCTGGAGCAAGACCGCGCTCTTCGTCACCTACGACGAGAACGACGGCTTCTTCGATCATGTCGTGCCGCCGTATGCGCCGTGGTCGTCCAGCGTCGGACTCTCCACGGTCGATCCAGTCAACGAGTACTTCGAAGGCGCCGGCAACTATCTGCCGGGTCCGTATGGGCTCGGCAATCGCGTTCCGATGATCATCGTCTCGCCGTGGACGAAAGGCGGCTGGGTCTGCTCGGAAGTGTTCGATCACACCTCGCTGATCCGCTTCATCGAGCGCCGCTTCGGCGACGGCAACCCGAACCTCACCGAGACCAACATCACGCCATGGCGGCGCGCGGTCTGCGGCGATCTCACCTCGGCATTCGATTTCGTGACGCCGAACAGCGCACCGCCGTCGCTGCCGGGAACCGATGCGTACGAACCGCCCGATCACGACCGCCACGACGACTACGTGCCGATGCCGCCCGCGCATCAGGGCCTGCCGCTGCAGGAGCCCGGCGTTCGCCTCGCGCGCGCATTGCCGTACGCGTTTTCCGTGAGCGGCCGCATCGACGCGGCCGACGGGCGCTACTGGCTCGATTTCGACAACACGGGCGCTGCCGCCGCGGTGTTCCACATCTATTCGGGCGATCGTCCGGATGGTCCGTGGACGTACACCGTCGGCACCGGCGCGACGCTTTCGGACTACTGGAGCATCGTCGCGGTCACGCACGGCCTCTACGATCTTTCAGCGTACGGTCCGAACGGATTCCTGCGCACGTTCGGCGGCGATTTCAACATCGCGACGAGCGGCAGCAGTGCGAGCCCGGAAGTCGGGACGAGCTACGACGCCGTCGGCGACAACCTCGTGCTGCATGTCGACAACGCGGGCGCCGCGGCCTGCACGGTCACGCTGACGCCGAACAATTACTCCGATGCGCAGCCGATGTCGTACGCGCTCGCTGCGGGCGCCAGCATCGACATCGCCTGGCCGCTCGCGGCCAGCGCGCACTGGTACGACGTGACGCTGACGTCGGATCACGACAAGCGCTACGTGCGGCGCCTCGCCGGGCATGTCGAAACAGGCCAGGCGAGCACGAGCGATCCCGCCTACGGGCAATCGCCGGAACGGGTCTTCGCCAGCGGCTTCGATTAGGCGAGGCGGTCAGGCGCCGGCAGCGGCGGCGCCAGCTCGCGATTCTCCCGTGCCCCGGCGTTTGCGCAGCAGATGCGCGAGCGTGTCGACGCGTCGGTCATGCGATCGCAGGCATCGGCGATCGCGCGTCGCGACGTCGCCGAGATCTTCCGAGCGCGCGGCTTCGAGCGATTCGGCGAGCGCGCGCTCCGCGCTGCGCAACTGCTCGACCCGTAGCGGCGTGCCGCTGCGCAGGCTTTCGGCGATCGCGGCGAAATTCGCGTCGACCCGTCGCGCAAACGCAAGCACGGCATCGCGCGCGGGAAATGCGGGCGCGTCGTCGAGCACGGCCTCGAGCGCCATGCCGGCGCGGATGAAGCGGTTCGCGTGCGCGAACACGCTCTCGCCGAATGCGAGCAGAGCGCGATCGTGGCGCGGCTCGCCGCGCAGGCGGTCCAGCGAGGCCTGCGCGTTCGTGCGTGCGCTGCGCGCGGCCGAGCGCGCGACGGCGCGTGCACCGACATCGCCTTGCAGCAGCGCGATCAGATGTGCGCGGTACGCATCGATCATCGTGGCCAGAGCGGCCGGCACGCGCTGGCTTTCCCAGCTCGGCCAGACAAGGTAGCCGGCCAGCGCCAGCGCGCTGCCGATCGCGGTCGCGACGCCGCGCGCGAGCATCGTGTCGCCTGGCGCAATGCCGTCGAACGACGAGCAGGATCACGACGAGGCCGGTCAGCATCGCGACGCCGAGGCCGTAGTGCACCGTCGTCAGCAAGCCGGAAGCCGATGGCAGAGCACGGCGAGCAGTGCGAGACGTTCCCAGGGACCGCCGAACGCGTAGTGCACGAGCGCCGTCGTCAGCACGAGGCCGAGCATCGTGCCGAGCACGCGCAGCAGCGCGAAACTGAAAGTGCCGGCGAAATCGGGCTTGAGCACGATCGCGGTCGTCATCGGGATCCAGTAGCCGTGCGGGATGCCGACCGCGCGCGAGCCCGCGACCGCGATCGCGAGGCAGACGCCGCAACGGATCGCGTGACGGAACGCGATCGACGACAGATCGAGATTCGCGCGCAGGATCGCGAGCGCGCTGCGCGAGCGCAGTGCGCGCGGCAGGCGCGCTTCGGCCGCGACCGCGCGCAGTTCGCCGCGGCTGCCGGCGAAATCGGCGTTGCGCAGCGCGGCCCGCAGCTGGCCGGCGAGCCCGTTCGCGCGTGCACGCGCGATCGCGAGCGTGCGCGCGGCGCGTGCGCTCGGTCGTGCGTTGCGGCGATTTCGTCGAGCGCGACGAGCGCGGAATCGAATCCTTCCATCGCCGCCGACGCGGCCAGCGGGCTGGCGCCGCGTTCGCAGCGCATCGGCGAGCGTCAGCAGCGTGCGCGCGGCGTACTCGCGCAGGCGCGCGATCGTCGCGCGTCGCTTCGGCATCTCGATCGTCGCGATCGAGATCGCCGAGCGCGATCAGCTCGCGGCGGATGCGCTCGACGATGCCGGCGAGCACGCGAAACGTTTCCATGATCTCGCCGCGCGCGCGGTGCTCGCCGTGCAGCAGGCTTTCGACGTCGAGCAGCGCCTCGGTTACCGGTGGCGCCTGCGCATGGTCGGTCGGCGCACGCGCGCTCGTCGCGAGTTGCACGCAGAGCGCGGCCAGCGCGTGGCGCTCGGGCCGATAACGCTGCAGCGGCCACGCGGCGACGGCGAGCAGCATCTGCAGCACGCCGCCCGCGAAGATCAGCAGCGCGGCCGCGAGCGCCGTCGCCGGCGAACGCGGCGATGCCGCGGTCACGACGAGCAGGATCATGCTGGTGAGCCCCGCGCGCCCGGCGTTCGGTCCGAGCGCGACGAGCAGTCCGCCGGCGATGCCCCAGACGAGTGCGGCGAGCGTCAGCAGCAGGCGTGTTGTCGCCGAGCACGCTGCCGACGAATGCGGAAAGGCCGGCAGCGATCGCCGTCAGCAGCATGCGCTGCATGCGCAGCCGGTACGGGCCCGGCTGATCGAGGAACATCGTGTTGAGTGCGCCGGCCGCGATGCCGAGGCCGACGGCGACGTGATCGGTCGCAATGCCGATGCCGAGCGGGACGACGACCGCGGCGGTGTTGCGCAGCGCGACGCGCAATCGGTACGTCGCGCGGTTTCAGCTCAAGCAGAGTGCGGAGCATGCGGCAGTAGATGCGGATTCGCCGGGGCGGTGCAACATTTTCGTCGTCTCGGCTGAACCGAAGACGCGAGAACACGTTGCGACGGCGAGATCGCGCGCTTTCCCCTCTCCCGCTTGCGGGAGAGGGCAGGGTGAGGGCAACCGGAGTGAAGCGCTTCAGCTGAACGCTCGAAAGCATGCGGCGTGGAATGTCGTCGCAAGACTTCCCTCACCCCAACCCTCTCCCGCAAGCGGGAGAGGGGGAAAGGCGCGTATTGCGATCGTGCGCTTCGCAGCTTGGGGAACGCGGCGAATCTCAGCTTCGGTATTTCTCCGGCGCCGGATTGACGTGTCCGCATGCCTTGCACGTGCGCGCATCGAGCGAGCGGTAGAAACGATCGAACACGGCGGGAAAATCGGTCTCGATATTGTCGAGCGTGAAGAACTCTTCGTAGAGCTTGTGATTGCAGCGCTCGCAGAACCAGAGCAGGCCGTCCTTTTCGTTCGGCAGGCGCTTGCGTTCGATGACGAGGCCGATCGAGTCCGGCATGCGCTGCGGCGAATGCGGCACGCGCGGCGGCAGGTAGAAGATCTCGCCGGCGCGGATCGGGATGTCGCGCGCGCGGCCGTCTTCCTGCACCTTCAGCACCATCTCGCCTTCGAGCTGGTAGAAGAACTCGGGACCTTCGTCCCAGTGATAGTCGGTGCGCGCGTTCGGTCCGCCGACGACCATGACGATGAAATCGCCGTCGACGATGCACTTGTTGCCGACCGGCGGCTTGAGCAGATGGCGGTGCTCGTCGATCCAGCGTTTGAAGTCGAAAGGTGCGGCGAGACGTCATGGCGGCGGCGTGCTCCGACGGTACGGCGCACATGATACTGCGAGGCAGCGCGAGTCAGCCTATCTCTTGCGTGCGCTACGACGGCAGAACCGCGATGCACTTGAGCTCGATCGCGATCGGCGTCGGCAGCGCGGTGATGCCGAGCGTCGTGCGGCACGGCGCGGTCGCCGGATCGCGGAAATACTCGGCGTAGACGCGGTTGTACGCGGCGAAGTCGCGCGCCATGTCGGTCAGGAAGACGGTCACGTCGACGAGATCCTCCCAGCGCGCGCCGCTCGCTTCGAGCACGGCGCGCACGTTGGCGAACACCTGCCGGCACTGCGCTTCGATGTCGTAGCGCGATCAGCGCGCCGTCGGCGTCGTAGACGTTGCCGGGAATCGCGTTCGTGCCGGGCGTGCGCGGGCCGACGCCGGAGAGGAACAGCAGATTGCCGACGCGGCGCGCGTGCGGATAGGCGCCGACGGGTGCGGGCGCGCCGGTCGTGCGGACGGGCTCGTTCATCGCGTCAGGGCGATCCGCCGCGGACGGCGCCGACGCGCCTTCGATCGTGATGTCGGCGCGATACAGCACGCGGTTCGCCTCGTTCGTGCTCTGGATGTGGTACTTGCCGGGACGAAGGTACAGGCTCGCCTGCGTGACGCCGTGGCTGCCCATGATGAGGCGATCCTGCAGTCGCTCGGCTTTCTCGACCGGATTCAGCACGAGACGATCGGCCGGAATCGCATCGTCGCCTTCGTTCGGCGTAGCGCGCTTCGATCAGGCACGGATACTGATCCTGGCAGAACTGGCTGCCGCTGACCGAATAGGGCTTGCGCAGGCCGCCGAGATCGAGCCAGGTCGGCCGGTCGTTCTCGATCACGTCGGGCGGGAAGAACACGCTGACGTCGTATGCCTTGGGCTTCAGCGTCCACGGCTCGCCCTTGCCGTCGACGAAGACGATCGGCGCCGCCGGCTTCAGCGACTCGATGATCGGGTGATAGTACGGATGATTCTCGGTGCCCGGCGGATGCTCGATCAGCATCGTCTGCTCGATCGTCAGCGGATCGATGCCCGAGAGCTTGCGGAAATGCTGGGCCATGCTCTGGCCGCCGAGATACTTGCCGTTCTCCTGGATGTGCGCATAGCCGGCGTTGACGACGACGCGCGCGTTCGGATCGTTCTTGAACATGCGCTCGTAGAGGTTCTTGGCCTGGTCGTACTCGCGCACGTCGCCGTTGCCTTCCTTCTCGGCTTTCGTAGCGCGACGACCTTGAAGCCGAGCTTGAGCGCGGTGCGCACCATCTCGCCGCTGATCGGCTCCATCGTGTAGAAACCGCTCTTGGCGATCGGATAGCCGCGTTTCTGCAGGTCGGTGTCGCTCGCGTAGATCGTCTCGGCGGCGAAATAGTTGAAGCCGTCGGCGCGCAGGCGCGACAGCATCTCGACCGTCAGCGTGCGCGTCAGCGGCACGTTGTGCGCTTCGTTGAAGAACACCGCCTTGCGGCCCTTGGCGAGCTCGATGATTGCATCGAGCGCGGGCTTGGCTGATGTAGCCGCCGCCGAGCGGCGAGGGCGCATCGTCCTGCGCGGGCAGCTGGCGGATCGAATACGCGTCGTGCGCGCCGGCGATAGTCGCCGACGAAGGTCTGGTACCAGCTCATGTACTGGCCGAAGACGACGCGGAACGCGTGGTTCGGATTGCCGCGATACGCATCGCGCATCGCCTTGAACTGCGCGAGCAGGCCGTTGCGCTTGAGCGCTTCGGCGTAGACCTTCTCGGACTTGTCGAATGCGACCTTCTGCTGCTGCTGCCATTGATACGGCGAGAGCTGCTCTTCGGCGGCGAAGGCCGTCGTCAGTGTCAGCGCAGCGGCAAGGATCAAGCTGGAACGCATCGAGTCCTCCTGGTTTTCGCGGCGCGCGACGATCTTACGGCGTCTTCCCCTGGAGCGCGGCGATTGCCGCGGCCGCAGAGCTTGCCGTTCGCTGCGCGCTCGGTGATGTCGAGGCCGAGATCGCGCACGCAGGCCGTCGTGAGTCCGTAGACCCAGCCGTGCACGCTGAGCGCCTGGCCGCGCTCCCACGCATCCTGCACGACCGTGGTCTGGCAGACGTTGACGGCCTGCTCGATCACGTTGAGCTCGCACAGTCTGCGCATGGCGCGCCGCCGGATCGGCGATGCGCTGCAACGCTTCGGCGTGCTTCTGCACCACGTCGCCGACGTGGCGCAACCAGTTGTCGACGAGACCGAGCCGCGGTCCTCCAGCGCCGCGAGCACGCCGCCGCAGCCGTAGTGGCCGACGACGAGGATGTGCTCGACCTTGAGCACGTCGACCGCGAACTGGATCGCGCTGATGCAATTGAGATCGGTGTGCACGACGACGTTGGCGACGTTGCGGTGCACGAACACCTCGCCCGGCGCCATGTCGATGATCTGGTTGGCCGGCACGCGCGAATCCGAGCAGCCGATCCAGAGGTATTTCGGCGCCTGCTGCTCGGAGAGACGCTGGAAAAATTCCGGGTCCTGCGCGGCGCATCGCTTCGGACCAGGCGCGGTTTCGTTCGAGCAGGAATTTGAGATTCGTCATGGTTCGCGACGTCACCTGTCGCCGAAACGGATGCAGATGTTCTTGGGCTCGGTGAAGAAGCGTAGCGCATCGACGCCGCCTTCGCGGCCGACGCCGGAATTCTTGACGCCGCCGAACGGCGTGCGCAGGTCGCGCAGCAGCCAGCAGTTGATCCAGACGATGCCGAACTCGAGCGCGGCGCCGACGCGGTGCGCGCGATCGAGGTCGCGCGTCCACAGCGAGGCGGCGAGGCCGTAGCCGGTGCCGTTGGCGATCGCGACCGCCTCGTCGTCGTCGTCGAACGGGATCAGCGTGACGACCGGGCCGAAGATTTCGTCCTGGTTCGTGCGGCGATTCCGGGCCGAGGCCTTCGATGACGGTCGGCGCGACGAACCAGCCGTCGGCGCAGCGTCCGTCGACGCGCACCGGCGTCGCCGCCGCATCAGCATGCGGCCGCCTTCGGCGCGCGCGCGATCGATGCAGCCGATGACCTTGTCGAAATGCGCCTGCGAGACGAGCGCGCCGAGATCGGTCGACGGCATCGGCCGGATCGCCGACGCGCAGCGCGCGCACTTTCTCGAGATAGCGTTCCTTGAATCGCTCGTAGATCGAGCGCTGCACGAGCAGGCGCGAGCCGCACAGGCAGATCTCGCCCTGGTTGGCGAATGCCGGAGCGCACGATCGTGTCGAGGTTCGCGTCGCTGGAATCGAAGTCGGCGAACACGATCGCCGGATTCTTGCCGCCCAGCTCGAGCGAGAGCTTCTTGAACTTCGGCGCGGCGGCGGCGGCGATCGTCGCGCCGGTGCGCGTGCTGCCGGTGAACGAAATCGCCTTGACGTCCGCGTGCTCGACGAGCGGCTGGCCGACGCCGGGGCCGGTGCCGTGCACGATGTTGAAGCACGCCCGGCGGAAATCCGGCTTCGATCGAGAGCTCGCCGAGCAGCGCCGCGGTGCACGGCGTGATCTCCGACGGCTTGGCGACGACCGCGTTGCCGGCCGCGAGCGCCGGCGCGATCTTCCAGGTGAACAGATACAGCGGCAGGTTCCACGGCGAGATGCACGCGACGACGCCGAGCGGCTGGCGCAGCGTGTAGTTGAGCGCGCGATCTTCCATCGGATGCGCTTCGCTCGGCCATTGCGTGATCGCGGCGGCGAAGAAGCGCAGATTCGAGACCGCGCGCGGAATGTCGAGCGCCTTGGCGAGCTTCACGGTCTTGCCGGCGTCGCGCGATTCGAGCGCGGCGAGTGCGTCGAGATCGCGCTCGACGAGATCGGCGAGGCGATCGAGCAGGCGCGCGCGTTCTTCGGCCGGCGTCGCGGCCCAGGCGGGTGCTGCGCGATGCGCGGCTGCGACGGCGGCAGCGACGTCGTCGCGCGTCGGAATCGGGGCACTGCGCGAAAACCTGGCCGGTCGCGGGCTCGAACACGTCGAGATAGCGGCCACCGAGCGGCGGCTGCAGGCGGCCGTCGATCAGGTTGGCGAGTCGAGAGGTTTCGGTCATGTCGCGAAGCTTAGCGGCTTCGTCAAGCCCGTGTACGCGAGCACCGTAGGAGCGGCGCCAGCCGCGATCTTTTTCCCCACATTGCGATCGCGGCCAGGTCGTTTCCTACGCGGACGAAAAGATCGCGGCTGACGCCGCTCCTACAGGGAGAGCGTGCGTCCGCCGTCGACCGGGCACGTTGATGCCGTTGACGTAACCCGCGGCGGGCGTCGCGAGGAACGCGATCACGTTGGCGATTTCCGCGGCTTCGGCGAAGCGCCCGAGCGGCACCGTCGCGAGCATCGTGTCCGCGATGTCGGCCTCGGTTTTTCCGGTCGCCTTGCTGCGGTCGGCGAGGATCTGCGCGAGCCGCGCGCGTTTTCGTGTAGCCCGGCAGCACGTTGTTGACCGTGATGCCGAACGGGCCGAGCTCGGTCGCGAGCGTCTTCGCCCAGCTCGCCATCGCGCCGCGGATCGTGTTGGACACGCCGAGATTCTTGATCGGTTCTTTCACCGAGGTCGAGATCACGTTGACGATGCGCCCGTAGCCGGACGCGCGCATGCCGGGCAGCACGGCCTGCAGCACGATCTGCGCGGCGAGGATGTGCTGGTTGAACGCTGCGAGGAATGCGTCGGTTGCGGCGGTGTGCGCCGGACCGCCGGGCGGTCCGCCGGTGTTGTTGACGAGGATCTGCACGGCGTGCGCTTGTGCTGCCGCTTCGACCTTCGCGCGCAGCGCCGCGTGGTCGCTCATGTCGACCGCGATCGTCGCGTGCTTCTGCTCCGCGTGCGCGCGCGGGAGCGCGGCGAGCGCGCTATCGAGCGATTCGCGCGAGCGCGCGAGCAGCGTCACGTCGGCGCCGAGCTTCGCGAGCTCGATCGCGGCCGCGTGGCCGATGCCTTGCGAGCCGCCGCAGACGAGCGCGTGTTTGCCGGCGAGGTCGAGATTCATCAGTGTTTCCTCATCACGCTGCGCCTCGTCAATGCTGCGACGGCCGTTTCGCGATCATCTGCGGCAGGAGCTCCTCGTCGTTGTCGCCGCGCGGCGGCTCGATTTCCTCGAGATCGAAGCCGAGGAACGCCGCGTCGTCTTCGTCGAGGCCGTCCCACGCGCGGAACTCCGCGTCGAGCAGCGCCATGCGCGCCTGCGTCTCGTCGTCGTAGCGCAGCGTGCCGCCGTCGCTGTCGAACACTTCGGCGACGCCGGATGCCGTGATCGTGAGACGCGCCCAGATCAGCGTGTCGCCGACGGCGGCGATCCACCATTGCGGTCCACGGCTCATCGCGTGCCTCCGACGATCGCGAGCATCTCCGAAATCGCGCAGCCGGCGATGCCCGCGACGATGCACCAGGCGCCGAACGTGCCGGGAAACGCGAGCACGTTGAGGTTCGAGTCGCGCGCTTCGCGCCAGCCGGCGCCGAGATACCAGACGAGTGCGCGCGGCGCGACGAGCACGTTGCCGATCTTCTGGCGTATGGCCGGATGGTGATCGCGCAGGTGGACGGCGACCAGCATCCAGACGATCACATAAGCCGTAAGGCCGGCGACGATGAGGCCGAGGCCCATGATGAGCAGGAATTCGCGGATGGCGAGCATGTCGAGATGCGCGCCGCTCAGCTCGTCGTCCCAGCGAAAGCTGGGACCCATTTTGATTTTGCGAGGCAAGAGCAAAATGGATTCCGGCTTTCGCCGGAATGACGGGAGTGGGAGCGCTTCATCTTCACGCAGCTAGAACTCGGCCAATCCAGGCGCACGCGGATACGGATGCGCATCGCGGATGTTCGCAAGGCCGCACACGTAGACGACGAGCCGCTCGAAGCCGAGCCCGAAACCCGCATGCGGCACCGTGCCGTAGCGGCGGAAATCGCGATACCACCCGTAGTGCTTCGGATCGAGGCCGAACTGCGCCATGCGCTTGTCGAGCATGTCGAGGCGCTCCTCGCGCTGCGAGCCGCCGATGATCTCGCCGATGCCCGGCGCGAGCACATCCATCGCGGCGACGGTCCTGCCGTCGTCGTTGAGGCGCATGTAGAACGCCTTGATCTTTTCCGGATAGTTCATGACGACGACCGGCCGGCCGACGTGTTGTTCGGTCAGGTAACGCTCGTGCTCGGTCTGCAGGTCCGCGCCCCATTCGACCGGGAACTCGAACTTCCTGCCGGACTTCTTCAGGATTTCGACCGCGTCGGTGTAGTCGATGCGCTCGAACGGCGCGCTGACGAACGCTTCCAGGCGCGACACCGCGCGTCTTCTCGACGCGCTCGGCGAAGAACGCCATGTCGTCGGCGCGCTCGGCGAGCACGGTGCGGAAGATGAACTTGAGGAAATCCTCGGCAAGATCAGCGCAGATCGCCGAGGTTCGGCGAACGCGACCTCCGGCTCGATCATCCAGAACTCGGCCAGATGACGCGGCGTGTTCGAGTTCTCGGCGCGGAACGTCGGGCCGAACGTGTAGACCTTGCTCAGCGCCAGGCAATAGCCTTCGACGTTGAGCTGGCCCGAGACGGTCAGGAACGCGTCGCGTGCCGAAGAAATCCTTGCTGGAAATCGATCGCGCCGGTCTTGTCGACGCGCGGCAGGTTCATCAGATCGAGCGTCGAGACGCGGAACATCTGGCCGGCGCCTTCGGCGTCGGACGTCGTGATGATCGGCGTGTTGATCCAGAAGAAGCCGTTCTGGTCGAAGTAGCGGTGGATCGCGCTCGCGATCGTGTGGCGCACGCGCGCGACCGCGCCGAACAGGTTGGTGCGCGGACGCAGGTGCGCGACCTCGCGCAGGAATTCGAGCGAATGCTGCTTGGGCTGGATCGGATAGGTTTCCGGATCGTCGACCCAGCCGACGACCTCGATGCGCTTCGCCTGGATCTCGAACGCCTGGCCCTTGCCCTGCGAGGGCACGAGCTCGCCGGTCGCGATGACCGAGCAGCCGGCGGTCAGGCGCGCGATCTCGTCGGCGTAGTTGGAAAGATCGGCCGGCGCGACGACCTGGATCGGATCGAAGCACGAGCCGTCGCTGACGTTGACGAACGAAAGGCCCGCCTTCGAATCGCGCCGCGTGCGCACCCAGCCGCGCACCGTGACCGTGCTGCCGGCCGCCACCGCGCCGGACAAGGCCTGCTTGACGCTGACCACGTTCTTTTCCGCTGCCGCCATGCCTTGAAGCTCCGCCTGCCGACCCACATTGATGAGCAAGACCCGCGATGATAGCGGAATCGGCCGCTGCACCGCGGTCGTGCGCTAGAATGACCCCACAATTCAAGCCGAAATCGACATGGCGATCCAACTCACCGAAGCCGCACTGAAACGCATGCAGGACTACCTCGCGAAGGATCCGGCGGCGGCGGGCGTGCGCTTCGGCATCAAGAAGACCGGCTGCTCGGGCTTCGGCTACACCGTCGATGTCGCCGATGCGGTGACCGATGCCGACACCGTGTTCGATGCAGGACGGCGTACGCATCCTCGTCGACCGCAAGGCGCTGCCGTTCGTCGACGGCACCGAGATCGACTTCCAGCGCCAGGGCCTCAACGCGCAGTTCGTGTTCCGCAATCCGAACGCGACCGGCGAGTGCGGCTGCGGCGAGAGTTTCACGGTCGCCCCCGCGGCCTGATTCGAGCGCCGCCGGAGCCGCGCCGCGCCCAAACGGCCCGTAAAGGCAGGGCGGTTGCGCCAATGCCCTGATTCGCCTAGTATTCGCGCCCCTTCGCTGGGTCAGCCCGCGAAGGACCTTGCCTCACCGCGCCGCGGGAGGCTGCCGGATCGGAAATCTCTCCGCCGGTATCCACAAGGAGACAACATGCGTCACTACGAGATCGTGTTTCTGGTCCACCCTGACCAGAGCGAGCAGGTGCCCGCGATGATCGAGCGTTACAAGACGCTGATCGAGGGCAATGGCAAGGGCAAGATCCACCGCCTCGAAGACTGGGGCCGCCGCCAGCTGGCGTATCCGATCCAGCACCTCGCCAAGGCGCACTACGTGCTCATGAACATCGAGTGCGACGGCGAGGTCCTGAACGAGCTCGAATCCGGTTTCCGCTTCAACGATGCGGTGCTGCGTCACCTCATCATGAAGCGCGAGAACGCGGACACCGAAATGTCCGCGATCATGAAGAACAAGGACGACAAGGGCGACCGCCGCCGTCGCGACGACGAGGGCTTCGGTTTCGGCGACGACGACGACGCACCGCGTCCGCGCCGCGAGCGCGAACCGCGCCCGCCGCGCGAAGAAGCCGCTCCCGCCGCCAGCAGCGAGCCCGCCGCCGAGTAATCGGCCGCCGCCCCGTCATCCGGAGATATCCAAATGTCCAAGTTCTTCCGCCGCAAGAAATTCTGCCGCTTCACCGCCGAGGGCGTCGTCGAGATCGATTACAAGGATCTCAACATGCTGCGCCAGTACATCACCGAGACCGGCAAGATCGTGCCGAGCCGCATCACGGGCACGAAGGCGCGCTATCAGCGCCAGCTGTCGACCGCGGTGCAGCGCGCGCGTTTCCTTGCGCTGCTGCCGTACAGCGACAGCCACTGAGAAAAACCTGTCGTCCCGGCGCAGGCCGGGACCCAGCTCTTCGTCCCGAAAAGCTGGATTCCGGCCTTCGCCGGAATGACGAGCACTAGATTGTCCATTCGGACAGCCACCGCTGCGTCGGCCTGAGGCCGGCGCTAACGAATCGGAGAAACACCATGGAACTGATCCTGCTCCAGAAAGTGAAGAACCTCGGCAACCTCGGCGACAAGGTCCGCGTGAAGCCGGGCTACGGCCGCAACTATCCTCGTGCCGCACGGCAAGGCCGCGCCGGCGACCGAGAAGAATCTCGCCGAGTTCGAGAAGCGCCGCGCCGAGTACGAAGCCAAGGCCAACCAGCAGCTCTCCGGCGCCGAAGGGCGCAGGGCGCAGCTCGAGAACGCGGCGGTCACGATCAAGGCGAACGCGAGCCCCGAAGGCAAGCTGTTCGGCTCGGTCGGCCCGCGCGACATCGCCGACGCGTTCACCGCGGCCGGCACGACGATCGAGAAGAGCGAAGTCGTGATGGCCGAAGGCCCGATCCGCCACATCGGCGAGTTCGAGGTCCAGATCCACCTGCACGCCGACGTGCACACGACGGTCAAGGTCACCGTCGTCGCAGACGAATAAGCACAACAACAGGGTGGGCAGGCCCACCGTTGAAATTTGATGGTGGGTCACGCTCGCCTCATGAACTCGAACGGGCGCCTCGGCGCCCGTTTTTTATTGCGGCCTCGCACGTTTCTCACAGGTTCGCGCCGGTTGTGCACAGGCTTTTCAACAGGAGAAGCCGGGTTATCCCCCGAGGAGCGCGAGTTACCCACCGCATATTCGCCACGCTGTCCTATCGCAGGATTTGAGAGCGTGCTCTAGTATCACTGGCCCCGTCCCGTACAAAGAACTCCTATCGATGGCGGCCCTCAGCGAGCGCAAATCCGGATCGAACGTCGAAGCCCTGCGCGTTCCGCCGCATTCGATCGAAGCCGAGCAGGCGGTGCTCGGCGGCCTGATGCTTGCGCCGGAATCCTGGGATCGCATCGCCGACAAGCTCGTCGAGGACGATTTCTACCGCAAGGATCACCGCATCATCTATCGCGCGATCGGCGATCTGTCCGAAAAGGGCATGCCGTACGACGCGGTGACGCTCGGCGAGTGGTTCCAGGCGCAGAACCTGGCCGAGATGGTCGGCGGCGCGAGCTACGTGATCGAGCTCGCCAACTCGACGCCGAGCGCGGCCAACATCACCGCGTACGCCGACATCGTGCGCGAGAAATCCGTGCTGCGTCAGCTCATCGACGCCGGCACCGAAATCGCCGGCGATGCATTCCGTGCCCGAAGGGCGCTCGAGCCAGGAGCTGCTCGAAACCGCCGAGCAGAAAGTCTTCCACATCGCCGAAGCCGGCGCGCGCGGGCGCAAGGGTTTCGTGACGATGCGCGCCGCGGTCAAGGATGCGTTCCAGATCCTGCACCAGCGCTACGAGAGCAAGGGCTCGGTCACGGGCCTTGCGACCGGATTCACCGATCTCGACGAGATGACGGCCGGCCTGCAGCCGTCCGATCTCATCATCGTCGCGGCGCGTCCGTCGATGGGCAAGACCGCGCTCGCGGTCAACTTCGCCGAGTACGCCGCGATCCAGAAGAAGAAGGCGGTCGCGATCTTCTCGATGGAAATGTCGGCCTCGCAGCTCGCGTTCCGCCTGATTTCCTCGCTCGGCAGCATCAACCAGCAGCACCTTCGCACCGGCGATCTCGCCGAAGAGGAATGGCCGCGCGTGACCAACGCGATCACGTTCCTGTCCGAAGCGAAGATCTTCATCGACGACACGCCGGCGCTGTCGCCCGGCGAATTGCGCGCGCGCGCGCGGCGCCTGAAGCGCGAGCATGATCTCGGCATGATCGTGATCGACTACCTGCAGCTGATGCAGGTGCCCGGCAACAAGGAAAACCGCGCCACCGAGATTTCGGAAATCTCGCGCGGCCTGAAGGCGCTCGCGAAGGAGCTCGATATTCCGGTCGTCGCGCTCTCGCAGCTCAACCGCTCGCTCGAACAGCGCACGGACAAGCGCCCGGTGATGGCCGACCTGCGCGAATCGGGCGCGATCGAGCAGGACGCCGACGTGATCATCTTCATCTACCGCGACGAGTACTACAACCCGGACTCGACCGAAAAAGGCACCGCCGAAATCATCATCGGCAAGCAGCGTAACGGCCCGACCGGGACGATCCGGCTGACGTTCCTCGGGCAGTACACGAAGTTTGCGAATTTTGCGTCGGATCGGTATGCGGGCTCTTTCGAGTAGACATGTGAGCGGTCAGCGGTCAGCGGTGAGCGGAAGGGAGCCGCCACGGCTGGTTCTTTCGCTCACTGCTCACTGTTCACCGCTCACCGCATCCGAATGAGCCGCGCCACCGCCGCCACCATCCACCTCGGCGCACTGCGCGACAACCTGCGCCGCGTGCGCGAGCTCGCGCCGGGCTCGAAAGTCATGGCCGTCGTCAAGGCCGACGGCTACGGCCACGGACTCGAGCGTGTCGCGCGCGCGCTGCAGGGCGCCGATGCGTTCGGCGTCGCCGGCATCGCCGACGGACAGCGCCTGCGCGCGGCCGGCATTTCGCAGCGCATCGTCGTGCTGTCCGGCGCGGACGATGCCGCTGATCTCGTCGAGATGCGCCGCCTGCGCCTCGAATCGGTCATCCATCACGACGCACAGATCGAATGGCTCGCGGCCGACACCGATCCGCGTCCGATGCGCGTGTGGCTCAAGCTCGACACCGGCATGCACCGGCTCGGCTTCGCGCCCGAGCGTGCGCGCGAGCTGCACGCGCGCCTGCGCGAGCTGCCGAGCGTCGATCGCGAAATTGGATTGATGACGCACTTCGCCAACTCCGACGTGTTCGACGATGCGCTGACGACGATGCAGATCGAACGCTTCGAGCGCGCACTATCCGGCATCGAAGGCGAGCGCTCGCTGTCGAACTCGGCCGGCATCCTCGGATGGCCCGAAGCGCAGGCGCAGTGGGTGCGCGCCGGCGGCGCGCTGTACGGCATCTCGGTCGTCGCCGGCAAGATCGGCGCGGATTTCGGTTTTCGTCCGGCGATGACGCTGTCGACGCGGCTCATCGCGATCAGCCGCGTGCGCAAGGGCGAGCGCGTCGGCTACGCCGCGACGTTCGAATGTCCCGAGGACATGAACGTCGGCATCGCCGCGATCGGCTACGGCGACGGCTATCCGCGCCACGCCGACGCCGGCACGCCGGTGCTGGTCGACGGCCAGCGCGCGAGCGTGATCGGCCGCGTGTCGATGGATCTGATCACGATCGATCTGCGCAATCTCCCGAACGCGCGCATCGGCGATCCGGTCGTGCTGTGGGGTCGCGGGCTGCCGGTCGAGGAAATCGCGATGCATGCGGACACGATCGGCTATGAGCTGACGTGCGGTGTCACGCGGCGCGTACGCTTCGTCGAGGATGAGAGCTGACGCAGCCGCCGCTCGCTTGTGTTACAGTTGGTCAAGGTTGGTCAAGTGAGTCGTACCATGCAGCTCAATCTCTACGATGCGAAAACGCGGCTCTCGGAGCTGGTCGAAGCCGCCAGTCAGGGCGAAACGGTCGTGATCGCCAAGGCCGGCCGGCCGCTCGCCAAGCTCGGACCCGTGGATGCGGCGCGCAAGCCGGTCCGGCTCGGGCTCATGAAAGGCAAGATCAAGATCGGAAAGGATTTCGACGCGCCGCTGCCGGAATCGGTGTTGCGCGAGTTCGAAGGTGGCGACGCATTGTGAAGTTCCTGCTCGATACGCATCTCGTCCTCTGGGCGATGCAGGATTCGAAGCTGCTGTCCCCAGCCGCGCGCAAGCAGATACGAGCGGCCGAAGCGAACTACGTGAGCGCCGTGAGCCTCTGGGAGATAGCGATCAAGGCCTCGCTCGGCAAGCTCGCGGTCGATAGCGAAACGCTCGAAGAGCAACTCGGCGTCGCCGGCTTCCAGCCGTTGCCTGTCACGTGGCAGCACACCGTGCAGGTGCGCAAGCTGCCGATGCATCATCGTGATCCGTTCGATCGCATGCTCATCGCGCAGGCCGTCAGCGAGCCGCTGCGGCTTCTCACGCACGATGCGGGGCTGCGCGTTTATTCCGATCTCGTCACGGTCGTGTGACGCAAATGGCCAAGGCAAAAACCGCATACGTCTGCGCCGACTGCGGCGCCGAACATTCGAAGTGGCAGGGCCAGTGCGCCGAATGCGGCGTCTGGAACACGCTTGCGCGAAATGGTCGTGCAGCCGGCGAAGTCCGCTGCGGCGAATCCGCGCGGCAGTTACGCCGGCGCCGGCGATACGCCGAAGATCACCAAGCTTGCGACCGTGGCGTCGGAAGCCGAACGGCGCGAATCGACCGGCATCGCCGAGCTCGATCGCGTGCTCGGCGGCGGGCTCGTCGCGGGTTCGGTCGTGCTGATCGGCGGCGATCCCGGCATCGGCAAGTCGACGCTGCTGCTGCAGATGCTCGGCGCGATCGGCCAGCGCGTGCGCGGGCTTTACGTGACCGGCGAGGAAAGCCTCGCGCAGGTCGCGTCGCGCGGACAGCGCCTCGGCATCTCGCTCGACGGGCTCGAAGCGCTCGCCGAAACGTCGATCGAGCGCATCCTCGCCGAAGCGGCGAACGGCAAGCCCGACGTGCTGATCATCGATTCGATCCAGACGATCTGGACCGAGCTTCTGACCGCGGCGCCGGGATCGGTGAGCCAGGTGCGCGAATCGGCCGCGCGCCTCGTGCGCTTCGCGAAGGAAACCGGAACGAGCGTGTTCCTGGTCGGCCACGTGACGAAGGAAGGCGGCATCGCCGGTCCGCGCGTGCTCGAGCACATGGTCGACGCGGTGCTCTATTTCGAAGGCGAGGCCGGCAGCCGCTTCCGCGTGCTGCGCGCGTTCAAGAACCGCTTCGGCGCGGTCAACGAGCTCGGCGTGTTCGCGATGAGCGACAAGGGCCTGCGCGAAGTGCCGAATCCGTCGGCGATCTTTCTTTCCGCGCACGCGCAGCCGACCGCCGGCAGCGCGGTCATGGTCACGCGCGAAGGCACGCGGCCGCTGCTGGTCGAGGTGCAGGCGCTGGTCGATCAGTCGTCGCTCGGCAATCCGCGCCGCGTCGCGCTCGGGCTCGAGCAGAACCGCCTCGCGATGCTGCTCGCGGTGCTGCATCGGCACGGCGGCGCCGCGGTCTACGATCAGGATGTGTTCGTCAACGTCGTCGGCGGCATCCGCGTGCAGGAAACCGCGGCGGATCTGCCGGTGCTGCTCGCGGTGCTGTCGAGCTTTCGCGACCGGCCGCTGCCGGACAAGCTCGTCGCGTTCGGCGAGGTCGGCCTGTCGGGCGAGATCCGTCCCGTGCCGAACGGCGAGGAGCGCCTGCGCGAAGCGGCGACGCACGGTTTCACGCGCGCGATCGTGCCGAAGGCGAATGCGCCGAAGCGCGCGAAGATCGGCGATCTTACGGTCGTCGGCGTGGAGCGGCTTTCGGACGCGTTGAGCGCGATCTTTTCGTAGTTTTGGATTTGGCCGGCGCGCGTTTCGGCGCGGCGGATTTCGCGGCAACTTTCCGCGGCGCAGCGCGTTCGACGAAATCCTTGAGCACGAGCGCATGCGTGTGGCGCGTGTCCTTCGCGGCGTAGACGAAGGTCACCGGCTCTTGCGCGACGAGGTCGCGCAGCTCGGCGGTGTCGTCCGTCCGTTGCTTCAATTCCGCGAGATATTTCCTGCGGAATTCGTTCCAGCGCGCCGGGTCGTGACCGAACCAGATGCGCAGCGCAGGGCTCGGCGCGACATCCTTGAGCCAGCGATCGACGTGTGCGTCGGCCTTGGTCACGCCACGAGGCCACAGGCGATCGACGAGGATGCGCACGCCGTCGTCGGCATCGGCTCGGTCATAGACGCGTTTCAGCTTGATCATCGCGCGGCCCTGGACGTCATGCGGTCCGATGCAGGATCACTTCGAGCACGAACTTCGATCCGAAGAACGCGAGCAGCAGGATCACCATGCCGGCGAGCGTCATGCGTACCGCACGCCGTCCGCGCCAGCCCCAGCGCCAGCGGCCGAACAGCAGCGCGCCGAACACGATCCACGCCGCGATCGACAGCACGGTCTTGTGCACGAGGTGCTGCGCGAACAGGTTGTCGACGAACAGCACGCCGGACAGCAGCGTCAGCGTCAGCAGCACGAAGCCGGCGCCGATCAGCCGGAACATCAGCGCTTCGGTCAGCGTCAGCGGCGGCAGAGCGCGGATCAGGCCCGAATCGAGCCGGTGATTGCGCAGCGCGCGTTCCTGCAGCGCGAGCAGGATCGCGAGCAGCGCCGCGATCGTCAGGACGCCGTAGCCGAGTATCGCGAACGCGACGTGCAGCTTGATCTGCCATTCGATCGGCAGCGGCGTCGTCGGCGGCGCGAGCCAGGTACTCGACCGCAAGCAGCACGGCAGCGACCGGAAACACGACGACGCCGAGGCCGGCGACGGGACGGAACAGGTTCACCGCCAATGCCATTGCCGAGATCACAAGCCCGACCAGCGACAGCGCCGCAAAAAAGTGCAGGTTGATGCCGCCCTGATGCAGGCCGAGCACGATCATGAAATGCAGCGCGACCGCGATCGCGGCGATGCCGAGCGCGACCGGGCGCGGCGGTGCGGGTCGATCGACCAGCGGCAGCAGGAGGAAAGCCGCCGCGACGAGGTAGGCGACGACGGCGAGGAGGACGGACCAGCCGGGCATGCGCCAAGTGTCGCATGGCGGTTTGCGGCCGGGAACCGGCGCCGGCCGCAACCGCCGCGCGGACGCGCGTCTTGCAAAGGCCGCCGCGTCGCCGCTGTATACTCCGCGCCTCGTTTTCGCGGCTGCTTGCGCCATGTTCGAATCCCTGAGTGAACGCCTTTCCGGCACCGTCCAGCGCCTGCGCGGGCGCGGCCGCCTGACCGAGGCGAACATCCGCGAGTCGCTGCGCGAGGTGCGCATCGCGCTGCTCGAAGCCGACGTCGCGCTGCCGGTCGTGCAGGCGCTGATCCAGCGCGTGCAGGTCAAGGCGCTCGGCCAGGAAGTGCTGAAGAGCCTCACGCCGGGGCAGGCGCTCGTGAAGGTCGTGCGCGACGAGCTGACCGCGGTCATGGGCACGCAGAACAGCGATCTCAATCTTGCCGCTGCGCCGCCCGCCGTCGTGCTGATGGCCGGGCTGCAGGGCGCCGGCAAGACGACGACCGTCGCCAAGCTCGCGCGTTTCCTCAAGGAACGGCGCAAGAAGAAGGTCATGGTCGTCAGCGCCGACGTGTACCGTCCGGCCGCGATCGAGCAGCTGCGCACGCTGGCCGAACAGGTCGATGTGCTGTTCCATCCGTCGAGCGGCGAGCAGGATCCGGTCGCGATCGCAAAAGCCGCGCTCGACGATGCGAAGAAGAATTTCGCCGATGTGCTGATCGTCGACACCGCTGGCCGTCTGCACATCGACGCGGAAATGATGGCCGAGATCAAGGCGCTGCACGCGGCGCTGAATCCGATCGAGACGCTGTTCGTCGTCGATTCGATGACGGGCCAGGACGCGGCCAACACCGCGAAGGCGTTCTCGGACGCGCTGCCGCTTTCGGGCGTGATCCTGACCAAGACCGACGGCGATGCGCGCGGCGGCGCCGCACTTTCGGTGCGCTACATCACCGGCCGGCCGATCAAGTTCATCGGCGTCAGCGAGAAGCCCGAAGGTCTCGAGCCGTTCCATCCGGATCGCATCGCGCAGCGCATCCTCGGCATGGGCGACGTGCTGTCGCTGGTCGAGCAGGTCGAGCAGAAGGTCGATCAGGAAAAAGCGAAGAAGCTCGCCGAGAAGGTCATCAAGGGCAAGCGCTTCGATCTCAACGACATGAAGGATCAGCTCGAGCAGATGATGAACATGGGCGGCATGGCATCGCTGATGGAGAAACTGCCGGGCGGCATGGCGATTCCGGAGAACATGAAATCGCAGGCCGGCGATCAGGCCGTCAAGCGCATGATCGCGATCATCTGCTCGATGACGAAGAAGGAGCGCCGGCATCCGGATCTTCTGAACGGCTCGCGCCGCGCGCGTGTCGCGCGCGGTTCCGGCACGCAGCCGGCCGACGTGAACCGCCTGCTCAAGCAGTATCAGCAGACCGAGAAGATGATGTCCAAGCTCGGCAGCGGCGGGCTCAAGGGCGTCATGCGCCAGATGAAGGGCGCGATGCGCAACATGGGCGGCGGTGGTTTTCCGCCGCCGCACTGAATCGCCGATCGGCAATCTTCAACGCGGGCGGCGTCGCGTCGCCGCGATGTAGCGCGCGAGGAATTTTCCCCAGCCCGATTGCTTCGTGAAGTCGAGAGTCGCGTAGAGCGGCGATACGCTGACGGTTGGAAAGTAGATCGCAAGCCCGCCCGAATGCTTGACGTCGGCGCCCTTGCTGCCGGCTTCGATGACGATGCCGCGCGCGCCGGTGACGGCCGCGAGGGTTTTCGTGCAGGCGCGTCCGATCGGCGAGTTCGCACCGAGTGCGCCCTGCAGCAGGCGGCAGAGATCGGGCAGGTCGACGTTGTCGGCTGTGTCGTAGCTTTGCACCTGCGCACGCGCACGCATGACCGACGCGAGCGTCGCATCGTTCGCGACACCTTCGCCGAGCGCCGCGCCGAGCGACTTGATCGCCGCCAGCAACGTTGCGTTTCGCGAAAGATCGCAGGCTGCCTGCGTGACGCCGTCGCGCGGACCGTACGAGGCGAGATAGCGCTTGACGATCGTGCGCGAAAGCTCCGCCGGCGACATCGAGGGTTTGCGCGCCAGCGCGGCGAGCACCGTGTTGTACGGCCAGCCTTCGCCGGGTTCGGTCTGCTCGGAGCCGATCAGGAACTGCGCGCCGTCGCGGATCTGGTATGCGACCTCGGCCATGCTCATCAGGCACGCGTCCATGCCGACGATGTCGATCCGACGCCGCAGTTTCTTCCTGACGTTGATCAGCACTTTCTTCATCTCGACGTTGTCGAGGAAATCCTTCGCGTTGTCGTCGTAGAGAATGCCGCGCGTGCGTGCGCCGCCGGCTGACGCTGTCACGAGCGCGCGACGCGCGGACGTCACGAAAAACGCGCGCCGCAGCGGATGCGCGACGGCGCGATTCGCATTCGCGATCGGCACGCGCACGGCGGCCTTGCCCGGCGGCTTGACCATGACCTTGCCGCGTCGTGTCAGCGCGAAGCCGCGCTCGCCGGCGTAGACATCCTCGTCGTCCCAGCCGTTGCCGTGGTTCCAGAGCACCGTGAGGTAACGTTTCGCGGGGTAGTTCTTCGCGGCCCAGGTGATGAAACTCTCGAGCGCCTTCGGATCGCCGTCGTCGGTTTCGCCGAGGCTGTCGCCGATGATGTCCGCGTTGAGCGTGCCGCCCTTGCGCAGGAAGTAGCGCGCGGTGCCGACGCCCGTGCGGCGGCGGTCGAACTGCGCGACGACGTTGATGTCGGCGGTCGAGCCGACCTTCTTCATCTCGGCAAGGTCGGCGACGCCGGCCGAGTCGAGGTTGTTGTCGCCGGCCATGTAGACCATCACGGTCCAGGATTTCATCGCTCTGCTCCCGTGTCGTCGATCATTTCGCGCGCGATTTCCTGCGCGCAGGCTTCTTGCGCGCCGGCGTGCCTACGATGTCGCCAAGATGCGTGTCGGCGGGGTACTTGCTGCTTGCTCCGACGAACTCGGGCTTCTGCTGGTAGCCGAGATTCGTGAGCGTGTCCGAGGCCTGCTTGATCACCGTCTCGAGTGCGCTTTCGCTCGGTCGCGCGCGCGTTTCGCGCATCGTCTTGGCCAGCACGAAAGTAAATGCGCCGTACGCGACCGAGCCGTGGTCGTATTCCGAAGCGAGCTGATTCTCGCCGCAGGCATAAAGCAGCAGCGGCATGAACGGACCCTTGTGACCGTAGATCTTGCGCGTCTGCGCGCGCGATCGCATCGGCGTGCTCGCTCGCGTCTGCCCGCGAGCACGTTCGGGTGCGATCGACGCGCCGCGCGTCAGCGTCGCCTGTCCGAGGAACCTGCGATTGCACTGATCGCCGGTCTGGCCCGTACTGCGGGCGAACAGGCGATTCGTGCGCGGCCCGCTCGGCACCCAGTCGCGAGGCACCCACATCTGCTCGCCCTTGTCCCATCTGAGGCTGCGGTGGCGCACGTCGTCCGGCGGATCGAGACCTCGCGTGCGCGGCATGCCGCGCGTGAGGCCGCCTGCGTGGCAGCAGTCGAAGATGCACAGCAGATGGCTGTCGTACGGAAGCTGCGAATAGAACTTGTGGAACTGATCGTCGGTGAACGCCTTTTCACGACTCCAGTCGAAGTCGTAGGGAACGAGCGTTTCGTCGAGCCCGTCGGCCTCGGCGTTGACGCCGTACGAAGGAATCTGCGCGCCGTGGCCGGAGTAGAAGAACACGCGCCGATCGCCAGGCTGCATGCCGTCGACGAGCCATTCGAGCCGGTCGGAGATGCCCTGGCGCGTCGCGCGCTCGTCGAGCAGCAGTCGGATGTCGTCGGCCGCGATGTCGTACTCCTGCAGCACGCTCGACATCAGGAACGTGTCGTTGATGCAGCCCTGCAGCCGGTTCTGCGCATCCGGATAGTTGTTGATTCCGATCAGCAGCGCGCGATTGCGCGATGGCTGCGAGCGTGCGATCGCCGGCGCAGTGGTCGATTGCGGCGTCGTGGCACCCATGGTGGCGTCGGGGCGAGGACGGAACGTGCGCGTCGAGGCCGTGAGGTCCTGCCAGACGGGCAGCGATTCCGGCCGCGCGAGATAGAACGCGCCGTCGTGGTTGAGCGGATCGCCGGGAACGTCGAAATCGCTGAGCAGGTTCGTCGTCTTCGCGTCGGCGAGCGGCAGCGGCCGCGTGAACACGTGATCGCGTGCGTTGTAGAGATGGAACCAGTGCTCGATGCCGTTGCCGGCGTCGTCGTGCAGCGGTTCGACGCGTCCGTCGAATACCGGTACCACGGCCGGATGCGCGATCTGCGATCCGAACGTCATCAGCACGCGCTCGTTCTGTGCTGCCGCGCGACCCGCTGCGACTTCACGTCGCAGATAGTCGTACGAGACCAGGCTGCCGAGGCTGTGCGCCGCGATGAAATCGGGTTGCGCGTGCGCGATGTGCTCGGCGAGCCGCGCGCAAAGCGCGTCGCGCAGCGTCGGCTCGTCGACCCACTGCACGATCATGCCGGCCGTCCAGCGCAGCTTGTCGTCGATCGACGACAACGCATCGAACAGACCGCGATGGGCGCCGCCGGGCGTGCCGACCATGAGGCCGCCGGTCATGCGGATCAGCGCCGATGCGATCTGCTTCGGCCCAATAGGGAAACGCTCGAAGATGTCGTCGTAGATCGCGAATTCGGGTTCGATGATCCATTGCGACGCGCCGGGCTGCTCGCGGATCTGCGCGGTGATCGCGCTGGTCCAGCGATCGCGCCAGGTGCGATCCGCGTCGCCGTGGCCGACGCCGTGGACGATCAGCACGCGCACCGTGCGTTCGGTTTCGACGCCGCGATAGTGTGCGTCGAGCGCTTGATATGCCGCCGTGGCCCGCACCTGACGCTGCAATGGCGTGCCGGTCGAGCGCGCGAGCGCACGCGAAAGACCGCGCTGCGAAGGCGGCAGCAGCTCGGCCTGCTGCATCTCGATCGAGCGCAGCAGCGCGTCCTGTGTCGGATTGAGCGAGGTTTCCTTCGGCGTCGCGAGGGAGCGCGTTCTCGGCAGCGGCAGCGTCTCCGGCGTATCCGTGCGTGGCTGCGCCGTGAAGATGAGGCCCTGTCCGATCGAGTTCGCGGTCGCCGCGCGGCGGCCGAGCGGATCGAGGCCCCACTTGTCGGAGACGTAACGCAGGACGCTCGTGTGATCGAACACGACATGGCACGCCGCGCGTGCGAGCCATGGAGAAATGAGTAGCGCGGGAACGCGCACTCCGAGACGGTCGAAGCGGAATCCGTCATCCTCTCCATCGTCCGGGGACGTCGCCGAGGGCGGAATCACGTGATCGTAGAAACCGCCGTGCTCGTCGTGCGTGACGATGAGGAGCGTGCGCGTCCACAGCGCATCGTTCGCGCGCAGCGCGTTGTACACGCGCGCGATCAGCTCGTCGCCGCGGCGCACGTCGTGCGGTGGATGCTGGTCGGACGCATCGCCGCCGAAATAGCCGGGCTCGACCCACGAGAACGCCGGGAAATTTTCCTCGGCGCCGGCGGCGAGCGAGAGGAAATCACCGTCGAAATCGTCGCGCCAGCTCGGATGCAGCCACATGCGGCGCAGGATCGACGTCATCGACAGGCCCTGGCTGAAAACGCGTGCCTTGATGCCTTTGTCGGAGAAGCGGTCGAAGATCGTCGGCTGACCGTACGTCCATGGCGCGACGGTCGGATGGCTCGAATCCGGCATGTGCCGCGTGCCGGCCGACGTGCCGGTCAGCGCGAACAGGCGATTCGGCCAGGTCGGTCCCGGCAGCGAGGAAAACCAGCGATCGCAGACGACGAACTGCCGCGCGAGACCATGCAGCGCGGGCAGGGTGTCGCCCGCGGGCGAGTCGCCGATCGGGAAGTACGCCATGACCTGCGCCGTGAGCGCATCGTCCGCGCTGGTATTGGTCCTGCGGAAGTCGTCGACGAAGCCCGACATCGGTGTCGAGCTGGTCGCGATCTGGCGATCGACGTTTTCGGGTTCGTGGCCGATGTCGACGCCGCTCGGCAGCGAGTACTCCGCGTTCGGAGCCTGCGAGATATTGCGCTGCGTGGTCGGATCGAGATTCTTGCCCGGACGGGCGCGATCGATGCCGTCGATATCCGGATTGACGCGGCGCAGATCGCCGAGCATCTGATCGAACGAGCGGTTCTCCAGCATCAGTACGACGACGTGCCGGATCGGATCCTGCGTGCCTGCCATGAGGCCTCCTCGCGCGTGGAGTGCGGCTGTTATCGTTGTACGCGCGACGCTACGCCCGGCTACCGGGCTGGGCTGTAGGCGGATGCCACCCGGGTGTGTAGGAAAATTCCGCGGTCCGCCCCGTACCTAACCGCCTGAGGGCCTTTATTTTTTCCTCGGTTCCGCTACAATGCGCGGCTCCCTCGGCGGCGCCCGGTTTCACCGGTGCGACCCGCAAGAATTTCCAGGAATTTCAGAGAGATACAATGGTCAAGATTCGCCTGTCCCGCGGCGGCGCCAAGAAGCGGCCGTTCTACCACATCATCGTGACCGACGAGCGCAATGCGCGAGACGGCCGCAACATCGAGCGCCTGGGCTATTTCAACCCGATCGCTTCGGGCAAGGATGTGCGCCTCGAGTTCGACACCGCCAAGGCCAAGGCCTGGGTCGAGAAGGGTGCGCAGATGACCGAAAAGGTGAAGTCGCTCTACAAGGAAGCGGCGGCGAAGAAAGCCGCCTGACCTGCGTGAGCGGGTCGACGATGGGACCACCGCCGCGCGATGGCGCTGCGGACGAAAAGTGGATCCTCGTCGGCAAGGTGGTCGGATTGTCCGGTGTGCACGGCGAGGTCAAGCTCGAGTCGTACACCGAGCCGAGAACGCGGATCTTCAGCTACCAGCCCTGGTCGCTGAGATCGGCTTCCGGCGAACGCGAGATCAGCGGCTGTCGCGGCCGCGAGCAAGGCAAGGGCATCGTCGCGACGTTGCCCGAAGTCGATGATCGCGACGCTGCGGCGCGAATCGTCGGCAGCGAGATCTGGGTCCGGCGCTCGGCGCTGCCCAAATCGAAACGCGGCGAGTATTACTGGACCGATCTCGAAGGACTCGAGGTCGTCACCATCGAGGGCGTGACGCTCGGAAAGGTCTCGCATCTCATCGCGACCGGCGCGAACGACGTGCTGGTCGTCAAGGGTGAACGCGAGCGGCTGATCCCGTTCGTGACCGATGACTACGTGAAAGAAGTGGATTTCGAGTCGGGCCGCATCACGGTCGATTGGGATCCCGAGTTTTGAATTGAATTGAGAATCGCGGACAGGACGTCCGCTTTTTGATCTTCGCGTTCATGGACGAACGCACAGGTAACGGGACACCGCGCGATGCGCATCGACGTCATCACGCTGTTTCCGGATTTCATCAAGACCGCGGCCGACATCGGCGTGGTCGGACGCGCGAAGGCGCGGGGCTTGATCGAGATCGCGACATGGAATCCGCGCGATTTCGCCCTGGACAACTACCGGTCGGCCGATGAAAGGCCGTACGGCGGCGGTCCCGGAATGGTGATGATGGTCGATCCGCTGCGGCGCGCGCTCGATGCGGTGCGCACGGCAGGCGGACCGGAAAAGGCGATTTACCTGAGTCCGCAGGGAGCGCGGCTCACGCAGCGCAAAGTGGAAGAGCTCGCACGAAGGGACAAGTTGTTCCTTCTGTGCGGCCGGTACGAAGGCATCGACGAGCGTTTTCTGGAGCACGCGGTCGACGAGGAAATCTCGATCGGCGACTACGTGATCTCCGGCGGCGAGCTGGCAGCGGCGATCTTGATCGACGCGGTCGGCAGGCTGCAGGAAGGCGCGCTCAACGACGCGCAGTCGGCCGAGCAGGACTCGTTTTCGGACGGGCTGCTCGATTGTCCGCACTACACGCGTCCGGAGCGCGACGCCTGGGGCGATGTGCCGGCGGTGCTGCTGTCGGGCGATCACGCGGCGATCCGCCGCTGGCGCCTCAAGCAGTCGATCGGCAGGACGTGGTTGCGACGGCCGGATCTGCTGGCGCACGTCGAGGCGGACAAGGAAGCGCGCACGTTGCTTGAAGAATTTCGCCGCGAGCATTTCGAGCGCTCGCAGGCACAGGAAAACGAACCGGATCGCCAGCGCGATCCGGCGCAGAAAAACTAGACATTCCATTTGGTGAGCGTCATGAGCAATCTCATTCAGCAGTTCGAAGCCGCGCAGATGACCCGCAAGTTGCCGGAGTTCAGCCCGGGCGATACGGTCATCGTCAACGTCAAGGTCAAGGAAGGCAATCGCGAGCGCGTGCAGGCCTACGAAGGCGTCGTCATCGCGCGCAAGAACGCGGGCCTCAACTCGGCGTTCACGGTGCGCAAGATCTCGCACGGCTTCGGCGTCGAGCGCGTGTTCCAGTCGCACAGCCCGGCGATCGACTCGGTCGTCGTCAAGCGCCACGGCAAGGTGCGCGGCGCGAAGCTTTATTACCTGCGCGGCCTCGAAGGCAAGAAGGCGCGCATCAAGGAAGACCTCGGCGCGAACGCGGCGGACAAGGACAACGACGCGGAAGGTTGAGGTACGCGCCGCTGCCAATGGTCGGCGGCGCGACAAAGAAAGCATCGTCTTGGAGGATCGAGTCGCGTCTTTCCTCCTCGTCCGGGGCGGCCGTCGGCAACGACGGCCGCTTCGTCTTTTGTGCGATTCGATATTTTTGCGATCCGTCCGGGATCGCCGCTTCGGCGTAACGCGACCTGACGCCGGTGGCTCCGACCTGTCTGCGGGTCCAGAAGCGGCCATCCATGGCCGCGATTTCAAAATGCCGCACACGCTATGAGGCGCATCGACTAGTCCGGTTGAGTCGGTGCGGTCGAAATGCGCTGAATGGACGCCGGCATGCGCTTCTCGCGGCAAGAACGCGCCGGTATTAATGCCTGCGGAAGCGTTTTCGAATTTCCGGGACGCAATCGGGACACATTCTGCACGTGCGCGAGAGGGCGCTTCGCCGTGAGGGCGCTAGGCTTCGGGACGGTCCGTCCACTCGCCCGGGGAGCCTCCCTTGAACACGCATCCGCTGCTGAGTCTGGTCTGCGGTTTCTCGCTTGCCTCGATCGGTTCCACCGCTGTCGCCGCGACCGGTGCCATCGCACCGTGGGGCGCGCCTGCGTGGCTTTCGCAAACGCTGGTGCTCGATCACCCCGGTTCCATCGATGAGTTCGGCTCGGCGGTCGCGCTCGAAGGCTCGACGCTGATGGTCGGGGCGCCGCTCTATCCGCAGAACGCGGGCGGCAATGGCGGGCAGGGCGAGGTCCTGGTGTACACGTACGCCGACGGCCAATGGACGTTCTTGCAGACGCTCGCCGCGAGCGACGCGACGCCGGGCGCGGCCTTCGGCAGCAGGATCGTGATTCGCGGCGACGTCGCTGTCATCGCGGCCCCGACCGAGAACGTCGATCCCTTCACGCTGCAGGGCGCCGTGTACACGTTCGAGCTCGTCGGTGGGCAATGGACCGAGATGCAGAAGCTCACCAAGGCCGCCGGCACGGCTTACGACAATTATTTCGGCGAGTCGATCGCGTTCGATGGCACGACGATCGTGATCGGCGAGACAGCCGCGGGCGCATCGACCGGCAACCCGCCGGGTGGCGGCGCGTACGTGTTCACGCGCGCCGGCGATCAGTGGGCTGCAGACCATCGACCTCTCCGAGACCGATGGCGACCAGCTGGATGCGTTCGGCCGCGCGGTCGCGGTTTCCGGCGACACGATCTTCGTCTCCTCGCCCGAAGCGCGTTGGGACGCGAATGGCGCCGGCCCAGGCAGCGTGCATCGCTTCGCGCGTACGGGCGATACATGGACGGAGACGCAACTGATCCAGGCCGATACGCCCGCGCGCGGCGAGTATTTCGGGGAGTCGATGGCGGTCGATGGTCCGCTCGCGATCTTCAGCGCACCCGGCGCGACGCTCGGCGGCATGCAGTTCGCCGGCCGCATCTTCGTGTTCGAGTTCGACGGCGCGCAGTGGATGCAGCGCGAAGTCATTCAAGTTCCGGATGAAGACGTCACAGAGCTCGCGGGATTCGGTGCCTCGCTCGCCATCCGGGGCACGCAGCTGGCGGTCGGCGCGCCGGGCGTCACCGTCGCAGACGTGCCGTTCTCCGGCGCGGCTTACCTCTACGATATTGCCGGCGATGCGCTGATGGAGAAGCGCTTCGTCGCCGACGATCCCATTTCCGGCGACTATTTCGGCTATGCGGTCGCGCTGCAGCTGGGCGGCTGGCAGGTCGCGTCGGGCGTGCCGCATGCGTTCGACGACGGATCGGGCAACCCGGGTTCCACATACGTCTTCACGAACGACGATCGTGTTCGCGTCGGGCTTCGACTGAAAGCCGGCGTGTACTTCGTCGCGCCGTCGATCTGCGTCGTGAATGCATCGACGTTCGCCGTCGCGTCCGCGTCGAGCTCCGCCGTCGGGCCGTACTTGTCCAGCGTGAAAGCGGATCGCCATCGCGCGTCGATGCACGATGTCGTTGCGCACGTTGGCGACCGCTTCGGCCAGGCAGCGCGCGCGATCGAGCCGGTTGTCGATTGCGCGCCAATGTCGCCGATGAGTGCCGCGGCAGCGCGGTCCTTCGACGTACGCTCGACGATGCAGCCGCATCCTGGCAAGCGCTCGTCGAACCGCAGCGTAATAGCGCTCTCGCTCGCGATTGCCCGCATTTCCGCCGGCAACCCGAGTGAGCCCGCGGCGGGGTCCGTTCAGACAATTCCCGGTTGTACGAGAACGCGGCAGACGGCGCGCCTTCTGCAGTAAAGTAGTCGGGGCGCTCGCGGCGGCGGGCCTCAAGGGCCCGGTGCTTTTTTCGTCCCGTTTGCGTCCCTCGTCCCGTGCAGAACGAAGCTCATCCAGCGATCCAGGCACAGTACGCATTCGGGCCTTTCCGCATGGACCTGCGCGAGCGCCGCCTGCTCAACGCGGGATCGCCGGTCGCGCTGCCGATCAAGCTGTTCGACCTGCTCGCTGCGCTGGTTTCCGCGCCGGGACATCTGCGCAGCCGCGACGAGCTCGTCGCGGCGGTCTGGCCGCATACGATCGTCGAGGAGCACAGCCTGACGTCGCGCATCAGCACGCTGCGCAAGGTGCTTGGCGACGAAGGCGAACATGCGTGCGTCGATGAAAGCGGAAAGCGCCCTTGCGCGAATCCGCCGGCGCCGCGGCCGGATCCGCTGTCGCCAGCGACTGCTCGCGTCGCCTGCGCCATCGCCACGAACGCCGCCATCTGCTCCACCGGCATCGCGCGGTTCAGCGCGTACGCGCCCGTCGACCGCGCGGCTGCCGAGCCAGGATCCGGACGACCTGCGCCGCATCGCCGACGCTCGGCTCCGTCGTCTCGAAGCGCGTGCGCGCGAGAGCGACCGGTGCTCGTCAGACGCAGCGATGTCGCGAGCGGCGTCAACCTCTGCGGCGCGCGCTTATTCGCGGCGCCGCAACAACGTGCTCGACATCGAGAACGACATCGCCGCCGAAATCGCGACGGCGCTGAACGGCCGCCTCGAAACGAACGAGACCGCGGCGCTGCAGGCGGCGCCGACGCGCGATGCGGCTGCGTACGATGCGTTCCTCAAGGCCGAGCACGATGCGCTCGCGGTCGAGGAGGGCGGCGATACCAGCGCCGAGCGCTATCGTGCCGCCGCCGGCGCGTACCGCGACGCGATCGCGCGCGATCCCGATTTCGCGCTCGCGCATGCGCGACTGTCCTTCCTGATGATGTTCGCCGCGTGGTTCGGCGTAGACACCGCGCCGGATCTCGTCGACCGCGCCGAATCCGAAGCGCGCGCGGCGTTGCGGGCCGACATCGCGCAGGCACATCTTGCGATCGGCTACGTCGACTATTGGGGACATCGCGAGTACGCGCGCGCTCTCGATGCGTTCCGGCTCGCCGAGCGCAAGCTGCCGAACAGCCCGGCGGCGAAGGGCGCACCCGTCCAGACCGCCGCGAAATTCGCCGGCAGCGAGTGTCGTGTAGATCACCGTCGCGACCGCGTTCGCGGTGTCGTGGAAGCCGTTCACGAACTCGAACCCGAGTGCGATCAGGAGCGCGACGCCGAGCAGTCCGGAGAACGTGAGCCACGTCGTTGCGCGCGTGCGCCGGCGCCGCTGACGTCCGTGGACGAGGCTGTAGCACGTGTAGGCAAGCCCGATGCCGACCAGCAGGCCGAGGAACAGGAACGCCGTGATCGCGCTCGACGTTTGGCGTCCAGACGCGGCAACCGCCGGACGTGGGCGGCAACGGCCGCGGCGGCGACAGCTGCTCATCGATGATCCTGCCGGGGAAGCGACCGATCATCCCGCTGTCATATTCCAGTCCGTATGACCGCCGCGTGACGACAGCGATGCAGCGTGCCGACGGAAAGGCCGCCTGAGACCGCGTCGGTCGCGCGCAATATCGATAGTCGAATCGAGCCAGCGCGTCCCGTTCAGGGCGCGCTTTCGAACCCGTCCGCGAAGATCCGGTCGGTGATCGGCGCTTCGAGCGCAATCTTCCATGCGCCGCGTCCGTAAGTCCCTGCGACGAGCACGTGCGGACTAGCCGATATCTCGAAATCCGTCACGACCATGCCGAGCGGCAATCCGGTCATGAACGGTGCGAACGTCGCGCCGGCATCGGTGCTCTCGTACGCGCCGATGTCCGTGCCGACGAAGAGGTGGTGGCGGTCGAGCGGGTCGATCGCGACCGTGTTTGCGGGCAGGCCCGGCAAGCCGTCGCCGATCGCTTCCCAGTCCGCGCCGTCGTACGAGCGCAGGAGATGCGGCCCGGTGAAGACGCTGCGCGTGACGTAGACGAGCGTGGGGTGGAGCGGATCGATCGCGACATCCGAGACGTTGCCGCCGGGATACGAACCCGTCATGTCGGTCCAGACGGGCGCCGCGTCGAGCGCGTTGTCGGTCGTCGCGATCTTGCCGTTGGACGTGCCCGCATACATGCGCAGCGCGCCTGTCGTCTCGTCGTATACGTCGGCGATGACACTGATCGTCGTCGTCGCATTGCCGGTCAGCACATCGGAGATCGCGGTCCACTGATACAGGTTCGCGTTGTCGACGATGGATGCGCGGTAGACACGGTTCGATCCGACGAACACGGAGCCCGCGCCGGTCACGAGCGGCGTGACCCACGGAAACGGGTCGCTCTCGTCCTGGCCGTTCGTGCTGACCCAGTTGAACGTGTTCGGCGCGCCGCGCGACGTCGACAGGATCAGCGAGGCACCGCCGGAGGGATAGCTCGTCTGGAACACGCGATCCGGATTTCCGTCATCGACCGCATTCATGAAGCCGTCGCCGGTGACTGCGGTCACGTCCCAGACCTGGTCGTCGTCGCGCACGGAGGAGGAATTGTCCTGCGCGCCGCCGTAGACGCGGTCCGGATTCTCCGGATCGATCGCGATGTCGTAGAACTGCGTGATCTCGAGATTCGCGTTGAGGTTGACGAAGTTGCCGCCGCTGTCGTCGCTGCGCCAGAGACCGCCGTCGCTGCCGACCCAGAAGCGCTCGCCGTCGTTGCGCGAGAAACGCACGATGTGCGTGTCCTGGTGCACGGCCTGCGCGCCGCCCCAGCCCGCCGTCAGGATCGTCAGCGTCTGGCCGCCGTTGAGCGACATCGCCGGCCGGATCGTGCCGACCAGGATGCGCGCCGGATCGGTCGGGTGCACGTCGATCGTCATGTTGTAGTAGCACTGGCCTTCGCAGGCGTTGCTGTTGACCAGCGTCCACTGATCGCCGCCGTCGGTCGTCGAATAGAGCTGCAGCGACGCGCCACTCGATGGGCCGACCAGCGCGTAAAGCTGCAGCGGATCGCTCGGCGCCATCGCCAGGCGGCCGTATCCGGCGCTCGAGTTGATCGGAAGGCCGTTCTCCATGCGCGTCCAGTTCGCGCCGCCGTCGATCGAGCGGTAGCTGCCCTTGTTCTTGATATGCGCGTAGACGAGGTTCGGATCGTTCGGATGGAAGATGATGTCGCGCACGCCGCTCGATACGAATGCCTGCGTCCATGTCGCGCCGCCGTCGGTCGTGCGGTAGATGCCGCCGCCGCTCGATGAGCCGTTCTCGTTGCAATGGCCCTGGCCGCCGACGATCAGCGTGTTCGGATCGGCAGGCGATTGCGCGAGCGCGGTGACGAACGAGAGCGGCATCGCCGTGTCGCCGCTGCCGTTCTTCGCGGTGAACGTCGCGCCGCCGTCTTCGGAATAGAAGAGGCCCATGCCGAAATAGTCGAGGCAGCCGGCCCACGCCTCGCCGGTGCCGACCCAGACGTGATCCGGGTTGCCGGTTTCGAGCAGGATCGAGCCGATGCTTTCGGTGCCGATCGCGTCGAAGAGCTGCGTCCAGCTGCCGCCGCCGTCGACGCTCTTCCAGAGCCCGCCGGCCGCCGCGCCGAGAAAGAGATGCGATTCGTCGGCCGGATCGACCGCGAGCGCCGTGACGCGGCCGATCACGCGGCCCATGTCCCAGTTGAGCATCGTCATGCCGTCGGGGCCGAGCGGCTGCCAGCTTTCGCTGCGCGAGCAGCGCGGGAACGCGGGTCGCGACCTGCCGGCGAAGCACGCCCACGGCGGCGGCGCGTCGGCTGCGCGCGTCGGCCTGCTCATCGAGGCCGCGTGCGCGCTCGAACCATTCGATACGCCGTTCGATGGCTTCGTCCTCGCCCCCGGATTTGTCGCCGGCTTGCAGCAGGAACGGACGGTCGGCGGCGAAGGCCGAGGCGAAACCGAGCGCGAGCAGCAGCGCACCCATCTGGAAAACAGGAGCCGATCGGCCGAGTCGCATTCAGAAATCCCCTGGCATCCGGCGTCTCGACGCCGGGTCGCGCTACGATAACCGATTGAGCCGGCGCGGCCTGTGCCATTCGGCGTGGCCGCAATTGGATTCGGCGTTTCCGGACCCGATATCCGCACCAGTTTCCCGCATTTTCGAGGCTTCCATGACGTCCACCACCGAAACCCGCGCCTTCGAGGCCGAAGTCGCCGAGGTGCTCCATCTCGTCACGCATTCGCTGTACTCGCACAAGGAGATCTTTCTCCGCGAGCTGATCTCGAACGCGTCCGACGCCTGCGACAAGCTGCGCTTCGCCGCGCTGTCCGATCCGGCGCTCGACGGCCGAGGACGCCGAGCTTCGCATCGAGATCACGTTCGACAAGGACGCGCGCACGCTGACCGTGCGCGACAACGGCATCGGCATGACGCGCGAGGAGGTCATCGAGAACATCGGCACGATCGCGCGCTCCGGCACGCGGCGATTCCTCGAATCGCTCTCGGGCGACGCGCGCAAGGACACGCAGCTGATCGGCCAGTTCGGCGTCGGCTTCTATTCGGCATTCATCGTCGCCGATCGCGTGACGCTGGTGACGCGCAAGGCCGGCGCGCCGGCAGACGCGGGCGTGCGCTGGGAATCGGCCGGCACCGGCGAGTACACGCTCGAAGCCATCGACGTCGCCGCCCGCGGCACGTCGGTGACGCTGCATCTCAAGGAAGACGAAAGCGAATTCCTCGACGCGTGGAAGCTGCGCGATCTGATCGCGCGCTATTCCGACCACGTCGCGTTTCCGATCCGTCATGCCGAAGCAGAAGGACGGCAAGCCGACCGACGAGTTCGAGACCGTCAACCATGCCTCTGCGCTGTGGACGCGCCCGAAGACCGAGCTCAAGAGACGAGGACTACCAGTCGTTCTACAAGTCGATCTCGCACGATTTCAACGATGCGCTGGCCTGGACGCACAACCGCGTCGAAGGCGCGCAGAGCTACACGATGCTGCTGTTCGTGCCCGAGAAGCCGCCGTTCGATGCGCTGTTCAGCGGCCGCGACGAGCGCAAGGGACTGAAGCTCTACATCCGCCGCGTGTTCATCATGGATGCGAGCGAGCAGCTCCTGCCGGCGTACCTGCGTTTCGTGCGCGGCGTCGTCGACTCGGACGACCTGCCGCTCAACGTCAGCCGCGAGATCCTGCAGGAGAACCGCCTGCTCGCGCAGATCCGCGGCGCGTGCGTCAAGCGCGTGCTCGATCTGCTCGAAAAGCTCGCGAAGGACGAGCCGGAGAAATTCCGCAAGTTCACCGACGCGTTCGGCAACGTGCTGAAGGAAGGCATCGCCGAGGATCCGGCGAACCGCGAGCGCATCGCCAAGCTGCTGCGTTTTGCATCGACGAAATCCGAAGGCGCGCAGAAGACCGTCTCGCTCGACGACTACATCGCGCGCATGGCCGTCGGCCAGGACACGATCTGGTACGTCACGGCCGATTCGCACGCGGCCGCGCGCAACAGCCCGCAGATCGAAGCGCTGAAGGCGCGCGACATCGAAGTGCTGCTGCTGAGCGATCGCATCGACGAGTGGATGATCGGCTATCTCGGCGAATACGCCGGCAAGAAGCTGCGCAATGCGGCGAAGGGCGATCTCGACGTCGACAAGCCGGACGAGGCCGAAGCCGGACAAGCGCAAGGAAGCCGAACAAGCGGCCGCCGGCGTCGTCGACAAGCTGAAGGCGCTGCTTGGATCGCGCGTCGGCGACGTGCGCGTCAGCCATCGCCTGACCGATTCGCCATCGTGCCTGGTGCTCGGCGAGCACGACATGGCGCTGCACATGCAGCGGCTGCTGCGCGAAGCGGGGCACGAAGTACCGGCGTCGCCGCCGGTGCTCGAAATCAATCCCGCGCATCCGCTGGTGCGGAGGATCGAGGGCGAAACCGATGCCGCGCGCAGCGAGGATCTCGGGCATTCTGCTGCTCGACGAAGCACGGCTTGCGGCGGGCGATCAGCTCGAGGATCCGGCCGCGTTCGTCGCGCGCGTCAATCGCGTTCTCCTGGGCTGATCGACGGCGTTGCCGTTGTAGGAGCGGCGATAGCCGCGATCTCTTGCGCCGTTGGAAAGATCGCGGCTGTCGCCGCTCCTACAGCGGAGCAGCGTGCGGCGCGTGCTACCATCGATCCGCGCCCGGCTCTTTGGCCATCCAAACAAGAAAGACGCGAAATGCAGATCGAAACCAAGCTGCCGAAAGTCGGCACCACGATCTTCACCGTCATGAGCCAGCTCGCGCTGGAGCACAAGGCGGTCAATCTCGGCCAGGGTTTTCCGGATTTCGACGGTCCGCAGGCGATGCGCGATGCGCTCGCCGCGGCGATGAACGCCGGCCGCAACCAGTACGCGCCGATGACCGGCCTGCCGGCGCTGCGCGAGCAGATCGCGCGCAAGACCGAAGCGCTGTACGGCCGCAAGGTCAATGCGGACACCGACATCACGGTGACCTCGGGCGCGACCGAAGCGCTGTTCGCCGCGATCGCCGCGATCGTGCGTCCCGGCGACGAAGTCATCGTGCTCGATCCGTGCTACGACAGCTACGAGCCCGCGATCGAGCTCAACGGCGGCCGCGCGGTGCACGTGCCGCTCGATCCGCGCGACTTCTCGCCGGACTGGCAGCGCGTGCGCGATGCGATCACGCCGAAGACGCGCATGATCATGGTCAACTCGCCGCACAATCCGTGCGGCGCGGTGTTCACGGCCGGCCGATCTCGACGAGCTCGCGGCGCTGACGCGCGAGCGCGGCATCCTCGTGCTGTCCGACGAAGTCTACGAGCACATCGTGTTCGACGGCAGGCCGCACCAGAGCGTGCTGCGTCACGCGGAGCTCGCCGAGCGCAGCTTCGTGGTCAGCTCGTTCGGCAAGACCTTTCACTGCACCGGCTGGAAGGTCGGCTACTGCATCGCGCCGCGCGCGCTGTCGGCGGAATTCCGCAAGGTGCACCAGTACCTCACGTTCTGCACGTTCACGCCGGCGCAGGTTGCGTTCGCCGAGATCCTCGAGAAGGATCCGCAGCACTACCTCGATCTGCCGGCGTTCTACCAGGCCAAGCGCGACCGCTTCCGCGCGCTGCTCGAGGGATCGCGATTCCAGCCGCTGCCGGTCGGCGGCGCGTATTTCCAGGTCGTCGACTATTCCGCGCTCGACGATCGCGACGATCTCGCGTTCTGCGAATGGCTGGTCAAGGAAGGCGGCGTCGCCGCGATTCCGATCTCCGCGTTCTACGAATCGCCGCCGGCCGAGCAGCGCCTGATCCGCTTCTGCTTCGCCAAGAGCGATGCGACGCTCGAGCAGGCGGCCGAACGCCTGCGTGCATTGTGAGGCGCGCATGACGATGACACCGCTCCGCGTTTCACTCGTGCAGGGCGCGACGCGCTGGCACGATCCGGCCGCGAATCGCGAGTACTACGGCGCGCTCGTGCGCTCGCTGAAAGGGCAGAGCGATCTCGTCGTGCTGCCGGAAACGTTCCTCTCGCGGCTTCACGAACGAAACGCTCGGCAACGCCGAGACGATGGACGGCACCGGCATCGCGTGGCTGCGCGAGCTCGCGGCCGAGATCGGCTGCACGATCACCGGCAGCATGGTCGTGCGCGAAGGCGATCGCTGCGTCAATCGCCTGGTCTGGATGCCGCCGCACGGCACGCATGCGATCTACGACAAGCGGCATCTGTTCCGCATGGCGAAGGAGCACGAGCGCTACGGCGGCGGCGATACGCGCCTGATCGTCGAGCTCAACGGCTGGCGCATCTGTCCGCAGGTCTGCTATGACCTGCGCTTTCCGGTCTGGCTGCGCAACCGCTACGACCGCGACGCGAAGCGCTTCGACTACGACCTCGTGTTCTTCGTCGCCAACTGGCCGAGCCCGCGCCGCCACGCCTGGCGCACGCTGCTGCGCGCGCGCGCGATCGAGAATCTCGCGTACTGCATCGGCGTCAATCGCGTCGGCATCGACGGCAACGATCTGCCGTACGCGGGCGACAGCGGCGCGTTCGATTTCCTCGGCGAGAAGCTCGTCGAGCTCGGTGCGCAGGAGCAGGTCGTCACGGTGACGCTCGATCCCGCTGCGCTTGCCGCACATCGCGAGCGGTTTCCGGCGTGGATGGATGCGGACGAATTCGAGATCCGTCCGTAGCGGGAATCGCGCAATACGACAGAGCGGCCGATGCGGAGCCGCGCGATCCGCGTGTCGGAGTGAAAATGCGTTCCCATCGTTTCGCTGTCGCTCGATCGATTTCGATCCTTGCTGCAGCCGCCGTCGTAGTCGCCGCAGCGATCGATGCACACGCGGCACCTGCGGTTCGGCGCCCCGACATCGCGATCACCGACGTCTCGATCGTCGACGTCGAGCACGCTCGAATGATCACTCCACGCACCGTCGTCGTTTCCGAAGGGCGTATCGTCGCCATTGACACGCCTGCCAAGGCGCACGTTCCGCGCGGCGCACAACGCATCGACGGGCACGGCCGGTTTCTTATCCCGGGCCTCGTGGACATGCACGTCCACCTGTTCAACAACGCCTCGAAACGGCCGCCGAATACGTGGTCCTTTCCGCTCTACGTCGCGAACGGCGTGACCGCTGTCCGCGAGATGGCGGCCTTGCCCGAGTCGATCGCGACAGTGAATGCATGGCGCGCGTCCATGACCGAGGGCACGCTCGTTGCGCCGCGCATCGTCGCGGCAGGCGTCGTCGTCGATGGCGCATCGCCTGTCGAAGCCGCGCAGCGCGTCGACGCGGCCGCCGACGCGGGTGCCGATTTCATCAAGGTATTCTCGGATGTCTCGGCAGCGAACTGGCGCGCGATTCTCGACGAATCGCGTCGCCGCGCGTTGCCGCTGGCCGGTCACGTTCCCGCCGGCGTTCCGGTGCTGACGGCGGCAACGGCCGGACAGCGCACGGACGAGCACCTGACGCAGGTGTTCGAGGCGTGCACGCCGATCGAGCAGAGAATCATCGACGAGCGCCGCGACCTCGCCGGCGATGCGCTCGTCGAACTGAGTGACGCGCAGGAGCCGCGCGTGCTCGATAGCTACGAGCGGCGCGCGTGCGAGCGCGTCGCCCGCGCGCTCGCGCCCACGGGCCTGGTGCAGGTTCCGACGCTGGTGCTGGCGTGGGTCGAATCGAAGCCGCCTGATCCTGCGATGGCGAGCGATCCGCGCTGGAAATACCTGCGCGCGGACGAGCGGGCCCGCTGGCAGCGGATTGCAACAGAGCTCACGCCGGATCAGCGCGCCGTCGCGGCGCGCCGCTGGGGCGTTGCGCGCAAGATCGTTGCAACGTTGCACGACGCGGGCGTGACGATGCTCGCCGGCACCGACGCGCCGATGCCCGGCGTCTATCCCGGCTCGGCACTGCACGACGAGCTCGAACGATTCGTCGATGCCAGATTCACGCCGGCCGAAGCGCTGCGCGCCGCGACGCTCGCGCCGGCTTCGTTTCTCGGAATTGCAGACAAGGCCGGTTCCGTCGATGTCGGCAAGCGTGCTGATCTCGTGCTGCTGGACGCCGATCCGCTGCACGACATCCGCAACACGAGACGCATCGAGGCAGTCGTGCTCGACGGCCGGCCGCTGACACGCGCCGCGCTCGACGCGCTCCTCGCCGCCGCCGCGAATGCCGCCGGGTCGAACTGAGTACGATCAGGGCAGGTGCGCGAACAGCACCGCAATATAGACGCCGAACGCGAACACGCTGAATGCGGCGAGTGCTTCGTGATAACGCGGCCGCGCGATCACGGCGCCGCTGATGCCGAACGCGATGAAAAGCAGATGAAACGCGACATCGGCCGGTCGCGGCAGCGCGCCGTCCATGATGAGCGACTTGGAGAGGCTGATCAGGATCACCAGCACGAGCAGCCAGAAGAACCAGCCTCGGTGATCGTAGTAGTGGTCGCGCAGATTGACCGGCGCATCGCCGAAGACGTCCGGCAGCACGAGCGCGGCGAGCAGATAGAGCACGATCGTTTGCGCGAGCACGACAGAGAATTGCAGGAACGTCCAGTCGACGTGCGTGCGCAGACTGAACATCGCCCACCAGGATTGCACGGACATCACGATGATGAGGATGCCCCACAGCACGGCAGGCCAGTACACCGTCAGGCGCGTGCGCGCGTGCATGAGGCCGCGAAAACCCTTCAGCACCTGCGTGATCGCAAGGCCGAGGATCAGCGAGATCATCACCGACAGATAGCTGAAGGCATCCATGACGCCGCAAAGGATACCCGAGCGCGAGCGACGCGCGGAGCAGGGCGGGGCAAGCCCGCCCTGCAATCATCGGTCGGCTACCAGACTTCGCAGCGCTCGTCGCCCTGGCGCACCATCGGCGCGTCGGCCTTGCACTGGAACGCTTCGCGGAACGCGGGCAGGTTCGACAGCGGCCCGTTCACGCGGTACTTCGCGATCGGATGCGGATCGCCCTGCACCATCGTGCGCTGCGTTTCCGGGCGGATCTCGTCGCCGCGCCACTGGCCCCACGCGAGGAAGAACTGCTGGTCCGGCGTGAAGCCGTCGAGCGTCGGCTCCGGCGGCTTGCCTTCGCGCGACTTCTTGTAGGCGAGGTACGCGAGCTTCGCGCCGGCGAGATCGCCGATCGATTCGCCGAGCACGAGCTTGCCGTTGTGATGGATGCCCGGCTCGATGAAGTAGCCGTCGAACTGGTTCGACGACGCACTGGCCGCGCGCCTTGAACTTCTCCAGGTCGGCCGGCGTCCACCAGTTGTCGCAGGCGGCCCTGCGCGTCGAACTGCGCGCCCTGATCGTCGAAGCCGTGGCTGATCTCGTGGCCGATCACGACGCCGATCGCGCCGTAGTTGACCGCGTCGGTCGCGGTCGACGTCGAACGCCGGCGGCTGCAGGATGCCGGCCGGGAACACGATCTCGTTGAGCAGCGGGTTGTAGTACGCGTTCGATGTCGGCGGCGTCATGCCCCAGCGGCCGCGATCGACCGGCTTGCCGATCTGCGCGCGGTCGTCGTCGACGTTCCAGCGTCGACGCGGCGACGATGTCGTCCCAGTACGACGTCGCGCCCGATCGTGACGCCGGTGTAGTCCTTCCACTTGTCCGGATAGCCGATCTTCGGGTTGAACGTCGCGAGCTTCTCGAGCGCCTTCTTCTTGGTCGTCCGCGCTCATCCAGTCGAGGCCGTTGATCGTGTCCTTCATCGCGAGCAGGATGTTCTTGACCATGTCCTGCATGCGCGCCTTGGCTTCGGGCGGGAAATATTTCTCGACGTACTTGCTGGCCGAGCGCTTCGCCGAGCTGGTTGTCGGTCGCTTCGGCGCAGCGCTTCCAGCGCGGCTTCATCTCGGTCGCGCCGGTCAGGAACTTGCCGTTGAACGCGAAGTTCTCCTCGACGAACGGCTTCGGACAGCGTGTCCGCCGCGGCGTTCAGCACCTGCCATTCGAGATACGTCTGCCATTGCGGCGACCGGCGTCGACTTCAGCTCCTTCTCGACCTCCTGCGACGAACTTCGGCTCGGTCACGTTGACGGTCGTTGCGCGGCATCTTCGCGGCGTCGAAGTACGCGGCCCAGTCGAAGTCCGGCGCGAGCTTCGGAAGATCGGCGAACGTGGTCTTGTGGTCCTGCTGCTTCGGATCGCGCAGCGCGACGTTGTCGAGCGAGGCCTCGGCGAGCCGCTTCTCGAACGCGAACACCGTCGCCGCGTCCTGCTTCGCCGTCGGCCGGCTTCGCGCCGGCGAGCTCGAACATCTTCGCCACGTGCGTCGCGGTACTTCTCGCGCGCTTCGACGAAGCGCTTGTCGGGCTTGAGGTAGTAGTCGCGATCCGGCATGCCGAGGCCGCCGGCCGCGACGTGCGCGATGACCATGCGTCGGATCGTGCAGATCCTGCTGCGCGGCGACGCCGAACGGCACGGCGACGCCGATGTCGTGCAGGTGGCCGATCGTGTGCTCGCACGTCGGCGCGCGTCTTGATCGCGCGGATCTCGTCGAGCAGCGGCTGCACCGGCTTGGCGCCGAGCGCGTTGACCTGCGTCTCGTCCATGCACGCGGCGTAGAAATCGCCGACAGCTGCTCGGCGCTGCCTGTCGGCCAGTCGGTGCGCGTGGAGAGGTCGGTCAGGATGTCGCGCACGTGCTCCTTGTTGATCTCGCCCGATTCCCAGCGCTTGCTCCAGCGATCCATGTAGTCCGGGATCGCGTGGTTCTTGCGCCAGGTGCCGTTCGCGTAGTCGAAGAAATCCGTGCAGGCGCTGGCGCTCTTGTCGATGTCGTTCGGGTCGATGCCGTGCAGTGCCCATGCCGGCGTCGTCGCGGCGGCGACGGCGAGCGCTACGATGGTCCTTTGCACGATCCGCAGCCGCGGCGACGCGTGGGCTGCACCCGCGCAATGGTGGAAGACCTTCGAACGCGCTCGAATTACGGGCATGGCGACGATCCTTGCGTTGTGAATGGCCCGGCGATCCTAGGCGGCATGCTTGCCGCGCCGCATGGCCCGAACGGCATGGGCCGCGCTCACCCGCGCTCCTCGCGCAGCCGCGCGGCCTGCGTCATCAGGTAGTTGCGCTCGGGCAGGCTGTCGGTCTTGCCGGCCGCGACCAGATACTGCTCGATCGCGGCGCTCGCCTCGCCGGCAAGCTCGAGCAGATGCGCGCGCACGGCGTGCAGCCGGCGATGACCGGCGATGCGGCCGTCCGCGTCGAGCGCATCGAGCCGATCGAGGCCGGCGCGCGGCCCTTCGACCATCGCCGTCGCGATCGCGTGATTCAGCGCGACCATCGGATTGTCCGACATGCGCAGCAGAAGCCCGTACAGCGCGAGGATCTGCGGCCAGTCCGTATCCTCGGCGCGCGCGGCTTCATCGTGCACGGCCGCGATCGCGGCCTGCAGCTGATACGGTCCGATCGCACCCTTCGACAGCGCCGCGGAAACGAGCGCGACGCCTTCGACGATCGCGGCGCGGTTCCACAGCGAACGGTCCTGTTCCTTCAGCGGAATCAGCTCGCCGTCGGATCCCGCGCGCGCCGGCCGGCGTGCGTCCGTCAGCAGCATCAGCGCGAGCAGGCCGGCGACTTCGGTATCGTCGGGCAGCAGCGCGCGCACGGCGCGCGTCAGGCGGATCGCTTCGTTGGAAAGATCCGCGCGGTGCAGCTCGGCTCCGCCGCTCGTCGTGTAACCCTCGTTGAAGACGAGATAGAGCACATGCAGCACCGAGGCGAGCCGCTCGGCGCGTTCGCCCGCGCCCGGCATCTCGAACGGCACACCGGAATCCTTGATGCTCTGCTTGGCGCGGGTGATGCGTTGTGCCATCGTCGCTTCGGGAACGAGAAACGCTTCGGCGATCTCGGTCGTCGTCAGGCCGCCGACCGCGCGCAGCGTCAGCGCGATCGCCGACGACGGCGTCAGCGCCGGATGGCAGCACATGAAGAGCAGCGCGAGCGTGTCGTCGGCATCGCCCTCGGTTTCGGTTTCCAGCGCCGACGGATCGAGGAACGGCCATTCCTGTCGCGCGAGCAGCGCTTCGCGCTCGCGCCGGGCGATGTCGCTGCGCAGCGCATCGGTCATGCGCCGCGCGGCGACGTGAATCAGCCAGCCGCGCGGGTTGTCCGGCAGCCCCTCGAGCGGCCACTGCGTTGCACCGGCGAGCAGCGCCTCCTGCACCGCGTCCTCGGCCGCGGCGAAATCGCCGAAGCGTCGCACGACGGCGCCGAGCACCTGCGGCGCGAGCTCGCGCAGCAGGTGCTCGATGCCGGATGGCGCGGTCGCTCGCGTCACACGTCCGCGCAGGGGGCGCTCATGACCTGGCGCACTTCGATCGGCATGTTGAGCGGCACGCCGCCCTTGCCGGGTGCAGCCGATGCGATCGCTGCGATCTCATAGGCGCGTTTCGTGCTCTCGACATCGACGATCCAGAAGCCGGCGAGGAACTCCTTGGATTCGGCGAACGGCCCGTCGGTATCCGGCGTACCGTCCTTGCGGGCGCGCACGCTCTTGGCTTCCTCCGGACCGGCGAGGCCTTCGGCCCGGACGAACTCCCCGGATTCCTGCAGCTTCCCGTTGAGCTTCATCATGAAATCGATGTGCGCCTGGATGTCCTTCGGCGGCCACGTGCCGATGCCGGCGGTGGTCCAGCCTTCCTTCGGTGCGTGCATCATCAGCATGTACTTCATCGCCTTGCTCCTGTCGTCGTGTGCCCGGAATGGGCGCATTCACGGGTTAGTCGGAGCATGAGGCGGCTTCTCGACATCCCGGCGGAAATTTTTTTGGGCGGGCGCAGGATACTGCATGCCCCGAAGGACACACGCGGGGCGGCCTGCCCGGTTCGGCGCAGCGAGGCTCGCGGAAAAAGGGCGGATCCGCTCGCGGCGGGCCAATCAGCTGTTACTGCGCGAAACCGAGGCCGCCTGCGGATCGACCGGAGTCGGAGCGGGACGATCGATTCCGGGAATCGCCGGCTCGTCCGGACGCGATGGCGGCTCGGGCGGCGCGGGCTGCGGCGGTGCGGGCGTCGGATCCGGGCGCGGAGGAGCGTGCAGCCGAAACTCGCCCTGCGTCCGCCGGGCGAAATCGAATGCGGTTCGCTCGTGCACGCCGCGCCACGCATCCGCGCGCGCGCACGACACGATCAATCCGCCATGTAGAGTCCGGTCGCGAAACCCCATTCCTGATCACACCATTGTTCGGCGCGGCGAAAACCTGCGTCGCGCATCAGTTCCCCGATCTCGTCGAGCGAATACTTGTGGCTCGTCTCGGTGTGTATGGTTTCGCCGGCAGCCAGCGTCACCTCGAACGCGCCGCGCTGGATCCTTATGCTCTGATCGCGCAGCGATTCGATATGCATCTCGACGTTGCGCCGCGCGCGATCGAAACGCACGCGATGACGGAAATACGGCAGGCGGAACTCCGCACCGAGCTCGCGGTTCATGCGCGCCAGCACGTTGAGGTTGAACGCGGCCGTGACGCCGAGCGCGTCGTCGTACGCGGCCAGCAGCCTCTGCTCGGCCTTGTCGAGATCCGCGCCGAGCAGAAGAAGATCTCCCGGCATCAATCGATCGCGGACCGAACGCAGGAGCCCTGCGCTCGCGCTGCGGATCGAAGTTGCCGAGCGAGCTGCCGAGAAACAGCACGAGCGCCGGCACGTTCGCAACGCGCATGCGCATGGCTTCGTCGACGCCGGCGAGGTATTCGCGTGCGATGCCGTGGATTTCGAGCCCATCGAGATCGTCCAGCGCGCGACGCGACGACTCGAGCGCGGTCGAAGATACGTCGATCGGACAATACGTCACGCGCTGCTGATCGAGCAGTGCTTCGAGGATGCAGCGTGTCTTCTCTGCGCTGCCGCTGCCGAGCTCGACGACGAGCCCCGCGGCGCTCGCGGTCGCGATCGTTTCGGCGTGCGCTTCGAGCAGGCGCCGCTCGGCGCGCCAGACGCCGTATTCCGGAAGCCGCGTGATCGCATCGAACAGCAGCGAGCCGAGCTCGTCGTAGAAGTATTTCGGCGGCAGCGACTTCTGGCCGTCGTGGCAAAGACCCGCGAGCACGTCGGCAAGAAAACCCGGCGTTCCGGAGATCGTCGGCGCGGCAGGGCGGGCGATCCAGGCGCTCATCTCAATTCGCCACGCAGCGGAAGCCCGTGTAGACGTACGGGTAGTGCGGCTGGAACCAGTTGCGGAACGAGCGGCGCAGCAATGGTGCGGCCGTCAGCGCGGAACCGCCTTTGACGACGTAGTGGCGCCCGTCGAAGAAATCGGCCGAATAGCCCGCATAGAAAGCGAATGCGCGAAAGCCCGGGAACGGCGCGAACGGCGTCGACGTCCATTCCCAGCCGTTGCCGAGCATGCCGCGCACGCCGAACGCGCTGTCGCCGTCGGCGTGTGCATCGACGCTGCGCGGCTCCCACGAGCGGAAGTCGAAATTGCCGCGTCGCGCGTCGGGTGCGGCGGCGCCCCACGGATAGGCGCGCTCCTCGCCGGCGCGTCCGGCGGCATCGGGCACGCCATACGCGGCGCGATGCCATTGCGCTTCGGTCGGCAGCGCAAGGCCGGCCCAGCGCGCATACGCGCTCGCTTCGGCGTGGCTGACGTAGACCGGCCAGTCGAGCGGCAGCGGGATCAGCTCGGTCAGCGATCGGTAGTACCAGCGCCGGTCGAGATGGACCCAGAACGCCGGATGCGTGACGCCCTGATCCTCGCGCCACTGCCAGTCCGCATCCGTCCAGCATTCGCGCGCGGCGTAACCGCCGGCCTCGACGAACGCGAGATACTCGCCGTTGCTGACCATGCAGCGCGAGATTCCGAACTCAGGCACGGCGACGCGATGCGCGTCGTGCTCGTTGTCCCAGGCAAACGTGCGCGCATCGCGATCGATGCCGAGCGTCGCTTCGCCAGCCGGTATGTGCACGAGATCCTGATTGCGTACGACCGGCGCCACGGGCGTCGTGCGGCGGATGCGTCGCGGGGCTGCCGACTGGTTGATCATGTAGGCGAGCGTCTCGGCGTGCATCAGCCGATGCTCGATCGCGACGTCCATCAGGAACGCGGTTCCCGGCGCACCATCGCGGCTCGGCTCGCCGAAACGTTCGGCGTCGAGCGCATGCGGCAGCAGCTCGTCGAGCGAGCGCCGCACATCCTGGTTGTAGGCACGGATGCGCGCGATGTCGGGCCATTCGGACGCGGCCTCCGTCGGCAGGTTGCCGCCGAGAGGATCGATGCCGAAAGCGAACAGCGCATCGAGCTCCGACGCCGATCTGCGGTCATCGCCGCGCCCGCCAAGCAGATTCCGGTCGAATGCTTCGAGATGGCCGAGGTAGAACGCGAAACGGTGCCGCTCCGCGATCGGTCGCTCGAGCATGCGCGAGGGCGGCACCATTGCGAACAACGCATCGGTGCGGCGACGCGCCTCGGCGAACCGTGCCAGCAGAAGGCTCCGCGAACTTCCCGCATGTACTGCGCTGATCATGGAGGCGATTGTTTCTTGCTAAAGGAACAAAGTGCGCGCGCAATCCGTCACCGAGCTCGTGCGCGCCGCCGGCTCATCTGCAATGGCTATGCCATCGTGCCGGCCCGTGCAGCGTGGCTTCGAGGCCACTACACGGCATTGGGGCGCACATGGAAAGAACCAAGGCGTGCGAGCCTGCGAAAATATTTCCGCGGCGCGTGAAGCGTCTGCCGGCCGAACAACGCGCGACAAGAATCAGGTACGCGTGCGACGTCGCGCCTGCGCGGGGATCGCCGTGCGCTTCGCGCGGGACGTTCCGGACGCGGGCTCCTGTACTCGCCGCAGCAACCAGCCCAGCGCGAACGCTGCCAGGCCGGCGATCAGCATCGCCTCCATCGGGCGTTGCTCTACGAGAGTGCGTGCGGAACGGGCGACATCGCGGCTGTTCGCGAGCATCTCGTCGCCGAAATCGCGCGCCTGGCCCGCGCCCCGTGTGACGCTCGTGCCCGCGTCGCGCAGCACATCGCCGAGATGGCGCGAGGCGTCGACGAGGCGTTCGCCGATGCCATTGTGCGATGCGAGCGAGTTGAAGGAAGTCTTGAACATGGTTGAGCCTGCTTCGTTCGAGGGAGGTGCTTCGCTCGGATCGGAACGCGCACCCGCGGCGAGCGCCAAAGGTGCAACTTGCGTGATGAACGCAACGGGAGTCGATGCGCATTGGAACCTCGTCCGCGCCCGTGCATTCATCGGAGATTTCATTTCGTGAAGTGCTCTCGGAAGCGCAGGGGGTCTGTCGGCATCGGTTCATTGGCGAGGTCCGATGATCCATTCGGAACAATTCCAGATCTTGACGGCATCGCGAGTGCCACGGAGGTCAGTCATGAACAACACGCTCATCACGGTCGGCGCGCTGGCGCTGGCGATCTGCACCAGCTACGTCGTCGCGCAGACGGCGCCGCAACATCCGGCCAATACGCCGCCGATGCAGAACCCGCCGCCGACCGACACGCCGGCGCCGCCGCGCAGCAACATGCCGATGACCGGTCATCAGGCGATGACGCCGACGACGCCGCCGGATTTTGCTGCGCTCGACAAGAGCGGTATCGGCTATGTCACGTTGCAGCAGGCCGCTTCGGATCCGTGGCTCGGCAAGAACTTCGCGATGTGCGACGGAAACCACGACGGCGAAGTGACGCGCGAGGAATACACGGTCTGCGCGAAGAATCCATAGCGCGCATGTGACGGTGCGCAGGCGAGTGCCTGCCGGGACCGACTTATTCGGCTGCGGATTCGCCGTCTTCGGGCGGCGTGCCGAGCAATGCTTCGTCGATGAGCCCCTGCGAGCGATAGCGCAGCAGGCGGTTGTATATCGTCTTGGTCGTGATGCCGAGCGCGCGCGCGGCGGAGCGCTTGTTGTTGTTGTAGTGCGCGAGCGTCTTCAGCAGCATCTCGCGCTCGATGTCGTCGAAGGTCATGCCGACGCGGAAGCGCACTGAGCCATCGCTGTCGTCGGGGGCCTTGAACAGCGGCTCGGGCGGCACGTCGATCGGGCCGTCGCCGCCGAGGATGTACTGGCGTTGCACCGTATGGCGCAGCTCGCGCACGTTGCCGGGCCACGGACGTTCGACGAGCTGGCGCAGCGCGCCCGCCGCAAAGACGCGCTGCGTGCGGTAGCGTTCGTTGAGTCGATCGAGGAAGTACTGGGCGAGCGCGGCGATGTCCTCGCGGCGTTCCCGCAGCGCCGGCACCGACAGCGGAAACTCGAGCAGACGGTAATAGAGATCGGTGCGCAGCGCGCCATCGTGGACAGCCTGCTGCGGATCGCGGTTGGTGCCGGCGACGATGCGCACATCGACCGCGATCTCGCGCGCGCCGCCGACGCGCGTCAACGCGCGCGTTTCGAGCACGCGCAGCAGGTAGACCTGAGCGGCGAGCGGCATCTCGGTGATTTCGTCGAGGAACAGCGTGCCGCCTTCGGCCTGCTCGAAGAAACCCGCGTGCGACTGCAGTGCGCCGGTGAACGAGCCGCGCTCGTGGCCGAACAGCTGGCTGCTGAGGAGATCGGGCGCGATCGCGCCGCAGTTGACCGCGACGAAGCGGCCGCGGCGACCGCTGAGCTCGTGCAGCGAGCGCGCGACGAGCTCCTTGCCGGTGCCGCTTTCGCCGTGCACGAGCACGCAGACGTCGAGCGGCGCGACGCGGCGGATCTTCTCGAAGAGATCGAGCATGACCTGGGTCTGGCCGATCATTCCGCCGAGCTCGCGCGTCTGCGCGGTGCGCCGCGTCTGCGCGCGCAGCTGCGCGCGCTCGATGAGCTTGGTCAGCGCATCGGCGTTGACCGGCTTCAGAAGATATTCGACGACAGGCGAGCGCACGGCGCGCGCGGCGGATTCGATGCTCGGGTTGCCGGTGACGATCGCGATCTGGCCGTGCGCGGTGAGATCGATGTCGTCGATCAGATCGAGGCCGTTGCCGTCCGGAAGATCGAGATCGACCATCAGCAGATCGAACTCATCGTCAGCGGCGAGCTGGCGCGCGGCGCGCAGCGTCGCGGCGCACGTCACGCGGCAGCGCGAGAGCTTGGCGAAGTCGGTGACGAGCGACTGGAAATCGACATTGTCGTCGACGACAAGGACGTTCCCAGCGGGTGCGTTCGCCGGCATGCATTGCTCCTGAGTTCGGTCAGCTATCTTAATCGCAGGCAACGCGGTAACAAGCCCCACAGATGAGGGCGGTTTGCGCGTGAAAACGGCGTGATCCTCGCGTTCCCAAGCTGAACGGGCGGCATCCTTTCCGGTTCAGGCGGAAGGACATCGGCGCCGCACAAGGCAAGTTTTTTCCCAGATGGGAAATTTTGCCGCGGCACGGCAGCGGGAGATCGCGCGTGGAGAGGAGAACGTGGCGTCACGCTTCTTGCTAGCACGTCGGGTCTTGCGTCTTGCCTGCGTCCTCCAAAGGAGAAATTCATGAAAGCTGCTTTCGTCATCGCCTGTGCCGTCTCGATCATTGCCGGAAACGCGCTTGCCGCACCATCGGCGTCCGACAAGGATTTCGTGACGAAGGCAGGGCAGGCGGGCATTGCCGAAGTCGCCGCCGGCCGCATGGCCAAGGAAAATGGCCAGAGTGCGGGCGTGAAGACATTCGCGGACCGGATGATCACCGACCATTCGAAGGCCGGCGACGAGCTGAAGAGCGTCGCCGTGAAGAGTGGCGTCACCGTGCCGACGACGAGCTCCGCCGAACAGAAACAGGCGGCACAGAAGCTCGCAAGTCTCAAGGGCGCGGACTTCGACAAGGCCTACGCCGCACAGATGGTGAAGGATCACGAAGGAGCGGTCGCGCTGTTCGAGAAAGAGGCGAGCGCGGGCAGCGATGCCGATCTCAAGGCGTTTGCCGGCAAGACGCTGCCGACGCTGCAGGAGCATCTCAAGATGGCGAAGGCGCTGCCGGGCGGCGCGATGGGCGGCGGTTCCGCTTCGCCCTGAGGCGGAGCTGCTCAGCAAGCGATTGCTGCGCGTTCTCCAAAGCTTCGGCTGCGAGAGTGCTGCGCTCCTGTCGGGATGCGCAGCGTAACGCCAGCGCCTTCTCAACAAGACCCGCAACATCACTTCGCATTGCGCTTTATCGCAGTCATCGACGTCGAGAAGCAGCTCGATGGCGCGCGTGCTGTTCACGATCAGTGATTCGTCGCAGCTGTCCGACCTCCCCACGAGCTCGCTGCGGTCGTCGATCATGTACTGACGATCGCCCGACTCCTGTGTATCGTCGGACAGTTCATGACTACTACGCGCCACGATACGCAACCGCGAATCCGCATCCTGTGGGTGTGGGCCGTGAGCCTGCTCGCACTGGGACATGGCGCAAGCGCGCTGGCCCAGCTCGAAACCGGAGCCCAGGTTCTCGCAGAAAAAGACACCGAGCCGGGTGCAAACCGTTTTGTATTCATTCCGTACCCGATTACGGAACCGGCCATCGGCAACGGACTCCTGGCCGGTCCCGTCTGGTTGCGCGATGGTCCCGAGGGTGACGTCGGGCCCAAGAAACCCCAGGCGTTCGGGGCGGGTGCGCTCTGGACGGATGGCGGATCCCGCGGGGTCGTCGCGTTCGATCATCGGGCATGGGCGGACGGAGCCTGGCGCAGCACGATCGTGGCCGCGAAAATCGATCTCGATCTCACGTATCCGGGCCTGTCGCCGCAGCAGGATCAGTCGCGCGGTTTTACATTGCACACCAAAGGCGCGGGCGTCGAAGGCGAGAAACGTCTGGGCGTGAGCTCGAACAGCTTGAGCCTGCGTGTCTTTTCCGCCACGGCCGAAGCGAATTTCGACGCGACATTGCCTCCGGAATTGGCCGGCCAAGCCAAGCAATCGGTGATCTCCGGTATCGGAATGGGTTGGACGCGCGACACGCGCGACAGCATCTTTACGCCGTCAAAAGGCAACGCGATCTCGGTTGGCCTGACAGCGTATCCCGAAGCGCTCGGCGCCAGCTTCGATGCGCAGTCGGTCAGCATGAAATGGATCACGTATCAATCAGGACTCGGCAAAGGCACGTTCGGCGTCAATTCCCAGCTGGATCTCAGCTTCGGCAATCCGCCTTTCTACCTCAGGCCTTATGTTTCCCTGCGCGGCATTCCGGCACTGCGTTATCCGGGCGATCAAGTCGCATCGGTCGAGGCGGAATACCGTCTGCCCGTCAGTTCGCGCTGGGATTTGCTGGCATTTGGTGGCGTCGGAAGCGCGCGCGCGGACTTGCACGGCCTCTCGGCAGAAAAAAACGTATCCGCAGGCGGCGTCGGCATTCGATTCAAAGTGCAAAAGCTTTTCGGCCTGACCTTCGGTCTCGACTTCGCACAAGGTCCCGAAGGCGAATTCACGTACATCCAGATCGGCAATGCATGGAGCAGGTGATGCATCAGCCGGGATGCGCGCGAGCAGCATGTGTCTCGCGCTACGAGGCTGTCATCACATGCGGTCCGCAGGCGCGGCAATACTCGCAGCGGCCTCAGTTCAGCCCGCTCGCGCTCGTCGATCAAGCCAGCCCGCAATTTCAGGTCGTCGGTGATCACTACGTGCGATGCTCCCGCACGACGAAGCAATGCTCCGCCGTACGAAAACAGTGGGGCTGAGTGGCATTGTGGAATTTGCGCGAGTACCCTGAATGCGGGGGTGCCATGCAGGCGTGTGACCAACTAAGGGAACACGTCATGACACTAAAAACATTGGGGATGGTGCTGTTGATTGGGTTGGCGGGAACGGGGACTGCACACGCGGTGACGATGGTCCCCGTCAATGAGTGTGCGAATTGCACGTCGGTTCAGATGCAGACGATGGCGAAGAACCAGCCGGTTGGATTCGCCTTCATCTACGACCTCACGTCGACCTGATCCGCAAGTACGAGGTCTACATGGACTCGACGTGCCGGCCGGTGCATGGCGGTCCTTCGCGCGGTGCCCGAAGGGCCAGGGGCCGACAGCGCGGGCAATGGCACGAACTGCGGGTCGTTCAAGGCAGCCGACGAGATGTTCCCGGTCGACGCGACGGTGCAAGCTACGTTTAACGCGCTCTACGACACCTGGCTGCACAACCCGACGCTGGCGAACACGGCCAAGGTGACGAAGGTGGGTCCGCTGCCGAACGACACAAACGGGCTGCCCTTCGATGCGCGCTACGTCGCGTTCGACTATCCGCAAGGCTCGTACGTCCGCTTTTACAACACCGTCAATGGGCTGATAAGCACGAAAGCCAGCGCGAATGCGCTCGCGCCTGACCTGGGTGCCTACATCTACAGCTGGAGCGTCGCCAGCGTGAACGTCGGCGCGCTTCTGGGTGCGGAACCGGGAGTCACGTTCGGGCTTTCATGGGATCGAACATCGGCGACGCACTTCGAGTGGTGCGTGCCGCCGGATCTTGACTGCGTGGAGTTCACCATCACGCGCGCTGCCAACGGCACGGTGACCCTCACATACCTCGGCGTCCTGGACTTCGATCAGAACTACTACCCCTCGCGTAACGGCGACCCACCGGGCGATCAGAACTCGCAGAATTTCCCGCACCACGGTGGCGATCACTTCGACGAGGGATGCAGCACGGCGGCATTTCGACGCCGCAGATGCCGGAGTGTGGCTTCGCGGCGCACCCTTTTCAGGTGATAACGCGAGACGGTTCGCACCACATCATCGGCGTCGCGTACTCGTGCCAGCCGAACTAGGTGACAAAGCGCCCGGTTCAACTGGCCGGGCGCATTCTTTGAGGCGTCGTCGTGCGCCCAGTCCCGGAACGCGTCGATACCAGCCTGGCCATGATCGGCGGACGGACGTACACGACTGGAACGACCGACTATCCCGCCGTCCACGAGGTCCAAGACGGATACAAACTGATTCCGCTGTCTCAGTGGAAGGGCACGGGAACGAACTACACCCCGCCGGACAGCGTGCCGGTCAAGCCGGGCATCGACGTCAAGACACCCATACCGACACAGGTATTCAAGCTGTCGGCCGACGAGTACTTCGGACGGCTGGCCGCACTCCTGGTCGACAACCCCGCGCGGCCCGCGGATGCGGAGGTCGCCGCATCATGGCGCAGCTCGCAAAACTCGGCGTCACTCCGGGAGCGAAGTTCACGACTGCGGGGTTCGACGCCGACACGCGCAAGGCGATCGACGAGGGCATCACTGCGGCACAGCAGACGGTCCTTGCCGAACAGTCGAAGATGGGCAAGATGGTAAACGGCTGGCAGATTGCACTCGATCTCGGCCGCTATGGAACGAACTACGCGTATCGGGCGGCGTGGACTTACTTCGGTGTCGGCGGCAACCTGGTCGAGGATGCTGTTTATCCGTTGACGTTAGTCGACAGCGATGGCCAGAAGCTCACAGGCGCGAACAACTACGTATTGCACTTCACGAAGGACCAGATCCCGCCGGTCGATGCGTTCTGGTCGGTGACGATGTACGACGCGGAGAAGTTCTTCTTCGACAATCCCATCAACCGCTACGCGCTCGGCCGAGATCACAGCCGCTGAAGTTGGGTGACGACGGCTCGCTGACGATCTACATCCAGAGCAAGTCACCAGGCCAGGACCGCAAATCAACTGGCTTCCGGTCCCTACGGGCCGCTTCATCGCGATCTGCGGCTGTACTGTCCCGAAAAGGCCGTGCCGACGGCACGTGGAAGCCGCCCGAGGTCAAGAAGACTAGCTGATGCGTCGCGCTGGGGATTCGTCCGCGACACAACTCAACGGGGAAGATCATGACCACGAAGCTCATCACGGCCGCGCTCGCGCTTGGCCTGACGTTCGGTGCGGGCGTTGCGCCGCATGCAAGCGAAATCCCCGCATCGATCACCACGGCTGACAAGGTCGAGTCGAGCATCGGCACGCTCGAATACAGGGACGGCGCGCCGAGCAAGGAGACGGTGGCGAAGACCTACGACTACCTCGACCTGATGCACGGCGTCGAAGCCTTCGTGAATGCCTACCAAGGCGCTTCCGTCGCCGCGATCTTCAAGAGCTTCGAGGATGCGCGCGTCCCGGACAACACCGCGGTGATCTGGTCGGAATTGATGGACGCAAAGTCCGTGTTCCTGACGGCCAACGCGGACACGGTCTATTTCTGGATCAACCTCAATGCATCCGATGGACCGCTCGTCATCGAGACGCCGCCGATGTCGCTCGGCGTCATCGACGACATCTGGTTTCGCTGGGTGACTGACTTCGGCCTGCCGGGTCCGAATCGAGACGAAGGCGGGCGCTACCTGCTCGTGGCGCCTGGCTACAAAGGCGTCTGCCTGAGAGCGGCTACGTCGTGTGCAAGATGCGCGCGACGCGCGCGACGGCACTCGGCCGCACGTTCCTCGAGAAAAACGATCCCAAGCCCGCGGTTGCGTCGATCGCGATTAAAAACGCTCAAGGTTACTATCCGTATGTTCCCGACACGGCACCAGCATCGCCTCCGCGCCAGGGACCACGCTCCGCGCAACGCGCAGCACCAACGATTGCATTCCTCCCAGCGCGTGAAACGTCGAAGCACCCTATGATGTACACGATTCCGCCGAACCAGCACTTCGAGCTGATCACATCTCGAAAGAACCCGTCGGTGCGCTCGATCCGGAAATCATTCACTGCCATCCGTGAAAGGCAAGCCTCCGGATGCGCTCGGATCCTCGCCGATGCCGCAGCGATCGGAACAGCCAGCGCGCATCGTCCGCGCGAGTCCGACTATCCCCCGCATACTGCACGTCGGCGCTTCAATTTCCCCGCCGCCGGAAGTCAGCGCCGACGGGACCATCACCGTCAATCCGCCCACCGGCGCGCGCACGCTCACCGCGTACGCACCTACGCCACCGGCGTCACGCCCGCGATGATCATGCGCCTGACAGATCGGCTCGCGATCGTCTTCTCGTGCATCGTTGCCAGTGGCATGCGATCGGATCGATGTTCAGCGCTGCCGCCACATCGGCAGAGATCAGCCACGCCCGGAGGCTCGTGCTCGCCTCTGCCCGCTCAACGTCACACGCGAGCGAGATCAACGCCGTCCGCGCCATCGCATGAAACCGCAGTTGCGGGTTTGTCGTATCCGATTTATGGTGGAGCGGAGGAGGATCGAACTCCCGACCTTCGCATTGCGAACGCGACGCTCTCCCAGCTGAGCTACCGCCCCACACGAGGGCGCGCATGATACAGAATGAGCCGCGAATCGCCAAATCCCCGGCCGCCACGACGTGGGCGCGCCGGGTTCAGGCGGTCGGCGCGAGCAGGTGCTCGCGCAATGCGCCGTAGTCGACACCGAGCGGCTCGCTCGCGGCCGGTCGGTCGAGCAGCGCAGCAAGGGCTGGCGGGATCTCGACCGGCGCGCCGATCAGCGGCTCGATGATCGCTTCGAACTTGGCCGGGTGCGCGGTCGCGACGACCGCGAAATCGCGCTTGTCGCCGCGTTCGCGCAGGCGCGCGAGCGCGCGCGTCGCCGTCGCCGTGTGCGGGCAGACGAGCGTTCCATAGCGGTCGCGGCTCACGCGGATCTCGTCGCGGATCTCGTCATCGTCGACGGCCTCGGCGGAGAGCGCCTTGCGCAACGCGGCGTCGTCCGCATAGAGCCAGCGCAATCGTTCGAAATTGCTCGGAGCACCGACGTCCATCGCGCTCGCCAGCGTCGCGACGCTCGTCCGCGGCAAGTATTCGCCGCTGTCGAAATAGTCCGGCAGCACGCGGTTCGCGTTGGTCGCGAGCACGATGTCGCCGACCGGGAGGCCGGTCGAGCGCGCGAGCACGCAGGCGAGCGCGTTGCCGAGGTTGCCGGTCGGAACGACGAAGTTGAGGCGTCGCCCATGCGCGAGCCAGTGCGCGAACGCCGCGTGCGCGTAGTACGTCATCTGCGGCAGCAGGCGCCCGAGGCTGATGCTGTTCGCCGTGGTCAGCGCGATCCTGTGCTTGAGCGATTCGTCGGCGAGCGCGCGTCTTGCCAGATCCTGGCAGTCGTCGAACGAACCGGCAACGCGCAGTGCAAGCACGTTGTCGCCGAAGCAACCGAGTTGATGCGCCTGGCGCGGCGACACGCGACCCTCGGGATAGAGGATCACGACGCGGAATCCGGGCTTGCGATGGAATGCCGCGGCTACTGCCGCGCCGGTGTCGCCGGACGTTGCCGCAATCACCGTCTGCGGCGGCGCGCCGTGCGCGGGCATCCGCGCGAGACACGCCGCGAGGAAGCGTGCGCCGAAATCCTTGAACGCGGCGGTCGGTCCGTGGAACAGCTCGAGCATCCAGCTCCGCTGCGCGATCGCGCGCATCGGCAGCGGGATATCGAGAGATTCCGCTGAAATCGCCGGGAGCTCCGGCGCGAGCGCATCGCCGCGGAAGAACGGCTCGAGCAGGCCGACGGCGAGTGTCGGCAGCGGCTCGCGTCCGCTGAACGCATCGGTGCGGAACAGCGGCAGCGCTTCGGGCACGAACAGGCCGCCGTCCGGCGCGAGGCCGGCCGCGAGCGCATCGCCGAGCGTCTCGGGTCGCGTGCTGCCGCGCGTGCTCAGGTAGCGCATGCGATCACCTGCGCCGCGGGACCGGCGACCGGCGCCATCCACATGTCGCTGTCGAGTCCCGCCGCAGCGAACGCCGCGCGCATGGCCTGCGCGACGGTGGCAGCGGCGGCTTCGCCTTCGCACCAGGCGAACACGCTCGGTCCGGCACCGGAGAGGCTTGCGCCGAGTGCGCCGTGATCGAGCGCGGCTTTCTTGACCGAGTCGAACCCGGGAACCAGTCTGCTGCGGCGCGGTTCGATCAGCACGTCTTCGAGGCCAGCCCGGATGAGGTCGAAGTCGCCGGCATAGCAGCCGGCAATGACTTGCGCGAGGTTTGCGCTCTGCGCAACGAATTCCGGCAGATCATAGCGGCCTTCGAGAGCGGCGCGTGCAGCGCGCGTTTCGAGCACCGCGTGCGGATGCACGAGCGCGCAGTAGAGCGCATCGGGCACCGGCACGGAAACGAGGCGGTCGGCGGTTGCCAGCACGAGCCCGCCGACCAGCATCGCGCCGACGTTGTCGCCGTGCCGGCTGCCGCTGGCGACGGCTTCGCCGTCCATTGCGAAAGAATAGAGCGCGTTTCGCGCGAGCGGCTCGTCGAGCAGCGCGTTCGCGGCGACCAGCGCGGCGACGGCCGACGCGGCCGAGCCGCCCATGCCCGAAGCCATAGGGAATGCCCTTGTCGATCTCGATCTCGAAACCGAACGGCAACGCGAGCGCATCGCGCAGCGCAATCAGCGCGGCGCCGGCGGTGTTGCGTTCGGCGTCGGTCGGCAACGGTGTTTCGCAACCGCGCACGGCGGCGATGCGCACGATGCGCTCGTCGATGCGGCGGGCGCTGACGCGATCGCCCGGTCCCGCGATCGTGTGGCCGAGGATGTCGAAGCCGACGCCGACGTTGCCGACGCCGGCCGGTGCGAACGCGGTTGCCGAGCGTTTCACGCCGCCGCTACCCGTCAGGCAGCAGCGGGACGAGCGCGTCGTGCAGCACGCCGCGGCGCCAGCCATCGAGCGCCTTCGGCCACGTGCGCGTCACCAGCAGCGATTCGAGATGACGGCGCGCGCAGAGCAGTCCTTCGGGCAGATCGAGCTCGGCCGCGCGCGCGATGACGACATCCTTGAGCGCGGCCAGCACCGGCTTCTCGCGCACCGACGGCGCGCGCGGGATCGGTTCGAACACGAGCTCGTCGTCTTCGAGCGGACGTTGCAGCAGCGCGAACAGCTCGGCGCGGAGCGCAGTGCGCAGGCCGCGCACGCCCTTGGTGCGACCGGCCAGCTCGTTGGCGTCGGTCGGCGCGCGATACGAAAGATCGAGTGCGGCCGCGTCGTCGAGAATCCAGGGCCTGGGCGTATCGGTGCGGCGTGCGGTCGCGTCGCGCCAGCGCAGCACGCGCCGCAGCATCGCCTGGCGCTCCTGCTTCCAGTCGGCCGCGCCGCGCAGTGCGATCTGCGGTTCGGGATCGGGTTCGCGCTGGCGTGCGCGCTCGATCATCCGCGCGCAGTCCTCGGCGAACCACGCGCTGTATCCGCGTTGCGCGACGCGATCGGCGAGCGCCGAGTGCAGTGCCGGCAGGTGCTCGACGTCGTGCGCGGCGTATTCGAGTTGCTGCGGCGTCAGCGGTCGGCGCAGCCAGTCCGAGCGCGTTTCGGCTTTCGGAAGCTCGATGCCGAGCATCTCGCGCACGAGCTTCTGATAGCCGAGCCCCGCGCCGAGTCCGGCGAACGCGGCGGCGATCTGCGTGTCGAAGAGCTGGGCGATGCCGCGCGGAAAGCGCGTCGCCAGCGCTTCGAGATCCTCGCTCGCGCTGTGCATCACGACGATGCGCCCGGGATCGGCGAGCACCGCGCCGAGCGCGTCGAGCTCGATCTCCGCGGCCGGATCGATCAGCGCGATGCGCTCGCCGAACACGACCTGGATCAGCGCAAGGCGCGGATAGAACGTGCTGATGCGCATGAACTCCGTGTCGAGCCCGAAGGTCGCCGGCGCATGCGGCAACAGTTCGAGCAGCGGCTCGGTTCGATCGATCCAGTCTGCCAAGAGGAGTCCTTCGCGGGAGGGCGTGAAAGTCGCGACGCGGTTGCGGCGCCAGCCGCCGATAGCCTAAGGTGCGGCGATGGGCTTGTCAGCCCGGCTGCAGCCGGGCGCGGCACGCCGGTCCGCAACGAGCGATCCGAAAGACGCGATGCCCGGCACCGAAATCGCACGCAAGCAGCACGCGCTGGGCGGCGCCGCCGGGATCGTCGTGCTGGCGCTGGCGCTCTCGTACCGGTTCTTCCCGGGCATATTGCACGTGCAGCCGCAGCTGCCGCGAGCAGGTCTCGACGACCGCCCCGGTCGCCCACGGGCCGGCCGCCAACTGGGTCACCGTGGAAGCGCCGCCCGCCGTGACGACCGCGCCGCCGCCGACCGAGGCCGCCACGGTGGGGACGTCGTTCGACGACGCGGTCCGCATGGGGCCGCCGGCGCCGACGACGAAGCTGATCGCGAATCTCCTCAAGAAGGCGCGCGCGGCCGAAGAGCAGGGCAAGGTGCTCGATCCGAAGGATGCGAGCGCGATCGATTTCTACCGGCAGGTGCTGGCCCAGGATCCGAACAACGACGAAGCCGCCGAGGGCCTCGATCATATTGCCGGTGCATTGCGCGACTGGACGCTCGTGGCGATCGATCGCGGCGATGAAACCTCGGCGCAGCGCTACGTCGCGGCGCTCGCCGACATTCCGCACGAGGATGCCGAGCTCAAGATCCTGCGCGATCGGCTCGCAACGCTGCACAAGGTCACGCCGCTGCTGACGCACGCGGCGACGCTGATGCGCGCGGGCGTCATCACCGAGCCGGCCGACGACAACGCGCTGGTCGCCTATCGCAAGGTGCTGGAGCTCGATCCGGAAAACCATCTCGCCGATGCGGGACTTGCCCAGATCGAGCGCGGCTATCTCGATCGCGCGCTCGGTGCGGCGGCGCAGGACAACTTCGCCGGCGCCGACGAGGTGCTGGTGCAGGCCTCGCAGATCCGGCCGGGCTCGCGCGATCTGCTCGATACGCGCGCGCGCATCGACGGCATCCGCCGCCAGCGCGCCGAGACGGTGCTCGCGCAGGCGCGCTCGGCGCTCGATTCGGGCAACGCCGATCTCGCCGAGCAGCTGGCCAAGCGCGCGCAGACGATCAGTCCCGATCTCAGCGGGCTCGACGATTTCGCGGTGCGCCTGCGCAATGCGCGGCTCTACGCGAGCCTCAAGCCGGGGCAGGTGATCCGCGACCGCTATCTCGACATCGCGGGCGAGGCGCCGTCGGTCGTGGTGATCCCGACCGGCGAGTTCGTGATGGGCTCGCCCGCCGACGAGACCGGCCATGCCGACAGCGAGGAGCCGCAGCGGCGCGTGCGCATCGACACCGGATTCGCGCTCGGACGCAACGAGGTCACCGTCGGCGAGTTCGGCGATTTCGTGCGCTCGAGCAAATACGTCACCGATGCCGAGCGGCTCGGCGCGAGCGCGATCTACGACGAGAATTCCGGCCGCATCGCCGATCGCCGCGGTATCAGCTGGCGCGACGACTATCGCGGCGAACGCGCGGCGGCGACGCTGCCGGTCGTGCACATTTCGTGGAACGACACGCAGGCGTATCTGGCGTGGCTTTCGCAGCACACCGGCAAGCACTACCGGCTGCCGAGCGAAGCGGAATTCGAGTACGCGCTGCGCGCCCGCTCGTCCGCGCGCTATCCGTGGGGCGACGGCAATCCGGACAAGCCGCTCGGCAACTTCACCGGCGAAGGCGACCGCTCGCCGTCCAAGCGCAGCTGGTCGCAGGCGTTCCCGCGCTACAGCGACGGCTACTGGGGACCGGCGCCGGTGCGCAGTTTTCCGGCCGATGCATTCGGACTCTTCGACATGGAAGGCAACGTGTCGGAATGGGTCGAGGACTGCTGGCACGACAACTACGTCCGCGCGCCACGCGACAGCAACGCGTGGGTCAATCCGGGTTGCGAGCGCCACGTCGTGCGCGGCGGGTCGTGGGGCAGCGATCCGACGCAGGTGCGCTCGGCATTCCGCATCGCGGCGGCGGCCGATACGCGAAGTGCGCGCGTCGGCTTTCGTGTCGCGCGCGATCTGTAGATCGTAGCCGTCTATCGAGTTCCCGCTCAGCTTGCTTGCCCTGAGTGCGTCGATTTCTACTGCGCCGCGCAAGTCGTCGATCGATCCAATGGGAGTCGCACCATGGAACCGAATTTGATCATGCAAACCGCGCTCGTGCTGTTCGCGATTGCCGCCGTCGGCGGCATCGTGATGGCGACCATTCGCTTTAGCGGAAAGCCGCATCCGCCGACCTGGCTCGCGATGCTGCATGGATTCCTGGCGGGGGCGGGATTGACGCTGCTGATCTACGCGGCGTGCACCGTCGGCTTGCCGAGCCTCGCGCTGACCGCGACGGCGCTGTTCGTCGTAGCCGCGCTCGGTGGCGTCGTGATGAACCTCAACTACCACTGGAAGATGCTGCCGCTGCCGAAAGTGGTTCGTGCTGGTGCACGCGGCCATCGCGGTGGTCGGATTCCTGTGCCTTCTCGTTGCGGTGTGGCCGACATTCAGTCAGAACGCGGCTTAATTCGCGGCGTCAAATCGTGGATCGCCGCAGCGGCATCGTTGCCGCCAGGCGATCGGCGCCGCAGTATGCTCGTCACAGGCAACGGAGAGAGCGCTCATGGGAGGTCCGTACGGCAATACCTACGGCGGCGCGCCGCGCCGAGGGCTCAAGCTCTGGCCGATCCTCATCTTCGGCGTCTATCTCGCGTATTACTGGTTCAGCCACCAGGACACGACGTCGTATACGGGGCGCAAGCAGCTGATCGACACGTCGCCGCAGCAGGAGGCCGCGCTCGGCCTGCAGTCGTATCAGGAAATCCTGTCGCAATCCAAGGTCGTCACGACGGGCCCGTTGCCGCAGCAGGTGCGCGGGATCGCGGAGCGCTTGATCGCAGCCGCTCCGAAAGTCGAGAAGTACTACGCCGAGACCAAGAACCTTCCGGCCGAGACCGACTGGAGCTCGTACCAGTGGGCCGTGAACGTGCTGCAGTCCGATGAGGTCAATGCATTCTGCCTGCCGGGCGGCAAGATCGCGGTCTACACCGGCATCGTGCCGGTCGCGCAGAATTCCGACGGCCTTGCGATCGTCATGGGCCACGAGATCGCGCACGCGCTGCTGCGTCACGGCGGCGAGCGCATGGCGCAGCAGAAGCTCGTGCAGCTCGGTACGCTCGCTGCCGGCATGTCGGTGAGCGACATGGATCCGCAGCAGCAGCAGATGGTCATGGCCGCGCTCGGAGCGGGCGCGCAGTACGGCATGATCCTGCCGTTCTCGCGAAGCCACGAATCGGAAGCCGATCACGTCGGCCTGCTGCTCGCGGCGGCCGCGTGCTTCAATCCGGAAGAGGCGCCGAAACTCTGGCAACGCATGGACGCGCTCGGCAAGCAGAAGCCGCCGGAATTCGCGTCGACGCATCCATCCGATTCGACGCGCATCGATCAGTTGAACGCATGGATGCCCGAAGCCGAAAGCGTGCGCCAGCATTTCTGCAGCAGCGGCGCACCGGCGGCGGGTCAGCCGTAACGACGCAGGATCGCGCGCACGGCGTCGAGATATCCGGCGCCGAACAGATTGAGGTGATTCAGAAGGTGGTAGAGGTTGTAGACCGGCGCGCGCTCGCGCCAGTCGCGATCGATGCGCGACTCCGCCTCGTACGCGGCGAAGAAATGCGACGGCGGCTCGCCGAACAACGTCAGCATCGCGAGGTCCGCTTCGGCCCAGCCGTGATGCACCGCGCCGGCATCGATGAGCGCGAGCTCGCCGTTCGCGCACGCGTGCAGGTTCGCGCGCCATAGATCGCCGTGCACGAGCACGGCCGGAGCGATCGGCACGAGATCCGGCGAGTCGCGCGCACAGACGATCGAGGCGGCGCGTGTCGTCGTCGTCGAGAAGCCCGCTCGCGCGTGCGCGCGATGCCTGCGGCTGCAAGCCTGCGCTCGGCGAAGAAACGGTGGCCGTCGGCGTCGCGCGTGTTGTCCTGCGGACTGTCGCCGCACCAGCCGTCCGCGTCGAAGCCGAACCGTTCGGACGCGAATCGCGTGCATCCGCGCGAGGCGCGCACCGGCGCGTTCCCAATCGTCGCGTGCAGGCTGGCCCGCGCCGAGATCCTCCATGACGATGCCGCGAGCGCCGACCTCGTAAACGATGGGCACGCGCAGCAAGCGCGAATCACCGAGCGCCATCAGACCGCGCGCCTCGGCCGCGAAGAAACCCGGCCGGCGCATGCTGGCGAATCTTGGCCACCGCGCGGCGGCCGTCGCCGAGATCCACGCGATGGAAACCGTCGGGCAGCGAGGCGAGCGAGGTCGTTCATCGTCGAAGGCAGGCGCCAGGTCGTGATCGGCCGCCCGAGGTTGTCTCGGCCGCCGCCGCCCCGTATCATGCGCGCCCCGCTCTGGAGAGGTGGCAGAGTGGTCGAATGCGCCGGATTCGAAATCCGGTTTACGGTTATGCCGTAACGTGGGTTCGAATCCCACCCTCTCCGCCATCGACCTGTCCGATCAGAGACAGAGACTCGATAGATCACGCGAATCGCGCCCTTGTGGCGCGATTTTGCGTTTTGGGGTCCGAACTGCTTTGCGGTGATGTGGCGAACGCGGCCCAGCACTTCAACGACGCCGTCCGAAACCTCGGTCACTACTATCCAGAGCACATGCGGCTGAATGCGCTGGCTTTGCGAGCGCAGGTGTGCGCGGAAGATACGACTCTGTCGCCAATTTCCTGTCCGCGCAATGTGGATATGGCAGCTCGCAGTGAACTCGATGGGCAGGCCTTGCGTTGGCATCCGCGACTGCTGCCCGCGCATGTCGCATTGGCGCGTGTTGACCTGCAACGTGGTCACGCCAGGGAGGCTGCCGAGCGCTTGCGCGATGCCATCGAGCATACCAAAGCCGAAGTCGACGCGAGGCAGATTCATATGGTCGAAGCGCAACCTTGGCTTATCGTCGCGGAGGGTGAGATGGGCGATTGCGTGCGCGCGAAATCCGACGCGACGACGATTGAGAAATTGTTGGTCGAAAATGGACTGAATCAGCACCCGGCGCTCGCAGCCGGAAGATCACAGCTGCTTCGCGCATGCGCGCCCAATAGGTAGTCCCCCGCGTTTGGTCCTCCGCCGGTTCTCACGCGCGAGAGCGCGCAATCGCGACGCAGGCGCTGCAGCGGCAATAGGCTGACTTCACACGACCTTTCGCCCCTCGCTGCGTACCGATGGCGCACTTCGCATCCAAATATCGTTGTTCGATGCAACGAAGTATCCGTGGATGAGTTGCCGTGATGACGAAAACCGTTTTTCGCCTTGCGCGGCCTCTGACAATCGGAAGGAGAAAGAAATGACTGAAGCTGATCGCATCAAATATCTACGCATTGCTCTGGTGGTCGTCGGGCTGACTTTCATCTTCGGCATATGGCCGCTCACGATCGTCTGGCCTTCTGGCTGGTCGTGGCACGCTGAGGGGCGTTCTTACTACCTTGAGATGATCCTCGCTATCTACGCAACACTCGGGGCCTTCCTCATTCTTGCCTCGCGTAACCCCCTCGCACACCGGAGCCTCATCTGGTTCACCGTCTGGTCCAGCATCGTGCACGGCGCGGTTATGGCAGTGCAGTCGTTTGGCGGGGACCATATGGGTCACCTCTGCGGTGACGTTTTAGCTCTGTTCGCAGTAGCGGCTGTGCTGGCATTGCTCACGCCTCGTGAAGCTAAGGTCTAAGCGCGATAGCCATTGGCACGACGGTCAAACCCAGCCGACGCAGTACGGCGCGGCTGATTTGAGGCGATCGATTCTTAGGGAATTGCTCGGCATGCGTCAGGACGGCATGTCCATGAACATGCGGACGCGGTGAACCGTTCTCGCTTGTTAGGCACCAGGATGCCTTGAACGACGCAACACCTTTGCAGCGGAACTGCGCCGCAGGCCCTTTGCCTGCATTGACAATCGCTGCGGCGTGCGGCGGGCGCGTGATTCTTGCGGTCGCGAGGATGACCACGCCACGGGCCGCGATGTTCGCTTCTATCCCGATATGGCGCAAACCGGCAGAAAAATTCGTTCTGCGTCCTAGTCGGAGCAATGCTCACTGGAAACTCGCCATGTCTCGTCACGCCGGCTATGGACTTGCTCTCTGGGCTCATTTCGCCACCTCCAACGGCGGCCAGTTGCCCTACCGCGCAATGCGCCGTTCGGTTTCGACGGCAGCTTTATGTACGGAAAGATCGGCTACCGGTCGAAACCGGAAGAATAGTCGGAGCGGGTCGCCAGCACAGAGAGATGTCGCCAACTTTTGCGGCGCGTTGTGCGGCGTATGGCGCCCGGATGTCGCTGGTGCAGATGCCGCCGATGCCGCGGCGTCGCGGTATGACTCCATCCAACAATTTTCTTATCGCTGATCTGGAACGGCGATCCATTCGTCGCCCCGGCCGCATGCGCGACCGACTCGTCTAATAACGCAAGGAAAAGCGATGCTCTTCGAATTAAAAACACTTAAGAAGCACCCGCTCGCCGTTTGTCTCGGCGCGGCACTGACGCTCGGCGGTCCGCTTTTGGCGGCGGAGTCCCCAACTGAGTCGCATCAGGGAGCAGCCGGCGAGCCGCTTCACGCGTTTCTGTCCGCGGCGTCGTTGAGTCTTCCTTCGGCGCTGAGGCACGACCCCGCTGTCATCGCGACCGCTCGCCACGTCACCAACTGCAACGACAGCGGCGCCGGCAGTCTGCGCGATGTCATCGCAGCTTCGGAGGACCGGGATGCCGTCGACCTCACGGACCTTCGCTGCAGCACGATCACGCTGACCAGCGGCGCAATCGGCGTGACGTTGCAACACCTGCACATCTACTCGCGCAACTTGGGCGCGGTGACCATCGACGGCGGCGGCACCGATCGCATCTTCAATCATCAGCCTCCGGGCTACGGAAGGCTGTATCTACAGGGCGTCAATGTCACCAACGGCAGCAGCGCGGGCAATGGCGGCTGCATCTATTCGAGCTACGCGGTCTACCTCAACGACGTCGTGACATCGAACTGCCACGCTCACACAGTCGGCGACGCAGGCGTCGGGTGGCGCGATTTACACGAAATCGAACCTGACGCTCGGCAATTCGAAGGTGATATCCAGCGAAGCGGTGAGCGACGAGACCTTCGCGACGGGCGGCGGGCTATACGTCGGCGGCAACTTCAGTGCCAGCTATTCGACCATCAGCGGAAATCACGCGCACAGCAATGCGACGACAAGCTACGGCGGCGGTGCATTCGTGCGCGGTCGCACCTACATTTCCAATACGACTGTCGACAACAATAAGGCCGTCAAAATCGGTGGTATCGTGCTAGCCGGCGGCAGGTACCAGACTGCGACGATCACCAGCAGCACGATCTCAGGCAACAGCGCATCGGCTTTCATCGGCGGCGTGTATTCTGGCGTTCAGCTGAAGCTCGTCAACAGTACGATCGCCTTCAACTGCGCTGATGCGACCGAGTTTATTCCCGGATACATCGACGGCATCGGCCTGCAGAACTCTCTGGTGCCACCGGACATCCAGAGCTCGATCATCGCCAACAACACGATCTGCCCGGCAGCACGATCTTCCGACGCGATCCTGGACACGCCATACGACATCTCGTTCCAAGGCGTCGGCGACATCACCGGCGCCAACAATCTGATTGTGACGTCCGCTGTGACGTTGCCGGCCGACACCGTGCGCTCGGATCCGCAGCTGGCCCCGCTGGCGAACAACGGCGGGACCACGCAGACGCACGCGCTGTCGAGCACGAGCCCCGCCATCGATGCCGGCAACAACGCAGCGAACCTGCCGTTCGACCAGCGCTCCATGTGGAGCGCGCGCGTGGTCGGCGCGGCGGCCGATATCGGCGCGTTCGAGCTGCAAAGCATCGGCCCGACGCGCCAGGTCGCCAATTGCGACGACAGCGGTCCCGACAGCCTGCGCGACATTATCGGCCGTTCGCAGAGCGGCGACGGCGTCGATCTTTCGGTGCTCACGTGCAGTTCGATCACGTTGACCAACGGCGCGATCGAGATTCCGCAAGACAACCTTCGGTTGATAGGGCCGGCGGCACAAGCGTTGAAGATCGATGGCAACAACCAGGATCGCGTACTGCATCACTCCGGATCCGGTACGTTAGAGCTTCATGGGTTGAGGCTCGTCAACGGCTACAGCCACTACACGCCACCTTCGGAGACGTTCGGAACCGGCGGTTGCCTGCGCTCGGCCGGGCGTGTCCTCGGCGATGACGTGGTTCTCGCCGGATGCAAGGCGCAGACGACTTCGTATACCTGCTTCGGCGGCGGCGCCTTTGCGCTCGACCTCGAGCTCAAGGATTCCATCGTCTCGCACAACAGCTGCACGAGCATGCTGCAGACTTCCGCCGGCGGCGGACTCGGAGCGGGAATCCTCGTGCTTGATCGCACGACGGTTTCCGACAACATCGCGGCGGCACCGAGCGGCTATTCGCTCGGCGGCGGATTCGCCGGCCTTTCCACCGAGACCGTGACGTCATCGACCGTGTCGGGAAACCGGGCCGATCGTGGCGGCGGTGGTTTTTTTTCGACGATGACGCTGACCAACAGCACGATCTCCGCCAATTCGGCGTTCGGCAAGGGAGGAGGCCTCTACGGTATTTACCTGCAGATGTTCAATAGCACCGTCGCGTTCAATGCGAACACGACGAGTGGTGCGCCTGCAGCGGGTGGTATTTATGCAGTCAAGCGCAGCGAGCTCGAAAGCTCGATCGTGTCCGGCAACACGCAGAATTCGACGCCGTACGATTTCGGCGGGGTCGCGACGCTGCTCATCGGCGCCAACAACCTCATCGGCGTGTCGACGATCATCCCGCCGCTCGACACGATCACCGACGACCCGCATCTCGGCCCGCTGCAGGACAACGGCGGTCTGACGTTGACGCACGCGCTGATGCCGGGCAGCCCGGCGATCGATGTCGGCAACAATGTCGCAAACCTTCAAGACGATCAGCGCGGCGACGGATTTCCGCGGGTCGTCGGTTCCGCGGCGGACATCGGCGCCGTCGAGTCGCGATCCGACCGCATATTCTTCGATGGATTCGATCCGGACTGAATACGGAGTCCGGCGTCGGCGCTCGCGGCCGACCGCCGTGAGATCGATGCGAACGATCGCGCCATCGTCGTCGGTTTGCGACTTTGGGCGTATCCGAACTATCCCGTCCGGGATTTCGATTTCACCGCGACGCGATTCGTGCGCGACGTAATCTTCGCGGGCGCATTCGACGCGCCGTGAACGATGTGTGGCGTTACCGTCACACGACTACTCGCGGATGTCGTACTTCCTCTGCGCGCGGTATCTCAGCGATGCGTGTTCTCCGTGCTGCTTCGATCGACGCTGCCCGCGGCGGGCGGGATGCAGTAGTCGCCCGCGTCCGAACAGGCGTGATTTTGCGTTTCTGGATCCGAACTGCTTCGCGGCCACGCCGACTATTGCTCGCTTTCGAGCAGAAGTGCGCTCACGGTCACGTAGTAGCCATCGAGATCGCGAAGTGAGAATTCGAGCGTCCTCGTCCCCGGATTCAAGTTCGGCTCTTCAAGAAGTCTGTAACGTAAGGTGCGGGCGCGCTGCAAGCAGTCGTCAAAATCGTCTACACGAAAGAATAGGAGCAGGCCATTGCCAGGGGCAGCGGCGTTCGCAGACTCCAGCGAGGGATGATCGTGCTCGCCCCACGAATGAAGGCAAAGAAGGACCGTGCCGTCGCTGTCGATGACCTGCCCGAAGTAGCTGTGACTAGGTGGCGACTCGAGCTGTCCCAGCAGCGCCTGATACCAGGCTAGGCTTTTGGCAACGTCAGCAACAGCGATGATCGGCCACGTCCGTTTCATAGTGCCGATCTTCTCACAGCTCCACGGAGGATCTGCCGGCGGATCATCCAAGGCACTTGAGCACCGAGCGGACGATATTTGTCGTACGCGTCTGGCCAAACGTGCGTGTCGGGCGATGCTCGAGCGTGCACGGGTTCGAGGGAATTGGAGTTCCCTAGCGCACCGACCCGTAGAAACGTTCGATCGAAGCGTAGTCGCCCCTTGGAATATGTCGATGCGAGATTGATTCATTTGACCTAAGTGTCTGAAGCGACTGCGTTACTACGCGCAAAAGCCACTAGTATCTTTCTGCGTAACGTGAGTTCGAATACAACGCGCTCCGCCATCGACCTGTCCGATCAGAGACAGAGACTCGATAGATGTCGTGAATCGCGCCCCTGTGGCGCGATTTTGCGTTTTTGGGTCCGAACTGATTTGCCTCGTGCAAGCAATCTGATTGAACAGGTGGCAGAACGAATCACGTTACACTTGTATATTCGGAACGCACTGGGCTGCGAGAGCCAGGATTTCGGATTTCGATCGCTGCTCGTTCCTGCCGAGGAGCAGGTTTCGCACGCCCGCAGCGATCGAGGCCGGACGCACCGATGATGTATTATTCGGCACCTGCACCGTCTGACCAGGAGCGCGATGCACACCAGTCGAAGCGTTCGTCGCTCGTTTCCGATGCGACCCCTGGCCGCGGCACTCGCTGTCTTGTTATTCACCGACCCGCTTGCGCATGACGCGCACGCGCGCGCACCGGTTCCGGCCCGCAGCGGTTTCACCATCGCGGTCGACGACTGCAGCGAAGGCGCACTGCGCAGCGCCGTCGCCGGTGCTACCAACGGCGCCACCGTCGACCTGACGGCGCTTTCTGATTGCACGATAACGCTGGCCAACGGCGAAATCGCCATCAGCGTCGACAACCTGACCGTGCAGGGCCCGGCGGACACCTCGCTGACGCTCAGCGGCAACCACGCAAGCCGCATCTTTCATCACACCGGCCATGGTCTGCTGACACTCGACCATCTCGCCATCACGCAGGGTAACTACGTCACGCCCGTCGAGGGCAAGTACGTCAGCTACATCGGCACCGGCGGCGCGGTGCATTCCGACGGCAGCGTGACCCTTGCAAGCAGCTCCCTGACCAACTCATCCGTCTGCGACGACGCGCCCACGGCGGGGTATGGGGGCGGCCTGTTCGCGCAAGGCGATGTCTCGGTGATCCGATCTACGGTGTCCGGCAACACCGCCTGCGGCGCGCTCGAACCCGTCGTGTTCTTCATCAATTACCACGGTGGCGCAGGTGGCGGCATTCTCGCGGTGGGCAATGTCTACGTCTCGTACAGCACGATCAGCGGCAACAATGCGTACGCGCAGGGTGGCGGCGGCGTTTACGCCCAGGGCAACCTCACCGTAGCCCACAGCGCGATCACGGATAACTACGGCGTCCAGAAGGGCGGTGGCATGGCCATCCATCAAGGCGCGCCCACGGGCGATGCTTTGGTCAGCATGACCGTCACGGCCAGTACCATCAGCGGCAACAGCGCGAGGGATGGTGGCGGCCTGGCGTCCTTCTATGGAAGCCCCGTGTATGTGTACGACAGCACGATCGCCTTCAACACGGCGTTCAGAGAAGTGACCAACGAGTGGTTTGGGGGCGGGGGCGGCGTGTGCGGGAACGGCCAGCTGCGACTTACCAACACCATCGTCGCCAACAACACGGCCAACAACAACAGCCCCGACATCAGTCTGTTCGCCCCCGCGGGCCCGCCGCCGCCGATCACCGGCGACCACAACATCGTCATGACCTCGTTGCCAGCGGCGCCGCCGGACACGATCACCGCGGATCCGGGCCTGCTGCCTTTGGCCGACCATGGCGGACCGACGCGGACGCACGCCCTCGCGTCAGGCAGCGTGGCCATCGACGCGGGCCGGCCTTCTCCCGGGCTCTTCTTCGATCAGCGCGGCTCCGGCTTCCCGCGCACGCTCGGCGCCGCTGCCGACATCGGCGCGTTCGAGTCCGGGACGCCGCCGCCGCCGGTGAGCGACTGCTCGGAAGCCGCCGTGCGCGCTGCCATCACCAATGCTCCGGATGGCCGCATCGTGGACTTGTCCCCATTGTCCCACTGCACGATCACGCTGGCCGACGGCGCGTTCACGTCCAGCGTGGACAACATCGCGATCATCGGCCCGGGTGATCGCACGCTGACATTCGATGGCGATCACCAGGACCGCATCATCGTGCTCAGCGGCGGCGGCGTCCTGAAGCTCGACCATCTGGACATCACCCACGGCTACGGAAAATATATCGGCGGCGCGGTGGTCTCCGGCGGCAGCGTCGTGCTCGCCAGCAGCAGCGTGACCGCGAGCATGGCCTACGGTCCCAGCGGCAACACGCAGGGTGGCGGTGGCGGACTCTACGCACTCCGTAGCGTCACGCTGGACGAATCCGTGGTGTCGGGCAACGAAAGCCACGGTCGCGCCGCCGGCATCTGCGCAGTCGCCGGCGACGTCACGATCAGGAACAGCACGATCTCGGACAACCACAGCGATCTCGAAGGCGGCGGCGTGTTCGCTCAGGGTTGCTACGGCGTGTGCACGGTCGGCGAATTCACGACCACGATCGAAAATTCGACGATCAGCGGCAATACCAGCGGCACCAACGGCGGCGGTGTGCACGTGACCTACGGCAACGTGGTCGTGCGCAACAGCACGATCACAGCCAATTCGGCGCTGGATGCGGTCGCCGGCGGCGGCGGCATCTTCGTCCGCAACGTCGTGAACGGCGTCCAGCTCACGCCGGCGATCACGATCGTGAGTTCGATCGTCGCCGGTAATACGAGCGCCAACCCCGCTGCGGATATCGGCGGTTTCACAAGTCTCGTCGTCCAGGGCGATCACGACATCATCACGGCCATGTACGGCACGCCACCCACCGGCACCTTGGTCGGAGACCCCGGTCTGCTGCCGCTGGGCGACTATGGCGGCCCGACGCCGACCCATGCGCTCGCCGCGGATAGCCTCGCGATCGACCACGGCAGCAATCCCGGCCATTTCGCCAGCGACCAGCGCGGCGCCGGCCACCCGCGCGTTTTCGGCGCCGACACCGACATCGGCGCGTTCGAACTCTCGCAACCGGTCATCGTCGATCGCATCTTCGCGAACGGCTTCGACTGATCGCATTTCCGGGCATTGCCCCTAGAGTCGTTCCAACGCGCAGGTCAAATATCGCTCGATCTTGCGAGAGGGTCTTTCCGGCATAGTTCCGATCCCATGCGACCGGACGCCATGCGTACGTCCGATTGCATCGCCGGTCGAGCCCCGCTTGAAGCGGCGCAGCTGCCTAGCCGAAGTCCGCTTCGTACACCTGCCGCACTTCGCAATCCAGCTCCCAGCCGTCCGCAATGTGCAGTTCGACGAAGCGCCGCGTCAGTGCGATCGCTTCTTCCAGAGATTCCGCATTGATCATGGCGTAACCACCGACGACTTCCTTCGTTTCGGTGAACGGTCCATCGATCACGCTGAGCTTGCCGGCGCGCAGGCGCACGCGCTTGCCGTTCGCCGTCGGCGCGAGGCCCGCCGTGTCGAGCAGCTTCCCGTCGCGTTTCGTTTCGGTCATGAGCTTGCCCATCTCGCTCATCATTCGCTCGCTGGGCTGCTTGCCCGTGTTTTCCTGCACTCGGATCAGGGAAAGAAATCGCATCGTGGGTCTCCTGTGGACGAAATGGACCGGCTAGTGGGGCCGGTTCCATAGGGACGACGAACGAGGCGCGTCGAAATCGACAATTCGGTCCATGTCGGGCAACCGATCGATAGACCCGTCTCATGCTCGCCGCCATGGCGCCGAGCAAAAGGCCGCCTTGGCCGCGCCCCACGCGCATTCCAGGTAGTGATTGGCGTATCGCCGCGCGGACACCCGGATTTTCCCATTTCCTGCGTATTCGTCGGTAAGCGCACCGCTACGGGTCGAGGGAGAACCGGCATGAACGCTTTCCGCACTGCAAGACGATGCCTGGTGATGGCAAGTCTGGGCTTGATGATGGCCTGCATCCTTCCCGGCGCGATCGGCAAGGCACGGGCCGACAACGTGGTGCTGTGCGTCGCCAACGATGCGCAGCTGCGCAACGCGCTGTTGTCGGCGTACCTGCTGCCGACCACGATCAAGCTCGTCCAGGGCACGTACGAGCTCGGCGGCACGGTGTGGGACAACGTATCGGACGCCGGCATAACGGCCGACGGCACCAAGGTGCTCGGCGGATACACGGCAAACTGCGCCGGCCGCGACATCCAGCGTGGAAACACCGTGCTGAACGATGCGAGCGGATTCTTCGGCCATCCGGTCGTCTTCATCCACGGCAACCTGACGGTCGAAGGATTGACCTGGCACACCGAGCTCGACATCGAAGCCAACAACATCGGCGACGAGGACTTCGGCCCTCCGCCCGGAACGATCGACCTGCCGCCCAATACCGAAGTGCTGATCCGGCGCAACGCGTTCATCGACGCAGCGTTCACCGTGGATTGGGGACAGGACACCGACATCGGCGGCACGATCCGCATCGTCGATTCGCTGTTCGTCGACGCCGGTACCGACGGCTGCACGATCGACATGGAAGCCATCGCAGGCGGCGAACCCGTAATGGTGCTGATCAACAATACGGTCTACGGCACGGTCTGCGCATACAACCACTACAGCGACGGCTGGGGCTTCGGCATCCTGGCAGTCGACGCCTACAACAACGTTTTTCACAACGTCAATCCGCCGGACATCTTCACCCAGACCGACGCGTTCTACCTTACCAACAACATGCTCAATCATTACGTCGGTCCCGGCCCGATTTCCGAGACCGGCACGCTGACCGGCGATCCGCAGCTCGATGCGAACTACCGCCCGATCGAGATGCCGCCATCGCCGGTGATCAATTCCGGCAGCAACCAGGTGCGCGGCGGATTGCCGTCCAGCGATCTCGACGGCGGGCCGCGCGTGACCGGCTCGACCGTCGATCGCGGCGCGTACGAATCGAACATCAGCGACGAGCTGCTGCTGCAGGTCACCAACAACAACGACGCCGGCACCGGCTCGCTGCGCGCGGCGATCCAGAGCGCCAATACGAACGGCGCGGGCATCATCACGTTCGACATCGGATCGGGTTGCGGTCCGCACGTGATCACGCTCGCATCGGAGCTGCCTGCGCTGACGGCCGGCTCGATCATCAACGGCTATTCGCAAACGGGTGTCGCGGCCAACGATCTCGATGTCGGCGACGATGCGAGGCTCTGCGTGATCCTCGAGGCGGGCAATGCCGGCGTCACGCGCGCGCTGCGCGTGCCCGCGAGCGCGAGCGATGCCGACGCGGTCTCGATCAAGGGACTTGCATTCAGCGGCTTCAGCGATGCGGCGATCGACCTGCAGGGCGGCAGCGGGCATTTCGTCGCGGGCAACCATTTCGGCGGCAGCGTAGGGGGCCATGCGTTGCAGCCCAACGGCATCGACATCCGCATCGACGCGCACGACGCGACGATCGGCGGCGACGACGTCGCAAACCGAAACATCATCGGCGATGCGACGGGCAGCGGCATCGTCCTGCAAGCGCATGCGCGCGACAACCAGATCGTCAACAACTACATCGGCGTCGGCTGGAGTGCGAGCAACAACAGCTACACCGATCTTGGCAACGGCACGCGCGGCGTCCACATCCTGGGCCCAGCCAACACGCTGAGCGGAAACCTGATCGGCAACAACCTGCAGGCGGGCTTGCTGATCGAAGGCCTCGAGGCGCTGGCTAACCTGATCGACGGCAACTTCATCGGTGCGGACGCCGCGGGCGTCGCGCTCGGCAACGGCAACGCGGGCATCCACATCGCCGGCAGCGACGCCGACACGCCATTCAACAACACGATCCGCTACAACACGATCGCCCACAACGACACCGAGGGTGTCTGGGCGGAGATCGGCTTCTACAACAAGATCCGCAAGAACGCGATCTACGCAAACGGCGGCCTTGGCATCGATCTGGCGACGGAGGGCGTCACGGCGAACGACGACGATGGCCAGACGTCCGACCTGGCCAACCGCGGCCAGAATTTTCCGGATCTGGCCGGCGCGATCGGCGGCCGCCTCGAAGGGCGGGTCAGCGGCACGCTGACGACGGTGCCCGGCGATTACACCGTCGATCTCTATGCGAATGCGAGTTGCGATGCATCAGGCCACGGCGAAGGCCAGGTCTGGCTGCGCGGCGCGACAGTCACGGTCCCTGCCGCGCAGGGAGGAGATCAGGGCACCGCCAGTTTCACGCTGACGGTCGCGTCGCCGCCCGAATTTCCGCTCGCCGGCCGCAAGCTGACCGCGACGGCGACCGACGCGAACGGCGATACGTCGGAGTTCTCCAGTTGCGTGACATATGTCGACGATACGATTTTCGCCGACGGCTTCGATCCCGGACCGATCTAGCACGCGCGCGAACCGAGTCGCGCGAATCGCGTCAATGCGCGGTCCCCATTTTCGCAGCGATCGCTTGCGCATCGCGGGTGCGCGAATCGTCCTTGCCGAGGAAGCGCTCGCGGATCGCGGCCGCGTCGGCCACGAGTCTGGTGGCTTCTTCGTGCGACTCGGCGCGCGCGGCAAGCAGCAGAGCGAGCTCCAGTCGCGTCGTTGCGGCACGCGGATGCTCGGCGTTCGGAACGTAGCCCGCGAACGAGGCCAGCGCGGCACGCAACTCCCGTTCCGCGCCCGCCGTGTCGCCTGCATCGCGCAGCGCGAGGCCGAGGTAATCGTGCGCGAGCGCCGCCGAATCGCTGCTCTCGCCGGGGCCGGCCTGCGCGAATTGCAGCGCCTTGCGATCGAGATCGACGGCCTGGGCCGCATTTCCGCGCAGGCGCTGCACTTCGCCGAGCTGGTAGTAGAGTTCCGGGTCGTCGTCGATGCCGTGTTTTTCCTCATTGCGCTGCACCTCGAGCAGCTCGGTTTGCGCACGATCGAGCTCGCCCTTGAGGCGGTGCACGTAAGCGAGATTGCCGAGCGCGATCTGGGCCGCTTCGGAATCCCGGCCATTGGTCGCTTCATCGATGCGCAGTGCTTCGCCGAATGTGTTCTCGGCGGCATCGAGATCCGTGCCTTCGGCGAGCACGAGTCCGAGATTGGCCAACGCCAGCGCAACCACCGGGCTTTGCACACCGGCCTGCGCGCGCTGCTCGGCGACGACCGATTCGAGCAGGGACCGTGCGGTCGCGTAGTTGCCGAGATAGAAATTGTAGAGCCCGAGATAGCCGCGTTGCGTCAGCACACTCGGATGCTGCGCACCGAGGATCTTCGTGCTGATCGCCAGCGCCTTCTGCATTTCCTCCGCTGCCTGTGCGTAGCGCGCCTGATCGCTGAGCACGTGCGCGAGGTTCTCGTGCAAGGAGGCGACCATCGGGCTGTCCGCACCTTGCGCGCGCTCGCTGATGGCGAGCGCCTGGTTGTACAGCTCGCGAGCCTGATCCATCTGCTTGATGCCCCAGGCGGCATTGCCGGCCTGCTTCAATGTATCGGCCATCAGGGCATCGTCCAGCGCGGACTTCTGCGCGATCGACATCGCGGCATCGGCATGGCGCTTGGCTTGCGCGTAGTCGCCGGTCATCACGCTGGTCTTGCCGAGTGCGTTGAGCGCGCGCACGCGTTCGATGTCCGCCGACGGCGGCATCGCATCCACGATCGCGAATGCCTCTGCCGCGATCGCGCCGGCCGACTTCAGATCGCCGGCGAGCAGCAGCGTTTCCGCGTGATCGATCTCGACGTGCGCAAGCGCCAGGGGTTGCGTTCCGTCGGATTTCAGCGCGTCGATCGCACGTTGCTGCAGCGCGCTTGCCTGCGCGTAGAGGCCAAGCTGGAAATAGATGCGACCGAGGACACTGTGCAGTTCGCTCGCGAGCACCGGCTGGTCGCGAACTTCGTCGATGCGTTGTGCGCCGCGATCCAGCAGATCGCGCGCCCTGATGTCCTTGCCCTTGGCTTCGCGCGGATCGACCGCCGTGAACAGGCTGAACAGGAATTCCTTGACCGCCTTGGTCGTGCGTTGCTCGTGCAGCGTGCGTTCCGCTTCCAGTTCACGCTGGCGCGCTTCCCACGCAATGCCGGCCGAGCCGATCAGCGCAACCAGGATCGCTGCGGCGCCGGCACCCAGCGGCAGCCAATGGCGTCGTAGAAGTTTGTGCAATCGATACCGGCGCGTTCCGCCGCTGATCGCGCGACCGTCGTGCCACGCACGCAAGTCGTCTGCGAACGCGCCGACGCTCGAATAGCGCATCTCCGGATTCTTCGCGAGCGCGCGCTGCACGACGCGCTCGAGATCGCCTCGCAGCATTCGCTTGAGCGCGGATGGCGAGGTGGCGCGCGCTGCGGCACAGGAAGCTGCTGCCGCACCCGCGCCATCCGCATCGAGCGCCTGCACCAACGGCGCGGGCGTCTCCTCCAGGATCGCCTTGGCCCAGCTGATCTGCCCCGACATCGCGCGCGGGTAGGGCATCTGTCCGCACAACAGCACGTATAGGAGGACCCCCAGCGCGTACACGTCGGTCGCCGTGGTGATCGGCTCGCCGAGCACCTGCTCGGGTGCCGCGTACTCGCGTGTCATCACGCGCGATTGCGTCGCGGTTTGTCCGGATGCATCGTCCGCGGCAAGTACCTTGGCGATTCCGAAATCGAGCAGCTTCGGCTCGCCATCGGCGGCGACCAGGATGTTGGATGGCTTCAGGTCGCGATGCACGACGAGGTTGCGGTGCGCGTACTCGACCGCGGCGCAAACCTTGAGCAGCAGTCGCACGCGTTCGGCGATGCCGAGCATGTGCAGGTCACACCAGCGCGTGATCGGTTCGCCCTCGACGTACTCGAGCGTGAAATACGGCGCGCCGTCGGCGGTGAAGCCGCCGTCGCGCAACTGGGCGATCGCCGGATGCTGCAGGCGCGCCAGTATCTGCCGCTCGCGCAGGAAGCGCTCGTGCAATCCGGGCGCGATGTGATCGCCGCGCACCAGTTTCATCGCGACGCGTCTGCTCGAACGCGCCATCCGAGCGTTCTGCGAGATAGACGCGGCCCATGCCGCCTTCGCCGATCAGACGCAACAGGCGGTACGGGCCGATTGAAGTGCCGCCGAGGTCGACATCGGATTCCGCGTCGGGCAGCCAGCGCTGCATCAGTGCCTGCGCATCGTCGGCGAGTATTCCGGCGGGACTGCGTTGCGACGCGAGCAGGCGTTCGAGCTCGTCGAGCAATTCCTGATCGCCTGCACACGCATCGATCAGCCATGCGCGGCGGCCATCCTCGGGTACATCCTGGCTCTGGCGAAACAGGAGCTTGAGTCGTTCCCAGCGCGCGGTCGTGTTCATGGCGCGCGCTGCACGGCCATCGTCTGCTGCAGGTAAGCGCGCGCGAGCTCCCAGTCGTGCCGCACGGTGCGTTCGTGGCGCCCGATCTCGGCTGCGATTTCGGTGAAGCTCAAGCCGGCGAAAAAATGCCACTCGACGACGCGCGCGAGATCCGGATCGCGTTTGGCGAGCGACGTCAGCGCGGCATCGAGCTCCAGCGCCTGCGCGGTGTCGTTGCCGGGGTCGGCAACGTCCAGCGCCGACACATCGAGCGTCACGTGCGGATCGCGACCACCGCGTTTCGCACTGGCGCGCCGGCGTGCATGATCGACGACGATCTGCCGCATCGCGCGCGCCGCCAGCGCGAAGAAATGCGAACGACTGCTGAGCCGCTCGATGTGTCCGCCGCTAAGGCGCAGGTACAACTCGTTGACCAGCACGGTTGGCGATAGCGACGAGCCGGGTGCCGCGCCGCGTTGGCGACGCGCGCAGCGCTTGAGTTCGTCGTAGACGAGTGCGTAAGCCGCCTCTTGTGCCGTCTCGTCGCCCGAATGCGCGGCGTTCAGCAGCTCGGTGATGTCAGCACGCGTGGCCATCGCCTCGTGCCCGCTAGCCAGTCGCGTGCAGCATAGCGCACGCAGGGCGGGCATGATTTGCGCGCAGTTCTCCGGACGAGCCAAGCATCGCGATCACGGGCGGCGCGGGCGCGTGCGAGCGGCTCGCAGCGAGCTGCGTGCCGACGAAACGACATGGCAGGGTGCAAGCACGCCGAGCGACGAAGACCGCCACACCGGCAGGCTCTTCTTCATGATGGCGCCATCAGCGCGCAATATTCGCCCTTCCCCGGCCTATGCGTTGGCCGACAATGCGCGCCCCGAGTTTTCTCGGCGGTGGCGCACGAAGCATGCTCGCAGATTTCTCCGGACGCCGACGATTGCGGTCCGGATCGCATCGATTCCGCGCCAATCACTTCTCGATAACAACCATCAAGGATGAAAACTGATGAACCGCTCCTACAATTCGATCCGTCTTGCATCGTTTGCGCTTCTGTTTGGAATGCCTCTCGCGGCGATGGCGGGACCGTCACCGCAAAGCCACAATTTCTCGCCGCTCGTTTCGAAGGTGCGCGCCGCCACGGCCCGCTTTCGGGACGTCAATGTCGCGATCAATGAAGGCTGGGTCGCCGCAACTCCGTGCGTCAGCGGTCCGGACCATGGCGCGATGGGCGTGCATTTCGTGCTGCCGGATCGACTCACCGATGGCGTGCTGAAGGCGGAGGAACCCGAAGCACTGATTTACGAGCCGACGAACAACGGTGCGCTTCGTCTGGTCGGCGTCGAGTACATTGCGATTGCGTCGACCGTGCAGGATGCGCAGAAGCTGGAAGGGCATCTGCTGAACTACGTCGGCGAACCCAACCGGTTCGGCCTGCCGGCGTTCTACGAGATGCATGTCTGGGCGTGGGAAGACAATCCGCAGGGCAGCTTCGCCGACTGGAACACGAGCGTTTCGTGCAACCTTCAGCCGTCGGACGACTGATCTGACTCACGCGTCCTGATCCAGGGCGATACCCGCTTCGCACTTGCGAAGCGGGTTCTCTATCGATAATCACCGTCGCGGATCGTCGTGCCATGGCACGATGTTCCGCGGCGCTCGGTGGGTACGACCGGGATCGACGACTACCGTCGAGCTTGCTCGATTCCCGTCGATCTGCGATTTTTCCACGAATGTCGATACCCAGATTCTCAGTCGTCTACGCGGACGATGATCCGTTGATGCGCGAAGCAATTACGGATGCGCTCACGCAAGAGAGCGTCGATGTGCACACATGCGGGGATGGCGCCGAAGCGCTAGCGCTCTGCGAGCAGATCCATCCGGATGCGGTTCTGCTGGATCTCAATATGCCCGAAGTGACCGGGCTCGAGATTGCCCGTCAACTTCGGCGCGACGCGAAGCATGCCGGTTTGCGCCTCGTCGCGCTGACGGGCCATGGCTCATGGGAGCTTCGCAAGAAAGCCATGGACGCCGGTTTCGACGAGTTCCTGAGCAAGCCGGTGGGAACGGATGTCCTCCTTCGCGCGTTGCGGCCGAGCTGAGGATCGAGCTCGCGCACGCGTTCGATGTGGCGCGCGTATTCGGCTGCCGCAGGGCTCTCTACCTGCGCTCAATGACGAAGTGCGGGCCTGCATTCCCTCATCGTCGTTGCCGTGCCGGCGCAGGACGACGTGCTTCCTTCTTTGCATGCGATGACTGGGCCTTGCGCGCGTGCGCGAGCTGGGCGTCGTCCAGCGAATGCGACTGCTTGATTCCGCCTTGCTTTTCGGCCAGTGCGGCGATCTCGCAGTAGAAGGCACGCAGTCTCTCGAGATCGCCTTCGTCCAGATCCTCGACGGCGACCACGCGATTGCTGGCGAGTTCGTGCGCGGCCAGCAGCTCATTGAGCTTGATATGAACCGCGAGGCTATCCTTGTTCTGCGACTGCTGGATCAGGAACACCATCAGGAACGTGATGATGGTCGTGCCGGTGTTGACGACCATCTGCCAGGTCTCGGAAAAGCCGAATATCGGACCGGTGGCGCCCCACACCACGACCGAAAGCAACGCGACCGCGAATGCCCACGGTGTGCCGGCGAGTCGCGTGACCGAGCCTGCAAACCGGTCGAAAACCGAATGCCGACCGCTGAGCCTGAGTTCAGTCCCGCGAGCCATGCTCGTTTTCCCATGTTCGATCGCGGTCACTGCCGTGCAAGCAGCTTGGTCTTGCGCTCCTGCATGCGGGCGCCAAGGTCGCCCAGTTCTTCCTTGGTCAGGAGCTTCTTCGCGCGAGGGAACATTTCCTTTTCCTCTTCGTCCGCGTGATGTTCGACGAGCTCCTTCAGAACTTTCGCGCGGCCGCTGAATTTTTCGCTCTGCGGATCCGTGCCGAGCAAGTCGGGCAGCACGAGATCGCCCGCAGCGTGATGCTCTTCGAGCGCTTCGAAATACATCTTGTCGTCATCGGCCTTGCGGCCGGCTTCCCTGAATGCGGGATAGAAGATTTCTTCTTCGATCGATGTGTGCGCCTTGAGATTCGCTTCGATCCTGGCCAGGAGCTCCTTGCGCGTCTTGACGCCTCGCGTCGTGCTTTTCTCCAGATCGCCGAGCAGGGAGCGCAGGGTCTGGTGGTCCGACTTGAGCAGCGTGATGGCGTCCATGATCGTCTCCGGAAAGGGGGCGCAGTGCCGGCGCCGCGGACGCGTACGGTGCGCGGTCGTGCTCGTCCACGGCGTGAATGTCGTGGACGGACACAGCAATGCGTTCACGGGCGATTTCAGGGGGACGGAGTAGCGCGCGCGACAGGTGGAGACAAGGACGGACGTCCACTCGTCGGCTCCATCCGCAATTCGCGCACGCGATTTCGCGTTTCATCGTGAATGGCGTCAACGACATCCGAGCGCGCGTGCACAATGCCGATCGCATCTCGGGACGAAACGGGGGCACACGTGACCGAAGTATCCATCTTCCGCCTGTATCTGCTGCGGGTCTTCTATGTGCTCATCTTCCTTGGGCAGGGTTCCATGCAGCTGCCAAGAATCATCCACCACGTGAACTCACTGACGTTTTCCTTTTGGGACGGCGTCGGCACCAGCTTCCTGGCGGCGCTGGCGCTCGCGGCGGGTCTCGGCATTCGATATCCGCTGCAGATGTTGCCGTTGCTCCTCTTCGAGCTGCTGTGGAAGACGATCTGGCTGGTCACGGTGGCGCTTCCGCTATGGTCCTCGCATCGCATGGATGCGGATACGGCGGAGTCGCTTCCTTCCATCGCGATGGGGCTCGTGCTGCTGGTCATCATTCCGTGGCGCCATGTCGTTGCGAACTACGTGCGCAAGCCCGGAGACCGGTGGAGATGACGAACCCGACGACTTTGCAAGACGCCAGGATTCCGGTGCAGCTCAAACTGGCGGCGCTCTGGACGAGCACGATGTTCTGCTATCTCTACGCAGACTATTTTGGCCTGTACGTTCCCGGTGCCTTGCACAAGATGCTCGACGGCATCATCGAGCCGCTGGGGCCGACGACCCAGAATGTCCTGCTCGGAACGTCGCTGATGATGGCTATTCCGAGCGTGATGATATTTCTGTCGGTGGCGCTCAAGCCGGTGGCGAATCGCCGGCTCAACATCGTGTTCGGCATCCTGTATTCGCTGATCATCCTGATCACGATGTGGAGCTGGCTGTTCTACGTGTTCTTCGGTGTCATCGAAATCGTCCTCACGGGCCTCATCGTCTGGTACGCGTGGAACTGGCCGCGAGCGCAACCGGACGCTTCGTTGCGAGGTGACTTGCCGAGCCGAGAGCGATCGTTAGTCTGCAGGAAGTTGCTTCCTGCGCAGCACGTTGTCGAGCGCGAGCGGCCCCGATCCGCCGAGCACGAGCGCCGCGAGGCACGCAAGGTAGAGCAGATCGCACTCGTAACCCGGCGGGCCGAATTGCGCACCGGCCGACGTGATCGCCTGAAGCTTGATCGAGCTGAAGCCATACGGCAGGTGCACGGTGAACATCGCGACGAGCAGCACGATCGCCATCGGAACGCTTGCCCATGCAATGCGAACGCCGAGCAGGACGGCAAGTCCGCCGAGCACCTCCACGCCGATCGTCGCCGCGGCCATGAGCGGCGCCTCCGGCACGCCGATCGCCTGCAGGATGCCGGTGAAGTGATCCGGCCCTCTCATGAGCTTCGCGAAGCCATGCGCCATGAAGCCGTAGCCGACGATGAGCCGCAGCGGAAGCGCAGCCCAGTGAGAGAGCGACACGCGACCGACACCGCGAATGTGCGACGACAGTTGCCGCGCGGGAAGGCTTGCGTCATTCATCGCAATTGTCCATTGCCGGTTGAAACGTCCGCAACACCGTGCAGCCGTGGTTGAATCGATACCGCTGATAACGGCGGATGAAGTGTGCGGACGCCGAGCGGCGTCATCGATTCATGCACGTCAGACCGGCCATCCGATCAAAAGCATTCACGTGCGAGCCCCTCGACGGCGGAGGTTCCAATGAACATCGCAGCAAAGCCCGGAACGCATCAAGGAATTCGATTGAGGCGCAGGGTTCGCTAGAATCAGCGCTCGTCGCCACCTTGCCGCCCAGGAGAATGTCTCTCCATCGAGGCGTTCCGCGGGAAGCCTGCCATTGCCGACTACAACTTGACCACGAATTCGGCAAACGGCGTCGCGCGGGTCGACACGGGACAGGCGTCTTCCGATGCGACCGCCGTCGGCTCCGCGCCGATCAGGCCATTGCATGGCGACGCATACCGTCGCGACATCGATGGCCTGCGCGCGATCGCCGTGCTTTCGGTCGTCGTCTTCCACGCATTCCCCGGCCTGCTTCCCGGCGGCTATGTCGGCGTCGACGTCTTCTTCGTGATCTCGGGCTACCTGATTTCCGGCGTGATCTGCGGGGCAGCTCGCGCAAGACCGCTTCTCCTTCGCGGATTTCTACGCCCGGCGCATCAAGCGGATCATTCCGGCGCTGCTCGTCGTCGTCGCCGCGTGTTTCGTGTTCGGATGGATCACGCTGCTGCCCGACGAATTCGGGCAGCTCGGCAAGCACATCGCCGCGGGCATGGGCTTCGTGTCGAATTTCGCGCTCTGGAACGAAGCCGGATACTTCGACGCATCGGCGTCGTCCAAGCCGCTTCTGCATCTGTGGTCGCTCGGCATCGAAGAGCAGTTCTACCTCGTCTGGCCGCTGGCGCTCTGGTTCTTCGCGAGGATGCGCTGGAACGCGCTGGGCCTCGTCGTCGTGGTCGGCCTTGCATCGTTTGCTATAAATCTCGCGACCGTTCACGCATCGCCCGTTGCAGCGTTCTATTCGCCGCTGAGCCGTTTCTGGGAACTGCAGGCCGGATGCCTGCTCACGCTGCTGACACGCCCGTGGCAGCCGGACCCGAATCCGCTGCCGCGCAAGCTCGCGGACGGTCTTTCGATCGCAGGCGCGGTTGCGCTGGCACTCTCGGTCGTGCTGTTCCGCACCGATATCGCGTTTCCGGGCATGTGGGCTCTGCTTCCGACCGCGGGCACGTTTCTGCTGATCGCATCGGGCCCCGAGGGCTGGTTCAACCGCCGCGTGCTGTCGCAGAAGCTTCTGGTCGGTATCGGCCTCGTGAGCTACCCGCTTTATCTCTGGCACTGGCCGATCCTGTCGTTCGCGTCGATCGTCCAGATCGGTACGCCATCGCCGGTTGTTCGTGTCGTGGCGGTTCTGGCCAGCGGAGCGCTCGCGCTCGCGACATACCTTTTCGTCGAGCGGCCCATCCGCTTCGGAACGCCGCGCTCATACAAGGTGCCGGCGCTCGCCGCGCTCTCCGTTCTCATCGGCGTTGTCGGATACGCAACTTATGCGCAGCACGGGTTGCCCTCGCGCTTTCCGCCTGAAGTGCAGGCGATCGCCAATTTCCAGTACGAATTCAAGACCGACGCGCGCTATCCGGATTGCTGGCTGTCCGGCACGGATCCGTTCGATGGCTTCGCGCCGTTCTGCATCGGCGCGTCCGCTGGCGGCGACACCGCGGTCATCTGGGGAGATTCGCACGCAGCGCGCCTCTATCCCGGCCTGAAGGCGGTCGTCGGCGACAGGATCGATTTCGCGCAGTTCACGCGCGACGCCTGCCCGCCGGTCATCGGTGTCGCGACGGATGTCTGTCAGAAGAGCAATGCGTGGGTCCTTGCGCAGATCGCACGCATGAAACCGCGCGTGGTGATCCTGTTCGCGGCGTGGACGCACTACGGGATCGACTGGGCCTCGCCGACGGCGCTGAAGACCGCGTTTTTCGCGACGATCGACGAGCTGCAAAAAGCGGGTGTCCGCAAGATCGTCGTCATCGGACCTGCGCCGGTATGGCCGGGCGGCCTGCCGAAGGTGATGTACAAGGCATGGACCGAAGCGCGGCCGTTCCATGTCTTTCCGGATCGACTTGCCACTGGCTTCGATCCGAACGTGCTGTCGGCGGATCGACAGATGCGGCTCCAGCTACCGGCGCACGGAGTCACCTACTTTTCCACCGTGGACGTGTTTTGTACGAGCGCCGGCTGTCTCACGCACGGACCGGATGGCCCGGCGCAGCTGGTGTCATGGGACGCGTCACACCTGACGACGGACGGTGCCGTGCTGGTCGCCCGACGACTCGAGGCGGACGGCGTCTTGCCGTAGCAGCGTGCCTAAGGTTCCCTTGGGCCGCGTTCGCGCTCGGCGCGCAATGCGCGCAGCCCCATGAAGAACTCCGGCGAGTTCGCCGGCATCGCGAGCAGATCGATGATCACCGCGAGCAGATGCTCCTGGCGCTGCAGCTGCTGGCGCAACGCACGAATTTCCAGCTCGTGCACCGCGATCCGCTGTTCGAAACTCAAGGATTCGAAATTCATGGTCGGAGTCTCGCGGCTGCTTCGTCGAAGCCGCGTCAACGCCTTCCCTTCCGGAGAGGGGAAAATCCCTCAAGGCGTTGCGATTTCGTTCAGTCAGGCGGCTCTGCACCGCGATATCGCGAGCGCGCCGCATCGACGGAACTGTCAGGAAATGGATTCGTACATGTTCGCGCGCTCGCGGTCATACACGCAGCGACCCGCGACATACGTCGCCCGCGTCGCGCGATCGTCGCCGAGCGTCATCTGGATGAACAGCGCTTCCTCGATATTCGCGCAGTAGCGCATGCGGAAATCGATCAGCGGCGTCGAGCGAAGATCGAGCACGACGAGATCGGCTTCGTATCCGGGCGCGATCGATCCGATCGTGTCGTCGAGATAGAGCGCGTGCGCCGCGCCGCGTGTCGCGAGATAGAACGTGTGCCACGCGCTCAGCGACCGCCCATTGAGCTGTGCGACCTTGTACGCCTCGTTCATCGTCTGCAGCGGCGAGAAGCTCGTGCCAGCGCCAAGATCGGTGCCGAGGCCGACGCGCACGGGCCGATCCGCGCGTTGCAGGTTGCCGACATCGAGGCAGCCGCTGCCGAGGAAGAGGTTCGAGGTCGGACAATGCGCGATCGCGGTGCCCGTCTCGTGGCAGCGCGCGAGCTCGCTCTCGGCGAGGTGGATGCCGTGCGCGTAGATCGCGCGCGGTCCGAGCTGGCCGTAGTGATCGTAGACGTCAAGGTAACCGCTTCGCTCCGGATACAGCGAGCGCACCCAGGCGACTTCGGCCGGGCTCTCGGCGATGTGCGATTGCAGATGCACGTCCGGAAATTCCTTCCACAGCGCGCCGGCGACTTCCATCTGCGCCGGCGAGCTCGTCGCCGCGAAACGTGGCGTGATCGCGTAGCGCGCGCGCCCGTTGCCGTGCCACTTCCTTATGAGCGCCTTCGACTCGTCGTACGCGGTCTGCGGCGTGTCGAGCAGAGCCGGCGGTGCGTTGCGGTCCATCATGACCTTGCCGGCGATCATGCGCGCATCGATTTTCGCGGCCTCTTCGAACAGCGCGTCGACCGATTGCGGATGCACCGTGCAGAACACCATCGCGCTCGTCGTGCCTGCGCGCGCGCATTCGCGCAGGAACACCTTCGCGACTTCGCGGCAGTGCGCGGGATCGGCGAACTGCTGCTCGGATACGTAGGTGTAGCGGTCGAGCCAATCGATGAGCTGCGCGCCGTGCGATCCGATCATCTGGATCTGCGGGTAGTGCACGTGCGTATCGATGAATCCGGGCAGGATCAGCGCATCCTTGTACGTGGTGACCGCAGTATCCGGCGGCAGCTCGTGCCTGATCTCGTCGTAAGCACCGAACGCACGGATCCGGCCGTCCTGCATCACGATCAGCGCGTCGGTCTCCACGTGCGCCGAGGCTTCGCCGCCGACGCGAAAAGGATTGTCGTCGAACGTCAGGGCCGTGCCGCGGATCGCGGTGACTGCGGATGGCATCTCGCTCTCCCGGGCGCGCGCACGCCGCCGGGCGATGCGCAATCGAAATCGAATGCGCGATCTTAGGAGATGGACGGGCGGTCGGGAGCTTCGGGTCGACGGTCGTGCGACGGCAGATGTCTAGTAGCAGGCCTGACCCGTCGCTGGCCCGTGGACGGTCGGAACGGTGCATACACCGCCGGCCGGCGTCGAAGCATTCGCGAAGGGAATCCGCCCGCCCGCCGTGCAGCAGATCGCAGGCAGCGGCGCCGGACCCGGCGCGCTTCCATTGGTGCGGGCTTGACCTGCGATCGTGCCGTTCGGCGAGCTGCAGTAGCACGTCGCGCCGTTCTGCGTGCCCGCAGCCACCGGGCAGCTGCCGTAAGGCGTGACGCACTGCGCCTGCGCGATCGCATCGTGCGTCGCGAAGAGGCCGCTGATCAGGAGTGCGATGCCCAGCATGCGGATCATGGCGGATTCCCCGCCAGACGCGTCGAAAGCGGCTTCAGCTTCGGGCTCGCGCCGAGCGGCCATTCGAGCTGGTAGGTGTCCTGTGGATTGCCGAGGTACTGCAGATCGAGAGGAAACACCGCGGTCTGGCCGTTGGCGCATGACCCGGGCTCGCCGTTCCATATGGCGGCGAGCTGGAATTTCTGGTTCGGCGAAAATTCCGAATCCTGCACGATCAGAAGCTGCGTATCCCATTTGAGATCCTGGAACCTCGCTTCGCTCGGCGCGACGTTGATCGCTTCGGGAACCATGCGCTGGAAATACGCGGAATTGATCACCTGCTGCGACGGATGGCCCTGCACCGTCACCTGGTAGACGTAGACCTTCTCGAGGTGCTGGTGGAACCACCATGCGAGCGAAAGGCCCGTGCAGAGCAGTCCGACCGAGAAGCTCAGCACGAACCAGACGCGGCACACCTTCAGCATCTGCGGATCGCTCGGCGTCTGCGCCGCGCACCTGCCGTACCAGCTGTAGGCCGCGCCGGTAATGACGATCAGGAACAGGATCGAAAAGAGAAACGGCCCGAGCTCGCTGGCAATGCTGGCGAGAGTGCCGATCGAGGAATCTACGGCGACCGCTGGATCGCTCATGTCGACCTCCGGTCCGCACGGATGGGCACAAGCCTCACGCGCCGACGGACTATCCTCTGATTACGCTGCGCTGCTGCGGCGGCGTTTTCCAGCGGAGTTCGGCGCGACGTCGTGTAGGAAATCTTCCATTCAGCGAGGTCCCCGGAGCGCGCGGGGAGGGCGGCCGTCCTTGGCTCGGATGCTCCGTCGACGTGTGGGGGCTCACGCCCGCGCACCGGTCTAGGGGAAGGGGTAACGCGGTGCAGGATCGAGTCTACGGACCGCTACTGAACCGCAGCCGATGCACCGGCGTCCATGAACGTTACGCGGTGCGCACGTTCATGGACTGGCAATCATCCGATTGCTGCCAGCGTCAATTTCCTTTGCCGCATGCCGGGTTGTTGCCGACGCAAAGCGGGCGACCCCAGTCGTCCATCTGCTTCTTGCTGCCCTCGCGCGCTTCGACTTCCTGCGCGTAGGTGTGGCACGAAGTGACGGGGATGTGCGATCCGACCGGCGCTTCCTTCTTGCAGATCACGCGGTCGCGATCGCGCAGCGTGAGGATCGAGTTCACCGTTTCCTGCGCATTGAACAGCGCGATCTTCTGCTCTTCCTTCATGCCGGCGACCGTGCCGCCTGCCGAGACGAACAGAGCGTCCATTTCGGTGAGGTTCTTCTCGATCGTGGTCTTCTCGGCCGGCTTGACGTACTCGTAGCGGCCACCGGATTCCATGCCGTCGCGCACGCTCTTTGCGACCTCGTCGAACGCTTCCTTCGTATCCGCCTTGACGCTGCCTTCGCGGTAATGCTCTTTGGCGAACGCCTGGCCGGCGAAGCAGGTCGCCAGTGCGACGACGAGCGCAAATGTAATCTTGTTCACGATGTTCCCACCCTGTCTGACTGTTGTTTGGGGATGCCGTCCGGAATTGGTCCGACGGCCTATTGTACGAGGAGGATCGTATGCAGGATAACCGCTGCCTGTCAACGACAAACTTCGTACTACGTCAATTTTTGCAGCGGGATGGGGCAAAAAGGACGAATTCGGCTCACCTGAGCCGATTCAACGCCGATCGCATCCGGCGGACGAATCGGACGCGCAAACGGCAGCAGGCACGCCCGCAGGCGGCCGTGCGTGGTGGCTGTGGCCGCGAACAACGGGCGTTGCGGCGACCACTTCGAACGCGTGGCTGTAGATCGCTCCTTCGAACTCCGCGCGCACGTTCCATGTCCCGCTCGGCGCATCCGTCGGCAGCGCAACGCTCCAGTCCCAGGCCGTGCCCGAGTAGAACGGGCGCGGCAGGTTCTCGCTGGCGAGATCGAAGTCCCACGACGAAAACACGCTGCCGCCGGGATCGAGCACGCTGAAATGCGCGACTTCGCCGTTGCGCTGGTCGCTGTACGAGGCGAATACCCACAACGTCGCGCCGGGCGCGAAGTGGTCCTGGAAATGCGGATCCTCGTGCACCGGCTGGCCGTTGTCGTCGACGCCGCAGTCGACCAGCGCCGGCTCGGCCGAGTGCGTCGTCAGCGTATCGATGCGCGGCGATTCGTACGGCTGCGGCACGATCCAGCGATCCGGCGCGTCGTTGCACGTGCCGTTGAACGGATCGACGATGTTGCCGGCCGCGTCGTGCAGCTCGAAATGCAGGTGCGGCAGGCTCGATGGTCCCGAGCTTCCGACGAGGCCGAGGAATTCGCCGGCCGCCACGCGCTCGCCGAGCGCCTTCGTCGTCAGCGAACCGTTCTTCATGTGCAGGTACCACGCGGTCAGTCCGTCGTCCTGCTGCACGAACACCGCGTTGAAGCCGCCGTTGCCGGCGATCGCGCAGTCGCGATCGAAATTGCCGTCGATCTTCGTTGCGATCACGCCGGGCGCCGCGGCGACGATGTGCACTTCGCTCTGATCCATCATCAGCCACGGATACGGCCAGAGGTAGTAGTCGGTGCCGGCGTGGTTGTAGCCGGTGTCGAGATCGTAGCTGCGCGTCCCGCAGGTGTAGTCCTGCACGAGATTCGGAAAGCGCGGATCGTGATCGACGAAGAAGCCGGTGCCGTGATAGCCGAACGGCGCGAATCCGGGCGCGGGCTGCAGCGGCCATTGCAGGTCGGCATCCGACATCGACGGCCGCTATCGAATCGGCCGCGCATTGTCGAACGGACGCTGCGCTGCATTCCGCCGCAGCATCGACTCGATCGCGGCCGTCTGCGCAGGATCGGCGCGGTCGAGCGCATCCGGCGAAAGCGCGCGCAGCGTGGCCGGACCTTGCGGTGATGCGGTCAGGACCAGCATCGTCAACAGCAGGGACGTCGGCACGGCGGTCCACGAAGTGTTTCGTCGACGACCACGCTAGCACCGAATGCTGAGCCCGTCACCGGATCCAGCCCGACGGGGCGTGGCCGCGCAATTCGCATTCCCCTCACCCGGGATGGGGAAAATCCCTCAAAGAACGGTGCATTCACATTTCGCAAACAGTCCCGCACCGACTCTTCCACCCGCGGCATGGTTCGTGCTGCGCAGGGATGCGCGGACCCGGGGGAAAAGATGATGTTCAGGTTGCGACGCTGGTCGTATTTCGTATTCGCAAGCGTGCTGTATCTGGCGCTGGCGGCGGCTGCGTCCGCGCAGGTCGTGGTCACGGTCGACGGCGACACGGCCTATGCGACGATCTCGCTGACCGGCGACAACGGTCAGACCTATGACGCCGATGTCACGATCGTCTTCGATTCGCCGCTGAACCTCAGCCCGGAAAGCCTCAACCTCACGGCGGAGATCGTCGATCCCGCGGCGATCGATGCGACGCCTGCCGCGCGGGCGACGTCCTGATCTGTGGCGGCGACGTCGAAATCGATCCTGCATTCCCGGTCATGATCACAGTGGAACCGCTTGATATTCCGTGGCTTTTCTCTGCAGGGTTCGACGGCGGCGGATCGACGGGCGGCGGACTCGAATTCATCAATACGTATTCGTTCGAGATCCATACCCACGATCTCGTCTACCAGAACGGTAGCCCGTACCGCGTCTACAAGGCGCCGATCGGCGGCGATTTCTTCGACATCACCGAAGACGTCCAGTCAGGCAGCGTGCGTGCGCGCGGCCGGCATGGCGCTTTCTCGCAATTCGTGATTGCTTCGGACACGCGCGGGCACAGGCCGCTTGGCCTGCCGCTGCCGGTCCTGTGCTCGGTCTACAACGAAAAGCTCGTTCGCCTGACCACTCTCATCACCGACGCAATCCTCGGTGACGTGCTGCGCCTCGATCTCCTGAATCTCGTCGCCAAGATAACGACGCTGCTGCTGGTCGACCTGAACTCGGCGCTCGCGGCAGTGGACGAACTCATCGGCATCGTCGACGCCGATGCGGGCACCGAGATTGCCAACGTCTGGCGCGCCTCGCGTGACGTGAGCAACGATGCGGGCGAAATGAAGGGCACTGCCGTCGCGCTGCGCTACGCGATCGAGGCGGAGCAGGGCGTCGCGAACCCCTGACGATGCCAGCCCGATTCAACGCCTACGTGCCCGACAGCGCGGCACTCGTCCGCTTGCTGGACGACGACACGAACTACCGCATCGGGCGCTCGCCCGACTGCGAAGTTCGCGTCGATCACTATTCGATCTCGCGCTTCCACGCCGAGCTCAGCGGTTCGAGCGACAGCTGGTCGCTGCGCGACACCGGCAGCAAGAACGGCCTTCGCGTCGACGGCCATCTCTCGCTGCGCGCGGATTTCGCGAAATCGAGCTGGTTCTCGATCGGCGACGTGTACTGCTGGGTCGAGGTCATCGACAAGGTCGCCGCCGAGCGGCATGTCAGCGAACGCGAGACGCGGCGCGCGACCTCGCGCGCGCTGTCGCAACAGCTCGTGCCGACGCTCGGCATCCGCGCGCTGATTCCGCAGACGCTCGATGTCGTGCTCGAGCTCGCCGGCCTGGATCGCGGCTTCGTGTTGTATTCGGCCGATGGCGAAGCGCTTCGCGTGCGCGCGAGCCGCGGCTTCGCGGTCGACGACATCTCGAGCAAGCACTTCGCCGGCAGCGCGTCCGCCGTCGAGCGCGCGATCGGCGAAGGACGCAGCATCGTCTGCTGCGATGCCGCCGAATCGCCGTGGCTCGGCGTCAAGCCGAGCGTGCGCCTCGGCGGCATCCGCGGCCTCGTCTGCGTACCGCTGCGCCTGTCCGGCAAATCGGTCGGCGTGATCTATGCGGACAGCCGCAAGCCGGGACCGCCGGTGACCGAGCTCGACCTCGAGCTGATCGAGAACGTCGCACGCCACGCGGCCGCAGCGTTCGAAGCGGCGCGGCTCGAGGATGATGTCGCCGACGTGGTCCGCTCGGCCGCCGATGCGGGCATTCGCGCACCGCTCTGGAACGACGTGCGTCCGCAGGCGGATTCCTAGAAGAATCCGCGGCGCTGCGGCGCGTCGACACGCGGAGCCGCCGATGTTCTGTCTGTCCGCTGGCCGCGCGACGCGCTATCGTGCGCACCCATGAGCAGCGACGCCGTCCTGCGCGGGCCCGGCTCCACGCATGGCGCCGCGACGATGACCGGACAGATCTCGGGCGCCGAGCTGCGCTTCGGGCGACCTGCTCGGCGCGCTTCCGCATCGTCTCGCTGCTCGGCGTCGGCGGCATGGGCGTCGTCTACCGCGCGCGCGATCTCTCGCTCGACATCGATGTCGCGCTGAAGCTGCTGCGGCCCGAGCTCGCGCGCAAACCCGACGCGTTCGAGCGCTTTCGCAGGGAGCTTCTGCTCGCGCGGCAGGTGTCGAGCCCGCACGTCGTGCGCATCCACGACATCGCCGAAGCCGACGGTCGCTGGTTCATCAGCATGGATTTCATCGACGGCGAGTCGCTGGAGGGCTATCGCGACCGCGTCGGCAAGGTGCCGCTCGACGGCGCGCTCGCGATCACGCGCGGCCTGCTCGAAGGGCTCGCGGCCGCGCACCAGCGCGGCGTGATCCATCGCGACCTCAAGCCCGCCAACGTGCTGCTCGACAAGGACGGACACGCGTACATCACCGACTTCGGCGTCGCGCGCAGCCTCGGTGCGACCGGCATGACGCAGAGCGGCATCATCGTCGGCACGCCGGAATATCTTTCGCCGGAGCAGGCGCGCGGCGATCCGGCCGATGCGCGCAGCGATCTCTACACGACCGGCCTGATCCTCTACGAGATGCTGACCGGCGCGCTGCCGTTCGCGGGCGGCACGCCGGCCGAGACCGTGATCCAGCGCATCGTGCGACCGCCGCCATCGCTCGCGAAAGCGCGGCCGGACCTGCCGCGCTGGCTGCACGCGTTCTGCGACCGGCTGCTCAAGATCAATCCGTCGCACCGCTTCGAAAGCGCGAAGGAAGCGCTGCGCGCGCTCGATTCGAAGCGCGTGCCGCGGCCGCCGCTGAACCGCCGGCTCGTGTTCGCGCTCACGGCGCTCATCGTCGTCGTCGGCGCGGTCGAGCGCCTACTTCTGGCGCCATCCGGTGCCGATCGCGCCAGCTGATCGCGCCGATCCAGCCCGCGCTGCCGCGCATCGCGGTCCTGCCGTTCACGGCGCCGCAGGACGACGCGCAGGCTCGTCGCGCTCGCGCGCGCGATCGAGGAGCACGCGCACGAATGGCTGCGCGGCGATGCGCGCGTCGCCGTCGCCTCGCGCGGTCGCGTGCACGATGCGATGGCGCGAACCGCGCCCGATCTGCAGGGCGATGCGCTGACGCGGCAGCTGCCCGACATCGCGCGCGCGACGAACGCGAACCGCATCCTGCGCGGCGCCGTGCGGCGCGGCAGCGATGGGCTCGTGCTCGATCTCGCGTGGTCCGAGCCGGGTGGCACGATCGAAGACATCCACATCGCTGCGAATGGACGGGATGCCGCGGCGCTGTTCGGCGCCTACGAGACTTCACTGCAGAACGCACTCGCGTCGATCGACATGCGTGCAGGCGCGCCGCCGCCGCTCGCGCCGCTGTCTACGGAAGCGTTCGGCCGCGGGCTCGTCGCGCTCGACGCGAGGCAATACGACGTCGCGGCGAAAGAGCTCGCTTCGGCGACTGCCACAGCACCGGCAGGAGCGCTCGCGACGATGCGCCTTCTCGACGCGCAGGAAAACGCACGCGAGGACCTGCCGGCGCAGAACACGCGCGAAGATGCGGTCAAGCGTTTCGCGACGGACCCGAATCCGACGGCGCGCGAGCTGTACGCGCGCGCGTTGTCCGGCAGCGGCGAGGCGGAGAAGTCCGCGGCGTCGCTGGCGGCGGCGGTCAAGGATTTCCCGCACGATCCCGCGCTCGCACTGCTGTATGCGCAGACGCTCGACGAAAACGGCAACGGAACCGAGGCGATGGCGGTGCTGCAGCGCGCGGTCGAATCCGACGATGAGGATGCGCGCGCGTGGTTCCTGCTCGGCCGCACGGCGATCCAGCAGGCGCAGGCAGGGCGCGGCGTCGACGATTATCTTCTGCACGCGCTCGTGCTGAACGTGCGCTCCGGCAACGCGGCCGCGGAAGCCGAAACGCGCAATGCGATGGGCATCGGCTACGAGCACGTCGGCAAGCTCGATGCGTCCGCCGAAGCGTACACGGCGCCGCCGCAATCCAGGAAAAACTCGGCGACAAGCGCGCGCTGGCGAAGACGTTGCGCAATCTCGCGATCGTGCAGGCCGTCATGGGCCAGCGCGAGACGGCCGAGCAGACGCTCAATCGCGCCAAGGGACTGCTCGAGGAGATCGGCGATCAGGCCAGCATCGCCGATCTGCACAACGACCGCGGCGTCGTCGCCGAGGAGCGCGGCGATTTCGCGGCCGCGCTCGCGCGCATACAAGGAATCGCTCGCGATCCGCCGGCGCATCGACGATCCGACGCTGATCGCCGAGAGCCTCGACAACGTCGGCTTCAGCTCGTACCAGCTCGGCAATTTCGACGATGCGCTGGTCTACTGGCAACAGGCGCTCGATCTCTATCGCAAGGTCGACGACAAGCGCGGCACGCTGCATGTCGAGCAGAGCATCGGCCTGCTCGACATCGCGCAAGGGCATTTCGCGGTCGCGCAGGAGCGCCTGCAGGCGTCGCTCGGCAAGGCCGAGGATGCGCAGCTGCCCGAGGAGGTCGCGGCGGCGCAGATCACGCTTGCCGACCTCTACCTCCTGGAAGGGCGTTTCACCGATGCGGTCGGCGCGGCCGATCGCGCGCAGCAGTTCTTCTCGCGTCGGTCCGACGAACGCGGCGAGATCGAGACGAATCTCGCCAAGGCGCGCATCGCGCTGGCACTCGGCGATGGCGATGCGGCGGACAAGGCGCTCGCGGCGATTCCGTCCGATCGGATCAACAGCGAGCAGCGCGCCGGCTATCTGCTCGCGGCGGCGCGCCGGGCCGCGCTCGCGGGCGACATCGCGAGCGCGCGCGCGAAGCTCGACGATGCGTCGAAAGCGGCCGATGCATCGCATTCGGGCACGCTCGATTTCCGCATCAAGCTCGAACAGGCGCGCACGGCGCTGGCTGCGGGCGATCGCGCAGCGGCCGACGCGCTGCTGAGCGCGCTCGGAACGCGAACGACGCAGCTCGGACAAGTTCCGTTCCGCCTGGAATGGCTCGAGCTCGAAATCGCCGCTTCGCTGCGCTCGGACCGCAAGGCCGACGCGGCCAGCCGGTACCGCGAAGCGCTCGGCGCTGCTGAAGGACACGGGACGCTACGCGAACGCGGCCGTGCTGCACGAGCTCGGCGCGCGCGCGCTGCCGCCAGGCGGCGCCGAAGCATTGGCCGCGCACGCGGCAGCCGACGCGGCGCGCGCGCAGGTGCTCGCGGATGCGCCGCCGGATTCGAAGCCGACCCTGCAAGCGGCGATCGATCGACGCCTGAAACAGGATATCGGCGATGCAGGATGATTCCGAGGAGCGCGCCGTGCTGCGCCAGAAGATCGACGACGTGCTGCAGCAGCAGCGCGAGCTGATCGATCGGCTGCAGCAAGGGCAGGATTATTTCCAGCACCTCGCGCGCTCGGTCTGGCGCGTGCAGGAAGACGAGCGCCGCCGCCTCGCGCACGAGCTGCACGACGGCGTCGGCCACAGCCTGACCGCGCTGATCCATCTCGTCGCGCAGGCGTCCGCTGCGCTCACCGAACGGCCCGACGAAGCGCGCGAACGGCTCGATCGCGCGCGCGCGGTCGCGCAGTCGACGCTGCAGGAAACGCGCGCGCTGTCGCGGCTGCTGCGGCCGCAGATCCTCGATGATCTCGGTCTCGAAGCCGCGCTGCGCTGGCTGGCGCGCATCATTCCATGACGACCATCGGATCGCGGTGAGCCTCGACATCGATCAGCCGTTTCCCGAAGTCGATGGCGATCTCTCGACGCTGATCTTCCGCGTCACGCAGGAATCGCTGTCGAACATCGCAAAGCACGCGCAGGCGCGCAATGTCGAGATCGCGCTGCATCAACGCGCGTTCCATCTCACGCTTGTCGATTCGCGACGACGGCCGCGGCTGCGATGCCGAAGCGGCGCTCGCGATCGGCAGCGCAGGGCAGGAGCAGCGGGCTCGGCGGTATGCGCGATCGCGTGCGCCTGTTCGGCGGCGCGCTGCGCGTCGATTCGAAACCGGACGCAGGCTGCACGGTGTCCGCGCAGTTCGCGTTGCCCGCCGCTGCGAGGATTCCGGCACGATGATCCGACTCCTGATCGCCGACGATCACACCGTGCTGCGCGAAGCGCTGGTCACGACGCTGCGCGCGAGCGGCGACTGCCTCGTCGTCGCCGAAGCCGGCGACGGCATCAGCGCGATCGAGCAGGCGCACGCGATGAAGCCCGATGTCGCGGTCGTCGACATCTCGATGCCGCGGCTCAACGGCATCGAGGTCGTGCGGCGCCTGACGACCGAGCTGCCGCGCACGCGCGTGCTCGTGCTGACGATGCACGAGGAAGAGGAATACGTGCTGCAGGTCGTGCGCGCCGGCGCGTCGGGTTATCTGATCAAGCACGCGGCGACCGCGGAGCTGCTCGAAGCGATCCGCGCGGTCGCCGCCGGCGGCGTCTATTTCGGCCCGTACGCGACGCGCGTGCTCGCCGAGCAGCTGCAGCAGCCGACGGATCTGCCGGCCGATCCGTACGGCGCGTTGTCGTCGCGCGAGCGCGAGGTGCTGCACCTCGTCGTCGACGGCCTCACGATCAAGGAGATCGCGCAGCGGCTCGACATCAGCACGAAGACGGCCGAGAACCATCGCGGCCGCGTGCTGACGAAGCTCGGCATGCGCAACAGCGCCGAGCTCGTGCGCTACGCGATGCGCAAGCACCTCGTCGACTGACGCATCGCGCGGTCGCGATGGCGCCGGCGACGCCGCTTCGATACGCTAGTGCGATGAGCCAGATCAGCGTCCCGATCGCCTACGGCGAATTGATCGACAAGATCACGATCCTCGAGATCAAGTCCGAGCGCATTCGCGATGCGGCGAAGCTCGCCAACGTGCGCGTCGAGCTCGATCTCTTGAACGATACGTGGGGCGCGAACCCGGCTTCGCGCACCGACATCGCCGCCGAGCGCACGGAGCTTCGCCGCGTCAACGAAGCGTTGTGGGACATCGAGGATCGCATCCGTCTCAAGGAAAAGGCGAAAGCGTTCGACGCCGAATTCGTCGAGCTCGCGCGCTCGGTCTACATCCGCAACGACGAGCGCGCGGCGATCAAGCGTGCGATCAATACGAAGCTGGGTTCGACGCTGGTCGAAGAGAAGTCGTACCAGGACTATCACTAGCTCAGAGCCGTTCGACGATCCGCGCGGCAAGACGCCTGCGGTCACCTCGCCTCAGCGCGGCCTTGATTTCCGCAACGCAGGATTCAGCCGATCGATATCCGCCTGCACCTGTTCCGGCGTTCTTTCATAGACGATTTCGCGCCCGAGGATGCTGCCCGCATACGCCATCCCGTTGCGGGTCGGCGTCAATTCGCACTTGACCGAGTGCACGCCTTCGCCGAGGACGACCTCGATGCGATGGGCGCGCTTGCTGAAGACGACGACTTCCATCGTCTGTCCGCTTTGCGTCGCGCGCACCGTGATTTTCTCGATGTCCATGTTCCGTCAGTCCGGACAGCGATACGCTTTACCGGTCACGTTCGCGACGTTCATGCTGCTGACCTTGTTCCAGACGATATGCGTCGCGCCGACCTTTGCGGCCTCGGCACGCGCATCCTCCATCGCCGCGCCGAGTGCGGCGCGCGTGTACCGCCCGCCGTTTGTCGTCGGTGCGCTGACCTCCTTGATGAACGTGCAGTTTGCGACCTTGGCCTCGTCGGCATCCTGGACGCCTCCGGCATGCGCCATCGGAACGCAGATTGCGATCAGCGCAATCGCGGCGAGAATCGGTAGTGCTTTCATAGGTCGGTCCTCCTTGCACGTAGTGTGCGCTCTGGCGACACGTGGCGCGACGGTCACATCAATGGCTGCAGCGGTAGGCTTTGCCGGTGATCGTCGTCACGTCCGTGCTCTGGGCCTTGTCCCAGACGATGTGCGTCGCACCGAGCTTGGCGGCCTGGCTGCGCGCCTGTTCCTTCGCCTTTTCCGTCCCCGGCCCCTTCAGTCGCTCGCCGAACACCGAGCGGCCATTCACCTCCTGCAGGAACGTGCAATGCGCCACTGCCGCCGCGTCGGCGTCGTGGATATCGGTGCCGCAGATCGCGGAAGCGGGGTATGCCGAGACCAGGACCGCGGCTGCAAGTGCAAGCCATGACGTTTTCATCGGATCGACCTCCGTGGAAACAGCCGCAGTTTGCACTTCCTGACCTCTTGCCGCATCCGAAGGATTACTGATGGCCGGCCGCAGGCTGCCCGGAATCCTGCGATGGGCCGGCGACGATGAACGCCTCGAAACGCTCGATCGCATCGTCGACTTCGACGAGATCCATGACGTCGCGATATTCGAGCTTCGTGCCCCACGGCAGCGCGGCGGCCGGCTTGCGGCGGAACTTGCGCGCGGCTGCATCGTAGCGATCGACGCACCAGCGCCGGTCGGAATAGGGGCCCGATCGCGCCGGATTGCTCGCGGCGTGGAGTCCGAGCATTTTCGCGCCGACCGCGTTCGCCATGTGCATCGGCCCGGAATCCGGACACAGCACGAGCGTTGCGCGATCGAGCAGCGCGAGCAGTTGCTTCAGCGTGTCCTTGCCGATCAGGTCGAGCGGCCGCGTGTGCATCTTCGCGAGGATCGCATCGCCGAACTCGCGTTCGAATGCGCTCGGCCCGCCGCAGAGAACGACGTGCCAGCCGTGTTTGAGCGCAGCGTGATCCATCACCGCGGCATAGCGTTCCGGTCGCCAGTTGCGCCGGCGGTGGTCGGGGCGACGGATGGGCTGACGAGCAGCGTCGGCGTCTGCGCGGGGATGTGCTGCGAAGCGAACTCGACTGCGCTCGGCGGAATCGGAATGTCCCAGCGCACGTCGGTTTGCCTGAGGCCGAGCGGTTCGAGGAAGCTGCGCCATCGCATCGAGCACGTGCTCGCCCGTACGCGAGGGAATGCGGCAGTTGACGAAGAGGCCGTGCAGGTCCTTCGAGCGCGCGCGGTCGTAGCCGATGCGCAACGGCGCGTCGACGACGCGGCTCAGAAGGTTCGCGCGCCACGAAACCTGCATGTGCAGCAGCGCATCGAAGCGGCGTCCGTCGAGTTGCTCGCGGACCGCCTGCCGTGCGATCCGCTGCGCGCCGTGCCCTCCCGATTTGTCGAACACGATGAACTCGACGCCTTCGCAGATCGCCGAGCAGTTTGTGCTCCAGACCGCCGATGAGCCAGGTCAGCGCGGTTTGCGGCCAATGGCGCTGGAGCGTGCGCACGATCGGCACGACATGGGTGACATCGCCGATCGCCGAGGTGCGCAGAAGGCACAGCGAGGCGGGCGGGGCGGGCGTCGGGCTTGGATCCATGCGGGACTTGCTAGACTTCTCGGGCGCCCCGATCTCGGGGAGGAGCACGGCAACTTGGCAGAGGCATGAGCGACGCGCAAGTCCAGTCCACGGCGGACGGCGCCATCCTGTTCGATGCGGCCGCGTGCGGCGCTGCGCGTCCGGACGCGGCGTGGTTCGATCCGGCGCACTGGGCCGCGCAGGGACGTGCCGAAGCGCACGGCGGCGGGCGTGGCGGTGTGTCGTTCGTCGACACGCCGGCCGGTGCCTGCGTGCTGCGCCACTACCATCGCGGCGGTCTCGCCGCACGCGTCAGCGCGGACAACTATCTCTGGACCGGCGCACGACGCACGCGCGCATTCCGCGAGTTCCGCCTGCTCGATCATCTTGCGAATGCGGGTCTGCCGGTGCCGGCGCCGGTCGCCGCACGTTACGCGCGCCAGGGCCTGTACTACGTTGCCGATCTCATCGTGCGCCGTATTCCTGCGGTCGACACGCTCGCCGAACGCCTCGCGCGCGGCGCGCTCGATGCGGCGCTCGCCGGGCGCGTCGGCACCGACGATCGCGCGCTTCCATGGCGCGGGCGCGTGCCATGCCGATCTCAATGCGCACAACATCCTGCTCGACCCGCGCGATTCGGTTTCGCTGATCGATTTCGATCGCGGCACGCTGCGCAAGCCGGCGCTCGGCTGGCAGCAGGCGAACCTCGCGCGGCTGCGGCGCTCGCTCGACAAGCTCGGTGCGCGCAAGCGCTATGCGGATTTCGACGTGACGTTCTGGCATCCGCTGCTCGCCGCTTATCACGCTGGCCTGACCGTGCGGCCGGTCGCGCAGACCGTGCGCGGAGCAGGACGATGAGCTGGACTCTGCGCTTCCTCGGCGTCGGCAGCGCGCAGGCGACCGCGCAGCTCGGCTCGGCCTGCGGCGTGCTCGAGCACGACGGCGAGCCGGTGCTGATGATCGACTGCGGCCAGGAAGCACTGACCGCGTTCCTCGACCACTACGGCGAGCCGCCGCGTGCGATCTACATCACGCACACGCACATGGATCACGTCGGCGGGCTCGAGCGGCTGTTCTACAAGATCTACTTCGACGCGCGGCTGCGCGGAACGGTGCGGCTCTACGCGCATGCGGCGCTGGTGCCGCTGCTGCAGGCGCGCATCGCGGACTATCCGGAAGTGATCGCCGAGGGCGGCGCGAATTTCTGGGACGCGTTCGCGCTGATTCCGTTGTCGCGAGGGTTCTGGCATCGCGACGTCTGGTTCGACGTGTTTCCGACGCGTCATCACGCGCCGGGCACGTCGTTCGGCATCGCGCTGCCCGGCAGCTTCGTCTGGACCGGCGACACGCGACCGATTCCGGAAATGCTCGCGCAGCACGCCGCGCACGGCGAGCTCGTCGCGCACGACTGCGCGCTCAAAGGCAATCCATCGCACACGGGCGTCGACGATCTCGCGCGCGAGTATCCGGAAGAATTGCACGAGCCGGCTCGTGCTCTATCACTACGCGTCGGAAGCCGATGCGGCAGAGCTCGCGCGACGCGGCTATCGCGTCGCGCGGCACGGCGAAGTCGCGACGCTCGCATCGCCGCGCAAGCTGATCGTGCCGGAGGCCGTCGGCTGATGGGCCACGCGATTCCCCTCGTCCTGAAGACCGCGCCGCATGATCTGCGCGCGCGTGCGCTGACCGACCTTCGCATCTCGGTCATCGACCGCTGCAATTTCCGCTGCCCGTACTGCATGCCGGAGGACGAATACCCGCGCGATCACGAATTCCTCAGCAAGGCCGATCGGTTGCGCTTCGAGGAAATCGAGCGCCTCGTCGCGCATCTTCGTCGGCCTCGGCGTGCGCAAGCTGCGCCTGACCGGCGGCGAGCCGCTGCTGCGTCGCGATCTGCCCGAGCTCGTGCGCCAGCTCGCCGCGATTCCGGGCGCGACCGATCTCGCGATGACGACGAACGGCAGCCTGCTTGCGGAGAAGGTCGATGCGCTGCGTACTGCAGGCCTCTCGCGCATCACGCTCAGCCTCGACACGCTCGATGCGAACACGTTCCGCGCGATGTCCGGCGGGCGCGGCGATGTCGAGACCGTGCTGGCAGCGATCGCTGCTGCCGAGCGCGCCGGCTTTGCGTCGCTCAAGATCAACGCGGTCGTCATGCGCGGCGTCAACGAAGACGGCGTGCTCGATCTCGTCGAGCATTTCCGCGGCAGCGGGCACATCGTGCGCTTCATCGAATACATGGATGTCGGCACCTGCAACGACTGGCAGCGCGATCTCGTCGTGCCGAGCGCCGAGCTTCGCGCGCGCATCGACGCGCGCTGGCCGCTGGCCGCGCTCGAAGCGAATTACGGCGGCGAGGTCGCGCAGCGCTACGCATTCGCCGACGGCGGCGGCGAGGTCGGTTTCATCAGCTCGGTCACCGAGCCGTTCTGCGGCGATTGCACGCGCGCGCGCCTGTCCGCGGACGGGCGCCTGTACACGTGCCTGTTCGCGCGCTCGGGCCACGACCTGCGCGGGCCGATGCGCGCCGGCGCGAGCGACGACGATCTTTCGGGCCTGATCCGCGCGGTCTGGGAAGCGCGCGACGATCGCTACAGCGAGCTGCGCAGCGAGATGCGCGTCGCCGATCGCAAGCGCGTCGAGATGTACGAGATCGGCGGCTGACGATGGCGCGCAAGCTCTCGCATGTCGATCCGGCGGGTCGTCCGCGCATGGTCGACGTCGGCGCCAAGCGCGCGACGCGACGTGTCGCGACGGCCGAGGCGCGCGTGCGTTTTCCGGCGGGTGTCGCCGCGACGCTGCGCCGCCAGGACTTGCGCACGGCGAAAGGCTCGATCGTCGACACCGCAATCATCGCCGGCACGATGGCCGTCAAGCGCACGCACGAGCTGATTCCGTTCTGCCATCCGCTCGCGATCGAGCGCTGCACGTTCGAAATCGAATTCGCCGATCCGGGCGAGCTCGTCATTCGCTGCACGGTCGCGGTCACGCACAAGACCGGCGTCGAGATGGAAGCGCTGACCGGCGCGAGCGTCGCCGCGCTGACCGTCTACGACATGTGCAAGGCGCTCTCGCACGAAATCGTGATCGGCGAGGTGCGCCTCGTCGAGAAGAGCGGCGGCAAGCGACGCGTGAAGCAGGGCAGGATCGTGCGGTGAAGATCCGGCTGCTGTATTTCGCGAGCCTCGCCGATCGCGCCGGGCGTGCCGAAGAGATTGTCGATACGCAGGCGCATGCGCCGCGCGATCTCTACGCGGAAGTCGCCGAGATTCACGGTTTCGCTTTTCCGATCGAGCGTCTGCGCGTCGCGGTGAACGGTGCCCTGACCGCGTGGGATCACGCACTCGCCGACGGCGACGAGGTCGTATTCCTGCCTCCGGTTTCCGGCGGGTGAAACACTTCAGGCTCAGCGAGACGCCGATCGACGCCGCCGCGTTGCGCATCACGCTCGAAGATCCGGCCGCCGGCGGCTGTGTCACGTTCGAAGGATGGGTGCGCAACCACAACGAAGCGCGTGCGGTGACACGGCTCGACTACCAGGCATTCGCTCCGCTCGCCGAAGACGAAGGCGAGGCGATCCTCGCCGAAGCGACGGCGCGATTCGCGCTGCGCGCCGCACGCTGCGTGCATCGCGTCGGCGCGCTCGCGATCGGCGACATGGCCGTCTGGGTCGGCGTCAGCGCCGATCACCGCGACGCGGCGTTCGCCGCGTGCCGCTGGATCATCGACGAGGTGAAGCGGCGCGTTCCGATCTGGAAGAACGAGCACTACGCGGATGGCGAGTCCGGATGGCTGCATCCGGACAACACGCCGGCGGATGTGACGCCGCGCTAGCTCGCGCGAGCCTTCGAGCGTTCCGTCGAGAAGGCCGGATCGCTTCGCCTACGTCGCGCGCATTTGCCCCATCGAACGAAGAGCCGGGATGTCCCGGCTCTTCGTGTTCGTGTCGGCTAGTGCTTGCGCCAGGTCCGTGGCCGGTCGGCGCGCACCGCCGGCGGTGCCGTCGGCCGCGCCGCCGTCGCGTCGATCGTCGCATCGTCGATGAAGATGTTGCCATCGAGGCCGGTCGCGCCCGCATCGTCGTAGTCGTAGCGGAATTCGACCGTGTGCGCCGCGCCGTCGGCATACGTGCTGATGTCGATCGACTGCGCGACATAGTCGGCATCGGTCGGCGTCGTGCTCGCGTTCGTCGTCGACACCGGCGTGCCGTCGATCGAGATCGTCAGCGTGCCGGCGGCATCGGGCTGGTCGGAGAGGAAGCGCCAGTAGTTGAGGAATCGCGGCGCGGGCGAGGGGATCGTCACGCTCTGCGTCGCGGTCTGCACTTCGGCGCCGCCCTGCCAGCCGCCGAACCAGATCGCCCAGTCGCCGGTGCGGATCGGGATGCTCGTGCCGGTGCCGCTGTAGAACGGCGTCGCGCCGGGATCGGCCTGCGGATTGGTGTCGGTGCCGCCCCAGAACGGATTGCTGCCGCCGTCCGCCGTGGTCGCCTCGAAGCTCGCATCCTGCACCGGCTGTACCGGCGTTACGTCGCCGTCGAAGCCGTCCGCGAAGATCGAATCGACGATCGCGTTGACGGTGAGATCGACAGGGACGACGAACTGCGGATGCAGTGGGTCGTCGGTCGTCACGCACAGAGCGCCCGAATAGGCGCCTTCAGCGAGCGCAGCGGTGTCGACGTCCACCGTTACCGGCGCCGACGATCCGCCTGCAATCGTGCTCGAACCCCACGTCGCGCCGAGCCAGGAAACATCACCGGCGCTCGCACAGCCGTCCGAAGACTCGAAGATGCTGAAGGTGAGCGTCGTGCTCGCGTCGCCCGTGTTGCTGACGGTCAACGTGTCGGACGCCGTGTCGCCCGCATCGAGCGTGAACGTGAAGCTCGTCGGCGAAATGCCGGCAATCGCGCCGGCCGGATCGGGATCGCCGACGGCCGCGATGTTGAAGTTCACGTCGGAGACGTCGAAGAAGATGCTGTCCGCGCAGGCGACGCGCACGCGCGCCTGGCTCGTGTCGGCGACGGACGGCACGACGATCGAAGTCGTGCCGGTGTTCGGCGCGCTCGCGGTCAGCGGGAACGCGTAGGTGAAACCACCGTCGTTCGAGAGATCGATCGCGACGTTGGCGCAGCTGACCGGCGGCGCGTCGGTGCCGGCGACGTCCCAGGTCACGATGTGCGTTTCGCCGCGGCCCCATGTGATCGCGGTGTTCGGTCGCGTCACGTTGAACGGACCCGCAGTCGTCGTCACGTGGATCTGGATGTTGTTCGCGCTGGTGGTCGCGCCGTATTGCGGTGTGCCCGGCACGTCATGGTTGTCGCGCACGGTCAGGCGGAACGAGAGATCGCGATTCGTCACCGGCCACGCTTCGCCCTTGACCAGCGGCGCGCCGAGCACGCTCTCGATCTTCGGGAAGATGCGCGTGCCGCCGGTCGTCGCGTTGAACGAGCGGAAGATCGGGCCGTCGCCGGTGTCGCCCTGCGCGAGCGTCGTCGCCGGGCCGAGATCGTACTGTTCCCAGTTGTACGTCAGCGGATCGCCGTCGGGATCCGTCGCCGAGCCGGTCAGCGAGAACGGCGTGTGCATCGGGATCGTTACTTCGGGCGGCAGGCTCGCGGTGTCGATCACCGGCGGAGCATCGGTGCTCGCCGATTCGACCGTGCACGCGCCGCCGTTGCCGCCGATCCAGGTGTCGATTTCCTCGAGGCTCTTGGAATGGAAATACGGATCGGAATGCGGCTGCAGGTTGTCGGCGCCGCAGATGCCGGCGTAGGCCATGATCGTCGCGCCGCTGCCGGGCTCGTAGGCCGCGTTGCCGGCGCGATTGCCGCCGCCGCACGCGCCGCTCTGCGAGTTGAACGTATGGTTGCCGCCGAACTGGTGGCCCATCTCGTGCGCGACGTAGTCGATGTAGAACGCATCGCCGATCGGATTCGAGAGGCCGGTCGTGCCGCGCGCCTTCTGGCCGGTGATGCAGGTGACGCGAAGGCCGGCGACGCCGCCGCTGCCGGTCGTGAATACGTGGCCGATGTCGTAGTTGGCCGAGCCGATCACGCTGTCGAGATTGCCCTGGTTCTGGTTCAGCGCGTTGCCGTCGTTGCTGTACGGATCGCCGGCCGCCGTCGGATAGATGATCAGGTCTTCGTTCGGGATCAGCTCCATGTGCACGCCGAGCTCGGTCTCGTAGACCTGATCGACGCGGTTCATCGCGACGACGATCGCCGCGAGGCCGCCTGGCACCGTGCCGCCGCCGACCGCGGCGACGTACTGGTGGTTCGCCGCGACTGCCGCGCGGTAGACGCGCTCGGTCGCACCGGTCTGCGTCATCGGTGCCGGCTGCGAGAGCAGATGGCTGCCCGAAGGATCGAGCGCATCGCCGTGCACGTCGCACTGGAATCCCTGGCCCGGCGCGGCGAGATCGCCGCGGCGGAAGCTGAGATAACGATCGCCGGAGCCGTAGAGCTCGGGACGCACGACCCACACGCCGTCGCGATCGAACACCATCGCCTGGAAGCCGAGCGGGGAAATGTCGACGCGCGCCTTGCGCCCATCCGCATCGCTGCCGGCGAGGCTGACGATGCCGGGATACTTGTCCTGCAGCGCGTCAGGCATCACGCGCGAATCGACCAGCAGGAATTCGGAATAACCGCCGTCAGGACGCGGAATCGACAGCGTCACGGCCGTCGACGAGTGGCGCGCAGTCGACAGAAGCGTCGTCATCCGCGCGAGGTCGAGCTTCAGCGGGCGATACAGCGACACCTCCGGCGCGCCGGCCGGCAGCGGCTGCGGCCTGGGTGTTCTGCCAGAAACCCTGCGAAGCGTCCGCGGCGATGGCGCCGGCGGCATGGAAGGCGGTCAGCGCAACGAGCGCGACGAGCGAATGGCGAAGCGACGACGTGATCGACATCGAAAATGTCCCCAAGCAGGCCGGACGTAGGCTCCGGCGGTCCGTGGCCGCACGCAGGGCGGCGGACGAGACTTGCATAGGGTAACGACTATTTGATCCGTCCTCGGGCTGAGGAAGCCGTCGGAAATGTAAGCGTGCGCACAGGCTACGCCACGCGCGTCGATGCGGCGTCGTCCGGATCGGGAAAGGAATGGAGGCGGCCCCGCCAGCTACACCCCGGCACCCGAATCACTCACTACCGTTGCTTCCTTCCGGACCTGGCGGGATTTGCGAGCTATCGTCGCGGGGGAACCGACGGAGCCACCATAGGCTGTTGCTGTTGCAGACGTCGCGCGAGAAACGCGACGCTGAAATTATCGCAGAACTGGCGGAGAGAGCGGGATTCGAACCCGCGAAGCGGTGTTAAGCCGCTTACACACTTTCCAGGCGTGCTCCTTCAACCACTCGGACACCTCTCCGCGATCCGCTCGAACGGAACGCGCATCCGTTCGCCTGCCGTGCGGGCCGCGGAGAATACTAGGCGTATCAGCTGTGTACAAGCAAAACGCCGACCCGCGGCCGCCGCGCTTGCCACGCTTGCTACAATCAGGCCCTCGTCTGCGAATTCCCATGTCGTATCAAGCCCTAGCGCGCAAATGGCGTCCGCGCCGCTTTTCCGAACTCGTCGGGCAGGAGCACGTCGTGCGCGCGCTCGCGCACGCGCTCGACAGCGGCCGGCTGCATCACGCGTTCCTGTTCACCGGCACGCGCGGCATCGGCAAGACGACGATCGCGCGCATCTTCGCCAAGTCGCTGAACTGCGAGAAGGGCCCGACCTCGAACCCGTGCGGCGAATGCGGCGCGTGCCGCGAGATCGATGCCGGGCGCTTCGTCGACCTGCTCGAGATCGACGCCGCCAGCAACACCGGCATCGACAACGTGCGCGACCTGATCGACAACGCGCAGTACGCGCCGACGCGCGGCCGCTACAAGGTGTACCTCATCGACGAGGTGCACATGCTGTCCAAGCCGGCGTTCAATGCGCTGCTGAAGACGCTCGAGGAGCCGCCGCCGCACGTCAAGTTCCTGCTCGCGACGACCGATCCGCAGAAGCTGCCGGTGACCGTGCTTTCGCGCTGCATCAAGTTCAACCTCAAGCGCCTGACGCCGGAGCAGATCGTCGGACAGATGCAGTCGATCCTGCGCGCCGAAGGCATCGTCTTCGACGACGAGGCGATCGACGTGCTCGCGCGCGCCGCCGACGGTTCGCTGCGCGACGGCCTTTCGCTGCTCGATCAGGCGATCGCGCACGGCGGCGGCGCGCTCGCCGCGGCGGACGTGCACGCGATGCTCGGCACCGTCGAGCGCGCGAAGGTGCGCATGCTGCTCGACATCCTCGCCGGCGGCGATGGCGCTGCGCTGCTCGATGAGATCGAGCGCATCGCGAGCTTCGCGCCGGATTTCGCGCAGGTGCTCGATGAGCTCGCCGCGCTGCTGCACCGGATCCAGCTGCTGCAGCTGATTCCGGGTGCCGCGGGCGAGGACGATGCGGCGCTGCTCGGGCTTGCCGGTCGTCTCAAGGCCGAGGACGTGCAGCTCTGGTACCAGATGGCCGTCACCGGACGTCGCGATCTGCCGCTCGCGCCGACGCCGCGCGTCGGTTTCGAGATGACGCTGCTGCGCATGCTCGCGTTCGTTCCAGCTGGAACGGTGGCGACCGCGCCGACGCGTCCCGTCGCGACGACGGCAGCACCGAAGCCGGCACCCGCGCGTGCGGAGCCGGCGGTTGCGCGTGCACCGCGCGAGCGGCGCGGAACGTTTCGTCACCGATGCCGGACGGCGCCGCAAACGCGTTCCGCGGGCGCCAAAGAGCCGCCGGCTTCCGTACGACAATCCGTCGCCGACGACCGGAGACTGGGATGCGTTGATCCGCCGCGCCGAGCTCGGCGGCCCGCTCGGCCAGTTCGCGCGGCAGACGACGCTCGTCGCGATCGAGGGAGCGCTGGTGCGGCTCGCGGTGAAGCCTGCGCACGAGCATCTCGCATCGGCGCCGGTCGTCTCGCAGCTCGAGCAGAAGCTCGGCGCCGCGCTCGGCGGCAAGGTCAAGATCAAGTTCGAGCGCGACAACGGCGGCGCGGAAAGCCCGGCCGATCAGCAGACGTCGCAACGAAAGCTCGCGCCGCCAGGCCGCCGAGGATTCGTTGCGTCGCGATCCGGTCGTGCAGTCGCTGATGGAGACGTTCGGCGGGCGCATGATCGCGGGCAGCGTGCGGCCGGTCGATGGCGACGCGCAGTGAACGCATTGAAAGGATGTCGTGACGACCGCAACAAGGTCATGAGCACGACATCATTCGAAGGAGCAGCACGATGAAAGGTCCACTCGCCGGACTGATGCAGCAGGCGCAGCGCATGCAGGAAGAGATGAAGCGCGCGCAGGAAGAAATCGCCGGGATGGAAGTCACCGGTCAGTCCGGCGGCGGCATCGTCAGCGTCGTCATGAGCGGCCGCCACGAAGTGCGCCGCGTGAACATCGATCGCAAGCTGCTCGCCGACGATCCGGAAATGATGGAAGACCTGGTCGCTGCGGCGTTCAACGACGCGGTGAACAAGGTGGCCGCCTTGACGCAGGAAAGACTCGGCGGGCTGACGTCGGGCATGAATCTGCCGCCCGGATTCAAGTTGCCGTTCTGACGATCCGCGAATAGAGAATCGCGAATCGCAAATCGTAGGAGCGCTCTCCGACTCCGATTTGCCATTCGCGATTTGCAAACAACCATCATGTCCACCGGCTCCCCACTCCTCACCGACCTCATCGACGCGCTGCGCTGCCTTCCGGGCGTCGGCGCGAAGAGCGCGCAGCGCATGGCATTCCATGTGCTCGAGCGCGATCGCGTCGGCGCGCAGCGGCTCGCCGAGAAACTCGCGGCCGCAGTCGAGCGCATCGGCAACTGCGCGCGCTGCCGCACGTTCAGCGAAGAATCCGTCTGCGCGCTCTGCGCGAGCACGTCGCGCGACGCGAGCCTGCTCTGCGTCGTCGAAACGCCGGTCGATCAGCTCGCGATCGAGCAGGCGACCGGCTATCGCGGGCGCTACTTCGTGCTGCTCGGGCGGCTTTCGCCGCTCGACGGGCTCGGTCCGAAGGAGATCGGCCTCGATGCGCTCGCGCAGCGTCTCGCCGAGGGCGAAGTGCAGGAGCTCATCGTTGCGACCAACCCGACCGTCGAAGGCGAGGCGACCGCGCACATGCTCGCGCAGCTCGCGCGCGCCGCCGGCGTGCGCGCGAGCCGGCTCGCGCACGGCGTGCCGCTTGGCGGCGAGCTCGAATACATCGATCGCGGGACGCTGGCGCATGCGTTCGGCGGACGGCAGACGCTCGGATAGCAAACCTTCGTCGGGAACGACGGATTCGAGGAGTTCAAGTGCGATGTCCGAAACCCTGTTCTCGAAAATCATCCGCCGCGAGATCCCGGCCGACATCGTCTACGAAGACGACGACATCCTCGCGTTCCGCGACATCAATCCGCAGGCGCCGGTGCACGTGCTGTTCATTCCGAAGACGCCGGTCGCGACACTCGACGATCTCACCGAAGCCGATGCGCTTGCAGTCGGCAAGCTCGTGCTCGCGGCGAGCCGCTACGCGAAGGCGCAGGGTTTCGCGGCGAACGGCTATCGCTGCGTGATCAACTGCAATCGCGACGGCGGGCAGACGGTGTTCCATCTGCATCTGCATCTTCTCGCCGGTCGCGCGATGCACTGGCCGCCGGGCTGAGCACGCCGGTCGATCGCAGTCCTGTGACCGCCGGTCAGCCGCCCTTCGGCGCGGGCGAAGATGCGCGCGGCTGCCGCACGACGACTGTCGCACCGCCGCCCCAGTAAGGACCACCACCCCAGTACGGGCCGCCCCACGGGCCATAGCCCCACCACGGGCCCCACGGATCGTAGTACGGAGAGGCGTAATAGGCCGGCCGATCGGGCCAGAGATAGATCGTCTGCGCTGCGACGCGCGGATAGGTGTAGTCGAAGTCGCCGACCTTGGCCTTCTCGCTGCCGTTGAGCTGGCCGACGATCGTGATGTCGCGGCCCTGCTTGAATTCTTCCGGATCGTAGAAGCCGCTGCGGCAGGCGAGGAAGCGCCCGTTGCTCGGATCGCGCGAGACCGGCCGCGCGATCGAATCGAGATCGCGCGCGAGGACCTCGAAGCAGGTCTGGTCGGGGCGCGGATCGACGTTGATGATCTGACCACCCCAGCGCACGACGCCGCCGCCGGCGTTCGCCGTGGCCTCGCGCGGTGTCGTCACGGCGGAACTGTCCCTGCAGCGGCGTCGGAACGGTCGCGCAGGCGCCGAGGGCCAGCGCGAGAGCACCGGCAATGGCGGGCTTCGCAAGCGCGGGACGGATAACGAAAGCTCGAAGGCGGAACATGGGACGATCCTGCATGAGTCACGACCTGCCGACACTATAAGACGTTCGACGGCCCGGCGGCGTTGCAGCACGCTGCAAGCTTGGGTCAGGCTGCCTTTGCGACGCGAAAACTCCGCACCGCGCGTGTAAAGACACGTACGCGTTCAGGAACCGGGTTCGTTCGCGCCGTAACGCAGCGCGACGTAATCCTGCACGAGACCGCCGAGCGCCGCAGCGGATGCCGGTGCGGCGGTGCGCGCGCGCGCGAGCCAGTCGAGCGGCCCTTCGTTCGGCCCTGCGCTCGACGCCGGCGCGCGCGAGCCGGCGCCCGAGCAGAGACCACGCGCGATCGAGCGCGTCGCCGCGCGAAGTCCTGAGCTCGCGCATCGCCCACAGCGTCGCGATCAGCGAGCACGACGCGCGAGCACCGCCGACAGCGCGAGCAGCAGATCGCCCTGGTTCGCGTCGGCGACGCCGAACGACGTCAGCATGCCTTTCTGGCGCAGCGCATCGAAGCGGATGATCGCCTGCGTCCACAGGCCGTTGACGAAATCGAAGCGGTCGCGGATCGCGCGCACCCACGCGGCCTGGCTCCAGGCGTTGCTGTCGTTCGCCGCCTGCGCGCCGAGCTCGATGCGCGCGGGACTCACCGCCGCGGTCGGATCGACGCGCACCCAGCCGCGATCGTTCAGCCAGATCTCGGCCCATGCATGCGCGTCGGAATTGCGCACCAGCAGGTAGCCGCCGGTCGGATTCCACCAGCCGCCCTGATAGCCGGTCACGACGCGCGCCGGAATGCCGGCCGCGCGCATCAGCACGACGAACGCCGACGCGTAGTGCTCGCAGAAACCCTTCTGCGTCGCGAACAGGAAATCATCGACCGAATCGCGGCCGAGCAGCGGTGGATTCAGCGTGTAGGTGAAGCTGTGATGGAAAAGGCCGAGCGCAGCGCGCACGACCGCCGCATCGTCGTCGCCGGCGCTGCGCCATGATTCGGCCAGCGCGCGCGTGCGCGGATTGAATCCGTCGGGCAACGCGAGCGCTCGTGCGCGCTCGCGCGCGGTCAGCGTGGACGCGAGCGTGTAGCGCATGGTCGAGCGCACGCGATATTCGCGCGGCTGCGTGACGGGATCGTCCGCGATCAGCTCGCGGTCCGCGCTGAAGTGCGCGCCTTGCGGCGCGATGATCGGCAGATCGAGCGACGGCAGCCAGCGCCGGTCGGTCGGCTCCAGCGTGATCGAGTAATCGATCGGCGGACCATTGCGCTGCGCTTCCTCCGGGCGCAGGAACTCGCCGCGGCGGCTGCGCTGTCCACGTCGTGCCATCGAAATCCCACAGCACGATCGCGCGGAAATAACGCTGCTGCGGCGGCGGCAGCGTCGAGTCGAAGTAGACGCGGAACGCGGGCGAATCGTCGATCAGGAGCTCGGTCAGCGCGCCGGGCTGCATGCGATCGTCGAGGCCCGTATGTCCGTGCACGCTCTTGTCCTGCGAGCCCCAGAGCGGCGAGGCGAGGCGCGGGACCAGCGCGAATGCGGCCGCCGCGAGCGGCAGGCCGCAGGCGAGCAGGATCGCGCCGAGCTGGAGCTCGGCGCGCAGCCGATGTCGCGTCGGCGCGGGCGCCGGCTGCAGCGAAGCCAGCGCCGCGAGCAGCAGCACGATGCACAGCGATGCCGCCAGCGTGAACCAGAGCGTCTGCGCGAACAGCAGCGCGCTGATCAGCACGAACCCGGCGAATCCGATCGCGACGCGCGCATCGCGCGTGTGCTCGGTCTCGAGCAGCTTCAGCGCGAGCAGTCCGCAGCCGAGCACGCTGCCGGGCTCGCGGCCGAACACGGTGCCGTATTGCAGCGGCGACCGCGACGAGCAGCAGGCGCGGCGGCCGGAATGCGCAGCCACATCGGCACCGGCGCCGGCGCCGCGGCGGCGCGTCACGACGCGCAGCACGAGGATCGCCGGCACCGCGATCAGGAGCCACGCCGGCAGATGCAGCGCGTGCGCGGCCGATCGCCGCCGCGATCGCGGCCGCGGTCAGCTCGAACGAATGGCGGCTGATCGGCTCACGCATCGTCGGGCGCCAGTGCGAGCGCGCGCAGGCACGCATGACGCTGCGCGCCGCCGATGCCGGGACCGATCGTCTGGCCCGGAAGGCGCAGAACGTATTCGCGCAGCGCCGATTCCGCAGCGAGCACCCAGGCCGTCAGGCGGCGCAGGCGCGCTTCGTGATCGAGGCCGTGCAGCGACCGCGTAATCGAGCACGAGCGCATCGTCGCTGCGTCGCTCGGCGTCGCGCACGAGCAGCGATTCGTGGCGCGCCGATGCCTTCCATGCGATCAGGCGCGGCGGATCGGTGACGCGATAGTCGCGAAGTCCGGCGTGATCCTCGCCGGTGCCGGCGCGCGCCTGCTCGGCCTTGTTTCCGCCGCCGCCGGGAAGCGGCGGCGCCGGTGACTCGGGCGCCGGATAGACGAGGAATTCGGCGTCGGGATTGAGCCAGCTCCAGATGTGGAAAAGGCCGAGCGGATATTCGGTCGAAACGCGAATGCGTCCGGGACGCAGCCAGCCGCGTCGCGTCGTCGCGATCGTCATCGTGACATCGCCTTCGGCATCGGCTGCTGCCAGCGCGAACGCGGTCTCGATGTTGTCGTGGCGCAAGCGCAGGCTCGGCCGCGCGCGGGTCGATGGCGCGAAACGCAGATGCAGCGACAGCGGCGCGCCGGCGTGGCATTCGTCGGCGCTCGCGCGCAGCAGCGTGAGTCCGTTCATGGCGCGAAATCCGGCGAACAGGCTCGCGCCGCACGCGGCGCCGAAAAGACAAGTCAGCAGCAGCGCCGGATTGTTCGCGTAATTGAGTGCGCCGAGCAGCATCACGAACAGCAGCAGCGCGAACGCAAATGCCGAAGCCGGTCGGCAGCACATAGATGCGGCGACGGTCGAGCCGGATCGGCAGCGATTCCGGCCGGCGCAGCCGCGTCAGCGCCGGCAGGCGGCGTTCCGCGTAGGCGAGCGCGCGGATGCGAAGATCGGCGATCGTCGTGGACATGGCATCAGCGAACCGGCGTCGCCTCGAGCAGCTGCAGCGCGAGCTTGTCGCGATCGCGCTGCGCGCTCGCGCCCGGCGTCAGGCGATGGCCGGCGACGAACGGGAACACGGCCTGCACGTCCTCGGGCACGCAGTGCGGGCGGCCGGCGAGCAGCGCGTGCGCGCGCGCCGCCGCGAGCAGCGCGAGACCCGCGCGCGGCGAGAGGCCGATGCGGATTTCCGGATGCTGGCGGCTCGCCGCGAGCAGTGCCTGCACGTATTCGACGAGCGCCGGAGCTCGCGAGCACGGCCGTGCACGCGTGGCGAAGCTCGATGATCTGCTCGGGAACGAGGCACGGCGTCAGCGTGCCGAGCAGGCTCTTGCGATCGACCGAGCCCAGCATCGCGCGCTCGGCTTCGCGATCGGGATAGCCCATGCTCATGCGCAGCATGAAGCGGTCGAGCTGCGAATCCGGCAGCGGATAGGTGCCGGCGAAATCCATCGGGTTCTGCGTCGCGACGACGAAGAACGGCGGCGCGAGCCGGTGCGTGATGCCGTCGACCGTGACCTGCTCCTCGGCCATCGCCTCGAGCAGCGCGCTCTGCGTCTTCGGCATCGCGCGGTTGATCTCGTCGGCGAGCAGCAGCTGCGTGAACAGCGGGCCCGCGTGGAACTTGAAGCGGCCGGCTTCGCGCTCGTAGATGCCGACGCCGATGATGTCGGAAGGCAGAAGGTCCGAGGTGAACTGCACGCGCTGGAAGTTGAGCCCGAGCGTCGCCGCGAGCGCATGCGCGAGCGTCGTCTTGCCGACGCCCGGCAGGTCCTCGATCAGGAGATGGCCGCCGGCGAGCAGGCACACGAACGCGAGCCGGACCTCGCGCCGCTTGCCGAGCACGACGGTGTTGACCTGCGCGATCGCGCGCGCGAGCGAATCGCGCAATTCGGTCGGCAGGGGGCTCGCTGAGGTTTCGATCATGGATATTCCGGACTCGATGAGGGCGGCGTCGGTTCCCTGCGCACGCCGCGCGAGTCTAGTCGGGCCGCCGTCGGATCGACCGCGAACTGTGTCCCGATTCGCCGGCGCAGCGCCGTGAACGGGCATTTTCAGGCGACGGGCTGCTAAGGCAGCGTGAATCCTGCGGCTCTGAGCAGCGTTGCGAGCGCGATCAGCGGCAGGCCGATCAGCGCGGTCGGGTCGCGGCTGTCGATGCGTTCGAAGAGCGCGATGCCGGCACCTTCGGCCTTGAAGCTGCCGGCGCAGTCGATCGGGTTCTCGCGATCGACGTAGCGCGCGATCTCATCGGCGCCGAGCGCGCGGAATACGACTTCGGTGCGGTCGATCGCCGCATGGATCCGCGGCGGCGAGGTGCGCGCGTCGGCGACGCAGACGGCCGTGTGGAAGACGACGGTCCGGCCGGAGCTCGCCGCGAGCTGCGCGAGCGCGGCATCGCGGCGTGCCGGGCTTGCCGATCGCGCGGCCGTCGAGCTCGGCGACCTGATCGCTGCCGATCGACGAGCGCGCCCGGCAGGTCCGCGGCGACGGCCAGCGCCTTCGCTTCGGCCAGCCGGACCGCGAGATCGACCGGCGTCTCGCCGCCGCGCGGCGTCTCGTCGACGTCGGGCGCGACGACGCGGAAATCGGGCACGAGCCGCGCCAGCAGTTCGCGGCGGTAACGCGAGGTCGAGGCGAGGACGAGATCGGGACCGGCCGGCGCCATCAGGGATGGGCGTCGGCGCGTGTGGCCTGCGAGGAGCGCGCGGCTTCGAGCTCGGCGCGGACGTCGGCGAGGCGCTCGAGCTGCGTCGCGAGCGCGGCTTTTGCCGTCGAAAGCGCGCTTGCGGGCCGATTCGAGCTCGGCCAGCGTCGCGGTCGCCGCGTGCTCCTTGAGCCAGAGCCGGTGCGAAAGCAGATCGCGCAGCGCAGCCTGGACCTGCGGCTCGGCGACCAGCGTCGCGCGCGCCGACAGCTGCGCCGACGGCGGCAGCGCGGCGACCAGCGCCGGGATCTCGCGGAGGCGCGTGCGGCACTCGTAGAGCTCGCGCTCCAGCGCGTCGGCCTCGTCCATGACCTCGGCGAGCAGGCGCGGACGGCGCCGCAGCCGACGCTCGCGAAGGCCGAGGCCGGCGACCAGCAGCACTGCAACGACAGCGAGGTGCGATCAGATAGATCAAAGCCTGTCCTCCTGAATGGCTAGTCTGCCGCGCGCGCGTGTACGGCAGCAAACCGGGCCGCCGCGCGGTTGACAGGGAGGGGGTCAAAACCTACCATCGCGCGCCCATGTCAGTCGCCCTGCCCGAACGCGTGGATGCGTCGCGCATGGTGCAAGCGCGGCGCTCCTTCCAAGGCAAGCTGCCGCTCGCTTCATTCCGCCGGCTGCGCGAGAGTCTTGCGGCGGCGGAAGGCGAGGCGGACTATGATCTCGAATTCGGCAAGGACGAGCTCGGCGTCGCCTATCTCGCCGTGCGCGTCGAGGCCGATCTGCCGCTGACCTGTCAGCGCACGCTCGAGGTGTACCGCGCAGCCGGTGCGCGTCGACCAGCGGCTCGGCCTGATCAGGGAAGAAAGCGAGGAGGCGGCGCTGCCGCCGGGCTACGAACCATTGTTGATCGCGGACGGCCAGGTCAGCCTCGCCGACGTGATCGAGGACGAATTGATACTGGCTTTGCCGGTGGTGCCGCTGAAACCGGGCGCGCCGGTCGAATGGCACGATGGAGATCCGCGCGCCGAAGAGGAGCGATCCGAATCCGTTCGCGGCGTTGGCAAAGCTCAAGAAGACCCAATAGAACATCGCTCGAATCGAGGCCAGGATGGCCGATCCGATGGGCACGAAGCCCGAAAACGTACAACCCGATTTACTGGAGTTCATGTCATGGCAGTCGCCAAGAGTCGCAAATCCCCCTCCCGCCGCGGCATGCGCCGCGCCCACGATGCGCTGTCGGCCAAGCAGCTCTCGACCGATCCGACGTCGGGCGAAGTGCATCTGCGCCACCACGTCACGAAGGACGGCTACTATCGCGGCAAGAAGGTCATCGACACCAAGTCGTCGGTGAAGGACGAGGACTGAGCGTCCGCGTCGCGCGGACGGCAACTGAGGCCGTTCGCATCTTCGACCGCAACATCCGTTCTTTGACCGATTGGGCGCGCGTGCACGGCCCGGTGAATGCGGGTCGGGCGCGAGCGGGGAGTGCCTACCCTGATCTACTCACGCATCGCCGGCACCGGCAGCTATCTGCCGGAAAAAGTCGTCACCAACGCCGATCTCGAAAAGATCGTCGAGACCACCGACGAGTGGATCGCCTCGCGCACGGGCATCCGCGAGCGGCGCCGCGCCGCCGACGGCGAAACCACCGGCGATCTCGCGTTCTATGCGGCGACGCACGCGCTCGAAGCCGCCGGCGTCAAGGCCAGCGAGATCGACCTGATCGTGCTCGGCACGACGACGCCCGATCTGATCTTCCCGTCGACCGCATGCCTGCTGCAGCATCGCCTCGGCGCGAACGGCTGCGCGGCGTTCGACGTCAACGCCGCGTGCTCGGGATTCCTCTACGCGCTCGGCGTCGCCGACCAGTTCATCCGCGGCGGCACAGTCGAAGAAGGCGCTCGTCGTCGGCTCCGAAACGCTGTCGCGCATGATCGACTGGACCGATCGCTCGACCTGCGTGCTGTTCGGCGACGGCGCCGGCGCGGTCGTGCTGGAGGCCGTCGAGCGAGCCCGGCATCATCACGACGAAGCTGCACGCCGACGGCGGCTACAAGCACCTGCTGTACAACCCGGTCGGCGTGTCGGCGGGTTTCCGCGACGACGAGCCCAACCACGGCATCCGCGTCATGATGACCGGCAGCGAAGTGTTCAAGGTCGCCGTCAAGACGCTCGATCGCATCGTCGGCGAGACGCTCGAAGCGGCGAACATGCACGAGTCGGACGTCGACTGGCTGATTCCGCACCAGGCCAACCTGCGCATCATCGAGGCGACCGCGAAGCGGCTGAAGCTTTCGATGGATCGCGTCGTCGTCACGGTCGACCGGCACGGCAATACGTCCTCGGGTTCGGTGCCGCTCGCGCTCGACGAAGCGGTGCGCTCGGGCAGGATCCAGCGCGGGCAGAACGTGCTGCTTGAGGCGTTCGGCGGCGGGTTTACGTGGGCGTCGGCGTTGCTGAAGTATTGATGCGACGCCGCGGCCCGCAACGCGCCGCAGAACTCTCGCAAACCCACATGATTGCGTCGTCCCGGCGAAAGCCGGGACCCAGCTTTCGTGCGTTCGGTCGCAAGGACTGGATTCCGGCCTTCGCCGGAATGACGAATCGAGGTCGACACTCATGAATCACGCTGCGACATCCTCGAACCTCGCATTCGTCTTCCCGGGCCAGGGCTCGCAATCGATCGGCATGCTCGCCGAGCTCTCCGAGCTCCATCGCGGCATCCGCGAAACCTTCGCCGAAGCATCCGACGGCGCCAGCGTCGATCTGTGGGCGCTGTCGCAGGGCGGCCCGGAGGCGATGCTCAATCGCACCGAATACACGCAGCCTGCGTTGCTCGCGGCGGGCGTTGCGGTGTGGCGCGCGTGGATCGCAGCCGGCGGACCGCGGCCGGCGCATCTGGCCGGACACAGCCTCGGCGAATACACCGCGCTCGTCGCGGCCGGCACGCTCTCGCTCGCGCGACGCGGCGCATCTCGTGCGCATCCGCGGCCAGGCCGATGCAGGAAGCCGCGCCGGAAGGCGCAGGGCGCGATGGCGGCCGTGCTCGGCGCCGAAGATGCCGCTCGTCGAGGAAGTCTGCCGCGAAATCTCGGGCGAGCGCATCGTCGTGCCGGCGAACTACAACTCGCCGGGACAGATCGTGATCGGCGGACACGCCGACGCAGTCGATCAGGCGATCGCGCGCTGACCGCGCGCGGCGTGCGCAAGGTCGTGAAGCTTGCGGTCAGCGTGCCGTCGCACACGCCGCTGATGCGCGAAGCGGCCAATCGCGTCGTCGAAGCGATGAGTGCGTACGCATGGCGCGAGCCGCAGATTCCGGTCGTGCAGAACGTCGATGCGACGGCGCATCGCGGCGTCGCTGCGATTCGCGATGCGCTCGCGCGTCAGCTCTATCTTCCGGTGCGCTGGAGCGGCTGCGTCGCCGCGCTCGCGACGGCCGGTGCGACGCGCATCGCCGAGTGCGGACCGGGCAAGGTGCTGGCGGGTCTCGTCAAGCGCATCGACAAGTCGATCGACGGGCGTGCGCTCGGCACGCCTGCCGAATTCGACACCGCGCTCGAGAGCTGGCGCAGCTGATTTCGTTGTCACCTCTCCCGCTTGCGGGAGAGGTCGCGCCACAGGCGCGGGTGAGGGAAGCCTTGCGATAGCAGCCTCACCACTCCGCATTTCCCGCTCATCCGCCTTCGGCACCTTCTCCCGCGAGCGGGAGAAGGGAAACACGCCGAAGATCGATCGCCTCACTCACGGTCAGCGCTTGACAGCTTGATCGATGCGCGTATTATTCAACCTATAGGTTGAATGTATGAGGCACAAATGTCCGCACTCGATATGACCTTCGCGGCCCTGGCCGATCCGACCCGACGCCGCATCGTCGCGCGCCTCACGCGCGGCGCAACACGCGTCGGCGATCTCGCGCTGCCGTTCGACATGTCGCTCAACGCGGTGTCGAAGCATCTCAAGGTGCTCGAGAAGGCGGGGCTCGTGCGAGCGCACGCGCGTCGGGCGCGAGCACTACATGCAGCTGCGCGCGGCGCCGTTGAAGGAAGTCGCGCGCTGGACCTCGCAGTACGAACGTTTCTGGAACCAGCGCCTCGATGCGCTGGGCGAATTCCTCAACACGCAGAATTCGAAGGAGCACAACGATGGCTGAGCGCAACGTCAAGGCGATGGGCGCATTCCGTACCGATGTCGCCAGGAGCTACACGGCGAAACCCGAACAGGTGTTCGATGCGTGGGTAAATCCCGCCAGCGTGAAGGCATGGCTTGCCGAGGGCGAGAAAGCGATCGTCGATCCACGCGAAGACGGGCTTTTCTATCTCGAGATGCCGTACGAAGGCCGCAAATATCCGCACTACGGGCGTTATCTGCGCGTCGAGCGGCCGAGCCTGCTCGAGTTCACGTGGGTCAGCGAAGGCACGCGCGGCAAGGAATCGGTTGTGACGATCGAGCTCGTCGCGCGCGGCGGCAAGACCGAGCTCACGCTCAAGCACGAAGGGTTGCCGGATCAGGAAATGGTCGACAGTCACCACGGCGGCTGGTCGCAGATCCTCGCTGGACTGACCAAGCGGCTTGGCTGATCGAGCGCAACCGAGATCGGAGAACGAAGATGCCCGACATCCTGCATCGCCTCACGATCCACGCACCGCCCGAGCGCGTGTTCGAGGCGCTGACGACGACGGAAGGAATCCGCAACTGGTGGACGCGCGACGCCGATCTCGATGCGCGCATCGGCGGCGCGGGCGAGTTCCGCTTCTACGGCGGCAGCGGCGTGACGAGCGTGCGCGTCGACGCGCTCGATGCGCCGCACCGCGTCGGCTGGACGACGCTCTCGGCAAATGCGCCGGGCGGCTGGGACGGCACGACGATCACGTTCGAGCTGACTGCCGACGGAAGTGACACCGTGCTGTCGTTCGCACACCGAGGGTTCGCCGAAGCGAACGAAGGCTACGCGCTCGTGACGACCGGCTGGGCCTACTACCTCGTCAGCTTGCAGCAGTACGTCGAGACCGGCAAAGGCGCGCCGCATCCGGAAAGGGATTTCGCGCGGATGATTCATTGATGCTGAAAACGCCAGTGATGCGGCGGCGTTTTCGAGCTTCCGAACGGCGGAGTCGGGCCTTTCGCTAGCGAACGCGGCGTACGCAACCCGCAATGGACGGCGCCGCGCCGCGTGTGTAACGTGCGCGCCCTCGGACAGCGAAAGGCGAGGGCGATGGACAGGTTTCTGGAAGGCGAGATCGCGCTGGTCACCGGCGCGAGCCGCGGCATCGGCGCCGCGATCGCGGACGAGCTGGCCGCGCGCGGCGCGAAAGTCATCGGCACCGCGACGACCGAAGCCGGCGCGCAGGCGATCGGCGAGCGTCTCGCCGCGCACGGCGGCGCGGGCCGCGCGTTGAACGTGACCGACGGCGCCGCGGTCGAGGCGCTGATCGATGGCATCGCCAAGGAATTCGGCGCGCGTCACGATTCTCGTCAACAACGCCGGCATCACGCGCGATCAACTGCTGATGCGCATGAAGGACGAAGACTGGCAGGCGATCCTCGACACCAACCTCACGTCGGTCTACCGCACCTCGAAAGCGGTCATGCGCGGCATGATGAAGGCGCGCAAGGGACGCATCATCAACATCGCCTCGGTGATCGGCGTCACCGGCAACGCGGGCCAGTCGAACTACGCGGCGGCGAAGGCCGGCATCATCGCGTTCTCGAAATCGCTCGCGCGCGAGATCGGCTCGCGCGGCATCACGGTCAACGTCGTCGCGCCGGGCTTCATCGACACCGACATGACGCGCGCGCTGCCCGAAGCGCAGCGCGAAGGCATTGCTGTCGCAGATCGCGCTCGGACGGCTCGGCGAGCCCGGCGACATCGCCAAGGCGGTCGCGTTTCTGGCCTCGCCGGCTGCGGCGTACATCACCGGCGAGACGCTGCACGTCAACGGCGGCATGTACATGGCGTGAAGCAGCGCGCAACAGGCGTCGTGATCGAGGCTCACGCCGGTGCTCGCATCGACGCGATCGGTTTTCGAGCCTCGCCCCGCCACTGTCTAACCCCTTGTTCTTCAGGCCCCTAGCTCCTGACCGCCCGCCCCGATACAATGCCGCCTCTTTAATTGGGCCCCGAGCGCCTTCAGGCGCACGTCGTCGGCCGCACGTATTCCCCATCGGGAGGTAACAAGGCAAATGAGCACTATCGAAGAACGCGTCAAGAAGATCGTCGTCGAGCAGCTGGGTGTGAAGGAAGACGAGGTCACGCCGAACGCGTCGTTCGTGGATGACCTCGGCGCTGACTCGCTCGACACGGTCGAGCTGGTCATGGCCCTCGAGGAAGAGTTCGAGTGCGAGATTCCCGACGAGGAAGCCGAGAAGATCACCACGGTGCAGCAGGCGATCGACTACATCAAGGCTCACGTCAAGGCTTGAGTTCCGCCCGATCGACAGCATGACACGAGCTGCGCCTTCGGGGCGCAGCTTTGTTTTTGGCGCGCGAGCGATGCTTGATCGTGACGGCGCAGCCTCGGCGCGCATGATCTGCAGCGTCAGCATGAGCGCAGGTTGATCCATGAGCAAGCGACGCGTCGTCGTCACCGGTCTTGGCATCATCAGCCCCGTCGGCAACGACGTGGCGACTGCGTGGGCGAACATCACGGCCGGCAAGAGCGGCATCGGGCCGATCACGCACTTCGATGCGATCGACGTTCCCGACGCGCATCGCCGGCGAAGTCCGCGATTTCGATCCGACCCAGTACATCGCGGCGAAAGACGTCAAGAAGATGGACCCGTTCATCCACTACGGCATCGCCGCGTCGATCCAGGCGCTCGCGGACGCGGGCCTGCAAGCCGCACGAGCACGACGAAGAACGCATCGGCGTCGCGGTCGGTGCCGGCATCGGCGGCATCGGCACGATCGAGAAGACCGCGATCACGTATCACGAGGGCGGCCAGCGCAAGATCTCGCCGTTCTTCGTGCCGAGCTCGATCGTCAACATGGCCTCGGGCAATCTGTCGATCATGCTCGGCCTGAAAGGTCCGAACATCGCCTGCGTGACCGCGTGCACGACCGCGACGCACAACATCGGCCTCGCGATGCGCATGATCCAGTACGGCGATGCCGACGTCATGATCGCCGGCGGCGCCGAATACTCCACGGTCGGCACCGCGGTCGGCGGCTTCTGCTCGGCGCGCGCGATGTCGACGCGCAACGACGATCCGACCAAGGCGAGCCGCCCGTGGGACCGCGATCGCGACGGCTTCGTGCTGTCCGAAGGCGCCGGCGTGCTGGTCATCGAAGACTACGAACACGCCAAGGCGCGCGGCGCGCGCATCTACTGCGAGCTGGTCGGCTTCGGCATGAGCGGCGATGCGTTCCACATGACCTCGCCGCCGGAAGACGGCGACGGCGCGCGCGCGCTCGATGGCGGCTGCGCTCGCACGACGCGAAGGTCAATCCGACGGACATCGACTACGTCAACGCGCACGCGACCTCGACCGGCGTCGGCGACATCGCCGAAGTGCAACGCGATCAAGACGCTGCTTCGGCGACTACGCGAAGAAGATGCCGGTCAGCTCGACCAAGTCGATGACCGGCCATCTGCTCGGCGCGGCCGGTGGCGTCGAGGCGATCTTCTCGATCCTCGCGATGCGCGACAGCGTGATTCCGCCGACGATCAACCTCGACAATCCGGGCGAAGGCTGCGATCTCGATTTCGTGCCGCACACCGCGCGCGAGGCGAAGCTCGACATCGTGCTGTCGAACTCGTTCGGTTTCGGCGGCACCAACGGCACGCTGGTATTCCGCCGCGTCTGATCGCAGACGACCGCGCGACGGACGCATGAGCATCCGACGTGCGCGAGCTGCCGGGACGGCGCGACCTGCTGCCGCTTGCGGCGGCGTATCCGGAGCGCTATCCCGCGCTGCTCGAAAGCGTCGCGCGCGGCTCGGCGCGCACGCGCTTCGACATCCTGTTCGCGTTTCCGACCGACGAGATCCGGCTCGATCGCGATGGCCGCGTGCGCGACGCGAACGGCGAGCGGCCGTTCGCGCATCTTCCTCGATGCGCTCGATGCGGCGTGGCAGTCGCGAGCGCATCGAGCGGTCAGGCGACGACGAGCTTCCGTTTCGCGGCGGCTGGCTGCTTTATCTCGGCTACGAGCTCGCCGGCGAGATCGAGCCGAAGCTGCGGCTTGCCGGCGCGCGCCGGACAGCGCGATGCCGGTCGCGCTCGCGCTGCGCTGTCCGGCGGCGATCATCGTCGATCATCAGCGCGATGTCGACGCGGCTCGTCGTCGAAGCAAGGCCGCGAGGATCTGCTCGATGCGCTGGCTGCCGATCGTCGTCGCGCGTGCCGACGGTCGTGCCGGCAGTCGCCGCACGGGATCGCAAGTCGACGAAGACGCGCCGCGAACGATTCCTCGACGGCGTCGCGCGCATCCACGACTACCTTCGCGCCGGCGATGTGTTCCAGGTCAATCTGTCGCGCGAATGGCGCGTGCGTCCTGACGGCGACGCTATCGCCGGCGGCGATGTATGCCGCGCTGCGCGAAGCGAATCCGGCGCCGTTCGCGGGTTTCCTGCAGCGCGACGACTGGGCGATCGCGAGCTCGTCGCCGGAGCGCCTGGTCGAGGTGCGCGGCGACATCGTGCAGACGCGCCCGATCGCCGGCACGCGCGCCGCGCATCGCGGGCGACGATGACGCCGCGCGCGTGCGCGAGCTGATCGGCCATCCGAAGGAACGCGCCGAACACGTGATGCTGATCGATCTGGAGCGCAACGATCTCGGCCGCGTCTGCGATTCCGGGCTCGGTCGAGGTCGACGAGCTGATGAGCGTCGAGAGCTACGCGCACGTGCATCACATCGTGTCGAACGTGCGCGGCACGGCTGCGCGCCGGATGTGACGCCGGGCGCAGATCATGCGCGCGGTCTTTCCCGGCGGCACGATCACCGGCTGCCCGAAGGTGCGCTGCATGGAGATCATCGCCGAGCTCGAAGGCGTCGGCCGCGGCGCGTACACGGGCTCGCTCGGCTATCTCGAATCGCGACGGCGATCTCGATCTCAACATCCTGATCCGCACGCTCGCGATCGAGCGCGAGACGATCCGCTTCCGCGCCGGTGCCGGCATCGTTGCGGATTCGATCGCCGAGCGCGAGCTCGACGAGACGCGCGCGAAGGCGACGGGACTGCTGCGCGCGCTCGGCGTCGAGCGCTGATGCAGGTTGGTCGCGACATGAAGTCGGGTTACGCTGCGGCGCCGGCTTGTCGATAGCCATGCAGAGCGATGCCGACATGCATATAGCCGTCGTTCCCGCGAAAGCGGGAACCCAGCGCCGTGCAGCGAAGTCACTGGGTCCCCGCTTTCGCGGGACGACGAGTCGGCTGCAGATCGCTCTCGCGCGCGCACGGCAATCGGTCGCGCGCTGTTGCGCGTGATCATCGTGTTGTTCCTGCTCGCGCTGATCGGCGCGGCCGCATTCCTCTGGATCGACTACCGGCGTTTCTCCGACGCGCCGCTGACGATCGATCGCCCCGACACGACCATCGACATCGCGCGCGGCGCGAGCTATCGGTCGATCGTCGACCAGCTGCGCGCGACCGGGATCACGCACGCATCGCCCTGGTACTGGCGCGCGCTCGGTCGCGAGCTCGGCGTCGAAGGCAAGCTGCATGCCGGCGAATACGCGTTGACGCCGGGCCTGACGCCGCGCGAGCTGCTGCGCCGGATGGCCGCCGGCGAAGTGCTGCAGCATCATTTCACGATCGTCGACGGCTGGACGTTCAAGCAGCTGCGCCTCGCGCTCGCCGCCGACGCCGGGCTCGCGCAGACGCTGCCCGGCATGTCCGACGAGGACATCGCGCACAGGCTCGGCATCGACGATGGCCATCCGGAAGGATGGTTCCTGCCCGAGACGTACGCCTGGTCAAGGGCGAGTCGGATCTCGACGTGCTCGGCCGCGCGCACGCGGCGATGCACAAGGCGCTCGACCGGCTCTGGAACGCGCGTGCGCCGGACGTGCTGCTCGATTCGCCGTATCAGGCGCTGATCCTCGCCTCGATCGTCGAGAAGGAAACCGGCGCGTCCCGACGAGCGCCCGCTGATCGCCGGCGTGTTCATGCGCCGGCTCAAGTTCGGCATGCGCCTGCAGACCGATCCGACCGTGATCTACGGCATGGGCGACAGCTATCGACGGCAATATCCGCCGCGACGATCTCGAAGCCGACACGCCGTACAACACGTACACGCGCGACGGTCTGCCGCCGACGCCGATCGCGTTGCCGGGCATGCCGGCGCTCGAGGCGGCGCTGCATCCGGCGCCGGGCGATGCGCTCTACTTCGTCGCGCGCGGCGACGGCAGCCACGAATTTTCGGCGACGCTCGACGAGCACAATCGCGCGGTCCAGAAATACCAGCTGCACCGGAACATGACGCACGGAAAGAGATGAGCGGAACAGACGCTGATCACACTCGAAGGCGGCGAAGGCGCGGGCAAGAGCACCGTGCTCGACGCGGTGCGCGAGCGGCTCGAAGCGCGCGGCATCGACGTGGTCGTCACGCGCGAACCCGGCGGCACGCGTGCTCGGCGAAGCCGTGCGCGACGATCGTGCTCGATCCGGCGCGGCGCGACATCTCGCGCCGAGAGCGAGCTGCTGCTGATGTTCGCCGCGCGCGCGCAGCTCGTGCGCGAGCTGATCCGCCCGGCGCTCGATGCGGGGCAGTGGGTGCTGTCCGACCGCTTCACCGACGCGAGCTACGCCTATCAGGGCGGCGGTCGCGGCCAGCCCGAGTCGCGCATCGCCGAGCTCGAACGCTGGGCTGCGCTGCATGAAGCCCGACCTCACGCTGCTGCTCGATCTGCCGATCGCCGATGGCCTGCGCGCGCGCCAGCGGACGCGGCGCGGCCGATCGCATCGAGCTGGAAAACAGCGATTTCTTCGAGCGCGTGCGCGCCGCGTATCGCGCGCGCGCCGCCGCCGAGCCGGCGCGCTTTCGCGTCATCGATGCGACGCGCAGCCGTCGACGAGGTGCGCGCCGCGGCCTGCGCGGCCGTCGATGCATTCGTCGACGCGAAAGGAGCGCCGGCATGAAGCTCGCGCCGTGGCTGATGCCGGCCTGGAAGCGTCGCTCGCCGCGGATCGTCGCGCGAGATGCGGCTGCACCATGCGCTGCTGTTCGCAGGTCCGCGGGGCTACGGCAAGCGCGCGCTCGCCGATGCGCTCGCCGCGGCCGCGCTCTGCACGCAGCGCGCGCGCCGATGGCAGCGCGTGCGGCGCGTGCCGCAGCTGCCTGCTCGTCGCGGCGGGCAGTCATCCCGATCTCGTGCGCGTCACGTTCGAGCCGCGCGAATCGGACGGCAAGCTGCGCACCGAGCTGATCGTCGACCAGATGCGCGCGCTCGGTCAGCGCCTGGCGCTGTCGAGCCAGTTCGGCGGCCTGCAGATCGCGATGATCGATCCGGCCGACGCGATGAATCCGAACGCCGCGAATGCGCTGCTGAAAACGCTCGAAGAGCCGGCGTCGGACACGATCATCATGCTCGTCGCCGACGATCCGTCGCGGCTGCCGGCGACGATCCGCAGCCGCTGCCAGCGCATCGACATCGGCGTGCCGTCGCACGCCGAAGCGCTGGCCTGGCTGCGCGCCAGGGGCATCGACGGCCAAGTCGCCGCAACGACGCTCGAGGCGAGCATGGGCAACCCGGGCCTCGCCGAGGGCTGGATTGCCGACGGCGCGCTCGACCTGCGTGCCGAGTGCGTCGCCGATCTTGCGGCGCTTTCGGCGTCGCGCGCGCTGCCCTCGGCCGTCGCCGAGCGCTGGGCGGCCGATCGGCCAGGCCTTCGCCTCTGGTTCGCCGCCGACGCTGGCCCGCGAGGAGGCGCGCCGGATCGGCGCCGGGCGGCGCGGCGAGCTTGGCTTGACCGGCCGCGCCGAAATCCCGAAGCTAGCTGCGTGGTTCGGTCGCGCGAACCGCGCGCGCGGCCTTTTGGCGACGCCGTTGCGCGCGGATCTGGTGCTCCTGGATCTGTTGCGCGACTGGCCGGCGCGACCGAACCGCGGGAAGGGCGTGACTATGGCGACTCCAGCTTCGGGCGGCGCACCGCGACAGGGCATCCTGTCGCTGGCGATCAAGGACAAGGGCGCGCTGTTCAACGCGTACATGCCGTTCGTCAAGGGCGGCGGCCTGTTCGTGCCGACCGCCAAGCGCTACAGCGCTCGGCGACGAGGTGTTCATCCTGCTGTCGCTGATGGAAGAGAAGGATCGCCTGCCGGTCGCCGGCAAGGTCGTCTGGATCACGCCGGCGGGCGCGCAGGGCAATCGCACGGCCGGCATCGGCGTGCAGTTCAACGACTCGGCGGACGGCGAGGCGGCGCGCACGAAGATCGAGTCGATTCTGGCCGGCATCCTGACGCAGGAAAGGCCGACGCATACGATGTGAGTCGGAGCCTTCCCCTCTCCCGCTTGCGGGAGAGGGCAGGGTGAGGGCAAGCGGAGTGGGGCGTCGAACCAAGAGTGCCCTCACCCCAACCCTCTCCCGCGAGCGGGAGAGGGGGAAAAGCGCGCTGGCGGATGAGGGAAGCTTCAGCCGGCGCCAAGCGCCGCGCGCGCATGCTGCTTGATCGCAGCCAGCATCGCCGCCAGCCCGTTCGATCGCGTCGGCGACAGGTGCTTGGCGAGACCGATCGCCTCGATGAACGTCGGCTCCGTCGCGAGAATCTCCGACGCCGAACGACCCGAGTAGACGCGCAACAGCAACGCGATCAGTCCCGAGACGATCGCCGAATCGCTGATCGCCTGGAATTCGAGCCGCTGCGCATCGCCCGACGGCACCAGCCACACCTGCGACTGGCAGCCGGTGACCTTGTGCTCGTCCGTCTTCAGCGCGTCCGGAAACGGCGGCAGCTTGCGGCCGAGATCGATCAGGTACTGGTAGCGCTCGGTCCAGTCGCCGAAGAACGCGAATTCGTCGGCGATCCCGGCTTGCGCCGCATCGGCGCTCGGCGATTTTTCAAGCTGGGCATTCATTCGGATTCACGACTTTCCAGCGCGTGCCTTGCGCGCCGTCTTCGATCGCGATGCCTTTCGCGGCGAGCAGGTCGCGGATGCGGTCGGCTTCGGCGAAATTCTTCGCTTTGCGCGCGGCGTTGCGCTGCTCGACGAGATCGTCGATTTCCTTCGGATCGGGTGCTGCGTTGGCGGCGGATGACGACGTGCCCTGCGCAAAGCCGAGCCCTTGCTTGAACCATGTTTCCGGATCCTGACGCAGGAGGCCAAGCATCCCGCCGGCGCCGAGCAGCGCGGATTTGGCCGCTTTCTTCTGCTCCATCGTCGCTGCGCGGCGCGTGCTCGCTGCAAGCTCGCGAGATCGCAGCCAGTGCCTGAGGCGTATTGAGATCGTCGAGCAACGCGGCTTCGATCTCGGCTGGCGTCTGGATCGCGGCAGTATCGATTTCCACGTCGGCGAGATCGCGCAACGCGCCGTACCAGCCGTCGAGCGTCGCACGCGCCTGCGCGATCGTCGCTGTCGGACCAGTCGAGCGGCTGGCGGTAATGCGCCTTGATCAGCAGATAGCGCAGCAGCTTCGGGCGGATGCTTCTGCAGAAGTTCGTGCAGCAGCATCACGTTGCCGAGCGACTTCGACATCTTGCGTGCCGTTGAACGTCAGCATGCCGTTGTGCAGCCAGTAGCGCGCGAACACGCGGCCGCCGTGCGCGCAGGTGCTCTGCGCGATCTCGTTCTCGTGGTGCGGAAACATCAGGTCGTTGCCGCCGGCGTGGATGTCGATCGTCTCGCCGAGATGCGCCTCGGCCATCGCCGAGCACTCGATGTGCCAGCCGGGCCGGCCGCGTCCCCACGGGCTGTCCCAGCCGGGAAGGTCGGGCGTCGACGGTTTCCACAGCACGAAATCGGCCGGGTTCTTCTTGTACGGCGCGACCTCGACGCGGGCGCCGGCGATCATCTCGTCGGTCGAGCGGCCGGACAGCTTGCCGTAGTCGGCGTAGCTGGCGACGTCGAACAGCACGTGGCCTTCGGCCGCGTACGCGTGGCCGCGCGCCGATCAGGCGCTCGCACATGCGCGACGATCTCGGCGATGTGCTGCGTCGCGTGCGGGTTCACGTCCGGCGCGTCGACGCCGAGCGCGGCCATGTCGTCGAAGAACGCGGCGGCGAAGCGGTCGGTGATGCGGTCGATCGGGACGCCGGCCGGCCTTGGCCGCGGCGTTGATCTTGTCGTCGACGTCGGTGATGTTGCGCGCGTAGACGACACGCGGGATAGAGGCGGCGCAGGAGCCTTGGCCAGCAGCCCGAACACGACGTACGGACGCGCATTGCCGATGTGGACGTAGTTGTAGACGGTCGGTCCGCAGACGTACATGGTCACGCGGGCAGGATCCTGGGGTACGAAATCCTCGACGCGGCGGGTCAGGCTGTTGTGCAGGCGAAGGGTCATCGGCAGGCCTTGGTGCTGTGCAACAGCATAGCAGGCGACGGCCGCACGCCGCCCGTTGGGGACAGGTTTTCTTCAATGAATGGAAGGCCTTAGCCAAGGTTCAGCGATTCGATGTTTTAATTTGCGCGCAATAAGAACGCGACGCCGGGATACACCGGCGCGATACCAAAATAGCTGTCGTTGTGGGTAGCCAGCGCGTCGCCCCGACGTGGAGATCGCAATGAAGTTGAAAGTTGTACTGTTTGTCGCGGCTGTCCTGACCGCGGCGAGCGTGTCCGCGCAGGATCGGCGCTACGACGCGCCGCCTCCTCCGGGACGTTATGACGCACCCGCACCGGCGGGTGAGAACACCAAGTACGCGTGGGCCGACGTGCTGCGTGTCGATCCCGTGTACGACCGCGTGCAGGCGTCCGCTCCGCGCGAGGTATGCGATGACGTGCCGGTCGAGCGCCATGTCGACGGCGGCAACAACAACGCAGCCGGCACCGTGATCGGCGCGATCGTCGGCGGCGTGCTCGGCAACACGGTCGGCAAGGGCGACGGCCGCAAGGCGGCGACGGTCGCGGGCGCGGTCGTCGGCGGCGCGGTCGGCCACGGCGTCGCGACGCAGGACGATGGCTACTACGCGGGTCCCGAGCGTCACTGCCGCATGGTGCAGGACGCGGCGGAAGAGCGCCGCATCGTCGGTTACGACGTGCAATACCGCTATCGCGGCGACGTCTACATGTCGCGGCTCGATTACGACCCGGGCGAGCGCATGCGCGTGCGCGTCAGCGTCGCGCCGGCGGAATAGGGAAGAGCCGGGATCGGACTGCGGCGTTGCGGATCCGAAGATTTATTGCACCGCAACGAGATTCCGGATACCTTTCGACCCGCATGAATACCGCGACCCTGACCGCCCAGATCCTGTCCAGCGCCCGCATGGCCGCTGGCATGACCTCGCGCGCGCGCCGACCGGAGCCCGATTTCCGAGCCGGGTAGGCTGTCGCACGCGTTTCATGTGTATCGACGAAAACCCGGCCTTCGCGCCGGGTTTTTTGTTTTGGGTTTGCCGTGCGCGGCTCCATCCGCGCGAAGAACAGACCGGCCATCCGTGGCCGGCACTCTCACAAACAGCACGAGGTTGCGGATGTCTCCACGGCATTTTCTCAACACGCAGGACTGGAGCCGCGCCGAGCTCGACGCGCTGCTCGATGCAGGCGGCCGCGTTCAAGCGCGCCAGGATCGGCCGCGAGCTCGCCGGCAAGTCGATCGCGCTGCTGTTCTTCAACGCGTCGATGCGCACGCGCACGAGCTTCGAGCTCGGCGCGTTCCAGCTCGGCGGACACGCGATCGTGCTCGCGCCGGGCAAGGACGCGTGGCCGATCGAGTTCGGCACCGGCACCGTGATGGACGGCGAGGAAGAGGAGCACGTCGCCGAAGTCGCGCGCGTGCTGTCGCGCTACGTCGACCTGATCGGCGTGCGCGCGTTCCCGAAATTCCAGGACTGGAAGGTCGACCGCCAGGACCGCGTGCTCAACGCGTTCGCGAAATACGCGAGCGTGCCGGTCATCAACATGGAGACGATCACGCATCCATGCCAGGAGCTCGCGCACATCCTCGCGCTGAAGGAGCACCTCGGCGACCTGCAGCGGCCGCAAGTACGTGCTTACCTGGACCTACCATCCGCGCCCGCTGAACACCGCGGTCGCGAACTCCGCGCTGCAGATCGCGACGCGCTATGGCATGGACGTCACGCTGCTCTGTCCGACGCCGCGAGTACCTGCTCGATCCGCGCTACATGGACGTCGCGCGGCGCAACGTCGCCGAGAACGGCGGCTCGCTGACGATCAGCCACGATCCCGACGACGCGTACAAGGGCGCCGACGTCGTCTACGCGAAAAGCTGGGGTGCGATTCCGTACTTCGGCCGCTGGGCCGAGGAGAAACCGATTCGCGATGCGCACAAGCACTTCATCGTCGACGAGCGCAAGATGGCGCTGACCAACCACGCGCTGTTCAGTCATTGCCTGCCGCTGCGCCGCAACGTCAAGGCGACCGATGCGGTGATGGATTCGCCGGAGTGCATCGCGGTCGACGAGGCCGAGAACCGGCTGCACGTGCAGAAGGCGATCATGGCCGAGCTGGCGAAAGGAGCCGCGAAATGACGCAACCCATCGTCCTCGCCTTTTCGGGCGGCCTCGACACGAGCTTCTGCGTGCCGTACCTCAAGGAACGCGGCTATGCCGTGCATACGGTGTTCGCCGACACCGGCGGCGTTTCGATCGACGAGCGCGACTACATCGAAGCGCGCGCGCGCGAGCTCGGCGTCGCTTCGCATCGCACCGTCGATGCGTCGCAGGCGATCTGGGACGGTTTCGTCCGGCCGCTGATCCAGGCCGGCGAGTTCTATCAGGGCCAGTACCCGCTGCTCGTGTCGGATCGCTACGTGATCGTCGAGGAATCGCTCAAGCGCTGCGATGAGCTCGGCACGCGCTTCTTCGCGCACGGCTGCACCGGCATGGGCAACGATCAGGTGCGCTTCGATCTCGCGGTCAAGGCGCTCGGCGACTACACGATCGTCGCGCCGATCCGCGAGATCCAGAAAGAGCACACGGAAGTGCGCGCGTACGAGCAGCGCTACCTCGAGGAGCGCGGTTTCGGCGTGCGCGCGAAGACGAAGCACTACACGATCAACGAGAACGTGCTCGGCGTGACGATCTCCGGCGGCGAGATCGACCGCTGGCAGGAACCGGGCGAGGGCGCCGTCGGCTGGTGCGCGCCGCGCGCGGAGTGGCCGCAGCAGCCGTTGCGCGTCGCGATCGAATTCGCGCAGGGCGAGGCCGTCGCGATCGACGGCGAGCGGATCGCCGGCGGCGAGATACTGAAGCGGCTGAATCCGCTGTTCGCGCGCTACGGCGTCGGCCGGAATCTCTACACGGGCGACACGACGATCGGCCTCAAGGGACGCATCGTGTTCGAAGCGCCCGGCCTCACCGCGCTGCTCGTCGCGCATCGCGCGCTCGAGGAAGCCGTGCTGACCAAGCAGCAGAACCGCTTCAAACCCGAGGTCGGCCGCAAGTGGACCGAGCTCGTCTACGAAGGCTTCTATCACGATCCGCTGAAATACGATCTCGAGACGTTTCTCGCTTCGACGCAGCGCATGGTCAACGGAACGGTCGTCGTCGAAACGCGCGGCGGCAGCATCTATCCGATCGAAGTGAAGTCGCCGCACATCCTGCAGACGGCGAAGGCGACGTATGCGCAAGCCGCGGACTGGGGCGTCGCCGAGGCCGAAGGCTTCATCCGCCTGTACGGCATGAGCTCGACGCTGTGGGCCGAAGTGAATCGCGCGAAGGACAAGGCGGCGACGTGAGCACGCTCCTCGACACGACGCTCGCGCACCTTCGCGCGCTGGTCGCGTTCGACACGCGCAATCCGCCGCGCGCGATCGACACGGACGGCATCTTCGCGTACCTGCGCGACGAATCTCGGCGGATTCGCGTGCGAGACGATCGATCATGGCGCCGGCGCCGTCAGTCTCCATGCCGTGCGCGGCACGCCGAAGCTGCTGTTCAACGTGCATCTCGACACCGTGCCGGATTCGCCGCACTGGAGCGCGAGCCCGTTCGAGCTGCGCGTCGACGGCGAGCGCGCGGTCGGGCTCGGCGCGTGCGACATCAAGGGAGCCGCGGCTGCGATGCTGACAGCGGCCGCTGCGAGTGATGGCGACGCGGCATTTCTTTTTACGTCAGACGAAGAAGCCAACGACGCGAGATGCATCGCGGCGTTCCTCAATGAATCGCCTCTCCCGCTCGCGGGAGAGGCCGCCCGCAGGGCGGGTGAGGGCAGTCGGAGTGAAGGACTCCGCGCACCCCGCAAGCGGGAGAGGAGCTACGACGCCGTCATCGTCGCCGAGCCGACGCGTGGCGAAGCCGTGCTCGCGCACCGCGGCATCAGCTCGGTACGGATGCGCTTCGCCGGCCGCGCCGGTCACGCATCGGGCAGCGATGCCCTGACCGACAGCGCCGTGCACCAGGCGATCCGCTGGAGCGCGCGCGCGCTCGACCATGTCGAGAAGCAGGCGCACGCACGTTTCGGCGGACTGACCGGCCTGCGCTTCAACATCGGCCGCATCGAAGGCGGCATCAAGGCGAACATGATCGCGCCGGCCGCGGAGCTGCGCTTCGGTTTCCGGCCATTGCCGTCGATGGATACCGACGTGCTGCTGGATCTGTTTCGCCGCTTTGCCGAGCCCGCTGCCGCGGAATTCGTCGAGACCTTCCGCGGCCCGTCGCTGCCGTCGGGCGATATCGCCGAAGCCGAATCGCGGCGGCTTTCCGCGCGCGATCTCGCCGACGCGCTCGGCCTTCCGATCGGCAACGCCGTCGATTTCTGGACCGAGGCCTCGCTGTTCTCCGAGGCCGGCTACGACGCATTCGTGTTCGGACCCGGCGACATCGCGCAGGCGCACACGGCCGACGAATGGGTCGCGCTCGCCGAGCTCGAACGATACGCACAGACGATCACCCGCCTCATCGCGGACGGACACGCATGAACGCCGACGCCCATATCCAGATCCGCCAGACCATCGTGCGTCTGCTGTCGAGCATGGCGAGCTCGCGCGAGATCGATCAGTATCTCAAGCGGTTCGCGCAGCTCGATGCGAAGCGCTTCGCCGTCGTCAAGGTCGGCGGCGCGGTGCTGCGCGACGATCTCGAAGCGCTGACGTCGTCGCTCGCGTTCCTGCAGCAGGTCGGCCTGACGCCGATCGTCGTGCACGGCGCCGGACCGCAGCTCGACGAGGAGCTCGCCGCCGCAGGCATCGCGAAGCACACGGTCGATGGCCTTCGCGTGACGTCGCCGGAAACGCTCGCGATCGTGCGCCGCGTGTTCCAGACGCAGAACCTTTGCCTGGTCGAGGCGCTGCAGGAAGTGGATGCGCGCGCGACCTCGGTCGTGTCCGGTGTGTTCGAAGCCGAATTCATCGACCGCGACGCGCTCGGCCTCGTCGGCCGCGTTGCGCGCGTCGAGCTCGCGCCGATCGAAGCGTGCCTGCGCGCCGGCTCGATTCCGGTGATCGCCTCGCTCGGCGAAACGACCGGCGGGCAGATCGTCAACATCAACGCCGATTTCGCCGCGAACGAGCTCGTGCGCGTGCTGAAGCCGTACAAGATCATCTTCCTGACCGGAACCGGCGGCCTGCTCGACGGCAGCGGCGGCATCATCGATTCGATCAATCTTTCGACCGAATACGAGCGCGCTGATGGCCGCAGCCGTGGCTGCATTCCGGCATGCGCCTCAAGATCGCGCAGATCAAGGACCTGCTCGACAAGCTGCCGCTCGCCTCGTCGGTGTCGATCACGAGGCCGGCCGAGCTCGCCAAGGAGCTCTTCACGCACAAAGGTTCGGGCACGCTGATCCGGCGCGGCGAGCGCGTCGATGTGCATACGGACTGGAGCCGGCTCGATCTTGCGCGTCTGCGCGAGCTGATCGAAGCGAGTTTCCGGCGCCGCCTTGCAGCCGACTACTTCGAGCGCACGAAGCTATACAAAGCCTACGTCAGCGAGAACTACCGCGCCGCGCTGATCCTGACCCACGAGGAAGGATTTCCGTATCTCGACAAGTTCGCCGTCGCCGACGACGCGCAAGGCGAAGGTCTTGGCCGCGCGGCGTGGCAGGTCATGCGCGCGGAGAACCCGCGACTGTTCTGGCGCTCGCGGCACGACAACGTGATCAACCACTTCTACTACGCCGAATCGGACGGCTGCTACAAGCAGCCGCGATGGAAGGCGTACTGGTACGGGATCGCCGATTTCGCCGATATCGAGCGCTGCGTCGCGCATTGCCGCGACAGGCCGCCGACGCTCGGAGATCCGATCGAAGCTGGAACGGATATGCCCGCGGAGACCGCGTGATGCGCAAGACGCTCGGCATCGTCGGCGCGCGCGGACATACCGGCGCGGAGCTGATCCGGCTCGTCGCGCGGCATCCGGAGCTCGAGCTCGCGTTCGTTTCGTCGCGCGAGCTCGACGGCGAGCGCGTTTCCGATCACGTCGACGGATTCGACGGCGAACTGCGCTACGAGAACCTCGGCGCGCCGGCCGTCGCGGTGCGAGGCGCCGATGCGGTCGTGCTCGCGCTGCCGAACGGCAAGGCGGCCGACTATGTCACGACGATCGCGACGAACAATCCGGCGACGACGATCGTCGACCTTTCGGCCGACTACCGCTTCGACGACACGTGGTACTACGGCCTGCCCGAGCTCACGCGCAAGCACCTACGACGGGCGAAGGCGCATCAGCAATCCCGGCTGCTACGCCACCGCGATGCAGCTCGCGATCGCGCCGCTCAAGGACGAGCTGGCCGCGCCGCCGGCGTGCTTCGGCGTGTCCGGCTATTCGGGCGCCGGAACGACGCCGTCCGACCGCAACGATCCGGACAAGCTTCGCGACAACCTGATGCCGTATTCGCTGACCGGCCACGTGCACGAGCGCGAAGTCACGCGGCATCTCGGCGTGCCGGTCGAATTCATGCCGCACGTCGCGTCGCATTTTCGCGGCATCACGATGACGGTCAACCTCTGGCTGCAACGCGCTGCGACGCGCGAATCGATCGAGGCCCGCTATCGCGATTTCTATGCCGGCGAGCCGCTCGTGCGCATCGTCGACGAGGCGCCGTGGGTCAGCGCGATCGCCGGCAGGCATCACGCCGAGATCGGCGGATTTGCCGTTGCGCCAGGCGGCAAGCGCGTCGTCGTCGTCGCGACGCTGGATAATCTGCTCAAGGGCGCCGCGACGCAGGCGATGCAGAATCTCAATCGTGCGCTTGGCTTCGATGAGTTCGCGGCGATTCCGCGCGAATCGCACGGCGTCGTGACCACCTGAAGGAAAAGTCGATGCGACTCTCCCGTTATTTCCTGCCCGTCCTCAAGGAAACGCCCGCCGAGGCGCAGATCGTCTCGCACCGGCTGATGCTGCGCGCGGGCATGATGCGCCAGGAAGCGGCCGGCATCTATGCGTGGCTGCCGCTTGGCCTTGCGGTGTTGCAGAACATCGAACGGATCGTGCGCGAGGAGATGAATCGCGCCGGCGCCGTCGAGCTCCTGATGCCGACGCTGCAGCTCGCCGACCTCTGGCGCGAAAGCGGCCGCTACGATGCGTACGGCCCGGAAATGCTGCGCATCCGCGACCGTAACGATCGCGAGCTGCTGTACGGTCCGACCAACGAGGACATGATCACGGAGATCTTCCGCGCCGGCGTGCGCTCGTATCGCAGCCTGCCGCTGAATCTCTATCACATGCAGTGGAAATTCCGCGACGAGCAGCGCCCGCGTTTCGGCGTCATGCGTGGCCGCGAGTTCCTGATGAAGGACGCCTATTCGTTCGACATCGACGAAGCCGCCGCGCGCCGCGCGTACAACCGCATGTTCGTCGCGTACCTGCGCACGTTCGCGCGCCTGGGCCTGAAGGCGATTCCGATGCGCGCGGAAACCGGTCCGATCGGCGGCGATCTTTCGCACGAGTTCATCGTGCTCGCCGAAACCGGCGAATCGGGCGTGTATTGCGACCGCCGCGTGCTCGAACTGCCGATCCCGGGCGACGAGATCGACTACGACGCCGATCTTTCGCCATGGATCGAACGCTGGACCGGTTTCTACGCCGCAACCGAAGACGTGCACGACGCGGCGCGCTTCGAGCGCGAGGTCGCTTCGGACGATCGCCTGCACACACGCGGCATCGAAGTCGGGCAGGTGTTCTATTTCGGCACGAAATACTCGCAGCCGATGAAGGCGTTCGTGACCGGACCGGACGGCGTCGAGCGGGCGGTCCACGGCGGCTCGTACGGCATCGGCATCTCCCGCCTCGTCGGCGCGATCATCGAGGCGAGCCACGACGATGCCGGTATCGTCTGGCCGGAGGCGGTCGCGCCGTTCAAGGTCGCGCTCGTCAACCTGAAGCCGGGCGACGCGGCCGTCGACGCGACCTGCGCGAAGCTCTACGAGAGTCTGCAGGCTGCCGGCGTCGGCGTGCTCTACGATGACACCGAGGAGCGCGTCGGCGTGAAGCTCTCGACGATGGATCTGATCGGCATTCCGTGGCAGCTCGTCGTCGGGCCGCGCGGCCTTGCCAACGGCGTCGTCGAGATCAAGCGGCGTGCGAGCGGCGAGCGCATCGAGCTTGCGCCCGACGCCGCACTCGCGAAACTCGGAGGCTGACGGCGATGAGCGATCTGCTCTGGCAGAAGAAAGGCGTCGCGGTCGACGCGCGCATCATGCGCTTCCTCGCCGGCGATGACGTCGTGCTCGATCGCGAATTCTTCGCGTACGACATCGCGGCGAGCAAGGTGCATGTCGAGGGCCTTGCGCGGATCGGCGTCATCGGGCGTGCCGAAGCCGCCGAGCTGATTCGCGAGCTCGACGCGCTCGGCCAGGATTTCGCCGACGGCCGGTTCGTGCTCGACGAGCGCTACGAGGACGGCCATTCCGCGATCGAGGCGCGGCTCGTCGAACGTCTCGGCGACACCGGCCGCAAGGTGCACACGGGACGCAGCCGCAACGATCAGATCCTCGTCGCGACGCGCCTCTGGCTCAAGGCGAAGCTATCGACGCTGTATGTCGCGTGCCGCGAGATCGCGGTCGCTTGCCTGCACCGCGCCGGTCGCGAAGCGCTGCCGATGCCGGGTTACACGCACCTGCAGCGCGCCGTGGTTTCGTCGACGTCGCTCTGGTTCGCCGGCTTCGCCGAAGCGTTCATCGATGACGCGACGCGCGCGCGCGATGCTCTGGCCTGGATCGACGCGAATCCGCTCGGTACCGCGGCAGGCTACGGCGTGAACCTTCCGCTCGATCGCGCGCACGCGACCTCGGCGCTCGGCTTCGCGCGTCTGCAGATCAACCCGGTCTATGCGCAGCTTTCGCGTGGCAAGTTCGAGATCGGCGCGCTCGACGCGCTCGGCGCTGCGTTGCTCGATCTGCGGCGCCTGGCGTGGGACCTCTCGCTCTTCACCAGCGCCGAGTTCGGCTTCGTGCTGCTGCCGAGCGAGTACACGACCGGCAGCTCGATCATGCCGAACAAGCGCAATCCGGATGTCGTCGAGCTGATGCGCGCGACGTACGCGAGCGTCGCCGCGGCACGCACGGAAATCGAGCAGCTGCTGTCGCTGCCGTCGGGTTATCAGCGCGACCTGCAATTCAGCAAGGGCGCGATCGTGCATGGCTTCGGGCGTGGACTCGCCGCGCTGGAGCTGCTGCCGGATCTGCTGGCGCGATTCGCGTGGAATGCCGAGCGCATGAGCGCCGCGATCGAGCCTTCGATGTATGCGACCGACGCGGCGATCGAAGCGGCCGCGGCGGGCACGCCGTTTCGCGACGCGTACCGAAGCGCCGCCGAAGCGGGCGCGTCGGCGGGCGAGGGCAGGACTCCTGAGGCGAGTCTCGCAGCGCGCGTTTCGCCTGGTGCTTCAGGGGATCTCCAACTCGACGTTCTTCGCGAGCGGCTGAAGGCGCTCGAATAGGCGCCCATCGTCTTCCTGGTGCCGGGATGGCGGGCGACTATCGCGTCAGCCACCCCTGCGCACGCGCCGTGCACAGCGCGTACGGAAAGATCCAGAACAGCGCGAACGCCGAGAAGAACGCGTAGCCGATCCCGTAGACGAAATCCCAGTGTCGCTCGCCGCGCAGGTAGTAAAGCATGTTGAACGACGACACCAGCAGCATGCGCGCAGCAGAAGCGCAGCAGCATCTGCGGGTCCGCCGCGACGAGCGTCGCGAGCAGCGTCAGCGTCGCCCACGCGATCGGGTAGCGCATGTTCGTCACGATTGCCTCGACGAGCGCGATCGCCCGCGCCTTCGGCGGCCTGCGCCAGACGATCGTGCGCAGGAATCGCAGCTCTTCGCGCACATAGCTGCGGTCCCAGCGCAGGAACATCTTGCACAGACGCCGGTATGTCGTCGGCACCAGCGTGTGCACGATGCCGGCGCGCTGGTAGATGCAGTCGTAGCCCTGGCCGAGGATTTCGTTGGTCATCGCGCGATCCTCTCCGTACGTGCACGGACGGCCGAGGAAGCGCTGGCCGACCCAGTCGTCGAGCACGTCGCGCACGATGCGCGTGCGATACGCCGCGAGCGCGCCGGGGCAGCAGTAGACGGTGCCGTAGGTGCTCTGCACCGCGCGCAGGAAATCGAACGAAAGCGCGAAGCGCACCTTGAGCATGCGCGGGATGAGCCCGTCGCCGCGGTTGAACACGCTGACCTTGCCGGCGACGGCGCCGATGCGCGGGTTGCGGAACGGCCCCGCCATCGCGAGCAGAGTGTCGGGCTCGATCACGCTGTCGGAGTCGATCGTGACCATGATCTCGCCGCGGCCGCGACGAAAGCCGGCTTCGAGCGCGGCGCGCTTGCCGCGATTGCGCTCGAAGCGCAGCGCCGTGACGAGATCCGGAAAGCGGCGCGCAACGCGCTGGATATGCGTCCACGTGTCGTCGGAGCTGCCGTCGTCGACGACGAGCACTTCGAGCCTTTCGTGCGGATAGCGCGCGTGCACGACGGATTCGATCGAGCGCGCGACCATCTCGCCTTCGTTGTAGGCGGGAATGATCACGGTCAACGTCGGAGCATCGTGCATCGTCGCCAGCGGCGGCGTGCGATAGCGGAACCAGAGCAGCGTGCGCAGCATCAGCATCAGCATGCCCATCGCGGACCACAGAATCGCCGGACTGACGACGAAGCGGCCCCATTGGTGATGGCGCGCGGCGCTGACGACGCCGTGGAAAATGTCGAAGCGCCAGCTCAGGAAGAGGACGATCGCAAATCCGAACAGGATCAGCGCGCGGTAAAACTCGTCGCCGGGCAGATCGCGGTAGTCGTGGATACGAACGGGAAATCTGGCGGCTGCGGCGTCGGTCGACATCAGCAGGGAATTCATGGGCGGGCGGATGTTCGCGGTTTCCCCGGCAACGTCGCATGAATGACGCGCGCATGCGGTAAAGATTCGTAAGTGCCGCGAAAGATTCGGCGTGCATCGTGCGCGCATGCGCTGTCTGGTCTTATCGCATGCGTTGCGCAACGAGTTGGCGGACGAAGAACGGGAGCTTGCGCGCATCCTCGCGCTGACGCGCGCTGACGATCACGTGATGGATGCGAAAGGCGAATCGATCTTCCGCCGCCGCTCCGTGTACTGGGTGCTGGAAGGCATCACCGAAACGCGCATGCGCGAAGGCTCGATCGTCGACGACATCGCCGAGCGGCTCGCGACGACGCGCACGCCGCTCGTGATCAGGGATCGCCTGCCGGCGCGTGACGCAGCGTTCGTCGATGCGAACTACCTTCCGGTCAAGCCCGCCGGCGGCCTGATCCATATCGCAGGCCGACTGCTGGGCAGTGCTCGTGCCGGCGAGGCCGTCTGGTTCGAGATCGGCGTGCCGCAGGACTACGCGGTCGTGACGCCCGGCGGGCGGGCCGGCGGCGTGCTCGACGGCGTCGAGTTCGGCGCCACGCGCCGCCTCGCGCCCGGGCGCCACGTATTCGTTCCGTCCGCCGACAGCAGACTTGCGGTAGTCTGGTCGCCGGCATTGCTGCGAGGCCTGGAGCCGAACGAATTGTTCGCGCCGATCGATCGATGACTAGAAATTTGACATTCCGCGCCAGCGACCGGCTGCTGGTGTTTGCGCCGCATCCGGACGACGAAACCATCGCGACCGGCGAGTTGATCCAGCTCGCGATTGCGGCGGGCGCGGCCGTTCGCGTCGTATTCGCGACCGACGGCGACAACAATCCGTGGCCACAACGCTGGGTCGAGCGCCGCTGGCGCATCGACGCCGCGGCGCGAGCGCGCTGGGGTGCGCGCCGGCGCGCGGAAGCACAGGCTGCTCTGGCGCGGCTCGGCGTCCCCGCGGATGCGGCGCGCTTCCTCGGCTGGCCGGATCTCGGACTCACCGGCTTGCTCGAACGGGACGACGCCGCGATCGAAACGATTGCCGCCGAGGCGTCAGCGTTCGCGCCGACCCACGTCGCGGCGCCCTCATTGCACGATCGTCATCCGGACCACGGCGCGCTGCGCGTGATCGTCGAGCTCGCTCTTCGCAAGGCGCGGGTATCGTGCGAGTGCCTCGGCTTCGTCGTGCATGGACGCGGGTCCGATGCCGGCGAGTGGCGCCTGCCGCGTGATGCGGAGCGGCATCGCCGCAAGATCGAGGCGCTGATGGCGCATACGAGCCAGATGCAGCTCAGCCGCGAGCGGCTTCTGCGCTGGGCGGACCAAAGCGAGACGTTCGAGCAGGCCCAGCCGAGCGGGTCGATCGCGGTTGCGCCCACGACAAGCCTGCATGTGCCGCTGATCCCACGGTATCGTTTCCTGCGGCGCCACGATCTCTTGATCGTGCTGGTCGATGGCGATCGCGTCGAACGCTCGCGTGTGCGGTTGCCGCGGTTCGTCGGCAGCGATGTCCCGCGCATCCTCGCGCGAAGTGTTTGCTCGGGACGCGTCACGGTCGAGCTCGCGGATGGCGTCCTGCATATCGGGTTGGCCGACTCGCGAGGCGACGTGCGCGGCTATATCAAGCTCGAACGCACGCAACCGCGCGTCATGATCTTCGATGTCGAGTCCTGGCACCGGATCGATGACATCGCAGCTTCGCGCGAAGCCGCGGCACATGTCGAGCCCGTGGCCGTCGCGCAACGCGTGTCGCTTTAAGGCCGTCGCGAGCTTCAGCGCGCAAGCATCCGCACCCGGCAAGTGAGCGCCAGACTACTGTCCTTCGGCGGGCGCGGTTTCGATGCGCTTGAGCTCGGCGCGGAAAAACGCTTCGGCATCCACGGTCTCGCCGTTTGCCAAGCGGATCTGGTAGGGCTTGCCGCTGGCCGAGGATCGTGAAGCGCAGCAGACGATGAAATCCTCGGCCGTCTTGACGCGCTTGCCGGCATAGCGTCGTTTCATGCGCAGGTGTTCCGCGGCCGCCTTGCCGTCATACGCAGTGCCATTGCGGATGAACTGCGCACCCGGGAGCACCTCGACGCTGTGGATCAACGCATCGATCTTCTGTTCCTCTGTCAGCGCGGCGGCGAACGCCAATGTGGTCAGCGCAATCGTCAACGACAACAGCCAGCTCGAACGGCGGTGCATGCTGGTGATCTCCCGCGGGCGATACCGCCCGACGCATAGTGTGCAACCCAACCTGTGCGATTGCTAACTGACAAGCACATCGGAATTCGCAGGACAGGTCGTTGGCCCGTCGAGCTGCTTTTGTAGGAGCGGCGACAGCCGCGATCTTTCCGCGGTCTTGAAAAGGCCGGCTCAAGCCGGCTTTTTCGCGAGGATTCGATCCGCCGTTGGGTGAAAGGTTCGAATCGCGGGTACCGCGCTTCACCGCGGGAAGCCCGATCACCCGCCCTGTGGCGGCTGCCAGAGCTCCACCCTGTTGCCTTCCGGGTCCATGACCCAGCCGAACTTGCCGAACTCGGACTCGTCGACCTTCGCATCCACGTTGCAGCCTTCCTCTCGCAACTTGGCGAGCAGCGCGTCGAGATCGTCGACTCGATAGTTGACCATGAAGGTCGACGTGCTCGGCGCAAAGTACGAGGTATCGTCCTTGAACAGGTTCCAGGCCGTCACGCCGGACCCGTCAGGATTGTCCTCAGCCCAACGGAAGACGACTCCTCCCCATTCCGCGACGTTCATGCCCAGATGCGTTCGGTACCAGTCGCCCAGCGCTTTGGGATCCTTGGCCTTGAAGAACACTCCGCCGATGCCGGTGACACGTTTCATCTGCGTCTCCTGAGGGTTGGAATCGTCGGTCCGCTCAGTTGTGCCTGGCGCCGAAGGTGAGCGCAACGACCGTGGTCATTATGCTGCTGCGGTGCTGTTACGAAAAAGCCGGCTCGAGGCCGGCTTCATGTAAGTCGTTGATTGGGTGGTCGGGGTGAGAGGATTCGAACCTCCGACTTCTACCTCCCGAAAGTAGCGCTCTACCAGGCTGAGCTACACCCCGAAAACCGAAATTTGTGGCCGGGAAAGACCGGTCCGCGAACATCCGCGGCCCGTCCGCCCGGGCGGCCGCGCATAGTAACGGCCGACGCATCGCGGTGCAACAATTCTAGCGCGTCCGGCTGGGTCGCGTGCACCCATCTGCTACGCTTCGCGGCTGACGTTTGCCGACGCGGCACGGCCGCATCGACTCCGAGGATTCCGATGGCCGTGACGCAAGCCCGCACCATGCCTGGCGTGCTCGAGCTTCTGCCGCTCGATCAGGTCGCGTTCCAGGCGATGCTGGATGCGATCCGGCGCAATTTCGAGCGCTTCGGCTTCCTGCCGATCGAGACGCCGGTCATGGAGTTCGCGAGCATCCTCCTGACCAAGGAAGGCGGCGAGACCGAGCGGCAGGTCTACTTCGTGCAGTCGACCGGCGCGATGGAGCAGGGCGAGAAGCCCGAGCTCGCGCTGCGTTTCGATCTCACGGTGCCGCTCGCGCGCTACGTCGCCGAGCACGAGCACGATCTGACCTTCCCGTTCCGCCGCTACCAGATCCAGCGCGTCTATCGCGGCGAGCGCGCGCAGCGCGGCCGCTTCCGCGAGTTCTACCAGTGCGACATCGACGTCGTCGGCAAGGATCAGCTCTCGGTCCGCTACGACGCCGAGCTGCCGGCCGTCATCTACAGCGTATTCCGCGATCTCGGCATCGGGCCGTTCACGATCCAGATCAACAACCGCAAGCTGATGCGCGGCTATCTCGAAGCGCTCGGCATCGGCGACGGCGAGAAGCAGGCGCTCGGTGCTGCGCGAAGTCGACAAGCTCGACAAGCGCGGTGTCGATCACGTGCGCGAGACGTTGACCGGCGATGCGTTTGCGTTGTCGAGCGGCGACCGTCGAAAAGCTGCTCGCATTCGTGCAGACGAGATCGACGTCGCTCGCCGATGCGATCGCGAAACTCGACGCGCTCGGCGAAGGCAATGCAGACGCTGGAGCGAGGGCAGGGCCGAGCTCAAGGAAGTGCTGACGCTGGTCAAGGCATTCGGCGTGCCGGAAACGCACTTCGCGCTGAATCTCTCGATCGCGCGCGGCCTCGACTACTACACCGGCACCGTCTACGAGACGACGCTGAACGATCATCCGGCAGATCGGCTCGATCTGCTCGGGCGGCCGCTACGAAAATCTCGCGAGCCACTACACGAAATCGAAACTGCCCGGCGTCGGCATCTCGATCGGCGCGACGCGGCTCTACTGGCAGCTGCGCGAGGCCGGCCTGTTCGCCTCGCGGACGCAGCACCGTGCAGGTGCTCGTCGCGCAGATGGACGAGGCCGAGCTGCCGCGCTATCTCGCGCTGGCGACCGAGCTTCGCGATGCCGGCATCAACACCGAAGTCGTCATCGAGCCGGGCAAGCTCGCGCGACAGTTCAAATACGCCGATCGCGCCGGCATCCGCTTCGTGCTCGTGCTCGGGCCGGACGAGATCGCGAAAGGGACGTCGTCGCGGTCAAGGATCTCGACAAGCAGGACCAGTTCGAGATCGCGCGCGGCGAAGTCGCCGAATCGCTGCGCGCTCAGATCGAACGCGCCGGCGCAAGCCGGTCCGTCGCCGGGACCTGAAGACCTTCCGCACCAGAATCACAACGCCTCGACCATGCAGACGATTCTTCTCGACGGCAACAGCCTGACCCGCGATCACGTCGTCGCGATCGCGCGCTCCGGCGCGAAGGTCGCGCTCGACGAGGCGCAGCTCGCGCGCGTGCAGCGCGCGGCGGATTTCCTCGCCGACAAGGTCAAGTGCGGCGAGCCGATCTACGGCGTGACGACCGGCTTCGGCAGCAACGCCGACAAGCTGCTCGGCGCGCATCGCGCGCGCGACGAGCTGCCGGGCGGCAATCCGGAAACGCCGGACGGCACGCTGCTCGAAGAGCTGCAGCACAACCTCGTCATCACGCACGCGGTCTGCGTCGGCAAGCCGTTCGGCGCCGACGTCGTGCGCGCGATGCTCGCGATCCGCATCAACACGCTGATGCGCGGGCATTCGGGCATGCGCGTGTCGACGCTGCGTGCGCTGCGTCGAATTGCTCAATCGCGACATCGTGCCGGTCATTCCGGAGAAGGGCTCGGTCGGCGCGAGCGGCGATCTCGCGCCGCTGTCGCATCTCGCGATCGTGCTGCTCGGCGGCGGCGAAGCGTTCTATCGCGGCGAGCGCATGTCGGGCGCGCGAGGCGCTCAAGCGCGCCGGACTTGTCGCCGCTGCGCCTGTCGTTCAAGGAAGGACTCGCGCTCAACAACGGCACGACGCAGATGCTCGCGTGCGCGGTGCTCGCGCTCGATCGGCTCGAATCGCTGCTCGAAACCGCCGATCTCGCCGCGGCGATGACGCTCGATGCGTTCGCCGGACGCGGCAGCGCGTTCCGCGAGGAAGTGCACGCGCTGCGTCCGCATCCGGGTCAGGTCGAGACCGCGCGCAACGTGCGCGAGCTGCTCGACGGCTCGACGCTGCTCGATATTCCGTATCACCTCGTGCCGCGCTTCCGCACGTGGCTCGCCGATTCGTGGAGCGATCCCGAGGATCAGAAGCAGCGTTTCGACATCGCCTGGGACTACGTGCCGCCGACGCAGCGTCACGGCCGCGAAGCGTTCTATCGCGCGCTTCCTGCCGTTCAAGGGCGGCAAGAAGCACCAGCCGCAGGACGCGTATTGCCTGCGCTGCATTCCGCAGGTGCACGGCGCGGTGCGCGATGCGCTCGCGCAGGCCTGCCGCGTGATCGACATCGAGCTCAACGCGGTCACCGACAATCCGCTGATCTTTCCGGATGCGACGGACGCGAAGGTCATCGAGGATCAGGTCATTTCCGCCGGCCATTTCCACGGCATGCCGCTCGCGCTCGCGATGAGCTACGTGAAGGCGGCGATTCCGGTGCTCGCGTCGATCTCCGAGCGGCGCCTCAACAAGCTCGTCGATCCGGCGACGAGCGACGGCCTGCCGGCGTTCCTGATCGGCAACGAGGACGCGACCGATTCCGGCTTCATGATCGTGCAGTACACGGCTGCGGCGCTCGTCAACGATCTCGCGACGCGCGCGCATCCGGCGTCCGTGTATTCGATTCCGACCAGCGCGAACGCCGAAGATCACGTTTCGATGGGCGCGAACGAAGCGCGCCACGTGCTCGAGATGACCGAGGATCTCGGCCACGTGCTCGCGCTGGAGCTCTACACCGCGGCGCAGGCGCTCGACTATCGGCAGGACATGCTCAACGCCGCGCGCCGGCTCGCGGCGCGCGGCGACTGGCGTGTGCTCGCCGGCAAGATCGCGAATGCGCCGGACGCGAAGCATCCGTCGCGCGCGCAGTTCGAGACGCGAAGTGCAGGCGCTGATGCAGGCGCTCGCCGAAGCGGACGATTTCCACGCGGGCGAGGCCGTGCGCGCGCGCGCACGCGAAGATCCGCGAGCGCATCGCGTTCATGGCGAGCGATCGCGCGATGGACGGCGACGTGAAGACGATCTGCGAGATGATCGCCGAACGAGGCATCTGATCGGCGTCAGTGGAAATTCCGCGACGCGAACGAAAGCTCCGGCAGCAGCGCGCTGTAATCGTGCAGCCGGCTCGCGATCAGGTGATGCACGCCTTCGCTCGCCTGCAGCACGCCGTCGACGGCCATCACGGTCGATTCGAGCAGCACGCGATGCTGCGCCTCGGCGAGCGCGCGCCAGACGACGACGTTGACGTGTCCGGTTTCGTCTTCGAGCGTGACGAAAGTGACGCCTTTCGCCGTGCCCGGATGCTGGCGCACCGTGACGAGCCCGGCGCAGCGCATGCGGCGGCCCTGCAGCTTCGCGTCGGTCGTCGCGCTGGCCGGTGACACGCGGCGTCGCGCAAGCTCCGCGCGCACCAGCGAGAGCGGATGCTGCGCGAGCGAAAAGCCCTGCGTCGCGTAGTCGGTCATGACGTCTTCGCGCAGCGAAGGCTCGCGAAGCTCGACGCGATGCTCGCGGATCACCGCGTCGGCAAGGACCGGCGCCGGCAGCTCGGCGCCGGCGCTGTCCCAGCGCGCGCGATAGCGATGGCCGCTGAGGCTCTGCAACGCGCCGGCATCGGCGAGCCGCGCGCGTTCGGACGTGCTCGACGCGCGCGCGGCGCGTCATGTCGGCGACATCGATGAACGGCGCCTCGTTCGCGTGCGGCGGTGAGGCGCGTCGGCGAGATCCTCGGTAATGCCGTGGATCTGCCGCAAGCCGAGTCGCAGCGACGGGCTTTTCGCCGATCCGCAGTCGGCTCCAGCGTGCAATGCCAGAAGCTGGACGTGACGTCGGTCGGCAGCACGCGCACCTCGTGCCGCTGCGCATCCTGGATCAGCTGCGAAGGCTGGTAGAACCCCATCGGCTGCGAGTTCAGCAGCGCGCAGGTGAAGGTTTCCGGATGATGGTTCTTCAGCCACGATGAAACGTAGGCGAGCAGCGCGAAGCTGTAGGAATGCGATTCGGGGAATCCGTATTCGCCGAAGCCCTGTATCTGCTGGAAGATGCGTTGCGCGAATTCGCGCGAATAACCGTTCTTGTGCATGCCGTCGAAGATGCGCTGCTCGAAATGCCCGAGCCCGCCTTGCGCCGCCACGCCGCCATCGACCGGCGCAGCGCGTCGGCTTCGCCCGGCGTGAAATCCGCCGCGACGCGCAAGAGCTCCATGACCTGCTCCTGGAAGATCGGCACGCCGAGCGTGCGGCCGAGCACGTGCTCGATTTCCTCCGATTCGTAGACGACGCTGTCGGGTTCCTTCCTGCGCTTGAGATACGGATGCACCATGCCGCCCTGGATCGGGCCGGGCCGCACGATCGCGACCTCGATGACGAGATCGTAGAACGTCGCGGGTTTCAGGCGCGGCAGCATCGACATCTGCGCGCGCGATTCGATCTGGAACACGCCGACGGTGTCGGCCTTGCGGATCATCTCGTAGGTTGGCTCGTCCTTGTGCCGGACCGATGCGAGCGTGAGCGCGAGGCCCTTGTGCTCGCGCAGCAGATCGAAGCATTTGCGAATGCAGGTCAGCATGCCGAGCGCGAGGCAATCGACCTTGAGCAGTTTCATCGATTCGAGATCGTCCTTGTCCCACTGGATGATCGTGCGATCCGGCATCGCCGCGTTCTCGACCGGCACGAGCGTGTGCAGCGGATGCTCGGAGATCACGAAGCCGCCGACGTGCTGCGAGAGATGGCGCGGAAATCCGATCAGCTGGCCGGCCAGCGCGAAGAGCTTGCGCAGCGGACGGCTGCCTGGATCGAAGCCGCGTTCGCTGAGGCATTGCTCGCGCGAGCTTCCGCTGCGGATGCGCGAGAACATGCCGGCGAGGCTGTCGAGCTGGTCCGGCGGCAGTCCGAGCGCCTTGCCGATGTCGCGCACGGCGCTCCTGCTGCGATAGCTGATCACGGTCGCGGCGAGCGCGGCGCGTGCGCGGCCGTATTTTCCGAACACGTACTGGATGACTTCCTCGCGGCGTTCGTGCTCGAAATCGACGTCGATGTCCGGCGGCTCGTTGCGCTCGTCGGAGAGAAACCGCTCGAACAGGAGATGGCCTTCCTCGGGATTGACGGCCGTGATGCCGATGCAGAAACAGACCGCGGAATTTGCCGAGGAGCCGCGGCCCTGGCAGAGGATCGTGCGCTCCTTGGCCCAGCGCACGATGTCGTAGACGGTCAGGAAGAACGCTTCGTAGCCTTTGCGCTGGATCAGCGCGAGCTCCTTCTCGAGCGTCGATCGCAATTTCTCCGAAATGCCTTCGGGAAAATGTGCGGCAGCGCCTGCGTAGGTCAGCTGTCGGAGATAGCCGGATACGTCCATGCCGGGCGGCACGATCTCGTGCGGGTACTGATAGCCGAGGCCGTCGCCCATGCCGAAGGTGCAGCGCGCGGCGATGCGCAGCGTTTCGGCGAGGAGATCGGGCGGATACAGCGATTCGAGATCGTCGCGGGAGCGCAGGTGCCGCTCGCCGTTGGGGAACAGCGCATGGCCGGCCTCGGCGACGGTCGTGCCGAAGCGGATCGCGGTCATGACATCCTGCAGCGCACGCCGTTCGCGCGCGTGCATGTGCACGTCGCCCGCGGCGACGAGAGGAAGGCCATGACGTTTGCCGGATTCGCGCAGCATCGCGAGCCGCGCGGCATCGTCGGGCCCGCGATGCAGCTCGACGGCGAGCCAGGCGCGATCGCGGAAATGACGCATGATCCAGTCGGCGTGTTCGTCGAGATGTGGCGCTGCGTTGCGAGCGACGCTCACGCGCGTACGTCGCGCCGCGCGACTGCGCGGCGACGGATGCGCGACATCCTCCGGTATCCAGAGCACGGCGACGCCGACGCCGAGCTGTTCCGCATCCGCGCGCGTCAGGTGGTATTCGCCTTTCTCGCTGCGGCGGCGGCCCGTCGTGATGAGCCGGCAGATGTCGGAGTAGCCGTCCCGGCTCATCGCCAGCAGGACGAGCTTCGGTCCATCGGCGAGCCGTACCTCGGTGCCGACGATGAGCTTGACGCCGGTGTCTTTCGATGCTTCCCAAGCGCGCACGATGCCGGCCAGCGAGCATTCGTCGGTGATCGCGAGCGCGGCGTAGCCGAGCGCCTTGGCGCGCTCGAACAATTCGGCCGCGTGCGATGCGCCGCGCTGGAATGAGAAATTGGAAAGGCAATGCAATTCGGCGTAGACCGGAGCGGCCGATTCGCCGTCCGGAACGCGTTGCGGGGTTTTCTCCGAAGCCGCATCGCGATGGCGGTGATCCGGATGCTTCGCGCTATTCCGTTCCGGTTCGCTGCGTGTGAAGCGATGCCTGCGATCCTCGCGCTGCAGCGCGCTGCGCGGATCGTCGTCGGTCTCGTTGGCGATGCCGGGCTCGATCGGCGCGCGCAGGCGGCGCGGCCGTTTCGGCTTCGGCGTTTTCATGCGAACCAGCCGTGCAGCATCCAGCCGTTGAGCGAGCCGGCGGGCACGAAGGCCCAGCCGCGCTGGCCGAGATGCGTTTCGATCACGTAGTAGTCGCGGCCGTTGTCGCGATCGTCCCACCAGCCGCTTTCGATGCGTTCGGGACCGGCCAGCAGGCGCACCGGAGCCGCGCGCAACCGGATCAGATGCTTGAGCAGCCAGAAAGGCCGGGTCTGCCTGCGCACTTCGGGTCCCGTTGTTTCGAAAAGATGCGCATCGCGATCGCGCGACTCGGGGCGGGACGGCTCCATCGCGTCGATCGGCGGCGTTTCATCGCGACGGGACGCCATGTCGATCAGCGGAGCGAATCGCCAGGCACGTCCCGGTCGGTGATCGGCCACGCAGCGAAGCCCGCACAACGCCGTATCGCCGAGCCGCGCGCGCAGCCGTTCCGCGAGCGCCGGCCATTCCATTGCTTCGCGACGGCTGGTGTCGAAGAGATCCGCGTGCAGCGGGCGCAACGGCGGCAGGTCTTCGGCGCGCAAGGTCAGTGCGTGCACTGGCGCGGGCAGCTCGATGCGATCGAGTCGCGCGCGCGCGAGCTCGAAGAGCGCTGCAGCGTCGCGCTGCGGAGCGAGCAGGCCGACGTCGATGCGCGTCGTCGCGCCACGTTCGTGTCCGAGCACGAGCGCGAATTGCTGCACGCCGCCGTCGCGCGCGATGAGGAACGTGGACAGCTCGCGGATCACGCGCTGCAACGCGAAAGCGAGCGCATCCTGCGATTCGATGCCGAACGCAAATTCGATCCGGCGCTCGAAACGATCCGGCGGCCGGTAGCGCGACAGCGTTTCGGACGCGAATCCGCGCATGCGGTCGAGGTGATCGAGCGCGTCCTGTCCGATCCGTCGCGCGAGCTCCGCGCGCGGCAGGCGGAACAGATCGCGCAGGCCGCGAAAGCCCATGCCGCGCAGCGCGGCGATCGTGCCGTCGTCCAATCCGCTCTGCGCGAGCGGCACCGCGCCGAGCGCGCTGACGAGCAGTGCCGCACCCGGAATCGCGACGCCGTCGGCTTGCATGGCCAGCACGTGTGCAGCGGTCGCGGTCACGGCCGCGGCGAGCGAATAGTCGAAGCCGAACGCGGCGATTTCGAAACGCAGGCGACGCAGCAATGCGGCCAGCCCGCCGAACAGCGTCAGGCTCGCGCCGATCTCGAAGAAGATCGCGTCGGGCGCGGCGATGCTGACGTCCGCGCTGAAGCGATAAGCCCACGCTGCGATCGATTCGAGCGCCTGCCGCTCGGCGGCCGGATCGCGGGGCGTCGTGGACAAGAGAGGACAGAGTGCTTGCGCTGCGGCTAGTGACTGGCCGGAACGTACGCCGAATTTTTCGCGCGGATCCATCAGCTAGTGCGATGTGACGTCGCTGCTGTGGGCCATCGATGATTGCGAAAGGGCTTTCGGGATTGCAAATGCGGGCCGGCGGCACGCACGACATCCAGCGCCAGTTGCGGGAAGCGGAGGCAGGCCCAGAGCATGAAGGCTCGAACAAGGAAATACGATCAAGAAACGATCGGGCGTCAACCGCGCACATCGATGAATTCGCTGGACGAATGAGGTTGCGGAAGCGAAACCCCTTCGTCCTTGAGGCCCTCCAGGTGGAACTCGATGGCATCGCGTATGAGGCGCAGGACTTCCTGCTTCGTTTCGGCCGCGGCGATACAACCGGGCAGATCCGGAACATAAGCGCCGAAACTGTTCGGTCCCTGTTCGATGACGACCATGTAACGCATGGGACAAATACTCCTACTTACGGCCGGCCTGTTTCAAGATGCTTTGCAGCGTGCCAGTCGGTATATCGATATTGGGTTTGCCCGATACCGTAACAGTGCCGCGTTTCGAGCGATGATGGAATTGGCGATGGCTGCCTTTCTGACGCACCTGGAACCATCCATCGCCTTCCAGCAAGGCGATGAGCTCCCTGACTTTCATGACGATAGCGCCGCGAAAGCCCGCTCCCCCGAGTTCGCCGACATGGTTTGAGAACGCGCCAATCCGCGGCACTTCAGGATCTCGATGCGCGGCCCGTCTCCTGCCATCGTGACCTGCAGCCGCAACGCCGCCGGGCTCGTCTCCCGCGCGGCGCTGAGCGGCCGGAACACGAACCCGATCGCCGCGCCGGTTTCGGCGGCGAGCTGCAGCCGGCGCAGCTGTCGGTAGTCGGCATCGGGCAGCCAGTTCAGCACGGCGCCGCAGCAGCCGGCGCGCAGGCATTGCTCGGCGGTCCAGTGCGTGTCGGCGGCGCCGGCTTCGATGTGCACGATCTGGGCGAGATCGATGCCGGCCGCAACGAGTGCGGGCGGATACGGAATGTACGGCGGTGCGACGAAGACGACGCGCTTGCGCGCCTGCGTGAGTGCAGCGAGCGCAGGCAGCAGAAGGCTGCATTCGCCGATGCCGTCGTGCTGGATCAGGATCTCGCTGAGCGCGCCGCGCGGCCAGCCGCCGCCGGGCAGTCGCGCATCGAGCTCGGCATTGCCGGTCGGCTCGACGTCGAGCTTCGGCCGCGTCGCGCTGCCGCGCCGCCAGATGCCGGGATGGCGCAGCACTTCGTCGAGCGCATTCTCATCGCGCGGCGGCCGCGTCGGAACCGCCGGCGACAGTGCGCGCCGTGCGGCGGGTGCAACCTGGATGAAATCAGAAGAATCGACGACGGAAGCGAGAGCTTCGGCGGTACTCGTGAACATGGCGACTCATCCTTGTCGAATCGTGTGGGTGTTGGGGCGGATCAGTCCGACGTACAGACCTTCGATCGCGAACGCGTGCCGGCGCGGATCGACTTCGATCGGCGCGAAATCCGGATTCGCCGGCAGCAGGCGCACGCGGCCATTGCGATGATCGAGCTCTTTGACGGTGACTTCGTCGTCGAGGCGCGCGACGACGATGCGGCCGTGAGCGGCGGTGTCGCTCTTGTGCACGGCGATCAGATCGCCGTCGAGGATGCCGGCGTCGCGCATGCTGAGGCCGACGACGCGCAAGAGGTAATCGGCGCGCGGATGGAACAGGCCGGCATCGACGTCGTGCTGCGCTTCGATGTTTTCGGCAGCGAGGATCGGGCTGCCGGCGGCGACCCGGCCGACGAGGGGAAGCAGGGTCGCCGCCGACGCCCGTGAGCGATGCGGCAAACGCAGGCCACGATGGACGTACTTATTATGGCCGGGCAAACGTTCGATCGCGCCCTTGCGGACCAGCGCCTCGACGTAATCCTGGGCTGAGCTATGGCTGCTAAGCCCAAGATTCTCCGCGATTTCCCTGAGCGACGGCGCGTGGCCGTGGCGATCGAGATGGCGGCGGATGCAGTCGAGGACGCGTTGCTGGTTGGCAGTCAGGCGATCGGCGCTCATACGTACTAATGTACGTATATCGGGCCGTACATGCAAGCCGCCGATCGGAACGGCGGCTTGCGAGGGATTTACTGCATCTCGCGCAGCTTGCGCACGTCGGCGCCCGACAGCGACGAGGCGCCCGCGCCGAAGCGCGCGGTCACGTAGTTGGCGACGGCGGCGATTTCATCGTCGCTGTACGCAGCGCCGAAGTCCGGCATCTTGAGCGCGCCGCCCATGGCGTGCTTGGTGCCGTCGATGACGATCAGCGCGACGTTCTTCGCGCTCGGATCGTTCACCGCGCGCGCGCCGGTCAGCGTCGCGTGCGGCGACAGCGGGCTGATGCCGGTCCAGTCGTGGCAGCTCGCGCAGGCGCCGGCGAAGACGTGCTTGCCGCGCTCGTCGGCGTTCGCGGCAACGCCTTGCTTCGGATCGGCCGGCGCAGGCTCGTTCTTCGGCGCCGGCAGATTCGGCGTCGCGAGTGCCGGCACGCTCTGCACGTACGCGACCATCGCGCGGATGTCGCTCGGCGTCATCTTCGCGAAGCTGAGCTCGACCGCTTCGGCCATCGGGCCCGACGCCGTGCCGCGGCCTTGCGCGTGTCCGGTCGACAGATAGCTCGCGAGCTCGTCGGCCGACCACGCGCCGATGCCCGAGCTCTTGTCGCCGGTGATGTTGTACGCGGTCCAGCCTTCGGCTTCGCCGCCGGCGAACTTGCGCGAGTTGTCGAGCGCCTGCAGGAGATTGCGCGGCGTATGGCAATCGCCGCAATGCGCGAGCGCTTCGGCGAGATACGCGCCGCGGTTCCATTCGGGACTGCGATCGGCGACCGGCTCGAACACGTGGCCCGGCCTGAACAGGCCCGACCAGATCGCCATCAGCCAGCGCTGGTTGTACGGAAACGAGAGCGTGTTCGGCGGGCGGCGTGTAGCTGACCGCCGGCAGCGTGAAGAGATACGCCTTGATCGCGAGCACGTCCTCGTCGGTCATGTACGCGTACGAAGCGTACGGAAACGCGGGATAGAGACGCTCGCCCTCGCGATCGATGCCTTGATGCACGGCCTTGAGGAAATCGGCGTCGGTCCATGCGCCGATGCCGGTTTCTTTGTCCGGCGTGATGTTCGGCGTATACAGCGTGCCGAACGGCAGCTTGAACGCGAGTCCGCCGGCAAAGGGTTTGCCGCCTTCGGTCGTGTGGCACGACTTGCAGTCCGCGGCTTGCGCGAGATAGCGGCCGCGCGCGATCGGATCGGTTTCGGTGAAGTCGGCCGGTACGCCGGTCGGATGGCCCTGATATTGAGCGAGCGCTGCGGCTTTTCCGCCCGCGAACGCAAATGCGCTGGGGCGTGTCGCGTAGTACGCGAGCACGCCGAAGCCGAGCACGGCGACGATCGCGACGAGCGATGCCCAGACGCCTTGCTGTCGAAGAGACGTTTTCTCCTCATGTCGGCTTCCTCGTCGCAAGCGCGCTGCGATCGATCGGCAGCCGGCGCAGGCGCACGCCGGTCGCGGCGTAGATCGCATTGCCGAGCGCCGGCGGGCCGGCGGTCGTGCCGGTCTCGCCGATGCCGCCGGGGTCCTCGCCGCTCGGGATGACGTGCACCTCGATGTTCGGCACCTCGTCGATGCGCAGCACGCGGTAGTCGTTGAAGTTGCTCTGCTGCACGCGGCCCTTGTCGATCGTGATCTCGCCCCAGAGCGCGGCCGAAAGACCGAACACGAGACCGCCCTGCAGCTGCGCGATGATCGTGTCCGGATTGACCGCGATGCCGGTGTCGACCGCGGAGACGACGCGGCGCAGGCGCACGTTGCCGTCCTCGTCGACTTCGGCTTCGACGACGGTCGCGATGAAGCTGCCGAACGAGGGCTGCGCGCAGATGCCGCGACCGGTGCGCGAGGGCAGGGCAGTGCCCCAGCCGGCTTTTTCGGCGGCGAGATTCAGCGCGGCGAGCAGGCGCGGTGTCTTGCCGAGCATGCCGCGGCGGAATTCGAGCGGATCCTTGCCGGCCTTGTGCGCGAGCTCGTCGATGAAGCTCTCGACCGCGAACACGTTGTTGTTCGGTCCGACGCCGCGCCAGAAACCGGTCGGCACGGCCGGCGGCTCGTCGCGCTGGAATTCGATCCTGAGATTCGGAATGTCGTACGGAATGTCGACCGCGCTGTCGACCGAATCGATGTCGATCTCCTTGGTCAGCTTGAACAGGCCCGGCAGGAAGCGCGCGATGATCGACGAGCCGGTGACGCGATGACTCCAGCCGACGATGCGGCCGTCGGCGACGCTCGCCGCCATCACGTCGCGATAGACCGGACGATAGATGTCGTGCTGGATGTCCTCTTCGCGCGTGTACACGACCTTGACCGGGCCTTCGACTTTCGCCGCGATGCGCACGGCCTTGTCGACGTAATCCGTTTCGAGCCGGCGGCCGAAGCCGCCGCCGATCAGGTGATTGTGGATCGTGACCTTCTCGGGCGGGAGGCCGGCGGCCGTCGCGGCGGCCTTGTGCGCGCGCGAGAGCACCTGCGAGCCGCACCAGACTTCGCACGAATCCGGCTGCACGTGCACGGTGCAGTTCAACGGTTCCATCGTCGCGTGGGCGAGGAACGGCATTTCGTAGGCGGCGTCGGTGCGCTCGCCGTCGGCAAGTGCCTTTCGTGGCATCGCCTGCGGTCTTGGCGACGAGGCCTTCCTTTGCGCTCGCGGCGCGGATCTTTTCCCAGACGTCGTTCGACGACACGTTCGCGTTGGGGCCTTCGTCCCAGGTGATGTCGAGCGCGGCGAGACCCTGTTTGGCCGCCCACATGTGATCGCCGACGACGGCGACGAGATCTTCGAGCACGACGATCTGGCGCACGCCCGGCACCTGCTTCGCCTTGCGTGTCGTCGACGTGCGCGACCTTGCCGCCGAACACCGGGCAAGCCGCGAGCGTTGCGAACTTGAGGCCTGGTGGCATCGCGTCGATGCCGTACATCGCCTTGCCGTTGACCTTTTCCGGCGTGTCGAGCCGCTTCAGCGGCTTGCCGATCAGCTTGAAGTCCTCGACCTTCTTCAGCGGCGGATCGGCCGGCGGCGTGATCTGCGCGGCGGCATCGATGAGATCGCCGTAGCCGAGCCGCTGCCTGCCGTTCGGATCGAGCGACTTCGCCGTTCTCGGCGTGGCAGCCTTTGCGGATCGGCGTTCCAGCGTTTCGCCGCGGCTTCGATCAGCGTCGCGCGTGTGCCGGCCGCGGCCTTGCGCAGCGGCATCCAGAACGCGCGGATCGAGTTCGAGTTGCCGGTCATCTGCTCCTTGAACGTCGGATTGCCGTACAGCGCATCGTTCGGCGGCGCGGCTTCGACCTTGACCTTGTCCCAGTTCGCGTCGAGCTCCTCGGCGAGGATCATCGAAATGGACGTATAGACGCCCTGACCCATCTCGACCTGCGGCATGATCAGCGTGACGGCGCCATCGCGCTCGATGCGGATGAATGCATTGGGCGCGAACGGCAGCGGCCTGTTTCGCGGTTGCCGCGCCGGCCAGCGGAAGGCGAAAGCCGAACAGCAGCGCGCCGCCCGCGACGACGCCGGCCTGAAGGAATGCGCGGCGCGATGACGATACGGCGGGCGCGCTCTCGATTCCCGCGCCGGAGGGTTCGAATGCCTGAGTCTTCATGCGGCCCCCGCGGCTTGCTTGATCGCGGCGCGGATGCGCACGTAGGTTCCGCAGCGGCAGATGTTGCCGGCCATCGCGGCATCGATGTCCGCATCGTCGGGCGCCGGCTTGGATTGCAGCAGCGCCGTCGCCGCCATGATCTGGCCCGACTGGCAGTAGCCGCACTGGATCACTTCGAGATCGAGCCACGCGCGCTGCACTTTCGCGCCGGCAGGCGTCGCGCCGATGCCTTCGATCGTCGTGACCGCCTTGGTGCCGATCGATCCGACCGGCAGCAGGCACGAGCGCACCGGCGCTCCGTCGATATGCACCGTGCACGCGCCGCACTGCGCGATGCCGCAGCCGAATTTCGTGCCGGTCATGCCGAGCACGTCGCGAAGCACCCAGAGGAGCGGCACGTCCGGCGTCACGTCGACATCGTGTGCCTGACCGTTGATGGTGAGCGTGATCATTGCGAACCTCGCTGGCGATTGCTGCGGGTTGCGAAGTGAAGCGCATCGATGCGACGTGGCGCTCGTGCCGCGTCGATGCGCGTCGGTATCGATGCGCGTCGAGGACCGCTTGACGCGACGCGCATCGTCATCCTAGCGTGCGACGAGAATGCCGCATTTCGTCAGGCGAAGAAAGATGTCGCACGCATCGGCAAGTCAAATGTGAAGGAACATCGATGACACGCAAGATCGCGACTCTGCTGATGCTGGCGGTTGCCCTCGCGCCATGCGTCGCAGCGGCCGCCGAGGTCGCTGACATCGTGCTCGTTCCAGCCAAAGTCTGGACCGGCAGCGGCGATCGTGCCGAAGCGGGCTGGGCCGTTCGCGTTCATGACGGTGCGATCGTGTCGGTCGGTCCGGCGGACAAGCTCGATACGCAGGGGACGACACGCGTCGAGCTGCCCGGCGCGACGCTGACGCCGGGCCTCATCGATTTGCATTCGCATCTCTTCCTGCATCCGTACAACGAGACGACGTGGAACGACCAGGTCCTGAAGGAGCCGCAGGACTACCGCACGCTCGAAGCCGCGGAGCATGCGCGCGTTACCTTGCTCGCGGGTTTCACTACGTTGCGAGATCTCGGCACCGAGGGCGCGGGTTATGCCGATGTGTCGGTGAAGCGCGCGATCGACGAAGGACTGATTCCGGGCCCGCGTCTTTTCGTCGCGACGCGCGCGATCGTCGCGACAGCAAGTTACGGTCCGGGTCCGAAGGGATTCCGTCCCGATCTCGATCTGCCGCAAGGCGCGCAGGCGATCAGCGGCGTCGACGAGGCGATCCGCGCGACGCGCGAGCAGGCCGCGCGTGGCGCGGACTGGATCAAGCTCTATGCGGACTATCGAGTCGGCATCGACGGCGAGACGCTGCCGACGCTGAGCGCGGCCGAGATGAAGGCGATCGTCGACACCGCGCACCAGCTCGGGCGTCCGGTCGCGGCGCACGCAGGGAGCGATGCCGGCGTACGCATGGCGGTCGAGGCGGGCGTCGACAGCATCGAGCATGGCGATGGCGCCAGCGAGGCGACGTTTCGTCTGATGAAGGAACGCCACGTCGCGTACGAGCCGACGCTGACCGCGATCGCGGCGATCGGCGAGTACTTCGATCACTACCAGCCGGGCGGCGAGCCGACGCCGCGCATGCGCGAAGCCGAGCGTGCATTTCGCGCTGCGCTGAAAGCCGGCGTCGTGATCGGCAACGGCAGCGACGTCGGCGTGTTCAGGCACGGCGAGAACCGGCGCGAGCTCGAGTGGATGGTGAAGTACGGCATGACCCCGGCGCAGGCACTCCACGCGGCGACCGATGTCGCTGCCGCGATTCTCCGGCAGTCGAAGAAGATCGGCCGCATCGAAGTCGGCCTTCGCGCCGATCTCGTCGCGTTCGACGGCGATCCGAGTGTCGACGTTGCAGCGCTCGGAAAACCGGTGTTCGTGATGAAGGACGGCGTCGTCTATCGGCGTCCAGACAACGGCGCGAACCCGTCAGGTGGCGGCCCGAACCGCTGAGGCATTCGCCGGCGGTGCGGCTACGTCGCGGAACACGAGCATGTCCGCCAGTCGCAGCGAAGCGCCGTCGTAAAAGCCATTCGCCGGCGCGAAATCGCGCGGATTGTCGAACGTGCCGAACAGGATATCGAACAGCGGCAGGTCCGCGTAGTTGTCGCGATGGCGTCCGCGTGCGTGATGCCATGAGTGGCTTTCCGGCCGCTGCAGGAAATAGCCGAGCCAGCGCGGCGTGCGTATGTTCGCGTGCTGGAAGATCGAGAGCAGCGTGACGGTCAGCAGCACGACCGTCGTCGCCTGCGCGCTCAGGCCGACGATCACGGTCAGCGCGATGCTCGATACCAGCGTCCAGCCGACCATGTCGGTCGGATGGAACCAGAATGCGCCGAATGTGTCGACACGCTCGGCGCTGTGGTGCATCTGGTGCAGTCCGCGCCAGAGCAGGTTCGAGGAGTGCATGCTGCGGTGGTAGAAGTAGCCGCAGAATTCGTAGACGAGAAGTCCGATCGCGGCGCCGGCGAGCGTGCCGAGGTGGCTGAGATCGAACAGCTGCAGCGGCTGCAGGTATTCGGTCAGAAGGAGCGGGAGGTACGTCGAAATCGCGAAGTACGCGACGAACGCAAGTAGCCCGCGCAGCGGCCACGCTTTCGCGCGCGGCAGCGGGCGCCCGGGCGCGAGGTATTCCCAGAGCACCAGCGCCGCGTAGATCGCGAACACGGCGAGCGAGATGGGATCGAGCAGGACTTCCAGGGGCGATGGCATGACGGTTCCGCATTTGGTCTACTAGGCCGGCACGATACGCCGCGACCGGCGTCGCGACCCCAGCGTTTTCGGCAGCGGATCGGACGGATCGGCCATGTCGACGCCTCGCCAGCCCCTGATCGCAATCCTGGCCCTGCCGCAGGCCTCGGCATCGGTCATCTATGGCATGTACGACCTGTTCCATTCCGCCGGCCGCGACTGGGCCGCGATTGTCGCCGGCGCGCCGGGACCTGGGGTGCTCCGGCCTGTAATCGTCTCCGTCGGACCGCAGACCTTGAGCGTCGTCAACGGCGTCAGCGTGCGGCCGGAGGCGACGATCGACGACATCGGCGATCCGGACGTCGTCTGCGTGCCCGAGGTGGCGGTCGATCCGTACGACGCCTGCGAAGGCCTGTTCGAACGCGAGATTGCGTGGCTGAAACGCTGCCATTCCAGGGGAGCGATCCTGGCCTCGGCCTGTTCCGGCACGCTGTTGTTCGCCAAGGCGGGCCTGCTTGACGGCCACGATGCCACGACGCACTGGGCGTTCTGCGATGCGATCAGCAAGCGACATCCTGAAATCCGCATGCGACCTCAGAGCGCGCTTGTCGTCTCCGGCGAAGGTCAGCGCCTGATCATGGCCGGCGGCGGCACGTCATGGGCCGACCTTGCGCTATACCTCATCGCGCGCCTCGCCGGGATCGAGCACGCGATGCAGACCGCTCGCGTCAACGTCATGGACTGGCACGCGGTCGGCCAGCAGCCATTTGCGCATCTGTCGCGTTCGCGGCAGGTCGAGGATGCGGTGATCGCGCGCTGCCAGGTCTGGATCGCCGAGCACTACCACGAGCCCGCGCCGGTCGCGGCGATGGTGCGGCAGAGCGAGTTGCCGGAGCGCACGTTCAAGCGGCGCTTCGAGAAGGCGACGGGACTCTCGCCGCTCGAATACGTGCACACGCTGCGGCTCGAGGAGGCGAAGCAGATGCTCGAAGCGGGCGACGAGCCGGTCGAGGCGATCGCGAACGCGGTGGGTTACGAGGATGCGGGGTTTTTCGGGCGGCTGTTCAAGCGCAAGGTGAATCTGACGCCTGTGCAGTATCGGCGGCGGTTCGGTGCGATGAGGCGCGGGCTTACGACGGGCTGATCCGGACGGGCATCTGGCTTTATATACTATATCGGTATACGATATAGAGGTGACGATCAAGTCGTTCGGTTGCAAGGATACGCAGCGCTTGTTCGAGCGCACGCCTGTACGGCGATTCAGGGCGATCGAAAAAGTGGCGCGGCGCAAGTTGGAGCAGCTCGAAGCGGCCGGTTCGCTGGATTTCCTGCGCGTGCCGCCGGGCAACCGGCTGGAAGCGCTCAAGGGCGACAGGGCCGATCAGTACAGCATCCGGATCAACGACCAGTTCAGGCTCTGCTTCTGCTGGAACGGCAAGGATGCCGAGCAGGTCGAGATCGTCGACTATCACTGAAGGTGTCTCCGGAAATGAGCAAGAAACTACCTCCGATCCATCCTGGCGAAATCCTGCGCGAGGAATTCATGCGTCCACTCGGCTTGTCCAGCAATGCGCTGGCGAACGCAATCGGCGTCACGCCGGCGCGCGTCAACGAGATCGTGCGCGAACGGCGCGGTATCAGCGCGGATACTGCACTGCGGCTGGCGCGTTACTTCGGTACCGACGCGCAGAGCTGGATGAACCTGCAGCAGCGTTACGATCTTGAATGCGCGAAAGATGCGCTCGGCAATGCGCTGAGCAGGATTCATCGTCACGCGAAGCAGACGCATCGCGCGCACCCATCAGGCCGAGCGGTCGCACACTGAGTTATGGTTTTCAGCCGCTTTTCTTCTTCGCGAGCCTGAGCCACGTATCCACGACCGTATCCGGATTCAGCGACACCGACTCGATGCCCTGATCCATCAGCCACTCGGCAAGATCCGGATGATCGCTCGGCCCCTGGCCGCAGATGCCGATGTACTTGCCTTTCTTCTTCGCGGTCTGGATCGCGATCGAGAGCAGCTTCTTGACCGCCGGATCGCGCTCGTCGAAGAGGCTCGCGACGATCGCCGAATCGCGATCGAGGCCGAGCGTCAGCTGCGTGAGATCGTTGGAGCCGATCGAGAAGCCGTCGAAGATGTCGAGGAACTCGTCGGCGAGCAGCGCGTTCGAAGGCACTTCGCACATCATGATGATCTTGAGGCCGTTCTCGCCCTGCACGAGGCCGTTCTTCTTCAGCACCTCGATGACCTTGCGGCCTTCGCCGAGCGTGCGCACGAACGGAATCATGACCCACGCGTTGGTGAGGCCCATCTCGTCGCGCACCTTGCGCATCGCGCGGCATTCGAGCGCGAACGCTTCGGCGAACGACGGATCGACATAACGGCTCGCGCCGCGGAAGCCGATCATCGGGTTTTCCTCGTGCGGCTCGTAGCGCGCGCCGCCGATCAGGTTCGCGTATTCGTTCGACTTGAAATCGGACAGGCGCACGATGACCGGATTCGGCGCGAACGCCGCGGTGATCGTCGCGATGCCTTCGGCGAGGCGATCGACGTAGAAGCCGACCGGATCGGAATAGCCGGCGAGGCGCTCGTCGATCTTGCGCTTGGTCTCGGCGTCCTGCTTGTCGTATTCGAGCAGCGCCTTCGGATGCACGCTGATGTGGCTCGCGATGATCATCTCGAGTCGCGCGAGGCCGACGCCCGCGTTCGGCAGCATCGCGAAATCGAACGCGCGCTCGGGGTTGGCGACGTTCATCATGATCTTGAGCGGCGCCGGCGGCATCGCGCCGAGATCGGCCGTGACGCGCTCGAATTCGAGCTTGCCTTCGTAGATGAAACCGGTGTCGCCTTCGGCGCACGACACGGTGACTTCGACGCCGTCCGCCACGGCGTCGAGCGCGTTGCCGGTGCCGACGACGGCCGGCACGCCGAGCTCGCGCGCGATGATCGCGGCGTGGCAGGTGCGTCCGCCGCGGTTGGTGACGATCGCGGCGGCGCGCTTCATCACGGGTTCCCAATCGGGATCGGTCATGTCGGCGATCAGCACGTCGCCGGGCTCGACGCGGTTCATGTCCTTGATCGTGCGGATCACGCGCGCCCTGCCGGCGCCGATCTTCTGGCCGATCGAGCGACCTTCGGCGAGGATTTTTCCGCGTGTCCTGAGGTGGAAGCGTTCGATCTGGGTCGCGCGCCCGCGTGATTTCACGGTCTCGGGCCGCGCCTGCACGATGTAGAGCTTGCCGGTCGCGCCATCCTTCGCCCATTCGATGTCCATCGGGCGCTGGTAGTGCTGCTCGATGACGAGCGACTGCTTGGCAAGCTCGTGCACGTCGGCATCGCTGATGCAGAACTTCGCGCGATCGGCGGCGGGCGTGTCCTCGATCCTGACGCGCTCGCCGGGCTGTCGACGAATACACCATGCGCTGCTGCTTCGCGCCGATCTGGCGGCGCAGGATCGCGGGCTTGCCCGCGTTGAGCGTCGGCTTGTAGACGTAGAACTCGTCCGGATTCACCGCGCCTTGCACGACCATTTCGCCGAGGCCGTAGCTGCCCGTCACGAACACGACGTTGCGGAATCCGGATTCGGTATCGAGCGTGAACAGCACGCCCGAAGCGCCGATGTCCGAGCGCACCATCAGCTGCACGCCGGCCGAGAGGAACACGTCCTCGTGCTTGAATCCGTGATGCACGCGGTAGGCGATCGCGCGATCGTTGTAGAGCGAGGCGAAGACTTCCTTGACCTTGTGCAGCACGTCGTCGATGCCGACGACATTGAGGAAGGTTTCCTGCTGGCCCGCGAACGAAGCATCCGGAAGATCCTCGGCGGTCGCCGAAGAGCGCACCGCGACGGCGATGTCGGCCGCGCCCGCGTCCTTGCACAATTTCGCGTACGCCTCGCGGATCGCCTTGTCGAGATCGGCCGGCAACGCGGTGTCGACGATCCAGCCGCGGATCTCCTTGCCGGCAGCGGTCAGCGCATCGACGTCCTCGACGTCGAGCGTCGCCAGCCGATCCTGGATCCGTTTGGCCAGACCGCTCTTCTCGAGATAGTCCTGAAACGCCTGCGCAGTCGTCGCGAAGCCGCCCGGCACCGAAACGCCGAGCTTGGCGAGGTTGCCGATCATCTCGCCGAGCGAGGCGTTCTTGCCGCCGACCCTGCCGAGATCGGACATGCGCAACGCATCGAGCCAAAGCACCAGATCGCTCAAGGAAATCTCCGGAAGATTGCGGGAGCGTGCGGGGCGGGCCCGCAAGAACGCGTGATTTTCGGGGTTTATGCGGGCCGAGACAAGCTTGCACAAGGTGCCCGCCGCACCCGGGCCATGCGTTTTCCGTAGACTTCGGACTTTGCCGAAGGACGCAAGCCATGCGCCGCACGATCTACTACGTGTCCGACGGCACCGGCATCACCGCCGAAACGATCGGCCACAGCGTACTGACCCAGTTCGACGGCGTCGATTTCGAGACGTTCCGCATTCCGTTCGTCGACGACGAGACCAAGGCGCGCACGGCGGCGCTGCGCATCAAGACCGTATACGCTACGAGCGGCGTCAGGCCGATCGTGGTCAACACGATCATGGACAAGCGGCTCAGCGACATCGTCGCCGAGAGCGGCGCCTTCATGCTCGACGTGTTCGCGCCGTTCCTCGGTCCGCTCGAGATCGAGCTCGACGCGAAGCGCTCGCCGCGCGTCGGCAAGGCCCACGGCCTGACCGATTTCGGCGAATACGAAGCGCGCATCAACGCGACCAACTACGCGCTGACCCACGACGACGGCGTCGACGTGAACTACGGCGATTCGGACCTGATCCTGGTCGGCGTCTCGCGCGTCGGCAAGACGCCGACGTGCCTGTACATGGCGCTGCACTACGGCGTGAAGGCCGCGAACTATCCGCTGACCGAGGAAGATCTCGAACGGCTCGAGCTGCCCAAGCGCCTGGTGCCGTATCGGCAGCGGCTGTACGGCCTCACGATCGACGCGCAACGCCTGACCCAGGTCCGCGAGGCGCGCCGGCCAGGCAGCAAGTACGCCCAGCTCGATCAGTGCCGCTGGGAGCTCGCGCAGGCCGACAAGCTGTTCCGGCGCGAGGGCATCGCGGTGCAGAACACGACGCACACGTCGATCGAGGAGATCGCGAGCAAGATCCTCTCGCAGCTCGGCATCGAACGGCACATGTTCTAGGCGCCCCGCAGCACCGACAACGTGCTTTCGCCGTTCCTGCACATGCCGGTTGCGATCGACCACTGAACGAAAACGCCGCGACCGTGTGTGGGCACGGTCGCGGCGTGTGAGGCCTTTCATTCTATGCGCCGGACCTCCATAGCAGAAGACTAGGCGGCCCCCGGGTCCGCGCATATGATCGGCCCATGTCTGCAGTGCTCGAAAAACCGAAAACCATCCTGCCGGGCCGCTTCGCCTGGCTGATGGGGCTTTATGCGGAGAACTACCACCGCCTCGCGCGCCTGTTCGCGCCGCAGCGGCTCGCGGTCGGAAGCTATCTGTCCTCGCTCGACGACGGGCTCGACGTGCGCCTGGACGTGGTCGAGCGCCACCGCTATACGCTCGACCTGCATCTCACCTACTGCTTCGTCGATCGCGAGACCGGCGAGCTCGCGCCGAACGCGCAGCTGCGCATGTACGACGACGCGCACATGGCCGAGGTCATGCATCTTCACGCCGATCGCCGCCTCGCGCGCGCGATCGGTCCGCTCAAGCCCGCGCGCAGCATCTTCCAGCAGCGCCTGCGCATGAGCTCCTTCCTGAACCGCTGGCTCGAATATCTCGCCGAGCAGGGGCATTCGGTCGGTACGCTCGAGCCGCTGACCGCGGGTTCGGCCAACGCGTCCGCGCTGGACGCCGCGCCGGCATCGCCGCTCGCGCGCCGCGCCACCGGCTGACCCGCGGGCGGGCGCTGGGTCAATTCACCCAGTATCGGCTTGACACCTCACGGCGTAGCGGCGCTAATTCGATGGCATGAAAGAAGCCGCCGGACCGAATCGGAGCCGAAGGGTCGCGCTTGGCCGCATTTGCGTGCGTCATGCGCTACTCGCGGGCGCGCTCGCGCTCGCGATGCCCGCGGGCGCGGTGGAGACCTCGATCCTTCTGAGTCCGGCGCCGGCCGACGGCGCCGAGATGGCATATGCGGTCTCCGTCGACGGCACGCGCGTAGCGCTCGGTGCGCCCGGCGAAGACGCAGCGGCCGGTGCGATCTACGTCGTCGATTGCGCGGCGCTGCCGTGCGCGGTTCCGCTGCGCATCGCCCCGCAGGATCTCGTCGCCGGCAATGCGTTCGGAGCCGCGGTCGACATGAATGGCGGCACGCTCGTTGCGACCGCGATCGGCCCCGAGCCCGGCGCCGCTTATGTATTCGTCGGCAACGGAAGCGGCGGCTGGACACAGCAGGCGAGGCTGACGCCGACAGGCGGCGCAGCCGACGAGCGCTTCGGCATCTCGGCATCGATTTCCGGCGATCGGCTTGCGATCGGCGCCGATCGCGCAAATGGTCTGGAAGGCGCGGTCTACGTATTCGCGCGAAGCGGCACGGCATGGACGCAGGAAGCGCGGCTCGCCGCATCGGATCCGGCGGTGCGTGCCGCGTTCGGCAGCGGCGTCGCGCTCGACGGCGATACGCTGCTGGTCGGCGCTCCGCTGAAAGCACATGCCGCGCTCGGCAGCTTTGCCAATGGCGCCGCGTACGTATTCACGCGCGGCGCGGGCGGATGGACGCAACAGAGCAAGCTCACGGACCCGAATGGCGCCAACGGCGACCTGTTCGGATTCGCCGTCGATCTCTCCGGCGATCTCGCGGTCATCGGCGCTCCGTACGCGACGTCTGCTCAAGGGCACGCGTTCGTCTATTCGCGAAGCGGCACCGCGTGGTCGCAGCAGGCGCAGCTCGCAGCAACCGCCGGCGCTTCCGGCGACGAGTTCGGCTGGTCGGTCGCGCTCGGCGGCGAGGAAATCATGGTCGGCGCACCATTCGCAGGCCAGCTCACCGAATCCGCATGCGGCGGCAGCTACGTCTTCGACATCACGCAGCTCGCCGAGAACGGCACGGGATCGATCGAGGCGCCGCTACCGAACGAGCTGTCCGGCTGGTCGATCGCGGCGAGCGGATCACGCTGGGTCAGCGCGGCTCCGGGACACCTTGTCGGCGCGGCGGTTCACGCTGGCGCCGCGTACTGGTTCGATCCGGTCGATCACGGTGTTCCACGCCAACTTCGACACATCCGGTGCGTGCGCGCCGCCCATCGAGACGCCAAAGGCGTAGGCGTTCAGCGCGCCGCTCGTGGGCGGTCTTCTCAGTCCATCAAACCATGCCGCGCCGCGTAGCGGATCAGCTCGGCGGTGTTGCGCGCGCCGAGCTTGTCGAGCACGCGGAAGCGATGGTTCTCGGCGGTCTTCGTGCTGGTGCCGAGCTGGCGCGCGATTTCCTTGGTCGTCATGCCCTCGACGATGAGATGGAACACCTCGCGCTCGCGTGAGGTCAGGTCGCGGTACGGATCGTCGAGCTGCGCATGCGGCTTCTGCACCTGCTGCGCGAGCACCTTCGAAGCGTGCGTGCCGAAGTAGCCGCGACCGCCGGCGAGCGCGCGAACCGCGGCGAGCATCTCGGCGCTCGCGCTGTCCTTGAGCAGGAACCCTGCCGCGCCGGCGCGCACGACGTGCATCACGTATTCCTCCTCGGCGTGCATCGTCAGCACGAGGATGCGCGCCGATTCGAGCTCCTTGGTCAGCCGGCGCACGACCTCGATGCCGTTGAGCTTGGGCATCGAGATGTCGACGACGACGACGTCGGGCTGCGTCTTCAGCGCGAGCTCGACGGTGGTGATGCCGTCCGCCGCCTGCGCGACGACCTGGCAGTCGCCGCTGCCGTTGAGCAATGCGACGAGACCGTCGCGCACGATCGTGTGGTCGTCGGCGACGAGGACGCGGATGGGTTTCACGGTGTGGCATCCCCCTGCAGAAGTGGTATCAGCACGCGCAACTGCATGCCTTCGCCCGGTCGCGACACGACCGTGAAACGACCGCCGAACAGGCGCACGCGCTCGCGCATGCTGGCAAGTCCGGTGCTGTGGCCATCGCTCGCCTTGGCGAACGCGGCATCGACGTCGAAACCGCGACCGTCATCGACGATCAGGAACTGCAGCCATTCGTCCTGCCGCTGCGCAAGCCGGATCACGACGTGTTTCGCCTGCGCGTGCTTGAGCACGTTGGTCAGCGCTTCCTGCGCGACGCGGAAGATCAGCGTCGAGAGATCGCCGTCGATCGGTCGGCAGCGATGTCACGTCGACTTCGACTTCGTAGCCGCCGCTCTCGGCGGAATGGCGTGCGAGCCAGTTGAGCGCGGCCTCGAGTCCGAGATCGTCGAGGATCTGCGGGCGCAGCAATCGCGACAGCGCGCGCGTTTCCTGGATCGCCGCATCGCAGATTTCGAGCGCCTGGTGCAGCGGATTCGATGCATCGCCGGCGCCGTCGACGGAGCGCGCCAGCGCGTCGAGCCGGTGGCGCAGCGCGGTCAGCTGCTGGCCGATGCCGTCGTGCAGATCGCGCGCGAGGCGCCGGCGCTCGTCTTCCTGCACGCGCCAGACCGAGCGTGCGAGCTGCTTGAAATGCTGCTCGCCCGCGTGCAGCTGCACGAACAGGCGTTCCTGCTGCTCGCGCAGCAGCGCGAGCTGATCGCGCACCGATGCGTCGCTTGCCGCGGGCAGTTGAATCTTTGCTTCATTCATGCGCAATCGTCGTTTCAAGTCCGTAGGAGCCGGCGAGCTTCGCCAGCGTGAGGCGTTGCGCGGGCGGCGCGTCCGCCGCGAGCGCGTCGTACGCGCCTGTCGCGGCGCGCCGCGCTTCCGCCGTTTCGGCGGGCTCGCGCAGCACAGGCGCCGCAAGCGCATGGATTTCGAACGCGCGCACGTAAGAGGGCAGTCGCGCGAGCTCCGTGCGCGCACCGCGGTAATCCATCATGGCCGCCGCGCCGCTGACCTGCAGCGCGGTTTCGGCGAGCTGCAGGCGCAGCGCGACGCTCGCATATCTTGCGACGCCGGCGCGGATCGTCGCGAGCTCCGCCGCGGCTTCCTTGTTCTTCTTCTGCGCGTGCAGCATGCGCGCGCGCAGCAGCCGCGCGGAAAGCTCGGTGCCGTAGCTGTGCGCTTCCTGCGCCGCGGCAACCGCCGCTGTCGCCTTTGCGAGCGCTGCGGCCGAGTTTTCGCGACGCTCGTCGATCTCGCCGCGGCGCGTCTGCAGGATCGCGGCCTGCTCCTGGCTCGCGACGTTTTCATCGGAAAGGTCGCTCAATGCCGATTCGGCTCCGTCGGCATCGCCGGTGTTCAGCAGGATCGCGCTCTTGAGCAGCTGCATCTCGACGACGCCGCGCCGGTCTTCGCGCTTTTCGAAAATCGCCGAAGCGCGCGTCGCGCGATCGAGCGCGCTCGTCGTCGCGCCGGTCAGGCTGTCGAGCTCGGCGAGCGCTGAAAGGCTCGTGCTTTGCTCCTCGGCCATCTGCAGGCTTTCGGCGTCGTGCAGGCTTTGCTCGAGCGCTTCGCGCGCAGAGACGAAATCGCCGCGCGCGATCTGCGCCAGCGCGCCGCCCTGGCGCGCCTGCACGAGGCCGACATGGTCCTGGATCTTCGAGTAGGTGACTGCGGCCTGTTCCCAATACGTCTGCGCGTTGTCGAACTCGCCGACCTGGTAGAACGCGAACGCGACGTTCAACATGCTTTGGCCGATCAGGCGCGGATCGCGCAGCGTCTGCCGGAGATTCAGCGCTTCGCGATACGCATCGAGCGCCTTGCGGTATTCGCCGCGCTCTTCCTCGAAGACGCCGACGTCGTTGACGTAGTCCGCCATCGCCTTCGGATTGCCGGTGCTTTCGACCAGCGGACGCGCCGCCTTGAGCGATGCGTCGGCGCCCTTGAAGTCGCCTTGCAGCGCCTGGATGCTGGCGAGGTTTCTGCAGACTGCCGGCCTGACCCTCGACGTCGCCGAGTTTCTTGCGCAGCTCAATCGCGGTCTTGAAGCTCTCGGCCGCGTGATCGAGCTGGCCGACGTTCTGGTAGCCGACGCCGATCGCGTTGGTGACGTTGGCCTGCATTCGCTCGTCGCCGAGCCGGTTGGCCTTGACCTGGGCGAGCGACAGATAGTCGTCGACGGCGCGCTTGGAATCGCCCTTCATGATCGAGTACATGCCGAGCGCGAACCACGCGTCGACATTGCGCGGATCTTCCTTGACGACCTCGTCGAGCGTCTTGATCGCCTCGTCGAGATTTCCCGAATCGCTTTCGGAGCGCGCCAGCAGCAGGCGAATCACCTGATCGTCCGGCGACGCCTGCGAAAGCGCGCTGAGCTCCTTTCCGGCGATGTCGCGATTGCCGAGAATGAGCTCGGCGTACGCATGCACGCGTCGCGCGTCGCGCGTCGCGGTGGCGGAAGCGGGGAAAATGTCGCTGGCTTCGCGCGCGAGCCCGGCGACGTCGGCCGAAGGCCGGTTGCGATCGAAGAAGCGCAACAGCTCCCACCAGAAGATCGGATCGCGGCTTTGCCTCGCGGCCGTGCGGAACGCGTCCGCGTCGGCGTTCGATGCGGTCGAGAGATTATGGATATGTCCGACCGTGCGCAGCGTCGCGGCGTCGGGCCAGATCATCGGCGACGCTTCGTGCGCGCCGATTTCCTGCTCGAGCTCGCCCTGCAGCTGGCGCATCGCCGATTGCAGATCCGCTTCCGCGACGGGTTTGGCCGACTTGTTCCACGACGGTTCCTGATCGCCGGTACTCCACAGCGAGTAATGCAGCGTGTAGAGGCCGTCGGAATCTTTCTTGAGATCGACTTCGAGCAGTCTGCGCGCACCGATCGTCTCGGCCACGCGAGCGCGCTGGCGGCGCGTCGCCGGTGCGTCGTAACCGAGCTCGATCAGCGCGCGGTCGACCTGGCGAACGTCCGGCGTGCGAAGTCCCGGGACATTCGACAGCGCGGCGGCGAGATACCGGCGCATGCCTTCGGCGAGCTCGGTATCGGTCTCGTCGCCGCCGTCGATGACCGGCGGCGTCACTGCGATGTCGAGCGGAGCGGAGATGCGCAGCGGGGCGCCCGTCTCGGTCCGCTGCAGATAGAAACGTGTGGCTGCGACTCCGAGAATGACGAACGCGAGCGCCGCGACGACGGCAGCCGCGCGGCCGGGCCGCATGTGCCGACGAACGCGGCGCGAGTCGATCGCGCGCACGACGTCTTCGGCGGTCTGGAAGCGACGGCTCGGTTTCAGCTCGAGCAGACGCGAGCACAGTCGCACCGCGAAAGCGGGAAGGTCGTTCTTGATCGTGTCCGGCGGCGGCGGATCGCGCACGATGCGCTGCGCGAGCATTTCCGCCGGCGTGCCGCTGCGAAACGGCAGCGTGCCGGTCAGCATCTCGAAGAAGATCAGGCCGAGCGCATAGAGATCGCTGCGTCCGTCGACGGGATCGGCGCGCGCCTGTTCGGGCGAGAGATATTCCGGCGTGCCGATGATGACGCCGCTGACCGTGATGCCGGTCGATCCCGCCGAGCGCGCGACGCCGAAATCGGTGATGCGCGCTTCGCCGTCTTCGGCCATCAGCACGTTCGCGGGTTTCAGGTCGCGGTGGATGACGCCGCGCTGATGCGCGGCCGCAAGGCCGAGCGCGAGCTGGCGCACGATCTTGATCGCATCTTCGGACGGCAGGATGCCTTTCGTATCGAGCAGCCGCTCCAGCGACTGGCCCGGCACGAAATCCATGCTGATCAGCCAGACCTCGCCATGCCGCACGAGATCGTGGATGCGCACGACGTGCGGGCTCGACACCTGCCGCGCCAGCAACAGCTCCTGGCGGAAACGCTCGAACGCGTCGGGCCGGCTGGCGAGCTCGGGCCGCAGCAGTTTCAGCGCGACATCGACATCGAGCTCCATGTCGTGCGCGTGATAGACGACGCCCATGCCGCCCATGCCGAGCAGGCGCACGATGCGAAAACGATCGGCGACGACATCGCCGGGCCGAAGCTCCGCCATCGTGAGCATGCCGGTGACCGTCGCGCCACGGCCTGTTGCGGTATGAGCGTGCGGCCGGCGGTCATTCGTCGGAACTCCGGGAAGACCGCGTCGCGACGCGATTTCGGTCCACGCCGCCGCGCCCGCGGGCCAGCGCGGGCTCGGCGTGCCGGCGCCGGCGAACGCCGATTCCATGCGCGCGAGCTGGGTGTCGATCTCGATCGCCGCGAGCGCATTGGCCGCGCGTTCGGCGAATGCCTCCAGAAGATCGGCATCGAGATCGGTGAAGACCTTCGCCTGATCGTCCGTGTCGGCATACGCGACGCCGAGCAGACGGCCTTCGTGCTGCAGCGGCAGGCTGGCCAGCGCGCGGATGCCGTGAGCGATGACGCTGGCCTTGTCCTGCAGCCAGTCGTGGTCGCGCCGGTCGGAGAGATAGACCGGCGCGCCGTTCGACGATCGAGCGGTCGACCGCGCTGCGGCTGCCGGAGAACGCGGCGCCGTCGAGGTCGGTTGCGTCCATCGCGTGACAGGCGCGCACGCGCAGTGCGCCGGCCGCGTCCATCACGAGCAGAAATCCACGCCGGCACTCCGCGATCTCGACGATGCCGCCGAGCAGCGTGTCCATGAGCTTGTCGACGTTGTCGGTCGTTCGATATCCGATCGATCCACAGTTGCGAGGACTGGCGTCGGTGCGCGGCGCGTGCCTTGAGATGTTCGACGGCTTCGGACCCGACGCGTTCGAACTCGCAGAACACGTCGCCGATCGCCAGCCACTGGTTCGCGGCGAGCTCGGCTTCGGCGACGCGCTCGCCGTGGACGCGGATGCCGTTCTTGGAGCCCGAGGTCCTCGACGATCCAGCGTCCGTCGGCAGCGTTGCGGATGCGCGCGTGCTTGCGCGAGACCGAATCGTGCGCGAGCACGCAATCGTTGTCGGGCGAACGGCCGAGCGTGAGATCGGCGCCGTCCGCGAGCACGTGGATCGCCACCGCCTGTGTCGGAATGTGGATGGCGAGCCGGGCGGGCACGGCGCAGCCTACGGCGAGCCGCTCAGGCGACCCATCATGAAGCGGAGGTTGTCGGTATGGCCGACCAGATCGCCTTCGACATCGTCGAGATCGCGCGCGGAGCGCCAGCGGTTCGGCAATGCGTCGCCGGCGTAAGCGACGCAGTGCGCATCGAAGATCGCGAGCAGCGCAATCGCTTCGGTAAAGTTGCCGGCCTCGTAGGCGGCGCGGCTGACCGCGAGATCGGTCTCGAGCGCGCGGCGCGCGGTCAGGTTCATCTGCGAGTTCTTGAGGCGAGTTTCGCAGATCGTCGTACTGGTCGGTGCAATCGTCCGAATAGGTCGGCGACGCATCGCTGATCATGATGAATTCGGAAAACGCGCCGGTGCGGCCGCGCGAACGCACGCTGCCTTGCGTGACCGAGCCGGTCACGTAGTGGAAGTCGCCACCGATCGGCCGCTTCACGAGCCGGTACACGGAGCCCGGCTGATAGATCAGATCCGCGGTATCGAGCGAAACGTCGTAGTGGTTCTGGAACGCGAGCCCGCACGCAACCGGCGGTTCGACCGTCACGCGCACCGGGAAATTCGTATCGATCGTCTGCCACGGATGGGGCAGGTGGTTCATCTGGATATCGGTGATCTCGGCCGGCGTCAGCACGTCGGCCGTGATGCCGAGGCATTCGACCGTCAGGTTCTGCAGGTTCTCGGTTTCGAACTCGAGCTCGAACTCGGCCGTGTAGTTGCCGCCGCCCGGATTCGGCAGCGTGATGTCGGCCTTGGCCTTGCGCCCGTCGATGATCGTGACGACGACGCTGCCCGCGAACGCGGCCGACGACTGCAGCAGCAGGAATCCTGCGACCGCGAGAGTCAAAAACATGCGCCAGCGTCTGTGTGCGTTCACCCCTGCCTCCGCCTTCGGAGCGGCCGTCCGGGCCCGATCCGCAATGGTTCGATGGTCACACTAATGCACGCGGCATACGCGCGTCGATAGGCCGCGCCGCGCGCGCGATCCCGCTGGGCGGACGTACCTGCGGTTGCTGGGTGGAATCACCCACGGTTTTGCTCTCGACACGTGCGGTTGCGCGGTATCAACTGCTCGCCATGGACATTTCCAACGCAGTTCACACAAATCACATGCATTGGGTAACGAGCGCTCATCTCACTGGGTGGAAGTGCTCATTGTTGCGCGTGCCGGTGCCGGACACGATGACCTCGCTGCAAATTTGCGGCTTTTCCTCTCCTTGAGGTCCCGATGTCGACCAAACTCACAGCTCTAGCGGTCGCCACGATAACGCTTTCGGCCGCTGCGCTCTCACCGTCCGCGCAGGCGATCACGATCACGCGCGGATTCTCCGGTCTCTGGCACGACAGCTCGGGCGCGCGCCGCGGTTTCAGCGCGGAAGTAGTCAACACGCCGAGCGGCAAGCAGCTCCTCGGCTACTGGATCACGACGGACGCCGCCGGAAAGCCGATGTGGGTCATCGGCCAGGGCCCGATCGTCGGCAATCGCGCCGTGCTGAACGCGGTCGTCGGCAGCTCTGCCGCGCCGAGCACGGCCGCGCAGGCGTGGGGCAAGCTCACTGTGTCGTTCAGCGACTGCCTGCATGGCGCCGTCCAGTTCGCGCCGAACGATTCGCACCAGGCGCACGGCCAGACCACGATCGCGCGGCTCGCCGACGATTCGGCGCAGGGTTGCACCGGCGGCATCTCCGACGATCGCATGAACTCGGATGACAATCGCATCATCCAGTTCTTCGACAATCCGGGCGTCGTTCCCGCCGCGAGCGGCAAGGTGCGCTTCGAGGAGCGCAGCGATCGCACGAAATTCAAGGTCGAAGCCGAGGATCTGCCGATCGGCGCGTATTCGCTCATGGTCAGCGGCACCGAGCGCGCGACGCTCAACGTCGTGACCAGCGCGAACGGCACCGAAGGCGAGCTCGAGTTCCAGAGCCCGGCCGACGGCGACGAGATCCTTCTCGACTTCGATCCGCGCGGCCAGCAGATCGACATCGCGCAGGGCGGCACCATTTTCCTGACCACCAAGCTCGGCACCGAGCCCGGCGGCGGCAGTTCGTCCGGCGGCGCGGGCTCAGGCGACGTCGCGCGCTATGTGCTGCACGTCGAAGCGGCGCACGACGGTCCGGAGCTCAAGGCCGAGCTCGAGGATCGCGCGAACCGCGACGATTTCTCGGTCGAGCTCGAAGATTTTGCCGCCGGCACGTACACACTGAGCGTGGGCGGCACGGATCGCGGAACCATCGATGTCGTGGCGGTGCAGGGCGGCACCGAAGGCGAGATCGAATTCCGCGATCCGCCCGAACCCGGTCACCTTGCGCTCGATTTCGATCCGCGCGGCCAGAGCATCGCGATCCTGCAGAACGGTGCGGTGCTGCTGTCGGGCACGTTCCCGACCACGCCGAATGGCGGTGACGGCGGCGGCGGCGACCATGGCGGTCCCGGCGGCGGCAACGACGATCCGCCCGGCGATGACAACGGCGGTGGCGGCGGCAATGACGATCCGCCGGGCGACGACAACGGCGGTGGCGGCGGTGGCAACGACGATCCGCCCGGCGACGATCATGGCGGCCACGGCGGCGATGACCACGGCGGCGGTCACGGTGGCAACAGCGGACATCATTGATGGTTTCTGCTCCGGACGATCCGGAGCAGCAAGCGGGTAGAGGGTCCGGTCCTTCCCCATCCGGATCCACTTGACGCGGCAGGCTCCCCCGGCTTCCGTGTCGCTGAAGGTGGGCTGCGATTCCCCTCGGTCGCAGCCCACCTCAGCATTTTTTGCAGCACGAACCTGGACAAATGCGACATGCGGAGTGCCCGGCGCGAGATAACGCGTGGGCATGTCCTGATAGCACCTGCTTCGTTCCCGCGCGCGTGATGGCCGCCTAGGATGCTATGGCACCGGACACCGGATGTCCGTCATTCCATCGCCAACGTCGTGTCAGCGGAACCCGCCAGAGTCCTTGCACCCTTATCGACCGAGAAGACCGCGCAGCTGACGCGTCTCGTCGACGGGCTCGATGCGGACGTTCTCTACTGGATTTCCGGTTACATCGCTGCGGTCGGTGCGCAGCGGCGCGCGAATCCCCCGCCGCCGGCTGCGACGCCGATCGCGGCGGCCATCGCGCCGCCCGCGCTGACGATCGTCTACGGCAGCCAGACCGGCAACTGCGAAGCGCATCGCCGAGCAGCTCGCGCGCGAAGCCGAAAGCGCGGGCTTGCCGTGCGGCTGCTGCGCGCCGATGCCTATCCGCTGCGCGAGCTCGCAGTCCGAGCGCCTGCTCTACGTCGTCATCAGCACGCAGGGCGACGGCGATCCGCCGGACGATGCGCGCGGCTTCGTCGAATTCCTCGCCGGCAAGCGCGCACCGAGACTGACGCAACTGAAGTTCGCCGTGCTCGGCCTCGGCGATACGAGCTATCCGCAAGTTCTGCGCGATCGGCGCAATGCATCGACGCGCGCCTCGCCGAACTCGGCGCGAGCCGCCTGTTCGCGCGCGGCGAAGCCGATCGTCGACATCGACACGGTCGCCGCGCCGTGGCTCGGAGACGCGCGCTGCGTCACGCGCGCGAAATCGCTCAAGACGACGCCGCAGCCGGCGAAGGTCACGCCGCTGCGCGCTGCCGTCGCCGCGCCGTCATGGCATCGCGCGCGTCCGTTCGCGGCGCCGGTGCTGGTCAACCAGCGCATCACCGCGCGCGAGAGCGGCAAGGACGTGCGCCATATCGAGCTGTCGCTGGAAGGCTCGGGCCTGCCCTACGAGCCGGGCGATTCGCTCGGCGTCTGGCCGCCAATCCGCCGGACCTCGTCGATGCGATCGTCGCGGCGCTCGGCGCTCGATGCCCAAGCAGCGCATCGCGCATCGACGGCGACAGACACTGCCGCTGCGCGAATGGCTCGGCCGACAAGCGCGAACTGACGCGCCTGACGCGGCCGTTCCTGCTCGCGCACGCCGGCGCGCGCGCACGACGATGCGCTCGATCGCATGCTCGCGCCGGGCAACGACGATGCGCTGAAGCGGCTTCTCGCCGATTACCAGCTGATCGATCTGCTGCGCGCGTTTCCGGCGCAGTGGGAAGCGCAGGATCTCGTCGCCGCGCTGCGCCCGCTCACGCCGCGCCTGTATTCGATCGCGTCGAGCCGCAAGGCCGTCGGCGACGAAGCGCATCTCGACCGTCGCGCTCGTCGCCTACGATGCGTTCGGCAGCCGTCACCGCGGCGCCGCTTCGGCTTTCGTCGCCGCAGCGAGGCGACGCCGAGTCGTGCCGGTCTTCATCGAAACGAACGAGCGCTTCCGCCTGCCGCCGATCCGTCGCGCGACGTCGATCATGATCGGCCCCGGCACCGGCGTCGCGCCGTTTCGCGCCTTCCTGCAGGAGCGCGCGCGAAGTCGGCGCGAAGCGGCCGCAACTGGCTGTTCTTCGGCAATCCGCATTTCCGCTCGGATTTCCTCTATCAGGTCGAATGGCAGCAGGCGCTCAAGCAGCGGCGCCTGCACCGGCTCGATCGTCGCGTTCTCGCGCGATCAGTCCGACAAGGTCTACGTGCAGCACGCGATCCGCCGCGCGGGCCGCGAGCTCTACGCCTGGCTGCGCAGAGCGGCGCGCACCTCTACGTCTGCGGCGATGCGACGCGCATGGCGCAAGGACGTCGCACGCGGCGCTGCGCGACGTCATCGTCGAGCACGGCGGCACGATCGCGAAGACGCGCGCAGGCTACTTTGCCGATCTCGCGCAGCGAGCGGCGCTACGCGCGGGACGTGTACTGACTGGCCGCCACCGCGCCGCTGTCGCCCGTCGAGCGCATCAAGACCGCGAGCCGCCGCCTGCGCGGCACGCTGGTCGAAAGCCTGGCCGATCCCGTCACCGGTGCGATCGCCGACGACGACACGCAGCTGATCAAGTTCCACGGCAGCTATCAGCAGGACGACCGCGACGTGCGCGAGGAGCGCCGCCTGCAGAAGCTCGAGCCGGCCTACAGCTTCATGATCCGCACGCGCCTGCCGGGCGGCGTGGTCACGCCGCGGCAGTGGCTCGCGCTCGACGCGATCGCGACGACGCTACGCCAACGGCACGCTGCGCCTGACGACGCGCCAGGCATTCCAGTTCCACGGCGTGATCAAGCGCGAGCTGAAGGCGACGCTGCAGGCGATCAATGCCGCGCTGATCGACACGATCGCGGCCTGCGGCGACGTCAATCGCAACGTGATGGTTGTCGCCGAATCCGCTGCGAGTCGAGCGCGCACGCGAGCGTGTACGACGTGCGCGGCGCGGCTGTCCGAGCACCTGCATGCCGAAGCACGCGTGCGTATTACGAAATCTGGCTCGACGAGAAACAGGTCGCCGGCAGCGGCGAGGAAGACGAGCCGATCTACGGTCCGACCTACCTGCCGCGCAAGTTCAAGATCGCGTTCGCGGTGCCGCCGATCAACGATGTCGACGTGTTCGCGAACGATCTCGGCTTCATCGCGATCGTCGAGAATGGCGCGCTCGCTCGGCTTCAACGTCAGCCGTCGGCGGCGGGCTCGGCGCGACGCACGGCGATGCGGCGACCTATCCGCGTCTGGCCGATGTGATCGGCTTCGTTTCAGCCGAACAGGTCATCGCAGGTTGCCGAAGCCGTGCGTCACCGACGCAGCGCGATTTCGGCGATCGCACCGAGCGCAAGCATGCGCGGCTCGAAGTACACGATCGACGATCGCGGCCTCGACTGGTTCAAGGCCGAAGTCGAACGCCGCGCTCGGGTTCGCCGCTCGCACCCGCGCGCCCGTTCGTGTTCGAGCACAACGGCGATCGCTTCGGCTGGACTCGAGGGCGACGACGGGCGCTGGCATCTGACCTTGTGCATCGAATCCGGCCGCATCGCCGATCGCGACGGAACGTCCGCAGCTGAGCGGACTGCGCGAGATCGCGCGCGTGCATCACGGGCGAATTCCGGCTGACGCCGAACCAGAATCTGATCGTCGCCGAATGTCGCGCGGAACGATCGCGCGACAGATCGATGCGCTCGTCGCGCGCAATTCGGTCTCGACGGGTACCGCATCGCGACGCCGCTGCGCCGCATGCGCTCGCCTGCGTCGCGCTGCCGACCTGTCCGCTGGCGATGGCCGAAGCCGAACGCTACCTGCCGGAGCTGGTCGCGCGAAGTCGAAGCGCTGCTCGACAAGCACGGGCTGCGCGATGCGCCGATCCTGCTGCGCATATCGGGCTGCCCGAACGGCTGCTCGCGCCCGTATCTCGGCGAGATCGCGCTGGTCGGCAAGGCGCCCGGACGCTACAACCTGATGCTCGGCGCGGACGCGAGAGGACAGCGGCTGAACCGCCTGCATCGCGAGAACATCGACGAAGCCGAAATCCTGGCAACGCTCGATGGCCTTTTCGCCCGCTACGCCGGCGGAGCGCGGCGACGGGTGAGGGCTTCGGCGATTTCCTGGTGCGCACCGGCGTCGTCGCCGGCGCGCGATGCCGCAAGACCATCCCCATGGAGATTGTCACGTGAACCTGCCCGATCTGATCGCGCGGCCGAAGACGAGCGCGCGCGCATCGAAATCAATCAACTGGCTCGAGCATCGCATCGCGCCGAGCAACGGCTCGCCTGGGCGCTCGAAACGCTGCCCGGCGAGCACGTGCTGTCGTCGAGCTTCGGCGCGCAGTCCGCTGCGATGCTGCATCTGGTCACGCGCCGCCGCCCGGACATGCCGGTGGTGCTGATCGACACCGGTTATCTGTTTCCGGAAACCTATCGCTTCGCCGACGAGCTCGTCGAGCGCTTCGCGCTGAACCTCAAGGTGTATCCGGCCCGTGATCGGCATCGCCTGGATGGAAGCGCGCCTCGGCCGGCTCTGGGAGGAGGGCATCGACGGCCTCGAGCGCTACAACCGCCTGCGCAAGGTCGAACCGATGCGCCGCGCATTGCACGAGCTTGGCGCGCGCACCTGGATCGCCGGCTTGCGCCGCGCGCAGTCGACGCACGCGCGCCGAATCGCGCGTGCTCGAACTACGCGAAGGCCGCTGGAAATTCCATCCGATCGTCGACTGGACCGATCGCGACGTGTGGCGCTACCTGGAGCAGCATCGTCTGCCGTATCACCCGCTGTGGGAGACAGGGCTACGTCTCGATCGGCGACGTGCACACGACGCATCCGCTGGAACGAGGGATGCGCGAGGAAGACACGCGGTTCTTTGGCCTCAAGCGCGAGTGCGGGTTGCACTACGATCTGAGTAGATGCGCAGGGACGTCACTCTAGGCGGCGCTCGTTTCGGCGTCGCGCTTGCGTCGCAGCTCCGTCCACGTCGGCGGATCCGGCCAGCGCTTGCAGGCAACTCGCCGACGAGCGCCCGCTGCAGATCGCGCGGATCGAGCTGCGGCGCGATCAATTCGGCCAGCGCCGCGGCGTAACGTGCGCAGCACGCGATCGCGGCGCAGAACGAGCCATGTCGTGCATTCGGGAAACAGCGCATCCGCATCGAGCACGACGCAGATCGCGCGCATCGTCGGCAAGCATCGCCATCTCGGCGAAGATGCCGACGCCGAGACCGGCGCGCACATAGGTCTTGATCAGATCCGCATCGCGCGACGTGAAGGTGAAGCGCGGCACGATGTTCGCCGGCCGCGAACGCGCGGTGCAGCGAGGACTCCGGCCGCAGCGACGATTCGTAGCTGACCAGCGGCTGGCCGTCGAGATCGGCCAGCCGCACTTCGCGGCCGAGGCTCGTCAGCGGATGGCCGCGCGGCACGACGACGCTGCGTCGCCAGCGGAACAGCGGCACCGCGAGACCTTCGTCGGGCGGCGCGCCGGCTCGTGCTGATGATCGCGAGATCGGCCTGGCCGTGCTCGAACAGCCCCATCACCTGCGCGTCGCCCTGCGGCTGCAGATGCACGACGATCGCCGGGATAGCGATGCTTCAGCGCGCCGATCGCCGGCGGCAGCACGAAGCGCGCCTGCGTGTGCGTCGTCGCGATGGTCAGCTCGCCTTCCTCGTCGCCGCGGATGTTCGGCCGCGATCGCGTGCACGTTGCGCGCTTCGGCCAGGATGATGCGCGCGCGCTCGATGACTTGCATGGCCGGCCGGCGTGATCTCGCTGCAGGCTCTTGCCCTTGCGCGAGAAGAGCTGGAAACCGAGCTCGTCTTCGAGCTGCTTGAGCTGCTTGGAGAGTCCCGGCTGCGTCGCGTGGACGCGCTCGGCGGCCAGCGTGATGTTGAGGCCGGCGTCGGAGATCGCGACGAGGTAACGCAGCTGGGTCAGGGTCATGGGAATCGGCTCGCACAGGATCGCACTCGAACGTCACCGCCGCCGGAGCGCAGGCGGCAACACGATTCCGGCGAGCGCTTCTTGTGGCGCCGAGCGGCCTCGAGCGGAATCCAGCATAACGGCTGGTTATTTGACCGTCCATCCGCCGCGCATCTTGCGCCTCAACGTTCCGGCGACGGCTACGCACGACATGACCCGAATGCATATGCAGACGCCGGCGCGTCATTTCCGGCGCTGCGCCTCGGGCGTTACGGTCCGCTCTCTGCCGACAGAAGCCGATGAACCTGTACCCGCTTTTTGCCGATCTCGAAGGACGCACCGTGCTGGTCGTCGGCGGCGGCGCCGTGGCCGAGCGCAAGATCGCGGCATTCCTCAAGAGCGGCGCGCGCGTGCGCGTCATCGCGCGTGCGCTGACGACTGCGATCTCGGAACATGCAAGCGCCGGACGGGTCGACTGGTGCGCGCGTGACTACGCCACTGACTCGCTCGACGGCGCCTGGCTCGTCATCGCCGCGACCGACGACACGGTGCTCAACGCGCAAGTCGCGCGCGATGCCGGCGCGCGCAGGATCCTCGTCAACGTCGTCGACGATGCATCACTCTCGACGTTCCATGTTCCGGCAGTGATCGATCGCGCGCCGATCGCGATCGCGATCTCGTCTGGCGGCGTCGCGCCGATGGTCGCGCGCGCGGTGCGCGAGCGCATCGAGTCGCTGCTCGATCCGGCGATGGGTCCGCTCGCGGCGCTGCTCGGCCGTTACCGCCGGGCGATCCGGGCAGCTCGCCCGAAGCTCGGCGCACGCAGGCGATTCATGGATGACCTGATCCACGGACGCGTCGCAGCTCTCTTGCGCGCATCGCGGCCGGCCGCCGCCGAATCCGAATTGAGATCGGCGCTGGCGAAGAGGCACATCACACCGCGCGGCGAGGTCGTGCTGGTCGGCGCGGGTCCCGGCGATCCCGGTCTTCTGACATTGCACGCGCTGCGCGCGCTCAATGAAGCCGACGTGATCCTGCATGACCGTCTCGTCGGCGCCGGCGTGCTCGATCTCGCACGGCGCGACGCCGAGCGCATCGATGTCGGCAAGCGCGCGGGCGCGCACGCGGGTGCGCAGGCGCGCATTCATGCGCTCATGCTCGAGCACGCGCGGGCCGGACGACGCGTCGTGCGGCTCAAGGGCGGCGATCCTTTCGTGTTCGGTCGTGGCGGCGAGGAGATCGAGTTCCTGCGCGCGCACGGGATCGCGTATCGCATCGTGCCGGGAATCACCGCGGCGCTCGCGTGTGCCGCCTATGCCGGCGTGCCGCTGACGCATCGCGACCATGCGCATTCGGTGCAGATCCTGACCGCGCATAGTCGTTCGGATCTCGATGCGCTCGACTGGCACACGATCGCCGCAGCGCGGCAGACGCTCGCGATCTACATGGGCGCCGGCGCGGTCGCGGCTGTGCAGCAGCGACTGCTGGAGCACGGGCGCGCCAGGGATACGCCATTCGCGATCGTGGAGAACGGATCGCTGCCGACACAGCGTGTCATCGTCGGAACGCTGGCAACGCTTCCCGAACGCGCGCGCGCAGAGGCAGTGCAGGCGCCGGCGCTGCTGATCGTCGGCGAGGTGGCGGCGCTGGCCTCGGAGCTGGCCTGGTTCGGCGTGGGCAGCGAAGAAGTCGCCGCGCTCGCGGCTGCCGCCTGAGCGCAAGCGCGGCACGCCCGAACGGACGACCGGTCGCGTTCCGGTGATAGTCGGCAGGCCCGGGTTTCGGCTCCGCCTTTAGAACGAACCGGCGTCGGTGTATCGTGTCTGCATGACTGCGTCGCCGCGAATTCCTCCGCCGCCGATGCCGGAGGTCGACTGGTCGTCGTCTTCGGCCTATCTGCGTTCCTGCCACGAATGGCTCGATGCGATGGAGCGCTGGCGCAGCGACGTGCTGCCAGCGTGGATCGAGCAGACGCGCAAATATCTCCTCGAGCACGCGCTGCTGAATCCGGAAAATCCGGTCGTGCTGCCCGATCCGCGCGCCGGCACGCGCGGAATCACGGAAAAGCCGCTCGACACGGTCACCGAAATGCGGCTTCCCGCCGTCGACTGATCGTCTCGGCCACGGTTTTTTGCGTCCTTAGAGTTGACGCAGCGGAAGCGCGTCACTATCCTTCCGCGCCTCTCCGGGGCCATAGCTCAGCTGGGAGAGCGCTACAATGGCATTGTAGAGGTCGCCGGTTCGATCCCGGCTGGCTCCACCAGGTTGGTTCTGATTCCTTTTCGATGCGTCCCCATCGTCTAGAGGCCTAGGACACCGCCCTTTCACGGCAGTAACAGGGGTTCGAATCCCCTTGGGGACGCCACGAAAGTGAAAGGCGACCCCCGCAAGGGGATAGGCTACAAAGCAAAACGCGGAGCGGTAGTTCAGCTGGTTAGAATGCTGGCCTGTCACGCCGGAGGTCGCGGGTTCGAGTCCCGTCCGCTCCGCCATCTTAGAGTCCGGACGCATCCATCGACGTCCACTAGGAACACAAGACCCCGCTAAAACGCGGGGTTTTTTGTGCGCCAACGTCCCGCGAGACCCGCTTGCATACGAAACCCCGCTACGACGCGAGCCGGGATTCGCCTGGACCTACAGCGACAAACTCCTTGAAACAAGCCCATCGACAGCCGGCAGGATCTCCGACATTGCCGAGCAACTGAACGAAACAGCCAGCAGCGGAATCCAGCAGCATCGTTAAGCATTGACATTGCTTGCTTGGTAATGTCTTGTTGTTTTCGGGCGGGTCCGGCCAGCTGCGTGCGAGATTCGTATAGGCGTGTGCGGATTCGCGCGGTAACCGACGAGCGATCGCATCGATCACCCACCCAGGCACGGATGCCAAGGCCGAGAAAGCCACCGGGGGGTGCTGAGTGTCGGGAGACATCGCTGGTCGCATGTGGGCGTGGGCTGGGCGCTTGGTGCGCAGCGACCGAAGATCGAGGCGTCGCATCACCGCTTTCGTTGCCTGGTCGATCCTCGCAATCGCGTTGTATTCGCCGGCCGTTTTGGCCGATCGCAACTTTGGCGTGCGATTCAGCACCGACGACAACGGTGCGATCACGCTGATCGGCAACATGCTGATGTCCTGCGTGCAGGGCGCGCAGAACCCGCCGGCGACCTGCATCTCGACCGTTCCCGGCAACGGCACCGGCGCGACCGGCGCAAACCTCAACGACAACAACTACAACATGGCCTACGTCAATGCCGTAGGCGGCACGGGCATCTTCAATTCGAGCTCTGCGAACTTCGCACGCCCATCCGGCACGACCGTGCGCTGGGCGGGCCTTTACTGGTCCGGCGAAACGGTGGCCGGCACCAACGGCGCGGCGCCGCCGAACGCGGCGATCAAGAACCAGGTGCGCTTCTCGACGCCCGCGTCGGGCGGTTTCCAGACGATCACCGCGAGCCAGCTCGACACGACGGCCGGCATCGGTGGCGGCGCCAGCGGATTCAACGGTTTCGCCGACGTGACGACGCTGGTGCAGGCCGGCGGCAGCGGCACCTATGCCGTCGGCAACGTGCAGGCCGCGACCGGCCAGAACCGATACGCCGGCTGGGCGCTCGTCGTCGTCTATCACGACGCGACGCTTCCGCTGCGCGATCTGACCGTATTCGACGGCTACATCGAAGTCAGCACGACGACGATCAGCAACACGGTCACGGGTTTTCGCACGCCCGCCGCCGGAGCGTTCAGCACCGCCGTCGGCGCCGTCGCGTTTGACGGCGATCTCGGCTCGACGGGCGATGCGATGCGGCTCAATGGCGTCGCGATCAGCGACGCGGCCAATCCGGCCGACAACTTCTACAACAGCACCGTGTCGAGATCTGGCGCGAACGTGACCACGCGCAATCCGGTCTTCGGCAACACACTTGGCTTCGATGCGGATCTGATCAACACCAGCGGCATCCTGCCGAACGGCGCCACCAGCGCCACGGTCTCTTTCGTGGCGAGCTCTGGCGACACCTATTTCCCCGATGTGCTGACGTTCTCGACGGACGTCTTCGAGCCGGATTTCACCTCCGGGAACGGATTTACCAAGATCGTTTCCGACCTCAACGGTGGCAGCGCGCTGCCGGGCGACGTCGTCGAATACACAGTCACAGTGACGAACACCGGCAACGACATCGCGACCGCTGTCGTAATGACCGATGCAATTCCTGCCAACACGACGTACGTGCCGGGCAGCCTTTCCATCCTGACCGGCGCGAACGCCGGCACGAAGACCGACGCAACTGGCGACGACCAGGCCGAGTTCACCGGCACTTCGGTGCGCTTTCGCCTCGGTGCCGGCGCCAACGGAAGCACCGGCGGCACGTTCGCGCCCGGTGGGTCGAGCAGTGTGCGCTTCCGCGTGCAGATCAATGCCGGCACGCCGGCGAATACCGTCATTTCGAATCAGGCGACGCTCAACTACGTGGGTGCAACGCTGGGTGTTCCGTTCACGGCATCCAGCGACGGCGATCCGTCGACGCCAGGCGCGCAACCGACGACGCTGACCACCGCGGCGCCGCCGAGCGCGACGCTTTCGCTGAGCAAGATCGGCACGCCCGATCCGGTGGTGCCCGGTAATCAGCTCACTTACACGCTGACCGTCACCAACAGCGGCCCGAGTCCGGCCGCGAACACGATCGTCACCGACGCGACGCCGACCAACACGACGTTCGCCTCGGCCAGCGCACCGGCCGGTTGGACGATCACCGCGCCGGCCGCCGGCAGCGCCGGTACCGTGCAATTCAGCAATGCGAGCCTTGCGGTAGGCACCTACACGCTTACGCTGGTCGTCAACGTCAACCCCGGAGCACCGGCGCCGGGAACGATCAGCAATACCGCAACCGTCGCGAGTCCGACCGATGTCAACGGCGACACCGCCTCGACCAGCACCAACACGTCCCCCGCGCAGAACCTCACGATCTCCAAGAACGGCCCGGGCTCGGTCGGACAGAACCAGGACATCGCGTATTCGATCGCGGTCAACAACCCGGGGCCGTTGAACGCCTCGACCGTCACCGTCACGGATCCGACGCCGGCCAACACGACGTTCGTTTCGGCGAACGTGCCGCCGGGCTGGACAGTCACGACGCCCGCGGTCGGCGGCACCGGCACGATCACGTTCGCGAATCCGAGCCTGCCGGCGGGCACGTACACGCTGAACCTCACGCTGCACGTCACCGCCGCCGCAGCAGTCGGCTCGACGGTGACCAACACGGCGACGCTCGCCTCACCGAGCGATTCGAACCCGACCGACAATGTCGCGACGTCCGCGGCGATCGTGCGCAACCCGGTGCCGACGGTCGTGAAGAGCTTCACGCCGGCCTCCGTGCCGATTGCCGGCGACAGCACGCTTTCGCTCGTGATCACCAACAACGCGGCGGTCGCGCTCTCCGCGCTCGCGCTCAGCGATCCGCTGCCGACGCCCGTCGTTGTTTCGCCCGCGCCCGCAGCGACCAATACCTGCGGCGGCACGTTGAGCGCAGTCGCCGGCAGCGCGACCGTCGCGCTGACCGCAGGTACGCTCGCCGCCGGTCCGGGCACGACCTGCACGATCACCGTCAAGGTGCGCTCGGCGACAGCCGGCACATTCGTCAACACGACCGGCAACATCAGCGCGACGCAGACCGGCACCGGCAGCGGCGCCACTGCGACGCTCGACGTCGCCGCGCTGCTTACCGCGCCGGTCACCAAGTCGTTCAGTCCGGCGTCGGTTGGCGCCGGCGGCACCTCGGTGATGACGATCGCATTCACCAATCCGAACGCGGCCGCGGTCACCGGCGTTGCGTTCACCGACAACTATCCGAGCGGCCTGACCAACGTGCCGACCGGGCTGGTCATCGCCGCCAACACCTGCGGCGGAACCCTGACCGCCGCGAACGGCGGCACCAGCACCGCGCTCACCGGCGGCAGCATTCCCGTCGCCGGCTGCAACATCAAGATCAATGTCACCGCCGCACTGGCCGGCACGTACGTCAATTCGACCGGCACGATCACCGAAGGCAACGCGGTCGACAACCCCGGCGCGAGCGGCACGCTGACGACGACGACGCTGACGGCGCCGACCGCGTCGAAGGCATTTGCACCCGCGACCGTGCAGCTCGGTGGCGCGTCGCAGATGACGATCACGCTGACCAATCCGAACGCGATCGCGATCAGCAACGCCGCGTTCAACGATACCTATCCGGCCGGCATCCAGAACGCGGCGAGCGGCGTGGTGGCCAGCAATTCGTGCGGCGGCGCGGTCAACGCGCCGGCCAGCGGCACGTCTGCCGCGTTTGCGGGCGGCACGATTCCGGCGAACGCGAGTTGCGCAATCGTCATCAACGTCGTCGCGACCGCGATCGGCGCGCAGCTCAACAGCACCGGCGCGATCACGAGCAACAACGCCGCCAGCGGCGCCAGCGCGAGCGGCACGCTGACCGTGACGCCGCTGACCGCGCCGACGACGACGAAGACATTCTCGCCGTCAACGGTCGATGTCGGCGGCGCGTCGCAGATGACGATCTCGATCGCGAATCCGAATGCGCTGGCGCTGACCGGCGTCGCGTTCACCGACACGTACCCGGCGGGCCTCGCCAACGCAGCCGCCGGCGTGATTGCGAGCAACACCTGCGGCGGCACCGTCACCGCGAACACCGGCGGCACGTCGACTGCGCTCGTTGGCGGCACCGTTCCGGCGGCCAGCACCTGCGCGATCGTCATCAACGTCGTCGCGACGGCGCCGGGTTCCCTCGTCAATTCAACCGGACCGATCACCAGCACGAACGGCTTGTCCGGGCACTGGCGCGAGCGGCACGTTGACGGTCAATCCGTCGGCGAATCTTGCCGTGCGTGAAGACCGGTCCCGCATCCGTCGGTTACGGCGGCGCGATTGCGTACACCGTCGTCGTCTCGAACGCAGGCCCGTCGGCCGCGAACGGCGCGAGCTTCAGCGATCCGGTACCGGCCGGTGTCACCGGCATCACGCGCGAACTGCGTCCCCGCCGGTGCGGCCGGTGTGCGGCACGGTCAGTGTCGTCGGCAATCTCGTCACCAGCACGATCACGACGCTGCCGTCCGGCGGCAGTGTCACGTTCACGATCAACGGCACCGCGCCGACGACCGGCGCAAGCATCGCGAATACCGCGACGATCGCGCCTCCGGCCGGCACCACCGATCCGAACGGCACCAACAACACGAGCACGGTGACGACCACGCTCGTTCCGGCGCAGCTCACGACCACGAAGACCGCGACGCCGAATCCGTTCGTCGTCGGCCAGCCGGCGCGCTACGACATCACCGTGCAGAACACCGGCGCCGGCGTCACCACGGCTCCGATCGTCATCGCCGATACGCTCGCCGCGGGCATCACGCTCGCGAGCGCAAGCGGCACGAACTGGAGCTGCGTCGGCACGACCGCGCTGACCTGCACGTTCACCGGCACGCTCGCCGCGGGCGCGAGCACGACGCTGACGCTCAACGTCAACGTGACCGCCGCGGCCACGACCGCGAACAACACCGCAACGACGAGCGGCGGCGGCGATCCGACCTGTCCAGCGGCCGCGCATTGCGTCGGCACCGTCGTCGTGCCGGTCACGGCATCGGCCGACATCGTCGTCGACAAGACCGTCGACAACGCGACGCCGAACGTCGGCGAGACGATCACGTTCACGATCGGCGCGACCAACGCGGGTCCGAGCAACGCGACCAACGTGCGCATCACCGATGCATTGCCGTCGGGCCTGGCGTTCGTTTCGGCAACGCCATCGCAAGGCAGCTACGATTCGTCGACCGGCAACTGGAACATCGGTTCACTCGCGAACGGCGCGAGTGCGACGCTCGACATCGTCGCGAGCGTGCTGACGCCGGGCACGCTGACGAACATCGCGACGCGCACCGGCGGCGACCAGCTCGATCCGGATGCGAGCAACAACTCGGCGCAGGCGAGCGTCAACGCGCAGCCGACCGCGGATCTGCAAGTCGCCAAGACCGTCAACAACGCGCTGCCGAATCTCGGCACGAACGTCGTCTACACGATCACGCTGACCAACGCGGGCCCGGACGATGCGACCGGCGTCGCGATCAACGACCTGCTGCCGGCGGGGCTTGCGTTCGTCACGGCGACGGCATCACAGGGCAGCTACGATTCCGCAACCGGCATCTGGACCGTCGGCGCGCTCGCGAACGCGAATGTCGCGACGCTCGCGATCACGGCGACGGTCACGCTGCCGGGCGACATCACGAACACCGCATCGGTCGGCGCGTCGGATCAGTTCGATCCGAACACCGCGAACAACAGCGGCGGCGTCACGCTCAATGGCCAGTCCGCCGACATCCAGATCGTCAAGACCGTCGACAACGCCAATCCGGTCGTCGGCGACAGCTTGACCTTCACGATCACGGCGACGAACAACGGACCGAGCAACGCGACCGGCATCGCCGTGACCGATCTGCTGCCGGCAGCGTTGACGTTCATTTCGGCAACGCCGACGCAAGGCAGCTACGACAACTCGACCGGCGTGTGGACGCTCGGCTCGCTGAGCGCAGCCGGCGCCGGCTCGTCGGCGACGCTGACGATCGTCGCGGCCGTCGACATCGACGGCGGATTCACCAACACCGCTGTGGTCTCGGCGAACGATCAGCCGGATCCGAATCCGGCCAACAACAGCTCGAGCGTCGTCGTCACGCCGATCGCGAGCGCCGATCTTGCGGTCGTGAAAACCGGTCCGGCTTCGGTCATCGCCGGCCAGCAGATCGCATACACGCTCGGCGTGACCAACAATGGTCCGTCGAGCGCGACCAACGCCGTGCTCGACGATCCCACGCCGGCGGGACTCACGTTCGTATCGGCGACGGCGCCATGCGCCGGCGGATTCCCGTGCGACCTCGGCACGCTGGCCGCGAGTGCTGTCGTCAACGTCACCGCGACATTCGCGGTGCCGAGCGGCGCGACGGGCTCGATTTCGAACACCGCGACCGTCGACAGCGACACGCTCGATCCGAATGGCGCGAACGACAGCAGCACGATCAGCACTTCGATCGTGGCGCAGGCCGATCTCCTCGTCGTCAAGACGGGTCCGGCGACCGTCGTCGCGAACGGCGCGATCAGCTACAGCGTCGTCGTGACCAACAACGGCCCGAGCGATGCGAACGGGACGACATTCACCGATGCAGTGCCCGCCGCGATCAGCGGCGTAACGGCCGCGTGCGGCGCGCAAACCGGCGGTGCCGTGTGCGGACTGGTCAACGTCGCGGGCAACAGCGTCACCAGCACGATCACGACGCTGCCCGCGAACGGCAGCGTGACGTTCACGATCGACGGCACCGCGCCGGCGAACGGCGCATCGCTCAGCAACACCGCGAGCGCAGCGACACCTGCGGGCGTGACCGATCCCGATACGTCCGACAATTCGAGCACGGTGACGACGACGGTCACAGCGTCGGCGGACGTGTCCGTCGTCAAGACCGGTCCGGCAGCAGCAACGCCCGGTTCGACCGTGACCTACACGATCGACGTGCACAACGCCGGCCCGAGCACGGCGACCGCGGTGCAGGTGCTGGATCCGACACCGGCGGGGCTCGCGTTCGTTTCGTCGACGCCGTGCACGACAGGTTTCCCGTGCGCGCTCGGCGATCTCGCGAGCGGTGCCGATGTCACGATCACGGTGACGTACGCGATTCCCGCCGAACTACGCGGGCGCGTCGATCGTAAACACGGCTTCGATCACGAGTCCCACCACGGATCCCGATCCGACCGACAACGCCAGCACGGCAACGACGCCGATCGCGGCCGTCGCCGATCTTTCGGTCGTGAAGACGGGACCGCCACTGTCCTGGCAGCCGGCGCGATCACGTACACGGTCGTCGTGACGAATGCGGGTCCCAGCGACATGGCCGCCGCGCAGTTCACCGATCCGGTGCCGGTTGCGATCACCGGTCTCGGCGCGACGTGCAGCGCGTCGAGCGGAGGCGCGGTCTGCGGCAGCGTCGATGTCGCGGGCAACGTCGTCGCGAGCACCATTCCGTCGCTGCCGGTCGGCGGCACGGTCACGTTCACGATCAGCGGCACCGCGCCGAACGACGCGCAGTCGCTCACGAACACCGCGAGTGTCGCGCCACCCGCGGGCGCTACCGACCCGAATCCGGGCAACAACAGCTCGAGCGTGACGACGGCGGTCGGCGCGCAGGCCGACGTTTCGATCCTGAAGACCGGGCCGCCGAATGTCGCATCGGGCGCCGCGATCACCTACACGTTGCGCATCGCGAACGCGGGGCCGAGCGCGGCCGATGGCACGAGCTACGCGGACACGCTGCCGGCCGGCATCAGCACCATCACCGCAACCTGCGGCAGCGAAACCGGCGGCGCCGTGTGCGCGATACCGGGCGTTGCCGGCAACACGGTCAGCGGCTCGGTGCCGACGTTGCCCTCCGGCGGCGCGGTCACGATCACGATCGACGGCACGGCGCCGATCGGCGCGACGACTTTGACGAACACCGGCACGCTCACGCTGCCGGCGGACGTCACCGATCCGAACCTCGCCAACAACACATCGAGCGTCGACACGACGGTCGGTGCCGCGGCCGATATCGCAGTCGACAAGACCGTCGACAACGCGACGCCCAACGTCGGCGATACGGTCACCTTCACGATCACCGCGACGAACCAGGGTCCGGACGACACCACCGGCGTCGACATCACCGATGGATTGCCGTTCGGTTTCGGCTTCGTCTCGGCGACGCCATCGCAGGGTTCGTACGCGCCGGGCACTGGCCTGTGGACTGATCGGCGACATCGCGAATGGTGCCGACGCGACGCTGACGATCGTCGCCACGATCGACGCGCCGGGCGCGCTGGTCAACACGGCCACCGTCAGCGCATCCGATGAGACCGATCCGGACACGAGCAACAACAGTGCCGGCGTTTCGCTCAACGCGGGCGCGTCGGCCGATCTTGCGATCGCCAAGACGGTCGACAACGCCACGCCGAACGTCGGCGACACGGTCACGTTCACGATCACGCTCGCGAACAACGGCCCGGACGATTCGACCGGCGCCGAAGTCACCGACGTGTTGCCTGCCGGCCTGACGCTGCTGATCGCGAGTCCATCGCAAGGCACCTACGACGGTGCAACCGGAATCTGGACGGTAGGCGGCATCGCCAACGGTGCGAGCGCAACGCTGACGCTCGCGGTCAGCGTCGATGTCGCCGGAGCGATCACGAACATCGCGACGATCACCGGCGAGAACGAAAACGATCCGGTGCAGGCGAACAACCAGGCGGGCGCAGCGGTCAACGGGCAGCTCGCCGACATCGGCATGCTGAAGACGGTCGACAATGCGAGCCCGAATGTCGGCGATACGGTGACGTTCACGGTGACCGCGCATAACAGCGGTCCGAGTGCGGCAACCGGCGTCGTCGTCACCGACAATCTGCCGGCGGGACTTGCGCTCGTCTCGGCTACACCCTCGCAGGGAACATTCGCCGGAAGCACCTGGTCGATCGGCGCACTCGATCCGGCTGGCGCAGGCGCGACCGCGACATTGACGATCGTGGCGACCGTGCAGCAGAGCGGCGTGATCACCAACACCGCGAGCGTGACGGCATCGGATCAGACCGATCCGAACTCGACCAACGACAGCGCGAGCGCATCGCTCAACGGCAATCCGCTGGCGGATCTCGCGATCGTCAAGAGCGGACCGGCCAGCGCAGCGCCGGGCGACACGCTCGTGTACACGATCGTCGTGACCAACAACGGTCCGAGCGATGCGGCCAACGTCGTCGTCGACGATCCGATGCCGGCCGGCATCACGTTCGTCAGCAACGCGGGCGCGTGCGCGACGCCGTATCCGTGCGCGCTGGCGACGCTGGCGAGCGGCGCGAGCGCGACGATCACGACGACGGCGCTCGTGCCGGCCAACTATGCCGGCGCGCCATCGATCGTGAACATCGCAACGGTCGTGAGCGATACGCCGGATCCCGACAACACGAACAATCAGGGCTCGGCGCCGACGACGATCATCATCGCCGGTGCGAGCGCGGATCTTGCGATCGTGAAAAGCGGGCCGGCATCGGTCGGCGCCGGTGCGACGATCACCTACACGCTGGCCATTTCCAATCTCGGTCCCGATGGCGCGGACGGCGCGACCTACGACGATGCGCTGCCACCCGGCGTTATCGCGACAGCCGCAAGCTGCGGCGGCGAAAGCGGCGGCGCTTCGTGCGGATCGCAACCGGTGATTGCCGGCAGCAGTGTTGCCGGTGCGATCGGCGTTTTGCCGTCGGGCGGCGCGGTTGTCGTGATGATCACCGCGACCGCGCCGAGCGTTGGGACGACGCTCACGAACGTCGCCGGTGTCGCGGCACCTGCCGACGTGACCGATCCGAATCCCGCAAACGATTCGAGCTCGGTCGACACCGTGGTGATTGTGCAGCCGCTGCAGGCGGATCTGGCGATCGTCAAGATCGGACCGGCCAGCGCATCGGCCGGCGGCAACGTTGCCTACCAGCTTAGCGTGACCAATAACGGACCCGACGACGCGGCGAACGTCACCATCGACGATCCATCGCCGCCGGGACTGACCTTCGTTTCGGCTTCGCCGCCGTGCGCGAGCGGTTTTCCATGCGCGCTCGGCGTTCTCGCGAACGGCGCGAGCACGTTCGTCACCGTGACGTTCGTGATCGATGCAGGCGCGACCGGATCGGTGACGAACACGGCAACCGTCAGCAGCGATACGACCGATCCCGTCGTCACCAACAACAGCAGCGTGGCGATCACGCCGATCATCGTCGGTGCGAGCTCGGCCGATCTTGCGGTCAGCAAGAGCGGGCCGGGCAGCGTTCTCGCGGGCGGCAATGTCACGTATCAGGTGACGGTCGCCAACAACGGACCCGACGCGGCGGCGAATGTCGTGCTCGTCGATCCGACGCCGCCGGGTCTCACGCTCATCGCGGCCGATGCACCGTGCGCGAGTGGTTTCCCATGCGCGCTCGGCACGCTCGCGAGCGGTGCGAGCGTCACGCTCGGCGCGACCTATGCGGTCGCGATCGACGCAGGCGGAACGACGGCCACCAACACCGCGGCCGCAGCGTCCGATACGCCGGACCCCGATGGCAACAACAATGTGTCGTCGGTGACGACCGTGATCGTGCCCGTCGTCGTCGCCTCGGCGGATCTCGCGGTGCGCAAGACCGGTCCAGTCAGCGTCGATGTCGGCGCCATCGTCACTTACACGATCGCGGTCACCAACGACGGGCCGGATGCGGCCGTCAACGCGATGCTCGGCGATCCGACGCCATCGGGTCTCGTCTTCGTCGACGCGAGCGCTCCGTGCGCCGGCGGTTTCCCGTGCGCGCTCGGCGATCTGGCGAACGGAGCGGGTGTTACGGTGACCGCACGCTTCCAGGTCAACCCCGGCGCGCCTCCGCAAGTCATCAATACCGCGACCGCGACCAGCGACACGTCCGATCCCGACGGCGCAAACAGCAGCAGCAGCGCGGTGACGACCGTGATCTCGGTCGGCGGAATTGCGGTGCAGCCGGTTCCGACCGGCGGACGCTGGAGTTTGCTGCTGATCGGGTTGTTGCTGCTGGGCGGCCTCGTCACGATGCGCAAGCGTAGACGCGCGATCTGAGGCCTTCAGGCGTCCGATCGCAATGGCGGCCTGCATCGATCAGCGCCGTGAGCTCGCCGTAATCGTCCAGCCCCGCGACGCGAATGTGCCCCTTATAGACGAGGCATTCGCGCCCGCGACGCCGTGATGGCGTCCTGCAGCGTCGTTTCACGTATGGACCAGTAAGGGCGTCCGATTGAGGGCGCCGGACGCGGCGCGCGAAGCGCGGCGGGGGATCGGTCCGATGGAAAAGGGGGAGACATGAAGCAGCAAACAGCAAACGGGCGCGGTGCGCTCGCTGCGCGCTTTCGTGGCGCGATCACGACGTGGCTCGCAGCGGTCGCGCTCGTCGGAGCCTGCGCCGGTGCAGCGATCGCGCAAGAGCTGACGGTTGCCAAGACACTGCCCGACCTCGTCGCGGAATCGGAATGGATCGCCATCGCCGACCTCGTCGGCGCACACGCGCGGCGCAATGCGCGCGGCAACCTGATCGTGACGGACTATAGCTTTCGCCTCGTGCAGACGATCGAAGGCGCGCCGGACCCCAACGTCGTGCTGACGCAGGGCGGCGGCACGCTTGCGGGCGAGACGCATCATGTCAGCGACTCGGCCGAGCTCGACGTCGGCCGGCGCTATCTCGTGTTCGTGCGCCCCGGCCGTGACGATGTGTTCTCGCCGTTCGTCGGCGGTGCACAGGGCGCGTTCCTGCTGATTGACGATGCGAACGCGATGTCGCTCGGCGGCGATCGCACGCCGCGCGACCGCGCCGCGCTGCTTGGCGAAATCGATCGGCTCGTCGCCGAGCGCGGCGCCGCGCCGCCCCGCGAGCCGGAACGGCATGCGATGCCGGCCGGCACCTATCCCGCAAAAATCTATCGTCCGATCGCGCTCACGCCGACCGCGGATCTTGCGAGACGCGTGCCGGAGTCCGCGAACGCGTCCGGCGGCGCGCCGCAGCCACACAACAACGGGACGGATGCATCGGCGCAGGTGCTTGCGCCTGCCGGAACGAGCAGCATCGCGAGCCCCGACTGGAGCTACACGCACCTGATCGCACCGCCCGCGACGATCGACGCGTTTCCGCACGACTGGATCTGGCATCCGTACGAGGAAAACCAGCTCGCATACTGGAACACCTACGGCGGAAACGTGTATCTCGTCTATCAGAACCCGACCGGCGACTGGGCCTGGGGCAACGACCGCTTCGATCTCGCCGGCTGGCCGGACGATGCGGACATGATGGCCCAGTTCGGCACGACATGGCCTTCGAACTACATCGGCTGGACGTTCTCGCGCTGGTTCGACAGCGACGGCATCATCATCGAATCGGACACCGCGCTGAATCCGTCGTTCTGCTGGACGCTCGATGATGCCTACGCGACCGACGGTACCGCTGCGTGCCAGAGCTTCCGCGCGACGATGCTGCACGAGGTCGGTCACGGCTGGGGCCTCGATCATCCCTGGGAGACGCAGGTCGTGTCGTGGGACTCGGTCATGAACTATTCGCCCGCGGGGTACCGCTTGCCGCGGCTCTACGCCGACGACACGGCAGCCGTGCGTGCGGCGTTCGCGGGGCCGTCGATCCACGATGCGCTGCTCTCGCTCTACACGGTGTCGGCGTCCAGCGGCGTCGGTGCGCAGGCAGTCTACACACCGATGCAGTCATACACCGCGAACGTGCATCACGGCGACGACCTTTCGGCGTGGACGACGAGCCAGTTCAAGATCGAAAACCTCGGCACCGACGACATCGTCTCGCCGCGCATCGATTTCTACCTCTCGCAAAATCGCATGAACTGGGACAACACGCAGGCCTATCTCGGCGAGGGCGTGGGCGCGACCGTGCCAGCCGGCTGGATCTATACCTACTGGCCGCCCTCGTTGCCGGTCCCGGCGACGACGCCGACCGGCGACTACTATCTGGCGGCGTACCTGCCCGACAGCGACGCGGACAACAACAGCAACAGCGCATGGGCCTCGCAGAACTGGAACGACACGACGATCCAGGTGCACGTCGACAACAATGCGCCGACGCTCGCCCCGGAAACGTACTGGCAGTCGAGCGACTACGGCTACATCGGTCCGGCCGGCACCTGGACGTTCGCGTTCGCCGGACTCGAGGGCACGACGTACTACTTCAGCATGTGTCCCGGTACCGGCGGCTGGGCCGATTTCGATACGACGCTCTCGATCTACTATTTCGACTCGCAGCTCGCGTTCGACGACGACGCCTGCGACGTCCAGTCCGAGATCGCATGGACCGCGCCGTATTCGGCTTCGTTCACGGTCACGGTCGGCAGCTACAACGGCTGGTATCAAGGCACGTTCCAGCTCGCATACCGGCGCGACATCGCCGATCCGATCTACGGGGGCGGGTTTGATCCATAGGTGCAGCGGGCGAGTCCAAGTAGCTAGCGCGGCCGTATCGGGCAACGCGGCCGTAACCGCATTGACAGGTTCGATGACGTGTGGCAGCCTGTAACCTGTTAAACAGGTTACAGGAGAAACCCCATGACATGTCGCGGACTGCTGAGCCTGGCGTGCATCGCGGGTCTGACGGTCGCCACGGGCGAGCCGGCGCGGGCCGAAGGCCTTTCCTCGCTGGAAGGGACCTGGACTATGGATTCGGCGTATGAAATTCACGCCGATGGTACGCGCACGACGAATTATGGAGAGCATCCCGCAGGCCTCTTCATCGTCGATCACGCAGGGCGCTACAGCATGCAGATCTTCAGGATCGGACGCCCGCCTTTTGCCAGCGGCGACAAGGCTCGGGGCACGCCCGAGGAATATCGCGGGGCTGTGCTCGGCTCGAGTACTCATTTCGGCACCGTCGCTATTGAGCCCGCGACTCACCGGCTGATCTTTGACGTCGAGGCAGCATCCTTCCCGAATTGGGAGGGCAAGAGGCAAGTGCGTGATTACACCTATGAGAACGGCATCTTGACCTACGCCGTACCTGCGAGCGCGTCGGGCAGCGGTACGGTTGCCTATTCGATTTGGCGGCAGGCGCCAAAGTGACTGAGTGAGGCCTATGCCCGGGAAAGGTCACCGGACAAGGTACCGTCGGTCCTGCAGATTCTCCAATTCGATGAGTTCGCAAAGAATCGCACCTTCATTTATGCATCGGTCTCGCGTTTGCGCCGACGGAATTCGTCAACTTTGGCTTTGTTGCCGCACGCCGACATGGAGCACCATCGCCGATCGCCTTTGCGCGAAGTGTCGATGAAGTAAAGCGTGCAAGTGGGCGATTGGCATTGCCGGATATGATTGACCGCCTCAGTGCCGAAAAGGTGCACGGCTTCGCGCGCCAGCGCGACCAGAAGAGCGCCCGCGTTCCCCTCCAGATGCATGGAACTGTTGGCCTGAAGGCAGGGGACCGCGGCAACGCCGGCGGCGATCTGGTTCAGCGCTTTTCGGGCCACTTCGGCTTTGGCACCCTTGCGCCTCCCGGCCAGCACGAATAGGGCCTCGCGCAGTCCCCGCGCGGTCGACAGATCCTTGGCCGTCGTCCTCGGTGTCGATGCGGCCATTCCGGTTGAAACCAGCCAGCGCGCCAAATCCGCGGGCGTGTTCAGGAGTTCGCGTGGCGACGGGCTCAGTCTCGCTTGCAACGTCGCCGTCAAGTCGATTGCGTTGCAACCGCCGCGAAAGCGAAAGCCGTCTCTATCTTCGGGCAATGCGTCTGAATGCATGTAACCTATTTGACAGGTTTCCTGGTAAATGGCAAGCCAGACTGACTCGCATGACTTCAGGAAGAACTTGATAGGCGATTCAACGAAAACCAACCCCGCGGCTGGCTCAAGGAATCAAAGCAGGGCAGACTAATATTGGATTGTCCTTCTCCGATCCCTCAAGGAAACACACCAAGATGACTGCGCCCTTCCTGCTGTTCGGTCGCCGCCAGGCGACTGCGCTGTTGATCGCCTCTGCGGTTGGCATGTCCGGTTTTTCCTTCGCCGCCGGACCGGATACCGCAGCAATTCAACGCGAGATCGCCAAACACCACGACGAAGCCGTCAAGCGATTGCAGGACTGGATCGCGTTGCCGTCGATCGCGGCCGAAAACCGCAACTCGCGCGAAGGCGCCGAATACATGGCGAAGCTCGCGCGCGATGCCGGGTTCCAGAAGGTCGAGATCGTCGACACGTCCGGCAAACCCGGCGTGTTCGCGACGCTGGATGCAGGCGCTGCGAAGACCGTCGGCCTCTACTTCATGTACGACGTGAAGCAATACGACGCCGCCGAATGGACATCGCCGCCGCTCGAGGGAAAGCTGGTCGACAAGCCCGGGCTCGGCAAGGCGATCGTCGGCCGCGGCGCGGTCAACCAGAAGGGCCCGGAGTCGGCATTCCTCGCGGCGCTGCACGCGATTCGTGGCGCCGGCAAGAAAATGCCGGTCAATCTCGTGATGGTCGCCGAAGGGGAAGAGGAGATCGGATCGCCGCATATCGCCGAGCTGGTGCTTCGGCCCGACGTGCAGGCCGCATTGGCGAAAACGACAGGCGTGTTCATGCCCACCGCCGCGCAGGATCCCGATGGCAACGTCACCGTGTCGCTCGGTGCGAAAGGCGTGGTGGAGCTCGAGCTCGTCGCCAGCGGCGAAAAGTGGGGACGTGGCCCGGCGAAGGACATCCACTCCTCGTTGAAGGCCATGGTCGACAGCCCAGCCTGGCGCCTGGTGAAGGCACTGGACACGCTCGTGTCGGACGACGGCAACACGATCAAGATCGACAACTACCCGACCGCGCCGCCGATCAGCGCCGAGGACAAGGCGATGGTCGCGGCCAGCGTCGCGGTGCGCGACGAAGCCAGCGCGAAAAAGCTGTACGGCGTGCAGCACTGGATCGACGATCTCAACTGGCAGGCGGCCAACGAACGGCTCGTTTCCCAGCCGACGGTGAACATCGAAGGGCTCGTCGGCGGCTACACCGGGCCCGGCGGCAAGACCGTGCTACCCCATCGCGCCGTCGCGAAGATCGACATGCGTCTCGTGCCGGGCATGAAGAAGGACGACGCGGTCGCGGCGCTCAAGGCGCATCTGGCCAAACGTGGATTTGCCGACATCGAGGTCAACGTCAGCGGCGGCTACGATCCGACCAGCACGAAAGCCGACGCCGCCCTGATCCGGATGCAAATCGCGACGTATGTGCACGACGGACTCAAGCCCACGATGTGGCCGCGCAATGCGGGTTCGTATCCCGGCTTCGTATTCACCGATGCGCCGCTCAACCTCGCCTCGGGGCATTTCGGTCTCGGGCATGGCAGCGGGGCGCATGCACCGGACGAGTACTACCTGATCGACTCGACGAATCCCAAGGTCAGGGGCTACGACGGCGCCGTGATGTCATTCGTCGACTATCTCTACGCGCTTTCGAAGTAGGGGCTTCCTGTTTCGCTCGCGTTCGTGGATGCGACCACACGAACGCGGTCGACTATTGAGCCACCTCGAAAGTCATGACCATTCCTGCGTCCGCATGGACCGGCGACTTGTCGCCTGATTTGGCATGTGAGTCCATCGGGACGTCGCATTGAAAAACGTACTGACCCGGCACGAAATTGTGCCGCAGCCAGACGACGTGCCGCGTGTCACTGCTGTCGAGAACGCCGCCGAGGGCCTCGGCGGGCGCGGGGTCGGGCAGATCGTCCTTGTACCAGCGCTGGACATCGGAGGCGGAGCGACCCGGATGGAGTCGGAAGAGGTCGGCTTCGTGCAGCGAGGGCCCCGAGGACTGTACCTTGATGACGCGCGTGCCTTTCTTCAGGTGTCCCTGCAACTCGAACTGAAAATCGCGCAGCTGCAAAACAGCGTCTTCCTTCGGCGGCGTATCGTCGACACGTTTGCCTTCCGCCACCGTCAGGCCGCGAATAGAACTGCGCATGTGGTTCCAGCAGATCAGCACGTAGTCACCGGGATCCAGCGGTAGCCACACTTCGGTGGTTCCACCCGGTGACATGAGACCGGCGCCCGAGTAGTCGAGCGCGCCCTCCGGAAAGAGGATGCCTTTGTTTATCTGTTCCCTGAAGCCGCCGACAGTCATTCCGGCCTGCAGCTTGACGAACATGGCTTCGTGAATCTGCTTTCCGCGATTCTCGAAGATGATGTGGCGCATGCCGGCACGTATCGTGTCCGGCGCTTCCAGCTTTTCGTCGGTAGCGACGATTCGAATGCCCTCGGTACCGCACGCGATATTCGAGGCCAATAGGCAGACGGTAGCAACTGCGCGGAGAAATACGTGGTTCATATCCCCTCCTGCACCGATGAGGCTAACTCAGCCGTGGCTGACTCACGATCCGTCGAAACCGTCATGATAGATCGCATCCACGGGCGGCGGCGCGGCATTGCCGACGACGAAGGTGTTGCCGACGGCAAGGCGCACGGGCACGGTGATTGACTGACCCGGCAGTCCGACGGCGGCGATCGTCACGGTGGTGTCGACCGAAACGCCATCGGCAAATCCCGCTGGATTTGCCGTGAGCGTGATGGTTGCCGGCGCCGTCCCGCCTGTCACGTTTGCCGAAAGCCACGGCGCGCCGCTGCTGATCGTGAACTGCACAGTGCCGGCTCCGCGGTTGCCGATGTCGAGCTCCTCCGTCTGCAATGTGAGATCGCCTTGCTGCACATGCCAGCCGATTTGCCCGGGCCCGACCGTCAGCGTTGGACCGAGCACGACGGGATCGGCTTCGACCACGACGAGGACATCGCGGGTGGCGGAAAGACCGAGACTGTTGGTCGCGGTCAAGGTGATGGGGTTGACCCCGAGCGGAAGATTCGCAAGCGACAGACGCGCACCGGTGCCGAGCGCGCCATGCACGGAACTCCAGGCAAGGCTCGCATCGGCCAGTGTTCCATCCTGAAGATCTCTTGCGACGCCTTCGAGATTGACAACTTGTCCGAGCGTCACATGCGTGCCGTTCGCCGGCGCGAGCACGCGAGGCTGCGGCGGCCTGTTCGCAAGCGTGATCGGATTGCTGTCCGCACGCCCTGTCAGGAGGCCATCGCTCGCGATCACGCGAAAGGTGACGTCGCCACCGCCGATGGCCGAAGTGTCGATCTGCGCATTCGTACTCGACAGGCCGAGCATCAGCGGCTGCAGCGATGCGCCGCCGTTGCGGGCGACGACGACATCGAAGTGCATCGTGTCGCCATCGACGTCGTTCGCCGACCAGGTCAGCGCGATGTTCGATCCCGATCCGGCTACCGCCACGACATCGGCAACCACCGGTGCATTGCTGCTGACGGATTTCGAAGCCAGCACCGCGCCGCCAGTCGATGTGTTCACGACGCGCACCTCGCGTGTACCGACGACGAACGGAACCGCGTATCCGAAACCGAGTTGCGGCCCGCTCGCACCGTCCGAGGTGACGGCATCGTCGCCCGCGTCGGGTGTGAAAGGATAGTCGGCCAGCGTCACGGCGCCGTCGCCGATGAGCTGGATGCTGAAATCGCCTGGCGTGCGCGGTGGCTCGCTGAAGATTCCGTCGATGCGTTCGACATCGACCAGCGTCGCACTGGCGTGGTCGGCGGCGATGGTTCCGTAGGCCAGCAGCCAGTCGCCGGTTTGCGGTGCGCGCTTCAGCGGCTTCGCGGACGGCGCATCATTCGCGCCGAATGCCGGACATCCCGCAGTCGTGCCGCCCTGGTTGAGCGTCAAGAGACAAATGTAGAGCCAGTGGTAGGTGTAGTCGCTGATCCACGTCGTCGGTTCGCAATAGCCCATGATGTCGTAGCTGCTGAGGGCCGGCAGCACGTTCATCGGTTTCAGGAGGTTCGTATCGCCGCCGTCGAATCCGGCAAAGCCTGTCTCCGGATCGGAGAGCGGAGGCGCGATGAACGAGAGGAAATAAGGGTAGTTCGCATCGGTCGCGGTGTGGCCGCACAGGACCGAGCCTTCGACCGGATGCTGGCGGCCAAGAAAATGTCCGATTTCGTGCGATGCGTAATCGTCGTCGTTGGCGGGTCCCGCTCCGACACTGTTCGTGCAGCAGGCGCCGCGTGTGAAATAAGGCTGGGTCATGCCGACGAAATGCTGCGGAATGAGGCCGTAGACGACATCGATGTCGTCGATCACATGACCATCCGGAAATCCGAACAGGCCGGTGCTTGCATACAGCGAACCCAGGCGCGCGGTCGTATACGCGTGCGCACAGAGGTTGCGGTCCGCCTCCGCCATGCCGGCCACGCAGCCAAACGCGGTTCTTTCGACCCAGCTGCCGAGGAATGCGTCGTACAGCTCGAAATCCGGTGTCGGGTTGAGATCGGACAGCGGGTACACGCGGCGCATCCACGATTCGGTTTGCAGCTGTTCGGAGGATGAGGCGCGTTCAGTGGTCGAGCCGGGGAAATCGTAGGCCATGCGCACGAACGCCACCTTGAGATGCGTCGGCTGTTCGACGTTCACGCCGGGACCGGACTCCAGATCGCTCCTGCAGCTTCCCGATGGAGGCGGCCCGGCCGGCTCGCTGAGCGTTGCGCCGAGCCGCAGGCTTTCGAAGCCGAGCCACTCCCACGGAATCTCGAACACGAAGCTGTCGTCGACGATGTTTCGCTTCGGGCTCGCCTTCACCGAAATGCGCGGGCCGCCCTTGTTCGATGGAACCAGAGGTCCCAGCGGAACTTCCACGACGCCGCCACCGCCGTCCGTGTATGCGCCAAGTCCGCTCAGGCTGGCGGTCACGTTGGGAATGTCCGCCGCATCCGATTTCACATAGACGCGCGCGAACGCGCGCTTGCCGTAAATCACCGTGACGCTGTTGTCCAGATCCTGGATGCCTTGAGTCAGCTCGATGCCGGTGACGTGGATCGGCGCGCCGGGAGGCGGCGCAACCAGCGCACCAGGGCTGATGAAAACGCCGAGCGCCCAAGGGCTCTGGCCGACCGGAACATCGTCGACGGCCGTGTTCGTTGCGGCATCGATGACGGCCACGCTATTGAAGTTGAAGTTCGGCTGCGACGTTGCGACATACACGCGGGCATCGTCCGGCGTGACCGATATCCCGTAAAGGAAACGCGCCTGGTTTTGCACGAGCGGCAGCGGGATGTTTGCGATCACTTCGGCGCAATGCGCATCGATGACGGAAACGGATGAAGTGAAATTGGTGTTTGTGACGTACACGCGCGTGCCCGCGTGATTCATCGCAATACCGTAGGATCCGCCGGGAACGGTCAGCGTCGCAGCCAGCGTATTGGTTTGCGCATCGATGACTGACAGGCGTCCATGCGTCACGGAGTCCTGGTATTGGTGCGAAACGAACACGCGCGTGCCGCTGGTGTCGGTGACGATGCCCCAGGGATCGGTCGCGACCTGGATCGTCGTCACGATCGTGTTGCTTGAAGTGTCGATGACGGTCACGGTGCCATGGTCGGCGGCTTCGCTATGCCCGACATACACGCGCGTTCCGGCCAGATTCACCGCGACGCTTCGCGGCACCCGCGCGACCGTGATCGTGGCGACGATCGTATCCGTCGCGGTATCGATGACGGAAACCAGGCCGTCGTCGTGGCCGGTTTCGCTGCCCGTCGCATAGACACGCGTGCCTGCTGCATTGACGGCGATGCCTTGCACGTTGTTGTTGGGCAGCTGGATCGTGTCGATGACGGTGTTCGTCGACGTGTCGATGACGGAAACCGAATTCGCGCCGAAATTGGCGACGTAGGCGCGCGTTGCCGCGGAGTTGACCGCGACGCTGAGCGGAGATGAGCCGACCGGTATCGTCGCGACGACGATATTCGTGGCGGTGTCGATCACCGACACGGTCGCGTCCTCCTGGTTCGTGATGTACGCGAACGGCGCGGCATCGGCCAACGTCGCCGCCATCAATGCCCATCCGGCCAGCACGATGCGTGCGCTGAAACGCGCCCACGCGTTTGTCCGAGATCCGCGCCGATGCGCCGCGTGCGCGGCGCCTGACCTGGCGCCGGAAATCGTTGCAGCATCCGCGTCTTGCGCCAACGCGCTGAAACTCGACATCGACATGGCGATTCTCCGTTCCGTAACCGTTGGTTCCTGCAAGGAAACAGGAACGAATGCACGCACCGACCAAACAGTTCTCGACCATCGCGAGGCGGCCGGACTGGGACTGCCGGTGCCATCGCTAGCGAATTCGTGCCATCAACAGAAGTGGAGCGGGAGGGTCATCGTCCATTCGCGCCCATGACGGGCTTCGGCAATGAACGAGCTTGATCATGTTTCGGGAGACGAGCTTACGCCATCGTACGACGTCCTGTCGGCGAAACTCGCGGGAGCCGGACTCCGGCCAGTTCGGCAGGGGACACCGCATTGCGCCCACCACCGGCCTGAGGTCCGGGCGCTGCGCACCCGGACAAGGCGCCAACGGGCCTCATAGAACGGGCAAACGACGAGCCCCCCGTGTGCCTGCCGCATTGAAGCCCGCAAACGCCCCACGTGCATTTGGCGCTCCGCGTCTCGTGCCGGGCATGAAGAAGGAGGCTACGACGCGCCGTGATGCATTCGTCGACTACTCTACGCGCTTTCGAAGTAGGGCAGGTTGCTGCGCGGCTCGGCGATTTCCATCCAGACAGCGAATCGAACGCATCGCAGCGACCGACCGACCCGCGCGCTCGCAAAACCAGGACTCTGTCGGATCATTTTGCGAGAACGGGAAGTGCTGCTTGCCAGTGGCGGATGTCGGCCACGCGATCGAACGCTTGCGGTTACGTGCGCAGCACCAGATCGTTTCAAACGCTGAGCGACGTGCATGTCTACGCGTTAAAACGCACTGCGACGGCGTCGATCTGGCGTCGGCTCGAGAGGCTGCTCGGAAGCGGAAAAAAGAGCGAGCTGGAGACATCGAGCACGGCGCTGGCAAAGCCGCGCGTCTTAATTCTGCCTTAAGTATTGAGCGCTACGCTCGACGTGAAAAAGTTGATCGTCGGAGAACGCCCATGCGCCAGGTCGGATGTCTTGTCTTGGTCTGCGCGTGTTTTTCTCCGAGTCTCGCGACCGCCGGGGGTGGTCCATTCCTGATCGATCACCTCGTGAGTTATGACAACAGCGGCATCTGGGCTCGCAGCAACCAGCAGCTGTTGATGAACGCCACGATTCTCACCGTCGTCGGCGGATCCTTCGCGCTCGGCGATCAGGACAAGCTCGGCGATACGTTCTGGCGCTCGCTGGATTCGATGGCGCTGTCCGGCGTCGTCGCGCAGGGTGGCAAATTGATCTTTCAGCGCAAGAGGCCGTCGCAGAGCAGCGATCCGAACGAGTTCTTCAAGGGCACGCAGTACCAGAGTTTCCCGAGCGGCGAGGTGTCGGCGATCGCCGGGGCGGTGACGCCTTTCGTCGTGGAATACGGGCGCGATCATCCCGCGGTGTACGCGTTGGAGCTGCTTCCGCTATACGACTCGATCGCGCGCGTCAAAGTACATGCGCACTGGCAAAGCGATGTTCTCGTTGGCTGGGGCATCGGCACAGCAGCCGGCATCTGGGCTTCGCATCGGGAGTCTCCGCTGATCCTGGGCTGGCTGCCGGGCGGCTTCGAAGTCGGCTTCGTGCATCGCTTCTAGTCAGCCTGAAACAAACGTGCGAGCAAATCGTACCGAGGCTGCCTTGGCGCTCACGCAAGAGAAAGAAGCGGCGATGAAAGTCAGCAGGTATCTATGGTCGTACTTGATTGCATTCGCTGTCGTCATCGCGGTGCTCTGGTACTTGATGACGATCGATGCGTAGCCATGGCGATGTCGGCGACGCGTCGGTGTACCGGCTGATCGACGCGCGAGCAATGACCATTGCGACTGAATTCTTAAGGCAACCTTAGGACAGTGGAAACTCGGTCGAAAGGAACAGCGCGCATAGTTCGCGACGTCCTCTCCACGTGACTCTTGCGGTCTCGTACCGTGCATACAAACGTCGCAGCGCTTCGATGAGCCGGTCGCTTTCAGCCCCGAATGGCGACGCGCTGCAAGACCTGCGGCGACGTGTTGCACGCTGGCTCGTCCGAGCCACATTCGGGCGTAGTCGAAGTCAGCCGGAACATGGACTGTTGCCGGCCGAGGGAATCCATCGCATCCTGATTTGTCGCGTCAGTCATACGCTCGGCAACACATTGCTGCTGACGCCGTTGCTGCGCGAGTTGCAGAAAATCTATCCGGGCGCCGAAGTCGACGTCGTGACACGCTCGGAAGTCGCCGAGCAGATCTTCGGAAATTTCAGTTCCGTGCGCCATATCTACCGGCTGCCGCGCCACGGCGTGGCGTCGTTGTGGCGGCTCGCTCGCATCGTGCGAGCGCTGCGCGCGCAGACATATGATCTGGCCATCGATCCGTGCGTGTGCTCGCAGTCGGATCGCATCGGCGTGCTCGCCGCGCGCGCGACCCGCAAACTCGGTTATCTCGCGCCCGGCAAGAGCGGCGCGCTCAGTCATCGCATTCCAATGCCGGCGAACCTGCGCCACGTAGGACAATTGCCGGTATACCTTCTGCGCGCCGCGACAGGTCATTGCGTGCATGCGCCCTATCCGCCGCTCGACGTGCGCCTGACGCCCGTGGAACGCGAGTTCGGCGCCGATCTTCTTGACGCGCTCACGTCGACGCGCGCGACGTTGAAGCCGGTGATCGGATTGTTCGCCAGCGCAACCGGACCCAAGCGACTCGGCGCAGAGTGGTGGCAACGTTTTGCACTGCGCCTGAGCGAGCGTGCTCCTGACATCGACCTCGTGGAGATCGTGCCTGTTTCCGGCACGGCGTTGCTTGGCAATGGCGTTCCGACGTTCTATTCGAGCGACTTGCGGCGCCTGACCTGCGTGCTTTCCGGGCTGTCGATGTTCGTCAGTGCCGATTGCGGCGTCATGCATCTCGCCTGCGCCTCGGGCACGCCGACGGTCGGCCTGTTCGCCGTTACCGACGTTCGCGAATGGGGGCCATACGGCATCGACGACACCGCGATCGAAATCGGTGCGCGGACGCCGGAGCAAGTTGCAGACGGCTTGCCGCTTCCAGCGCCGCGCGAGCATGCGTTCGGCTCTGCCGCGTCTTACCGCCAGGCGCGCCATCACACGTGATCGCGCCAGTGCAGTAACTTGCCGGGCGCCGGGATGCCGACAGCCCTGAGTCCGCTCGTCGTGCGGTTCGGTCGTCTGGGCGACATGATTCTTCTGCAGCCGCTGCTCGAGCGCTTGCATCGCCGCTTCGGTCGAGCGTGCACGCTGCTGACGCGCGGCACGTGGTCGGCGCCGATCTACGACGGACATGCCGATGTCGAGCGCGTGCTTCAGCTGCGTGACGCACACCGGCCGCTCATGCTGAGCCCGCAACGCTGGCGCGCCATTCTCGAATTGCGCGATCTGCGCGACTCTCCGGTGTACGTATGCGAACCGGAGCCTCGCGCGCTGGCCAGGGCGAGAACAATGCTGACACTTGCCCGGATCAGACAGCGAAATTGCATCTTCCTCGGCGAGATGGCGATGCGGGAAGACGAGCATTGGGTCGATCGGCTGCTTCGCTTCGCCGACCGCATTCCCGACGCTTTCCATGGAGTGGGTTATCCACCTTCGGCTACCTCGTCGGCGGCGCCGAAGTTACAACTCCGCGACGAGGACTGCATCGATTGCTCCGCATGGCTGCATGCTCGCGGATGGCATGTCGCTCCGCTGGTTCTGCTGCAACCGGCCAACAAGCGATCCGTGCGCTGGAACGGGGTGCGCGGCGACGAAGACGACAAATGGTGGCCCATCGCGCGTTGGGCGTCGCTCGCGCGCGCGATTCGAGCGGCCGTTCCCGACTCACGCGTTCTGTTGTGTGGTGCGCCTCGCGAGATGGCGTTGCTTCGCTCGATTTGTCAGGCGGCCGCCGATGCGTGCGTGCATGTCGTCGCCGATGAACTTCCGCTGCGCCGGCTGATGGCGTTGCAGGCCATCGCGCACAGCATGATTTCGGTGGATACGGGGCCGGCTCATCTCGCCGCCGCAATGGGCTGTCCGCTCGTCGTCCTTTTCGGGAATTCCTCGCCCTCCCACTGGCTGCCGCGCAGCAGTTGCGGCAGCGTGGTGCTGCCGCTTGGCGGACGGGCACGCGTCGACACGATCGCCGTCGACGAAGTCCTTGCGATGTGGAATCGATGCGTGCGTGTGAATGATCGGCGATGAATGCTCCCGGCGTCCACGAAGCGATAAGATGAAGCGGGGGAAGGGCGGGGGTGACCATGACAGCGGCCTACCGGTTCGGCGAGTTCCGCATCGATCCGGTCACGTACGAGCTCTGGCGCGGCGGGCGCGAGCTGCCGCTGCCGCGCAAGGTGTTCGCGTGCATCGTGCATCTGATCAAGAACCGCGATCGCGCGGTCGGGCGCGACGAGCTCATGCAGGCGATCTGGGGCCACGTGCACCTGACCGACAACACGCTCGGCCAGGCGATCCGCCGCGCGCGTCACGTGCTCGACGATACGGGCAAGGAGCAGCAGATCATCAAGACCGTGCGCGATTTCGGCTATCGCTGGGCCGCGCACGTCGAAACGTTGAGCGAGGCGCCGGCCAGCGCGCCGTCCATCGCGCCGCCCGGCAGCGAGGGACAGATCGCGCTGCTGCTGCCGGTCGCGATCGACGGCGAGGCGAACGGCGATCATGCCTGGATCCGGCTCGGCATCATGGACCTGATTGCGCAGCACCTGCGCGCGGTCGGTCAGCCGGTCGTGCGCAGCGACACCGTCATCGCGCTGATGCAGGGGTTTCCGGCGGCGCCGCGGCTCGAAGACGTGCAGCGGCTCGCGCGCGAGACCGGCGCGCAGCTCGTGCTGAGCCCGCGCGCGCAGGTGGCCGGCGCACGCTGGCGCATCGCGTTGCGCAGCGTGATCGGCGCGAGCTCTCCGCTGAATGCGCTGGGCGAAGCGCACGACGTCATCGAAGCCGCGCGCATCGCGGCCGATCACATGGCGCTCTCGCTCGGTTTCAAGCCGGGTGTCGATGCGGATGTCGAGCCGGGCCTCGCACGACTGCTGCGCAAGGCGGAAGCCGCGATGCTGGCGCAGCAGATGGGTGCGGCGCGCGAGCTGATCGAATCGGCCGAGCCCACGTTGCGCGAGCAGCCCGAGGTGCGCCTGCAGCTTGGCTGGATCGAATACGAAAGCCACCAGCTCGACACGGCACAGGACGTGTTCGAATCGCTGCTCGAGCATCGCTCGGTCGAGCGCGATGCGGTGCTGCGCGCGCGCGTGCTGCACGGCCTCGGCGGCGTGTATTTCCGGCGCGGCAACCATCGCGCCGCGCAGTCGATCCTCGAGGAAGCGATGCGCCTGCACGGCGACGAGGATCCGCGCGGCACGCGCGGACGCATCCAGCGGCTGCTCGGTTTCGTGACGCTGATCGGCGGCGATTTCGAGCGTGCGCGCATGCATCTTGCGAATGCGCGCATGGTGTTCGAGGCGACCGGCGACGTGCGCGGCCTCGGCGCGCTCGACAACAACCTCGGCGTGCTCGCGATGCTGCGCGACCGCTTCGGCGAAGCGCTGTTCCATTTCCGCAGCGCGACCTCGCGCCAGGCGGCGCTGTACGACGTCGATGCCGAGCTGCGCAACCACGCAAACGCGGTAGAGGCGCATCTCGGATTGCTCGATCCGCAGGCGGCGCTCGCGCTCGACGTTCAGCTGCGCGACCTTCTTCCGCAGACGGCCAACACGCGCACGATCATCCACGCGAACCTCGCGCGCGCGTTTCTGCTCGACGCGAACGGCCGCTGCCAGGCGGCCGACACCTTGCTTGCACAGGCGCTGCACGCGCTGCAAAGCCAGGAAATGCCGTTGCAGCGCACGAACGCGCGCATGTTCCGCGCGGAGCGCTTTGCGCGCGACGGCGATCTTGCGGCGGCGGCGCGCATCGCACAGGACGTCATCGACGATGCGCTGCCCGATCACGAGGCGCGCCAGCACGACGGTCTCGGACGCGCGTGGCTCATCGTGACGCGCCATCGCATCGTGCAGGGCGATCTCGCCGCGGCCGCCGAGACGGCCGCCGCGATGAACGAATGGGCGCGCGAAGCATCGACGGCGTCGCCTGTCATCCACGCCGCGCTTGCTCAGGCCGAAGTCGCCGCGGCAGCGATGCGGCGCGACGCGGCGGGCGATGCGTTCGAGCGTGCGCTCGTGCTCGCCGATCGCGGCCATGCGCCGCTGCGCATGCTGCAGGTCGCCGAAAGCTACGTCGGCTGGCTGCTCGGTGGTGCGTCGACCGATGCGAGCGGCGCCGAGCGCGCGCTGGTCGTCGCGGATCGCCTGTCGCCCTATGCGGATCGTGATTACGGCGCGGCGCTGTTGCAGCTTCGGGTCTATCTTGCCGCGGGTCCGCAATCGGCCTGGCGTGCGGCGCTCGCGCGTGCGCGCTCGCTGGCGGGCGAGCGGCGGATGCCGATCGAGCTTCTGCTGCGCTCGCAGTCGCATGCATAGATAACGCGTCTGTCAGCGTGCGTGACTGAACGGCCGGCTCTCTGTCTGACGAAATCCGGTCACGTACGTGTCATAAACCCTTCACGGGGATATCACTTCGCGCAAGTGCGGGCCCCGGGGCGTACCCACAGACTGATGCCGTCGAGTCACACGGGGGAATCGACCGATGGGCGGATTGACAGAATGGGCGCTGCGGCGCTGGCAGGACGTATTGCTGTACGGATTGCTGCTGGCAATGTGCCTCGTGGGAAGTGCGACGCCGCGGGCGGCATTTGCCGATCCGATCATCGGTGTGGATCCCGACCATCTGTCCGACGTGCTCGCGCAAGGCGACACGGACCTGCAGAACCTGACGATTTCGAACACGGGCGACGTGGCGCTCGACTGGGCAGTGACCGAGACCGCTCCGCCGGGCTTCCAGCGCATCGGCGCCGCGGACCTGCAGCCCGGCGAGGATCTGCCGCGCTCGGCAGTCATCGATCCGACGGGGCATTTCGCCTACTTCGGCACGTTCACGGCGCCCGGCAAGGTCGTCAGGGTCGATCTCGCGACATTTCAGCGCACCGGCGCGCTCACGCTCGCGGCCGGGCAGAACAGGCTCATCTCCGCGGCCATCGATCCGGCCGGCGCGTTTGCCTACTTCGGCACGAGCACGACGCCGGGACAGGTCGTGAAGGTTGATCTCGCGACGCTCGAGCTCGTCGGCGCGATCACGCTCGATGCCGGCGAGGATCAGCTGGTCTCCGCGGTCATCGATCCGGCCGGCGACTTTGCGTACTTCGGCACGTCATCGTCGCCGGGACAGATCGTCAAGATCGATCTTGCGACATTCACGCGCGTCGATGTGATCACGCTCGATGCCGGTGAGGACGAGGTCCTTTGCGCAATCATGGATCCGGCCGGCGAGTTCGCGTACTTCGGCACCAATACGAGCCCCGGTGAAGTCATCAAGATCGACCTTGCGACGTTCACGCGCGCAGATACGCTCGTGCTCGATCCCGGCGAAGACCTGGTGCACGCCGCCGCGATCGATGCGACTGGCTCGCTCGCGTATTTCGCTGTCGACACGACTCCGGGTATCGTCGTCAAAGTCGATCTCGTCGCGTTCGCGCGTGTCGGAGCGGCGACGTTCTCCGACGAAGAGCAGGGCGCGCAGGTCGCGCTGATCGATCCCGCCGGTGCGTTCGGGTATTTCGGGCTGCCGACGATTCCGGGTCAGATCGTCAAGGTCGATCTCGCCGCGATGCAGCGCGTCGACGGCATCACGCTCGCCGACGACGAGGATCTGGTGCGCGCCGGCGTCATGGATCCTGCGGGCGCATTCGCGTATTTCGGCGCGTCGCTGTATCCGGGGACGCTGGCGACGAAGGTCGTGAAGGTCGGGCTGCAGGCGCCGGACTGCACGCTGCCGCCGTGGGCGAGCATCGATCCGACCAGCGGTTCGATCGCCGCCGGCGACAATCAGATCGCCGGCGTCACGTTCGACGCGACCGCGCAGGCTCCCGGCAACTACGCGGCGACGCTCTGTCTCGGCAGCAACGATCCGGCACGACCGCTCGCGACGATACCGCTGAGCCTCACCGTGACCGAAGGAAGCCCCGCGCCCGTCCTGTCGTTCGGACCGTCCAGTCTCGACTTCGGCGACGTCCAGCTCACCGACACGAGCGCGCCGCAAACCGCGACGCTGCACAACACCGGCAGCGCCGACGCGACATCGCTCGATTTCGGCGATCTCGCCGGTACGGGTTTCAGCGCCGATACGAGTGCGTGCGGCGCTACGCTGGCGGTCGGCGAAAGCTGCGTGGTCAGCGTCACGTTCGCGCCGATCGTGCTCGGCGCTGCGGATGCAAGCCTGACCGTCGGCAGCGCGGAAGGCGCATCCGCCGCGCTCGGTCTCTCCGGCAACGGCATCCCGACGGTGCCTCCGCCGGCGATCGAGCTCGACCCGACATTCCTCGCGGCGACGTTGGCGCCGGGCGCGACGGCCACGCAGAACCTCACGATCGCGAACGTCGGCGTAGAGATGCTCGACTGGGCCATCAGCGAGGATTCCGGTTTCAGGCGCGTCGGCGCGGTCTCGCCGCAGCACAGCGAGGACACCGCATCGGCGGTGATCGATCCCGCCGGCCGTTACGCGTATTTCGGCACCTGGTCGAACACAGGTTATGTCGTGAAGGTCGATCTCGCGACGTTCGAGCCGGCCGGCTTCATTACGCCGGCGGACGGCGAGGGCGGGTTCGTCTCCGGCGTCATCGATCCCGCAGGCCATTACGCGTACTTCGGCACCTACACCGATCCCGGCAAGGTCGTGAAGATCGATCTCGAAACATTCCAGGAAGCCGGTTCGATCACGCTCCAGAACGACGAGTTCTTCCCGGAGACCGCGCTGATGGATCCGGCCGGGCACTTCGCGTATTTCGTGACGTACACGTCGCCCGGCATCATCGTGAAAATCGATCTCGATACGTTCACGCGCGTCGGCGCGATCACGCTGCCGGCCGCCGAGGATCGGCCGCTGTCGGCCACCATCGATCCCGCGGGTGCGTTCGCGTATCTCGGCACGTTCACGCAGCCGGGTCGCGTCGTGAAGATCGATCTTGCGAGCTTCACGCGCGTCGGTGCGATCACGCTCGAAAACGGCGAGGGCAATCTGGCGACGGCGGTGGTCGCTCCGAACGGCGGGTTCGCGTATTTCGGCACGCAGAGCAGTCCGGGCGCGGTCGTCAAGATCGATCTGCACACCTTCACGCGCGTCGGCACGGTCACGCTTGCGGACGGCGAAGACGAGCTCTACGTCGGTGTCGTCGATCCGAAAGGAAAAGCTGCCTACTTCGGCACGAGCACGTCGCCCGCGAAGATCGTCAAGGTCGATCTCGATACGTTCCAGCGCGCCGGGGCCGTGACGCTCGCGGACGGCGAGAACGCGCTCTATTCGGCTGCGATCGATCCGACGGGAGACTTTGCGTATTTCGGCACGCTGACGTTCCCGGGCCAGATCGTGAAGATCGGCGTGTCGGGACCCGAATGCGCGGTGCCCGAATGGATCTCGATCGATCCGACGACGGGTTCCGTGCCCGGCGGAAACAGCCAGGTCGCCGGCGTCACGTTCGATGCGACGGGCCAGCAGCCCGGTAGCTATTCCGGAAACCTCTGCTTCGGCTCGAACGATCCGGATACGCCGCTGGCGGTATTGCCGGTGCAGCTCACGGTCGGCGCGGCCGATACGGTATTCGCGGACGGGTTCGACGGATAGCGCAGGTGCGGGCTGCCGCGTGGCCGCGCGACGAAGACGCGCGCACCCATGTCGTCGCTTTCGCGGAGCGGTGCGCGCGGGCTTTTTTTGCGCCGCACAACCGTGGCCGGCCTCTTCGATGGCGGCCCGGTCTCGTGGCCCTCGCAAGCGCTTGCTGCCAGACCGGCGGCAGGTCGCTCCTTAAGTGCGACTTCGCAATTTCGCGCCGACCATGGCGTAAACTGGCCGCCCGTCATCCCGCGCGAAGTCCATGAGCACGAATGCCCTTCGCATCGTCTATGCCGAAGACGACCCGCTCGTCAGGGATACCGCGGCCGAAATGCTGCGCGAGCTCGGGGTGGAAGTCAGCGTCTGCAAGAACGGCGCGGAGGCGGTGCTGCTTTGTCTGTCCGTGAATCCGGATGTCGCGCTGCTCGATCTTGCGATGCTCGGCATGGACGGCTTCGACGGCGCGAAGCGCATCCGCGCGAATGACGGCGTGACCGGACGGCGGATCCGGCTCGTCGCATTCAGCGGGCGCACGCCCGGCTACGAAGAGCAGGCGCGCGCGGTGGGATTCGACGAATTCCTGCGCAAGCCGATCACGCTCGACGTGCTCAAGGAAGCGGTCGATCGCTGGCGTTCGCAGTCGGGCCCGACATCGCGAATCGACGCGACGTCGAATGCATCCGCCGCGCCGGCTTCGAGCCCGCCTCTCGCCTAGTTGCGCAGCGACTTGCGCACGCGCTCGAGCAATCCGGTGCGATCGTTCGGCGACGTGACCGGCAGCATCGCCTCGCATTCGACATAGCCGAGCGCGTTGTACGCATTGATGAAGTCGACGACGTCGCTGGTGCCCGCCTTGCTTTGCGAGGCGATCTCATCGATCGTGCCGACGCCGCTCATCATCGCGGTCGCGATGCGGAAGTGCCTGGGAAATTCGCGCTCGACCTGCGGCCAGCGCGTCAGCCGGTAGCGCGCGTCCGCGGGCAGGCCGGGATCGAGATTGCCTTCGCCGCGCGCGAGGCGCGCGAACCAGATCAGGCGCGAATACGACTGCGCCGGCAGGATCTCGGTCGCGGCGGAGAATTCGTCGGTGTCGAGGCGGATCGGCTCGTCGCGGCGTACGCGTTGCTTGCTCCAGCCGGTCAGTGGCTTGAGGCTGACGCCGGCGTACCAGCGCTGGCGCGCCGGATCGATGATGATCGACGGCAGGCCCTCGCAGACGAGGCGCACCGGGCCCTCGGTCGCATCGAGCACGCCGAGCAATTCGTCGACGAGAAAGGTTTCGGGTTGGTCCGGTTCGACGACGGGCGGTTCGACGACCGCTGGTGCGACAGGCGCCGCCGCCGCGACGAGCGCGTCGTTCGCGGGCAGCGTGCTGTGGAGCTCGCGCACGGGCGCGGCTTCATATGTCGCCGCGTTTGCCGGTCGCATCGGCGCCGGCGCTTCGCCCTTGCCGTTCATGCCGTCGCTGATCCGATTGAGCAGCGTGACCAGATCGCCGCTGACGACGGGTTTGCGCAGCGAGAATTCGGGTTCGAACGGTTCGGCGGCGCTCGTGTAGGCGATGACGAGGCGTCCGCGCGATCTTGCACGCAACCAGTCCATCTGGCCGTACATCGATTCGATGTCGACGAGCAGAAGATCGGCGTCGTCCGCGCGGCCGCTCTCCCACGGCGAGGAAAGCTTGTGGCGGTGCCTCTCGAGCAGCGCGTTGATGCGTGCGGTGTCCTGCTCGGAAGCGCCGGTTACGGCAATGGTGCGTGTCGTGCTCATGGCGGTCCAGGTTCCCCATTAGCCTGAATTGCGATGGGACCTGTCCATGCAAACGCTATGCCCAGCCTGAACAGGCCGGTCGGGAGCCGCCGCCAGGCGCGATCCTTGCGCGAAAACGACGCAGTCTGTCAGGCCTCGACGGCCGCTCCGCGCGGTTCCGCCGCTTCGGCGCCGCGCTCGCGCTGCATCTTCCAGAGCTGCGGCGTAGCGGCCGTCCTGCGCGAGCAGCTCCTCGTGGGTGCCGCGCTCGACGATGCGGCCGTGCTCCAGCACGAGGATCTCGTCGGCGTCGACGATCGTCGACAGCCGGTGCGCGATGACCAGCGTGGTGCGCTCGCGCGCGATCTCGGCCAGCTCGGCCTGGATGATCTTCTCGGTGCGCGTGTCGAGCGCGCTGGTCGCCTCGTCGAAGACCAGGATGGCCGGATTCTTGAGCAGCGTGCGCGCGATCGCGACGCGCTGCTTTTCGCCGCCGGAGAGCTTGAGGCCGCGCTCGCCGACCATCGTGTCGTAGCCGAGCGGCAGCGATTCGATGAAGGCATGGATGTGCGCGGCGCGCGCCGCGGCGACGATCTCCTCGCGCGTCGCATCGGGCCGGCCGTAGGCGATGTTGTAGTAGATCGTGTCGTTGAACAGCACGGTGTCCTGCGGAACGATGCCGATCGCGCGGCGCAGCGATTCCTGCGTGACGTCGCGGATGTCCTGGCCGTCGATCGTGATGCGCGCCGCCGCTGACGTCGTAGAAGCGGAACAGCAGGCGCGCCAGCGTCGACTTGCCGGCGCCGGTGGTGCCGACCACGGCGACGGTCTTGCCGGCCGGAATGCGAAAAGTCGACGTCGTGCAGGATCGTGCGCGCCGGGTCGTAGTTGAAGATCGACGTGCTCGAAGCGCACTTCGCCGCCGCGGACCGCCAGCGGCTTGGCGCATCGGGCGCGTCGCGGATTTCCGCGATCCTCCTCGAGCAGCGCGAACATGCGCTCGATGTTGGTCAGCGCCTGCTTGACCTCGCGATAGACCATGCCGAGGTAGTTCAGCGGAATCGAGAGCTGGATCAGGAACGCGTTGACGAGCACCAGATCGCCGAGGCTCAGCGTGCCGGCGACGACGCCGGCCGACGCGCGCCAGAGCAGCAGCGTGAGGCCGATCGCGACGATGCCGGCCTGGCCGATGTTGAGCACGGCGAGCGTCTTGAGGCTCTTGACCGTCGCTTCCTCGTACTTGACGAGGCTGCCGTCGTAGCGCGCGAACTCATGGCGCTCGTTGCCGAAGTACTTGACCGTTTCGTAGTTCAGCAGCGAATCGACCGCATGCGCGTTCGCTTCGGTGTCGGCCGCGTTCGCCGCGCGGTAGTAGCGCAGGCGCCATTCGGTGACCGAAAACGTGAAGGTGATATAGATCGCCAGCGTCGCCAGCGTGATCGCGGCGAAGCCCCAGTCGTAGCGCACGATCAGGATGCCGCAGACGATCGCGACTTCGAGCAGCGTCGGCAGGATCGTGTAGATCGTCCAGTCGAGCAGATCGGACGATCGCGGTCATGCCGCGCTCGACGTCGCGCGCGACGCCGCCGGTGCGCCGGTCGAGATGGAAGCGCAGCGACAGCGCATGCAGGTGCTCGAACACGCGCAGCGTGATCTTGCGCGAGGTGCGCGCCATCACGCGCGCGAAGACGATCTGGCGCAGCTCCTGGAACAGCGAAGTCGACAGCCGCAGCGCGCCGTATGCGACCAGCAGCAGCAGCGGAACGAGCAGCGGCTTGGGCGCGATGTCGAGCGCATCGACGAGCTGCTTCAGCACCAGCGGCACGCCGATGTTGGCGAGCTTGGCGACGACGAGGAACGCAAGCGCGATGCCGACGCGCAGCCGGTAGTGCCAGACCTCCGGCCAGAGGCGGCGGAAGTGCCGAGACGAGACTGGCGGGGCGGGAATCGGTGTCGGTCATGAAGAGCGTTTACATGGGGCTTGGCGCAGCGTTAACAATCGGGCCGTACGCGGCGCTATCATCGCGTGTTTCACGCGCCGGAGAGCCACCATGCGAACGATTTCCTTTCTTGCCGCCGCGTTGCTGATCGGCGCTGGCGCATCCGCAGCGCAGGACGCCGCGACCGCGCGCACCAAGGCGCCGCACGGCGCGACCGTGTTCATCGAATCGCCGAAGGACGGCGCGACGGTCGGCCAGGACGTGACGGTGAAATTCGGCGTCGAAGGGCATCGCGGTCAAGCCGGCCGGCGATACGACGCCGGATTCCGGCCATCACCATCTGCTGATCGACGAGAAGGAACTGCCGCCGCTCGACGCGCCGATTCCGAACGACGCGACGCACAAGCACTACGGCAAGGGCCAGACCGAGGACACGATCCACCTCGAGCCGGGCGACGCATACGCTGCAGCTCGATTTCGGCGATGCGGCGCACCGGCAGTTCGATCCGCCGATCGTGTCGAAGAAGATCACGGTGCACGTGAAGTGAGTAGCGTGCTTTCCCCTCTCCCGCTTGCGGGAGAGGGCAGGGTGAGGGCGCTCTTGGTCCAACGCCCCATCAAGAAAACCAACACGGTGAACGCCACCTCAAGATTGCCCTCACCCCAACCCTCTCCCGCAAGCGGGAGAGGGGGAACTGCGGCGTGAGAGTGGGAACTGCAGTGTGCGCGTGAGTGACCCTCAATCGATCGGCTGATCCAGCATCAGCTCCCGCGCATAGCGCACCGGCGGCGAGCCGAACGACAGCAGCTTGTCGTGATACGCCTTGAGATCGAACTTGTCGCCGTCGCGCTTCTCTGCTTCGGCGCGCAGATCGAGATGCTCCTGCCAGCCGACGAAATAGGTCGGCAGCTGCGCCGAGGTCAGGCGCGCGCGCGTCCACTTGCCGGCCGCTTCGCGTTCTTCCTGGAACGTCTTGACGGTCATCATCTTCATCGCATCGGCTTCGCGACATGCCGTCGACGTGGATCGCCTGATCGAGGATCGCGTTCGAGATCGGGCGCAGATCCCACTTCAGATGGATCAGGTGATACAGCGGATCGTTGTCGAGATAGCCCTGATCCGCCATCACTTTCTCGGCATAAACCGCCCAGCCTTCGACGAACGAGCCCGAATAGAGCACCGCGCGCAGCACCGACGGATATTTGTTCGAATGCCAGAGCTGCACGTAGTGGCCCGGCATCGCTTCGTGGATCGTCAGCTCGTTGATCGAGCGCGTGTTGTATTCGCGCAGGAACGAGTCGACCTGCTTCTTCGTCCAGTCGTCCGGAATCGGCGACACCGCGTAGAACGTGTCGAGACCCTTGTCGAGCGGACCCGGCGGATCGCAGTACGCCAGCGCGACGCCGCGCTGGAATTCCGGCATCGGAATGACCTTGACCGGCGCGTCGGGCAGCGTGATCAGGTTCTTCTCGCGCACGAAATCGGTCGCCTTCGCGAGCGCGGCTTCGGCCGTCGCCATCACCTTGTCGCGCGCGGGCCGATCGGCGTACGCGAGCTCGAGCGCGGCCTGGATCGCCTGCTGCTTCTGATCTTCGCTCGGATTCTCCGGCAACGGCGGCGCCTTCGGCTTGCCGGCCAGAACCTGTCTGCGCGATGCCGTACATCTCGGTGCGCGTGCTTTCGAGCGCCGCTTCGGCACGCTTGCGGATTTCCTGGCGCGACAGCGGCGAGTTCAGCGCGAACGCGAGCTTCGCGTCGTACAGTTTCTCGCCGATGCGGAAATCGCCCTTCGCGTTCGGCACCAGCGTCTTGTCGAGCCAGGTCTGGTTCTCGTCGACGGCCTTGCGCAGCGCGGCGACGGCCGCGTCGAGTTTCTGCTTGTCCTCGGCGCGGCAGCTCGCCCGCGTGCGGCATGATCAACCCGTCGACGAGGCTCAGCACGCCCTTGTTCTGTTTCGAAACCGTCTCGGCGTGGATCTTCGGCACGCGCGCGAGATCGAGATTCGCGTGCATCTGCTCGAACAGCTTCGGCAGCTTCTCCATGCGCGCGGTCGCCGAGCGCAGGCGATCGGGCATCGGCGCGAACTCGCGCGCCATCAGCGTGTACAGCGCGCCGCCGGCGATCTGGCTGTAGATCGTCGGATCCCAGGCCCAGCCTTGCAGCGTTTCGGTGCTCCAGATGTCCGAGCGCAGCTGATTCTTCAGCATGCCGTAGTCGACCTGGTTCTCGCGCGAGAGCTTCGCGCGATCGATCTTGTCGAGCTCGGCGAGCATGCCCTTCGAGAAATCGAGACCGCGCTGGCGGCCGTCGGCGCTGAGATCGTCGAGATCGCCGTCGAACCGGTGATCGCCGATCTGCGTCGCGCTGACCGGGCTCAACTTGAACGAGCCATCGAGCCAGCGCTTGGAAAGGTCGGCGAACTGCTCGTCGGCGCTCGGCGCCGCAGGCTGTGCGGCGGCGGCCGGCGCGGCCTTTTCGGCTTGCGGCGGCGGCGCCTCCGAATTGCAGGCCGCGAGCAGGAGAGCGAGTGACAGCGACAAGACGTGCAGCGTGCGTGGCATGGTCATGCTCCGTGTTTTGCGGCGGAGCGGACTTTACATCACCGCCCGTCGCGGGCGCACGGACGGGCGATTGTCAGGGCTTCTTTCCGTGCTGCTTTGCAGCGAGATCGATCGCATACGTCGAAAAGCCATCGCCGTTGTCCTTGACGAGCTTCACGTCGCGGAGGCCAGCACTCTTCGCAATGTCGATCTTGCCGGACGCCGACGTGAACACGACCGGCCCCGCCGTCTTCGCCGGTGCGAAGCGCCAGTTGCGATCCGCTCCATCCGCCGCGCGCGTCAGATGCTTGTGCTCGCGCACCCATTCGATCAGCACGTCGCGATTCGCATCCGGCGCCGACAGCACGATGTTCGAGCCGTCGAGTCCCGGAAAACGCCCGCCGCCGCTGGCGCGGTAATTGTTGGTCACGACGATGAAGCTCGCGCGTCGCGTCGACCGGCTTGCCGCGATAGCGCAGGTCGCGTGATGCGATGCTGCTCGGGCTGCGTGACGTCGATCGCGTACGTGAGTCCGCCCTGGATCACGTCGAAGTTGTAGCTCGGGAATTTCCGGTTGACGAGATCCTGCGGCTCGCGCTTCGCGGGATCGATGCGGTTGAAGCGTTCGGCCGCGCGCTCGAGCCAGGCTTTCAGCGTCGCGCCGTCGATCTTCACGGCGGTCAACGTGTTCGGATAGAGATAGAGATCGGCCGCGTTGTGGATCGCGAGCGGACCCGGCGCGATGTCGGTGTAATCGGTCGGGCCGCCGAAGCCGCCCTTGAACGGCGATGCGGCCGAGAGCACCGGAATGCCGGCGTACTGCGGCAGGTTTTTCGCGATGTATCGCTCGACATATTCGCGCTGCGCGGTGTTGACCGATCTGCAGCGCCGTGACTTCGCCGACGTCGGCGAAGTACGTCGTCATCGCGAAATCGCTGTCGCCGATCGGCGTCGAGACGTAGTCGATCGTCGCCTTGTGCACCGGCTCGACGAGCGCGGCGATTTCCGCGTCGGGCGCGACGAACGTGCCGTCGGCTTTCTTGACGTTGCGCACTTCCGAATGCGTCGATGCCGCATCGATCTGCCAGCGCCCGTCGCGCCGCACGAGCGCGAGGTCGATCACGCCGAGGCTCTTGCCCCAGTAGTTGCCCATGACCGCGGGTTTGCCGCGCACGAAGCCGCGCTCGTTGTCGACTTCCGGCAGGTTGGCGAAGCGCGACGGCGGGCATCCTTCGCCTTGCCGGCTGACGGATCGGGAAACGCCGCGTGCGAATGGCCGAGCAGCAGCACGTCGATGCCGGGCTCGCCGGCGAGATACCAGTTCGCGTTCTCCATCGTCGTGCCGTACGGCGAGACGTCGATGCCGCCGTGCGAGATCGCGATCACGAGATCGACGTTCTGCGCGCGCAGCTGCGGCACGAATTCGCGCGCGGCTCTCGACCAGGCCTTTCGTGTAGACCTTGCCGTCGAGATTGCGCTTGTCCCACTGCATGATCGTCGGCGGCGTGAAGCCGATGATGCCGATGCGCAGTGGCGCTTCGCGTCTCGCGGCCGTCCGGCGTGCGGATCTTCAGTGTCTTCTCGATCACGGCATACGGCGCATAGATCGGCTTGTCGTCGCGCCGGCTGAACACGTTCGACAGCACGAGCGGATAGGAAGGACCCTTGCAATGACGCGCCTCGATGCCGTCGACGTTCATCGGCCGATCGGTCACCTGGCGCGAGAAACGGCAGCCCATAGTTGAACTCGTGGTTGCCGATCGTGCCGCCGTCGTAGCCGAGCGCATCCATCGCGCGGTACATCGCAAGCTCCTCGTCGCAGCCGACCGGCTTGACCAGCGCCTGGTAGTCGGCGAGCGCGGTGCCCTGGATCGTGTCGCCGGCATCGAACAGCAGCGTGTTCGGGAATTCCGCGCGCGCCTGCTTGACCAGTGTCGCCATGCGTTCGAAGCCGAGCGTCGGATCGTCGGCGAGGCGGTAGTAGTCGTAGCTGAGGATGTTCGAATGGAGGTCGGTCGATTCGAGGATCGCGAGCTCTGCGCGTGTGCCGTCGGCGACGCTCGCGGTGGCGGGCGTAGCGCTCGCCCCATGCGGCCGCGAGGCACGGTCGGCCGGCGCGCATGCGGTAATCGCGAGCGAGGCGATGACGGACAGAAAGCAGTTGGCGACGGGTCGAAGCGGCACGAGGCGGACAAGAGGGCCGTGCGGCTGCATGAAACGGTCCGGAAAGGCAGGTCGTGACAATGTGCCATTGTGCCCCATGACGATGACCATTCGGCGCTCCGCGCCCGGGATCGGCTAAACTTGCGCGCCGCTTCGCTCCGATCATTCGATGACCATTCGCACCCGTTTCGCCCCGAGCCCGACCGGTTTCCTGCACATCGGCGGCGCGCGCACCGCGCTGTACTGCTGGCTGGAAGCGCGCCATCGCGGCGGCGAGTTCATCCTGCGCATCGAGGACACCGATCGCGAGCGTTCGACCGAGGAAGCCGTGCAGGCGATCCTCGACGGCATGCACTGGCTCGGTCTCGACGCCGACGAAGGTCCGTACTACCAGACGCTGCGCATGGATCGCTATCGGCAGGTCGCCGAGGATCTGCTCAAGGCCGGCAAGGCGTACTACGCCTACGAGAGCAAGGACGAACATCGAGGCGATGCGCAACGCCGCGATGGCGAAGGGCGAAAAGCCGCGCTACAACGGCTATTACCGCGAGCGCAACGAACCGCTGCGCGACGATCCGAACCGCGTGCATCCGCTTCAAGAATCCGCTGTCGGGCAGCGTCGTGTTCGACGACAAGGTCAAGGGCCGCGTCGAGTGGAGCAACGAGGAGCTCGACGATCTCGTGCTGATCCGCTCGGATGGTTTTCCGACCTACAACTTCGCCGTCGTCGTCGACGACATCGACATGAAGATCGGCCGAGGTCATCCGCGGCGACGATCACGTCAACAACACGCCGCGCCAGATCAACATCTATCACGCGCTGGGCGCCGACGGTGCCGGAGTTCGCGCACCTGCCGATGATCCTCGGCCCGGACGGGCAGAAGCTCAGCAAGCGTCACGGCGCGGTCGGCGTCATGCAGTATCGCGACGACGGCTTCCTGCCGCACGCGCTGCTGAATTATCTGGTGCGGCTCGGCTGGTCGCACGGCGATCAGGAAATCTTCTCGCGCGAGGAGATGATCGAGCTGTTCGACGTCGCCGACGTCAACAAGTCGGCGTCGCGATTCGATCTCGAAAAGCTGTCGTGGCTGAACCAGCAATACCTCAAGAACGACGATCCGCTCGAAATCGCGCCGCATTTCGAATGGCACCTGCGCGCTGCCGGCATCGATCCGGCACAAGGGCCCGGATCCGGTCGACGTCGATCGTCGCGCTGCGCGATCGCGCGAAGACGCTGCAAGGAAATGGCCGAGAAGGCGCGCGTCTGGTACGCGCCGCTCGACGCAATACGACGAGGCGGCCGTCGCCAAGCATCTGAAGACGCCGACTGCGCGTGCGGCGCTCGAAGCCGTGCACGCCAAGCTCGCCGAGCTCGGCGAGTGGTCGGTGGAAAATGTGCACGGCGCGATCGAGGCGGCTGCCGCATCGATCGGCGAGGGCATGGGCAAGATCGCGCAGCCGCTGCGCGTCGCGCTGACCGGCACGCAGGTGTCGCCGTCGATCGATCACACGACGTTCCTCGCCGGCCGCGACGAAGCGCTGCGACGCATCGAAGCCGCGCTCGCGCGAGTCGGCTGAGCGAATCCCATGGCACTCGAATGCACGCTGGCGGAGCTGGCCAAGGTCGATCAGGCCGATCCCGACGCCGTTCAGGCGCTGCTGCAGACCTGCATCGGCGCGCTGCTCGATCCGACACTCTGGGTGTGGGTGCTCGCGCTGACGCTCGGCTGCGCCGTGATCGGCGCCTTGATCGGCTGGGCGAAAGGACGCTGGCTCGCGGGATTCGTCTGGGGCGCAGCGCTCGGGCCGATCGGCTGGCTGGTGATCGCGCTCTCGAAATCGAGCCTTCGCGAATGTCCCGAATGCGGCGGACGCAACCAGCCCGACGCGAAGGTCTGTCGTTCATGCGGAATCGATTTCCGCAAGTACGCGAACCAGTCGACGCGCTCGCGGCTGAAGGCGCAGGACCGCTCGCGCGGCTGGTAAGACGTCGTTCGAGAGACGCCGTTCGAAGCGTGCTTTTCGTAGAACCGCGGCCATGGATGGCCGCTTCTGGAGTTGATCCGGAGATCACGCAACCCAATGTGAACCAGCGCTGCGGCGCGCAGCGATCAAGGACGATCGCACAAGTACCGGCACGATCGCACAAGTAGCGCACGATCCACAGGTACCCACGTCGCGGAGTAGAGTTCGAATCAATGCACAAGCCCGACAACCATCGCCACGGCCGCCACCAGCACAGCCACGACGCGAAAGCGTTCGTCGGCGCGGTCGCGAGCGCGTGCGAGCTGCGCGGGCTGCGCCTGACGCCGCTGCGCCTGCGCGTGCTCGAGCTCATCGCCGCGTCGGAAAAGCCGGTCAAGGCCTACGACCTGCTCGACCAGTTGCGCGAAGGCCGCGGCGGCGCCGCGCCGCCGACCGTCTACCGCGCGCTCGATTTCCTGCTCGAGAACCGCTTCATCCACAAGCTCGAATCGGTCAACGCGTTCGTCGGCTGCCATCATCCGAACGAGGCGCACCAGGTGCCGTTCCTGATCTGCGATGTCTGCGCCGGCGCCGTCGAGATCTGCGACGAGCGCGTCTCGCGACTGCTCGGCGAGCAGGCGCGCGAGCACGGATTCAAGGCGCGCGCGCAGACGCTCGAAGTGCACGGTGTCTGCGAGGATTGTCGCGAAGCGGGGACGGCGGTGCGGCAGTAGGGATCGCGGCTGGCGCCGCTCCTACAGAACACCATCCGGGTTTCGCCTTGTGGGAGCGGCGTCAGCCGCGATCCCTCCGAAACACGATCGCAACCACTCGCATCAATCGATGCGCTTTTCCGACGCCGCATCGAACAGATGCAATCCCTCCGCCCGGATACCGATGTCGCAACGTCGAACCGCTCGCGGGCACCGCCTGCGGCGGCACGCGCATGACGACCGGCGCATCGTCGTAGCGCAGATTCAGGAATATCTCGTTGCCGACAGGCTCGACGACTTCGAGCCGCGCCGGAAACGTCGCCTCGCGCGACGCTTCGCTCGCGAGCACGAGATCCTCCGGCCGCAATCCGATGATCAGCTCGCGCCCGGCGTGCCGCGCCAGGCGCTCGCCGGCGGCTGATGCGATCTTCAGCGACGTCGAGCCGAGCGCAAGACGCACGCCATCGTCCGTCGTCACGCGCCCACGGAAGAAATTCATCGCGGGGCTGCCGACGAAGCCCGCGACGAACACGTTGGCCGGCTTCTCGTAGAGCTTCATCGGCGCATCGATCTGCTGGATCTCGCCGCCCTTCATGACGACGATGCGATCGCCGAGCGTCATCGCCTCGATCTGGTCGTGCGTGACGTAGATCATCGTCGCGCCGATGCGCTTGTGCAGCTGGCGATCTCGACGCGCATGCCGAGGCGCAGCTTCGCATCGAGATTCGACAGCGGCTCGTCGAGCAGGAACACCGCCGGCTTTCGCACCAGCGCGCGGCCGAGCGCGACGCGTTGGCGCTGTCCGCCGGAAAGCTGCGCGGGCTTGCGATCGAGCACGCGATCGAGATCGAGCATCGCGGCGGCCTCGCGCACGCGCGCGTCGGTTTCCGCACGCGGCGTGCCGCGAAGCGCGAGCCCGAACGCGAGATTCTCCGCGACGCGTCATGTGCGGATAGAGCGCGTAGTTCTGGAACACCATCGCGATGTCGCGATCGCGCGGCGGCACGTCATTGACGACGCGATCGCCGATCGCAAGCGTGCCCGACGTGACCGATTCGAGCCCGGCGATCATGCGCAGCAGCGTCGACTTGCCGCAGCCGGACGGCCCGACCAGCACGAGCAGCTCGCCGTCGATCGCCTCGAAGCTCGCGCCGGCGACGGCGACATGGCCGTTCGGATAAACCTTGCGCACCGAATCGAGCCGTACCGCCGCCAAGGTATCCTCCGCAATGGGATGCGCCGGCCGGAACGGCTACCGCGCCGGGCCAGAGTGCCAAATGCCGATTCGATCGGCTATCCTGCTGAATGTAAACGTTTTCACGCGCTCGCCGCCAGACACCCGACGCCGGGGAACCGATGTCCCAGAACTTTGAATTTCCCCAGGGATTTCTGTGGGGTAGCGCGACTTCCGCCTATCAGATCGAGGGCTCGCCGCTGGCCGACGGTGCGGGCCCGAGCATCTGGCACCGATTCGTGCGCACGCCCGGCATGGTCAAGGACGGCGACACCGGCGACATCGCCTGCGATCACTATCGCCGCTATCGCGACGACGTGAAGCTGATGCGCTCGCTCGGCCTCAAGGCGTATCGCTTCAGCATCGCCTGGGCGCGCGTGCTGCCGGAAGGGAAGGGCCGCGTGAACGCGGCCGGACTTGCGTTCTACGACCGGCTCGTCGACGACGCTGCTCGAGAACGGCATCGAGCCGCTGGCGACGCTGTATCACTGGGACCTGCCGGCTGCGCTCGACGATCGCGGCGGCTGGCTCAATCCGGACATCGCGGACTGGTTCGCCGAATACGCGAGCATCGTGTATCGCAAGCTCGACGGTCGCGTGAAGAAATGGGCGACGCTCAACGAGCCGTGGGTCGTCACCGACGGCGGCTATCTGCACGGCGCGCTCGCGCCGGGTCATCGCAACCGCTTCGAGGCGCCGATCGCGAGTCATCATCTGTTGCGCGCGCACGGCGCCGCAGTGAAGGCGTATCGCGCGGAAGGCAAACACGAGGTCGGCATCGTCGTGAATCTCGAGCCGAAGTATCCGGCGTCGGATTCGGCCGAGGATCGCGCGGCGGTCGCGCGCGCCGATGCGTACATGAACCGCCAGTACCTCGATCCGGTGTTCAAGGGCGAATATCCGGCCGAGCTTCGCGAGATATTCGGCGAAGCGTGGCCCGAATGGCCGGCCGAGGATTTCGAGCTGATCCGCCAGCCGATCGATTTTCTCGGCGTCAACTACTACACGCGCAACGTGACGCGGCACGATGCGGCAGCGTGGCCGCTCAAGGCTTCGCCCGTGCGCCAGGACGCGACGTACACCGAAACCGGCTGGGAAGTGTTCCCGCAGGGACTGACCGACACGCTGACCTGGGTGCGCGACCGCTACGGCAATCCGCCGGTCTACATCACCGAGAATGGTTCGGCGTTCTACGATCCGCCGCGCGCCGAAGGCGAGACGCTGCGAGGATCCGCTGCGCGTCGATTATCTGCACAAGCATCTTCGCGCCGTGCACGACGGCGATCGCGCAAGGCTGCGACGTGCGCGGCTACATGGCGTGGTCGCTGCTCGACAATCTCGAATGGTCGCTCGGATTCTCCAAGCGCTTCGGCATCGTGCATGTCGATTTCGCGACGCAGAAGCGCACGCCGAAAGCGAGCGCGCGACTCTATTCGGATGTGATCGCGAGCAACGGTCGCGCGCTGGACGCGGCGCGCTAGTGCGTCGCGCAAGCGATCGGCGGCGCGTCGCGCTCGTTCTGCCGACCGGATGAACGTCATCTCGCGGGCGCGCCCGGTTCTCGTCGCCGACGTCGGCGGCACGCACGTGCGCTTCGCGCTGGTCGACGTCGCGGCGCGCACGCCGCTGATCGCCGGCACGACGCGCCGGTATCGCGCCGCGGAATTCGCAAGCTTCGCCGATGCGGTGCGCTCCTATCTCGACGAAAGCGCGGAGCGGCCCGTTTCCGCGGTGATCGCGGCGGCGGGTCTTCGCGTCAACGGCGAGGTGCGCCTGACCAACCTGCCGTGGGTGATCTCGCGGCATGCGATCGAGACGGCATTCGGTTTCGAACGCGCGACGTTGATCAACGACTTCGCCGCGATGGCGCTTAGTGTGCCGCTGCTCGAAGCGCACGATCTTCGCGCGATCGGCGCGCCGGCGCCGGCGCGGTTCGACATCGCGCGCATCGCAGACCTTCGCGATCGTCGGACCGGGAACGGGTCTCGGCGTCGGCGCACTGATCGTGCGCGAGCGACGCCTGTATCGCGCTCGAAACCGAAGGCGGACACGCGAGCCTTGCGCCGGGCAACGCAGAGGAAATCGAGATCCTGCGCCGTCTCGCCGCGCGCTTCGGCCATGTCTCGAACGAGCGCGTGCTGTGCGGCAGCGGACTGGTCAATCTCTACGAAACACTGTGCGAAATGGATGGCGTCGCCGCGCGCTGCACGACGCCCGAGGAAATCACGGCGGGCGCGAACGCCGACGCCGCGTGCCGGCGCGCGGTCGAGCGTTTCTCGCGAGCTGCTCGGCGCAGTCGCCGGCGATCTCGCGCTGACGTTCGGTGCATGGGATGGCGTCTATCTGACCGGTGGCCTGGCGCCGCTGCTGCTGGCGTGGATCGAAGCCGGCGGATTCCGTCGCCGCTTCGAGGACAAGGGCCGCCTCTCGACGGCCGTCGCGCGTGTGCCGAGCGCGGTCGTCGTGCACGCGGACGCGGGACTGCTCGGCGCCGCCGTGCAGGCGATGATCGAGGCGGGCCGCTTCGACGTGCGGGTCGAGTGAGGCGTAGCAGAAGGTTTACTTCGGCGCGATGATCTCGACGGTTGCCGGAAGCGCGCGGATACGCAGCTCGGTGCCGTTCCAGTCGGCGCGATGATTGTCGATGCGAGCGATCGATCCCGGCGTTGTCGGCGGAGCGAATACGACGCCGCCCTTCGGTAGTTTGAAATCGTCGCCGCGGACGTCGAGGCGCAATGCATTGCCGTCGCGCTTCAGCGTGTAGCTCAAGCCTCCGAACGGTGTGCGCAGATGTTCGACCGCGACGCCATCGCCGTCGAGCCACGTTATCGGGATGCCGGCCGCGATGACCAGCGATCGATCGGCTTCGCGCTCGTACGCGAAGAGGTCGAGCACCGAGCGGATGAAATCGGACGCGACCCAGCCATGCGGCATGTCGCCGACGAAACGCGACTCGCGCGGATCGCGGCCGACGACTTCGGCCCACTGGTTCCATTCCGCCGGGCGCCGGTCGTGCATGAAGAAGTCGATCGCCTGCTGCGCGCGATCGCGCCAGCCGAGCCGCACGAACGTCGAAACGGTGCGCCATTCGTACGGCGTGTAGTCGTTCCAGGCGACGGCGCCGTCGCGACGTTGCGCGAAGCGACTCCAGTACTGCTCGAACGTGTTGTGCAGGAGATCCTGCGGAAGATTCGCCTGCTCGCCGGCGGGTGACAGCGCGATCGTCGTCGAAGTCGCGTCGAAGTCGCCGAGCTCGGCGCAGCCGGGCAGGTAGTCGATGTCGTGATCGTTGCGACCGCGCGCCGGATCGATGCGTACAGGTCGCCGCGGAATTCGTCGCGCGAGCGCGCGAGGCGCGCGGCGTCGTCTTTCTTGCCGAGCGCATCGGCGATCATCGACGGCATCCTTGTAGCCGGTCAGCGCCCAGAAATCGTCCCAGTACGAATGCATCGGCTTCGCCGAATAGCCTTCGTGGCTGATCGAGGCCGGCATCAGGCCGTAGAACGCGGCGCGATCGTCGCTCCGGTTCGCGTCGGTGCGCTCGCTTTCGCGCAGCGTGTCCATGTAGCGTGCGGCGGCGTCGACATGCGGCCACGTCGATTCGAGCAGCGCACGATCGCCGGTGTAGCGATAGATCTCGTTGGCGAGATGGATCAGCTCGCCGTGGCTGTCGTTCTCCGGCACCGGATCGGAGCCGCGCGCGTCGACGCAGCAGGGCACCTTGCCGTTCGTCGAACTGGTACGGCGCATACCATTCGAAGATACGTCGCGTGCCGCATCGGCGTGACCGAGCCGCAGCAGCGCAGCCGACATCATCGCGCCGTCGCGGATCCACGAGCGCGCGTACGAGCGCGTGCCCGGACGGAGCGCCGCGCCGTCGCGGCTGATCAGGATGTCGCGCGAGCGCCGTGCGCAGCGTGTCGGCGATCGGCTGCGCGACCGCGGGCACGCGGATCGTGACGCGATCGAGCGCTTCGCGCCATGCCGCTTCGGTTTCGCGCCGCCGGGTTGCGATCCATTGCTCCGGCGCATCGCCGGAGGCCGGCATCGGCGTGTGGCCATCGAGCGGAATGACGAGCCGATCGTCTTCGACGCGTGCGGTGCGAGCGCGACACGGTAGAGCAGCGCGCCGGACGCGAGGCCGGTTTCGTCATGCGTCACGTTGGCCGCGCGGTCGGCTCGCATGCATGCGCAGCGACGCAGCCTCCTGCGCTATGTGATCCGACGGCCATGCCCGCGTCGAACGGCGTCGCGAAGCGTGCGATCCGGCGGCGTGAGCGCGAATAGACGCGCGGCTTGCCGTCGACGCGACAGCGTTCGCCGTCGAGCGCGAGATCGTGGATCGGACTGACGCCGCCCGGCGTGTTGAGGAACTGGACGGACGGATTGACCTGGAACGGCTGCACGACGAGCGCGAGCGTCAGTTCGCGCGGTGTGTCTGCGCATTGCTCGAGCGTGTAGCGCGCGACAAGCGCCGATGCGTCGCGCGAGCCGGCGGCGAATGCAGTCGTCGTCAGCGCGAGCGAGGGCGTCAGCCAGACGACGCTCGGAATCGGCAGATAGCCGTCCGCGAGCGAATGCGTGATCGTCGACGTCGGCCCAGGTCGTCAGTGTCGCCTTCGTCGTCGACGACGATCGGTGCGATCGAGAATCCGCCGCGCGCGACTTCGAGCGCGCCGTCTTCGGACAAGAGGCCGGTTTCGTGGCCGCCGTCGACGCCGACGACGGTCCAGTAGGTCTGCTCGTCGTAGAACCCGCGCGGATAGCGGCCGCGCGGCGCGGACTTCGCGAGCTCTGAGAAGAACGCGTTGGCCGATGCGCCGAACGCGAGGTCCTTGATCTCGATTTCGTCGAGCGCGTACGGTCCGGCTCCGCGCGATCCGAGCATGTCGATGCGCACGTAGCGCGCTTCGGAATCGGGCAGGTAGAGCGGATCGACGCCGCCGTTGCCGGTCGTCACGCGGCGCACGGTGCGCCAGTGCCTGGCGTCGTCGGAGAGCGCGATTTCGTAGTGTCGTGCGAAGTAGCTCGTCGTGCCAGTGCAGCACGAGGCCACCGAATTCGCGTTCGTAGCCGAGATCGAGCGTCAGCGCTGAATCCGGATCGTGCGACTTGACGCTGCGCCATGACGTGTCGGGATTGCCGTCGACGGCGTTCGATGCGGGCTTGCCCGGGACCGACGAGCGCGCGCTCGCGATCGGACTGCGGCGGCGTCGCCGGCGGCGGCGAGCGCTCGCGGAATTCGAGATCGGCGAAGCAGATCTCGCCGCTGCCGCCTTTGTCGGCGTAGACGGTGAACTCGATTGCTTCGCTGCGATGCAGGTCGTGATCCGCCAGCGGACCCCAGGCGAATGAGATCTGCGCGTTTCCTGAAACGCAACGGCGTCCAATCCGCGGGTGGCGTGAACGCGCCGCGATTCACCCACCAGACGTTTTCGTTGCTGCGCGTCGGTCAGCTTGAACTGCAGCGCATTGTCCGGGCGCGTGCCCGCGAACGCGAAGGTCGAACTCGTAGTCGGCCGGATAGTCGAGAGTGCAGCGGCCGGCGCATCGACGCGTAGCCCGAGACGCCGTGGAAATCGTAAGCGAGGCAGAGCGCGGCGCCGTCGGCTGCTGCAGCGCTCGCCGAAACCTGATCGGAGCCGGACGCGGTCCAGCGCGACGGATCGGAGAAGTCGTCGAGCGTCTGCGCCGGCGCCGCCGCGTTCGCGATCGGTGCGACGAGGAACGGCGACCGCCGCGAGGAAACGGACGCGCGCGCTCATCCCTTGACGCTGCCGAGCAGCAGGCCTTCGAGGTAATGGCGCTGCAACGCGAGGAACAGCAGCAGCACCGGCAGCACGGTGACGACCGAGCCCGCCATCATCAGCTCGTTGTCCTGCACGTGCTCGCGCGAGAGCGCGGCGAGCGCGACCGGCGCGGTCTGCCAGGCCTGCGTCGCTCAGCACGATCAGCGGCCACATGAAATCGTTCCAGCTGGCGAGGAACGTGAAGATCGCGAGCGTGACGACGATCGGTTTCAGCAGCGGCAGCACGATCGTCGCGAAGATGCGCCATTCGCCGGCGCCGTCGATGCGCGCGGCTTCGAGCAGCTCGTCGGGAATCGAGCGCGCGTACTGGCGCACGAGGAAGATGCCGAACACCGTCGCCATCGCCGGCACGATCGACGCCGCCGTAGCTGTTGACGAGGTGCAGCCACTTCATGATCAGGAACAGCGGAATCATCGCGACCTGCGCCGGGATCACGAGTGCGGTCAGCAGCGTCTGGAACAGGCGGTCGCGGCCGGCGAAGCGCAGTTTCGCGAACGCGTAGCCGGCCGCGAGATTGAAGGCGAGCGAGAGCAGCGTGATCGCGCACGCGACGAGAAGGCTGTTGGCGAGATAGCGCCCCATGCCGGCGCGCTCGAACAGCTCGCGGTAGTTCGCGAACGTCGCGCTCGCGGGCAGCAGCGGTGGCGGCAGCGTGCTCGCTTCGCCCGGATGCATGAACGAGACCGACAGCATCCAGAGCAGCGGAAACAGCGCGAACAATGCGAGCAGCACGAGCAGGCCGTTGACGAGCGACCGAATGCCAGCGCGTGCCGTTCATGCGCGTTTCTCCGCGCCGGCCCCAGCGCAGCAGCAGCCACGTCGCGGCGAGGATCAGCGCGAACAGCAGGAACGCGATCGCCGAGGCGCGGCCGAGGCTCCACCACGTGAAGCCTTCGTCGTACATGAAATAGAGCACGCTGACGGTGCTCTGCAGCGGGTTGCCCTGCGTCATCACGTAGGGCTCGGCGAACAGCTGGAAATAGCCGGACACCGTGATGATCGGCGACCAGCAGCAGCGCCGGTCGCAGCATCGGCAGCGTGATGTGGCGCAAGCGCTGCAGCAGCGACGCGCCGTCGATGTGCGCGGCTTCGTAGAGATCGCGCGGAATGCCCTGCAGCGCGGCGAGCAGGATGATCATGTTGTAGCCGAAGTTCTTCCAGACCGCGAACAGGATGATCGCCGGCATCGACCAGTGCGGATCGCCGAGCCAGTCGATCGGCGCGATGTCGAATTTCGCGAGCGTGTAGTTGATGAGGCCATAGCGCGTGTGGAAGAGATAGCGCCAGATCACCGCGACCGCGACGACCGTCGTCACGACCGGCGCGAACAGCGCGGTGCGGAAGAATCCCTTGAAGCGCGCAAGCTTCGAATCGAGCAGCAGCGCCGCGCCGAGCGACAGCGCGATCGACAGCGGCACGCCGACCAGCACGAAGTACAGCGTGTTGCCGAGCGATTTCCAGAACAGCGGCGTCTTCAGGATGTCGAGGTAGTTGCCGAGCCAGACGAAGCGCAGGTTGCGAAGATCGGCGAGCGCGTAGAGATCGAAATCGGTCAGGCTGAGCGCGAACGCGGCGAACACCGGCACGATGAAGAACGCGCCGATGACGACGAGCGCCGGCGTGACGAACGTCCATGCGGCGCGGCGCTCGTCTCATGGCGCGGCCTTGCGCGCTCGCATCCAGCGGCGCTTTTCGAGGATCGTGTCGGCGCGCGCGTCGAGATAGGCGAGCGCCTTGTCGGCGCTGTCGCCGCCGCGGATCGCGCGCTCGGAGGCGAGGCGGATTTCCTGCGCGATGCGCTCCCATTCGGGCACTTTCGGCGTCGGCTTGACGCGTTCGAGCTGATCGCGGAACGCGGCCGAGTGCGGATCGTCCGGCGAGCTCCGGATCGTCCCAGCTGCTGCGCCGCGGCGGCAGGTCGCCGCACAGCGCGTGGAACCGGCGCTGCTGTTCCGGCGCGGACAGGAATTCGATCAGCTGCCAGACCTCGCGCTTGTGCCGCGAGCCTGCGAACATCACGAGGCTGCTGCCGCCGCCGATCGCGGCGCCGGGACCGTTGGGTCCGGGCAGCGGCGCAGTCGCCCAGTCGTCCTGCAATTCGGCGGGCAGGCGGCGGCGGAATTCGCCGACGTTCCACGGACCCGTGATGTAGAACGTGTAGAAGCCTTTCGCGAATTCGTCCCAGACGTTGGAGATCTCGGTGTTGCTCATCGGCGGCGCCCAGCCGCGGCGGAACATGTCGATGTAGAAGTCGAACGCGCGGCGGAATCCCGGGCTTTCGAAATTGCCGCGCGTGTCGTTGTCGCGCAGGAACGGATCGGGCTGCTGCACGGCGAGATTCAGCAGCGGCTCGAACTCGTTGAGCGGCAGGAAGATCGCGTAGTTTCCGGCGCCGGCATTTGCCTTCACGGCGGCGAGCGCGCGCGTCCATTCCGCCCAGTCGCGCGGCGGTTCGGCGAAGCCGGCGCGCGCGAGCAGATCCTTGCGGTAGAACAGGAGCCGCGTGTCGATGTACCACGGCACGCCGTAGAGCTTGCCGTCGATGACGTTCGAGTCCCAGATGCCGGCGAAGTAGTCGTCCTGCGGAACCGCCTTCGATGCGTCGACATACGGCTGCAGCGGTTCGAGCGCGCCGAGCGTCGCGAGCTCCGGAATCCACGTGTTGCCGAGCTGGCCGATGTCCGGCAAGCGCGTCGCCGGCGAACGCGGTCAGCAGTTTTTCGTGCGCGGCGGTCAGCGGCATCTGCTGTACGTCGACGCGGATGCCCGGATGCGAGCGCTCGAAATCGCGCAGCAGCTCGCCGACGACTTCGCCTTCGCGGCCGATCGTCCAGAACCTGAGCACCGTGAGCGTCGCCGGTGTCGCGATGACATGCTGCTGCGCCGAGCGCCGCCACGCAGACGAGACGCGACGTGCGCGATCGCGACGGCCGAAGCACCTCACGGCGCGCCCGCCGCGGTACTGTCGCTGCCGGATTCGACCGGCTCGAGCCAGCCGCCGGTGAAGCCCGCGCGCTGCAGGCCGCGCCGGATGTACGGATTCTTGCGCATGACCTTCCAGACGAAATCGTCGCGGTAGTTCTCGATCATCGCGATGATCGGGCCCTGGTCGATGCCGATGTAGTCGCTGGCGACCCAGCCGAAGCCTGGAATCAGGTGCCCGGTCTTGAGCGGTACGTCGTAGGTGAAGCTCGGGTTGAACGCGTCGAGGAAGCCGTACGTCGAATAGATCTGCGTCGCCGAGCTGGTCGTGCATTTCCTCGATCGCCGGGATCACGATCTCCGGCGCGAACGGCAGCGACGCGGCCGCGGCGGTCGGCGCGATCGTGCCGTCGTCGAACGCGTCGGCGAGGCCCGCGCCGCGCGCGGAGTAGTGGCGGAACGCGCGTGTCTTGCCGGCATAGTCCTGCGAGGTGCCGGCCGGCCCGTCGCTCGCGGTCAGGCCCCAGACGTTTTCGCCGTAGAGCTTCCAGCCCATCGGGTTGGCGATCGCGTAGGCGCGCTGCGCGTAGGTCGCGCGGCGGCTGTTCTCGAAATAGTCGAAGCCGCGCTCGCGCATGTACGCGTCCTGGATGCCGCGGAAATCGATCCAGACGTGCGAATACTGATGACCGAACAACGGCGCGAAGCCGAGGTATTCCTGCTGCTGGAACGTGCCCCACGCGTGCTCGTAGCTCTTCGTCCAGGCGGTCCATGCGTCCGTGCCGATCGCCTGCGTCGGCGAGCCGAGCGCGAGCACGTAGATCAGCATGCCTTCGTTGTAGCCCTGCCAGTCGTATTGGATGTAGCCCTGCTTCGGCATCCAGCCCATCGAGATCAGCGGCGCGCGCACCTGCATCCACGGCCATTCGACGCGGCGGTAGATCGTGTCGGCGAGGTGGCGGATCTCGGTTTCCTCCGGCGTCTTCTGGTCGAAGTACGACTGCGCGAACAGCACGCCGCCGAGCAGCAGCGCGGTGTCGACCGACGAGAGCTCGACCCAGTCCGCGTAGCGCGCGCCGGTGTTGAGATCGAGGAAGTGATAGAAGAATCCGTGATAGCCGCTCATGCCGTCGGCGCGCGAACCCTGCGGTGCGCCTTCGAGAAAGCGCAGCGTCGCCAGCGTGCGCTCGATCGCCTGATCGCGCGTCACGTAGCCGCGCTCGACGCCGATGCCGTAGGCGGTCAGGCCGAAACCGATCGCGGCGATGCTCGAGAACGGTTCGGTGTACGGATAGCGGTCCGGGATCAATCCCGTTCGCCGGATTGGCTGTTTCCCAGAAATAGTTGAACGTGCGGCGCTCGAGATCGTCGAACAGCGGCGTCAGCGGCGGCCGCAGCAGCGGCGTGATGGCAGGGCGCGGCGGTTCGGGTTCGTGATGGCTGCAGGCACCGCCGAGGGCGAGGACGGCGGCGGTGGCAAGGACGAAAACGAGTTGTGCGAGACGACGGCGAAAGAACACGGACTGGCCGAAGGCGTCGCGATGCTGAGTGGCAGGCCGGTTCATCCCGTCCTGCATGTTAGCGGGATGCCGGATTGCCGGCGCGAAAGAGTGGTGACGATTCGAAATGCTGCCCGGCCGGAAGTTCCCGCCGGGCAGCATCCGCGTGCATCACCAGCGCACGCCCATGCTGAGCTTCAGCGTGCGCGGCACCGTGTACATGTTGCCGATCGTGTTGGCGGTCACGACCGGGTTGAACACGCCGTTCGAGCCCCAGTTCACGTTGAAGTCCGAGTAGTTCTTGAAGTTGAACGCGTTGAAGAGATCGAGCCGGATGTACATCATCGACGCCGGCGGTGAGATCGAAGTCCTTGTTCGCCGCGAAATCGACCTCGCGCGTGCCGAAGATCTTGCCGCCGACGATGAAGCGTCCGGTTCCGGGCGTGTCGGCTCGCGGCGGGAAGGCACGGACCCGGCGCGCCGTAGCATGCGATGTCCGAGTGCGGAATGCGGCGTCGCAAGGATCAGCTTGCGACGAGTAGGTCATGCCCCATGGGCCATCGAGGATGCCGGTCGCAACGAGACGGTGCTTGGAGACGCCGGACGACGTCAGGAACGGATAGTCGGTGATGTCGGGCTCGTCGAGCGCATAGTGCTCGCCGAACTTGCGGTTCTCCTCGGCGTCCGTGTACGTGTATGCGATCGTGACGCCCCAGCCGGATTCCCTCGTGTACGGCTTGTCGGCCGAGAACAGCAGCGAATTCGCCTTCGTCTCGATGCCGTTCTTGCCGAGGATCAGCGCGCCGTAGCCCGGAATCGGGAATCCGCACGGCTGGCCGTCGTCGCCCCGAAGAACGATCCGTCCGGCCGGCGGTTGCCGAGGATGAAAGCGAAGCCGTCCTTGCTGATCGATGCGCGACAGCGTGACGCTCGTGTTCCAGTGCGCCGACCTGGTTGCGCATGCCGAAGCTGGCCTGGTCGGAGTAGGGCACCTTGAGGTTGTTGTTGAGCAGGTCGATCTCGCGCCCGCCGCCGTTCTGGCTCACGAGCGAGCGCAGCGTGTTGATGTCGTAGAACGACGGATCCCAGTTGACGCAGTTGGACTGCGTCGTGTCGCACGGCTGGCCGTTCGGCGAGTTGAAGAACACCGTCGTACGACGGGAACGTCGCCTTCGATTCCTCGAGCTGCAGGTAGTCGAAGCTGTCGCGATCGTACGAGCGGCCGATGCCGCCGAAGAACACGTGCTGCTCGTCGGCGTTCATGTCGTACGAGAAGCCGAGGCGCGGCTGCCATTCGTCCTTCGGCGCGCTGCGGTTGTTGCCGTTGCTGATGTAGTCGTTGACGTTGATGCCGCCGAGCGCGAGCGTCTGCGCGTAGGTCTGATCCGCGGTGCGTTCGATCCTGGCCGCTGAACGCCGAGACGACGTCGGGCGGCGTCACGTAGTCGAGGTACGCCGGCGTTTCCTCGTAGTCCCAGCGCAGGCCGAGATTGAAGGTCAGCTTGTCGTTGACCTGCCAGTCGTCCTGCACGTAGATGCCGAACTGCTTGTTCTTCGATTCGGCGGTGCCGTCGCCGACGCCGGCCAGCGGCACGCCGAAGAACGCCTTGTACGGATCCTGGTCCGCGCCGGATCGCGTCGACGTTGAAGAAGAACTGCGGATTGGCCGGATTGATCTCCTGCGTCGAGAGCTTGACCTCCTTGTACTTGAAGCCGGTCTTGACCAGGTGATCGCCGCCGAACCAGTGCAGATCGGTGAACGAGAGATCGTCCTGCAGCGCCGGGCCTTCCTGTCCCTTGTTCTGGAAGTTCGCGCCGGCGCCGGCTCGAGCAGCAGCGTGTTCTCGTTGTCCGGCTTGTCGACATAGACGAACGCATTGCCGTTGTTGAGCGGACGCGGACCCCAGGTCGTGTCTTCCCAGGTGATGTGCGCATCGTTCTGCCAGCGGTCGGACGTGTGCAGCCAGCGCAGGTCCGACGCGCTTTTCGTTGTTGACGATGTCGCTGCCGAACGACGCCGCCTGCGTGCCGCCGACGTTGTCGCGCTGCGTTCTCGTCGCGGTAGCGGCCGGTCAGCTCGAAGAGATCGGATTCGGACAGCGACCAGTCGATCTTGCCGAAGTAGAGATCCTCATGGAACGGAATGCTGGTCGGGCCGGTCTGCGCCGGCGACGTCGGGCGGCAGCGGTCCCGGCAGCGGCGTGCCGGCGACGACCGCGGTCGGCGTGACGAAGTCCTTGCCTTCGTAGGTGAAGAAGAAATGCATCGCGTCCTTGATGATCGGCCCGCCGAACGCCACGCCGTATTCCTTCTCCTGCGTCTGCACCTTGTCGCCGGCGTTGTGCTCGGACGGCGTCATCGCGCGCCACGAATCGCCGGTGTACGTGTCGAACACCTCGCCGTGGAATTCGTTGGTGCCGGATTTCGTCACCGCGGTGACTGCCGCGCTCGACACCTGGTCGTACTCGGCCTTGTAGTTCTGCGTGATGACCTTGTACTCGGCGATGCCGAGCTGCGGGAACGGATTGCCGCGCGAGGAATCCTGGCCGGTGATGCCGCCCTGCAGCACGTAGTTCTTCTGGCCGACGCCGTCGATGTAGACGTTGATGCTGCTCGCCGACTGCGCGCCGCCCTGCAGCTTGGTCGTGCCGTTGCCGGGATCGAGACTGAACGCGACGCCGGGAATGACGTCGGCGAACTCGAGGAAGTTGCGCGTCGTCTGCGGAATCGTGTTGATGATCTTGGTCGACACGGTGCCGCCGACTTCGGACGTCTTCACGTCCGGCAACGCGATGGCCGTGACGACGACGCCTTCGAGCGTCGGCGCCTCCGCGCCGGCAGCGGTCGAGATCCAGCTCGGCGGTCTGCGCGACGCTCAGCGTCACCGTTCTGCGTGGTGCCGCCCGCGGCTGCGACGGTGTAGGTGCCGGGCGGCAGATTCGTCAGCGTGTAGCTGCCGTCGCTCGGTTGCGGTGACGCGGCGGACGAGGCCGGTCTCGGTGTTGGTCGCAGTGATCTCGGCACCGCCATCGGCCGTGCCGCGCAGCGTCGCACCGGTGCTCTGCGCCAGCGCCGGCATCGCGCCGATCGCAAGACAACATGCGAGTGCGCACGCGAGCAGTTTGGGTTGCGAAGCAATCGAACGAGGACGTGTCGTGAGCATCATTTGCGCATTACTCCCCGGGTCAGGCTGCTGAATGGAATGCTTGTCTTGCGAGACGTACGCTGAACGCGTTCAACTCGTGTCGAGAGCAGACTCGGCAGTCGGGCGTGCAGAACGTGCCGGTCGATTGCCGCACGACGAGCTCGCAATCGAGTTGCTCCGCGGTCGGTGCGATCGAACCGCTGTCGATGAGCCCGGCAAGTCGCTCGAACGCGAGGCGGCCAAGATCGGCGATGCGCACGCGCACCGTCGTCAGCGGCGGCGTCACGAAGCGCGCGATCGGAATGTCGTCGAAACCGGCGAGCGCGATGTCGTCGGGCACGCGCAGCCCGTGCTCGGTCAGCGCGAAAAGGCAGCCGAGCGCCATCATGTCGTTGGCGGCGAAGATCGCATCGGGACGTTCGCGCCGCGCGCAGATGTCGAGACCCGCGCGATAGCCGGACGCCTCGCTGAAATCGCCGGGCAGGATCGTCTCGGTCGCGCCGCGCATGCGCGCGAGCGCATCGCGATAGCCGCGCAGGCGCTCGTCGGCATCGAAGTTGCCGTTCCGGACCGCTGATGAACGCGATGTGGCGGTAACCGCTGCCGGCGAGGTGGCGCATCATCGCGGTCGCGCCGCCGTAGTTGTCGACCGAGAGCGCCGCGTAGTCGCCGCCGGCGACGCGCGTGTTCATCAGCACGGTCGGCAATGTCGGCGGCAGGTTCGCGGCGAGCATGCGCGTGTCCGCGTGCGGCGACATCACGAGCAGTCCATCGACGCGGCCCTGCAACGTGCGCAGCGCAAGCGCCGCCTCGGAAGCCGAGCCGTGCGAGCTCGAGATACGAGAGGTGACGGCCGCTCGCGCGCGCCGCCGAATCCATGCCGCGAATCAGCTCGGAGAAGAATTCGCCGTGCAGATCCGGCAGCAGCACGCCGACGGTATCCGTGCGGCGCGTGATCAGGCTGCGCGCGCCGGCGTGAGGAACGTAGCGGAGCTCGCCGGCGGCCTTGAGGATGCGCTTGTCGCGTCTCTTCGGTGACGCTTTCATGACCGTTGAGCGCGCGCGACACCGAGGCGACCGAGACGCCGGCGACGCGAGCGACATCTTTGATCGTAGCGGTCACGACGAACGCCTCCGTTGATGCCAGAGCGCGCGTCCCGGCGCGGGATGTAAACGTTTACGTAAACGTTTACATCGTGAGGTTTTTGTTGGCGATTGTCATGCTGCGTTACAGCAGGACAAGATCAGACTCGACTGATGTGCACGCCAAAGAAGTTAGCGGCTGGCCGGCTTTCAAGCCGCCGCGAAGTGACGCGGAGTATCAGGAGGCGGGTGGTAGAAGCGATCCCGGGGGAATTCCCCGGCCCTGCTAGCTTGTCACTCATGGATGTTATAATATAACCTCATCGAGCACCCGGTATGGGCATCGACCAGGTCCACCGGCAAAACCCTCCACATCCTTCAGGTCACAAGCACCAATCCATGAGCCCTCAGCGATCATCCCTCTTCGGCAGACTCGCGGACCGATTCGGCGCAACCGCATCGTTTCTCTGCGCGGTGCACTGCGCGCTGCTGCCGCTCGTGATCGCGGCGCTGCCGGCGCTCGGTCTGGCATTTCTCGCCAACCATCGCTTCGAGCGCGGCTTCATCGCGTTCGCGAGCGTGCTCGCGCTGACGACGCTCGTTGTCGGTTTCCGCCGCCATCATCGGTTTCGCGCGTTCTGGTTCCTGGTTCCCGGCATCCTGCTGCTGGCGGCAGGCATCATCGTCGACTTCGATCAGGTGCCGACCACGCACGCGGTGCTGGTCAGCCTCGGCGGCACGCTCGTCGCGATCTCGCACCTGACGAACCTTCGCCTCGCGCACGGCCACGTGCACGATGCGGCGTGCGAGCACTGACGCGAACGCCAGATACGCGTGCGGCGTCGCCACGCCGCGCTTGCACTTCGAATCCGCCTTGCGCGAATGCCGACCGTCCGGACGCCGTGATTGTGTAACCCCGTCACGCTGCCTAGCATCCGTCGTGCAAACCACCGTGCGGCCAGCATCTTGAGCCACGCTCACCACGACCACGCACATCACCATCATCACGCGACGCCCGCAAAGCGCCGCGAGAGTCGCCTGCTGATCGCCTTCGCGCTGACGGCGGCGATGCTCGTCGTCGAAGCGGTCGGCGGCCTGATCTCGGGCTCGCTCGCGCTGCTCGCCGATGCGGGCCACATGCTGGTCGACGCCGGCGCGCTGCTGTTCGCATGGCTCGGCGCGTACTACGCGCAACGGCCGGCCGACGCGCTGCGCAGCTTCGGTTACGCGCGCCTCGAAGTGCTGGTCGGCTACAGCAACGCGCTGATGCAGTTCGTGCTCGTCGCGTGGATCGCCAGCGAGGCGATCATGCGTTTCGCGACCCCCGAGCCGATTCTTTCCGGCACGATGCTCGCGGTCGCGCTCGCGGGCCTCGTCGTCAACGCGATCGTGCTGGGCACGCTGTCGCACGAGCATTCGGATCTCAACATCGCCAGCGCGCGGCTGCACGTGCTCGGCGATCTGCTCGGATCGCTCGGCGCAGTCGGCGCGGCGCTCGTCGTGCGCTATTTCGGCTGGCTGTGGGCCGATCCCGCGGTTTCGATCCTCGTTTCGCTGCTGATCCTCGGCGGCGCGTGGCGGCTCCTGCGCCGCAGCGCGCACATCCTGCTCGAAGGCACGCCCGAAGGCATGGACGCGGAAATCGTCGGCGGCACGATCGAACGCGAAGCCGCCGGCGTCGAGCGATGTGCACCACGTGCACATCTGGCAGCTGGCCGGCGGCAGGCACGTCGCGACGCTGCACGCGCGCGCGCGCGCCGGCTACGCACCCGACCAGGTCATCCTCTCGATCCGCAGCGTGCTGCGCGAGCATTTCAGCGTCGAGCACGCGACCGTGCAGCTCGACACCGTGAGCTGCGAGGAAACCGGCTGCCGCGACTCCGCCTGACGGGGCTCGGTTCGCACCCGCGCGGTTACTTCGCGCGCCGGGACTGCTATCCTCCGCGCCCGATTGAAGGCATTTGCAGAGGAAACAACGATGGGCAGAGGCGACCGCAAGACCCGCAAGGGCAAGATCTCGATCCGCAGCTACGGCAACGCGCGCCCGCACGCGGCGAAGAAATCGACCGCCACGAAGCCGGCAGCGTCGAAGTCGCCCGCCAAGACGCCCTTGAAGAAGGTCGTTCCGGTCAAGAAGCCCGCGGCAAAGCGGGCGGGCTGATCCTGAAGGCACTGCCGCGCCGCCACGGCGCGGCGTGCGAGCGCATTGCGCTCGCGCCCGAAACACCTCGTTCGTCCGATCGATGAACCCTCGGCCGAATCCACAGAGGGTTCTCGCTGCGAATTTCCTATGTGCCCGCGACGATGCGCCCGCCGGCGACGACGCGCCGCGCGAGCGAGCCCGCGATCCAGTAGCACAGATCGGCCGGCCGCTCGATATTCCAGACGACGAAATCCGCGCGCTTGCCGACGGCGAGCGTGCCGCGATCGTCGAAGCCGAGCGCGCGCGCGGCGTTGACGGTCGCGCCGCGCAACGCTTCTTCCGGCGTCAGGCGGAACAGCGTGCACGCCATGCTCATCGCGAGGCGCAGCGACAGCAGCGGCGACGTGCCCGGATTGAGATCGGTCGCGATCGCGATCGGCACGCCGGCCGCGCGGAACGCGTCGATCGGCGGCAGCTTGGTTTCGCGCAGCGCGTAGTACGCACCCGGCAGCAGCACCGCGACCGTGCCGTGCGCAGCCATCGCGCGCACGCCGTCCTCGCTGGTGTGCTCGAGATGCTCGGCCGAGCGCGCGCCGAATTCGGCCGCGAGCGCGGCGCCGCCGAGATCGGACAGCTGATCCGCGTGCAGCTTCACCGGCAGGCCGAGCTCGCGCGCCTTTTCGAACACGCGCCGCGTCTGCGCGGGCGTGAACGCGATGCGCTCGCAGAACGCGTCGACCGCATCGGCGAGCCCTTCGCGCGCGATCGCGGGCAGGATCTCGTCGCAGATCGCATCGATGTACGCGTCCGCTCGATCCTTGAACTCCGGCGGCAACGCGTGCGCGGCGAGAAGCGTCGTGCTGACGCCGATGCCGAGCGTCTCGCCGATGCGCCGCGCGACGCGCAGCATCTTGCGCTCGCTGGCGAGATCGAGGCCGTAGCCGGACTTGATCTCGATCGTCGTCGCGCCGTCGCCGACCAGCGCGCGCGCGCGCGGCAGCGACTGCGGCGAACAGTGCATCCTCGTCGGCGGCGCGCGTCGCGCGCACGGTCGACATGATGCCGCCGCCGGCGCGCGCGATGTCCTCGTAGCTCGCGCCTTCGAGCCGCTGCTCGAACTCGTGCGCGCGATCGCCGCCGAAGACGAGATGCGTGTGGCAGTCGACGAGGCCGGGCGTGATCCATGCGTTGCCGACGGATTCGACGCGATCGGCGAGTGCATCGGGCCGGTCGGGCAGGTCGCTCATGAGTCCGGCGAACGCGAGCGTGCCGTCCTTGCAGCCGAGCGCTGCGTGCTCGATCGCGCCGTACGGCGTGCCGTTGTCCGCCAGAGTCGCCAGACGGCAGTCGATCAGCAGCGTGTCCCAGCGTTCGCTCATGCGATGAGATCCTTGGTCGATGCGGACACGGATGATTGGACGCTTCCGCTGTCTCGGATTCGCGCCGGCGCGCTAGCGTAGAGTCGCGGTCGCCTTCCGGACAAGCGGGCGCGGGCTGGAAATGCCGTTGGCGCGAGGCTAGGCTCCGCGCTTTCGATTCAGGATATGCGATGACGACAGTCTCACGCTTCGCCGGGCAGGCATGGCTGCCCGATGGGTTCGTCGAAGGCGTCCGCATCCAGATCGGAGCGGACGGCGCGCTGACATCCGTGGCGGCCGGCGAGGCGTCCGCGGCAGCGCGGCTCGGCCGCTACGTGCTGCCGGGCATGCCGAACCTGCATTCGCATGCGTTCCAGCGCGCGATGGCCGGGCTCGGCCGAGCGCCAGACGAATCCGCGACGACAGCTTCTGGACCTGGCGCGAGATCGATGTACGCGTTCGCCGGCCGCATCGGCCCGGACGAGCTGCGCGCGATCGCGGCGCAGCTCTATGTCGAGATGCTCAAGGCCGGCTACACGCAGGTCTGCGAATTCCACTACCTGCATCACCAGCCCGACGGCAACGCCGTATGCCGATCCGGCCGCGATGTCGCTCGCGCTGATCGAAGCGGCGCGCGAGACCGGCATCGGCCTGACGCTGCTGCCGACGCTGTACATGACCGGCGGCTTCGACGGCCGTCCGCTGTCGGAGCGGCAGCGTCGCTTCGGTCACGACGTCGACGGCTATCTGCGCCTGCTCGAGCGCCTGCGCAGAATGGAAGAATTCGCGCGCGTTGCGCGTCGGCATCGCGCTGCATTCGCTGCGCGCGGTGCCGGAAGCGGCGATGCGCAGCGTGCTCGAATCCGGGCTCGTCGCGCGATTGCCCGATCCACATCCACGTCGCCGAGCAGATCGGCGAAGTGCAGGACTGCCTGGCGATGCGCAACGCGCGGCCGGTCGAATGGCTGCTCGATCACGCGCCGGTCGATGCGCGCTGGTGCCTCGTGCACGCGACGCACCTGACGCGACGACGAGACTGCGCCGCCTCGCCGCGAGCGGCGCGGTCGCCGGACTTTGCCCGACGACCGAAGCGAATCTCGGCGACGGCCTGTTTCCGCTGCAAGTCCTATCTCGATGCCGGCGGACGCATCGGCATCGGCTCGGACAGCCACATCTCGGTGTCGCTCGTCGAGGAACTGCGCTGGCTCGAATACGGCCAGCGGCTCGCGACGCGGCGTCGCAACGTCAGCGCGTCGCGCGCATCGCCGAATACCGGCGAAACGCTGTTTCGCCGCGCGCTCGCCGGCGGCGCGCAGGCAGCCGGCGCAACCGTGGGCGCGATCGCTCCAGGCGCGCGCGCGGATCTCGTCGTGCTCGACGATGCCTCGCCGCTGCTCGCGGGCCGCGATGCCGCACACCTGCTCGATACGTTCGTGTTCGCCGGCAACGCGAATCTCGTAAGGAGCGTCGTCGTTGCCGGCGAGGCCGTCGTCGACGATTTCCGCCACCGCGACGAAGATCGCATCGCCGCGCGCTATCGCGACGTCGTCGAGCGGCTCGCACGGGCCGCCTGAGTCGCCGCCTATCGCGGATCGCGCAGCATCGCCGAGCCGACGGCCTCGTCGCCGTCGTTCGGCTGCGGCCGGATCGCGAGCAAATGCGCGAGCAGCGCGTAGACATCGACGTTGTCGAATTCCGGCACGCGCAATCCCGGCTTGAACGCAGGTCCGTGCGCGACGAACAACGCGCGCATCATCGGATCGTCGTTGTCGTAGCCGTGCTCGCCGAGCGAGAATTTCCTGCGCTTCTTCGCCGCGTCGTGCGACGTGATCAGCCAGCCGTCGTCGGCGAGGCAGAGCAGGGCGGGAATGCGCGGATTCGTGCCGTAGTGCAGTCGCGCCGGCACTTCGGACTTGCGCCAGCAGCTCATGTGATCGTGCGTCGCGAGCAACGCATGTTCGACCGCATCGGTGTGTCCCGGCTTCGGATTGATGCCCGACAAGGATGCCGTAGGTCACGACGTTCGCATCGGCGGCATTCACGACATCGTCGAGATAGATCAGCCGATCCGCCGATGACGCGGTCATGCCGTGATCGGAGACGATCACGATGTTGGTGTCGCGCGAACGCGCCGCGTTGCTTGAGTCCCGTCACCAGCCGCGCGAGCGCGCCGTCGATCTCGCGCAGCGCAGCGTCGACCTCCGGCGAATCCGGACCGTGATCGTGACCGGCATGGTCGACCTGCTCGAGATAGAGCGTGTAGAACGCCGGCTTCAGATCACCGCGAAGGTCGAACCACGTCAGCAGCTGATCGACGCGCCGGTCCGGCGACATGCGTCCGTCGAAATGCAGCCAGTGGCTCGGCCGCACGCCGTCGATCGCGACGTCGGATCCGGGCCAGAACATCGTCGCGGCATGCCGGCCCTGTTTTTCGACGCTGACCCAGAGCGGCTCGCCGCCCCACCACGAGGGATCCGCGATCGATTGCTGATCCTTGTAGACGAACGTCTTGCCGCTCGCAGGATCGACCATGCGGTTGTCGACGATGCCGTGATGATCCGGATAGAGGCCGGTCACCAGCGTGTAGTGGTTCGGAAACGTCAGCGTCGGGAACGACGGCTTCAGCGCGTCGGCGCGAACGCCGCTCGTCGGCGAGCGATGCGAGCGTCGGTGTCAACCCGCGGTCGAGATAGTCCGCGCGGAATCCGTCGATCGAGATCAGGATGACGGGATCGGTCGACGGACCCGGCCCGCTCTTCGGCACCGGGCCGGCGCACGCGCCGACGAAGACTACGGCGAGCAGCAGGAGACTGCGGACGAGCACGAGCATGCAGGACGATCCCGCCAAGGCGATCGGTCTATGGTGACGCAGCTGTGCTACGGAAGTCTTGCCGGAACCGTCGTGTTTTTACGCGCGTACCGTGCCGACGTATCCGTCGATGCCGGCGATGCTCGGCTGCGCGACGAAGCGTCCGCCGCGCGTCGTCTCGTAGTTGCGGTACATCTCGAGCAGGCCGCCGTAGAGATGCAGCGTGATCGCAGGCCGTCGCGACGAAATGTTGCTGCAGCGGTGCGCATGGCCGCGCGTGCCGACGAATGCACAGGACTGGCCTTCCTCGAGAATCGTCGTGCCGACGAAATGCGCCTGCACATGGCCCTCGCCGCCGTCGGCGATCTCGAAGTCATCGACGCTGAGCGATCCCTGCAACACCCACTCGATGCCCCAGAGGCCGTCGTGGTCGTGGATCGGCGTCGAGTAGCCCGCCGGCCAGACCATGATCAATCCGGTGTAGAGGCCGTCGCGCTCGCGCTCGAACAGCCAGCGCGTCAGCGTGGAAGGACTCTGGTCGCAGAGCGCGCGCAACGTGCGGCGATCCTTCGGCGAATACCATGTGGCTTCGCGCAGACCGCTTTGCACTCGTTCGAGATTGAAGTCGCCGGAGCCGATGCGCGACGTCAGGTAGGCGCGGACGTTGCGAGTCACATCGAGATCGATCGGCGACATGCTCTGCACCCCAAGTTGGCCCCTGGGCTGCACTGCATCACAGCGCGTGTTAAAGCGTCGCTAAACGTTTGCGCATCGCTTGCGCAGAGCGTGCGCGATGCGGAGACGCTATCGCAGGAAGGTACGATAACCTTCTGACGACAAAGGCTTTGCGAAGCCAGCGCCCGCCTATTCGAAGCCGTTCGCGAACAGGGCGTCCGCGGGCGCAAACGTCGCGCGGACCATGCTGATGTAATCGAGGCCGTTCGAGTTGTCTTCGAAGAACGTGCGGCCGAACACGAGCACCGAATCCTCGCGCGGCGCGATCGCATGCAACTGCACGTAATCGCCGTTCTGACCCGACTTGCTCGGGTCCGCGATCGTGTAGCCGCGCCAGCCGCCGTCGCCGAAACTCGTGTCGAGCGCGCCGTGCGCATCGGTGTGGGTCAGCCAGAACTGCGTGCGATGGATGGCCGAGAACGGGAACGCCGTCGTCGCAAGCAGGATCGATCCGTCGCTGCGGATCGTGACCGCGTCGCGCCCTTCGAAGAACGAACCGAGCGAGATATTGCCGAGATCGAAAATGCGCAGTCCGAAATCCTCGACGACGGCGCCCGCCGTGTCCAGGCGCGTCAACAGGAGACAGCAGCCGACACGCCCGCTCGCGGCGAAGCCGCCGATGACCACGCTGCCATCCGCGTCGAGCGCGAGCGCCGTCGCCTCGATTCCCGCCAGATCCTGCGGCGGATCGAGATCGACGACTGTGCCGCCGTTCCATGCCGGATCGAGATCGCCCGATTCGGTGAGCTCGGCGACGACGAGATTGGGTCCACTGGAATTGCCGCGCCAGCCGGCTGCGACGATGCGTCCGTCGTCGCGCACCGCGATCGCGTTGATGCCGCGCAGGTTGTTCGTGGCGGGCACGTCGATCCTGACGCGGCCGTCCGTGCCGAACGACGCATCGGGCGTGACGCCGTCGGAGTCGAAGCGGAACACGTCCCAGGTAAGGCCCGTCGTCGCCGCGAGCACGAAGCGGCCCTTGGCGTCGCGCGCGAAATCGATGACGGCGTAGTCGGCGTCGATCAGCGGGACGCCGCCGAACGCGTCGTCGATGCTGCCATCCGCCGCGACATGCACGAGGCACGCGCCGGTCCATACGAACGCACCGCCGGCATCGTCGCCGGCGAGGAACGTCGGTGCGAAGTCGATGCAATCCGATAACGGGACGTGACCCGAGCCCTCATCGCCGAACGCGGTGTCGGGGCTGCCGTCGTGAAGAGTGCGGCCGATCCAGAGGCTCGAGCCCTCGTTCGACATCGACCAGAGATAGGCGCCATCGGCGAGAGCGAGCACGTCGCCGGTCGGCGTCGGCGCGGTCGGAAAGCCGGGCGGCCGCGCGATCGTGACCTGACCCGACTCACCGAACGAGAGATCGACGTCGCCGTCGGCGGCGAGAGCGAACGACGACGAGAGCGCACACAAGATACAAATGAATGTCCGCACCATCGCGAGCTTCCCCGGTCAGCCGTAGGCGCGATCGTAATGTGGCGTCGGCGGTCGCGCATCGGTGGTTTCACCCACGCGAACCCGCAATTTTGCGCGTCATGCAGCCAGGGACCCAGCGTCGGCATCATGACGCCGCGACGATCGCTGCTTCTATGGATCGAAGCCGTTCGCGAAGATCCTATCGGCTGGCTCGCCGGCCTGTACTTCGAACGCGCCGATGTCCGCCGCGCTTCCGGACACGCGCGCGAACTCGGCGGAGGCGCGTTGATCGGAAGGAAATCCCTGCGAATTGCTACCCGCATCGATCGCGGGACTCCCTGCGGCGAGCGCGTGTGTCATCGTCACCCCGCCGTTGTCGGCGAGCGGTAACAGCAGCGGATCGTCGCTGATCGTGTCGGATGGCACGTCGAGTCCCGGCGCGGCTACGATGAGATCGTGCGAACCTTCCACGGTTCCGCCCGGCGCAAAGATGTCATCGGTCCCGCTGCCGGCCGTGTTGCCGGCGACGATCGTGCTTTCGATCCCGAGCGTGTAGTACGGATAGTGGAACCAGATGCCGCCGCCGAGCCCGTTTGCGGAGTTCCCGGTGACGGTCGCGTTGGTGAGGTGCACGCTGCCGTAGCTGTTCGCGATCGCGCCGCCATTGCCTTGCGCGAGGTTCTCGGAAATCGTGCTGTTCTGGACGGTGACATCGCCATAGCCGAACAGCCAGATCGCGCCGCCGTCGGTCTGCGCGATGTTTCCGGTCACGAGACTCGAGTCGAGCGTCAGCGTGCCTGCAAGCTGCACAATCGCGCCGCCCGCTCGGCCCGAGTTGCCCGAGATCGTGCCCCAGATGAACTGAAGATCGCCGCCCGCGCCGATTGCGCCGCCGTCGTTGTCCGACGAATTGCTGCCGACATTGGTGTACGTGAGCGCCGCGCCGACGGGTGCACCGCCGAAGCTCGACTTGAAATAGAGGCCGCCGCCGACGCCGTAGTGCGCGTCGCTGAAAGCGGTATTGCCGCTGATCGAGCTTGCGCCCATCGACGTGTTGCCGTAGACGAACGCGCCGCCGCCGCGTACGGGGCAGTAGCCACAATGCGAAAACGCGGTGTTGTTCTGGATGTCGGTCGATGTGACCGTGAGCATGCCCTGGGTGTGCACGTCGCGGCGGCCTACCGAAACGCCGCCGCCGTAGGTCGCGCCGGTGTCCGAGGTCGCGAAGTTGCCGCTCACCGTGGATCTATCGATCAGCAGGTTGCGGCCCGCGAAGATGCCGGCGCCGTACGCGTAGCCGCTGCCGCCGTTGACCATGCTGTCGCCGACGAAGCTCGAGGAGAGCGCCGCCGCGTCTCCGGCGGCGAGCGCGCCGCCGCGTACGGCGGTTGCGCCGACCGCACCGACACCTGCGCTGCATTCGGAAAGCTCGACGTCGGTGAGATCGACGCCACCCGCGGCAAGAACGCATCCGCCATCGCCGCTGGTAAAGCCATGATGCATCGCAAGACCCGAGATCATCAGCATGCCGTCGGGCCCCGCTTCGTGTGCGATCACGCGATCGGCGTAGTTGCCGTCGATGGCAAGCACGTGGCGGCCGGGACCCTCGATTTGAAGTTCCGTCAGCGGCAAGGCGTCGGCGCCCGTTGCTATCGGTGATCGCTCCGCTCGTGAGCGTGATCGTGCTGCAGGCGAGGTTCGCGTCGAAGTCGATCGTATCGCCGCTGACCGCGGCGGCGATCGCGTCGCGCAGGCTGCCGGGACCGGAGTCGTTGCAGTTGTTGACGGTGTGTGTCGCGCCACCGATTGGCCACCGGGTGTCTGCCTGAAGCGGAAGGCTGCCGATGCTCGCCGCGAGCGCGATGGCCAAGGGATGCAGACACAGGCGCTTCGCGCGCAGAGACGGAAAATCACGACTCATTCAAACGACCCCCGAAGCAAGAACGAAGCGGAAAGGATAACCGGCCGACGTGATGTGCTGCGCGCCGTATAATGTAAAGCTGCCGCTCGGAGTCTCGCATGAACGCGCCCACCCGCATCGATACCGCCCGCGTCATCCGCGCGCCGCGCGGCAGCGCGCTCACGTGCAAGAGCTGGCTGACCGAAGCCGCGTTCCGCATGATCCAGAACAATCTCGATCCGGACGTCGCCGAGAAGCCGAGCGAGCTCGTGGTCTACGGCGGCATCGGCCGCGCCGCGCGCAACTGGGAATGCTTCGACGCGATCCTGAAGAGCCTGCGCGAGCTCGGCGACGAGGAAACGCTGCTGATCCAGTCCGGAAAACCCGTCGGCGTGTTCCCGACGCACAAGGACGCACCGCGCGTGCTGCTCGCGAATTCGAATCTCGTGCCGCACTGGTCGACCTGGGAGCACTTCAACGAGCTCGATCGCAAGGGCCTCATGATGTACGGCCAGATGACGGCCGGATCGTGGATCTACATCGGCTCGCAGGGCATCGTGCAGGGCACGTACGAGACGTTCGTCGAGATGGGCCGCCAGCACTACGGCGGCAACCTGAGAGGCAAATGGATTCTCACCGCGGGACTCGGCGGCATGGGCGGCGCGCAGCCGCTCGCGGCGAGCCTCGCCGGCGCGTGCTCGCTGAACATCGAATGCCAGCAGAGCCGCATCGACATGCGTCTTCGCACGCGCTACGTCGACGAGCAGGCGAACGATCTCGACGACGCGCTCGCGCGCATTGCGCGCATACACGAAAGCGGGCGAGGCGAAGTCGATCGCGCTGCTCGGCAACGCGGCCGAGATCCTGCCCGAGCTCGTGCGTCGCGGCGTCAAACCCGATGCCGTCACCGATCAGACCAGCGCGCACGATCCGGTGAACGGCTATCTCCCGCTCGGCTGGACCGTCGAGCAATGGTTCGAGCGCCGCAAGAGCGATCCGAACGGCACGCGCGACGCCGCGAAGAAATCGATGCGCGTGCACGTCGAGGCGATGCTCGCGTTCCAGAAGATGGGCGTGCCGACGTTCGACTACGGCAACAACATCCGCCAGATGGCGAAGGACGAAGGCTGCGCGAACGCGTTCGATTTTCCGGGCTTCGTGCCGGCGTACGTGCGCCCGCTGTTCTGTCGCGGCGTCGGGCCGTTCCGCTGGGTAGCGCTCTCGGGCGATCCGGAAGACATCTACAAGACCGACGCGAAAGTGAAGGAGCTGATTCCGGACGATGCGCATCTGCACAACTGGCTCGACATGGCGCGCCAGCGCATCAGCTTCCAGGGTTTGCCGGCGCGCATCTGCTGGGTCGGCCTCGGCCAGCGCCACAAGCTCGGCCTCGCGTTCAACGAAATGGTGCGCAACGGCGAGCTGAAGGCGCCGATCGTGATCGGACGCGATCACCTCGACTCGGGTTCGGTCGCGTCACCGAACCGCGAGACCGAGGCGATGAAGGACGGCAGCGACGCGGTGTCCGACTGGCCGATCCTCAACGCACTGCTCAACACGGCCGGCGGCGCGACGTGGGTTTCGTTCCATCACGGCGGCGGCGTCGGCATGGGCTATTCGCAGCATGCCGGCGTCGTGATCGTCTGCGACGGCAGCGCGGAAGCCGACAAGCGGCTTGCGCGCGTGCTGTGGAACGATCCCGGCACCGGCGTCATGCGGCATGCCGATGCGGGCTACGAGATCGCGATCGAGTGCGCGCAAGAGCAGGGATTGCAGCTTGCCGATGGTCGGGTAGTGACGCAGAGCAGGCGAAAGCTGCTAGTCTATTTCGCGACGATCGCCGCGCGGCATGGAGTGCGCATGCGAGCTCGATATCCGCTGGTGCATGTTGCTGCTTTCGCTTGATGCGCTCGCCGCTCCGCGGTCAGCGCAAAATCTGATCGCGCAACTCCGGGTTCGATACCGACCTCACCGGGTGGACCGTCATTATCGGTACTCCGACCTGGTCGCCGTCGGACTGCTGCGGCAACTCCGGTTCCGGTAGCGCGAGTCTCACGACGGGACCCGAATGCACCGGCCCGACGTACCTGCGTTCCGATTGCATCGACTGTCACGCCGGAGTCTTCCTACGACCTCGTCGTGCGTGCCGAGACGCTCGCCGTGCCCGCCAGATTTCCTCGTCGGATCCGGAGGCACTGCGACCGATCACCTGGTATGACGACGCGCGATGCCGTGCTCCAACGTCGCTCGCTCACCAGCGAACCAGGCGTCTCGTTCCGACACGGACGACGGCATGGCGTTCGTTCGGAACGACGTTCATCGCACCGGTCGACGCGGTCGCCGCAAAGGTCACGCTCATTGGTCAGCAGGCGGCGGCCTGCTCGACGGCCATCGACGTCCACTTCGACGATGTCGCGTTTCGGGCCGACCGGTTCGGTACCGGTGACGCTTCAGTCGTTCGTCGTCGATTGATCGCCTGGCAAGCTGATCCGAAGCGACTAAACGTCGACGAGCGGCTTGAACCCGCCCCAGAACATCCGGCTGCCATCGAACGGAAGCTTCTTCGGATCCATCATGTCGGCGAGCCGCGGATCGGCCATCACTTTCTTCATCGCGCGATCGCGCGCTGCGCGCGACTTGTAGACGATCCACGAGAACATGACGACCTCGCCGGGCTTCAGCTTCACGGCCTGCGGAAACGAGGTGACCTTGCCGGGTTTGACGTCATCGGCGACGCATTCGTGATACTCGAGCGCGCCGTGCTCGATCCATATCTTGCCGGCCTTGGTGGCCATCTTTCGGTAGGCGGCAAGTTTCCTCTTCGGAACCGGTACGACGATACCGTCGACGTAGCTCATGGCATCCTCACTTCGAGCGCTGGGGGATTGCGAGTGTCCCCCAGTTCCTGTGCTCGCGCCACCGCAGCTTTGGAATGTGCGCGAGACGCGCACGCGGCATGCGCGGCGTCTTCAGCGAAGCCTTCAAGCGCCAATCGGGATCGATCCCGTGAGGATCGTGCGCTCGGGAGAGAGGGACATCGTGCCGGCTGTCGCCGGATCAGGAAAAAAATGGCCCGCAGCGTTGTGTTCGGATGGGACCGCCGAGTACCTTCGCGAACGCCCCGCTGCGGGCGGGCCCGATTCCCCCTGATTTCCACGCCACCCCTGGCACGGATTCAGTGTTTCGGGTGAAGTGACGATAGGAAAACGCGGCTCCGCGCGCATCGGCGGATGACCCAGGCGCGCGCGGGAAAATCCCTCAAAGCGGAAGCATTGTGTGACAGGCGCGGCAGATTCGACTGATCAGTGGAACGACGTCGGCACGGTGTGCGCGTCGCCGCAATGCGAGCTCAACGGCACGCTCGCGTCGGCTGACGATCTGCGCGCACTCGCTTTGCTCAACTATGGACATTTCACCGCGATGCAGGTCAGCGACGGCCGCGTGCGCGGTCTCGATCTGCATCTTGCGCGGCTCGATGCGGGCACGCAGGCGTTGTTCGGTCGTCCGCTCGCCGCCGATCGGATTCGCGGCTACATGCGCACCGCGCTCGGCGCGCGGACCGGCGATGCGTCGATGCGCGTCACCGTCTATTCGCGGGATTTCGATCGCGATCGTCCCGCGCGGCCTTCGCAGGTCGACGTGTTGACGACCGTCGGCGCGGCGCGGCAGGTCAGCACGACGCCGCTGCGGCTCAAATCGTTTCGGCACGAGCGCGTGCTTCCCGAGATCAAGCACGTCGGCACGTTCGCGCTGTTCCACTATCGGCGGCTCGCGCAGCTCGCCGGTTTCGATGACGCGCTATTCGCGGGTCACGACGATGCGATATCGGAAGCATCGGTCTGGAACATCGGCTTCTTCGATGGCAGCGCGATCGTCTGGCCGAATGCGCCCGCGCTTCCCGGAATCTCGATGCAGCTGTTGCAGGCCGGCCTTCGGGAGCATGGCGTCGCGGCGGTTTCGCGCCGCGTCGCGATGGGCGACATCGCGAAGTACCGCTCGGCGTTCCTGACCAACTCGTCGTGCCCGGTGCGTCCGATCGCTTCGATCGACGACGTCGAGCTCGCCGTGGATCCGGAGCTCACGCGCCTGCTCGAAGCGTGCTATGCGTCGAATCCGTTGCAGGCGATCTGATTTTCCGCGGAGTGCTCGCCGTGCGACTACGCGTGCAGCCGGTCGAGCAGCGCCATCGCCGCGGCCGGCGCGCGCTCCTTCGCGCCGTTGATGAAATAGACGAATACGTCGCGCTCGCCCGCGTTTGACGGCGGCGCAACGCGCGGCAGATCGTCCGGCTCGCTCCCGCGCGCCCATTCGCGTGCGCGTCGCGCCCACGCGTCGAGCGCGGCGGGCGCATAGCCGGTGGCTTGCTTCGCCTCGCTGCAACGCAGGCGCGCATAGACGAAATCGCCGGTCACGTCGGCGAACGACGGGTATTCCGGCGAATCGGTGAACACGGTTGCGACGGAGTGCTTTCGCGCAAGCTCGACATATTCCACGCACGCGAAGCTCGCATCGCGCACCTCGATCACGTGACGCAGGCGCAAGCCGTCGAGCTCGCGCGGCAAGAGATCGAAGAACGCCGCCACGTCGTCGCGATCGAACACCTTGCGTTCCGGCAGCTGCCAGTTGATCGGGCCGAGCCGATCGCCGAGCTCGGCAAGTCCGCCGAAGACGAAGCCCTTGATCGTGGCGCCGGCGCCGGCGAGCGCGTTGCGCTCGGTCGCGTAGCGCGGCGCCTTCAGAGAGAACACGAAGCCGTCGGGCGTCTCGCGCGCGCCAGGCCGCGTAGGTCGCCGGCTTCTGCGCGCCGTAAAAGGTGCCGTTGACCTCGATCGCGGTCACGTGGCGGCTCGCATATTCGAGCTCGCGCCGCTGCACGAGCCCGGCCGGATAGAAATTGCTGCGCCACGGTGCGTAGGTCCAGCCGCCGATTCCGGCGCGGATGCGCGACGGCGCGCGCACCGGCGCATCGATCGGATCGGGCTTGCATGTGCTCTTGGCTCGCGTCGCCATCGCCCAAATATTGCCATACGGGCACAAGCGGGTTCACGCAGCGCGCGATCGGCGACAATGAACGCAGGCAGGCAAACGGGACGGATCATGGCGGACGAGCCTCGTGTGGTGATTCTCGGCGGCGGTTTCGGCGGACTCTGGGCCGCGCGCTCGCTCGCGCACGCACCGGTGCGCGTGATCGTCGTCGATCGTTCGAACCATCATCTTTTCCAGCCGCTGCTGTATCAGGTCGCGACGGCCGGCCTGTCGGCGCCTGACATCGCCGCGCCACTGCGTCACCTGCTGCGCGGGCAGAAGAACGCCGAGGTGCGGCTCGACGAAGTGCGTTCGATCGATCTCGTCGCGCGCCGCGTGATGCTCGAAGCGCGGCACGCTCGATTACGATTTCCTGATTGTCGCAACCGGCTCGACGCATACGTATTTCGGCCACGACGACTGGGCCCAGTACGCGTATGGCCTGAAGACGCTCGACGATGCGTTCGTCGTGCGCCGCAAGGTGCTGGAGGCTTTCGAAGCCGCCGAGCGCGAAACCGATGCGGACGCGCGCGCGAGCTGGCTCAATTTCGTCGTGATCGGCGCGGGTCCGACCGGCGTCGAGCTCGCCGGCACGCTCGCGGAAATCGCGCGGCACACATTGCACGACGAGTTCCGCCACATCGATCCGCGCAATGCGCATATCCATCTCGTCGAGGCGGGTCCGCGCGTGCTGCCGTCGATGCCGGAATCGTTGTCGGACAAGGCGAGGCGACAGCTCGAGCGGCTCGGCGTCGAGGTGAATCTCGGCGAAGCGGTGACGGCAGTCGACGCGCGCGGTGTCGATCTCGGCGATCGCCACATCGCGACGCGAACGGTGCTGTGGGCCGCCGGCGTCGCGGCATCGCCGCTCGGGCGCCAGCTCAGCGCGCATTGCGATCGCGCCGGCCGCGTTCCGGTGCAGCCGGACCTGTCGCTGCCGGATCATCCGGAAGTCTTCGTCGTAGGCGACCTCGCGACGGTCACGCAGGACGGCAAGCCCGTGCCCGGCATCGCGCCCGCGGCCAAGCAGATGGGCGCCTACGTGGCCGGGGTCATCCGCGATCGCCTCGACGGCAGGACATCGAAGCCGTTCCGCTACCACGATTACGGCAACCTCGCGACGATCGGCCGCATGGCCGCGGTGGTCGACCTGCGCGGGCTGCATTTCTCCGGCGTGATCGCCTGGTGGTTCTGGCTGATCGCGCACGTGTTCTTCCTGATCGGTTTCCGCAACCGGATCATCGTGCTGATCGACTGGGCGTGGTCGTACTGGACGTACAAGCGGCATGCGCGGATCATTTTTGGGCGCACGGCGGAGGCTGGGAATGGTTCGCAAAAGCCAGACGCCGGTACCGGCCACGCAGATCCCAGGCTATAGCTTCAGCATCCACGTCTCCGCGACAAGATCCTTGCCGAAACTCCGATGCGCTTCCTGCGCCGTCTTGCGAAACCCGAATCGCGCATACAGATGCCGCGCCGCATCGAGATTGTCCTGCGTCCACAGCACGACGCGCCGATAGCCTGACGCGCGCGCGAACGCGATGCATTCGTCGATGAGACGACGGCCGAGTCCGAGCCCGCGCGCTTCGGGTTCGACGAGCAGCATGCGCAGCTTCGCCGTCTGCCTGTCCTCGGCGACGAGAAAGATGCAGCCGAGCCGGATGCCGTGGCGCTCGGCGATCCAGCAGCGTTCGCGGGATGGATCGAGATCGCGGATGAATTTCGCCGCGATGTCGGCGACGAGCGCCTCGAATTCCTCGTTCCAGCCGTATTCGCGCGCAGTAGAGCTCGCCATGGCGCTGCACGACCCAGCCGATGTCGCCGGGCCGATGCGCGCGCAGGCGCACGGGGCCGCGATCGTTCGCGCCGAGATCGTGCTCGATCGTGCGCATCGCATCGAGCACGCGCTGGCGCTGTGGCGCCGCGAGCGGTGCGAGGATCGTGCGCATCTGCTTCTGCGCGCGTTCGTCGAGCGGGGCGAACGCGCGGCGGCCCGCAGCGGTCAGCGCGAGCACGTGGCGCCGCGCATCGTCCTCGGCGGCCGTGCGCGCGAGCCAGCCCTTGGCGCGGAAGCGCTTGAGAATGCGGCTGAGATAGCCCTTGTCGAGACCGAGCGTGCGGGCAAGCTCGGCGGCGCCGATGCCGCGATGGTGCGCGAGCTCGTACATCACGCGCACTTCGGTCAGCGAAAACGGACTCTCGAGGAGGCCCTCGTCGAGCACGCCGATACGCTGCGTGTAGAAGCGGTTGAAGCGTCGCGCGGTTTCGATGTCTCGGGCGAGCATGGCGATGCGGCTATCGGATATGCGGCCCGCACGTCATCGTTGTCCAGATGGTTGACGAAGTCAACTATCTGTGCGAAACCGTGTCGCTTCGCGGCGGAGGCCGCTGTCGCGATTCGGCGAGCCGCGTCACGCACCGGATGCCGCGATGAGGCGGTATGATCGGGGCCGAGGAGGAGCCTCCCATGCGAAGACTCGCGCTGGCGCTCTTGTGGGCGCCCGGATTCGTGGCTGCGGCAGGACTCGAAGGGCACGTCGGCCTCGTCGTCGACGGCAAGCCGTTGCGCGCCGAGGAAGCGGCCGAAGTCGTCGTCTATTTTCGTCCGGCGGCGGCCACGGCCGTGAAGCCGCCGGATACGCCTTTCGCGATGTCGACGCAGCGCAAGCAGTTCGTGCCGCGCATCCTGCCGATCGTGGTCGGAAGCCAGGTCAAGTTCCCGAACCAGGATCCGATCCTGCACAACGCGTTCTCGACGTCGAAAGACAACGCGTTCGACGTCGGGCTCTACGGCTCCGGCGAGGAACAGACCGTCACGTTCAGCCACGCCGGCTACGTGCGCGTGTACTGCAACGTGCATCATTCGATGGTCGGGCACATCCTCGTGCTCGACACGCCGTACTTCACGCATCCGGGACCGGACGGGCGCTTCAAGTTCGCGGACCTGCCGAAGGGCAAGGGCGATCTGGTGATCTGGCACGACCGCGCGACGCCGTGGCACGAAGAAGCGGTACCCGGCGAGACCGCGCCGGTCGAAGTCATGCTCGATCTGAATCAGCGCCGCATTCCGCAGCACATGAACAAGTTCGGCAAGCCGTACGGACGGAGCGCCGATGGGGACTATTGACTGGCGACGACAACGCGGCTTCACGGTGCCGCTCGCGCTCCGCCTCTTTCTCGGCACCGCGCTGCTGATCGCGTTCGCGGTCGGCGCGGCCGTGCTTGTCACCTACCTGCAGGGACGGCGCATCGCCGATCAGGCCGTCGGCAAGGCGCTGACGACGAGCGCGGCCGTGCAGCGCGAGTTCGAGCAGCGGCGCCTGGAAAACCTGCAGCTCGCCGCGCGGCTGATCGCGGCGGATGCGGGTTTCGTCAAATACATCGCCGATGCGGCCGGTTCGAGCAATCTGCCGGGGCTCGGCGGCAACGCGACGCCCGACACGGGTTCGATGCGCGATCTGCTCGGCGAGCGGCAGAAGGATTTCGGCCTCGATCTGGCGATCCTGCTCGATGCGCACGGCGAGGTGCTCGCGCGCACGGACGAAGCCGAGGCGTTCAAGGCGACGCTCGCGAAGGATCCGCTCGTCGCATCGGCGGTTCGCGATGCGGCGCCGTTCAGCGGCTACTGGCGGCAGGGCGACAAGCTCTATCAGGCGGCGGTGATACCGCTCGCGCAGGATCAGGATCTGGTCGGCTTTCTGCTCGTCGCGCTCGCGGTCGACGATGAGCTCTCGAAATCCGTCGCGCAGGTCAGCGGTGCGCAGATTGCGTTCCTGCTGCCGCGCGACGACGGCGTCGCGCTGGTCGCGAGCTCGCTCGACGCGCCGGCGTCCGCGGAGCTGAAGCAGGTTCTGCAATCGCGCAAGGCCGAGCTGCAGCCGGCCGTGCAGAGCGGCAACGTGCTCGAGCACGTGCCGCTGCATTTCGCCGCTCAGGATTGGGTCGCGCGCTTCGCGGCGACTGCCGCGCCGGGCGAGTCGCAGCTCGGCACCGTCGCGGTGCTGAGCTCGACCGACCAGATCGTCGGCAGCTACACGAAGATACTCAACTGGGTGATCCTTGCCGGCATCGCGTCGCTCGCGGTCGCGCTGCTGCTGTCGCTGCTGCTCGCGCGCGGGATACTGAAGCCGATCGGCTCGATGGCGCAGGCAGCCGAATCGGCGGCGGCGGGCGACTACCGCACGCGCATCGGCACCGGCGGCGGCGATGCGCTCGGCCGGCTCGCGCGCGCGTTCGATTCGCTGCTGTCGGATCTGCGCGAGAAAAGCGACATGGAAGGCTACGTCGGCCATCTCGACGCGCTACCTGCCGGAGCCGACGGCCGAGACCGCGGCACCTGCGGCGCCGCGCGCGGTAACACCCGAAGCACCGCGACGCGAGAACGCAGCGCTGCTCGGCGTCGAATTCCGCCATCTGCTCGGCACGTCGGAGCAGATGCGTCCGCCTGCGCTGCTCGTCTCCGATCTGGCCGGCGTGCGTGCGTTGCTCGCGACGATCGCGGCCGCGCACGGCGCCGGACTCGCCGAGTCCGGCAGTGCGCGCTGGCTGCTCGTGTTCGACGGCGACGCGACGGCTCGTCGATGCGACGCGCGCGTGGGCGACGATCGTGCAGGATTCGGCCGTCGCGAGGATCGCGCCGCCGTCGGGCGCGCTGGCCGAAAGCGAGCTCGTGTCGATCGGCGACGGGCAGGGCGGCACGATGCTGCGCACGGTGCTCGGCGCCGCCGCGGCGCAGGTCGATCGCCTGCTCTGCGACTCGGCACCGGGACAGCTCCTGATGACGCGATCGGCCGGCGATGCGCTGAAGATCGCGATTTCCGCGGACGCGCTCGCAGTCGCGACGGGCGCGTTCAGCGGCAAGCGCTATTACGCGCTGGCACCTGCGGTGCTGCCGAGCCTCGCGGCCGATTCGGCGACGACGATCGTGCGTGCGCGTCCGGCCGCGTCGGCCGCCGCCGCGGATCGCGGCGAGATCGTTCCGGGCACGACGCTCGGCGGGCGCTACCGCGTGATCTCGACGCTCGGCGCCGGCGGCATGGGTGTCGTCTACAAGGCGCACGATCTCGAGCTCGACGATGTCGTCGCGTTGAAGATGCTGCGTCCCGGCGATTCTGCTCGACAGCGAGCAGCTCGATCGGCTCAAGAGCGAGATCAAGCTCGCGCGCAAGATCACGCATCCGAACGTGCTGCGCACGTTCGACTTCGGCGAGGTCGATGGCCGACCCGTACATTTCGATGGAATACGTGCGCGGCCTGACGCTGCGCTATCTGCTCGGCGAAACCGATCGCGTGCCGTACTCGGCGGCGCTGCGCATCGCGCGGCAGCTTTCGACGGGCCTTGCCGCGGCGCACGAGGTCGGCGTGCTTCATCGCGACATCAAGCCGGAGAACCTGATCCTCGAAGCGAACGGCAACGCGAAGCTGATGGATTTCGGCATCGCGCGGCCTGCGCGGCGCGCGGCGCCCGGACACACGCAACCGGGCACGTTCATCGGCACGCCGAACTATTGCGCGCCCGAGCAGCTGACCGGCGATGACGTCGACGAGCGCGGCGACATCTACGCGTGCGGCGTCGTCATGAGCGAGATGTTCTGCGGAGGACTGCCGTTCACGGGCGCGAACACGATGGAGATCTACGAGGCGCAGATGCGCAACGAGCCGATCCGGCCGTCGAAACTGTGGCCCGAGATTCCGCCGGAGCTCGAAGCCGTGATCCTGCGCTGCCTGCGCCGCGATCGCCAGGAACGTTTCGCGAGCGCGCGCGAGCTCAACGCCGCGCTGACGGAGCTGCGTGCCTGATGGGCGGGGTGCGCAACGCCGCTATCGCGCGGGCGTTGCTCGCGATGGTGTTCGCGATGGTCGCCTCGTCGGCTGGCGCGCAGGACGCCGTGCTCAACGCAGACGAAGCAGAGGAAGTCGCATCGCCGCAGAACTGGGGCTGGTTCGGCGATTTCTGGACCGGCTACGACCACGTTTCCGGCCTGCCGAACAACCGCGACGATCTCAGTCGCGTGCGCGGGCGTGTTCGCGCCGGCGCGTTCTGGAACATTTCGCCGACCTGGGAAGCGATCGGCGCGGCACGCGTCGCGCAGGGCAGCGATTCGAACGACGACAACCGGCGCAACAACGACAACGAGCGCAGCGACAGCATCGGGCTCGATCAGCTGCTCGTGCGCTGGCGGCCGAACGAGAACACGAGCGTCTCATTCGGCAAGATGCCGCTGCCGTTCGATCTGTCGCCGATGATCTGGGATGTAGACATCCGGCCGGCCGGTGTCGCGTTCGATCAGTCGATTGCGCTGTCGGATTTCGATCGCCTGCGTTTCATCGCCGGATATTTTGCCGGGCAGCATCTCTACGGCGACGAATCACGCATCGGCGCCGCCGAGATCGAATGGCGCTGGCACGAAGGTGCGCCGACGAATGCGTCGGCGCTGCTGACCTATCTCGAACTTCGACGATCTCGAAGAGCTGACGCAGCGAAGGCCTCGCGCGCACGAACACGATCGTCGCCGGCCGTCTCGTCAACGACTACCGGCTGCTCGATCTGCAGCTGATCGGGCGCATGAATGTCGCGCAATGGCCGATCGACGCGCGCATCGATGTCGTCAGCAACCTTGGCGCCGACGACGCCAACGATGGCGCGCGCGCGAGCCTGATCGTCGGCGACCGCACCAAGCCGCACGGCTGGGAATTCGGCGCCGCGGCGCAGCGCATCCAGCGCGATGCGGTGATGGCCGCGTTCAACTCGGACGACTGGTGGTTCCACAGCGCGGTGCGCGGGCAGCTCGCTGTGGATCGGCTACGGGATCGATGCGACGTGGAATCTTCGGCTCGCGGGTTTCCATGAGCGTCGCGACGGGCTCGATGAGTACACCGACCGCATCCGGCTCGATCTGACGGCGCATTGGTGACGGTCTGAAACCCCTCTCCTGAAGGGAGAGGGAGATGCCGAAGGCGAGGGTGAGGACCGGGCGGAGTGGGGCGCTGCACTCCGAATGCCCTCACCCCAGCCCTCTCCCGCGAGCGGGAGAGGGGGCAGAGCGGTCCGCTCAGCTTCCCGCGGGCGCCCACGGATCGTAGCTGCCGAACCACCAGAGATGTCCTTCGAGATCGCGGCAGCTGTAACCCGACCCGCCGTACTCCTTGACCTCGAGCTCGTCGATGATCTCCGCACCGGCCGCTTTCGCCCGCGCGTAATGCGCTTCGCAATCCGCGACGATCACGCACGGACACTGCGTCTCGCGTCCGCCGATCGCGCGCGGCTGCACGATGCGCTCGCCCCACGCGCTCGCGTTCGCGGTCGATCCGAGCATGATCATGCCGTTGCCGAACGTGAGCTGCGCATGTTGCACGACGCCTTTCTCGTCGGCGTAGACGGCCTGCTTCTCGAAACCGAACGCGCGGCAGAGCCAGTCGATCGCTGTGAGCGCGTCGTCGTAGCGCAGGCTCGGGATGATCGTCGAGACGGTCTTGGCGGCAAGCGTGGCCATGTGCGTTCTCCTGGAATATGACATCGACGCGGCAAGCGTAGCGCGACGTGCATGACAGGCGTCAGCCCGCGTCGACCTTCTTCTGCAGCTCGCCGAACTTCACGCGCGCCGGCGCCGCTTCGACGAAGCGCGCGTCGAGCAGCGGGCCGATGTGCGCGAGCAGCGTGCCCGCCTCGTCGCGACGGCCGCGTGCGGCAAGAAGATCGGCCAGCTGAAGCTCTGCTTCGAGCGTCGCGTTGGCGTCCTTGCCGATGCCGGCGGCGAGAATGCCGACCGCGCGGCGCAGTTCGGTTTCGGCATCGGCGATGCGACCCTGGTCGCGCAGGATCAGCCCGCGTGTGCGCGCGACCGCGCCATGGCGCGGATGATCCGCGGCGAACAGCGCCGCGAATTGCGCGCCGGCCTGATCGGCGTAGCGCATCGCTTCGTCGTAGCGGCCCGATCGGCGCATCCATTCGGAGAGATGCAGGAGGCGCCGTCCGCGCTCGATGTTGAGATCGAGCGAGTCATTGCCGCCTTCGATTTCGCGGTTCAGCAGCGGCCACGCCGCGTCGAGCCGGCCGGCGAGCAACAGGCTGCGGCCAAGATTCTGCCGGTAGGTCGGCATGTGCGGATCGTTGTCGTGCGTCTCGCGCGCGTTCGAGCGTCTCCGAAAACATCTCGATCGACGTCGCGTAGTCGCCGGCCTGCTCGAGCAGGCTCGCGAGATTGTTCAACGAGATGAAATAGCTCGCGGTGTCGCGCTGATCCGCGGCGCGCAGGTAGTCGACGTTCTGGCGCAGCAGCGTCGTCGCCTCGACGATGCGGCCCTGCAGCTGGATCGCCTGCGCGAGATTGTTGCGCACGGTGATTGCCCACGCGCTGTCCGGTGCGAGCGTCTTCAGGCGCGTCGACAGCATCTGGCGCAGCAGCGCTTCGCCCTCGGCGTATCGGCCCTGCTGCTCGTAGACCTCGGTCAGAAAGCCGGTCGCCGACAACACTTCGGGCGAGCCTTCGGATGTTTTCGCGCGCAGGAGCTCGATGCTGCGCTTGGCGTTCTTCTCGGCGTCGTCGAACTTGCCGAGCCGCATCTCGATTTCGGCGAGCGCGTACAGCGACTGGCCGACGCGGATGCCGTCGGGGCCGTCGCTTTGCTGTGCGTAGCCGAGCGCGCGTTGCAACGTCGCCTGCGCGGCCTGCGGATTGCCGTTGCGTGCCTCGGCGAGGCCGAGCGTCGAAAGAAGATCGGCCAACGCGCCCGCATTCTTGTCCGGCGCCTTCTCGAGCTCGGCGAGTCCTTCGCGCAGCACGGGCTCGGCCTCTGCCGGCTGCTCGGCGATGTTGAACGCGTAGCCCTGGTCGGCGAGATACGCGGCGCGGCGATCCGGCGTGCCGTGCATGCGTTCGAGATCCGCCGCGGAGCCCAGCGTCTTCGCAGCTTCCTCCGGCGCGCCGAGCTCGAGATAGATCTTGCCGATCGCACCGAGCAGTCGCGCCTGCTGTCGCGGCGAGCCGGCGAGACGCGTGTCGATTTCCTTGCGCCCGCGGTCGACGAGCTCGCGCGGCGCGATCGGCTTGGTGCCGGTTTCTTCGGGAGACGCGGAATGGAACAGCGCGACGAGGTAATCGACGACATGCTCGGCCGTCGCCGATTGCTCGCGCGCGTCGGCCTCGGCGCGCAGCGCACGATCGCGCTCGCCGGCGAGGCGCCACGTGAACAGCACGGCCATCACGATAGCCGCCGCGATCGCCGCGGTAGCGAGGCGGTGGCGGCCGACGAATTTCGCGACGCGGTAGTGCAGGCGATCGGGCGCCGCGTGCACGGGTCGTCCGCGCAGATGGCGTTGCAGATCCTCCGCGAGCGCCGCCGCCGAGACGTAGCGGCGCTCCGGCTCCGTGTGCGTCGCCTTGGCGACGATGAGGTCGAGCTCGGCCGGAATCCGATAGCGCGTCGTCGTCGTGCTCGGACGAGGCAGGCGTTCCGCCGCGTCGGCGCCCGGCGGCTTTTCGGCGAGGCATTCGTAGAGCAGGAGGCCAAGGCCGTAGACGTCGGTCGCCGTGCTCACGGCTTCGCCGCGGCGCTGCTCGGGGCTCGCGTACGCCGGCGTGAACCACGGAAGTCCCGTCTGCGCATCGCCGCCGGTGTTGCCGAGCAGTTTCGCGATGCCGAAATCGAGCAGCACGGGCTCGCCGTCCGCGCGCACGAGCACGTTGGCGGGCTTGAGATCGCGATGGATGACGAGGCGCTGGTGCGCGTACTGCACCGCGCCGCAGACCTTCTGGATCAGGCGCAACCGGTCGGCCATCGACAGCGCGTTCGTGCGGCAGAAATCGTTGATCGGCACGCCCTCGACGTATTCCATGACGAGATAGGGCTGGCCGTCGGCCGTGCTGCCGCCATCGAGCAGGCGCGCGATGTGCGGATGCGAAAGGTCGGCGAGGATCTGCCGCTCGCGGCGCATGCGCTCGGTCGATTCGCGCGTCGGGATGCCGCGCAGCAGCTTGATCGCGACGCGCTGGTGGAACGTGTCGTCGGCGCGATCGGCGAGGAACACCGTGCCCATGCCGCCGCTGCCGATCTCCTCGATCAGCCGGTACGGGCCGAGGCGCTGCTCGACCGTGTTCGCCTCGGCGATGCGCAGCGACGCCTCGCGCACCTGCCGCGTGATGCTGATGCGCGGCGGGCCGCTGTCGGCCTCGACGAGCTGCAGCGCATCGCGACGGAGGTTCTCGTCCGGCTCGACCGATGCGAGCCAGGCTTCGCGGTCGCCGGGCTCGCGCTCGACGAGCCCTTCGAAGAGCTCCTGCAGGCGCTGCCAGCGCACGTCGCTCATGCGGCGAGCCTCTGCTTCAGCCATGCGCGCGCGAAACGCAGCTCGCGGTCGATCGTCGGCACCGAGATCTCGAGCACTTCGGCAATCTCCTCGCGCTTGAGGCCGAGCAGGTAGTTCATTTCGATGATCTCGCACTTGCGCCCGTCGACGTCGCGCAGCGCTTCGAGCGCTTCGTCGAGCGCGAGCGCGTCGCTGTCGTCGGTGCCGGCCTGGTCGGCGGCCGACAGCGTGACGTGCAGCTCGCCGCCGCCGCGCTTGTCGCTGGCGCGTGCGCGCGCGGTGTCGACGAGGATGCGCCGCATGGCGACGCTGACGACGCCGTAGAAATGCCGCCGGTCCTGCCAGTTCGTTTCGGTGCCGATCAGGCGCAGGAAGAGCTCATGCGCAAGCTCGGTCGGCTGCAGCGTCAGCTGGTTGCCGAACTGACGCAGATGCTTGCCCGCGATTGCGCGCACCTGTGCGTAGACAAGCTCGGTCAGGCGCTCGGCCGCGCGCTCGTCGCCGCCGCTCCACGCACGCAAAAGACGCGTGACGTCGCGCGCGGCCGCCGGGCCGCCGGCAAGATCCTGCCCCTGTGCAGTATCCGGACCGTCGTTCATGTTCGGCGCCATGGCCGGCGGGTGCCGGCTGATAGGAAATCCCCCGGAATTGCGTAGTTTGATCGAGACGTCCGCGTGTCCCGAGATGCATCGGTGCGCGGATGCCGGAAGCATACAAAGTCCGATCGCGAATGTGCAGCGTCGCTTACGCGTCGTGCCGTTCGCGCCCGGGCCGGCGGCGCCTCGCCGGTTCAGATCGGGTGGGTCGCGGCATTGCGAATCTGTGGATCGGTTCCGGATTCCGATGTGAGCCAATACCGCTTCTACGCGACAAATCCGCCACGTTCGGGCGATGGCGCGCTGCTAGAATGCGGCCGAATCGTCAGGGCGACCCGAATGCGGTCGCGCCGGTGCCGGGGGCGCCACGGAAAGCGGGCATGCGAGCGGCGCATGCGCTGCCGGACGGTGAAAGATCACAGGTGGAATCAAACGGGAGGAGCTACATGAAGAAGTCCATTCTTGCGTTGCTGCTGATCGCGGGATTCAGCGCCAATGCATTCGCGGCCGGCGGCAAGCCCGCCATCGGCGTCGCGGAATTCAAGAACGAATCGGCGGCCGGCTGGTGGAGCGGCGGCGTCGGCTGGGAATTGTCCGGCATGCTGTCCAACGAGCTTGTCGAGCAGCGGCGACTTCCGCGTCGTCGAGCGCGCCAAGCTCGAGAAGGTTCTGGAAGAACAGAACCTCGCTGCGTCAGGCCGCGTGAAGTCCGGCACCGGCGCCAAGATGGGCCAGGTCACCGGCGCCGACTATCTCGTGTTCGGCACCGTGTCGGCGTATCAGGAAAACACCGCCAGCACCGGCGGTGGACTCAGCTTCCACGGCATCTCGCTCGGCGGCAAGAAATCCGACGCGTACGTCGCGATCGACGTGCGCGTGATCAACTCGACGACCGGCGAAGTCGATTTCTCGCGCACGATCGAAGGACGCAGCGAAGGCGGCGGCGTCGCGGTCGGCGTCTATCGCGGCGGCTTCGGCGGCAGTCTCGCGCACGAAGAAAACACGCCGGCGGGCAAGGCGATCCGCGCCGCGCTGGTCGAGATCACCGACTACCTCGACTGCGTCATGGTCAAGAAGGGCGGCTGCGAGGCCGAGTTCAACGCGAAGGAACAGAAGCGTCGCGCCGGCGACAAGAAGGCGCTCAAGCTCGACTGATCGTTTCGGCGATGCGTCAAGAAAAACGGCGGGCTGCGGCCCGCCGTTTTTGTTTCGTCGCGCGATCAGCGCGGACCGCGCTTGAACCGGTTGTTGCGCGGACCCGGACCGCGCGGCGGACCGTCGTGCACCGAATTGCCGGGCGATCCGGAACGCTGCGGTCCGCGCGGCGGATGCACGTTGCCGCGGTTGTCGGCGTTCTGGGACGGATGCGTGCCGCGATTGCCGTCCCGCTGCGTATTCCCGGCGTTCTGCGGATTTCCGCCACCTCCGCCGGGGCCGCGTCGCTTGCGACCGGGTGCGCCGGCCGATTCGGGGAACCAGCTGCGCAGCACGGCGGGGCTGAGGCCCGGTTCCTTGTATGCCGCACCCGGATGCGCGCGCTGCTGCTTGTTGTTCGGCTTGCGTCCGCCGCCGCCGGGCTGACGCGGGCCGGCGTTGCCGCGCGGTCCACCGGCCGGGCGAGGTCCGCCGGCGCGCTGCGGACCCTGGCCGGGCCGACCACCGCCGCCGGGGCCGCGACGCTTGCGCCCGGGCGTCCGACGGCGTGCGAAACGCGTCGTCGCGGATGCGGTCGAACGCGGCGAACTCGCGCGCTTCCTCGTGACGCTCGCCGCCCGTCCACGCCTGTTGCGATTTCGCGGTCGGCCTGAATTCGGTCGGCGGTGCGCGGCGCTGGCCGATCACGGGCGCGAGCGTCAGGCGCGGCACGCGTTCGGGCATGCCGGCCTTGTCGCGCAGCTGCGCGACGAGATCCGGCGCGACTTCCTCGCACTGGCCGCGGCGCAATGCGCGCGGCAGCTCGATGTTGCCGTAGCGGATGCGCTTCAGGCGGCTGACCATCAGGCCCTGCGATTCCCACATGCGCCGCACTTCGCGGTTGCGGCCTTCGCGGATGACGACGCGGAACCACGAGTGGCTGCCGCCGCGGCTGATCACCGCGATGTCGTCGAAATGCGCCGGGCCGTCTTCGAGCTCGACGCCGCGCTTGCAGTTTTTCGAGCACTTCGTCCGGCACTTCGCCGTGCACGCGGCAGATGTATTCGCGTTCGATCTCCGAGCGCGGATGCATCAGCGCGTTGGCCAGATCGCCGTCGGTCGTCAGCAGCAGAGGCCGGTCGTATTGATGTCGAGCCGGCCGACCGCGACCCAGCGCGCGCCTTTCAGGAGCGGCAGCTGCTCGAACATCGTCGGGCGGCCTTCCGGATCGTCGCGCGTCGCGACGACGCCTTCGGGCTTGTTGTAGGCGAGCATCTGCGCGTGTTCGGCGTTGTCGCCGACGACGACGAAGCGCTTGCCGTCCATCTCGACGCGATCGCCGGCGCGCACGCTCGATCCGATCGTCGCGACGACGGTATTGACCTGCACCTCGCCCGCTTCGATGCGCTGTTCGAGCAGGCGCCGCGAGCCGAGGCCCGCGTTGGCGAGGACCTTGTGCAGGCGCTCGTCGAGCGTCGGCGCGTCGCCAGGTGTGGGTCGTTTGAGCGAGAGGACGGAGCGGGGCGAAGTGGTCATGAGGTGTGTTCCGGGGTGTCGTCGCGCACATCGGTTTCGGCCGGTGCGTCGACGGGGTCATCGGGGGAGGGCTCGTCTTGTGCGAGCGTCTCATCGTGGGTTCGTTGCCAGCGATTTCGTCGGTCTCGTCCGCGAGCGTGGCGGGGATCGCACCGTCGTTCGTCGCGAACGCGAACTCGCGGATCGATGTCCTCGATTTCGCGGATCTCGCTCAGCGGCGGCATCTGGTCGAGCGATTTCAGATTGAAGTAGTCGAGGAAAGCCTTGGTCGTGCCGAACAGCGCGGGCTTGCCGGGCAGGTCGCGATAGCCGACGACGCGCACCCATTCGCGCTCCTCGAGCGTCTTGACGATGCTCGACGCGACGCCGACGCCGCGGATCTGCTCGATCTCGGCGCGCGTGATCGGCTGGCGGTAGGCGATCAGCGCGAGCGTTTCGAGCAGCGCGCGCGAGTAGCGTGTCTGGCGCTCGGTCCACAGGCGCGACACCCACGGGTGCACGTCCTCGCGGACCTGGTAGCGGAAGCCGGAAGCGACTTCGACGAGCTCGACGCCGCGTCCGGCGGCGTCTTCCTGCAAGCTCCTCGAGCGCGCGCGCGATGTCCTCGTGCGAGGGCATGTCCTGCTCGTCGAACAGCGCAGCGAGCTGCGGCAGCGACAGGGGTTGGCCGGCGCCGAGCAGCGCGGCTTCGAAAATACGTTTGATCTGAGTGATTTCTGGCATGCGGAAATATGGTTACTCGCCGGCGGTCGCCAGCGATTTGAGGTAGATCGGTGCGAGAGCGGCTTCCTGCACGATCTCGATCAGGTGTTCCTTGGCGAGCTCGAGCAGCGCCAGGAACGTGACGATGATGCCGAGGCGGCCTTCGCTGGCCACGAACAGGCTGTCGAAACGGTGGAAGCCGCCATCGCCCAGCGCGGCGCAGCACTTCGCCCATGCGGTGGCGCACGCTGAGCGCCTCGCGCTGGATCGCGTGATGTCCCGTGCAGCTCGGCGCGCTTGCAGCACGTCCTTGAGCGCCAGCAACAGCTCGCGCAGCTCGACCGGAGGCGGCAGGCGGATCACGTTGCGGTCGGATACGAACGCGCTCGCGACGGCGAGATCGCGATCCAGGCGCGGCATCCCGTCGATGTCCTCGGCGGCCTTCTTGAAGCGCTCGTATTCCTGCAGCCGGCGCACGAGCTCGGCGCGCGGATCTTCCTCGATGCCTTCCTCGGCCGGCGGGCGCGGCAGCAGCAGGCGCGATTTGATCTCGGCCAGGATCGCGGCCATCACGAGATATTCGGCAGCGAGCTCGAGCTTGCAGCTCGTGCATCATCTCGATGTAGTCGACGTACTGGCGCGTGATCTCGGCGATCGGGATGTCGAGGATGTCGAGGTTCTGCCGGCGGATCAGGTACAGCAGCAGGTCCAGCGGACCTTCGAACGCATCGAGGATGACCTCGAGCGCATCCGGCGGGATGTAGAGATCCAGCGGCATCTCGAGCACGGGCTCGCCGCGCACGTGGGCGAGCGGGATTTCCTGCTGCCGCGGCGGTGGCGCGAACGTCGTGCTGCTGTCGTCGTTGCTGACGTGATCGTTGGTCTGGATAGTCATGCTCGATCCAATGACGCCCAGGCGCCTCACGGCGCGGGTCGTACACAGATCAGTTGCGAGTTGCGGCGTAGCGCGCTGGTGGTGCGACGGCGCCCATACCTCGGCGCGTCAGCCTGCAACAAATACTTCCCGAAGCTCCAAGCTTCGGAGAGTCGAAAAAAACTCATGGGCCTTAGGGATGACGGCGCGCCATTTCGGCACCGCTTTCGGACGCGGGAGTGTCCGACCCCTCTGGTTGGAGTCAAGACTACGCGCAACGACGGGACGCGTCCAGTGCTGGGCGGGGAGGAGCGGGAACAGGGAACGGCAAAGGCAAAGCAAGGCAAAGGCACCCATTGCCATCTCGCTAATCCGTTCGCCACGAGTCATTCGCCGTTCCGTTCCCCGTTCCCTGTTCCCCGTTCCCCATCTTTTCGATTGCCCCAAGCGCATCGGCTAACATGCGCGATTGCCAAGGCTGTTCCTCACCATGTGGTACGCGATCACCGGCACCGACAACGACGATTCGCTGGCCCGTCGCCAGAGCGTGCGCCCGGCACATCTCGAACGACTGCAGCGGCTCGTCGACGAAGGCCGCCTGCTGCTGGCGGGACCGTTTCCGCGCATCGATGCCGAGGATCCGGGTCCGGCCGGTTTCGCCGGCAGCCTGATCATCGCCGAGTTCGACGACCTCGACGCCGCCAGGCGCTGGGCGGACGCCGATCCCGTACATCGCCGCGGGCGTCTTCCGCGAAGTGCGCGTGCAGCCGTTCCGCAAGGTCCTGCCGTGAGCGAGCGCGTCGAGACGATCCGCCGTCGATTGACCGCGGCGCTCGCGCCGATCGCGCTCGACATCGAGGACGAAAGCCATCGCCACGCGGGCCACGCCGGCGCGCGCGACGGCCGTGGACATTTTCGCGTGCGCATCGTCAGCGCCGCGTTCGAAGGGCAGTCTGCGATCGCGCGTCATCGCGCGGTCTACGCGGCGCTCGGCGATCTGATGCAGACCGACATCCATGCGCTCGCGATCGAAGCGCGCACACCCGAGGAGAATCCATGAAGCAGAGTTCGAGGCAAGGCGGCACGCTCGCGGCGATGCTGCTGGCAGCGTCATTGACCGCGTGCAGCAGCGGCGCAGGCGATACGCATTCGACGATCCATCTCGCCAATCCCGGCCCCGCGGTCGAGACCGTCAACGGCGAGGAAGTTCCGCAGCGCCTGCTCGAGGCATTCGCACGCGCTCGCAGCTGGGATCTGTCCAAGCCCGAGCTTCGCGAACGCGCGCTCAAGGAGCTGACCAACCACGTGCTCGCAGCGCAGGCCGCGCGCGACAACAAGTACATGGATGATCCCGACTTCGCCGCGCAGGTCGAGGTCTCGCGCCTGCAGGGGGTTGCGCAGGCGACGATCGCGCAGTTCCAGAAGGACAGTCCGCTCGACGATGCTGCGCTGCGCGCCGAGTACGACAAGCAGGTCGGCAAGACCTCCGGCACCGATTACGATTTCACGCAGATCGTGTTCAGCGACGAGGCCGCCGCGAAAAAAGCCGCAGCCGAAATCGCCGGCGGCAAGGCGTTCGACAAGGTGCTCGAAGCGCACAAGAAGGACGCGCTGCAGACTCGCACGTTCCAGCACGTGCGCGCCGCGCAGATGCCCGAATCGCTGGCCAAGGCCCTCGAAGGCATGAAGGCCGGCGAAGTCAGCAAGACGCCGGTGCAGACGCCGCTCGGCTGGCATGTCGTTCACCTCGAGGCCATCGTGCCGCACACGCCGCCGCCCTTCGAACAGGTCAAGGAAGGCATGCGCCGCACGATGCTCAAGCGCACCGCTGAGGAACGCGTGACGAAGCTGCGCGCCGACGCGAAGATCGTGCCCGCCTCGCCGCCGCCGGCGACCGCCGCCGCGCCTGCGACGCCGGCCAAGCCGGCCGCGGACGACGCCAAGAAGCCGCAGAACTAGGGCATCGGGATGCTCGGGCATCGCGACCGGTCCTCCGAGCGAGCCGCGCTGAACGGCTTGCACGGAGCGCGGCGACGCCCGAAAATCCGCGCCCCGCACGTCCGTTCACGCGCGCCCGGACCCGTCGCCATCACGGCGCGGACGCCGCCACATCCGTATCTCCTGTCGATGCCCGCGAGCGCGGCGCATCCGAGGCTTTCGTTTCCATGCGCTTGACCACGATCAAACTGGCCGGCTTCAAGTCCTTCGTCGATCCGACGACGCTGCACCTGCCGACCAACATGTCCGGCATCGTCGGGCCGAACGGTTGCGGCAAGTCGAACATCATCGACGCGATCCGCTGGGTCATGGGCGAAAGCGCGGCGAGTCGCCTCCGCGGCGATGCGCTGACCGACGTGATCTTCTCGGGCTCGTCGGGGCGCAAGCCGGTCGGCAGCGCGATGGTCGAGCTGCTGTTCGACAACTCGGACGGCCTCATCGTCGGCGAATACGCCAGCTACAACGAGATCTCGGTCAAGCGCATCGTCAGCCGCGACGGGTTGTCGCAGTATTTCCTCAATGGCGTGCGCTGCCGGCGCCGCGACATCGCCGATGTGTTCCTCGGTACCGGCCTTGGCCCGCGCAGCTACTCGATCATCGAGCAGGGCATGATCAGCGAGATCGTCGAGGCGGCGCCCGAGCAGCTGCGCAATCACCTCGAAGAAGCCGCCGGCATCTCCAAGTACAAGGAACGCCGCAAGGAAACCGAGAGTCGCATCAAGGCGACCCGCGAGAACCTCGACCGCGTGCGCGACGTGCGCGACGAAGTCGAGAAGCAGCTCGAGCATCTGAAGCGCCAGGCCCGCGCGGCCGAGCGCTGGCAGGGCTACAAGAACGAACAGAAGAAGAAGGAAGCCGAGCTCAAGGCGCTCAGCCTTCGCGAAGCCCAGGCCGCCGTCGCCGGACATTCGGCGGAACTGCGCAAGGCCGAGCTCGCGATCGAGCAGCAGGTCGCCGAGCAGCGCCATTGCGAGGCCGAGCTCGAAACCGGACGCGAGAAGCATGCCGCCGGCGCCGAAGCGCTCAACAAGGTGCAGTCCGAGGTCTATCGCATCGGCGCCGAGATCGCGCGCGTCGAGCAGCAGATCCAGCACCACAAGGAACTGACCGAACAGCTGCAGCGCGCACGCGACGAGACCGAGCGCGCACACGGCGAGCTCGCCGTACACATCGCCGACGATCGTGCGCGCCACGACGAATTGCAGGGTCTGCTCGGTGAAACCGAGCCGAAGATGGCGGAGCTTCGCGCCGCAGACGAGGCCGCGGCCGAAGCCGCGCGCGTCGCCGAAACGAAGCTCGGCGAGTGGCAGGCGCAATGGGATTCGCATGCCGGCGTGTCCTCGCAGGCGACGCAGTCGGCCGAGGTCGAGCGCACGCGCATCGACTATCTCGATCGTCAGCTGCTGCAGGGCGACCAGCGCCGCACGGCGCTCGAAGCGGAGCGCACCGCGTCGAACCTCGATGATCTCGGCGATGCATTGAAGGCGCTCGAAACGCAGCATTCGAGTGCGCAGTCGGAAGTCGAAACGCTGACGCGCGCGCTGGACGAGCGCCGCGCGGCGGCGGAATCGCTGCTCGAACGCGAGCGCGCGCAGCACACGGCGCTGAGCGCGAAGCGCGGCGAGCTCGAAGCCTCGCGCGGACGCCTTGGCTCGCTCGAAGCCCTGCAGCACGCAGCGCTCGGCGAACCCGGCACGACCGCGAAGGAATGGCTGCAGCGCACGGGGCTCGGCAGTCCGCGGCGTCTCGGCGAAGTACTCAACGTCGACGCCGGCTGGGAGCGCGCCGTCGAAACGGTGCTCGACGGCTGGCTCGAAGCCGCGCTCGTCGACGATCCGCGACAGGCGGCGGCGCATCTTGCGTCGCTCGAAAGCGCCGATCTCACGTTGATGGATGCCGCCGTCGATTCCGGCAGCGCGGCGCAGGGCACGCTCGCCGCGGTCGCGACGGGTCCGGTTGCCGCGCGGCGCATGCTCGCGCGCGTCCGCACGGCGCGATCGCTCGAAGAAGCACGCGAGATCGCATCGCGGCTTGGCGAAGGCGACTCGGTCGTCACGCAGGCCGGCGAATGGCTCGGCCCGGGCTTCGCGCGCGTCGTGCGCGGGCCGGGCGCGCAGGTCGGCATCCTCGCGCGCGAGCGCGAGATCCGCGAGCTGAAGCATCACACCGACGAGATCGAGCGCGAGATCGCCGGTCACGTCGAGGCGACGTCGCCGGCAAGCACGCGCGCATCGAAGCCGAGCAGGCGCGCGACGACGCGCAGCGCGAGGTCTACACCGCGCATCGCCGGCTCGCCGAGATTTCCGGCCAGCTGCAGAGTCAGCGCGGTCGCATCGACGGCGCGCGCGAACGCATGACGCGCGTCGCAGGCGAGCTCGAAGAGCTGGAGCGCAAACTCAGCGCCGATCGCGAGCAGGTGAGCCAGGCACGCGGCCGCCTCGAAGCGTCGATCGCGCAGATGAGCGAGCACGAGCTGCGCCGCCAGACGCTCGACAGCGAGCGGCGCGCGCTGCTCGAAGCACGCGAGGAAGCGCGCATGAACGCGCGCGAGATTGCGCGAGAACGCGCACCAGATGGCGCTCTCGGTCGAGTCGCGCCGCACGGCGCTCGCATCGCTCGATCAGTCGCTGCAGCGCATGCAGGGCCAGCTCGTGCAGTTCGAGTCGCGGCGCAGCGAGATCGCGGCGCAGCTCGCGTCGGGATCGAGCCCGGTCGAAGGTCTGGAAAGCGAGCGGCAGACCCATCTCAACCAGCGCCTTCTGGTCGACAGGCAGCTCGTCGAAGCGCGCCAGGTGCTGCAGGAACAGGACAGCGAGCTGCGCCGGCTCGAACAGGAACGCCATCGCATCGAGCAGGGATTGAACGAGCACCGCGAGGAAATCGGCCGGATGCGCCTCGCCGAGCAGGAGCACCGGCTGCACGCGCAGGCTCTCAGCGCTGCGATCACCGAAGCCGGATTCGCGCTCGACGAAATCCTCGGCGCGCTGCCGGCCGAGGCCGAGGCGGCGCAATGGCAGGGCGAGCTTGCCGAGCTCGATCAGAAGATCCGGCGGCTCGAGCCGGTCAACCTCGCCGCGATCCAGGAATTCGACGAGCAGTCGCAGCGCAAGACCTATCTCGACGCGCAGCTCACCGACCTTACGACCGCGCTCGAAACGCTCGAAGGCGCGATCCGCAAGATCGACAAGGAAACGCGCGCGCGCTTCAAGGAAACGTTCGACCGCGTCAACACCGGCATCCAGGAACTGTTCCCGCGCCTGTTCGGCGGCGGGCACGCGTATCTGGAGATGACCGGCGATGATCTGCTGTCGACCGGCGTCACGATCATGGCTCGGCCGCCGGGCAAGCGCGTGAGCTCGATTTCGCTGCTCTCGGGCGGCGAGAAGGCGCTGACTGCGGTCGCGCTGGTGTTCTCGATCTTCCGGCTGAATCCGGCGCCGTTCTGCCTGCTCGACGAGGTCGACGCACCGCTCGACGAGGCCAACATCGGCCGCTTCTCCTCGCTGGTCACCGAGATGAGCGAGCGCGTGCAGTTCATCTTCGTCACCCACAACAAGGGCACGATGGAGGCCGCGCGCCAGCTCTGCGGCGTTACCATGCGCGAACCCGGCGTGTCGCGGCTCGTGCAGGTCGATCTCGAGGAAGCCGCTAAACTCGCGGGTGCCGCCTAACCAGGAGCCCGGCATGGAGCAGCAGGTGCTGAGCGCGACCGAACTACGTGTCATCGTTGCCGTCATCGGCGTGATCGTGCTGGCTCTGATCTATTTCTTCGGTCGTCCGAGGAGACCGGGGCAGGGCGAGCGCCGCGCGGCGAAGCGTGGCGAGGATGAGCGCATCGAACCGACGCTCGGTCCGGCCGACGGCGAGCCGCAGCAGGGCGAGCTCGATGTCTCGCTGCGCGCCGAGCTCGATCGTCTCGGTCAGGGCACCGGCGCGAAGCCGTCGCGCTCGACCGTGGGCGTGCGGCCTGATCGCAAGATCGAGCGCATCGTGACGCTGTTCATCGCGGCGCGCACCGGAGAGATGCTCGCGGGTTCCGACGTCGTCGTCGCCGCGGAAAAGGCTGGCCTCCAGTTCGGCGACATGGGCATTTTCCATCGTCTGGCTTCCGGCAAGGCCGACGAAGGTCCGGTCTTCAGCATGGCCAACATGGTCAAGCCGGGCAGCTTCGACATGAGCAAGCTCGACGCGCTCGAAACGCCGGGCGTCACCTTGTTCATGACGCTGCCCGGACCGCTGCCGGCGCTCGACGCGTGGGACGTGTTGCTGCCGACCGCGCAGCGGCTCGCCGAATTGCTCGATGCGACGGTGCTCGACGAGGAGCGCAACGCGCTCGGCCGTCAGCGCATCGCGCATCTTCGCGACGAATTGCGCGCGTGGGATCGCAAGCAGGAACGTAACCAGATCCGGCCGGGGCGCTGAGCCGCGCCGCGAACATCGTCGCGCGTCTTCGAGACTGCGGTTTGCATGTCGCAGCGCGCGTACGTTCGTTGCGCGCGAGCGTCGCGCAGATGCGCGCGTTCCGCGTTCGCGCAGGAACGGCGCGATCAGCATCATCACCTGATGGATGCCACGGCCGAGATCGCGCGTCGGCGGTTCGCGCCTTGCCGCCGCGCACGGCGTTGAAGCTCATGCCAGAACGTCGCGACCAGCAAGCACGTTCTCGGCCAGCGCGCGGATTTCGTCGGCGCTCGCGCGCATCACGCCTGCGCGCACGAGGCCGCGCATCAGCTCGGCCGCGCTCGCCGACGCGCGCGTCATGATGCGCGCGAAGCGCAGCTTGAGCTTGCGGTTGCGCGCGAGGATGTCGACGAGATCGCGGTAAAGAAAGCGGTACGCCCACATGCACTCGAACACGAGGTGCAGCTGCAGCCAGATGTCCTCGAGATTCGGCAGGCGCTCCTCGGGAACCAGCAGCGCGTCGTCGATGCGCGCTTCGTAGCGCGTGAACAGCTGCTCGACGATGTCGTCCTTGTTGCGGAAGTGATAGTAGAGATTGCCCGGGCTGATGCCGAGCTCGTCCGCTATGTGGTTGGTGGTGACATTCGGCTCGCCCTGCGCGTTGAACATCGCGAGGCTGGTGTCGAGGATTCGCTCGCGGGTCTGGCGCGCCATGCGCGGAAGAGAAAAGCGATCGGCAGTTCTTAGATCGGCAATTTCTAGCCGCCGAGCTTCTTGACGAGATCGATGTACTTCTGCATCGCCTCGTCGCTCTTGGTGCCCTTGAGCTTGGCCCACGCCTCGTACTTCGCGGTGCCGACGAAATCGAAGAAGCCGGGCTTGGGTCCCGACACGTCGCCTTCCGATCCCTGCTTGTACAGCGCGTAGAGCTTCAGCAGCGTGTCGTTGTCGGGACGTTCCGGCAGCTTCTTGACGTCTTCCGCAGCCTTCTCGAAGCGCGCTTTGAGATCGGACATGGGCCAGCCTCGCAGGTTGTTGAGGAAAACGGCTCCTGCCGCTTCGTCAATTCGAACGACGCAAGCACAGCTTGCGTACGTTCTCCGACGATCACCCACCGGTGGCCGATCGTCGTGCGATCCATCCCTGAATCGCCGGTGATGCGTTGCGTGCGGATGCTGAGCTTACATCAGCGCGGCGCGGGTGCGTAGCCACGCAAGGCGGTGCAAAGCTATGCTTCGGTGAGCATGAGACAAACCCGCGGGGAGGTTCCGCCATGAGCTACTTCGTCACTGGAGCGACCGGTTTCATCGGCCGCCACCTCCTCGAAAAGCTTCTTGCGCGCAAGGGCACGATCTATTGTCTCGTGCGCAAGGATTCGCTCGCGAAGTTCAAGGACCTTCGCGACCGGCTCGGTGCCGACGACAAGCGCCTCGTCGCGGTCAGCGGCGACCTGACCAAGCCGGAGCTCGGCATCGCGAAGGAAACTGCGCGCGAGCTGGGCGGCAAGATCAAGCATGTCTTCCACCTCGCCGCGATCTACGACATGACGGCCGACGCCGAGAGCCAGGTCGCGGCCAACGTCGAAGGCACGCGCCACGCGCTTGCGTTCGCCGAGACGATCAAGGCGGGCGTGTTCCATCACGTGAGCTCGATCGCGGCCGCCGGCCTCTATCAGGGCGTGTTCCGCGAAGACATGTTCGACGAGGCCGAGAATCTCGACGATCCGTATTTCCGCACCAAGCACGACGCCGAGGCGCTCGTGCGCAAGGAATACGCGCGTCCGTACCGCATCTACCGGCCGGGTCTCGTGATCGGCGATTCGAGGACCGGTGAGATCGACAAGATCGACGGACCCTACTATTTCTTCCGGCTGATCAAGAAGCTGCGCCAGACGCTGCCGCCGTGGATGCCGACGATCGGCCTCGAGGGCGGACGCATCAACCTCGTGCCGGTCGACTGGGTCGCCGCGGCGCTCGACCATATCGCGCACAAACCTGGCCTCGACGGCCATACGTTCCATCTGACCGACCCGGCGCCGCAGCGCATCGGCGAGGTGCTGAACATCTTCGCGCGCGCCGGCCACGCGCCGCAGATGACGATGCGCCTCGATGCGCGCATGTTCGGCTTCATTCCGGGCGGCGTGCGTGCGGCGCTCGGCAGCCTGCCGCCGGTCAAGCGCTTCGTGAACGTGCTGCTGCGCGATCTCGGCATTCCGGCGGAAGTCTTGAGATTCATCAACTGGTCGACGCGCTTCGATTCGCGCGAGACCGAACGCGCGCTGAAGGGCTCGAAGATCAGGCTGCCGACGCTCGAGGACTATGCGTGGCGGATCTGGGACTACTGGGAGCGCCATCTCGATCCCGATCTCTTCGTCGATCATTCGCTGAGCGGCAAGGTCAAGGGCCGCGTCGTCGTGATCACCGGCGGATCGTCGGGCATCGGCAAGGCCGCGGCGCTCAAGGTCGCCGGCGCCGGCGGCAAGGTCGTGATCTGCGCACGCGGTGCCGACGAGCTCGATGCGACGAAGAAGGAGATCGAGGCCGCGGGCGGCATCTGTCACACGTATGTCGTCGACCTTGCCGATCTGGGTGCCTGCGATGCGTTCGTCAGGCAGGTGCTGGACGATCACGGCCGCGTCGACATCCTGGTCAACAACGCCGGCCGCTCGATCCGCCGCGCGATCAGCGCGAGCTACGACCGCTTCCACGATTTCGAGCGCACGATGCAGCTCAACTATTTCGGCGCGCTGCGGCTGATCATGGGCGTGCTGCCCGGCATGGCCGAGCGCCATCGCGGCCACATCGTCAACATCTCGTCGATCGGCGTGCTGACCAATTCGCCGCGGTTCTCGGCCTATGTCGCCTCGAAGGCTGCGCTCGATGCGTTCTCGCGCTGCGCGCAGGCCGAATATTCCGACAACGGCGTCAATTTCACGACGATCAACATGCCGCTGGTGAAGACGCCGATGATCGCGCCGACCAAGATGTACGAATCGGTGCCGACGCTGACGCCGGAAGAAGCCGCCGACATCATCGTCGAGGCGATCATCGAGCGGCCGGTGCGCATCGCGACGCGGCTGGGCACGTTCGCGCAGATCTTCTATGCGCTCGCGCCGCGCGCGTACGAGATCGTCATGAACACCGCGTTCCGTTTGTTCCCGGATTCGTCGGCATCGAAGGGCATGAAAGGGCGCGAGGAAATCGCCGCGCCGACCAGCGAGCAGATCGCGTTCGCGTCGCTGATGCGCGGCGTGCATTGGTAGGCGGGCGCTACGAACAGGGAGCCAGTCGTCCCGGCGTAGGCCGGGACCCAGCTCTCGAATTCTCATGCGCAAGAGCTGAAAAGCTGGATCCCGGCCTGCGCCGGGATGACGAGCGATGAATATCGGAGCAGGCCGAACCTGCTACATGAGCCGGCTGAATCAGCGCCTGGCGGACTTCGCCGCGCGCTTCTTCGGCGCCGCGCCGCCGCCGTTCAACTTGCGCACTTCGCGCGAAAGCTCCTCGACGCGGCTGGTCAGCGTGCGGATCTCGTCGCGACCCGGCACGCCGAGACGGCCGAGCGCGCGCGAGACGCGGTCCTCGAACACCTTCTCGAGCTTGTCCCAGGTTTCCTGGCTGCGTTCGCGTACCTGGCCGAGCGTCGCTTCGACGTTGCCGCGCGCTTCGGCCATCTTGACGCCGGTGATCTTGCGCGTCTTCGCGTCGAGCGCGGCGCCTTCCTTGACCAGCGAATCGAACAGCTTGCCGCCTTCGGCCTGCGCCTTGACGAACGCGCCGAGGCCGGCGAGCCAGATCTGCTGGGCCGAATCCATCACGGTCTTGCCGACGCCCCGCGCCTGCTGCGCAGCGGCTTCGGTGGGAGTGCGGTTCTTAAGCTTCGGCTTGCTCATGACTTCGCTCCGATAGAGGCGCGGCGACGCGCCGCGTGAGGCGACTTTAGGCAGCGGAGCTAGAGCAGATGCACTACGCGGAACGCCGAAAGCAGCGATCACGCCGCGCCGAATTCGTCGTCGAGCTGGCGCACGATCTCGCGTTCGATGACCGGCTTCAATGCGCCCATCAGGAACCCGAGCTCGGCGTGGATGTGCACGTCGGCCTTGGCGACGCTGATCGTGCCGTTGACGCCGGTGCGCGAGAAATTGAGCGTGTTGCCGTCCCAGCGGTGGGAGATCCCGTATTCCTTCGCGATCGCCTTGGCGACGCGTTCGACCGCGGCCTTGGCGTCCTTCATGCTGCGGCCGTGCTTGCGGTGGATGTCGATGACGGCCATGGCGGCTCCCTGGGTTCTCGCGGACCGATCTTTCGGGATCGTTCGCTCCGGATCGCAATGATGCCCGACAAGCGGGTGGCCGGTGAACTCGACGATCCGGCAGCCGGCACACTTGCACAAGTAGCGAGCGCAACGCCGCTATACTGGCGCACCTCCGCGACCGATGCGATCTTGATGCGACTCAGCTTTCTCAACGGCGAGCATGCCGATTTCGTCGTCGAGAATGGCGTCATCAGTCTCGGCCATGCGGACGGCAACACGCTGGTGCTGGCCGGCCGGGACATCGCGCCGTGGCATGCACGCATCAACGTCGATCAGCGCGGCATCGTGCTCGAGGTGCTCGATTTCGCCTCGCGCACGCACGTCAACGCGCGGCCCGTGCGCGAGAAGGCGCTGCTCCGGCTCGGCGACGTGCTTTGCCTCGGCGTCGTCGCGATGATGCTGAAACCGGATCGCGACGATGCGATCGAGACGACGCTGCCGCCCGAGCCCGAGGACGGCGACGATGCGCCCGACGGCGCGCCGGCACGCGTCGTGCTGCGCGGTGTCGCCGGCAGCCATTTCGGGCGGGCGATCGCGCTGCGTCAGCGGCTCGTGGTCGGCCGCGCCGCCGATTGCGACATCGTCATCGACGATGCGCAGATCGCGCCGCATCACGCGACGATCGAGAACGATCGACGAGACGATCTGCCTGCGCGACATGGGCTCGGGCGCCGGCGCGATGGTCAACGGCCTGCGCCTGCCGACTGCGGTGCTGCATCACGGGCGACCAGATCGCGTTCGGTCGCGATCATTTCCTGATCGAAGCGCCGGGACTTGCCGCTGCGCGGCGAAGTTCGCGTGGCGCCGACCGCAGCCGATTCCGAACGAGCAGCCGCCGCATCCGCGCGACGCCGCGCCAGCCGATACGCGCGGATCGATCTGGTGGCTGATCGGCGCCGCTGCACTGATCGCGCTCGGGCTCGTCTGGATCCTGCTACGCGGCGCATGAGCGGACTGCTTCGGGAACGCGTGTAGGAGCGGCGACAGCCGCGATCTTTTTCTGTTTCTTGCGTGCCGTCCCAAGAGCTCGCGGCTTTCGCCGCTCCTACAAAGACGTGATCGCGCGGCTTCGGTCGTATTGCGCGTGTGCTGCACTGCGGCATAATGCGGAAGACCAACGGGAGAGCGATCGAGTGAGTCGCGGATACAACTTCAGCGCGGGACCGGCGGCATTGCCGGAAGAGGTCCTGCGTCAGGCGCAGGCCGAACTGCTCGAATGGGACGGCGCGCGCGCGTCGGTCATGGAGATCAGCCATCGCGGCAAGGAGTTCATCGCGCTGGCTGCCGAATCCGAGCGCGACCTGCGCGAGCTGCTCGTCGATTCCCGCGAACTACAAGGTTCTGTTCCTGCAGGGCGGTGCGACGCAGCATTTCGCGCAGATTCCGATGAATATCGCGCGCGCGCGGCCAGACCGCCGACTACGTCGTCACCGGCGACTGGGGCGAAAAGGCCGCGAAGGAAGCGAAGCCGCTCGGTCGGCGTGCGCATCGCGGCGAGCGTCGGAGGCGACGAACTACGATCGCATTCCGCCGCGCGCATCGTGGGATCTCGATCCGAAGGCCGCCTATCTGCACTACACGCCGAACGAGACGATCCGCGGCGTCGAGTTTCACGACGATTCCCGATGTCGGCGACGTGCCGCTGTCGCCGACATGTCGTCGACGATTCTGTCGCGGCCGCTCGACGTGTCGCGCTTCGGCCTGATCTACGCCGGTGCGCAGAAGAACATCGGCGCGGCCGGACTCGTCGTGATGATCGTGCGCGAGGATCTGCTCGCGCGCTGTCCGAAGGATCTGCCGAAGATCTTCAACTACGCCGAGCAGGCCGCGCAGGATTCGATGTTGAACACGCCGAACACGTTCGGCTGGTATCTCGCCGCGCTCGTGTTCAAGTGGCTCAAGAAGCAGGGCGGGCTCGCGGCGATGGCGACGCGCAATCGCGCGAAGGCCGAGCTGCTTTACGGCTACATCGACGGCTCGGGTTTCTACAGGAATCCCGTCGAGAAAAACGCGCGCTCGTGGATGAACGTGCCTTTCACGCTGCCGCGCGAAGATCTCGATGCGGCGTTCCTGAAGGAATCGGAAGCGGCCGGATTGCTCGCGCTGAAGGGACATCGCGCGGTCGGCGGCATGCGTGCGTCGATCTACAACGCGATGCCGATCGAAGGCGTGCAGGCGCTGGTCGATTTCATGAAGGATTTTGCGAAGCGCAACGGATAGAGCAATCTACGGTCGTCATCCCGGCGAAGGCCGGAATCCAGTGCTTCGACGCGTCGAAGAAACTGGATCCCGGCCTTCGCCGGGACGACGAAGCGCAGGAATCGGCATGTTCAAGATCCAGACCCTCAACAACATCTCGCGCAACGGGCTCGATCGCCTGCCGGCGAATCTCTACCGCGTCGCCAACGACATCGCCGACGCGGACGCCGTGCTCGTGCGCTCGGCCGACATGCACAAGTCGCCGATCGCGACAGCGTGAAAGCGGTCGCGCGCGCGGGTGCCGGCGTCAACAACATTCCGGTCGCCGATCTTTCGGCGCGCGGCGTGCCCGTGTTCAATGCGCCGGGCGCGAACGCGAATGCGGTCAAGGAGCTCGTCGTCGCCGGCATGCTGCTGGCGGCGCGCAACCTCGCCGATGCGCTCGGTTTCGTGCGCGATCTGAAGGCCGATCGACGATCTGCATCATCGCGTCGAAGCGGAGAAGAAGCGCTTCGTCGGCTCGGAGCTCTCGGGCAAGACGCTCGGCGTCGTCGGGCTCGGCGCGATCGGCGTCAAGGTCGCGAATGCGGCGTACGCGCTCGGCATGCGCGTGCTCGGGTTCGATCCGCACATGACCGTCGAAGGCGCGTGGCAGCTTTCGTCCGAAGTCGCCAAGGCCGGCTCGCTCGGCGAGCTTTTCGCGGCGTCCGACTACATCACGTTCCACGTGCCGCTGAACGACAAGACGCGCGGCATCTTCGGTGCGCAGGCGCTCGCGTCGGCGCGGCAGGGCGTCGTGCTGCTGAACTTCGCGCGCGAAGGCATCGTCGATGCCGCGGCGTTGCGCGAGGGCCTCGCCGAGCGGACGCATCGGTCGCTACGTCAGCGATTTTCCGGACGCCGACCTGCTCGGCAATCCGCGCGTGATCGCGCTGCCGCACCTCGGTGCGTCGACCGGCGAGGCCGAGGAGAACTGCGCGGTCATGGTCGTCGATCAGCTGCGCGATTTCCTCGAGCACGGCAACGTCCGCCATTCGGTGAATTTTCCCGAGACGCGCATGTCGCGCACCGGCACCGCGCGCATCTGCATCGCGAACCAGAACCGGCCGAACATGATCGGCCAGCTGTCGCACGTGCTCGGCGAGGCCGGCGTCAACATCGCGCAGATGCACAACGCGTCGCGCGCCGATCTCGCCTACACGCTGATCGACGTCGATACGCCGGTGCCGGATTCGCTGGTTTCCGCGATCGCGGCGATCGATGGCATCCTGTCGGTCCGCGTGATTCCGGGTTGAGCAAGATGGCCGCAAGCCCAAGCCAGCGAAGCAACCGCCCGCGCCGCAGCTCGCGGAAGTGCGCGCGCGCATCGACGGGATCGACCGCCAGATCCAGGCGCTGATCGCCGAGCGCGCCGAGTTCGCGCTGCAGGTCGGCAAGGCCAAGGGCAAGCTCGCCGCCGCGGTCGACTACTACCGGCCCGAGCGCGAAGCGCAGGTGCTGCGCATGGTCGTCGATCGCAACGAAGGCCCGCTCAGCGACGAAGCTGCTCGTGCACGTGTTCCGCGAGATCATGTCGGCGTGCCTCGCGCAGCAGGAGCCGCTCAAGATCGGCTACCTCGGACCCGAAGGCACGTTCAGCCAGCAGGCCGTGCTGAAGCACTTCGGCCGCTCGGCGCACGGCATGCCGATGGTCAGCATCGAGGAAGTGTTCAACGAAGTCGAAAGCGGCAGCGCGGATTTCGGCGTCGTGCCGGTCGAGAATTCGGGGCAGGGCACGATCCAGATCACGCTCGACATGTTCCTGACTTCGCACCTCAAGATCTGCGGCGAAGTCGAGCTTCGCGTGCATCAGTTCCTGTTGTCGCGCTCGCGGACGCATCGAGGACATCGAGCGCATCTACTCGCATCCGCAATCGTTCGCGCAGACGCAGGCCTGGCTGCGCGGCAACCTGCCGAAGGTCGAGAAGATTCCGGTGTCGAGCAACGCCGAAGCGGCGCGTCGTGCGCGCAACTCCGACGACTCGGCCGCGATCGCCGGCGAAAGCGCGGGGCTGATCTACGGACTCAAGAAAGTCATCATGGGTTCGATCGAGGATCACGCCGACAACACGACGCGATTCCTCGTGATCGGCCGCGCAGATCTTTCCGCCGTCGGGCCACGACCGCACGTCGGTGCTGGTCTTCATCAAGGATCAGCCGGGCGCGCTGTTCAACGTGCTGAGCCCGTTCGCGCGCCACGGCATCAGCATGAACCGCATCGAATCGCGGCCGTCGCATCAGGCGAAGTGGGAATACGGGTTCTTCATCGATCTCGCCGGCCACGTCGACGACGAGCCGATGAAGAAGGCGCTCGCCGAGCTCGAATCGCACGCGGCGCAGGTCAAGGTGCTCGGCTCGTATCCGGTCGCGGTGCCGTGATGGCGTCCGTCGCCGATCGCGCGTCGATGAACGCGGCGGATGGCGACGCGGTCTGGAGCGCGTTCGACGCGACGACGCTCGCGAATGCGGCGACGTCGGCGCTTGCGCGCCTACGATCCGGGTCATGATCTTCCCGCGTTGCGCAAGCGATTCGGCGCGGCGATCGCCGAGCTCGGCTCGAACGAGAATCCGCTCGGCCCGAGCCCGCTCGCGATCGACGCGATGCGCGATGCGCTCGGCGAGACGTTCCGCTATCCCGATCCGCGCGGGCTTTCGCTGAAGACCGCGCTGTCCGCGCATCTCGGCGTCGCGATCGATCGCATCGCGCTCGGCAACGGCTCGCACGAGCTGCTGATGCTGCTCGCGCAGTGTTTCGCCGATCCGTCGCATTCGGTCGTGTTTTCGCAATATGGTTTTGCGGTGTTTCCGATCGCGACGGCGGCGGCCGGCGCGATCGCGCTGCGCGTGCCGGCGCTGCCGCGCGCGCATCCGATTGCGCCGTTACGGACACGATCTCGAAGCGATCGCGACGGCCGTTCGTGGCGATACGCGGCTCGTCTATCTCGCGAATCCGAACAATCCGACGGGCACCTGGTTCGACGATGCGGCGCTCGATCGCTTCGTCGCTCGCGTGCCGCGCGAAGTTCTGATCGTCGTCGACGAGGCGTATGCCGAATACGTCGATGCGCCGGACCTTTCCAGCGCGCTGCGGCTCGCCGATCGCCATCCGAACCTCATCGTCACGCGCACGTTCTCGAAGGCGTATGGGCTTGCGGGACTTCGCGTCGGCTATCTCGTCGCGCATCCGAGCGTCGTCGCAGTGATCGAGCGATTGCGCGAATCGTTCAACGTGAACAACATCGCGCTCGCGGCGGCCGAGGCAGCGCTCGGCGATGCGTCGCATCTGGCGAAAGCCGTTGCATTCAACCGGAGCGAGCGGGACTGGCTCAGCGAAGCGCTCGCGGGCGCGGGACTATCGTGTGCTGCCTTCGCAGACGAACTTCGTGCTTGTCGATCTCGGGCGTGACGCGGCCGATTTCGAGCGCCACCTGTTCGAGCGCGGCGTGATCGTGCGACCGATGGGCGGCTACGGCCTCGCGCACACGGTGCGCATCAGCGTCGGCAGCCGCGCCGAAAACCAGCGCCTGCTGGACGCGCTGCCTTGAGCGCAGACGTCGAGTGGACGAGCCGACCCGCGGGACCGATCCGCGGCGAGATCACGGTCCCCGGCGACAAGTCGATATCCCATCGCGCGATCATGCTGGCGGCGCTCGCGGAAGGCACGTCGCGGATCGACGGTTTTCTCGAAGGCGAGGACACGCGTGCGACGGCCGCGGTATTCGCCTCGCTCGGTGTCGCGATCGAAGCGCCGGCACCGTCGCAGCGCATCGTTCACGGCGTCGGATTGCACGGGCTCGCCGCGCCCTCGGTCGATCTTGATTGCGGAAACTCGGGCACGGGGATGCGGCTTGCTGGCGGGCGTGCTGGCCGGACAGCCGTTCGATAGCGTGCTCGTCGGCGATGCGTCGCTTGTCGCGGCGACCGATGCGCCGCGTCATCGAGCCGTTGTCCGCGATGGGCGCTGCGATCCGCGCGGAGGAGGGCGGTCTGCCGCCGCTTCGCATCCGTGGTGGTCGCGATTTGCGCGGCATTTCCTACGACGCCTCCGGTCGCGAGTGCGCAGGTCAAGTCGGCCGTCCTGCTCGCTGGTCTCTTCGCGCGCGGCGAGACCGATGTTCGCGAGCGTCATCCGACGCGCGATTACACCGAGCGCATGCTGGCCGCGTTCGGCTGGCCGATCGTTTTCGCTCCGGGTCACGCGCGACTTTCCGGCGGTCATCGACTGCGCGCGACCGATATCGACGTGCCGGCGGACTTTTCGTCCGCGGCATTCTTCATCGTCGCCGCGACGCTGACGCCGGGCTCGGAGCTCGTGCTGCGCGGCGTCGGGCTGAATCCGCGACGGACGGGACTGCTTCACGTGCTGCGCGAGATGGGCGCCGACATCCGCGAGGACGATCGACGCGAAACCGGCGGCGAGCTCGTCGCCGATCTCGTCGTGCGCCATGCGCCGCTGCGCGGAATCGAAGTTGCGGCCGAGCGTGTGCCGGACATGATCGACGAGTTTCCGATCCTCTTCATCGCCGCTGCCGCCGCGAAGGGCACGACGACGATCCGCGGCGCCGCCGAGCTTCGCGTCAAGGAATCGGACCGCATCGCGACGATGGCGCAGGGCCTGCGTGCGCTCGGGATCCGCGTCGACGAAACGCCGGATGGCGCGATCATCGAAGGCGGAATGCTGAGCGGCGGGCGCGTCGACAGCCAGGGCGATCATCGCGTCGCGATGAGCTTCGCGGTCGCGGGGCTCGTTGCGGCCGATGCGGTCGTCGTTTCGGATTGCGCGAACGTGGCGACCTCGTTTCCCGGCTTCATCGAGCTTGCGAACGCTGCAGGATTTGCGGTGGTCGGCGACTTGCGGTAGTGTACGTACGTACATGAATGCCACGATCACCCTGACCGAGCTCCGCCAGCGGCTGTTTCAGCTGGCCGATCACGTGGCCGAAACCGGCGAGCCGCTGGTCATCGTGCGCAACGGTGTGCGCCTGCGCCTGATTCGCGAAGACGCGGTGCCGGAGTCGCCAGGCCGCCTGTCCCGACTCGTCAAGCGCAGCATCGTCATCGGCGCGCCGCTCGATCCGCACGAATCGCCCGCCGAATGGTCGGGTGACATTTCAAAAGTCGCTGAGCCGGTCGGCACGTACGCTCCGCGCAAACGTCCGCGGGGCGGGCGCTGATGGTCATGCTCGACACGCACGTGGCGATCGCCTTGTACGAGGGCCGCACCGGAGGCCTCGGGTTGCCTGCAAAGCGTGCGATCGACCGGGACATCGTCACGATCTCGCCGGCGGTGCTGCTCGAGATAGAGCTGCTGCACGAAATCGGTCGTCTGCGCGAGGGCGCGATCACGATCTCGGAGCGCCTTGCCGAGGATCTTTCGATCCGCGTCGCCACAGAGCGTTTTGCGGATGTCGCCGCCGAGGCGTTGTCGCTCGGCTTCACGCGCGACCCGTTCGATCGCCTGATCGTCGCGCACGCGGCGCTGGCCAAGGCGGCGCTGATCACGCAGGACGCGCTGCTGCGTTACCGCTATCCGAAGGCCATGGGCTGAGCCGGCAACGCGACCGGCGCGGCGACGCGGTCGGCTAGAATCGCGCGCCTTCCCAGCGCAGAGCACCATGACCGCCAAGGCCGAGAAGCCGATTCCGGTGCTGACGATCGACGGCCCGTCGGGGTCCGGCAAGGGCACGATCAGCCGCGCCGCGGCCGATGCGCTCGGCTGGCACCTGCTGGATTCGGGGGCGCTGTACCGGGCGGTGGGCTACGCGGCCGGCATGGAAGGCATCGATCTTTCGGACGCCGAGGCGGTCACGCGCTGCGCCGAGACCACCCGGATCGCGTTCCGCGACGCCAGGGACGGCGGCGAGACGCGGGTGATCGTGAATGGCCACGACGCGACCGACGAGATCCGCACCGAGACCTGCGGGGCGGCGGCCTCGGCGATCGCGGCGATCCCGAGCGTCCGGGCGGCGCTGTTCGACAAACAGCGCTCGTTCCGCCGTCAGCCGGGCCTGGTTGCCGACGGCCGGGACATGGGAACCGTCGTTTTCGCGGACGCGGCGTACAAGGTATTCCTGACCGCCAGCGCGGATGAAAGAGCCCGCAGGCGGTATAAGCAGTTGAAAGAAAAGGGTTTGAATGTTACCCTCTCATCCCTTTTGCGCGAGATCGAGGCGCGCGACGAGCGCGATGCGAACCGCAAGGTCGCACCGCTGAAGCCGGCGTTGGGGGCGCTGATCGTCGATACCACCGGAATGCCCGTCGCAGACGTGGTTCGCGAAGGTGCTCGCGGTCGTCCGCGCCGCCGACTGACGTCGACGGGCGGAACCGCATTTCGGCGGGACGTCTTTCGAGAGGTCGGCTTCGCGCATATTTGTGCAATCGCTTCGAAAGAAGCAACGGACCGGCAATGCGCCGGAACTTGAACCGATGCGGAAATCCGCATCATCAGAAGGTGGGTTGGCGATTCGCGAAGAACGCCGGCCTGTTTTTCAACTGGAATCCAACATGACCGAAAGTTTTGCTGAACTGTTCGAACAGAGCCAATCGATCGCCAAGCTGCGCTCCGGCGCCATCGTCTCCGGCATCGTCGTCGACATCCGTTCCGACGTCGTCGTCGTCAACGCCGGACTGAAGTCCGAAGGCATCATCCCGATCGAGCAGTTCAAGAACGAGAAGGGCGAGCTCGAAATCCAGATCGGCGACGAGGTAAAGGTCGCGCTCGACGCGATCGAGAATGGCTTCGGCGAGACGATGCTGTCGCGCGAGAAGGCCAAGCGCTCGCTGGTGTGGGACGAGCTCGAAGAGGCGCAGACCGCCAACGCCGCCGTCACCGGCCGGATCTCCGGCAAGGTCAAGGGCGGCTTCACCGTCGACATCAAGGACGTCCGCGCATTCCTGCCGGGCTCCCTCGTCGACGTGCGCCCGGTGCGCGATCCCGTCCTATCTCGAAGGCAAGGAACTCGAGTTCAAGATCATCAAGCTCGACCGCAAGCGCAACAACGTGGTGGTCTCGCGTCGCGCGGTGGTCGAGAGCGAGTTCTCCGAGGAGCGCGAAAAGCTGCTCGAGCGTCTGCAGGAAGGCGCGGTCGTCAAGGGCGTCGTCAAGAACCTCACCGACTACGGTGCGTTCGTCGACCTCGGCGGCATCGATGGCCTCCTGCACATCACCGACATGGCGTGGAAGCGCGTTCGTCATCCGTCCGAAGTGGTCAACGTCGGCGACGAGCTCGATGTCCGCGTGCTGAAGTTCGATCGCGAGCGCAACCGCGTTTCGCTCGGACTCAAGCAGCTCGGCGAGGATCCGTGGGTCGCGATCGCCCGTCGTTACCCGACCGGCACGCGCCTGTTCGGCAAGGTTTCCAACGTCACCGACTACGGCTGCTTCGTCGAGCTCGAGCCCGGCGTCGAAGGCCTCGTCCACGTTTCGGAAATGGACTGGACCAACAAGAACGTCAATCCGGCCAAGGTCGTGCAGGTCGGCGACGAAGTCGAGGTCATGGTGCTCGACGTCGACGAAGAGCGTCGCCGCATCTCGCTCGGCATGAAGCAGACGCGCGCCAATCCGTGGGAAGCGTTCGCCGCGATCCACAAGAAGGGCGACAAGGTCACCGGCACGATCAAGTCGATCACCGACTTCGGCGTGTTCGTCGGCCTGGACGGCGGCATCGATGGCCTGGTCCATCTGTCCGACATCTCGTGGCAGACGACCGGCGAAGACCTCGTGCGCAACTTCAAGAAGGGCGACGAGATCGAGGCCGTGGTGCTTGCGGTCGATCCGGAGCGCGAGCGCATCTCGCTCGGCATCAAGCAGCTCGAGCAGGATCCGTTCGGCCAGTTCATGGCCGCGCATCCGAAGGGCAGCATCCTCAACGGCACGGTCCGCGAGGTCGATGCCAAGGGTGCGACGATCGATCTCGGCGAAGGCGTGGAAGGTTATCTGCGCGCCAACGACATCGCCAAGGAACGCGTCGAGGATGCGACCCAGCATCTGAAGGTCGGCGACAAGGTCGAAGCCAAGTTCATCGGCATGGATCGCAAGGGCCGCAGCCTGCAGCTCTCGATCCGCGCGAAGGACGAGGACGAACTGCAGACGGCGCTCGACGAGTACCAGAGCGCATCCGGTGCCACGACCAAGCTCGGTGCGTTGCTCAAGGAACAGCTCAATCGTTGATACGAATGGCCGGGCGCGCGGTGACGAACCGCGCGCCCGTTTCGGCGAGCTAGTGCCGGTCCAAAACGATGCGCAATGTCCGACCACGACTCCACAACTGATACTTCAATGACCAAGTCGGAGCTGATCGAAGCCCTTGCCGAGCGTCAGAAGCACCTCGCTGCCAACGACGTCGAGCTCGCGGTCAAGAGCCTGCTCGAACAGATGAGCCAGGCGCTTTCCGTGGGCGAACGCATCGAGATCCGCGGCTTCGGCAGCTTCTCGCTGCACTATCGTCCGCCGCGCATGGGCCGCAATCCCAAGACCGGCGATGCGGTCGCGCTGCCGGGCAAGCACGTGCCGCACTTCAAGCCGGGCAAGGAGCTGCGCGAACGCGTCAACGATGGCGCGCAGTCCTCGGGCGGCGGCAACTAGCGGCGATTCACGGTTTCCTGTTCGAGGCATTGCGGCGGGCAACAGCTTGCGCCGCTTCCGCAAGTCACCTGCCGCGATCATGATAGGGTGGCAACGCCGCTCCGGCGTGCACTGGTTTTTCCACCGCGATAGTCCCAGATTGCACGCATGCGCCTGGCCCTCATCATCGTCGTCCTCGTGTTCGTCGTCTTCGGCGCGGTTTTCGGCGCGCTGAACGCCGAGCGCATCACGATCGATTTCTACTTCTGGCAGCCGAGCGTGCCGAAAGGCGCGGTGCTGCTCGCCGCGGTCGTCATCGGCTGGCTGCTCGGCGGACTCGTCGCATGGCTCGCGCGCGTGCCGCGCCTGCATCGCGATCTTCGTGAAACGCGACGCCAGCTGCGCGCGGCTCAGCGCATCGCCGTCGCCACCGAGCGACGCGCGGCCACACGACGCATGACCGAGCTCGCGCTTCTGTTCCTCCTGCTGCCGGTCGCGGCGCTGTCGGGCTGGGTGCTCGGCCGTCGCGGCAGCGAGCGCACGTCCGGCGCGCGCGTCAGCGAGCTTTCGACGAACTACTTCCGCGGCCTCAATTACCTCCTGAACGAGCAGCAGGACAAGGCGATCGAGGTGTTCCTCAAGCTCGCCGAGATCAACCGCGACACGGTCGAGACGCACCTTGCGCTCGGCAATCTGTTCCGCCGCCGCGGCGAGGTCGATCGCGCGATCCGCGTGCACCAGCATCTGATCGCGCGGCCGAACCTCAACGAGGACGAGAAGACCGTCGCGCTGCTCGAGCTCGGCGAGGACTACATGCGCGCGGGCCTGCTCGACCGCGCCGAAACGCTGTTCAGCGATCTCGTCGCGATGAATGCGCAGGCGCCGTCCGCGCTGAAGCACCTGATCGCGATCTACCAGCACGAGCGCGACTGGGACAAGGCGATCGACCATGCGCGCCGGCTGCAGCAGGCGACCGGCGAATCGCAGGGCGCGGTGATCGCACAGTTCTATTGCGAGCTCGCCGAACAGGCGCGCGCACGCGGCGCGCTCGAAGAAGCGCGCCAGCACATCGAGGAAGCGTACGCGGCCGAAAGCGACTGCGTGCGCGCAAGCATGATCAAGGGCCACGTCGAAGCCGCCGACGGCCATCTCGACAAGGCGATCGCCGCATTCGAGCAGGTCGCCGAACAGGACGTCGACTACGTGCCGGAAATCCTCTCGCCGCTGCTCGACTGCTATGCGCGCGCGCAGCAGATGGCGCGTGCCGAGGAATTCCTGCTCGACATCACCGAAACGTACCAGGGTGTCTCGCCGGTGCTCGCGCTCGCGCGCCTCTACACGCGCACGCAGGGCGAAGATGCCGCGGTCGCGTTCCTCAACCGCGCGCTGCGCCAGCGCCCGTCGGTGCGCGCGCTGATGGCGCTGATCGACGTGAACCTGCACACCGCGAGCGGCGAGGCGCGCGACAATTTCCTGATCCTGCGCGACCTCACGCGCAAGCTCGTCGAAGGGCAGGCGATGTACCGCTGCAACAAGTGCGGGTTCGGCGCGAAAGCGCATCACTGGCAGTGCCCGAGCTGCAAGAACTGGGGCACGGTGCGGCCGATCCACGGCGTCGTCGGGGAGTAGCGCCGCGGTGCCGGACGCGTCGGCGCCGTTTCTGTGGGCCAGCTCGGCGCTGGTGCTGTCGGCGCTTGCGACGGCCGCATCGATCGCGTACGCGCGCCGCCGTCGTCTCATCGACGAGCCCGGCATGCGACGCTCGCACAGCGTGCCGACGCCGCGCGGCGGCGGCATCGGCATCGTCATCGCGATCGTCGTCTGCGGGCTGCTGCCTTCGATTGCGCACGCGCCGTTCGAATACCGCTTCCCCCTCGGCTGGCTCATCCCGGGCGTCGTCGGCATCGCGCTCGTCGGCTGGATCGACGATCACGGCGGACTTTCAGCCGGCAAGCGCTTCGCGATGCATTGCGCTGCAGCGCTGTGGACATTCGTCGTTCCGCTGCTGCCGTTTGCGGCGCTGGGTCCGTTCGTGGCCGACCTCACGCCGGCGTTGTCGGCGTTCCTCATCGCCGGCGCTCTGGTTGCGGCGCTCGCGACGGTCTGGTCGATCAACCTGCACAATTTCATGGACGGCATCGACGGCATCCTTTCGCTGCAGTCGATCTTCGTGTTCTGGACGCTAGCCGCGCTGTTTGCGCGCGCCGACGATGTCGCGACGGCCTGGCAGCTGACACTCTGGGCCGCGGCCGTGCTCGGCTTCGTGCCGTTCAATTTTCCGCGCGCCCGCATCTTCATGGGCGATGTCGGCAGCGGCGTGCTCGGTTTTCTGATCGCCGTCGCCGTGATCTGGCAGATCCTGACGCCGCGCATCGCTGCGGCGACCGGCATCGTCGCGTGCTCGGCGTTCGTGACGGACGCGACCTGCACGCTCATCTCGCGCATGGTCCGCGGCCGGCGTTGGTATAGTGCGCACCGCGAGCACCTGTACCAGTGGCTGGTCCGCTGCGGCCACACGCATGCGCGCGTCGTCGCGTTCTACATGGGATGGAACCTCCTGATCGTATTGCCTGTCATCTTCTGGATGAATCGTTCGATGCCGACGCAATCGGGCGCCGCGCCGTCGGGGATCGGCGCTGCCGCACTTGTCTATGCACTGGCGGTCGTCGTCTGGATCGTCGGCAAGCGCCGCTGCATTGCCGCCGCGCGCGCGCGAGGTGTGCATGCCGCTGCGTAACCTCATCGCCGCGATCCATCCGCGCCTCGCTGTCGTCCTGCACGACATGCTGATGGTGTGGATCGCGTGGATCGCGGTCAGCATGATGCGCTGGTCGCTCGAGGCGAATCCGCCGCCGGTCGCGCTGTTCGGTCCCGAAGTCTGGTTCGTGCTCGCAGCGCAGGGCGTGATCTTCTGGTGGACCGGTCTCTACAAGGGCCTCTGGCGCTTCGCGAGCCTGCCGGATCTGTGGAACATCGCCAAGGCCGCCGTGCTCGGCGCGCTCGCGATCGCGCTCACGCTGTTCCTCTACAACCGCCTCGAAACCGTGCCGCGCACGGTGCTGGTCGTGTATCCGCTCGTGCTCGCCGTGCTGCTCGGCGCGCCGCGACTTCTGTATCGCTACTGGAAGGACAGCCGCCTCGACTTCAGCGCGCGCGCGCCAAGCCAGCGCGTGCTCGTGCTCGGCGCGGGCAAGGCCGGCGAAGCGCTGGTGCGCGACCTGCGTCGCGAGAACCGCTACACGCCGGTCGGTTTCCTCGACGACAACGCGTCGCTGCGCGGCAGTCGCACTGCATGGCGTGCCGGTGCTCGGCACGCTCGATCAATTGCCGCAGCTCGCGCGCGAAACGGCGGCCGAGATGCTCGTCATCGCGATGCCGAACGCGAACAAGGCGCAGATGCGCCGCGCGGTCGATCTTTGCGAAAGCTGCAACCTGCCGTTCCGCACGGTGCCGCGGCTCGAAGACGTCGTCGCCGGCCGCGCGAGTTTCAACGAACTGAAGGAAGTCGCGATCGAGGATCTGCTCGGCCGCGACCCGGTGCAGCTCGACTGGACCGCGATCCGCACGCAGCTCGCCGGCAAGCGCGTGCTGATCACCGGCGGTGGCGGCTCGATCGGTTCGGAACTCTGCCGGCAGATCGCGCGGCTCGGCGCCGAATCGCTGACCGTGTTCGACATTTCCGAATACAACCTCTACCTGATCGAGCAGGAGCTGCGCGGCGAGCATCCGGACATCCTGTTCAACGCCGTGCTCGGCGACTGCACGGATGCGATCGCGTGCGAGCGCGTGTTCGCGTCGACGCGACCGGAAATCGTCTTCCACGCGGCCGCGTACAAACACGTGCCGCTGCTGCAGGCGCAGCTGCGCGAGGCGTTCCGCAACAACGTGGTCGGCACCGAGACCGTCGCCGCCGCTGCCGATCGTCACGGCGCCGGCAGCTTCGTGCTGATCTCGACCGACAAGGCGGTCAATCCGACCAGCGTCATGGGCGCCTGCAAGCGCGTCGCCGAGCTCTTCTGCCAGAACTTCGCGAGTCAGTCGAAGACGCGCTTCATCACGGTGCGGTTCGGCAATGTGCTCGATTCGGCAGGCTCGGTCGTGCCGCGTTTCCGCGAGCAGATTCGCGCCGGCGGTCCGGTGACGGTCACGCATCCGGAGATCACGCGCTATTTCATGACGATTCCGGAAGCCTGCCAGCTGATCCTGCAGGCCGCGGTGCTCGGCAAGGGCGGCGAGATCTTCGCGCTCGACATGGGCGAGCCGGTGCGCATCCGCGATCTCGCCGAGCAGATGATCCGCCTTGCCGGCAAATCATCGGAAGGCGACATCCCGATCATCTATACGGGCCTGCGGCCCGGCGAGAAACTGTTCGAGGAGCTGTTCCATCCGCTCGAAAACTACAGCGACACGACGCACGCGAAGATCTTCCTGGCGCAGCCGCGCAGCATGTCGTGGAGCCTTCTGACCGCGCAGCTGCGCCAGGCTGGCGTCGCCGTGCGCGAATACGACGAGGACACGCTGCGCCGCATGCTCGATCAGCTGCTGCCGGAATTCGCCGCGCACGAGCGTGGCGCGGCGGCCGAGGTCATACCGATCTCCGGGGCGAGGGCGGGGTGATGTTGAGAGAGCAAAGACTGAACCACGAAGACGAAGTACACGAAGAAAGATCTTGAGCGCTTGTTTCTTGTGGTTCGATCTTCCGCTGTACAGCCGTTACACCAGGAGAAAAGATGACCCGACCGTTGCGCAAGGTCGTATTCCCCGTCGCCGGCCTCGGCACGCGCTTCCTGCCGGCGACCAAGGTCGTCGCCAAGGAAATGCTGCCGGTGCTCGATCGGCCGCTGATCCAGTACGCGGTCGACGAAGCCGTCGACGCGGGCGCCGACACGCTGGTGTTCGTGACCAACCGCTACAAGCACGCGATCGCGGATTACTTCGACAAGGCCTACGAGCTCGAAAGCAAGCTCGCCGAAGCCGGCAAGGACGCGCTGCTCGCGCTCGTGCAGGGCACATTGCCGCGCAACGTGCGCTGCGTGTTCGTCACGCAGCCCGAAGCGCTCGGTCTCGGCCACGCCGTGCTGTGCGCCAAACCTGTCGTCGGCGACGAGCCGTTCGGCGTGATCCTGCCGGACGATCTGATCTGGACTGGCAGCGGCGCCGGCGCGCTGCGCCAGATGGCCGAGCTCTCGGCAAGGGAGAACGCCGGCGTCATCGCCGTCGAAGAAGTGCCGCGCGAGCAGACGGACAAGTACGGCATCGTCGATGCCGAACGCATCGACGAGCGCGCCGCGAAGATCAAGCTCGTCGTCGAGAAGCCGAAGCCTGCGGTAGCACCGTCGAACCTCGCGATCGTCGGCCGCTATGTGCTGCCCGGACGCATCTTCGAACTGCTGGAGAAGACGACGCCGGGTGCCGGCGGCGAAATCCAGCTGACCGACGCGATCGAGGCGCTTCTGTCGGAGCAGCCCGTGCTGGCCTATCGCTTCGAGGGCACGCGTTTCGATTGCGGCAACAAGCTCGGGCTCGTCAAGGCGACGCTGCACATGGCGTTGCAGGATCCGCAGATCGGCGAGGCGACGCGCGAATATCTGAGAAGCAGGGATTAGGAGGATGGGGAAGAGGCGAGGGCGCGATAATCGGCGCGTCTTCTCATCGATGCCTGGAATTTCGATCACGGTTTTGTGCCCTCCCCACTCGTCTCTAATCCCTGGCTTCTATGGACCTCAGCTACATCCTCAACCACCTCGGCGAAGACCGCGAAAATTATTTCGGCGCCGTCGCGCCGCCGATCGTGCAGTCGTCGATCTTCGCGTTCCCGACCGTTGCGAAGATGCGCGAAGGCTTCACGCGACGAATTCGCGGGCCACGTCTACACGCGCGGCAACAATCCGACCGTCGAGATCCTGCGCAAGAAGGTCGCCGCGCTCGAAGGCGCCGAGGATTGCCTGATGTTCGGCAGCGGCGCCGGCGCGATCTCGGCCGCGGTGATCGCCAGCGTGCGCGCGGGCGATCACGCGATCTGCGTCGCGCGGCCGTACAGCTGGACGCGCGCGGTGCTGCGCGATCTGCTCGGTCGCTTCGGCGTTGCGACGAGCTTCATCGATGGCACCGACGATCGCGAACTTCGAATCCGCGTTGACCGAAAAGACGCGCCTGATCGTGCTCGAAAGCCCGAACTCGATGACGTTCGAGCAGCAGGACATCGCCGCCGTCGCCGCGCTGGCGAAGGCACGCGGCATCCGCACGCTCTGCGACAACAGCTACGCGACGCCGCTGAACCAGTCGCCGCTCGCGCTCGGCATCGATCTCGTCGCGCATTCGGCGACGAAGTACCTCAACGGCCACAGCGACGTCGTCGCCGGCGCGCTGTGCGGCAGCCATGCGCTGATCCGCGAGATCTTCCGCGGCCCGTTCATGACGCTCGGCGCGATCCTCGCGCCGCACGATGCGTGGCTGATGATCCGCGGCCTGCGCACGCTGCAGATCCGCATGCAGCGCATCGCGGCGACGGCGACCGAAGTGCTCGCGTTCCTCGAATCGCATCCGAAAGTGCGCAAGGTGTATTCGCCGCGCGCGACCGGCAACCCGCAGTTCGATCTCACCGCGCGCCAGCTGCACGGCGCGAGCGGTCTCCTGACGATCGATCTCGACGCACCCGACGTCGCGGCCGTCGAGCGTTTCTGCGACAGCCTGAAGCGATTCCTGATGACGGTTTCGTGGGGCGGCTACGAGTCGCTGATGTTTCCGGTCGCGGTCGTGCATCGCGCCGGATACGCCGATTCGTCCGGCCGGCGCGTTGCCGTTGAGTCTCGTGCGTCTTTCGATCGGGCTCGAAGAACCCGGCGTGCTGATCCGCGATCTCGACGAGGCGCTTGCGCGCGTCTAGCGTCAGCCGGTGCCGACGAGGCGCCAGCCGAGCACGCCGAACGCGATGGCGAGCACGACCAGCACGACCGCGATGATATTCAGCATGCGTCCGAACGCCACGGCGGCGTCGCCGCTGCGGATGCGCATGTCGAGCACCACGCGCGACCCGTGCAGCGGCCAGCGGCGCGCCTCGATGACGCGGCGGCCGAGTCGGGCGGCGTAACCTGCGAGCAGCAGCACGCACAGGCTCGAGGCCGTGCTGGTGATGCCGATCATGCGGTGCATCTCGAGCATGAAGCGCTCGGCCGGCATCGAAACCGTCGAGCGGTCGAGCCAGCGGTGGAACCAGGCCATCAGCAGGATCGCGGCGAGCATGGCTGAGGCGAGCACGACCAGCGTCATGCGACGCAGCTGCGGGTCGGCGCGATGGATTTCGATGTTCATAGTGGAACCCCTGACCTGAAAATCATAGCCGGCAGCGGCCGCCGCGGATGTGCCGCCCGTCGCCGAAACGAGCCTCCGGTCGCGGCTGTTATGCTGGTGCGATGAGAATCGCGATGAAACCGGCGGGGCTTCTCCTGATCGCGCTATCGCTGACGGCATGCCACGAGGTGCGCCGGGCGGACTCCGTATCGCATCACTCGAACGCGCCCACGGCGTTGTCGGGCACGTTCGACAATCACGAGCAGGTGTGGCGCGCTCGCGAATCCGCGACGGGTACGCCGCCGCCGCACGTCGTGATCGACGTCGAACCGACCGCCGACGCCGCGTGGACGATCTGGCACGTGCGCCTCGATGCGAATCCGGCGATGGAAGCGACCTGGGCGATGCACGGCGCCGCGCAGGCCGGTGGATCGTTCGCGCTGACGCCGCATCGATCGCTTGCCGCGACGCCGGCGCCGTCTTCCGCATTCGATGCGCAGCAATGGACGCCGCTCGATGCGTGCGCTCTGCGCGGAGCCGGTGCGCCGTTGAAAGTCGCGGCGGACACCGCGGCCTGCACGGCGATCGCGCCCGGCATCGGTGCGAGCGCCGCGCTGCTTCCGCTCGGTATCGAGCGCGAAGGCGAATGGCTGCATGTGCGCCTCTATTCCGATCAGGCGCGCGGCGCGGACGTGCGCGAGGACGCGCGCGAAGTGCGCTGGTTCGGCGGCTGGGCCGCGATCAACGGTGGCGGTCAGAAGGCCGACGCGGCGAGCAACGACTGGCACATGAACCGCGGCGTTCGCATCGGCAGCGAAGGCGGTCGCGTCGAGCTGCAATGGCGCGACGGCAATCCGGCGGGCTATTCGCTGGCGCTCGAACGTCTGACCTATCGCGACGGCAATGTGCCGGTGATCAAGCTGTCGGTCGTCGAGGATTCGAGCGGTCGCGTACTCGCGTATTCGTGGGCGAATCCGCAGGCGACCGCGATCGGCATCAACCTTGGCTGGGTGCAGGTCGGGCTTTCGCGCGACGATGCGCCCGCTGCAGCGCCTCCTGCGCCTGCGAGCGTCTCGAAATGAGCACGAACATCTCCGAGCGCATCAGCTGGGCGGACTTCGAGAAGGTCCTGATCGTCGCGGGTACCGTCGTGCGCGTCGAACCGTTTCCGGAGGCGCGCTCGCCGGCGTACAAGGTCTGGGTCGATTTCGGCCCTTACGGCGAGAAGAAGACCAGCGCGCGGATCACGGAGTTCTACAAGCCCGACGAGCTCGTCGGCCGGCAGATCGTCGGCGTCATCAATTTTCCGGACAAGCAGGTCGGGCCTTTCCGATCCGAATTCCTGCTGACAGGTTTTCCGACCGACGACGGGCGTCATCGTCACCGCGATCGAGCGGCCGGTGCCGAACGGCACGCGGCTCGCCTGATAGTCGGCGAAGGGATCCGCTTCATCGTCATCCCGGCGAAGGCCGGGATCCAGCTTCTGATGCCGCGAGCCTGGATTCCGGCCTGCGCCGAATGACGCTGACCCGCGGCGCCCATGCCGGTGCCGATGCACATCGTGACCATGCCGTACTTCTGCTTGCGCCGGCGCAAGCCGTGCACGAGCGTCGCCGTGCGCACCGCGCCGGTCGCGCCGAGCGGATGGCCGAGCGCGATCGCGCCGCCGAGCGGATTCACCTTCGCCGGATCGAGGCCGAGGTCGCTGCATCACCGCGAGCGATTGCGCGGCGAACGCTTCGTTGAGCTCGATCCAGTCGAGCTGATCCTTGCGGATGCCGGTCTGCGCGAGCGCCTTGCGGAATCGCTTCCTTCGGCCCGATGCCCATGATCTCGGGCGGCACGCCGGCGACCGCGAAGCCGACGAAGCGCGCGAGCGGCGTGAGGCCGTAGTCCTTGATCGCCTGCTCGCTCGCGAGCACGACCGCGCCGGCGCCGTCGGACGTCTGCGAGGAGTTGCCGGCGGTGACGCTGCCGCCCATGCGGAACACCGGCCTCAGCTTGGCGAGCGCTTCGAGCGCTGGTGTCCGTGCGCGGGCCTTCGTCGGTGTCGATGCGCCGCGAGTCCGTCGACGATCGACCGCGTCGCGAGATCCGGATAGTGATCGTCGAGCGTGATACGGCGCGATCTCGTCGGCGAATTCGCCGGCGGCGATCGCGGCGAGCGCGCGCTGATGGCTCTGCAGCGCGAACGCGTCCTGCTGCTCGCGCGTGATCTTCCAGCGCTCGGCGACCTTCTCGGCCGTGATGCCCATGCCGTAGGCGATGCCGATGTTCTCGTCGGAAAACACGGCGGGATTCATCGCGATCTTGTGGCCCATCATCGGCACCATGCTCATCGCTCGGTGCCGCCGGCGAGCATGAGGTCGGCTTCGCCGAGGCGGATGCGGTCGGCGGCGATCGCGATCGCCTGCAGGCCGGACGAGCAGAAGCGGTTGATCGTCATGCCGGGCACGGTGTCGGGCAGGCCGGCGAGCAGCACGCCGATGCGCGCGACGTTCATGCCTTGCTCGGCTTCGGGCATCGCGCAGCCGATGATCACGTCGTCGATGCGCGCGGCGTCGATGCCGGGCGCTGCGCTTGATCGCTTCGCGCAGCACGTGCGCGAGCATGTCGTCGGGGCGCGTGTTGCGGAACACGCCGCGCGGCGCCTTGCCGACCGGCGTGCGCGTGGCGGCGACGATGTAGGCGTCCTGGATTTGTTTGGTCATCGAGTTCTCGTTCCTCGTGTCGTCATTCCGGCGCAGGCCGGATCCAGTCTTTCATCGGGAGAGCTGGTCCCGGCTTCGCCGGGACGACGGTGATCAGTTCCGCAGCGGCTTGCCGGTGCGTCATCGTGTGCGCGATGCGATCCTGCGTCTTCGCCGTCTGCGCCAGCTCGACGAAGTGCTTGCGCTCCAGATCGAGCAGCCATTGCTCGTCGACGAGCGATGCCGCGCTCGATCGCGCCGCCGCACAGCGTGTCGGCGATGCGCGAGGCGATCTCGTAGTCGTGCTCGGAGATGAAGCGGCCTTCGAGCATGTTGACGAGCATCATCTTGAAGCGTCGCGGTGCCGACATCGCCGGCGACCGCGATGATGTCGCGCGCGGGCAGCGGCGGGCGCCAGCCGGATTCGGCGAGCGACGCGGCGACCTGCTTGGCGACGTACAGCAACTCGAACGCGTTGAACACGACGACGTCGTCTGTCGCGCAAGTAGCCCAAGCTGCTTGGCTTCGAGCGCGCTGCCGGAGACCTTCGCCATCGCGACGGTCTCGAACATCTTCTTGAGCTGCGGGAACGGATCGCCGTCGACGCGCCGCGCGCGAGGCGCGCAACGCGATCTCCTTCAAGCCGCCGCCCGCCGGCAGCAAGCCGACGCCGGCTTCGACGAGCCCGATGTAGCTTTCGAGCGCCGCGACCGTGCGCGTCGCAGTGCATCTGGAACTCGCAGCCGCCGCCGAACGCCATGCCGCGCACCGCGGCGACGACCGGCACGAGCGAATGCTTGAGGCGCATGCTGCGTCGCGCTGGAAGTTCGCGATCATCGTCTTCGAACTCGGCGAACTTGCCGGCCTTGCAGCAGGCGCGAGCGCGCCCTTGAGATCGGCGCCGGCCGAGAACGGCTCGCCGGTCTGCCAGAGCACGAGCGCCTTGCAGTTGCGCTCGGCCTCGTCGATGGCGCGCGGCAAGCCGTCGAGCACGTCGTCGTTGATCGTGTTCATCTTGGTCTTGAACGAGACGATGCCGATGTCGTCGCCGAGGTGCCAGAGGCGCACGCCGTCGTTTTCCCAGAGCGTCGTGCCGGTATCGAACTTCTCGCCGAGCAGCGGATCCGGGAAACAGCTGGCGCTTGTAGACCGGATGCGACGAGCGCGGCTCGTCCTTGCCGGTCTTCGGCGAGAACGAGCCCGCCGCGTGATGCACGCCGCGGCGGCCGTCGGTGACCCACGCGGGCAGCGGCGCGTCGCTCATCGCCTTGCCGGCGGCGATGTCCTCGGCGATCCACTTCGCGACGTCCTGCCAGCCCGCGGCCTGCCAGGTCTCGAACGGGCCGAGCTTCCAGCCGTAACCCCAGCGGATCGCGAAATCGACGTCGCGCGCGGTGTCGGCGATGTCGGCGAGGTGGATAGGCGGCTGTAGTGGAAGAGGTCGCGGAACATCGCCCACAGGAACTGCGCCTGCGGATCGCGCGACGCGCGCAGCTTGCGCGAATTTCTCGGCCGGGTCCTTGATCGCGAGGATCGTCGGCGACTTCGGCGCTCGTCTCCTGCGCCGACGGCCGGTAGTCGCGCTTGCGCGACATCGAGCACGAGGATGTCCTTGCCGACCTTGCGATAGATGCCGGCGCCGGTCTTCTGGCCGAGCGCGCCCTTGTCGATCAGCGCAGCGAGCCACGCGGGCGCCGCGAAGTAGCGGTGCCACGGATCGTCCGGCAGCGTGTCGGCCATCGTCTTGATCACGTGCGCCATCGTGTCGAGGCCGACGACGTCGGCGGTGCGATAGGTCGCGCTCTTCGGCCGGCCGATCGCGGGCCCGGTCAGCGCATCGACGACGTCGAAGCCGAGGCCGAACGCTTCGGTGTGATGCATCGTCGCCAGGATCGAGAAGACGCCGATGCGATTGCCGATGAAGTTCGGCGTGTCCTTCGCGTACACGACGCCCTTGCCGAGCGTCGTGGTCAGGAATGCTTCGAGCCCGGCGAGGATCGCCGCGATCGGTGCTCGCGATCCGGGATCAGCTCGACGAGATGCATGTAGCGCGGCGGGTTGAAGAAATGGATGCCGCTGAAGCGCGGGCGCAGCTTCGCCGGCAGCGCCTCGGCGAGCGCGTTGATCGAAAGGCCCGAGGTGTTGCTGGCAACGACAGCGTTGTCAGATAGATACGGCGCAATCTTCTTGTAGAGATCGAGCTTCCAGTCGAGCCGCTCGGCGATCGCCTCGATGACGAGATCGCAGCCGTGCAGCATCTCGAGGTGCTCGTCGTAGTTCGCCGGCGTGATCGCAGCGGCGCGAGCTCTTCTCCGCCAGCGGGCTCGGCGAGAGCTTGGCGAGGTTCTGGATCGCCTTGTGCGCGATGCGTTCTTGTCGCCGTCCTTGCGCGGCAGATCGAACAGCACGGTCTCGACGTCGGCGTTGACGAGGTGCGCGGCGATCTGCGCGCCCATCACGCCGGCGCCGAGCACGGCGGCCTTGCGGATGCGGAGGGATGTCATTGTCATTACAAAGCTCTGAAGGTTGTTGCTGTAAGGGATTGTCAGGTAACGATTCTATGCGCGGAAATCTTCGCCGGAGTCAGGGCGCCATCAGGCCAGCGACCGCGAACCGGATCAGATGCTCCGCGGCGCGCTCGCGATGCGCTTCCTCGGAGACCTGCCCGCGCCGCTTCATCGGCCCGAAATCGGCCATCGAGTGCGTCAGCGCGCCGGTGATGAAATCGAGCCGCCAGTACAGCTCTTCCTTGTCCAGATGCGGCAGCAGTCGACCGAACGCAGCGGCGAATTCGCGCAGCACGTGGCCGTAGTTGTCGGACAGGAACTTGCGCAGGCGCTCGTCGTGCTCGGCGTACGCGCGCGCGAGCACGCGCATGAACGCGTGGCCGCCGCCGTGATCGAGCGAGAGCGTCGAGTGCGGGACGGATGAATGCGCCGAGCACGTCTTCGAGCTGCGGCGCGTCGATCGCAAGCGCGGACTTCAGCGCGTCGAGCCGCCGCGCGTTCAACTCGTCGAGGCGACGGCGAAACACCTCCTCGATCAGGTTGTCCTTGGAACCGAAGTGGTAGTTGACCGCAGCGAGATTGACGTTCGCCGCGGCGGTCACCTGACGCAACGAGGCGCCGGCGAATCCGTGCCGGGCGAACAGCGTCTCGGCGGCGCCGAGGATGCGTTCCTTGGTCGAGAAGTGCGGAGCGTTCAAGGGATCGACGGTCGAGATGGCTTGAAGGGCCGCGCGCGTGCGGTCAAACGAGCGTTTGAATCGTACGGCCGGGGCCGCCGAGGGTCAAATGCGGTCGCGTCAAAGTGATGTCAAAGCGCGCGTCTTTTAGCTAGAATCAGTTGCGGATTTGTGAGCTAAGCCTGCGGATTGCCGTCACATTTGGGGCTATAACAGCGGCAGGCTCCCAACCCTTCCCACCGACCCACCAGGAGATATGCAGCGATGGCGCTGGAGCGCACGCTTTCCATTATCAAACCCGACGCCGTCGCCAAGAACGTCATCGGCGAAATCTACAGTCGTTTCGAGAAAGCGGGTCTCAAGATCGTCGCTGCGAAGATGAAGCACCTGTCGCGTCGCGAAGCCGAAGGTTTCTACGCCGTGCATCGCGAACGTCCGTTCTTCAAGCCGCTCGTCGATTTCATGATCTCCGGTCCGGTGATGATCCAGGCGCTCGAAGGTGAAGGCGCGGTCTTGAAGAATCGCGATCTGATGGGCGCGACCGATCCGAAGAAAGCGGCGGCGGGAACGATCCGCGCCGACTTCGCGCAATCGATCGACGCGAACGCCGTGCACGGCTCCGATGCGGTTGAAACTGCTAAAGTGGAAATTGCATACTTTTTCGCAGAAACTGAATTGTGTCCGCGCTGAAGGTCGTGAAGTAGTGACGACGGAAAAAATCAATCTGCTCGACTACGATCGTCAGGGTCTGCGCGAGGTGTTCGCGCAGCTCGGCGAGAAGCCGTATCGCGCCGAGCAGGTGATGAAGTGGATCTATCACCGTCGCGTCACCGATTTCGCCGAGATGACCGACGTCGGCAAGGCGCTGCGCGAAAAGCTCGAAAAAGCGGCCGAAATCGCGCCGCCGAAGACGCTGTTCGAAACGCAGGCAGCCGACGGCACCTACAAGTGGCTGCTCGGCATGGACGGCAGCAACGCGATCGAAGCCGTGTTCATTCCGGAAACGAGCCGCGGCACGCTGTGCGTTTCCTCGCAGGTCGGCTGCGGCCTCAACTGCCAGTTCTGCTCGACCGGCACGCAGGGCTTCAACCGCAATCTTTCCGCCGGCGAGATCATCGGCCAGGTATTCGTCGCCGCCAAGCATCTGGGCAACGTGCCGCACCATCAGCGCAAGCTGACCAACGTCGTCATGATGGGCATGGGCGAGCCGCTGCTGAACTTCGACAACGTCGTGCGCGCGATGAGCGTGATGCGCGACGATCTCGGTTTCGGTCTCGCCAACAAGCGCGTCACGCTGTCGACCGCCGGCCTCGTGCCGATGATCGACAAGCTTGCCGAAGCGAGCGACGTCTCGCTCGCGGTGTCGCTGCACGCGCCGAACGACGAGCTGCGCACCGAGCTCGTGCCGCTCAACAAGAAGTATCCGATCGACGAATTGCTCGCCGCATGCGCGCGTTATGCGGCGCGCCGCCCGCGCACGACGATCACGTTCGAATACACGATGCTCGATGGCGTCAACGACAAGCCGGAGCACGCGCGCCAGCTGATCAAGCTGATGCGGCGCCTGCCGGCCAAGGTCAACCTGATCCCGTTCAACCCGTTCCACGGCACGCGCTTCAAGCGCTCGGCGAAGAGACGATCCGCGCGTTCCAGAAGATCCTGCTCGATGCGGACGTGCTGACGATGGTGCGCCGCACGCGCGGCGACGACATCGACGCGGCCTGCGGCCAGCTCAAGGGCCAGGTCATGGACCGCACGCGCCGCCAGGCCGAGTTCCGCCGCAAGATCGAGGAGGGCGTCGCTCATGCGGCATGACGCCATCCGTCTTCGCTCGCGATGGCGCTCGCGCTGGCGCTGGCCGCGTGCATGCGACCGGCGGCAGCTCGAACAACCTCAAGAAGGAAAGCGCGGAGAGCGAGCGGGTCGAAGCGGCGCGCGTGCACACCGAGCTCGGCCAGAAGTACATGCAGCAGGGCAAGCTCGAGATCGCGCTCGACAACCTCAACAAGGCGCTGTCTTACGATCCCGACTACGCCAACGCGCACACGGTCATCGCGGTGCTCTACGAGCGCATCGGCGACACCAAGCAGGCCGAGGAGCACTACCGCCGCGCCGCCCAGATCAAGTCCAAGGGCGGCAACGAGCTGAACAACTACGGCGTGTTCCTGTGCAAGATCGGGCGCTACGACGAGGCGGCAGGCTATTTCGACCGGGCCGTCGCCGATCCCGTTCTACAAGACGCCGGAAGTCGCGCTGACCAACGCGGGCACCTGCCTCCTGAAGGCGGGCCAGACGGATGCGGCGGAAACCGCGCTCCGCTCGGCGCTCGACCGCTCGCCGAACAATTCGGAGGCGCTGTTCCAGATGGCGTCCGTCCTCTACGCAAAAGGCGACTATTTCAAGGCGCGGGCCTTCATGCAGCGCTTCGAGGCGGTCGGCCAGCCGCGGCCCGAATCGCTGATGCTGGGGCGCAACATCGAGCTTCGCCTGGGCAACAGCAGCGCCGCCAGCGACTACACGCGCCGGCTTCTCCAATCGTTTCCTGAGTCACAACAGGCACGTGACGCTGAACGCGCAGAATCAGTCATGAATACGGGCGGCGGACAAGAATCCAACGACAAAGCCGCACAAGGGGCGAGCCCGGTTTCCGTTGAGCCGGAAAACGGTGCTTCGATTGAACAGGACAACGGGCAGCTCGCACTGCCGCTGTCATCCGGAAGGCACATCATGAGAGCCGAAGAGCTTGATCACGACGGCAATGCTTCACCCGAGATCCCGCCGCACGCTGCGGAAGAGATGAATCTCACGCTACCCGAGCACACCGAGCCCTCGTTCGGACGCCGCCTGCGTGACGCGCGCGAGGCCAAGGGCCTCGAGCGCGCCGAAATCGCACAGCGCCTGAAGCTGCCTCTGCGGCTCATCGGGCGCATCGAGGACGACGACTACTCCGGCATGGACCAGGGCGTCTACCTGCGCGGCTACCTTTCGAGCTATGCGCGCATGGTCGGCGTGCCGACCATCGCCGCCGAGACCATCGCCGCGCAGCACATGCACTCGGCACCGCTGGTCGCGACCGGCAAGGTATCGCGCTCGCGCTACCTCTTCGATCGATATTCCGTCAGCGCGACGTATCTGATCCTGACCGCGCTGATCGTCGTGCCGGCGGTGTGGCTCGCGACGCACGGCGGCCTCGAGCAGAACCTCGCACGCACGACGCCGCTCGACAGTCCGTCGACCACGATCGCGGTGCCTGCCGATGCGCAGTCTGCCGCGAGCGATGCCGACGCGACGAATCCCGGCGCGACAGCGGACTCCTCGACATCCGCGTCGTCCGATGCCGCAGCCACCGTCGCGGCGACGGAGCCGCCGAAGCAGGAACAGATGCCCGTCGTCGCATCGATGGCGCCGTTCGGATCGCAAACGCCGAACGCCACGCCCGCGCCGGCCGCCGAAACGCACGCGCAGAACGGCGCGCACTCGCTGACGCTGAAGCTCTCGGGCGCGAGCTGGGTCGAGATCGTTGCGACGGACGGCAGCAAGCTCGAATACGGCACCCTGCCGGCCGGTTCCGAGCGCAGCTATTCGAGCGACGGCGCGCTGTCCATTCGCCTGGGCAATGCCGAGGGCGCCGAGGTCACGGTCGACGGCAAGCCGCTCGATCTTGCGCCGTTCCGGCACGCCAACGTTGCGCGGCTGCAGCGTGTTCGGCGCGGACGCGCCGCGAGCCGAGTTCTGACGCGACGCTGAATCGGCGGACCCGCCCGGAAGCCGCGCCAGAGGCCGGTTTCCTGCTAACCTTGCGCGTCTTCGCGGCACCGCCGCGACGGCGGTCGCCCGCATGGCGGCCGCCATGCAGGCCGCGTCGCGCGGCCGACCTGTTTTCTACGGAGTTTTCATGGCTTTCGACGTCCTCGACGAACACGAGCAAGGCGAGCTCGTTCAGAAGTGGCTGCGCGAGAATGCAATGTCGATCGCGATCGGCATCGCGCTCGGTCTCGTCCTCATCTTCGGCTGGCAGCAGTGGAAGGCGCACCGTGTTCAGCACGCCGTGCAGGCCGCGGTCCAGTACCAGGCGCTGGTCGATGCGGCCGACGCCAAGCGCGCCGACGACGTCAAGACGATCGCCGAGACGCTGCGCAAGGATTATCCGGATACCGCCTATGCGGTGTTCGCCGCGATGCGCGGCGCCGAGATCGCCAACGAGAAGGGCGATCTCAAGACCGCGTCCGAGGATCTCGAGTGGGCGCAGGAACACGCAGCCGCGCCCGCGCTGAAAGCGCTCGCCGCGATCAATCTCGCCAAGGTGCGCCTCGCGCAAGGCAAGGCCGACGCGGCGCTGAAGCTGCTCGACGCCGTGCCGAAAGGCGATTACACCGCGCTCGCCGGTGAGTTGCGTGGCGACATCCTGACGCAGCTCGGCCGCAGCGACGACGCACGCGCCGCCTACACGGACGCGCTCTCGCATCTCGATCCGCAGGCGCCGAATCGCGCGTTCGTGCAGATGAAGCTCGACAATCTCGGCACGGCAGCGCAGCGCAACGCCGGCAACGCCGGCGGCGGCCAAGGAGACCAGCGGCTCATGAAGCGTTCGTCCATCCTGATACTCGCGGCGCTCGGCGTCGCGCTCAGCGGCTGCAACTGGATCAAGAGTCTCGGCAAGAAGGACAACGTCGAGCCGCCGACGCCGCTGACCGAATTCACGCCGACCGTGCAGGTGCAGAAGCTCTGGGGCGAGGGCGTCGGCAACGGCGCCGGCGATTCCGGCGCGCTGCTCGCACCGACGGTCGTCGACGGACGCCTCTACGCCGCGAGCGTCGACGGCACGATCGAGGCGATCGACGCCGCGAGCGGCCGCACGCTCTGGCAGAAACATCTCGGCGAGCGCAAGGGCTGGCTGTGGAAGCGCGGCGAGAACACGCTGCGCTGGTCCGGCGGCCCGGCGGTGCTCGGCGATCTGCTCGTCGTCGGCGGCCTCGACGGCGATGTCTACGCGCTCTCCGCGCAGGACGGCAGCGAGCGCTGGCACGTCACGGTGTCCTCGGAAGTCATCTCGCGCCCGGCGATCTCGCCGGCAATCGTCGTCGTGCGCACGATCGATGGCCGCCTCACCGGCCTCGACGCGAACGACGGCAGCCAGCAAGTGGGTGTTCGATCAGTCGGTGCCGCCGCTGAGCCTGCGCGGCAATTCGCCGCCGATCATCATCGGCGACGCGGTCTACGACGGCTTCGACAACGGCAAGATCGTCGCCGTGCGCCTCGCCGACGGCGCACCGCTCTGGGCGCAGACGCTTGTCGACCGGCGAAGGCCGCACCGAAGTCGAGCGCCTCGCCGACGTCGACGGCGATATCGTCCGGTCGGCGGCAACATCGTCGCCGTCGGCTATCGCGGCCAGGTCGCCGCCGATCGCAGCCGACAGCGGCCGGCCGATGTGGCAGCGCGACGTCTCGAGCTACGGCGGCGCCGCGGCCGGCGAAAACGCGCTCGTCGTCGCCGATGCCGACGGCAACGTCTGGGCGTTCGACCGCGACACCGGCGCGAGCCTCTGGAAGCAGGATCAGCTCAAGTACCGCTGGCTCGGCACGCCGGCGGTGCAGGGCAAGTACGTCGTCATCGGCGACAGCGAAGGCTTCGTGCACTGGCTCAGCCTCGACGAAGGCAAGTTCGCCGCGCGCGAGCGCCTGAGCAAGAAGGCGATCGAGAGCGCGCCGATCGTCGTCGGCGACACGGTCTATGTCGAAGACGTCAATGGGCACATCGGCGCCTACGCGTGCGCTGACGTTTTCGCCTCTCCCGCTTGCGGGAGAGGCCGCCCGAAGGGCGGGTGAGGGAAGCGGAGCGAACGCTCCGTTTATCGATTTCCGACCGCCTCACTCCGATTGGCCCTCACCCCAACCCTCTCCCGCAAGCGGGAGAGGGGGTACGAATGGCCCAAGCCGGAATGTCGTCGCACGACGAAATTCCTCGCCGCCCGCGGCGATCAAGTAATCTGGAACCATCATGCTCCCCGTAGTCGCCCTCGTCGGTCGGCCGAACGTCGGCAAGTCGACGCTGTTCAACGTGCTGACGCGCACGCGCGATGCGCTCGTCGCCGATCTGCCCGGCGTCACGCGCGATCGTCACTACGGCGTCTGCCGGCTGATCGCCGAGCGCCGTTTCGTCGTCATCGACACCGGCGGCCTCGTCGACGACGCCGAAGGCCTCGCCGCGCAGACCGCGGGCCAGGTCGACATCGCGATCGCCGAAGCCGATGTCGTGCTGCTCGTCGTCGACGCGCGCGAAGGCCTGCTGCCGACCGACCGCAACATCCTCGACCGCCTGCGCCGCGCGGCGAAGCCGCTGATCCTCGTCGTCAACAAGATCGACGGCGTCGACGAGCACGCCGCGCTCGCCGAATTCGCCGCGCTCGGCATCGCGACCGCGTTGCCGCTGTCGGCGGCGCACAGCCGCGGCATCGACGACGCTGCTCGAGGCGCTCGTGCCGCTGCTGCCGCCGCCGGACGAAACCGACGCCGAGCCGGCAGCGGATGAAGGCATCCGCGTCGCGATCGTCGGCCGGCCGAACGTCGGCAAGTCGACGCTGGTGAATCGTCTGCTCGGCGAAGAGCGCGTGATCGCGTCCGAAGCTGCCCGGCACGACGCGCGATTCGATCCGCGTCCCGCTCGAGCGCGACGGCCGCCGCTACACGCTGATCGACACCGCCGGCATCCGCCGCCGCGCGCGCGTCGAGGATGCGCTCGAGAAATTCAGCGTGATCAAGTCGCTGCAGTCGGTCGAAGCGGCGCACGTGACCGTGCTGATGCTCGACGCGCACGAAGGCGTCGCCGACCAGGACGCGACGCTGATCGGCCACGTGCTCCAATCGAATCGCGCGCTCGTCATCGCGGTCAACAAGTGGGACGGACTCGACACGTACACGCGCGAGCAGTGCAAGGCGTCGCTGTCGCGCAAGCTCGATTTCGTGCCGTGGGCGCGCCAGGTTTTCATTTCGGCCAAGCACGGCACCGGCGTCGGCGATCTGATCAAGGCGGTCGATCGCGCGTACGCGTCGGCGAACAAGCAAGTTCACGTCGTCCGAACTCACGCGCGCGCTCGAAGCGGCGTATCAGGGCTACCAGCCGCCGCTCGTGCGCGGGCACGCGCCGAAGCTGCGCTACGCGCATCCGGGCGGCATCGAATCCGCCGACGATCGTGATCCACGGCTCGCGCACCAAGCACATCGCCGACGGTTACCGGCGCTATCTCGAGAATTTCTTCCGCAAGCGCTACAAGCTCGAAGGCACGCCGGTCCGCATCGAGTTCAACGAGAAGGAAAATCCGTACGCCGGCAAGCGCAACGAGCTGACCGAAGGCCAGCAGAAGCGGCGCCAGCGCGTGATCCGCCGCGCCAAGCGCGAGCAAGCGCTGAGACGCAGCGCGTGCGCGCAGTCCCGACGCTGACCGTCGCGATCCTCGCCGGAGGCGCGGCGTCGCGGCTCGGCGGGCGCGACAAGGGCCTCGAAGCCGCTCGGCGGCGAAGCCGATGATCGAGTGGGTCATCGGCGTACTGCGCGCAGCACGTCGGCGCGAACGCGGAGCTTCTGATCATCGCGAACCGCAACATCGACGCGTACGCGCGTTATGCGCGCGTGCGCGCGGATGCGATCGACCGGATTTCCGCGGACCGCTCGCCGGCGTCGCCAGCGCGCTCGGCGCCGCGACGACGCCGCGCGTGCTGACGCTGCCGGTCGATTGTCCCGAACCCGCCGGCCGATCTCGCGACGCGCCTCGTCGCCGCGATGGAGACGTCGAACGCGCAGCGCCGCCGTCGCGCACGACGGCGAGCGCCGCCAGCCGCTGTTCGCGCTCTATCGACGCGAGCTTGCCGCTGCGGCCGCCGCAGGCTGCGGGCGCGGGGCAGGGCGTCTGGGAATGGCAGGATGCGATCGGCGCCGTCGAGGTTGATTTCGCCGATCGCCGGCAACAGTTCCATAATCTCAACACGCCCGACGAATTTCGCCGCCTACGCCGATGCCCTTCGATCGCGCGACTGATTTTCCGACCCGGCATCGGCGTCGACGATGCGCGCCGGCGCATCGTCGACGCTGTGCGCGCCAGCGTCGCGTCGCGGTCGATCGACGTGCCGCTCGATCGCGCGCTCGGTCGCGTGCTCGCGGTCGACGTCGTCGCGCCGCATCGCGATCCCGCCGTTCGCGAACTCCGCGATGGACGGCTATGCGCTGCGCGGCGCCGATCTGCCGCGCGAGGGCGAAAAGCGCTTTCCGCAATGCGCGGTGTCATGCTCGCCGGCGTCGGAGCGGCGCTCGAAGTCGGCCGCGACGAATGCGTGCGCATCACGACCGGCGCGCCGCTGCCGCGCGGCGCGGACACGGTCGTCATCAAGGAACGTGTGCGCGTCGAAGGCGACTGCGTCGTCGTTCCGGCCGGCGAATCGCGCCGGTGCGAATGTGCGTCCGGCCGGCGAGGATCTCGCGGCCGGCGACATCGCGGCGCGCGCGGGCGAGATCGCTGACGCGCGGCGCAGCTCGGCGTGCTCGCGTCGTGCGGCATCGCCGACGTGCCGGTCGCGCGGCGTCCGCGCGTCGCGCTGCTCGTCACCGGCGACGAGCTCGTGCCGCCGGGCCAGCCGCTCGGCTTCGGCCAGATCCACGACAGCAATCGCTACAGCCTCGGCGCGCTGCTCGAGGGCATCGGCATCGTCGCCGCAGCCGGTCGCGCACGTGCGCGACGATGCCGATGCGCTGCGCGAAGCGTTGCGCGCATGCCGCGGCGACGTGCGATGTCGTCATCACGCAGCGGCGGCGTTTCGGCCGGCGAGGCCGATCACCTGCCGAAGTCTCGTCGCGCGAGCTCGGCCGCGTCCATTTCTGGAAAGTGCGCATGAAGCCGGGCATGCCGTTCCTGTGCGGCGAGATCGGCAAGGCGCTCGTGTTCGCGCTGCCGGGCAATCCGGTGTCGTCGCTCGCGACGTTCCTGACGCTGGTGAAGCCGGGCCTGATGGCGATGCAGGGCGCCGACGAGACCGACGCGGCGCTGGCGCGCGCGGCTCGGCGACGCCGATCCGCAAGAAGCACGAGCGCACCGAATTCCTGCGCGCGCGTCTCGACTGCGGCGACAGACGGACAGCTTCGCGCGACGCCGGTCGAACGTCAGGGTTCGGGCATGCTGCGCGGCGTCGCCGAGGCGGACTGCCTGATCGTCGTGCCGGAAGACGTGCGCGAACGCTCGCCGAAGGCGATGTCGTCGACGTGCTGCCGCTGCCGGGATGCCTATCTGACGTCGATGAATACGCGTGTCCGCAAACCGCAGCGAAGTCCGCGATCCGCGAGATCGATCCGCGCGAAGCGCGTCGCGCGCCAGCGACGCCGATGCGCTGCTGATCGACGTGCGCGAAGACAACGAGCGCGCCGGCGGCATGCCCGCAGGGGCGATCGGCGTCGCGCGCGCCGAGATTGCCGCGCGCGGATCGCGCGAGATCGCGCCCGACCGGCATCGCGAGATTCTGACGATCTGCGGCAGCGGCCAGCGCTCGCTGCTCGCGGCGGCAGACGCTGCGCGAGCTCGGCTACGCGAACGTCGCGTCGGTTCGCGGCGGCTTCGCGCGCTGGCAGGCGGAAGGTCTGCCGGTCGATCGGCGCAGCGCTCGATGCCGATTCGGCCGAACGCTACGCGCGTCATCTCGTGCTTGCCGGAAGTCGGCGTCGCCGGGCAGAAGAAACTCGCCGACGCGCGCGATCGCGCTGATCGGCGCAGGCGGTCTCGGATCGCCGGCGGCGCTCTATCTCGCCGCGGCGGGCGTCGGCACGCTGACGCTGATCGACGACGATCGCGTCGAGCGCTCCAATCTGCAGCGTCAGGTGCTGCATGCCGATGCGCGCGTCGGCATGCGCAAGACCGAATCGGCGCGCCGATCGCGCTGCGTGCGCTGAATCCGCGACGCACGCTGCAGCTGCGCGAGCGAGCGGCTTGCGGCGGCGAACGTCGAGGCGCTGATCGCGCGATCACGACGTCGTGATCGACGGCGCCGACAATTTTCCGACGCGCTATCTGCTCGAGCGCCGCGTGCCTGCGCCTGAAGATTCCGCTCGTCTACGGCGCCGTGCATCGCTTCACGGGACAGGTCAGCGTGTTCGATGCGCGCCGCGACGATTCGCCGTGCTATCGCTGCCTGTTTCCGGAACCGCCGTCCGCGGCCGAAGCGCCGAACTGCAGCGAAGCCGGCGTGCTCGGCGTGTTGCCCGGAGTCATCGGCCTGCTGCAGGCGACCGAGGCGATCAAGCTCGTGCTCGGTATCGGCAAGCCGCTGGTCGGACGATTGCTCTGCTACGACGCGTTGGCGGCGGAGTTTCGCGAGCTGCGCCTGTCGCGCGATCCGGCGTGTCCGGGGTGCGGGGCTGCCGCGGTGTTTGCGGGGTACGAGGATCTCGTGCGGCTTTGCGGGAGCGGGTGAGTGAACACCATTCCCGCCCAACCCTCCCCTTGAAGGGGAGGGCTTTGGATGCGTCGTCTACCGGGCGTGTTTTTTCTGCGCGGCTTCGAATGCGGCGAGTTGCTCCGGCGTCGCTTCCTTCTGGTGCTTCGCCTTCCATTCCGCGAACGGCTCGCCGTAGATGTGCTCGCGAGCGGCGTCCTTGTCGATCGCGATGCCGCGCGCTGCGGCGGCTTCGCGATACCAGTCGGCGAGGCAGTTGCGGCAGAAGCCGGCCAGGATCATCAGATCGATGTTCTGCACGTCGGTGCGCTGGTCCAGATGCTCGAGCAGGCGCCGGAATGCGGCGGCTTCGAGCTCGGTGGTGGTGTCGCTCATGCTGGATTTCCTCTGCGCAGGCTCTCCGGCGAATGCCCGGCGCCCGCGACGGTCGATTGGCGCGATCGTAGTCCCATTTGAGGCGCCGAGCGCCTGCATGGATAATGCATGGTTTTCCGCGAGTGGGCCGATGACCGCGAGAATTCTCGACGGCAAGCGCATCGCCGATGAATTGCTCGACAGCGTTGCCGCGCGCGTCAAGGCGCGCGTCGCGCTGGGCAAGCGCGTGCCCGGGCTTGCGGTCGTGCTGGTCGGCGAGGATCCGGCATCGTCCGTCTACGTGCGCAACAAGCGCCGCGCCTGTGCGCACGTCGGTTTCCGCTCGCTCGATTTCGATCTGCCGGCGACGACGAGCGAGGCCGAACTGATCGCGCTGATCGACCGCCTCAACGCCGATCCGGAAGTGCACGGCATCCTCGTGCAGCTGCCGCTGCCGCCGGGGCTCAACGGCACCGCGATCATCGATCGCATCGATCCGCACAAGGACGTCGACGGTTTCCAGGCGGAGAACATCGGTCGCCTCGCGCTGCGCCAGCGCGGACTGCGGCCGTGCACGTCGAAAGGCGTGATGACGCTGCTCGCGCACACGGATCGGCCGGTGCGCGGGCAGAAGGCGGTCGTCGTCGGCGTTTCGAACCATGTCGGCCGGCCGCTCGTGCTCGAGCTGCTGCTGGCCGGCTGCACGACGACGGCATGCCACAAGTTCACGCGCGATCTCGAGAGCGAAGTGCGCGGCGCCGACATCGTCGTCGTCGCGGTCGGGCGCCCGGATTGGTCAAGGGCGAGTGGATCAAGCCGGGCGCGGTCGTCATCGACGTCGGCATCAACCGCCTCGACGACGGTCGCCTGGTCGGCGACGTCGAATTCGCGCCGGCGGCGGAGCGCGCGTCGTGGATCACGCCGGTGCCGGGCGGAGTCGGGCCGATGACCGTGGCGACGCTGATCGAGAACACGCTCGAGGCCGCCGAAGCCTTCTTCGACTGATCATGCGCATGATGACCGGTACACGACCCCACGACGACGTTCGACTACCATCCGCGCCAGCCGTCGGCAGACCCTGACCATGATGCATCGAACCGTCCTCTGCCATCGCTTTCCTGCTCGCCCTCTGCGGGCTGCGCGAGCCTCGTCGACCGCGCCAGCCAGCGGCTGGCCGACAACCTCACGGCCGGCATCCTCAACCAGGACGACGTCGTGCACCGCGCGCGACGGCATTCCGTCGTGGCTGCTGCTGGTCGACGGGCTGATCGACGGCGATCCGCAAAGCGCCGGCATGCTCGGCCGGCGCGAGCCTCTACAGCGCGTATGCCGGCGGCTTCGTCGACGATCCGCCGCGCGCGCAGCGCCTGTCCGCGCATGCGTTCGACTACGCGCAGCGCGCGACGTGCATCGAGCTTGCCGGCGCTGTGCAAGCAGATCGACTGGGCCGTTCGAGCCGTTTCAGGCCGAAGTCGCCAAGGTCGGCGCGAAGGATGTCGCCATGCTCTACGTGCTCGCGACGGCGTGGGCCGGCCGCATCCAGGTCAACTCGGGCGACTGGAAAGCGATCGCCGATATGCCGAAGGTGCAGGCGCTGCTCGGCGCGTCGTCGCGCTCGATCCGACACTACGAAACGGCGAGCCTACCTGTATCTCGGCGTGATGCGATCGATGCGTCCGGCGTCGCTCGGCGGCAAGCCCGAGGAGGGCAAGGCCGATTTCGAGAAGGCGCTTGCACTTTCCGACGGCAAGAACCAGATGGTGCGGGTGCTCTACGCGCAAGTTCTACGCGCGCCTCGTGTTCGACCAGGAGCTGCACGACAAGCTGCTCAACGAGGTGATCGCGGCCGATCCGCATCGCGCCGGGGCTGACGCTGATCAACGTGCTGGCGCAGCAGCAGGCGCACCAGCTGCTCGAATCGGGCAAGGATTATTTCTAGGAATCATGGAGTAAGCCGAAATGCATTTGCTGAACCGAATTTCGCTCGCGCTCGCGCTGACTTTCGCGGCCGCATTCCCGGTCGCCGCGGCGACGACGATCAAGATCGCCACGGTCGCGCCGGACGGCACCGCATGGATGCGCGAGATGCGCGCCGCGCGGCGATGCGGTCAAGAAAGGCACCGACGGACGCGTCGAGATCAAGTACTACCCGGGCGGCGTCATGGGCGACGACGCGACCGTGATGCGCAAGATCAAGATCGGCCAGCTGCAGGGCGGCGCGTTCACCGGCGGCGAGGCGACGGTCATCACGCCGGATGCGCAGATCTACAGCATGCCGTTCCTGTTCCGAGACCAGGAAGAGATCGACAAGGTGCGCGCGAAGCTCGATCCGCTGGTCAAGCAGCAGTTCGAGAATGCCGGCTTCGAGCTGCTCGGCATCAGCGGCGGCGGCTTCGCGTATCTGATGAGCATCGCGCGACATCAAGATCGCGCGACGATCTCAAGTCCGCCAAGGTCTGGGTGCCGCAGGGCGACAAGATCGCCGAGGTCACGTTCAAGGTCGCCGGCGTCACGCCGATTCCGCTGCCGCTGTCGGATGTCTATACGAGCCTGCAGACCGGACTGATCGACACCGCGGCGAACACGCCGGCCGGCGCGATCGCGTTCCAGTGGCACACGAAGATCAAGCACATGGTCGATCTGCCGCTGACCTATGTCGTCGGCGAGACTCGTCGTCGACAAGAAAGTCATCGATACGCTGAGCGCCGAGGACCGCAAGGTGCTCGGCGACGCGTTCGACGCCGGTTTCGCACGCCTCGAAAAGATCAACCGCGACGACAACGCGTCGGCGCGCGAGGCGCTGAAGCAGCAGGGCATCGCGTTCACTGTCCCGACGGATGCCGACCGCAAGAGCTGGGAGGCCGTCGGCACCGAGGCGTTCAAGCAGCTCGCCGATCAGGGCGGCATCAGCCCGACGATGCTGAAGGCGCTGAACACCGCGCTCGCCGAGATCCGCGGCGGCGCGAAATGACCGAACGCGCGTCCGCGGCCGCGCGCTGGCTGGAGCGGATCGAGAACGGGCTCATTGCCGTGCTCGTGCTCGCGATGGTGCTGCTCGCGGGCGCGCAGATCCTGCTGCGCAATCTCGTTCGAGCTCCGGCATCGACTGGGCCGATCCGCTGCTGCGCGCGATGGTGCTGTGGACCGCGATGCTCGGCGCGCTGGCTGCCGCTCGCGACGACAAGCACATCGGGCTCGATCTCGTCACGCATTTCGTGCACGGCCGCACGAAGCGCGTGTTCGCGCTTCATCGCACTGATGTTCGCCGCCGTGGTTTGCGCGGCGATGGCCTGGTACGGCGGCAACCTCGTGATGCTCGACTACGCCTCGGCGACGATCGCGTTCGGGCGCGTGCCGAGCTGGTGCGTCGAGCTGATCCTGCCGGTCGGCTTCGGCCTCCTCGCGCTGCGCCTCGCCACACACGCGTTCCTGCCACAGCGCAGCGATGCGCCGGCGCTCGCGCCCGAACTGCCATGATGATCCTCGCGGGGCTCGTGCTCGTGCTGCTCGCGGTGCTCGGCGCGCCGCTGTTCGCGCTGATCGCGGCGATCGCGCTGCTCGGATTTCATGCGGCAGGGCAGGAGGGCGTCGCCGTCGCGGTCGAGTTCTATCGCCTCGCCGACATGCCGGCGCTGATCGCGATTCCGCTGTTTACGCTGGCAGGCTACCTGCTCGCCGAGAGCCGCGCGCCGCAGCGGCTCGTGCGCGTGAGCAACGCGCTGCTCGGCTGGCTGCCGGGCGGCCTGGCGATCGTCGCGGTGATCGCCTGCGCGATGTTCACCGCGTTCACCGGTGCGACCGGCGTCACGATCGTCGCGCTCGGCGCGGTGCTCTATCCCGCGCTGCTGCAGGCGCAACTACGGCGAGCGGTTCTCGCTTGGATTGCTGACGGCTTCGGGCAGCCTCGGCCTGATTCTGGTGCCGTCGATGCCGCTGATCCTGTACGGCGTCGTCGCGCAGCAGTTCCACACGACGCCGCCGGTCAGCATCGACGCGCTGTTCAAGGCCGGCATACTGCCGTGCCTGCTGATGGTCGCGCTGCTGTCGATCTACAGCATCTGGCACGCGCGCCGTTGAACGTCGTGCGCGAGCGCACGAGCGTGCGCGAGCTCGGCGCCGCGCTGCTCGACGCGGCGTGGGAAATCCCGCTGCCGTTCGTGATCCTCGGCGGCATCTATTCGGGCAAGCTCGCCGCATCGGAAGCCGCGGCCGCGACCGCGCTGTACGTGCTGATCGTGACCGTGCTGATCCGCCGCGAGATCCCGATCGCGAAGCTGCCGCGCGTCGCGCGCGAGGCGATGCTGCTGGTCGGCGCGATCCTGGTGATCCTCGGCTTCTCGCTCGCGCTGACGAACTGGCTGATCGACGCGGAGGTTCCGGAAAAGCTCTTTCACGGCGATCCAGGGCAGCATCAGCAGAAAGGGCATGTTCCTGCTCGTGCTGAACCTTTTCCTGCTCGTATTCGGCATGCTGCTCGAAGGCTTTCCGGCGATCATCATCCTGGTGCCGCTCGTGCTGCCGGTGGCGATGCACTACGAGGTCGATCCGGTGCATCTGGGCATCGTGTTCCTGGCCAACCTGCAGCTCGGCATCTTCCTGCCGCCGGTCGGCATGAACCTCTTCATCGCCAGCATGCGCTTCGGCAAGCCGGTCGTGACGCTCGTGCGCGCGAGCCTGCCGTTTTTCCTGATCCTGCTCGGCGCGGTGCTCGTCATCACGTACTGGCCGGATCTTTCGCTCGCGCTCACGCGCTGATTACTGCAGGCCAGGCACGAGGTCCGCGTAGATTCGCTTCCGCGCGCATCGGGTCGCGGACAGACAACACAGGGCACATCGCGTGAGCGAATCGAGCAGCAGCGAAGTTTCCGCCCGACGTATCAGTTACGACGGCGGCATCGCGCTGCGAAGCGGCTGGTTCTGGGCGGCTTGCGCAGTGGTCGCCATCCTGCGCCTCTACGAATGCGGCGTCCTGCCGACCGAAACCGGCGATATCGTCCGGCACATTCTTTATGGCGTGGCCGTGAATCACCACGGCATCGCGGCCGCGAGCGAGCCGCTCACGCACCTTTCAGCGGAATGGGCGAGTGCGGCCTGGGCGCGCTTTCCATACAACTATCCGCCGATCACGCTGGCGTTCTTCACGTTTCTGGCGTGGATCTGCCCCACCGTATTTGCCGCGAAGGTCGCCCTTACTGCGATCGAAGCGGTGAACGCATGCCTCATCGCGAAGCTGACCCGGAGTCGTGCGCTGGGACTCGTCTACTGGGCATCGCCGCTGTCGATCTGGTGGGTGTCCCACGAAGGCCAGTTCGAGCCGCTGCAATCGTTCTTCATGTTGCTGGCGATCCTCGCGGCGGTCGATTTTCCTCTCATTTGCGGCTGGGCGATCGCATTCGCGATCTCGGTGAAGGTCACCGGCGGAGCGCTCGTTCCCTGGCTCGCGCGCACGATTCGCCTGCAGGGCGTGCGACCGCAGGTATTGGCTGTGCTTGGACTACTGCTCGGTTTCTTGCCAGCCGTGGTCGCGCAAGTCACCTACGGCGGCATTTCGAATGTGATGCGCTACAGCTCGTTGCTCGCATACAACCCCTATTACTGGAATCCGCGGGCAGACATGTTCACCGGGAATTTCCCGGTTCAGATCGCCGCCGACGAGCTTGCGAGCTACGGGCTCCTGGTCGTGCTGGCAGCCCTCGCCGTGCGCTCACGGAACTGGCTTGCGTACCTCGCTCCGATCGCTTTCGTCGTGTTCTGCAAGGTGCATACGAATGTCCAGTTCTGGTACTGGCTGCTGCTGCCGGCGTTTCTCGTACCGATACCGAACCGTCGATGGCGCTTTGCGTTGATCGCGCTGTGCCCGCTGCTCGATGTGCACAGTGCGATGGAGCTCTTGTTCGGTCCTGTCGGTCCCGACAGATTCCACGGATTGCCCTCGGTTTTCGACATCTACGCGGCAGGGTGATCCCGCGGCAACGCTCCGGACGCCGAAGAGTCTAATTTTCCGCGCGGTGCGAGTTGATCCATGCCGCTACCGCGTCGGCATCCGGCGGCGGCTGGCCCAGCCATCCGCTTTCGTCGCCGTCGTAGTGGAACGCCGACACCGCGTCGTCCCAATACACATCGAGCCGGTCACGATCGTCGCCGCGCACATGGAGCACGTACCTGGCCGGCTTCGGCTCGCCGCGAAGGAAATCTCCGGCGAAGGCGCTGGTGCACGACTCGTGTCCGACCAGGCCGGCGATCGACGGGACGATATCGGTCTGCTGGAACGGCGCGTCGATGACTTTGGGCAGGTCGACCGCGCCGGCGACGACGAACGGTATCCGCGCAAACGCACGCTCGCCGTGCTCGCGGTATTCATCCTCGTGCAGCGGCGTCATCGTGCGGTGGTCGCCGAGAATCAGCAGCACGCCGTGATCGAGGAATCCGCGCTGTTTCAGCTCGCGATAGAAGCGCGCGATCTCGGCGTCGACGTACTTGAACGCATTTTCCGGATCGATCTTCGCGCTGCGCGGATCGACGTACGGCGGATGCGTGCTGACGGTCAGCAGCGTCGAGACGAACGGACGCGTGTCCTCGCGCTTGTCGAGCCAGTCGAGAAAACGATCGTAGAGCGCCTTGTCCTCGGCCGCGCCGAATTGCCAGCGCTTCATGCCGTTGTAGAACGCGTCCGTGTTGTTGCCGACGACGTCGAAGCCGAGGTGACGCAGCCACGTGCCGAGATCGAGGAACGACACATCGCCGGTCGTGAAGAACGCGGCTTCGCGTCCGGAGCGGTGCGCGATGTCCGGCAGCGTGCCGCGCGGATCGGCGTAATCGTCGAAACCGAACAGCAGCTTGCCGGCCGGCGCGAGCGGCGGCTGAGCTCCGATGACTGCGATCTCGGCCGTGCTGGTCGTGAAGCCGTTCGCGTAGAAATGCGTGAAGTAGTGGTTGTCGCGTGCGATCGCATCGAGCTCCGGCGTCCAGTCGCGCGAGCTGCCGAGGAGCTTGCTGTGCCACGCCGACAGGGATTCGACCAGCAGCACGATCACGCTGCCGTCGAACGGCTCGGAAGCCGTGCAGGTGTTCGGCAATGCATCGACGATGCGCTTCTGCTCGGCGACGAACGGCGCCGAGAATGTCTTCAGGCGACCCTGCGGAAGGTTTGCCTCGACGAAGTTGTACGTGAAGATCTGGTTGACGTAGCGCACCGGTCGCGACAACGCGTACGCCGAGAACGCGAGCGCGGCGACCGCACCGATCGCATACGTACGCGCGAGCCGCGGGCGACGTCCGGATGCAGCGAGAACGCCTGCGACGATCGCAATCACGAGCACGGCGAAGGCAAGACGCCCCAGGCTTTGCGATGACAGGAACGCGGCGCGCATGACGCTGAAGTCCGCATCGACGTGGCGGCCGAAGCGCAGCACGTCGCCGAAATGGAGACGGCTGGACAGCACCGAGTCGAGCGCGCTGTCGGCGGCGAATGCGACGAGAATCAATGCGACGATGAGGCGGAGCACGAATCCGAGCCAGCGCCAGCGCACGAAGCTCGAGAGCGCGAGCGCGCCGAGCAGCACCGCAAGGAGCCACGCGTCGTGGCCGAAGGTCGGCAGCCAGAAGCAGTCGTGGCAGCTCGTGTAGTTGCCGGCGCCGTCCGCGACGTGCCAGGCGCGTACGATCGACAGCGCGACGAACAGCAGGGGCGCCAGCACGAGAGCGGCGAGCGCAAGGCGCCCGGAACGGGCGCGCGAGGGTCGTGGATTCATCGGATGGGGCAGTCGGATCCGGCGCCGAGTGTAGCCACAAAGCGGCGTTCGATGGCGGCGGGCGGCTGTCGAGCGAGCGGCCGAACGGGTGGCTTGAACATCACGCGCTCGGGCCGCATCTGCCTGCGCCAGCCGGTCATCGCCGGAACGGGTCTGGCAAGAACGGCTCTGGCGAGCCGCCACCTATGTCTGTAAAATAGGCCATGCGCATTCTCTCCGAAGCTCTCACCTTCGACGACGTCTCGCTCGTTCCCGCGTATTCGGACGTACTCCCGCGCGACGTCGATCTCGGTACCCGCCTGACCCGCACGATCCGCCTGAATCTGCCGATCGTCTCCGCCGCGATGGACACCGTGACCGAGGCGCGCCTCGCGATCACGATGGCGCAGTCGGGCGGCATCGGCATCATCCACAAGAACATGACGATCGAGCGCCAGGCCGCCGAAGTGCGCCTGGTCAAGAAGTTCGAGTCCGGCGTGATCCGCGATCCGATCACGGTCGGCGCCGGACGACGTCGATCCGCGAAGTCATGCAGATCACGCGCGCACACAACATCTCCGGCGTGCCGGTCGTCGACGGCGAGCAGCTCGTCGGCATCGTGACCAACCGCGATCTGCGCTTCGAGAAGAAGCCCGACGATCCGGTCAAGAACATCATGACGCGCAAGGATCGTCTGGTGACCGTGCGCGAAGGCGCGGCCGAGGACGAAGTGCTCGCGCTGCTGCACAAGCATCGCATCGAGAAGGTGCTGGTCGTCGACGATGCGTTCCGCCTGCGCGGCCTCATCACGGTCAAGGACATCCAGAAGGCGCGCGACAATCCGAACGCGTGCAAGGACGATCGCGAGCGGCTGCGCGTCGGCGCGGCGGTCGGCGTCGGCGGCGATACCGAGCAGCGCATCGAGGCGCTGGTCGAAGCGGGCGTCGACGTGCTCGTCGTCGATACCGCGCACGGCCATTCGCAACGGCGTGATCGAGCGCGTGCGCTGGGCGCAAGCAGCCTATCCGAAGATGCCGATCATCGCCGGCAACATCGTGACCGGCGATGCGGCGAAGGCGCTGGTCGACGCGGGCGCCGATGCGGTGAAGGTCGGCATCGGACCGGGCTCGATCTGCACGACGCGCGTCGTCGCCGGTGTCGGCGTGCCGCAGATCTCCGCGGTCGGCATGGTGCGCGAGGCATTGAAGGACAGCGACATCGGCCTCATCGCCGACGGCGGCATCCGCTATTCGGGCGACATCGCCAAGGCGCTCGCCGCCGGCGCGGACTGCGTGATGATCGGCGGCATGTTCGCCGGCACCGAAGAAGCGCCGGGCGAAGTCGAGCTGTACCAGGGCCGCTCGTACAAGAGCTATCGCGGCATGGGCTCGCTCGGCGCGATGCAGAAGGGCTCGAAGGACCGCTATTTCCAGGACGACGAAGGCGACGCCGACAAGCTCGTGCCGGAAGGCATCGAGGGCCGCGTGCCGTATCGCGGACCGCTGCGCAACATCGTGCATCAGCTCGCGGGTGGCCTGCGCGCCGCGATGGGTTACGTCGGCTGCGCATCGGTCGCGGACATGCGCGTGAAGCCGCATTTCGTGCGCATCACGTCGGCTGGCGTGCGCGAGTCGCACGTGCATGACGTGGCGATCACGAAGGAAGCGCCGAACTATCGGCTGGATTGATTCAGGGCGAGAGATTGAACCACGAAGAGCACGAAGACACGAAGGAGCAGCGGGAGCTTGATCTCTGCCGACGCTTCGTGCGCTTCGTGTTCTCCGTAGTTCGTCTTTTCGCGTCGCGGCCGGCGGAGCCCGAATCCGATGAAGCATGACGTGAACATCCACACCGACAAGATCCTGATCCTCGACTTCGGCGCGCAGTACACGCAGCTGATCGCGCGTCGCGTGCGCGAGATCGGCGTCTACTGCGAGATCTGGGCCTGGGATCACGATCCCGCCGAGATCGCGAAGTTCGCGCCGCGCGGAATCATCCTTTCCGGCGGACCGGAATCGACGACGCTGAACCGAAGCGCCGCACGCACCGCAAGAGGCATTCGACAGCGGCGCGCCGCTGCTCGGCATCTGCTACGGCATGCAGACGATGGCGATGCAGCTCGGCGGCGCGGTCGAAGGCGGGCATGCGCGCGAGTTCGGCTACGCGTCGGTCAAGCCGACGATGCCGAGCCGCCTGCTCGACGGCCTTGCCGGCGAGCGCGGCGAGCTCGACGTCTGGATGTCGCACGGCGATCGCGTCACCGCGGCGCCGCCCGGCTATGCGGTCGTCGGCTCGACCGAAAGCGTGCCGATCGCTGCGATCGCCAACGAGGCCGAGCGCCGTTACGGCGTGCAGTTCCATCCGGAAGTCACGCACACGCAAGCAGGGCACCGAGATGCTGCGCCGCTTCGTCGTCGACGTCTGCGGCTGCGCCACGCTGTGGACGGCGGGCCGCATCATCGACGATGCCGTCGCGCGCGTGCGCGCCGAGGTCGGCAACGACAAGGTGCTGCTCGGGCTTTCCGGCGGCGTCGATTCGTCGGTCGTCGCGGCGCTGCTCGAGAAGGCGATCGGCGATCAGCTGACGTGCGTCTTCGTCGATACGGGCCTCCTGCGCTGGAACGAAGGCGATCAGGTCATGTCGACGATGGCCGAGCACATGGGCGTGCGCGTGATCCGCGTCGATGCGGCCGATCGTTTCTTCGCGGCGCTGAGAGGCGTCGACGATCCGGAAGCCAAGCGCAAGATCATCGGCCGCACGTTCATCGAGGTGTTCGATGAGGAAGCGCACAAGCTCGCAGGGCGTGAAGTGGCTCGCGCAGGGCACGATCTATCCCGACGTGATCGAGTCGGCCGGCTCGCAAGACCGGCAAGGCGCACGTGATCAAGTCGCATCACAACGTCGGCGGCCTGCCGGAGGAGATGAACCTCAAGCTCGTCGAGCCGCTGCGCGAGCTGTTCAAGGACGAGGTGCGCCGCATCGGCGTCGAGCTCGGCCTGCCGCGCGAGATGGTCTACCGGCATCCGTTTCCCGGGCCCGGGCCTCGGCGTGCGCATCCTCGGCGAAGTGCGGCGCGAGTACGCGGAAATCCTGCAGAAGGCCGACCACATCTTCATCGAGGAGCTGCGCCGCGCGGGCTTCTACGACAAGGTCAGCCAGGCGTTCGCGGTGTTCCTGCCGGTCAAGTCGGTCGGCGTCGTCGGCGACGGGCGCGCGTACGAATGGGTGATCGCGCTGCGCGCCGTCGAGACGATCGACTTCATGACGGCGCACTGGTCGCATCTGCCGTACGAATTGCTCGATCGCGTTTCGAGCCGAATCATCAACGAGATTGCCGACATCTCGCGCGTCGTCTACGACATCAGCGGCAAGCCGCCGGCGACGATCGAGTGGGAATGACGCCCGGCGATTGCGCGAGCGATCGGCGACCCTGATGGCAACCGAACACGACGACGCATTCTGGATGGCGCGCGCGCTCGATCTCGCGCGCCATGCCGAAGCGGCCGAGGGCGAAGTGCCGGTCGGCGCCGTGCTCGTGCTCGACGGCAAGCTCGTCGGCGAGGGCTGGAATCGCAACATCGCGGCGTCGGACCCGACGGCGCATGCGGAAGTGCTTGCGCTGCGCGACGCCGGCCGGCGGCTCGGCAACTACCGGTTTCCCGGCGCCGAGCTCTACGTGACGCTCGAGCCCTGCGCGATGTGCGCCGGCGCGATCGTGCACGCGCGGGTCGCGCGCGTGATCTTCGGCGCGCGCGATCCGAAGACGGGCGCGGCCGGCAGCGTGTTCGACGTGCTGCAGCACGAGCGCCACAACCATCGCGTCGAGGTACGCGAGGGCGTGCTCGGCGAAGAGGCCGGCGAATTGCTCAGAGGATTTTTCCGCGCGAGACGCTGACTAGCGCGTCGATCGCTCCCTGGATCGTCAGTGCCGGACGAGATCATCCACCGTCATTGCCAGAGCTGCGGCTTGCGCGGCGCCGCGCCAGCGGCAGACGAGCTCGGAAGCGTAATGCGTCCAGCGCGAGCGGAACCCGTCGCCGGAATAGACGCCGATGATCGGACACTCGCGCGCCGCGAGCATGAACTCGACCGGCTGGCCACGGATGGGCAACGCGGAAGCCGTGCTGATCCAGGTGCTTTGCTGCTGCTCTGCTACTGACATTCTCGATTTCCTCGATGGGATCCCGCTCGCGATCTGGCGCGTGCCGATTCGCGGAATCCTCCAGTCCTAGATAGCTGCGGTTGTCCCTTCCCGAAGCTCCCATTCAGGGGCGATCGGTACAAGGCAAGTTTCGATCCACATGGGCCGTTGCACGGTCTGCGCTCCTGCATCGACGCTCATGCGGGCAATATCGACACACCCCTGCGAAGTTTTTTTACGCACCCCGCGTCGAAGCGGAGGGCAGCGTCAACGCGGGTGCATGCGTCCCGGCAATCCAATAGGCAGGACGAAATGGCATATCGCTTGCTTGAAACGGCCTCAGCGCGAAAGGGCAATCACACGGACGGGTATATGGGTGAGGTCGTCTTCATGGTCGAGCCGGATTCGCGCGCCGGCACGCGCTGGCACATCAAGCGCAGCGGCAGCATCCGCGCCACCTACACCTCGCGCGCCCAGGCCGTGATGGATGCGAGGCAGCTTGCCGCATTCGAGAACGAGCTGCGCGGACACAGCGCCATCGTGCGCGTGCTCGATGCGGAACGCCGCATTGCCGAGGATCACGTCTGCGACGTTTCGTTGCGCCCGCGGCCGATCAACCGCATGCAGGCGGCCGGGGCGAAGCTCGCGATGGGCTGACGCGCGCGCATTCCCACCCGCTGAGCGCAATCATTCAGGCACGTATCGCAAGCGGGCTCATGTGGCACGAGTTCAGTCGCCCGCGTGCACAGTGAGACGTTCGGCAACGGAGAGTCGGCATGGTCATCGACCAAGGCGCACAACCGTGCGCACGCAAGGGCTGCACGTGCGAAGTACCCGCTGGCCAGACCTACTGCGGCCCGCATTGTGCGAACGCAAGCACCGAAAGCATCCCGAAGATCGACGACACACGCTGCGCCTGCGGCCACGACCGATGCAGCGTCGAAGCCGTTTCGCATGAGACGCGCAGCGCAGCACCCATCTGAACAAGCGAGGAGCACATCCATGAAGAAAGTCAGCGACGTCATGACCCGCGACATCCATCTGGCGACGCCGGAGCAGACCATCGGCTCCGCGGCCGCCGAGATGGCCAAGGCCGACATCGGCTGCCTTCCGGTCGGCGACAAGGACAAGCTGGTCGGCATGATCACCGACCGCGACATCGTCGTGCGCGCGGTCGCCCAAGGGCTCGGCGCAGAGACGCCGGTGAGCCGCGTCATGACCGATACGATCAAGTACTGCTACGAGGATCAGGAAGTCGGCGAGGTCGCGCGCAACATGGCCGAGCTGGGCGTGCGGCGGCTGCCGGTCGTCAATCGCGAGAAGCGGCTGGTCGGCTTCATCGCGCTCAGCAACATTGCCCAGGGCGGCGATGACAAGACGCGCGATGCGTTCCTGCGCGGTGTCGCGACGCCGCATTGAGCAGCGTGTTGCCATCGCGCACACGTCCGCATCGGCGAGGTTCGGCGCGGTAAAAACGCGCTGCGCAGAGAAAGAAATTCATGGTCGACGACAGCCGCTGCGCTGGCCGTGGCGTGCGCATCACGTGGCACACAGCTTGCTGTGACGCATGAGTCGGCTGATCTCCCCAAGGCGATGTAGTCCTTCTCGCCAACAGCACCGACATTCGAGGCTGCCCTATGGCGGCCTCTTTTTTTTGGAGATTCGACCTCCAGCACGGTGTGACTGTTTTTCCGACCGCGAGAACAAATTGCTCACTTCGCTGCGCGCCCCAAACAGCCTAGCGGCGTCATCCGCAGCGCAGGCGGCCGCGCGGCCGCATTGGCACATGCCTTGCTCAGGACGCCTGTTGCACCAGACGACGCACGGCGCCGTCCCCTCCATCCGAAAGAGGTAGTCGACATGAATGATCGAGACAACGCGAAAGCCCGCGGCCGCGGTTTCGCTTCCATGGATGCCGAGAAGCAGAGAAGCATCGCGAGTCTGGGCGGACGCGCTGCCCACCAGCAAGGCACCGCGCACGAATTCTCTTCGGAGGAAGCGCGCGAAGCAGGTCGCAAGGGCGGCGAAGCCGTCAGCGCGAACCGCGCGCACATGGCCGCGATCGGCCGCAAGGGCGGCGAAGCAAGCCATCGCGGCTCTTCGGTGACCCGCGTCGAGCAGCCGCAGGCTTCACAGCCCGTCACCACGCGCATCGTGCTGCCGCGCGATGTCGATTCGGGCCGCGATGCATCGATGTCGGCGCAGGCCTGACACCGACACCGCAACATATCCAGGGATGACACGAACGGATCAGGGACGATCCGAACCTCTTCACTTATACGAAAGCAGCGGCGCGATGCCTGTCGCCCTCAAAGGTGCGCCAGCACGTAGATCAGCGTGAGCAGGCCGGCCGGCACGCCGATCAGCCACGCGATGACACTCTTTCCGGTCGCCATCTCGCGATGCCCCTTGCGTTTGCGGTGCATGCATCGGATGCATGAAGCACACCACAGAGAACGCGTCGGACATTCCGCACGAGCTCGCCGGCTGCCTTCACGCGCACGGCAGCGGGTCGCTAGAATCGAGACATGGACGAATCCGCCGCTTCCGACGACAAGAATGATCCGCTTCGCCCCGGCAAAGAAGGCGACGTGGTCAATGCGCAGACGCTCGGCCAGCTTTGCGCCCAGGTCGCCCACGACTTCAACAACGTGCTCGCGGTCGCGCTGACCAGCGTCGAAATGGCAATGCGCATCGGGGATCCCGAGAAGGCGAACATGTTCCTCGGCAATGCGTTGCGTGTGATCGCACGTGGCCGCACGCTCACGGATAACCTCTCGGCGGCGTCCTATGCGTGCGAAGCACCGGTCGCGATCGATGCGCATGCGCTGATCTCGCGTCTTCGCGCTGCGGATGCGACGCTCGCCGTCGAACTCGGTGCGGCACGCAGCGTCGTGAGATCCGATCCGCGTTTCCTCGAGGAGGCGCTGCGCAACCTGATCGGCAACGCGCGCAACGCGATGTCCGGCGGCGGCACGCCCATGGTGTCGACACGCAACGCGCAAGGTTCGGAGCTCCGCGCGGAAGCAAACCGCGAGTACCTCGTGATCGCGGTCCACGATACGGGCGAGGGCATGTCCGAAGCGATGCGCAACCAGGCGTTCGAGCTTTTCTTCAGCGCAAAGCCGACCGGAAAATCACGCGGAATCGGTCTTGCGCAAGCCAAGGACACCGCACGGCGCGCCGGCGGCGTCGCGTCGATCGAGAGCAGGGTAGGCAAGGGCACCATCGTGACGCTCGCGCTCCCGCTGGCCGATACGGCCTGAACCCTGGGCGCGCGACGCCCGCTGCGCGGCATGTCGATTGCAGTGGCGCGCCCGAGGGATCAAGCGGCCATCGGACGGCGCGCAAGGAGATGAGACATGCCAGAGCAACGCACGATCGAACGAGCCCGGCGCGACAAGCGCGAAGGCAAGGCGCCGAGCACGCAGGCCGGCGAATTCGTCCGCGAGGAAATCGATCACATCCGCGAGGGCAAGCACGGCGCGCGCTCGACGAAGCAGGCGATCGCGATCGGGCTTTCGAAAGCGCGTCGCGCAGGCGTGGCATTGCCGCCGCCGAAGAAGGGCACGACGTCGGCAAAGACGCGGCGCAGCGCGAAAAGTGCGTCCGCGGCGGGGCGCGCTGCGAAGAAGACGACGACGAAATCCACTGCGCGCTCGCGCGCGACGAAGAAGGCGCTGCAACGAGAAGGCCACGGCGCGGCTTCCCGGTCGGCGCTCTCCCGGCAGGCCCGCACGGCAGCGAAAAAGCGCAGCGCCGCGAGCCGGTCCGCTGCGGCCCGCAAGGCAGCACGCACACGGGCGCGCAGCCGCTGAGGCGAAGCCGTGCCAGTCGGCGTGCGCAGACCGCGCGCGCGTTCAGGCGGCCGCCGGTAGGCTCGTCCGCTGCAACACAGACGCTTCGTCACCGCAAACGGAGACCTGTCATGGCGCGACCGATCTGGACCGGCACGTTGTCGTTCGGCCTCCTCAACGTACCGATCCGCCTGATGTCCGGCGAACGGCGCACGGACCTGCATTTCCGCATGCTCGACAGCCGCGACAATGCGCCGATCCGCTACGAGCGCATCAACGCCGAGACCGGAGAGGAAGTGCCGTGGAAGGACATCGTCAAGGCGTTCGAGCACCACAAGGGCAGCTACGTCGTGCTCGAGGACGAGGACCTGCGCGCCGCCGCACCCGAGAGCCACGAGACGGTCGAGATCGCGGCATTCGTCGACGCCGATGCGATCGGCCCCGAGTATTTCGAGAAGCCCTACGTGCTGGTGCCCGGCAAGAAAGCCGAGAAAGGCTACGTGCTGCTGCGTGAGACGCTCGTCGCGACCGGCAAGATCGGCATCGCGCACGTCGTCATCCGCACGCGCGAATATCTCTCCGCTGTCATCGTCAAGGACGCCGCGTTGATGCTGATCCTGCTGCGCTATCCGCAGGAGCTGGTCGACGTCGACGACTATGCGATACCGACCGGCAACGCGGCGGCGCACCGCGTCACGAAGCGCGAGGTCGACATGGCGCGCCAGCTGATCGACGCGATGTCGGGAAAGTGGAATCCAAAGGACTATCGCGACGAGTTCCGCGCTCGCCTGCACAAGGTCATCGAGAAGCGCATGAAGAGCAAGGGCCTCGTCACGCCGGTCGAGGAGGCGGAGCCCGAAGAGGAGACGACGAACGTCGTCGATTTCATGGATCTGCTGAAGAAGAGCCTCGCATCCAACAAGCGCACGCCGGCGAAGAAACGCGCGCCGGCGAAGAAAACGAAGCGCACCAAGACGGCCGCGAAGGCGACGCGCAAAGCGCGCAAGTCAGCCTGATGGCGATGAGCCGTATCGCGCGCGCAAGGTGGCGCGATGAAGCGGCCGCTCTGCCGGGCGCGAGAAGGCGTGCATTTCCCGCCGGCTTCGCACCCGAGCTCTGCATCCAGCGCAAGGTGCCGCCGAGCGGCGATGACTGGCTGCACGAGACCAAGTGGGACGGCTACAGGATGCTGGCGGATCTCGATCGTGGCCGCGCAAAGCTTCGGTCGCGCAAGAATCTCGACTGGACGACCAAACTTCCGGAGATCGCGGCCGCGATCGAGGCATTGCCGGTGGCGAGCGTTCGTCTCGACGGCGAGCTCAACGCGTTCGACCGGCGCGGCCACAGCGATTTCTCCGGCCTGCAGCAGGCGTTGAAAGCAGGAACGACGGCGAAGCTGCGCTATGTCGTATTCGATCTGCCGGGCATCGAGGACATCGATCTTTCGCAAACTCCGCTCGTCGAGCGCAAGGCGCTGCTCGAAAGGCTTCTCGCCGCATCGAAGCAGAAGGCTCTGGTCTTCAGCACGCACGTGATGGGCCATGGCAGCAAGCTCTTCGAAGCTGCCAAGCGGCAAGGCCTCGAAGGCATCGTCAGCAAACGCGCGAACTCTACGTATGTGCAGGCGCGCTCTTCCGACTGGATCAAGATCAAGGGCGCGAACACGGACGAATTCGCAGTCGTCGGCTACAGCGCGCCAAAGGGTTCGCGCGAAGGATTCGGTGCGCTCCTGCTGGCGCGACCGGAGCATGGATCGTTGCGTTATGTCGGCCGTGTCGGCACCGGATTCGACGATGCAACATTGCGGACGCTCAAGCGCAAGCTCACCGCGTTGCGTCGTCGCGAATCCGTCGTCGAGCTGCCGAAGCATGTTCCGTTTCGCGCCGCTTCGGTGCAATGGGTCGAACCGGTGCTGGTCGCGGAAATCGAATTCAGGGGCTGGGCGAAGGAAGGACTGCTGCGGCAGGCGAGCTTCATGCGCCTGCGCGACGACAAGTCCGTGGATGATCTCGATACCGTGCAACCGCGCGCGAAGAAGTGACCTTGCAAGGAAAAGGCATCGAGGCCGCGCAGCGACCTCGATGCCGTGCTCAGCCGGCGGTCCATGCCGGTAGCAGCGCTCGAAGCGCTACTGCTTCTGGCACTTCGTGTATTCCGCCTCGGTGATCTTGCCGTTCTGGTCCGCGTCGCATTTGGCGAAGTTCATCGCGAGCCAGCTGTTCGGCAGCGCGTCGGCCTTGGCGACGTAGCCTTTCTCATGGCCCTTCACCGCGTTCCATTCTTCGGGACCGGAACCCTGGATAGCGAGCGGATCCTTTTGCTGTGCGCTCATTTCCTGTTTGGCGTCAGCCGATGTCTGCGGCGTCTGTGCCGCGACACTCGATGCGACTCCAATGGCCGCGATGCAAAGCAGGTTCAGCGGAATAATGCGTTGGAATTTCATGACGTGCCCTCGCGTTGTTGGAACCGAAATCAGCGTGGGCCCGACAGCATGAGCATCGCATGAAGCCTTCGTGCGACGGACAAGCGCCGTTCACTTGCGAGATGCGGGAAGCAAGCTCGTCCGACCTCCTGAGGGCGCACGCGGCCTCGCGCGGCGAACGAGTGTCGCGCTCGCTCAGGCGCGAGTCACTATGAAGACTCCGTGTCAGCGTATCGTGCACATGCGGATTCGCACGCAAACGATGTGCAGGTGATCCGTACTTCACGCAGGATTTTTCTCCGACGACGAGGGGAGGGCTGGCGGGACCGAATCGATCCGAGCAGTTCCGGAGTGCGCGAAGTCACCGCTCATTTCGGTGAGCGGAATGATGCGGCGCCTGCAGTTCGCGCGATGAATCCCGAAGGAGACCGGTCCCCTGATTCGTTCGGTGAGGCGTTTGCCCGCTCCCGGAAATTGCCGACCCCGCAAACGATCGATTCATTGATCCGCGGTTTTGAATCGGTGCTTCAAGGCGCGGCAGGAAGCGCCGTGGATTTCCGGATGTCGCTGGTCGATTCGTTCGAATGCGTCAGCGCCGACGCGACGCAGTTCAAGGCGGCCCTTTTGAATCTGGTCGTGAACGCGCGCGACGCGATGCCGGACGGCGGACGGCTCGTGCTCTCGACGGGAATCGTCGACCTTGCCGCCGACAACGACATCGTGCCGCGCCTGGTGGCCGGACGTTACGTCGGCATCGCCGTATCGGACAACGGCTGCGGAATCGCGCCCGACGCGCTGAAGCATGTGTTCGAGCCATTCTTCTCGAGCAGGGAGTTCGGCGAGGCCAGCGGCCTTGGTCTCAGCCAGGTTCATGGTTTCGCCACGCACAGCGGCGGCGGCGTTGGTATCGTTACCGCAGTTGGAGAAGGAACCGGCGTGACCATTTATCTGCCCCTGATGGCGCGGGCGACCGATCCTGCCGACGGCGGTGACGGCGGCGAAGCGACCCGGGCGCGCACGATCCTGCTCGTCGAGGACGACGAGCAGGTACGCGACTCGACGTTTCAGGCGATCGAGCTGCTTGGCTATCGCGTCATCGCCGAGAGCAACGGCTCCGATGCGCTCGCGCGTCTCTATGCGGATGCGGACATCGACATCCTGTTTACCGATGTCGTCATGCCACAGGGCATGTCGGGCGTGACGCTCGCGCGCGAAGCGCGTGCGCTGCGTCCGTCATTGCGGATCCTGCTGGCTTCGGGGCATCTGCGTGATGCGGCCGACGTCGGAAGCGATCTGGAGGGCTTTGCGTTCCTGGCCAAGCCATACGGGCTGCAGGATCTGGCGGGGGCGCTGAAGGCGCTGAAAAGCGGTGGCGGGGCTCGTAGCGCGGACTAGAGACCTATCTGATGGGTTTCTAGTATTTTACATAATAGACATTACGCACGTTTCATAGAGGTTCTCCAAGCGATCAGCCGCCACGGCGGCACGCTCCAGCTCGATAGCATGCCTCCTGCTCCTGAGCGTCTTCGCATGGCTCGTGATCAATGCGTGCTCGTGACTCTCACCGCATGGCTCTACGCGACTCAAGTCATTCCACGTTTGCATCAGCCGCGGCGCTCGACAGCCGATGTCCGCAAAATAGATTCTGCGGCAATTTCAACAAGCAAGGGCCACGCAGCCAGCGACCAGTGCGCGTTCAGTTCGAGCCCGACGGAAGCATGCGGATCGTTCCTGCGCTGTCGAACGAAAATAGCCCGATCCGGTGCCTGAACGGGCGATATTGACGCCACGAACACACATCCATTTCCGGCATTCGGCGCGGCGTGACGCCTTCTACACAATTCCCCAAGCGACCTGTTACAGTCGAGCACGCCTCCGTCTTACGACGGAGCGAGCACGCTCTTGGGGAGCGTGACAACGGCTAGGGGAGCCTACATGTTGCGCAAGCAGGCGTTCGCCGGAACGTTCGCATTTCTATGCACGTTCTTCGGTGCCATCTCGGCACCCGTTTCAGCTCAGGCGGATCGCGATCCGGTCGCCGCTTCGACTCCCGCAATTCCAGAAGGCGAACCCGGCATCCGGGTCCCGGCTCCGCCCGGCATCGTGCGCAGCACCGCCGACATCATGCGCCAGCAGGCAGCCGCGCCTCCGCACGGTCTGCGACCCGAGCATGAGCTCGAATCGCCCGATCGCGAGAATCTCAGGCAGAACCCCAATGCGCTGCCGATCGCGCGCTTCCCTGCCGGTCCGCCGCTGCGGCCCTGACCAGGCGGCGATCCACACGCCCGCGCTTTCGTTCGACGGTGCGACGCTGACCGACACCGGCGCGTTTCCGCCGGACTCGATGGGCACCGTCGGCCCGAACCAGTACATGGTCTTCGTCAACGGGCGCATCCGCTCGTTCACCAAAGCGGGCACGGCAGATGGCGTGATCAACGCCGACCCCGACATTTTCTTCGCGCCGGTCATGACGCCCGTCGGCGGCACCGTCGTGCTGAATTTCACCAGCGACCCGCAGGTCCGCTACGACCGCTTCAGCGCACGCTGGTTCATGAGCATCATCGACGTGCCGTGCACGAACGCGACCTGCACGGCGACGGCGCCGAACCGCTGGCTGCTCGCGGTCAGCGATGCGGCCAGCAACGGCACGATCACGCCAGCGACGAGCTGGACGCTGTTCCAGTTCCAGGCCGATCCCGGCACGAATTTCTGCGACTACCCTTCCCTCGGCATCGACGTCAACGCGCTGTACGTCGGTTGCAACATGTTCACTTCCGCCGGCAGCTTCGTCGGCACGAACGGTTACGTGATCCAGAAGACGTCGGCGCTCGGCGCCGGTCCGATGGTGGTCACCGCATTCGCCAATCTCGCTTCCGGCGCCGGTGCCGGACCGTTCGCGCCACGCGGCGCGGACAACCTCGATCCCACCGCGACCCAAGGCTATTTCGTCGGCGTCGACAACGCGACGTTCGGCACGATCATGTTCCGGCGCGTCAGCAATCCGGGCAGCGCAACGCCGACGATCTCGGCCAACATTTCGGTCGCGGTCAGCACGACGCAATTCCCGCATCCGACCGAACACGCCGGCAACACCGGCGGCAACAACGGTCGCCTCGATGCGCTCGACGATCGCCTCTTCGCGGCGACGATCCGCGGCGGCCACCTGTGGACCGCGCATAATCTCTGCGTCACCGCGGCAGGCGTCGCGGGCGCATGCACGAGCACCAACCAGAACCGCAACGCGCCGCGCTGGTACGACTTCCAGAACTTGAGCGCGACGCCGACCGTGGCGCAGTCGGGCACCGTGTTCGACAGCGCCGCAACGCGCGCCGCGGCGCTCCAGTACTGGATTCCATCGATCACGCAGACCGGCCAGGGCCACGCCGTGCTCGGCTTCAGCCTTGCCGGCACGCCATCGGGCGCAGCGCCGGCGTTCGTCGGACGCCTCGCCGGAGATCCTGCCGGCACCATGACAGGTCCGCCGGGCGCAGGCGCCGTCCAGTTCGGCATCACCGCGGCCAGCTACAACCCGCCGTCCGATCCGGGCGGCGCCGCGGGCCGACGCTGGGGCGACTATTCGTTCACCGTCGTCGATCCGCTCGACGACATGACCGTCTGGACGATCCAGGAATACAACCAGGCGGCGAACAGCTACGCGGTGCGCGTCGGCAAGCTGCTCGCACCGCCGCCGGCGACACCGACCTGCACGGCGACGCCGATCGATTTCAACGGAGGCACCGGCAACGTCGTCATCAATGCGACGTCGACGAGCGGCTCGGGTTTCTACGATCCCGGCGCCAACCTGCCCGCCCCTGCCCTGCCCTTCACGCATCTGACGGCATCGATGGCGGGCGGTACGGTCAACAGCACGACATTCAACTCGCCGACCCAGGTCACGCTCAACATCACGGCGACGACCGGCGGCCTGCACAACGTAACGATCACGAACCCGGACGGCCAGAACGTCACCGCGACCGGATGCATCAACGTGATTCCGGCGGTCATCACGCACACCGTGACGCCGAGCGTCAGCGGCGGCAACGGCACGATCGCGCCGTCGACACCGCAGACCGTCAACGACGGCGCCACGACGAGCTTCACGCTGACACCGAACCCCGGTTTCCATATCAACACGGTCGGCGGCACGTGCGGCGGCTCGCTCGCCGGCAACGTGTTCACGACCGCGGCCGTGCTCGCCGACTGCACGGTCGACGCATCGTTCGCGATCGACGCGCACACCGTGACGCCAAGCGTCAGCGGCGGCAACGGCACGATCGCGCCGTCGACGCCGCAGACCATCAACGACGGCGCGACGGCGGCCTTCACGCTGACACCGGATCCCGGCTTCCGCATCGACACGGTCGGCGGCACGTGCGGCGGTTCGCTTGCCGGCAACGTGTTCACGACGGCGCCGGTGCTGGTCGACTGCACGGTCGTCGCGTCGTTCGTGCTCAACACGCACACCGTGACGCCGAGCGTCACCGGCGGCAACGGCACGATCGCGCCGTCGACGGCACAGATCGTCAACGACGGCGCGACGATCGGCTTCACGCTGACGCCGGATCCCGGCTTCCATATCGACACGACCGGCGGCACGTGCGGCGGCTCGCTTGCGGGCAGCGTGTTCACGACGAATCCTGTCGTCGCGGACTGCACGGTCATCGCGAGCTTCGCAGCCGGCAATCCGCCGGCGTGCGGCACCGGCAGCGCCGTCGAAATATTCGCCACGGCCGGCACGATAGGCCCGAGCGGCTACACGACGCTCAAGGGCGCGTTCGACGCGATCAACGCCGGCACGCATCAGGGCGCGATTACGGTCGACGTCTGCGCCGACACGACGCGAAACCGCGAGCGCGGCGCTCAATGCGAGCGGCACCGGCGCATCGTCGTATACGACGATCGCCGTGAACCCGGCCGGCGGCGGCGCACGCACGGTCAGCGGCGCGATCGTGGCGGGCAGTCCGCTGATCGACCTCGCCGGCGCCGACAACGTCACGATCGACGGCCTCAACAGCGGCGGCAACGCGCTGACGCTTTCCAACACGACGGCATCGGCGACCGCCGGCACGAGCACGATCCGCTTCATCAACGGCGCGACCGGCAACACGGTCACGCGCACGAGCGTGCTCGGATCGTCCAGCGCGACCGCTGCGACCGCGGGCGGCAACATCCTGTTCAGCACGAGCACGGTGGCCGGCGGCAACAGCAACAACGTGATCTCGGGCAACAACATCGGCCCGGCCGGCGCGAATCTCATGACCAAGGGCGTCATGGGCCTCGGCACGGCGGCGAACCCGAACACAGCCAATCTCGTCGACGGCAACAACATCTTCGACTTCTTCAGCCCGACGGTGTCGTCGGCCGGCGTCAGCATCCAGGCCGCCAACAACAACTGGACGATCTCGAACAACCGGATCTACCAGACCGCGCCGCGCACGTTCACCGCGACCGCGCAGCGTTATTCCGGCGTGCTCGTCGCATCGGCCGGCAACACGTTCGCAGTGAGCGGCAATACGATCGGCTTCGGCGCCGCGGACGGCAGCGGAACGACGACGATCAGCGGCTCGACCAACGAGTTCCGCGGCATCGCGTTCACGCAACTCGAGCACGACGGCCGGCAGCCTACAGCACGATCCAGTGCAACACGATCTCCGGCATCAACGTGACCTCGGCGCGCAACAGCACGTCGACGGATCTGAGCACGTTCATCGGCATCCAGAGCGGATCGGGCGCGACCGATGCGCCTGCCAACGTGATGGGCAACACGATCGGCAGCCTCGATGGCTCGTCGACGATCGTCGTCAACGCGAGCTCGACGACGGCGAACACCTCGCCGGTGCAGGGCATCCTCGACTTCAACTTCGTCACCGGCGTCAGCGACTCCAACAACAACATCGGGTCGATCACGATCAACAACGGGGCACCGGAACCGTGGTCGGATTCCGCGGCATCCTGGTCGGCTCGACGACCGGCGCGACGCACACGGTCAGCAACAACACGATCGGCGGCACCGCGATCGGCTCGATCACCGACAACATCGTCGGCACCACCGCGATGTACGGCATCCAGATCGGCTCGGCCAACGTCATCGCCAGCGGCAACATCGTGCGCAACATGGTCGGCAACTCGACGACCGCGAACGGTGTCGTGCTGAGCGGCATCCTGTCCACCGCCAGCACCGGCGTGAACACGATCTCGCAGAACACGATCCATTCGCTGAGCAACAGCTCCGGCGCGGCCAGCAACTCGATCTACGCGCTCTACTGCAGCTTCGCCGCGGTCGCCGGAAACCTCGTCGAGCGCAACCTCGTGCATTCGCTCTCGATCGCATCGACCGCGACGACGAGCCAGCTGGTCGGCATCCTGCCGGTCGCCGGCAGCGGCACGTACCGCAACAACATGGTTCGCCTCGGCATCGACGCCGCGGGCAACTCGATCACGCCGGGATACGTGATCTACGGCATGTTCGAGATCGCGGGCACCAACAACATCTACGACAACAGCATCTACGTCGGCGGTTCCGGCGTGGTCTCGGCGAGCAACACGTTCGGCCTCGTCAGCAACGTGGCGACCGGCGCGCGCAACTACGTCGACAACGTGTTCTGGAACGCGCGCAGCAACGCATCGGGAGCCGGCAAGAACTATGCGATCGGCCTCTCCGCGCTGACCGGCGCCGCATCGGACTACAACGATCTCCTCGCGTCCGGAACCGGCGGCCTGACCGGCGTCCTGACCGGCGTCGATCAGCTGACGCTCGCCGACTGGCGCAACGCGACCGCGCAGGATCCCAACAGCATCGCGATCGATCCGCTCTTCGTCGCTCCGAATGGAAACGCCGCATCGGTCGATCTGCACGTGCAGATCGCCAGTCCCGCGAACGGCGCGGGCGTACCGATCGGCGGCGTCAACGACGATTTCGACGGCGACCCGCGCCCGCCCTTGCACACGACGATCGGGGCCGACGAGAATCCGAACGCTCCGGTCACGCACGTCGTGACGCCGAGCGTCGGCGCGCCATCCGGAACGATCACGCCGTCGACGCCGCAGACCGTCACCGACGGCGCGACGACCAGCTTCACGCTGACGCCGGATCCCGGCTTCACGATCGACAGCGTCGGCGGCACCTGCGGCGGCAATCTCGCCGGCACCGTGTTCACGACGAATCCGGTCAGCGCCGATTGCACGGTCATCGCAAACTTCATTGCCGTGGTCGTGACGCACACGGTGACGCCGAGCGTCGGCACGCCATCCGGAACGATCAACCCCTCGACGCCGCAGCTCGTCGGCGACGGCGCGACGCCCGCATTCGCGCTGACGCCCGATGCCGGATTCCAGATCGACAGCGTCGGCGGCACCTGCGGCGGCTCGCTCGTCGGTACGGTCTTCACGACGGACCCGGTCGTCGCGGACTGCACGGTGATCGCGAACTTCGCGGCCGAGCCGGTCGCCGACGTCACGCCGGGTACGCTTTCGTTCTCGGTCGGATTCGGCGGCAACGCGCTCGACGCGCTGCACATCGCGAACACCGGCGGCGGCACGCTGCTGTGGTCGATCGCCGAAGCGCCGGGCGACGTGCAGAACGCGCACCGCGGCAGCGCGATGCCGGTCGCGATGCGTCCGATTCCGGTGCCGACGGGCACTGGAAACGCTCAGCCAGAGCGATCTGCCGGTCGGCCTGCGCGGAGCGGCGATCGAGATCGTCGACGATGCGCAGATCTCGCAGATGGCCGACAACACGCCGGTTGCCCCGAACGGCATTGCGTGCGGCACGACCGGCGTCAACACCGCGGACAACAGCTGGTGGCGGCGCTTCTACTTCAGCGAACACCCGGCCGTCGGCGCGAGCGCGACGATCAATGCGGTCACGATCGCCGTCGAGGATGGTCCGAGCGTCCCGGTGACCGTGAACCTCTACACGATCCCGCACGGTGTCGCGGTCGATACGATTCCGCTCGACCAGCTCACGCTGATCGGCAGCGGCAGCGGCACGATCGGCGGCACGCTGCAGTCGGTCACGATTCCGGTCGTCGGCACGGTCGCCGATACGGTCGGCAGCGATCTCGTCGTCGAATACCACATCGACGGCGCGCCAACGCCGTTCTTCCCGGGCGGCAACCCGACGCCGCAGACGCATCCGATGTTCATCTCGTCGACCTCGTGCGGCATCACCACGCCGACGAATCCGTCCGCGTTCGGCTTCCCGAACTTCCACGTCATCATGGTCGTCGACGTGGCCGATGGTCCGCCGCCTTCCGGCTGCGCCAATCCGGCCGATATCCCGTGGCTCGACGAGTCGCCGACGTCCGGCGCGGTCGCCGGCGGCGATTCGCAGGATTCGACGATCTTCGTCGATGCGGCCGGCCTCGATGCCGGCACGTATTCGGCGCATCTCTGTGTCGCCACCAGCGATCTGACGCATGCGCTTGTCGATGTGCCGGTCACGCTCACGGTCGGCGCCGCGGTGGTTGCACCGACGCTGGCCAAGGCGTTTTCGCCGAGCACGGTGGTCATCAACACAGACAGCACGCTCACGCTGACGCTCGGAAACGCAAATGCCGGCGTGGCGACGTTGACGAGCGAGTTGTTCGATTTGTTCCCAGCCGGGCTCGTCGTCGCGACGCCGGACAACGCGCTCACGACCTGTCCCGGAGGCGTGCTCACGGCCAATCCCGGCGACGACAGTCTGTCGCTCGCGGCGGGCGCCGAAATTCCGGCAAGCGGAACGTGCACGGTAAGCGTGAATGTCCGCGCTGCGACGCCGGGTAGCTACATCAACACGCTGGGGCCTGGGTTCCTTCAGACCGATCTCGGTGATAACGCCGCGCCTGCCAGCGCAACGCTGACGGTCACGCCCGGGAATGCGCCGACACTCACCAAGGCGTTTGCGCCGAGCAGCGTTCAGGTGTTCACGCCGAGCACTTTGACGATCACGCTCGGCAATTCGAACGCGGTGTCGATGACGCTGACGGACGATCTCGTCGACAATTTCCCGGCTGGTCTTGTCGTCGCGCCAAGTCCGAATGAGTCGACGACGTGCCCCGGTGGTTTCGTCAACGTGGTCCCTGGAACAGACTTCGTCTCGCTGCTGCAGAATCCGGAGATTCCGCCGGGCGGCTGCACGGTGACCGTGGACGTGCAATCTGCAATCGCGGGCACCTACGTCAACACCATCCCGATCGGCGCGCTGCAGACGAACTTCGGCAGCAATGTGGATCCGGCCACTGCGACGCTGCAGGTTACGGCGGAACCCGTCCCGCCGACGCTCGCGAAGGCATTCGCGCCGAGCACCGTGACTGTCGGCACATCGAGCACGCTGACCTTGACGCTCGGCAACGCGAATGGCGCGGTCGCGACACTGACGATGCCGCTCCTTGATACGTTCCCGTCCGGGCTCGTCGTGGCGACGCCTGCTAACGCGTCAACCACGTGTGCCGGCGGTACCGTCGCCGCGTCGAGCGGCGCGGGACAGATCTCGCTATCGAGCGGCGCCGGAATTCCGGCGAACGGAAGCTGCCTCGTGTCGGTCGATGTGACGTCCGCAGTGTCAGGCACCTACGTCAATACAATCGCCGCCGGTGCGCTAGCCACGACGTTCGGCGAAAACGCGACTGACGCAACCGCAACGCTGATCGTCTCGCCGATCGTGATCTCGGACCGGATCTTCTGCGACGGCTTCGACGGCATCGCGTGCCCGGACTTCCTGCAGGCTGGCGGCTTCTACGGCGTGCTGATGACCAGACTCCCGGCGCCGACGATGGCAGCGGATCGCAGATTGTCGCGCTGAGCGATCTCAAGAAGTTGTTTCGAGGCCTCCTTTCCGGAGGCCTCTTTTTTTGAAAAGCACCGCGCAGCTCGCGCAAGAGAACATCGCGATCGCCGAACCACGGGCGGCGTGACGTCGTGAAATCGTCCATGTCGCGCGCGCGTGAGCGCGTCAGATGCGCAATGCCATCCATCCGGTCGACGCGAGCGCCGCCACGGCGACCAGCGCGACGGCCGCGAATGGCGTGTGGCGCTCCAGGAATCGCGCCGCGCGATAACACGGCCCATCGATCACCGAAACCGGTCGTCGATCAAGCACCGCGACGACATCGGCACGCAGCGCCGCCACGTTGCGATAGCGTTGCGCTGGATCCGTTTCGGTCGCGCGCGCCGCGATCGCGGCAAGCTCTCGCACGACGATCGTGCGCGGTTGGCGCGGCAGTGTCGGGCACGGCGTGCCTTCGGGCATCAGCAGCACGCGCAGCAGCACGCCGAGCTGATAGATGTCGGACGCCGCAGTGACGGCACCGCCGGCGTGCTGCTCCGGGCTCGCGTAGATCGGCGTCATCGCGCGATCGCCTTCGTCCTCGTCGTCGTTCGACGTGGCGATGCCGAAATCGAGCAGGCGCGGCCGTCCGGTTTCGTCGACGAGCAGGTTTCCGGGCTTGATGTCGCGATGCACGAGCTGCCGGCGATGCGCGTACGCGACGGCTTCGCACGTAGCCTCGAACAACGCGAGCCTCTCGTTCAACGGCAGCCGGCGATTGCGCACGTAATGATCGATGCGCTCGCCGAACACCGGCTCCATCGCGAACCACAGCCTTCCGCCTTCGATCGCGCCGCCGTCGATGAGCCGCGCGATGGCCGGATGGCGCAGCTCTGCCAGGATCTGGCGCTCGCGGCGGACCTGCTCGATCAGCGCCCGGTTGGGTCGCACGACCTTGAGCGCGACCTGCTGCTCGAAGTGCCCGTCGTCGCGATCGGCGAGATACACCGTCGCGCTGCCGCCGCATCCGAGCAGCCCGCCGATGCGCCAGTAGCCGATGCGGGTGCCCGGCGCGAGCGGCGGATCATCGTGAGCGTCGCCGAGCAGTCGGGAAAACAGCCGACCGGCAAGCGCGCCGCCGGGCGGCAGCACACGGTCGAGATCGCGCAGCTCGACCGGCGCGCCGACGCCTCGATCGACGCCGAAATACCCCGATCGAGCCGCCGCGCCCATCACGACGCCCGCGCCGGCAAACGTATCCGCATCGATGCCCGTCATTGCGATCCCCAAGCCATCGAGCCGCGTCGCCCTGGTCGGTTCGCCCGCGAAGACCGCGGACCGGACCCGAATGCGGCTCTGCCACCCTGATACGGCCTCGTGTCCGGCAACCGGACATCTGCGGGCGGTCCGAGCGCCGTATTGCCGTCCTTTGCACGGCCCGAAAAAATCCTTTAGAATTCCGCGGTTTGCCGTATTCAGACCTAGCCCCGAGGCTTCCCATGAAAGTGCTTTCGTCCCTCAAATCCGCGAAGAAGCGGCACCGCGACTGCAAGGTCGTGCGCCGTCGCGGCAAGGTTTTCGTGATCTGCAAGAGCAATCCGCGCTTCAAGGCTCGCCAGCGCTGAGCGCATCGCGAATTCCGCCGTCCGCAGGGCCGCTCGATGCGGCCCTTCGTATTTCGGGCGCCGCCAAGCGCCCATCCGCGGAGCGGATTTCCGGGCCTGCCACGGCCGTCATGGAACGTGGCGCGGGCTTCTGCTACAACGAATGCCATTCTTGCCAGTCTGGACAGGAGCTTGAGCCATGAAGTTGAAGTTCGTTCTCGGCAGTGCGCCCCTTCTCGTCACGATCCTGATGGCGGCGACGTCGGCCCAGGCCGACACCTTCGACGTGCGCAAGAACGCGGCGCGTCAGCACCCGCGGCGGCCTGCCCGAGCGCGGCCTGTCGATGGCCCAGGTCGAGCAGCGCTACGGCGCACCGGTCGACAAGATGCCGACCGCCGGCGGCGACGCGCCGCGTCATCCGCCGATCAACCGCTGGCGCTATAACGGCTACACCGTGTACTTCGAGCGCAACCGCGTGATCCACAGCTGTCGCGGACACCGCAGCGCAACCGCCCAGCACCTGATCCGATGAACCGCACGCCTTCTCGCCTGCCTGCGGAATGGGAACCGCAGGCCGGGGTGATCATTGCCTGGCCGCATGAAGGCACCGACTGGTCGCCGCGCCTCGCGGCCATCGAAAACGCATACGTCGGCCTCGCCGGTGCGATCGCTCGCTTCGAGCCGCTCGTCGTCTGCGTCGGCCGGACCGGCCGTGCGCGAGCGTGCATCGCGTCTGCTCGAATCGGCCGGCGTGGCGCCGGCGCGCGTGCGTTTCGTCGACGCCGAATACGACGACACCTGGCTGCGCGATTCGGGGCCGATCACGCTTGCGGATGGCGCCGGCTTTCGCCTGCTCGATTTCCGCTTCACCGGCTGGGGCGGCAAGTTCGGCGCGGAGCGCGACGATCGCCTGATCGAGACGCTGATCGCGCGCGGTGTTTTCCGCACCGCGGCGCACCAGCGCATCGACTGGGCGCTCGAAGGCGGCGCGATCGAATCCGACGGCAACGGCACGATCCTCACGACGTGGCGCTGCCTGCACCAGCGTCATCCGGACATGGAGCGCGACGAGATGACGCGCCTTCTCGCCGATTCGCTCGGCGCCGAGCGCGTGCTCTGGCTCGATCACGGCTATCTCGAAGGCGACGACACCGACGCGCACATCGACACGCTCGCGCGCTTCGCGCCGGACGACGCGATCGTGTTCCAGGCCTGCGACGACATGGCCGATCCGCACTTCGACCAGCTCGCGCGCATGCGCGAAGAGCTGACGGCGCTGCGCACGGCGGACGGCCGTCCGTATCGCCTGCATGCGCTGCCCTGGGCGCGCGCGATCGTCGACGACGGGCGCCGGCTGGCGGCGTCGTATGCGAACTATCTCGTCGTCAACGGCGGCGTCTCGTGCCGTCGTACGGCGATCCGGCCGATACGCGCGCGGCGCGAAATCATCGCCGCCGCGCACCCGGGACGCGAGATCGTGCCGATCGATGCGCGGCCGCTGATCTGGCAGAACGGCAGCGTGCACTGCCTGACGATGCAGGTGCCGGCGGGCGCGTTGGCATAACGCTATTTTTCGCATTGTCCGAGGCGGCCATTCGGATTCGACTCGCGGCCTGAAATCCGGCTCCGCTGCAGCGAAATCGCGCCGCAATTGACGCCGCGCATCGCGCCCTCATTTAAGCGACATCCACGCACTACCCTGCGACAATACCCAGATGACGTCGAACCCCCTGAAATCGCGCACTCTCAAGGTCGCGCTGCTGCAGGAAACCGATCGCGGCAGTCGCGAGGCCAATCTCGATGCGATCGAGGCAGGCCTTCGCGAAGCCGCTGCGGCCGGTGCGCGCCTGGTGCTGCTGCAGGAGCTGCACAACGGGCCGTATTTCTGCCAGCACGAGAGCGTCGAAGAGTTCGATCGCGCCGAAGCGATTCCCGGCCCGAGCACCGAGCGCATCGGCAAGCTCGCCGAGGAGCTCGGCCTCGTCGTCGTCGCATCGCTGTTCGAGCGTCGCGCGGCCGGCATCTATCACAACACCGCGGTCGTGTTCGATCGCTCGCGCGCGATCGCGGGCGTGTATCGCAAGATGCACATTCCGGACGATCCCGCGTTCTACGAGAAGTTCTATTTCACGCCGGGCGATCTCGGCTTCGAGCCGATCGAAACATCGGTCGGCAAGCTCGGCCTGCTCGTGTGCTGGGATCAGTGGTATCCGGAAGCCGCGCGCCTGATGGCGCTCGCCGGCGCCGAACTTCTGCTCTACCCGACCGCGATCGGCTGGGATCCGAACGACGCGCAGGAAGAAAAGGATCGCCAGCGCGAAGCGTGGATCACCGTGCAGCGCGGTCATGCGGTCGCGAACGGACTGCCGCTGCTCGCCTGCAACCGCACCGGCTTCGAAGCGGCGCCGGACGGCGGCCGCGGCATCCAGTTCTGGGGCTCGAGCTTCGTCGCCGGCCCGCAAGGTGAATTTCTCGCGCGCGCAGGCACGGATGCGCGCGAGCTCCTGATCGCCGACGTCGATCTTGCGCGCAGCGAAAGCGTGCGTCGCATCTGGCCGTTCCTGCGCGATCGCCGCATCGACGCCTACGACGATCTGCTCAAGCGATTCCGCGACTGACTGCCGAACGAGAACTGATGTCCGAGCCCTCCCCTACCGTCGCGACTGCGGCGCCGACGCTCTCCGAGCAACCCGTCGCGCGCGTGCGCCGCGGCGATGTCGAGTTCGTGCTGCTCGGCACCGCGCACGTTTCGCGCGCGAGTGCCGAGGCCGTGCGCGCGATGCTCGAGCGCGAAACGTTCGACGCGGTCGCCGTCGAGCTGTGCGAATCGCGTTTCCGTTCGCTGCGCAATCCCGAAGCGTTTCGCGATCTCGATCTGTTCCAGGTCATCCGCCAGGGCAAGGCCGGCCTCGTCGCCGCGAATCTTGCGCTGTCGGCATTCCAGCGCCGCCTCGCCGAGCAGTTCGGCATCGAGGCCGGCGCCGAGATGAAAGCCGCGATCGACGGCGCCGAAGCGCGCGGGCTGCCGGTCTGGCTGATCGATCGCGAAGTCGGCGTCACCTTGAAGCGCGCGTATCGCAGCGTCGGCTTTCTCGACCGTCTCGGCATCATCGGCGGCCTCGGCGCTAGCCTGCTCGACGCGCGAGGACGTCAGCGAAGACGAGATCGAGAAGCTCAAGCAAGGCGATCTCCTCGGCAGCATGTTCAACGAGTTCGCGCGCGAATCGCCGCCGCTCTACGAAGCGCTGATCGCCGAGCGCGACCGCTACATGACGGCGAGCCTGCGCGAGGAAACGACGCGCCATCCGGTCAAGCGCGTGCTCGTCGTCATCGGCGCCGGCCATCTGCAAGGCATCACCCGCGAGCTCAACGCGCAGATAGAGCCCGCGCAGCGCCTGCGCGAAAAACTGTCGGTCGCTGCCGCCGGCTTCGCCGTGGCCGAAATGGATCGCGATCGGCCTTCTCGTCGTCGTCGCGATCGCGATCGGCATCGCGTTCAGCCGCGGCGCGACCCTCGGCGCCGATGCGCTGCGCGACTGGGTGCTGTTCACCGGCGGCTTCGCCGCGCTCGGCGCGCTCGCCGGCGGCGGCCATCCGCTGAGCGTGCTCGCCGCTTTCGTCGTCGCGCCGCTGAAGCCGTTCCGTCCCGGCGTTCCGTCCGGCGCGGTCAGCGCGGCGACCGAGCTCTGGCTGCACCGCCCGCGCGTCGCCGATTTCGATACGCTGCGCGACGACGTGATCCACTGGACCGGCTGGTGGAAGCAACCGCGTTTCGCGCACGCTGCTGGTGTTCATGCTGACCAGCCTCGGCACGATCATCGGCGAATACCTCGCCGGCTTCCACATCGTCAAGAGCCTGTTCTGACGCAACCACTGACCGAAGTTCTGCGATGAAGCTGTCCGGATTTCTCAACAAGCCGCGCTGGCAAGCCAAGGAAGCCTGCGGTGCGGCGCGCCGGCGTCGCCGACGACGACGATGCCGAGCTCATCGCGACTCTGCGCGAACATCGCGCGTCAGGATTCGGATCCCGGCGTGCGCAACGCGGCGATGAGGCGTCTCGCCGATCCTGCGCTCGACGCAGCGTCTCGCGCAGGACGATGCCGACCCTGGCGTTCGCGCCGACGCGCGCAAGCTCTGGTTCGAGCTGCTGGCCGGCACGCATGCGCGCGCACCGACGGCGATCGAATGCGCACGACTGTTGCGCGCGCAGGACGATACCGCGCTGATCGAGCATGTCGCTCGCGCCGCGACCGATGCATCGCTGCGCGGCGCGGCGCTCGAGCGCGTCACGCGCACGGCGCTGCTCGCCGAACGCGTCACCGGCGATCCCGCGCCGGAGCTGCGACTCGCGGCGCTCGAACGCATCGACGACGAAGCATTGCTCGAACGCCTCGCCGAGCGCACGCGCAAGACGCGACAAGAAACTCAGCCGGCGCGCACGCGATCGCGCCGACGCGCTGCGCATCGCGCGCGGCGACAGCGACGCCGTCGAAACGCTGGCGCGCACGTTGTGCGAGCGAATGGAAAAGCTCGTGCGCGAGCCGCGGCATGACGGTGCCGACACGGACATCGATGTGCAGTGGTCCGCGATCGAAGCGCGTGCGGGCGATGCGTTGCGCACACGCTACCAGGCGGCGCGCAAGCTGTTCACCGCCTCCCGGAACGCGCCGGCACCTGCGGTTGCCAGCGCGCCGGTCGAGCCTGCGGAAGTCGATCCCATGCCGCCCGAAGAGCCGCAGGCGACAGTGGCCGAGCGAGACCGACGAACCCGCCACGACCCGACGAAACGATCGCGGCGGAACCGGAGCCGTTGGTCGCGCAGGCGCCAATGCCTGCCTCGTCCAGCGCCGCGCAGCCAGGCAAGCAGCAGGACAACGAGCAGCGACAGGCGCGGATGCTTCGCTTCGAACAGGCGATCGCCGAGTTCGAAAGCGCCGTCGAAGCAGGCGTCGTCGCGCGCGCGCACACCGCGCACGCCGAGCTCGGCACGCTGCGCAAGTCCGCCGGCGCGGCGTTCCGCGGGCGTTGCAGCATCGGCTCGCCGACGCAGAACGACGCTATGCCGAGCTCAGCCAGTGGCAGCACTGGAGCGACAATCAGCGCCGGCGCCAGCTCTGCGAATCGATCGAAGCACTGACCGGCAGCGGCCTGCATCCGGATGCGATCGCGACGCGCGTGCGCGAGGCGCAGGCGGAGTGGTCGCGTCTCGATGTCGCGGAAGGTCACGCCGCGGGCGGCCACGCGGTCCACGGCTGGGCGCGGCGTTTCCATGCGGCATGCCGGCACGCGCTGGAGCCTGCGAAGTCGTATTTCAAGAAGCGCCAGGAGCTGCGCAAGACGCATACGCAGGCGATCTCCGCGGCGCTCGAAGAGGCGCGCGCGATTCCCGAGGATTGCACCGACTGGCCGCGCATCGCCAAGTCGCGGCATGCCGTCGTCGACGCGCTGCGCGCGCTCGACAAGATCGATCCGCACGAGCGCAAGGCGCTTGCGCATGATCTCAAGAGCACGCTCAACGCGCTCGACGCGCGGCTCGCGGGTCATCACGCGGAAATCGAAAGCGCGAAATCCGCGCTGATCGCCGAAGCCCAGGCGCTGACCGCCGGCGAGCTTCCGCGCGGCGCCGTCGCAGCCGCGCGCACGCTGCAGCAGCGATGGCGCGATGCCGGCAACGGCCGGCGCGATCGCGACCAGGCGCAATGGAAAGCATTCCGCAGCGCGCTCGACGCGGTGTTCGGCAAGCTCGACGCCGAGCGCTCGCAGCGCGTCGACACGCGACGCGGACTCGCGCACGCGCGCGATCGAGCTGTGCGCGGAGCTCGACGCGCTCGCGAACGCACGACACGCCGCCGCAACGCGCTGCGGTCGCGCGCATCGCAGAACGAATGGGACGCGCTCAACGTGCGCGACGATGCGCTCGTGCGCCGCTATCGCGCGGCGCATGGTTCGCTGCGCGACGCCGAGATGCGCCGCGAGCGCGAGACGCGCCGAAATCCGTACGACGCGTGGCTCTGCGCGCTACCGGCTGTGTCGCGAGGCCGAGATGCAAGCGCAGATCGGCGGACGAGCTGCGTACTGCGTGGGACGCAGTCGCGGCCGGAGACGTTGCGGCCAATTCGCTCGCGACGCGCTTCGAGGCGGCGTTGCAGGGCACGGGCTCATTCGCCGATGAGCCGGCCGACGCGGAAGAAGAGGCGCAGCGCGAAGTGCTGATCCGTCTCGAAATCTTCGCCGGCCTCGAATCGCCGCGCGAGGATCACGATCGCCGGCGCGAGCTGCAGATCGAGCGCCTGTCCGCACGCATGCGCGGCGCCGCGGCGCTGACGCCGCAGCAGGAGCTCGCCGCCCTCCTCGTCCGCTGGACTGGCCTCGCACCGTCGGCCGACGCTCGATGGCGCGTTTCGAGCGCGATCTCGCCGCCGCGATCGGAACGCTGCCGTGAACGCCGAGACCGCCGCTGCCGATGCGGCGCGCGCGGTCGGCGGACTCCACGAAACGCTCGCCGCGATGCGCGCCGCGCACGCGCGCGATCCGATGCCCGACGTTGACGTGCGCCGCGATCGGTTGCGGCGGCTCGAAGTATTGATGTGCGACAACCGCGATGCGATCGTCGCCGCGATCGACGCCGATTTCGGACGCAGGCCGGCCGAAGAAACCGATCTCCTCGAGATTTTCCCGAGCCTGTCGGCCGTGCGTCATGCGCGGCGTCATGTCCGGCGCTGGATGCGCGTGCGCCGGCGCTGGGCGAATCTCTTGTTCCTGCCCGCGCGCACCGAAATCGTGCCGCAGCCGCGCGGCGTGGTCGGCATCATCGCGCCGTGGAACTATCCGCTGTATCTCGCGATCGGGCCGCTGACGGATGCGCTCGCGGCCGGCAATCGCGCGATGGTCAAGATGTCCGAATACACGCCGCGATTTTCGGCGTTGTTTGCCGAGCTCGTCGCGCGCGCGTTCCGAAGCGACGAAGTCGTGCGTCGTCACCGGCGATGCGGACGTCGGGCGCGCGTTCTCGGCGTTGCCGTTCGATCATCTTCTTTTCACCGGATCGACCGCGGTCGGACGCCACGTGATGAGCGCGGCCGCCGCGAACCTGACGCCGGTCACGCTCGAGCTCGGCGGCAAATCGCCGGCGCTGATCGGGCCCGGCGCGCGCTTCGCGCATGCGGTCGAGCGCATCGTGCTCGGCAAGCTGCTCAATGCCGGGCAGACCTGCATCGCGCCGGACTACGTATTGCTGCCGCGCGCCGACGTGTCGAGGTTCGTCGATGCCGCACGTGCGGCCGCATCGCGGCTCTACCCTGACCTGCCGCGCAATGCGCAGTATTCGAGCATCGTATCGGACCGGCACTTCGCGCGGCTTCGCGCGCTTTGTGACGATGCGGTAGCGCTCGGCGCGCAGGCGCACGCGCTCGGATCGGCGGATGGCGACACTCGTTCGCGCGTGATGGCGCCGGTGCTGCTGACCGATGTCGACGATCGCATGCAGGTCATGCACGAGGAAATTTTCGGCCCGCTGCTTCCGCTGGTGCCGTACGACACGCTGGACGATGCGCTCGCGTACATCGCGGCGCGCCCGCATCCGCTCGCGCTGTACGTATTCGACGACGATCGCGCGACGCTCGAACGCGTGCAGCGCAACACGCTCGCCGGCGGCGTCACCGTCAACGACACGATCCTGCACATCGCGCAGCACAATCTGCCGTTCGGCGGCGTCGGTGCGTCCGGCATCGGCGTCTATCACGGCGAAGCCGGATTCCGCACGTTCTCGCACATGAGGCCGGTCATGCGGCAGGCGCGCTGGAACGCGGTCGGTCTGCTGAATCCGCCGTACGCGTGGAAATTCCGGCAGGTGCTGAAGCTGATCCTGCGCCGCTGATCCGATCGCGTCGGCTGCGGCGCCGGAAATCAGTGCGGTGCGGGAACGCCGGCGGTCAGTGCCGCCAGCGGCTCGGGACGGCGCACGATGCGGCCTTCGCGCGCATCGCGGAACACGTGGCGCACCCACATGCGCGCATCGTCGAGCAGCGCGTAGATGCACGGCAGCGCAAGCAGCGTCACGATCGTCGAGAACGTGAGGCCGCCGGCGATCGCGCGTGCCATCGGCGAGTACGGCGGGCCGTCGCTCCATGCTTCCGCGCCGCCGATCGCGAGCGGCAGCATGCCGAGGATCGCGGTCGCCATCGTCATCAGCACCGGACGCAGGCGCTCCTTCGCGCCGAGCACGAGCGCTTCGGTGCGCAAATGGCCCTCGTAGCGCAGCTGGTTGATGTGCACGATCATGACGATGCCGTTGTTCACGACGACGCCCATCAGGATCAGGATCCCGATGAAGGCCATGATCGAGAACGTCGTGCCGGTCAGCCAGAACAGCCAGAACACGCCGAACACCGAGAAGACGAAAGTGGTCAGGATCGCGGCCGGGAACATCATCGATTCGAACATCGCGCACATGACGACGTAGACCAGCACGAGCGCGATCAGCGTGTTGAACAGCATCTGCGCGCCGGCGTCTTCGTCGCGATTGAATCCCTCGCCGAAATTCCAGCGATAGCCCGGCGGCAGCGCGAAGCCGTTCATCGCCTTGGTGATCTCGTCGCGCGCTTCGGGCATCGTCTTGCCTTCGGCGAGGTTCGCGGTGATCTTGAGCGCGGTCATGCGATCGACGCGCTGGATCGCGGTCGGCGTGTCGCGCGCGTCCGCGCGCATCAGCGACATCAGCGGAATCTGCGTGCCGTCGGGCGCGCGCAATTTGAAATCCGAAAGTCCGGCCAGGCTCTGCGTGTCGGCGCCCTGGAAGCGCAGCCACACCGGCAGCTGGCGGTCGCCCGCGTGGAAATCCTTGAGCGGCATGCCGCGCAGCGCGATCTGCACGTAGTTGGCGACCGTCTGCGCATCGAAGCCGTAGTTCTTGGCGCGGATCCGATCGACGTGCGTCGCGACTTCGCGATCGCCGTTGCCCTTTTCGGTGCGCACGTCCTTGCAGCGTCGGCAGGCGCGACATCACGTTGACGACGGTCGGCGCGAGCTCGCGCAGCTGATCCATCGAATCGCCGATCAGCGCGACATCGACGCCGCCGCCGGTGCCGCCGCGGAAATCGAAGCTGACCTTGCCGACGGCGAGCACCGGCAATTCCTTGCGCATCTCTTCCTTGATGTCGTTCGAGCCGCGCTTGGCCTTGTCGGCGTCCGTGAGCAGGATCGACGTGGTCGCGTCGCCCTGCTCCGTGTAGTACGTGTACATCGACTTGATTTCGAAGCGCTCGCGATTCTTCTCGAGGAACTTCTCGACCTGGGTGACCGCGGGCTTCAGATCCTGCAGCCGGTAGTTCGCATTGAGCTCGTAGCGCAGGTACAGGCGCCGCGATTCGCCCGAGTCGAACATGTCCTTCTTGGTCAGCGCGATCGGGATGAAGCTGAGGACGAGCAGCGCGAACACGCCGGCCATCGTCCAGCGACGATGCGCGAGCGTCCATGTGACGAAGCCGGCCGTAACGCTCGCGAAGACGCGTGATCGCGGTCTCGCGACCGATGAATTTCGGCGGCGGCAGCTTCGCCGACAGCATCGGCACCAGGCTGACCGCGACCAGCCACGAGGCGAGATGCGCGATCGACATCGCGATCGCGACCTGGGCGAGGAAGATCGAAATGTCGTTCGCTTCGCCGAAGATGTTCGGCAGGAACACGATGACGCTGGTCAGCGTGCCGGCCGCGATCGCGATGCCGACGACCTGCGTGCCCTGCACGGCGCTGTACCACGGCTTGTCCGGATATTTCTCGCGGTACTGGTAGATGCTTTCGACGACGACGACCGCGTTGTCGACCAGCATGCCGACCGCGAGCAGCAGGCCCATCATCGACAGGACGTTGAGCGTGATGCCGCAGAAATACATGCAGCCGAGCGTGATCGCGAGGCAGATCGGAATCGACAGCGACACCATCAGCGTCGACGGCCAGTCGCGCAGGAAGAAGAACAGCACGAACACGGACAGCAGCGTGCCTTCGAGGCCGGCCTTGCTCGAGCTCGCTGAGCGATCCGGTGACGCTCTCGGCCTGATTGTCGAGCAGGTAGACGCGGATACCGTGCAGGTCGGGTGACTGCTGGATGTGCTTGATCTCGGCGAGCACCTGCGTGCCGACCTCGACGAGGTTCGACGTGCGCTCGCGGTAGATGTCGAAGCCGATCGCCGGATGGCCGTCGAGGCTGCGCGCGTAGTTCAGGCGCGCGGGCCGCAGCGCAATCGTCGCGACGTCGCCGAGGCGCAGGCCCTTGGCATCGAGCGGAATCGCGCGAATGTCGTCGAGGCTCGTCCACTGTCCCTGCGGCTGCACGCGGAAGCGCGAGCCGCCGGCGCTGACCTGCCCTGCCGAGATCGAGAAGTTCGCGGCCTGCAGCCGCGCATAGAGATCGTTGAGGTTGATGTTGTGCGCACTGAGCCGATCGGACGAAAGCTCGATCTGCACCTCGGGTTTGCCGACGCCCTGAAGGTCGACGCGTGCGACGCCCGGAATGCGCTCGAGCGGACGCTTGAATCTCGCGGTCGAGCAGCTCGTACGCGTTGGAAAGATCGACATTGCTTTCCGTCGCGACACGCAGCTTCAGGATCGGCTCGTCCGACGTCGAGAACTTCTGCACCGTGTAGCGCTGCAGGTCGGACGGGAGATCCGCGCGCACGGCGTCGATCTTCTCGCGCGCCTGCACGGCCTTGATCGCGACGCTCTCGCCCCACTTGAACTCGAGGAAGATCTGCGCACTCTCGGCGTCCGACGTCGAGTTCATGCGCTTGATGCCGGGCAACGTCGCCAGCGCTTCCTCGACCGGACGCGTGATCGTGCGTTCGATCTCGGTCGGCGTCGAGCCCGGGTACGGGATGTTGACGAACAGGAACGGCGCGTCGAGGCTCGGGAACTGCTCGAGCGGCAGACGCTGCGCCGCGATCAGCCCGATCACGACCATCGACACGAAGAACATGATCGCGGTGACGGGACGCTTCAGGCTGAGCTCGGCGATGGTCATGCGGGTTCCCCTTCGGGATCGGCGGCGACGTCATTGCCCGCCTTGCGCGCTGCCCGCGCACGATGGCGCTCGCCGCGCGCGACGTACCAGGCGTCGCCGCGCATGATCGAGCAGGTCGTAGACGACCGGGATCACGACCAGCGTCAGCAGCGTCGACACGGCGAGACCGCCGATCACGGTCAGCGCCATCGGCGCGCGCACTTCGGCGCCTTCGCCGACGCCGATCGCGAGCGGCGAGAAGCCGATCAGCGTGCACAGCGTCGTCATCACGATCGGACGCAGGCGCGATTCGGCGCCCTGCGCGATCGCATCGCGCTTCGCGACGCCCGCTTCGCGCAACTGGTTGACGCGGTCGATCAGCACGATCGCATTCTTGACGACGATGCCGACCAGCATGATGAGGCCGATGAAGACGACGACCGAAACCGGCGAGTTGGTGAGCTTCAACGCCAGCACCGCGCCGACCGCGGCGAGCGGGATCGAGAACATGATCACGAACGGATGCAGCAGCGATTCGAACTGCGAGGCCATCACGAGATAGACGAGGAAGATCGCGAGGCCAAGCGCGAACATCAGCGACTTCACCGAGGAATCGAGCTCTTCGCTCTGGCCGCCGACGTGAACCTTGACGCCGGCCGCGAGCGGGTTGTTCGCGACGATATGGTTGATCTCGGCGACCGCGCTGCCGAGATCGCCGTAGCGCAGGTTCGCCGAGACGATCGCGACGCGCTCCTGGCTGACGCGATGGATCTCGCTCGGGCCTTCGGTCGCGAGCACGTCGGCGACGGCCGAGAGGCGCACCGGCGTGTCGTTGCTGCCGCGCGCCGTATCGGAGACCGTGCTCGAACTGCTCGTGCTCGAACCGCCGCCGGAGCTGCCGTTCGATCCAGACGATGACGCGGCGCCGTTCGAGCCCGAGGCCGTCGAGCCCGACGATGCGGTCGAATTCGTTGCGGTCGCATTCGCGCCGCTCGGCGCGATGTAGCCGACGACGAGATTGCGGATGTCGTCGACGCTGCCGCGGTCGGAAAGGCGCGAGCGCACCAGCACGTCGATCTTGCGATCGCGGAAGTCGTAGCGTGTCGCGACTTCGCCCTTGACCTTGCGCACGACGCGATCGGCGATGTCGCGCGTCGTCAGGCCAAGCGCGGCGGCGCGATCCTGGTCGAAGCGGATCTGGATTTCGGGATAGCCGTTCTTCGACCGTCGACTTGATATCGGCGAAGCGCGGCGAGTTCTTCATCAGATCGCCGAGCCGGTGGCCAGCCGTCGCCAGCGCGTCGAGATCGTAGCCGCGAATCTCGACTTCGAGCGGCGCCGAGAAGCTGAACAGCTGCGGGCGTGCGAATTTCACTTCGGTATCCGCGCGATTGGCCATGCCGGCGCGCAGGCGATCGACTTCGTCCGCTTCGATTTTCTTGCTGCCGCCGTTGGCGAGCGCGATCGACAGGCGCGCGATGTTCTCGCCCGATTCGGTCGGATTCGCATCGAGACGCGTGCCGGCACCGGCGACGCCGTAGATCGATTCGACGCCGGAATCCTTGGCGTGCCGCGCGGAGATTTCGCCGACGAGCTTGTCGGTTTCAGCGAGCGGCGTGCCGGGCGGCAGCGTGACCGTCATGTCGAAACGGCCCTGCGCGAGCTGCGGAATCAGATCGAGGCCGAGCGTCGGCACCAGCGCCATGCTGAGCGCGAACACGAGCGCGGCGAAGCCGAGCACGCGCCACGGATGCTCGAGCGCCTTGGGCAGCGAGCGGTGATAGAACGCGGCGGCGCGATCGTACGGACCGGTGATCACGCGGCCGACAAAGCGCAGGCCGCGCCCGACGTATTTGCCGATGAAGCGCGACGAGACCGCGACGACCCACGCCGACGCACGCGGCAGGATCTGGAAGAACACCTCGCCGATCGCGCGGAACACGCGCGCGGGTCCGCGCAGCAGGCGGCGTTGCGTCAGCGGGCGCGGCGGCGCGACGGGCTCGTCGCGATACGCGAGCGGTGCGCGGCCGCGCAGCGATGCGAGCATCGGGATCAGCGTCATCGCGACAACGAGCGAGATCAGCATCGCGAACGTGATCGTCAGCGCCTGGTCGCGGAACAGCTGTCCGGCAACGCCTTGCACGAACACGAGCGGGAAGAACACCGCGACCGTCGTCAGCGTCGATGCCGTCACGGCCATGCCGACTTCGGCCGTGCCGCGTACCGCGGCTTCGACGATCGACGCGCCCTTTTCGCGCAGGCGCGCGATGTTCTCGAGCACGACGATCGAATCGTCGACGACCATGCCGGTCGCGAGCGCGAGGCCGCCGAGCGACATCACGTTGAGCGAGAGATGCAGCTGACCCATGAAGAAGAACGTCGCGATCAGCGACACCGGCAGCGAGAGCGAGATGATGAACGTGCTCCACGCGTGGCCGAGGAAGAAGAAGATGATCAGGATCGCGAGCACGCCGCCGAGCAGCGCGTCGAACTTCACTTCGCTGAGCGCGTGCTCGATGAAGATCGACTGATCCTCGATCGTCGAAAGCTTCGCGCCTTTCGGCAGCGAATCCTTGAGCTTTTCGACCTGTGCGTTGACGGACTTGGCGACGCTGACCGTATTGGCGTCGCCTTCCTTGTAGATCGCGAGCTCGATCGCCTCGCGGCCGTCGATGCGCACGATGCCTTCGCGTTCCTTGTAGCCCTGCGTGACGGTCGCGATGTCCTTGAGGCGCACCGGCACGTTGCCGTCGACCTTGATCAGGAGCTCGCGCATCTCGTCGAGATTCTTGAACTGGTTGATCGTGCGCACGAGAAAGCGCTGGCTGCCTTCGTCGATGCGGCCGCCGGAGGCGTTGACGTTCTCGTTCTTGAGACGCGTGATGACTTCGTTGATGTCGATGCCGAGGCGCGCCAGCTGCTGCTGGTCGATCGACACGTCGATCTCGTCCTCGAGGCCGCCGCCGACCTTGACCGCGGCGACGCCCGAGACGGGCTCGATGCGCTTCTTCAGATCATCGTCGGCGAAGCGGCGCAATTGCTTCAGCTGGATTTCGCTCGCGGCGACGGGCGTGCACGCAGGCGCTGTTTTCGCGTCCTTGGTCGCCGCGGCGTCAGCCGATGCCGCTGCGCAACTGTCGGCGGTCAGACCGAGCCGCAAGATCGGATCGGTCGACGGATTGAAGCGCAGCAGCAGCGGCTTCTTCGCTTCGAGCGGCAGCTGCAGCGTGTCGAGCTTGTCGCGCACCTCGAGGCTGGCCATGTCCATGTCGGTGCCCCAGGCGAACTCGAGCACGACATCGGACTGGCCGGTGCGCGATACCGAATGCACCTTGCGCACGTTCTTGACGACGCCGACGGCCTCTTCGACCGGCTGGCTGATCAGGTTTTCGATTTCCAGCGGCGCGGCACCTTCGTATTCGGTGCGCACCGTCAGCGTCGGGTACGACAGATCCGGCAGCAGGTTGACCTTGAGTCCGGAGAGTCCGATCAGGCCGAACAGCACCATCGTCAGCGTCAGCATGCCGACGGTGACGCGCCGGCGCGTGGCCAGCTCCGGCAGACTCACGATCCGGACTCCGGCGCCTTCGCCAGGACTTGCGCGGCCTGCGCCTGCGCCGGCGGCGGCGTCAGCACGGTGACTTCGGTGCCGTCACGCACGGCGTTGCGGCCGATCGTGATGACGCGCTCGCCGTCCTTGAGGCCATCGCGCACTTCGACGCGATCGCTTTCGGAATAGCCGGTCTTGACGACGCGGCGCTTGGCGACGAAGAGCGGCACCTCGGGCTTCTTCTCGGCGGCGACGGCTTCGCCCGCCTTGCCCTTCTTGGCATCCTTGTCCTTGTCGTCGACCTTCTTCGGCGGCGCGGGCTCGATCACGAACACGGCGCTTTCGCCGTCTTCCTCGACGAGCGCCGAACGCGGCACGACGAGCGCGTCATGGCGCTGGTCGTAGACGACGTCGATGCGGCCGAACATGCCGGGCTTGAGCGTCTTGGTCGTATCGCGGAACTCGCAGGTCGCGCGGAACGTGCCGCTGGTCGCGTCGACGACCGGCGCGATGCGCGCGACGCTGCCGTCGAACGTCTGCTCCGGCAGCGCATCGACGCGAAGGTGCACGGGCTGGCCGGCCTTCAGCGTGCCGAGATCGCGCTCGGGCACGTTCAGTACGGCCTGCAGCGGCTCCATGTCGACGATCTGGAACAGCGTCTGGTTGATCGTGACGAGATTGCCGATCTTGACCGAGCGCTTGGCGATCACGCCGGAGATCGGCGCGACGATGCGCGTGTACGAAAGATCGATCTTGGCGCCTTCGACCACGGCGTGCTGCGTTTCCAGATCGAACTTGTCGCGATCGAAATCGGCGCGCGGGATGAGGTTCTTGGCGATGCCCTTCTCGGACTTGTCGAACGCGGCCTGCGTCTTCTTCAGCGTGGCCTCGGCCTGCACGAGCTTGTTGCGGATCGAGTCGTCGTCGAGCTGGGCGAGCAGCTGGCCCTTCTCGACGTGCATGCCCTCCTCGACCATGAGCTTGAGGATGATGCCGCTGGTCTTGGCGACGACCTGCGCCTCGCCGACGGCTTCGAGCGTCGCCGTGCCGGAGTAGTTGGCGGTCACGGCCTGGTGCGAGGCCGGAGCGACCTCAACCGGAATCGCGGCCTGTGCCGTAGCGTCCTTGGAAGGGTCTTTGCCGCCTCCGCAACCCGCAGTAATGGCGATGAAAACGGCCAGGGCCAGCGTGCTGGCAGCACGAGGGACCCGGAAGGGGCTGGAAACGAGTGAGTTCGGGAGCATGGGCATCGGCCTGGGTGGTTGACCTAGTGTTATACTAGACTACATCACTAGATGACCGCAAGAGGGGGAACAACCTTTTTTTGTTGCAGCGAAGCATGAACTTCGCCCCGGCCCGAGTCGTGAGCCGGTAGTCACGCCGCTTCTCAGATGCGCCGGAAGGGGTTTGGTTGCGACAGTTTGCCGCGCGAAGATGTCGGCGGACCGCATCGCGCCTCGGTACCGCGAAGCGACGCCATATGCATCGCTGCGTTGCCCATCTGGCCGAAGCGAACGGACACGTTATACTTTCGCGGTTTGACGCCTGCGTTTAGCCTCGTGCGAGCGCGAAGACCAAAATAATCGGAATCGACAATGACCCGAGCGCTGCTGATAGCCGTTGCCCTATCGACTGCACTGCCCTGCTTCGCCGCCGACAAGGGCGATGCCGAGGCCGGAAAACTCAAGGTGTACACCTGCGCCGGCTGCCACGGCATCCCGGGCTGGCATAACGCATATCCGAACTATCACGTGCCGCGGATCGGCGGGCAGAACTACGACTACCTCGTCGCGGCGCTGACCGAATACAAGAAAGGCGAGCGCTCGCATCCGACCATGCGTGCGCAGGGCGAGAGCCTGTCCGAGCAGGACATCCGCGATATCGCCACCTACCTTTCCAGCCTCGCCCAATGATCGAATCGAACAGGATGTCCGCGATGAAGCGTCTCAGCGCCCCGCTCGTGCTTGCTCTGATGCTGGTATCCGGCGCCGCGTCCGCCAAAGGCGACGTCGACGCCGGCAAGGCCAAGGCCCAGCCGTGCACCGCGTGCCATGCGAACGACGGCAATGCCGGAATCGATCCGCAGTATCCGCGCCTCGCCGGCCAGTACGCCGACTACCTCGCGCGCGCGCTGCACGAATACAAGAGCGGCGACCGCAAGAATCCGATCATGATGGGTTTCGCGACGACGCTGTCGGACGCCGACATCGACGATCTCGCCGCGTATTTCGCGAGCCTGCCGGGCAGCAAGCTGACCGACCTGCACGGGCATATCGGCGGCGAGTGAGGCGTGCCGGCGCAGTAGCCGGCTAGCGGCTACCGCTATCGGCTGCCGCCTCTCTTTTGCGCACGTACGGATTCTCGCCGGTCGAGTGATCCGTCGCATCGGCGACGCCGGTCACGCCGGGCACGCGCTCCTTCAGCGTGCGCTCGACGCCGCCGCGCAGCGTCGCATCGACCATGCCGCAGCCGTGGCAGCCGCCGCCGAACTGCAGCACGACGATGCCTTCCGCGGTCACTTCGCGCAGGCTCACGCGTCCGCCGTGCGAGGCGAGCTGCGGATTGATCTCGGTTTCGATCACGTAGCGCACGCGCTCGACGACGCTCGCGTTTTCATCCGGCGGCGAGCCGCGCAAAGCCGGCGCGCGGATCGTCAGCGCACCGCCGGTCGGCGAGAGGTCGAAGTCGATCGTCGCGCCGTCGAGATACGGGCGGCTCATCGAATCGACATACAGCGAGAAATCGCGGCACTCGACTTCCCATTCGGTGCCGTCGAGATCGGCGGGCTCGCAGAATTCGAGATGGCAATCGCCCTTCGGCGTGCCGGGCTCGACCGCGCGCAGGCGAATGCCAAGGCCGTCGATGCCTTGCTGCGCGACGAGCTTCGCGAAATGTTCCTGGGCGGTGTCGGATAGCGTGATCATCGTGCGCTCGCTTGAAACAGGACCATTCTAGTCCTGAATCGACGTGGGGTCACGCGACTATACTTTCCAGCGCACGAACGAGAGGAATCGCCATGAGCATCGAATCGCTGCGCGCGCAGCACTGCCAGCCGCGCAAGGGCAAGGACGCCGGCATCGGCGCCGATGCGATCGCGGGTTATCTGAAGGATCTGCCGGGCTGGACGAAGGCAGGCGACGGCGGCTCGATCGCCAAGGAATTCCGCTTCGGCGATTACTTCCACACGATGGCATTCGTCAATGCGGTCGCCTCGATCGCGCATCGCGAGGATCATCATCCCGATCTCGAAGTGCACTACAACCGGTGCGTCGTGAGCTATTCGACGCACGATGTCGGCGGGCTTTCGCTCAACGATTTCATCTCGGCGGCGAAGGTCGAGGACATCGTTGCCGCTGCAGGTAACGGCGATAGCCGCCGACCTTTCTCGTCGGAGCGGCGAAAGCCGGATCCATCTTGTTCTTGACGAAGCAAAATGAGATCGCGGCTGTCGCCGCTCCGACAGGTGACTAGGTCTTCTTCGCCGTCAGCGCGTCGAGCACGCGCTTCAGATCATCCGGCAACGGCGCGCTGAATCCGTAGCTCCGCTCGCCGATCGAAAACTCGAATCGCGCCGCGTGCAGGAACAGCCGCTTCAATCCGACGCTCGCGCATCGCCAGATTGAATTCGCGATCGCCGTACTTCTCGTCGCCCGCGACCGGATGTCCGATGTGCGCTGCATGCACGCGGATCTGGTGCGTGCGTCCGGTCTCGATCGCGATCTCGGCCAGCGTCGCATTCGAAAACCGTTCGACTTCGGCGAAGCGCGAGCGCGATGCCTTGCCTTCCTCGTCGACGCGCACCATGCGCTCGCCGCCCTGCAGCACGAACTTGCGCAGCGGCGCGTCGACGTTCATGCGCTGCTGCGGCAGCTTGCCTTCGAGCAGCGCGAGATAGCGCTTCTCGACGCGTCCCTCGCGGATCTCCGCCTGCAGCGCCGTCAGCGCCGAGCGCTTCTTGGCGAGCACGAGCACGCCGCTCGTATCGCGATCGAGCCGGTGCGCGAGCTCGAGCGAATCGCGCGGGCGCGCCGCGCGCAGCAGCTCGATCGCACCGAAGCTGATGCCGCTGCCACCGTGGCTGGCGACTCCGGCCGGCTTGTCGATGACCAGGAATTCGCGATCCTCGGAGAGGATCGCCGCCTCGACCCGGGCGGTCTGGCCGGCCGGCGGGGTCCCCGGGTCGGGCCGCTCGGCGGTCCGGACCGGCGGGATGCGGACCGCATCGCCGGCCGCGAGCCGGTGATCCGGCTTGGCGCGCTTGCCGTTGACCCGGACCTGGCCGGTCCGCAGCAGCCGATAGACGAGGCTTTTCGGGACCCCCTTTAGCCGTGCTGTCAGGAAGTTGTCGATGCGCTGGCCGTCGCGGTCCTCGGGCACCTCGACCGTTTCCACGCGCGGAGCGGAGGCCGGATCGCGAAAACCCGCCGAAGTCTGTGTCTTCATTGAAAAAATCCAGGCGGAGCTGATATGCTGCGGATGCGTATTGCGCGGTTCTCCGACCTCGTCCGCGGGAGTCGGAAACCAGTGAAGAGCGCACTCGTCCGCAGCGTCCTCCCGGCTCCCGCCCCCGGTTACTCCGTCGGAGCGAGGTGCAGGACCGGAAGCATCGTAGCGGTTCGAGTCGGTCACTGCTCGTCGTCGGAATGACGACCGGGGTGCCCGGGAACGCACAACCCCAATGACGCTGGCGCGCGGATGCGCCGGCAAAGAAAACGGCAGGCGCTCCTGCCGCCGTCCGCCCGCAGCGCGTCAACCCGCGCAGCGCGCGACGGCAGTCGAGCGCCGGCTCAAGGAAACGACAATGAAACGTATGTTGATCAACGCAACTCAGCGTGAAGAGTTGCGGGTGGCTATCGTAGAAGGCCAGAACGCTTTACGATCTCGACATCGAGATCCCCTCCAAAGAACAGAAGAAGGCCAACATCTACAAGGGGCGCATCACGCGCGTCGAGCCTTCTCTCGAAGCCTGCTTCGTCGACTACGGCGCCGAGCGACACGGCTTCCTCCCGCTCAAGGAAATCTCCCGCGATCTACTTCGCCTCCGGCGTCGACCACAACAAGGCCGGCATCCGCGAGCTGCTGAAGGAAGGCCAGGACATCGTCGTCCAGGTCGACAAGGAAGAACGCGGCACCAAGGGCGCGGCGCTGACGACGTTCATCAGCCTCGCCGGCCGCTATCTCGTCCTGATGCCGAACAACCCGCGCGCCGGCGGCGTCTCGCGCCGCATCGAAGGCGAGGACCGGCAGAACCTCAAGGACGCGCTCGATCACCTGAACCTGCCCGAGGACATGGGCCTGATCGTGCGCACCGCCGGCATGGGCCGCGACGCCGAAGAGCTGCAGTGGGATCTCGATTACCTGCTGCAGCTCTGGAAGGCGATCTCCGAAGCCGCCGAGTCGCGCCCCGCGCCGTTCCTGATCTACCAGGAATCCAAGCTGATCATCCGCGCGCTGCGCGACTACCTGCGCAACGACATCGGCGAGATCCTCATCGACCACGAGGAGCTCTACAACGACGCGCGCGAGTTCATGCAGCAGGTGATGCCGAACAACCTGCGCAAGCTCAAGCTCTACCAGGACACCACCCCGCTCTTCTCGCGCTTCCAGATCGAATCGCAGATCGAGAACGCGTTCGAGCGCCAGGTGCGCCTGCCGTCGGGCGGCTCGATCGTGATCGACCACACCGAAGCGCTGACCTCGATCGACATCAACTCGTCGAAGGCGACCAAGGGCGGCGACATCGAGGAAACCGCGTTCAACACGAACTGCGAGGCAGCCGTCGAGATCGCGCGCCAGCTGCGCATCCGCGATGCCGGCGGCCTGATCGTCATCGACTTCATCGACATGGATTCGCCGCGCCATCAGCGCGACGTCGAGGAAAAGCTGCGCGATGCGCTCAAGCTCGATCGCGCGCGCGTGCAGATCGGGCGCATCTCGCGCTTCGGCCTGCTCGAGATGTCGCGCCAGCGCCTGCGTCCGAGCCTCGGCGAAGCGACGCAGATCGTCTGCCCGCGCTGCGAAGGCCACGGCCGCATCCGCGGCGTCGAATCGCTGTCGCTGTCCGCGCTGCGCCTCGTCGAAGAACACGCGATGAAGGAGAACACCGGCCAGGTGCTCGTGCAGGCGCCGCCGACCGTCGCCAACTTCCTGCTCAACGAAAAGCGCAAGCAGCTGACCGAGATCGAGGCGCGTCACGACGTCGCCGTGATCGTCGTCGCCGACGACAAGCTCGAAACGCCGCACCTCGAAATCCAGCGCCTGCGCGAATCCGAGATCGGCGAAGAAGTGAAACCGAGCTACCAGCGCACGACGCCGGCGACGCCGACGCCGCTGCCGCAGATGCTGCGTCCGAGCGAAGAGCCCGAGCAGCCGGCCGTCGCGGGCGTGGTCCGCGCAACGCCGGCGCCCGAGCGCCCGGAACCGATCGCCGTCGAAGCAAGACCCGTTGCGGCAAACGTTGCGGCTCCGGCCAGCAACGGCGGAAACGGCGGTTTCCTTGCGAAACTGTTCGGATTCTTCCGCAGCGAACCTGCGCCGGCGCCGGCTCCCGTGGCAGCGAGGCCGCAGCCATCGCAGCGTCCCGCATCGCGTCAGCAGCCCGCGCGTGAAGGCGCGCCGTCACGCGGCGCGCAGTCGAATCGTTCTGCTTCGCAGCGTCCGCCGCGACAGGATGGCGCCGGCTCCAATCGCCGCGACGCGCGTCCTTCCGATGCGCGCAATGCACAAGGCCAGGCGCAGAAGCAGCCGCGTGGCAATCAGCAGCGACGCGAAGAGCGTCAGGCCCGCACGACCGGTGAGCAGCCTGCGGTCCAGGCGCGTCCGCCGGCGCAGCAGCAGCAACGCCCGCAACCCGAAGCCAAGCCGGCGGCTGCCGCTGCCGCTTCGCAAGCGACGCCCACGTCGGGCGCGCCGTCGACTGCACCGCCGCAGCAGATAGCACCATTGGCCATCGCAGCGCTGGAACGCATCGCGACTGCGCTGCCCGCACCGACGCTCGATCCCGCTTCGGTCGAAGGCACGCCGCGCGATGAAATGCGCTCGCGCCGCCGCGGCCGCCGTGGCGGGCGTCGTCGGCGCAAGGGCGCGACAGGGGAAGCAGGTATCGAGACTGCACCGCAGAGTGCAACCGTAGGCGATTTCGACGATGAGGATCGTGGTCGCGATTCGCGCGGCGCAGCGTCACCGCGTCCCGCGCCATCGCCGCGTCCCGTTGCTTCGGCAGCGCCGACGAACGAACCACGCGATTCGACGAGCGCAGCGCCCGTTTCCTCCGCACCGTCGCAGAAGGCCGAAAATGCGCATTCGCACGATGCCGAGCGGCCGATGACGTCGATGACGCCGGCTGATTCCGAGCCGACGAAGATCGCCACGGATGCGCCGCATGCGCCATCGGCGCAGACGCGATCGTGTCGAACCGCCGCGCGAGCGCCCCGTCGTTCGAAGCACGTCCGGTTGCGCCTTCGCCGGTGACGACGACGCCGGCGGCTGACATCGCGCCGACATCCGAGTTGCGCGTCGCAGAGCCCTCGCCCGCTCCGTACGCGCCGTCTGCTCCGCGCGCACCGGCTGCGAGCGAAAGCGCTCCGACGATCGCATCCGCACCGGCAGCAGCGAGCACGGAATCAGCGCGTCCGTCGCCTGTTCCTTCCGTTTCGCAGCCACCGCGACCGATGACGCCACCTGCCGATGCGGCGCCTTCGACACCGTCGTACGAAAGCAGACGAGCGGAAACGCCGGCGCCAGCGCCGAGCGCGCCGCTCTCATCGCCTTCGGCGAGCGTCCCGCGCGAAACGCCTTTCGCGTCCTCACCGGTTGAGCCGGAGGCGCCTCGCGAGCGCGGACACACGCTGGATCTGCCGTTGTCCTCACCGCAGGCAACGCCGTCAGCAGCCGTCGCGAATCCTCGCCCGGCATTGCCGACGATCGCGCCGACGTCGGCACGAGTCGGCCGACGAGCACGGTGACGATAACGGATTCGGCGGAGCGGAAATCCGACAGCGCCGCGTGACAGCGGCCGCGCGCGCTCGCTCAGGCGAGCGAGCGCGCGCGGTTGTCGAGCAGGCCGTGCAGATGCGCCAGATGCGCGAGCGCGACCGGATTGTCGATGCCGAGCTTGTCGAACAGGCGGTACTTGTAGGTCGCCACCGTCTTCGCGCTGAGCTTCAGATGCTTGGCGATGTGCTGCATGTCCTGACCCTGCGCGAGCATCAGCGCGACATCGAGCTCGCGCGTCGACAGCGCATCGAACGGCGATGAACTGTTGCCGTCGAGCGCACCCAGCGCGAGAAGCTCCGCGACATCCGGTGAAAGATAGCGGCGGCCATCGGCAACCTGCCGGACCGCGCGAACGAGCTCATCCGCCGCGCAAGCCTTGGTCAGATAGCCGCTCGCGCCCGCTTCGATCAGCCGGCGCGGGAACGGCGCTTCGTTGACGACCGTGAGGATCACGATGCGCGTGGCGAGCTTGCTCTTGCGCACGCGATCGGTGAGCTCGATACCGGACAGTCCCGGCATGTGCACATCGACGAGCGCGACGTCCGGATGCGCCTTGCGAATCAGCGCGAGCCCCTGCTCACCGTCGGCAGCCTCGCCGATGATTTCGATGCCGGGCTGCTGCGAAAGGATCATGCGAAAGCCGGTGCGCACCAGCTCGTGATCGTCGATGAGTACAATGCGGATCATTTCCCGGGTCACCCCCGAATGCCGATCGGGAGTGTGGTCCCGCAGCGCACGTCTGACAAGCGCCGCATTTGTTGAACCGCGTCACAAGAAGCGCAAAGTCTGCGATCATGCGCGCCGTTCAGGCGGGCTGAGCGCGTCGACGGCCGGCTCGGCGCGGCGCGCGTGACGAAAACTGCGATCCGGAGAGGTGGCCGAGCGGTTTAAGGCACCGGTCTTGAAAACCGGCGTGGCAGCGATGCCACCGTGGGTTCGAATCCCACCCTCTCCGCCACGCACCTCGATGGTCTCCGAAAGCGTCTCTGACGCTCCGAAATCGACGCCACCTGGCGAGGCTTTGGCCACAACGATCACACCAGAAGCAGTCTCATCGAGCGGCTTTCGCCTGCATTTCGATAAGCGTCTCTGAGGGCGCAATTCCAAGGTGGGATCCCTTCCTCGCCGATGAGGGATGCCACCGGCGGTTAACTCGAAGCTATCCCTAGGCAGTGCGGATTCGAACTCATGGTGCGATGCCAAGCGAGGCGTACTCACGAGACTAGCGCGAGTTCGAAAGGCTGCCTCCCTGCCAGCCACCGAGCCAATGCGAGACGGTGTCTCTACGCCGCGGCACGGATTTTCACTTCTGCCACGTCTCGAGCGAGCGCAGATGATTTCAGAAAGTGATGGGTCGTTTGCGGCGCGTCGCGCGGGTAGGCTGGGTCAACTGCACGGCCGCCCTTTTGCGTCGAAATACGTTTCGTCCCGCGTGATGAGCCCGTGCTCGACCGTCAGGAAATTCGCCAACGGCACCTCGAATAGCAGGCCACCGTCCGGCTTGCGGCTGCGCGCGAAAAACTGAACCGCGATGTGGTTGCCCTCGCTCACCATGATGACTACGTCGTCGGTGATACCGGGGTAGGTCTGGAACAGATCGGCATAGGTTTGCCGTGCGCCTGCAGGACCGATCCGGTCATGACAGAAGGCCGGAGAGGTCTCCACCGCGTCGGGAGCGTAGAGGGCGACAATGGCCTCGATGTCGTGGCGCCTGACCGCGGCGAAGCGCTTTTCCACCACTGTTTTCGCCGGTTGGCCAACGTCGGCGCCTTGAGCCGCCACGGCGATCACCACGACGCCGATCACCGCCGCAATCTTTCGAATCATGAGGTATCTCCCCGCCGGCGCGATTGCCTGCATCAATGTGAGCGCAGACGCAGGACGATGCGTAGTGGCCATATCGCCTGTTTTTATGCCAATCTCGCCAGATCGCAGCTGTCGTGACGAATTTTGAAAATCTCCATGCTCGCGTACCCGGGGTGCCTGGGTTCGGAACTACTTGGCATGAGCGACTCCTTGCTCGTCGCCGAGCGACTGTCCCATGCGCTGCTGAAGAACACGCGAATTCGGTTCGACTTGCGAATGGTTGGAGTGGCTGGCCGTTCGGTCATCGCCGCCGGCGGCATCAGACTCGGCTTGCAAACCGCCCACCGGCGCCCCGACCTGCTGGTGGTTCCCGGCTTCGACTTCCGGCGCATGGCGGACCTCGGCCCGCAGCTTGCGAAGCTGAGCCGCCAGAGCCGCTTCGTGGCCGCGACGTTCCGGCGGGGAGTCCCGGTTGCGGCGATCTGCGGCGGCGCCTTCCTGCTGGGCGAGGCCGGAGTGTTGGACGAGCGGCGCGCAGCCACCGCCTGGCTGTTCGCCGCGGAACTGGCTCGCCGCTACCCGGCGGCGCAGGTGGAACCCGAGGCCATGTTCGTCGAGGACAGCGGCATTATCACCACCGGAGCGTTCAGCTCCGGATTCGATCTTGCGGTCTACCTGCTGCGCAAGGGCGGCAATCAGAAGCTGGCGCAAATGATCTCGCGCATGACTTTTCTCGACGCGCAGCGGAAAAGTCAGGCGCCATTCGTCGACGCGGCGCTGCTGGAACGATCCAGGGGAGCGTTCTCCGATTCCGTGAAGGCCTGGCTGCGGCAACACCTGTCGGAGCGGTATCGTTTGGAGCGGCTGGCACACGCCTTCAGGGTCAGTCCGCGCACCTTGCTGCGGCGGTTTGTAACGGAGTTCGCGGAGTCGCCATTGACTTACTTGCGCCGCATCCGCATCGACGCTTCGAAGCACTTGCTGGTCACCACGGAGCTCAGTATCTCCGCTATCACCGAACGCATCGGCTATGAGGACACCAGTACCTTCATCCGCATGTTCAGCGACCGCGTGGGACACACCCCGGCCCGATACCGGCAGAGGTTCAAGGAATTCTAGCCCTGGTGATCCGACGTCACGCCCGTCTTGAGTAGCATCGAAGAGACGCAAGACGTTAAAGCGTGTGCGTTCGCGAATCTAGGGCGGCACTTTCAAGTCGTCTGCCGCTTCCGTCGGGGTCGCTCTGCTGTCTGACCCAGCCGCCGTTTTCGCCCCCGAAGTACGGGAGATTTCGCGATCCGCTCCCGACCGTGAGGCGTCAGATCGAACCAGGCACGCGAACGGGCCAACTTTCGGCTAGTTCATCCAACACGGCGCATGCCATTCGACCAGAGAGTCCGATCGATGCCGGCCGAGCCGCCGGCGGGTGCGGTCCACGCATAGCTGAGCATTGCGAGATCGAGATACTGATCTTCGATCTGCACGGCAGAGACGCCGTCGACACTCGCCAAGACCTGAGTGGCAGACGCACCCAGCAAGGAACTGCCGTACGTCGCTGGAATGCGCTCGATCGTGATTCTCGAGCGAGGGGAACGCGTCGGCGTCTTTTTAGGCGATGCCATGAGCGGGTTCTTCCTGACTCGGAGCTGCATCATGGCAGATCGCGCATGAACCGGAAGGTCTACGGTGCACTCGACGTGGCGCATCGGAAGCTATTTGCGTCTCTGGCAGGCTTCGAAGGGATCTGGCGTATCTCGGGGATGTAGATGAGAACGGGACTTTCCTATCATTGACGCGGGGACCAAAAGCGACCGTCGCACACCGTCATGCAACGGGAAGGAGACGCCGCTTTGCAGACGGCATCGACCGCTCTACGACGTCACGGCCGAGGCAGACGAAAACTACCTGGCCGGCCAGAGGCTTCCCGATCTGCATCGGGCCCGCACGCGAAAGAATCCCTAGCCATGGATAATCGAGCGCTCGCCGGATACCTCAGGTGTGCGCAAAGAAGCGCGCGTTGAGCCAGACATGCGTCAGGATGCTGGCAATGTAGCCGAGCGCGATGACGAGGCTCCATCGCAGGTGCGAGGTGAACGTGTAGCGTCCTCGCGAGACACCCATGAGGGCCACGCCCGCAGCGGAACCGATCGACAGGAGACTGCCGCCGACGCCCGCGGTCAATGTGATCAGCAGCCATTGGCCGTGGTCCATCTGCGGATCCATCTTCAGCACTGCGAACATGATCGGAATGTTGTCGACGATCGCTGACAGCAATCCCATGCCGATATTCGCGAACGTATAGCCGAATCCTCCATACATCCAATGGGAAGCCAACTCGAGATAGCCAATCGCGGCCAACCCCCCAACGCAGGCGAACACACCGTAGAAGAAGAGTAGCGTGTCCCACTCCGCGTTCGCGATGATCTTGAAGATGGAATACCCCTGTTCACCCGAGATGCCTTGCGCGAGCGCGTAGCTGCGTTGTCGACGATCGATACGCGTTGCGAGGATGTTGAGCAATGCAAGGCCCGTTAGCATGCCGTAGGCCGCCGGCATGTCGAGCCACTGCCTGCCGATGACCGTGATGAGAATCGTCGCGGCGAACGTTACGCAGATCGCGATGCCTCCGTCTTTCACCTTGGCCGCGTTCTCGGCAGGATGTGGACGGCCGCCGGGCACCGCGAACGACATGATGAGTGCGGGCAGCAGCCAGTTGATCAGCGAAGGCAGGAAGAGCGCGAAAAATTCGAAGAATTCGACCTTGCGCGCCTGCCACACCATCAGCGTTGTGATGTCGCCGAATGCGCTCCACGCGCCGCCTGCATTGGCCGCGACGACGACATTGATGAATGCGAGGGTGATGAACCTGGCGTTGCCGGCGCAGACCGCCAGAATGACCGCCGACATCACCAGCGCCGTGGTCAGATTGTCGAGCACCGGAGAAATCAGGAAGGCGATCGAGCCCGTGACCCAGAACAGCTGTCGGTAGCTGAGATGGCGCTGGGTCAGCTGCGCGCGCAGCGCTTCGAATACGCCACGCTCGCCCATGGCGGTCACGTAGGTCATCGCGACGACGAGGAAGAAGAAGACTTGGGCGTATTCGAGGAACATCGCCTCGAATGCCGTGCGCACCGCCGCGTTGCCATCGCCCGGCGTCGCCGTCCACCAGGCCAGAATGCCCCAGATCAACGCAGCGGCAAGCATGACCGGCTTGGATTTGGCGATGCGGATTCGTTCTTCCGCAATGACCGCAGCGTAGGCGAGCGCGAACAGACCCAACACTATCCATCCCACCGGATGGGCCGTCAGGTGAAAGTTTGTGGCGCCTGTCTCCGTAGCGTGAACAGGCAGCGGGAGCAGGATGAGCACGGGCCCGATCATCGATCGCATGGGATTCCGAAATAGGTGCGCATGCTTCGCCTTGAGAGCAGCCACAGGAGGATGAGCGCGACTGGAATCCCGATCACTGCCCGCCGCTCGGTGCCGAGCAGCACGTTTGTCGTGTCGCCGATCAGGTTGATGATCAGAATCGCGATCGCGAGATAGTAGCCCCACCGCTTCCGGCGCCACAGACCAACGGCAGCGGATAGGCACAGCGCCGACACGCCGCTCATCAAGACGATCGACCAGCCTCCCAACGAAGCGAAGGCGATCTGCGCTCGCGGATTGAGGCGCCAGATCGGCTCAAGGAAACCGCCCGGCGTCAGGAGCGCGACGACCGCGACGAAGGCGATGCACGCACCCAGCGCGAAGAAAGCCACGAATGCGGTGACGACGGCGCTTCGAGCAAGCGTATTCACACGCGCAACAAGGCAATGACGAAGAGAAGCATGCCGAGAGCTGCGACGTTCCACACGAGAGAGCGAACGAGCGGGACGCCCACTGCGTACAGCGGCAGGTACACCACGCGCGCGCCGATGTACAAAAAGGCTCCCCATTCGGTAAGCGGGCTGTGGACCCCGACAAGCTGCGCCACCAATACCAACGCGGCGAAAAACGGGAACGTTTCGAGATAGTTGTTCAGCGCCCTCTGAAGACGTCCCGCAACGCCCTGCAGCGGCGGCAGAGGTTCATCGCGCGAGCTCGCTGTCCACCGATAGCCGCGCTGCAAGCTCGCGCTATGCGATGCGGCGACGATGTGGACGAAGCCGAGGACTACGCTCCACACCAGCACTTGAAGCTCGACGTTCACTTGTGCCCTCGCCGGACGGTTGCGGCCTAAATGACCTGCCAGAACGTGCTGATGACGCCATGCCGAATCGTCAGGCCGCTAATTGTGAGCGTACCAACGCCGTCGTGATGGAACACGCGGCCGCTGTAGTTGCCATCAATAGCGAGCGTGTCTTGTCCCGGCCCGTCGATAGTCAGATCGTCGACGTGCACCTCAATCTGACCGGTCAGTAGCGTGATGGCGCCGCAGGTAAGTTGAGTCAGATCCACCGTGTCGCCGCTGCCCGCCGTAGCGACGACGTTGCGCAAGGTCCCTGGACTGGCGTCGTCGGCGCAGCTCGTAACTTGCAGCAGGGTCGCCGACCCCTTTTGCGGCGGCGAAGCCGCCTGAGTCGCGGCGGCAGTGCAAGTCATGTCACCAACAGCGAGAACCGCCAGGAGACATTGTGTCAGCGACCCACGGCGTAATGGCATGTGTCGTTGCTCTACCATTTCAATCCCCGTAAGCGCACATATCGGCCATGGAATTCTATAAGCTCGCGACCGGGCTGACGACTTCAGCTCAAGAGAAATCAATCCCTGCGTTCTATTGTCGCTGCTCCCCTGCGGGCCGGATACGCGGATCGCGAAGCGCCGTGCCACTGGCGAGGCAGCCTCTGCAATTGCGAAGGCGTATGGCGTTACGCATCGGCAAGATGGGCCGGTCCATCACAACATTGATTAGCGGAAGGATGAATACGGTGAACTACGTAACGAATCCAATGCGCGCTGCGTGCACCGTTCTGCTGGCGCTTGCGATCCCCGCCGGTACGGTATGGGCAGCCCCGACCGGTCTCGCTCAATATCCCTCGGCGGCGAATCTTGTTCAGCCATCGATGCAGTCGTCGCTGGACAAGGTGCGTGCGGAGAAATTCGACGCGACCTGGCTCGAACAGAAGGTCGTTTCAGATGACGGCCAGGCCGGTGATCTGTTCGGCTTCCGCGTGCTGGTCTGGGGCGATACCGCGTTCATCTCCGCACCTGCGCCCCTTTATCGGTCCGGCAAGGTCTACGTGATGAAGAACGTGGCTGGCGTTTGGACCGAGACTCAGCAACTCGCGGCGACGCCGTCCATTGCGCCACCGCCGAACTGGTCGGATTTCTTCGGCTGGTCGCTGTCGCTGTCCGGCGACACCTTGCTCGTCGGTGCGCCGGAGGTGTTCAACCCCATGTTCGGTCCCGTCGGTGGGGCCTACGTCTTCGTACGCTCGGGCGACACTTGGGTCCAGCAACAGGAATTGTTGGGCGCCGATTCGGGAAATTTCGACTGGGTCGGCAGCGCCGTGGCGCTGGCGGGTGACACGGCTTTCGTCGGCGCACCCAACCACGATGCCAACAAAGGCACCGTGTACGTATTCACGCGGTCCGGCACTGCCTGGAGCGAAGGCACGGCACTCGTCGCCAGCGACGGTGCATCGGGCGACGCGCACCAGTTCGGCGGCGCGATCAAGTGCGATGGCAACACTTTGATTATCGGCGCGCCAGGCCCGGACTATTCTTCCACGAGCATCTATGCACCGGGCGAAGCTTACGCATTCGAAAACAGCGGCGGGGTCTGGACCGAAGCGCAGATTCTGCGGCCAGACGACGGCGCCGACGGCGACCAATTTGGCTATTCGCTCGCGATCTCCGGAACGGAAGCTACTCATCGGTGCGCCCGCCGCGAACATTGGCGCGAACTTGCACCAGGGCGCGGGGTACCTCTTCGATGGAACGAGTGGAACATGGTCGCAGACGACCAAGCTCTCCGTCGACAGTGCCGTGGCGTACGATCAGTTCGGACAATCCGTGGCGCTGCAGGATTCAACTGCACTGGTCGGCATGTGGAGTCACAACGATGACTTCAACAGTCCACCCGCCCCGCCGAAACCCGGCTCGGCCTATCTTTTCAGCGGGTCGCAGGGCAACTGGAGCTTGTCGAATCAGTTCACGGCCAGCGACGCCACCGACGGCGACTCGTTTGGTTGGGATGTCGCCATGGACGGTACGACGCTGGCAGTCGGCTCGCAGGGCCCGGTCGACGGAAATGAGTTTCAGGGCGCGACCTATTTTTATGTACCGGATAACACGATTTTTGCGGACGGATTCGATGGCGCGCACTGAGGTTCATCTGAAGCCAAAGCACGATCGTACCGATTGAGGAGTGGTCGCCCGCGTTCCAACCACGCGGCGGGGGCAGCCCTGCCCCCGCTTTTTCCGAGGCTGCTTCTTCGCCATGCCGCCGCAGTTGACGCACAGAGCATAGTCAGCAACCTGACCCGCACCTGTGCGTCGGACGCGGCCGCGCTCGCTGCTCGCGCCTACCTCTGTCACCTTCCGCGAATGAATTCGCAGCCACTGAAAATCATTTATGCGGACGACGATGCCCCTATGAGGCAGGCACTCTCGCGCTTGCTCGCGGCGGAAGGCATAGCCGTTCGCGCGTGCGCCAGCGGCGCAGAAGCCATCGCCCTATGTAAGCAGACGACGCCGGATGTGGTACTTCTCGATATCAATATGCCTGACATTGATGGAGTGGAAACTGCGCGAAGATTGCGTAGCGATCCTTCCACTCGGGCGCTGCGGTTGGTTGCATTGACCGGCCGCGGGACCTGGGATCTGCGAAAGAAGGCCATGGACGCGGGGTTCGATGAATTCCTCAGCAAGCCCATTCCGGCAGATGTGTTGCTCAGCGCTCTGCGCGGGTAGAGAGCCGAGCCGCTATCGCGCCAAGCGTGGCGATCCAGCGCATGTCGCACGCTCGAAGGTGCAAGACTGGGAAATAAGACTACGTCACTCGAGAGCATGAGCCGGCGCGGCAACTGCTGGGACATGCCATCGCCGAGTCATTCCTCAGCACAGTGACAAAGGAGCGCGTCCGCAAGCGCGTCTCTAAAACCCGAGAACCCGTGCGAGCTGATGTCTTCGACTACATCAAGGTCTTCTACAATCGAGCCTGTCGCCACACGCACCTCGGCGGTATTAGACCCGAGGCGTTCGAAAAGACGGCGGCGTGAGGCTGGTAAGTGTCTTAATAGCCGTCGCAGTCCAATGTCCCGCGCAACTATCCTCTACGAGCGGTCGCCCTTGTCGTGCTCGCGCCGCTACCGGCAGATCCCGCCAGCACACACTTCCAGTCTTGGACAATCACCCGCCAACGGAGGGATGCGGTCGTCGGATCATCTCGATCAACCCGGTGACAGCCGGATCCGCCATCCATTCCGAACGCACATAAAGGCCCGTCTCAATCGGACGCACCGGGTCGGCGATGGGCATAGTGATGACGTTGAGCCCGCGCAGCGGCGCGGCGGTCGACGGCGTCGGAATGATCGATACGCCGAGACCGGCATCGATCATCGACAGGATGAGCGGCGTCGATGTCGCCTCCATTTGGATCACCGGATGCAGGTCGAGCGCAAAGAACGCCTCCAAGACGTGCAGGCGTCCGGCCGAAGAGCGCTCGAAGGCGATCAGCGGTTCGGTCGCGATCTCCGCGAGCGAAACCTCGTCGCGCACCGCCCATCGGTGATCGCGATGCAGCGCGAGTGACCAGCCCACCGAACGCCATGGGTAATACTGAAGCCCTCGCGGGAAATCGGTTGGCGTGCAGACGCCGATGGCGCATTGCGAGTCGCCCAACAGCAAGCCGAGCACTTGCGCTTCAGCGCGTGTCGACAGGCGCATGACGTAATCGCGATACTCGGCGCGAAACGTGCGAACGACGTCGGTCAGCACGTAAGCCATCAGATAGTGGCTGCCGATCAACTGGATTTCCTTCACATCCGGGCGCTTCTCGAACAGCCGGGTCAGCTCGTGCGCTTGATCGAGGAATCGACCTGCCCGTTGCAGGAAAAGCCGGCCCGACGAAGTCAGCTCGACGCCGCTGCGTCGACCACGGGATTTCTCGTACAGGTCGACGCCCAACGCAGCTTCGAGCGCGAGAATGCGGCCGCGCAGGCCTTCGTCGGACAGATGCAGACTCTGCGCGGCAAGGTGAAGACTGCCAACGCGCGCGAGTTCGACGAAGGCAGCGATCTGTTCTGTCTGTAGCGGCGGCACCCGTCGTGTCATGGTTTCATCCTTGCTTCCTGCTTGATCTGGACGGATACCTTCGAATCGACCGACAGACACCGCGGCCGGTCAAACCGGAATTCCCGGGAAGTGTATGACCAAAAGGTGCGTGCGAGCGCCGATGCCCAAGTCTAGGCTGACGGTGGGGCGCGCAGTGCGCGCGGGATCGGGGAATCGGATGATGACGTTTCGTTTTTTGCTGCTGTCTGCTTTTGCCGTTTTTGTCTCGTCCGGATTCTGTAAGCCAGCCGGCGCAACGACGGTGTGGCCGAACCTTTCCGGTGTCGGACCGTGCACGTCGACGTTGCAGGAGTGCGTGACGACGGCGGCGCCCGGCGAGACCGTGCTGATCGGCTCGGACGACCTGCTGTTGCCCGACGGCTCGACAGTGATAAACGAAGACATCGTCATCGGCAAGAGCATCACGCTCGCCGCCGCGCCCGGTGTCGATGCCGTGTTCGCTCCCGGCCACTGGATTTCAGTGATTTCGCAATCCAGCGGCGCCATTGCTGTGAACCTGCAAAGACTCACCTTTCATGATGGGCACATCGGAGTCCTGCACAACAGCTCGGATGCGGGCGTCTACACGCTGAGCGGCATCGTCATCGAAGATACCGACGTTGTCGGCGGCGCGTGCGCGGTGCAGTTCGAACAGGTTGCATCGGGGCCGGCTCAGTTCATCTTTGCTGACAGCCGTCTGGCGTTTGACCGCATCTACTCCGGCACTCCTCCCAATGGCGTGTGCGCGCTCGGCCATGGTGGCGACTGGCAGGTTTCGTATTTCCGCAACAGGCTGAATGCAAAAGATCGCACGCTGGAACGGGGCTTGTCCGTAGCCGGAACAAGCAGCGGCAGCATCATCCTGGACGCCAACCAGATCACCGGCGACGGATTCGTCGGCGGCATAAATGTTTCGCAGAATCCGGGCAGTGGCGCGAACACGCTATACGTGCAAAACAACTCGGTCATGGGCCAGCGATCGCTCGCGGCGGGATCCTCGGAATATGCAATCTCGCTTGGGCTGACCAACACGATGTTCCGCGTGGTCAATAATACCGTCGTCGGCAATACGCGCGGCATCTCCATCGGCCCCTTGGAAGGCAATGCGATTACGGGACGTATCGCCAACAATCTCATTGCGTTCAATCCAATCGAAGGGCTGTCCGTCGATTCGAGACTCGCTGCGGGAATCAGCAACGACTACAACCTGGTCTTTGCCAGCGCCTACAATGACGTGGTGTTCGGCGCGCATACGGTCATCGCCGATCCGCAATTGATCGCGTCGTTCAATCCGCGCCTGCTCGCCTCGTCCCCCGCCCACGAGGGCGGCAACAATGCGGACGCGCCGGTGTTTGCGTTCGGCCCGACGTACGATGCGGACGGCGAGCTCCGGCTGGTGGGCAACGTCGATATCGGCGCGTTCGAAAGCAATGGTGACTATGCGGTCGTCCATGCATCGACCGCAGCCAATGTCGATGGCGACACGACTTATCTAGACTCTCTCGCTGGGCTCCTCAGCACCAGCGAGCGTTTGCTGGTGACACCGTGGAGCGGAGACGACACGATCGAGACCGCAGCCAACATCGGCGTCTATGAAACGACTTTCTCGCCGTCCAACTGGGCGCTCTATCGCGAAGACCTCGGCGCGCTTTCCACCGGTCGTCGGTTCAGCATCCTCGCGCCATTAAATGGCCGCACGAACTACATCCATACGACGACGGTCGCCAACGACTTCGACGAATACACGACGCTCGATGCCCCCGAACTCAACGGCAAACCGGATGCGCTTGTGTTCGTCACTCACAACTGGAATCCGGGCGGCGTCGGCGGGACCTACTTCGACCATGCGGTCGGCGTCTATTACCAGAGTGGACACTGGTACGTGCGCAATCAGGATCTCGCCTCGATGACGGCGGGCGTCGCTTTCAACATCGTCATCGCGCCGCTCGGCTCGACGAACGCGTTCCGAGTCGCGCTGGATTCAGTCGCGGCGCCCGCGCTGCGTCTGCAACACCCGCAACTCGACGACAATCCATGCGCCGCGCTGCTCGTCACGCGCAACGCTGCCGCCTCCGCCAACGTCAACGACGTGCCGTATGGCCTCAGGTACATCGCTGGCGTCAGCGGCGCAACTGGACACTGGTGGATCGTCGCGGAGGGTCCCGGCGGACCGTCGTTCCCGGGCGGCTCGGGTTTCAATGTGATGGTACAGGGCGCCCAGGCCGGTGCATGCCGCGACGACCGCATCTTCGCCAACGGATTCGATGCTTCATAACGGAGTTCCCCAACTCTTGGCTACTGCCTGGGTGGCCTGATAACGTTCCTGACGACAGATGCGTCAAGGTGCAGACGCGTCTGTGGTCTACTTTGGTGCGGGGATGGAAAAGCATCTCGACGAAGCTGACAAGATCGGCAATCCGATCATGATTCATTTGGGCGAGGAGGATGAGTACATCTCCAAAGATGCTCAGCGGGCGATCATCTCGGCGCTCGCGAACGTCCCCAATGCGCAAGTCTTTACGTATCCCGGCTGCAGCCACGCGTTCGCTCGCCATCGTGGCAAACACTATGACAAGGAAGCCGCTACGTTGGCGAATGGCCGAACCGCAGGGTTTCTCGCGAGGAACTTGAAATAGGTCACGCCGCGCACTTTTCGACTAGGCGGAGCACGCGTCGATGTAGGCGCGGGTGAGGAACAGCGATCCAGACGATGCAACGCATCCTCCGTTGCGCGCATACGCGTAGCCGTGCTCGAGCCTGACGTAGCCGACCGACAGCGTTCCGACGCCGTTGTGCACGAAGATCTGGCTTGCATCGTTGGCCGTGATCGTCTGCCGGTGCTGAAAGGAACCGCCGATGTTCAGATCATCCTGGCTGACGACGATCGCCCCGCTCGTCAACGTAATCGTGCTGCAGGTGAGCTGGCCCATGTCCACGGAGTCGCCGCTCGCGGCCGTGGCGACCACGTCGCGCAGGCTGCCGAGGCCGCTGTCGTCGCAATTGACGACTTCGTGCGTGACCGTGCCTGGATGTTTCGGCGACGCGCTCCGGTGTGACGCGAGCGTACGCACGTGCGCGCCATCCAGAGTGCGCGTCCTGCGACATTGCCGCTGCGCACACCGACCCCGAGGGAACCGCCCCACTGGCGAGCGCCAGCGAAAGGCACGCGCTCAACGACTTCGAACGTAGAAAGGTTGGATCCTTGCGACAGTCGGGCACGATCGTCTCCTGCAGGCACGGCATCGCCGACGAGCTCGACTATCGGATCGCCGGGAACGATAGGTAGGTACGTCGAAGAAAGGGGTCGACTGCCAGCGCCGCGAGCGTGGGTCGCGCCGGGGGCCGCCTGCGGGGACAACGCCGATCCGCGCTGGTGCAGCCTGCCCGGGAGGTCAGGCCGAACCTCCGTCTACGATCCGATTCCGAAGCTGTCGGATCACCGAAGAACGACACACCCGACCTGGTGGAACCGCTGCCTGATCGATCAGGCTTCTCCCGCAGTGCCATACTTGTCGCGGGGCGCGCGCTGCCGGCGCGTACGGGGATTAGCGATGAAACGACTCTCGGTGTACTCAGCCTTTTTTGCAACGCTCTCGCTTGCAGCCTTGGTGTGCACATCGGCGATTGGCGCCGAGTCCGCGCAGCCGGATCCCAAGGCTGCAGATTCGGCCGACGCGCACGCGCGGCGACTCGCGGTGGCGAACCAACCGTGGTCCGGGGATTTCGACGGGATGATCGAGCGCCGGATGATCCGCGTCTATGTGCCCTACAGCCGCTCGCTCTATTTCATCGACAAGGGACGCGAGCGTGGATTGAGTGTCGAACTGATTCGCGACTTCGAGCGATGGGTCAATCAGAAATACGCCAAGCAACTCGGCAAACGGCCGGTAACGATCTATGTCGTCGCCGCAACCCGCGACAAATTGCTGAGCGACCTGGGCACCGGCCTCGCTGACATCGCCGTCGGCAATCTGACCGTCACCGAAAAGCGCTTGAAGGAAGTTGATTTCGTCGCGCCAGATGACCGTATCGTCAATACCGAAGTTTTGGCCACCGGGCCGGCCTCGCCTCAGATTGCGTCAGTGGAGGATCTCGCGGGTAAGACCGTTCACGTACGAAAGACGTCGAGCTACTACGAAAGCCTGATCGCGCTCAACGAGCGATTCCAGCGTGAGGGCAAGCCGGCTGTGACCATAGCCCTGGTGCCGGATGCCCTCGAAGACGAGGACATGCTGGAAATGCTCAACACCGGTCTTATCCAGGCCATGGTCGTCGATGATTGGGTTGTCAAACTCTGGGCACAGGTATTGCCCAAGATCCAGGCGCACCCGGACATCGTGTTGCGCGAAGCGACCAAGGTCGGTTGGGCTATCCGCAAAGACAGCCCGCAACTCACCGCTGCGCTCAATGAGTTCTATGGCGGCTGGGCCAAAAAGGCCGGGGTGGTTCCATATCGGTTCAAGCAATACATGAAGACGATCAAGACACTCAACAATCCGGCCGGTGAGGATTACAAACGCTTCCAGGCGACGATCGCTATTTTTGAGAAATACGCCAAGGAGTATCAGTTCGATCCCGTGATGCTGGCTGCGCAGGGCTATCAGGAGTCGACGCTCGACCAGAACAAGAAGAGTCCCGTCGGAGCCATTGGAGTGATGCAGCTCATGCCGGCGACAGGGCAATCTTTGAAAGTCGGCGACATCACTGTCACGGAAGCGAACATTCACGGCGGCACGAAGTATATGGATCAGTTGATGTCCCAATACTTCAAAGATGCCAAGTTCGACGAGCAGAACCGCACGTTGTTCGCGTTCGCGAGTTACAACGCCGGACCCGGCAACATCTCGAAAATGCGCAAAGAAGCGGAAAAGCGCGGCCTTGATCCCGACATTTGGTTCAACAACGTCGAAGTGGTCACCGCCGAGCGGATCGGCATAGAGACGACGACCTACGTCCGCAATATTTTCAAGTATTACGTTTCCTACAAGCTCACGCAGGACGCGCAGGCGACTACCGCCAAAGCGAAATCCGAAGTAGGCAAATAGCGACCCGGGAGCGATCGATGGACGATCGCGAGCTAGCCGAAAAGCTGCTGAAGGATCATTTCACCGCGACCGCGGCGCTGATCGTGGTTAGCCTGGCTTCTCGTTGGTCGGTGGGCCCGCCACATTGAAGTCAGCGCGCACAACTCGATTGCGACCTTCGTGCTTGGCCACATACAGCGCCTTGTCGGCGCGGTTGATCAGGCTCCGCGGATTTTCCCTCAAGTCCCACTCTGCGACGCCAAAGCTCGCGCTGACTGCACCGACAATCTCGTATGGCTCGCCGGCGATTTTCGCTCGCACCGCTTCGGCGATCGCGGCCGCGGCATCGATACGTGTTTCGCGCAACAGGATGATGAATTCCTCACCGCCGAAGCGCGCCGCGCAATCGGAACTGCGCAATAGTTCGCGCACGCGCAATGCGGTATGGCGCAAGACAACGTCGCCGTTGTCGTGTCCGAACGTGTCATTGATGCGCTTGAAGAAATCGATGTCGAAGATGACAACCGACAAGCCGTGGTTCTTGATGCGCGCTTCGGCCATTTCCGATTCGAGGCGTTCGAAGAAGCGCCGGCGATTGACCAGATCGGTCAGGAAATCCTTGGTTGCGAGTTCCTCCAGACGCAGGTTGACGCGCGCCATCGGGCCGATTACGAGTTTCGTCAATGCGAGATTCAATCCGACGAACATCAGCCCGAACACCGCTGCCAGCGACAGTATGAACGTCGTGAAGGCGCGACGCGCCCTTTCGAGCGGATACAGCACCGGTACCTTGACCAGTTGCATGCCGACTGTCTCGCCTTCCTTCCAGCCGAAACCGTTCGCATCGCCGTAAACCGTGAGCATCGTCGCCGGCGCGGCATCGGGGGTGCTGTGGCAGGTCAGGCATTGCCTCTGCTTGATAGTGATCGGCCGCGCGACGTACATCGATTGCTCGACGCCTTCGCCGTGGATGCCAGTCTGCTCGTTCAAGCCACTATCAGCACGGAAGTGTTCGATCAGCTCGCGCTCCCAGTCGCTCGCACGATCGCGCGGATTGGTCGGATTGAGCACAGACTCCTTGTAGTCGTAGCCGGGATAGCGATCGCTGAGACGGCGCAGCGTCTCGGTTGCGGCGAAAGCGGGCACCGTCTGCGGCAGGAATTGCGTCGCGTTGAGCGGGTCCAGGTGCGGCTTGATCTGATCGGTGGTGTAGCTGCGAATCGCCAGCGCCGTCTCCATCAGTACCTGCGAATTGTGCTGCACCTCGTCCATTGCATCGGATTGCAGATGCGCGCGGTAGTAGATACCGGCCGAGAGAATGCCGAGCAGGAATACGGCGATCAGGATCAGGTTGAACGTGAGTCGTAACGACATGCACCGTCTACTCCGCGTGCGAGCGCGGAGGCCTCCCCCAGGCAACGCGCCGAGCGCGTGTTGACTATGCTCGCACGTTGGTGGGACGAGCGCATCACGCTCGCTCGACGTCTGGAATCAACTCCCGGCCCTTGGGCTTGCCAAAAAGATCAGGCAATCGCGAACGGCGCTGGCCACCTCGAATTGCGTACGAGCGTCAGCACCGGGGAGACGGAACTCGTGCTGGTGCCGCCGGACAGCGACGCCGATCAATCGAACCGCGAAGCCTGCGTGGCTTCGCGGTTCTCTTGGTCATACGCCGCTCATGGACACGTCACGCCCGCGGGCTGCGTCAGTCGAAGCAGATCCATGTGCCCGGAGCCGTAGCCCGGCATCGTGGACACGAAGTCCACCACGCCATGGCTGCAATCGGTGAAGTGGAACGTGAGCGTGCCCCACGAGGGTTGCGTGACGTTGCCTGGATCGAAGTTCGGGATCCAGCGGCCGCCCACTGTCTGGACCGCGGCAACGGTGGCGGTGTCGCCGTCGATCGTGCCGACGTTGCCGAACCACGCCTGTTCGGTGCCCTCGGGATTGAACGTGAACCACCACGCGAGGATCTGGTTGCCCTCGAGGACTTCGAGGAACAATCCGTGTCCGCTCTGACCGGGGTCGTACCAGGCGCCCGTGAACCCGTGCGTGATCGGCACGAACGTGCTGCCGCCACCGCCTTCGACGACGTGCACGGCGCCGACCATCCCGTAAGCCGCGTGCGGATCGCATTGATAGCCGAACGTACCCGCGTGCGGAAACGCGACGGTCGCCGACCACGGGCCGATTCGCGGGCCGCCGTCGCCGCCATGGCCGTCGCCGTCGCAGCCGGCCGCGCAACGGAACGAGTCGTCGTTCGCATGAACATTGTGCGGCTGAGCACTCGAACTGACCCACGTCACCGTGTCGCCCACGTTGATCGTGATGTCCTGCGGGTCGAAGCGGACGACTGGTCCCGCCGACGTTCACCTGATGATCGGCGGCCTGCGAACGGATCGCGGCCAGAGACAGGACCGCGACCCCGATTCCGTATACGAATGCGCGCATGATTGTTTCTCCCTGTGCAGATTTCCCGTTTCCGAGGCCGTCGCGGTTCCCCCGCGCGGCAGAAGGCCAGCCGGCATGCTCCGCGCGCCCGCAGCGTCGGCCTCCGCACCGCCGCGGTAGAATGGCCGCGGGGCGAGCCGGGCGAATTCAGCTACGACTGCGGCGTTCCGACGCCCTTGCGCCCGACGCGGCGATTGCACCGGTGGCACAATCCATTGAACGCCGCGCGGTCGCGCTCCGAAATAACGCCTTTCGATGCGGTTCGCGAATGTTTTGCTGATGGATTGCCGATGAAGCGAGATTCGCCACCGCTGGCACGCGACGAACCGGTCCGGTTGTCGGCGGAGCGCGATTTCAGTCTCGGCGATCTCGACATCCATCCGTCGGTCAGCGAAGCGAAGCGCGGAGAGAGCCGCCAGCATGTCGAGCCGCGGGTCATGCAGGTGCTGGTCGCGCTCGCCAGCGCCGGCGGCGCCGTCGTGTCGCGCGATGAGCTGATCCAGCGTTGCTGGGACGGCCGCGTCGTCAGCGAGGCCGCGATCAACCGCTGCATTTCGAGACTCCGTGCGCTCGCCGATCGCGGCGACGGAACCCGCTCGTTCCACGTCGAAACGATTGCGCGAGTCGGCTACCGGCTGCAGACGGTCGCCGGCGCTTTGAACGGCGGCGTCTCGTCGGTCGCCGTCACGACCGCGCCGCGGAGAAACCGCGTCGCACTGTTCGCGCTCGCCGGGCTCGCGATGGCGGCGGTCGCTGCTGCCGCGGTCTCGCACTACGGTGCGGCGTCACGCACGCCCCAAATCATCGCGGATGTCGCGACGCAGCCTTCGATCGCGGTGCTGCCCTTCAAGAACCTGAGTCCGGACGCCGACGGCGAGTATTTTGCCGCTGCGATTCAGGAAGAGATCCTGACGCGCCTCGCGAAAATCGGCTCGCTGAAAGTGATCTCGCGCACTTCGGCCGTCGAGGCCGCGAAGAAGTCGGGAACGCTCGCCGACATCGCGCGAACGCTCGGCGTCGCCAACGTGCTCGAAGGCAGCGTGCAGCGCTCGGGCGACCGCGTGCGCGTCAACGTGCAGCTGATACGCACGGCCACCGACGACCATCTCTGGGCCGAAGCGTACGACCGGCATCTGGACGACGTGCTGTCGGTCGAGAACGAAATCGCGGGCTCGATCGCGACGGCGCTCGCAGCGAAGATCACGCCGGGCGAGAGCCTCGCGCTCTCCGCGACGCCGACGACGAACGGCAGGGCCTACGATCTCTATCTCCACGCGCTGGTCCTGAATGGCTCGGGCAAGGACGACACCGAGGAGGCTGCGCTCGAAGTGCTCGGGCAGGCCGTCGCGATCGATCCCGGATTCGCGCTCGCCTGGGCGATGCACGCGCGCGTGCAGGCCCACTTGTATTTCGGCGACCGGGACGCGGCGCGACGCGAGAGCGCGCGCGACTCGCTCGATCGCGCGATCGCGCTGGCGCCCGATCTCGCCGAAGTGCAGCTCGCCCACGCGCAATACCGGCACTATGTCGAGCTCGACTACGAGGGCGCTGCGGACGAGCTTCGGACACTGCAAGCGAGATGGCCGAACAATACCGAGGTCCTGCAATCGCTCGCATTCATCGCAAGACGCCTCGGGCACTGGCAGGAATCGATCGCGTACCTGCGCCGGGCGCAGACGCTCGATCCGCTTTCACCCAGCAATTTCGGCTACATGTCGGAAACACTCTCGTTCGCGCATCGTCCGGCCGATGCGGCGAAGGTCGTCGCCGGCGCGCGTGCGATCTGGACGGACAACAGGGACATCATCGTCTGCGAAACCGGGATGCTTCAGGCCCAGGGCGAGCTCGATCGCGCGGACGACGCGCTGCGGCTGCTGCCGGCATCCGCCGACACAAACGGCGACACACTGTCACTGCGCCGCGCGCAGTATGCGTATCGGCGCCAGTTCGCCGACGGCCTCGCGTGGTTCGAAGCGCTGCGCGCGTCCTCGCCCGTGCACGACTGGCACGCGTTACAGCGCGCGACGCTCGATCTCTCGCTTGGCGACTTCCGCCGCTGGAGCGGCGATGCCGCCGGCGCGCGCCAGAGTTATCAGGCCGCCGCGGACGCGCTGCGCGAGAAGGTGGACGCGGCTCATGCGGACCCGGACGCACTGGTGCTTTCGGCGATCGCGTACTCCGGACTCGGCAATCGGGAGGGCGCGCTTCGCTACGCGAGTCAGCTCACCAGTGCACCGCTCGCGGTCGACCCGATCAACGGCGCGGTGGGCAAGGAGTGCCTCGCACGCACGCTCGCGCGACTCGGCGAACGCGACGCGGCCATCGCTGCGCTCGAGCACGTCACCAAGGAGCCGAGCACGATGACCGTCGAGCGGCTGCGTCTCGATCCGGATTTCGACACGCTGCGCGGCGATCCGCGCTTCGAGCTTCTGCTTGCCGAAGGCATGATGCCGCTGGAATGACGTGTCACTTGACGCGGTAGCCTGCGACGCGCCACGTCCCATCCGCCTCGCGCATCGGCGTCACGGTTTCGGTCGCGGCCGGGGCATCGGCGAACGACGAGCGATACGTGAGTACGACGTAGTCGCCCGCGGGAACGCCGGGAAGCTCATGCGCCGGCTGCGCAGACTGGAGCTCGCGGGATTTCAGGGCGCCGGTCTGCTTGCGCACGGTGCCGGCCGCCCGCTCCCATTGCGCCTTCGTGATGTTCTGCTTCAAGACCGCCGCGGCTTCGTCCCAGCTTTTTCCGTACTCGCCTGCATCGATCACCGTCAGCCAGTCGCGCGCTGCGGCCGTCGCCTGCTCGGTAGCAGACGTGTCGGCCGCGCGTACGGCGGCAATCGAAGTGAGCGATGCGAGCGAGAAGATGAGCAACAAGCGATTCATGGCTGCTCCCGACGATGGTGAAACAAAGGCGATGCAACACTCGCTGAAAGGCGATTGTGTTGCAAATCCTAGTGCATCATCGGTCGTGGCTCACGTCGCGGCGGCTCCGGTTGGGGACGGCGGACCTAGCCGTCGACATTTACTTCGCTGATGCCGACCGCTCCACCCTGCTCCGCGAGAATCGCATCGACGTCAGTCACAAACGCGGGAATGAAGCCTAGATGCTTGGCACTGCGCCACCACGCACTCCCACGCGCGGTCCTGAGCAACCGGCAAAGGAATGCGCCGCTGGTCCATTCGAACGTCCCCTTTGGAAAGACACCTCGCTGGGTTCGGTCCCAAATGTGGAACGAGGCCCAGGCAAACTCTTGCAGCAGCTGCTCCAGCCTGAGCTGATCGGCGGCATCGAGGATGCGCTCTCCGCTCAGACCGGCAGTCATGAGCTCGGCGACATCTCGATGTTTCAGGATAGCCATCCGGACCACGGTCCACTGTTCCATCGTGGAGTTGTGCTCGGTTCGCTCCAGTGCCCGCGTGTTCTGTTTGATCTGCGAACCGACAAACAGCAACGAGACAACGACGCCGACTGACCCGATTATTTGAGCGAGATACGATAGCTGTTCGAGCGACATGGGATCCCCTACTCTCTTCGATAAGTCGGTGATTCGGCGACTTGATCTTGACGTGTGCCAGAACGGAAAGCGGCTCAACGGCGGTCCGCTCGCGGTGGGGGATTCCATTCATGTGTTGGTACGGCGACGACTACTACGTCACAGGTCGCGATAACTCGTCGCCCCTGACGCACGCAGCAGACTATTAGCGGGTGCGAATGACATTCGCCGGGCTCATCGCTTCTTCCCCCCGAATCCCGGGATGGCCGTGGCTTGTTTCATCCACGACGCGGCCTGGCGTTCGTCGAGGTCGTCCACCGATTTGAGATCCACGCCGCGCGAGTCCTTGCCCATTCCCACCGGCGTAACCGGCGGTACGGGCTTCAGTGAGGTGCCACGCCCGAACGTGAGCTTGACGTGGCCGGCGAAGCCGCCGCAGCAGAAGCACCAGCCGTCGCCCACGCCATACCACGCCATTCCCCACTTCACGGAGCGCTTCAATGCCGGCAACGTCTTGGCCGCCAATGCATCGACGCGTTCGGCGATGCCGCGTTGCGGCTGCGGCAGGCTGCGGATGTAGGCAAAAACCGGCTCGTCCCCTTCCTTCGCCTTCGCGGGGCTTGCCCTGCCCGTCATGGCGGCTGGCAGTGTCGTGGCGACGACTTGTGCGGCCGTGCGCTTGCTGGGTTTGCCGGGTTTGCGTGCCTTCGGCTTCGCCTTGCCGACCGTGCTGGCAACTGGTTTTCCAGTCGCCGTGCGGGTTGCCTTCTTGACGACAATTGCGCGTGCCACGTTTAGACCTCCCGTTGGATTTCGCTGATCTGTCGACTCCATGGAACGTCCGGTGCCTGGGCGTGGCCACATCGAGCCGGCGCAAGGCACCTTTCGTTCCATCTCCCTTGGCGAGGAGTAGGATGTCTCCTGACAATGCCCCAACGGTGGCGCCGATGAAAGTCTTTCTCGAAGCCTGCCTCGCTGCCGCCTTGCTCGGCCTCGCCTGTGACGTAGCGGCCTCTCCGACGATCGAGCTCAAGGACGGTAGCCGCATCGAGGGCGAGATCCAGAGCGTCGACAATGGCGTGTACACCGTGCTCTCGCCCAGCCTCGGCACCGTGCATGTCGCGCAGTCGAACATCGTGCGGATCGTGTACGGCGGCGATGTCCCGAAAGCGGCGGATTCGTCAGGCAAATCGTCGACGCGTGACGACGCCTTGACCGGCGACATCCACCAACTGCAGACGCGTCTGGCGCAGGATCCGGCGACCATGCAGTCGATCATGAGCCTGCAGTCAGACCCGCAGATCCAGGCTGTCCTGAGCGATCCGGCCATCGTCAAGGCCATTCAGGACGGCGACTACATGAGCCTGCTCGGCAACGCGAAGATCCAGGCGTTGGAAAGCAACGAGCATTTGAAACAACTGCTGCAGCAACCAGCTGATTGACCAAACGAGGGATCGTCCCTCGCGTCAGCGGTGCGTCGAAGCGTCTAGGATTCCGCGCAAACGCGAGCCAGCCAGCGGCTGGCGACCCATGCGTGGAGCAGCTCGGCGACGCGCGGCACGACCGTTTCGTCGGGGCGCATTTCGCAGAGTCGCTCGCACACGTCGGCGAAACTTCCTTGCGCCGCGATCGTGTCGAGCGCTGCCGCTTCGTCCGGTGGAAGCGCGCGGTGGAAGATCTTCGTGTCGACGCGGGATACGACCCACGCCTGTTCGTCCTGAAGCGGACGAAGAGCCGGAACGGGTTCCGCGCGGTCGATCGCACGACGGATCTCGCCGACATTCCACGCGAAGCTGCGCCGCTCGATGCAGCGGCTCAGAACGAATCGAAGCCCTGGCCACTGTTCCGGCGCGATGTTCTGAAGATCGTCGGGCGTGACGCTCGCTTCGTCGGGCGCATCGAAGCAAAGGCCGATTGCCCAGTCGAGCGTCGCCATTTCCGCCGCGGCCTGACTTTCCGAATCGAGCGGTGTGCGACGCAGAAAATCCGCCAGGCCGGCGCCGTACCAGCGCGCATTGAACTCCTGCGACGGATGCGCCGCGATGTACGCTTCGGCAAGCTCGCTGAACTTCGCCTCGCCGACGAGAATCAAGAGCCCGCCGTAGTCGTTGCGCAGAACGTCAGTCAGGCGCGAAACATAACCGTGAAGGTAGATGTTGAGTCGATCGTGCGCCGAAGCGGCGCCTTGCGTCGGCGCGATCACAGGCGAGGCGACCGATAGATCACGCGCAAGAACGCAGTTCTGCACGGCACGCTGAATTTCAGCGAGCGAGCTCATGCGGCGACGCCGAGATGCGCGCCGGCGATCGCGCGCGCGCGATCGAGTTCGCCGAGCAATTCGGCGAGTGGCGGCATTTGATCGTCGCGCTCGATCATCGTCGAAACCATTCCGAATTTTCGCGACGCTGCCGCGTACAGGTCCCAGACCGGATCGATGATCGGCGCATCGTGCGTATCGATGATCAGGGTCTCGCCCTGCTCGTGGCCGGCGAGATGGAACTGCTGAACGCGATGCGCGGGAATTCCCGCGAGGAAGTCGTGCGGATCGAAGCCGTGGTTGCGCGAGCTCACGTAGATGTTGTTGATGTCGAGCAGGATCAGGCAATCGGCCTGCTGCGCAACTTCCGACAGAAATTCCCATTCGGTCAGCGTCGAGGCTGCGTACGTGACGTAGCTCGAGACGTTCTCGAGCAGGATCCGACGGCCGAGCGTGTCCTGCACGCGTCGCACGCGCGCGACGACGTGCGCGAGCGCCTCTTCCGTGTACGGGAGCGGCATGAGGTCGTGCAGGTTCGTGCGATCGATTCCCGTCCAGCACAGGTGATCGGAGATCCACGCGGGCTCGATGCGCGCGGCGAGCGTCTTGAGCTCGTCGAGATAGCGTGCATCGAGAGGATCGCAGCTGCCGATCGATAGCGACACGCCGTGCATCACGAGCGGATAGTGTTCGCGGAATCGCTCGAGATACTGCAGCGGCCGACCGCCGCCGACCATGAAATTTTCCGAAAGGATTTCGAGCCAGTCGACTCCGGGGTGCCTGCCGCGTTCGAGCAGCTCGTCGTAGTAGTCGACGCGAAGCCCGAGTCCGAAGCCGAGCGACGGATAGCGTGTGTCGGAATGCATCGTCAATGCATGCTCGTCAACCCATAAACCGCAGCCCAGTCTCCGAACCGACAACTGGGCTGCGGGCTCACGGAGCGATCAGCCCTTCGCCTGCGCACTGGCCTGCGCAGCTTTGCATGATGCGTCGTCCTTCTGCATCGTGAAACCCTGCCCTTTGCACGCATTCTGGCCTTTGCAGGAGTTCGTGGCCTGCTTGCACGCGCCATGACCTTTGCAGCTGGAAGAGTTTTCGCACTTGACCTTTGCTTCGTCGCCGGCTGCGAACGCATTGGTTGCCGCCATCGAGAACATGCCGGCGACTGCAGTGGCGAGCGCGATTCCTGCGAACCTGGAAACAGTAGTTGCCATATCGTTACTCCGTAAGTGATTTGAATTGCCGAATGCGCGCTTGAATGACCGAGGCGGCCCGCGCGAATGGCCGCTCACAACCCAGAACCAGCTTCCGCGCCATTTCTTTCACGATCGTGTCGGGTGAAATCCCGGTCGCGTTTATCCGGTCCGAACGCGGTCGTTTCAGCGCGCGCGCTATCGGCTTGATCCATTCGCGAGGTTTTCTGATGAAAGAGACGATTGCAAGGTGGTGCAGCGCAGCACTTCGAGTCCTCGATCGTCGGGCCGATCTCGGCGCGCTGGTCGTGCGCATCGTGTTCGGCTATTTCTGGTTCGAGACGGGGCTGGCGAAAGTCCAGAATCTCGATGGATTCGCGAATCGATTCGTCGAATGGGGCATCCCGTTCCCACACTTCAACGCGGCGCTGTCCGCCTGGACCGAACTGATCGGCGGCGCGCTGATCTTTCTCGGTCTGTTCACGCGACTCACTGCGGTTCCGATGATCATCAACATGATCGTCGCGATCGCGCTCGTCGTCATCAAGAATGTCGGCAGCATCGACGATTTCGTCGAGCTCGATGAAGTCGTCTACATCCTGATCTTCTTCTGGCTGCTCATGGCAGGGCCCGGGCGTTATAGCCTCGATCATCCGCTCGCACGAGCGCTCGGCATCGAGCGCAGGCCAGCCGACCGGTAGAAAACGAACGCTTCAATCGGAGAATTCGAACGTGAAATTGCGCTTCTTGAGCTGGGTTGCCGTTCTCTGCCTCGTCGCTTCGGGCGTCGCTGCCGACGAAGGCCGGGCCATCGCCTGGGAAGGCGTCGGCGCCGACGGCAAGGTGATTCGCTTCGATCCCGCGCAAGCGCGAGCGTCCGGCGATCCTGCTGTTCTGGGCGACGTGGTGCCCGTACTGCAAGGCGCTCATGCCTTTCGTGCAAAAAGTCCTCGACGCCGCGGGAAGCGATCGGCTCGATGTCTATGCGATCGACATCAAGGAAGACGACGACGCCGATCCGGTCGCCGAGCTGCGCGATCGCCACCTGACATTCACGCTCGTTCGCGACGGCGATGCGATCGCCGAGCACTATGGTGTCAAAGGCACGCCGGGCCTGTTCCTCGTCGATGCGCACGGTCAGATCATCTACAAACGCGTCGGCGGCGATGCGCCCGACAAGGTCGAAGCCGCGCTGCGCGAGAAGCTCCACCTGAACTAGGCGCATGGCGGGATTCTGATCGCAACGAAACTTTGCCGGTTGCTTCGGCTACCGGTCCGCGCGTGATCTGACGACGGGCTCTTTCCCGGCCACCCGCTCAGCTGGCAGTCCGCTGGGCACTCCTGCGTATCTCTTCCGCAACGGGCGTCGTCGCCCGGTGAGGGAGGAGAACCATGCGTTGCCTGATTCGTGAAAAACGGCGCTGCGCCAGCTCTGGCGCTGGCCGCCGCGCTTGCGATGTCGCCAGGATGGGCCGGCTCGAACTACGACGGCACATTGGATACGACGCTCGATCCGCCGCTCGGGGCGGACCCGTTCTACGGCATTCCGGGCCTGTTCGACTATGAGGTCAACCTCGGCGGCGACGGCACGTATCTCAACGACGATACGCCGACCGCAGTTGCCGTGCAGGTCGACGGCAAGATCGTCGTCGCCGGCTATTCGTGGAACAACTATTTCGGCACCGACCAGAACGCTTGCGTGCTCGAGCGGTTCAACGAGGATGGCACCGCCGATTCGGGCTTTGGTACGAACGGCCGCATGGTGGAGAACTTCACTCCGCAAGGCGGCGGAAACGATTGCTATCTGACCGGCCTCGCGCTCGAGGGCGACGGCGGCATCATTGCCGTGGGCAATCTCTACGATGCCACGCACGGCGAGCGCGCGCTGATCGAACGGTTCATCGCCGACGGCCACCGGGATACGGCGTTCGGGAATGGCAACGGCTACGTCGTGCTCGACGACAACACGGCGTTCTCGGCGGTAGTCGCGGACGTCGACGGCTGGATTTACGCGGCCGGCCGTCACAAGCTGTCGGGATTCACCGACTACGACTTCTATTTCGGCGCCTTCGAGCCGGACGGCACGCTCCACTACGACCGCGGATTCTATTTCGATCTCGGCGCCGATCACGATGACCGCGCCTCTGCGATGGTGCTGCAGAGGAACGTCTGCACCGGCGGCCTGTGCGTCCCGCATGACGAGCTGTATCTGGTCGGCACCGCCAACAATGTCCCCTACGGCGACGGCCTCGCCAACCATGATTGCGCGATCGTGGCTTATTCCAGGGTCAGTGGTTCGCAATTCGATGTCGACAGCGGTTTCAACGGCGGCGGCGCCGAAACCATCGACCAGCCGTGGGCTAACGGCTCCGGGCCGCGCGAAGGCGACAACTACTGCCATGCCGCCGCTTCGCGCACCGGTTACGGTGTCGTCGCCGGTGGCGAGGTCTATGGAGACTGGGCAGGCGTCGGCGATGCCAGCTTGTACTGGACCCTCTCGGTCGACGCGTTCGGCAACTGGACGACCGGAGAACTGGCAGCGTTCGAGTATCTGGGGTCCGGTATCTACAACGGCATCTGGGCCGATGGTGCGCGAGCCCAACGGCAAGATCGTCACGGCGGGTTACGGAGGTAGCGGCGATGCAGACCATCAGCCGTCCGACGTCGGCCTGATGCGCCTCGATGTCGACGAGCTCTCGGTCGACTGCTCCTTTGGCAACGTCCACTGCGGCGCGATGCTGAGCCTCGACGGGCTCAACGGTCTGCTGCCTCATCAGCGCGAATGGGCGACTGCGCTCGCGCTCGACAACCGCGGCCACATCGTCTTCGTCGGCCCGCGCTCGGTCATCTACGGCGTCGATGAGGACTACGACTGGATGATCGGCCGCCTCGTCACATCGGACGAGATCTTCCGCGATGGTATCGACGGGATCGTGCCGCCGACGTAAATGTGACGTCAGCGAACGGCAGCGACTCTTCCGCAGCCTTCAATCGATCGAGCTGCTTGGTGGTCGATGAAGTCGCCGGTATCGCCTCGATCGCGATCCGTGTCGTCTCCAGCAGACTCCGCGCATCGGCGACTTTCGCTTCGGCCGCGAGACACTGGGCCAGCGCGATCGCCGCACCTTCAACTCGGAAATCGCCGGCTCCGAAGGCGTGCAGCAACGTTTCGTATGCTTGTCGGAGTACGGGCTCGGCATCTGCGTAGCGATGTTGCGCCGCCAGCGCCTCGCCAAGGCCCTGTCTGGCGGCTTCGGCGAAGATATGACCCTCGATCGGGCCGGAATACTTCGCGAGCGCATCACGGAAGTCGTGTTCGGCGCCAACTGCATCGTGGGTCGCGAACCGCGCGCGCCCGAGCGCCGTTTCGGCGATTGCCGTATTGATGTGCTGTGGCCCGCGCACCTGCAGGTCAATGCGATACGCGCGCTCCAGACTCGATATGGCGGCAGCTCCGGCGCCGGTATCGGTCTGCGCCTGCGCCAGGCTCGTCAGCACGCTGGCGACCGCGCTGTGCTCGGCGCCCAGTGTCTGCTCGTAGATTGCGAGCGCGCGCTGGAAGAGCGGAATGCTCTCGGCCTGCTGACCCGCCATGCGCATCACTTCGGCCAGCGCGTATATCTCCTCGCCCGTCACCGCGTTGCGTTCGCCATACTCGAGCAATGCGAGATCGACGTTCTTGTGACGCATCGCCTCGGCCTCATCGAGCCGGCCGAGCTCGGTGAGCACACCCGCGAGCGTGTTGCGCACATCGATCAGATAGGAAGGTCTGGCGCCCGCATCCGCCTGCAATATCCGCAATGCTTCGCGTGCATCGGACTCGGCATCGGCGTACTGGCCGGCGCGCATCTTGCTGGAAGCAAGATCGTCGAGAGCGAGCGCGAGATCAGCGGGCGTCGTCGTTCGTATCTGTCGCAAGATGGCGATGCGCTCACGCTGCAAGCGAGAAGCCTCGGCGAAATGGCTGGCGTTGCGCTCGATGGTTCCGAGCGTGCCAAGTGCGTTGGCGCGCAGCGCGCGCGACACGTCATCATCGGACTTGCAGCTCGGCCAGCGTGGTCTGGATCAGCGCGCGCGCGCGTTCGATGTGATCGCTTTCCATTTCGGAAGTGGCAAGATCGATGCGCGCTTCGGCGAGACGAGGATCACCAGGACGATATCGGCTAGACGCGAGCGCAAAGCGTCGTTCGCGCACGGCAGCACTCTGCGACGTATCGCCTAGCGCGGCATACAGACGACCGACGACGCCAAGCAGTTCCACTCGCGTGTCCGGATCTTCCGTCAGCCCCGCATCGGCGCGCCGCGCGCCGGCATCGACCAGATCGCGCGCAGCCAGCGGCTTGCCGTTGGCATGGTCGGGGTCGGCTTGCTCGAACAGATCGAGCATGAAGTTGCGCACGACATCGGCGTGCCGCGCCTGGTGGCGGGCTTCGCGCGCCTCGATGAGCGCGAAGGTTGCAATCGCTACGAGCGCAAGCACGCCGAAAATCGCGGCCGGAACAGCGATCCGATGCCGCCCGCAGAACTTGCGGATCCGATGCAGCCTGCTGTCGCGCTGAGCGAGCAGCGGCCAGCCACCCAGATGCCGGCGCAGGTCGTCCGCGAGACTGGCCGCATCAGGATAACGTTGCCCTGGATCGTGGCGCAGCGCCTTGGCAACGATGGCATCGATGTCTCCGCGCAGTTGCCGCGCGGATATGTTTGCTTCGCCGGTCGCGACGCGAGAAGGCGGCGCTGGATCGCCGCGCGATTGCGCTATCGCAGCGAGCGCGGGCGTTTCGTCCTGGTCTGCATAGGGCCGCCGGCCCGTCAGAACTTCGTAAAGCATCGCGCCGATCGCATACACGTCCGTTGCGATTCCGATCTGCTTCCCGGCCAGTTGTTCGGGCGACGCATACCCGGGCGTCAGCGCGCGCATCTGCGTCTTCTGCGCGCTTCGCGCCTCCGGCGGTCCTTCGATCAGATGCGCGACGCCGAAATCGAGGAGATGCGCCTCGCCATTGACGTCCACCAGCACGTTCGATGGCTTGAGGTCGCAATGCACCACGAGCTGGCGATGGGCATAGGCCGCGGCATCGCAGATCGCGATGACCAGGCGCAAACGTCCTTGAAGATCGAGCGCATGCTTCTCGCAATATTCCGGCAGCGGCAAACCGTCGACATAGCGCATCGCGAACCACGGGCGGCCGTGCTCGTCGACGCCGCCATCGACGAGCGCGGCGATGCCCGGATGGTCGAGTCGCGCGAGGATGCGGCGCTCGGCGAGGAAGCGCAGCACCGCGGCGTCGCTGGCGAATTCGCCGCGTACGACTTTCAGTGCGACCGTCTGCTCGTACTCGCCATCGTCCCGCGTGGCCAGGAACACGCGGCCCATGCCGCCGCTGCCGATCTCGCGCAGGACTCGCCAGGAGCCCAGACGCGATGGCAGCTCATCATTCAGGTCATCGAGCTTGCTGCGCCAGCCGGCGACGTCGGATGCGATGTCTCGCTCGGAAGCGTCGAGCGCAAGCAAACGCTCGAGGCGAACGCGCAAGTCGGGCGATTCGTGCCCAGCGTCGTCGAGCAATCGCTGCCGAGTCGCGGGATCGGCGTCGACGATGGCCTCGAACAGCGCAAACAGGCGCGACCAGGCGGGCTCCGAAGCATTCACGTCGCGAGCTGATCGAGCAGGAACACGCGTGCATTGCGCCAGAGCCGATAGACGCTGCGCTCCGACACGCCTTCGAACGTTGCGATCTCGCTGAATTCCAATCCGGAGAACACATGCAGATCGACGATGCGCGCGAGCTGTGCATCGAGTGTTTCGAGCTGGCGCAGTGCACCGTCGAGCTCGATCATTGCGATCGGCGCCGCCAATTCGCCGCCGCCGGCATCGCCGAGCGTAATCGTGATGTGCCTGCGCTTGTCGGCGTCGAGGCGGCGCGCATAGTCCGTCAGCACCTGGCGCATTGCGCGTGCGGCCAGGCCGAAGAATTCGGGACGCGAGAACTCGGCCGCCTCGATATTGGGACGGAGCTTGAAATAGGTTTCGTGTACCAGCGCAGTGGTATTGATGGTCGGAGAGCTGTTGGCGCGGCGTCGTTCGCGACGGGCCATCTTGCGCAGCTCGGCATAGGCTTGCTCGAAAAGCAGCCGTGCGCTCGGTCGTCTGCAGTACTGCGTGCACGCTTTGAATCATCGCCGATCACCTGGCGTGGGATCGAAGACCGACGTGATCGTACCTCATCCCGTGGCGGCAAGCTGTCGACTGGGACGCGTGCCGAAAGCGCTATCGTCCGGCAATCGGCAACGATCAGAAGTGAAACGATGCCGCCAGCATCGGTCCGTACAGCTTGAAGGTGTTGAACGTGGAACCGCCGTTGCCTGGCTGATACTCGAGGTAGCGATAGTTCAGCGCGAGGTCGCCCCATCCATACGTGTATCCGATGCCCACCGATGTGAGCGACGTGTGATTGGAAGATCCGCCGCCGACGTCGGCGTAGTACGGTATGAACCAGCGCTCCTCGTCGCCGAACCTGGCTTCGCCCTTGACGCCGATAATCGCGTCGGTGAGGTTCGCGTGTGAGGAGAAGTCGAACTCCCTCGATTCGAGGATCAGCGTCACGTCATTGTGGATGCCGGCGTAGCGCACGCCGCCGAGAATGTCGAAGTGGCTGGCGTTGCTGGCCGATCTCCAGACCTGATAGGCGCCGGCGAGCTCGGCCACCGCTGTCTTGTCGTCCAGCTTGGCCTTGATCACGAAGTCAGTCGGCGCAGTGCGCTCGAAGCTGAGGCTGACGTAGAACACGTCGGCGTAGATCGACCAGCGGTCCTTGCGCGCTTCGAAGGAAATCATCGCCACGAAGTTCAACGCGTTGATCACGTTGCTCTTGCTGACCGGCAAAACGGGATCCGGTATTTCCGCTGCCGGCGGGATCTTGAATGATCCGTCGATGCCAGGGACCCATACGTACGGGGTGAGCGTGAAATTCCAGGCGTCGGGAGCTGTATCCGCCCGGGCCGCGGTCACGGCCAGCAGCAGGAGCAACCCGACCGCGATCGTCCGATCCCTTCGCGATCCGCTCATCGCACTCTCCCGATGGATTGCACGCGAAAAGCTGCGGTGCCTCATCGTGGCAGTGCCACGTGCCGAATTCAAGGAATTCCACGCGACCGCTCCGCTGCGAGGCTTCGCAGGGATACATCGCCAGCAGGCCTCGAGATGCGTGCGGAGTTAGGATATGCGCACAAGTCACTCCGCGGACGTCAGCCCGCTGGATCGGCTGCCGAAACATCCGCGGAGTAAGGTCGATCGGAGACGGTGAGCTGTGAGCTGACGGACTAATCCCGGACGGGATGGAACAATACAAAGCTCATCCGTTTTGTGCTGGAGTTCCACCCGGCTCATTGGAGCCTTTGCAGAAACTTCTCCTCAACCCTGTAAAAAAAGGAGCTCGTTATGCATGTAGCGCTGAAATACGTCTGTGCGTTGAGCGGTTGCGCCGCTTTGGCCGTATCCATGGCCGTGGTCGCCGGTTCGGCGGAGACTTCCAAGAACAAGTACGACGCGAAAGTGGAAGGCGGCCTCGCGTTCTCCGAGTTCAAGGGATATGAAGGCTGGGAGACCATCGCTGTCAGTCATAACGGCGGTTCCCTCGCTCTCATCGTCGGCAATCCCGTCATGATCGCCGCCTACAAGGCAGGCGTGCCCGGCAACGGCAAACCGTTTCCTGACGGCTCCAAGATGGCGAAGGTCCATTGGGACGCCCACAAAAGCGAAACGGAGCCTGGCAACCCCTTCGTGCCCGGTGTGCTGCAAAACGTCGACTTCATGGTGAGGGACAGCAAGCGATTCGCCGACAGCGGCGGATGGGGATGGGCGGTATTCGACTACGACACCGCGACCGACAAGTTCACTGCCGGCACTGAAGCCGGGACGCCGCCGCAAAGTCACGACGCCAAGTGCGGGTTCGCATGCCACACATTGGTGAAGAGCAAGGACTACGTTTTCACCGAATACGGGAAGCGATAAGAACTCTGCCTCGCGGCGCTTCCATGGATGGAAACGCCGCGCGGCATCGCGCACTTTTCGTATTCCTGATTTCCAGCGGGCCATCGCGTAAAGCGGAACCGATGGCACCGCACCTCACGGGCAGGTCAGTCCCGCCGGCATCGTAAGTCGCGTGACGGCCATGGAGCCGCTCGAGTAGCCGGCTGCTGTCGGTTGCCAGCTCACTTGTCCGTTGTTGCAGTCGGCGAATCGGAATACGAGCGTTCCCCACGGCTGGTTTTGCCGCTGACGTCGGATCGAAATTCGGGGGAAAGCGCGCGCCGGGACCAACGACCTGATAACCCTGAAGTGTTGCGGTGTCGCCCGTGATCGGTCCCATGCCGACGATCCAGGTCTGCCCTCCGTTCGGCGCAAACACGAACCATTCGGCGAGCATCTGATTGTCCGGAAGTATCTCGATACTGAATCCATGACCGCTTTGGTGGGGATCGTACCAATTGCCCGTGATGCCGGGACCAATGGCGAATCCCGAAACCGCGAGGCTGGGCCGATATGACGCGATCAACGCGCGCATTCTCGAGTCTTGCAGAGGCGTGAAGCCATCCATGCACGCATCGTCGCTGTAGTCCATGAAGTTGGTCACGGGGTCCAGGCCCTCTTGTGGGCATGTGTCGCGGTCGACCGGACAACCGTGCGCGGGGACTGCTTCGGCCGGAGTATCCGCAACGCCATCGCCGGGTTCTGCGCAACCTCCCTGAAACGTATGCAGCAGCCCGAAGTAGTGGCCGAGTTCGTGTACCAGCGTGTGACCCAGATTCAACGGCGCCGCGCTGCCGGGCAATGTCTCGTAGTCGATGACGATGCCATGACGAGAGTCTGACTCCGGAAACTCATCGGGCAGCGTCCCGTAGCCGGCGATGTACGGGAGCAGCAGCTTGCAGATGTAGATGTTGACGAATCGTGCGGGATCGACCGCCAGCTCCGACTTCATTCGAATGCCTTCGACGGTGGTCGGAAAACAGCCTGCCGCGAAATAGGGCGAATTCGGGTATCTGCGCACTTCTGCGACGTTGAGATGGATCCCCGCAGAGCGATACGCATCATTCAGTACGGATGTTTGTTCGTTCAATACGGCATCGCTTACGTTGCCTTCGGACGCCGGGCCGCTCAGGACATGAAACACGACGTTCACTTGCACCGGCGCTTCGCCATCCGCCGTGATCAGCTTGCTCCGCGCCGGATCATTGAAATCCTGAAATTCCCGATTCAGCGCCGGGGCGAATTGATCCGTTGATCCCGTGTCATCGGGCAGGCGGCCGATGTTGTCGCCCGCACGCGCGCTCGCGAACGAACTGCCAGGCGTCATTGTGGCGAGGATGAAAAGCGTAGCCACGCCGATCGCACCGGCGACCGTGACTCTGGAAATGATTCGCATAGTCGCCGTGCTCTGCAGCGCCACAGAAGCGCACCCGTCAGCAACACACAACCTGGCTAACGAGAAAGAGCGAGGGGATGCGACATCTGCGAAGTAACGCCGAGGTCACTGCGAGCGTGTGGCGTGCTGGCGCGCTGCGAGCACGGGAACGCATGCGCACGCAATGCCGGCACGAAAGCCAAAAAAAGGAAACCCCGCACGCGGCGGGGTTTCCCAAACAGCTATCGAACTGACGCGGGCAGCAGCCGTTACGACATTGCTGGCCCTGATCCGCGCAGGCTCGGATTAGTCTCCAATTCCCACCGTGACCTCGACGCGCCTGTTCTTCGCCCGGCTTTCGGGAGAATCGTTGGGCACGATCGGGTTGGTGAGTCCGTACCACAGAAGCACGACGCGGCTGCTGTCGATACCCTTTTCGCCCAGATAGCTACCCACCATCTCGGCGCGTGTACGCGACAGGCCTTCGTTGTAGTCCCTGGTTCCGACATCGTCGGTGTAGCCGGCTACGACGGCAAAGGACTTGGGATGGCTCTTCATGAAGTCAGCCACCTTGTCCAGCTCGGCCTTGTCCGCATCGGCAAGCGCGGTCCCGTTGAAGGTGAAGTTCAGGTGGTCAGCCTTGAGCCCGACGATCTTCGTCTGGGTCGTGGTGACGACATGTTCCGTGACCTTCAGGTCGAACAGCGCGCCGGTCGTGTACTGCGGCCGATTGATGAAATTGGCAATCGGAATCACGCGCGAGCACGCGTTGAGGGATCCGACCGTCTTGGCGTCGTCGGTTACCTTGCCTGTCTCCGAATCATTGATCACGTAGAAGCAGACGTCGTACGTGCTGGCGATCTTCTTCGCAAGCGCGGCAGGATTCTCTCCGGTGAATTCACCGTCCCAGAACAGGAAGACGGCTGTACGACCCGTCAGCGGCTTGAGGATTTGCTCGAGCTTCGCCAGGCCGGCTTTCAGAGGCGTCGGTCCGCTGCCCTTCTTGCGCACCGAATCCATCGCCGCGGCAACCTTGTCGCGGTTGTAGGCCTGGACCGGATAGTTGTCCTGCCATCCCGTGAAGGTGTAGATGCCTATCTTGTGCCCGAGATCCGGGAAGTAGCTGTTCCGGTCCTTGAGCACAGCCGTCTCGACTTCGAGCAGGGTCTTGCCCGAGTCCCCGAATTTGTCGTTCATCGAGGACGACGTGTCGAGAAGAAAGACTGCATTGTCCGCAACGCGGACGAGCTGCTCCTTCTTGATGACGTTGTTGACAAAGTCTTCCTTCGTGATCACTTCGACGGCGAGCAAAGGCGTCGCGACGAGGCAACCGAGAATCCCCATCAGAATCGTGTTTCGAACGTTCGACATGATGCATCTCCCTAGGCGCAACGGCCCTTGTGAGCCCCCAAGTTGACGAAAATCCGACTCCGACGGATCGTTCCGTCTCGGTCTCGAAGCGCGAATAGGAAGGCCAATGCCGCCTCGTGCCGGATCTGCGCCGGCCAAGAGAAACCTTAACGCACGTCCCGTAGCACGTCATCGGTAGGACTACTTAGACGGCGTGCACAACGCGCTTCCGCAGGCTATTCCCATGCCGCGTCGCAACGTGCGAATTTTTTAACTTTTGCGGACGGAATGCGATTCGTCGACCCTCGAATGCGCCGGGAGAAGACGTAGCCGTTGCCCCGTTTCCCTTCTTGTTAGTTTCCTGTTCCGAGCGGTGAGATTGGGATGGGTTCGCTGGAATCGGCGCACACCGCCAGGGACCCGGTCGGTCGCAGATCGCGTCTGCGAATCCGTCCGCGGCGGAACGCCGGAATTTCGCGATCTACATCGATTGCGAGGCGTCCGAAATCGTGGGCCTCCCCTGCGATTCGGCCACCGTCTCCGGAGGGCTGGTCCGCCGATCAGCACCGCGGGCAAGGCTTTGCCCGGCTGCTCCGAAGCACTACGCTGGCAAGGAGCGCGCGTCCAACGTTACGGCTCACCGGCACTTCAACGTCAGCGAGAGGTCAGTATGCACATACGCACCACGCGTGACGCCCTGTCGCGCATTTTTTTCCAGCGCTGCTTCTGGCTGTTCACCGTGCTGCTCCTGGTCATCGGCGCGGTGTCATTTGTCCCGGCGAGCGATCTCGGCCGCCTGCTTCTGACCGGCGTCAATACATTCGTGCTCATCGCAACGGTCGCAGCAGTCGGGCGGACGACCGTATCGTTCGTCATCGCGATGCTGCTCGCCGTTCCTGCGGTTTTTTTCCAGTATCTCGGTCTCTGGCAAGACAGCGACGTCGACCTCGCATGGTCGTGGATATTCAGCGCCGCACTTTATTTCGTCAGCCTCTGGTATCTCGTCCGCTACGTTTTCCAGCCGAGAATCATGACGGAGGACAAGCTGTTCGGTGCGGCGGCGGCGTATCTCCTGATCGGCGTGTTCTGGGCGTACCTCTACGCGATCGTCGGATTCTTCTATCCCCAGTCGTACACGATCGTCGGGCAACCGGGACGGCTGGTCTACGCCGATGCGCTTTACCTGAGCATCACCGTGCTCACCAGCACGGGATTCGGTGACGTGACGCCGCTCACGCGCCAGGCGCGCGGCATATGCATGATCGAGCAGATCACCGGGGCTTTGTTCGTCGCGATACTCATCGCCCGCCTGGCCGGCGTCTATCCGGCGCGGGCGAGTTTCATCGAAGACGCGGAAAAATAGTTGGTCGATGAGAACAACGTGATTGTTGACGCTTCGCTGTCGGTATTCACCTGCCGCCGACATGAGCGAACTGATCACGAGTCGCCGGAATGCGATCGCTCAGTCGAATCCATCGTCGAAGATGAACGCCGGATCGGTATCGAGCAGCAGATCGAGGTTGGTCACCGCGTTCGGGTAACCCGAAGAGATATTGAGCGTCGAGAATCGCACCGTGTTGTCGCCATCGACCAGCTCCGATACCGGCACGTCGATCGAATGGTTGTAGCCGCCCGTCTGTCCAGGTTCGTCAAGCATCGCAACTTCGCCGGGCGTGAACGCTCGCACATGCATCGGTTGATCGTTGATCTGGTAACGCAAGCGCCCGGTGCCGAGCCGAATGCCGTCGACGTCGTAGCCCTGGTAGTAGCCGTTGAAGACGAGGCGCGCGCGTATCGCGTGTCGCAATGACACACCTGCGAACACGAGCGGATCGCTCATCACGTCCTCGCCATTTGGAATCACGTAACCGAGGCTCAGGCCCGGGTGTTCGATCGTGTTGAAGACGCCGGGCGGGAACTCGTCCACGGTGATTTCCGTCGACGGGATGTTTGCATCGGGCACTTCGTATTCGCGCGTCGCGGCGAGCACCGGGCCATCGAAGCCAATGTTGTCCCAGTATGTATTCCACGATCGCAACGGGCGCGGCAGTCCGCCGAATGTCATCGCGTACTTCCATGTCGCGTGGTTGTGCGCGAGCAGCGATACGTAGCCGCGTGAAAACGGCAGCGGCGTGTCGAAGTCGACGATGCGGCGGCTCTCCGCCGGTGCGAACGTGACGCCGTCGGCCGACGGTTCCGACGTGAGAATCTCGATCCGCTGCTGCGAAAGGCGCAGCTCCACCCGGCACAGGTGACCTCGTTGGCGCGGCACGTCGCTGGAAGTTCCCGGCGGCGTCGTCTCAATGTAGTCGCGCATCACGTGGACTTCGACGGGACTGCCGATGAACACGACGACCACGCCGTTGCGCGGATTGGGTCCGCGCCCGTTGATGTCCCAGCTCGGCGCGGGCGACGGATCCTCGCTGATCACTACGCTGGAATAGCCGAGCAGAAAATTCGACGCGAGGTCGGTGTCGAACACGATCGTCCCCGTTCGATCGGCGAAATCGAACGGCTGCCGGATGCGGTACGCATTGCTGCCGTAGTTCTGTGATCCCACGGCGGTCATGAGATAGTGGCTCGCGATCGTCGGCGTCGGATCGCACACCAGCGTGTCGCGCGAAGGCAGGAGGAAGCCGACCACGTCGCTGCGGCACGGCGGCGGCTCCTCGGGGATGAGACCGAACTCGGCCTCCCACGCCCAGAATGTTTCGCCGTCGCCGGTCGACAGCGACGGCGCATAGCGTGTCTCGCTGAAGCGCGTGCGGCTCAACTCATTGCCCCGCCCGCGGTCCTGCATAGGCGCGGGCCCGCTCTCGAAGGTTTCGCAAAACGCCGGATCGGCGAGGCCGCACGGCTGCGCGAGCGCGACGAGCGGCATGCAAGCCGCCAGCAGCCATGCGTAGCGACTTCGGATGACCGCAGATGCGCACGTTCCAACTTCGCTCCGCGCGTGCATGCGACGCACCGGTGCGGCATCCAGCCCGTGACGGTTCATCCGCGATCTCCCGTTCGTGCGGTGGGACATCGTAGAGGCAGTCATCCGCCGGGTCGTGTTGATACCTCACAGTTCCGCCGACGGACGTGCCTCCCCGCATCCGCTCAGCGGGGCTGAGCTTGCGGAACCGCTGCAGGAATCTGCGGGCGCGGGAGCTGTCTCGCGCCACCCTGCGCAGGTGCGCCTCGCGCGTGCCGCTGCACAGACAAACAGTCAGGTGCCAAAGAGAATCTGGTCGCAGGTCACCTTTACATGGCCCGTGGGGATTTCCCCGTTGACAAGCCACGGCGACCGCTTCTACGATCATCGTCGTAGTATAGGTCCCCATACCACCTTGCCTGTGAGGTATTCGATGAAGACCGTAGCCACCCTGGCCTTCGCCATGGTCCTTTCGGCCAGTATCGCAAGCGTCGTCGGCGCGAAAGAGAACTATCACGAGAACAGCGTCAAGGCGGACACCAAGGAGGCGTTCGATCAGCTCGCCGAGAGCGTGCGCACCGGTATGGAGAGCGGCGGCAAGTACGAATACGTCAAGCCCAGCGAGAAGGCGACCATCGAGAAGAAGCTCGATGAGATGGAAAAGATATTCGACGCGGGCGGAGGCTCCGTCGCGACGATGAAGGAAGACCAGAAGATCGCGCTCTTCAACGCGCAGGAAACGGTCAACTCCATCCTCACGCTGCGCGACCGCGATCGCGTGATCTGCAAGAAGGAAGCGCCGGTCGGCTCGCACATTCCGGTCACGACCTGCCATACCTATGCGCAGGAATTCGAGGCGCGCGAGGGTTCGAAGAAGATGATGGACGAGTGGTCCCGCGATCCATGCCGCGGCGCGTGCGGCGGTAACTAAGGCGTTCCAGGGACGGCTCCGCGCGCGCGGAGTCGACCCTCGGACGCGCAGGCGATCAAAACTGTCGCGCCGGACTACCGAGCTAGTCCTTCAGATATCCGGTCACGAGGCGCGCACCCTCGTCGATGAGCCTTTCCATCGCTTCATCCGAAAGCATCTTCGAATAGTGCAGCACCGCGTTGTGCGTCAACGCCTCGATCGAGGTCACGCATACGAATGATGCGAGATCCAGGTCATCGACCCGGATTTCGTCCCGGTGGCGCTCGAGATACGTCCTGAACAGCGCGTAGTTCTCGCGATTGAACAATTCCAGCTTTTCGAGCTTGCCCACGCGTGGAATCTGCTCCGCGAGGACACGGTGCAGTTTCGGATCGACGCGATGCGCCTTGACCGCGATGGCGACGAGCATGCGCATCGCCTTCTCCACCGGCTCGGCCAGGACCTCGGCCAACTCGCCGCGGACGGTCTGCATGATCTCCTGCTGGTGGCGCTCGATGACGGCGGCCACGAGCGCCTCCTTGCCGGGGAAATACTGGTAGAGCGAGCCGACGCTCACGCCAGCCACTTCCGCAATGCGATTGGTGCTGGCCTTGTCGAAGCCTTCCTTGACCAGAATGCGAGCGGTCGCTTCAACGAGCGCATCGACCGTCGCGCGCGATCGCTCCTGAATGGCGTTTTTTCTGGGGTTTGTGGCCGGTCTGCGTGCCATTTTTTCGATGCCGCCAATGCGAGTACAAAACGCGAGCGTTCGCTCATATTCTCTCCGACATGGAATTGACAGGCAACTCTCTGCGCCACACGCGCAGCACGCAATCCGTCAGGAGACCACCCCATGCATGACACCTTGCAGCGTTTGTTCCGATACAAAGCCTGGGCGAACGACGAGCTGTTGACCGCGCTGGCCGGACTCGGCGCCGAATCCCCCATAACCGGACTGGCCATCAAGGCCTTGAGTCACAGCTATGTCGTCGACCGGATCTTCGCCGCGCACATGCGGCGCAAGGCGCACGCATACGCGTCGGCCAACCTGAGCGAGATGCCGACGCTGGAGCAATTGTCCGCGGACATCAGAAAAAGCGATCTGGAGTACATCGATTACGTATCGGCACTCGATCGCGACCAGCTGGCGGAACGGATCGACTTCACGTTCACGGATGGCGCCACCGGCCGCATGTCGCGCGAGGAGATGCTCATGCACGTCATCACCCACGGCGTAGGCCATCGCGGACAGGTCAGCGCAGTCATGCTGCTCAATTCCGTTTCACCGGCGAAGGATGGCTTCACGACCTATCTGCATGAGGCGGAAGCGTCCGCGAGAGGGCGGGCTGCCGCGTGCTCGCCGGCATCGACGCTATTGCGACGCCAGGCGCGTGCGCAGGTCAGTCGCATAGGGTGATGATGACGCCTTCAGCGGTGCCTCCACCTCGCTCACCAGTGCGCGCGATTCGGCGCCCTGACCGAGCGCCGCGAGCGCCGCGGCAAGGCTGACCTTGACTTCGAGTACGCGCGGATCGTCCACGGCATGCGGCGGGCTGCGCACGGAAAGCGCTTCGCGCAGCAGCGGTTCGGCCTCGTTCGGTCTGCCCAGCGCGAGCTTTGCGCGCGCCAACGCGAAGAGCGGTGACTCCCAGCCGATAGTTCTCGGAAGGCAGGGCTGTCCGAGCGAGCGCCAGCGCGTCGACAGCCGTGACGTGCGCCTCTGCCAGACTTCCCGCATCGAGCTGGGTCTCGGCGAGTCGTGCCTGCAGGAGGGAAAGAATCGCGCTCTGCTGGCTGCCGGATTTCCCGGCGACCGCGGACAGCGCGGCAACCGCCTCGCCAAGTTCGCGCAGGGCTGCGGGGTAGCGATGTTGCAGACGCATCAGATTGCCCAGCTCGCCGCGGGTGAGGTTCAACCACTGCGACGAGGGCAATTCGTATTTCTGCTCGATTTCCATCCCTCCCCGCAACGCAGATTCCGCTTCGTCGTAACGGCCCTGCAGCACCAGCGTGACGCCGAGGTTGATGAGCGGGTTTGCGCTGCTCGCCTCCGTGTTGGCTCCCTGGATTTTCGCCCAGATGGAGCTCGCCTCGCGAAAGGCCGCGACCGCCTCGTCGAACTGACCGAGCTCACGATAGTCGACCCCGAGCAGATTGGCATGGAAGGCCAGCGATTCGGGCCGCGTTTCGGCCAGCGCCTTCTGTTCCTGTTCTCTCATGTGCAGGCGCTGCGGCAAGACATCCGCAAACTCGCCTTTCACTTCCAGCACTCGAAGCATGTTTGACTGACTGGTCCAGGCCTCCTTACTTTCCGATCCGTAGAGCTGACCGGCCACTTCGAATGCCGCTCTCAAGGCATTTTCCGCGCCGTTCAGATCGCCCTTGTGCAGCAGCATCTGACCCAATTCGCTGTAGCTGTTGCCCAGCGTGCTGTGGTTATTTCCGTGCAGGCGGCGATAGATCTCGATAGCGCCCCGAAATGCAGCTTCCGATTCGTCGTAGCGCGCGAGCTCGCCGAGCACGCTGCCGAGCAGTTGCAGGTCGTCGGCAACCACTTCGCGGGTTTCACCCTTGCCGCGATCATCGACGAGCAGCTCGCGCAATAGGGGTTCTGCCAGTTTCGAATCGCCGCGCGTAAAGTGGATGGAGGCGGTTGCGCGCTGCGCGTCGCGGACGTCATCTGCATCGTTCCCGCCGGCGCGCCGCGCGAGCTCGAGTGCCTCTTGGGCATGAGCGAAGGCGTCATCGAGCAGGTGCTTCTGCGTTTCCATGTTGGCGAGTCCGAGCAGATTGCGCGCCCTGATCTCATCGCTCACGCGCGGATCGCTGCCGGCGGCCACGGCTGCATTCAATAGAGGTTCCGCGCGAGTGTAGTCGCCGATATCCCAGTAGAGCGTGCCGATCAGCCCGGTCAGATCCGCATGTATCGCGGGTTGATCCGTCGCGACAGCGGACAGCTGCTCGCTCACCGATTCCAAGAAGCTGCTGGGCCGTGAACGGCTGTCCCTTGTTCTCGTCCGGCTTGGCCTGCTCGAAAACGCCAACCAGAAATTTCCGCACCGCCTGCGCTCGTGAAGCCTGCGCGTTCGCGCGTTGCGCTTGCCATGCGGTGCCGGCGAGCCCGATCGCGAGCGTCACGATCAGAACGCATGCACCAGCGACCGCCCAACGATACCGGCGCAGCAATCTTCCCAGCACATAGAAACGAGCGCCCTCGCGCGCGATCACCGGCTCGCTGCGCAGGTGGCGTTCAACGTCGCGCTTCAGCGCATTGACGGTCTCGTACCGATGGCTCGCTTCGTTGCGCAGACACTTGGCGACGATCGCATCCAGGTCACCCCTCAGCAAACGCGCGGGTACGGGAGCATCGGGTTTTTCCTGAGCGATGCGGCTGGGTGCCGGCGCACTGTGATCCATCAGCAGCTTCAATACCTGAGTCGAAGGAAGCCCTCGTGTGCGCAACGGGCGCTCTGCGGTGAGCAACTCGAAGAGCAGCACGCCGAGTGCGTAGACGTCGGTTGCCGTGGTCACCGGCTCGCCGCTGAGTTGCTCGGGCGCGGCATACTCCGGAGTAAATGGAGCGATCGTGACATCCGCATCGCGCGGCAACGCAGCCGCATCCAGCAGCTTGGCGATACCGAAATCCAGCAGCTTCACGCCGCCGGCGCCATCCACGAGGATGTTCGCGGGTTTCAGGTCGCGATGGATGACGAGATTGCGATGCGCGAAAGCCACCGCATCGCAGACCTTCGTGAACAAGCTCAAACGCTCATGCAAAGGGGAATGAAGCTCGCGGCAATAGTCGGTCAGCGAGCGTCCTTCGACGTATTCCATCACCGTATAGGGGCGGCCGTCCGGTGTCATGCCGCCATCGAGAAGCCGTGCGATCTCCGGATGTTCGAGGCGCGCCAGAATGTGGCGTTCGGCGTGGAACCGCTCCATTTCGCCAGCCGCCTCGTACCGCAGCAGCTTGAGCGCCACGCGCTGCTCGAATGCGCCGTCGGCCCTGATCGCCGCATAGACCTCGCCCATGCCGCCGCGGCCGATCAGTTTCTCGATGCGCCAGGGTCCAAGACACGTGCCCGTTGCAAGCGAGGGTTGCAGCACCGGTGTCTTGGGCGAATGCGGCGGAACATCGAGGGCGCCCGGGGCATCGTGCAAACGAAGCAGTTCCGCGACTTCGTCACGCAGGTCGACGTCGTCGCCGCAACTGCGCTGCAGGAAAGGGGCGCGTGCCGCCTCCGGCAATGCCAGCGAATCGGCAAAGAGCCGCTCAAGACGCATCCATCGCTCACGCTGCACCGAGCCATCTCCGACTGCGCGTGACAGAGCGATGATTGTGCGCCCGATCGTCCTGACGCGTCGCGTGGGGCCGTGGACCGTGCACCGCGACGCGCCCTCAGGATCAAGGGCGCCTGGCTATCCCGCCTCCCCGACCACGACGGGCGCCTGCCGCGCACTGACCACCGCGCCAATAGACGCTGCGATGATCGCTGCGATCGCCAGCCACTGAAGCACACTCAGGTACTCGTCGAGGAACAGCAGGCCGAGCAAGGCGCCCATCGCCGGTTCGAGACTGAAGAGGATCCCGACGGTACGCGCCGGTAGCCGCGTCAGAGCGTACATCTCGAGTGAATAAGGCAGCGCCGAGCTCAGCACCGCCACACCCACCGCGAAAGGCAGCACGGCAAGGGAGAACATCGCGGCGCCCGCGTGCGCGATGCCAAACGGCACCGTTACGAGTGCGCCGATCGCTGAGCCCAGCGCCACGGCGTCGCTGCCGAAGGCCGCGCCGGCGCGCCGGCCGAGCAGGATGTAGGCGCCCCACCCGACCGCGGCGGCGAGCGCGTAGAGCACGCCGACGGGATCGAGCGCTTGCGTGTTCGAGCCATACGGCAGCAGCAATGCAAGGCCTGCCACCACGAGGGCAACCCACAGCAAATCCAACGCGCGGCGCGACCCGAACAGCGCGATCGCGAGCGGTCCGAGGAAATCGAGCGCAACGGCGATGCCCAGCGGGATCGTGCGCAACGCCATGTAGAAGCAAAGGTTCATCAGGCCGAGCGTGAGCCCATAGCCCGCAAGCGAAGACCAGCCTGTCCGACCCGAGAGACGCCGCCACGGCTTTCGCAGCAGCCACAAGATCAATGCGCCCAATCCCAGACGCATCGCGGTGGCGCCCTGCGCGCCGATCAGCGGGAACAGCTGCTTCGCCAGCGCCGCACCGCACTGGAAGGAAATCATGCCCAGCAACAACGACCCCACTGGCAATAGCGGTGAGTCGGTACGAGCGGGCATGGCTGCGGCTCCCACGATGATGCGAGACACCACATCATCGCCGCGTGTGTCGGCAAGAGCCAGCGCGCAGTGCCGCCCATTGCGGCTGTTGCTGACAGCGTCTTGTCAGCAGCGATCGCACGCTCGATGGAAAGCGCAGCTCCGGCGATGGACTCACCCGTTCACGGGAAGCGAGTTGCCGCTTTTCTCCCTCTTTTGCGTGTGGCACTAGTCAGCGAGGGCCGCGCATCTCGCATCGATACCGCACGGGAGCTGCAACGATGGGCACATCCGGCTTCGAAATTCGCCGTCAACGCCATACCCGGCTTGCCGGCTGCCTCGCCGCCGCGTTGGTTCTTGCGTGCGGCAGCGTAGACGCGGCCGGCGAGCGTCCGAGCTGGTGGAAACGGCCCGACCCGTCCGAAATCGCCCTGCGCTGGCAACCTGCCCCGCACGCGCTGCCCGACATTCCGGCCGGCTCCATCGTCGTCCAGAACTGCAACGACCATGGGAGCGGCAGCCTGCGTCAGGCGCTCGCGAATGCAAACAGCGGCGACACGATCGACCTGACGCAGCTCTCATGCAGCCGGATCACCTTGACCACCGGGTCGATCGTATTCGAGCAATCGTTCATCACTTTGCAGGGGCCAGGCTCCAAGTACCTCTCGATCAGCGGCAATGACACCTACAGTCCTCTGCGGCAAAACGCATTGGGCAGGTTGTACGTCAACGACCTCACGGTCGAGCACGGCATGCAGGACGCCGGCCCCTATACCGCGAGCGGCGGCTGCATCTATGGCGATCATGTGTACCTGAGCGACTCGGTGGTCAGCGACTGCACGGCAAAGACCGAGGACACGACCTTTTTCTACAACGCCCAGGGCGGCGCCGTGTTCGGGTTTAGCAGCGTCGACATGTACAACAGCAGCGTCATCAACAGCGCGGCGGTCGCTCCGTCGTCAGGGGCCTACGGCGGAGGCATCTTCTCCAACGGTTCCGCATACGTCAGGCACAGCTTCGTCAGCGGCAACTACGCTACTGCCCGCGGCGGCGGCATGTATGCGCGCGATGGGGTCGTAGTCAGCTACAGCACTTTCGACGGCAACAACGCCGGCACGTATGGCGGGGGTTTTTGCGCGATCGGAGATATCACGATCTTCAGTTCCACGGTTTCGAACAACCAGGCCGTCAATGCAGTCGGTGGCGCTCAGCTGTACGCACCGTACGACGCGGCCCCTGTCGCGATCGTGAGCAGCACGATTTCCGGCAATCGCTCTTCCGTTATCGGCGGCGTTTCGATCTCGCGCGGTAATGGAATCTACGGCGCGCACATCGCAAACAGCACGATCGCGTTCAACCACGAAGACACGCCCACCCGACACGGCGCCGGCCTGTCCCTGTACGGCCAGTCCGTAAACGGGTTTGATCTCGAAAGCTCGATCGTCGGCGACAACACGTATGGGGCCGACTCGAACGCAGATGACGTCGGCGGCCAGGTCGGCGTCACGATCACGGGCGCCAACAACCTGATCGGCTACTCCACGTTGCCGGTCCCGAACGACACGATCCTGCAGCAGGACCCGCTGCTCGGGCCGCTCGCGTTCAACGGCGGGGCGACGGCGACGCACATGCTGCTCAGCGGCAGTCCCGCCATCGATGCCGGCAACAACACCGCGGGCGCTTCGTTCGATCAGCGCGGATCCGGCTATCCGCGCGTGATCGGATCGGCTGCCGATATTGGCGCGTACGAGCTGGACACCGACGTGATCTTCGCCAACGGCTTCGACCCATGAGCTGACGGCCTCGCGCACCCGCGGCCGGAGCCACCGATCGCAGACGATCGTGTTGAGCTCATCCTGCCGAGTGTCCGTCGGCGACTGTCCATCGGCGTCGGCGAAGTTCGAGCCTGCGCTTGTCTCAGCCCGGCCGAGGGCTCTTGGTCTGCCATCGAGTCCGCATGAGTCCCGGTCACTCTGCGTTCTGCTTGCACGTGCAAAGGTCTTATGCACGATCCGTCCGCCGCCGGGTGGTCGGCGATGTACGCGCTAGTTCGCGGAGCACTCGCCTACCCCGTCACGGCAAGAGAATTTGCGACAGTGGCGAAGCCTGGAAGGAGGGAGCCATGGCTGCGACGAGACTGAAACGGCCCTGGGTTGCGTTTGCCTTGACGGCAATCACTACGGCTGTCGCCGTCGTCGTCTCGCTGAATTTCGTGACCCCGGAAACACGAATCGACGCCGCACCCAAGCGCCTCTATTCGCTGCAGGACCCTCAATTCAGGCGGGCCATCAATTCGCTGCTCGGGCCGGCCATCATCGCAGGCAACAAGGTCACGACACTTCGCAATGGCGACGAGATATTTCCCGCGATGCTTGCCGCGATTCGGGGAGCGAAGTCGACGATCGATTTCGAGACGTACGTGTACTGGTCTGGACAGATCGGCCGGGATTTCGCCGACGCCATCGCCGAGCGCGCGCGTTCCGGCGTGAAGGCCAATGTGCTTCTCGACTGGGCCGGCAGTCAGCGCATGGACAAGGACGTTCTCGAAACGATGAAGAGCGCCGGCGCGCGGGTCGAGCTCTACCATCCGCTGCGCTGGTACACGCTGGCGCGCATGAACAATCGCACGCATCGCAAGCTTCTGATCGTCGACGGCAAGGTGGGTTTCACGGGTGGCGTCGGAATCGCCGAGGAATGGACCGGCCATGCCCAGGATCCGAAGCACTGGCGCGATACGCACTTTCAGGTCGAAGGGCCCGTCGTCGCCAACATGCAGGCGACATTTCAGGACAACTGGATCAAGGTGACCGGCGAGGTTTCGCACGGCAGCGACTACTATCCGCCGCTGGCACCGGCGGGCGAAAGCGACGCCCAGATGTTCCAGAGCTCACCGAGTGGCGGCAGCGAGAGCATGGAGCTCATGTACCTGATGGCGATCAATGCGTCTGATCAGGCGATCGACCTCGAGGCGGCCTATTTCATTCCGGACAAGCTGGCCCAGGACGCACTGATCGCTGCCCGCGGGCGCGGTGTCGACATACGCATCATCGTGCCGGGTCCATACAACGACGCGAGCGTTACCCGATATGCCTCGCGCAGCACCTGGGGCCCTCTGCTGGCAGCGGGAGTCCGGATCTTCGAGTACCAGCCGACGATGTTCCACTGCAAGGTGTTGACCGTCGATGGCGTGCTTTCCTCCGTTGGATCCACCAATTTCGACGAAAGATCTTTCCGACTGAACGACGAGGCGAGCCTCAACGTGTTCGACCCTGCCTTCGCTTCCGTTCAACGGCGCGCCTTCGAAGAAGATCTGGGCGTGTCGCGCGAGTACACGGAAGCCGACTGGAATGCGCGTTCCTGGAGTCAGCGACTCAAGGAATGGGCATCGTCGACCGTCCAGTCGCAGCTCTAGGATCGAACGAGCAGCCGCTGGCCTGGTTCCAGACGATCGAGAACCAGACGCTTCACATACCGCCATCGAAACCATTGCGGAAAATGAAGTCGACGACCTGCAGCTCGTACGCGCCGATGTCCGCCGCTGCGCCGAATACACGGACGTAGCCGAAGCCACGCTGATCGTAGCTCGACGGATTAACGATGTTGCCGTGATCGATCGCGGGACTCGTCGGCGCGAGCGCAAGCGTCGCGGTTTCGCCGCCGTTGTTCTGCAACGGCAGCAATTGCGGATCGTCGGTGATCGTATCGGCCGGCATCAGGTTGCTCGCGGTTCGGATCAGGTTGTTGGCGCCGGTGACACTCGCCCCGTTGCCGATACCCACATCGAACGCAAAGCCGGCCGCCGTGTTGTTGGCAACGATCGAACTTTCAAGATCCGCGCTTGTTGCGTAGACCTGCAGGCCGCCGGCTGTGACGAAGCTCGAGCTCTGTTGCATTGCGTTGTTGAACGCGATCGTGCTGTTGTAGACGTAGAGCGGCGTGTTCGAATAAACGCCCGCGATGAAACCCGTGGCCAGGTTTCCAGCCACAGTACTGTTGACGATAGCCGCGGACATCGCATAGCCCGCGATCGACAGGCCACCGACATTGACGGCCTGGTTGCCGGAAATGGTCGACGCCACAATATTGACGTTCCCTAGCGCGAACAGGCCTCCGCCGAAGCCTCCACCGCTGCCGAGATTCAGCGAGTAATTGTTGCTGACGGTGGTGTAGTAGACGTAAAGCCCGCCGCCGGCGAACGCGCCGCCGCCGAAGCCGTCACTACCCGGATTCGACTGGTTGCCGGACACGATGCTGTGGCGGAGGGTCAAGTCGCCAGCCGCGTAGATGCCGCCTCCCTTGCTCGGTTGTCCCGGCGCGCCCACGGCCTTGCAGAAGACAACCGCCACATCATCGAGATCGACCGATCCCTCGGAAAAGATGCATCCGCCGTACGCGGTCGTCGGCGCCCAGCCGCCGCTGAGCCGCAAACCGGAAATACGCAAGGTGCCAACACCACGGTGTTCGATGATGCGCTGGTAGCTCTGGTTCGCGTCGAGCGACAGGTGCGTACTGCCGGGGCCAACGAACGTGAGCGATTCGAACGGCACCACGATCGCACCGTTCGCGAGCGAAATCGTGCTGCATGTAAGGTCGCTGAGATCGATGACGGCACTGCTTTCGGCGCCAGCGACCACGCTTCGCAACGTACCGGGGCTGCCGTCATCGTCGCAGCTGGTGACCGGCAGCACCGGTACACGCGGGAATTCCTGCGCGGCGACGCGACCGGACGCAGCCGATGCGGCATGGTCGAGCACGATCGCCGCTACCGCAAGGCACGCGGCAAGGTGCTTCATCCGAAACCGATTGCAGCACGCCGAGGAGGTCATGAGTCTTTCCTTATCGCTTGCGGAGACGCGAGTTCGACACGGGACACGGGCTAGTCGAAGCCATCGCGAAAAATCACATCGACGACCGCTCCGTACTCGTACGCCCCGATATCGCATCGCATGCCGAATATGCGCGGCGCATCGCGCTGATCATTGGCCAACTCGCTGCCGTTCATGTCGATGCAGCCTTGAGCGGTCGTGCCGTCGATCGCCTCGCTGTTGGCCAGCAGCGCGTGCGTGAACGTCGGGCCGCCGTTGTCCTGCAACGGTCCGATCGTCTCGAGCGAAACCTGGCGCATCGCATCCATGCCGTTGCCGCCGACCGAGCAGCCGAACGGTACCGCCAGCGTGTAGAGGTTCGCCCCGTACGCTTCGATGCCGCCGACGCAATCGTCGAATGCATTCCGCATGTTGATCGTGTTGTTGGCGATGATCGTGTTGACGACGATGAAGCGCGCACCATTGTTGCCGGGCGCGTAAACGCCTCCGCCCGAGCCGGTTCCGTCGCTGTCGCTGTTGGCGTCGTTGCCGATAACCGACGTGCTGTAGAGGCCGACGATATCGCTGGAACCGGCTGCCTCGACGCTGAAGATGCCGCCGCCGTCGTTGTCGGCGGCGTTGCCGCTGATCGTGCTGTCTATGACGTACAGATATTCGCTATGGTTGACGACGAAGATGCCGCCGCCATTGGAGGCGATGTTGTCGCTGATCGTGCTCGCGCTGATGACCGTGGTGCCGAAACTGCCGATTCCGCCGCCGTTGCCCACACCTAGCACGAAGTTGGACCGGAACGTGCTCGCGTAGACGGTCAGTGAGCCCGAGCTGTAGATACCGGCGCCGTCGCCGTCGATGCCGTTGCCGATGGTCGTGTTGTCCTCGATCGTGCAGTAGTCGATGCTCAGGATGCCGGCGTTGCGGATGCCGCCGCCGTTCGCACGCTGTGAGCCGTGCCGGATCGTGAGGCCGGTCAAGCCGACGAATTGCCCGACGGAGACGTCGAACACGCGATCGGTTGCATTCCCGTCGATGATCGTGCGGCCGGCGCCTGCGCCGGTAATGGCGATCGACGTCGTGATATTCAGATCGCCCCTGTCGTCGCCGTCGTCACCGCTCGGCGGTATCGTGAGCGCGTACGTACCTGCGGGCACGTGAATGATGTCCGTGCCGTCGACCTGGTTCGCTTTCATGATCGCCGCGCGCAGCGAACAGGTGCCGGCGCTGGTGTGGCAGGTCGTGACGCCGGCGCCGTCGTCGGGCAGGTCTGCGGTCGTGTTGACCTCGAAGGTGATCGCCTGGGCGATCGGGACGGCGCACGTCGAAAGCGCCAGCAGCGCAAACTGCAACACGCCGCGGGGAATTCGCAGGTTCTTCACAGGTATCTCTCCGGTCGGTGGCGATCCATGGTCAGCGCGGCGGCGCAAGCCTCTGACGCCGCTCCTCTTCCCATGAAAGGCAATACCGGGAACTGCGGGGTTTCCGGCCAAGCCTGCTGAAAAACCGCTCGTCGGCCGCCGCAAGATCCAGGGGGATCCGGGCGCAGGCGTCGAACGCCGCGGCCCCTCAGCCGTCGAAACCGTCGGCGAAGATCGCGACGACGAGCGGGTCAGGCACCGGCAGCGCAGATCACGATCCGTCGAAGCCGTTACGGAAGATGGAGTCCCCGACCGGCACGACCGCGCCGTACTCGAACGCGCCGACATCGCAGCGCGCGCCGGCGATGCGCGGCGCTCCGCGTTGATCGGTCGTCAGCGTCGCGCCGGTCTCATCGACGCAGCCGAGGCTGTCGATCGTGCTGTCGATCGCTTCGCTGCCGGCGAGCAGCGCGTGCGTTCGGGTCGGGCCGCCGTTGTCTTGCAGCGTGGCGATGGTGCCGGGCGAAACGACACTCCAGCTGGCGCCTCCATTGCCGGTGAAAACACAGCCCTCATACTCGTCGAGCAGGTTCATCCCGTAGACTTCCAGGGTGCCGTCGCAGTTGTCGTAGATCGGCGCATCGAAAAGCGTGTTGCGCGCGATCAGCGTGTTGACGGCGACGAAACGCCCGCCGAATCCGGTCTCCGAGTAGATGCCGCCACCGATGCCGCCGTTCTCGTCGCGATCATGGTCCGCGTCGTTGTCGACGATGGACGTGTTGTAGACGAAGGCGCTTATCCGGCTGTAGATTCCGCCGCCGCTTGTGTTCGCAATGTTGCCGCTGATCGTGCTGTTGGTGACGAACAACTGCCCGCCGTTGTAGATGCCGCCGCCGTCGTCGGCAGCCGAATTGCCATAAAGGGCGCTGTCACGGACAGTGACGTTGGAAAATGCGTAGAGCCCGCCTCCGTTGCCTGCCACATTCGATCGCAGCGTGCTGCCGAGCACGGTGAGCGCGCTCCCGGTGCTGACCCCGACGGAGATCCCTCCCCCGAAGATGCTGGCACCGTTGTTTTCGATCACGCAGTTGCTGACGGTCAACACCCCCTCGTCGGAAATGCCGCCACCCGCAAAAAGCGTGGCGCCGTTGCGAATCGTCAGGCCGTCGATCGTCACCTCGCGGGCGGCGTCGATGGCGAACACGTTGTCCAGGTTGTTGCCATCGATAGTCGTCTGGGCCGGACCGGCGCCGAGAATCAGCGTCTGCTGATTCGGGCCGAGCGGCGAGTTCAGGTTGAAATTGCCCGACGTCTCGTCGTCGTTGCCGTCGCTCGGGATCGGACGCGTGATCAGATACACCCCGACAGGAACACGGATGACGATGATCCCCGTGCCGATCGGATGGTTGGACTGCATGATCGCGGCACGCAGCGAACAGTTGCCTTCGTTCGTGTGGCATATGCCGTCGCTCGTATCGTCGTCGACCAGGTCGGCGACCGTGTCGACATCGAACTGGCCGTCGGCATGGACTTGCCGGACACCGACCACGCCAAGCGCGATCAGCACAATGCTCAGTAACATGCTTGTACGCATGGATATATCCCCGGAATGATTCGCGGACCGATACGGGCTACTCGAACCCGTCGGAAAAGATGGTGTCTTCGATTGGCACGGTCGCGCCGTACTCGAACGCGCCGACGTCGCAGCGCACGCCGGCGATCCGCGGCGCGCCACGTTGATCGGTCATCAGTGTCGCGCCCGTCTCATCGACGCAGCCCAGGCTGTCGGTTGTGCCGTCAATGCCCTCGTTGCCGACCAGCAGCGCATGCGTCGCCGTCGGACCGCCGTTGTCCTGCAACGGACCGGTCGTATCGGGTGAAACGAAACCGACCGCCCCGCCGCCGTTGCCAGTGAACGTGCACGCGGTGGTCTCACGGAACAGATTGAAGCCGTAGACTTCGAACGTGCCGTCGCAGTCGCTGGCGTCCAGACCGCCATTGACCGCATTGCCTGCGATCAGCGAATTGACGACCACGAACCGCGCGCCGGGCTCGGCGTACAGGCCACCGCCGAGACCGCCGTTCTCATCATGATCGAGATCGGCGATATTGCCGATCACGGAAATGTTGTAGAGGAACTCTTCGCTGTCGGCGTAGATGCCGCCGCCATCGCTGGTCGCACTGTTGCCGCTCAGCGTGCTGTCGACGATCACGAGTTGCCCGGCGTTGTATATGCCACCACCGTCATCGGCGGCATTGCCCTCGATCGTGCTGCCGCGAATCGTCGCCGTGCCCGCCTGGAAAATGCCGGCGCCGAGATCCCCGGTATTGGCGCGAACCGTGCTGTTGAGCAAAGTCAGCGAGCCGAAGTTTGCGTTGTAGATGCCGGCTCCCGTGCTGCCGTAGGTGCCCAGCCCGATGGTGACGTGGTTCTCTTCGATCACGCATTCGGCGACGGTCAGGAAGCCGCCATTGTTATGGATGCCGCCGCCGTCGCTGGCGTTGTCGCCGTGACGGATCGTTACGTTAGCGATGATTGCGGTGCGTCCGGTCTCGACATAGATCACGCTGTTGGCATGATTGCCGTCGATGATCGTGCGGCCCGAACCATCGCCGTGAATGGAGATGACCTGATTGGCGCCCAACGGCGTAGTCAGGTCGAGATCGGTGTTCTCCTCGGCGCTGCCCTCGGTTCGCGTGAGCACGAAGACTCCGGCCGGCACGCGTATTACCGCGATCATGTCGGCAGTCGTCAGATGGTTCGCCTGGATGACCGCCGCGCGCAGCGAGCAGTTGTTGGCGCTGGTGTGGCAAACGCCGTCGCTCACGTCGTCATCGATCAGGTCGTCCGTCGTGTTGACGGTGTAGGTCACCTGCGGCGGCGGCGTTTGCGCCGGTATTGCCGGCGCTACGGATAGCGCAGCAAGAAGCAGCGCGGCACGCAGCGCGACAGCGGGTCCTTCTACGCGATTCATGGTCGTCATTCCTTCGCGGCGATCGGGTTGTCCCGAATATCAACCGGAAACCGCGCAAGGACCGGCCAGTCCCGTGCAGCGAGCGTCGGGTGACGAGCTCGCCTGGCGCGCATTCGCGCGCGACGAAACGGCCGCAGGCGTCTACTCGAAACCGTCGGTAAAGATCACGTCGACGATCGCGCCGTACTCGAAAGAGCCCACATCGCAGCGCACCCCGGCAGTGCGCGGCGCCCCGCGCTGATCGGTCGCGAGGGGTGCGCCGGTGTCGTCGACACAACCCAGCGCATCGATCGTGTTGTCGATTGCTTCGCTGCCCGGTAACAACGCATGCGTCACGGTCGGCCCGCCGTTGTCCTCGAGCCCGCCGATCGTGTTGCGCGATACGACCCCGGTCGCCATTGGACCATTGCCGGAAAAGGAACAACCGGACATGTCGCTGAAAAGGTTCATTCCGTAGACCTCCAGCGTTCCATCGCAATCGTTGTAGATCGAACCGTCATGGAACGTGTTCGACGAGACGAGCATGTTGACCGCGACGAAGCGATGCCCGCTTGCGGCATCGGCATAGACGCCGCCGCCGGCGCCCTCGCCGTTGTTGTCGAAGTCGGCGTCATTTCCGTCCACCGTCGTGTTGTACACAAAGGCGCCGCCGAAGTTGTAGATCCCGCCGCCGTTGGTATCGGCGCGGTTGTAGCTGATCGTGCTGTTGACCACGGTCAGTTGATCCAGGTTGAGGACCCCGCCGCCGTTGTTGGCCGTATTGAGAAAGAGCGTGCTGTCGCGGAGCATCGTTGGGCCGCTGACGTACATGCCACCGCCGCCTTCGCCGAAGTTGTGAGCGTGATTGGCGCTCAGAGTGCTTTCGCCGACCAGCAGCGTTCCCGAACTATAGATGCCGCCGCCGTTTCTTTGCGCGCTGTTCGAAGTGATCGTGCTCGCAAAGACATGCAGCAGATTTTCGTTGTAGATGCCGCCGCCATGAACGGGCGAAGTGTTGTCCGAGATTACGCAGTCTGCGACCACCAGCGTACCGCGATTGAAAATCGCGCCGCCAGACGCGCCGGCGGAAAAGCCGTCGAGGATGGTCACGCCGCTTATGCCAGCGACACGTCCCGCGTCGATGGAAAAGACACGATCCAGCTGATTTGCATCGATGATCGTGCTTGCGGCGCCGGCCCCGTAGATCGCGATGAACTGCCCTGCAGCGTTCGGAACGGTCAGGTTCACGTCGCCATTGTCCTCGCCGTCCGCGCCATTGATCGGGCGCGTCAGCGTGTACGTTCCCGCCGGGAGCCGAATGTTCGAGATCTCCGAAACAAGCAGATGATTCGCCTGCATGACCGCCGCGCGCAGTGAACACGTGTTGGCGCTGGTGTGACAGACGCCGTCGTCGGTGTTGTCATCGATGAGGTCGGCGGAAGTGTTGACGACAAACTCGGTATCGGCACGCGCCGCGGTCGCGGCCAGTACGACAAGGCCCAGCAACGCGGCGTGGAACATGGCGCCGGCCATCGATCGGGTGTTCATGCGTCCTCGCTCCTTGCCACGCCGGATGTTCAGCGCCGCGTCTCGAAACCATCCGCCAGAATCGATGTGTCCACTGCGACGCCACCGGACAAGCCGTTCACGAGCGTCGTGCTGACGATGATCGAGCTCGGATCTCCGATCAATCCTGTCGCCGAATAGTCGACCAGCACGAGGCGATCGCCACCGCCCCAGCGCGTGCCGAACAGATGTCCTCGGCCGTCCGGACGCAGCATCAGATAATCCTCGCCGAGCCCAGTGTCGTCGCGCGTACTGAGCGGCGTCGCTGGATCGGCCGGGTCGAGCTGGATCGCCCGCCCCTGTCCGGCCAGGATCAGGCTGTTGCTGAAGCGGTCGTAGTGCACGGTGGTGGCGGATGTCGCATTCATCAGGCGCGTCGTCGTGAATGTCGTCAGGTCGATCCTGCCGAAGTTGCCCGCGCCTTCGCCGCCGTTCGAGTAGTACACGCCGTCGTTTGGTGTGAACGCGAGCGACGTGACCGCGCCATCGTCGCCATCGACGGAGTGTGGCGTGCCGTTGCCGAACGGATTGAGCGGCACCTGTGACGGACTCGAATCGGACCAGCCGATCCAGACGCTCGCTCCACTGGGATCGAGCGAAACCGCGTTGCCGTTGTTGCTTGCGCTGACCGTGGTGAAGGCGCCCGTCGCCGAACTCACCTTGTATACGTTCGGTCCCTGCCCTGCGACGATGAGATCGCCACCGGGCACGATCAGCGCGTCCGCCGCGGTCGGCAGCGTCGCGAGTATCGTCGCGCTGGCGGTCATCGAGCCGACGCCGTCGTAGTCGAAGTCGACCTTGTACAGATTGTGGGTTCCGAACGCGGCGCCGATGTAGACCGTGCCCTTCGCGGCGCTGCCGGCGTGTACGAGCTGCGCCGGCGAGGCGATGAGCAGGCCGGCGAGCATCATCAGATCATGTGCTTTCATCGAATGACTCCCTTCATGATTCGGCGTTCGCGCAGCAGGTTCCAGTCATCTGGCTTCAGCGCAGCTCGAGCATCTCGATCTCGCCGAGTGCGGTGGCAGCGGCCAGAACGAGAGGACGGATACGCATTGCAGTTTCTCCTTGAAAGAAGTGCTCAGGACCGCTAGTCGGATTCAAAGCCGCTCGCAAAAATGGAATCGACGGTCAAGCCGCCGACTGGACTCCAGAAGCCGCCATAGAGCGTGTAGCCCGATCCGGACAAGACCGCGGTGGCCGCGAGCCCAAGCGAGCTGGTGATCTGATAGTTGCCGCCTGCCGTTGGACCACCGCCGCCGGGAAGCGCGACCGGATCGATGCGATATTGCCCGCCGCTCGATTGGGCGCCGACGGGTGGAACGCATATCGCGCCAAGGGTCAGCGCAATGGCCGCGATCCGTGTACTTCCTCGATTCATGACGCGTCTCCTTTGGATTGCAGCGGCACACGGAGCATCGACTTCGCGAGATTCGCGATCGCCCCGAAAATGGTGTCTGCAACTGGAAACAGGAAACGTCGCGACATCCGGTCAGCGCACGGGACCTTTCGGCACATCGTTCCATCCGGGACGCTGATCCCAGCCGAGGCGATGCGCGGTCTGCGTGTTCACGGTCAGGTCCGCGTTCAAGGTGCCGTTGGCGACAAGGCGGCGCACGCTTTCCGCCGGCAGCGTCTCCACCAGATCCCCGGCTTGCGCGGCGGAGCGCGGAACGAACGTGATGTTGTCGTGGATCGGCGCGAAGTCGGCGAAGGCCTTGCGCACGCCGCTGACGGTGTAATCGAAATCGACGTCGGCGGAGCCGCGCATCACGATACGATCCAGCGATTTCGAGATGCATGCGATCGTCGCGAGCTCGCCCATTGGCGTGGCGACGACGGTGAGGCCGTCAGCGCTCGTGACCATCTTGAAATCCGCAGGAACGTCGATCGTCGCTTCGCCGTGGATGAAATGCCCGCTGCCGCGGAAGTACGTGCCGACTTCGCGGCCTTCGAGCGAGGCGTAGCGGATTTCCTTGCCCGCATCGGTCGGATGCGGTTCCACGAAACTCTTGCTGCCCGAACCGCCGAAGTTGCCTCCGGAGAAAATGGCCCATGCGGGAGCAGGCGCGACGCCAAATACGCCGCCACCACTGGTGGAGTGGCTGATACCTTCCACGGCCGGAAAGTTGTTGCTGTTCTCGCCCAGGATCGCGAACGCCAGATTGGAACTGCCGCGCACGCCGATGCCGCGATTCGACTCCCCGACGACGCCGGTTCCATCATCGGGCGACGATCCAGAGACGCCGCGAAGATGCGTGGACTCTCCGAAAACGCCAGCGCCGCCTTCGGAGCTCGTGCTGATCCCATGCACGCCCGCGCCAAACGCCGAGCCGGTAACGCCGCGAACGCCATCGTAGAAGGTACTGTCGCCGATTACGCCGACGCCGCTCGCACTCTTGGCGACTACGCCGTAACCGTTCACGGATTGTCCGTACACGCCTGCCAGACCATTCGCGGTGTAGCCAAACACGCCGCGGCTGCTGAGGCTCTCGCCGTATATGCCCGGCCCTCCCGTGCTCGCGCCCCAGATGCCGGTCCCCAGGCTGTTGTTGCCATGAATGGCGGCGCCATCGGTGTTGTCCGCGAGTCCCTCGACACCGATCCCATCCGCGGGTCCGCCGATCGCCGAACCTTGCAATGCGATTCCGCCGGTGCTGGTGACTCCAAGCGACAATGCGGAAGGGTCGGTTGTCTGATACGGCAAGGTCACGAAGCCGGCCGGTCCTTGCGGTCCCGTTGGGCCTTCTGGACCTGTCGGCCCGCTCGGACCGATCGGACCTTGCGGCCCGGTCAACCCATTCGGACCTTGCGGCCCCGTCAATCCGATCGGACCTTGCGGACCTGTCGGACCCTGCGGTCCCGGATTGCCCGAAAGCGCGAACAATGCGTACGGCGCCGCGTTCAACGCCTGGCGTGGCGCCAGCGTCGTGTAGCCGCCGCTCGAAGCGCCCGGTCGCACGCGCACTTCGACCCATAGCGCCTGCCCGTCATACGGCGCGTCGGTGAAATTCAGCGACGTGCTGATGAGGCCCTCGCTGACGTCGAGGTCATCGACCTCGACGGTATCGACTGCGCTGCCGCCGCCGGCGCTGGTAAACAAGGCGAACTCGAAATCGTAGGCACCGCTGGCCGGCGAACCCGAATCCGTCAACTTGCCCTGATACGTGAACGCCGAGCCGACGGGATCAGCCAGCGCAACGCGGATGAACAACGACGACGCGACAAGCAGGCACGTGACGAAACGCATGGCATTCCCCTCGAGAATCGAAATGGGTGCTGACAAACCCGATTCGATCTAGTCGAAACCGTCAGCAAAAATGTTATCGACGACCGACCCGAACTCGAACGCGCCGACATCGCACCGCGCGCCGGTCACGCGCGACGCACCGCGCTGCTCGGTCGTCAGCTGCGATCCGGTCTCGTCCACGCAGCCGAGGCTGTCGATCGTGTTGTCGATCGCTTCGCTGTTCGTCAGCAACGCATGCGTCGGCGTCGGACCCCCGTTGTCCTGCAACGGACCGATCGTGCTCAACGAAACGAAACCGAGATTCGAGTCGGAAGTCGTCGTGGTGCATCCTTCCCGTTCGTCGAGAAGGTTCATGCCGTAGGCTTCCAGTGCTCCATGACAGTTGTCGGCGAATGGCGTGTTGCTGAAGGTGTTGCCCGCGATCAGCGCATTGACCACAACGAAGCGCAATCCACCCGCATACACGCCGCCTCCGGTGCCACCGTTCTCATCGTGATCGTGGTCGGCGTCGTTGCCGACAACGGAGGTGTTGTAGAGGAATGCGGAGCCCGCGCTGAAGATTCCGCCGCCGTCTGCGTCCGCAAAGTTCCCGCTGACCGTGCTGTCGACGACGTACAGAAACGGACTGAACCCTGCTGCGTAGATTCCGCCCCCGTACTCGGCGCCGTTGTCGTAAAGCGTGCTGTCACGAACCGCCGCAGAACCCTCCAGGTACATGCCGCCGCCCAATATGTGACCCGTGTTCAAGCGAATGATGCTGCCAACTACGGTCAACGTCCCCGAGGTCGTGACGCCGACTCCACCGCCGAAGACCCCGAAATTCTCTTCGATCACGCTGTGCGTGATCGTCAATATGCCGTCATTGGAAATTCCTCCACCGAAGGTCTGGAGGCCATTGCGGACGGTCACGTCGCTCAAGCCGACGAACTGGCCAGACGCGATGTCGAGCGCACGATCGATCTGATTGGCATCGATGATCGTTCGCCCCGCGCCCCGGCCGGTGATCGCGACCGATGCGGTGACGTTCAGATCGCCGCTGTCATCGCCATCCGGGCTCTGCGGCGGAATCGTGAGCAGATAGATCCCCTCAGGGACGTGGATGATGTTCGAACCGCCGAGCTGGTTGGACTTCATGATCGCCGCGCGCAGCGAGCAGGTGCCGGCGCTGGTGTGACAGGTCGTGACGCCGCCACCGTCGTCGGGCAGGTCGGCCGTTGTGTCGACATCGAAGGTCTCGGCCTGAGTCGCCCGGGCGATCAGCATGGCCAGCCCCAGCAGTGCGACGCGCAATGCCCCGTCGAAAACCGATGCAAGTTTCACGATGACCTCCCGCGTCTGCGCCTATCCCGATGCGCCTCATCGGCGCGTTCGATTTCCGCGCCGCGACACGCCGGATAGGGGTGTCTGCATCTACAAACAGGAACAAGCGCGAAGTCCGGCCACGAACTCGGTGTGTGCGGACGCGGTTACTCGAAACCGTCCTCAAAGAGACGATCAGGCACCGGAACGACGGCGTCGTATTCGAATGCGCCGACATCACATCGCGCACCCGCGACGCGCGGCGCACCGCGCTGCTCGGTCGCGAGCTGCGATCCGGTCTCGTCCACGCAGCCGAGGCTGTCGATCGTGTTGTCGATCGCTTCGCTGTTCGTCAGCAACGCATGCGTCGGCGTCGGACCCCCGTTGTCCTGCAACGGGCCGATCGTGCTCAACGAAACGAAACCGAGATTCGAGTCGGAGGTCGTCGTGGTGCATCCTTCCCGTTCGTCGAGAAGGTTCATGCCGTAGGCTTCCAGCGCGCCGCTGCAGTTGTCGGGAAACGACGCGCTGCTGAAGGTGTTGCCCGCGATCAGGGCATTGACCACAACGAAGCGCGTCCCCGCGCCCGCGTGCACGCCGCCTCCGATGCCGCCGTTCTCATCGTGATCATGATCGGCGTCGTTGCCGACAACTGTAGTGTTGTAGATGAACGTGCTGGCATCCCCGATGCTATCGATGCCGCCGCCGTTTGTGTTCGCATAGTTCCCGCTGATCGTGCTGTTGACGACATACAGGAGCGGACTGAATTCATCCTGCACCTCGATGCCGCCGCCGGATCCCAAGGCGCCATTGCCGTAGAGCGTGCTGTCGATGATCGTGGTGAAACTCGACGACAATATGCCGCCGCCGCTGGAATTGGCGTTGTTCGACCGGATGATGCTGCCAATAACGGTCAGCACACCCGAGCCCATATTGAGGATTCCGCCTCCCCAATTGGCGAGATTGCCTTCGACCACGCTGTGCGTAATCGTCAATATGCCGTCATTGCGAATTCCTCCGCCGACGGTCTGACGGCCATTGCGGATGGCGATGTCGCTCAAGGCGACAACCTGGCCAGGGTCGATGTCGAACGCGCGATCGAGCTGATTGGCGTCGATGATCGTGCGCCCTGCGCCCTGACCCGTGATCGCGACCGATGCCGTGATGTTCAAGTCGCCGATGTCGTCCTCATTGAGGCCGCTCGGCGGAATCGTGAGCAAATAGACTCCGTCAGGGACATGGATGATGTTCGAACCGCCGATCTGGTTGGACTTCATGATCGCCGCGCGCAGCGAGCAGGTGCCGGCGCTGGTGTGACAGATCGTGGTGCCGAGTCCGTCGTCGGGCAGGTCGACGGTTGTGTCGACCTCGAAGGTATCGGCCTGCGCTATCCGGGCGACGAGCATCGCCAGCCCGAACAGGGCAACGCGCGCTGCCTTGTCGAAAGCCGATGTATCTCTCACGATGCGTCCTCCCGTAACCCGATTTCGGAATCGACCTCGCTTCGACTTGTTCGACGCCGGCATCACGGATGGCTCCGCTCGACCCCAAATCGAGGCGTCTGTACCTACCAACAGGAACGAGCCTGAAATCCGGTCGTCTCGCGAACTGCCGGGTGCGCAGTTGAAGCCGTCAGCGAACACGCCTTTGCCGCGAAGTTGCCAACAAGGAACGGCGCCGGAAGCGGCCACGGCGAATCGAGTTGACTTGGTATGATTCGCCAATGAGCGAGCCTGACCACGAGCTCCAGGTCGACGCGGTCACACCCCTGGACGGGGAGCTGCCGCTCGAAATACGCGGCCTCGCCGATCAGCTGATTCCGCTGTTCTACGACGATCTCAAACGGCTGGCCCATCGTGAACGCAGTCGCGTCGGCGCCGGCGCGACGCTGCAGACGACCGCGCTCGTGAACGAGGCATACCTCAAGCTGCGCGGTACGCGGAGCTGGAATACCGACGTGCATTTTCTGCGCGCCGCCGCGCTCGCGATGCGACACGCGTTGGTCAATCATGCGGTGGCAAGACTCGCGGGCAAACGCGGCGGAGGCGCGGTTGCTCTGCCGATCACCGCGGCGCTCGATGTCGCGGTCGAGGATGACGCGACGATGCTGGCATTGAATGAAGCGCTCGGCCGGCTCGCGCGCGATTCCTTGCGATTGGCGCAGGTCGTCGAGTGCCGCTATTTCGCCGGCTACGACGACGCCGAGACGGCCCGGGCCCTGGACATTTCCGAGCGCACCGTGCGCCGGGACTGGACGCTCGCCCGCGCGTGGCTGCATCGCGAACTGGACACGCAGTAGCCCGCTACTTCTTCGCCACCGCTGCGAGGTGATCGCTCAGCTGGCGCAACGGCGCGCGATATTGTTCGCCCGTCTGCGGATGCTGCGCGTGGATGTCCGTCGCCGCGTCCGCCAGCGAGCGTGCTTCGGCTTCGCGTCCAAGCAACAGAAAGCATTCGGCCAAGGCAACCTGCGCTTCTGCGATCCGCAAGCTCGACGGTGCCAGCAATTGCTGGCGCAGGGACAGCGAGCGTTGCAGCAGCGGCAGCGCCGCTTGCGCATCGTGTTCCTGCAAGGCCGACTTTCCTTCGATCAGGTCCGCACGTATCTCGTACAACGCGAGATAGTCACTTAAGCGATTGTTCGCGATCTTGTCGCGCACATGACGGGTCAGCTCGATTGCCGACGCATTGCGCCCGGCCGCCGAATCCGTCTCGGCAGCGAGCAACCCTTGCTCGGTCGCCGTCATCGAAATCCCGAGGCTCTCGTCCGGATCGACGAACAGTTCGCGCACGAGCGCGCTTGCCGTCTCGACCTCGCCTTCGGCCAGGGCCAGCCGGATGCGAAGGATGAGTGTGAAGTTGTGTAGTGGCGCATGCGTGTCGAGACCGCCGCGTATCCTTATCTCGGTTGCCTCATCGAGATTCTTGTGTGCTTCGGAAAAACGGCCCATGTCCACCAGGGCCGTTGCCGCGTTCACCAGCATCGTGGCGAGATAGAGCGCGCCGGGACGGCTGGCGCGATAGGTGACGATGGCTGCCTGCATGTCGGCAAGCCCGTCTTCCGGCAGGCCGAAGCGAGCCTGTTCGTAGCCGTGTTCCACGAGCACCATGGGCGTATGGAACGAGTCGTCCGCACCGCGGATCTTCAATGCGAGTTGTTTCGCGCTGTGCAGCAGGTCCATGCCCTCGCGCGTGCGCGCCGTGTCGAAGAGGAAACGGCCGAGGCGCATTTCCGTCTGCAGCGTGTCGGCATGTTCTTCGCCGTTGACTTCCCTCGCCGTCGACAGCGCGAGGCGTCCATCCCGTTCCGCCGCGGCAAGATCCTGCAGGCGATACTCGACGTCACTCAAAGTCGCATAGAAGCGCGGCAGACTCGGATTCGGAAAGCCGTCGACCGTTCGCGAGACTTCGATTGCCCTCGTAAGCGAAGCTGCAGCGTCGCGCATGAGGCCGGTCTTCTGCTCAATCAGCGCGCGGGAGAACAGCGCTTCGGCGAGCGCAGTGGACGGCGGTCTGCCCTCGAATACGCGCACGGACTGTCGCACGTACTCGAACGCGCGTGGAGCATCGATGCTGCCATAGTGCTCGGCCATTTTGTTCAGGAGCGTGCCACGGGTCTCCGAGCTGAAATCGTGCTGGCGATCGAGGATCGCGGCCGCTTCATCAAGAACCTTCTGCCGATCGCTGACCGAATTGGACGAGTGCAACGAGCCGGCCAGCTCGACCAGCGCGGCGGCGGTTTGCGTCGAGTCCGGGCCCGCGGTGATTCGCGAAAGCTCGACGGCCTGGCGACGCACCCGGACCGCATCATCGTCCAGCGCGAGATCATCGTAGAGCTCGCCCAGCAGGCGAAGCACGCTGACCTTCGCGGCCGGCGCGTCGGTCATCGTGGTCTCTATTTTCTTTGCACCGAGATCGAGCAATTCCCGCGCGGTGGTCTGGCGTGCCTTGACCGGATCATCCTGCTTGCTGGAATTGGCGCGGAACAAGTCGCTCAGGAAGCCCTCCACCGCAGCCGACGTGCGCGCCTGCGTTTCGGCGCGACGCGCCTGCCAGATCGTGCCGGCGAGTCCTGCCGCGAGCGCGACGATCAGCGCAGCGACGCCGGTCACCGCCCAGCGATAGCGGCGCAGCAATCGTCCGAACACATACAGGCGCGCGCCCTCGCGCGCGAGCACGGGTTCGTTGTGCAGATGGCGTTCGATGTCGCGCTTCAAGGCGTTGACGGTTTCGTACCGGTGGCTCGCTTCCTTGCGCAGGCACTTGGCGACGATCGCATCGAGATCGCCCGTAAGCCAACGCGCTGGCACCGGGGCGTCGGATCTGCCTTGTGCGATCCGGCTGGGTGGCGGCGCGCTGCGATCCATCAGCAGTTTCAATGCATGAGTCGACGGCAGGCCCTGGGTGGGTAACGGGCGCTCTCCGGTGAGCAATTCGAAAAGCAGCACGCCCAAAGCATAGATGTCCGTCGCCGTCGTCACCGGCTCGCCGCTGAGTTGCTCGGGCGCGGCGTAGTCGGGCGTGAACGGCGCGACCGTGACATCCGTCTCGCGCTGCAAGGCCGCCGCGTCGAGCAGCTTGGCGATGCCGAAATCGAGCAGCTTCACCTCGCCTTCGGCGTCTACCAGGATATTTCCAGGCTTCAGGTCGCGATGGATCACGAGATTGCGATGCGCGAATGCGACCGCATCGCAGACCTTCGCGAACAGATTCAACCGCTCATGCAAGGAGGATCCACGCTCGCGGCAATACTCGGTAAGCGAGCGTCCTTCGACGTACTCCATCACCGTATACGGGCGTCCGTCGGGCGCCATGCCGCCGTCGAGCAGGCGCGCGATTTCCGGGTGCTCCAGCCGCGCCAGAATGCGGCGCTCGGCGTGAAATCGTTCCATCTGCCCCGCCGCCTCGTACCGCAGCAGCTTGAGCGCCACCCGCTGTTCGAATGCGCCGTCGGCCCGGATTGCCGCGTAGACCTCGCCCATCCCGCCGCGCCCGATCAGATTCTGAATGCGCCACGGTCCAAGATCGGTGCCATGCGCCAGCGATGGCTGGAAAACCGCGGGCTCCGGCGAATGGGGCGACGAATCCAGAACACCCGATGCATCGTGCGAGCGCAGGAGCTCGTCGATCTCGCGATGCAAGGCGGCATCGCCGGCGCACGCGCGCGTCAGGAACGCATCGCGCGCTGCATTCGGCAATGCCAGTGCCTCGGCGAAAAGCCGTTCAAGCAGGATCCATCGTTCGGGTTGCAAAGGCGCATCTCCCGATCACGCGGCGGGCGGCGCTCCGCGCACGCCTATCAGACTGCAAATTTCACGAGGCGGCAATCGCGCTATTTCCTCGCAGTCTCGACCTCGGCCTTCCACGCCGTGAAAAAATCACTGCCGGCGGCGGGAGGCGCGTCGATCATCAGCTTGTCCATGAATGCGGTGAATCCGGCTTCGAATGCATGTCGTCGCAGCTTCCACAATGCGCGCACGCCGGGTTGCGCCAGCGTCTGTCGCCAGCTTTCGCTGAAGCTCGCGAAGACCGCCTCGCTGAGCAAGCCTTCGCTGTGTTGCAGGAAGGTGTCCTCCGCGCTCGCCAGGAACGCGCCATAGATCGCGGTGAACTGGCCGAACTCGACCGGCGTGATATCCGCCGCGCCAGCCGCGCCTTTGGGCAACGCTTCGGCACACGAGGGCTCACCCGCCGCCAGGATGATGTCCACCACGCGCGTCGCGCGCCCCTGCCGGATCGACGCCTGCTGGTTGCGCTCCGCCTGGCGCACCTGAAGCGCCAGGTAGATCAACGAGATCAGCACCGCAATGCTGCTGACCAGGCTTCCGATCGATGCCCAATCCGAGAGATTCATACCGGTTCCCGCCCAAAATACGGCCGGCTAACGAGTACCACAAACTTCGCCGTAGTGGGGATCGCTCGTCTTCATCCGCTTGACCAGATCGACGAACGCCGGATCGCAATGCAGCGGACCCAGCGCCTTCATCATCGTCGCCCACTCGGCCTGGCCGGACCGGTCGGTCATGCCGAAGCGTTCCAGGTACGGCACGACGCGCTGCGACTCGCCGAGAAGGACCAGCATGGTCGGTATGACGTAGACCGCGAACGCGTTGCCGCTCTGCGGATCGTAGCTGCTCTGCGGACCGAACGCGGCGAGACGTGCGGCGACGGCGTGACGATCACCATGTCCTTCGAGCGCATCGAACACGTCGCCGACCAGTGATGTCGCGGTCGGATTGGTCACCTGCGCGTAGCGAAGGTACAGCGCGCGCGCAGCAGTGTAGTCGCCGGAAACCAGCGTCGCGAACGACGTCGTCTCGAGACAACTCTGGTTCTGCGGCGAGGTCTTCAGTGCAGGCTCGCAGAGCGCAATCGCTTCGGCGTAACGGCCCATCGCGATCAGCACCATCGCGTGGTTGTTCGCGATGATCGAGGCGCGCGGATCGAGCGAGGAGCCGCGCTCGAGCATCTCCAATCCCCCTTGCAGGTCACCGCCGGTCCAGAGCGAATTGCCGAGCCACTGGTACGCCGTTGCGAACGACGGCCGCAGCGCGATGGCGCGACGATAAAGTGCCTGCGCGGTGCGACGGCGACGGTCGCCGTCCGCGAGATAGGCCAAGCACGACGTAGGTTTCCGGCAACGCCGGATTGAGTGTCAGGGCAACTTCGGCATTGTCGCGCGCAAGATCGAGCGCATCGTCGTAGGCGATGCGTCGCGGAATAGTCGGGCAGGATCGTGTATGCGAGCGCGAGCCCCGCGTACGCCTCCGCGAACTCCGCATCGGCGGCGATCGCATTCTTGAAATTCTCGATGGCCGAGATGAGCGACGCTTCGCCGCGCGTCTGCCAGAGAGCGAGTCCGCGCAGGTAGAAGTCGTTCGCTTCAAGGTTGCGCGGCTTCTTCAGCGCGGTCTCGTCCGTTCCATCCATCTTCACCTTCAGCTCGTGGGCGATGGCCGCGGCGATCTCGTCCTGTATCGCGAAGATGTCCTTGAGATCGCGATCGTAGGTCTGCGACCAGACGTGGTAACCGCTCGCCGCGTCGATCAGCTGCGCGGTGATGCGCGCGCGATCGCCCTGCTTGCGCACGCTGCCTTCGAGGATCATGCGTACGTGAAGCTCCTGGGCGATCTCGGGAGCCTCGTGCTTGCCATCGCGGAACGAGAACGACGACGTGCGCGCCGCGACGCGAAGCTCGGGAATGCTGGCGAGCACATTGAGGATTTCCTCGCTGATGCCGTCGGAGAAGTAGTCGTTGTCCTTCTCGCCGCTCATGTTCACGAACGGCAGCACGGCGATCGATCTCGGATCGGCGGCGGAACCTGCGACCGGGCCGCCCGTGTTCGAAGCAGCCGCCCCTTCGCTTGTCCTCGGCGCCAGTCGCCAGAGTGCCGCCCCGCCGATGGCAAGGAGAAGAGCGAGGATCAGCAATTCCGCGCTGGTCACGCGCTGGGCGCCGCGCTCGCCGTGATACCAGGCGAGCACGATCGTCACGAAGAAACCGAGAGCCGCCGCGATGATGACCAGCCGGATCGTCTGCTCGGGCCAGCCGAATCGCTGCGAGACGATGTCGAGTATCTGGATGAGCGCGAACGACGCCGCGACATAGGCCAGCGCCCACTGCACCATCTTGCGCTCGCGCAGGCGCCGAAAGAATTCCGTCACGGTCCGCGCATCCGCCGCACGTTCATCGGCGATACGCCGACGATGCATCCGGCGCGGCTAGGTTCGGCATTGCTCCCCCTGACACGGCTTCGATTGTGGCACATCGAGCCATATGCATGGCACGCCGGCCCCAACCAGGTCGGCTCGCGCCGGATCAGCGCGCCGGGGTCAGCAAGATCAGCCGGACAATGCGGACTGCAATCGCGCGAAGTACCAGATCCACCCTGCGATCTGGATCGCGAGCGCCAGACTTTGCACCCAGAATCGATCGACGAAGATCGCCGCCGCGCTTGTCGCCAAAGCCATCGGAACGATGACGACATTCTGCGCCGGCCACTGCGAAATTCCGTTCGCTTCGCCGAGCATCGCGTTGACCACCGCGGTGACCCAGGAAAGAATTGCGTAGGCTATGAGGTATTTGCGGCCTTCCCCGCTGTGAAATCCGCGCAGGTCGAGCTCGCCCTTCTCCGGGATGCGCGGCGACACGAGGCGTGCCTGCAGATAGATTCCCGCCGCCATCGAGAAATAGAATGCGATCGAGCCAACGTCCCAGGTGCCCGTCGTGTGCAGGTCCCACAGGCCGATCCACCATGCACACGTGAACAGCAACGTCGCCAGCATCCAGCCGGCGTTGAACCACGAAAGCCGTAGACGCTTTGACGCGATGATGATCTCGCCCGCCGTCGACAGCAGATGAGTAATGGCCGCCGCATACACGAACGAGAGCAGGATCAGGATGAAATCGTACGCATGCATAGGGAGGACACAGGGTCGATGATCGTTGCGAATCGGCAAGAGCCGTGCGTTTGCGGCCCACCAGCCGGTGCGACAATTGCGTGAGTGTGTTTTGCCAGGCCGCAGCAAGCAAGTGTTTCAGCCGCGAGGCGAATAGAGCCCGTTCACAACACTCAATAAAGGATCAGCCATGAAGCGCAAGAACAAGCTCACGATTGCGACAGCTACGGCAGTGATCTCGGTCCTGGCCGGCACGGCCGTCTACGCGCAGGACAAGTACTCACTCATATCGCCGAGCGGAATCGCGTTCTCCGACTTCAAGGGATACGAGGACTGGTCGGTGGTTTCTTCCGCCCGCACCGATGAAGTGCTCAAGGTCATCGTCGCGAATCCGACCATGATCAAGGCGTACAAGGCCGGCATTCCGGGCAACGGCAAGCCTTTCCCCGAGGGTTCCAAGATTGCGAAGCTTCAGTGGAAGCCGAAGAAGAGCACGGAGGCCCCGTTCGTCGTGGATGTGCCCGACGTGTACACGCAGGCTTTCGTCATCGAAAAGGACAGCAAGCGATTTCCGAAAAGCGGCGGCTGGGGATACGCGGTGTTCAACTACGACGCTGCATCCGACAAGTTTGCGGCCGATCCTGCCAGTCTCTCGGACTGCGGACACGCATGCCATACGGCTGTGAAGGCGAAAGACTATATCTTCCACCCGTACCAGAAGCGTTGAATCGCGCGCGTCATCGACAGGTGCCGTGCAATGACCCGTCGCGGACCTTCAGCCTGGCATCCGAGCATGGAGGTCCGCTCGCGCGTAGACGACACGACCCACGAGAGGGTCGGCCAACAGGGCTGACCTTCTCCAGAGCAATCCTCGTGCTGTCAGCTGCTTGAAAAGCCGGATCACATCGTGATGTCGGCCACAGCCTTGGGTCGCGGACCGACTTCGACTTCGCCCAGCATCTCGCGAAGGTCGCCTTCGATTTCCTGACAGATCCGAGTGATCGGCACGTCGTTCGCGCCGCCTTCGAACGGATTCTCCGTGCTCTCCCCGACCTGATCGAGCGACGCATACATCCAGGATATGAGGATGCTGAGCGGAACCCCGAGCCAGACCATGTTTCCTTTCGCCCATCCATCGACGACGCCATCGAGACGCGCGAACTCGCCCATGACGCCGAACGGAAGCAGCACACAAAGGATTCGAACGAACAGCGAATTGATGAACGCGTGCTGGCGTGGATACGGAATGTTCTTGATCCGCTCGGCTCGTCCCTGCTGCTCCTGAAAATCGCGGATCACGCGTTGCAGTTCGGTGAAGGCACCCGGCGTCAGCACACCTTCGTCGAGCAGGCGCCTGGTTTCCTTGCACTGCAAGTCCAGGGCTCCGAGGGCCTTGCTTCTCGAAGTAAGGATTTGCGTCATGTCCGCCGGATCGACGTAGCGCGCGAGGTCGTCTTCCAGCGACTCCTCGCGTTCCGGGATGTGATATCGGCGGCTGTACTCGACGTTGTATGCCTTGTTCATCGTTTCCCACGCCATCACGTTGCGCAACTGGTGGCGCAGCGCGGCGAGCCACGCAAGATGGCGATAAACGAGTCTTCGCGCGCGCGCGGAATCCTCGACAAGATCCCGGCACATGGCAGCCCAGATCCGGCTGCTGCTGACGACGGATCCCCAGACCTGCTGCGCGTCCTGCATGCGGTTGTACGTTTGCAGGGTCTTGAAGCCGGCGGAAAGCGCGACGGTCGTACCCAGCAGGAAGATGACGCCCCATGGAATCGTCAACCAGGTGAACCCCGCGACCTGGTAGAGAATCGCCGGGACGACGCTCAATACGATCAATACGTAGATCGTGCGGCGCGTCCAGAAGATGAACTCCGTCAGTGAGTACGGTTTTCCTGCACGCATGGTGGTTTCCTGCGAAAAGTCGCTCGGTCAAAACGAAAGCAATTCAACAGGGCGTCGACGCACGCTATTGCTGATTCGTCTCTGTGCGCCGCTCGAATCCTCCTGCGCGTTCGACTACGGTTCGGGCGCCAGCGCGACGACGTGCTCGATGCCCTGACGAAACATCTTGGCGTAAGGACAGATGCGTTCCGTGTTCCGTACAAGCTCGGCCGCAACCTTGCGATCGACGCCCGGAAGACCGACGCGAATCTCTGCCGAGAGCAGAAAGCGTCCGTCGATCGGGTCGCGCGCGAACGTCACCGCAGCTTCCACGAACGCATCGGTCAGGGCCACGCCCGAAAGCGTGGCAAGCAACGTCAGTGCGCCGTGAAAACACGCCGCGTAGCACGCCGCGAGAAGCTGCTCCGGATTCGTTCCGCCACCGGGTCCACCCAATTCCGCGGGCAGGCGCAGTTGTACATCGAGAGCGCCGTCGTCGGATCTCGCGATGCCCGAGGCGCGTCCGTGCGCCGCCTCGCCGCCGGTCACGCGCACGCGGCCCGTGTAGAGCGGCAGCGCATCCTCTCCGTGGTACTTGTCCAGGAGACTGGTTGGTGGTGGTTGCAATGGAGACATCGGGTTTTTCCATTTCCCTCAAGCGCAATCGTCTGTCCGCGGCGAGTCAGTGGATGTCCTGCCGGTTCTCGTAACCGGCAAACTCGGACTGCTCGAGCCAGTGCTCGAAGTCCAGCGAGCCCTTCCAGGCTGCGTTGCCCGGCACCAGCGTTTCATCGTCGATCTCCGCTCCGAAATATGTCGCGCGCACGTCGCTGAGCACTTCGCGCGGATCCTCGATAAGAGTCATGAAACGCTGCGCGAGGCCGGCCAGCGATTCGCGCTCGGGGCCGGCGATCTCGACGATGCCGTTCGCCGGCGGCTGCAGCGCGAGACGAGCGACGGCCTCGGCGACATCTTCCGAGGCGATCGGCTGCACGAGCGCCGGCGAGAGCCGCACCGTGGAGCCCTTCGCCGCGGACTGGATGATTCCCGGCAGGAACTCGAAGAACTGCGTGGAATGGATGATCGTGTACGGAATGGCGGACCCGCGGATCAGGTCTTCCTGCGCGAGCTTGGCGCGGAAGTATCCGCTGGCAGTGAGCTTTTCGGTTCCGACCACGGAAAGCGCGAGATGGTGGCCGACCCCGGCCTTCGCCTCGGCGGCCAGGACGTTTCGTCCCGCCGTCTGGAAGAATGCGAGCGCGGCGGCATCCTCGAAGGACGGCGAGTTGGCGAGGTCCACCACGACGCGCGCGCCGGCCATTGCCGCATCGAGACCTTCGCCAGTCAGTATGTCGACTCCGGTCGTCGGCGCCGCGGCGATCACCTCATGTCCCCGATCGCGCAAACGCGCCACGACCTTGCTGCCGATGCGGCCGGTACCGCCGATGACGACGATTTTCATGTGAGGCCCTCGATATGAGTCGGAAAGCCGGCGCGCCGCGATGCGCACCGCCAGTGCCCTGTGATGCTAGGAGCGCACGGTCGCGACGAGTAGCTCCATGGCGGGCCGCGCGGTGTTTCCGTCGGCGCACCAATCGATGAGCCGTCAGGCAATGTGCCCGCGCCGGCGATGCCGGTCGCCCGCGCGGATTCCCGTCACACGCGCTGCGTGATGCCCGTGCAGTCGAGGTCCAGCGCCCGGACTTCGGTCGTCACGAAGTCGACGAACGCGCGGATGCGTTTGGGCAGCTGCTGACGGCTCAGGTAGCACAGATAGTGACCGCCGTCGTCGGGCGAGAACTGTTCGAGGCAAGTCACCAGGGTCCCGGCGCGCAATGCATCGCAAGCCTGGTACGCGGCCAGCTGGGCCAGTCCTTCGCCTTCGAGAACCGTTTTCAGGACCAGCTCGGGATCGTTGAACGTCAACCGGGCCTGCGGCGTGATGCGGCACGCGCGGCCGTCCACCTTGAAATTCCAGTCGCGCAGCCGTCCGTTGGAGAGACGCTCATTGACACAGGTATGCGCCGCGATCTCGTCCACGCGACAACGGCAAGCCGCGCGCGCGTGCGTAGGCGGGCGATGCGCATACGAGCATCTGCATCGGGATCAGCTGCTTGGCGATCACCTGGCAGTCCTCGAGGACGCCCTCGCGGAACGCGACGTCGACACGATCCGTCACGAGATCGGCTTCGCGCTCATCGAGCACGAATTCCACGGCGACTTCGTCGAAGCGTGCGCGAAACGCCGCCAGCAGCGGCGCGATCACCTTGCGTCCGAAGCCGAGTGTCGCACTGACGCGCAGGAGCCCGCGTGGCGGGCCTTCGCGCAGATCGCGCATTTCTTCGAGCGCCTGCATGATCCGCTCCACGCCCGGACGGCAGTTTTCGAAGAAGAGCTCGCCCTCGCGCGTCAGCGAGGTCGCTCGCGTGGTGCGCTGAAACAGACGCGTGCCGAGCTGCGATTCGAGCTTCTGCACGCTACGGCTGACGGCCGAGCGACCGATGCCGAGCCGCTCGCCTGCGCGCGCAAAGCTGCCTTCCGTCGCGACGGCAATGAAGGCGACCACGCCGGCATAGCTTGCCGAGTAGCTCGATATCAGTGGGTCGTGGCCGTCGGCAGGGACCTGCGAAGGCACGCTCATGAGCCGTGACCTCCCCGTGGTCTCGAGACGCTCAACCTGGAATGCTAAGTCCCGGGCAGCAGTCGAGTCCACCACCGCGAAGAGGACGGCTCATGTGACAGAGCTGGCACAGCGGGCGCGCAATTGATGCGCTGCCAGCAACACGGTGCGGCCGCGCAAACGTCTACCGGTCCGCGGGGAGATTCCATAGCCTGCGAATCGAGCTGGCCCGCATGTCCCGTGTGCCGCTATCCCAGCGCCGACAATCGTTCGACCGACTACTCAGGAGTTCTCATGCGTATCGCCCACTTGCTTGGCCTGCCCGCCCTCCTCTGCTCCACGATCGTCGTTGCCGGCAATCCGGCCCCTGCCGCGCCGGGGCCCATCGTTGCGCCGCTGGTGACACAACTGTTACAGGATTATCCCGGCAAGGAAGTCCTCATGCTCACGGTCGAATATCCACCGGGCGCCGTGGAATCCGTTCACCGCCACGACGCGCATGCCTTCGTCTATGTGCTCGAAGGAACCATCGTCATGGGCGTGGCGGGCAGCGAGCCGGTCACTCTGAATCCGGGTCAGACGTTTCACGAAGGGCCGGACGACATCCATACGATCGGTCGCAACGCCAGCAAGGAGAAACCGGCGAAATTCGTCGTCTTTCTCCTGAAGGATCGCGACAAGCCGCCCGTGATCCCCGTCGACGATCGGAAACGTTGATACATGGTCGAGCGACTGTTCGTGCGCTTCCACATGCAGCGCACCCGGAACGCCTTCGGCGCAACTCGTCCCATCCGCTGCTGTCCCGCAGCGACTATCAACGGATGACACATACGTGTGACACCGTAGGCTGCGCGCGCAGGGCTCATGCCGTTTTCGCGTGACGAAACACTATCGATGTCTTGCGCCCATTGATGCGTCAAACGCAACAGAGTGCGCCCGCGCAGATGTCTACCGCCTGCTTGCGGCAGATCCTAAAGTCTTCACCGCAGCGGCGCCGACAAGCCGCGCGATCTCACCGCCTCCTCCTTCACCCACCGAAAGGATCCATGACATGTCATCGATCACGACCAAAGACGGAACCGAAATCTTCTACAAGGATTGGGGTTCGGGACAACCGATCGTCTTCCATCACGGATGGCCGCTGTCCGGCGACGACTGGGACACGCAGATGCTGTTCTTCCTGCAGCAGGGATATCGCGTCATCGCCCACGACCGCCGCGGTCATGGCCGCTCGACCCAGACGTACACTGGAAACGACATGGACACCTATGCGGCCGACGTCGCCGCGCTGGTCGCGCACCTCGATCTGCGTGACGCGATCCATGTCGGCCATTCGACTGGCGGCGGCGAGGCGACGCGCTATGTCGCGCGTCACGGCAAAGGTCGTGTCGCCAAGCTTGCGTTGATCGGCGCCGTGCCCCCGCTGATGGTGAAAACCACGGCGAATCCCGGCGGACTGCCGCGCGAGGTGTTCGACGATATCCGCAACCAGCTCGCGGCCAATCGCGCGGCCTACTACTGGAATTTTCCGCTGCCGTTCTATGGATTCAACCGCGACGGAGCCACGCTCTCCGAGCCGATTCGCCAGAACTGGTGGCGCCAGGCCATGGCGGGAGGTGCCCAGGCGCAGCACGAAGGCATCAAGGCGTTCTCCGAAACGGACTTCACCGACGACCTGCGGCAGATCGACGCGCCGGCGCTCGTCATGCACGGCGACGACGATCAGATCGTGCCGGTCGCCGACTCGGCGATGCTTTCGTCCAAGCTGCTCAAGAACGCCACGCTCAAGGTCTACAAAGGCTTTCCGCATGGCATGTGTACGACGCATGCGGACGTCGTCAACGCCGAGCTGCTGAAGTTCTTCAAGAGCTGAACATCAACCCATGCTTCCCGCCCGTCGCCGCGAAGACGACGGGTGTCAGCTTGTCGAGGCGGCTGTAACGGACGTGCACTTTCCACCCGTTCGTGCACGGGACAACCTACGTCGGCGCGGCGTCCCCGCGAAAACCGATCAGCCACACGACGATGCGACGGGCGGGAGCGAACCCTCAACCGCGAGTGCGCGCACCGGTTGCGGGAACGCTCCGTCGCCGCGCCGTCTGAGCGCTTGCCTGGAAACGTGAGGCCTCCAACAGGCTCCGAACAGCCGTTTTGCCCAAAGCCTCGAAAGCGAAGATGATTTATATTCGCGAACAAGCGAATCATCGACAGCCAACACATGCCGATTCTCTGTAACGGTCCAACGAACAATTTGAGATTTTCTTCCCCGCCATGGGCTTGACCAGACTCGATCTCGAGGCGTCGTGAATCAGCCCGGATCGGCTTTCAGTCTGGACCGGCTTTTCCGCGAGCAGGTGGCGCTGACGCCGGATGCTGTCGCGTTGATCGACGACGAGGGCAGCGTCACATTTGCCGAGCTCGACGCCGCCTCCGATCGGCTGGCGGGACTGATCCGCGCCAGCAATGTCCCGAACGGCGCGTTCGTCGGCGTGCACATGGAACGCTCGGCCCGCTACGTTGCCAGCGTGCTCGGCGTGCTCAAGGCGAATGCCGCCGTCGTGCCGCTGCCGCCGTCGTTTCCCGCCGAGCGTCTTCGCGAGATCCTTTCGTTCGCAGCCCTCGACGCAATCATCGTCGATCATGGCGTGCGTTCCGATCCGCCGCTGCACGACCGTGTCCTGCTCTTCTCCGACGCAGCGACTGCGCCTGCGTTCCGGGACGTCGCTGAAAGCAATCCGGACCGTCCCGCTTTCGTCCTCTGCTCGTCGGGTTCGACCGGCAAGCCGAAGATGATCGTCCGAAGCCATCGATCGTTCTTTCACAGGCTTCAGTGGACGTGGAGCGCGCACCCGTACGAGGCCGGCGAAGTGTGCTGCCAGAAGGCTCAGATGATGACGACTCACGCCGTCTATGAGCTCTTCGAACCGCTGCTGCGCGGCATCCCTGTCTGCATCATCTCCGACCGGGAAGCGAAGACGTTCGAGTCGTTCTGGGAAACGATCAAGCGGCGCGCCATATCAAGGCTCCTGATCGTGCCGTCCGTCCTGCAGGCATCGCTGGACATGCCGGAGTTCTCGGCGCCGGACATCAAGGTGCTCGTTCTCATGGGAGAGTACGTGCATCCCGCCCTGGCGAGACGCACGATCGCGGCGTTTCCGCAGAGCACGCACATCTATTCGATCTACGGAAGCACCGAAGCCAGCTCGACGCTGGTCTGCGATCTCAGGGAATCGATCGAACGGGACGGCGAGCTTCCACTCGGAGAACCGATATCGCCCGACGTACGAGCGTACCTGCTCGACGACAAGCTCGATGCGGTCGATGCAGGCTCGAAGGGAATGCTCTACATCGCCGGGACTGCGCTTTTCACCGAGTACTTCAGAGACCCGGCACTGACCGACGCCGTGTTCGTCACTCTGGGTAACGGCGAGCGGATCTATCGCACGAACGATCAGGTTCTGCGGACGCCGGATGGCGCGTTGCAGTATCTCGGCCGCACGGATCATGTCGTCAAGATCAGAGGCTATCGCGTCGACCTTCAGGAAGTGGAGAACGCGATGGCGCAGTACCCGGACCTCGGGCACTTCGCCGTCATCGCGACCGACGACAGCGACGGCAACGCGATGCTGGTGGCTTTCGTTTCTCCCGCGAGTGTGCCGACCGCCGCGGTCTATCGGCTGCTCAGAGAACACTTGCCCGACTACATGGTGCCTTCGCGCGTGATCGCCATGGATGCACTTCCGCTCACTGCCAGCGGAAAAGTCGACCGGCGCAAGCTCGCGGAGAGTTCCCGGACGAGCATCCAGGCAACGCCGTCCTCTTCGCGTCGCATCGAGTCGCAGACCGAACGAACGCTCGCCGATGTCTGGAAAGACGTGCTCGGCCACGATGCCTTCGACGTGGATTCCAACTTTTTCGAAGTGGGCGGAACCTCGCTGAAGACATTTGCAGTGATATCGAGAGCCGAGCGCGCGTTCGGATTGGAACGTCATCGTCTGGCCGACAACTCGATTTATCGACTGCCGACGATCGAAGGCCTCGCCGCCTACATCGACAGCGTGCGCGAAGGCCGGGCCGACGTCATGGTCCCCGACGAATCCGTGCTGGTCACATTGAAGTCGTCACGCGACGCGAGCGCTGCGCCGCTGTTTCTCATTTCGTCGGCCGGCGGCACGCTCGGAGCGTACGAAAAACTCGTTCGCGCGCTGACCACCACGCGCGAAATCATCGGCGTTCGAGATGCGTTCCTGTGGGGAAAAAGGGATCCGACGCTCGGGTTCCAAAGCTGGGTGTCGCTTTACCTCGACGCGATCCGGAAGCGGCAACCCAAGGGACCGTACTACATCGTCGCGTACTCCTCCGCAGGCGCATTCGGTTACGAGATCGCCCGCCAGCTTCGATGCATCGGCGAGGAGGTCGGCCTCCTCGCGCTCATTGATCCGCTGGCCATCGACAGCAGCGACAAGCGACGCTACGGACACTGGGCGTTCAACGCGAGGTTCATGCGACCGCAGATCGCAAGCATCATCCGGATCGGAGGTTCGCTGAGGCCAACCCGCGGTCGTCGCAAGAGTACCGAGTCGTCACGTGCGAACGACTTTGCGTTCACGCGGCAGCAGTTTCTCGAACTGGAAGCGGAGCTCAGGGCGAATCGAAAACACATCCTTCAGCTGTCCGCGCTGCTGGAGCTCAACACGGGCCTCCCGATCGCGTTCACGCCGCAGGAGCTGGCAGAGCTCGAGCCGGGCCGATACTTCGACGCGCTGCTGGCGAGAATGGAAACGCTCGTCCCCGATGTCGACAAGGAAATGCTCGGAAGGCTCGTCGTCCAGTATCAGCTGCAGGTGCGATCCCAGCATCAATATCGCCTGCAATGGTTCGATGGCGCATTGGTGCTCTTCGATCCGGCGGGCCCGTACAACGGGTTGCTGGCCGCGTTGTTCCGGCCATACGTGGATCGACTTCTCGTTCGCAAGGCCGCGCTCGGAACTCCGACCGATCGCGTCCGCGAGCTCGGCAGGCTTTTCTCCAACTCGCTGCGTTCGCATTTCCTCAGCATGCGCGATGACGCCTACGTGCAGACCGTAGCGCGAGAGCTGGACAAGCTGCTTTAGCAGTGCCGGCTGTCGTGGCCGCGCTATCCCGGCGACAACGCTCCGGCTCGGCGCACGGCTGCCGGCGCGTATACTGACGGACGAAAACGAAACGAAAGACTCAATGAATACAACGTACCCACACCATTTCGGAGACGAGCTGTGCTGCCGGCGGAACGCAACATGATCGATCGACAGGACCGACACTAGATGCCAGGTTTCGGCCCTTTGCTGCGCCCGCTGGAGCGGCTGTCCTCAACGCGAATCAACGGTTGGCTGGGACTTGCATCGGACATCGGCGTCAGCGCTCTCCTGCTGTGGGAAGGCGTTCGCCTGATGGATTTCCGTCTCGGCTGGGCCGTGAGCGTCCTCTCGGCCGGTGTCTTCAGTTTCAGCCTCGTCGAATATTGCCTGCACAGGTGGCTCTTTCACGGGCCCCTTGCGATCTTCGAGGCGGGCCATCGACGTCACCACGATCGGCCGATCGGCGACGATTCGCTGCCGTTCTTCGCTCCCCCGCTGGCGATCCTTGCGCTGGCCGGGATGCTTCGTCTCATCGTTGCGCCGGAGCTCGCTTTCGTCTTCACCGGCGGATTCGCGGCTGGCTACGCCGGGTATGGATTGAGCCACACCGTCATCCATCGCATGCGCTTCCATAGTGCGCTGCTGCGACGCTGGGCCGCCGCTCATCACGTGCATCACTACCACCCGGACTGCAACTTCGGCGTCACGACGTCGTTCTGGGATTTCGTGCTGAGGACGCGCTACGAGAGACGTGGCCCGAAGGCATCTTCGAGTACGTGATGCTGCGCGGCGGATCGCGGCCCCGTCGTCTATTGCTGATCGCAGGGTTGGTCGCGACGGTCGCAATTCCTTTCCTGTTCGGCGGCCGCGATACGCTTGCGGCCGCATCCGATATCGCGCTCGATGGCTATGCTGCGCTTCTCAGCCTTGTCGTCGCGAGCTGGCTGGCGCGGGCGTTGAAACTGCATCTTCTCCTGCACCGGCTGAAAACCCACACGACGTTCGTCCATTCCCTCGGCATCTCGCTCGCGACCGACCTCGCCTTCGCGGCGACACCAGCCGGCCTCGGCGGATTCGTCGCCACGATCTACTACCTGCGCCGCGCGGGTACATCGGGTACGGGTGCGGCGACGATCATGGTCCTCGATCAGGGCACCGATCTCTTGTTCTTCTCGGTCTCGGTTCCTTTGCTCGCATTGGCGCTCGCCGGTTCGGATTCATCGCCAGCGATGACCACTGCCGCACTGGTTTCTGCGGCGGTCGTGATCGCGGTGGCGACGACGATCTGGCTGGCCCGCGGAAAAATCCTCGCGTTCGTGCTCGCGCCGAAACCCGTGTTGGCGCGCTGGCCCCGCATTCAACGAGCCGAGCAGGCATTGCAAGCGTTGCTTGCGAGCTCGCGGAACTATGTCTCCCTGATCGTCGCCGCCGGACCTTCGTTCTTTCTGTGGATCTTCGTGCTGACCGCGGTGCAATGGCTGACGCGCTACGGCGTGCTGTGGCTCACGCTGCTGTTGCTGCACCATCCCGTATCGTTCGCGGTGACCTTCCTGCTCCAGGTCGCGGTGCTTCATGCCGCGCTCTGGACGGGCATACCGGCAGGTGGCGGCGGTGCCGAGCTCGGTTTGACGGCGACGCTGGCACATTGGGTCACGCCGAGCCAGATGGCCACGGCCCTGGTGATCTGGCGCGCGGCCACGCTGTATGCATCGTTGCTTGCCGGCGCCGTTGCGATCATCGGCCTCGCGCGGAAAACTCCGCGCGCTCACGGCGCGCGGCACTCGGTGTAATCCGCAGGCGCTTCAGCTGTCCTCGCGATGCCTTTTCGGCGGATCACCGGGACTTGGGCTCTGTGACGCCACGCCGCCACTGCCGGTCGGGCCTCCGTCGCCCTCGGTCGGTTCTTCGACGATGTCATCCTTGGGTTCTTTCTTCTCCGGATGCGAACCGGCTTTCTGATGTCCTGACTTCTGCTCACTCATCGCACGCTCCTGGTTTCACGAAATGCATCTGTTGACTTTCGTTCCTGCGGTCATCGGCACGCAATCCATTACGCACCGCGTCACTATGCGCTGTCTGCCGCGATAATGCGTCGTCCGTCGAGCGGCGGACGCTCCTCGATGAGCTGCCGCGTCGGATCGACCTTCAACCACAGCACGATGCCAACGCACAGCAGCACCAGCATCGGGATGAACGGCAGCTCGTAACCGCCGGAATATGCGACGAGATATCCGAACACGATCGAAGACAACGCCGATGAGATATTCGACGCGGTGTTCATGAATCCGAATACCGCGCCGACGTGACCCTTGCCGATGTCGACGGTGGTCGCGCACAGCGTCGGCTGCTGGAACAGGATTCCGGCATAGGCGAGCGAAAGGAAGATCAGCGACCACCATCCGCTCGTCGCGAAAATCGTCGCCGCCATGAAGATCGCCGCGGTGCCGAGACCGGAAACGCCGACGATGCGGCGTCCCGTGGTCAGTCCGAACTTTCTGCACCAGCACGTCGCTGACGATTCCGCCGATGCCGTTGGCCGCAGCGCCGACGATGTACGGCAACGTCGAAAACACGAGCGCGGCCGCGGTGAATCCCCGGCCCTTGACCAGGTAAGTCTGCAGCCAGGACTGGAAGAAACCGATCACGTAGACATAGGATGCGCCGAGCGCGGCGATGCGCCAGAGCGGACCCGAGCGCAAGGCCTGTCCCCACGCCAGCCCACCATGACGCGGCGCAGGATCCTCGCCGATTTCCTCGCGTTCGGCCGCGGATGATTCCCGGCATCTGGCTCGGCGAATCGCGGAACCATGCGTACCAGACGATGCTCCACACCGCGCCGAGTATTCCGAACAGATAGAACGACGCGCGCCATCCGTAGTGCAGCTGGATCGGCACGACCAGCAAGGGCGCCATGCGCCGCGCCGATCTGGCTCGTCATCCAGATGATTCCCCATGCGCGGGCGCGGCTCGCGCTGCGGAATCCAGCGTCCGATCACGATCGAAGCATTCGGATAGGCGCCGGCCTCGCCGGCTCCGAAACAGAACCGCACGAGCAGCAACAGCGGATAGCTCGACACCGAGCCCGTGATCGAAGTGAATGCGGACCACCACGTCACGATGCGCGTCAGCACGCGTCGCGGACCCATGCGATCGCCCAATGCACCGGTCGGAATTTCGAACGCGGCGTAGGAGAAGAAGAACGCGCTCGTCACCCAGCCCCACGCCTGCGGGCTGATGTGCAGGCTGTCCTGCATCTCGGGCCCGGCGACGGCGATGCAGACGCGATCCAGGTAAGTGATGATCGCCAGCAGCGACAGCATGCCGAGGACGCGGTGCTGATATTTCATGGGCTTCATCGCCTCACGACAGCATCCTCACGATATGCGCTGCGCGGAAAACGGTTCGTTTCCGCTCGTCGCATCACGGGTCGAAGCCGCGCGACTGCGCCGGTATCACTGACGATCGCAGGCCAGCATCATGCGCACGCGCCGAACCGACCGCGGAAGCGGCGAAGCGATGACGAACCAGACGGCGCTCCATGCGACGCGCTTCCCGCGCGCCACGAATCGTGTCGATCCCGACCGATCCGCACTCAACCGTCGCGCGAAGAAATCACACTTCGTACTTGAACGAAAGCGACACGCGCGTGCGAAACGCGACGATCTTGCCCTGCTGGACCTTCATGTCCATTTTCGTCACTTCGGCGACGCGCAGGTCGCGCAACGAGCCGGCCGCGGCAGCAACGGCGTTTCGGCCTGCGTCTTCCCACGATTTCTCGCTGACGCCGACGACGTCGACGATCTTGTAGACGGCTTCTTTCTTCGGCTTTGCCATATGACCTCCACGGATTGCAATCGGGATCGCCCGCGGAAAATGGGCAGCTCGATGGTATCAGCTGGCGCGGCCGTGCATGGGGGCAGATCGCGAGTCCACGTCTGCCGCTCGCTTCAAGCAGTCGATCGCCGCATGTGGCGAGGAAAACCGCGTTCGCCGCCAGGGCAAGGGGACGGTCGCGCGACCGCAGCTGGACCCGCACAGCGTTCGCCGAAGCGGTTGAACCGCCGGCTTTCGATACGAGGGGGCGAACCGCTTTCTAGCCGAACGGTCCTTCGGCCGTCGCGCGCTCGTCGCTGAAACCGCAATCCGCGAACCGGCGATCGAGGCGCAGGCGATCGACGACCGCGTTCGGGGCCGGTCTCATGCGCGCGCTATACGCATAGATGAAGGCTCCGGGGCGGGATCGCCGCACCGCGACAATGCGCACGCCGAGATCCGCCGCAGCATCGTTCAATGGGTCCGCGAACCGATCCGCCGCGCCGATCGACGAGAGCTTCGACCCAGGCGCCCGCAACTCGAAATATCTTGGCATCGGACTGTCCTCGTTTCGCCAAAGATACTAAACGACCCCTTAGCAAATCGTTGCAATGGCGTTACGGCAGATGGCGGCTCGATGCCTCATCAATGCGATGCGTCATGAAAGGTCGTGCCGAGATCAGGAAAAGATCAAGCTCGCGTTCGGTGCCTCTGCTTCAATTGCGCGATTCCCCGCGTGATGGAAATTCGATGAGCACACCGACCACCGCAATGCCCCTGTCCAGGTTCGCCAAGGCGCCGTTGTTCGCCGGCCTCGCCGTCGTTCTTGGAAGCAGCCTCGCCGTCTCCGCGTCCGCGATCACCGCGGGAGCACCGTTCATCGGTGCCGGCAGCAGCCCCGCGACGCAGTACCGGGCTTCATCTCGGCGAGCAGCGTGCGGCGCTCAACAGACAGCTCGCAAGGCGCAACGGCCAGACGCCCGCCGCCCCGAGCCGGCCGGCCGGAACCGTGGCGGTCACCAATTGCGAGGACAGCGGCGCGGGTTCGCTGCGCGACGCATTCCTCAACGCCGTGACGGGCGACGTCATCGATCTTGGCTCGCTCGACTGCAGCGTGATCTCGCTGAGCACCGGTCTCAGCACGAGCGTGGACGAATTGACGCTGATCGGCCCCGGCGCCGATGAGCTCGCGATCGACGGCGCCAACGCGAGTCGCGTCATCGAGCACCTCGGTTACGGCATGCTGACCATCGACGGGCTGACGATCCGCAACGGTTCGTACGTCTACAGCGGGCCCGGGATGTATGGCGGCCTCGCTCCAGGCGCGTGCATCCTTTCCAAGAGCAGCGTGACGATCACCGGCAGCGTGATCGACCATTGCAGCGCGTCGGGATGGAGCGTATTCGGCGGCGCGATCAACGTGCTCGGCGCGCTCTACATGGTGGACAGCACCGTCAGCGGCACGACGGCGACGGCCGACGCGACGGAAATTTCCGCGACGTCCTATGGCGGCGCGATCTATGCCGCCGCCGCCTATCTGACCGGCAGCATCGTGGACGGCGCCGACATCACCGTGAGCACGACGTCCGCATTCGGCGGATTCCTCGGCGGCGGCATCTTCGGGTTCTACGGCATGGTGCTGGATCATTCCCGCGTCAGCGGCGTCACGGCACACGTCTCGGCGGCGAAGATCGCCTATGCAAAAGGCGCCGGCATCGCTTCGCCGAACACGATCATCCTGACCAGCAGCACGGTGTCCGGCAACTCGGTGCACGGCACGCCCGGCATCGGAGCCAGCGGACAGTACGTGTACACGAGCGCGATCGGCGGCGGCGGCGTGTACATCATGGCCATCCCGAGAGGCGCGACTCCGGCCTCATCGATTACCGATTCGACGATCAGCGGCAATTCCGCGATCTGCGATGGCGATGCCGGTCAATACACGGTCGGCGGCGGCGGCGGATTGGGTACGTGGGCGACGAAACGCCTGACGATCACGAATTCGACGATTTCCGGAAACACCTCGAGCCTGCCCGGCGGTGGCCTCTACACGCGGCACGGGGGCTCGCTTGGCCTCGCCAACTCGACGATCACGGATAACCAGGCTCCCGATGCCGCCGGAATCGCCGACAACGGAACCGAGTCAGGCTACGCGGACCTCGAAATCAACAGCAGCATCATCGCCGGCAATCATCTGCCCGGCGGAGCGCCGCTGGCTGAAATCGTGACGGTTCACAGCATCACCGGCAGCAACGATCTCATCGCCTCCGCAAACGTCGCTCTGCCCGGCGACACGCTCGGTGGTGATCCGATGCTGGCTCCGCTGGCCGACAACGGCGGCCCGACGATGACGCACGCATTGTTGACGGGCAGCCCCGCGATCGATGCCGGCAGCAACCCCGATGCGCTGACGAGCGACCAGCGAGGCGACGGCTACCTTCGCGTGTACGGCGCAGCCGCCGACATCGGTGCGTTCGAAAGCCAGCCGGCCGTCGACGTCATTTTCGGAAATGGTTTCGACTGATCGGATGCGAGAGGCGGCGCGAAGTTTTCGCTTCCGCGCCGACTCACATCTCGTCGATCAGCGCGCGGCTCGCCGCGCGTCGACGCTCATGCTTCCGGCTCCGAACGCGACGATCTGCAGCAGGCCGCCCGCGATGCAGAAATTCTTCATGAAGTGAATCAACTGGTTCTGGTCGGCGAACTGGCTGTGGAACGCCAACGCGGCAACGATCGAATACAGCGCAATGATCAAGGCCACAAGTCGCGTCTGGTACCCGATGAGCAGCAGCAGTCCGCCGCCGACTTCGACGATGATGGCCAGCACGTAGCCCACGATCGGCAGCGGAAGTCCCGCGGATGCTATGTAGGCCTGCGTCCCCTCGGGCGCCATGATCTTGCCGAAGCCGCTGTACAGGAAAATCGCTGCGATCAGTACGCGGCCGAGCGCCGCGATCCACGCCGAATGCCTACCCATGATTCGACTCCTCCCCTGGTTTGGACGTTGAATGCCTTGAAGATCTCGCGACCTCCATCGGTTGCCCCCGAAAATCTGCAACCGTCGGGGACCGATGGTGCGCGATCATGCCAGATGCCGCTGCACCGGTTCGGGCCTGGCTGACATTGCCTCAACGCGTTTGCCGTGGTCGACAACGCCGGCGCAGCGCTAGAATACGATGGACAACTCGGGTCGCAGACCGGTCCCGCTTCGGGCCCGTCCCTGCGCCGAATTCGACGATCGATCACTTGCAAAGCGAGGGCACGATGTCGAGCCTCCCCGCCTCTTCCGCCGCTGTCGGGCAAACGGCGCCGGACTTCACGCTGCAATCCGCGCCTGACCGAAAGACTTCCCTGTCGGAGCTGCGCGGCCGCCCGGTCGTGCTCGTGTTCTATCCGGCCGACTGGAGCCCGGTGTGCGGCGATCAGGTCGCGCTCTACAACGAGATGCTGCCGGTTTTCGGCGACTTCGACGCGCAGATCATCGGCATCTCGGTCGACAGCGCGTGGTGCCATGCGGCGTTTGCGAGCGATCGCAAGCTGCATTTCCCGCTGCTCGCCGACTTCGAGCCCAAGGGCGAGGTCGCACGCCGCTACGGCGTGTACGACACCGCGGAAGGAACCTGCGAGCGCGCGCTGTTCGTGATCGATGCCGACGGCGTCGTGCGCTGGCGGTACGTCTCGCCGATCGACGTCAATCCCGGCGCCGACGGCATCCTCGAAGCACTCGAAAAACTGCCGCACGCGGGGAGCGCATCATGAGCGAGCTGAAGCCCCCGGTCGGACCGAACGATCACACGCAGGGCCCGCTCGATGCCGCAATCATGCTGGTCGAATACGGCGACTACGAATGTCCGTACTGCGGCGAGGCCTATCCGGAGCTCAAGGCCGTGCAGAAGGCGATGGGCGATTCGCTCTGCTTCGTTTTCCGCAATTTTCCGCTGAGCAACGCGCATCCGCACGCCGAGCGCGCCGCCGAGTTCGCCGAGGCGGCCGCAACGATCGGCCGCTTCTGGGAAATGCACGATCTGCTCTACGAAAACCAGGATGCGCTCGACGATCGCAGCCTGGTCGGCTATGCGACGCAGCTCGGACTCGACAAAGCGCTGATCGAATCGGCGCTGGGCGGCGAATTCGCGGCGCGCGTGCGACGCGATTTCACCAGCGGCGTGCGCAGCGGCGTCAACGGTACGCCGTCGCTCTTCGTGAATGGCGAGCGCTACGACGGCCCGCGAGACGCCGACACCCTGATCGACCTGTTCAACAGCTTCAGTCGATAGCGTCGCGCCCGACCATCCTCACTTGGGACAGCGGTAGGCCTTTGCGGCGATGGTGGTCACGTCGACCTGCGAGACTGCGCCGTACAGGACAGTCGTTGCCCCGGCTTCCGCAGCCTGGTCGCGTGCGTCCTGCTTTGCCTTGGCGAGGCCCTCGGCTTGCAGACGCGCGCCGAACACCGAGCGGCCGTTGACGTCCTTCACGAATGTGCAGTGCGCGACTTGTGCCGCGTTGTCGGCCTCCACTATCGGGTCGTCGGCCAGACAGACATTCGCACAGCCGAACATCAGGATTCCGCCGGTAACCACGAGCGACAATGTTTTCATGCGATTGGTCCTCCCCTTGGCCTCCCCAGTCTGCCTTGCCGACACCACGGTTGCATCTGAAAAACTACTGTTTTATCGCCTCCCCGATAGCGTCGGAAGGAACCGTGAGTAAGATGTCGATGGGTATCTCGGCATTCGAAGCCGGGTAGCGAAAAGTCTGCCCTGGAACCTGTCCGTTCGCCTTCACAAACGGACATATGCCGATCACTCTCGACTGCAACAATCGTGGCGCCTGCGTGGGGCAGGAATCCGCAAAGGCTCCATTCGACAAACGATTCTGACTCGCCAATCCATGCTTCGCAGGAAGGAGAGCGCCCGTGTCGAAACTGTCCAGACGTTCGTTCGTTAAATCCCTGGGCGCGGCATCGCTCGCGCCGGCCACGCTGCTGGCGCCTGCCATCGCCGCCGCGGTGGATGCGTCCACGCCGGCGCAGCCGCAGCCGTCCAGCGGCGAACCGCTCTATATGTTCTTCAACGCCGGTGAGGCCGCCTTCATCGAAGCCGCGTGCGAGCGTTTGATTCCTCACGACGAGGTGGGGCCGGGTGCACTCGATGCCGGTGTACCGAACTACCTCGACAAGCAGCTCGGCGGCAGCTGGGGCGCCGGCGAACGGCTGTATCGCAGCGGTCCGTGGCAGCAAGGTACGCCGAGCCAGGGCTATCAACTTCCATTCACGCCCGCCGAGCTCTTCCATAACGCACTGCGCGCGATCGGCATCGAGTTCGACGGCAAGACCGCATTCAAGGACCTGCCTGCCGAGCAGCAGGATGCGTACCTGAAATCGCTCGAAGCGGGCGGCAAGGATCTCGGCGGTGTGCCGTCGGCGGCGTTCTTCCAGATGCTGCTGCAGATGACGATCGAAGGCTACTTCAGCGATCCGGTCTACGGCGGCAACAGGAACATGGTCGCCTGGAAGATGATCGGTTTTCCCGGCGCGTACGCGAACTACTACGACCTCGTCGACAAGCACGGGATCAAGCTCGATCGCGAGCCGATGAGCATCGGCTCGGATCGCCAGGGACTCCTGCATCCGGATCCGAACATCCCGGCGCATCTCTGAAGCATCGCGCAGCCGCTCCGCAGCCACGAGGGACAGGCATATGACGCAACGTCTCAAAGCGGCCGATGTCGTGATCATCGGCGTCGGCATGGTCGGCAGCATCGTCGCCAAGGAGCTTGCGGCGGCGGGCTACAAAGTCGTCGGGCTCGAACGCGGCCAGCCGCGTTTCACCGTTCCGGATTTCCAGGGTCCGGCGATCCACGACGAGCTTCGCTTCGACATCCGCAAGGCGCTGATGCAGGACAACACGCGCGAGGCGGTGACGTTCCGCAACAAGAGCAGCGAGACCGCGCTGCCGATCCGGCGCTGGGAATCGTTCCTGCCGGGCACCGGGCTCGGCGGATCGCACGTGCACTGGAACGGACAGACCTATCGCTTCCACGCGAACGATTTCCAGCTCGCGAGCAAGACACGCGCGCGCTACGGCGCGAAGTTCCTCGATCCGGATCTTGCGATCCAGGACTGGGGCGTGACGTACGACGAGCTCGAACCGCATTACGATCGATTCGAGTACCTGCTCGGCACGAGCGGCAAGGCCGGAAACATCAAGGGCACGATCCAGCCCGGCGGCGATCCGTTCGAATCGCCGCGCTCGCGCGACTATCCGACGCCGCCGCAGAAGGAGCCCTACCACGGCGCGATGTTCCGCAAGGCGGCGACCGAGCTCGGCTATCACCCGTTTCCGCAGCCGTCGTCGAACCTGAGCCAGCCGTACACGAATCCGGAAGGCGTCAAGCTCAATGCCTGCGTGTTCTGCGGATTCTGCGAGCGCTACGCATGCGAGCACTACGCCAAGGCCGTGCCGCAGACGATCATCCTGCCGGTGCTGTTGAAGAATCCGAATTTCGAGCTTCGCACCGGCTGCCAGGTGCAACGCATCAATCTCGACTCGACGAAGAAGAAAGCGACCGGCGTCACCTACATCGACGGCGCCGGCAACGAGTTCGAGCAGCCGGCATCGCTGGTGATCACATCGGGCGTTCGCGCTCAACAACGTGCGCATGTTCCTGCTGTCCGGCGATCGGCAAGCCGTACGATCCGGCGACCGGCAAAGGCACGGTCGGGCGCAACTACGCGTATCAGACGATGAGCACCGTCGCGTCGTTCTTCGGCGCAGGACGATCAACATCAATCCGTTCATGGCATCGGGTGCGTCGGGCACGCTGATCAATGATTTCGCCGGCGACAACTTCGATCACTCCGAGCTCGGTTTCCTCGGCGGCGCGTTCGTCGGCGCGGTCAACACGAACGGCCGGCCGATCCAGTACCACCCGGTTCCGCCGGGAACGCCGGCATGGGGCAAGGACTGGAAGCGCGCGGTCGCCGAGCACTACAACCACACGGTGATGTTCAGCCTGCACGGCAGCTCGATGTCGCAGCGGCAGAACTACCTCGATCTCGATCCGACCTACAAGGACGCGTGGGGCCAGCCGCTCCTGCGCATGACGTTCGACTTTCCGCCGAACGATCTGCGCATGGCGCAGTACGTCACCGGCAAGGCGGTCGAGATCGGCAAGGCGATGGGCGCCAAGCAGGTCGCCGGCAATCCGCGCAAGGGACCGTACACGATCACGCAGTACCAGACGACGCACAACACCGGCGGCACCGTCATGGGCGACGATCCGTCGACCAGCGTCGTCAACCGGTATCTGCAGTCCTGGGACGTGCCGAACGTGTTCGTGATCGGCGCGTCGAATTTTCCGCAGAACGCGTCGTGGAATCCGACCGACACGGTCGGCGCGCTGACCTACTGGGCAATCGATGCGCTCAAGAACAAATACCTGAAGCACCCCGATCGCCTGGTGCACGCATGAGCCGCCTGCCCTGCACGTATCGGACGGTCGCATTGAGCTCGCTTGCGCTGCTCGCGTTTTCGAGCGCAACGCTTGCCGCAGGAAATCCCCCCGGCGACGCCACGCGCGGCGCAGCGATCGCGGTGCCGTGTCAGGCCTGCCACGGCGCGCACGGCGAAGGTGTTCCCGCCACCGGCGGCCCGCGTCTCGCGGGACAAACCGCCGACTATCTCGCCGCTCAGCTGCGCGCCTACGCGGACGGCAGCCGCGCCAATCCGATCATGGTCGCGATCGCAAAGGGTCTCGACGCCGGCCAGCAAGCGGATGCAGCCGCGTTTTTCGCCGCGCAGTCCGCGCCGTACGCGGCGCGAACCGTCGAGCCGTCGGCCGAGCAGCTCGCGCGCGGACGCACGCTGGTGCGCGTCGGCGACGAATCGAAGCAGCTGCAGGCCTGCGCCAATTGCCACGGTCCGGACGGAAGCGGCGAGCGCTACGCTGCGCCATATCTCGCGGGACAATCGGCGGCGTATCTCGCCGGCGCGATCCGCGAGTGGAAGACCGGCGCCCGCCACAGCGCGGAGTCGCAGATGGGCTGGGTCGTGCAGCGACTGGACGATCAGGATATCGCTGCGGTCTCGGCCTATCTCGAGAGTCTCGGGGAAAACACGCACTGATTCGTTGAGAAGGAGCACGCTCGCATGTGGAACCACAACCGCTCGTACATCGTTGCTCTGGCGGCACTCACTACGCTTGCGATGAGCGCTGTCGGCACGGCAAAAGACCAACCGCCCGCTGCCACGCAGGAGCCGCAAGCCAAGCGCACCATCATCGAACGCCACGATCAGGCCGGCGTGCCCGGCAAGGAAATCGTGCTCGGTACCGCCGAGTTTCCACCCGGTGCGGTCATCGGCTGGCACGTGCATGCCGGCGACGAAGCAGGCTACGTCGTCAAGGGAACACTCGTGCTGAAGACGCGCGGCCAGCCCGATCGCACGCTGAAAGGCGGCGACACGTTCTTCAATGCAAAAGGCGCAGTGCACAGCCTGATGGCGACCCCGGATTCGGATGGTGGCGCCGTCTTCTCGACATGGATCGTCGACAAGGACAAGCCGCTCGCAGAACCGGTCAAGTGACGCGGAGCAGTCACGCCTCGTTGCGTCATCCCGAATGGCATGGCGCGACCCGACGAAAGCGGTCCTTATGTTCGCGTCGGCAGAGCTCGATAGTGCGATACACACCGAGCGGAGAGCTGCGATGCGCACACGGGATCTCGTTTGCCTTTTCCTGCTTTCGAGCGCGCCGGCGGGTGCCGCCGACGCCGGCGGTCAGCACGATTTCGATTTCGATTTCGGTACGTGGAAGACGCACGTATCGCGCCTCGCGCATCCGCTGTCGGGATCGAAGGAATGGATCGAGCTCGACGGCACGTCGGTCGTGCGCCCGATCATGGACGGTCGCGCGAATCTCGTGGAGCTCGACATCGCGGGCCCGTCGGCTCGCATCACCGGCGTGTCGCTGCGTCTCTACGATCCCGAGACGCAGCAATGGAGCCTCAACTACGCGAACCTGCGCAACGGCACGCTGACCACGCCGACCGTCGGCGCATTCCGCAACGGCCGCGCAGAATTCTTCGGGCTCGACTCGCTGGACGGCAAACCCGTATTCGTCCGCTTTGTGATCGCCTGCGCCGCGCCGGACACGTGCCGATTCGAGCAGTCGTTCTCGAACGACGGCGGCAAGACCTGGGAGGCCAACTGGATCGCGACCGATACGCGCGTCAAGAATTCCTAGGAGCTCTTGCGCTATGCGAAGCCCAATCGCGACACGTGCCGCATCAGAAGTCGCAGCAGTCACCATGATCCATCAGCGCCGGACATCACCCGGCGCTGATCCGAAGCGCTGGTCAAACCCTCACCTCTTTCGCTGCAGCGGCAACAGCGGATTGCCCGCTATGGACGTAACGCCGATCAGCGGTTCGACGGCCGCCGGCGACGTATCGACCGACACGTCGTCGACATAGACGAAGCCATCGTTCGCGCCACCCGGATACGCGTACACGACGCGCAGCACGTGCGCACCGCCATCCGCGTACTCGCTGATGTCGGCCGACTGCGGCACGAAATCGAGCTCGGCGCCGGGCAGCGTTGCGAGATCCGTCGTCTGCACGACGTCGCCATCGATCGTCACGGTCAGCGTGCCCGCGTCCGGCAGCTGCGCGGCCAGTCGCCAGTAGTTGACGTAGAGCGGCGCGCCCGCGGGCAGCGTGATCGTCTGCGAAAAATCCTGTGTCTCGGCGAAACCGTTGAGCCAGCCGCCGAAGAACACGGACCAGAGACCGCGATGCGTCGCGATGCCGCCGAATGCCGCGCTGTAGAAGTTGGTCGGGTCGCCGCCGTCCACTCCTACCGCGTCCGGATTCGTGTCGAGGCCTTCCCACGACGGATTCGGGCCGCCGGAGACCATGGTCGCTTCGAATCCGGAATCCGCAACCGGCTCGACGGCGAGCACGGGTTCGAAGTCCTCCGCGAAGATCGCGTCCGGCCGATGCGAAAGGTCCGTGATCACGAAGCTGTGCAGCGTGAAGTCGTCGAAGTCGGGGCCGCAGCAGGCGCCCAATGTCGAACCGTCGCTCGAAAGGCCGTTGAACGTGCCGGCCAGGATCACCCATCCGGCCGGCTTCACGATGCCGCGCGCTGCGATGTCGTCCAGCAGCGTGACGGTGCCGGCGCCTGCGCGCCAGACCATCAACAACCGGTTGGCGAGAAAGCCGCTGTCGCCGACCACGACGGCGCCGTCGTCGCTGACGCCGCCGGTCAATGCAAGGCCGTGCAGCGGTATCGCTACGCCCGTTTCGGCATCCCAGCGCCAGGCCGTGATGGTGCCATCGTCGGTCGGAAAGCCGTTGCCGACGACGAACCGCCCGTTCGCGCTGATTGCCTGCGCCTCGCCGAGATGGCGCGACTGCGAGTCCAGCGGGTAGCTCGGTGTTCCATCCTGCCAGATGACTGCGCGCCGCGCGCCGAACTGCGGCTCGTCGGCCCAGCCGACGACGATGTGTCCGTCCGCGCTGATCGCGTTCGCACCCGAATTGCCGCTATCGACCGGTAACTGGACCGTGCCGCCTGCAGTCGTCCAGAGGAATGCCGCCGCCGATGTCTTCGCCGCATTGATCGCGATGCCCGCGGCGGCATCCGCGTCGGCTGCGACGCCTCTCGCCTGCGCGTTCTCGAAGCCGTCGGGAAGCGGAAGCACCTGCGGTGCGGCTGTGCCGGCCACCGCGAGCGCGGGTTCGTCGTGCCCGCCGAAACCGTTGCCGCCGTCGACCGGAATGCTGCCCGCGATCGTGCCGGCGTCGTTGATGCCGGTGCAGCTGTTGATCCCCGCGACCGGATCCTCGGCGCCGGTGGCGCGCATCCACCGGTAACAGGTCAGACCGAAAATGTCGGAGGCGAGAGCGGACGCGTACGCCCCGCTCGGCGACATGCCGCCGATCGAAGCGTTCGGAGTCGAGAACACCGACAGCTCACCGGCCTGCACATTCATACTCAGCGCCAGCGCCGTGGCGATGGCGAACGGAAAAAGGCGCATCTTTTCTACCTCGGTTGCGGAGCGCCGGCGGAGTATCCGCGACAAGCGCGTGCCTTTTTCGTCATCGGATCAACGTTGACGCTTTCGGCAACATGCGAAGCATGCGCTGCCACAGATGTTCGACCGTGCGCGTTTCCCTCGGCGCTTATCCCAAGGCTGCCTTCGCACAGGCCGCATCAAGCGGTACGCTTCGAACCACGAGCGCATTCCGCACGTCCCCGGCAAACGGAACAGGCAATGTCCGCCTCCACATCGGCTGCAAATTCGACCCCGCGATCGGAACGCGCGACGAAAACCGCGATCGCGATCCGGCACGTACCGAACGAAGGCCTCGGCCTTCTCGCACAGCCGTTGCTCGACGCGGGGTTCGACGTCCGCTACCACGACGCATGGACCGCGCCCGACCCGGCGGCGAGCGGCGCGGCTGACGCCTCGCTGCTGATCGTCCTCGGGGGCCCGATGGGCGTACCCGACGGCGCAGCCTACCCATTCCTTCGACACGAGATCGATCTTCTCAAGGCGCGCATCGCGGCCGATCGGCCGACGCTCGGCGTCTGCCTCGGCGCGCAGCTGATCGCGGCGGCGATGGGTGCACGCGTGCATCGCGGCGATGCGTTCGAGCTCGGCTTTGCGCCGGTCACGCTGACTGCCGCCGGCCGCGCATCGTGTCTTGCGCCGCTTATCGATGCGCCGCACGTGCTGCACTGGCACGGCGATACGTACGAGCTCCCGCACGGTGCAACGCGCCTCGCGTCGAGCGCGGCGTACCTTGAACAGGCGTTTTCGCTCGGACCGCGCGTCCTCGCGCTGCAATTCCACCCGGAAGTCGACGCGGCGATGCTGGAAACATGGATCGAGACCGGCGGCGGCGAGATCGCGCGCGCACGGCGTCGATGCGCGTGCGCTGCGCGAAGGATGCAGGGACGTCGAGCACACGCTGGCGCCGAAAGCACGCGCAATCCTGCACGACTGGCTCGACGGCGCCATGGGGCCGGCAGACACCGACGCCGGCCGCGCTGCCCGCCACGCCTGACGGCGGCGCAACGCCGCACGCTATGCGTTCAATACGCCGGCGAAGTACGCGAAGCGGAACTCGCCACCGGACGTCGCCGGATGAGCAATGCGCGCCCGCTCGATCTCATCCAGTCGATCACGATGAGCAGCGCCGCCGCGAGCCCGAACACCGCGCGCACGTCGCGCTCGGCATTCTCCTGGCGTTCGAGCCGCGCATCGGTCGCGATGTGCGCCAGCTGCTGCGACGTGTCCGCCGTCGCATAGCCGAGTCCCGCCGCCGTGCCGAGCTGTTTCAGGTAGGACGCGCGCAGAGCCGAGCGGTGCTCGACGACCTCGTCGAGCGCTCCGGATTTTTCCAGATCGGTCGCCGATTGCGCCTGTCCGAGCGTCTCGACGAGATTCGGGTGAAAACCTTCGCGCGCGGCGTCGAGCGCGCTCCAGTATCCGACGATGCGGTTGTCGGCATCGAGGCGCGGCACCGGATGCGGCTCGGGCGAACCGACGCCGAGCAGCCAGCCCTGCACCGGCCCGCGTATCGCAAGCAGATCGGAAAGCCGCGGCACCTCGACATGCGGCGCCTCGTCGCCGTCGGTCACGAACACGAGATCGAGATGGCGCTTTTCGGCTTCGTTGAACGCATTGATCAGGCCGGCTTCGATGCGCGAATCGCCGTCCCATGCCATGCGCCAGTCGATGTTGCGCACGACCTGCTCGATCGCCGGGAAATGCCGGCACACCTCGATCGGCTCGAAAAGCGTCACGGTGTCGGTGCCGGCAAACAGCGCGAGCGCCGCGCGCGAGCCGCACGGAAGATTCGCCAGCGCGGCGATGATCGATGCTTTCGCGCGATCGAGACGGGACTCTTCGGGATTGCGCGCATCGACGTCGCGCACGTTCATGCTCTCGCTGACGTCGATCACGAAGAGATACGAGAACGTGCCGCCGGACAGCACGATGCGCGGCGCAAAGAACACCGGCAGCAGGATCGCCGCCGCCAGCACCAGCACCGCGAGCCGGCGCGCGCGCAGCAAACCGAGAATTGCGCGCAGCATCTTCATGGCAGGCCGCGCTTGCCGCTCTCGAGGATCGTCGTCCAGCCGTTGTGCCTGTCCGGCTGGATCGCGATCGGATCGGTATTGCGCCGCCAGCCCTCGCCCGGCCGCCGCGGCGCGAGGCGCTCGAGCAGCTCGAGGTTGTAGCGCGCGCCGTGCAGCGCCGGATCGATGCGCAACGCGGCGCGGTACGCATCGCGCGCGAGATCGAATTCCGCGCTTTCGACCGTCGATGATTCGCTTTCTGCCGCCCGGCTCGCCTTGATTGCGGTTTCGAAGTACGCATTGCCGAGCGCGAACCAGGCGTGCGATGCGAGCCTTGGATCGTCAGTCGCCTGCACGTCCGTAAACAGACGCGTCGCTTCGTCGAAACGCTGCGAGCGTTCGAGATTCCACGCGGCGGCATAGCGCACGCGCGCATCGGCCGGCAACGGCGTCAGCTTGTCGATGCTGCGCTCGCGGATCATCGCGTTGACGCGATGTGTCCCATGCCAGTGCACGCAGAAACGTCGCACAGGCCGCGAGCGCGACGGCCAGCAGCAGCCACGCCAGCGCCGTCGTCCAGCGCGCTAGGCCTGCCATGCTTCGACCTCCATCGAACGCGCGACGAATCAGGAGAACGATCCCGATCAGCGCAAGGATGAAGAGCGGCGCGGCGAGATCGCGCCGCGGCAGGCGCTGCTCGTAGCGCGTCGGCAGATTCGTCAGACGCCCGACTTCGGAGACCGCATGCTCGAGGCCTTCGGAGCTGGTCACTTCGAACATCTCGTACGGACTGCCCATTCCGCCGAAGAATTCGTGCAGCGAGAAGCTGTCCGTATCGGCGCTGCGACGCGGCGCGGTGATGCTCGGCTCGCCGTCTCCGCGCGTGTAGATCCAGATCAGCGAGGCGTGGCGCTCGGCGAACAGCGCGCGCAGCTTCTCGCGGTTCTCCTCCTTGATCGTCGCGCCGCCGTCCGAAACGAGCAGCACGATGCGCGCCGCCGTCAGCGGGCGATCGCGGAAATAGTCGAGCGCGAGTGCGAGTGCGCTGGCCGGCGCCGTGTAGCCTTCGCTGCGCGCCTCGGCGCTGACGAGACCGGCCTCGACCAGCCCGCGATCCTCGCTGAGCGGCGCGACGCCGATCGGCGATGCGTTGAACGTCGTCATGCCGAACGTGTCGCCCGGCCGCAGCCGCATGAAGTCGAGCAGCACGCGCCGCGCCGCGTTGATCTTCGCCTCGTGACGTCCGCCCTCGCCGTTGGCGCCGATCATCGGCTCGGACATGCTGCCGCTGCGGTCGAGCACGATGACGATCTCGGCGCCCTGCCCCGACAGCACCTGCGTGCCGCCTTCCAGATACGGCGCCGCCGACGCCACGACGAGCGCGGCGACGCTGAGCGAACCGGTCGCGCGCAGCAGCGTGCGCAGCCAGGTCGACGCGGCGTCGGCCGGCCAGTCGGCCGTGCGCGGATACGCGAACGTGCGCGCGCCGTAGTCGAGCAGCGGCAGCGCGGCGAGCGGCAACGCCCACAGCAGCCACGGGTAGGTCCAGTGCAGATGCGTCAGCACGGCACGCCGCGCTCGCGATCGGCCGCATTCGCGCACGAGCGAAAGCACGCTCGCAGCCGGCGGCGAGGCGCCGGTGGCCGGCGCATAGAACGCATTCCACGACGACGCGAACATCGTCTCGATGCGTTCGCGCAGCGGCGCGAGAAACGGCGCGCGCTGGAACAGACGCTCCAGTGTCGACGGATACAGCGTTTCGCCGGCGCAATGATTGAGTGCCGCATGCCACTCGCGCAGGAGGGCGGTTCCTTCGTCGGACGCGAGGTCTCGCATCGCGCCGTTTTCGCCAGCGTCGCCAGAGTCGCGCGAGAGGACCGGGCGCATACGGCAGGAACGGCAGCCGATCGTAGCGCCAGAGCAGATAGCCCGCTGCGGCCAGCGCGAGCAGCAACGCGCCGAGCGCGCCGAGAAGCGTCGCAGCTTCGGGAAGCAATGCGGGTTCCGGCGACGGTCGCAACTCGCGGTCGACATCGGTCAGCGTCGCCGGCAATCCCGGTGAAAGCAGAAACGCCTGCGTCGGCACGATCACCGGCACGACGTTCGCGCCGTCGCAGCGCCTTCAGACGGAACTCCGGCAACGCGACGCGCGCCGCTTCCTCCGTTTCGGCGAAGATCTGATACGTGACGATGAGCTCCTGCGAACCGGACGCATCGCGCGATCCGAGCTCTGCATGGCGCACTTCGAGCCATGGCGCGACCCGCCCGGGCAACGGCAGCGAATCCGCATCGAGGCGCATCGCATCCGGAAGCCGGATCCGCACGTGCTCGTCGAGAAGGTCGCCGAGCATGTAGCCCGAATCGCGCAGGGTCACGACTACCTCAGGTGAGTCTCGCGTGCCCTGCGCCTGCGCGGACAATGGGAGCAGAAGGCAGATTGCGCGCCAGCGCGCGAATCATCGCCTGCGCTTCCAGAAAATGCCGCGTCAGCGCGGCAGGATCGAAGCGACCGCGTACGAAGAACGGCGCGAAACCGGCGCGTCGGCAGGCGTGGCTGCAGTGCGCTTCGCGCGCCGCGCGCCGCGCGCGCATCGCCTCGATCAGCCGCGGACGCAGCCAGACGAAGCGCCGCTCGCCGCTTTCCAGATCGCGCAGCACCGCGATGCCGCGACGGTGCACCGCATCGACTTCGGCCGGATCGCGCAACACGATCGGCACGACGGCGTGATGCGCGAGACCGCGCAGGAGCTGCATCGAGATCGCCTTCGGGCCAGAGGAAATCCGACACGACGAAAACCAGCGCGCGCCGATGCGGCAGGTGCGGTATCGACGCGCAGCAGGCCGCGCGCGCTGTCGCCCGCTGGCGTGAATGCCGCAAGGCGCCGCTCGAGCCAGTCCGCCGCGCCGCGATTGACGCGCACCGGCAACGTCAGCGCGCGCTGCGGCATGTCGCTCGCCGCATAGAAGCCGAATGCATCGCCGTTGCGCCAGGCGGTCTGCGCCAGCGCGACCGCGACGCGCCGCAGCTGCTCGAGCTTGTCGTAGCGTCCGACATATCCCATCGACGCCGACACGTCGGCGAGCACGACGACCTTCAGCGCGGAATTCTGCTCGAATTCGCGCACCCAGATGCCGCCGAACGGATCGCGGATCGTCGCGCGCAGATCGAGCCGTCGCGGATCGGCATGCTCGTGCAGCGGAATGCTCGCGCGGATGTGATCGCCGCTGCCGGCGTGGAGTGCCGCGGAACGCGCCGGGCCGCAGGCCCGACGTCTTCCAGCGCACGCGGTACTCGACGTAGATCTCGCTGGCGTCGTCACCGCCCTCTCCGTCAAGGCGCCGGCACCGCCCGCAGGACGGCCGCGCTGAACTCGCGGCCGAGCCGGCCGCGCTGCAGTTCGTAGATCGGCGTGAAGAACACGCGGTGCGCGACGACCTCGTGGAACACCGCGCGAAGATCCTCGGGCGATAGATCGGCGCGGCCGGCGAGCCACGCCGAAACCTTCGCCGCGCGCACGAGCATGCTCATGCCGCGCGGGCTCGCGCCGGTCGCGACGAGATCGTCCATGTCGACGCCCGTCGAGCGCGATGCCGTAGGCGACGGGATCGTGCGTCGCGCGCCGCAGATGATCGACGAATTCCTCGACGGCGGGCGTCGTGCGCACTTCGGACTGGATCAGCGCGGCGACCGCCGGCAGGCTGCGATGATCGAGCAGATCCGGCGGGCACGCTCGCGATCAGCGCGTCGGTATCGTGGAAGCGCGCGTCGAACATCAGCTGGCGATGGATCGTCGCGGTGTCGTCCGGCGCGATCTCGATCTCCATCAGGAACCGGTCGCGCGCTGCGCCCGGGCAGCTCGAACGTTTCTTCCTTCTCGACGCGGTTGCGATCGGCGAACACCTGCAGATACGGAAAGCGGTACTCGGCGTTGAACGCGGTCAGGCTGCGCTCGGCCATCACGCGCAGCAGCAGCGAATGCACCTGCGGACGCGCGCGGTTGATCTCGTTGAAGAAGAACACCGAGAGCGCTTCGCCGTGCGTCAGCAGCGGACCGGGATCGACGCGCGGCTTGCCGTCGCGGTCGATGTGCGTGTGATAGACGAGATCCTGCGGCATCAGGTCGATGGTGCCTTCGACGCGCTCGTAGTCGCCGCCGAGCGCCGCGCGCCGCGGCGCGCAGCAGCGTCGTCTTGCCGACGCCGACATTGCCTTCGAGCAGCACGTGGCCGCGCGCGAAGACCGCGATCGTGAGCAGGCGCACCGCGCGTGCAAGGCCGAGCACGCACAGATTCAGCGTGCTCTCGAAGCGCAATGCGCTATCGCGCCACTGCTCCAGGTCGGTGCCTGATCCACACATGCGACTCAGCGTAGTCGCGAGCGCGAGCGCGCACAAGCGCGCGAAAACGCCGACGTCGAACCGTCCGGGGATGGTACAAACTGGTACGCGGAATGTGCGCTTATGGAGCAGCGCCGTCGCGGATTGCGGTTGCTGGCTTGGCCGAAGAGCGGCCGGCGTACAGGCCGGCCGCTCCTGGATTCATGCGCGGATCATGGACCGTCGAAGCCATCCGCGAAAATCGTATCGTCGACCGCGACGCACGCGGTGAACTGCTCGTTGATCTGCAGCAACGTCGTGCCGTCGACATCGTAGCCGCCGACCGCCCAGATGTTGCCTGTCGCAGGATCGACGTCGGCGCCGAAGTTGCGACGCGGCGCGGTGAACGCAGGACCGAGCGTCCAGGCGTCCGCGACCGGATCGTAGATGTCGACCTCGTTGCTCGGATTGGGCGCGTCGCGCCCGCCGCCGAGCACCCATACCGTGCCGTCGAGTTGCGTGACCGCACGCGTCTCCGCCGTGGCGCGCGGAATCGGTGTCGGCGCCGGAGAAATCGTGTCGGTGTCCGGGTCGTAGATCGACGATTCGGCCGAATCGTTGATGGTCGTGCCGTCAAAGGTCGATCCGCCGAAGAGGTAGATCAGACCATTCGACGTCGTCGTCGGGATGTAGCCGATCGGCGTCGGCAACACGGAGGTCATCTGCGTCCAGCGGCTGCCTGGCGCTGCGGACGGATCGAACTGCCAGATCGCGTCGGCCATGCCGATGCCGATGTCGAAGCCGCCGAACACGAAGAGCTTGTTCTCGTAGACGGCTGCGCCGCCCGGCAGGATCGCGCCGTCGGTATTGCCGGGCCACGGATCGTCGGTCAGGACCTGCAGCGAATCGCCGGCGGGATCATAGGTTTTCACGTCGGACGACGACGTCGTCGCGAGCGCGGCGGAACCGCCGACCACGACGATCAACGGCGTACCGGCGAAGTCGAGCACACCGCCGACCATGTTGTTGTTCTGGGCGTCGGCGAATGTCGCATTGCTCTCGCTCCAGGTGTCCGTAGCGGGATCGTAGATGTGGACCTGGATGAAATCGGTGCCGCCACCGTCGTCAGGACGACCGCCCATGAGGTAGAACTTTCCGTCGGCCGGAAAGAACGCGCCCCATGCGCGCGATATGGTGGTGGTGTAATCGGCTCGCTGGGACCAGGCGCCGGGTGGTGTGCACGGACCTTGCGGCGCCGCTTCGGCAGCGGTCACGAAAAGCGTGGCAATAACTGCGGAAACAAGAACGCGACTAAGGATTCTAGACTTGCGCATGTCTACTCTCCCTCGGGACGGGTAAACCTCAAGGGGATGACGGGCACGTCGTCGGCCGTGTTTTCCCGCTGCGCGGGAACGCGCCGAAAACAAGGAAGGGGTTCCAAGTTTCCGTCGCCACGTCGACTTGGCCAGACATTCCTTAACTTTCGAGGTCCGCGATCAGAGTATTCCCTGACGGTACCTTGCGCAAGCAAGCACGAGCACCGCCCATGCGGGCCACCGCAATCCATTGAACGTGGACTGCGAAATACGCGGGTCCAGCTGTTCATTTTTGGCGCGCCACCCGTCGCGCTGGTGCGGCGGCGCAAAGCGGTCGCCGCCTTCCGAACCCCGCGCCGACGTCGTGCTTGCTAAGCTCGACGCATCGCACTGGAGACGCCCATGGACCAGCGCATCATCGACCTTTACAACGTTTACATCCACGGCAGCATGCCGCGGCGCGATTTCCTGCAGCGCCTCGCCGGCATCGCCGGCAGCGTCGCTGCCGCGAGCGCGCTGCTGCCGCTGATCGAGTGCAACTACGCGGGCGCGGCAGAGGTCGCTGCCGATCACGCCGAGCTCGAAACGGCCTACGCGAGCTACACCGGCACGCGCGGCAACGTGCGCGCGTATGTCGCGAAGCCGAAGGCCGCGGCGCATCCGCTGCCCGGCGTGCTCGTGATCCACGAAAACCGCGGCCTCAACGCGCATATCGAGGATGTCGCGCGACGCGCGGCGCTCGCGGGCTATCTTGCTGTCGCGCCGGATGGTCTCAGCGTCGCCGGCGGCGCGCCGGAAGATCAGGAAAAAGCGCGCGATCTCTTCGCCGCGACCGATCGCGCCGTCATCGACGCGGACGTCATCTCCGGCGTCGGCTATCTCGCCGGCCGCAAGGACTGCAGCGGCAAGATCGGCGCGGTCGGATTCTGCTACGGCGGCGGCATCGCGCTGATGTGCGCGGCCGAACGGCCCGAAATCGCCGCGGCCGTCGCGTTCTACGGCGCGGCGCTGCCGCCGGACAAGGTCGCGAACGTCAAGGCAGCGCTCGCGATGCACTACGCGGGCAAGGACGAGCGCATCGATGCCGGCATCGCCGATTTCCGCGCGGCGCTCGATGCGCACGAGATCGCGTACAGCCTCAACATGTATCCGGGCACGCAGCACGGATTCCACAACGATTCGAGCGCGGCGCGCTACGACGCGACCGCTGCGAAGCTCGCATGGTCGCGCACGATCGCGTTCTTCGATCACTACCTCAAGGCGTGACGCCCGGCGCTCAGTCGTCGGGCGATTCGACGTGCGCGCGTCGCGACCAGTCGAAGACGACGTCGAGCTTCGCGCCGCTTCCGGCGTCGATCGCTTCGAGGCGCGCTGGCCTGCCATCCTTCGCGCAGATCCAGATGCGCGCGTCGCCGTTGGCTTCGGCGCCCGGGCAGCTGACCCTCCGCGCGGAAGCGGTAGATATTCTGCTCGCAGCGCGCTGGTCATGACCGAGCCTTCCGCGCGCACATCGCCGATCGACGCGATCGCCTTGCGCATCGCGCGGCTTCGCGAACGACGTGATCGGGATCTGGTCGCGATCGACGGGTGTCCAGATGCCGAACAGGTTGATCCAGGCGCCGTCCGGCATCGAAATGAAATCGATCATCTCGGTGCGCGCATGGATGCGGTCGGGAAAGACCACGTCGATGACGCCTGCCGTCACCGGCGTGCCCGGCCCGAACACCTGGCCGTTCACGTGTGCGACGAAACCGCCGGCGGCGACGACGCGTTCGAGCGCGGCCTGCACGTCGGCGCGCGGATCCGCGTAGGCGGGAACGCGACGACGCTGCGAACGTCGCGACTGCGAGTACGACGACTTCCGGGAAAGCGAGCCATGAGCGATCCGCGCGACAGGAGACGCTGCAGTATCCGCCCTGGATGATGAATGCGCACGGAGACAGGACGCGTCCCGCCCGCGCGCTGCGTCATGCGAGACGCGTGATCTCGACCGCGCGCATCAGCCAGCCGGCAAGGTGACCCGCCCATTCGGCCTGCCCGGCCTCCCCTTCGATGAGGTCCTGGCGGACTTCGATCTCGATGTGCGGCAGGCCGCGCTTCTCGCCGTGCACGGGAATCGAGTAATCGGTTCCGTCGCTGACCGAATACGGCTCGTTGTCGCCGGCGACGAAGCGCCCTTCGGCGCGGATCAGATCGAGCAGCGCGCGCGCGAGGCGCGGATCGCGGTTGTACAGCATGCCGATGTGCCACGGGCGCGCGACGTCGGTGAACACCGGCGTGAAGCTGTGCACCGCAACGAGAATTGTCGGCCGGCCCATCGTTTCGCGCCGATCGATCTCCTGTGCGATGCGCTGGTGGTACGGCGCGAAGATCTCTCTCGCGCGCGCGTCGCGTTCGGCCGGCGCAAGATCGCGATTGCCCGGAACGTCGGTTCGCTCGCTGCGTGTCGTGATCGACGTCGGCGACGTCAGCGGCCGGTTGCAGTCGATGACGAGCCGCGAATACGTCTGCGCGATCATCGTCGCGTCGAGGATCGCGGCGAGGTGCGAAGCGACGCCGCGCGCGCCGATGTCCCAGGCGATGTGCCGCGCGAGCTCGGCGTCGTCGAGACCGAGCGTGCCGAGCGCGCGCGGAATGCGCCGGCCGGCGTGGTCGCAGATCAACAGGAACGGCGAAGCGCCGTCTTCGCGTTCGACGCTGAATGCCGCCGGCTCGTCATCCGCGAGCAATCGTCGGAATTCCGTTTTGACGCCTTCTTCGATGCGATCCATGAGTGCGATTGAACGGCATTCCGCTCGTCGCGGCAACGCGTCAGCCCGATTCCGTGAGCGGCCAGCGGCGCAGGATCTCGTAGCGCGCCTGCGGTCCGAGGTGGCTGTCGATCAGCACGAACTCGCCGGCGGGCCAGACGATCGGCGCGATCGGTGTCGTCGGCAGGCGACGGTCCGCATCGCGCAGGATCGTCACATGCGCGACCGGATCGACGTCATCGTGCTGCGGATGGCCCTTGGCCTCGAGTCCCGCGACGATCCCTTCCCACAACGCCGTGAATCCGTTCGCGCACGCTCGGCACATCCGAGCCACCACGGAATCTTGCGATTGGCAAAGCTTCCCGCAACGTCGAGCACGACGTCGAACGACGGCGCACGAACATCGATCGCCCGCGGCCAGTGCGGCCGCGACGAGCGACTCGGGCAGGCTCGCATGCTCGCCGAGATAACGCAGCGTCAGGTGATACCGATGCGGCTTGATCCAGCGCCCGAGCGGCGCATGTTCGCTCTTCAGGATTTGCGCAGCCGCTTCGATCCGCGCGCGCACGCCGGCGTCCGGCCACAGCGCGAAAAACAGATGGTGGTACGTATGCGGCGGAGCGCGTTCGCCGCCGATGGCTCGCGTCATGGCCGGATTGTCGCAAATCGGCGGCGCGGCGATCTTGCCGAGCTCGTCGACGCGCGTCAGCGCGGTGATGCACCCTTGCGTGCGCTGATCGCCGCGGCCCAGCCCGGGATGCGCGCTTCCATCGAGTCGACGATGTTCCGGTGCACGCGCCCGGCGAGCTCCGGCGTCACGATCGCGGCGCCGCCGGCCGCGGCATACGTCGCTCCGACCGCCTTCGCGGCCGCCATCTCCGCCGCGGACGCGGAAGCCGAGACCTGCGGCGCGAGGAAGATGTCGGTCCGGTTCGACGTGTCGCCGTTCGTGCGCGCGAACAGCGGAACGAACACGTTGCCGACGCTGGCGAGGCCCTGATAGTCGCCGAGGAAATAGCCGCCTGCGCCGGGCGTGCTGGTCAGCGGCGCCAGCGTGAGATCGAACGGCGCTGCGACCTGTGTTTCCTGCCAGCTCGCGCCATCGGCCGAGCGCGCCAGCCAGTAGTCCGTCAGCAGCGTCGAGCGATCGCTCGTGTTCGCGCGGAAATCGTAGTACGTGACGCCGATCGCGCCGTCGCCGCGCACGTGCACCATCGGCGAGAACGCCGGCACGCTCGCGCTCGCAGTTGACGCGCACCGGTGCGCTCCAGTGAGACCGCCGTCGGCCGAGCGCGACAGCGCGATGCTGTCGTGCGCGCCGCTGGTGAAACGCGAATCCTGCCAGACGACGTCGAGGCTGCCGTCGGGGCCGACCGCCATCTCCGGCCAGCAGCGCGCTGTCGCGCACCGGCGCGCCGGTGTCCGGATCGCGCGTGCCGACCGCTGAGAAGGTCCGCGACATGGATCGGCGCCGACCACGTCGCGCCGTTGTCCATCGAGCGGATCACGCCGAGCGACGCCGTGAACGACGTCGCCGGCTGCGTCGAGCTCGGTGAAGAGGTTGACGAGAATTCCGTTCGGCAGTGACCACGAGCACATTGCCGATGGTCTGGTTGTTGATGCCCGGATCGTAGATCGCGCGCGCGGGCTCCCAGCTCGCGCCGCCATCGGTCGAGCGCGCGAAGTACGACGGACCGAACCCGCTCGTCGTCAGGCGATCCCACACGACGTAGACGAAATGCGCATCGAGCGGATCGGCGGTGACTGCGCCCTTGTCGTTGAACGCGTTGGCGCCGTCGAGGATCAGCGTCGCCGTCGGCTGCCAGGTCGCGCCGCCATCGCTGGACCGGCTGGCGAGCACCGCGCTGTCCGAGCCCGGCGCCATCACCTGACCGTCGAATCCGAGCGCGATCAGGTGCACGACGCCGTCAGGCGCGTAGGCGATCCACGGATTGCTCGTGCGCGAGTAGTTGCCGCCGTTCGCGACGGTGCCGCCGGCGCAGCGCGTGAACGGAATCGCGGTGCGATTCCAGTGCAGTCCGCCATCCACCGAGAAACCCGCGACGATCGCCTGCGCGCCGCCGCTCGACCAGCGGTCCTGCTGCCAGATGCCGACGAGGTTGGCCGTGTTGCCGGGATTGATCGCGAGGAATGGTTCGACCTCGGCGTTGATGTAGACCGTGCCGGCGGGTGGTGCTCCATCGCAACCGGCCGCGAACGGCGATGCGGCGGATGCGAGGTATGCCGGATCCAGCGCGGGCGGCGGTGGAGGTGGTGGCGGCGGCGGTTGCATCATCGAGTTGCCGCTGTTCGACGATCCGCCACCGCAGGCGGCGAGCGTCGCCAGGCACGCTGTCAGCAGCGCGATCTTCGACGTGGCGACCGGCATCCGCATGAGCACGTCTCCCCGCAGATTCCCGCTCATTGCACAAGACTATCGCGCCGGTGCGGTGGCATTCGCCCTGCCGTCGCACCGATCGCCCGCTTCGGCTCGACACCGACGCCGAGCCGCATCTGGCGATCTACGTATACTCTCGTAGAAGCAGCGAATCAACGCTCGGGAGCGCGTGCGGCGTCGCGCCCGGACGGAATCCGGGCGCGATTTCGAGGCGGGACGCTCAGCGCTCGCCCATGTAATCGCCCTTGCCGATCTCGACACCGTTATGGCGCAGCAGCGCGTACGCCGTCGTCAGATGGAAGAAGAACTGCGGGATGCCGTAGCTGAGGAGATACGCTTCGCCGCCGGCGAATTTGCGTTCGCGCGGCGTGCCGGGACGCAGCACGATCTCGCGGCCTTCGGTGCCGGCGAACTTCGCCGCATCGATGCCGCCGGCGAACGCGAGCGTCTTGGCGATGCGTGCATGCAGGTCGGCGAACGTGCGCTCGTTGTCCTCGTACGCCGGCACGTCGACGCCGGCGAGACGTGCCGGCACGCTCTTGGCGAAATCGCAGGCGATCTGCACCTGGCGCACGAACGGGAACATGTCGGGAAAGAGGCGCGCCTGAAGCAGCGCATCGGGCTCGATCTTCCTGTCCGTCACGTGCTTCTCGGTCTTCGTGAGGATCTCGTCGAACGCGCTCGAGCATCTTCTTGTATACAGGCACCGAAGCGGAATAAAGCGGGTGAGTCATGGCAACGTCCTGTCGTGGGGAAACGGGACGCGCAGGATAGCCGTTCGCCATGAACGCGGCGAGGCTCGCATGGGTAAACGCGGCGCAAACGCCGCGTAGCGAGCCGTCAGCGACGGCACCGCATGTTGCCGAAAGTGAGCATTTTCACTGCGATCCGGGCGACGGATCGCAGTGAAGAGCAGCCGTCGATACGGTCAGTGGCGCTCGGCGGCCGTTTCGTCGCGCTTGGCGCGGAATTCCGAATCCTGCGACCAGTCCGGCCAGCGGTCCGAGTTCGCAAGGTCGGCGCCGACCTGATAAAGCACGCCGAGATCGTGCGCCATGCCGGCGAACGTCCACGTCGCCTGCCATTCGTCGGCGGGCTGGTGGTAGCGGTTGGTGACGTAGTCCTTGTGCGCGGCCTCGCCGGCCTCGACGCCGCCGTTGACGAGATCGTTGCCGGATCCGAACGAAAGCGCCGGCACGCCCTGCTTGGCGAACGAGAAGTGATCGGAGCGGAAGAAATGGCCCGCTTCGGGATGCGGATCGGGCGAGTACTCGAGGCCCGCGCTCTTCGCATCGGCGATCAGCAGGTCCTGCAGATCCGATTTCGCGCTGCCCGACGTCGTGAAGTTGCGCGCCGGACCCATCGGATCGAGCGCGTCCATGTTGATGTACGGCGACGGTCTTGGCCAGCGGATAGAGCGGCTTCGATGCGTAGTACTCCGAGCCGAGCAGGCCCTTTTCCTCGGCGGTCACGTTGAGGAACACGACCGAGCGCTCGGGCTTCGGCGCGTGCGCGAACGCGCGGCCGAGCTCGATCAGCGCCGCGGTGCCGGTGGCGTTGTCGACCGCGCCGTTGTAGATCGTGTCGCCCTTCGCGTCGGGCGCGCCGACGCCGAGGTGATCCCAGTGCGCGCTGTAGATGACCGTCTCGTCCGGCCGCTTGCTGCCTTCGACGCGGCCGACGACGTTGTGCGAGGTGATCACGCTGGTGTCGACCGCGTAGTCGGCCGAGAACGTCACGCCCTTCAGCACGACCGGCTTGAAGTCGCGCGTCTGCGCCTGCTTCTTCAGCGCCTCGAAATCGAGGCCGCGCTGCTTGAAGAGATCGACCGCGAAATCGCGCTGGATCCACGCCTCGACCTTCGGGTGCACCGAGCGCGGCTTGTCGCGCACGATGTCGAACTGCGTGTTGGTGTTGGAGTTCTTGACGGTCTTCCAGCCGTAGGAGGCCGGTTCGGTCTCGTGCACGATCAGGAGCCCGAGCGCGCCCTGGCGCGCGGCTTCCTCGTACTTGTAGGTCCAGCGGCCGTAGTAGGTCATCGCCTTGCCGCCGAAATCGCCGCTGCCGGTTTCGAAATCGGGATCGTTGATCAGCACGATGCCGATCTTGCCGTGCAGGTCGACGCCCTTGAAGTCGTCCCACTTGCGCTCCGGCGCCTTGACGCCGTAGCCGAGGAACACCAGCGGCGCGTCCTTGATCGCGACCGACTTCGAGCCGTCCATCGCGGCGCGCACGGCGATCTCCTCGCCCTGCGTCAGCGCCTGCGGTCTTGCCGCCGACGCGTGACGCCGAGTCGCGGCGTGCCCTTGATCTCGGCGCGCAGCGAGCGGCACGGCCTGCGTCCAGCTGCGCTTGCCGTCCTTCAGGTCGCCGCCCGGCTGCAGGCCCGGCGGCCTTCATCTGCTCGATCACGTAGTCGACGGTCTTGGTCTCGCCGGCGGTCGCCGGGCCGCGGCCCTCGAACGCGTCGGACGACAGCGTCTTGACCTCGTCGGACAGGTGTTTCGGATCGAATGTCGGAGCGGAAGCGGAAAGCGCGGCGGACGACAGCGACAGGGCCGCGAGAGACACGATCAGGCGTTGCAAGGGGAAGCACTCCTTCGGGATCGAACGCCGATCCTAGAATGCCGGCGCGCCGAAGGTCCAGCCGCAAGCAGGCTCGACAGCCCGGATCAGCCCGATGCGTGCGTTCGTGCCCAGCGCACGATCTGCTCGGCGCCCATCGCGCCGGATTGCCTTGCGATCTCGCGGCCCGAGCGGAACAGGATCATCGTCGGAATGCTGCGGATCGCGAAGCGCGCGCCGAGCGCGGGCTCGGCTTCGGTGTCGACCTTGGCGAGGCGGATCTTCGGCTCCAGCGATTTCGCCGCGGCTTCGAACTGCGGCGCCATGCTGAGGCACGGGCCGCACCACGGCGCCCAGAAATCCACGAGCAGCGGAAGGCTGCCGCGCACGGCGTGCTTGTCGAAATCGGCGCCGGTGAGCGCGACGGGCTTGCCCGCGAACAGCGCCTTGTGGCATCGGCCGCACACCGGCGCCTCGGCAAGTCGCGCATCCGGCACGCGGTTCATCGCGCCGCAGTGCGGGCACGGGATCATCAGCATCGATTCGTTCATGGCGCCAACCTTCGTCGTCGCCCACGATCTGAGGGCGAGGCCGCCGAACGCAATCGTTCAGTCCGCAGAGGCTTCGCGGAACACGAGGCTGCAGCAGGTGACGGCGCCTTCGGCCTTCTGCAGCTCCGAGACGTCCACCGTCGCGAGTGAAACGCCGGCATCGCCAAGGCGGCGTTGCGTGCGCGGGAACGAGGCCGGATAGATCACGCGTGCGCCGATGCGAAGACCGTTTGCCGCGTGCGGCTCGTCCGGATCGACCTCGATGCGGCGAAACGCGGCGAACACGCCGGCGTCGACCCAATCGGGCTGGATCAGCACGACGCCATCGGCGACTTCGGTCACCGCCGACTTCAGATGCAGGCAGCCGCGAATCGGGACGGTCTGCACCGTGTAACCCTGCCCTCCCAGCGCCGTCGCGCCGACGAGCGCGCGAAGCTGCGCGACGCCATCCGCGTTGGAGCGCGCGGACTCGCCGACATAGATCGTGCGCCCGATGCAGAGCACGTCGCCGCCGTCGAGCGTACCCGGCGGCTCGATCGTGCGCAGCGTGCGGAATCTTCCAAGCTCGCGCGCGACCGATGCGACTTCGCCGCGACGCGACTCCGCGCCCGGCCGCGTCGAGATCGCGATCTCGTCGAACACGAGCGCGACATCCTCGACGAACACCGCATCCGGCAATGCATTCTCGGCCGGCAGAGCGATCACGCGGCAGCCGCACGATTCGAGCGCGTGGCGGTAGGCGTCGTGCTGGTGCTGCGCGCGTTCGATGTCGATCGGCTCGCGATCGACGTACGAGAGCTCGCAATCGGCAAGCGTACGGCTGACGTCACGCGTCAATGCGATCCACATCGCGCCCCCCTGCGCCGCCGATCATCAGGCTCGCATCTTGGTGTGTGCATGCACACGCCGCAACCGCTCGTGCGGGAAAGATCCAGCCGACGCACCTTGCGCATTCGCCGGACGGAACGGAATCGCGGTCGAGACGAAGACACAGCTGCCTTTCAGCACACGTGCGAAGCGTGACAAGGCTCCTAGCCTCTACTTCCGATGATCGAAGACGATCCGACGCCGTTCGCATCGCTCGTCTTCGACGAAATCCGCGAGGAGATCGGCCATGACGCATCGATCACACGGGCATCGTCGCAACGCAGGCGCAGCGCGACGCGGGTTCGCGACATTGCGATACACGCAAGCGATCGCCGCCCTGGCCTTGGCGCTCATCGCCCTCATCGCGAACGCTGCCGATGCAGAGCGCGATCCCGTCGAAGGCTTCTGGCTCGGCACTACGGGACCGACAAGGAAAAGATCGACGTCGGCCTCGAATTCCATCGTGATGCAGCCGGCAAGCTCCGCCTCAAGCTGACCGAGCCGATCATGAATTACTTCGGCGTCGACGATCCCGGCGAGGTGCGCCGCGAAGGCGATCGCGTCATCGACGAGGCGCTTTTCCTCGATCTCACGTTGAAAGGCGACACGCTGACGGGATCGTATCCGGGTCCACGCAGCCCAGCCTCGCTGCACCGCGTCGATCGCTTGCCGGCGGAAACGCCGATTCCCGAATTGCCGACCGGCCCTGCTCCGCTCTGGCAGACGCGCCTGAACGGCCAGGCCTACGCCGCGCCGATCGTCGCCGACGACGTCGCCTACATCGGCACGACCGGCGGCGCGTTCTACGCGGTCGACACGAAGAAAGGCGCGATCACGTGGGCCTTCGGCGCCGGCGCACCGATCTTCGGCGCCGCCGCGATCGACGGCGGCGCGGTGTATTTCGCGTGCGACAACGGATTTCTCTACAAGATCGATCGCGCGAGCGGCAAGGAAACGTGGCACTACGATCTCGGCGACGGCGCGGTGCCGCGCATCCTGCCGGATCCGTCGGGTCTTTCGTGGGACTGGCAGGCCGCGCAGCCGCTCATCGCGGATGGCGTCGTCTACATCGGCGGCGGCGACGGCGGTTTCCACGCGGTCGATGCGGCGACCGGCCAGCGCAAATGGCGCTTCGCCGCGAGCGGCAAGATCCGCAGCGGTGCCGCGATCAACGGCGGCGACGTGATCTTCGGCAGCGCCGACCATTTCATCTACGTGCTCGATCGCAAGACAGGCTCCGAGCGCTGGCGCTACGACACCAAGGCCGACGTCGATGCGACGCCGGTCGTGTCCGACGGCCGCATCTTCATCGGCAATCGCGGCTATGGCCTCTTCGCGATCGCGGCCGATTCGGGCAAGGAGCTCTGGAAACAATTCTTCTGGGGCTCGTGGGTCGAATCGACGCCGGTCGTGCGCGACGGCGTGATCTACATCGGCTCGTCGGACCTGCGCCGCGTCAGCGCGATCGATCCGAAGGACGGCCATGTGATCTGGCGCAGCGATGTCTACGGATGGACCTGGGGCACGCCGCTCGTCACGCAGGATCGCATCTTCGCCGGCGCCGCCGGCGGCACGCCGTACTTCCTGCATCACGTCGCGAGCTTCAGCACGCTCGACCGCAAGACCGGCAAGCTGCTCGCGCGCTGGCCGATCGCCGACACCGGCGGTCACCAGTGGGGCATCGCCGGATCGCCGGCCGCGAGCGGCGATGCGGTCATCGTCGCGACGATCGCGGGCTCGCTTTACGCGTTTCCGATGCAGTGAGCCGGTAAGGAACGCGCACCGGTCGTGCGATCAGGACATGGCGATCCGGCATCGCAAGACGTCTCGCCGCGCGTTCAGGTCGCGATGAAGCTGCGCGCTGTCCGATAGCGCGTGCGATATCTCAGCCCGCGTCCTTGCCCTTTGCCGCGTCGCCCGAATCGGCGGCGGCGCTGCCCGACGCCGCGCCGAAGTTCTGCTCGGCGAGCTCCTTGAGCTTCGCGCGATACGCCGAGGCGTCCATCGTGCCCATCGTGCGCGAGACGACCTTCGAGTTGCCCGAGCCGACGCGCGAGCCGTTGAGCTGGCCGAGCTCCGTATCGAAACGCTTCTGCGCACGCGGCAGCGCGACGTCGTCGCCGTATTGTTTCTTGAGATCACGCCAGATCGCGTTCGCCTGCTGATGCTCGGCCTCGGTGGCGCTGTCCCACGCGGTCGCGAGCGACGCCTGCAACGCGGGATTCTTGCGCTCCGCCGCGAGCGCGAGCCAGGCAAGTCCGCGCGGACGATCCGCAGGAACGCCGTTGCCCTTGAAGTACGCAAGCCCGAGGTTGTACTGCGCATCCTTCATCGCCCAGCGCGCGGAAACTTCCCACGCTTCCATCGCCGCGGTCGACTGGCCTCTCCGGTAGTAGTCGAGTCCCTTCTGGAAATTGGACACGCCGGGCAGGTAGCGCGCGATCTCTTCCTCGAGTGTGATCGGCTTGGCCGAATCGAAGAACATCACCTGTGCGCCGAGCGGCCGCGGCGCGACGACGCTGCCGATGCATGCCGTGAGCGCGGTAGCCAGCGCGGCGGCTCGCAACCATCGATCGTCTCGCATCGTTTCTCTCCCGACGGACGTCGGCGCGCATTATGCGCCGGCGGCGCCGATACGACGTTGCAAAGCGCCGCGACGTTTTTCGCGCGGGACGATCCGAAGGGCCGAACGCCATGGTCGCAGCTGATATCTCGTCGGCGCTACACTTCGGCTCCCGCGCCCGGGAAGCGATCGCCATGAGACCCAACCCCGAATACGTCAAGGCCGTGCAGGACATCGTGCACACGGCGCCCTACCCCAAGCTGATCGGCCTCACCATCGCGGCGCTCGACATCGACCGCTGCCGCATCGAGCTCACGCTGCGCCACGACCATATGCAGCCGTTCGGCATCGTGCATGGCGGCGTGATGGCGACGCTGATCGATACCGCGACGTTCTGGGCCGCCTTCATGCGTCTTCCGCAGGATGCGGGGCTCGTCAACGTCGATCTCAAGCTCAACTATCTCAAGGCCGTCGTCAGCGGCCATCTGCGCGCGGAAGGCGAATGCCTGCGCGCCGGACGCCAGATCAGCTACACGGTCGCGAGCGTCTTCAACGAAAGCGGCGAGCTCGTCGCGCACGGCACGTCGACGATGATGGCGCTGGCGGGCAAGGGCTTGCCGATCCAAGTGCCGAAGTTCCTGGCCGACTGACGCCGCAGCTGGCTCGGCCGCGCCCGCGAGTTGTCGGATGCGCGATCTCGCCGACTGCCCCGACAGGCACTGGCCAACACTTAGCGTATATGCTAAATATTAACCCGCATGCCGAACTTGCGCGATGGTCGGGAAGCGAAAACGCGAATGGATGCGTACGAGGCGGTATTTACCGCGCTCGCCCATCCAGTGCGCCGGCGCATCCTGCTGACAATGAATTTCGAGGGCGGCTCGATGACCGCCGGCGAAATCGCCGACATGTTCGAGCACGCCTGGCCGACTACGACGCGGCACGTCCAGGTGCTCGAATCGGCCGGTTTGCTGCGCCACGAGCGGCAGGGCCGCAGCCGCGTCTATTCGATCGATCGCAAGCGGCTGGAGCTCGTGCGCGAATGGCTCGAGTGGTTTTCCAAGGATCCGTACTGAACGAGGTGTTCCATGGCGAAGAAGAGAACTGTGACGAAGAAAGCGGCAAAGAAGGCCGCGACGAAGAAGACCGCGACCCAGCAAATCGGCGCCGCGTCGCGCGATCCCGAAGAAGGCCGTCGCGAAAAAGGCGATCGCGAAGAAATCGCCTGCGAAGGCAGCGTCGCGCAGGCAGGCTGACGTGCCGAGCCTGTTCCGTATCAACGTCGAAGTCGGCAATCTCGACGACGCGGCGCGTTTCTACGAATCGCTGCTCGGCACGCCGGGGCGTCGTCAGGCCGGCTCGCGCGTCTATTTTGAATGTGGTCCGGTGACGCTGCAGGTCGTCGACGTGTCCGCGATGGGCATGGGCGTGCCGCACCCGGCTGCGAAGGCGCTGTATTTCACGGTCAGCGATCTCGATGCGCTGTTCAAGCGCGCCCAGGCGCTCGGATGCCTGTCGCAGGAGATGGTGCACGGCGTGCGCGGCGGCGCGATCACCGTGCGGCCGTGGGGCGAGCGCTCGTTCTACGCCGAGGACAGGTGGCTGAACCCGCTGTGCTTCGTGGAGGCAGGAACGATCTATCCCGGCTGATCGAGTCCATTCAAGCGGCGGCGCTTCGTCATGATGTGACGCGGTGCCGTCACGGCGGATCGAATCCATTCGCGAAAATGCGGTCGCCGATCGGTTGCGTTTCGAATGCCCCGATATCGGCTGCTCCTCCTGTGACGCGTGGGAAGCCCGCGCCGCGCTGGTCGTTGCTCAAGCCAGCGACGTTGTTGCCTGCATCGATCGCCGGGCTTCCGTCGAGCAGCGCATGCGTCGCGGTCGGACCGCCGTTGTCCTGCAGCGGACCGAGCAGAGGATCATCGTGGATCGTGTCGATCGGCAACGGACGCGGCGAGAACCCGACGATATTGTTGGCACCCGAGAAGGTCGCACCGCGCCCGCCGACGTCGTACTCGGTCGACACAATCGTGTTGGCGAAGACGATCGAGCTTTGCAGATTGCCGCGCACGGAGGCCACGATGCCCGCGCTGTAAGGGGCCACATCGATGACAGTGGTGTTGAACGCGATCGTGCTGTTGAGCAGATCGAGCGTGTACGCACCCGCCCCGCCGACGGCCACGAACGCAGAGTTGCCGGAGATCGTGCTGTCCGCCAGCACGAGATACTTGGCGAAGGCGCCGGCGAATTCGTCCGCCTGGTTGCCGGATATGGTCGATGCCGTGATCGACGCGGTGCCGAGCCCTGCGACACCGCCGCCGGTCGAGTATGCGGAACCCGAAGTCGCGGCGTTATTCGCGATCGTCGCATGGCTCAGCTTGAGATCGAGGCGAGCAGCAAGCCCGCCGCCCCTGGCCGCGAAGGAATCGCTGCCGCAGGTGGATTGTTCGACGCGCGTGCTTTCGAGCTCGATCGCGTTCGCATAAACAGCGCCCCCGAGGCAGGAGCCGCCCGTGGTGCGCGCGTTGCAGGCTGTGAATGCCGTGTCGGTTCCCGTGATGCGACTCGCCGAGAAAATGCAGCCGCCGCCGGAATTGCCAGCGCCCTGGAAGTAGCCGTTGCTGAAGGCGAGTCCGTCGATGCCGAGCGTGCCGAAGCCCGTGTGCTCGAGCACGCGATCGTTCGCGCTCCCGTCGATCGTCAGCGCGTTGGCACCGGGACCGATGATCGCGAGATTGCCCTGCGGGAGTTCGATGGCGCCGCTCTGCAGTGTGATCGTGCTGCACGCGAGCTGGCTGAGATCGATGATGTCGCCGGACAGCGCCTGCTCCGCGATGTCGCGCAGGCTTCCCGCACCGCTGTCGGCGCAGCTCGAGACTTGACGCGTCGTGCCGACGCTTTGCACTTCGAAGGCGCCGATGTCGGGCTGCACGCCGACGACGCGCGCGTTCCAGCGCGATCTCTGGTCGTAATGGATGTCCGCCACATTGTTGCCCGCGTTGATCGCCGGACTCCCGGACAGCAATGCGTGCGTCAGCGTGGGTCCGCCGTTCTCGGCGAGCGGGCCGAGCATCGGGTCGACATTCAACGTGCCCGCGGGCAGCTCCGTCGACGCGGTCACGACGAGATTGTTGGCGCCGGTGATCGCACCGACACCGTAGAACCCGACATCGTATGGCGTGTCCTGAGGCGCGGCCGGCATTCCTGCGGCTTCGCAGAAGGTATTTCCAGCGACGATCGTGCTTTGGAGATCGGGCGCCTTCGAGTATCCCTGCACGCCGATCGCCGCAATGTAGCCCGGGATCACCTGCGTCTGCGCCGCGCAGTTTGCGGCAATGGTGCTGTTGGCGATGTGCATGTCCACGTTCGTGTACATGCCGCCCATGAACGCGGTCGCGGTGTTGCCGGAGATGGTGCTGTTGGTCACGCTGCCGGTGACGTCGGCGCCGCCGATGAATGCGATGCCGCCGACGTTGACGGCTTCGTTGCCGCTGATCGTAGACGCGTAGATTTCGCCGTTCCTGCGCACGAATGCGCCACCGCCGAAGCTGCGCGTCAAGTGCGCGTACGCGCGGTTGTCGCTGATCGTCGAATAGCGCGCACGCAGGCGATAACCGGCGTAGACGCCGCCGCCCTTCGCGTAGTTGGAGTCGCTTTCTGCCTCGCTGGTAGTGACCGACGAGCGCGTCAGGTCGAGATAGCGTCCCGCATAGATGGCGCCGCCTTTGGCCTGGTCGCTCGTCGTGTGCGCGTGGCAACCGCTGATGGCGACGTCGTCGAGATAGAACGAGCCCTTGCCATAGAGACAGCCGCCGCTGCCCGCGGCCGAACCATTGATGAGCGTGAGGCCGGAAAAGTACCGTTGGCCGAACTGGGTGGTCGTGTCTTCGAAGATGCGACCGTTCGCGTTGCCGTCGATCGTCAGCGCGCCCGAGCCCGGGCCGTAGATGTGTAGACGGTCGGCACGGATCTGGATTGCACCGCTGGTCAGCGTGATCGTGCTGCAAGGCAGCGCTGTCAGATAGATTCGGTCGGTATCGACCGCATCGAGGGCCGCAGTGCGCAGGCTGCCGACGCCGCTGTCGTTGCAGTTGGTAACCGCCGCCGCGCCGCTGGGCGCGGCGGACCGCGCGCCGGCGATGCGCGCCAGCACGCCCTCATGGGCACCCGTCGCAATACATGGAATGCCGAACGCAAATGCGGCGCCGAGGCAGGCCGCTAGTGGGTGCTTGCGCAGTCGCGTCAACGATCTCATAGCCCATTCCCATCGCAGCGTCGCTTCCGCGTAGAACGAAGTTCCGTGTTCGGCTTGCGCCACGTTTTTCCGAAACGCGCAGCGGTGAACGGCTGAAACCTCGACGACACGGCAAGACTTCTACGGCGGCGGCTCGGATGCCCGGGCCGCGGGGTGGCGCACACTGCCATTTCGACTGCGTGGCGACCCTGCAGTTCGTCTACGCGGCTGCGACGAGCTTGCGTCGTCGCGGTGGATACGAACTATCCGAGGGGCTGACCGGCGGTATCCGCGCCAACACGACGGCGCACCGCGGTGATATCGCGCACTGCCCGGATCTCGACACAACCGGTGCGCGCCCACGGAAATTCGGACGCGATGCGGATCGCCTCGTCGAGATCGGCTGCTTCGATCAGGTTGAATCCGCCGAGCATTTCCTTGGTCTCGGCGAACGGTCCGTCGACGACGCTGACGCGGCCGTGGCGCACCCGCACGGACTTCGCGGTCGCCGCCGGTTCGAGCTGCTGCGACTCGATCAGGCTGCCCTGCTCCTTGAGCTCGTCGGCGTGATGGAGGCAGGTGCGCATCATCGCGTCGGATTCGCCTGCGGGAAGCGCTTCGAGCAGCGCGTCGTCGTTGTAGATCAGCAGAAGATATTTCATCGTCCTCGCATCACATGTTGCGCCGGTATTCGCCGCCGACCTCGTACAGCGCGTGGCTGATCTGGCCGAGGCTGTGCGTCTTCACGGCGTCCATCAGCGATGCGAACACGTTGCGCCGCTCGCGAGCGGCTGCCTGCAGCGGTCGCAGGCCGTCCTTCGCGAAGTCATTGCGCGCGCGCTGGTAGGAATGCACGTTGGTGATCTGCTGGCCCTTCTCGTCGCTCGTCGAGCGGATCAGCTCGATCGTCGTCGTGATGTCGCCGGCGTGCTCCTTCGGCAGATACGTGTTGACGCCGATCAGCGGCAGGCTGCCGTCGTGCTTCTTCTGCTCGTAGTAGAGCGATTCTTCCTGGATCTTGCCGCGCTGGTACATCGTGTCCATCGCGCCGAGCACGCCGCCGCGCTCGCTGATCGATTCGAATTCCTTGTAGACGGCTTCCTCGACGATGTCGGTCAGCTTGTCGATGATGAAGCTGCCCTGCCACGGGTTCTCGCAGAAATTGAGGCCGAGCTCGCGGTTGATGATCAGCTGGATCGCGACCGCGCGACGCACGCTTTCCTCGGTCGGCGTCGTGATCGCCTCGTCGTACGCGTTGGTGTGCAGCGAATTGCAGTTGTCGAACAGCGCGTACAGCGCCTGCAGCGTCGTGCGGATGTCGTTGAACTGGATTTCCTGCGCGTGCAGCGAACGGCCGGACGTCTGCACGTGGTACTTCATCATCTGGCTGCGCGGCGATCGCGCCGTAGCGCTCGCGCATCGCGCGCGCCCAGATGCGCCGCGCGACGCGGCCGATCACGCTGTACTCGGGATCCATGCCGTTCGAGAAGAAGAACGACAGGTTCGGCGCGAAGTCGTCGATCTCATGCCGCGCGCGAGGTAGTACTCGACGATCGTGAAGCCGTTCGACAGCGTGAACGCGAGCTGCGAGATCGGATTCGCGCCGGCCTCGGCGATGTGATAGCCCGAGATCGACACCGAATAGAAATTGCGGACCTTGTTCTCGACGAAGAACTGCTGGATGTCGCCCATCATGCGCAGCGCGAATTCGGTCGAGAAGATGCAGGTGTTCTGCGCCTGGTCTTCCTTGAGGATGTCGGCCTGCACCGTGCCGCGCACGAGGCTGAGCGTTTCCGTGCGGATCCTCGCGTAGGTTTCCGCATCGAGGATCTGGTCGCCGGTCACGCCGAGCAGACCGAGGCCGAGACCGTCGTTGCCGGTCGGCAGCATGCCCGCGTAGTGCGGACGCTCGCGTCCTTCGAACAGCTTCTCGATCTTCGCGTGCGCCGCATCCCAGCGCGACTGATCGGCGCGCAGGTATTTCTCGACTGCCTGATCGACCGCGGTGTTCATGAACATCGCGAGGATCATCGGCGCCGGACCGTTGATCGTCATCGACACCGACGTCGTCGGCGCCGAGAGATCGAAGCCCGAGTAGAGCTTCTTCATGTCGTCGAGCGTCGCGATGCTGACGCCGGAGTTGCCGATCTTGCCGTAGATGTCCGGACGCTCGGCCGGATCCTCGCCGTACAGCGTCACCGAATCGAACGCGGTCGAAAGACGCGCGGCCTTCTGACCGACCGACAGATAGTGGAAGCGCCGGTTCGTGCGCTCGGGCGTGCCCTCGCCCGCGAACATGCGCGTCGGATCCTCGCCGGTGCGCCGATACGGATAGACGCCGCCGGTGTACGGATACGCACCCGGCAGGTTTTCCTTCGAAAGGAACGTCAGGAGCTCGCCCCAGCTCTTGTACGTCGGCGCGGCGATCTTCGGCACCTTCTGGTGCGAGAGCGACTCGACGTAGTTGTTGCCTTCGACCGGCTTGCCGCGCACTTCGTACACGTAGTGCTCGTCGGTGATCGACTTCAGGCGCTGCGGCCATTCGCGCAGCAGCGCGATCGATTCGGTCGTCAGCGATTTCAGCGCGTCCTGATAACGCTGGCGCAGCGACGCAGCGTGCTGCGATCGGCAACAGCGTCGCGCACGAGAACGGACGGATCGTACAGATCGAGCGCCTTCGGCAGCTTGGGATCTTCGATTTCGTGCAGCGCCTGCCAGAGTGCCTGCGCGCGATCGGCCGCATCGGCCTGCTTGTCGATATCGGCATTGATCGCGCGCCCCTGCTCGGAGATCTCGGCGAGATAGCGCACGCGGCTGCCCGGAATCAGCACCGTCGCGCGCGGCTCCTTCAGCGACGTGTCGAGCTCGGGCGTCCACTTCTGCGCCGGCGCGTGCAGCTTCTCGCGCAGCAGGCGGCAGAGATTGGAGAACATCCAGGTCACGCCGGGATCGTTGAACTGGCTCGCGATCGTCGGGTAGACCGGAATCTCGTCGTCCTTCAGCTTGAACGCGACGCGATTGCGCTTCCACTGCTTGCGCACGTCGCGCAGCGCATCTTCCGCGCCGCGCCGGTCGAACTTGTTGAGCACGACGAGCTCGGCGAAATCGAGCATGTCGATCTTCTCGAGCTGGCTCGCCGCGCCGTAATCGCTGGTCATCACGTACATCGGGAAATCGACGAGATCGACGATCTCCGAATCGGACTGGCCGATGCCGGCGGTCTCGACGATGACGAGGTCGTAGCCGAGCCCCTTCAGGCACGCGATGCAGTCCTTCAGCACGATGTTCGTCGCCGCGTGCTGGCGGCGCGTCGCCATCGAGCGCATGAACACGCGCTTGGAGCGCAGCGAATTCATGCGGATGCGATCGCCGAGCAGCGCGCCGCCGGAGCGGCGCCGCGTCGGATCGACCGCAAGCACCGCGATGCGCATCTCGGGAAACGAATGCAGGAAGCGCAGCAGCAATTCGTCGACGACGCTCGACTTGCCGGCGCCGCCGGTGCCGGTGATGCCGACGACCGGCGTCTTGCCGCCCGCGAGCTGCCATTCCTTGCGCACGCGCACCAGCTCGGATTCGTCGAGCGAGCCGTCCTCGATGACCGACAGCATCTCGCCGATCGAGATTTCGTCGTCGAGCGAGACGCGCGTCGGACGTTCGGTCGGCAGGCGATGTTCCTGCGCGCGGCGCACGACGTCCTCGATCATCGCGACGAGGCCGAGGTGCATGCCGTCGTTCGGATGGTAGATGCGCTCGACGCCGTAGGCCTGTAGCTCGGCGATCTCTTCCGGCGTGATCGTGCCGCCGCCGCCGCCGAACACGCGCACGTGCTGCGCGCCGCGCTGCTTCAGCATGTCGACCATGTACTTGAAGTATTCGACGTGGCCGCCCTGGTACGACGACACCGCGATCGCGTCGGCGTCTTCCTGCAGCGCCGCGCGCACGACGTCCTCGACCGCGCGATTGTGGCCGAGGTGGATGACCTCGGCGCCCTGCGCCTGGATCAGCCGGCGCATGATGTTGATCGCGGCGTCGTGGCCGTCGAAGAGGCTCGCCGCGGTCACGAAGCGCAGCGGCGCGCGCTCGGTCGAGGGTTCGCTGACGACGTGTTTGACGGGAATGCTCATGGCGATTCGCAATCGAAAGTCCGATGCGTGAATTGTACCCTCTGCCGCTGTCAGCGGCCGACGTCGTAGGAGCGGCGCGCCGCGACTCGACGCCGCTCCTACGAACGCGGCAACGCGTACACGCACGGTAACGTCAGCGCCTGACGGGCTCCGGCAGCGGCGGCGCGCGCAGCGGAACCGGCGTCGACTGCACGATCGAGCTCGTCGTGTTGCCGTAGCGGAGGATCTCGTCCAGCACGGCCTCGAGCAGCTCCACGCGGCCGACCAGCACCTTCATGATGAAGCAGTCCTCGCCGGTCACGCGATGGCATTCGACGATCTCGGGCGTCTTGCGCGCGAGCTCGCTCACGTTCTGCAGCTGGCCCGGCATCGGGCGCACGCGCACGAACGCGGTGATGCCGAGGCCAAGCGCGGACTGATCGACATCGAGGCGCGCGCCGCGGATCACGCCGGCCTCCTGCATGCGCTGCACGCGCTCGGTCACGGCGGGTGCCGACATGCCGACGCGGCGGCCAAGCTCGCTCATCGCCAGGCGCGGATCGTCGAGCAGCAGCTTCAGGATGTCGAGATTGGTCGCATCCAGAATGCTGCTTACATTATCGAAGGAGTTTCTGACCGTTTTCCTTTGCATTGCAGTCACCTTGAATATCTGACCTTTCCTTACGCATTCAAATGAACGTCCATGCCTTCGACAATATCACACGGCCCGTTCAGCATCTGGAGTCCGTCATGAAATCCGTCGAATTGCCCATCGCGAATCCGCCGCGCGCAACATCGATACCGCCGCACGCGTTCTTTGTCGTCAGCGCGGTCTTCCACTATCTCGGCCCCGCGTTCGCGGTGCTGCTGTTCCAGTACGTAGGTGCGCTCGGCGTCGCCTGGCTGCGCATCACGACGGCCGCGCTCGCATTCGCGCTCTGGCGTCGGCCGTGGCGCGTGCTCGCGAGCAGCGACGCCCGCGCAATTACGCCTGCTTATCGCGATGGGTGCGATCCTCGCCGTCATGAATTCGGTGTTCTATCTCGCGATCGCGCGGCTGCCGCTCGGCACGGTCGGCGCCATCGAGTTTCTGGCGCCGATCGCGCTTGCCGTTGCGGGCCTGCGTGATTTTCGCAACGTGATCGCGCTCGCTGTCGCGGTCGGCGGCGTCGCGCTGCTGACTCATGTGCGCATCGGCGGCGATCCGCTCGCATACCTGTTCGCCTTCGCCAATTGCGCGCTGTTTGCCGGCTATATCGTCGCCGGGCACGCGCTCGCGCGCGACGGCGGCGCATCGGGCATCGATCGTCTCGGCGCCGCGATGCTCATCGCAGCGATCGCCGCCGCACCGATCGGTTTGCGCGACGCGCTGCCGGCGTTGCACGATCCGCGACTGCTCCTCGCGGCGGTCGGCGTCGGCATCTCGTCGTCGGTGATCCCCTATGTCTGCGATCAGCTCGCGATGGCGCGCCTGCCGCGCTCGACGTTTGCATTGATGCTGGCGCTCTTGCCGGCGACCGCGAGCATCATCGGCGCGCTCGTGCTGCGGCAGATTCCGACGCCGATCGAAATCGCCGGCATCGCGCTCGTCATCGGCGGCGTGCTGCTGCATCGCACGTCGAGCGCAACGTGACGCGCGCCGCGAATCGAAAGGAGAAATTCCCATGAACAATCGAACCATCGAAGGCGGCTGCCTGTGCGGCGCGATCCGCTATCGCGCCACCGCCGAACCGCAGGGCCGCACGCTGTGCCATTGCGAATCGTGCCGTCGCGCCGCCGGCGCACCGACCGTCGCGTGGGTGATCTTTCCGGCGGACGGCTTCGCAATCGTCGCCGGCGCGCCGCGCGAGCATCGCTCCTCGCAGCACGTCGTGCGCAGCTTCTGCGGCGATTGCGGCACGCCGCTTCTCTATCGCAGCGACCGGCGACCCGACGTCGTCGACGTGCCGACGGCGACGCTCGACGATCCCGAATCATTCGCGCCCGAGCGCGAGATATGGACCGGCGAGAAGCTCGCGTGGGAAACTGTCAACGGAGCGCTGCCGCAATATCCGCGAAGCAGCAAGGGCTGAGCGCGCGGTGACGCGACGTCGAACTGCCGCGCGGACACATGCGACGCTGCGCAGCGTCGCAAACCGCGCCGGATCGCAACGCCGATTCAAGTTCACACGAGCACGGCCATGAACCGAATCCTGTATTCCGGAACGAGGAACGCGTCGAGCTGGGCATTCCGTGCCTGGCTGGCGCTGCGCGAGGGCGGTGTCGCGTTCGAGGAAAGGATCGTCGACATCCGCCGGCCGCAGCGTTTCGAGAACCTGGCGAAAATCGCCACGTTTTCGCCACCCGGCGCGGTGCCGGTGCTGGTCGATGACGGAACCGTCATCTACGACTCGCTGGCGATCATGGAATATGCGAACGAGCTTTGCGGCGGACGGCTTCTTCCGTCCGATCCGAAGCGACGCGCGCACGCGCGCTCGCTGCTGGCCTGGCAGCATTCGGGGCTATCTGGAATCTGCCCGAAACTTTCGTACGAGAGCACGTTTTATCCGGACCGTCGGCCGATGACCGATCAGGAGTTCGCGCAAGCGCGCCGCATCTTCGAGGTCTGGGAAAGCGAGCTCGTGACGAGCGGCGGTGCGTTCCTGCTCGGCGATCTTTCGCTCGCCGACCTCGCATTCGTCCCGGCCGTCATGCGACTCGGAGCGCATACCGATCGCCTGGTCGAATGGCCGCTGACGCACGGCTGGAGCGGACGCCTGCTCGCGCGTCCGTCGGTCGTCGAATGGCTCGAAGCGGCGCGCGTGCTGCCGCCGATTCCGCTCGACGACTACGCGGCCTAGGAATCGCGGCGCCGCGCTAACGTCTAGCGGGGCTTACGCGCTCAGGCCAGACCGAACGGAAGATCCGGCGTCGAAACGACGCGTTCTCCAACGACGCCACCGCGCACGAAATCGAGTATTGAACCGATCACGCCGGTATCGCCGAGGATCCGTCTGTGTCCGAGCCCGGTCGTGCTGAGCATGCGCGACGCCGGCCAGAAACGCGCATAGCGCTCGCCCTCGTCCCACGGCACTTCGCGATCGTGGATGTCGTGGATGATCAATGCGGGGCGGTCGATCTCGCGCACGCTGCGATGTGCCTGAAGGTCGACCAGCCGAACCGAAGCGCGCGCTTCGAGCCCGCGATGCAATCGTTCGCGCAGATGCGCCGCGAGCCCGACGAGATCGGCGAAGCGATCCGCCGCGGCCGCGAGATCCGCCGGTGGCGCAATCAGGATCGCGCGCTCGGCTTCGAGTCCATCGTGCAGCGCGATCGCGGCGGCGGCGCCGCCCATCGAGTGCCCGATGATCGCGGCGGCCGGGCCGAAGTGCCTTCCGACTGCGCCGATGCAGCGCGCGAATTCGGGCAGTGTCGCGGTTGCGCCGGAGCTGCGGCCGTGGCCTGGCTGATCGAACGTCACGACCGCGAATCCCGCGGCACGCAGCGCATTCACCAGCGGAAGAAAGCGCAGCGCGAAGTCCGACCAGCCGTGCGCGAGCAGCACGTAAGGCTCCGTTGCGGGATCGCCCCACCGGTAAACCTCGATCGTGTGCGCGCCCACGCGCAAGGTCGATGTCGCGGCACTCGCATCGGCCGCGAGGCGGGCCTTGCGGCGCGCTTCGTCCGACGGCGTGCAGAACACATCGATCGCGCACTCGATCGTCGCGCGTGGAGCGATCCAGCTGCCGACAGAAAACGCGGTCCGCAGCAGTACCGGCCGCATCGATTTACGAACGACCGTGCTTTTTTGAGAGGTGGAATCGACGATGAGCATGGCAAGCCTCCGGTGCTAGACGCGGTAAGAAGTGATGAGGCGATCCAGCGCGCGTTCGCTGCGCGCGTGGGCCTCTTCGAAACCGAACAGACGGCTGTCGTGGTGCATCGCGAGCTCGATGCCGAAGACCTCGAACGCGAGCTGCGCGGGATCGGTATCGGCGCGAAGCTCGCCCGTTTCGACGGCCATGCCGATCGCGCGCGCGAGCTCGGTGCGCAGGCGCGTCTGGTAGAAAATCACGCGCTCGCGGATCACGCCGGGCCGATCGTCGTATTCGATCGCGGCGCTGACCATCGGACAACCGCCCTGCTCGCTGCGCAGCCATTTCATCCAGCGCCGGCCGATCGCCTCGAGGCGCGGCAGGCCACGCGGCTCGCGGATCGCGGGCAGGAACACCTGCTCGGTGAAACGCTGTGCCGCCGCGTCCAGGACCGCGAGCTGCAGATCCTCGCGCGAACCGAAATGCGCGAAGACGCCGCTCTTGGACATGCCGACGGAGCTCGCGACCGTGCCGATCGAGAGGCCTTCGAAGCCTTCCCTGCGCACGATCTGGTAGGCGCGCTCGATGATCGAGTCGCGCGTCGCGGCGCCCTTGCTGGCGGTGGCTACAGCTTGCATGTCGTGCATTTTAGCACGATCGTTCGTTCTTTTCAAGGCGGCACGCCGGCGAGCCGCAGTGGGCGCGCCCGCGGCGGATCGGCGCCTGTGACGCCCTCAGCGCGGCGCGATCACCTTGATGCTGTCGTCGTAATGGACGTCCTGCAGCGTGTGCGACTTGCGCCCCATCGCCTCGCCGTCGCTTTCCACGTGGACGATCTGGCCCGACGCATTGATGAAGATCTTGTTCGTCGAGGTCACGTGAATGCCCATCATCGTCGTGTCGACGTCATAGCTGTACGCGTGCACAGGACTGGCCGTTCCACGTCGTCATGCCATCGTCGGTCGCGCTCTTCGTCGCCGCGCGCATCTCCTCGATCGATTTCGGGATGAACTGCTTGACCATTCCGCCCATGTCGACCGGCGGCTGCGTCCAGTCCTTGCCGGTGCGCATCCACGTGCCTTCCGGCAGGACGATCATCTCCATCTTGTCGTTCTTGAAATGGATGCGATCGACCGTGTCGTATTCGCCGTGCGACTTCATCGTGTCGCTGCCCGAGACGGTCGTGATGTCGACCGTGAACTTCGAGGCCATCAGTTTCTGGTACGCCTTGAAGCACATCGTCGCGCGCATCCGCGGCCAACGCGACCGACGACGTGAGCGCGAAACCGCAACAAGGCAGCCACGAGCGGCAGCCGACTGACGAACATCCGCATTTGCCTCGACTCCCCAAGTGACAGAGGCGCGCATCTTGCGTCATGCGTACGTGTGCGCAAAGTCGAGAAAATCGCCGCGAGTGCCCGAACGCCGGAAAAACCGCTCGCACTGTTTCCCCTGCGCCCGACCCGGCTACACTACGCGCCGCGAAGCGGTCGACGACCGCTATTTCGTCTTCCATTTCCCCAACGCCTACAAGCAGTTATCCGACCCGTTTGAAGTGGTTTCACGCGTGTGAGCCGCGCCCTTGACGCAATCCCGCGCCGGCGCGGCGGTCGCTGCTGGAGTCCAAACCGATGCTATTCGAAACCATTGCCGGCACAGGCCATGAGCAGATCGTCTATTGCCACAGCAAGGACGCCGGCCTCAAGGCCATCATCGCGATCCACAACACCGTGCTCGGCCCCGCGCTCGGCGGCCTGCGCATGTGGCCGTACAAGACGCGAGGCCGAAGCGCTCAACGACGTGCTGCGCCTGTCGCGCGGCATGACGTTCAAGAACGCGGTCGCCGGCCTCAACCTCGGCGGCGGCAAGGCGGTGATCATCGGCGATCCGGCCAAGGACAAGTCCGAAGCGCTGTTCCGCGCGTTCGGCCGCTTCGTCAATTCGCTCAACGGCCGCTACATCACGGCCGAGGACGTCGGCATCGACGTCAACGACATGGAATGGGTGTTCCGCGAAACCGAATTCGTGACCGGCGTGCACCAGGTGCACGGCGGCTCGGGCGATCCGTCGCCGTTCACCGCGTACGGCACGCTGCAGGGCCTGATGGCCGCGCTGAACCACAAGTTCGGCAACGAGGACGTCGGCAAGTACAGCTACGCCGTGCAGGGCGCCGGCCACGTCGGCCTCGAGTTCATCAAGCTCCTGCGCGAGCAGAACGCGAAGGTGTTCGTCACCGACATCAACAAGGCGCTCGTGCAGCGCGCGGTCGACGAATACGGCTGCACGGCGGTCGGCCTCGAGGAGATCTACGACACCGACGCCGACGTCTACAGCCCGTGCGCGCTCGGCGGCACGGTCAACGAGCAGACGCTGCCGCGCCTGAAGTGCAAGATCATCTGCGGCGCGGCCAACAACCAGCTCGCCACCGACGCGATCGGCGACGAGGTCGAGAAGCGCGGCATCCTCTACGCGCCGGACTACGCGGTCAACGCCGGCGGCGTCATGAACGTCTCGCTCGAGATCGACGGCTACAACCGCGAGCGCGCGATGCGCATGATGCGCACGATCTACTACAACGTCGGCCGCATCTTCGAGATCGCCAAGCGCGACGGCATCCCGACCTACAAGGCCGCCGACCGCATGGCCGAAGAGCGCATCGCGACGATCGGGCGCATCAAGCTGCCGCACATGGGCAATCATGCGCCGCGGTTCCAGGGACGCATGCGCGGGCAGTAATGCCGCACGTCAACCCGACGAAATCCGGGATCCATTGGTGCTTCGATTTGCGCACGAAGCACGCCATCTGGATCCGCTTTCGCCGGATGCGGCGTCGACTAATGCCGCTCACCTTCGATCCGGTAGCAGTCACATGCGTCCATTCCCGCTCGGCGAAGACATCGACCTCCTGCGCGAAAGCGTGCGCGCGTTCGCCGACAAGGAAATCGCGCCGCGCGCCGATCTGATCGATCGCGAGAACGCGTTCCCGTCCGACCTGTGGAAGAAGTTCGGCGAGATGGGCCTGCTCGGCGTCACGGTGTCGAGCGAGTACGGCGGCTCGGAGCTCGGCTATCTCGCGCACGTCGTCGCGATGGAGGAAATCTCGCGCGGCTCGGGCTCGGTCGGCCTTTCGTACGGCGCGCATTCGAACCTCTGCGTGCAGAACATCGCCAACAACGCGAACGAAGCGCAGAAGAAGAAATACCTGCCCAAGCTCTGCAGCGGCGAATGGGTCGGCGCGCTCGCGATGAGCGAGCCCGGCGCCGGCTCCGACGTCGTCGGCTCGATGACCTGCCGCGCCGAGCAGAAAGGCGATCGCTGGATCGCCAACGGCTCGAAGATGTGGATCACGAACGGCCCGGATGCCGACGTGCTGCTGGTCTACATGCGCACCGCGCACCGACCGGCCGGCTCGCGCTGCATGACCGCCTTCATCGTCGAAAAAGGCATGAAGGGTTTCACGACCGCGCAGAAGCTCGACAAGCTCGGCATGCGCGGCTCGAACACGTGCGAGCTCGTGTTCGACAACTGCGAGATTCCGGACGCGAACCGCGTCGGCGAAGTCAACGAAGGCGTGCGCGTGCTGATGAGCGGGCCTCGACACCGAGCGCCTCGTGCTTTCCGGCGGTCCGCTCGGCCTGATGCAGGCCGCGATGGACGCCGCCCTGCCCTACGTGCGCGAGCGCAAGCAGTTCAACGCGCCGATCGGCACGTTCGGCATCATGCAGGCGAAGATCGCCGACATGTACACGACGCTGCAGTCCTCGCGCGCGTATGCGTACATGGTCGCGCAGGACTACGACCGCGGCGTCAAGTCGCGCATCGATCCGGCGTCGTGCCTGCTGCACGCGTCGCAAAGCGCCGTGCAGGTCGCGCTCGAAGCGATCCAGGCGCTCGGCGGCAACGGCTACATCAACGAATATCCGACCGGCCGCATCCTGCGCGACGCGAAGCTCTACGAGATCGGCGCCGGCACCAACGAGATCCGGCGCATGCTGATCGGACGCGAGCTGTTCCACGGCAAGAGCTGACGTTCGGCCGCTAGCGTTTTCCTGCGCGACGGCTTGCGGATTCGCATGCCGCGCAACGGTGCTAGAGTGCCGCGGGGCCTTGGGGGAGCGTCGTATGCGAGCCGCGATCTGCGCTGCATGGTGTGCGCTGGCTGTCTTCGCGACAGCGCAAGCCGAGGACAAGACTCCGCAAACGGTCGACGAGCTCGACGCGCGTCTCGCCGAGGTGCTCGCGCAAGGCCACGTGCCGGGTGCAGCAGTCGCCGTGATCGAAGATGGCCAGGTCGTGCTGCTGAAAGGTTATGGCTATGCCGACGCGACAGCCAAGGTCGCGGCGACACCCGACACGATCTTCCGCGCCGGATCCATTTCGAAGAGCTTCACCGGCATCGCGGTGATGACGCTCGTCGAGCGCAACAAGCTCGACTTGAACGCGAAGCTCGCCGACCTCGCGCCCGAGGTGAAATTCTCCAATCCGTGGGAGCAGACCGATCCCGTGCGGCTCGTCCATCTGATCGAGCACACGACCGGCTGGCCCGACGTATCGCTGCGCGTGTACACGCTCGACGGCAAGGGCTGGTCGACGCTGCAAGGTGTCCAGGAAGCGAGCGGCGAATTCTTCAGCCGCTACAAGCCGGGCCATTTTCCGGTCTACAACAATGCCGGTCCGGCGGTCGCGGGCTACATTCTCGAAAAGGCGTCGGGCAAGACGTTCGGCGCGTATCTGCGCGACGACGTGCTGAGGCCGATGGGCATGCCGTCTTCGGATTTCGAGCTGCCGCCCGAGTTGCAGTCCCGGCTTGCGAAAAGCTACGAGCCCGACGGCAGCGAGACGCCCTACCAGTACATCACGCTGCCGCCGGCGGGATCGCTCGCGACGAGCGCGCGCGAGCTTGCGCAGCTCGTGCGCTTCTTCATCGGCCGCGGCACGGTCGACGGCAGCACCGTGCTGTCGCCGCAAGGCGTCGCACGCATCGAGCGCAGCGAAAGCACGCTGGCTAGCCCGGCCGGATTCACCGACGGCTATGGTCTCGGCAACGCGCCGTTCCCCGACGAAGGTCTCAACTTCCGCGGCCACAACGGCAGCATCGATTCGTTCACGTCGGTGTTCGGCTATCGCGCCGACGACGGCATGGGTTTCGTGCTGCTCGCCAACGGCGGCGATGGCGTCGACTTCAACAGCGATTCGGCGAAGCTCGTGAAGTCGTATCTGTTGCGCCATTCGACGCTGAAGCCGCCGCCCGGCTGCGAGCGCGCCGGCGGCCGAAGAACTGGCGCGCTACGACGGCTTCTATCACACGATCACGCCACCGAACCGCCTGACGCAGCCGCTGATCGACGCGGCCGAGCTTGTCAACACGCCGCACGTGTCCGCGCACGGAGATCGGCTGACGATCGGCGGCAAGGAATTCTTTCCCGCCGGTCCGCACGGCTTCCGGCGCGCCGACCGCGACGTGCCGACCGTCGGCTTCGTCGAGGACGGCGGAGAGGTCTACAAGATCGGCCCGTTCAATGCGCAGGTGAAGCTGCCTCTGTGGCGCATGATCGTGCGCTGGCTGGCGACTCTGCTGCTCGCGATCGGGCTCGCGCTCTCGATCGTCATGTTGCCGATATGGCTGATTGCGTTGCTGCGCGGAAGGTTGAAGAAGCGCGGCGGAGCGGCGATCCGCTTCGTGCCCGTGATCGGTTATGCGGCACTCGTCGCGACCCTTGCGCTGCCGCTCGCGCAGGTCACCGCGAGTGGAATGATAGCGCTGCATCGCATTGCCGACGTCGGACCGTATTCGCTGACGATCTTCGTCTGCAGCATCGTCTTTCCGATCTGCGCCGTGCTCGGGCTCTGGCTCGCCTGGCGCGGCGCAAAGGCGGGGCGTTTCGCGCGGTTCTACGCGACGACCGCGTGCCTCGGTCTCGCGGCGGCGGCGCTCTACGCGGGCAGCATCGGCTGGATCGGTGCGATGACCTGGAACATGTAGGCATCAGGCAATCTGCATTCGGCCATTCCCGCCCGCTCGCAAGCGGCCCGGACCCTTGCGAATGGGTACGCAAGCTCCATTTGTCGCTGTGTCCGCGCACACGCGCCGTCCACTGCGCTCAGCGATTGCTGCATTGCGGCATCGCAGCGCATAATTGAACGATCGCTCCGCGTTCGGAACGCGGAAACTTCGAGAGGTCCTCCATGTCAGACATCGTCATCGTCGGCGCCAAGCGCACCGCGATCGGTTCCTTCCTCGGCCAGTTCACCGGCGTGCCGTCGCCGACGCTCGGCGCGACCGCGATCAAGGCCGCGCTCGAGCAATCCGGCGTCGCGCCGGCCGACGTCTCCGAAGTGATCATGGGCTGCGTGCTGCCGGCCAATCTCGGCCAGGCGCCGGCGCGTCAGGCGTCGATCGCGCGCCGGCATTCCGGTGTCGGCCGGCTGCACGACGATCAACAAGGTCTGCGGCTCCGGCATGAAGGCCGTGATGCTCGGCCACGACCTGATCAAGGCCGGCTCGGCGATCGATCGTCGTCGCCGGCGGCATGGAGTCGATGACCAACGCGCCGCACATGATCCCGAACTCGCGCACCGGCAACCGCTACGGCAACTTCGAAGCGGTCGATCACATGGCGTGGGACGGCCTGACCAATCCGTACGACGGCAAGGCGATGGGCGTGTTCGGCGAAGCGTGCGCCGACAAGTACCACTTCACGCGCGAGCAGCAGGATGCGTTCGCGATCGAATCGGTCAAGCGCGCGCAGGCCGCGATCGCGTCGGGCGCGTTCGACGACGAAATCGTTCCGGTCAAGGTGCAGGGCCGCAAGGGCGATGTCGATCGTCGACACCGACGAGCAGCCCGGCAAGTCCGACATCGCGAAGATCCCGACGCTGAAGCCGGCGTTCCGCAAGGAAAACGGCACGATCACCGCGGCGAGCTCGTCGAGCATTTCCGACGGCGCGGCCGCGACGGTGCTGATGAGCGCCGACGAAGCGAAGAAGCGCGGCCTCAAGCCGCTCGCGCGCATCGTCGGCCACGCGACGCATTCGCAGGAACCGGAATGGTTCACGACCGCGCCGGTCGGCGCGATCGACAAGCTGCTGAAGAAGATCGGCTGGAAGGTCGACGACGTCGATCTGTTCGAAGTCAACGAAGCGTTCGCGGTCGTCGCGATGGCGCCGATGAAGGAGCTCGGCATTCCGCACGAGAAGCTCAACGTCAACGGCGGCGCGACTGGCGCTCGGCCATCCGATCGGCGCCTCGGGCGCGCGTCTGATCGTGACGCTGATCAACGCGCTGCAAGAAGACGCGGCGGCAAGCGCGGCGTCGCGTCGCTGTGCATCGGCGGCGGCGAAGCCACGGCGATCGCGATCGAGCTCGTCTGACGCGATTTCGCGCCTGTTCGGCGACGCGGCGACGACGTCGCGCCGTCGCCAACCACAAGAAAGGGGAGATTCCGATGGACGTCAAGCGTATTGCGTTGATCACGGCGCTGCTCGCGGCGCTCGCGGCGTGCAGCGACAACGCGCAGCAGCAGGCGACAGGACAGCCGCCGACAAGACGGCCGAGCCGCAGCCAAGAAGGCTGCGGACGCAACGCGCCGCAGCAGCCGACACGGTCAAGCAGGCCGGCAGCCAGGCCGGCCGACAGCGACAGCAGGCTGCAGTGCGACAAGGCGACAGGCAGCGGCGCAGCGATGCGGCCGAGTGCCGCCAAGCGAAACGGCGCAGGCCGTCAGGCACGGCCGCGTCCGAAGGCGCCAAGGAAGTCGGCAGCCGACGGTCAAGGAAGCGGCCAAGGACGTGAAGGACGCCGCGACGCGACAGCGACAAGAAGGACGGCGATCACTGATCGTTGCCGCGTATCACGCATTCGCTTGTCCGCACCGGCCGCCACGCAGCGGCCGGTTGCGTTTCAGGCGTCCGCGATCTGGCGCCGCGCCGATGCGCTGTGTTTTCATGACGCCCTCTTCCGCCGCGTGACGACCGATGCCCGCCATCCGCTCGCAAATCGATCCGCGCTCGCCCGACTTCCAGGCCAATGCCGCGCAGCTGCGCGGGCTCGTCGACGATCTGAAGGCCGAATTCGCGCAAAGCGCGCTGAAGGCGGCGGCGAGAAGGCGCGCGCGAAGCACACCGAGCGCGGCAAGCTGCTGCCGCGCGAGCGCATCCGCGCGCTGCTCGATCCGGGTTCGCCGTTCCTCGAATTCTCGGCGCTCGCCGCGCACGGCATGTACGACGAACGCAGGCGCCGCGCGCCGGCATCATCACCGGCATCGGCCGCGTCAACGGCATCGAAGTCGCTGGTCATCGCCAACGACGCGACGGTCAAGGGCGGCACGTATTTTCCGATCACGGTGAAGAAGCACCTGCGCGCGCAGGAAATCGCGCTCGAGAACCGCCTGCCCTGCGTCTATCTCGTCGATTCCGGCGGCGCGTTCCTGCCGCTGCAGGACGAAGTGTTTCCGGATCGCGATCACTTCGGCCGCATCTTCTACAACCAGGCGCGCATGAGCGCGCTCGGCATTCCGCAGATCGCGGTCGTCATGGGCTCGTGCACGGCCGGCGGCGCGTACGTGCCGGCGATGAGCGACGAGACGATCATCGTCAAGGAACAGGGCACGATCTTCCTCGGCGGCCCGCCGCTGGTGAAGGCGGCGACCGGCGAAGTCGTCGATGCCGAGACGCTCGGCGGCGCCGACGTGCACACGTCGATCTCCGGCGTCGCCGATCATTTCGCCGAGAACGACGCGCATGCGCTCGCGATCGCGCGCGACATCGTCGCGAACCTCAACCGCGGCAAGCATCTGCGCGCTCGCGACGCGCGAGCCGCGCGAACCGCTCTACCCGGCCGACGACATCTACGGCATCGTGCCGCGCGACACGCGCATCCCGTTCGACATCCGCGAGATCATCGCGCGCATCGTCGACGGCTCGGAGTTCCACGAGTTCAAGGCGCGCTACGGCAAGACGCTGGTCACGCGGCTTCGCGCACATCTACGGCTATCCGGTCGGCATCGTCGCCAACAACGGCATCCTGTTCTCCGAATCCGCGCTCAAGGGCACGCACTTCATCGAGCTGTGCAACCAGCGCAACATGCCGCTCGTGTTCCTGCAGAACATCACCGGCTTCATGGTCGGCAAGAAATACGAGCACGCCGGCATCGCCAAGGACGGCGCGAAGATGGTCACCGCGGTCGCCTGCTCGCACGTGCCGAAGTTCACCGTGATCATCGGCGGCAGCTTCGGCGCCGGCAACTACGCGATGTGCGGACGCGGCTACCAGCCGCGCTTCCTCTGGATGTGGCCGAACGCGCGCATCAGCGTGATGGGCGGCGAGCAGGCCGCGAGCGTGCTCGCGACCGTGCGCGCGCGACGGCATCGAAGCGTCCGGCAAGACCTGGCCGAAGGAAGAGGAAGACGCGTTCAAGACGCCGATCCGCGAGCAGTACGAGCGCCAGGGCCATCCGTACTACGCGACGGCGCGCCTCTGGGACGACGGCATCATCGATCCGGCCGATACGCGCCGCGTGCTCGGCCTCGCAATTTCGGCATCGCTTGAATGCACCGATCGAGCAAGCGCGATTCGGCGTGTTCCGCATGTAGCACGTCGTGCTCTGCGTCGTCCGCGATTGATCGCTGCGAGCGCTGCAGCGTAGCGATCGTTTCCGTGTCGCAACTTGACCGTGGAGATATCGCCATGGGCATGCGCACGCTCGCCGCTGGCTGCCGCTCGTTGCTGCATCGCTGCTTCGCCGCGCCGCGCACTGCCGCGATCGACGATGCGCCGAACTACGACTCGCAGCGACACGACCGACATACCCGCTGCAGTGGGGCTTCGGCACGCCCGAAGAAGACGGACGTCCCGGCCAGTACTACTTCCTACAAGGCAGTCGACGCGGTCCAGCATCAGCAACTATCGATTCGCGATCGACATGTACCAGACGTCGGCGTCGTGGGCGTACAAGCCCGCGCAATACAATCTCGCCGTGATGTACATGAAGGGCGAAGGCGTTGCCGGTCGACAAGCCGCGCGCGATGGCCTGGGCCGCGCTCGCCGCCGAGCGCGGCGATCAGGATTACGTCGAGGCGCGCGAGGTGATCTACGCGGATCTCACGCAGGAAGAGTTCGCACAAGGCCAACGAGATCTGGCGCGATCTGAAGAAAACCTATGCCGACGACGTCGCGCTCGAGCGCGCGAAGACGCGCTGGGCGCAGGTCAAGGCCGGCATGACCGGCTCGCGCGTCGGCTGCGGTCGGCAATCTCAAGGTCGGCGGCGGCGGCTAGGCCGGCACATGCCGCGAACATCAACGCCCGAGCCGGCAAGCCGGCGCTGGATGGCAACACGTTCTCGGCGTTCGGCATCCTCAGTGGCGGATCGATCGACGGCTCGATCGCGTATTAGCAGCTGCGCGAAAGCGACAATCCGTACGATCCGAAATTCGTGCGGCCGCCCGAAGGCACTGCGACCGTCGAGCCGCTGGTGCCGCTGCCCGATCAGAAGACGGACGCGGCTCCGGCCGACGATCACCGACACAACATCTGACACGATCGCGGCGCGCGAGGCCGATCGCGCGCCGCCCGTACACCGATCCGACGCGATGAGGTAACACGCGCGTCATCCAGCAGTCACCTCGCGCTCCTAAGTTCCCCATGTCGCCTCGCCGCCCGGCATATCGCCGCGACGCGCGTCGCGCTGGGGATCACGATGTCAATGTTGCGTTGTCTCATCGTCAGTACGCTGATGACGGGCATGTTGCTGCACGCCGTCTGCCAGGCCTCAACTTCCGACAACTCGCGCGCGCATCATGACGATGCGAAGACGCGCGTTCCCGCTGCGCTCGCGGTGCAGAAGGAGCTCGGGCCGCCGCCCGCCGGTGTCACCGAGCTGAAATTCCGCGAGATATTCAAACTGCCGGTCGGACCCAAAGGTCTCGAGCCGACCGACAAGCTGCGCGCGCTCGACGGCAAGCGCGTGCGCATCGTCGGCTACATGGTCAGGCAGGAGCCGGCGCCGATGGGCGCGTTCCTGCTGTCGCCGCTGCCGGTCATGCTCGGCGACGAGGACGAAGCGCTCGCCGACGACCTTCCGGCAACGACGTTGCTGGTCGAGCTCGACAAGACGCGCGATCTCGCCGTTCCGCTGCTGCCGGGCCTGCTGCAGGTCACGGGCACGCTGCATGTCGGCATGCGCGCCGATCCTGTGAGCGGCCGTTCGACTCCCGCGCAACTCGTGCTCGACGCAGCGCCGCAGCGCGCGATCCGCGATGTCGCGCGCACGCTCGCCGCGAAATCGAAACCGCATAAACCCATCTGACCGAATCACGCCGTGTCGCCCGCGCGCGCGGCCTCGCTCGCAGAACCCGCATCAGGAGACACCCGTATGCAAACCCTGTTCTCGATCCGTCGTTGTCTCGTCATCACGACCGCCGGCGTGCTCGCACTCGCCGCCGGCGACGCATTCGCCGCACGCGTATCGCGGCTGACGCCGCCGAGCGAGCTCTTCGCAAGCGGCGAAGCCGATCCGGTCATCGCGCGCTTCCTGCCGGGCCAGCTGTTCGACCTGCAGGCGACCGTGCAGCCGGATGCCGGCCAGACCATCACGAACTTCGCGTTCTACGTCGACAACTCGCCGGTGACCAACCGCAATGCGGAAACGATGGCGCGCACCAGCATCGTCACCGAAACCGGCCCGGCCGATACCTGCATCGATGCCAGCGGCAAGACAACCGGCGCGTCCGGCTGCAAGCTCGCCGCGAACCTTCCGTCCAATACGGCGGTCGTCTCGCAGCGTGCGTATTCGAAATCCCTGCCCGGCGTGCACACGTTCAAGGTGGTCGCCGCGCAAGGCAACGGCTCGCTGATCAGCGCGACCGGCAACTTCGAAGTCGTCGGCATCGATCGCGGCGGCGCGACGGCGAAGAACATCATCATCCTGCTCGGCGACGGCATGGGCGCCGCGCACCGCACCGCCGGCCGCATCATGGCCAAGGGCTACGCGCAGGGCAAGGCGAAAGGCCGCCTGACCATGGACACGTTTCCGTACGGCGGCATGGTCATGACCGCGTCGCTGAACTCGATCGTGACCGACTCGGCGCCCGGCATGCAGAACTACGTGACCGGCAACAAGGCCAACAACAACCAGGAAGGCGTGTTCCCGGACGATACGCTCGATGCGTTCGACAATCCGCGCGTCGAATATCTGTCCGAATATCTGCACATGCTGCAGGGCAAGGCGCTCGGCGTCGTCACCACCGCCGACGTCTTCGACGCGACGCCGGCCGCGAACGCCGTGCACACGTCGGCGCGCGGCAACGGCACCGGCATCGTCGATCAGTTCCTCGACGATCGCACGCGGACCGGCCTCACGGTGCTGATGGGCGGCGGCCGCAAGTGGTTCCTGCCGAACGCGAGCAACAGCGTGTCGCCGCAGCCCGCGAACGGATCGCAGCGGCGCAGCGCGAACGACTACGTGCTGCCGGACGATGTCATCAACGGCTGGGGTGCTGCACCCGGTGCGCTCGATCCCGAGCGCGATCTGATTGCGGACTTCCAGACGGCCGGCTTCTCCTACGCGTCGGACAAGACCGCGCTCGATCATCTCTTCGCGGGCCACGTGCCGAGCAAGCTGCTCGGCCTCTTCGCGTATTCGAACATGAACGTCTCGTACGACAAGATCAATGGACGCCGCGGCGATTCCACCGTCGTCGATGCATTCGGATTTCCCGACCAGCCGATGCTCGACGAGATGGCGGACAAGGCGCTGCAGGTCCTGTCGAGGAATCCGAACGGCTTCGTCGCGATGATCGAAGGCGCATCGATCGACAAGCAGGCGCATCTGATGGACAGCGATCGCTGGGTGCTCGAAGTCATCGAGTTCGATCGCACGGTCGCGGTCGCGAAGCACTTCGCCGAAACGCATCCGGATACGCTGGTCATCGTCACCGCCGACCACGAGTGCTCCGGCGCGGCGATCATCGGCGCATCGAGCATGAGCGCGGCGGCTCTCCAGAACGATCCAGCGGCCGGCAAGACGGCCGTCGGCACCTACGATGCGGCCGGCTTTCCGAAGTACACGATCCTCGACGACGGCTATCCGGAGACGACGAACATCGACCGCAAGCTCCTGATCGGCTACGGCGCGAACGCGGACCGCTACGAGACGTGGCTGCCGAACGCGTTCCCGACCAAGGACACGCAGCAGCCGTTCCCGCCGGCGCAATCGCCGGCCGATGCGAACGTGCGCAACGAAGGCGTCGGCTATCTCGTCAGCGGCCAGGTGTCGGGCGACCAGGCCGTGCACACGGCGACCGACATTCCGCTGTCGGCATTCGGCCGCGGCGCGACGCTGTTCCACGGCGTGTTCGACAACTCCGACGTGTTCTTCATGCTCGGGCAGGCGGCCGTGGGCGGCATCGACTGAGCTCGATCGTCGGGAGAGCGGATCGGGAACCTGCGCAGTTCCCGATTCCGCTCTCCCGTGCGATGCCGTACGAACGTCGGGATCGCGCGGACAGCTCTTCGCCAGTATGCGAAAAATCCGTTATTGCGCCGGGATGTTCAGCACAGTTCGGTGAGTTCGGTCACAGGTATGTGGCGCAAGTGCCGTGCTACGCTACAAAACCCTGCAACACCCTGACGCGGAGCCCGCAAGCATGGCCATTTTCAATCAACCCACCGCGGCGAAGAAGGAATCTATGCCGTTTTCGTCCGACCCGATGCCGGTTCCCGCCAAGGAAAGCGCGCCCGTCCTCGACTATGCCGCGCCGCATCAGACCGCAGCGCGCTGGACCGCCGAGCGCGGAGACGCGAAAGAATCGCTGATCGCCTCCGACATCACGATCGAAGGCAAGATCGAAGGCACCGGTCACGTCCGCATCGCCGGCAAGTTCAAGGGCGACGTCAACGTGCAGGGTGATCTCACGATCGAGAAGGACGCGAAGCTCAACGGCAGCGTGCGCGCCAAGAAGATCACCGTCGCCGGCGAGCTCGAAGGCAACATCGAAGCCGCCTCGCAGGTCGAGCTGCAGCAGACCGGCGTGCTGATCGGCGATCTCAAGGCCGGCTCGCTGACCGTCGCTGCGGGTTCGCGCATGCGCGGCCAGGCCGAGTTCGGCTGGGAGGACAAAGCTTCGACGCCGAAATCGCATCGCAACGGTTCGGAGAACGGATCGGGCTCATGAGCGCTACACGTCCGGGACCTCCGCGTCCCGGGACGGCTGGCGCGACCCGGATCTGTCCGCACTGCAAGACGACGATTCTCGAAAGCTCGAGCGTCTGTCCCGCATGCAAGCATCACCTCAGGTTCGATCCTGAGGTTGCCAAGCGCGCGACCGAAGCGACGTCCGCGCTGCGCGTCGAAGGCACGATCCGCCATCCGTCCGACGGCGAGGCGTGGGAGTACTCGATGGTGCTCTCGATCCGCAACGATCGCGACGAGGAGATCGATCGCAAGATCGTCGGCGTCGGCGCGATGCGGCCGGGCGAAGGACGCACGTTCTCGCTGACCGTCGAGGTCACCGGCGATGGCGTGACCAGAACCGGCGGCGGCTCGCGCAAGCACTGAGCCGCGATTGTTGAATCCGCGAAGCGCCGGTCAGATGACCGGCGTGCGATTCAGCTCACCCATCAGCACGAGCTCTTCGGCCGAAGTCGGGTGGATCGCGACGGTTTCGTCGAAATCGGCCTTGCGCGCGCCCACTTTGATCGCGACCGCGAAGCCCTGCAGCATCTCGTCGACCGAACGGCCGAGCACGTGGATGCCGACGATGCGCTCGTCCGCGCCGACGCAGACGAGCTTCATGAAAGTGCGCTCGCCGCTCTGCGCGAGCGTGTTGATCATCGGACTGAAACGCACGCGATACACCGCGACGTCGTCGCCGTGCAGCTCGCGCGCGGCCTCTTCCGAAAGACCGACGGAACCGAGCGGCGGACGCGAGAAGACGACCGTCGGCACGTTCGCGTAATCGAGCCGCGCATCGGGCTTGCCGCCGAAAAGACGGTCCGCAAGACGCCTTCCTGCCGCGACTGCGACAGGCGTGAGCGCGAGGCGCCCGGTGACGTCGCCGACCGCATGCACGCCGGCGACGTTCGTGTTCTGCCAGTCGTCCGCTTCGACGTGACCCGTGCGATCGACGCGGATGCCTGCGGCGGCAAGATCGAGAGTCTGCGTATTCGCGTCGCGTCCGACCGCCCAGATCAGCGCGTCGAAGCCACCCGCCTCGATCGCCGGCTCTGCGACGTTCGCGAAGTGCAGCACGTAGCTTTCCGCTTTGCGCGTGACGGCAGCGGGCTCGAGACCGCCGAGCACTGCGATGCCGCGCCCGGCCATCGCGGACGCGAGCTCGGCCGTTACTTCGTTGTCGAATCCCTGCAGCAGATGCGTGCCTCGCACGTAGACGCTCACCTCGGCGCCGAGCGCGCGCAGAATGCCGGCGAGCTCGACCGCGATGTAGCCGCCGCCGATGATCGCGACCTTGCGCGGACGTGCGCGCAGCGCGAAGAATCCGTCCGAATCGATGCCGAGGTCGGCGCCGGGGATCGACAGGCGCCGCGGTCTCGATCCTGTCGCGATCACGATGTGCGGCGCGGTGAACGTGCGCTCGCCGGCGACGATCGTGTGCGCATCGGCGAATTTTCCGTATTCGGCGATCAGCTCGATGCCGAATTCCTCGAAGCGCACGTGGTAGTTGGCGCGGATGTTCTCGATGTAGTCCTGGCGTCGGCGCACGAACGCGGGCCAGTCGAGCTCCGTCGGCGCGTTGCCGAATCCGATTTCGCGCGCGAGCTTCTGCGCTTCGGCGAGCTCGGACGCGAGCCACATCGCCTTTTTCGGAACGCAGCCGACGTTGACGCAGGTTCCGCCGATCGTGCCGGGCTCGAGCACGCAGACGCGGGCGCCGTAGCGCGCAGCGCGGATCGCCGTCGCGATGCCGGCGGATCCCGCGCCGAGAACGATCAGATCACGTTCTTCCATGCCCCGCCACTTTCCATCGAACGGCGGCGTTTGGCAAGCCGCCGATGCATCGGATCAATCGTCGGGCGGATAGTGCGGCGACGATGACATGTCGCCGCACCCAGCCGTCACTTCGCCGGCACGGAGCTCGCCGCCGCAAGCGGCACGTACAGCGCGCTCGGATGCGTGGCGTCGTGATAGACCTTCACGGTGACCTTGCGCGCATCCTTGCCGGATTCGTTCGCCACGACGCCGCCGCTGTTGTAGTTCTTCTGGCTGTACATCGAATTCACCGGCGCGATGACGAGACGCAAACGGCTGCCCTTTGCGATGCGGCGCGCCGTGAACGTGAAGTGATCGAAGTCGTAGCGCTCGATCGAGCCGGGCTTGACGAGCTCGGCCTCGCGAAAACTCTTGCGATAGCGCGCGCGCATCAGATCGTCGGTCAGCGCGACGCTGCGAGCCGTCCGGCTTGATCTCGTACACGCCGACGGCGAAATCCGTGTCGGGCTGATCGAGCGACAAGCCACGCCGAGAGCTTGAAGAAACCCGCGACATCGGTATCCGCTGCGAACGGCGCCGTGTGGTAGACGAGAATCTTGCCGGACGAGTTCAGCATGCCGCGCTGATCGGTGAGCCCGTTCGGCACGTCGACGCGTTTCCCACTCCGCCGGCGACGGTGTCGAGCGGATCGTAGACGTAGCTGTCGCGGCTTGCCGCTGCCGGGCTTGCGCTTGTCGAGGCTGCCCGACGCGAACACGTCGTTCGCGCGGCCGTTCGATGAATCGAGATACCAGGGCTTCGCTGCGCGCGGTCACCGCATCGAGCGTCGGCGCGTAGCGCCACGCTTCCTCGCCGACGACGTAGAACGCGACCTTGTCCTTGAGGAACTCAGGCTTCGCGCCGCTCTTCATCGTCCAGTCGTACCACGCCTTGTGCAGCGCGTTCATGTCGAGCAGCGAAGCCTCGCCGAACTTGAGGCCGGCGACTTCGGCCTGCGGCGTGCGCGTGCCCGGATGATCCCACGGGCCGATGATGAGGTAGTGCCGGTCCTTGCCGGTGTCCGGGCCGTAATGCATGTACTCGCGGTAGTACGCGAGCGCGCCGGGCTGATCGCCGTCGTAGTGGCCGGTGATCGTCAGGATCGGAAGATCGAGCTTGGCGTACTGCTCCTTGGTCGGGCTGTAGCTGTCCCAGTACGCGTCCTGCGACGGATGCTCGATCCACGTGTGGAAGATCGGCGACGGATTGCCGATGTACTTGTCGAGCTCGGCGAACGGCGCGTGCGCGTCGTACAGGCGCCGGAACTGCGCGCTCCAGAACGTGCTGTCGCCGAAGATCTTGTCCTGCGCCGCGTGGCCGCTGACGAACGTCAGCCACTGCATGTCGTACGGATAGAACACGTTGTTGCGCATCGGATAGTCGACGCCGGGCTTCGGCGATGCGACCGGCACGATCGTCGCGAGGTGCGACGGGAATTCCTTCGCGGTCGCCCACTGATCGTAGCCCGCGTACGAGCCGCCCCACATCGTGACCTTGCCGTTGCAATACGACTGCGTGCCGAGCCATTCGACGATGTCGTGTCCGTCCTTGGCTTCCTGCAGCAGCGGCGTGAACTCGCCTTCGGAATTGCCGCGGCCGCGCACGTCGATCGTCAGGAACACGTAGCCATGGCCGGCGAAGTACATGCCGCGATCGTGATAGCTCTGCGCGATGTACGGCGTCAGCGTGAACACGCACGGCAGCGCGTCCTTCTGATCGAGCGGCCGGTAGACCGTCGCATTGAGCTTGACGCCGTCGCGCATCGGGATCTTGACGCCCCACTGGAACTGCACCGGATCGCCCGGCTTCGACTTGTCGGCGTTTTCGGCGGCGCTCGCGGCGACGCAGCCGAACGCGAGAAGGCCGAGAACGAGATGGCGGTAGTACATGGATTCCCCCTGGTTGCATTGAATCAGGCAAAGCGCGCCGCGTCGTACGGCGCGAGATCGAGCGACGGTGTCTTTCCGGTGACGACTTCGCTGACGAGAAGACCGGTGATCGCCGACATGCTGACGCCGAGCATGCCATGTCCGGTCGCCAGCACGAGATTGTCGATGCCCGGCGCGCGGCCGAGCATGGGCAGGTCGTCAGGGGTCATCGGGCGCCAGCCGTACCATTCCTCGACGACTTCGGGTCCTTCCGGCTCGTGCAGATACTCCGCCGCGCCGCGGCGCAGCGCATCGAGGCGCGTGCGGTTCAGCGACGTGTCGTAGCCGGCGAATTCCATCGTGCTGCCGAGCCGATAGCCGGAGCTCCACGTCGTCACGCAGACGCTGCGCTCCTTCAGCACGAGCGGAATGCGCGGACAGAGCGCCGGGCGCGTAAACGTGATCGAGTAGCCCTTGCCCGGCTGGATCGGCAGTCGAAGTCCGAGCCTGCTTCGCCAGCGCCGGCGACCACGCGCCGAGCGCGAGCACGACCTCGCGACCGGAAAAATCGCCGCGGCTCGTGCGCACGCGCGAGATGCGCGCGCCTTCGCGCTCGATCGCATCGATGCGCGCGCCCTCCTCGATCACGCCGCCTTTCGCGCGCACGAGCCGCGCGAGCGCATCGACATAACGATCGGGCCTGAGGTGCGCATCGCCCGGATTGAAATAGCCGGCGACGACGCCGGGCTTCAGTGCCGGCTCCATCGCATGCACGCGCGCCGCATCGAGCGTCTCGATCGTCAGATCGATCTCGGCCAGCGCGCGCGGCAGCCAGCGCGAGTGCTCGAACGTCGGCCGCGTCGCGGAACACGTACAGCGTGCCGCTCGATTCGAACTCGCAATCGAGCGATTCGAGCGCACGAGCTCCTCGATCAGCCGGCGCGAGTGCATCAGCAGCGGAGCCTTCGCGCGCGTCGCGGTGCGGAAATCGGTCCAGTTGCAGCGGCGCGCGAAACCGAACAGCCAGCGCCACAGCGCGAAATCGAGCCGCGGCGCGATGCGCAGCGGCGCATCCGGACTGCAGCATCGCGCGCAGCGCAGGGCCGATCACGCCCGGCATCGCGAGCGGCGTCGCGTGGCTCGGCGTCAGCGTGCCGCAGTTGCCGTGCGAGCTGCCGCAGCCGGCCGTGCCCTGCTCCAGCACCGTCACGCCGCGACCCGCTTCGAGCAGGTAATACGCGCAGGCGAGGCCGATCACGCCGCCGCCGAGAATCAGCACATCGGTATTGCGCGCCTCCGCCATCGACGACACGACGCTCAGTGCGACGGTGCGGCCGCGAAGCCAGGTCCGGTGACGAAGCGTCCGGGTTTCGCGCCGGTCGGCTGGCCGTCGCGCACGATCTCGACGCCGTTGACGACGACGTCGCTGACGCCGGTCGCGAACTGGCGCGGATTGTCGAAGGTCGCGTGGTCGATGATCGTCGCCGGATCGAACACGACGACGTCGGCGAAATAGCCGGTCTTGAGATAGCCGCGATCGCGCAGCTTGAAGTTGTCGGCCGGCAGCGCGGACAGGCGGCGGATCGCGTCGGGCAGCGTATCGACGTGCTCGTCGCGCACGTACTTGCCGAGGAAGCGCGCGAAGTTGCCGTAGGCGCGCGGGTGCGGCTGGAATTTCAGGAACACGCCTTCGGGCACGTACGAGCCTTCGTCCGAGCCGAGCGCGACCCACGGCTTGGAAAGCCCGAGCTTCACGTTGTCCTCGCTCATCATGAAGAACGCGGTGTCGACGCGTCCGTGATCCTCGATGACGAGATCGATCGCGGTCTCCTCCGGCGACGTGCCGCGCAGCTTGGCGACGTCGGCGAGCGTCTTGCCGGTCATCGCCTTGAGCTTTTCGCTGCGGAATCCGATCAGCAGGACGTTGGCCGGATCGCCGGCCGCGTAGCAGATGTTTTCCCAGTCCTTGCCCGGCGCGCGCATTTCCTTGATCAGCTGCGCGCGCACGTGCGGATCCTTGAGCCGCTCGATCCACGCATCGAGCCCGCCTTCCTGCACGGATGGCGGCATGCACGCGTTGAGACCGGTCGCGCCGGCCGTATACGTGTACATGTTCGCGCTGACCGACACGCCTTTCGCGCGCGCGCTTTCGATGCGCGCGATCGCCTGGCTCATCTTCGGCCAGTTGTCGCGCCCGGCGGCCTTGAGGTGATAGATCTCGCCGTGGATGCCGGCCGCTTGCGCGATTCCGATCAGCTCGTCGATGCCTTCGAGCAGCCGATCGCCTTCGCTGCGCATGTGCGAGATGTACGAGCCGCCGTACGGCGCGGCCGCCTTGGCCAGCGCGGTCAGCTCGGCGGTGTCGGCGAAGTTGCCCGGAAAATAGATCAGCGCCGAGCCGACGCCGAGCGCGCCTTCCTGCATCGCGGTGCGCACCAGGCCCTGCATCTGCTCGAGCTCGGCCGGCGTCGCCTTGCGGTTCGCGTTGCCGACGACGTACTGGCGCACGGTGCTCGCGCCGACGAAGCTCGCGATGTTCGGCGCGACGCCGCGCTTTTCGAGATAGCGCATGAACTCGCCGAGCGTGGTCCACTCGATCGCGTACTTGATGTCGCCCTGTTGTTCGGCCGCTTCCTTCTTCATCGTTTCGTTGAGCGGGCCGTAGGAATCTCCCTCGCCGAAGATCTCGAGCGTGACGCCCTGCACGCTGTCGGACACGCCGCGGCCGTCGGCGATCAGCGAATCGGGCGCCCACGACAGCACATTGACGAAGCCCGGCGCGACGGCCATGCCCTTGGCGTCGACTGTTTTCCGGGCGTGCGCCTTGGACAGATCGCCGATCGTCGCGATGCGGTCGCCGCGGATGCCGATATCGGCCGCGAAGGGATTGCCGCCGGAGCCGTCATAGACGGTCCCGCCGCGGATCACGAGATCGTAGCCGCCGGCCGTCTGGGGCGGCGGCGATGTGGCGCAGCCGGAAGCGACGAGAGCGGCGAGCGCCGCCGTCAGGCAGGTCAGAAATCGCATGCAGTCACCCCGACGCCAAAGCCCGAAGCCTACCCGATTAGCCAAGCGCCGGGCTGGCATCAAATCTGCATCGATCCGAACAGAGCCTGCTGGGGGATTACCGATGAAACCGTCGACCAACGAATTGCTGCTGGCCCTGCGTTCGCCCTCCTCGGGCTGGCTGGCCGCGCTTGATCTGCGCGCTCGACGAAGCCACGCAGGACCCGGCCTTCACCGATCACCAGCGCGATCTGGTGCGCGGCCTGCTCGATGTGGGCCACGTGCCGCAGCCGGTCGCGGTCGCGGCCAACTCGCGCCTCGCGAGCTTCGAGGAGACGGTCAAGGACCTGCAGACCTACCTGCTCGACGAGCAGCCGGCGCCTGTCGCCCCGGTCAGCGCTCGTCCAAAACTGACAGTTTGCGGCGGCACGGGCTGACCGCCCGCGTCCAGCTTTTCGAAACATCACAAGACGTTGACAGCGGCCCGGCCATTCGGCCAGCGTAGCGCCGTGCCGGAACGTCGCCTTCTTCTGCCGTGCCTCGCCTTGCTGGCTGCGCTGGCAGGCTGCTCCAGCCATCCGCGCCGTTCCGAAGCACCCCTCGCAGCCGGCACGCCGCGCGCCGATGCCGCCAACGCCGTGCTTTTCCGCGCGATCGCGCTGGTCGGCACGCCGTACCGCTACGGCGGCAACACCCCGCAGGGCGGTTTCGATTGCAGTGGCCTCGTCGGCTACGTGTTTCTGGACGCCGCGGGTGTCGCGTTGCCGCGCACCTCGAGCGACATGAGCGATCTGCACGCACGCAAGATCGATCGCGAGGCGTCTGCAGGCCGGCGATCTCGTCTTCTTCGCGGAAGGCCGCCATGTCAGTCACGTCGGCATCTACGTCGGCGAGCAGCGCTTCGTGCACGCGCCGAACAGCGGCGGCACCGTGCGCCTCGATCGGCTCGACGGCGCGTGGTGGAGCGAGCACTTCGTCTACGGCAAGCGCGTGCTGGACCAGCTCGCGGATACCGCGCGCGTGATCGGCAGCCGCTAGCCTCGGACCCGCCGGTCAGTGACCGTGCGCGTGTCCGGCGGCGCCGTGCGCGTGGCGATGGGCGATCTCTTCCGGCGTCGCGTCGCGGACGTCGACGATCTCGACGTCGAACACGAGCGACTTGCCGGCGAGCGGATGGTTGAGATCGACGTCGACGACGCTCGAACCCACCTTGAGCACCGTGACCTGGCGCTGCCCGCCTTCGCGCACGCTGAGGACGGTCAGCATGCCGGGCTTCAGATGCTCGGCGTCCTGGAAATATTTCTTCGGCACGCGCTGCGTGAAATCCGCGCGGCGTTCGCCATAGGCTTCGGCGGGCTCGACCGTGACTTCGAAACGCTCGCCCGCTTCGCGGCCCATCAGCGCCTTTTCGAGGCCCGGGATCAGGCTGCTCTGGCCGACCAGGAACGCGAGCGGCTCGCCGCGATCATGCGATGACTCGACCTTGCTGCCGCCGCTCTCGCTGACGGTGTAGTGGAACACGACGACCTTGTTGGCTTCGATTTTCATCGACGACTCCGATGCGGGCGCGGGAGCCTAGCAGCTGCGCGCGCCGCCGTCATGCCTCCGGCGACACGCCGAATTGCGCGCCGCGCGCCTCGGGTCCGAACGCCGTGACCAGGGCGAGGAACACCGCGACGAGCGCGATGAACACCGACATCACGAACGCATAGTTTCCGCCGTGGAGCTCAGCGTACTTGCTCATGAACGGCGCCGTGAACGACGCGAGCAGGTTGCCGCCCTGGTACGCGAAACCGGGCAGCGTGCCGCGCACCGCATCCGGCGAGAGCTCGTTGAGATGCACCGGCACCACGCCCCACGCGCCCTGCACCATGATCTGAAGCAGGAAGACGCCGATTCCGAGCATCGCCACGGAGCCGCCGTACGTCCAGAGCGGGATCATCGGCAGCGCAAGCAGCGAGGCGATGACGATCGCGCTTGCGCCGCCCGATCCGCTGCGACAGCGCGCCGAAGAAAAGGCCGCCGAGGATTGCGCCGAGATTCAGCACGACGGTCAGCATCCCGACCGTGCGCGTGTCGAAATGCAGCTGCTGCTTGAGGAACGTCGGATAGAGATCCTGCGAGCCGTGACTGAACATCGTGAACGCGGTCATCAGCAGCACGAGATAAGCGAACAGCCGCCAACGGCCGCGCATCGTCTCGGCAAGACTGACTCGCGCCTTCTTTGCGCCAGCCTCCCAGACCGGCGATTCCGGCACGTGACGGCGGATGTAGAACACGAGCAGCGCCGGCAGGATGCCGAGCGCGAACATGCCGCGCCAGCCGATGTGATCGAACAGCGCGATGTAGCAGAGGCCGCCGATCAGGTAGCCGACCGCGTACCCTTCCTGCAGCAGGCCGGACACCGCGCCGCGCGCCTTCGCCGGAATCGATTCCATCGCGAGCGACGCGCCGATGCCCCACTCGCCGCCCATCGCGATGCCGAACAGCGCGCGCACGACGAGCAGCACGGCCAGCGACGGCGCCAGCGCCGAGGCGGCTTCGAGCACGGCGAACAGCACGATGTCGACCATCAGCACCGGCCGACGGCCGTAGCGGTCGGCGAGGCGCCCGAAGATGAAGGCGCCGAGCGGGCGCATCGCCAGCGTCAGCGTCAGCGAGAACGCGACTTCCGGAATGCCGACGTTGAAATCGTGCGCGAGCTCCGGGATCACGAACACGAGCAGGAAGAAATCGAATGCGTCGAGCGTCCAGCCGAGGAAGCTCGCCAGCACGACCTTGCGTTGCGTCGTGTCGAGCTCGCGCAGCACCGAGAGGAATTGCATGGCGGGTTCCGTCAGGTCGTGAAAGCCGGCGCGGCGCTCCGTCCACGGAGCTTTCTCGAAAAGCGCGCCGGCGTGGTCGAGCATAAGTCGAAACGCCCGCAACGCGCATCCCGTCGGTTGTGCGTCCCGGCAATGCCGGCCACAATCGCCGGCGACTCCGCTGGCGTATCCGACATGAGCACACCGACACTCTCGCGCCGCCAGTTCGTTTCCACGGTCGCCGCCGGCGCGCTCGCCGCGGCCGTGCCTGCCGTGCGCGCACGCGACGCCAACACGCCGACATGGCGCGGCTACTCGCGCACGACCGTCATCGACGCGCTCGGCGGACCCGGCAGCGCGAACAAGCCCGATAGCCGCGCTCGACGCCGCCGACCTCGCCGATGTGCGCGCATCCGGCGTGAGCGCCGTCAATCTCACGGTCGGCCCGGTCGGCAGCTACGTGCGCGACTACGACGGCGCCGTCCAGGGCATCTCGCACTGGGACAGCGAGATCGCCGCGCATCCGGACGTGCTGATGAAATTCCGCGACGCGCGCGATTTCGCGATCGCGAAGAAAAACCATCGGCTCGCGATCATCTACGGTTTCCAGGACGCGACGCCGTTCGGCGAGGATCTCGATCGCCTCGAGACATTCCGCGATCTCGGCGTGCGCATCGTCCAGCTCACCTACAACCGGCGCAATCTCGTCGGCGATGGATGCCTCGAGCCCGGTAACGCGGGGCTGAGCCTGTTCGGCCGCGAGCTCGTCGAGCGCATGAACGCGCAGCGACGTGCTCGTCGATCTCAGCCACTGCGGGCGTCGCACGACGGACGAGGCGATCCTGGCGTCCAAGAAGCCGGTCGCGATCACGCATGCGGGCTGCGCCGCCGTCGCCGATCTTCCGCGCAACAAGAGCGACGCGACGCTGAAGAGCCTCGCCGAGCACGGCGGCGTGATCGGCATCTATCTGATGCCGTACCTGCGCACGTCGGGCCAGCCGATGGCCGAGGACGTGATCGCGCACATCGAGCATGCGCTCGACGTCTGCGGCGAGGACCATGTCGGCATCGGCACCGACGGCACCATCTCGGCCGTGCAGCTGACCGACGCGTACAAGAAAGCGTTCGCCGACGAGATCGCCGAGCGGCAGAAGCGCGGCGTATCCGCGCCAGGCGAAACGACCGCGGTGTACACGTTCGTGCCGGATCTCAACACGCCGCGTCGGTTCGAGACGATCGCCGCGTTGCTTTCCAGGCGCCACAAGTCCGATCGCCTCGATCGAGAAGGTGCTCGGCGGCAATTTCCAGCGTCTCTTCACGGAAACCTGGCCGGCCGCATGATCGCGACGACGCCCGAGCGCCCCGACACGGTGGCGCCCGACGCCGCCATCATCGCGCGCATCGCTTCGCGCTATCGGCTCCAGCAGCATCGCTCGTATGCGCGTGGCAAGCTGCGCTGGGATCCGCTGTTTCCGGCGATCGCGCCGCTGCTCGCCGACTCGTCGCGCGGATTGCTCGATGTCGGATGCGGATTCGGTATTTTCGGCCAGTACCTGCGCGAGTGCGGATTTCGTGCACGCTACTGCGGCGTCGATCTCGACGAGAAGAAAATCGCCGAGGCGCGCGGCGCGTCGGACGGGCTCGATCTCGAGTTCGCGATCGGATCGGCGACTTCGTTGCCGCGCTTCAGCGGCGACGTTTCGATGTTCGACGTGCTGCACTACCTCTCCGCCGACCAGCAACAGGTCGCGCTCGCGCAAGCCGCCGCCTGCGTTCCGCCCGGCGGGCTGATCATCATCCGCAACGTGCTGCGCGAACCCGGCTGGCGTTTTCGCGCGACGATCCTCGAGGAGCGCCTGTTGCGCGCGCTGCGCTGGATGCGATATCCGGTCGACGCACTATCCCGAGCGCGAGGAAATCGAAGCGCCGCTGCGCGCGGCCGGATTCGTCACGCGCGTGAGGCCGCTCTGGGGTCGCACGCCGTTCAACAGTTATCTGTTTCTCGCGCGGCGCGCAGTAAGCGTCACTTCGCTCGCGTGGCCGGCTCGTCGGCGGGTTTGGCGCTTCGCGAGCGACGCCTGCGCATGCGCGTCTGCAGCTTGACGCGCCGTTCGGCGAGGCAGCGCGCGTGCATGCGCCGCGCTTCGGCATCGCCGGGCATCGCGGCGAGCGTCGTGCGATACGCGCAGAAATCCGAGTAAGCGTTGAGCACGGCGCGCAGCCGACGCAGCAGCAGCTCGAGCATGATCGCATCGTCGAGCAAGCCGATCACCTCGATCTCATCCGGGATCAGGTCATCCGGATCGCTGAAATAAGCGAGCGTCTCGACGACCTCGGCGCGTTCGGGATCGCCCAAAGCCCACGCCTCGTCCTCGAGCATCAGGATCAGGCGCTGCACTTCGACGAGGCGCCTGCGCACGTAGGCGGGCGCCGAGCTTGCGCACAGGTGATCGAGCGCGTACTTGGTCGCGTCGATGACGTCGACTTCATCCGCGCAGCGCGTCATGCGCCGCGCACGCGCGAGCGCCGCGTGGAAGCGTTCGATGTCCGCCGGCTCGAGCTCGAAGGTGATGCGCATGATGCGGCGGGAGGGTACGCGCGCCGCCGCGATCGGTCAAAGGCCCGTCGACGGACTGCGGCATGAACGGCGCCAAGCGCGCATCTGCGCGCGTCAGTGGATGAAGTACTGCTCGATCGGCACGTCGACCGTTGTCCACATCGCGTCGGCGAAGAAATCAGGCAACGGCGCGTGCCGTTCCAGCGGCTGGGTTTCCGGCATCGGTTCGCCCTCTTGCGCGAGCAGGCGGCAATGCTCGTCGATCGCGCGGCGCGCGTAGAGGATGGCCTGCTGCATGCTGCTGCCCGCAGCGCGGCAGCCCGGAAGATCCGGGATCATGACGCAATGCAGATCGGCGTCCACCTCGCGCAGTGCGAGCAGGAAACGCATGCTAGTGCACCGGCACGCCAGCACGCACGGCGCGATGGCAGATGTCACGCATGCCGTCCCGGCACGCGTCATCGAAGCGCGAAGAATCCATGCCCAGAGTCCTTTTTTGGCGGTCCCTGATCCGCGTAACGCGAGCGGAAAAACTCCCTTACTTCGCGTGCAGATTAGTTGCCGCGCCGCAGCGGACACGTGAAAACGGAGCGGAGTCAGCCATCGAAATCGCCGTTTGTCGCCTATTTTCGGCCGGCGAATCGCGAATCACGTCCTGCGGGCGCTTGCGAGCACGATGAGATTACCGTCAGGGTCGCGCAGGCGCAGGATGAAGAAATCGTCCGCCTGCTCGATCGGTCCCGGCGCGAGACCCGCGGCTTCCAGACGCCGGCGTTCCGGCTCCAGCGGCAGCACGCCGAGCGTCAGCGTGCTGTGGCCGGCGTGTTCCTTCTCTTCGTAGAGCTGCACTTCGGCGCTCGCGCTGAACTGCCACTCCGCGAGCCCTGGCATCGGACGTCGCAGCGGCGGCTTGCCGAACAGCTTTTCGTACCAGGCGATGCTGGATGCGAGGTCGGTGCAGCTGACGTGGGCGAAGACGGTGGCGATGGTCATGGTGATTCCGGCGAGTGCCGCATGACCTTAACCGCATTTGTTCGCACGAGCGCTGAACGGCTCAGTGTCGCTCGTCGTGCGATTTTCTATCGGCGAACTTTCGTCGTCGCTGCGCCGGCGAGCGAGTGGCCGTGCGCGTGCAGTTCGAGGGTCGCCGACGCAGGCGCGTGATTGACGACGCAATCCAAACTGGATCGCGAGCGGCACGACGTGCCGCTCGCTGTCACTCGAAGGATACGAGCGCGACGCTTACTTGCTCTGACTCGCGATCGTGAGCTCGACGCGGCGATTCTGCGCGCGGCCCTCGGCCGTATTGTTGGAAGCGACCGGATCGGCATCGCCGAAGCCGTGAGCTGCAACGAGACCCGGCTTGACGCCCTGCGAGATCATGTACTGCATCACGTTGTCGGCGCGTCGCTGCGACAGGATCAGATTGGTCGTGATGCCCTCTTTTGCGAGGCCCGGACCAATCGGCGTGCTGTCGGTGTAGCCATTCACGTTGATCTTCGCCTTCTGATTGGGTGCGAGGATCGCGGCGATCTTGGCGATGCTCGTCTTTGCCGATTCCGACATTTCCCAGCCGCCCGAAGGGAACAACAGCTCGCTGTTGACCGAGACCTTGATCGCATCCTGCAACCGCGTGATGTGCACGTTGCTGGATGCGACCTCGGCGCTCATGCTCTGATTGAGCTGCTGGTACTCCTGCTCGAGCTGGGCGTTCTTCTGCTGCGACTCGTCGTATTTCTGTTGCGACACGCACGCCGTCATCAGCAGCGCCGCAGTCACTGCGCACAGCATCGGTAATTTCGTCATCGCGATTCTCCTCAATTGGACAAAAACCGGCTACGCCGAGAGTAGCGCGAGACGCCTTTCTCGTCGTTCCGTATAACTACTTAGGTAGCGGGCGCGCCTGCGTCCGTTCACCTCGCGCGGGCTCTTGCGCGTTCAGGAAAGACGACGTCGAACGCGCTGCCGACATGAACAAGTCCGCGCACATCGCACGTGTCCTGCGTACGCTGGATGGAGCTCACTCTTTCAGCTGAGTGATCGCGCTCTGCAATGGCGCGTCGGAAATCCGCAGGCTTCCTTCGAATGGCGAATCGAGCTCCATGATCAGGAATATCGCGCTCGAGACCGACAATGCACAGACGACGATGACCGCGTATACGGTCCCGTTGCGCGGCGCCAGAAGGCTCAAGCTGCCGAAGATCGCCACGAACCAGAAGACGAGCACGATCAGGAATGGCAGCGGTATCGAGCTGCCTTTCTGCGTGACCAGAAGCCATCGCGTGTTCGCGAGATTGCTGAAGATCTGAAGCGCATCCGCCTTGGCTATGCGCTGCACGTCGGTCGTCGGGGCCAGGGCGCCGATCATGCGCTCGGCGTCATCGATATTCCTGTTGGCGGCCGCACCGCCTTGTCCCCTGTCGTCTGCCGATTCAATCCATTTCAGCGCGACCTTTGACGCCAGGATCGTCCGCAGCATTTCGCGAATCGGTTTCGTCTCGTCGCCGTACACGCGCAGGTTCTGACCGAGCATGATGACGCGGGCCGCGCTTTCGTCGATCTCTTCGACCTTGGTGTTGTATGAGCTCTTCGCCGAGGCGACCAGGAGACCGAGCACCATGGCCGACAGCGTCACGACCAGTCCCATGCCGATCTTGATGACGTCCTTCGACGCCTCGCTCGTATGCTCCGCCGGCAGCGACCGCGCGAACCAGCAACCCCGCCAGCGCGGCAATCATGATCGCCACGAAAACGCCCAGCGAAGCAAATAGCGAATTCACGCATTCACCCGCGCAATAGAAGAGGGCGGCCGGATCGGCCGCCCTTCGCTGAAGTGATTGCGTTTACTGGCTAGGTCCCTTGGACGCCGCTTCGGCCGCGGACATTCTCTTGGCCATCTCTGCCTTGACGGCATCGAGATTGAAGCTCGCGCCGCGCTGCATCGGCGGGTAATCGAGGAACGTCTGCAGCTCCTTGCCGACCACCTGCTGGACGAACACGAACCGCCAGAACTGGAACTTGAACCAGTCGAAGTATTGCTGCGCGCCGTCCTTGGTGCCGTTGCCCGGCCAGCCCTGACGCTCGAACGGATCGAGCCGCAGGTTGGTCAGGTAAGGCACGTCGACATGAGTCTTTTCGCCGAGCCAGCCGCCGGGCTGGTCGATGAAGCGATACTTGAAATCGTCGATGCGAACCGCACCGACCGTGCTTTCACCGAGGTAGAAGATTTCGTGGCGCGCGGATGGACCCTTGCCGGTGATCGCGGCCATCTGGTTGTAGCCGTCCAGATGATTCTTGTACGTGCGGTCGCCAACCTTCACGCCCTTGAGCAGATCCTGCGTAATGGTCGTGTTGCCGGCGGCTGCGAGGAACGTCGGAAACCAATCCAGACCCGAGAAGATGCCGTTCTGCACGGAGTCGGCCGGAACGTGACCGGGCCAGCGCAGGATCGCCGGGACTCGGAAGCCGCCTTCGAGGACGGTTCCCTTCGACTGCGCGAACGGTGTCGTGCCGCCATCGGGCCAGGTGAAGAGTTCGGTGCCGTTGTCGGTCGTGAAGACGACGATCGTGTTTTCGTCCTCGCCCATGTCCTTCAGCTTCTTCAGGACGAGGCCAATGTCGTCGTCGAGCTGCGCCATGCCGGCTTCTTCTTCCGACCAGCCATTCTCGGCATTGCGCATCGCCTCATACTTCGGCGAAAGATGCGTGACGATATGCATGCGCGTCGGATTCAGCCAGACGAAGAACGGCTTGCCATCCTTCTTGGCCTTGTCCATGAACGCGATCGCGAAATCGCGGATCTCGTCGTCGACGGTTTCCATGCGCTTCGGATACAGCGTGCCGGCGTCTTCGATCTTCTGCCTGCCGACCTTGCCCCAGCGCGGCATGTCGGTCGTGTCGTCGGTGGTCGTCGCCCAGGAATGCACCATGTTGCGCGGGCCGACCTGATTGAGAAGATCCTGCGGATAGTTCGGATGCGCGGGATCTTCCATCGCATCGAGGTGATATAAATATCCGAAGAATTCATCGAAGCCGTGCACGGTCGGCAGGAATTCGTTCTTGTCGCCGAGATGGTTCTTGCCGAACTGGCCGGTCGCGTAGCCCTGAGCCTTCAGAGCCGTCGCAATCGTGATCGCTTCGGCAGGAAGACCCGTCGGAGCACCGGCCTGCCCCACCGTGGTCATGCCGGTACGGATCGGCAATTCGCCGGTGATGAAATTCGCACGACCCGCCGTGCAGCTTGCCTCGGCGTAGTAGTCGGTAAACAGCATGCCTTCCTTGGCCATGCGATCGAGGTTCGGCGTCCTGCCCGCCATCATCCCGCGATGGTATGCGCCGATGTTCCACATGCCGATGTCATCACCCATGATGACGAGGATATTGGGCTTGGTGCTGGCCGCCTGCGCATGCGCAGTCGTTTGAATGCCACAAGCAACCACCATGGCAATCAAGGCCAGAAATGGCTTGACTAGATTCATACAACCTCCCGTGAGTGATCCCCAGCGCCTCACAGGACCTGCGACATATCGAGATATGCCGTGGTGTCGGGAGGCAGGCTGGACTGTACTCCGCGGCAGAGGTCGCTACAGCCAGTAGTTCTACTTAGGCAAATCCAGATGTCGTCGCGACTCTGGCCACGTTTCCAGTGCGCTTCGCGACGATCCGGATCACCGGCCATCGATGTCCGTGCAGGGTCGCGTGCGCCCGGTGACAGCTAATCGAAACCGTCGGCAAAAATCACGTCGCTCGCAAGCCCGGTAGTGATTTGACCGATGCCGCCGCCGGCTTCGGCGAACCACAGATTGCCGTCGGGGCCTGTCGTGATGCCGCTCGGATTCGCGTTGAAACTGAGACCGTCGAAAAACTCGGTGACGACGCCATCCGGCGTGATCCGCCCGATCTGATTGCCGAGTTGTTCGGTGAACCAGATGTTGCCGTCGGGGCCGGCCGTGATGCCGTAGAGCCGCGCATTCGGCGTGATGCCGGCGCTGAATTCCATGATGACGCCATCCGGTGTGATGCGTCCGATGCGATTGCCGGTATTTTCGGTGAACCACATGTTGCCGTCGGGGCCTGCCGCGATGACGTACGGGCTCGCGTCCGGCGACATGCCGGCGGCGAATACCGTGATCTCTCCCGAAGGCTTCATGCGTCCGATGGCGTTGTGGGTGTACTCGGTGAACCACAGATTGCCATCCGGACCTGCCGCGATGCCGGTCGGCGTCGCGCCGAACGGTGGACAGCTCGACGGCGTGCAGATGCCGTTGGTGATTTCGGTGACGACGCCTGCGACGGTGACTTGCGCGATCCTGTTGCCGAGGTCCTCGGTGAACCACAGGTTGCCGTCGGACCATGCGGTTATGAAAGACGGATCGGCAAAATCGCTGATGCCGAAGCTGTATTCGGTGACGACGCCGTCCGTCGTGATCTGCGCTACCTGGTTGATGCCGAAGTTGATGCTCTGTTCGGTGAACCAGAGGTTGCCATCGGGACCGGCCGTAATCGCGAAAGGCAGAGCGCCGGGCGTGATGCCGGCAGCGAACTCGTCAATGACTCCCGCCGGCGTAATCCGACCGATCTGATTGCCGCCGTTGAATTCGGTGAACCAGAGGTTGCCGTCGGGTCCGGTCACGATGTTCAACGGCTGGGCGCCATCGGTGAGGCCGTCCGTGAACTCGGTGATGACCTGCGCCGATGCATCGCCGAACGACAGGCAAAGCGATGCAACCACGCAATCCGCGAGCATTCGAAAAGATCTCATGTCTGCTCCCCGATGATTCCGCTCGCCGCTTTCGCCGCAGATGCGACGTGCCGCAGCTGGGCAGAGTATGCGCGCTCGGGCGACTTCGGCCTATTGATGCTCGGATGTCCTGTCAATCCGCGCATGGCTATCGAGGTCGATCGGGGCTCGACAGAGCCGCGTCACGCATTCTCCCGCAACGGACTTGCTCCGGGCGGAGTGCTGTGCCACTGCCGTTCGGATGCGTTCGGAACCGGCAGGTAATCGAACTGCGTGAGCTCGGGATCGATGGCGTCGTAGTCTCCGAGCGGCATCGATCCGTCGGCCATGCGCCAGCCGAGCAGCTTCCACCCGTCACCGCCGAGCGCAACCGCATCGGTGACGTACTTGTGCGGCTCCGGAAAGTAGCCTTCGACGCGCCACAGCTGCCGCTGCGCGTTGAGCAGGATCAGCTCGATGGTCGAGTTTCGCGGCGGACATCCGCCGTAACCCTTGCCGTGCATCCCGTAGCAGTGCTCGACGTACCGCGAGCCCGGAACCGAAAGCGGAACGCCGAACTTCATCGTGGATGACTTGTAGCGCCGGCTCATCGTGACTTCCTCATCGTCGTTGTCCTGACACTGAGGATAGTCAGCGGCGTCTCACGGATTGGGATTGCGATGATCCGAATGCCATCGCACGCCGTAGGCTCGACGAGGTCCGACGAAACTTCCGCGTTGCCTCATGTGAATCTGCACCGAAGGGCGTACGCTGCGATTGAGGCATGGTGCTTGCGAATAGCGACCCGTTCGTGCTGGCGGGCGAATCGTGCAGGTAACGTTCTGTTCAAACCCAGGAGAGGTCGCAGATGAAATTTCGCATCGTATTTTCCATGGCCATGCTGGTGCTCGGTTCCGTCATGTCCGCGAGCGCGCTTGAACTCCCTGAGCAGAAACCCGGCTTGTGGCAAACGACGATGACGGGTGAAAAAGTTCCCGGCGGCTCCAGAAGCTACAACATGTGCCTCGACGCGGCATCGCTGGCCGAGGCCAAGGCAACCGCGGATGCGCATCTGAAGAACGACTGCAGCAAGAGCGATGTGCGCATGCAGGGCAACACATGGATTTCCGAATCGACCTGCACTTTTTCGGGCATTCACATGGACGGTCACACCGAGACGACCTACAGCGGCGACAATGCGTTTCACACCGAAGTTACGTCGACCTCCGACTCGCCAAAGCACGGCAAGACGACCACCGTGATGACAGTCGACAGCAAGTACCTTGGCCCCTGCGCTCCCGGTCAAAAGGTCGGAGTGCCCGAGGCGCAAAAGTAAACACCGAAAAGAGCACGAGCAGCGGCCCCTGCACGGCCTTCATCGGCCGGGATGCTTCTCAGACAATGCTTCGAGTCGTCTTCCTCGAGAATCACCGCGCGATCATGGATGTCGCCTGAGACGACGGCACGCGGCTCCGTAGCAATCGTGCAGGTGTGGTGCCCGGGCCCGGATTCGAACCGGGATAACCCGAAGGTTGAGAGATTTTAAGTCTCTTGCGTCTACCGATTTCGCCACCCGGGCCGCGTGCGAAGGATCGCAGACTCCGCGGGTGGCAGCCAGCCTGCCGCCACGTGTCGACGCAGTTCGGCGGACGCATTTCGTCGGCGAGGCAGACTTCCACGAATCGTCCGGGACACTCCCTGAAGGGAATGGCGGACTCGCACACGCATTTCCGTATCTAGTCAGGCGGGCGCGCACGGGCGTCGTCCGCGTGCGCCCATGACGAACGGAAATCGACGCCGATGCCGATGAGTGCGAAGGACAGGCAACGACTGGTTTCGAGCTGGCTTCTCCTGCAGCGGACGCCCGAGGCCGGCTCGGTGCGCGAGGATCTGGCCTGGGTCGTCGAAAAGGTCTGGGATCTCTGCGACGACGCGCCGAACGAGGCGTTCGAGTTCATCCTTGCCGTGCTCGATCAGGATGCCTCGAGCATGACGATGGCGGTCCTCTGCGCCGGTCCGCTCGAAGCGCTGCTGCGCAAGCACGGCCCGCGCATCATCAGTCGCGTCGAGCGGCGCGCGCGCCGCGATGTCAATTTCACCCGGCTGCTCGGCCATGTGTGGAAGGACACGCTGTCGAGCCAGATCTGGACGCGCGTGCAGGTCGTGCGCGAGAGACAGGCGCGCTATGCGGTCACGGAAACATGACGGCGCGATTCGGACCGGGAAATGATCGCTCCATAGCCGGCACTGTTCTCGGCGCGAGGCCGCGAGACACGCCGCGGATTCGGTTGCACTCCGCGAGAATGGCCGGGTTACGCACCGAACTCCGTATTGAATGGTGAGCGTCCGCCGAAGCGAACCTTCCAACGTGCGATCTCCAGCGCACAGGATCCGCCGATGACCCGATCCGTCGCGGATTGTTCGGCGGACGCTCACTACGTATTCGTCCGCGAGATCGCGCAGCCGGCAGATGGCGAAATAAAAGAACCGCACCGCGTCGGAGACGAGCCTCCGCTCTCATCTCCGCGCGGGCGGGATCGCACGGATCGCACGTGCGTTCCGTACATGATTCGTAAAACCGCAATGAAGTCCGCCACGGTCGCGGAAATTTCCTGATCGTCGCGACGCCGGCACGGCATGTGTCGGACGGAACGGGCCGGCAATAGCGCGAGGCATCCAGAACCCGGCAGCAGCGGGCCGCCTCGCGCTCCGAAGGGGAGCGCCCGCCGAACGGCGCATCGATAGTGTGCTTGGGGGATTATCGATGGCCTAGCGCAATTGTCGTGGCAAGACGATCTATTCGGCGGGCGCTCAATAAGACAGATACGAGATTTCGTCCCAAAGTCCGCCACCGACCGCCAGAAAAATCGCGACCGACCTGAATGGCCCTCCCGGCCGCACGCGCGCCACGGTCACACGCCGCCGTGCGCTTCGCCGCGCCGCGGCGAACCCCGACGCAGCCGGCCCGGCGTTCCACGAAGGCCACAACCGTGACGTCGCTCGGTCCCGATGTCTTAACCTTTCGGGCATGGGGTCCGAGAAGACCGACGAGGAACTGATGCTCGCTTACGCCGGAGGCGACCTGCTCGCCTTCGAGATGCTCTATCGGCGCCATCGCGGGACGCTGTATCGCTTCCTGCTGCGCACGCTGCGCCATCGCGCCGATGCCGACGAGCTGTTCCAGGACACCTGGAGCCGGCTCATCGCCGCGCGCGAGCGCTACCGGCCCGAAGCGAAGTTCACGACCTGGCTGCTGCAGATCGCGCACAATCTCATCGTCGATCGTTTCCGCCGCCAGCGCCCGCAGGCGTCCGAAGAGGAAACCGAGGCCGTGTTCCGCAAGCTCGAGGCACCCGAGAGCGACGAGCCCGAACGCGCGCTGACGGAATTCGAGCAGCGCCGCCGCCTGCAGCTCGCGCTCGAGGAATTGCCGGACGAACAGCGCGTCACGTTCCTGCTGCGCGTCGAAAGCGGCCTCGGGCTCGAGGAGATCGCGTCGATCACCGGCGCCGGCCGCGAGACCGTGAAATCGCGCCTGCGCTACGCGCTCGCGCGCATACGCGCGAGGTTCGCGACATGAACCACGATCCCGACCGCGATCTGGACGATCTGCTCGGCGACGACGGCGGCCGCTTCGGTGGGCTATACCGCCGACTGCCGCGCTACGAGCCGCCGCGCCGCCTCGATCGCGCGGTGCTCGGCGAAGCCGCGCGCGCCGTGCACAGCGGAAAGCCGCCGCGGCGGCAGCGCTGGATCGTCGGCGTCGGCTCCGCGGCGGGGCTCGTGCTCGCCGCCGGCATCGCCTGGCGCATCGGCCACGATCGCGATGAATCCGAACGACGCTCGTTGCTCCCGCGCCGATCGTCGTGCCGGTGCAGCCGATCAGCGAGCCCGCGCGCGCCAAGCGCGAGCGAACCGGCGCAGCCGCAGGCGCGAGATCGCCAGCCGATGCCGCAGCGGCGACGGAATCGCGCGCGCAGAACGCGGCCGCGAGCCCGCCGGCGCAAGACGAGATCAAGCAGAGCGCCGCACAAGAGCCGCGCGGCGAGCAAACCCGCAGCGGCTGCGGAACCGCCGAAGCCCGCCGCCGCACACCGGCAGCAGCACCGCCGCCCGCGCCGTTCCCGGCGCAGAACGCGACCGCGCCGCGGCGAAGGATGTCGAAAAATCAGACGCGTTCGGCGGCGCACCGGCGACGGCGCCGCATGGCCGCCGGCGCGCATCGCGCCGGCGACGGACAAGAAAGCGAGCGCCGAAGGACGGCGAACGCGGTCTCGCGTCGCCGACGACGCCGAGCGGATCGGTCGAGCTGCGCCGCGACATGCAGCTCGCGCCCGAAGAGTGGCTCTCGCACATCCGCCAGCTCAAGCGCCAGGGCCGGCACCAGCAGGCGACCGAGAGCCTGCGCCTGTTCGTGCGCGCGCATCCGGACTGGACGATTCCCGACGATCTGCGACCGCTGCTCGACTGAGCGCAGCGCGGCTTGACGTCACGGCGCTTCGAGCGTCCCGCGAGACGTCCCATGAACGGCCGGTAGTACTTGAGCTCGGAGATCGAATCGCGCACGTCGCTCAGCGCCGTGTGCGTCGATTCCTTCGTGAAGCCGCGGCTGAGATCGGGCGCCCAGCGCCGCGCCAGCTCCTTGATCGTCGACACATCGAGATTGCGATAGTGGAAATAGCGCTCCAGCCGCGGCATCAGCCGATGCAGGAACCGGCGATCCTGGCAGATCGAATTGCCGCACATCGGCGACTTGCCGGCCGGCACCCACTGCGCGAGGAATTCGACGGTCAGCGCTTCGGCGGTCGCGATGTCGATCGTCGGATTCGACGCACGCGCTGCCAGAGACCGGACTTGCGATGCTGGTTGCGGTTCCAGTCGTCCATCGCCTCGAGCCGCTCGAGCGGATGGCGCAGCGCGAATTCCGGACCTTCGGCGAGCTGGTTGAGATCCTTGTCGGTGACGATCGTCGCGATCTCGAGGATCGAATCGTGAAGCGGGATCGAGGCCGGTCATTTCCAGGTCGATCCAGATCAGGTTGTCCTCGTGCAGCATGCGTACGTCTCCTCGTCGATGTCCGCCTCGCCTCCCCGCGACCGGCACCGCGCGCGAGCATAGCAGGCGCGACGGATTTGCCGGACGCAGCGCCGCACGGCTACGCTCGCGGGACCGGCAACGGACGCACGATGCAGACCTTCCTCTGGCACGACTACGAGACCTTCGGCGCCGATCCGCGCCGCGACCGCCCGGCGCAGTTCGCCGCGATCCGCACCACGACGGAGCTCGAAATCGTCGGCGATCCGGTCTCGTTCTACTGCAAGCCCGCGCGCGATGTGCTGCCCGATCCCGGCGCCTGCCTCGTCACCGGCATCACGCCGCAGCAGCACGGCAGCCGAAGGCGTCATCGAAGCCGAGTTCGCCGCGCGCGTGCACGAGCCGCTCGCCGAGCCCGGCACCTGCGGCGTCGGCTACAACTCGCTGCGCTTCGACGATGAGTTCACGCGCCACCTGCTCTATCGCAATTTCTACGATCCGTATGCGCGCGAGTGGGAGAACGGCAACTCGCGCTGGGACCTGATCGATCTCGCGCGCATGTGCTACGCGCTGCGCCCGCACGGCATCGAATGGCCGCGCCGCGAGGACGACACGCCGAGCTTCCGGCTCGAGGATCTCGCGCGCGCCAACCACGTCGTGCAGCGCCGCGCGCACGATGCGCTGTCCGACGTCGAGGCCCTGCTCGGCTTCGCGCGCGTGCTGCGCTATGCGCCAGCCGCGCCTGTGGGACTGGCATCTCGCGCTGCGCCGCAAGCAGCGCGTGTTCGAGCTGCTCGACGTCGTCAACATGACGCCGCTGCTGCACGTGTCGTCGCGCTATCCGGTCGACGCGCGGCTGCCTCGCGATCGTCGCGCCGATCGCGGGCCATCCGACGCGGTCGAACGACGTGATCGTGTTCGATCTCGACAGCGATCCGACGCCGCTGATCGAGCTCGACGCCGAAGCGATCGCCGATCGCGTGTTCACGCGCCGCGCGGATCTGCCCGAAGGCGTCGAGCGCATTCCGCTCAAGACCGTGCACGCGAACCGCTCGCCGGCGCTGGCGCCGCTCAGCGTGCTGCAAGGCGACCGACACCTCGCGCATCGCGCTCGACGTCGAGCGCAACCTGCGTCATCTCGAACAGCTGCGCACCGCGAGCGGGCTCGCCGAGAAAGTGCGCCGCGTGTTCGCGCGCGAATCGACGCCCGACCGCCGCGACCGACGCCGATATCGCGCTCTACGACTGCTTCTTCTCGGACGACGACCGCCTGCTGCTGCGCGCGGTGCGCCAGACGCCGCCCGCCGAGCTCGGCACGCGGCCGTTCGCATTCAAGGACACGCGCTGCGCCGATCTCCTGTTCCGCTATCGCGCGCGCAACTGGCCCGCAGACGCTGAGCGCCGACGAAGCGCAGCGATGGGAAGTCGAGCGTCGCCGGCGCCTCGAAACCGCGACGTCGGCGACGCCGCGCACGCTCGAGGAATACTTCGCCGAGATCGCCGCGCTGCGCGCCGACGAGACGACGACACCGGCAGCAACAGGCCCTGCTCGACCAGCTCGAGCAGTGGGGCCGCACGATTCTCTGAGGTCAGCATGCCGCAAGCCTATTTTTCCAAGGCGACGTTCCGCTTCCAGCGCGATCTCGCCGCCAACAACAACCGCGCGTGGTTCGCCGCGAACAAGCGCGCTACGAAGACGTGCTGCGCGAGCCGTTCCTGCGCCTGATCGCCGACATGCAGGCGCCGCTCGCGAAGATCAGCCCGCACTACCGCGCCGATCCGCGGCCGCAGGGCGGCTCGCTGTTCCGCATCTATCGCGACACGCGCTTCCGCAACGACAAGACGCCGTACAAGACCTGGGCCGGCGCGCGCTTCGCGCATGAGCGCCGCCGCGAAGTCGCGGCGCCGTCGTTCTACCTGCACATCCAGTCGCGCGACTGCTTCGCCGGCGGCGGCCTCTGGCATCCGGAGTCGCCGACGCTGAAGAAGATCCGCGAATTCCTCGCGGACAATCCGGCCGCGTGGAAGAAAGCCGTGCATGGCAAGGCGTTCCGCGAACGCTTCGAGTTCTGGGGCGAGGCTCTTACGCGTCCGCCGCGCGGATTCGATCCCGCGCACGAGCTGATCGACGACATCAAGCGCAAGAACTTCGCGGCCGGCGCGGCGATCAGCGATGCGATCGTCGATGTCGGACGAGCTGCTGCCGACCGTCGTCGACACGTTCAAGCGCATCGCGCCGATGATCGACTATCTCTGCGCCGCGCTCGAGCTCGAGTTCTGAGTCTTTCCCCCTCGCCCGCTTGCCTTTCCCCCTCTCCCGCTTGCGGGAGAGGGCTGGGGTGAGGGCAGTCGGAGCGAAGCGCCCCGGGCCTTCGACTCCGACTCCCCTCACCCGCCCTCGCGGGCGGCCTCTCCCGCAAGCGGGAGAGGCGAAGGCATCGTGTACGAGCGCCGTTCACGCGACTGTACGCCAGCGGACATTCCGTCCTCGCGCGGCGCCTCCAGCGATCTGCAGCCGACTCTCATCGAAATTGCCGTAACATGCTTGATATAGCTACCAATATCACGCTGGTCGCGCGACCACCGCAGCCACATGGCACGCTCCCTGCTCTTGCAGGGCCATGGATATCGCCCGCCCCGAGCTCAAGCAACGCAAACGACGCCGCCAGTACCTGATCGGCGCCGGCGTCGTCGCCCTCCTTCTCGTCGCCGTCGCCGGACTCTCGGCGCTCGGTCCCGCGATCCCGTCGATCGAGCGCTCGAGCGTGCTGGTCGACACGGTCAAGCGCGGCGAGCTGCTGCGCGAAGTGCGCGGCCCCGGCACGCTGGTGCCGAAGGAGATCCGCTGGATCGCCGCCGAGACCGCCGCGCACGTCGAGCACATCGTCATCAAGCCCGGCGCCATCGTGAAGCCGGACACCGTGATCCTCGAGCTCGCCAATCCCGAAGTCGACGATCAGCTGCTCGCCGCGAAGACGGCCGTCACCGCCGCGCAGTCCGACCTCGCCGCCAAGCGCACCGATCTCAACTCGAAGCTGCTCGACGAGCAGTCGCAGCACGCGCAGGCGAAGAGCGACTACGAAACCGCGCGCATGCAGGCCGAGGCCGAAAAGCCGGTCGCCGAGAAAGGCGTGATCCCGGCCGTGCAATACAAGAAGAGCCTCGTCGTGCTCGAGCAGGCAAGGAACCGCATGACGCTCGAGGAACAGCGCGTCGTCGAGTTCCGCCGCAACATCGACTCGCAGCTCGCCGCCGAACAAGGCGCGTCTCGACCAGCTCGTCGCGACGCGCGAACTGCGCCAGCGCCAGGCCGACGCGCTGCACGTGCGCGCCGGCATCGAAGGCATCCTGCAGCAGGTGCCGGTCGAGGAAGGCCAGCAGGTCGCCGCCGGCGCGAACCTCGCGCGCGTCGCGCGTCCGGGCGAGCTGATGGCCGAGCTTCGCATCGCCGAAACGCAGGCGAAGGACGTCGCGCTCGGCCAGCCGGTCAAGGTCGACACGCGCAACGGCATCATCGACGGCAAGGTGCTGCGCGTCGATCCGGCCGTGCAGAACGGCACCGTGCAGGTCGATGTCGATCTCGAAGGCAAGCTGCCGCCCGGCGCGCGTCCCGATCTTTCGGTCGACGGCACGATCGAGATCGAGCGCCTGCCCGACGTGCTCTACGTCGGCCGTCCCGCGTTCGGCCAGTCCGATTCCGAAGTGCGCCTGTTCCGGCTCGACGGCACGAGCGATGTCGCCGAGCCGCGTGCCGGTGCAGCTCGGCAAGAGCTCGGTGAACCTGATCGAGATCGTCAAGGGCCTCAACGTCGGCGACAAGGTGATCCTGTCCGACACGAGCGCGTTCGACCAGAACGATCGCGTGCGGCTCAAGTGAGACGTTTCGGCATCTCTCCTGCATCCAACCCCCATCCCATTCCCCGAAGGCACGATCCGACGATGAACACCGCAGCCCACCCCGATCCGCTGATCAAACTCGACAGCATCAAGAAGGTGTTCCTGACCGACGAAGTCGAGACGCATGCGCTGGCCGGCGTGCACTTCGACATCCATCGCGGCGAATACGTCTCGATCTCGGGGCCGTCCGGCTGCGGCAAGTCGACGCTGCTCGCGATCCTCGGCCTGCTCGACACGCCGAGCGACGGCGAGTACATGCTCAACGGCCGCCAGGTCGCCGACATCGGCGCCGGCGAGCGCGCGCAGATCCGCAACAAGGAAATCGGCTTCGTGTTCCAGGCCTTCAACCTGATCGGCGATCTCACGGTGTTCGAGAACGTCGAGCTGCCGCTGACCTATCGCGAAGGCGTCTCCAAGGCCGAGCGCCGCGAGCGCACGATCGCCGCGCTCGAACGCGTCGGCATGGCGCATCGCGTGAAGCATTTTCCGGCGCAGCTTTCGGGCGGCCAGCAGCAGCGCGTCGCCGTCGCGCGCGCGCTGGTCGGCCAGCCGTCGATCCTGCTCGCCGACGAGCCGACCGGCAACCTCGACTCGAAGAACGGCGAAGCGGTCATGCAGCTGCTCGACGAGCTGCACAAGGCCGGCTCGACGATCTGCATGGTCACGCACGATCCGCGCTACGCCGATTTCGCGCGAGCGCAAGATCTTCATGTTCGACGGCCGCGTCGTCGACGAGGAAACGATGCATCGCCTGCGCCACGAGGAGGATCAGCGCCTGATGCGTCCGCGCGGCGAACCGGCCGCGTCATGAACCGATGCGCCGACGGCGAGCGCCCTGCGCTCCGTCCCGGCGTTTGCCATCCGTGCGATTCCCGCGGTCCGCGCAAGCGAGCCGCCGATGGAGATCCTCTGCGATGAATGAAATGCCACGCGGTGCATTCGCCCGGCTCGCGACGGTCGCGATCGAAGAGCTTCGCGCCGCGTTCCGCGCGATCATCGCGCGCAGCGCGTTCTCGGCGCTCGTCGTCGGCGTGCTCGGCGTCGGCCTGGCCTGCATGATGTTCATGCTGGTCATGCTCAACGGCTTCGTGATCCGCCCGCTGCCGTTTCCGGCGCCCGACGAGCTGCTGCACGCCGGGCTCGGTAGTGCGCACGGCGGCGACAATCTCGACGATCTGCCCGGCCGCGATCTGCTCGCGCTGCGTCGCCAGCTCGACGGCAAGGCCGAAGTCGGCGGCTTCAGCCAGGAGACCGTCAATCTCAGCGACATGGACCAGCCGGAGCGCTTCGACGGCGCCAGCGTCAGCGCGAATCTCTGGCGCACGCTCGGCGTCGCGCCGGCGCTCGGCCGCGATTTCAACGCCGACGACGAACGCACCGGCGGTCCCGCGGTCGTCGTTCTTTCCTGGCGGATCTGGAAGCAGCGCTACGGCGGCGATCCCGCGATCGTCGGACGCGAGGTCCGCGTCAACTCGGCGCCGGCAACCGTCATCGGCGTGATGCCGGAAGGATTCGCGTATCCGTACAAGGAAGTCGTCTGGCTGCCCGCGCGGCTCGCCGAAGCGAAGAGCGCGAGCGACGACGGCTACGTCGTCATCATGCGTCGCCGTCCGGATGTCGCCGAGGCTGCGATCCGCTCCGGCGTCGACACCTGGTTCGCCAACGCCTCGCACGAAGAACCCGATCGCTTCCGCGGCTACAGCATCGGCCTCGAGCCGCTGAAGTACATCACCGTCAGCCGCACGACGCGCGGCGTGCTCGGCATCATGCTCGGCGCCGTCGTGCTCGTGCTGCTCGTCGCGTGCGCGAACGCGGCGAACCTTCTGCTGACGCGCACGATCGGCCGCCGCCAGGAGCTCGCCGTGCGCGTCGCGCTCGGCGCGAGCCGCACGCGGCTCGTCGTGCACCTGCTCGCGCAAAGCCTGCTGCTGAGCTTCTTCGCGACCGCGATCGCGCTGCCGCTCGCGCTCGCCGGCGTCGCCTGGCAGCAGGCATCGTTCCGCACCGCCGAAAGCGGACCGCCGCACTGGCTCGATTTCCACGTCGATGCGACCGTGATCGCGATGGCGGTCGGCGCCGCGCTCCTGACCGCGCTCGCGACCGGCATCCTTCCGGCGCTGCGCGCCGCGAGCTCGGCTCCGTCGGGCGCGCTGCGCGACGGCACGCGCAGCGTCGCCGGCGGCGCATTCGCGCGCGTCAGCCGCGTGCTCGTCGTCGGCGAAATCGCGCTGTCGTGCCTCCTGCTGATCAGCGTCGGCACGATGGTGCGCGGCATCTCGGCGCTCGACCGGCTCGATCTCGGCATCGACACGAATCATCTTCTGACCGCGCGCGTTGCTCTGTTCACCAGCGCCTACCCGAGCGGCGCCGAACAGGTGCGCCTGTTCGACCGGCTGCTCGAGCGCCTGCGCGCCGATCCCGAAGTCGTCGCCGCCGGCGCCGGCACCGCATTGCCGGCGCGCATCAGCACGATGCGCGAAGTCGTGCCGAGCGGCACCGCGCCCGCGGCCGACCACTCGGCTCCGCGCATAGAGTACGGCGCGGTCGACGACGGCTTCCTCGCCGCTTACGGCATCGCGCTGCAGGAAGGCCGCTTCTTCGACGGCCGCGACACCGCCGACGGCGAACGCGTCGCGGTCGTCGACCGGCGCTTCGTCGAGCGTTTCGGCGGCGATGGTTCCGTCGTCGGACGCCGCTTCCGCCTCGATCCCGCCGATGCGAACGCTCCGACCGTCACGATCGTCGGCGTCATCTCGCACCTGACCCTGAATCAGCCGTCCGACGTGCCCGATCCGACGCTGCTGGTGCCGCTGCGCCAGGATCCGGGACGCATCGTCAGCATCGCAGTACGCACGCGCGGCGACGCCAATGCGTTCGCGCCGCGGCTCAACGCGATCATGCACGAGATCGACGCCGACACGCCGCTCTACTGGGTGCGCGACTACTCGACGCTGATCCGCAGCGTCACCTACGGCGAGCGCGTCGTCGCCGAGTGGTTCGGCGCATTCGGACTCGTCGCGCTGCTGCTCGCCGGCGCCGGACTCTACGGCGTCATGGCATTCAGCGTCGGCCAGCGCGTGCGCGAGATCGGCGTGCGCCGCGCACTCGGCGCGCCGGATACCCGAGTCCTGCGCAGCCTTTTCGCGCGCAGCGTCGTGCAGCTCGTCATCGGCCTCGCTATCGGCCTCGCGCTCGGCATTCCATTCGCGCGGGTGCTGACCGGATCGCTGACGAGCATCCAGAGCGGCAATGCCGGCGTCGTGATCGGTGCGCTGGCCGTGCTGATGGTCGCGGCGCTACTGGCGACGGCGATTCCGGCGCGGCGCGCATTGCGCGTCGATCCGATCGTCGCGTTGCGTTACGAATAACGGAGGACGTTCGATGTTCGATGGATTGCTTCAGGATTTGCGTTACGGCGTGCGCGCGCTGGTCGCGCGACCCGGTTTCAGCATCACCGCGCTGCTCACGCTTGCGCTCGCGATCGGCGCGAACACGCTCGTGTTCAGCCTGATCGACGGCATCTACCTTTCGCCGCTGCCGTATCGCGACGATGCGCGCCTCGTCGACGTCGAGAACCGCTATCCCGGCATGGGGCTCGACGCGACCGGCGCGTCCATTCCCGACTATCTCGATCGCCGCGCCGGAGTGCCCGCGCTCGCCGACAGCGCGCTGTACAGCAACGAGAACTTCAACCTCGCGATCGACGGCGCACCCGAGCGCGTGCACGGCATCCGCGCAACGCCATCGCTCTTTTCGACGCTCGGTGTCTCCACGCTGCTCGGCCGCGCCTTCACGGACGACGAAGCGCAGCCGGGCGCCGATCGCGTCGTCGTGCTCGGCGATTCGATGTGGCGCAACCACTTCAACGCGGACCCGTCGATCGTCGGACGCGACGTGCGCCTCAACGGCGAGAACTACCACGTCATCGGCGTCATGCCGGCCGGCTTCATGTTTCCGGACCGCGAGACCGAGCTCTACGTGCCGTTCGCGTTCACCGTCGCACAGAAGGCCGACAAGGAGCGCGGCTACGAATTCTCGACAGCGATCGGGCGCCTCGCGCCCGGCGCGACGCTCGCCGACGTCAAGGCGCAGAGCGATCTCGGTGATCCGTCGCAATCTCGATCGCATCGGCACCATCGATGGCGAAGGCACGCACTTCGCGACGTTCATGAAGTCGGCGGGTTTCACGGTGAACGTGCGTACGCTGCGCACGCTCCTGACCGGCGAGCACGCGCAGATGCTGGTGCTGCTGCAGCTCGCCGTGGCGCTGGTGCTGCTGATTGCGTGCGCCAACATCGCGAACCTTCTGCTGACGCGGCTTTCGGCGCGGCAGAAGGAGCTGTCGGTTCGCACGGCGCTCGGTGCGAGCCGGCGACGCATCGCGCGCCAGCTGCTGATCGAGGCCGTGCTGCTCGCGGTGACAGGCGCAATGCTCGGCATCGGCGTCGCGGTGATCGGGCAGAGTCTGGTCGGTGCCTCCGGCCTGCTGCCCGACTGGGTTTCGCTCGGGCTCGACCTGCGCGTGCTTGCTTTCACGCTGACGGTCGCCGTTGCGGCCGGCCTTCTGTTCGGGCTTGCGCCCGCACTTTCCGCCGGACTCGCGCGTCCGCAGCAGGTGCTGCGCGAATCGGGACGGCTTTCCGGCGGCGGACGCGGCGCGCGCAAGGTGCGCAGCACGCTCGTCGTCGTGCAGATCGCGCTGGCCATCGCGCTGCTGGCGAGCGCGGGACTCCTCGTCCGCAGTTTTGCCAACGTCGCCGACGAAAGCCCGGGCTTCGACAGCCACGGCGTGCATGACCGCGGCGATCTCGCTGCCCAAGCAAAAGTATGCGGATGCGGCGGCGCGAGCCGGCGTGATGGCGCGCATCCTCGATGCGGCGCGCAACCTGCCGGGCGTCGGCGACGGCCGGCCTTTCCGATTCGCGGCCGATGTCCGGCGACATCGCCGGCTCGAGCTACGCGATCACCGCCCTTCCGAGCAACGGCGCGACGCCGCACGCGTTTTCGCGCACGGTCGACGAAGGCTATTTCAAGGCGATGGGAATTCCGCTGCGGCAGGGACGCACGTTCGAGCGCAGCGACTGGAACAGCCAGAACAAGGTCGCGATCGTCGACGAGCTGTTCGCGCACAAGCGTTTTCCCGGTGGCGATGCGATCGGCCAGGTGCTCGATATCGACCGGCCGGGCGTCACCGGCAGGCAATACACGATCGTCGGCGTCGTCGGCACGATCAAGAACGGCGAGCTCGGCGAGAACGTCACGCAGGAAACGTTCTATCTCGACTACGGCCAGACGCCGACCGACACCGTCGTGCTGATCCTGCGCAGCGAAGGTCCGCCCGGCGCGCTGGTGCAGCCGTTGCGCGACGCGATACACGCGATCGATCCGGAGCAGCCGATGTTCGATGTCATGACGCTCGATCAGCGCGTGCATCTGTCGCTGACCGGCCGGCGCGTGCCGATGCAGCTGATCGGCGTGTTCGCGGCGCTCGCGCTCGTGCTCGCTGCGATCGGCATCTACGGCGTGCTCGCGTTCGCTGTCGCGCAGCGCACCGGCGAATTCGGCGTGCGCATGGCGATCGGCGCCGACGCCGGGCGCATCCGCCGCCAGGTGCTTGGCGACGGCGCGCGCCTGCTCGGTCTCGGCCTCGTGCTCGGCGTGCTCGCTGCGGTCTCGCTCGGATTCGTCCTGCGCAGCCAGCTGTTCGGCGTCGGCGCGATCGACCTGCCGAGCCTTGCGATCGTCGTCGTCGTGCTCGCCGTGACCGCGCTCGTCGCGTGCTGGCTGCCGGCGCGACGTGCCGCGCGCTCTGCGCCGCTGGATGCATTGCGTTACGAATAGGCGGCAACACCGCCGGGAGTCGCACATGCTCTCCGAAATCCTGTACGACTTTCGCTATGCGATGCGGCGCCTCGCCGCGCAGCCGGGGTTCACGCTCGCCGTCGTGCTCACGCTCGCGACCGGCATCGGCGCGAACGTGCTCGTCGCGGACCTGATCGACGGCGTCTACCTGCGCGGGCTGCCGTATCCGGACGATGCGTCCCTCGTCTACATCGAGGACAGCAACACCAAGCAGGGTCCGGATGCCGACGGCGGCATGATCTCGATTCCGGATTATCTCGACCGCCGCCGCGATGTCAGCGCGCTCTCCGACAGCGCGCTGTTTCTGACGATCGATCTCAACCTGCTCGGCGCCGGCGTGCCGGAACGGTTGCGCGCGATCCGTGCGACGCCTTCGCTGTTCACGACGCTCGGCGTCGGCGCCGCGATGGGCCGCACGTTCAGCGACGAGGAATCGCGTCGTCGGCAGGGACCGCGTCGTCGTGCTCAGCGATTCGTTCTGGCGCAACCGGTTCAATGCGGATCCCGGCATCGTCGGCCGCGACCTGCGACTCAGCGGCGAAACCTACCGCGTCGTCGGCGTCATGCCGCCCTCTTTCCTGTTTCCGACGCGCGACGTGCAGGTGTTCGTGCCGTACGCGTTCACCGAAGCCGACAAGGCCGACGACGCGCGCTTCACCGGCTTCAACCAGGGCATCGGTCGCCTCGCGCCCGGCGCGACGCCGGCCGACGTCAGGGCGCAGTCGGACCTGATCGTCCGCCGCAACATGCAGCGCATCAGCGCCTCGGGCGGTCCGGACGGCGGCTGGTACTCGCAGATCGTCGAAGCGAACGGCTACACGATCAAGGCGACGCCGCTGCGCGAATATTTTGCCGGCTCGCGCGTGCGCGAGCTGCCGCTGATCCAGTTCGCCGTCGCGCTCGTGCTGCTGATCGTCTGCGCGAACGTCGCCAACCTGATGCTGGTGCGCTGGTCGGCGCGGCAGAAGGAGCTCGCGCGTGCGCTCCGTGCTCGGTGCGAACCGTGCGCGCATCGCGCGGCAGCTTCTGGTCGAGGCGATGCTGCTCGCATTGCTCGGCGGCGCGCTGGGTCTCGGCCTTGCTGTCGCCGGCGGCCGCCTCGTCGCGGCGTCGGGACTCCTGCCCGACTGGGTCGACGTGCGCCCGCATGCCTCGATGCTGGCGACCGCGTTCGTTCTTTCCCTGCTCGCCGGTGCGCTGTTCGGCACGCTGCCGATCCTGTCGCGCCCGCGCGCGAGCGCACAAGGCGGCATGCTGCGCGAAAGCGGCCGGCTTGCCAGCGGCGGCCGCGGCGCGCGGATCACGCGCAACGCGCTCGTCGTCACGCAGCTCGCGCTCGCTGTCGCGCTGCTCGCGAGCGCGGGCCTCCTGCTGCGCAGCTTCGGCAAGATCATGCAGCAGGATCCCGGTTTTTCGAGCGAAGGCGTGCTGACCGCGACGATCGCATTGCCCGACGCCAAGTATCACGACGAAGCGGCGCAGGCGCGCGTGTTCCAGCGCATCCTCGACGAAGTGCGCGGCGTGCCCGGCGTCGAGGTTGCGGGACTCACGACGACGCTGCCGTTCTCCGGCACGAACGCCGGCCAGATGTTCCGCATCGTCGGCCGCCAGAGCGAAGGCGCACAGCTGCACGCCGCGCTGCGGCGCGTCGACGAAGGTTACTTCGCGGCGATGGGCATTCCGCTGAAAAGCGGCCGCACGTTCACGCGCTCGGACTGGAACCCGAACTCGCACGACGTCATCGTCGACGAGCTTTTCGCGAAGAAGCACTTTCCGAACGGGAATGCGGTCGGAAGCACGCTCTATCTCGGCTCGTCCGGCGAGTCCGACGTCTACACGATCGTCGGCGTCGTCGGCACCGTGCGTCACGGCAACCTCGCCGCCGACGTCAGCAAGGAAACGTTCTACTTCGACTTCGGCTCGCGGCCGAACCCGTGGGGCTGGCTCGCGGTGCGCACGAAGGTCGCGCCGGGCAGCCTCGTCGAGCCGCTGCGGCAGGCGATCCGCGCGGTCGATCCGGATCAGCCGATGTTCGACGTCGCGACGCTCGACGCAGCGCGTCAGCCGGTCGCTGACCGGGCGCCGCGTGCCGATGCAGCTGATCGGCCTTTTCGCGGCGCGTCGCGCTCGTGCTCGCCGCGATCGGCATCTACGGCGTGCTCGCGTTCGCGGTCGCCCAGCGCACCGGCGAATTCGGCGTGCGCATGGCGATCGGCGCCGACGCGGCGCGCATCCAGCGCCAGGTGCTCGGCGATGGCGTGAGGCTCGCCGCGATCGGCCTCGGTGTCGGTGTCGTGTGCGCATTCGCGATCGGCATCGCGCTGCGCAGCCAGCTCTTCGGCGTCGGCGTGATCGATCCGCCGAGCCTCATCGCGGTGCTGGCGGTGCTTGCCGCGACCGCGCTCGCGGCGTGCTGGCTGCCCGCGTACCGCGCGTCGCGCACGACGCCGGTCGAGGCGCTGCGCTACGAATGAACCCGAGGACGCTTCCATGATGGTCCTGCTCGCCGTCACGATTCCGGTGCGCCGCGCGCTCGGCGTCGATCCCGCCGTCGCCATGAGGCACGAATGAATTCCGGAGCTCCGATGGAACCGCTGGTTCGCCTCGCCGATGTCGAGCGCTCGTACCCGCTCGCGGGCTCGCAGGTCTGGGTGCTGCGGCATATCAACCTCGAAATCCGCCGGGCGAATTCATCAGCGTCATGGGTCCCAGCGGCGCCGGCAAGAGCTCGCTGCTCAATGTGCTCGGGCTCATGGACGGCGACTGGCGCGGCCACTACGCGCTCGACGGCATCGCCGTGGAGAAGCTCGATGCGAGAACAGCGCCAGGCACTGCAGCGCGACAAGATCGCCTTCATCTTCCAGCACTACCATCTGATCGACGATCTCAAGGTCTGGGAGAATCTCGATCTGCCGCTGCAGTATCGCGACGTGCCGGCGAAGGAGCGCGCCGCGCAGGTCGGCGATCTGCTCGACCGCTTCCAGATCGTCGGCAAGAAGGATCTCTATCCGAGCCAGCTTTCCGGCGGCCAGCAGCAGCTCGTCGCGGTCGCGCGCGCGGTCATCACGCGGCCGAAGCTCTCTGCTCGCCGACGAGCCGACCGGCGCGCTGCATTCGAGCCAGGCGCGCATGATCATGGACCTGCTGCACGAACTGAACCGCGCCGGCATGACGATCGTGCAGGTGACGCACAACGAGGAATACGGCGCGCGAGGCGAAACGCACGCTGCGCCTCTTCGACGGCTGGCTCGAAGGCGCGCCGCGCAGCTGACTTGCCCGGCGACGCGCGCCCGACGCAGGATGACACGCATGCCGAACCCCGCCCGATCCAGCATCCTCATCGCCGACGACCAGCGCGACGTGCGCGAGGCGCTGCGCCTTCTGCTCAAGGCCGAAGGCGTCGATTCGACCGCCGCGGACGGCCCGCGCGCCGCGCTCGATGCGCTGCGCAAGCAGCGTTTCGATGCGGCGCTGATCGATCTCAACTACGCGCGCGACACGACCTCCGGTGCCGAAGGCCTCGAGCTGCTGCGCGAGATCAAGAAGCTCGATGCCGATCTGCCCGTGGTCGTGATGACCGCATGGGGCACGATCGACGTCGCGGTCGAGGCGATGCGCCACGGCGCCGGCGACTTCATCGAGAAGCCGTGGGACAACCAGCGCCTGATGAGCGTGATCCGCAACCAGCTCGCGCTGGCCGACTCGCGCGGCGAAGCGGCGCGCCTGAAACGCGAGAACGAGATCCTGCGCGACGAAGGCGAGGAGCCGTTCATCGCCGAATCGCCGGCGATGCGCGCGGTGCTCGCGCAGCTCGACCGCGTCGCGCCGACCGACGCGAACGTGCTGATCCTCGGCGAGAACGGCACCGGCAAGGGCGTCGTCGCGCGGCGCCTGCACGCGCGCTCGTCGCGCGCGGCCAAGACGCTGGTCAAGGTCAACATGGGCGGCATTCCCGAATCGGTGTTCGAGGCCGAGATGTTCGGCCACGTGCGCGGCGCGTTCACCGACGCCAAGAGCGATCGCATCGGCCGCTTCGAGCTCGCCGACGGCGGCAGCCTGTTCCTCGACGAGATCGCCAACATTCCGCTCGCGCAGCAGCCCAAGCTGCTGCGCGTGCTCGAGGACGGCGAGCTCGAGCGCGTCGGCTCGTCGCGCACGCTCAAGGTCGACGTGCGCCTGATCTCGGCGACCAACGCGGATCTCGCCGCCGAAGTCGCGCGCGGCGCGTTCCGCGCGCGATCTGCTGTTCCGCCTCAACACGGTCGAGCTCAAGCTGCCGCCGCTGCGCGAGCGCGACGAGGACATCGCGCTGCTCGCCGAATCGTTCCTCGCGCATTTCGCGCGGCGCTATCAGCGCGACGTCGCTGCGCTTCGCGCCGTCGGCGCTGCCGGCGCTGAAGGGTTACGCATGGCCCGGCAACGTGCGCGAGCTGTCGCACGTGATCGAGCGCGCGGTGCTGATGCTCGACGGCGACACGCTCGACGAGACCGCGCTGAACCTGAAACCCGAGGCGACGCACGCGCTGTCCGGCGCGGCGGCACTCGCGGCGACAGGATCGATGACGGTCGACGAGGCCGAGGAGCAGCTCGTGCGCCAGGCGCTCGAACGCACCGGCGGCAACATCCAGCGCGCGGCGACGCTTGCTCGGTCTCAGCCGGCCGTCGCTGTATCGCCGCATGGAGAAATACAGTATCGAGTAGGCGCAAGTCGACTCGCGCCGACGCGCGGCGCAGCGTCCCGGTACCATGACCCGCATGCGCGGCGATCCTTCCCGCTGGAACTACGAGACGCGCCTGATGGCCGGCACGCTGCTGGCGACGGCGCCGGGTCTTGTCGCGTTATTGGTTGCGCTCTGGTTCGCGATCGACGACGGCTGGCGCGTGTTCTGGATCTGGAGCGGCGTCGCGCTGGTCACGCTCGCCTTCGCGTTCGCGGCGCGAAAGCGCGCGGTGTATCCGCTCAACACGCTGGCCAACCTGCTCGAAGCGCTGCGCGAAGGCGACTACAGCCTGCGCGGCTCGCGCGCGCGGCGCGGCGATGCGATCGGCGAGGTCGTCATCGAGATCAACACGCTGTCGCAGACGCTGCGCGAACAGCGGCTCGCGGTCGAGGAGAAGAGCGCGCTGCTCGCCAAGGTCATCGCGGCGCTCGACATCGCGGTCATCGCGTTCGACGAGAACCGCGCGCTGAAGCTCGCCAATCCCGCCGCCGAGCGCCTGCTCGGCGCGACGGTTCGCCGCGCTCGATGGCCGGGCGGCTGCCGATCTCGGCCTCGGCGACTGGCTCGACATCGGCGACACGCAGCTGATCGAGCGATCGTTCCCGGGCGGCAGCGGCCGCTGGGAAGTGCGCCGCGCGAGCTTTCGCGAAGGCGGCCGCCCGCACGACCTGCTCGTCATCACCGATCTCAGCCGCACGCTGCGCGAAGAGGAACGCCTCGCCTGGCAGCGCCTGCTGCGCGTGCTCGGTCATGAGCTCAACAATTCGCTCGCGCCGATCCGCTCGATGGCGGCGACGCTGTCGAAGCTGATCGCGACCGAGCCGCTGCCGGCCGACTGGCGCGACGATGCGAGCAACGCGCTCGGCATCATCGGCGATCGCGCCGAGGCGCTGGCGCGTTTCATGGCGCGCTACACCGCGCTCGCGCGCCTGCCGCCGCCGCATCCGACGGCAATTTCGTTCGACGAGATCGCGCGGCGCACCGCGCGGCTCGAGCAGCGCGTCGAGGTGCACGTCGACGAAGGCCCCGCGGTGCGGCTCGAAGTCGATGCCGATCAGATCGAGCAGGCGCTGATCAACCTGATCCAGAACGCGACCGACGCCGCGCTGTCGACCGGCGGCGACGTGCGGCTGCGCTGGCGCACGGACGCCGGCGAGCTCGTCGCCGAAATCATCGACGGCGGCCCGGGCCTGCCGCCGAGCGAGAACCTGTTCGTGCCGTTCTTCACGACCAAGAGCGGCGGGTCCGGCATCGGGCTCGTGCTCGCGCGCCAGATCGTCGAGGCGCATGGCGGCTCGCTGACGCTCGAGAACCGCGACGACGCGCGCGGCTGCGTCGCGCGGCTGCGCCTGCCGATGCCTGTCGCGCAACCGCTCACGCGTCTGCAAAGGGAAATGCGATGACGTCGCCGATGTCGTCGGTGCCGGCCAGGCACATCAGCAGCCGTTCGATGCCGAGCGCCACGCCGGCGCATGCGGGCATGTGCGGCAGCGCGGCGAGCAGGCGCTCGTCGATCGGCAGCTCGCGCTGCCCGCGCTGCACGTCGGCGCGCGTTGTCGCGCTCGAAGCGCGCGCGCTGCTCGCGCGCGTCGGTGAGCTCGTGGTAGCCGTTGGCCAGCTCGTACGATCCCGAGGAACAATTCGAAACGCTCGGCGACCGGTGGATCGCCATCGCGGATCTTCGCCAGCGCGCACTGCGTCGCCGGGAAATCGTAGACGAGCGTGATGCGATCGCGCGGAAAATGCCGGCTGGAGACGGTGCGTGATGCAGCAAGGTCGAGCCAGTCGTCGCGGCCGAGTCCCGCGGGATCGATGCGGATATCGCCGAGCGCGCCTTGCAAGCGTCTCGATCGGCGCGTCGAACGGATCGATGCCGAGCGGCGCGAACAGCTCGCGATAGCTCGACTCGACGACGTCCGCTGAGCGGCCGACGAGCGCCAGCGCCGCCTGCACGAGCTCCGCCGTCTCGCGCATCAGGCGCGATGATCGAAACCGACGCGATACCACTCCAGCATCGTGAACTCGGGATTGTGCCGCCGCCCCGCTTCGCCGTTGCGGAACACGCGACCGAGCTCGTAGCAGTCGCCGACGCCGGCGGCGAGCAGGCGTTTCAGCGCGTGCTCGGGCGACGTGCGCAGCCAGCGCTCGCGCGAGCCGGCGGCGACGTGGCCGGAGAAGACCGTCGCGAAGCTCTCGATGTTCGGCTCGGTGTTGCCGGCTTCGCTCAGGATCGGCGTCTCGACTTCGAGCACGCCGCGCTCGGCGAAGAATTCGCGGATCAGCGCGTAGAGATTCGCGCGCAGCTCGAGCGCCGCGCGCACGGCCGTCGCATCACGCATGATGCTTGCGCAGGAAATCGATCAACGCGCTTCTCGTCCCAGACTCGACGCCGAGCTCTTCGGCCTTGTCGAGCTTGGAGCCGGCCGATTCGCCCGCGACGACGAACGAGGTCTTCTTCGACACGCTGCCGGCGACTTTCGCGCCGAGCGCTTCGAGCTTGTCCTTCGCTTCGTCGCGCGTCAGCGACGACAGCGTTCCGGTCAGCACGACCGTCTGGCCGTCGAGCGGTCCGGCCTTCGCGTCCGCCGCGCCTTGCGGTCGCCTTCGAAAGCTGCTCGACCGCCTTCGCGCAGCGCTGCGCGAGCGCCCTGCCCTCGTCGGATTCGAGGAACGCATGCAGCGATTCGGCGGTGTCCTGCGGCAATCCCGTTTCGACGAGCGCCGGCACTTTCGCCTTGAGCAGCGCCGCAATCGAATCGAAGCCGCCCGCGACCTGCTCGGCGCGTTTCTCGGTCAGCTTCGGAATTTCGAGCTCGGCGAGCACGCTCGCAAGCCCCAGCGATGGCCGCAGCTTCGCCGATGGCGCATGCGCGTCGGTGATCGTCGACGCCGCGCTTCAGCAGATCGTCGATCACGCGCTGGTTGCCTTCCTGCTGGAAGAACGCATCGATCGCGCGCGCGACCTCGCCGCCGATGTCGGGCACGAGCTTCAGGATCGGCCACGGCAGGTGGCGGATCAGCGCGATGTCGCCGAACCAGGTCGACAGCGCCTTCGCGGTGCTCTCGCCGACGTGCTGGATGCCGAGCGCATAGAGAAAACGGTCGAGCGTCGTCTTGCGGCTCTGCATCGATCGCCTCGATCAGGTTCTCGGCCCACTTCGTCGCGACCTTGCCGGATTTCACGGTTTCCGGCGTCGTGCCGTCGCGCTCGTCGGCGCGGCGTTTCATTTCGAGCAGATCGTCGAGCGTGAGCTTGTAGAGATCGGCGACCGACTTGACGTAGCCGAGCTCGCCGAGCTCGTCGATGTAGCGCTCGCCGAGGCCTTCGATGTCCATCGCGCGGCGCGACGCGAAATGGAACAGCGCCTGCGTGCGCTGCGCGGCGCAGGTCAGCTCGCCGGTGCAGCGCGCGACGGCCTCGCCTTCCTCGCGCACGATGTCCGAGCCGCAGATCGGACAATGCGTCGGCATCTTCCACGGCTTCGTCTTCGCCGGGCGCGTTCTCGATCACGACGCGCACGACTTCCGGAATCACGTCGCCGGCGCGACGCACGATCACGGTATCGCCGACGCGCACGTCGAGCCGCGCGACCTGGTCGGCGTTGTGCAGCGTCGCATTCGTCACGGTGACGCCGCCGACCTGCACCGGCGCGAAGCGCGCGGTCGGCGTCGCCGCGCCCGTGCGGCCGATGTTGACTTCGATCGCCTCGACGGTCGTCTGCTGTTCCTGCGCCGGGAACTTGTGCGCGATCGCCCAGCGCGGCGCGCGGCCGACGAAACCCATCTCGCGCTGGTCGGCGTAGTCGTCGAGCTTGTAGACGACGCCGTCGATGTCGAACGGCAGCTTGTCGCGCTGCTTGCCGATGCGCGCGTAGTAGGCGAGGCAGCCGTCCGCGCCTTTCGCCGTGTCGATCAGCGGACTGACCGGCAGGCCCCATTTCTTGAACGCGGCCAGCGTCTTCGAATGCGTCGCCGGCAGCGTGCCGCCTTCGACGACGCCGAGCGCATACGCATAGAACGCGAGCGGACGTTTCGCGGTCTCGGCCGGGTCCTTCATGCGCACGCTGCCGGCCGCGCCGTTGCGCGGATTGACCAGCACCTTGCCGCCGCGCTCGCGCGCCTCGGCGTTGTATTTCTCGAACGCGGCGCGCGGCATGTAGACCTCGCCGCGCACTTCGAGCACGCGCGGCCAGCCTTCTGCCGATGCAGGCGCAGCGGAATCGCCTTGATCGTGCGCAGGTTCGCGGTCACGTCCTCGCCGGTTTCGCCGTCGCCGCGCGTCGCGCCGCGCACGAGCACGCCGTTTTCGTAGCGCAGGCTGATCGCAAGGCCGTCGAACTTCGGCTCGACCGAAAACGCCGGATCCTTGCGATCGAGACGCTGCTCGATGCGGCGCACGAAATCGCGCACTTCCTCCGTCGTGAACGCATTCGCGAGCGAAAGCATCGGAATCTGGTGGCGCACCGTCGGCGAACGAGCCCTGCGGCACGGCGCCGACGCGCTGCGTCGGCGAATCGGGCGTCGCAAGCTCCGGATGCTCGGCCTCGATCGCCTGCAGCTCGCGCATCATGCGGTCGTATTCGATGTCGGCGATCGCCGGCTCGTCGAGCACGTGGTAGCGGTAGTTCGCATCCTCGATGCGCTGGCGCAGCTCGGCGGCGCGCACTGCGGGATCGTTCGGATCGGCTTTTCGGGTCATCGCGTGAATCGCATTCGCGCCTGGAGACGCACGGATATTGATGGTCGCGCCAGTTTACCGGCTTGCCGCGGATCGGCGTGGCGTCGCGCCGCGGGAGCGTTCAAACTGTCGCCGCTGACGGCTGCGATGACAAGGATCCGACGATGGCGAAGAAAGCCTGGGCCGCATTTCCGCATCCGGACAAGGCGTTCGACTACGACGGCGCCAAGCTCGCCAAGGCCTGGTCCGACTCTGCACGCCGGCGATCAGGAGCCGTTTCCCGGACGAAAAACGCATCGCGGCGCTGCTCAAGAAGAATCCGAAGCTCGGCAAGGATGCCGCGGCGATCGCCGACGTCGCTGCAGGATGCGTGGCGTGCATTCCATCGCGGCGATTTCGAGGCGGCACACGATGCCGGCATCGCGCTGAAGGCGCTTGGCGCATCGGTCGCGGTCAAGGCCGGCGGCATCCATGCGACGTATCTCGTCGACGGCGCGGCCGCCAAGACCGCGCGCTACGAAAGCCTGGTCCGTCTCGCGGACGAAGCGGTTGCCGCGCTGCCGGACGAGGCGAACTCGCACTACGCCACGCGTTCGCGCTCGGCCGGCTGAGCCAGACGATCTCGATCGGCAAGGCGCTCGCGCAGGGGCTCGCCGGCAAGGTGCGCGACGCGCTCGACGCAACGCTCGAGCTCGCGCCCAAGCACGCCGAGGCGCACACGGCGTTCGGCGTCTACCATGCCGAGATCGTCGCGAAGGTCGGCGGCATGCTCGCCAAGCTGACCTACGGCGCGAATGCGGGCGATGCCGAAAAGCATCTGAAGCAGGCGCTCAAGCTGACGCCGGAATCGCCGATCGCGTGGATCGAATACGGCAACGCGCTGCATGCTGATGCATGGCGACAAGCGCGAGGACGATGCCGCCGAGGCCTACGACAAGGCCGCCCGCCTGAAGCCGCGCGATGCGATGGAAGCGCTCGACGCGGCGTGGGCGAAGGCGCAGCTCGAATAGCTCCGCCGGGCGACGCGATCGGACCGCTGAGACCGCCATTCATCAAGCGTCTTTACATCCGGCGAATCTGAATTCATGAGTTTTCGCGGGCTGCCGCGCTGTCGCGGCGCACGGGCGCCCGTTATGATCGGACCATCCAGCAGGGGGTTGGAATGCATATGCGTATTGTGTTGCTCGGGAGCTTGGTGGCGTTCGCGTCGGTTGCAAATGCACACGCCGAGGAATGGGTCGTAGAAGCGCATTACGCGGATCGCGCCGCGCTGCAGCGTGCCTCGACGCATTTCCAGCACGTCATCCTCGATCGCAAGCGCAACGTGCTGCGCGTCGACACGACCGACGCCGGCATCGCGGCGCTCGAAGCCGACGGCCTGACCGTCACGATCGACCAGGCCGCGACCGCGAAGCTCAACTCGTTCTTCGCGAAAGCCCACGAGGCCGCGCAGCGCGGTTTCGGCATCGACGGCATTCCCGGCTACGAGTGCTTCCGCACCGTCGAGGAAACCTACCAGACGATGGACGATCTCGCCGCGAATCATCCGGACATCGCCGCGATCGACGACATCGGCCCGACCTGGGAGAAGACGCAGAATGCGAACGAAGGCTACGAGATGCGCGCGATGCACATCACGAACTTCGCGCACGCTCGCGAGCGATCCGGACCGCCCGAAAATGGCCGTGTATTTCTCGATCCATGCGCGCGAATACACGCCGGCCGAAATCGGCACGCGCTTCGCCGAGTGGCTCGTCGACAACTACGGCACCGATCCCGAGGCGACCTGGCTCGTCGACCACAACGATTTCCATCTGATCCTGCTGGCCAATCCCGACGCGCGCAAGGAAGCGGAGCAGCAGATCTACCATCGCAAGAACATGGATGACGCGTACGGCGATGTGAACCAGTGCGGCGACGACGAGTTCTCGCAGTTCGGCGTCGATCTCAATCGCAACTTTCCGTTCCACTGGAACATCACGCTCGGACAGGGCTCCGACGACGATACCTGCAGCCAGACCTTTCATGGTCCGTACCTGACCGGCAGCAATCACCAGCAGCACATCCAGGGTGACCCGGAACCCGAGACGGTCAATCTCTTCGGCTATGTCGCCGGCACCTGTGCCGCCGACGGCAACTGCAGCGGTGGCCTCTTCGCCGACCGCCGCACCGGCACCACGGACCCCATCGATTGCAGCGGCACGGGCAACTGCGACGACGGCGGCGCCGCGCCCGACGACACGAGCGGCGTCTTCATCGACATGCACAGCAACGCCGCGCTCGTGCTCTGGCCGTGGGGCGACACCTCGAACGACTCGCCCAACGTCACCGAGCTGACCACGTTCGGCCGCCGCATTGCGTACTTCAACGGCTATACGCCGGAACAGTCGAACGAGCTCTACTTCACCGACGGCACGACCGACGATTCGATGTACGGCCTGCTCGGCGTCGCCTCGTACACGATCGAGACCAACGGCTTCGACTTCTTCGAGGACTGCGCGACGTTCGAAGCGAACACCTGCGCCGACGAACCTCGACGCGCTGCGCTACATCGGGCGCAAGCTGCACGCGCCGTACCAGCTGCCGGCCGGGCCGGACACGGTCGATGTCGAAGTCAGCGCCGATCTCGTCGTGCCGGGCGACACGGTCGCCGTGACCGCGCACATCGATTCGAGCCGCTTCAACCAGTCGAACGGCATCGCAGCCCGTCAACGACATCTCCAGCGCCAGCCTCTACGAAGACGTGTTGCCGTGGGACACCGACGCCGTCGAGCCGATGACGGCCGCGGACGGCGCGTTCGATTCGCCGGTCGAAACGGCCATCGCCAACGTCGTCGCCGGCGGCGCAGGCCGGCATTTCGTCTACGTGCAGGCCGGCGACACCGCCGCCCATTCCGGCACGCCGAATGGCGCGTTCTTCGACGTCGCCGACGCGAGCCAGATCGGCACGATCAGCGGCACCGTCACCGATCACACGAGCAACGATCCGCTGAGCGCGAACATCTCGCTGCACAATCCGGACAACGGCGAGACGCACGCGGCGACGAGCGACCCATCGACCGGCGCGTACGCCGCACATGCGTTCCCGGGCAATTTCGACGTCACGGTGACGGCGCCGCACCACATGGCGCAGACGCTGAGCGGCGTCCCGTTCGCCGCCGGCGGAACGATCACGCGGGACTTCTCGATGCTGCCGGACTGCGTGATCTTCGCCGACGACATCGAGAACGGCGGCTCGGCGTGGACCGCGCAGTCGCCGTGGATCATCGCGAACAACGTGCCGGGCAACGCGACGCACGTCTGGAACACGCCGAACTACGGCGACAACCTCGACCGCTCGCTGACGACTGCGTCCGCGTACGATCTCACCGGCTACAGCGACGTCACGCTCGATTTCGACGACCGCTGCGACACCGAGTCGGGCTACGACTTCGGCTATGCCGAATTCAGCGCCAACAACGGGTCGAGCTGGAACACGATCTACACGTGCACCGGGCAACCGGGCTGGCAGTCGCATCACGTCGAGCTGCCGGCCGCGGCGAATGGCGTGGCCGCGCTGAAGATCGGTTCCGCCTGTCCAGCGACAGCTTCAACAATGCGACCGGGTTGGGCAGTCGACAACATCCGGCTCGCCGCCGGCGGCGACATGTGCCTCGGCGGGCAGATCACGGATCGCATCTTCGCGGACGGCTTCGATCCCTGAGCGCGCGCTTGAACGTCGCGCGCTCCGACGCGGAGCGCGCTGACGAATGCCGACCCCTACGACACTCGCCGCCGAAGCGCGCTTCCAGCAGGAAGTGCGCAAGAGCCGCTTCGTCGCCCAGGCCGCGCCGGTGCAGGATGTCGACGCGGCGCTTGCGTTCATCGCACGCGTCGCCGATCGCAGCGCAACGCACAACTGCTGGGCCTATCGCATCGGCGCGCAATACCGCTTCAACGACGATGGCGAGCCGGCGGCACGGCCGGCAAGCCGATCCTGCAGGCGATCGACGGACAATCGATCGATCGCGTCGCCGTCGTCGTGACGCGCTGGTTCGGCGGCATCAAGCTCGGCGCCGGCGGCCTCGCGCGTGCTTATGGCGGCACGGCGGCCGAATGCCTGCGGCTCGCGCCGAAGTCGCCGATCGTCTTGCGCGTCGCGTCATCGTGCGCTGCGATTTCCCCGCGGCGGCCGCGTTGCGCGCTCGGCTCGGCGAATACGACGCCGATAAACGACACGAGCACCCCGATGGCGACGGCGTCGAGCTGCTGATCGAGCTGCCCGCCGAACGCGTCGCCGCGCTGGCCGACTTCGTGCGCGATCTGACGCGCGGACGCGGCCGACTGATCGCGCCGGAGGATCGCGAATGACGCGCCGCGACCCGCTGGCGTCGGCTGCTCTATGCTCGCAGCTTGAACGCCCCGGCAGAACCCGCATGTCTGCCTGAGCGCACCCGGCCCCTTTTCCATGTCCGAAACCCCCACATCCCCGCGCCGCCTGCGCGCCTTCACGCGCCTCCTGCCGCATCTCGCGCCGCATCGCGCGCTGATCGCCGGCTGGCTCGGCTTCCTCGCGGTCTCGTCGACCGCGACGCTGACGCTGCCGCAGGCGGTGCGCGTGATGATCGACAGCGGCTTCGCGCACGCGAGCGCAGCGACGATCAACCGCAGCTTCCTCGGCCTCTTCGCAGTCGCTGTCGTGCTCGCGATCGCGACGGCCGGACGCTTCTTCTGCGTGTCGCTGCTCGGCGAGCGCGTCGCGGCCGATCTGCGCCGCCGGCTCTACGATCACCTGCTGACGCTCGACCAGGCGTTCTTCGAGAAGACGCGCACCGGCGAGCTCGTCTCGCGCCTCGCCGCCGATACCGAGCTCGTGCAGACCGTCGTCGGCTCGACGCTGTCGGTCGCGTTGCGAAGCGTGGTCACGCTGCTCGGCGCGGCCGCGATGATGATCCTGTCGAGCCCGCATCTCGCCGGCCTTTCGGCGCTGGTGATTCCGGCCGTCGTGCTGCCGATCGTGATCTTCGGCCGCCGCGTGCAGAAACTTTCGCGCGAGAGCCAGGACCGCATCGCCGATGCCTCGGCAATCGCGAGCGAATCGCTGAACGCGATGCACACCGTGCAGGCGTACACGCGCGAGCCGCAGGAATCGGCGCGCTATTCCGGCGCGGTCGCGTCGCGCGCTCGCGACCGCGCGCCGGCGCATCGCGATGACCGGCATGCTGACCGCGATGGTGATCCTGCTGACGTTCGGCGCGATCACGCTCGTGCTCTGGGCCGGCGCGCAGGCGGTCGTCGCCGGCACGATGGCGGTCGGCGTGCTGAGCCAGTTCGTGCTGTACGCGATCCTCGCCGGCGGCTCGGTCGGTGCGCTGACCGAAGTCTGGGGCGAAGTGCTGCGCGCGGCCGGCGCGCTCGGCCGTATCGGCGAGCTGCTCGACACGACCGCCGAGATCCGCTCGTCGCCGACGGTCGACGCCGCTCGCGCCGCCCGTGCGCGGCGCCGTGCGCTTCGAGCACGTCGAGTTCCGCTATCCGTCGCGGCCGGATCGCGCGGCGCTGCACGATTTCTCGCTCGCGATCGAGCCCGGCGAAACCGATCGCGCTGGTCGGTCCTTCCGGCGCCGGCAAGAGCACGGTGTTCCAGCTGCTGCTGCGCTTCCACGATCCGCTGCACGGGCCGCATCACGCTCGACGGCGTCGACCTTCGCGCGCTCGCGCTGCCGGATCTTCGCGGCAGCTTCGCGCTGGTGCCGCAGGATCCGGTGCTGTTCGGCGCGAGCGCCGCCGACAACATCGGCTTCGGTCGCAGCGGCGCGGATGCCGCGGCGATCGTCGCGGCCGCACGCGCGGCCGAAGCGCATGAATTCCTCGATGCGCTGCCGGAACGCTACGACACCTATCTCGGCGAGCGCGGCGTGCGTCTTTCCGGCGGACAGCAGCAACGCGTCGCGATCGCGCGCGCGCTGCTGCGCGATGCGCCGATCCTGCTGCTCGACGAGGCGACGTCGAGCCTCGACGCGCAGTCCGAGCACTACGTCCAGCAGGCGCTGGAACGGCTGATGCGCGGCCGCACGACGCTGGTCATCGCGCATCGCCTGGCGACCGTGCAGCGCGCCGATCGCATCGTCGTCATGGATGGCGGCCGCATCGTCGCGCAGGGCACGCACGCCGAGCTCGTGCGGCAGGATGGTCTTTACGCGGAGCTCGCGCGGCTCCAGTTCGCGGCGTAAATCGCGGCGATTCGGGCCTGTCATCGGACGACGCGCGCAGTTATCTTGTCGGGATGCCTTCCGACCTCGAACTACGCATCGCCGCGTTGACTGATTCGGTGGCCGCCCGCCCCGATGCGATCGCCGAGCGAGTTGCGCTGGTTCGCTGCCTCCTGCAAGCGGGTCGTGCGGATGCCGCATGCGAGGTCGCCCGGCATGCGAGCCTGATCGATGCGACGTCGGCTCTTGCCGAAGTGCTGCGCGATTTCGCCGCCGCGCAAGCATACGCGCAGCGCATCGAGTTGCTCCGCGCGCGCGCGACGCGTCATCCTCAGGACTACGACGCCGCTCTCGCCCTCGCCGCGGCGCTGCATGGTCAGGGACGTCCGAGCGAGGCGCTGACGTGGGCAGAGCGCGCCCACGCGCTGCGACCTCGCGAACGCCTGCCGAGCGAGATCCGCGCGACGGCGCTGATCGATCGTGGCGACGTCGAGCAAGGCCTCGCGCTCTATCGCGAGCTGCTCGCGCGGCGCCGATGCCGAGACGGCGGCGCGCCATCTCGTGCTGATGCACTATGACCCTGCCGCGGACAACGATCGGCTGTTCGATACGCTTCAGCGCATTCGCACGACAGCATCTGCCGCAGTTCGGACCGGCCTTCTCGCGATCGCACCACGACGATGCGCGCCGACGCGTGCGCATCGGCTGGCTGTCGCCGCGTTTCAGCGAGGGTCCGGTCGCGAGCTTCCTGACCGGGCTTGCTCGCGGCGTTCGATCGTTCGCGGCACCGGCATCTCCTGATCGCGCTGCAACCGGCGAGCGATGCGGCGAGTGCGCGGTTCGAATCGCTCGCCGACGAATGGATCGTGCTGGCAGGCCTCGACGATGCGACGCTGTTGCAGCGCCTGCGCGCACTCGAGCTCGACGTGCTCGTCGATCTCGCCGGGCATTCGACCGCGAACCGCCTCGCCGTCGTCGCGCAGCGCGTCGCGCCGCTGCAGGTGTGCTGGCTCGACTGGTTCGACACGACGGCCGTGCCGGCGATGGACGCGTGGATCAGCGATGCGTGGCTGACGCCGGACGGATCGACGCAGCGCTTCACCGAGCGCGTCGTGCGACTGCCGTCCGGGCGTTTCTGCTATGCGCCGCCGGCCGATGCGCCGCCGGCGACGTATGCCGGAGACGGCACGATCGTGTTCGCGTCGTTCAACCGGCTGGCCAAGCTCAATGCCGGCGTCGTTGCGGCGTGGGCCGCGATCCTGCGCCGCGTTCCCGGCGCGCGGCTCGAGCTGGGTGCGCGGTTGCTCGACGAAGAGGCGACCCGCGCGCATACGCTCGCAGCGCTTCGCTGCGCACGGCATCGGGCCCGAGCGGCTTGGCCTCTCCGGCCAGCGGACGTATGCCGACCTGCTCGCGGCATATCGCGCGGTCGACGTCGCGCTCGATCCGTTCCCGTTCTCGGGCTGCACGACGACCTGCGATGCGCTGTTCATGGGCGCAACCGTCGTGACGCTGCCGGGAGAGACGTTCGTCAGCCGGCAGAGCGCAAGCCTGCTGCAGCGCCTCGGCCACGAGGAGTGGATTGCGCGCGACGCGGACGACTACGTGGAGCGAGCCGTCGCGGCCGCGCAACACGCGCTCGCTCGACGCGATCAGCGCGAAGCGCAGCGCGACCTCGTGCGCGCGCGGCTCTGCGACGCCACGAGCCAGGCACGCGATTTCGCGGCCGCGTTCGACGCGCTCCGGCGACGCCGGATCGCGGGAAACGATCCGCTAGGTGCCGCCAAAAAAAAGCCCCGCTGTTGCGGGGCTTTTGCGAATCCGAATTCCGGACGCTTACTTGATGAGCTGCACGCCCGCAGCCTGCGAGCCTTTCGGCCCCTGCACCACCTCGAAATTCACTCGCTGTCCCTGCTGAAGCGTGCGAAATCCCTGCGAGTTGATGGCCGAGTAGTGAACGAACACGTCCTCCCCGCCCTCTTCGGGTGCGATAAACCCGAACCCCTTGGCATCGTTAAACCACTTCACTGTACCGGTACGCATCGATGAAGCCTCTAAGCTGTTGGACTGCGTGCAGAGCCGACGAGCACCCCCAGCAACGTCGTTCGGAGTCTTTCAGCGCCGCACGGCGAAGGAGTATAACAATTGTTTAACTTGCCGAATCAAGCCCTTGGGGCGATTTCCAGCAAGGGATACAAGCCGTGGAAAAGGCGCTGCGGCACGCGTTGGGATTTGTGGAATCAGTGACTTAGCGCAGACAGCTGATGCGTATCGGAAGTCGGAAGCCGATAGCCGGCGGCCGGAAGGGAACCCGATGACGCGCCTTCCGACTCACGACTGCAGGCTCGGCTACCGTCCTTCCAGCAACGCCCCGATGACCTTCGGCACCTCGGCCGTCGCCGCTTCGAGATTCGCGAAGATCTCGGGCAGACTGATCTCGGCTTCCTCGCCGCATCCGGCCGCCCAGTTCGCGACGAGCGCGAGGCACGCGTACTCGCATTCGAGCTCGCGCGCGAGCGCGGCCTCCGGCATTCCGGTCATGCCGACCAGATCGCAGCCGTCGCGGCGCATGCGCGCGATCTCGGCACGCGTTTCGAGGCGCGGGCCCTGCGTCGCGCCGTAGCAGCCGCCGTCGACGATCGGCGACGCCGGCCTTGCGCGCCGCCGAGACGAGCGCCGCGCGCAACGCCGCCGAATACGGCTCGCTGAAATCGATGTGCTTGACCTCGGCGCCTTCGGCGTCGCAGAAGCTCGTCGCGCGGCCGCTCGTGTAGTCGATGATCTGGTCCGGCACCGCGAGCACGCGCGGTCCCATGTCCTCGCGGATGCCGCCGACTGCGTTGACGCCGACGATGCGGCGCGCGCCGAGGCGGTGCAGCGTCCAGACGTTCGCGCGGTAGTTGATCCGGTGCGGCGCGATCGAATGTCCTTCGCCGTGGCGGGCCAGGAACGCGACGCGCTTGCCGGCGAGCGTGCCGACGACCGTGTCGCCGGAGGGCTTTCCGTACGGCGTATCGACGTGATGGCGCTCGATGTCCTCGAGCCCAGGAAACCGGTACAGGCCGGTTCCGCCGATCACCGCAAGCTCGATGCTCATGCGTCCACCGCGTAGATCGCCGGCAGGTTGCGGCCCTGTTCGTGGTAATCCATGCCGTAGCCGAACACGTAGCGGTCCGGCACCTCGACGCCGCAGAAGTCGGCCGCGATGCCGGCGACGCGTCGCGCGTGGCGCTTTTCGCAGAGCACCGCGACGAGCACGCGCCGCGCGCCCTCGCCGAGGCAGCAGTCGCGGATCGCCTTCAGCGTGTGGCCTTCGTCGAGGATGTCGTCGACGAGCAGCACCGTGCGATCCGCGAATGACAGGGCGCGGACGCTTGATCCAGGCAAGCTCGCCGCCGGAGGTCTTGCCGCGATAGCGCGTCGCGTGCACGTAGTCGAAATCGAGCGGCGTGCCGATCGCAGTCGCGAGCTGGCCGGCGAACACGAGCGCGCCCTGCATGACGGTCAGGAAGATCGCGGGCTCGCCGCCGAGCTTGCGGTCGATCTCGGCGGCGACGCGCGCGATCGCGCGCACGAGCGCCTCGCGATCATGCACGCAATCGGCACGCGCGAGCGCGGCGGCGAGTTCCGGGCGGTCCATCAGCCGACGTCCGCGGTGTCGAGCGCGGTCACGCGCGCGACGAAATCGTTGCGCTGTGGATTGTCGGCGAGCGATTGCCAGGTCTGCGCGACTGCGCCCTGCAGCGCGGCGACCTTGTCCGGCGGACACGGCTCGGCGTGCCGGCTCGCGGCCAGCGCCTCGGGCACGATCGACGCGCTGCACGCGAGCACGAGATCGCAGCCGGCCAGCAGATGCGCCTCGATGCGCGCGCCGATGCCGCCGAGCGATTCGGTCGCGGCCATGCCGATGTCGTCGCCGAACACGACGCCGCGGAAACCGAGCTCGCCGCGCAGAATGTCCTCGACCCAGATCCGCGAGCAGCCGGCCGGGCGCGCGTCGATCGCGGGATAAGTCACGTGCGCGAGCATGACCGCGTCGGCGCCCGCCGCGATGCCGTCGGCGAACGGCACGAGATCGGTCTCGCGCAATTCCTCCAGCGTGCGGCGGTCGATCGCGACGTCGAAATGCGTGTCCTCGGCGACGCTGCCGTGTCCAGGAAAATGTTTCAATCGTCGCCGCCATGCCGGCGAGACGCATGCCGCGCAGGTACGCCTGCGTGAGGTCGGAGACGATCTCCGGATCGGCCGCGAACGCACGCTCGCCGATCGCGAGATTGCCGCGCGCGAGATCGGCGACCGGCGCGAAACTCATGTCGATGCCGATCGCGCGCATCTCGCTCGCCATCAGCCAGGCGTGCTCCTCGGCCGCACGCGATAGCCGCGGAAGGATCGCGCGCATACAGCTCGCCGATGCGCGCGAGCGCCGGCAGGCGCGTGAAGCCGGGACGGAAGCGCTGCACGGGCCCGCCTTCCTGATCGACGCAGACGAGAAACGGATCGGGGCGCGCGACGCGAAGGTCATCGATCAGCGTCGTCACCTGCTCGCGGTTTTCGAAGTTGCGCGTGAACAGGATCACGCCGCTGACCTGCGGCGCGGCGAGCCAGTTGCGGTCTTCCTGGGTGAGGGTCTTGCCGGGCAGGCCGATGATCAGCATTCGCGAACGATCGATCCAGGGAAGCCGTAGTCTATCGCGGGCGCGGGGCCGTACGTCATTACGGCGCGCGTTCGTCCGCGCGACCAGCGGGAGTACGGGTGCGTGGCGAGGTTCTGGTTGTAGATAGCGCGCGAGATCGCGTGACTTCGCGCCCGAGCCATGCGGGCCGCGGAAACGCGGCGTCGGCGTGCGCGAGCTCGATCTCGGCGACGACGAGGCCGGCGTTGTCGCCGAGGAACTCGTCGACTTCGAAGAGATGATCGCCGATGCGCACGTGATGGCGGATCTTCTCGACGCGCTCGCCGGCGAGCGTTTCGAGCATGCGCTCGGCATCCGCCGGCGGAATCGGATATTCGTATTCGTCGCGCTGGACGCCGAGCGTCGCCGACTTGATGTTGAGATGCGCGGCGCCTTCGGCGATGCGCACGCGCACCGAACAGCGCGTGGCCGGTGGCCCGGCGAGATAGCCCTGTGCCATGCGCTCGCTGCGCGACACCTCGCGGCGCCAGGCGTCGCCGACGACGAGGAACTTGCGTTCGATTTCGATGGGCATTGCTTGACTGTTCGTCGATGACGTCGATGGACCAAGACTACCGGGCGTTCCGAAAAACCTATCGCTCGAACAGCGCAATCGATTCGACGTGCGCCGTATGCGGAAACATGTCCATCACGCCCGCCGCGACGAGCTTGAACCCATGCTGTTGCACCAGCGTGCCCGCATCGCGCGCGAGCGAGCCTGGATGGCATGACACGTAGACGACGCGCTGTGTCGCCTTGCGCGGCAGATATTCGAGAACGGCCGCGGCGCCGGAGCGCGGCGGATCGAGCAGGAGCTTTTCGTAATCGCGCGTCGCCCACGGCGCGGTGCGCTGGTCGGCGGCGAGATCGGCCGCGGCGAATTCGGCGTTGCCGATGCCGTTCGCGGCAGCGTTCTCGCGTGCGCGCGCGACCAGTCCCGCCTCGCCTTCGACACCGACGACGCTCCCGGCGCGCCGCGCAACCGGCAGCGTGAAATTGCCGAGGCCGCAGAAGAGATCGAGCACGCGATCGGTCGGCTGCGGATCGAGCAGATCGAGTGCGCGCGCGATCATGCGCCGGTTCATGCCGGCGTTGACCTGCACGAAATCGAGCGGTTTGAACGCGATTTCGACGTCCGCATCCACGATGCGGAACGACAAGATCGATACGCTCGGGCCATAGTGCCTGCACGGTGTCGGGACCACCCGGCTGCACCAGGATCGCAAGATCGTTGGCCTGACCGAACGCGATGAGCTTTGCGCTGTCGGCTTCCGAAAGTGGCTTCAGATTGCGGAATATGAGCGCGACGGTGGCATCGCCCGCCGAGATCTCGATCTGCGCGATCAGCTCGTGCGCTTCGAGCGACGTGACGAGCTCGCTGAGCGCCGCGATGCGCTCGCCGACTTCGGGCAGCAGCGTGTAGCAGACCGAAAGATCGGCGACGAAGCGCGGATTGTCTTCGCGGAATCCGACCAGCACCTTGCCTTTCTTGGCGACCCACTTGACCGAAAGCCGACCCTTGCGGCGATAGCCCCATGGCGCGTCGGCCAACGGATCGAGCCAGCGTTGCGGCTCGACCTTGCCGATGCGCTCGAAATTCTCGGCGAGCACGCGCTGCTTCGCGGCGATCTGCGCAGCCGGCGGCAGGTGCTGCAGCGCGCAGCCGCCGCAGGTGCCGAAGTGCGGACAACGCGGCTCGATGCGCTCGGGCGATCGCGTCAGCAGCGTCTCGACGCGCGCTTCGTCGAAACTGCGATGGCGCGTGCCGATGCGCACGATGGCGCGTTCGCCGGGCAGTGCGCCCGCGACGAACACGGTCTTGCCGTCGATACGGGCGACGCCGCGACCGTCGTGGGACAGATCGGTGATCTCGATTTCGTGTGATTCCATGCGTCCATTCGGGTTGGCAGCGCGTCCGGACCACGAACGCAGCGGGACTGAAGGAGAAGGTGCGCCGGACGATTGACGCTGCCGGCACGGGCCGCCATTCTGCCAGCCTCGCCCCGTGGTCCGCTCCTGAATATTTCGTGCCGAACATCCTAGTCGCCGACGACAATCCGGTAAGCCTCGCTTTTTCGCCGAAGCGCTCGCGCAGCTCGGCGTCTCCAGCGAGCTCGCACACGACGGTCTGGAGACCGTCGCAAAGGCCGAGCGTGCTCGTTTCGACCTCCTGCTGCTCGATGCGCGCATGCCCGGGCTCGACGGCGCCGGCGCGCTGGCGCGCATCCGCAGTGGATCGGGACCGTCGCGCGACGCGATCGCGATCGCGACGACCGCCGAGGCCGGCGACCGCGCGCGGCGCGAGCTGACCGAGGCGGGCTTCGTCGACGTGGTAGCGAAACCGGTGACGCTGGTCGCGCTGCGCAAGGCGCTCGCGCCGCATCTCGCCGGTTCGATCGCAGGCGACGATGCCTCTGCCGAAGTTGCCGACGACGCGCTCGACGATGTCCGCGCGTTGTCCGCAGTCGGCGGCGATGTCTCGATCCTGTCTGCGCTGCGCGGTCTTTTCGTGGCCGAGCTCGACGCGCTGCCGGCGGAGATCGTCGATATCGGCGCGCGTGCGGACGTTGTCGCGTTGCGCGATCGCCTGCATCGGCTCGACGCGTCCGCGGGATTCTGCGGCGCGCCGGCACTCGTTCGTGCGTGCGCGAAAGTGCGATCGGCCGTCGACCAGGCGCCGAGTTGGCCCGATGCGGCGATTGCGGAATTTCTGGATGCGTGCGCCGACGTGCGCGCGAAGCTCGTCAAGTCGGGCGCATCGCCCGCACGCTAGGCGCGATCTGCCCGCGGTCAGACGAAGTCCGAGGGCTCGCGCGCCGGAACCGCCGTGCCGGCATCGGCGATGTCGACATAACGGCGAGCCGAGAGCTTCCATGCGTTGAGCTCTCCGCCGACGAGATCGCGGATCACTGCACGCATCAGGCGCCGCAGCTCGGACAGCGCGGACGGCGACGGCATCTCGTCGCGGTCGAGCGCGAGCAGCGCCGCGCCGCTGACGTGCGGCAGACCGCTTTCCTCGCGCCACGCGATCGGCCCGGTATCCGCGACGTAGGCATAGGAACCTTCCGCAGCGATCGCAGCACCGTTCGCGGCGTGCGTCAGCATGAGCGCATAGCCGAGGTCGGCGAGCAGATCGCGCTCGAAGCGGCGCAAGGTCCAGGCGATGTCCGGCTGCTCGGCCAGCCGGGCAAGGCATTCGGTGTACGCCGCCGAACGCCGTCGGATGCGCGTCGTTTCGGCTCGAAAGTCGCAGCACCAGCTCGTTGACGTACATGCCGGCGAGCAGCGCATCGCCGGACAGGATCCAGCGCGTGCCCGTCTGCTCGGCGCCCGTCAGCGTGCCGAGCTCGCCGCGCGCATTCCAGCTCAGCAGCACCGGCTGCAGCGGCTGCAGGCTCGCGCGCGGAAAGCGGCTGCGCGCACTGCGCACGCCGCGCGCGACGAGGCCGACGCGACCGTGATCGCGCGTGAACGCCTCGACGAGCATCGACGTTTCGCGCCACGCGCGGGCGTGGAGGATGAAGGCGGGTTGGTTTTCGATGCGCAAGGGATAAGGCGGGGAACGGGGACGGAACGGGGAACGGGGAACGAGGACGTGAACGGGGAACGGCGGGAGCTAGGCTAAGGCGTAGAGCCTCGGATGGGAAACGGTACGTCCGAAGCACACTTCGAGGCCATCACGCAGCGAGCTATTCCCTGTTCCCTGTTCGCCCGTCTCAATCCGAGTACCCGAACTTCCTCAGCGCCGCCTCGTCATCGCTCCACGATTCGCGCACGCGCACCCAGAGCTCGAGGAACACGCGGCGGCCGAACATGCGCTCCATCGCACGGCGCGCTGCGGTACCGATTGCCTTCAGCTGCGCGCCGCCGGCGCCGATCACGATGGCCTTCTGCCCATCGCGCTCGACCCAGATCACGGCGCCGATGCGCGCAACGCCGCCGGCGTCTTCGAAACGCTCGATCTCGACCGCGGCCGAATACGGCAGCTCCGCCGAGAAGCGCAGCATCAGCTGCTCGCGGATGAACTCCGCGGCGAGAAAGCGCTCGCTGCGGTCGGTCATTTCGTCCTCGCCGTAAGCGGCGGGAGCTTCGGGCAGCCGCGCGACGATGTCGTCGAGCAGCGCCTCGACGCCATCGCCGCGGCGCGCGACGATGAAATGCACGCTGGCGTAGTCGCGCTCGCGCGTCACCTCGGCAGCGAACGGCAGCAGCCGCGTCTTGTCCTCCACGCGATCGACCTTGTTCATCGCGAGAAGCCGCGGCTGCGGATTCTGCGCGAGCAGGCGGAAGACGTCTTCGTCCTCGTCGGTCCAGCGCATTGCGTCGATGACGTGGATGCAGACGTCGGCCTCGCCCGGCGCCTGTCGTGCGACGCGGTTCATCAGACGGTTCATCGCGCGCTTGTCGCCCTGGTGCAGACCGGGCGTATCGATGAACACGACCTGCGCATCCGGCCGCGTCGTAATGCCGATGATCCGATGGCGCGTCGTCTGCGCCTTCGGCGTGACGATGCTGAGCTCCGCGCCGACGAATGCATTCAGCAGCGTCGACTTGCCGACGTTCGGCCGTCCGACCAGCGCGACGTGGCCGAAACGATGCGCGGGCGATGTCGTCTCAGCCATCGGCGAGCTCCGTTTCGACGGCGGCGAGCGCCTGCTCGGCGGCCGACTGCTCGGCGCCGCGCCGTGTCGAGCCCGATGCCGGTGGCGCGCACGCCGAGCGCATCGACGCGGCATTCGACTTCGAAGGTCTTGGCGTGATCGTCGCCGTGGCTCGCGACGAGCTCGTACACGGGCAGCGCGAGCCCGCTCGCCTGCAGGCGTTCCTGCAGGCGCGTCTTGGCATCCTTGGGCGCCGCGCTGGTGCCTTGCGCGCTCATCGTTTCGAAGAGGTCGCGCACGATTTCGCGACAGGCCGCCCAGCCGGCATCGAGATAGATCGCCGCGATGACGGCTTCGAACGCGTCGGCGAGAATCGAATCGCGGCGGAAGCCGCCGCTCTTGAGCTCGCCGGGTCCGAGATGCAGGAGATCGCCGAGCTCGGCATCGCGTGCGATCGCCGCGAGCGCACTGCCGTTGACGAGCGCGGCGCGAAGGCGCGTCATCTCGCCTTCGTCGGCGCGCGGATGCTGCTCGAAGATCAGCTCGGCGACGATCAGGTTGACCAGCGCATCGCCGAGGAACTCGAGCCGTTCGTTGTTGTGCTGGCCCGCGCTGCGATGCGTCAGCGCCTGCGCGAGCAGCGCGGGGGTCGCGAATGGGTGTCCGAGCGCGTGGGATGCGTCACTCGCCACCGGCGTTGCGCAGAAGGACCGACTTGTCGAACGTCGCGACGAGGTCGATGTTGTACATGAAGGTGACGCGCTTCTCGTAGGCGATGCGCAGCGTCGCGCCGCCGGCTTCGCGCTTGAGCTGGATCGCCTGCGGCGGCACGGAGTTGTCGTCGACGTACTGCGTGTTGAACTTCGACGCTGAGGTCGCGGCGGATCTGCTCGATCGGCTTCTGCGCCGAGCCGGGCTCGTTCTTGATCATCTCCATCGCCTTCACGACGCCGAAGTACTCGATGTACATCGGCACCAGCCGCATCGCGAGATAGGCGAAGAAACCTGCGACACAGAGCACGATCGCAAAACCGATCAAGCGTGATGCCGCGATTGTTGCGCTGCATTTTCATGCTGTCTCCCCTGTTGCGTCCCGACGGCGCACGACGCGGTTGATGCGACCCGCCTTATTTGATCAGCGTACCGATGCGCCCGAAATCGATGCCGTCGTCCCAGTTCATCCAGATGATGAGTGCCTTGCCGACCAGGTTGGCTTCCGGCACGAAGCCCCAGAAGCGGCTGTCGAGGCTATTATCGCGATTATCGCCCATCGCGAAGTAGTAACCATCCGGCACTTTCCACGTTCCCTCGTGGCCGATCTGGAACTGGGGCAGCTCCATGATCCGGTGGTCGACGCCCTCCAGCTGCTCGAGCTTGACCTGCGCGCCGGTCATCCGGTTGGCCGGCTCGGTCGGCCCGGTATAGGGCCCGAGATAGCTCTCCGGAATCTCCTTGCCGTTGATGTAGAGCGTCTTGTTGCGGTAGGTGATCTCGTCGCCCGGCAGGCCGATCACGCGCTTGATGTAGTCCTCTTTCGGGTTCTCGCGGATAGCGGAACACGAACACGTCGCCGCGCTTGGGCTCGCCGACGGAGAGGATCTTGGTGTTGAGCACCGGCAGGCGCAGGCCGTAGGCGAACTTGTTGACCAGGATGAAATCGCCGACCAGCAGCGTCGGCATCATCGACCCCGACGGGATCTTGAACGGCTCGGCGAGGAACGAGCGGAACAGCAGGATCAGCAGCAGCACCGGGAAGAACGAGCGCGCGTACTCGGTCACGACCGGCTCGCGCAGCGCCTCCTCGGCGCGCGTCTTGCGTTCGGCCGCCGGCAGCGAGGTCATGTTCTCGAGCGCCGCGGCGCGGCGCCGGCGCGCGGCCAAAAGCAGCAGGCGGTCGGCCAGCCACAGCACGCCGGTGACGCCGGTGAGGATGACCAGCAGCAGGGCAAAATCGAAATTCATCATCATTCCTTGATCGGTTCGGTCGCGGACCTCGAGCATCGCTACTTGCTGTCCGACCTGCAGCACGGCGAGGAACGCCTCCTGCGGAATCTCGACGCGGCCGACCTGCTTCATGCGCTTCTTGCCTTCCTTCTGCTTCTCGAGAAGTTTACGTTTGCGCGAGACGTCGCCGCCATAGCACTTGGCCAGCACGTTCTTGCGCAGCGCCTTGACCGTCGAGCGCGCGATGACCTGCGCGCCGATCGCGGCCTGGATCGCGACGTCGAACTGCTGGCGCGGGATCAGCTCGCTCATGCGCTCGACGAGCTCGCGGCCGCGCCGGTCGGCGAGCGAACGATGCACGATCAGGCTCAGCGCATCGACGCGCTCGCCGTTGATCAGCACATCCAGGCGCACGAACGGGCCGGCTTCGAAGCGTTCGAAATGGTAGTCCATCGACGCATAGCCGCGCGAAACCGACTTCAGCTTGTCGAAGAAATCGAGCACGACTTCGGCGAGCGGCAGCTCGTAGCTGATCTGCACCTGCGTCGCGAGGTAATGGATCGAGCGCTGCACGCCGCGCTTTTCCTCGCACAGCGTGATCACGTTGCCGACGTAGTCCGGCGGCGTCAGGATGTTGGCGACGATGATCGGCTCGCGGATCTCCTCGATGTTCTGCGCCGGCGGCAGCTTGGCCGGATTGTCCAGCGAGAGAATCGTGCCGTCGGTCTGCAGCACTTCGTAGACGACCGTCGGCGCGGTGCTGATCAGGTTGAGGTCGTACTCGCGCTCCAGCCGCTCCTGCACGATGTCCATGTGCAGAAGCCCGAGAAAGCCGCAGCGGAAACCGAAGCCCATCGCCTCGGAAGTCTCCGGCTCGAAATAGAGCGCAGCGTCGTTGAGCTTGAGCTTGTCGAGCGCTTCGCGCACGGCCGGGTAGTCGTCGGCGACGACCGGGAACAGGCCCGCGAACACGCGCGGCTGCATCTTCTGGAAACCCGGCAGCGGATGCGGCGCGGGCTCGCGCGCCTGGGTCAGCGTGTCGCCGACCGGCGCGCCGTGCACGTCCTTGATCGACGCGGTGACGCAGCCGACCTCGCCGGCGACCGAGCTTGTCGCGCTGCGTGCGCTTGGGCGTGAACACGCCGACCTGCTCGACCTCGTGCGCGCGCCCGGTCGACATCACCAGCAGCTTGTCGCGCGGCTTGATCTCGCCCTGCATGACGCGCACGAGCGAGACGACGCCAAGATAATTGTCGAACCACGAATCGATGATCAGCGCCTGCAGCCGATCGGTGTCGCGCGGCTTCGGCGGCGGGATGCGCGCGACGATCGCCTCGAGCACGGCCTCGACGTTCTCGCCGGTCTTCGCGCTGATCGCGATCGCGTCGTCGGCGTGGATGCCGATGACGGCCTCGATCTCGTTCTTGGACTTTCTCGATGTCGGCCGTCGGCAGGTCGATCTTGTTGAGCACCGGCACGACTTCCAGGCCCATCTCGACCGCGGTGTAGCAGTTCGCGACCGACTGCGCCTCGACACCCTGCGTCGCATCGACGACGAGCAGCGCGCCCTCGCAGGCGGCGAGCGAGCGGCTGACTTCGTAGCTGAAATCGACGTGGCCCGGCGTGTCGATGAAGTTGAGCTGGTAGACCTGCCCGTCCTTCGCCGTGTACGGCAACGACACGGACTGCGCCTTGATCGTGATGCCGCGCTCGCGCTCGATCGGATTGTTGTCGAGCACCTGCGCTTCCATCTCGCGCTCGGTCAGGCCGCCGCAGAGCTGGATGATGCGATCGGCCAGCGTGGACTTGCCGTGATCGACGTGCGCGATGATCGAAAAATTGCGGATGTGCTGCATTCGGGGATGGCGGCCTAGGGCCGCGGCGGGCATAAGCGCGGAATTATCGCAGATGTAGGCTCGGGGTGTTGATTTGGTTGGTTTTGCGGGTCTGCGGGGATCGCGCTGCGCGTCGGATCGCCTGATTCGGCATCCCGGCGAAAGCCGGGATCTATGTCTTCAGCCCTCCCCTTCAAGGGGAGGGTTGGGTGGGGATGGTGTTCGCGTCGGATCTTTGCTTCGTCAAGCGCTTCGCGAAAACCGACTCACGTCCCTGTGAGCTTCGCCGGCCATCCTGGCCGCCGAGTCACTTTCTCTTGCTTGTGCAAGAGAAAGTAACCAAAGAGAACACACCCTCGGTGCCGCGCCCGGCGCTGCGCGCCGGGTTCGCTACGGGCGGCCGGGGTTTTGCCGACAGTCCATCCATGGACTGCGGCAAAAGCGGCGCGATCCCTCGCGCCGCCCCGCGCGGTGCGCGGGCCTTGTCCGTCCGCCCTTCGCCGCGTCACAGAGGGACCCAAGATCAAGAGCGACGCATGGAACGTCATCCCTTCGCCGGGCCAAAAACAAAGGCGCCGGCGAGATCGCCGGCGCCTTTTGAACAACTTGCGAGAGTGCTGTGCCTGATCAGCCCTTCTTGGGAATCGGCACCGCGATGAAGCTCGTCGCATCCTCGCGACGCACGAGCAGCATGAGCGAATCGCCGGGCTTGGCGCCCTTGACCGATGCGTTGAAGTCGGCGACCGATTTGATCGGTTTGCGGCCGACCATCAGGATCACGTCGCCCGGTGCGAGCGCGGCGCGACGCGCGGCGGCACCCGTGATGCGCGTGACGACGACGCCGTCGCTGCCGTCGAGGCCGAGCTGCTTGCGCTGGTCGGCCGTGATGTCGTCGACGACGAGGCCGAGCGCGTTCGCCGGCGAGGCCGGTTCGCTGTTGCCGAGGCTCGCCTGCACGGCCTTTTCGGCCGGCAGCTCGCCGACCATCACCGGCACGGTCATGTTCTTGCCGTCGCGATAAAGCTCGAGATCGGCCTTCGTGCCCGGCTTGGTCGAGCCGACCAGCGGCGGCAGGTCCGCCGAAGTCGCGATGTCGCGGCCGGCGAAGCTCAGGATCACGTCGCCGACCTGCACGCCGGCCTTGTCGGCGCTGGAGCCCGGCGTGACCTTGTTGACGAGCGCGCCGCCGATGCGCGGCAGGCCGAGCGCCTTGGCGTTCTCGCGGTCGACGTTCTGGATCTGCACGCCGATCATGCCGCGGCTGACGCGGCCGGTCGTCTTGATCTGGTCGACCGCGCTCATCGCGATGTCGATCGGGATCGCGAACGACACGCCCATGAAGCCGCCGGTGTTGGAGAAGATCTGCGAGTTGATGCCGACGACCTGGCCGTTGAGATTGAACAGCGGACCGCCCGAGTTGCCGCGGTTGATCGGCACGTCGGTCTGGATGAACGGCACGTACTGCTGATCGGCGCCGCCGAAGTTGCGGCCGACCGCGCTGACGATGCCGGCGGTGACCGAGTGATCGAAGCCGAACGGCGAGCCGATCGCGACGACCCACTGCCCCGCCTTGATGTTCTTCGAATCGCCGACGCTGACGACCGGCAGATTCGTCGCGTTCAACTTGAGAAGCGCGATGTCGTACTGCGCGTCGGTGCCGACGACCTTGGCGTCGAGCTCGCGGCGATCGGAAAGGCGCACGGTCACCTGATCGGCGCCGTCGACGACGTGGTTGTTGGTCAGCACGTAGCCGTCGGCCGAGATGATGAAGCCCGAGCCCATCGACATGCGCTGGCCGCCGCCATGCGGACGCGGCGCGCCCGGCGCGCCCGGGCCGAAGAAGCGCTTGAAGATCTCCGGCACGTCCTGATCATCGCCGGAGTTGTCGGACTGTTCGTCCGGACTGCCGCTGGCCTGCACGTTCACGACGGCAGGACCGTACTTGTCGACCAGTCCGGTGAAATCCGGCAGGTCCGCAGCCATCGAGCCGGTCGCAACCAGCACCAGCAGCAGCGGTGTGAGCAGCCAGCGGGACGGCATCCCTGTTCTCGCCTTCATCATGATGAGTACCTCGGGTTCCTTGAGTCTTCGAATCGCTCGATTCGAATGTAATGGGGACGGCCCATGGGCCGTAAAAGTGCGAACCGGACCGGGCGGAGAATCGCCCGATCGCGCGTTCGCACGGGACACGCGCTTTGATGAACTTGCCTGCATAAAGTTCCGGGCCGGCGCGACCGTTCGACGGCGTTTTAAGCCGTTCTTCAGTCAGCGTGCCGCGACGGCACGCACGCTGCGCGCCATCGTCTGCACGGTCGCAGGCGGCACGTCGCCGAGCGCGGTGACCTTGAGGCCGCCCGCATCCCGCGAATGGATGCTGAGCACACCGCGCACGATAGTCGATTCGGCCGCCGCCGGGGTGGATTCGCCTGCGGCCGGAGCCGCGTGCGGCTCGACATAGATCGACACGCTGGCGATGCCGTCGGAATAGACGAGCTGCTGCGTCTGCGTCGAATCTCCGCTCGGCCGCTGCGTGCGCACGAGCCGAAAGCCGGTCGGCGCCTCGACGAGCCAGGCGGGTTTTGCATTGACCTGCACTTCGTCGGCCGGCGAGATCGCGCCGGTGACGGTTTCGGTCGGCAACAGATCCGTCTCGCTCGGCTTCGTGCCGACATCGAGCGCGACGAACATGAATTGCTCGAGCGGGCGCCGCGCGGCGTCGAACACCGCAGAGCGCAGCAGAAGCTGATTGTCGCGCTGCAGCCAGAGACGATAGCCGTAACGGTATGGATCGCGCGGCACGATGTCGACGATGTTCGCTTCGTATCCCGCGACGCGATCGGAGCCGGCAAGCGCGACGCTGTATTCGGCTCCGAGCTCGCGCACGTTCGGCGTCAGCGGCAACAGGCCGTTTTCCGCGCGACCTGCGAACAGCGTCGGCGTCAGGCCGGGCTGGATGCAGGTGATCGTGCGGTCGTTGCGGATGATCTCGCCGCGTGCGCCGGTCAGGCTGATCAGCCGCGCGCGCTCATGCTCGCCGGCAAGATGGAAGATACGCAGCGCATCGGTGCGACCGTCGTGCTGGTAGATGAAGGAGCCCTCGTAGTCGACGCTGCGCAGCGACGCGCTCATGCGCCGGAGCAATTCCTGAGGGGCGGGTTCCGCGGCGTGCGCGACGCCGCTGGTCAGCAACGCGATCGCGCAGAACGCGATCGGAGCCGCGCGAGCCGGCGTCCGCATCGAATCAACGGTTCTCGGCTTGGCGCGGGGTCTCAACGGGCAGCAGGATGTACGGGACGAAGTCGGGCTGGGCGGTCGCGCCGGTCGCCTGGTAGTGGCGGATCACGTAGGACTGCAGGCGCGGATCGAATCCGACCGGTTCGCTGAGATCGGTTCCGAAGCTCGCCGCTGTGGTCTGGATCGGCGAGTTCGGCACCAGCGGCGTCTGCAATGCGGGATTGGTCGATGCAATTTCCGTCGGTGCGGGCGTCGTCGCCACTGCTTGCGGCGCGCGTGCCGGATTGATCGACGCGACCTGCGTCGGCGCCGGTTCCCCGGTCGGCCTGGTCACCATCAGTGCGGCGACCGCGACGGCTGCGGCGATAGCGCCGCCACCGCCCCAGCGCAGCAGCAGGTTGCGCGGCGCCTGCGCCATCTGCTCGGCATCGAGCCGCGCCATGACGACGCTGGAGAAATCGGCCCGCAGCGTGACGATGTCCTGCCGGCGCAGCGCCTGGCGCGTCACGTGGTAGCGGGTCCAGCGTTCGACCAGCTGGCCGTCGCTCGGTCGGCGCGACGCAGCAGGAACCGCGTTTCATCGCGGCCGAGCTCGCCATCCATGAATGCCGACAGCTGCTCTTCGAATTGCTGGCTCATGTTTTCCTCTAATCCTGTTCCGACAGCAGCGGACGCAATGTCTCGTCGATCGCTTCGCGGGCCCGGAAAATACGTGACCGGACCGTTCCGATGGGACAATTCATCGCTTCCGCGATTTCCTCGTAACTCAACCCGTCGACCTCGCGCAGCGTGATGGCCGTGCGCAGCTCCTCGGGCAAGGCTTCGACCGTGGCGAACACGGTTCGTTCAATTTCTTCGCGAAGAAGTTCCCGTTCAGGCGTGGCCGATTCGCGCAGGCGCGTGGACCCCTCGAACAGGACCGCGTCCTCGACCGCGATGTCGTCGGTCGGCGGCCGGCGGCCCTGCGAAACGAGGTAGTTCTTGGCCGTGTTGATCGCGATCTTGTAGATCCACGTATAGAACTGGCTGTCGCCGCGGAATGCGCCGATCGCGCGGAACGCGCGGATGAACGCTTCCTGGGTGACGTCCTGGCATTCGCTCCAGTCGTTGATGTAGCGCCCGACGACGCTTACCAGCTTGTGCTGGTATTTCCTGACCAGAAGGTCGAACGCCCGCTTGTCGCCCTTCTGGACACGCAGAACCAGCGCCTGATCGACGTCGTTTTCGCCCATCCGGGCCGTTCTCCCTAAGTGCCGACCCGGTCCGGCTTCGCTGGCTAGACCCGGTTCGGCGGAATTAGTTTCAGGTTCGGACCGGACTTTGCCGGCCGATTCGACAGGACCGGGGGTCGCGACGAGCGACACCACGGCTGGATCCGTGCGATGAAAACCCATCCGGCGAACACCTTGCGCTGGTTATTCTCTCTGATGTTGGGTGTTCGTGCGCCCGCCTCAAGCGCGGGAGGGTGCCGTGAGATTCTTGAACAGCCGCTCGCGCTCCGCCAGCAGGTTCTCGAAGCTCGCCGCCGGCAGCGGCCGGCAGAAGAGAAAGCCCTGCAGCACCTCGCAGCCCTGCTCGCGCAGGAATTCGAGGTGCTCCTCGATCTCGACGCCCTCGGCGACGACCGCGCGGTTGAGGTTGTGCGCCATCGAGATCGTCGCCTGCACGATCGCCTCGTCGTCCGGATCGACGCCGATGTTGCGCACGAACGCCTGGTCGATCTTGATGCGGTCGGCCGGGAATCGCTTGATGTAGTCGAGCGAGGACTGGCCGGTGCCGAAGTCGTCGATCGAGATCTGGCAGCCGAGATCGCGCAGCGCCTGCAGCGTTTCGAGCAGGTTCGGGATCGACTTGACGCTGATCGATTCCGGTCACCTCGAGATCGAGCAGGTGCGGATCGAGACCGGTTTCCTCGACCACGGCCGCGACGAGCTGCACGAGCCCCGGCTGTCGCAGCTGCAGCGGCGAAAGATTGACGCTGATGCGCAGCGGCAGATGGAACTTCGTCTGCCAGCGCCGCGCATCGACGCAGGCCGCGCGCAGCACCCATTCGCCGATCGGCACGATCAGGCCGCTTTCCTCGGCGAGCGGAATGAAGAAGCCCGGGCTGATCATGCCGAGCTCCGGATGCTCCCAGCGGATCAGCGCCTCCATGCCGACGATGTCTTCGCTGCGCGCGTCGACCTGCGGCTGGTAGTGCACGCGCAGCTCGCCGTTCTTCTCGGCCTGGCGCAGCTTCGCTTCGAGCGCGAGCCGCTGCTGATGCGATTCTTCCGGCACCGCGACATAGGCCTGGTAGTTGTTGCGGCCCATGCCCTTGGCCGTGTACATCGCGACGTCGGCGTGCTTGAGCAGGCGCTCGGCGTTGGTCGCGTCGTCCGGATAGAAGCTGAGGCCGAGCGACGCCGTGATATGCAGCTCGAGGCCACCCGCCAGCGTCAGCGGCGCTTCCATCACGCGCACGACCTTGTCGGCGATGCGCATGACGTCGTCGCGCTGCACGATGTGGCGCAGGATCATCGTGAACTCGTCGCCCGCGTAGCGCGCGACCGTGTCGGACGCGCGCACGCTCGCGCGAAGACGCTTGGACACCGCGATCAGCACCTGATCGCCGACCGCGTGGCCGAGCGAATCGTTGATGTTCTTGAAGCGGTCGAGATCGACGAACACGACCGCGAACATTTCGCCGGTGCGATGCGCTTCCTGGATCGTCGATTCGAGACGGTCGTTGAACAGCAGCCGATTCGGCAGACCGGTCAGCGCATCCTGCAGGCCGCGCGCGCGGCCCTGATCGCGCACGCGGCGCAGCTCGAGCTCGAGCGCGAGCCGGTGCGCGATCACGCGCAATCCGTCGAGCACGGCTGCATTGCCGGCCAGCGCATCGCGGCGGCCGACGACGATCGCGCCGAGACAGACGCGGCGCTCGTCGATCAGCGGCAGGCCGATCACGCATTCGAAGCGGCGATCGCGCACGAACGCATCGTCGGTCAGGTTCTTCCACGCATCGGCGAGCTGCACGATCTCCTTGCCGCCGAGCACCGTCTTGACCGCCATCTGCTGCACCGGATCGGGCGTATCGGCCGCCGGCGCAAAGCGGTGGTGGATCGCAAGCGTCTGCGTGTCGCCGGTCTGCTCGGGCCGCGCCTGCACGAGCACCGCGAAATCGAGCGCGAGCCAGTCGACGACCGAACGCATGGCCGCGTTGACGCCTTCGTCGCCGCCGCCGGCTTCGGTCAGCCGCGTGAGGAGGCTCAGCACGTGCTGATAGCGTCCGAGCTCGCCGACTTCGCGGAACGTATAGAAATGCACGAGCCGTCCGTCCTGCACCGCGAGACGCACGTGCAGATCGATCGGATACGTCGAGCTGTCGGCACGCGGCTTCTGCGCGCGCACCTGCACGCTGCCTTCGCGGCCGAGCTTGAGATTCAATTCCGCGCGCTGATCCGGCGACAGCGTCGCATCGAAGCTCTCGACGCGTCCGCCGATGCACCTGCGCGCGCCCGAAACCCGAGCGCTGCACGAACGTCGCGTTGATCTCGAGGATGCGCCCGCTTTTCGGATCGACGACGGCGAGCTCGTCGAGACTGCCGTCGAACGCGAAGTGATAACGATCGCCGCCGGCGGCCGTCGACGCGGACGTTGCGCGCGCGGTCTCGCCGCGCACCGCAAGCACCGCGTTGATGCGCGCCATCGCCTCGCCCGCACGCACGGGGCTGGTGATCCATTCGATGACGCCGGGCGGCATGCGATCCCAGTTCGCCTGCTGGCGCGCGCTGTTGCCCGAGAGGATGCCGATGACCGGCACCGGCACGCCCGGATGGTACTGGCGCAGCTCGCCGCAGAACGCGAGCGCGCCGCGCGCATCGTCGAGGAATTCGAGCAGGACGAGATCGATCTGCGGATCCTGCTCGAGGAACGCGCGCGCCTGCGCGACGTCCTTCGCCGTGTAGATCGCATCGAATTCCTGCGCGTCGAGCGCATCGAACAGCACGCGGCGATCGTCGCGATCGGTGGCGACGATGAGGACCGAGCCGCGGCCTTCGCCCTGGGTCATCTCACGACACCCAGCGCCCATCGCGCAGACGCGGCGGCGCGCGCACTTCGCTGTCGGGGTTGAGTCGTTGCAAGGAGCCTTCGATCTCTTCGGGGACGCTGAGATTCGCGCCGAGGAAGACGATCTTGCGCTCGTTTCCGGTATGGATGCGTGAAATCCGGCGCAGGATGACCGTATCCGGCGCCTTCAGGTGATCCTCGAAGCCGGTGAAGAGATAAATGCCGAAATGCATGCTTTGCAGCACATAGCGCAGCGCATCGGTGATGCGCTTGGAGCCCGGCACGCGCAGGCCGCTTTCGCGCAGCGACGAGATGCCGCCGTCCGGCTCCCAGAGGTACATCGAGGTGCCCGTGCGCATCGCGAGCGTGCGGAACTGAACGAGCGCGTCGTTCGACGTGCGTCGTCTCGAGCGCAATCAGGTTGCCCGGCGCCTTCAGTATCTGGTCGAGCAGCTTCTGCGTGACCAGCATTTCGGCGGCTTTCTCAGCCACATCTACTCCTTGGCGCACCCTGGCGCACAGCGGACGCGGCCGTGACCGCGCTTTCATGGTAGCCGATTTTCGGTAGAAAATCCCTTTGTTTTCAACGCGCAACCGTCGCATTGACCCAAAGCTTCTATTGCCCGGATGATAGCCGTCTCGATCGATCGGAACCGGGCATGTTCGAAGGGCTGCGTTTTTCCAACTGGCGCTCCGAACGCGACGCTGACGGCATCGTCACGCTGACGCTCGATCGCGCCGGCAGCCCCGTGAACACGCTCGGGCGTGCCGTGATCGATGAGCTTGCAGGAAATCGTCGAACGGCTTTCGTTCGAGCCGCCGCGCGGTGTCGTCATTCATTCCGGCAAGGCGGGCGGCCTCGCGGTCGGCGCCGATCTCAAGGAATTCGCCGAGTACGAAAAGAACGGCGCGATCCTCGACACGATCGAGTACGGCCAGCGCGTGTTCCAGCAGCTGGCGCGCCTGCCGTGCCGCACCGTCGCCGCGATTCACGGCCATTGCATCGGCGGCGGCACCGAAATGGCGCTCGCGTGCCGCTATCGCGTCGCCGCGCGCGATCCGTCGACGCGCATTGGTCTGCCCGAGGTCAAGCTCGGCCTGCATCCCGGATGGGGCGGTACCGCGCGCTTGCCGCGCCTGATCGGTGCGCCGGCCGCGCTCGAGCTGATGCTGACCGGCCGCTCGGCGTCGGCGGAAAACGCAAAGGCGCTCGGTCTCGTCGACGCGCTCGCATCGCCGGATCTGCTCATCGAAACCGCGAAGGAATGGATCCGCCATCCGAAGCCGCGCCCGATCGTGCAGCGACTCACTGCGTGGGCAACGAACATCTGGCCGGCGCGCCAGATCCTCGCGCCGATGATCCGCAAGCAGACCGCCGCGAAAGCGCGGCCCGAACATTATCCGGCGCCGTTCGCGCTGATCGAAGTCTGGCGTCGCGGCGGATCGAGCATCGAGCAGCGCCTCAAGCTCGAAGCGCGCTCGATGGCGAAACTCGCCGATACGCCGACATGCCGGAATCTGATCCGCGTGTTCTTCCTGCAGGAGCGACTGAAAGGTCTTGGCAGCGGCACCGATTCCGGCATCCGGCGCGTGCACGTCGTCGGCGCCGGCGTGATGGGCGGCGACATCGCGGCATGGTGCGCGCTGCGCGGCTTCGATGTGACGCTGCAGGATCGCGAGATGAAGTACATCGCGCCCGCGCTCGATCGCGCGCGCGAGCTTTTCACGAAGCGGCTGAAGACGAAGGACCGCATCGATCCCGCGCTCGCGCGGCTCAAGGCCGACGTCGAAGGCAGCGGCATCGCCGCCGCCGATCTCGCGATCGAGGCGATCTTCGAGAATCTCGAAGCGAAGCAGGAGCTCTATCGCAAGACCGAGCCTGCGATGAAACCCGATGCGCTGCTCGCGACCAACACGTCGAGCATTCCGCTCGACGAGCTGCGCAGCGCCGTGCAGACACCGTCGCGTTTCCTGGGTCTCCACTATTTCAATCCGGTCGCGCTGATGCCGCTGGTCGAAATCGTGCGCCACGATCGGCTCGATCCGGCCAACGAGAAGCGCGCGCTCGCGTTCTGCAAGGCGATCGACAAGCTGCCGATGCCGGTCAAGGGCACGCCGGGATTCCTCGTCAACCGGATCCTGATGCCGTACCTGCTCGAAGCGATGCGCCTCTATCAGGAAGGCGTGCCGGGACCGGTGCTCGACCGCGCCGCGAAGAAATTCGGCATGCCGATGGGACCGATCGAGCTCGCCGACACCGTCGGCCTCGATGTCGCGGCTTCCGTCGGCAAGGAGCTCGGCCCGTTCCTTGGCCTCGATGTGCCGAAGGAGCTCGACGATCTTGCCAAGAGCGGCAAGCGCGGCAAGAAGGACGGCCAGGGCCTGTACACGTGGGAAAACGGCAAGCCGAAGAAGCCCGAAGTCGATCCGAAATACGTACGCGCCGGACGACATCGAGGACCGCATGATCCTGCCGATGATCAACGAGGCCGTCGCATGTCTGCAGGGATCGCGTCGTCGACGATGCGGACCTGCTCGATGCCGGCGTCATCTTCGGCATCGGCTTCGCGCCGTTCCGCGGCGGACCGATCCAGTACATCCGCGACACCGGAGTCGATGCGTTGAAATCCAGGCTCGAAGCGCTCGCGTCGCGGCACGGCGATCGCTTCAAGCCGCGGCCGGGCTGGGATTCGCCGGAACTTGCGCGCGAGCGTCGGGCGAAGCGTTTGGAAAGGCCGCATGAAGATGAGCTTCGCGGAAAAGTTGCTTCTGGGCATTCGTCGCGCTGTCGAGCATCGGCGCGGCGGCGTACGGCTATAACCGGTTCAAGCAGATCCGGCCGGATTTGTACGGCCAGCCGCCCGTCATGGGAGTTTCCGAATCCGAACGCGCGGCGCGGATCGCGGAGTATCAGCAGAAAGGCGATGCGCTCACGCGTGCCGCGGCGCCGGCGCGAAAGCTTGCTCCGGGCGAGACCTGTGCGAACGGCGTCGTCGTGACGATCGTGCGCGAAGGCGACAAGGCCGAAGCGAAAGCGGTCGTCGAGAACGGACAGCCCGTGCGCTGCGACGCTTCACGCTGATGCAATTCCCCCTCTCCCGCTTGCGGGAGAGGGCGGAAAGCGTAGCGCGCTGCCAGCTACTCTTCGGGCGACGCCTCGCTCTTCGCAAGCCCCGAGTGCCGCACGTCCTTGCCGCGCACGAGATACAACACGTACTCGCAGAGATTCTTGCAGCGATCGCCGATGCGCTCGAACGAGCGCGCGCACCAGAGCCGGTCGAGCTCGACGGGAATCTGCGCCGGCGCGTGCTGCATGCGCTCGACGAGCGAGTCGAAGATTTCCTTGTAGATCTCGTCGAGCTGCTTGTCGCGACGCATGACGTCGAGCGCGAGCGTCTGGTCGAGACGCGCGAACGCATCGAGCGCGCCGCGCAGCTGACCGCGCGCCCGCGCACCGAGCTCGGCGAGCGACGCGGTCACGTCGCTGCCGCCCTCCTCGCCGACCAGCCGTTCGGCGAGCTTCGCGATCCGCTTGGCCTCGTCGCCGATGCGTTCGAGATCGGCCAGCATCTTGACCACGGACAAGCACGAGACGCAGATCCGACGCGGCCGGCTGCCGCCGCGCGAGGATGTACGCGCAGCGTTCGTCGATCGCGAGCTCGGCCGCGTTGACCTGCTGCTCGCGCTCGCGGATCTCCGCACCACGCGCGGCATCGCGCTCGACGAGCATGTCGAGCGCCGCCGCGATCTGCTCCTCGACGAGGCCGCCCATCGCGAGCACCTGACGGCGCACGTCCTCGATCTCGCTGTTGAACTGGCGGGAGATGTGTTGGGAGAGGTGGAGAGGGTCCATGAGACGGTCAAGATCCGGATTCAGAACGGCGAATCGCGAATGGTAAATCGCGAATCGCAACAGCTCGATCGTTGCCAGCGATCCGATGACGATTTGCGATTTGCGATTCGCCATCCCATCTGCGCTCACGCATAGCGCCCCGTAATGTAATCCTCAGTCAACCGCTCGCGCGGATTCGTCAGCAGCGTATCCGTCTCGCCGAACTCGACGAGCCGTCCCTGATGCAACAGCGCGGTGTAGTCCGAAACGCGTGCGGCCTGCTGCATGTTGTGCGTCACGAGCAGCACCGTGTAGCGCTGCGCGAGCTCGTGCAGCAGCTCCTCGAAGCGCAGCGTCGCCGCGGGATCGAGCGCGGAGGCCGGCTCGTCCATCAGCAGGATTTCCGGCCCGACCGCGAGCGCGCGCGCGATCACGAGGCGCTGCTGCTGACCGAGCGACAGCGTCGAGCGCGCTTTCGTCGAGACGCGTACCGACCTCGTCCCACAGCGATGCGGAGCGCAGCGCCGTTTCGACGCATTGGTCGAGCTCGTGCCGGCGCTTGATGCCGAGCAGACGCGGTCCGTACGCGACGTTGTCGTATACCGACAAGCGGAAACGGGTTCGGGCGCTGGAACACCATGCCGACGCGCCTGCGCAGCTCGTACACGACAACTTCCTTCGCGTACACATCTGCGCCGGCGACGAGCACCTGTCCTTCGACGCGGCAATCGGCAACTTCGTCGTTGAGCCGGTTGAGGCAGCGCAGCAGGCTCGACTTGCCCGACGCGCTCGGCCCGATCAGCGCCGTGATCTTCCTCGCCGGCACGGCGAAGCTGACCGCATGCAACGCCTGGCGATCGCCGTACCAGAGCGACAGCGCGCGCATCTCGAGCGCGATCTCGACGTCGGCCGGCAGTCCGCCCGGCGGATCGATCGGCGAGGTGTTTTCCGGCATCGCTATCAGCATGGCGGCCGCTCAGCTCCCGAGCGCACGATACCGCTCGCGCAGGCGGTTGCGTAGCACGATCGCAGCAAGATTCAGCGCGACGACGACGACGACGAGCAGCAGCGCGCACGCGTACGCGCGCGGCACGCCGCGCAGCGCGTCGGGACCGGCGAGCGCGGCATCGTAAACCGTGAAACCCAGATGCATGAATTGTCGCGACGGATGAAGGTAAGGAAACGTCGCGTCGATCGGCAGCGCCGGTGCGAGCTTTACGACACCGACCAGCATCAGCGGCGCGACCGCGCCGGCCGCGCGCGCGATCGCAAGAATCAGCCCGGTCAGCAGCGCCGGCCGCGCCGCCGGCAGCAGCAGGCGCCAGATCGTCTCGCCCTCCGTCGCGCCGAGTGCGAGCGAGCCGGCGCGAAGGCTGGCCGGAATCCGCGCGAGGCCTTCCTCGACGCTGACGACGACGACCGGCAGCGTCAGCAGCGCGAGCGTCAGCGCCGCCCACAGCAGACCGCCGCTGCCGAACGTCGGCACGGGCAGGCGCTCGGAAAAGAACCATCGATCGATATCCGCGCCGAGCCCGTGCACGAAGAGGCCAAGCCCGAGCACGCCGTAGACGATCGACGGCACGCCGGCGAGATTGCCGATCGCGCCGCGCACGAAACCGGCTGCGACGCCGCGCCGCTCGTGCAGGTAGACCGCGGTCGCGACGCCGAGCGGCATCACGATGAGGCTCATCAGCAGCACCAGCGTCACGGTGCCGATCAGCGCCGGCAGCACGCCGCCGACGAGCGCGGGTGCCGCGGTCGACGTCGCGAGAAAATGTCCGACGTGGCGCAGGAAGAGGACGATGCGAGCGCCGATGCCGAGCGCATTCGGCCACACGATCTCATCGACGTCCGTCGCTCCGGCGCTGTCGCGGGCGGCTGTCGCCGCCGCCTCGTCGCCGCGACCGAACACGCGCCGCCCATCGCCGAATGCGACGACGAACGCATCGGCCGGCCGCGACAGCGCAACGATCGATTCGCGCTTCACGCGTACGTAGCCCGCGCCGATGCGATCGCGCTCGCTGATGCGCACAGCGAATGCGTCGCCGGAATCGGATGCGATCTCGCCGAGCAGACTGCTGCCGTCGTCGAGGCGCACTTCGACGATGTGCGAAGGCCACAACGTGCCGAGACCCTTGGTAGTCAGCAGCACGAGCAGCGCGAGCATCGCCGCGATGCAGACGGCGGCGGCGCCCGCGACGAGCCATGTGCCCGCAAAACCGCGCGATGCGCGCTTCATGCGAACGATCCCCGACCGGCACGATGTTGCAGCCGCGCGCGCGACTGCGCGGCGAAGAGATTGAGCGCGAACGTCAACGCGAACAGAGCGAGCGCGGCGAGCAGCAGCATGCGGTACGCGCCGCCGGGCGGCGCCGCTTCGGGCAAACCGAGCGCGAGCTCGGCGCTGAGCGTGCGCAATCCCTCGAGCGGATTCGGATCCGCGAGCGGCGTGTTGCCGCTCGCCATCAGCACGATCATCGTCTCGCCGAGGCAGCGCGACGCGCCCGAGCACGAACGCCGCGACGAGGCCCGAGCGCGCGGCCGGCAGCACGATCGACATCAGCGCCTGCCAGCGCGTCGCGCCGAGCGCGAGCGCCGCCTGCACGTGCGTCGACGGAATCAGCATCAGCGCGTCCTCGGCGATCGAGAACACCAGCGGCACGGCCGCGAGGCCGAGCGCGAGACCGATCAGCACTGCGTTCCACGGACTCGGCGACGACGATCAGGCCGCTCGGCCCCGTTGCGGGCATCGCGATTGCGACGGCGACGACCGCGATCAGCGCGGGCAACAGCCACAGCGGCAGCCAGCCGGTCCGCTGCCGGAACGTCGCACCGAACGCTCACTCCCGCGGCGAGCAGCAGCGCCGGCACGACGACGATCAGGGCAAGCAGCGTCGCAACGTTCGTCTTGAGCCACGGCGACACCGTCGCGAACGCGACCAGGCCGAGCACGACCGTCGGAATCGCTTCGAGGATCTCGAGGCACGGCTTGAACCAGCCGCGAAATCCGGGCGACGCGAAGCTCGGCGCTGAAGATCGCCGAGCCGATGCCGAGCGGCAGCGCGACGAGCAGCGCGCAGACGGCCGCCTTCACGGTTCCGGCCAGCAGCGTGCCGAGCTCGGCCCACGCACCGGCCGGCAGCGGTGTCCACGAAACGAGGCTCGCGGTCAGGAACAGCGGGATCGCGAGCAGCGCGGCAAGCACGAGCGTCGTCCCGCCCAGCACGGCGAGCGCACCGAGCCGGTCGCGACGCCGGCGCCGGCGGATCAGCGCCGGATCGCGTGCCCTGGTGAGGAATGGCGCGTAAGTGTCTGGATTGGCGGACATTGGCGCACGCTAGGCCGCTTTCATGACAGCCGTGTTACAGCCCGGGCGCCCACTGTCATCGATCAGAAACCCCAGCGCAATCAGCGTTTCAGACGCACGAGCGAGCCTCCGCGCAACGTAGTGACAGCCATGCCGCATGCGCATAGCGATCGTGACCGAGACCTGGCCCCCGGAGATCAATGGCGTCGCGCTGACCGTGCAGTCGCTGGCGACGGGCCTCGCTGCGCTCGGGCATTCGATCGAAGTCGTGCGGCCGCGCCAGGACGATGACGCCGCGGCGTCGATCGCCGGTTTCGATCATCTGCCGGTGCCGGGCGCGGCACTGCCGCGCTATCCGGGACTCCGCTTCGGCTTCCCGGCGCATCGCCGGCTGCATCGGCGCTGGTCGGAGCGGCGTCCCGACGTGCTCTATATCGCGACCGAGGGTCCGCTCGGGCTGACCGCGCTCGGCGCCGCGCGCCGCCTGCGCATTCCGGTCAGCACCGGATTCCACACGCGCTTCGACGACTACGCGCGCCACTACGGCTTCGGCTTCCTGACGCCGATCGTCTACGCGTATCTGCGCCGCTTCCACAACCGCGCCGACGCGACGCTGGTGCCGACGGCCGAGCTCGCGCGAATTCCTCGAGGCGAACCGCTTCCGCAACGTGCGCCTGCTGCGGCGCGCGGTCGATACGAAGCTCTTCCATCCAAGCGCAGCGCGACGATGCGCTGCGTCGCGAATGGGATATCGGCGAGAACGATCTCGCGCTGATCTATGTCGGCCGCATCGCGCCGGAGAAGAATCTCGATCTCGCCGTGCAGGCGTTCCGCGCGGTCCAGCAGCGGCATCCGGGCGCGCGATTCGTGCTGGTCGGCGACGGCCCGGCGCGCAAGGCGCTCAGCGCGGCGCATCCGGATTTCATCTTCGCCGGCGTGCATCGCGGCGCCGATCTCGCGCGGCACTACGCGAGCGGCGATCTGTTCCTGTTTCCGAGCGTCACCGAGACGTTCGGCAACGTCACGCTCGAAGCGCTCGCGAGCGGCGTGCCGGTCGTCGCGTACGACTACGGTGCCGCGCGCGAGCACATGCACAGCGGCGATGCGGGCGCGTGCGTGACGCTGCACGACCGCGATGCGTTCATCGCCGCGGCGGTCGCGCTCGCCGACGACGCGCCGCGGCGCCGTCGTCTGCGCGAGAGCGCGCGCGCGGCGGTCGAAGGGCTCGATCCCGCGTCGGTCGCGGCGAGCTTCGCCGATCTTCTCGGCGATCTTGCGATGCGGAGGGCCGCATGACGACCTGGCAGCGCCTCGAAGCCGGCAGCGCCGAACGGCGCCTCTGCCTTGCGATGAACCGCTGGTGCGCGCGGCACGCGCTGCGCCGGCTGTTCGGCATCGTCAGCCGGCTCGGCGACGGCGTGTTCTGGTACGCGCTGATGGGCGTGCTCGCAGTCGTTCGGCGGCACGCGCGGCGCGATCGCGGCGCTGCACATGGCGCTGACCGGCCTCGTCGCGGCGGCGATGTATCGCGGCCTCAAGCGCTGGACGCGGCGACCGCGTCCGTTCCGCGCGCACGACGGCATCGTGCCGTACATCGCGCCGCTCGACGAATTCAGCTTCCCGTCCGGGCACACGCTGCACGCGGTCAGCTTCACGATGATCGCGCTCGCGTACTTTCCGATGCTGGCGCCGCTGCTGGTGCCGTTCACGATGCTCGTCGCGATGTCGCGCGTCGTGCTCGGGCTGCACTATCCGAGCGATGTGCTGGCGGCGACGGTGATCGGGCTTGGGCTCGGCGGCTTGTCGCTGTGGCTCGCGCCGATGGCGATTGCGTTGTAGACGCCGGCGGCGTCGAACCGAGTCGCCCTCACCCGCGCCTTCGGCGCGGCCTCTCCCGCAGAGCGGGAGAGGCGAACAGCGTCAGCGCTTGCGCTTCGGCGCGCACGTACAGCACGAGGCTGTGATCCTCGATCGTGTAACCGTGCTTCTCGGCGATCTCGCGCTGCAGGCGCTCGATGTCCTCGCTCGAGAACTCGATGACCTTGCCGGTCTCGATGTCGACCATGTGGTCGTGGTGCTTGCCGCGGTCGAGCTCGTAGACGGCCTGGCCGCCTTCGAAGTTGTGCTTCAGCACGATGCCGGCCGCCTCGAACTGCGTCAGCACGCGGTAGACCGTGGCCAGGCCGATGTCGTCGTGATGATCGAGCAGGCGGCGGTAGATGTCCTCGGCGGTCATGTGCTTGCCGTCGTAGGTGTCGAGGATTTCGAGGATGCGCATGCGCGGATGCGTGACCTTGAGGCCCGCCTTGCGCAGATCGGTCGATTCCATGGTCATGCTCCGTCTGCCCCGCTTTCCGCTTTGCATTCAGACGCCTAGTGTATCATCCGCGCCTTCACGAACTTCCGGTCCTCGCGCATGCGCTCTTCGCTGGCTCGCCCTTCTCGTCTCCGTCCCGCTGGCCGGTTGCGGCCTCATCTACAAGGTGGACGTGCAGCAGGGCAATCTCTTCGACAAGGCGACCGTCGATTCGCTCAAGCCCGGCATGACCAAGCGCCAGGTGCTGCTGGTCATGGGCTCGCCGGCGGTCGTCAGCCCGTTCGACCAGAATCGCTGGGACTACGTCTCGACGATCCGCCGCGGCCGCAACTCGATGGATTCGAAGGACCTGACGCTCTATTTCAAGAACGATGCGCTGGTCAAGATCGACGGCGACTATTTCCCCGAGGATCCGGCGCAGCTGATCCAGGACGCCGGCAAGTACAAGCGCCAGTATCCGGACGAGAAGCGCCCGGACGAGGACAAGGAAAAGAAGAAGAAGCAGCAGCAGGGTCAGGGCTGACGCGGCGCGCGGTCGCGCGACGACGTCGGCGCGCTTCCTTCGGATCGGCCGTCAGCGGTCGGTAGAGCTCGACTCGATCGCCGTCGTTCAGCAGCGCGTCGCGTGCAACGGGTTTCGACCAGACGCCGGTGCGCAAGCGTCGATGCGTCGATCGCGAATTCGCGCTTCGAGACCTGATGCGGCGATCGCATCGGCGACCGTCGCACCGGCACGGCATGACGACTTTGCGCAGGAACTGGCGCTCGCGGTTCGGCGTAGGCGACCTCGATCTCGATCGTATCAGCCATAGATCTTGTCGGCGGCGCGGCAGAAATCGTCGACCAGGCGGTTGGCGAGGCCCTGGAATCCGAGCCGCAGCGCAGGCGCCGGCGAGCAAGCCCGCGTATTCGAAATCGAGCGCGAGCGCGATCTTGCAGCCGTCGCCGCCGAGCGCGGTGAACGTGAACTCGCCTTCGAGGGTCTTCAGCGGGCCCTCGACGAGATGCATGTGCAGGCGGTGCGGGCGCTCGGCGGTGTTGCGCGTCGTGAAGCTCTGCGTGAGGCCGGCGAAGCGCAGATCGAGCCGCGCGACGAGCACCGATTCGCCCTCGCGCTCGACGATTTCGGCGCGCCGCGCACCACGCAAAGCGCGTCGGGTATGCTTCGACGTCGTTGACGAGATCGAACATCTCGTCCGGCGAATAGCGCACCAGCGCGTGGCGGCGGATCTCGATCACGGTTGGGATGCGGTCACGAGCAGATCCGGTCACGAACAGAATCGAGCGATTGTAACGGACATGGCAAAAGCGAAAGCCAAGAAGAAAGACGCCGGCGGCACGATCGCGCTGAACAAGCGCGCGCGCCACGAATACCACATCGACGAGCACTACGAGGCCGGCATCGCGCTGCTCGGCTGGGAGGTCAAGAGCCTGCGCGCCGGACGCGTCAATCTCGGCGATGCGTACGCGATCGTGAAGGCCGGCGAGATCTTTCTCTTCGGCGCGTCGATCGTGCCGCTGATCTCGGCGTCGACGCACGTCGTCGCCGACGATCGGCGCACGCGCAAGCTGCTGCTCAATCGCGCCGAGATCGACAAGCTCATCGGCGCGATCGAGCGCAAGGGCTACACGCTGATTCCGCTCGCGCTGTACTGGAAACAGAATCGCGTCAAGGTCGACCTCGGCGTCGCGCGCGGCAAGCAGGAGCACGACAAGCGCGACACCGAGAAGGAACGCGACTGGAATCGCGAGAAGCAGCGCGTGATGCGGGCGAAGAACAAGTCGGCGTAGCGGACCTATCGTCATTCCGGCGAAAGCCGGAATCCATCTTGATCTTCACGGCGAAAGCAGATGGATTCCGGCTTTCGCCGGAATGACGAGTGTTCAGTAGCCGGCCGGCACGTACCCAAACCGCGCCATCTGCTCGCGATGCGCATCGACGACGCGCTTGACCTGCTCGCGGCTCATCGCCTCGCGCCACTGGTTGGTGCGGCCTTCGCGGAAGAATCGCGTCGCCTTGTCCGACACCTCGACGAATCCGTGCTTCTTCTCCATCGACGCGAGACTCTGGAACGCGGCGTGCTTGACTGCGCGCTCGATGCGCGCGCGATCCTGGCCGATGCCGACGAGTCGTGCGACCTTCGCGAACTGCTTGGCGGGCTTCTCGACGAGATCCTCGTAGCGCAGCACGAGGATGCGATCGCTGGCGAGATCGGCCCAGCTTTTCACGTGCATCGACCACGAGCTCGAGCACCTGCGTGACGAACGTCGCATCGTTGGCGGTCGCGACGTTTTCGTTGCCGAGCCGCTCGATCGCCTCGTCGAGCGTGAGGCCGAAGTGATGCGTCATGCTGACCGCGACGTCGAGCGGATTGCGCACGACATAGATCGCGCCGGCGGTCACCGCCGCGTTGTGCAGCGGATGCTCGCCCATCGGCCGGCATAGTTGTGCGACTTGACGAAGCGCGAGCCGCGCGCGTTCGCGGCGATCAGCGCGTGCACCTGCGGACGCGCCGCGATGATCTCGTCGAGAGTCAGCTCGATGCTCGGCTTGCCCGCGACCATCGTGAAGAGCTCGGGCCGCGCCTCGTCCTCGCAATAGCGCGGCAGATCGTTGAGCGGCACGGGATCGCTGCGGTTGGCGACGAGATTGGCGAGGAACGCGCGTATCCACGTGTTGCCGGATTTCGGATACGAAGCGAGCCAGACGATGTTGCCCATGCGACGTTGCGAGATCGGAAAGGCGCGAATGCTAGCAGGCCGCGCCGACGACCGCTCGCGCGAGCGCGCCGCGGCGCCGCGCTTGATTTCCCGACCCGCGGCCGCCACCATGACACTTGTCCCCGGGGGCGATCGGTTTCGACGGGGGCCGTGAAATCGCCTGGAGCATGCCGAGGTCGTCACCTACCTCGTTAATCTGGTGGCAAAACACTCAGACGCCAACGACGACGTCTACGCTCTAGCCGCTTAAGGCTGTAGCCCCGAACCCACTTGTGCCTGTGCTCGTGGATGTAGGGTCACTATCACGGGATCGCTGCCGGTTGCCGTCTGTCGGCCGGTGGTTAACCCAAAACAGACTGGTCCTTCGGTGCGCTTCGCACACCGTGTTGCCGCGGGACGAGACTAAAACGGTGCGCTAAGCATGTAGCGCCGGGGACGTAACGCCTTCGGACGCGGGTTCAATTCCCGCCGCCTCCACCAAAAAAGAAAAACCCCGCATCACGCGGGGTTTTTCATTTCCGGATCCAGGCTTCTACTTCCTAGTCTCCATTGGTACGACTCTTCGCCATGTCGTCCTTCACCTGCTGGAGAACCTGGGCCAGGCTGTAGGACGCCGGCGACTGCAGCGCCGGGTATGGTCCGTACGACTCGAGCTCCTGCAGCCACAGCGCCTGGCCGATGGGAATGATGTTCCAGTCGTACATGTAGGCGCTGACGGCTCCGGCAAGCGCGCCGCCCTGGCCCGTGAGCGTGCTCGGCTCGAAACCGACCGACCCTTCGAAGGGATCCCGCTTCAGGTTGTCGACCAGAGGCCAATGGAAGGTATGAACTCCCATCAGGCCGCCGCTCGCGGCCTCCGACGCCATCGCGAAGTAGATCTTCCAGTTCTTGTAGCGCACAGCCGATGGAACGGCGCCGCCATAGTAGAAGAACGTATCGCGCGCCGATTTGTCCGACTGGCCGGTAATGTAGGCAAGCTGATTGACGCCTTGCAGCTTGGTCTTGACGATACCCGGATATTTGCCCGCCATCAGCTGCTTGTTGAGCTCGTCGCCCTTCGCCCCGCCGGCAATCTCGACAAACGTCGGCATCCAGTCGTAGGACGCGAAGATGTCGTTCAAGACCGTGCCCGGCTTGATGTGTCCCGGCCAGCGAATGACGCACGGAGCCCGCATGCCGCCTTCCCATGTCGTCAGCTTGCCGCCCTTGAACGGCGTGGTCCCGCCATCGGGATAGGTGATCACTTCGGCGCCATTGTCGGTCGTGAATACGACGATCGTGTTGTCGAGCTGGCCCATGTCTTCCAGCTTCTTGATCACGTAGCCGATGTTGTCGTCCATCTGCTTCATGCCGGCTTCGTTGACACCCCAGTCTTTACCGCCGGGCGTGCCGACCATCGCCATGTACTTGTCCGACAGCATGGTGGTGATGTGCATGCGCGCCGGGTTGTACCAGACGAAGAACGGCTTGTTGGTTTTCTTCGGGTCGTTGCGGTCGAGGAAGTCGATAACCTTGGCCGAAATCTCCTCGTCGACCGACTTGGAGCGCTCCAGCGTCAGCGGTCCCTCATCCTTGCAGCTCTGGCTCTTCTCGGTGCCGTCGGCAGACGTGCAGGCGATCACTGGCCGCGGCGGCATCATGCACAACGCAGTTTTCGCGTCCACGGCGCCGGCGGGATCGGACAGACCCTTGACCGGCGTGTTCTTGCACGGCGGCACGATGGACTGGGTGGTCGGTGTGCTGTTGATGTCGGGGAAGCTCACGCCCTGCATTGCGTCCAGGTGATACAGATAACCCCAGAACTCCTGGAAGCCGTGCGCGGTCGGCAGTGCCGCCGAGTGGTCGCCCAGATGGTTCTTGCCGAACTCGCCGGTGGTGTAGCCCAAGTCCAGAAGGAACTTGGCCAGCGACGGCGTGCCCGGCTGCAGGAACGACGGACTGCCCGGCAATTGCGGCGGGATCATGCCGGCGCGCAGCGGCGTCATGCCCGTAAAGAAAGCGGTGCGACCCGCCGTGCAGCTCTGCTCGGCGTAATAGGTCATGAACTTCGCACCCTCATGGCCGATGCGATCGATGTTCGGCGTTTCGCCGACCATCAGGCCCTGGTGGTAAATGCTCGGCTGCATCCAGCCGATGTCATCGCCCATGATGAAGAGGATATTCGGCTTGGCCGTCGCCTGTGCCCACGCCGACGATGCGGCCATGAGCAGGCCCACAGCGGCCAATGCGATCGCGGAAAGTTTTCGCAGACACATGTCGTGACTCCCCAGTCGTGGATACGAGATCGAAGTCTTTGTTCGCGGGACGGCGACTGCTCAAGCCGAAGGCCCGAGCACAATTCATCGTCGAAGCAGCAGAAATCGGCGAGTCTGCGGATGCCCCAGAACACTCCCCCGCAGTGGGCGGACGATAGGCTGTCCGCGTGTCACGCACCACGTGTAAAACTACGCGAACGGTCTACGTATTCCTACGTAAGTAGCGGGTATTGCGCCCGCCACTCGCTTGTTTCGGTATCCGTTATCCTCCGCAACGGAAGTCCAAAGGGGACAACTTCCGATGTGCGTGCCTGCCTGCACTGGTTCCACCCATTGCTTCCGATTGCAATCAATCCGACCGCGATTGCGCGACCTCGGCCTGCCGCGCCATCAGGTCTAGAGCGTGATGCGACATTGCACGAAAACGGTAGCGACGTGCCTGTGGTGTGCATGGCTCGCCAGCGACGCAGCCCACGCTGCCGACTGGCTTCAATTCGGCTACGACGCCGCGCATAGCGGCGCGAATCCAGAGGAAACCACGATCACGCGCGACAACGTCGCCTCGCTGATCGAGCTCGCGCTCGTTCCGCTGCCGGACTATGTGTGGGGAGCGCCCGTACTGCTCAGCAGCGTCGCAACGCCGGCCGGACTGCGCGACGTTCTGTTCGTCACGACCGCGCATGGCGCGTTGCTCGCGCTGGACGCTCGCAACGGCTCCGCGTTGTGGTCGCAACAACCGCCGAACGACAGCGGACCCTACAGCGATACGCGCGGTTCACCCGCGATCGACAGCAACCGCGAGTTCGTCTACGGCTATGCGCTCGACGGCAGGGTCCACAAGTATCGCGTCGGCGACGGCGAGGAAAGCGTGGACGCGCGCTGGCCCGAGCTCGTCACGCTGAAGCCGACCGTCGAGCATGGCGCGGGCTCGCTCGCGGTCGCGGACACAGCGCAAGGCGCGAGCTATCTCTACGCCGTTACGGACGGCTACAGCGGCGACGGCGGCGACTATCAGGGCCACCTGACGACGATCGACCTGCGCTCCGGCGTGCAAAGCGTGTTCAACACGCTCTGCAGCGATGCGGCCGGCCACTTCCTCGAAAACGGAGCGCCCGGCGTGACCGACTGCGATCGCGTGCAGTCCGGGATCTGGGGACGGCCGGGTGCGACGTTCGATGCCGCAACCTCGCGTGTGTACATCGCGACGGGCAACGGACCCTACGACGCGGTGTTCGGCGGGTTCAACTGGGGCGACAGCGTTCTGGCGCTTCCGGCGAATGGCCGCGGCAACGCAGGCCTTCCGCTCGACAGCTACACGCCGACGAACTATCAGGATCTCGATCTCTACGACATCGATCTCGGATCGAGCTCGCTCACGCTCATCGGCGACGTGCCGGGCAGTACGGCCGGCCGGCTCGGAGTGATCATCGGCAAGGACGGCATCCTGCGCCTGCTTTCGCTCGACGACATGAGCGGCGCCGGCGGGCCGCGCCACGTCGGCGGCGAGCTGCAGATGACGGGCGGCGCCTTCGCCAAGTGCAACACGCCGCAGCCCGCGGTCTGGCGCGCGCCCGACGGCGCGGTGTGGCTGTACGCAGTCGCGCCCGGATTGCAGGCGTATCAAGTCGTAGCCGACGCGAGCGGCCATCCCGAACTGCAGTTCCGATGGTGGGGATCCGGCAGCACCTCGCCTGCTGTCGCCAACGGCATCGTCTACAGCTGGAGCGGCGCGCTCTATGCCACCGATGCGATCAGCGGCGAGGTGCTCTGGCAGAGCGCACAGGGCTTCAACGTGTTCTGGCAGAGTCCCATCGTGGTCAACGGCCGCGTCTATATCGCCGCATCCGACGGGTTGCACATCTTCGGCTTCGATCGCGTGTTCGCCGACGGCTTCGATGCGGCGGGCGCAAAAGGGTTACGTCCGGTTTCCCGGTAGACGATCGTCCGGATCAAGCTCGCGCACGTTGACGCGGCCCCGGAACAGGAGCCTGCTGCCCGGCAGCACGCGCTGCCAGGTGATGCCACGCATCCAACCTACCGGCAAACCTGCTTGGAAACGTAGGCACCGGTCTGTGGATTCAGCACCTGCGTCTCATGGCACTGCTTCGTGCTGCTGCTGGCGACGCTGGATTCATTGACCAGCGCGGCGTGCAGTGGCTTGGCGGTGCAGGTACGCGGTGCGCAAACCGGCGGCAGGTCCGTCTGCGACGTGCAGACCGCCTCGATCTGTGCGTTCACGCACGAACACTTGCAGGCAGCCGATGCCTGGGTGGAGAGACTCGCGATCACGAGGGCCGCGAGCAATGTTGCAACGCGTTTCATGCGATTCCCCTTTGCACTCGAAGTGAGGCAGGCACAGCTGAAGCAACAGCCGTGCCGCGGGTAGAACCGCAAAAAATGTGTCGTCCATCACAGATTCACCGGCCAAACATGACAGCCGGGGGCATATCGCACATCGGAAACCGGCGAATTACCGGGAGAAAACGCTCAAATGTTCCATTTGCCCGGGACCCTCGGGCGGAAGCGGGAAGTCTGAGAAATTGATCCCCGCGGAATCGCGCGCGGGCGGTCTATTCCATCGCCGGCCGCAGGCGAGGCCTTCGATCACCCGAAGGCCTCGATGCCGACCTACTGCGCCTTCTTGAGGCTCTCGGCGTACGCCTTCGCCTCGACCGCCTCGACCGTGATCTGAAGCTTCACGTCGTCGCTGACGCCCGGCACGTACTTGGTGATGCCGAAGTCCGAGCGCTTGACGGTCGTGGTCGCGTCGAATCCCGCGGTCGGCGCCTTGCGCATCGGATGCTCGCCGACGTTGTTGACGACGACGTCGAGCGTCACCGGCCGCGTCGCGCCGTGCACGGAAAGATCGCCGCTGACTTCGAGATGATGCGGCGTCGAGCCTGTTGCTGACCTTGGTGCTCTTGAACGTCGCCGTCGGATACTGTTGCGGCGTCGAAAAAGTCTGCCGATTCCAGATGCGTATCGAGCTTGGGCACGTTGCTGTTGATGCTGTCGAGCGCAATCGTCACCTGGACCGAGGAACGCGTCGGATCGGCCTCGTCGTACTCGAGCGTGCCCTGGAGCTTGCCGAACACTGCGCCCGGATTGGAAAAGCCGAAATGATTCCAGGAGAAATGGACCTGCGTGTGGTCGGGATCGAGCGTGTAGGTCGTGGCAAATGCCGGAATCGCAGACAACGCGAGTGCGGACGAAAGCAGTATGCGGCCGAACATGATGTTTCTCCTTGTGGTGGTGTGGTGCGTCCGTGCAGCAATGTGTCGGCAACAACGACAGCGCGAGCAGGACCTCGTGGAATATTAGGTGTTGGCACACGAGGTTCACGTTCACCACCGTGAACGGTCTGTTCGCGATTTGAATGAAGTCTTGCGTCTTGTCGCGGTCACCCGCTGGTAAGGGGAGCATGGGACTGAACGCCGGCCGGACGTGCGGGCGAGCGCGCCGCAACGTATGCTGGTTCACACCTGCTTCCCTTCGTTTACCGGACGGAGCGTGACTGCAATGAATTTTCTCTACGGCATTCCCGCCGTCGTCCTGCTCGCCGGTGCGCTGATCGTCGCTCTCGTCGCCGCCGGCAGCGGACAGATCTACGTGCACCGCCGCTTCAGGACGCGCGATTTCATCGCGCACAACGAAGTCGGCGGCATCATCATCGCCGTCTCCGGCACGCTGTATGCGGTGATCCTCGGCTTTCTCACCGTGGTGGTCTGGCAGCACTTCGTCGAAGCGGGCCAGATGGTCGTGCAGGAATCCGACGCCGTCGTCGACGTCTGGCACACATCGGTCGGGCTTTCGCCGCCGGTGCGCGAACGCATCCGCGACGACATGACGCGCTATGCGCAGGAAATGATCGATGGGGAGTGGCCGAGCATGAAGCACGGCGACTTCGACTCGAGCGTCGCATTGCTCGACATGGACGCGATCGACGCGGCCGGCATGTTCGTCCCGTCCAATCTCGGCGAGTCGAACGCGCAGGTCGCGACGTTGCAGCAACTCAACGCGATCCACGACGCGCGCCAGCAGCGCATCGCGATCAATGCCGAAGGCGTGCCATGGTTCGAATGGCTGGTGCTGCTGATCGGAGCGACCTGCATCATCTGCTTCTGCTGGCTGTTCGAGCTGCGCAACGCGCGCATTCAGCTCCTGATGACCTCGACGGTCGTCACCATCATCGTGTCGATCCTCGTCCTGCTGTTCGAGCTGCAGTATCCGTTCCGCAGCGACGTCGGCATCGGCCCGGACAACTGGATCGGCGCGGTCGAGCACATCCATCAGATGCAGACCGGCACGCTGATGAACATGCGGCACTGAGCGCGCCAACGCCGGATCAGTGCGTTGGGTCGCGGGTGCGCCGTTGCCTCAGTTGCGCCAGCCGCGGCTGCGATGCCGCAACGAATGGAACAGCAGCGGGCCGACCAGAGCAAGACCGATCGCCCAGTGCGCGACCGAGATCCACGCGCGCGCGCGCACCGTCGCCCGCGTAGTAGAGCAGATAGCCCGTGACGATGAGCGCGCCCATGATCGCGCTCAGCAGAATGCCGGTGCTGCGCCGGTGCGATCGCCACGACGGCACGATGTGCACTATCCAGAGCTGACCGAGCAGCCAGAGCACCGCGAACGCGGCGAGTCCGTGCAGGCGCATCGTCCACGGCTCGAGCGGATGCGGCATCTCGCCGAACTCGCCGGTCGGGCGCATGAAATAGCGCAGCAGCAGCCACACGGCACCAGTGATCCAGAGCGCGCCGAGCACGACGTATACCGCGAGCTCGCGCCGCGCCGGCAGCCGTCCGCGCACGCCATGGCCTGCCGCGGGCTTGTGTCGGGATCTCAAGCCGCACCCAGCGTGCGCCAGCCGCGCAGCTCGTCGAAGAGATACGCGCGCGCGCCATGCCTGCGCAACAGTTTTTCGCCGACGCGCAGGTCCGCGAGCACGACCTTGGTCAGCGCATCGGCAACGCAGCACGACGCCGCGACGACGCTGACACTGCGCCGCACGCCGACCGCGTGGCGATTCCGGCCGTGCAGGTGCGCACCGCGCCACCGTCCGCGAACGCGTGTCGACAGCGGCGCGCCGCTGCTGCTCGCGATGGCGCGATCGGCGAGCTCGATCGCGGTCCGATCGCCGCCGCACCTTGGATCGATGACGATGAGCTCCGCTTCGGGCCCGAAGCGCGCAAGATCGCCGCCGGCATTCACGCTCGCGCTTACGCATCCGTGCGCGCGCAGGATCGCGAGCGCGCGATCGACCGCGAAACCTTTTGCGATGCCGCCGAGATCGATCCAGAGCGGCCTGCGAAGTCGCACGCGTCCATCGCCATGAAGCTCGATGTCGCGCCAGGTCGCCTCGGCGTCGGCTGGCTGGCGCATTTTCGGGCTCAGGCAGCAGATTCCAACCGACGAGTTGCGCCGCAATGCCCGGATCGAACACGCCATCGGACTCGCGCGCGATTCCGATCGCCCGCTGCAGCACTTCGTACGTGCGCGGATCGACGTCGATCGCCGCGCCATTCGCGCGATGCAGCTTCGATAGATCGCTGTCGCGCTCATGGAAGCTCATGCATCGATGCACGCTGCCGATCTCCGCGAACGCGCATTCGACCGCGGCGATCGCTGCGGTTTCCGGCAGGCCCGCGACGCGGATCGCGACGATCGTGCCGAGCAGTGGTCGCGCGCGCGCGATGTCCCGCATCGCATTCATGCCGGGGCCCGCAGCGTCCGCTCGTACACCTGCAACAGGCGGTGCACGCCTTCGGTCACGTGGCGCGACGACAGCGTCGCGCCGGAGATGTTCTTGATGTCGCGATTGAGCTCGACGCCGTCCTTGGCGGTCTTGCCGACGAACTGCTTGCGCCACGCAGCGAGGCGGATTTCCGAGCCGTGGCGTCTCGCGATAGTCGAGAACCTCGATCGACTTCACCGCGCCCGCCGCATCGAGCGCGACCGCGTAGGTGATCAGCTCGCTCTTGCCGATCACCTGATCGACGAAGAACCAGCCGAGCGCGCCGCTCGCGCCCTGCACCTGCCATATCTGCGGCGACCAGCCGGGCGCGCCGAGCGCGGCTGCCACGCCCGCATCGAGCGCTGGCAGCGCGCGGAATTCGCTCGCATCGGCGAACGCCGCACGCTGCGCCTCGGCGACGCTCATGTACTGCGTCGCATACGCCGCGTGGAACGCCGGCACCGCCAGAAGGCCTGCCGGAAGCACCCAGCGTGCTCGCGATGAGCGCATGACATTCCTCTAGAACTGGTAGCCGACTCCGAGATCGAACCGCGTACCGTAACCGAGCAGCTCGTCCGTGATGTTGAAGTGCTGGTAGTCCGCCTTGAACACGACCTGCGGCGTCAGATAGTAGTTGACGCCGACGGTCCACACCTTCTCCGTCGGCCAGGATGGCACGCCGAGCCCGAGCGGAACCGGTTCGAACGATGACGCCGTGTTGAATTCCTCGTAGCGCACGAACGGCGCCAGCGACTGTTCCCCACTCTCCCACGCGCGCATCGCGGCTTGCACGTAGCCGCCCCAGAACGTCTTGGGAACCGGATACGGATTGCCGATGAAGCTGATGTTCAACGCTTCGGTGTCGCTGATGGTACCGCGCGAATAGAGCGCGGACAGATCGAACGGACCCGGCTGCCAGCGCGCGTGCACTTCGCCGATCGTCATGCGCGAGTTGTCCGCAAGGAAATCCGGCTGGTCCTGGCCGATCTTGCTGGTGAAGACCGATCCGCCGAGCTCGAGTCCCGGCACGCCCTGCCAGTTGCCCGACGCATACAGCGCAAGATCGCGCGCCTTGGCAAGCTGCAGCTCCTGATGGATCGCGCCGAGCGGCGATTCGCGCACTTCCGGATCGGTCGGATCCCATTTGGCGAGGTCCTGCGCCGTCGTCACGCCGACGTTCCAGGTGAGCCCGAAATCGGTGCCGCCGAGCGCCGAAATGCCGCCTTCGCGCCAGGTCGTCGGAATGATCGCGGTCTCGACGAAGTTGCGCTCGACGCCATAGTAGTTCGTCGGCTCGTGATGTTCGTTGAGGAAGCCGAACGGAATCAGCGTCAGACCGGCGCGCATCGCGACGGCCGGATTGAGCTGATGCTCGACATAGAGCTGCTCGACTTCGCTTTCGCCGGCGTCGTCCGCCGAGACGACCGCGTGCTCCCATTCGAGCTCGCCGTAGACGTGCGTTTCGTCGGTGAACGCATGGCTGAAGCCGATGACCGCGCGACGCACGTCGGCCTGCGTGTCACCCGAATTGCCGGTCGGATGGTTGTAATTGAGCTCGCCGTAGCCCCAGAGCCGCGTCGAATCGGCGACCGCGATTCCGGGCGAGCCCGCAGGCGTTGGAGCTTGCGGCGCGATGGCGACCGCAGTCGTGTTCGTCGTCGTGGCCGAGGACGCAGCTGGCGCGGGTGCCGCGGCGACGGCCGTCGCGGGCGCACCCGCCGTCGGCGCGGCCGCCTTTTCTGCACGCAGTTCCTTCACCTCGCTGCGCAGCGAGCCGACTTCGGCGCGAAGCGCGTCGAGCTCCTTGCGCAGGCTGGCCTCGTCGGCGTGTGCGGGCAATGCGATCAGGCCGGCGGCGAGCGCCGCGAGCGGAAGCGAGGTTCGCAACATCGTGAGTCTCCGGAATCAGAATCAGAAATCGATCAGGGCGCCGGCGGCACGTCGCGCGCCGGATCGGCCGTATCGGTGGCCGCGTCGTAGCCGTCGGTCAGCGTGCCGAGGAACGCGAGCAGATCGTCGATCTCGGCTTCGTCGAGACGCGGCGCCTGGCCGGGATGGCGGTCGTACGGCACTTCCGTCGTGTTGACGTTCCTGTGCATGTCGGCGGGCAGATCGTCGAACTTCATGACGACGCCGTCGGCATCGAGCGGAAAGAACTCGTCGGGATTCGTGTCGCGGCGCACGTAGAAATGCAGCGCATCGCGCAGCGTCTTGAACAGGCCGTTGTGGAAGAACACCTGGCGCGTCGCGACGTTGCGCAGCGTCGGCACCTTGAACGCGCCGCACAGATCCGTGCGATCGGCAAGGTCGGTGCGCTCGGGTCCGCACAGGCCGAGGTCGAAATACTCGGGATCGGCGTTCGCCGCGATTTCCGCGTTGCGCGGCACGCCGAGGTTGTCGTACGTGTAGTCCGTGAACAGCGGCGGCGATCCGTCCGCGCCGCGCATGCTCGGATGGCAGCCGGCGCAGTTGCCCTTGTCCGGACGATTGAACAGCGCGAAGCCGCGCAGCTCCGAGGGCGACAGCATGATCTTGCCGGCGAGGAACAGGTCGTACTTCGAATCGAACGGGTGCAGGTCCGGCGCCGATTTCTCGTACGCCTCGAGCGCGAAGCGCGCGCGCAGGAATGCGCCGTCCGCGTCGTCGAAAGCATCGTTGCCGAACAGCTTGCGGAATTCGTCGGCATACGCTGCGGCTTCGAGCTTCGCGGCTACCGTCGCCGTGTCGCCGTTCGCCATCTCGTGCGCGGCGAGGAACGGACGCGACGCCTGCTCGAGCAGAGCTGGCCGCGCGCCCGTCGCGATTGAAACCTGCCGTGGGCGTGCCTTCCTTGTCGAAGAAGAATGCATCGGGCGACATGTAGCGCAGCGACGGCACGGAACGGAAACCCGGCACGTCGAGGTCTGCGCCGCCCGACTGCACGGCAAGCGCATTCGGCTGCGCGTGCGCGTGCGCGGGATCGTGGCAGCTCGCGCAGGACATCTGCCCCGACGCGGACAACGAAGGATCGAAGAAGATCTTGCGGCCGAGGTCCTCGGCGGTTTGCGCGTGCGTGATCGAAGACGAGGCGGCAACGATCGCGAGAGCGGTCGTCAGCCTGATCCGAAATGCGTTACGACCGGCGCGACAGCCGGATCTCGTGCCCGATGCCGTGGACATGGATCCCCTCGAAGGCAATACTGATGCGAATGATTCTCAGTTGTCATCTCGTTGCTGTCAATACGACTGGGGATGTATTTGCGGCTGTAAGCAGTGGGACCTTCGGCGCGTCCGACGCGCCAAACGCGTCGCCACGGCGGTCGGACGCCGCAGGGTTCTCGATCGCGTTCGAGGAAGAAAAAAGCAGGATTACCTACGCAGGTGCTTGCAACCTGCCGCCGCCACGGGACCGAATGTCCGACCGACGTGAAGCCGGCTCACGCAGGATGCGTCGCCCGAAAGTCTGCCGCCGTCAGTCTTTCCTGGCCTGCTCTCGCGTTGCCGAATCGAGAAAGCCCTTGGCCTGGGCGTAGCTCATGCCGTTCATCAGCTGGCGCACGTTGTCCTTGCCGAGCCGCGTCTCGACAGCGACGAGCTTCGTGCCGAAATCCTGCGCTTCGGCGACCGTGTGTTCCTGGCTCATCGCCTGGACGCTTGTACCGAACGCGGTCTCGCTGCTGCCGTTGAGGTGCGTCTCGTGGCACGCGGCCGCCATGAGCAGGCAGAACAACGCGACGATGATGATGCGGCCTTCCACGATGCGTTCCCCGCGCGCCTGCGAGGAACGAGCGTAACAGAGCGGTCGCGTGCGCAGTTATTCAGTATCAGTCGACGCCGAGCATCACTTCGGTGGACTTCACCAGCACCGTGACGCGCGATCCGACCTTGAGCCCGAGCTCATCGGCCGCTTCCTTCGTGATCGTCGAAGTGACGGTCTGGCCGCCGTCGAGCGCGACCTTGACGATCGTCATGACGCTGCCGGGCTGGATCGAAGCGACCTTGCCCGGAAGCTGGTTGCGGATTGACAGACGCATGTCGAGCTCCTCGGTTGCGAGCGGTGAAAGATGCGGTTTCGGCCGGCCTGGGGATTGTCGTCGCGTCGGTTACGAAAGATGCGTCACGGCGGCGACGCGCATGGATACGCAGGCTGCAGCGCCTGCACGATGAACGTGGTCGCGCCGTTGTGCAGCTCTTCGGGATGCGTCTTCACGTACTTCGTGATGAACGCGACCTGCTGCGCGGACGTCGCCTGCGCCGGAATGCAGAAACGCACGCCGTTCATCGAATCCTCGACGCCGCGCACGTAGCCGGTGAACGAGGCGGCGGCAAGCTCGTCTTCGCGGCTCGGCGACTTGCTCGAATGCACGCGATTCCACGCATCGAGCAGCTGGGCGAACTCGTCGCCTTTCATCGCATGGGCGACCGTCGCCAGCAGCAGGCCAGTCACGAGCGTCAGGGCTCTGATCATCGTCGTCCTCTTGGGGCGGTATGCAACGCGGGCCAAGTATCGCCGCAGCGCGCGGCGTTGGACAGAGGCCGTGCGGCCGCCCTGCCCCGCTCGCGTATAGGCGCGTCGGCACGGCGCCTGCCGGCAGGCCTCATCTGGTGATGTCGCACGCGGACAAGGCGCGAATACCGTCAGGACGATGACGGACGACCGGTGACGGATTGCGCGATCCATGCCGCGATCAGCTCGGCGATTCGCGCGATTCTGTCGGCGTCCGTGTGCCCGCTGCGCAGCGGTGCGTGGAACGAATGATCGGCCTCGGCAAAGAGCTCGAGCGTCGCATTGACGCCAAGCTTCGCGACGAGCGGCTGCAGCAGCGAGAGATCCGCGAGCTCGTCGCGCGTGCCCTGCAGGAACAGCATCGGAACGCCGACATCGAAGAGATGCCGCGCGCGCTCGTCGGAAGGCGCACGAGGCGGATGCAGCGGAAAGCCGAGAAACGACGAGCCCGCGCACGCCGCGCAGCGGCTCGATCGCCTGCGCCTGCGAGGTCATGCGCCCGCCGAACGACTTGCCGCCGGCGATCAGCATCGCTTCGGGCAAGCGGCGCGCAGCCTCGGCGACCGCCGCGCGCACGGTGGCGTGCGCGACGGCGGGCGAATCGGGCCGCTTCGAGCGCTGTTCCATGTACGGAAACTGGTAGCGCAGCGTCGCGATGCCGCTGCGCCGCGAGCGCATCGGAAACCGCCGTCATGAAAGGATGCGTCATGCCGGCGCCCGCGCCATGCGCGAGCACGTAGCAGGCGCGCGCGTCCGTCGGGCGCGATCAGCAGCCCCGAAACGCGCCGCGCGGCATCGACCTCGATCGTGATCGGCTTCTGCGTCGACGGACATCGGCATGTCACGCACCCGCATGCCGAAGCAGCGTCTGCGCGTACGGCGGCGCGGTCGGCTCGTGCATGAAGTAGACGTAGATCTCGCGCCATTGCGTCGCGAGCAGTCGCTCGGCCCAGCGCTGCAGATCGTCGTCGCCGTATTCCTCGAGCCGCAGGCGGATGTAGCCGAACGGCGCGGTCTCGACGAGCGGCGGCGGCGCGTTGTCTTCGCGCTCGGAGAGACACAAGCGACGCGCCGGCGCGCTTCAGCGCGTCGTAGACATCGTCGGCGAACCAGCTTTCGTTGCGGAATTCGAACGCGGCGTTGTGGCCTTCGGGCAGCAGCGCGAGAAATGCTTCGAGCCGCGGCAGATCCTTCTTCAGGAACGGCGGCAGCTGGAACAGCACCGGGCCGCGCTTCGCGCCGAGCGTCGCGAGATTGCGATAGAGGTACGCGACCGAATCGGCCGCGTCCTCGGCCTTGAGCCGCGCATCGTGCGTGATGCGCCGCGACGCCTTGATCGCGAAGCGGAACGTGTCCGGAGTCGCGCTCGACCAGGCTCTCGAGCACGGCCGTCTTCGGCATCTGGTAGAACGTATTGTTGATCTCGACGGTCGGCAGGCGCTCGGCGTACCAGGCGAGCATCGCGTCGGGCTTGATCTTTTCCGGGATAGAAGCTGCCCTGCCACTCCTTGTACGAGTAGCCGCTGGCGCCTGCGATGAGCCGTGCGGTCACTGTCGGTGCTCCTTGCTGCTGACAGGTTGTCTAGAATCGCGCAATGGCGAAACCCGCGAAAGGCAAGCTCAGCGAATATTCGGCGAAGCGGGCCTTCGATGTCACGCCCGAGCCCGCGGCGAGCTCGCCGATTCGGGATCGGGCCCGCTGCTGTTCGTCGTGCAGATGCACGCGGCGCGGCGGCTGCACTACGACTTCCGGCTCGAATGCGACGGCGTGCTGCTGTCGTGGGCCGTGCCGAAAGGCCCGTCGTTCGATCGCGAGCGACAAGCGCCTCGCGGTGATGACCGAGGATCATCCGTACGACTACGCGCTCGTTCGAGGGCGTGATCCCGCCGGGCCAGTACGGCGCCGGCGAAGTCATCGTCTGGGACTGCGGCGTCTACAGCCCCGACGAAGACGGCATCTGGTTCCACGACCGCGTCGAAGCGCAGAAGCAGATTCGCGAAGGCCTCGCCAAGGGCAAGCTCAGCATCCTGCTGCGCGGCGAGAAGCTCAAGGGCTCGTTCGCGCTCGTGCGCACGAAGGACGCGAAGACCTGGCTCATGATCAAGCACCGCGACCGCTTCGTCAGCGGCAAGGTGGACGTGACGCTGCAGAACCGCTCGGTGCTGTCGGGCGCTACGGTCGACGATCAGTCACGTCGTGCCGGTGCATCGGATGCCCGCCGCGCAGCTCGTGCCGACGGGCGACGTCGTCGCGATGCCGAAATCGATCGAGCCGATGCTCGCCGAAATCGGCGACGCGCCGTTCAACGACGCCGCTGGATGTGGGAGCCGAAGCTCGACGGCTATCGCGTGATCGCGTTTGTCGATGCGAAAGGCGTGCGCCTGCAGTCGCGACGCGGCATCGAGCTCGCGGCCGCGTTTCCGAAACTCGTCGCGGAGCTCGCGGCCAGCAGGTCGAGCGGCATGATCCTCGACGGCGAGCTCGTTGCGTTCGACGCGAACGGCAAGCCGTCGTTCAACGCGATGCAGAATCGCGTGCAGCTCAAGATCGAGCGCGACATCGCCGCCGCGGAGCGCAAGACGCCGGTCGTGTTCTTCGCGTTCGACCTGCTCTATTTCGCCGGGCATCGATCTGCGCAAGCGCGTCTACGCGATCGCCGCCGCTATCTCGCGCAGTGCCTGCTGCCCTCGCCGCTCGTGCAGCTCGTGCTCGCGCAGGACGACGGCATCGCCCTCAACCAGGCCGCGCTCGCGAGCGGATTCGAAGGCGTGATCGGCAAGCGCAAGGACAGCCGCTACGAAACCGGCAAGCGCTCGAAATCGTGGCTCAAGATCAAGCCGATCGCACACCGCGGATTTCGTGATCGGCGGCTACACGAAGGGCAAAGGCTCGCGCGAGACGCTCGGCGCGCTGCTGGTCGGCTACTGCGACGGCGAGCAAGCTGCACTACGCCTCGCACGTCGGCTCGGGTTTCGACGATCGGTCGCTCGCGACGGTCGAAGAAGAGGCTCGAAGCGCTCAAGATCGCCAAGATGTCCGTTCGCCGAAAAGCCGCTAGCTCAATGCGCCGGTGACGTGGGTCGAGCCAAAGCTCGTGGCCGAGCTCGAATTCCAGCAGTGGACCGAAGACGGCTCGCTGCGCGCGCCGGTGTTCCTGCGTCTTCGCGACGACATCGACCCGAAGAAGGTGCGTCGCGCCGACGTCGAAGCCGCGCGCGGAGCCGAAAGCGACGGCGAGCGCGAAAACGCGCGAAGCCGACGACACGATCGCCGACATCGTCGCGCAGCTCGAAACGCCGAAAGCGTCGATCACGCTCGTCGTCGGCGACGAGCGCATCGCGCTCACGCATCTCGATCGCGTCTACTGGCCCGCGGATCCGGCGCTGCAGCAGCCGGCGCTGACCAAGCGCGATCTGCTGCGCTACTTCGCGCAGATCTCGCCGTACATCCTGCCGCATCTGGCCGACCGGCCGCTGACGATGATCCGCATGCCCGACGGCATCGACGGTCAGCGCTTCTTCCAGAAGCACTGGGAGCAGGCGCAACCGAAGTTCGTCGAGACGATCACCGTCTGGTCCGGGCAGCAAGGACGAGAGCCACGAGTACATCGTCTGCAACAACCTGCCGACGCTGCTCTGGCTCGCGCAGTCGGGCACGCTCGAGTTCCATATCTGGCACTCGCGCGCGAAGGTCGAAAAGGACTCGATCTCGAAGGAGCACCGACTACGCGACGTCGGAGGAATCGCTCGAAGAGTCGGTGCTGAACTATCCCGACTACGTCGTGTTCGACATCGATCCGTACATCTATTCGGGCAAGGAAAAGCCGGGCGACGAGCCCGAGCTCAACACGATCGCGTTCGAGAAAGGCAAGGAAGTCGCGTTCTGGCTGCGCGAGCTCCTGCACGACGATGAAGCTCGAGCCGATCGTGAAGACCTCGGGCAAGACCGGCCTGCACGTGTTCGTGCCGATCAAGCGCACGATCGACTTCGACGCGGCCCGGCACGTCTCCGAGCTGGTCGGCCGGCACCTGATGCGCCAGCACCCGAAGGACATCACGATGGAGTGGAGCGTGCCGAAGCGGACCGGCAAGATCTTCATGGATTACAACATGAACGTGCGGGGAAAAACCTTGAACGTCGCCTATTCTCCGCGAGGCGTCGCCGGGCGCCCCGGTCTCGATGCCGCTGACCTGGGAGGAGCTCGCAAAGGCCCATCCGCTCGATTTCCGGATCACGAACGTCGATCCGCGGATGCCAGGCGACCGGCGATCGCTGGAAGGATGCCCTGACGCGCAAGCAGGACCTCGAGCGCGCGCTCGGCGGCATGGGATCGTGATGGCCTATTGAGAAAGATCAAGCATTTGCGTCATGATCTTCATCCGGTCTATTCCATGGACCGGGCCAGCAGGTTGTGGCACTTTGCTGACTGACGGAGTCGGAGGCAGGTCATGGCTGCACGCTCGATCGGGAGTTTGACGATCTCGTTCGGACTGGTTGCGATCCCGGTGAAGCTTTATTCGGCCACCGAGGCGAGTCGCGCAGATCTCGTTCAATCTGCTGCACAAGACCTGCGGCTCGCGCCTGCAGGCAGCAGTACTTCTGCGTCAAGGAAGACGTGCCGGTCTCGCGCGACGAAATGGTCAAGGGCTACGAGTTCGCCAAGGACCAGTACGTGATGTTCTCGCCCGAAGAACTGAAGGCGCTCGAGGAAGCCGGCACGCAGACCGCCGACATCAACGAGTTCGTGCCGATCTCGGCGATCGATCCGGTCTACTTCGACAAGGCGTACTACATCGCGCCCGACAAGGGCGGCGCGAAACCGTATGCGCTGTTCGCCAAGGCGCTGCGCGAATCCAAGCGCTGCGCGGTCGGCCGCTGGGCCGCGCGCGGCAAGCAGTACATCGTGATGATCCGCCCGGTCGACGAGACGGCCTCGTCATGCAGCAGCTCATGTACGCCGGCGAAGTGCGGCCGATCAGCGAGATCGACATCCCGAAGATGGACGTGCGCGACGCGGAGCTCAAGCTCGCCAAGCAGCTCATCGATCAGCAGACCAGCGCGACGTTCGATCCGAGCCAGTACACCGACGACGTCAGCGTGCGCATCGAGGAGGCCGTGCAGCAGAAGGTCGAAGGCCAGGAGATCACGATGGCCGAAGCGCCCGAAACCGGCGGCGCGCAGGTCATCGATCTGATGGAAGCGTTGCGCGCGAGTCTCGAAAAGAAAGGCGTCAAGCCGCCGCGAAAGGCCGCGCCGCGAAGCCAGCCGCAAGAGCGACGCAAGCCGGCACAAGCGCGCGCAGGACGCGGAATGCACGAGCGCCGACGCCGCGCGGCGCGCAAGACGCTGGCCAGCGAAATAGCTCAGGCATCGCGAGGTCATGCACCAGTACGGTGTGCGCGACATCGAAAAACTGCTGGGGCTGCCGCGCAGCACGATCCGCGCGCTCATCGGCGCCGGATTCGTCACGCCCGCGCGCGGGCCGCGCAATGCGTGGCTGTTCTCGTTCCAGGATCTGATCGTGCTGCGCACCGCGCAGGCGCTGTCCGCCTCGCTCGTGCCGAACCGGCGCATCACGAAATCGCTGAAGGAACTGCGGCGCAACCTGCCGGACGAAATGCCGCTGTCGGGCCTGCGCATCGCGGCCGTCGGCGATCGCGTCGTCGTCAAGGAAGGCGATACGCGCTGGCAGGCCGAAGACGGCCAGTACCTGCTCGCGTTCGAAGGCGATCCCGCGGCGGGCTCGCTCAGCGTCGTCGAGCGCATGCCGATCGCGTCCCAAGCCGAGGCATCGCGCCGAACGCGCGCCGGACGCCGACGATGCGCTCGAGCACAACGACACGAACGCGGCGATCGACGCGTATCGGCGGCGATCGTCGCCGAGCCGGCGCGGCTCGATGCACGCACCAACCTCGGGCGTCTGCTGCACGAAAGCGGTCGCCTCGCCGAAGCCGAGCAGGTCTATCGCGACGCGCTCAACAGCTGCGGCAACGATGCGCTGCTGCTCTACAACTTCGGCGTGCTGCTCGACGACATGGACCGCAAGGTCGAGGCGATGGCGGCATACCAGCTCGCGCTGCAGCGGCGATCCGGGGCTCGCGGATTGCCACTACAACCTTGCGCTGCTGTACGAAGAGCTCGAGCGGCCGAAGGATGCGATCCGCCACATGGCGCAGTATCGGCGGCTCGTCGCGGGAAAGCCGTCGCGCTGAGGCGATCGTTCATCCCGTCGTCCTCTCCCGCTCAGTTTCCCCTCTCCCGCTTGCGGGAGAGGGTTAGGGTGAGGGAAACCTTGGTTCGACGTCCCGAAAAGCGCAGCAGTCGAAGCGCTCCACTCCGACTCCCCTCACCCCAGCCCTCTCCCGCAAGCGGGAGAGGGGGAAATGCGCGTGCCTCAGTGCGTCGACGCCGCTGCCGACGGCTGCAATGCATCGCGCGTCCGCAACAACGCACCACCAATAACCGCCGCCAGCGCCGCGAACAACGCGCCGACGAAGAACGCAACGCGATATCCGCTCGCCAGCGCGGCGAGATGATCGAGGCCTTCGGCGGCACCGCTCGCCGCGCGTGATGCGGCAAGACTCGCAAGCAACGCCAGCCCGAGCGATCCGCCCATCATGAAGGACGTGTTGACGACGCCCGAAGCAAGCCCCGAATCTTCGGGACCCGACCTCGCTCATCGCCGCCATCAGCACCGGATTGAACGCCATGCCGGCGCCGAGCCCGAGCAGCACCATGCCCGGCAGCACGTCGGCGACGAGCGTGCCGTGGACCGGCGCGCGCGCGAACAGCAGCAGCCCCGCGGCCGCCAGCAGCAAGCCCACTGCGAGCGGAAGCCGGATGCCGAAGCGCATGACGATCTTCGCCGAGAGACCGAGCGAGAACGCGGCCATGATCAGGTTCGACGGCAGGAACGCGAGGCCGACCTGCATCGGCGCATAGCCGAGCACGAGCTGCATGTAGAGCGCCGTGCAGAAAGAACCACGCGAACATCGCGGCAGCCCAGAACACGCCGACGATGTTCGCGATCGCGACATTGCGCAGGCGAAACAGGCCGAGCGGCATCAGCGGCGATGCGACGCGCGATTCGATGAAGAGGAACGTGCCGAGCAGCACGATCGCCGCGCCGAGGAGACCGAGCGTCTGCAGCGACGTCCATCCGGTCTCGTTGCCATTCACGATCGCGTACGTCGCGAGCATGATCGAAGCGGTCACGGTCACCGCGCCGGCGACGTCGAGGTTGCGCTTTGCGCCGGACCCGCCGCCGGCCGGCAGCAGGCCGAGCGACATCGCGAAGACGAGCACGCCGATCGGCAGATTGACGAGAAAGATCCAGTGCCAGTCGAGCGTGCCGGTAAGGAGTCCGCCGAGCAGCACGCCGATGCTGCCGCCGCCTGCGCAGACGAAACCGTAGACGCCCATCGCCTTCGCGCGATCGGCGGGCTCGACGAAGAGGTCCATGATCAGCGACAGCGCGACAGCCGTGACCGTCGCGCCGCCGAGTCCCTGGATCGCGCGCGCCACGATGAGGAACGTCTGCGTCGTGGCGATCCCGCACGCGAGCGAGGCGAGCGTGAACAGCGTGATGCCGACCAGGAAAAAGCGCCGGTGTCCGAACAGGTCGCCGAGGCGGCCGCCCAGCAGAAGGAAGCCGCCGTAAGTCAGCATGTACGCGTTGACGACCCACGCCAGCGACGTTTCGCTGAAGCCGAGGTCGGCTTTGATCGACGGCAGCGCGACGTTCACGATCGTCGTGTCGAGCACGATCATGAGCACGCCGAGGCACAACACGATCAGCGCGTACCAGCGGCGGTCATGCGCGTGCACGCGCGGCGCGGCCGATGCCGCGGTTTCGAGTTGGGTCATCGCAACTACCTTCTTCTGCGGGCGCACCGGTGGCGCGGTCACTTCACTGCGATCGCTTCGACCTGGATTTCGAGCGCCACATCCATCTTGACGCCGTAATCCCTGCCGGCGTCGAGGCCGAACTGGTCGCGCTGAATCGTGCCCTTCGCCTCGGCGCCACAAAACTCGCGCTTGAGCATCGGATGCGGCATGCATTTGAACATGTCGATATCGAGCGCGACAGGCTTCGCGACGCCGTGCAGCGTCAGTTCGCCCTCGACGCGCGACGGGACGCCGTCGTGGAAGCCGGTCAGCCTGCCCTTGTAGGTCGCGCGGGGAAATTGGGTCACATCGAAGAGCTGCGGACCTTTCGCCCATTCGTTGAGCTTGTCGAGACCGTAGTCGATGCTCGCGACGTCGATCGAGAGATCGACGGCGCCCTCACCTTTCTGCCTGTCGAGAATGATCGTTCCACTCGTCGAATTGAACTTGCCGCGCCAGTTGTCGAGTCCCATGTGATCGGCGACGAAACTCGGATAAGTGTGGTCAGGATCGACCTTGTACTCTACCGCGCTTGCGTTCGCCGCGACGGCGAAGAACGACGCGGCCGCCATGAAAATGTTGCGCATTGTGTTCTCCATGGATTTCCGTTCGGCCAGGCTCAGGCGTTCGCCTTGGCGGTCATCACCATCCACTGCACGCCGAAGCGGTCGGCGAGCATGCCGAAGCGCGACGAGAAGAACGTCTGTGATCAGCGGCTGATGCACCGCGCCATCGGCGGCAAGCGCGTTGAACACACGTTCGGCTTCGGCGTCCGTCCTGGCTTCGATGACGAGCGAAAAGCCCTGGAAATTCGGCTTGCCGAGGCAGCTGCCGTCCGAGCAGCTGACGCGCGAATCGCCGATGCGGAACGACGCGTGCATGATCTTGTTGTCCGAACCCGGCGGCACCATGCCGCTGTTCGGTTCCGGACCGTCCTTGAAACGCATCAGGTTTTCGACCGTCGCGCCGAGCGTCTTCTTGTAGTGCTCGATCGCTTCCTCGCAGCGGCCGTCGAAAAAGATGTAGGGCTCGACTTGCATGGCATTTCTCCGCAATTTGTTGGTGACAAATGGATTGTTGCCGGCGGCGATCGCCGCCGGCGTGTCGCAAAGCGCTCGCCGCGTTACTTGTTCTGTGCGTCGATCTGCGCGCGCAGACGTTCTTCCTGTGCGCGAAGCTCGGGCGTGAGTTCGGCGCCGAAATCCTCGGCTTCGAAGACCTGGCGGATCTCGATCTCGGACGGGCCGCTCTCGAACAGCGCGGGGCAGCGCTTCATGCGCTCGATCGCTTCGTCGAGCGACTTGACCTGGATGATCCAGAAGCCCGCGATGAGCTCCTTCGTCTCCGCGAACGGGCCGTCGATGACGGAGCGCTTGCTGCCTTCGAAGCGGATGCGCGCGCCTTTCGAGCTCGGCTGCAGGCCTTCGCCGGCGAGCATGACGCCCGCCTTGACCAGCTCCTCGTTGAACTTGCCCATGTCGGCGAGCAGCTTCTCGCTCGGCATCACGCCGTTTTCGGAATCCTTCGTCGCGCGGACCATGACCATGAATCGCATGTCGGTTCTCCTTGATTGGTTTCGGAGCTCGAGTCGGGCTCTTATTGGTACGTCGAACGGGGAAACGCGAAATCGACACGAGGGTCGCTTTTTTTCGCTGGTGCTTTCAGCGATTTAGCGACGCCCTGGATGAACCACGCCGCACGAACCCCCTCTCCCGCTTGCGGGAGAGGGCTGGGGTGAGGGCAGTCTTGCGATAGCACCGGTTTTACGGCGATCGAGCGAATGCGCCGGTTTCGCGGGGCGACGGTAGCGGGTGCCGGAATCGCTCAGGTCTTGAGCTTGTAACCGGTCCGGAAAATCCACCAGATCGCGACGAGGCAAAGCGCGAGAAACACGAGCGTCATCGAAAGGCTCAGCACGACGTCGACATCGGCAACGCCGTAGAAGCTCCAGCGGAATCCGCTGATCAGATAGACGACCGGATTGAACAGCGTGATCTTCTGCCAGATCGGCGGCAGCATGTTGATCGAATAGAACGCGCCGCCGAGAAACGTCAGCGGCGTCATCACCATCAGCGGAATCACCTGCAGTTTCTGGAAGTCGTCGGCCCAGAGCCCGATGATGAAGCCGAACAGGCTGAACGTGACCGCGGTGAGCACGAGGAACGTCGGCCATCCAGACCGGATGCTCGATGTGGTACGGCACGAAGAAGCGTGCGGTGATCAGGATCAGGATGCCGAGCATCACCGATTTCGTCGCCGCGGCGCCGACGTAGCCGATCACCGCTTCGACGTAGGAAACCGGCGCCGACAGCAGCTCGAAGATCGTTCCCGCCCACTTCGGCATGTAGATGCCGAACGATGCGTTGGACGATGCTCTCGTTGAGCAGCGACAGCATGATCAGCCCCGGAATGATGAACGCGCCGTAGCTGACGCCACCGATTTCGCCCATGCGCGAGCCGATCGCGGCGCCGAACACGATGAAGTAGAGCGACGTCGACAGCACCGGCGAAGCGATGCTCTGCGTGATCGTGCGGAACGTGCGCGCCATCTCGAAGCGGTAGATCGCGCGGATCGCATGGACATTGATCGCCATCGTGCTCATGCCGCGGTCTCCTTGCGGTTCGAATGCACGAGGCTCACGAAGATGTCCTCGAGCGAGCTTTCGCTCGAATGCAGGTCCTTGAAATCGACGCCCTGCTCGCCGAGGCGGCGCAGCAGCGCCGCGATGCCGGTCTCGCGCGTCTGCGTGTCGAACGTGTAGGTCAGCGTCGAGCCGTCGGACGAAAGCTCGAGCGGAAGATCGGCGAGCGCCTCCGGCACCTGCTGCAGCGGATGCTGCAGGCTCAGCGCGAGCTGCTTCTTGCCGAGCTTGCGCATCAGCGCGGTCTTTTCCTCGACGACGATGAGCTCGCCCTTGCTGACGACGCCGATGCGATCGGCCATCTCCTCGGCTTCCTCGATGTAGTGCGTCGTCAGGATGATCGTGACGCCGCTTTCGCGAAGCTCGCGCACCATGTTCCACATGTCGTGGCGCAGCTCGACGTCGACGCCGGCGGTCGGCTCGTCGAGGAACAGGATATCGGGCTCGTGCGAGAGCGCCTTGGCGATCAGCACGCGCCGCTTCATGCCGCCCGAGAGCGCCATGATCTTCGAATCCTTCTTGTCCCAGAGCGAAAGCGCGCGCAGCACCTTCTCCAGATGCGCCGGATTCGGCGCCTTGCCGAACAGGCCGCGGCTGAAGCGCAACGTCGCCCAGACCGTTTCGAACGCGTCGGTCGAAAGCTCCTGCGGCACGAGCCCGATCTTCGCGCGCGCGGCGCGGTAGTCGCGGATGATGTCGTGGCCGTCGACGGTGACCGTGCCCTCGCTCGGCGTCACGATGCCGCAGATGATCGAGATCAGCGTCGTCTTGCCGGCGCCGTTCGGGCCGAGCAGCGCGAAGATCTCGCCGCGCCGGATGTCGAGATCGATGCGCTTGAGCGCCTGATGGCCGCTCTTGTACGTCTTGCCGAGGCCCTTGACCGAAACGATCGGCTCGTTCGTGCCGGCACCGGCCGATCCTGATTCGCGTTGCATGACGTCTCCAATGACGAATGCGGCACGCCGTGACGGCTGTGCGGCGCTCGCTTCTGCGAAGGCGGCAATGATACGGGCTCAGCAAGCCGAGCGGCAGGTTGCGCATCGCGCATTTTCGGCGTCGCGACGCGCTCCCTCGAACACGCGAACGCGCAATCCGCCGCGCGCAACGCTCGTGCCGTCGTCGCGCGCGTTTGCGCGCCTTGCGCATCGCGCGGCGGGATGGTCTCATCGGCGGCCGTGACAGCAACCGACATCCATCGCGCCATCGACGCGGTCTGGCGCATCGAATCCGCGCGCGCTGATCGCGAGCCTCGCGCGCGTCGTGCGCGATGTCGGCGCTCGCCGAGGAGCTCGCGCAGGATGCGCTCGTCGCCGCGCTCGAGCAGTGGCCCGATAGCGGCGTGCCCGACAATCCGGGCGCGTGGCTCACGGCCGCCGCGAAGAACCGCGCGATCGACCGCATACGCCGCAGCAAGCTCATCGAGCGCAAGCACGAAGAGCTCGGCTACGAGATCGAATCGGATCAGTCCGACCTCGCGGCCGCGCTCGAAGCCGAGATCGACGACGACATCGGCGACGACCTGCTGCGCCTCATGTTCACGGCATGCCACCCGGTCCTTTCGACCGAGGCGCGCACCGCGCTGACGCTGCGCCTGCTCGGCGGCTTGACCATCGAGGAAATCGCGCGCGCCTTCCTCGCCGCCGAACCCGACCATCGCGCAACGCATCGTGCGCGCGAAACGCACGCTCGCCGATGCCGGCGTGCCGTTCGAGGTTCCGCGCGGCGAAGACCGCGCAAGCGCGGCTTTCGTCGGTGCTCGAAGTCATCTATCTGATCTTCAACGAAGGCTATTCGGCGACCGCCGGCGACGACTGGATGCGGCCGCAGCTCTGCGAGGACGCGCTGCGCCTCGGCCGCATCCTCGCCGAGCTGATGCCGGCCGAGCCCGAAGTGCACGGGCTCGTCGCGCTGATGGAAATCCAGGCATCGCGCTCGCGCGCGCGCACCGGACCCTCGGGCGAGCCGATCCTGCTGCTCGATCAGGATCGTTCGCGCTGGGATCGCCTGCTGATCCGGCGCGGTCTCGCCGCGCTCGACCGCGCGCAGCGGCTCGGCGGCGACGCAAGGCCCGTATGCGCTGCAGGCAGCGATCGCGTCGTGTCATGCGCGCGCGCGCAAGCGCCGAGGACACCGACTGGCCGCGCATCGCCGCGCTCTACTTTGCGCTCGCGCAGCTGACGCCATCGCCGGTCGTCGAGCTCAACCGCGCGGTCGCGGTGGCGATGGCATTCGGGCCGGCCGCGGGCCTCGCGATCGTCGATTCGCTCGCCGGCGAGCGCGCGCTCGAGAACTATCATCTGCTGCCGAGCGTGCGTGGCGATTTTCTGATGCAAGCTCGGCCGGTTCGACGAAGCGCGCGAGGAGTTCGAGCGCGCCGCGGCGCTGACACGCAACGAACGCGAGCGCGCGCTGTTGCTCGAGCGTGCAGCGACGTGCGCGGAAAAATCCTCGTCGGAAGCTTGATGCAACGCACCCCCTCTCCCGCTTGCGGGAGAGGGCTGGGGTGAGGGCATTCGGAGTGAAGCCGCCAAGCGCCCCACTCCGACTCCCCTCACCCGCCCTGCGGGCGGCCTCTCCCGCAAGCGGGAGAGGCGAAGGGCGTCAGCTCGCGCGCGGGCCGCACGCGAAGCGCCACGCTGATGCGCGGACCCACCGGCGCGCGCGTCTTCGCAACGCCATGCGTGTAATGCAGCTGGCTCGCGTAGCTCATCACGAGCAGGCTGCCCGCTTCGAGATCGATCGGAACCGCCGGCTCGCCCGAGCGCTTCGAGCGGATCAGCATGCGCCGCGTCGCGCCGAGCGAGACGCAGCGCGATCGGCTGGCCGGCGACGAGCTCCTGCAGCCGATCGTTGTGCGGCGCGACGCTGTCGTTGCCGTCGCGATAGAAATTGAGGCCGATGCTGTTGAACGGCACGTCGAGCGCAGCGTCGACGCGCGCTGCGATATCGCACTAGCGCCGCGGCCGCTTCGCGTGTTGCGCCGTCCGCGCGATCATCGGACGCGAGGTCTTCGAGCCGGAAATGCGCGGTCAGTCGCGGCACGTCGACTTCGCGCTCGTACATGACGCGCCGCTGCGCATGCCAGTCGATGCCGTCGCGCAGGACCGCGAAGTACGCTTCGGCATTCGCGATCGGAAGGAATCCCGCGTGATAGGTGACGCTGCCGCGCTCGCCTTCGAGCAGCGACAGCGGTGCATCGAACAGGCCGAACTGCGTCATCGCGCGGCTATTCGTCGATCGCCGCCTGGAGTCGCGATTTCCGGATCGCGCTCCGGACCGCGCAGGAGCTTCGTGCGCGCGAGCGCTTCGGTCGGCGCGTCCATCGTTTCGAGCAGCGTGACTTCGCCGGCGACGAGCTTGGCGACCGGCACGCCGTCGCGATACAGCACGCGCGAGCCGGTCACGGCCGGCATCGTCGTGCCGGCGAGCACGCTGCCGACGAGATTCAGCGGATCGGCGCCGCAGACGGCGATCCAGCTGCCCGTCCGGCGTCTTCTGCGCGGATCGCGCGCAGCGACGCGACGGCTTCGGGCAGCGCGAACTGCTCGCCGCGCAAGGCCGGCGATGAAACGGCCGCCGCGGATCTCGCCGCGCGCTTCGAGCCGATGGAAGACGCGCAACAGATCGCGCCACGGCGGCAGCCACGCGGCTTCGCGCGCGAGCAGGCGCCAGCAGACGACGCCGTAGCGCTTGAGCAGCGTGCGCGCGACGAGCTCGACGACGTCGCCGTCGGCGCTGCGCGTCTTCGCGGCCGCGGCTGCCGGCGCGCGGCGCACGAGCGCCCAGCGTCCCGCATCCGCGATGCCGAACAGCGACAGCGCGGCGGCCGCGCCGGCGGTGCGGCGACGGCCGCTTGCTCGACGGCACCAGCAGCGCGCGCAGGCCGGCGAAGCTGTCCGAGGTGACGAGCCCGCTCGCGACGAGCTCGCCGAGCGCATCTTCGAGCTCGGTGTGCAGCAGCCGCGTGCCGCCGAGCAATTCGTCGAAGAACGACGCGCCGTGATCGGCGCAGATAGTCGGCGACAGCCTTCGCGCGCGACGACAGCGGCCGGCTCGGCGCCCGGCGCGAGTGCCGCCGAGCGTGCTCCAGTCGGCGAGATGGCGGCGCTGCAGCAGCACGATCGGCGTCGCGCGCACGGGACCGGCCGCGCTGACCTGCGCTGCGTCGCCGTTCTGCGCCGACTTGCCGCCGCGCAGGCGCGCCCACAGCATGCGGCCGCTGAGGCACAGATCGTCGAGCCACGAAATCTCGTAGCCGGCGACGCGCGCCGGCAGCAGCTCGGCTCTCCCACGCCGCGGCCGGCGCCTCGTAGCCTTCGAGCTGCGCGAGCACGCCGGCGAGCGCATCGGGACCGCTGACGCGCGCGTCCGGGCGCGACGTGCTGCCATTCGAACAGGAAGCGCATGAAATCGCGCGGCTCGACCGGCTCGATCTCGCGGCGCAGGCGCTGCACCGTGTAGCGATGGATGCGCGCGAGCAGGTGCCGCTCGCACCATTCGGTTTCGGTCGTGCCCGGCGTGAACTGGCCGCGCATGACGTAGCCTTCGCCTTCGAGCGCGGCGAGCGCGATGTCGATGTCCGACTGTCGGCAGACGCCGAGCGATGCGGCGAGATCGGCGGCGCGCACCGGGCCGAGGCCGGTCAGGCGCGAGCGGATGATTTCGACGAGCGCCTTGTCGGGCGTCCATTCGGTCGCCGCGAATTCGGCCGGCGCGTCGATCGAGCGGAACGCGCTCGGCGTCCGGATGGATCGCGGCGAATTGCGGCAAGCCGCTCGGCGGCGACCCAAGCAGATCGCCTCTTCTCGTCATTCCGGCGAAGGCCGGAATCCAGCTCTTCGCCGTGCAGAGACAGGCAGCTGGATCCCGGCCTTCGCCGGGCGACGACGATGAGCGACGTGTCGCACGCGACGCGTCGCGCGCGCGAGCTGCATGTCGAGCAAATCCTGACCAGCCGGGATTCCGCGCAACCTCGCTCGCCGTCACGAACCCAAGCGTCATCAACGCATCGTGCATCTCGTCCGGCGTTGCGCGCCTCCGGCCACGCCTCCTCGCGCACGCCGTCGATCGCCTCGATGTCGAGCTGCCCGAAATCGGCCGCGGTCGCGGGATCGACCCAGCGCCGGCTCGTGACCGCCTGCGTGCGGCGCTCCTCGAGCGGCGCGTCGTCGAGGTACGCATACGGCCGCGCGCTCAGCACCTCGGCGGCGAGCGGCGACGGCGCGGTCAGGTCGCGCGCGACAATGCGCACTTCGCCCGATTCGAGCGCGCGCAGCAGGCGCTCGAGGCCGTCGATGTCCATCGCCTCGTGCAGGCAGTCGTAGCAGCGTCTGCGCGACCAGCGGATGATCGGGAATCTGCGCGCTCGCCGACGATGTTCTCGAGCGCACGCGACCTGATCCGGAAACACCGTCGCGAGCAGATCCTCGGACTTTCATGCGCTGCAGCTGCGGCGGCACCTTGCTGCCGCCGACGAAGCGCGGCAGCGCGAGCGACGTCGGTCGCGTTCCAGCGCCAGCGCACGCCGAACATCGGCGCATCGAGCAGCGCCTGGATCAGCACGTCGCGCGCGGTGTTCGAATGCAGATAGCGCGCCGACGTCGTCGAGCGGAAAGCTGTGGCTCGTCGACAGCGACAGCATGATCGCATCCTCGGTCGCCGCGGCCTGCAGCTCGAAATTGAACGTGCGGCAGAAGCGCTTGCGCAGCGCGAGGCCCCAGGCGCGGTTGATGCGGCTGCCGAACGGCGAATGGATGATCAGCTGCATGCCGCCGGATTCGTCGAAGAAGCGCTCCATCGCGAGCTCGTGTCTGCGTCGGCAACACGCCGAGCGCGGCCTTCGCGCCGGCGAGGTAGTCGACGATCTGGCGCGCGGCGGGTTCGCGCGAAGCCGAGCTCGTCGATCAGCCACGCGGTCGTTTCGGTGAGCCCGTCGTCGAGCTTCGCCGAGACGTCCTCGCGCAGGCGCGACACCGCGTGCGACAGCTCGTCGCTGCGGCCCGGCGCTTCGCCGAGCCAGAACGGAATCGTCGGCGGCGCGCCCTGCGCGTCCTCGACGCGCACGCGGCCGCGCTCGACGCGCAGGATGCGGTACGACATGTTGCCGAGCTGGAAGATGTCGCCGGCGAGGCTCTCGACCGCGAAATCCTCGTTGACCGTGCCGATCTTCGTGCGCCTGCGGCTCGAGCACGACGTCGTAGTCGGCCGTGTCGGGAATCGTGCCGCCCGACGTGAGCGCGGTCAGGCGCGCGCCGCGGCGCGCGCGCAGCACGCCGTTGACCGCGTCGCGATGCAGATAGGCGCGCGCGCTGGCCGACGCGCGTCGAATAGCCTTCGGCGAGCATGCGCACGACCGCGTCGAAATCGTCGCGCGTCAGCGTCGCGTACGGATACGCGCCGCGCACGAGCGTCGAACAGCGCGTCCTCGTTCCATTCGCGGCACGCGACCTCGGCGACGATCTGCTGCGCGAGCACGTCGAGCGCGTTCGGGATCGACATGCGAGCGCATCGAGCTCGCCGCGGCGCACCGCATCGAGCAGCGCGGCGCATTCGACCAGCTCGTCGCGCGACAGCGGGAACAGGCGCCCCTTCGGCATGCCGCCGACGGCGTGGCCCGAGCGGCCGACGCGCTGCAGGAACGCCGCGATCGAGCGCGGCGAGCCGATCTGGCAGACGAGATCGACGTCGCCGATGTCGATGCCGAGCTCGAGCGACGCCGTCGCGACGAGCGCGCGCAGCTCGCCGCGTTTCAGGCGCTGCTCGGCGTCGAGGCGCAGCTCCTTGCGCGAGGCTGCCGTGGTGCGCCGCGACCGCTTCCTTGCCGAGCCGCTCGCTGAGGTGCCGCGCCGCGCGCTCGGCCATGCGCCGCGTGTTGACGAAGATCAGCGTCGTGTGGTGCTGGCGCGACCAGCGCTGCGAGCTGCGTGTAGACCTGCTCCCAGACGTCGCCGGACATGACCGCTTCGAGCGGCGCGTCCGGCAGTTCGAGCGCGAGATCGCGCTCGCGCGACGTGGCCGATGTCGACGATCTTGCAATCGGCGATGAGCTCGGCGGACGCGGATTCGCCGACGCATCGCCGCTCGCGATCGGCAGCTCGATCTGGCCCGCGATCGGCAGCGGACCGCCGGCGCCGATCAGGAAGCGCGCGACTTCCTCGATCGGCTTCTGCGTCGCCGACAGACCGATGCGCGTCACGCGTCGCCCGCACAGCGCATCGAGCCGTTCGAGCGACAGCGCGAGATGGCTGCCGCGCTTGTTCGGCGCGAGCGCGTGCGACTTCGTCGACGATCACCGTGCGCGTCGTCGACAGCATGCGCCGGCCGGATTCCGAGCCGAGCAGGATGTACAGCGACTCCGGCGTCGTGACGACGATGTGCGGCGGCCGCTTGCGCATCTTGTCGCGCTCGGCCTGCGGCGTGTCGCCGGTGCGCACCATCGTGCGGATCTCGACGTCGGGCAGCCAGAGCTGCAGGAGCTCGTCGCGGATGCCGGCGAGCGGCGCTTCGAGATTGATGCGCATGTCGTTCGACAGCGCCTTCAGCGGCGAGACGTAGACGACGGCGGTCTCGTCGGGCAGCGGCTGCTCGACGCCGCGGCGGACCAGATCGTCGATCGCGGCGAGGAACGCGGCCAGCGTCTTGCCCGAGCCGGTCGGCGCCGCGATCAGCGTGTTGCGGCCCGAGCGGATCGCCGGCCACGCCTCGGCCTGCGCCGGCGTCGGCGCCGCGAACGTGCGCCGGAACCAGTTGGCGACGGCGGGATGGAAGGTATCGAGCGGCATGGTCGTATTTTGCGCGTGGGCGTCTCAAATCCTGAAACTGCGGGCGAATCGGGATATGCGATCGCCGCGGTGATTTCGCAAGGCGGCCGAGTGAACCCTTCTCCCGCTGGCGGGAGACAAAACGGCAGGACTGCCGTTTTGCACGGCGCAGCCGCCCGCAGGGTGAGCGCCATGGATGGCGCGAATGAACGTGCCGGCAGGCGGATGAGGGCGAGCTTGAGAGGACGAACCAAGATTGCCCTCACCCCAGCCCTCTCCCGCAAGCGGGAGAGGGGGAAGAGCGAGTGCGGACATCAGACCGGTTCAGGCCTCGATCAACCCGTTGCGCACCGCAATCAGCGCCAGCTCGGCCTGATTCGCCGCGCCGAGCTTCTGCTTGATGTTGTAGAGATGCGTGCCGACCGTGTTCGGCGACAGCGACAGCGTCTCGGCGATGCTGTTGACCGACTGTCCGCGCGCGAGCTGGATGAACACGGCGAACTCGCGCTCCGACAGCGCCTCGACCTGTCCCGCCGGCCCGCCGAGATCCTGCAGCGCGAGCTTGCGCGCGGTGTCGGCGTCGAGATAGATGCGACCGGACGCGACCGCGCCGACCGCATCGATCAATTCCTCGGGCGCGCTGCGTTTGGAGAGATAGCCGAGCGCGCCGGCCTTGAGCACGCGCTTCGGATGCGCGGTGTCCTCGTGCGCGGACAAGACGAGCACGCGCGCGCCCTTGTCGCGCGCGAGCAGCCGCCGCACGGTCTCGATGCCGCCCATGCCCGGGCATCGACAGATCCATGATGACGACATCGGGCCGGATCTCCGGATACTGCTGATACGCCGCCTCGCCGCTGTCCGCCTCGCCGACGACGTCGATCAGCGGGCTCACCGAGAGCAGCATGCGAAAGCCGACGCGCACGACCGCGTGATCGTCGACGAGCATGACGCGGATCTTCGTTGTTCGTCGCTCGTCTTGGTCATCGTCATTCCAGCGGCAGCCGCGCGATGCACGCGCGTGCCGCCCTCGTCACGGTTCTCGATCGTGACCTCGCCGCCGAGCGCGCGTGCGCGCTCGTGCATGCCGCGCACGCCGAAATGGCCGCGGCGCTGCCAATCCTGCGGCAGGCCGCGGCCGTCGTCCGCGACGTCGAGCGTCAGCGCGTCGTCCTCGCTGCCGATGCGGATCGCGAGCACGCTCGCGCTCGGCATGGCGCAGCGCGTTGGTCACGGCTTCCTGCAGGATGCGGTACGCGGCCAGCGTGTAGCTTTCGCCGAGATCCGCCGGCAGCGTGCCGAGCTCGAGCGAGAACGCGATCTCCGGATGCAGGCGCCGCCATTCGGCGACGCGCTCGGTCGACCGCTTCGGCGAGCTCGAGGCTGTCGAGCGTCAGCGGCCGCAGGCGCGGAATCAGCTCGTGCATCGCGGCGTACAGCTTGCGCGGCCGTGTCGGCGATCAGCTGCGCGGTCTGCGCGCGTGGCGTCGTCGCCTTCGCGGCGCGCGAGCGACAGCGCGAGGCTGCGGATCGCGGTCAGGTTCTGTCCGGTCTCGTCGTGCAGCTCGCGTGCGATGTGCGCGCGCTCGTCCTCGATGCGCGACTGCACGACGTCGGCGAGCTCGCGGCTCTGCTCGAGCCGGCGTCGCGCATCGGCCGCTTCGGCGCGCGCGTTGAGATTGTCCTCGATCGCGCCGGCCATGCGGTTGAACGCGAGCGCGATCTTGCCGGCCTCGGCGCCGGCGAGCGACGGCAGGCGCGTGTGGAATGCGCCGCGCTCGACGTCGACGAGGCCGTCGCTCGATCGACGCGGAACGGCTGCGTCGAGCGGCGCACGAGCCAGAACACGAGCACGTTGCCGAGCACGAACACGAGCGCGCCGAATTCGAGCAGCGTCACCGTGTCGTCCCAGCCATCGAGCACCGCGCGCGACGGCGTTGGCCTCGATCGTCAGCGTCGAATCGTAGAAGCGCAGCTCGCTCTTCATCGGCTCCGGCGAAACCAGCGCGGAATACCAGCGCCGGCGCATTGCGGCCCGGCTTTGTACGGCGACGGCGGCGAGTGATAGACCTCGCTGCCGGCGTCGTCGCGCAGCGTGATCTCGGTCGAGCGCACGCGGCCGAGGCGCTCGAGCGATTCGAGCACGATCGGCGTGCTGGTCTTCGCGTACGTGTTGACGAAGATAGCCGAGCAGCTGCGTCGCGACGCGATTCGCGGCTTCGGTTTCCTCGCGCACGCTGCGGCGCGTGTCGATGATCTGGAACGCGAGCACGGCCAGCGTGAACACGACGATCACGCCGGCGAGCAGCAGGTTGATCTGCAGGCGCAGGCTCATCGGCGTCTCCGCCGCGGACGGCCAGGCCGAGAAATCGCCGTGCGCGGCGAAGCATCGGCCGCGCCTCGCGACAGCGCCAGCGTCGCCGGATGCCAGGGGCTGTGCCCTGCGCCGTGCAGCCCAGGCGAGCCGGCTGCCGGCGCAGGCGCGATGCACGCGCCATGCGTTTTGCGGACGGCAGATCCAGTCGTGCTCGCCGTGCACGATCGCGACCGGCACGCCGCGCAACGCACTCGCGGCGCGCAGCACCGCGGCTTCGCCGAGAAAGCAGCGCCGCGCGAGGTAATGCGCCTGGACGCGGTACTTCGCGACGAGCCGCGCCGAGCCTTCCTCGCTCGGCGGCGACACGCGTGCGGCCGCGACGTTCGCGGTCGATGCGAAGCTCGTAGCGCTGCCACGCCGCGGCGATCTGCGCGCAGCGCGGATCGTCGCGCGCAAAACAGCGATCCAGCCACGCGACGACGCTGCGCCGCCAGCGCCGCGGAACGTGCGCCATGAACTTCCGCGTGCGCTTCGGGCGCGAGCGCGGCGACGTCGTGGAAGAACCAGCGAGATCGGCCGTCGCCGGCGAGAAACACGCCGCGCAGCATCAGGCCGGTGACGCGCTCGCGATGCCGCGCGGCGTACGCGAGCGCGAGCGCCGCTCCCCACGAACCGCCGGCGACGAGCCAGCGCTCGATGCCGAGATGCTCGCGCAGCGCCTCGATGTCGCGCGATCAGCGCATCGGTGTGATTGTGCGCGGTCTCGCCGAGTGGCGTGCTGCGGCCGCAGCCGCGCTGGTCGAACTGGACGATGCGGTAGCGCCGCGCGTCGACGATCTCGCGTTGGCGCGCGCTGCTGCCCGAGCCCGGGCCGCCGTGCAGCAGCACGACCGGTATGCCGTCGGCGACGCCGGCCTGCTCGTAGTAGATGCGGTGGCCGTGGCCGACGTCGAGCCAGCCGGCGTCGAACGCCGACGACGCGGATCTTGGGTTCGACAGGCGTCTCGGGCGGCATCGATTCGATGCTACCGCATCCGCGGCAGGGCTCGGTCGGGCCGGCGCCAGCCGCCCGACTACAGAAAATCGCTAGGCCCGAATCAGGACTTGCGGCGATGCGCTCCGCCTCCGGGCGCGCCCACACTCGGTCACGCATGGAAGCCGGCCGCACTGCCGGCAACGCTGTCGAGGCTACCCGGCATTCCATGGCCGGCGGCCTCTCCGATCGAGAGGTCTCGTCATGAAGTGGGAAACCCCGCAAGCCTGCGACCAGCGTTTCGGCTTCGAAATCACGATGTACATTTCCACCCGCTGAAGCGGACGGCCGCGACGCGCCGCCGGTATGGCCTTACCGACGGCGTGCTCGCGGTTTTCGGCTCCCGCGGCAGTCGCGACGCCGGCCACCAGGATCGTCCGTCGCGAATGCGCGTCCATGTACTCGGCTCAGCGGCCGGCGGCGGATTTCCGCAATGGAACTGCAACTGCCGCAACTGCGATGGCGTGCGCCGCGGCACGCTGCAACGCGCAAGCCGCGCACGCAGTCGTCGATCGCCGTCAGCGGCGACGGCGCGAACTGGCTGCTCTGCAACGCCTCGCCCGACATCCTCGCGCAGCTTCGCGCGTCGCGCCGTGCTGCAGCCGGCGCGCGCGCTGCGCGACACCGGCGATCCGCGCGCGTGCTGCTGATCGACGCGCAGATCGACCACACGACCGGCCTCTACATGCTGCGCGAGCACCGCCAGCCGCTGCCGACGTCTGGTGCACCGATCCGGTGCGCGAGGATCTCGAACAGCGGCAATCCGCTGTTCCGCCTGCTCGGCCACTACTGCGGCGTCGACTGGCACCGCATCCCGATCGGCGGCGAGGTGTTCGTGATGCCGACGCTGCCCGGCCTCGCGCTTCACGGCGCTGCCGCTGCGCAGCAACGCGCCGCCGTACTCGCCGCATCGCGACCGGCCGGTGCCGGGCGACAACATCGGGCTCGAGATCACCGATCGTGCGAGCAACCGGCAAGCGCTGTTCTACGCGCCCGGACTCGGCGAGATCGGACGCCGCACGTGTCGGACGCGATCGCAGCGCGCCGACTGCGTGCTGGTCGACGGCACCTGCTGGACGCGACGACGAGCTGATCGCGCTCGGCGTCTCGAAGCAAACGCGCGCGCGACATGGGCCATCTGCCGCTCGACGGCGACCGGCGGCATGCTCGAGCTGCTCGACAGCCTGCCGGCCGCGACGCGCAAGATGCTGATCCACATCAACAACACCAATCCCGATCCTCGACGAGGACAGCGCCGAGCACGCGCGCGTGCGCGAGCGCCGGCATCGAGGTCGCGTACGACGGCATGGAGATCGACGCTGTGAGCGAGGCTGACGACCGATGACGCACGACCGACGCGCCATGGAACCGCGACGAATTCGAGGCGAAGCTGCGCGAGAGCGGCGCGGCGTATCACATCCACCATCCGTTCAATCGTCATGCTCAACGACGGCAAGGCGACGCGCGAGCAGATCCGCGGCTGGGTCGCCAACCGCTACTACTACCAGATCGCGATTCCGATCAAGGACGCCGCGATCCTGTCGAACTGCCCGATCGCGCGCGATGCGCCGCGAATGGATCCAGCGCATCCTCGACCACGACGGCTACGGCGACGATGCGGGCGGCATCGAGGCGTGGATGCAGCTCGGGCTCGCGGTCGGCCTTTCGCGCGAGGAGACTCGAGACCTGCGCCATGTGCTGCCCGGCGTGCGCTTCGCGGTCGATGCGTACGTGAATTTCGCGCGCCGCGCGCCGTGGCAGGAGGCGATGTGCTCGTCGCTGACCGAGCTCTTCGCGCCGAAGATCCACAAGGAGCGCCTGGCGAACTGGCCCGAGCACTATCCGTGGATCGAGACCGACCGGCCTGCAGTATTTCCGCAACCGCGTGACGCAGGCGCGGCGCGACGTCGAGCAGGCGCTGTCGGTCACGCTCGACTACTTCACGACGCGCGCGGACGCAGGAGCGCGCGCTCGACATCCTGCAAGTTCAAGCTCGACATCCTGTGGGCGATGAACGATGCGATGGCGCTCGGCTATGCAGGCGCAGACCTGACGGCGCCGCCGCAACGAGCGACCTGCCGCGCATCGGCCGCGGCTTCCGCCTGCAATGGGAGCCGGCGCAGTACGGCGCACGTGCTGCTGTATCCGGAAGGCATGGTCAAGCTCAACGCGCAGCGCCGGCGAGATCCTGATGCGCTGCGACGGCGCGACGCCGCGTCGAGGCGATCGTCGCCGATCTCGAGACAGCGCTTCGCGACGACCGGGCTCGAGCGCGACGTGCTCGCGTTCCTCGATCTGGCCGCCGAACAGCGCTGGGTGGAATGGGTATGAGCGCCGTCGCACCAGCGACGCCGCGAATGCCGGCATCGGCCCGCCGCTCTGGCTGCTCGCCGAGCTGACCTACCGCTGTCCGCTGCATTGCGTGTTCTGCTACAACCCGGTCGACTTCGCGCAGCACGAAGACGAGCTTTCGACCGACGACTGGCTGCGCGTGCTGCGCGAGGCGCGCGCGACTCGGCGCGGTGCAATGCGGCTTTTCCGGCGGCGAGCCGCTGCAGCGCGACGATCTGGAAATCCTCGTCGCCGAAGCGCACCGGCTCGGCTACTACACGAACCTGCTCACGTCCGGCATCGGCCTCGACGAGCAGCGCGTCGCGCGGCTCAAGGAAGCCGGCCTCGACCACATCCAGCTGTCGTTCCAGGATTCGACGCGCGAGATCAACGATTTCCTGTCGTCGACGCGCACGTTCGACCTCAAGCGCAAGGCCGCCGCGCTGATCAAGCAGCACGGCTACCCGATGGTCATGAACTGCGTGATCCATCGGCTCAACATCGACCACATCGACCGCATCATCGAGCTGGCGGTCGAGCTCGGTGCCGAATACCTCGAGCTCGCCAACACGCAGTTCTACTCGTGGGCGCACATCAACCGCGATCAGCTGCTGCCGACGCGCGAGCAGCTGCAGCGCGCCGAGGCGATCACCAATCGCTGGCGCGAGAAGCTCGGCTCGAAGATGAAACTCTTCTTCGTCGTGCCCGACTACTACGAGACGCGCCCGAAGAAATGCATGAACGGCTGGGGCAACGTGTTCCTGACGATCGCGCCCGACGGCATCGCCCTGCCCTGCCACACCGCGCGCATGCTGCCGGGCCTGGCGTTTCCGAACGTGCGCGAGCACGAGCGTGCGCGACATCTGGTACGAATCCGAAGGCTTCAACCGCTATCGCGGCACCGGCTGGATGAAGGAGCCGTGCGCGAGCTGTCCCGAGCGCGAGAAGGATCTCGGCGGCTGCCGCTGCCAGGCCTACATGCTGGCGCAGGATCCGGCCGTGGCCGATCCGGTCTGCGACAAGTCGCCGCGCCACGCCGAGCTCGTCGCAACGGTCGATCGCCTGCAGGTGCCGCGCGACGATGCGCCGGCGATTCCGCTCGTGTTCCGCGGGCGCAAGGAATCGCTCGCGTCCGAGCGCCTGTTCTGAACCGGACCGGGATGCCGCCGCGATGATCGGGGCACCGGCCGCTCCCTCAGCCCATCTCTCCGGCGCGCCGGGCGCGCCGATCGAACCGATCCGCTTCGACGTGCGCGATCTCGATTCCGGCGCCGATCCGCGCATCGATCTCGACGCATTCGTCAACGCGCGCTGGCGCGCCAGCCATCCGGTGCCGGCCGATCGCTCGTGCTGGGATGCATTCGCGATCCTCGCCGAGCGCTCGCTCGCGTTGCAGGCCGAGATCGCGGCGGCAGCGGCAGCGAGTGACGCGCGATCGGGCAGCGCCGAGCGGATCGTCGGCGATTTCTGGAGCAGCGCGAATGCGTCTGCCTGCGACATCGAAGCGATCGCCGCCGGAGCTCGCGCGCATCGAACAGCTGGACAGCCCGACGGCGATCGCTGCGTACCTGCGCGACCGCCACGCGCGCGGCCTCGGCGTCGTATTCCGCCTGGACGTCGCGCCCGATTTCGCCGAACCCCGCAACATCGATCGCATTCGTCGCTCCGGCCGGCATCGGCCTTCCCGATCGCGACGACTATTTCGACGCGACCTCGCACGGCATCGCTCGGCGCCGCGCGTATCTCGCGCACGTGCAGGCGACGCTGGAAATCTCCGGCAGCGCACAGGTCGCGGCGTTTGCCGAAGACGTCCTCGCGCTCGAGACACGTCTGGCCGAAGGAATGGCGTCGCGTCGCGAGCTCGCCCGCGACATCGCCCAGCGCTACCGGCCGATCGACATCGACGCGGCCGACCGCGCCACGCCGCATTTCCGCTGGAGCACGTTCTTCCGCGAGCTCGGCATCGAACCGCCCGAACGCATCTCGATGGCGATGCCGGCGTTCTTCGCCGCGATGAACGACGCGCTGGCTACGGTTCCGGTGGCGATCTGGCGCGCCTATCTCGTTCATCACACGGCGGACGATGCGGCGCGCTACGTCGGCGGCAACCTCGCCGCGCAGCACCACGTGTTCCACGGCGAGATGCTGCGCGGCCAGCGCATCGCGACGCCGCGCTGGAAGCGCGTGCTCGAAACGATCGATGCGGAAATCGGCGAAGCGATGGGCGAGCTCTATGTCGCGCGGAGCTTCGAGCCCGCGGCGAAGGGACAGGTCGCCGCGCTTTGCGAGGCGTTGCGTGCGGCGCTGCGCACGCGGCTTCGTCGTGTGCCATGGATGGGCGCGAGAACGCGCGAGGCCGCGCTCTGCAAGCTCGAGGCGCTGCGCTTCAAGCTCGGCTATCCGGAGCGCTGGCGCGACTGGTCCGGCCTGCGCACGAACCCGAATTCGCTCTATGCGAACGTCGCCGCGGCGCGCTGCTTCAACCAGCAGGAGCGTGTCGCACGCATCGGCCGGCCGGTCGATCCCGCGCGCTGGCCGATGCCGCCGCAGACCGTCAACGCAGGTTACGACCCGCAGCGCAACGAGATCGTGTTCCCGGCCGCGCTGCTGGCGCCTCCGTTCTTCGACGCCGACGCCGATGCCGCGCTCAACCTCGGCGGCGTCGGCGCGGTCATCGCGCACGAGATGATCCACGCGTTCGACGATCAGGGCAGCCGCTTCGGCGCCGACGGGCGCTTCGAGAACTGGTGGACCGCCGAAGACAGGGCGCGATTCGACGCGCTGGCCGCGCGCATGAGCGGACGCTTCGACAAGTTCGCCTCGGGCGGCGGCGATCGCGTCGACGGTCGCCTGACGCTCGGCGAGAACATCGCCGATTTCGGCGGCCTCGCGGTCGCGTTCGACGCGCTCGCAAGCGTGACCGCGGGCACGCGCGATCCGCTGATCGACGGCTACACGCAGCCGCAGCGGTTTTTCCTTTCCTGGGCTGCGCTTTGGCGGCAGAACCTGACGCTCGGCGAAGCGAGCTTCCGCATCCGCCACGACACGCACGCGCCTGCCGGCCTGCGCGCGAACGCGGCGCCGTCGGATCTGGCCGCCTATGCCGAAGCGTTCAGCACCGGACCCGGCGATCCGATGTACGTCGAGCCGGCCGATCGCATCGGCATCTGGTGATGCTCGCGTAGTAGCGGATCGAATCGCGCGCGCAACGCCTAGCGCGTGCGCAGGCGCGCGATCAACGCATCGATGAACGTCTGCGGCAGATTCGGCGCTGACCGGTACGCACCAGACATCGGCGACCGGCGAAGCGCGACGCACTTGATCGCGTCCTTCTCGGTCATCAGCACCGGCAGATCGTCGCCGAATTCGAGATCGGCGGCGATGAACGCGTGGTGATCCGGAAATGGATGCGGCGATCGACCTCGATGCCGCGCGCCTGCAGGCCGGCGAAGAACCGCGCCGGGATTGCCGATCGCGGCGACCGCATGCACGCGCTGGCGCGAGAACGATGCGAGCGGCCGCGTCTGCGACGCGCCGGCGACCGCGACCGCGACTTCGCCGATGAGCCGCATCGGAATCTCGCCGGGCTCGGCGCGCGCGCCGTTGCAGACGCGGAAATCGATGCGGTCGAGCGCGATCGAGCGGCTCGCGCAGCGGACCGGCCGGCAGCAGATGCTCGTTGCCGAAACGGCGCTGGCCGTCGATCGACGCAGATCTCGATGTCGCGCGCGAGCGATGGATTCTGCAGGCCGTCGTCGGCGATCGACGACGTTCGCGCCATGACGGACGAGCAACGCCGCGGCTTCGGCGCGGTCGCGGCCGACCGCGACCGGTGCGCCGGTGCGCCGGCGCATCAGGCTCGGCTCGTCGCCGTAGCGCGCGAGGATCGACGTCGTCGCCGAGCATCGCGGCCGCGCGCTGCGTGCCGCCGTAGCCGCGGCTGACGATCGCCGGCTTGAAACCGCGCGCGCGCAGCGCTTCGACGAGCGCGATCACGAGCGGCGTCTTGCCGCTGCCGCCGACGGTGAGTTGCCGACGACGATGACCGGCGCGTCGACACGGCGCGCGCGCGCGCAAGCCCGATCCGATACGGCAGCGCGGTGCAGCGCACGCAGCGCGCGATAGACCGGCACCAGCGCCGACAGCCAGAACGGAACCGCGCCCCGTCGTACCAGATGCGCTGGAGACGGAGCGCGAGGCTCACGAACCCGCTCGGACGGCTGCCGGCACGACAGGCGCGACCACGTCCTCGCGGAACTGCATGCGATGCAGCGCGGCATACTTGCCGCTGCGCGCGAGCAGCGCCGCATGCGTGCCGTGCTCGACGATGCGGCCGTCGTCGAGCACGACGATCTGGTCGGCATGCTCGATCGTCGACAGGCGATGCGCGATGACGACGACCGTGCGATCGCGCATCAGACGTGCGAGCGCGTTCTGGATCAGGCGCTCGGATTCGCTGTCGAGCGCGCTGGTCGCCTCGTCGAGGATCAGGATCGGCGCGTTCTTGAGCAGCGCGCGCGCGATCGCGATGCGCTGGCGCTGGCCGCCGGACAGCAGCGCGCCGCCCTCGCCGACGCGGCTGTCGAGGCCCTGCGGCAGGCGCTCGATGAACTCCATCGCGTTGGCCGCGCGCGCGGCGTCCTCGATCGCGGCGCGCGACGCGCTCGGCGAGCGCGCCGTACGCGATGTTGCGCGCGATCGTGTCGTTGAACAGCACGACCTTCTGGCCGACCCATGCGATCTGCTCGCGCAGGCTGGCCGAGCGTGTAGTCGTCGAGCGCGCGGCCGTCGAGCAGGATCTCGCCGGCGGTCGGCTCGTAGAAGCGCGGAATCAGGCTGACCAGGCTCGACTTGCCGCTGCCGGACGGGCCGACCAGCGCGGTCACGGTGCCGGCCGCGCAGTGCAGATCGATGCCGTTGCAGCGCCGGCCGCACCTGCCCGGATAGTTGCAGCTCGACGCCGCGCAGCTCGATATCGCCGCGGCAGCGCTCGACTGCGCACCGTGCCGTCGTCGCGCTCGCCCGGCGTGTCGATGATGCCGAACAGATCCTGCGCCGCGGCGATGCCGCGCTGCATGCCGGCCTGCACGGTGGTCAGCTGCTTCAGCGACGTCAGCATGACCATCATCGACGTGATCACCGACATGAACGAGCCCGGATCCATGTGCGCGATGATGCCCGGCCGCGTCGCGACGAAGATCACCGCGGCGAGCGAGCATGCGGCGACCAGTTGCACCAGCGAGGTGGACAGCGCGTTGGTCGAGGCGACCTTGAGATTCAGGCGCCGGTTCTCGTCGGCGACCGCGTCGAAGCGCGTCGCACTCGTAGCTCTGGCCGCCGTAGACCTTGACCTCGCGCTGGCCGGAGACGACTTCGTCGACGATGCCGGTGACCGAGCCCATCGAGCGCTGGATGCGATGGCTGATGCGCCGATAGCGGCGGCCGACGAAGTAGACGATCGCCGGCGACCAGCGGCGCGAGCACGAACAGCGCGAGCGTCAGGCGCACGCTGGTGAACAGCATGTTCGCGGTGAGGCCGAGCACGTCAGCGAATGCAGGATCAGCGTCTTCAGCGCATCGGTGCTCGCGTTCGCGACCTGCTCGACCGTGTAGATCAGCGCGAGATCTGCTGGCCGGACGATTCGCGATCGAAGATACGCGGCCGGCAGACGCAGGTAACGCGCGAACACCTCGCTGCGCAGCGTCTGCACGACGCCGCGGCCGATGCGCGCCATGCCGAAATCGGTCGCGTACGTCGCGCGCCGCGGACCAGGAACAGCACGACGATCGACGATCGGCATCCAGAAGATCGTCGTCGGATCCTGCGCGATGAACAGATCGTTCAGCATCGGCTTGATCAGATGCATGAACACCGACGCTGCAGCCGGCGTCGAAGACCATGCCGATCACCGCGACGACCGCGATCGGCCGGTAGCGGGCGCGAGATAGCCGAGCAGCCGCCGGTAGGTCTTCAGGAACGATGCGTTGACGGTGCCCGGCGCGGCTCACGGATTGGCTGGACGCCTGCGTCGGCGTCGTCGCGATCGACAGGTGCGTGAAGCCGAGCCGGCCGAGCGCATCCATCGCGGTGACCACGGACTGGTGCGGCGTCATCGCGTCGGCGCGCAGGATCACCGGCCGATCGCGATCGTCGCCGGCGACGCGCTCGATCGCCTCGCTCAGCGATTCGAGGCTCGGATTGAGCACTTCGTTGTTGTCGATGTAATAGCGGCCTGTCGCGGTCGATCATGATCGTCAGCGCCTCGCGCTGCTCGGTCTCCTCGGTCGACGAGGCCTGCGGCAGCGTGACCTTCATGCGCGCGTGCTGCACGAACGTCGTGGTCAGCACGAAGAACATCAGCAGCGTCAGCATGACGTCGATCAGCGAGATCACGTTGATCTCGAAATCGTCCTCGCGGCGCGCCGAAGCGATGCGCATGATCGTCAGCCGCGCCTGCGCGCGCGCGCGACGCGGACGGCGCGGCGGCGGCGGACGCGGAGTTCGCCGATCGCGGTCAGCTCGTCCATGAGCAGGAACACCTGCGCTCCATCTCGACGACGAGATCGGCGACGCGACCGCGGAAATAGCGATGGAACAAGTAGGCCGGAATCGCGACGCACAGGCCGGCCGCCGTGCAGACCAGCGCCTCGCCGATGCCGCCGGCCATCTTCATCGGATCGCCGACGCCGCTGATCATGACCGCGAAGAACATCTTGATCAGGCCGAACACGGTACCGAGCAGACCGAGCAGCGGTCAGATCAGCGCGATCGTGCCGAGCGTGTTGAGAAAGCGCTCGAGCCGGTGCACGACATGGCGGCCGGTATCCTCGACGCGTTCCTTGATGATCTCGCGCGGCCGGTTGCGCACCGATCAGCGCCGCGGCCAGCAGCTCGCCGAGCGGCGAATTCGTGCGCAGCACGTTGAGATGCTCCGGATCGAGCTTGCGCGTGCGCGCCCATTCGCGCACCTCGTCGCCGAGACCGGCCGGAATCACCGCCGAGCGCCGCAGCGACCAGAATCGTTCGAGGATGATCGCGAGCGCGACCGCCGAACAGAGCAGGATCGGCAGCATCGCCCAGCCGCCGGCCATCAGGATTTCGAGCACGGGTCCACCTTCGTTGTCTTCAGGTCGCGGGGCGCCGACAGGCGCGAATCATAGCAGCGTGACGCGCCGCCACTCTGCGACGTGCTCCCCAGTGGACAGCACGCCGTGGCGCTCGGGTTCGCGCCAGTAGCGGCGCCGGCGCACCCGCTCGGCGCGCGCGAGCGGTTCGGAGGCAGCTGGAAATTCGACCGTAAGTGCACCCTGCCGTGGCCGTATTCAGCAACGGGACGTTTGCGTCCCGATAGCGCGCGACGACCTCCGGATGCGGATGTCCGTAGCGGCTGCGCCAGCCGGCCGAGACGATCGCGAGCGCCGGATGCAGCGCCGCGATGAACGCGTCGCTCGACGATGTGCGGCTGCCGTGATGCGGCACGCCGAGCACGAGCGGCGTGTCGGCTGTCGGCATCGCGGCCGCGATGCGCCGGCTCGATCCGGCTGCTGATATCGCCCGGCAACAGCAGCCGGCCGCCGCTGCCTTCGACGAGCAGCACGCACGAGCGATCGTTGTCGCCGCGCGGATCGGTCGACACCAGCAGCTCGGGCGGCGGCGACAGCATGCGGAAATGCACGCCGTCCCAGTCCCACGCCTCGCCGGCGAGGCACTGGCGTCAGCTCAAGCATCGCCGCGCGCGGGCTCGCCGCCGCTCGAGTCCGCGTCCGGAAATTCGCGCGCGACCGCGGGCGCGCCGCCGGCGTGATCGTTGTCGCCGTGACTGACGATGATGCGGTCGAGGCTCGTGACGCCGAGCGCGTGCAGCGTCGGCAGCGACGGTCGCCTTGCCGAGATCGAAATCGGACGGATAGCGCGCGCCGGCGTCGTACAGCAGCGCGTGGCTCGCGCGTGCGCACGAGCACCGAGAGGCCTTGCCCGACATCGATGAACACGGTCTCGAATGCGCCCTCGCCGATCGGTTCGCGCGCCGGCATCAGCAGCGGCAGGAACAGCAGCAGTCCGAGCAGCGCGCGCGGGCACGCCGCGCGGCGCGAGCAGCCAGAGCGCGCCGAGCATCGCGAGCACGAGCGCGCCGAGTCCGGCTTCCGGCAAGATACCAGTGCGCACCGGGCAGCGCCGCCATGCGTTCGAGCAGCAACCACTGCAGATGCGCGCACAGCGCCGCGATCGCGCAGCAGAGGCGTCGCCGAGCGGCGGGCATCGTCAGCAGTGCCAGCACGCCGAACGAGGCAAAGCGGCACGATCACGAAGCTCACGAACGGCACCGCGACGAGATTCGAGAGCGCACCGACCAGCGAAGCCTCGCCGAAGAACCAGATCGTCAGCGGCAGCAGCGACAGCGACATCACGAGCTGGCCGACCGTGAGCTCGCGCAGGAACCCGACGATGCCGCGCCGGCGCTCGAGGCAGAGCATCAGGAACGCGACGCCGACGAACGACAGCCAGAAGCCGGCCGACAGCACCGCAAGCGGATCGACGACGAGGATCGCGACGAGCGCCAGCGACAGCGCCTGCGGTCCGCGGCTTGCGCGCCGGCTGACGCGCGCGAGCACGACGCCGCGATCATCAGCAGCGTGCGCACGGTCGGCAGGCTGCCGCCGGCGAGCGCGCCGTAGAAGCCGGCGACGACGAGCGCCGCCGGGATCGCGAGCGATCGTCACCGGCACGCGCAGCGTCCAGCGCGGAAACAGCCAGCCGAGAAGACGCACCAGCAGCGCGCCGAGCCCGCCGGCGACGCCGACGTGGAAGCCCGAGATCGCGATCAGATGCGGAACGCCGTTGACGCGCGCGACTTGCCCAGTCGTCGTCGTCGAGGCCGCGCGTGTCGCCGATCGCGAATGCGCGCACGAGCGCGGCGTCGTGCGGCGACGGCGATGCGCTGCGATCGATTTCGCTCGCGAGATCGTGCGCGCAGGCCGTCGATGCAGAATCCGCGCGTCGCCGATGCGCGTGTTCGCGCCGTCGTCGCGCACGTAGCCGGTCGCGACGATGCCGCGCTCGAGCGCGGAACGCTCGGCGTCGAAGCCGCCGGGATTGACGAGGCCGCGCGGCCGCTTCACGCGCACGTGCAGCTGCCAGCGGCTGCACGCTGCGAGCGCGTCGGGCGGCGCGTCGTACCAGGCGACGCGCAGGCGGCCGCGCAGGCCGAGCGTCGGCGCCGTCGAGCGAGGCGTGCTCGATCCGCAGCGTCGCGCGCAGACGCGTCGGAGCCTTGCTCAGCGGCAAGGTCGTCGACGACGCCGATGATGTCGAGATCGCGGCCTTCGAGCTCGCGGGCAGGCGCGCTTCGAGCGCGACGTCCGCGCGCCACGCGCACCAGGCGAAGCCGAGCACAGCGACGCGCGACGAGCCGCGCAGCGTGGGAAGCGCAACGCGACGAGTCGCCGGCGATGCGCGAGCAGCGCCGTCGAGCCACGACCGGCGGCAGCGATGCGCACGCCTGCACGGCCAGCACGCCGGCCAGCAGCGCGACGCGCGAGCACGGGTGTTCAGCGCGAACGCGCGTTCGTATCGCTGGATCGGCAAATCCTTGTGCCATGCGTCGCGGCGCGTCCATGCGCCGTCCTAGTTCGGTTCCGTCGCGTTCGGCGCGATTTACGCGTTCGCGCTGCAGTGCAACGTGCCGCCGGACAATTCGAGCGTGCGGTCCAGCGCGCGCGGCGAGGCGCGGATCGTGCGTGACGAGCACAGCGCGGTGCCGATCTCGCGATTGAATTCGAGCATCAGCTCGTAGACCTGCGCCGCGTTCTTCTCGTCGAGATTGCCGGTCGGCTCGTCGCCGAGCACGCACGCCGGTCGCGTGACCAGCGCGCGCGCGACCGCGCAGCGCTGGCGCTCGCCGCCGGAAAGCTCGCCGGGCTTGTGCTCGAGGCGTGCGCCGAGACCGACGCGTTCGAGCAACGCGCGCGCGCTGCGTCGCGCGCCGCGCCGATCGCGGTGCCGCGGATCAGCAGCGGCATGCAGACGTTTTCGAGCGCGGTGAATTCCGGCAGCAGATGATGGAACTGGTAGACGAAACCGAGCGAACGGTTGCGCAGCTCGCCGCGCTCGCGATCGGAAAGGTGCGACATCGTCTGGCCTTCGACCTCGACCTCGCCCGCGCTCGGCGTGTCGAGCCCGCCGAGGATGTGCAGCAGCGTGCTCTTGCCGGTGCCGGACGCGCCGACGATCGCGAGCGTCTCGCCGCGCGCACGGCGAAATTGACGTCGCTGCAGCACTTCGGTGCGCAGGTTGCCTTCCTGATAGGTCTTGGCGACCTTGTCGGCGCGCAGGACGATATCGTCGCGCTCATGGGCCGCCCGTCGTTCCTGACTTGCGCGACTCACTCATAGCGCAAGCGCCGCCGCCGGTTCGGTGCGCGCCGCGCGCCACGCCGGATACAGCGTCGCGAACACGCAGAACACGAACGCGGTCGCGGTGATCCAGCCGACATCGCTCCAGTGCAGGTCGCTCGGCAGCTCGCTGATGTAGTAGACGTCCGGCGACAGGAACGTCGACGTGGAACGTGTGCTCGATCCATTTCACGATGCGCCTCGACATTGAGCGCCAGCAGCACGCCGAAGAAGACGCCCAGCGCGATGCCGAGCGTGCCGACCAGCACGCCCTGCACCATGAACATGCCCATGACGCTGCGCGGGCGTCTGGCCGAGCGTGCGCAGGATCGCGATGTCGGACTGCTTGTCGGTGACCAGCATGACCAGCGTCGAGACGAGATTGAACGCGGCGACCGCGACGATCAGCGACAGGATGAGGAACATGACCTTCTTCTCCATCGCGACGCGCCTTGAAGAAGTTGTTGTGGCCCTGCATCCAGTCGGTGATGCGGTACATCTGGCCGAGCTCGTCGGCGAGCGCGCGGCCGACCGAAAATGCCTGGAACATGTCGTCGAGCCTGAGGCGGATGCCGGTCGGGCCGTCGAGGCGGTACAGCGTCTCGGCATCCTGCATGTTCACGACGGCGAGCCCGGAATCGTATTCCTGCATGCCGGCTTCGAAGATGCCGACGATCGTGAAGCGCTTGAGGCGCGGCAGCGCGCCGATCGGCGTCACGCTGAACTCGGGCGCGAACACGGTGACGTGATCGCCGACGCCGAGCCGCCGAGCATCTGCGCGAGCTCCTTGCCGAGCACGATGCCGAAGCTGCCCGGCGCGAGATCGGAGAGCTTGCCGTCGATCATGCGTCGGTCGATTTCCGAAACCTTCGGCTCGATGATCCGGCACGACGCCGCGGATCATCGCGCCGGCGTTGCGCGAGCCCTGCAGCATCGCCTCGCGCTCGACGTACGGCGCCGCGCCGAGCACGTGCGGATTTTCCTTGGCGCGATTCGAGCGCGACCGGCCAGTCGCGCACGGTTTCGCCGACGCCCGAGATCGTCGCGTGCGAGACCATGCCGAGGATGCGGTCCTTGAGCTCCTTGTCGAAGCCGTTCATCACCGAGATCACCGTGATCAGCGCGGTCACGCCGACCGCGATGCCGAGGATCGACACCAGCGAGATGAACGAGATGAAATGATTGCGCCGCTTCGCCCGCGTGTAGCGCAAGCCGATGAAGACTTCGAGGGGTCGGAACATGCGGGCGTCGGAATCCTTTTCGGGCGATGCAAGCGCACGCTTGACCGCGAACGGCGGCGAGAGTGCCGCAATCGCCCGGGTGCGGCAAGCGAACCCGTCTAGCCGGCCTGTGCGACTTCGGCGCGCGAGAGCAGCAGGATCAGGCGCCGGCGCGTGTCGGCGTCGATGTTGTCGGGGCCGAGCACGGCGCGGAAACGATGGCGGTTGGCGCTGCGGAAATCGAGCACGAGCCATGTGCCGAGACGCACGTGGGCGACGAGATTCGCCGTGTGCTCGACGCCGGCTGCGTCGACGAGCGTCCAGCCCGATGCCCGGAGCGCGATGCGCCGGAAAGGCGACGCGCTCGAAACGCGCGAGCGAAGCGACGCCGGCGACGAGCGCAGCCAGCGAGGCGACGCGCGCACGCGCCCGTCGGCAGCCGGCTGAGCCACGGCGCGACGATCGCCGCGAGCATGCCGGCGGCAACGGCCAGGGCGAGCAACGGCGATGCGCGGTAGTCAAACGCGATGGCGGGCGCGGATCTCATCGACGATGCGGGCGTAGGTGTCATCGGCCGGGCGGCTGTTGCCGGTCAGCCAGTCCCAGAGCTCGGGATCGGGCAGCTCGAGCATGTTCGCGAATGCGGCGCGCTGCGCGCTATCGGATTTTTCGTAGCGTTCGGTCAGCCAGCCGCTCAGGAGCTTGTCGAGTTCGCGCGTGCCGCGGCGGCAGCGCCAGCGCAGGCGGTTGATGTCGCGATCGATGTCTGCGCTGTCATCCATTGTCGCTGCCTTTCCCCCTCTCCCGCTTGCGGGAGAGGGTTGGGGTGAGGGCAGCTCTTGGTTCGAGGCTCCACTCCGATTGCCCTCACCCTACCCTCTCCCGCAAGCGGGAGAGGGGAAAGCTCGCGCGTCAACCCTGCCGCTCGACGATCAGCTTCTTGATCTCGGCGATCGCCTTGGCCGGATTCAGGCCCTTCGGGCACGTGCGCGCGCAGTTCATGATCGTGTGGCAGCGGTAGAGCTTGAACGGATCTTCGAGATCGTCGAGCCGCGCGCCGGTGTCCTCGTCGCGCGAGTCGACGATCCAGCGATACGCCTGCAGCAGCACGGCCGGGCCGAGATAGCGGTCGCTGTTCCACCAGTAGCTCGGGCACGACGTCGAGCAGCACGCGCACAGGATGCATTCGTACAGGCCATCGAGCTTGGCGCGATCCTCCTTCGACTGCAGGCGCTCGCGATCCGGCGGCGGCGGCTCTGCGTGCGGATCCACGGCTTGATCGACGCGTACTGCGCGTAGAAATGCGTCAGGTCCGGCACCAGATCCTTGACCACCGGCATGTGCGGCAGCGGATAGATCTTGACGTCGCCGGCGTGCAATCCTCGATCGCCTTCGTGCAGGCCAGCGTGTTGGTGCCGTCGATGTTCATCGCGCACGAGCCGCAGATGCCTTCGCGGCACGAGCGGCGGAACGTCAGCGTCGAATCGATCTCGTTCTTGATCTTGATCAGCGCGTCGAGAACCATCGGGCCGCAGGTGGCCATGTCGACGTCGTAGGTGTCGATGCGCGGATTCTCGCCGTCGTCCGGATTCCAGCGATAGATGCGGAACGTGCGCACGTCCTTGGCGTCGGCCTTGGCCGGGATACTTCTTGCCCGTTTTGATCTTGGAATTCTTGGGAAGCGTGAACTCGGCCATCGTCGGCCTCTCGATTCAATTCCGTCGTACCCGCGAAAGCGGGAACCTAGCGCCGTGCGTCGGTCGCCGAAGTCACTGGGTTCCCGATTTCGCGGGACGACGCAGGTGTGATGGCTCGCTGCATTTTCAATACGTCCGCTTCTTCGGCGGCACGGCCTCGACATCGTTCGTCATCGTCTGCAGGTGCACCGGCCGGAAATCAAACGCGCATTCTCCGTTCGCGTCGACGCTGACCAGCGTGTGCTTCATCCAGTTCTCGTCGTCGCGATCCGGGAAATCCTCGCGCGCATGCGCGCCGCGGCTTTCGTGGCGCTGCTCGGCCGAATGCATCGTCGCGACCGCGTTGTACGAGCAGGTTCTGCAGCTCCAGCGTCTCGATCAGATCGGAATTCCAGACCAGCGAGCGGTCGGACACGCGCACGTCGTCGAACGACGCGAACACGTCGGTCATCTTCGCGCAGCCTTCCTGCAGCGTTTCGCCGGTGCGGAACACGGCCGCGTCGGTCTGCATCGTGCGCTGCATGTTCAGCGCGGATCTCCGCGGTCGGCGTCGAGCCGTTGGCATTGCGCAGGCGGTCGAAATTCGCCAGCGCCGCGTCGCAGGCCGACGTCGGCAGATCCTTGTGCGGCTGGCTCGGCTTGATCGTCGCCGCGCAGCGCTGCGCGACCGCGCGGCCGAACACGACGAGATCGAGCAGCGAGTTCGAGCCGAGCCGGTTCGCGCCGTGCACCGACACGCAGGCCGCTTCGCCGATCGCGTACAGACCGGGCACGACGGTGTCCGGATTGCCGCCGACCTTGCGCACGACTTCGCCGTGATAGTTGGTCGGAATGCCGCCCATGTTGTAGTGCACGGTCGGCGCGACCGGGATCGGCTCCTTGGTCACGTCGACGCCGGCGAAGATGCGCGCGCTTTCGGAAATGCCCGGCAGCTTTTCGTGGATCACTTCGGCGCCGAGGTGCATGCAGGTTGAGGTTGATGTGGTCCTTGTGCTCGCCGACGCCGCGGCCTTCGCGGATCTCGATCGTCATCGCGCGCGATGACGACGTCGCGCGAGGCGAGATCCTTCGCGTTCGGCGCGTAGCGCTCCATGAAGCGCTCGCCCTTCGAATTGGTCAGGATAACCGCCCTCGCCGCGCACGCCTTCGGTGATCAGGCAGCCGGCGCCGTAGATGCCGGTCGGATGGAACTGCACGAATTCCATGTCCTGCAGCGGCAGGCCGGCGCGCAGCGACCAGGCCGCCGCCGTCGCCGGTGCAGGTATGCGCCGAGGTCGCGGTGAAATACGCCGTGCCGTAGCCGCCGGTCGCGAGCACGACGCCGTGCGCGCGGAACAGATGCAGCGTGCCTTCGGACATGTCGAGCGCGAGCACGCCGCGGCAGACGCCTTCGCTGTCGAAGATCAGATCGAGCGCGAAATACTCGATGAAGAATCGCGCGTCGTGCTTGAGCGACTGCTGATACAGCGTGTGCAGGATCGCGTGGCCGGTGCGGTCGGCCGCGGCGCAGGTGCGCTGCGCGGTGCCCTTGCCGTAGTGCGTCGTCATGCCGCCGAACGGGCGCTGGTAGATCTTGCCTTCCTCGGTGCGCGAGAACGGCACGCCGTAGTGCTCGAGCTCGATGACCGCCGCGGATCGCCTCGCGGCACATGTATTCGATCGCGTCCTGGTCGCCGAGCCAGTCCGAGCCCTTGATCGTGTCGTAGAAATGGAAGCGCCAGTCGTCCTCGCCCATGTTGCCGAGCGCGGCCGAGATGCCGCCCTGCGCCGCGACCGTGTGCGAGCGCGTCGGAAACACCTTGGTCAGGCACGCGGTCTCGCAGGCCCGTCGCGGCGAGCCCGAACGTCGCGCGCAGGCCCGCGCCGCCGGCGCCGACCACGACGATGTCGTACTTGTGTTCCTGGATCTTGTAACTTTCCATTCGATCAGCTTCCGAGCGGTCCGCTTCCGAGCGCGATGCGGATGATGGCGAGCACGCTCGCGGCAGCGCCGAGGAAACAGATGAACTTGATCGCGATCTGCGAGGCGAGCTCGAGCCAGCGCGTATGCACGTAGTCCTCGATCACGACCTGCAGGCCGAGCTGCGCATGCCAGAACGACGGCGATCACGAACGAGATCATCAGCACCGCGTTGAACGGCTGCGCGATCAGCGCGCGCGCGGCGGCGTAGTCCATGTGCAGCATCGCGAGCGCGATCCAGACGATCCAGAGGCCGAGCCCGATCAGCGCGACCGCGGTGATGCGCTGGACCATGAAATGATGCGTGCCGGACGTCGCCGAGCCGAGGCCCAGCGCGATCTTGAGCGGTGTTCGCAGTTGCGCGCTCATGCGCCACCCCGCTGCGCGAGCACGCAAGCCCATACGAGTGCGGTCAGCACGAAGCTCCCGATCGTCACGATCCAGCCGTTGCGTACGAACGTCGCCGGCGCGTAGCCGAGCCCGAGGTCCTGCAGCAGATGCCGGATTCCGTTGAGGAAGTGAAACGCGAGCGACCAGACCCAGCCGAGCAGCAGCACGAGCCCGAGCCACGACGACGAGAACGCAGTGACTTTCGCGAAGGCGTCGGGGCCGCTCGCAAGCGCGATCAGCGCCCACGCGACGAGCAGGAGACCGAGCGCGAGGAAGATGCCGGTGCCGCGATGCACGATCGAGGTCACCATCTGGATCTGCCAGCGGTAGATCGAGATATGCGGAGACAGCGGACGCGCAGTGTCGGGCATGTTCGGTTTCCTGCTGGCAATGTCCATCAAGGCGCGACGTCGGCACGCATCAGAAATCGATGCAGCGCCCATTCTTCTCCCAGTCGCCGTAGCGCGTCGGATCGAGACCCGACGTGCGACCGCCGATCTCGCGCGGCCGCGGCTCGGCGGGCGGCGCGGGCATGCGCGTGTCGCCGGCGGGCGCCGCAGCGACGGGTTCGGAATCGGGAGACTTGGCTTCGGACATGGGGGCGTTGCGGCGCGCAGGTTAAACCCAGCGGCTTCGCGAGACAACCGCGAAGGACATTTCGAGCACGGATGCTAGAGTGGCGCGCATGCCCGATGTCATGCATTCGACGCTCGTTCCGCTCGATCGCGCCGAGCTCATCGAACTCTCCGGACCCGACGCGCTCGCTTTCGCGCACGCGCAATTCGCAAGCGATGTCGCGGGGCTCGCTGTCGCTGCCTGGCAGTGGAGCGCATGGCTCAATGCGCAGGGGCGCACGCATGCGTTTTTCGCGTTGCTGCGGCCTTCGATCGATCATCTCCTCGTCTGGTTGCCGCTCGGTGACGCGGCGAGGACGAAGCGAAGCACTCGCGCGCTTCGTGCTGCGTTCGAAAGTGCAACTGACGGTTCGTCAGGAGTGGATTTTCGGCCGGATCGAGGCGCCGATGGCGCATCTCGCGGCCGAGCACCGCGTCATCGAGCATGCCGGCGGCTATGCGTTCGCCCAGCCCGGCCTGGTGGCGCGCACGGCGTGGCTCGGTCCCGCAGCCGACCCGACGATCGATGCGGGCGAGCGCGAAGCGTGGCGACTCGCCGATATCGCCGCCGGATTGCCATGGCTCGATGCCGCGACGCAGGATGAATTCGTTCCGCAGTCGCTCGGCCTCGAGCGGCTCGACGCGGTCCGTTTCGACAAGGGCTGCTATCCCGGACAGGAGATCGCCGCGCGCCTGCACTTTCGCGGCGGCAACAAGCATCGGCTGCACCGCATCGTGCTCGCCGGCGATGGCGATGCTCCACCCGGACTCGGCATCCGCAGCGCTGCGGGCAAGGCCGGCGTCGTGCTTTACAGCGCTGCGATCTCGACGCAGCGAAGAGATGCGCTTGCGGTGCTTGCAGATGCGTCGATCGACGCGCTTCCGCTGCAATCGGAACACGGACATGCGATCGAAGTACAACCCGCATTCGATCTTTAGATAATTGGGTACTTTGTTTGTTTTGATGCTTAGTACCTATTTTATTTCGCGAAATCACAAAGCTGAACGTTCATTGAATATTCACCTCCAGGTGATGACATGACGGCTGCGATGACGTAGTCTTCGCCGGCCCCGCTTCATGCGGGTTTGCGCAAACAAATTTCTAACGGTCGCATTTCAACGCTGCACATGCGACCCGCGTCGAATGACGCATGAGCCGGAATGACTGCCGCGAATGGCAGACGAACCCGGCAGACGCTGACAGCGCGATCCACGCCGCGCACGCGTCCAATCCCACAATCCGAACACATTCGATGCGCACGATGCGTCACATCGCGCGTTGCGACATCGAAAGAGCGCTTCAGTGGCGATTCGATTTCAATTCGTATCGTCCGCTCGTTGCGCAGGATTTTTGGTTGTAGAGGTCATCAACAATGAAGTTAGCGTTCCTGCTATGGATGGCATCGATTCTGCCGCAGCCGGCGTCGGACCAGATTTGCCTCGCCAGCACGATCTATCTCGAAGCGCGCAGTGAATCGCCGCGCGGACAGATGGCCGTCGCGGAAGTCGCGCTGCGCCGCCGGGAGAGCGGACGCTGGGGCGCCGACGTGTGCGCGGTCGTCAACGCGCCCGGCCAGTTCGCGCTTTCGCGCACGAGCAAGAATTTCGCGTTCGACACGCCGGAAGCCTGGCAGGAAGCGTGGACGATCGCGGGACGCGCGCTCGACATGTGGGCGCTGCCGGTCGCGCAGCGCAAGTTCGTGGTGCCGAAGGCCGATCATTTCGTCGTCGCCGATGCGGTGTCGCCGGCATGGATCAAGGGTCCGCCGCTGGCGACGATCGGTGCGCACAATTTCTATCGCATCAATTGATTCGGCGATGCATCGCGCGTCCGTTCAATGGACGATAAAAAAAGCCGGCCATTGGCCGGCTTTTTCATTTCCGATGCTGCGAGAAACCGTCAGCGCATCACCACCAGATGATCGTTGCGGATCGCCACGCGATCGCCCGGGCGCAAGCCCGGATTGTCGTACTGCGTGACCACTGCCTGGCGCCCGTCGTCGAGCGTGACGTAGAAACGGAATGCGTTGTACGCGCGCCCGTTGTTGTTCGCCTCGACCGAATTGCCCGCGAAACCGCCGGCGACCGCGCCGGCGACCGTCGCTGCGGTGCGTCCGTCGCCCTTGCCGACCGTGCTGCCGAGCAGACCGCCGACAATCGCGCCGAGAACTGCGCCGCCGCCGCTGGTGCTGTGGTCGCGCGCGTACACGCGCTCTATATCGGTTACGCGCCCGCACTGGTAGCAGTTCTGGTTCTGGCCGCGATCGTCATAGCCGCCGCGATCGTAATAACCGCCGCGGTTGTCGTAGGCGCCGTGATTGTTGTTGTTGTCGTAATAGGCCGTGGTCGGCCGCGGCGGCGGCGCGACGCAGCCTGCGAGCATCATGGCAAGCACGACGCCAGTGGCCAGACGGGAAACATTCGTACGCATGACACCCTCCGTGCGGAACATGATCGAGTCAGGATCGCACTCTGGCTGAAACGCAATGAACGCAGATGTAACTGCCAAGGTCGCGCCCTGCACTCGCTCCGGACTGCGGGCGGAGCAGCGCATGGGTTAGCATCGGTTCCGTTTGGGGGAGGAATCCACATGCGTGCAACATCGCCGTCCGCAGACGACCTGCGCGAGCTCGACGCCGACAGCGCCGTCGCGCGCCTGACGCCTCTTCCGGACGATGCGATCGCCGCGCTGCTGCACGGGCTCGGTCCCGGCCGCGCGGTCGCGATTCTCGATCGCTTCGGCGCGGAGCGCCGGCGCCAGATCGCGCTCGCCGCCGGAAGCGACGAAGGCGAGCAATGGTTGTCCGGTCAGAACTGGCGTCCAGGAACCGTCGGCCGGTTGATGGAACCGCCGCAGGCCGTGTTTCCGGCCGATGCGACGGTCGCCGATGTCATCGAAGCCGTGCGGCCGATCGTCTCGCACACGCTGGTGACGTACGTTTTCGTCGTCGACGCCGAGCAGCGCCTGACCGGTCTTGTCGCGTTCCGCGAAATCGCGCTGGCGCGACCCGATCAGAAGCTGTCGGACATCATGGTCGCGCGTCCGTTCGCACTGCGTCCGGAAGCCGAAGTCATCGACGCGATGCGCGAGGTCGTCAGCCGCCACTATCCGGTCTATCCGGTCTGCGACGCCGACGGCCATCTGGTCGGCATCGTGCGCGGCGCGGTGCTGTTCGAAGAGCAGGCCTTCGAGATCAGCGCGCAGGCGGGCTCGATGGTCGGTGTCGAAAAAGAAGAACGCCTGACGACGCCGTGGCAGCGCGCGCTGAAGTTCCGTCATCCGTGGCTGCAGCTCAATCTCGTCACCGCGTTCATCGCGGCCGCGGTGGTCGGCCTGTTCCAGGACACGGTCAACCGCATCGTCATCCTCGCGGTGTTCATTCCGGTGCTTTCGGGACAATGCAGCAATACCGGCTGCCAGGCGCTCGCGGTCACGCTGCGCGGCATGACGCTCGGCGAGCTCAAGGCCGGCCGCGCGGGTGCGCTTCTGATCAAGGAAGCGTGGCTCGGATTCCTCAACGGCTCGCTGACAGGCCTCGTCGCCGGTCTCGGCATGTTCTGGATCGCGCATCACCAGGGCCATTCGCAGGCGTGGACGCTCGCGGCGATCACGTTCTTCGCGATGGCAGGCAGCTGCGCGGTATCCGGCATCGCGGGCGCTGCGGTGCCGCTTGCGCTGAAGCGGCTCGGTGCGGATCCCGCGACCGCGTCGAGCATCTTCCTGACGACCGCGACCGATGTCGTCAGCATGGGGCTCTTCCTTGGCCTCGCCGCCTGGCTGATCACGGCCGCCTAGAATTCACGAGCCGCCGCGCGCTTTACATATCGTGCGCTCGCCGCACGCGGCAGCGCGGAGTATCGTTCCATCGAGCCCGGACGACGACAGGGGCTGTCGAGCCGAAGACGGGCGCTTCTCCTTCGCAGGGTCCGAAGATGATGAGCCACACCGATTCCCGCATCGCGTTCGCCGCGATCGCGTTCGCAACGCTGTTCGCCGCGAGCGCGCATGCGCAATGGTCGTCCGATCCCGCGAACAATCTCGTCATCGCCGACGGCGACAACGAGCAGGTGCAGCCCAAGCTCGTCGCCACGCCGGATGGAGGCTTCTACGTCAGCTGGTTCGACAACGCGACCGGCGGCTATGACGTCTACCTGCAACGCCTCGATGCCGGCGGCAACGAGCTCTGGCCGCACAACGGCGTGCTCGTCGCCGACCGCGATTTCAGCTCGACCGAGGACTACGGCCTCTCGATCGACGGCGACGGCAACGCGCTGCTCGCATTCGGCTTCCACGCAATCCGGGATCTCGCAGGTGCTGGTGCAGAAGGTCGCGCCCGGACGGCACGCTGTTGTGGGGCGATCCCGGCATCTTCGTATCGAGCGACTCGGCAGATACGCACGCGCCGAAGATCACGGATGCCGCAAGCGGCAATTCCGCGGTCGGCTGGACCGGCAGCGATGGCACGGTCGAAGTGCAGAAGCTCGACGCGGATGGCAATCCGCTGTGGGGTCCGAGCGGCATTTCGATTGCCCCGTCGAGCGGCATCTTCTTCTTCGCAGACCTGCACGGCGACGCGGACGGCAATGTCGATCGTGTCCTGGGTGCCCTATCTCTCCGGCAATTCGCACCAGCTGTGGACGCAGAAGCTCGCCGCGATCGACGGCGCGAACCTGTGGGGTGTCGATCCCGTCAAGGTTTTCAACGGAAGCGGCGGCGCATTGCAGTTCGGCAATTTCCCCGGCTTCCTCTCCGATGATGCCGGCGGCGCCGTGTTCGTCTGGTATACCGTCGGCGCAAGTGGTCAGGTCCGCGCGCAGCACATCTTCGCCAACGGCACGGCCGCATACGCACAGAATGGCGTGCTCGCTTCGACCGACACCTCGCAGAACCACTTCGAACCCGACGGCGCCTTCGAACCTGTCACCGGCGACATCTACGCGCTCTGGCGCGAGACCGATGTCCTGACCCAGGGCCAGATCGGCGTCTACGCGCAGCGCATCGACTGGACCGGCGCACGCCTGTGGGGCGACGGCGGCAAGGCGCTGGTGCCGCTCGGCCCGGTCGATCAGACCGAGATGGTCGCGCTGCGCGTTGTCGACGGGCGGCATGCTCGCCGCTTGGAGCAGCGACGACTTTCCGAATCCGACGCCGCTGCATGCGGCTCGGCTCGACCTCGACGGCAACTACGTCTGGCCGGGCGAGGTCGTCGACTTCTCCACCGAGCCGAACGACACCGGCCGCCTGACCGGCGCGATCAGCCAGGACGGCTATGCGGCGTACGCGTGGACGGCCGGTGCCGGGACCTTCGCCGGAGACCTCCACGCACAGAACGTCAACATGGACGGCACGCTCGGCGTCCCGGTCCTCGACGATATCTTCGGCAGCGGATTCGATCCGCCCTGACGGCCCGGCGCACGGCCCGTCCTGCGTGACGCGTCGGGGGATGGCCGGCGCGCGCCCGCCATCGTCACGCGTTACGCTTGGCGTTCCTCCGCGTTCCCCTGCCTCTAGATGTCGCGACCGATTTACCGCTTCGGAGACTGCACGATCGATCCCTCGGCGCGCGAACTGCGCACCGGCGGCGCGCTCGCGACACTGTCGCCGAAAGTGTTCGACTGCCTCATTTATCTGATCGAGAACCGCGAGCGCGCGGTCGGACGCGACGAATTGATCGCGGCGGTCTGGGGCAAGGTCGACGTCACCGACACGCTGCTCGGCCAGACCGTCCTCAAGGCACGCCGCGCGGTCGGCGATTCCGGCAACGGGCAGAACGTGATCCGCACGGTTCCGCGATTCGGCTATCGCTGGGTGGCGGACATCGCGGTCGACGACGGCGTGACGAGAGCGTCATCCGCTGCGCAATCCGAATCGATGCCTTCGGCGCAGCCCGACGCGCAGTCTGCGCACGATGCGCCCCTGCCACAGTCCGATTCCTCGATGCAGGACGGCGCGACCCTCGTTGCCAACTGGCCGCCTGAAACCGGAACGCGATCGCCACGCACGCGCGCAGCCGCCGCGATCGTCGTCGCGCTCCTTCTCGCCGCGGGCGCGTTTGCGTGGTTCTCGCGGAGCGCGCGGCACGATGCGGCGAGCGCGCCATCCGACGCGGCGACTCCGATGGCGAACACCGCCGCGGTGCTGCCGGTCAGCGTCGATGCCGGCGACGAATGGAGCTGGCTGCGCCTCGGGCTGATGGATCTCATCGCCTCCCGCCTGCGCCATGCGGGCCAGGCCGTCGTGCCGAGCGACAACGTCGTCGCGCTCGTGCGCGCCGGCGTCGCGGGCGCGACACCCGACGGCGAGGCGATGCGCTCGATCCGCGATGCGACCGGCGCGCTCTATGTCGTCGTGCCGACGATCGGGCGCGGCGCCAACGACTGGACCGTCGACATCGAAGTGCACATGCCGGATGGCGCAACGCGCGAGATCAAGGCAGCGGGTCCGGATCCGATCGACACCGCGCGCAGCGCCGCCGATCGACTGCTCGCGCTGTTCGGCAAGATGCCGCCCGCGGAGCACGAAGGCGCCGGCGGCCTTTCGCTCGCCGAGCTCGAACAGCGTACCGAGGCCGCGATCCTCGGCAATGATTTCGCGACTGCGCGTCGGCTGATCGACAGCGCGGCGCCCGCGCTGCGCGAGACGCCGGTGATGCGCCTGCGGCTCGGCCAGATCGAGTTCCGCTCGGGTCAGCTGGCTCCCGCGCGCACGACGCTCGAAGCGCTGCTCGCAGTCGCGTCGGCCGAAAGCGATCCCGTCCTGCGCGCGCGTGCGCTGTATACGCTCGGCGGCGTTTCGCTGCGCCAGGATCGCAACGACGATGCGATGCGCGCGTTCGGCGAGGCGATCGCGCTGACCGCGACGCGCAACGAGCCCGCGGTGCTGGCGCAGGCCTACACCGGCCTCGCGGCCGCCGAGGTCAATCTCGCGCGCTTCGACGATGCCGCCGACAACCTCGCGCGCGCGCGCGTCGCCGCGGAGCTCGCCGGCGACACGCTGCAGCTCGCGCGCGTCGACGCAAACGAAGGCGTGCTCGACAACGCGCGCGGCCGCCACGCCGAAGCGCTGCCGATCCTCGTGCGCGCGGCCGAGCGCTTCCAGCGGTTCGGCGCGCTCAACGAATGGTTCCTGACGATGGCCGCCGAAATGAAGGCGCACCTGGCGCTGCTCGATCCCGGCGCTGCGCTCGCGGCGAGCGAGCCGGTCTGGAGCCTGCGCGCCAAGCTCGACAATCCGGGCACGCGCACGGCGCTCGAGCTGCAGCGCGCGCGGGCGCTGGCGGCTTCGGGCCATCTTGCCGACTCGCGCAAGCTGCTCGACGAGCTCGGCAGCCGCGCCTCGCAGGAGCAGACCGGTTTGCCGGGGGACGTCGCATCCGAAAGCGCGCGCGTCTATCTCGCGGCCGGCGATGCCGGCGCCGCAATGGAATCGGCGCGCGTCGCGGTCGCACGCCTGCCGACGATCGACGAGGCACGCGAGCGTGCCCGCGCGTGGCTCACGCTGACACGCGCGCTGCGTGCGGCCGGCCGCGCCGACGATGCGCGCGAGCAGGTCGCCGATTTCGCGCGCTGGGCCGGCACGCATCCGACGATGCCGTCGGTCACGCTGTTCGCCGCGCTCGCCACCGCCGAACAGGCCGCTGCCGAACACCGTCGCGACGACGCGTATCGCAGCTACAACACAGCCCTCGGCGATGCCGAACGCTGGGCCGTGCCGGCCGACCTCGCCGCGGTCGCGGTCTCGTACGGCAACAGCCTGATCGCCGATGCCGACTTCGAGCGTGCCAGCACCGTCATCGGCCGCGTCGCCCGCTGGGCCGACCGGGACTTCGACTGCGCGCTGCTGCAGGCGAACCTCTACCACGCGCTCGGCCAGCGCACGACCTGGCAGACCGCGCTCGCGCGCGCCCGAGCGCTCGCCGGGGAACGCCTGATTCCGGCTGCGCTGCAGAGCCCGCCGGAGGTCGCCAGGGTCGGCGCTTCGATGTAGCTCTCGTGCCCCCTGCCGGCCCAACGGGCCGGTCGTGACTCTTTCGGGATCAACAGGTTGCATCGGATTCACGGATCGCGAGCGGACCGCGAACGGACCACGAGTGCACGCATGTGGCATGCCGCGCAGACTGCGCGCCCTCGCCCTCGTCGGCCGCGCTCGCACGCGGACGGCCTGACGGCGTTCGTGCCATTCCTCCGACTCGAACAAGCAGGTGACCATGCGCGTACTTGTTGTTTCCGCTGTCGTTTCGCTCGCTCTCAGCAGCACGGTCCAGGCAACTGGCACGTTCACGGCGTTGCAGACGCCGAATCTCTCGATCACCAAGCTTTCCCCGAACGGCGCCTACGCCGTCGGCAGCACGTTCGAGCCGGCGGCGTTCCGCTGGACGGCCAGCACTGGCGCCGAGGAAACCTTCAATTCGCTCGACGTCGCCATGGGCATCAACGACTCGGGCGCGATCGCGGGCGCAGTTCCCGAGAACGGCGGCGTCGGCAACGGCGGCCGCGACCTCGGCGCGTTCCTTCCGGTCGGCGCCGATCCGGTGCAGCTGACCAACCCGCTGCAGACCAATTCCAACGGCTACGACATTGCCGGCGACGGCACCGTGGTCGGACTTTCGTTCGGCGACAACTTCGTCGGACCCGCGGTCGCATTCGTCTGGACCGAGGCCGAAGGCATGACCGCGCTGCCGGTCAACCGTCCGGACAACTACTCTCGCGCGAACGTCATCAGCGCGGACGCACACACGATCGCCGGCTGGAACGACCAGGACGACGGCTTCCGCACCGCGGTGGTCTGGCAGGATCGCGTGCCGGTCGACATCGCCGATCATGACGGCATCGCGGTCGGCGAGGCAGACGGCATCAGCGCCAACGGCCAGTGGGTCGTCGGATCGTTCTACACCGACATCGACGGCAACTCGGGTTCCTGGCTCTGGAACGGCGCGACGGGCGGCATCCAGCTGATCCCGGTCATGACGTTTGCATTCGGTGTGAGCAACGACGGCAACACGATCGTCGGCAACACCGGATTCTTCGACGATCCGCCGCGCGCCGCGCTGATCTGGCGCAAGAACGTCGGCACGGTGTTCCTCGCCGACTACCTCGCCGAGCAGGGCATCGCAGTGCCGGACGGCTGGGACCTCAGCGGCGGCCTCACGGCCATTTCGGCCGACGCACACACGCTCGGCGGCTGGGGCTTCGGTCCCGGCGGCACGACGCAGTCCTACATCATCCACATCGATCGCAGAGATCCGATTTTCGCCAACGGATTCGACGACTGATCGAACGCAACGAACGTCGCCTCGGCGCCGGCAGCGAAACCAGCTGTCGGCACGCCGGCCGGCGACGCGGTCCTTCTGAAATGTCCCCTTCCTCAAGACAACGAGAGAAAATCATCATGCGCATTTCGTTTTATGTGGGCCTCGCACTCGCGCTCGCCGCCGGCGACGCCGCGGCAGCTACCTTCACCGATGTCGGCGTGCCCAACGGCTCGCTCACCAGCCTGTCGCGCAACGGCCGCATCGCCGCCGGCGTGACGCAAGGCGGCGCGGTCTTCCGCTGGAACAAGGACAGCGGCGCCGTGACGCTGACCAACTTCGACTCCGAGGGCGGCATGAATTCGTGGGGCCAGCCCGTGATCGGCTCCTTCATGCCCGACGGCAATCCGGCCAACGCGGTCGCCGCGCTCTGGTACACGAACAGCGAGCTCCTCGACGGGCCGGAAGTCATCGGCGCCTATCCCGGCACCGGCGGCGGCACCGGCCAGGGCATCAGCACCGGCTACGGCATTTCCGACAACGGCATCGCGGTTGGCCTCGCCTACGACGAGACCAACAACCCGATCGCGTTCCGCTGGACCGCCGCCGAAGGCATGTCGCGCCTTGCCGTGAACCGTCCCGACACGTACTCGCGCGCGAACGGCATCAGTCGCGACGGCAGCACGATCTTCGGTTGGAACGACCAGGAAGATGGTTACCGCTCGGGCGTGATCTGGCAGAACGGCGTTGCGATCGATCTGACCGACAACGACGGCAACCCGATCGGCGAAGCGCTCGCCGCGTCGTCCGACGGCAGCGTCGTCGTCGGCGCCAACTACGGCCCCTCCCTGGAGGCATGGCGCTGGACCGCTGCAACCGGCGCGCAGCCGATCGGTGTCCTCGCCGGCATCCCGGCCGGTGTCAAGGGTGCCCAGCGCAACAAGTTCCAGCCGCGTCCGGTCGGACACGGTGAGCGCGCGGACACGCGCGTCGGCGCTCCGGACGGCTTTTTCCCGCCGCAGGCCTATGCATTCGGCGTCAGCGACGACGGCAATGTCGTCGTCGGCCGCAGCGGCGCCTTCCCGATACAGCGCGCGGTCGTCTGGACGCCGGCCACCGGCATGCAGTACCTCAGCGACTACGCAACCGCGCATGGCGTGACGATCCCGGGGAACTGGACGCTGCTCAGCGGCAATGCAGTGTCGGCCGACGGCAAGACGATCGGCGGCTGGGGCAGACAACGGCACCTCGATCGCGTCCTACGTGATCGACCTGCACACGACGCCGATCACGGCGATGTTCGAGGCGCACGGCACGGTTGCCTACAACGATCTGACGATCGGCCCGTTCGCGGGCGTCGCCTTGAATACGCCGGTCACGATGACGTTCCAGGCCAGGACGAGCGGCTTCGAACTCTCACCCGGGCAGTACACGACGTATCCGATCGCGCTGCCGTCGTTCAAGCTGCGCGCCGGCACCGCGAGCGACACGCTGATTGCGACGTCGGACGGTCCGTCGGTCGGCATCACCAACGACTATCCGCGTTCGGACGGCATCCATCTGTTCACCTCGCCGCTCGCGACCGCGGGCACGGCGATGGAGTTCGAGCTGTTCAATCCGGGCGGCGACATGTACGACTCGGACGATCTCGACCGCATCAATCGCTCGTTCGGACCGGAGTTCTTCGAGAAGACCTCGTGGATCGTCTGGCAGGGCGACAACATGATGTGGATCCAGCTCGATACGGTCAGCATCAAGGATGCGAGGCTGCGCCTCAGCCCGCCGGTCCACTGATTACCGCTGTAACGCTACGCATCGGGCGCTCCCTCCTTACGATGTGACTCCGCGGGCCGGCTTGCCGGCCCGTGGCGTTCTTTTACACGTACCTGCACCGTTCGCATCGGCGTGAACCGCATCCGGCGCGATCGCATCTGGCAAAATCGGCGCGGTGATCGCGCTGACCGACAGCCACAGCCATATCGACGCCGCCGAGTTCGATGCCGATCGCGATGCCGTGCTCGCGCGCGCGCGCGATGCCGGTGTCACGCGACAGATCGTTCCGGCGATCGCGGTATCGGGCTTTTCGAAACTGCGCGATCTTTGCAGTGCAGAGCACGGTCTGCATGCCGCGTACGGGCTGCACCCGATGTATCTCGACGAGCATCGTCCCGAACATCTTGCCGTGCTCGAAGAATGGATCGCGCGCGAAAAGCCCGTTGCGGTCGGCGAATGCGGCCTCGATTTCTACGTCGAAGGGCTCGATCGCGATCTGCAGTTCGAATATCTCGATCGCCAGCTCGAGCTCGCGCGCGAGTTCGACCTGCCGGTGATCCTGCATGCACGGCGCGCGTTCGACGATGTCGCCGCAGCGATCCGCCGCGTCGGCGGACTGCGCGGCGTCGTGCACAGTTTTTCGGGCAGCGAAGAGCAGGCGCGCCAGTTCTGGAAGCTCGGTTTCCATCTCGGCATCGGCGGACCGGTCACGTACGAGCGCGCGAAACGACTGCGCGCGATCGTCGCGACGATGCCGATCGAATGGCTGCTGCTCGAAACCGATTCGCCGGATCAGCCGCTGTCGGGACATCGCGGCGAGCGCAACGAGCCGGCATGTCTCGTCGAAGTGCTCGACAGTGTTGCGGCGTTGCGCGGTGAGTCGCGCGAATCGGTCGCGGCGGCGACGACGGAGAATGCGCGAGCGGTTGTTTGCGATTTCGCCTGGATGAGTGGGCGAACCGAGATTGCCCTCATCCGCCGACGTCAGACTTCCTCACGCAGCAGCCGCTTGATCGCGCGCGACACCGCAGCCAGCGCAAACGCAGCCGTCACATGCATCGCGGCACCGAGCCCGCCGCCGCAATCGAGCTTGAGCCCGGCCTCGCCCTTCAGATCCGGCCGCGTGCCGCAGACGCTGCCGTCGGCCTGCGGGTAACGAACGTTCTCGAGCGAATACACGGCCTGCACGCCGAAATAGCGTTTGGGCCCGCGTGGAAAGTTGAAATCCTCGCGCAGCTTGCGTGCGGATCAGCGCGAGCATCGCGTCGTGCTCGGTCTTCGAAAGATCGCGCACCGCGATCAGCGTCGGATCGGTGCGTCCGCCGGCCGAGCCCGAGACGATCAGCGGAATCTTGCGCCGGCGGCACCACGCGATCATCTCGACCTTGACGCGGAACGCATCGCAGCAGTCGAGCACGAGGTCGTAGCCGCGGCCGAGCAGTGCTTCGAGGTTCGACGGCGTCAGGAACTCGGCGATCGCATCGATCGTGCATCGCGGGATTGATCGCACGCGCGCGCTCGGCCATCACGTCGACCTTGGCGCGCCCGAACGTGCCTTCGAGCGCGTGCAGCTGGCGGTTCGTGTTGCTGACGCAGACGTCGTCGGCGTCGATCAGTGTCAGACGACCGACGCCGCTTCGCGCCAGCGCCTCGACCGCCCACGAACCGACGCCGCCGATGCCGACGATGCAGACGTGCGCCGCGGCGAGGCGCGCGGCGCTGCCGGCGCCGTACAGGCGGTCGATGCCGCGGAAGCGTTCGTCGAGGAATGACTGGTCCATGTTGCGCGCGGAGGTTAGCACCGGCGCGTCGACGTGGCGGCCGCTGCGTCCGTTGCAAGTCTGCGAGGTCGAACCAAGATTGCCCTCACCCCGACCCTCTCCCGCGAGCGGGAGAGGGGGAACGCCTTGTCACCTCACCCGGCGAGTGAACTCCGGATATTCTCCGAATCCCGAATCCCGAATCGCCGCTTTGCCATGCGTTACCTCGTCTGCCTCCTCGGCGGCGCGCTGCTCGGCGCGCTGATCGCGATCACTGTCGCCAACATCCTGCGCCAGCGCCATGCGTGGCCGCGCGCGGTGATGACGGTGATGCAGCACGAGCTCGGCCGAGCGCGCGATCTCGTCCACGACAACCAGTGCACGGTGCCGGAAGCGGCGTCCGCGGCGGCGCATCTGGAGCTGATGGCTGCCGATATCGAACGCGCGGTCCTTCCGCCCGGCGCGCACGATCGCGTGTTTTCCCAGTACGCGACGGATCTTCAGGACGCCATCAAGGCGTTTTCGTCCGCCGCCGACTGCCCGGCCCGGCGCGAGGCGCTGACCAAGATCGCCAACGCCTGCGACGCCTGTCACCGCGACTACAAATAGCCTCTACGCGGCTGAGCCTGCTCCGGCCGCGGCGCCTTGCATTCAATTTCAGTACTGCGTAGTATTGAAATAGCTCGCTTCAGGGAAGCAGCGGACAATGCGGGTCGCGGATCGCGTCATCACGAGCCCGCCGTACCGCGACAGAACAATCTACCTGGAGCGCACGACCCGCTTTCCCCGAGCCCACCGAAGACCGATTCGATGCGACCTCTGACGATTGCGCGATGGATCGTGCCGATGGCCGTGCTGGCTGCCGGCTGCTCGATTCCTCCGAAACCCGATACGCCGCCGATGCGCGACGCGGCGCCGCTCGCCGGCGTCGCTGCGCCTGCCGGACGGCGCGTGGCCTGACGCCGGCATGGTGGAAGCACTACGGCGACGAGCAGCTCGACGCGCTCGAGGAGAAGGCGCTCGCAGGGCGCGCCGTCGCTCGACGTCGCCAGCGCGCGTTTCAGCGCCGCGGAGAAGTCGATCGACATCGCGCGCGCGGAGTCCGGTCTGCGCCTCGACGGCAATGCGCAGTACCAGCGTCAGCGTCTGAGCGAAACCGGACTGATTCCGCCCGCGTTCCTCGGCTTCACCTGGTACAACCAGGCCGATCTCGGCGTGCAGTTCCACTACGACTTCGATTTCTGGGGCAAGCAGCGCGCGGCGATCGAAGCCGCGGTCAGCGAAGCGCGTGCCGCCGAAGCCGAGCGCGCCGCCGCCGCGCTGATCCTGACGACGTCGATCGCCGACACCTATTTCGGCTGGCAGGCCGATCAGGCGCGCGTCGCGCTGATGGAGCGGCTGACGACGGCGCTCGAGCGCAATCTCAAGATCGCCGACCTTCGCGTCGCGCACGATGTCGATCCGCCGGACGTGCTCTATCAGGCGCGCACGCGTCTCGCCGGCGCGCGCGAGCAGCGCGAAGTCTTCCTCGGTTCCGCGCGCATCAAGCAGGCGGCGCTTGCCGCGCTGCTCGGCGTATCGCCGTCGGAACTGCCGACGCTGACGCCCAGGCCGCTGCCGGATATCGAAGCCGGCCTGCCCGACAACGCGAGCATCGATCTTCTCGCGCGCCGGCCCGACATCGCCGCCAGCCGCTGGCGCGTCGAAGCCGCGCTGCATCGCGCGGATGAGGCGCGCGCCGAGTTCTATCCGGACATCAGCATCAGCGCGCTCGCGGGCCTTTCCTCGATCGACATGGACAAGGTCTTCACGGCCGGCAGCCGCGTCTTCAATGTCGCGCCGGCGATTCATCTGCCGATCTTCGAAAGCGGACGCCTCGAAGCGCGCTTCGGTGCGTCGAAGGCGGAGCTCGATGCGGCCGCCGCGCAGTACGACAGCGCCGTCGTGTCGGCCGCGCAGGATGTCGCGACGCAGGCGCTGACCGCGCAGCAGATCGAGGCGCGCCGGCGCGAACGCGCGACGCAGGTCGCCGCGAGTCAATCGCTGCAGGACACCGCAACCGCGCGCTCGCATCGCGGCATCGGCGACGATCGCGCCGTGATCGGCGCCGAAACCGAGGTGATCCAGCAGCAGGACGCGGCCACCGCGCTGCACGCGCAGGCGATCTCGACCGACATCGCGCTGATCAAGGCGCTCGGCGGAGGCTACCGTATCGCCGCCACGGACTCCGGCGGCGCGCCGCCGGTTTCCCAGGCGCAATCCCGCTGACCGCTGCGCTCCGACAACGAATCACGACAAGCGAACATCCATGAGCGATCAGGAACGACCCAACCCGAACGGAACCGATGGCGCCGCGAAGAACGGCAACGGAAACGGCAAGCGCCGCGTGATCCTGATCGTGATCGCGACCGTGTTCGTGCTCGCCGGCATCGCCTGGTACCTGCTGTATGTGTTCGTGTTCTCGCTGCGCGAAACGACCGACGATGCGTACGTCAACGGCAACCAGGTCGGCGTGTCCTCGCAGGTGCCCGGCACCGTGACCGCCGTGCTCGCCGACGACACGCAGCTCGTGCAGACCGGGCCAGCCGCTGGTCAGGCTCGATCCGACCGACAGCGAAGTCGCGCTCGCCAAGGCGAAGAGCGCGCTCGCCAATGCCGTGCGCCAGGTGCGCCAGCAGACCGAGCTCGCCACGCAGTACGACGCCGCGATCGCCAGCCGCAAGACCGATGCTCGCGCAGGCCGAAGCCGATCTCAAGCGCCGCCAGCCGCTGCTCGCCGACAAGGCGATCGCGCCGGAAGAAGTCGCGCACGCGCGCGAAGCCGTGCAGAACGCGCGCAACGCGCTCGATCAGGTGCTGAGCCAGAGCGCCGCGGCGCACGCGCTCGATCGACGGCACGCCGATCGCCGACAACCCGGCCGTGATGCAGGCGAAGGCCGCGTTCCGCGAGGCGTGGATCAACGCCGAACGCAACGCGATCGTCGCGCCGATCGGCGGCTACGTCGCGCAGCGCGCGGTGCAGGTCGGCAGCCGCATCCAGCCGGGCCAGCCGCTGATGACGATCATTCCGCTCGGCGATCTGTGGATCGACGCGAACTTCAAGGAAAGCCAGCTGCGCAACATCCGCATCGGCCAGCCGGTCGACGATCGAGAGCGACATCTACGGCGGCACGTTCGATTTCCACGGCAAGGTCGTCGGCCTCGCGCCGGGCACCGGCTGCGGCGTTCGCGCTGCTGCCGCCGCAGAACGCGTCGGGCAACTGGATCAAGGTCGTGCAGCGCGTGCCGGTGCGCATCTCGCTCGATCCGAAGGAGCTCGACCAGCATCCGCTGCGCGTCGGCCTTTCGACTTCGGTGAAAGTCGACACGCACGATCGCAACGGCCGCGTGCTCGCCGCCGCGCCGGCGACGAAGCCGGTCGCCGAGACCGACGTCTACTCGAGCGATTTCGCCAAGGCCGAGGCCGAGGCGAACGCGATCGTGCGCGCCAATCTCGCGCCGAAGCACTGATCCACTTCCGACGTCATGGCCGATAACGCGCAGAAGAAGCCGTTGCCGCCGCTGCACGGCGCGCCGCTCGCGCTGCTGACGCTCGCGGTCGCGTTCGCGACGTTCATGGAAGTGCTCGACATCACCATCGTCAACGTCTCGGTGCCGCACATCGCGGGCAGCCTCGCGGTGAGCCCGCAGGAAGGCACCTGGGCGATCAGCTCGTATTCGCTCGCCAGCGCGATCATGCAGCCGCTCTCCGGCTGGATCGGACGCCGCTTCGGCGAAGTGCGCAGCTTCTGCGTGTCGGCGGCTGCTGTTCGTCGTGATGTCGACGTTCTGCGGCCTCGCCACCAGCATGCCGATGCTCGTCGTCGGCCGCCTGCTGCAGGGCGCGGGTTCGGGCCCGATGGTCGCGCTCTCGCTGAGCCTCCTGCTCAACAGCTATCCGAACGAGAAGAAGGGCCTCGCGCTCGCGTTGTGGGCGATGACCGTCGTCGTCGCGCCGATCTTCGGACCGATCCTCGGCGGCTATCTCACCGACAACTATTCCTGGCCGTGGATCTTCTACATCAACGTGCCGGTCGGCCTGCTCGCCGTGCGTGATCACGTGGGTGCTGCTGCGCAACCGCGAATCGGTGATCGTGAAGGCGCCGATCGACATGATCGGGCTCGTGCTGCTCATCGTCGGCGTCGGCTGCCTGCAGTTCATGCTCGACAACGGCAACGACAAGGACTGGTTCTCCTCGCCGATGATCACGACGCTCGGCGTCATCGCGCTCGTCTGCATCACGTTCTTCGTCGCGTGGGAGCTGACCGAGAAGCATCCGATCGTCGATCTGAGTCTGTTCCGCTCGCGCAACTTCACGATCGGCGTGACCGCGATGGCGCTCGGCATGACCGCGTTCTTCGGCATCAACGTGGTCTATCCGCTGTGGCTGCAGACGGTCGCGAACTACACGGCGTCATGGGCCGGCTATGCGACGGCGCCGGTCGGCATCCTCGCGTTCGTGATGGCGCCGATCATCGGACGCAACATCCAGCGGCTCGAGCTGCGCTGGGTGGTGACGTTCTCGTTCACGGTGTTCGCGGCGACGTCGTACTGGTTCTCGACGTTTCCGCTCGATACGTCGTTCTGGCAGTTCGTGTGGCCGCGCTTCCTGATGGGCCTTGCGATTCCGTGCTTCTTCATCCCGCTGAACCAGATCATCCTGTCCGGGCTGAAGCCGCACGAGATCGCATCGGCATCGGGGCTTTCGAATTTCTTCCGCACGATCGCGGCGAGCATCTCGACCGCGGTGACGGTCACGATGTGGCAGCATCGCGGCGATTTCCATCGCGCGACGCTCGCCGAGCACATCACGACGACGAATCCGGCGACGCAGCAGTTTCTCGATGGCCTGCACGCGACCGGCGCGGCCGTGGTCGATCATCGAAAACATCGTCATCCGCGAGGCGCTGACGCTCGCCGTCAACGACGTGTTCCTGCTCTACGCCGGCCTTTTCATCGTGATGATCCCGATCGTATGGCTGGCGAGGCCGCCGTTCGGCAACGTCGGCGCGGCCGCCGCGGGACACTGAGTCGGCCGAGGGCTGCCGCGGCGATTCCTGACGACGCCGCTGCGACGGTATCGGGGCGCTTGCGGGATGCGTTCTGCTCATAGCGCGTCGCCAGCCGATGTCCGAGCCGGATCGCCGGCTGCTCGACGAAGCGGAACACCAGCGATGCCGCGATCAGCGTCAGCACGAGGTTCGCGACGAGGTACACCGCGAGATGCTGCGTGCGCCACGGACGAATCGACCGGCTGCAGCATCAGCCAGAGATAGATCGGCTGGAACACGATCGGGTGGAACAGGTAGATCGAGTAGCTGATCCGGCCGAGCCAGTCGGTCAGGCGCGTCTCGATGCGCACGACGCGCGTGCCGAGCACGAACACGACGACCGCGAGCGCGTACGAGATCGTATAGCTTTGCAGTGCGTGCGTCGCGAGCGCCGCACCGATCGGCAGGACGAGCACGTAGAAGGCAGCCAGCAGCCGCAGCATCGCCGACGCGAAGCGGTCGTTCGAAGTCGACTCCATCCGGTACAGCGCGCCCCACAGCATGACCGAAAGGTTGAGCGGCCAGAACGACGCGGCGACGTCCATGACCGGATGCTCCAGCCAGAGCATGAACGCCGCGAACACATGCATGCTCGCCAGCGCCGCGCACAGGATCGCGATGCGCCGCGCCGAATAAAGGCTGCGCATGAGCAACAATCCGATGCACAGCGCATAGAACGCGATCTCGACGACCAGCGTCCAGTACACGCCTTCGGCATGGCGCACGCCGAAAAGCGACTGAAGCAGCGTGAAGTTGGCGAAAAGCTCGCGGCCCGAGAACGGCGCACCGACGTACCAGAAGAACACCCACGCCGCGAGCGGCACCGACAGCCAGTACGCGGGATAGATGCGCAGCGCTCGGCGGATCACGAAACTGCCGATCGGCGCACCGCTGCCGGGCCGGATGCTGAACGGGATCACGAAACCGCTGATCAGGAAGAACACGACCACGCCGAGGCGACCGATGTCGATCTCGGTGATGAAATCGTTGAGCCAGCGCACGTTCGAGGCCGTTTGCGGACTCACGGCGCGGAAGCTGTTCGCCACGTGCAGCCAAAGCACGAGCAGTGCGGCGATGCCGCGCAACGCATCGATGTAGCGGAGCCGGCCGGAACCTGGCTCAGGTCTTGCCGCGCCGTGTTCGTCCCGGGGGGTCATGCGTCGATCGTCGTCGCGTCCAACGTGTCATGGTCGCGGATGCGCAGGCCTCGACGCAAGCGGCTGACCGCGCATGGGCTACGCAATTGCGCGGCGCGCCGCCTGCGCTTCCCATGCGGCCGCCAGACGATGACCGATGCGCATTCCCGGTTTCTCGATCAGGCGATAGACGAGTGTCGAAACGGCGAGCACGGCAACGAGACCGGCCGCCGCGTAGAGCCCGAACGGCTGCGTGCGCCACCACGAACCTTCGGGCTGACGCAGCAGCAGCCATTCGAGCGCCATGAACACGATCACGTGAAAGAGGTAGATCGAATAGCTGATGCGTCCGAGCCAGTCGGTCAGCCGCGTCTGGATGCGCACGAAACGCGTGCCCGCGATGAAGATCGCGAAGCCGATCACGTAGGTCCAGAGCCAGCTCTGCACGAACGCCGCCGAGGTCGTCCGCGCAAGCAGCGGGAGCATGACGACGTAACCCGCGAGCAGCATCCAGAACAGCAGACCCGCGATGCGATCGGGCTTCTGCATCCGCGCCGCCGCATCGACGCGGCTTCGGTACAGCGTGCCCCAGAGCATGATCGAGAGATTGAGGAACCAGAACGCAGCCGCGAAATCGAGCGGCGGCCGCGGGTGACCGAACGTCGGCACGAGCGCGGCGAACACGGCGAGCAGCGCCGCCGCGACGAATCCGACGCGACGCGCATCGAACAGGCTTCCGGCGAGCAGCAATGCCGTACAGACGAGGTAGTAGACGAGCTCGACGGGCAACGTCCAGTAGACGCCTTCCGCGTGACGGTAGCCGAACAGGCCCTGCAACAGCGTGAGATTCACCAGCAGCTCGCGCTGGTCGAAGGTGGAACCCCAGATCCAGAAATTCGTCGCCGCCGCGAGCGGCACCGACAGCCAGTACGCCGGAAAGATCCGGAAGAAGCGCTTGATCAGGAATCCCCCTGCGGGTGCGGGAGCATCGCGCGGAATGCTGAAGGGAATCACGAATCCGCTGATCAGAAAGAACACGACGACGCCGATATGACCGATGTCGATGCGCGAGGACGCCGCGATGAACCAGTTGCCGTGTTCGGCCGTCTCGGGATTCACGCGCGAGAACGCGTGCACCGAGTGCAGCCAGACGACCAGCAGCGCAGCGATCGCGCGCAGCGTGTCGACGTAGCGCATGCGCTCGCGATGCGCGGGCGCGCCCGCCACGTCCAGCCCTTCCCGCATGACAGGCGCTCCGGAAATCGATGCCGCCATCGTCGCGGCAAAGCCGGTCGGGCTGCAAGCGCAGCTCGACCGGTATCGCTATCCGGAGTTGACCTCGGTCAGTCGCGCTCCCACGGCGGATGCGGCTCGTCCGCATCGTGATCGGGCTTGCCGCCCGTGCCGCCCGCCGCATTCGGCGACACGTCGGGCACGGCGATCTCGGGCTGGTTCTTCGCGCGCAGGCTCGCATTGGTCTTCGCAAGATCGCCTTCGCGCAGCTTCGCGAACTGCTGCTTGACGTCGCCGAGCTCGCGGTTCAGCGCATCGATGCGCGCGATCTGGTAGTCGGACGGCTTGCCGTCGTACGACATGATCGCGCCGTACAGCGTGTCCGTGTGCTCGCGCAGGCGCTCCTCGCCGGTGATCGCGCCGCCCTCCTTCGTCGCGACGATCTTCTTGCGCATCTCGTCGGCCTTCGCCGAGAGATCGGCGAGCTGCTTGCGCATCGGATCGTTCGCCGGCAGCTTCGCGCCGGTCGCATCGGCCTGCGCGCGCACCGCGTTGATCTGGTCGACCAGCGCGCTCATCTCGCCGAACAGCGTGAGCACGTTCATCGCCGCGTCGTACTGCGCGCGGCGATCGGCCGCCGAGAACGTCACGCGACGATCGAGGCCGACGTCGATCTTCGTCTCGTAGACTTCCTTGTCCTTGGTCATGCGCACCGTGTACGTGCCGGGCGGAACGCGCGGGCCCTGCGTCGAGTTGAACGCGATCTGCGCCGCCGGCGGCACGCGCGGCGGCTTGACGCGCATCGACCAGGTCACGCGGTTGATGCCGCGGCGCACGCTGGCCGGGATCGTGTCGATCAGCGCGCCCTTGTCGTCGAGGATGTCGATCTTGAGCTTGCCGAACAGATGCCGGCCCTTCTGGTAGTACGTGATCTCGGCGCCGTTCGGCGGATTCGGTCCTGTGAAGCTCGCATCGCCCTCGGCCCAGCCGCCGAATGCGTTGATGCGCTGCTGGATCGGACGCGTGGCCAGGAACGCGGCTTCGCTGTCGAGCGTCTTCTCGTCGAGCGCGCGCAGCGGCGTCAGGTCGTCGATGATCCAGATGCCGCGGCCGTGCGTCGCCAGAGCAAGCGACGCATCGCGATTCTGGAACGCCATGTCGCGCACCGCGACGGCCGGGAAATCGCCGCCCTTGAACTCGGCCCAGCGCTTGCCGCCGTCGATCGAGATCCAGAGGCCGAATTCGGTGCCGGCATAGAGGATCTCGGGCTTGACCGGATCCTGCTTGATCACATGCACGTAGCCGCGCACGCCCTTGGCGTCCTTCGGCGAGACGAGCGCGTTCCAGGTCTTGCCGTAGTCGCGTCGTCTCGTAGATGTACGGCGCCATGTCGCCGAACGTGTGGCGATCGAACGCCGACGAACGCGGTGCCGGCGTCGAAATTGCCGGCCTGCACCCACGACACCCACGAATGCTCGGGCACGCCCTTGACGTTGTGGACGACGTTGCTCCAGCTCTTGCCGGCGTCGCGCGTCAGCTGCACGTTGCCATCGTCGGTGCCGACCCAGATCTGGCCGGCCGCCTTCGGCGATTCGCTGATCGAGTAGATCGTCGTGTGCATCTCGGCGGCCGAGTTGTCGACCGTGACGCCGCCCGACTCTTCCTGCTTCTGCTTCTGCGGATCGTTGGTCGAGAGATCCGGCGAGATGCGGTCCCAGCTCTGGCCGTGATCGCGCGAGCGGAACAGGAACTGCGAGCCGATGTAGATCGTGCCCTTCTCGTTCGGCGACAGCGCGATCGGCGTGTTCCAGTTCCAGCGCAGCTTTTCGTTGTAGTTCGCCTCGGGCTGGATCGAGCGCAGCTCGTGCGTCGTGCGGTTCACGCGCCCGATGTTGCCGCCCTGGTATTCGGCGTAGATGTAGTTCGGATCGGCCGGGTCCTCGAACATCCAGAAACCGTCGCCGCCGTACATGTTCTCCCAGCGCGAATTGCTGATGCCGCCCGGATACTGCGCTGTCGCCGACCCAGGAGCTGTTGTCCTGCAGGCCGCCGTAGACATGGAACGGATCCGACTGATCGATGCTGACGTGGTAGAACTGCGACACCGGCAGGTTGTTCTGCTTCCACCACTTGTTGCCGCCGTCGTACGACTGCCAGAGGCCGCCGTCGTCGCCGGAGATCACGTGCTGCGTGTCGGTCGGATCGATCCAGACGTCGTGATGATCGCCGTGCGTGCCGCCGCCGACGTTGGCGAAGCTCTTGCCGCCGTCGAGGCTCTGGATCAGATTCAGATCCGGCTTGAACAGTCGATCAGGATTCTTCGGATCGACGATGAGGTTGGCGAAGTAGAACGGACGCCAGACCATGAGCTGGCTCTTGTCGCGCTTGTCCCAGGTCTTGCCGCCGTCGTCGGAGCGGAACAGCGCCGAGTCGGTCGATTCGACGAACGCGTAGACGATGTTCGACGCGGATGGTGCAACCGCGACCGCGATGCGGCCGAAGGGCTTCTTCGGAAAACCCTTGTTCGCCGAGTCGGTGACTTCGGTCCACGAACGCCCGCCATCGGCCGAGCGAAACAGGCCGCTGTCGGAGGGCATCGCGGCCGACTCGCCGCCCGAGCGGAACGTCCAGCCCTTGCGGCGGAAATCCCACAGAGCGGCGAAGATCGTGTTCGAATCCTTCGGATCGAGACTGATCGACGAGCAGCCGGTCGAAAGATTCTTGCCCTTGAGCACCAGCGTCCAGCTCTTGCCGCCGTCGGTCGTCTTGTAGAGACCGCGATCGGCCGAATCGCTCCAGAGCTTGCCGGGCGCGCACGCGTAGACGGTGTTGCCGTCGCGCGGATCGACGAGGATCTTCGCGATGCGCTCGGAATCCTTGAGGCCCATGTTGGTCCAGGTGTCGCCGCCGTCGGTCGACTTGTAGATGCCGTCGCCGATCGAGACCGAGTTGCGCGTCCACGATTCGCCCGTGCCGACCCAGATCGTGTCGTGGTTCGACGGATCGATCGCGATCGATCCGATCGACTGCACGGTCTGCTTGTCGAACACGCTCTTGAACGTCGTGCCGCTGTCGGTCGACTTCCAGACGCCGCCGGATGCCGCGCCGACCATGAGCAATGTCTTGCCGTCTTTCGCGGGCACCGCGGCGACCGCCGCGATGCGACCGCTCATCGCGGCCGAGCCGATGTTGCGCGCGCCGAGGCCGGAAATGACGCCGGCATCGAAGCGCGGCGCGTTCGCGTCCTTCGCGGGCGCGGCGATGGCCGCGGATGAGAACGCCGTGGCGACGAGCAGCGACAGCGCGGCCTTGCGGATCGTGCGGATCATTCCGTTCTGCGCGCTCATTGGCCTGCTCCCGTCTTCGTCGCAGGGAATGCGAACAGGCTGTCGTCCATCGCGACGTTGGCCTCGGCGTGATCGATCGTCGTCTGCGTGCGGCCGCCGTCGGGCTTGCTCTCGGCCGACGTCGAGAATGGGAAGTAGACGCCGGCGACCTCTTCGTAATCGCCGAAGTCGGTGACGCTCTCGACCTGCGTGCCGCGCACGCTGCGCTGCGCGACGATGCGGATCTCGAGGAAATGATCGGGATCGAGATAGACGTACTGGACGTCGCCGTTCTTCAGCGTGACCTTGAGCTTGTGCGCCTCGGTGCCGTCGACATCCTCGGTGCCGAGATAGTCGATCTTCGCGCCGCGCTCCTTCGCGCCGATCAGCGCGCCGGCTATCGGCGCATCGTCGGCGAGCTGCTTGGCATCGTCGGTGGTCATCTTTTCCGGGTCCTTGCGGCCCTGGAACGGCGAGATCTGCCAGGCCTCCTTGCCGTCCCATGCCTGCACGGCGGTCAGTCCCTGCAGGCTCGCTTCGGAGCGCACCGATTCGGGCGCCTTCTGGTACTGCGTCTGCGCCAGCTCGAACTGTCCGCCGAAGATCAGCTTGCCCGAGCTCTTCAGCGTCTTGATCGCGGCGACTTTTTCGGCGCCACCGCGCGCCTCGAGATTCTTCGCAAGCAACTCATCAGCCGTCAGCGCGTGCGCGAGCATCGGCGCGAGCGCGAACGACAGGACAGCGACAACGGAACGGATGCGCATGAGCTTCTCCGGCGCGTGATGGCGCGCGGCATCGGACGGCCCCAACGGCACGTCCGCCACGCCTGCGGGCCCGGAGAGAGTAGCGGTACTGAATCAACCTAGCGATCGGTCAAAAGTCATGCTGCGGACGGATAAGGCATCATCCCGATAGACGATCGGCGGCTTCAGAGCCCGATGCGGCGATTCAAGATGTCCCAGAACATCGCCCAGTCGCCGGCGAAGCTGTAAAGCGGATGCGCGAACGTCGCCGGCCGGTTCTTCTCGAAGAAGAAATGGCCGATCCAGGCGAAACCGTAGCCGGCGACGGGCGCGAGCAGCAGCCAGCGCGCATCGGCGCTTGCGACGGCCGCGATCACGATGACGATAACGAGCAGGCTGCCGGCGAAATGCAGGCGACGGCAGGTACGGTTGGCGTGCTCGGACAGATAGAACGGATAGAACTCGCGGAAGCTTGCGTAGCGGTTCATCGGGAGTCGGCGGCTTTGCGCTACTGCGGGAGAGGAATGAACTCCGTCTCGCCGGGCACCTCTCCGAAGCGCTGCGCAAGCCAGTCGGCCTTCGCACGCTCGATGCGCCCGTGCGTCGAGGCGACGAAGTTCCACCAGATGATGCGCTCGCCTTCGAGCGGCGCGCCGCCGCAGATCAGCACGCGCGCGGCAGTCGTCGCAGAGAGCTCGACGTTGCCACCCGGCGCCAGCACGTGCATGTGTCCGGGCGGGAGCGCCTGGCCATTGACCGAGACGTCGCCGTCGATTGCATAGATCGCACGCTCGGCATGCTCGTCGGGCACGACGAGACGGCTGCCGGCAGTGAATCGCGCATCGACGTAGAGCGTCGGCGAAAACACGCGCACCGGCGCTTCCATGCCGAAGCCGGTGCCCGCGATCGCACGCAGCACGACGCCGTCGCGTTCCATCTCCGGCAGCGTCGCCGCGTCGTGATGATGGAACTCGGGCTCGGCATCCTCGCTCGCGAGCGGCAGCGCGAGCCAGGTCTGCACGCCGTGCAGGCGATGGCCTTCGGTGCGCTCGCGTACGGGCGTGCGTTCCGAATGCACGATGCCGCGTCCGGCCGTCATCCAGTTCACGTCGCCCGGCCGGATGACCTGTTCGGACGCGAGGCTGTCGCGGTGCTCGATGGCGCCCTCGTAGAGATACGTCACGGTCGCGAGCCCGATGTGTGGGTGCGGACGCACATCCATGCCGCGCCCGGCGGCGAGATCGACCGGCCCGAAATGATCGAAGAACACGAACGGGCCGACGTGCCGGCGCAGCTTGAACGGCAGCAGGCGGCGCACGACGAAGCCGTCTCCGAGATCGTGGAGTCGCGGCTCGATGACGAGTTCGGTCTGCTCTGGCATGCGATGCCTTCGATCGGCGTTTGCGCGCCGCCATCATGCCATCGCGTGGCAGCAGGTAAAACGTGAGCCGTCCGGCAAAACAAAAAGGCCGCGGCGTGCTGCCGCGGCCTTGTAGAAAGTGTTTCAGGGGTGGTCTTGCGTCAGGCTGCCGTCACGTCCTCCGCCTGCAGGCCTTTCTGGCCCTGCACGACGCGGAAGCTGACCTTCTGCCCTTCCTGCAGAGTACGGAATCCGGTACCGCTGATCGCACGAAAATGCACGAACACATCCGGTCCGTTGTCACGACTGATGAAGCCGAAGCCCTTGCTCTCGTTGAACCATTTGACGGTACCGATCTGACGATCCGACATGGAACTCTCCACAATTGAACTGGTTGAAACTGCTCACGCCGGTGCGGGCGTGTCGAACACTGGGTGTGCAGGTGTACGTGAAGCGACGTAGCGGATCGGCGATCGGCGCTGCATCGGGTCGGACAAACAGCTGACCGTGCAAACACAGCGGCGGCAGTGTACCTGAACGTTTTGCGACAGGCGACAGCCCCCAAGGCCTGTCAAGTGCCGATCGAACCGGCCCGTTTTGAAGGCCCGAACCGCGCTCAATAGGCCCGGACCGAGGCCGGTGGTTCGCGCAGCAAAGCGGCCCAATCATGAGCGAGCCCGGCAAGGCCGCCGGGGTAGCGCGCGTCGATGACCGCTTCCACCCGGACCGGTACGCACGGCTCCTGCCTCTGTCCGGCCAGGACATCGTGCAGCGCCGCAGTCGCCTCGCCTCCGCGCATCAGCACGGCGACCAGCGCGTAGGCTTCGAAGTAGCGCCGCTCGCGGTCGCCTGCATAGAAGTCCGGACCCGAAAGAGCGAGGAGATCGACCAGCGCATCGCTGCCGTCGCCCGAGGGCGCGGCGGCGCGCAAGCCGTTGCGATCCGCGCCGAGATCGACCTGCCCGCCCATGCCGGCAGCGCGATAGCGCCTGAAATATTCGGCGAGGCCCTCGTTGAGAGTGACCGGCAAGTTGCCGACTTCCTCGTGGATCAGCGCATGCGTGATCTCATGGCGCAGGATCGAGAACGACGTTTCCTCATCGGGCTGCATGCGCACGTAGATCGTATGACGGTTCGGCACGTACGCACCGGCCGAGCCCGCCGGCGCGGTGTCGCCGATGAGTTTCTGATAGGCCGCCGCATCGCCGACGAACACGATGTGCAGCACCGTGTCCGCCGGCGCATCGATGCCGAGCACGTCGTGGAATACGCGCTGCACCGCGAGCGCATCGACGATCGCGCGGCGCTCCAGATCGGTCGGGAGGTTCACGTCGTAACCGCTCGCTTCGATCTTCACCGGCGGCAATCCGGTGACTTCGAGCACGCGATGTCCACTGACTTGCGTCGTCGGCGCCTGATCCGAATAGTGCGTGACGCCGGCCGCATCGACCCAGGTGTGAATCGCGCTGGCCGGCTGCGCGGCGTGGTCGGCGGTTTTCGCAAGGCATGCGGCCGAGTTGTCCGCATCTTTCTTTTCCGAGACGACGGGGCTCTGCTCGATCGGCGGCGGCATTGCAACCGGCGGCGGAGTCGGTGCCGCGGGCGCCGCGGCGATCGCAGGCGCCGCACGTCCCGCCGCTGCCGGAGCCGCAGTTTCGCGGCAGCCGACGACGATCGATCGCCGCGAGGATCATCGGCAAGATCAATGCGCCGATTCCGCGCGATGCGTTCATTTGCGCGCGGACCCCGACGCGTGCGAGTGCTGCGTGCGCAAGAGGTACACGAGGTAGGCGACGATCGCGACGTTGATCACAAGACCGATCAGCTTCATCGGCGTGAAACGCGCGAAGCATTCCCAGATCTCGACCGGAATGAAAAGACTCGTCGAGACGACGGTCAGGTATTCCGCCCAGCGCGCGCCGCGCCAGAGGCCGAACCCCTCGATCGCATAGAGCGTCGCGTAGATCAGCGCGACGAGACTGAAGAGTCCGACCTTGTGCGCGTCGAGGCCGAGCACCTCATGGATCGCGCGGCTCACGAGCTCGTGGCCGGTCGCCACCGGCAGCGTCCTCAGCCAGTCGGCGAGCTGCGCGACCGCATCCGGATGCCGCAGGTGAAACAGCCCCAAAGCGAGCGCAACGAGCAGCGCGGACTTGAGGTATTTGAAGGCGGCGATCAGCGCCAGCGTGCGCGGGCCGTGCAGCTTTGGACGATGCATGCACGGACGATACCCGAAGCGCGCCGCGCGGCAACCCAACGGCGGCCATACGGATTGCCCTCGGCGCCGGCCGAATTTGGGTCCGGTTAATCGCCGAGGGTTAGTTTGCGCGTGGACGGGAATACACCCCGCTGACGAGGAAATCGCCATGTCCATCCGCATTCTGACCGGCATCGCCGCCGCCGCGCTCTGCTCGTTCGCCGTGCAGGCGCAACAGGCTACCCCAAGCCAGAGGGCCGACTACCAGACGCCCGAAGGCCAGCTCACGGTCCACTCCGGACAGCCCGGCCCGCGTTCGTATGCACCGCCGCCGCCGTTCGAGCAGCTCTCGGGCGGCAAGGGCTACATCTCGCAGTCGGATGCCCAGGCATACGACCTGCTCGCCAATGATTTCATCCACGCCGACGGCAATCGGGATGGGCGCATCTCGCAGGCCGAGTACGCGCACTGGACGCGTTCGAACTGATTGACCGGTTCGACTGTCGGTAGCCGATAGCCGGAGAGCCAATGCGCTTTCCGGCTCGCGGCTACCGGCTCCCGATTTTTCCAGTCACCACCGCCGCCAGTATCCGGCATGGAACCGCCACGCCGGACCGACCGGCGCCCAGCGCGCAGACACGTAGCGATAACCCGGCCGCGCCGGCGCCCAATAGCCGCCTACCCAGACGTGATGCACGCCGGTCCAGCGCCAATATCCGCCGACCCAGGCATAGCCCGGCCGCGCCACGACGACGCGCTCGGCGCGTATTGCCGGCGGAGCAACTGCGACGGAAACCCCGACAACCGCATGCGCCCTCGCCGGCGCCATCACGATCACTGCGCACGCGATGGCGAGCGCCGCACACCATGTCCCAACCCGTTTCATGAACGACTCCACGCGTTGCAATCGCCGTTCCGCGATCGGTGATCTGCAAAACGCGCAATCGTCCGACGCGTTGACGTGCACAACGGCACCAGCAGCGCTGCAATGCGCACGGATTTACGTCCGCGCCGCCGCGTGTCCGGCCTGCAATCCGCTATGCTTCGCGACCCGTGATTCATGAGGAATTGAAGATGTTTCGATACCGCGTCCTTTTCGCCGCGCTCGCGACGCTGCCGGTCAGCGCGCTCGTTTACGCGCAGGCCCTGCCGAAAACGCCTGCGACGCCGCCGACGGCGATGCCTGGCGCACCCGACGCCGACGCGAAGCCCACGCGCTTCGACGAAATCGACACCAACCACGACGGCTTCATCTCGCGCGACGAATTCCTCGCGGCCGAGAAGAAGCGCTTCGACGAGTTCGATACCAACCATGACGGCAAGATCGACGCGAAGGAGATCGCAAGCTCGCCGCCGCTGATGGAACGCAACCTGCGCACGGCCGAACGCATGGTCAAGCAGTGGGATGCGAACGACGACGGCATCGTTACCGCCGAGGAATACAAGAAGAACGCCGAGGACCGCTTCCAGAAGCAGGACAAGGAAGGAACCGGCAAGATCTCGCGCCGCGTTCCGCCGGCCGGCGCCATGCGCCCTCCGGGCCAGATGCCGATTGCGCCGGTAAAGCCGCTGCAGCCCGTGCCGCCGCCGGCCGACGGCAAGCACTGACCGACCCCAAAAACGATTGCCCCGGCATCTAGCCGGGGCAATGGTGTCGAAGGTTCCTGTCGGAGCCGCCTAGCTAGCGGCCGTGACCCGAGTGCATCGACGGCGCGCCGCCGGAGTGCCCCCCGGAATGGCCCCCGCCGCCATGACCCCAGCTGCCGCCGCCACCATGGTTCCAGTTGCCGTGGCCGCCCCAGTTGCCGTGGCCGCCGTAGTAGCCGCCGTGGCCGTGGTGATAGTAGTTGCCGTAGTAGAAGCCAAGACCGAACGAAGGACCCCACCACGGGTAGTAGCCGCCGTAGTAGCCCGGGTAGTACCCGCCGTAATAGCGCCGGGTAGTAGCCGGAGTCGTCGTAAGCCGAGTTGCCGTAGTACGCATCCCCGTAATAGCCGTCCGAACGCACGTAGCCGTACGGTTGGTAGTAGCAGCCCGTCAGCGCCAGTGCACCCGCGAGAAGACTCGTTTTCAGTAGGGTTTTCATGTCGACACTCTTGGGCAGATTCCCGTGGAATTCAAGCTACGCCAGCGCGGTGAATCGGCGCTGAGCCGTTGGGGCCGCTTAGGACTTTTTTTCGTTCATTCGACGGCTCGAGAAACCTCCGGCAGCCATGCATCGAGGCGGCGGTCGCGGTCGGCCTTTTCCAGGCGCGCGAACGCGCGGACGAACGCGTAGAACCGACCCCAGTCGCCACCGGCTTCGGCGAACAGCCGCTCGAATGCCGGCACCCAGCGATCATACAACCCGAAAGGCACCAGGCGTGCGTTGTTGATCGGCGCTTCGACCCAGGCATCGTAGCGCCGATCGTCGTCCCACGCGCCGTCGCGCATCCGGCGGTAACGCTCGCGGAAAGCGTCGATTTCGCGCCGCTTGGCTTCGCGCATCGCGGGCGCGGCGCAACTCGCTCGCATACAGCGTACGCAGGCGCTCGCGAAGATCGAGGATCAGCGCGGTGAACGCGTCATCGTGCGCGGCCTCCGCCGCGTCGGCCGGCGGCAGGCCGCGCGACGCGCGCCACTCGCGCAACCCCTCCTGCTGAACGAACGTCGCGAACGACTCGTTGAACGCGGTGTCGTCCTTGACGTACACGAGCTGGTGCGCGAGCTCGTGGAAGATCACGCCGTCGAGCTCGTCGTCGCTCCAGCGCATCATGCTGCTCAGGATCGGATCGGCGAACCAGCCGAGCGTCGAATAGGCCGCCGCGCCCTCGACCGCGACGTCGTCGCCGTCGCCGCGAAGCCGCGCGGCCTCGCGCTCGCGCTTTCTCCTTTTCGAAGTAGCCGACGTAAGCGACGCAGCCCGCGAACGGAAAGCAGTGCGCTGATCGGATCGACCGAGAATTCCACGCGTCGCGAATACGTTCCACGTCACGTACGGGCGGCCGAGATCGACGTAGGTCGTATAGCTCTTGTTGCGCGGCAGCCCGAGATGATCGGACGCGAAGCGGCGTGCATCCTGCGTTTCGGCGAGCCGCGAGCGCAACTTTTCATCGACCGTCTCGTCGCCGACGATCTGATCGATCGGCCGGCGATGCGCGAGCAGCGACGCCTGACCGTGCGTCACATGCGCGTAGTAGCCGAGCGTGCTGCAGCCGGACGCGCCCAAGCCGAGCGCCGCGATCGCGAGCAGGCGCGCGAAAACGAGCGGCGCGCGGCCACGCATCACACGCGCCGCCGCGGGTCCACGCCTTGCGTCGCGATCAGAGACTGCGTCCGTCGAACGGCATGATCTTGAGCGACGCAGGATCGACGCCTTCGAGGCAGCGCACGTTCATCGCGGCCATCGCGTTGCCCTTGCCGTCCGAGCCCAACCCGAATGGAGCGACACCGCAGCTCGGGCAGAACTTGTGCTCGATGCGTTCCTTGTTGAACGTGTACGTCGAAAGATCCGATTCCGGCGTCTGCAGATGCAGGTTCGCGCGCGGCACGAACCAGAGCAGATAACCGCGTTTGCTGCAGATCGAGCAATTGCATTGGATGACCTGATCGATGTCGCCGTCGACGTCGTATGCGATCTTTCCGCAGTGACAGCTGCCTTTGTAGTTCATGGCGGGTTCCGGGATTCTGGATCGGGATTTGGGAACGAAGTATGCGCCGTCATGGTCCGCCGCCGAAATTCGGATGCATCAGCTGCTCGAAGAACCGGCCGAGCACGCTCGGCTCCAGCGCGATCGTGAACACGATGCCGTATACCGCGCCCCACAGATGCGCGCTGTGATTGATGCGATCGGTCTGGCGGCGGTCCATGTAGATCGTGTAGACCGAGATAGATCACCGCGAACACGATCGCCGGCACCGGGATCGCGAAGATCAGCAGCATCGACCACGGCCTGACCAGGATGTACGCGAACAGCACGGCCGATACCGCACCGGATGCACCGAGACTGCGATAGTTCGCATCGTCCTGGTGGCGAAGATAGCTCGGCAGCGCCGACAGCACGATGCCGCCCGCGTAGAACAGCGCATAGCCGAGCGCGCCGATGCGCGGCGTGAACAGGCGTTCGATGTACGCGCCGAACGAGAGAAACGTGAACATGTTGAACAGCAGATGCCCGAAGTCGGCATGCACCAGGCCGCACGTCAGCAGCCGATCGTACTGATGCTGGCGACTGATCGCCGGCGGCCACAGCACCAGTCGCTCGAGCAGACGCGGATTCGAAAACGCGACGAACGAGACGAGACAGGTGATCGCGAGAATGACCAGCGTGACGGGCGCAACCGGCATCGCGTTTCCTTTGCAGGCATCGGGCATGTGCACGATACGTTGCGGCGACGCACGCCGACAAGCACCCGCACATCAGACCGGAAGCCATCAGCGCGCGAGGATGCTCGTCCATTCCGGATGCTCGCGCACGTACCACGCGGCATAAGGGCATTGCGCAATCACGCGCCATCCGCTCGCGCGCGCGTGCACGAGCGCGGCTTCGGTCAACGCCGCGGCGATGCCGCGCCTCGCGACCGCATCGGGGACGTTCACGTGCGTGATCGCCATCGTGCCGCCGTCGAGCTCGTAGTCGAGCGTGCACAGCTCGCCTTCGACGCGCGTCTCGAAACGTCTGCGAGCTGCGTCGTGCGTGATCTCCCAGCTCATGCCGGCGCGAGCACCGTCTCGACCCACGCGGCGTAGGCCTGCATGAACTTGCCGAGGAACTCGCGCGTCGAATCGTTGGTGAGATTGCCGGCCTCGTCGAACAGCTTGCGACGATTGGCCGATGTATGCCTCCGGCTGCTGCAGCGTCGGCACGTTGAGGAACACCAGCGACTGGCGCAGATGATGATTCGCGCCGAAACCGCCGACCGCGCCCGGCGAGACGCTGATGACGCCACCCGGCTTGCCGTCCCAAACGGTTCTGGCCGTGCGGGCGCGATGCGACATCGATCGCGTTCTTCAGCACGCCCGGCACCGAGCGGTTGTATTCGGGCGTGACGAAGAGAACGCCTTGCGCGCGGTGCAGACGCTCGCGGAAATCGGTCCATTCGCGCGGCGGCTGCAGCGTCGACGATCCTCGTTGTAGAGCGGCAGCTGGCCGATCTCGACGATCTCGAGCTTCAGCGCAGGCGGTGCGATCGCGATCAGCGCCTTCGCGGTCTTGCGGTTGAACGACTCCTTGCGCAGGCTGCCGACGAGGACGACGATGTCGCGGGGCGTGCTCATGATCCGACTCCCTGACCGATGGCTGCTTCCCTGAGCAGTTTGCCAATATAGCGCGGTCGCACTGACCTGCTCTTGAATTTGCATCGGGGCGCCTCGATGCCGGACGCTTCGCCTTCGCACCGGCCTTTCACATGCGCAACTCGCGTTACCTGCAACTCGACGTCTTCCCGGCGCGCGCCGGCGGCGGCAATCCGCTTGGCGTCGTCGTCGATGCCGACGGCTGGAGCAGCGAGCACATGCAGGCGTTCGCCGCATGGACCGGGCTCGTCGAGACGACGTTCGTGCTGCCGCCGACGCAGCCCGACGCGAGCTATCGCCTGCGCATCTTCACGCCGAGTCGCGAGATTCCGTTCGCCGGGCATCCGACGATCGGCAGCGCGCATGCGGTGATCGAGACCGGCATCGCGAAGCCGTCGGACGGACTTCTGAAGCAGGAATGCGGCGCCGGCCTCCTGCCGATCCGCGTCGAAGGCGAAGGCGAGGCGCGCAGGATCTTCGTGCAGGCGCCGCCGGCGCGCGTGCTGCGCGACGATCCGCCGACGTCGCGCGCAGCTTCGCGTCGCTGCTCCAAGGCATCGCGCAAGGCGCGTTGCCGCCCGTCTTCGTCGAAGGCGGCCGGCGCTGGTGGATCGCCGAGTTCGCCGACGAAGCCGCGCTTCGCGACTGGAAACCCGATCACGCAGCGATCGGCACGCTGGCACGCTCGACCGACAGCCTCGGGCTTTGCGTCTTCGCGCGAAGCGCATCGCCGGACTACGAGCTCGTCGTGCGTGCGTTTCCGGCCGGTGTCGGCATCGTCGAAGATCCGGCCTCCGGCGCCGCAAACGGCCTCATCGCCGCATGGATCGCGGAAGCCGAACCCGCCGGCACGCTCGCCGACGGCTACCGCGTGAGCCAGGGCCGCGAGATCGGCCACGATGCGGCGATCGTGATCCGCATCGAGCACGGTGATGTCTGGGTCGGCGGCCGCACGCGCACGATCGTCAGCGGTGCCGTTGGCTGGCCCGCGTGAGGAGTCCGCGCTTCAGACCTTGCCGGCAACGACGTTGACGCTGAGCGCGAGGATGAACACGTCGAAGAAGAACGCGATGATGCCGTGCACGAGCGCGATGCGGCGCACGCGCGGACGCGTGATCTGCACATCCGAAACCTGGAACGTCATGCCGAGCACGAACGCGAAGTACATGAAATCCCAGTAGTCGGGTTCCGCGTCGCCGGGAAACAACAGCGCCTTGTCCGGCGCGCGCATGTAGTACTCGTGCGCGTAGTGCAACCCGAACATCGTGTTGAGAAAGCACCACGACAGCACGATGCTCGCGGCCGCGAGCACGATCGTCGGCGACGCCGCCCGCGTGCGACGCGCGCAGCTCGACGCCGAGCGAAACGATCGCGACCGTGGACACCGCGACGCTGCTCCACAGCACGCCCCAGCGGCCGGCGTCCTGCTGGGCGACGCGCGCGCGGATCAGTTGCGACCGGCGAATAGCGTGAACATGCGCACGACCGTCGCGAGGAAAATGCCGCCGAGACGTCGAACGCGATCAGCATGCCGCGTGCGAGGCCGAAGCCGCCGCCGATCGTGGTCGCAGCAAGCACGATGAAGAGCGCCGCCGCCATGCTGAAATGCGGCCGGTGGCGCGCCGCATGGAAGTTGCGATGCAGCCAGCTTTCGCGTTCTTTCTGAGTCACGGTGTCGGGCATGCGTTGGCGGCTCCGCGCGGCATGCGGCCGATTCTGCACGAGCCGCGGCGGAACCGATACGCGTGCGAGCCCGACGCTACAGCCGCGTGGTCCGGTTGCGCCCGAGCGTCTTGGCCTGATAGAGCGCGGCGTCCGCCTGCGAGATCCACGCGTGCACGTCTTCCATGCCACGCGAGGCGAGCGCGATGCCGATGCTGAGCGTGCAGCGCACGTCGGGCGCGCGCTCGAAACGCGTCTCGGCGGCGCGCTGGCGTATGCGCTCGGCCGCGGCCAGCGCGGCGTGCACGCCGGTGTGCGCGAGCATCACGCCGAACTCGTCGCCGCCGTAGCGGCCGGGCAAGTCGACTTCGCGGATCGAGCTATGGATGATCGCGGCGATCGTGCGGATCACCTCGTCGCCGGCCAGATGGCCGTAGCCATCGTTGATTTCCTTGAAGTGGTCGATGTCGATCATCAGCAGCGCGGCCGGCGCGCCGCCGCGCTTGAACCGGCGCAGCTCGCTGTCGACCGCGCCTTCCCAGCTCGGCCGGTTGAGAAGTCCCGTCGAGGCATCGACGCGCGTCTGCCGCGCGAGCACGCGATTGTGCCGGCTCGCGCGTCGAGCGAGCAGCGAACGTCGCGGTGCTGATCGCGACCGGATAGCCGACGAGGAACGGCAGCGCGAAGAGGATCTCGCGCATCGAGCTCTCGGGCTCGAACAGAGAAACCCATCGCACCCGCGGTCAGCGCACAGGCCGCCAGCCTGCGCCGCGAACGCGCGGCCGAGCAAGCGCCAGCCGCCGACGCTGATCTTGTCGACCGCGAGCATCACGAGCAGCAGCGCGCTCGGCACGAGGTTGAAGCGCATCAGCGCGATCCAGACGCCGCCCATCGCGGAGTCGATCAGGAGATTGTTGATCTCGGTGCGCTCGGGATCGGCGCTGTGCAGCGCGAACTGGCGCGCCAGATGCGGCCACAGGAACGCATCGATCGCGAGCAGCGTCCAGGTCCACGGCGGCGCGCCGTTCGCGGCGAGCACGCCGGCGACGGCGAAGAATCCAAGCCCGAGCCCAAGCGCGCGCAGGCGGAAAATGCGCTCGACGAAGCGCGTCTGTTTGGTTTCGGGTTCCATCAACGATGTCTGCAGAACGAGCACGAAGGCATGCCGCCGGCACGCGAACTGCGGAAAACCCACAGTTTCAGGTGCGTGCAGGGAGAGAAAGCAAGGTCCGTGCCATATTCTTGAGACCGCCCCAGGACGCGGCTGTGGGGCGGATATTTGTAAAGTTTTGGCGCTTCGCAGCCTTGTGCCCGATGACCCGATGCGCTGAATCGCTCCGCCGAGCCCGCTACAGCGCCTTAACCCCGGTTGCATGCGTGCCCAAGTATCGTCGGTCGGTCGCGACCCGTCGTGGTCAACCAAGGAGAACTTCGATGAAAAAGAGCGGATCGGCGGAATGGAAAGGCGGTCTCAAGGACGGTGGCGGCACGATCTCGACGGAAACCGGCGTGCTCAAGAACGCGCCGTACGGCTTCAAGGCGCGCTTCGAGAACGGGCCGGGCACGAATCCCGGAGGAATTGCTGGGCGCCGCGCACGCGTCCTGCTTCTCGATGGCGCTGTCGCTGATGCTCGGCAACAACAAGCTGACGCCGGACTACATACGCACCAAGGCCGAAGTCACGCTCGACAAGGTCGGCGACGGCTTTGCGATCACGTCCTCGCACCTGACCGTCAACGCCAAAGTGCCCGGCGCCGACGCCGCGACGTTCGAGCGCATCGCGAAGGAAGCCGAGGCCGGCTGCCCCGTGTCGAAGGTGCTGAACGCGAAGATCTCGATGCAGGCGACGCTCGACGGCTGACCATCGCTGACGCGGAACGATCGCATCCGGCAGACGATGCCGCCGGATGCGCGTCGCCTACTCCGTGCGGAACGGTCCGAGGTAATCGAGCTTGCCGATCTCGACGCCTGCGTGGCGCAGGATGTCGTGCGCCGTCGCGACGTGGAAGAAGAAATTCGGCAGCGCGAAGTACAGGAGATAGGCATCGCCGCGGAAGTGGACGTCGTTGCCGCGCACCGTCGAGCGTGACCGGGCGCGACTCGGCGCCTTCGAGCTTGGCGGGATCGATCGTTTCGAGAAACGCGATCGTCTTTGCGATGCGCGCCTGCAGCTCGTCGAACGTCGTCTCGTTATCCTCGAACGCCGGACGCTCGACACCCGCGAGCCGGCCCGCCGGACCCTTCGAGTTGTCCGATGCAAGCTGCACCTGGCTCGTCAGCGGCCGCATGTCGGGCGCGAGCCGATAGCCGAGCAGCACGGCCGGCTCGATCTTCTTCGCCTGCGCATGGGCCTCGCCCTTGCGCAACAGCGTCGACAGGTTGTTCAGTGCATGGACGAAGACGGGCACGGATGCCTGATACATCGAAAGGGCCATTGCGTTCTCCATGGTGCGGACCAGACGGACGAATCGCGGCTGCGACGCGTCGCATGACGATTCGACGTGGTGACGCGCCCGCGATAAACAAGAGCTCCGCGCCCGCCCGACGAAATCCGATTTTGCCGATTTGCGATTTGCGATTTGCGACGGCACGCCGTGCGTTGATCATCTCGATCAACGATCACAAAGCTCCACCGCCGCCGCCTGCGCCACGCGATGCAGCATCTTCGAGAGCCGCTCCACATCGCCCGCGACCTCGCCGCCGAGCCACGCCATGATCGCGGCGAGCTGCCCATCGGCGATCGCGATGGCCGCAATGCCGAGCGACGCGTCCGGCGTGGCGCCGTTGACTCGCGCCCGCTCCCGCAGCTTGTCCTCGATCATCGACGCGAGCACGCGCGCGACCTTGCGCCGCGCGGCGCCGCCGAAGATCACCTTCGCATGCACCGCGTTCTCGCGGAAATGCACCAGCACCTCGCGCAGCATCGCGACCGTCGAATGCGCATCGACCGCGCTGGCGAGCTGCGCGAATGGATAACGGATCGTCTCGGCGAGGATCTCGTCCTTGTTCCGGTAGTGCTCGTAGAACGTCGAACGTCCGACGCCGGCGCGCGCGATCAGGTCCGCGATCGTGATGCGATCGTAGCGGCGGCCTTCGAACATGAGCTGCACGAACGCGCCCTGCAGCGCCTCGCGCGTGCGCTCGATGCGCCGGTCCTTGACTGTCCTTGCCATGCTGCGGCTCCGCGGGTACGCAGGAATGGAAAGCGGACACCGCACCGCCAGGTGTCCGCCAACGCAATCGTTCGCCTTGCTAGGCTCGTTCGAGTCTAGCGGAGGCGACGAATCGATGACGACACACGACACGAACGCTGAACCTGCCCAGGCCGCAGCCAACGCACGCATCGCCGGCATCGTGCTCGTCGCGGCGACGCTGCTGTCGATCCTGATGATGGCGCACCATCCGTCGGTCGGCGCGCACGATGCGGCGGCGGCCGTCGCCGAGATGAGCGCCAAGGCGGACCTTTCGCGCATCGTCCATGGCGTGCTGATCGCTCTGATCGGCGCGGAGTTCTTCGCATTCCTCGTGCTCTGCGATCGCCTTGGCGCAGGCCGCAACGTGGTGCGCGCCGGGCTTGTCGCGTACGCGATCGGAACCGGCGCGATGATCGGCGCGGCATTGATCAGCGGGTTCGTGATCAGCGCGCTCGCTTCCCACTATGCCGGGCTTTCCGCCGCCGACGCCGCGACATTCGTCGATCTTTCGCGCCTGTCGATGGCCGGCAACCAGGCGCTGGCCAAGCTCGGCGTGCTCGCGATGTCGGCGGCGATCATCGCCTGGTCGATCGCGCTCCTGCAGGATCGCGCGAACCGCTGGCTCGCCGTCGTCGGTTTCATTGCCGGCGTCGCACCGGCCGTCGCGCTGCTGGCGGGCGCGATCCGGCTCGACGTCGTCGGCATGACGATCGTCGTGCTCTGTCAGGCCGTCTGGAACGTGTTCGCGGGAGTCCAGCTGATCCGCGCGAAGATCTGACTCAGCGGGCGACCGCGCCGGATGCGGCTTTCCTGCTCGCGAGAATTCGCGCTCGACGATCGGCACCAGCGCTGCGGTGAAGCGCTCGGCGTCCGCTGCCGAGAGGTGCGACCACTCGGGCAGCTCATAGCCCTGGAGCTCGGGATAATCCTCGAAGTGGATTCCGGGCGCGCCGGTGCGCGCGAGCAGCAGGTCCCACGTCTCGGCGCGCGGCAGCTCGCGGTCCTCGAAATCATGGATCGGACCGCTGCTCGGCGGACGCAGGAACACCACCGGAACGCCGCGTGCGCGCAGCTTCGCGATGGCCGTCGCGGCGCGCCCGATCTGCTCGTCGATCCCCTTGCGCTTCTTTTCGGGCGTGTCCATGCCGGGCAGGATCTGCCCGACCGGCCGCGCGAAGTTGCGCTGCCAGATGCTGCGCACCAGCGCGTGGTATTCGGGATCGTCGGTGACCTTGTTCCAGAGATACGTGTTGCGATCGTAGTCGTGCAGCACGAGCTTGCGCGGAACGATGCGCTCGGCGAGTCCGGCGCGTTGCGGCCACGGCTGGCGCTGCACCATCGTCGCGAGCGCGTAGTCGGGATCGTAGAAAGCGACATATGGCTCGAGGAACGTCATCGACAACCAGTCGCCGATGCGCTGCGACACGGTTTGCGTGCGGTAGTACGTGAAAAGCTGATCGCGATACATCGCGCCGGCGAAGAACACGTGCGGCGTGACGCCGACCAGCAGCCGACCGGTGAAATTCGCGATCGCCTGCGAGGTCCTCGAGCACCGGGATCGGCGATGTGCCTTCCATCGCGAGCTGGATCGGACGCTCACCGGTGAGGCGTTCCCATACCGGCAGCTGCACGTCGAACAGCATGCGCGATGCGCCGATCAGCACGGTCCTGCCGCCATCGCCTCGATCGATGCGCCGGCGCTGTTCTGCCCACTGCCCGTCGCTGTTGCGATAGCTCGGCTCGACGCCGAAGTCGCGCCAGTACAGCTCCCAGCCCGCCACCATCGCAACGAACAGGACCAGCGCAGTCGCAAAGACGCGGTTCCACGGCAGCGCAGGAATGTCGCGCACCGGCACCGGTTGCGCGACGCCGGGACGATCGGCTGCGGTCTGGCGCAGCCCGGCCGGCAGCGCGCTCGACGGCGTTCGTGTCGCCGTCACCTGCGGGGCGCTCTCCATCGGATGTTTCGTTTCGTCCATGACCAAAGCGCGCAACCGTCAGTGTCCGGCCGGATGGCCTTCCAGCTTCGCGAATTCCCGCTCGACGATCGGAATGTAGTTCGCCGTGTAGCGCTCCGCTTCCGGCGGCGACATGTGCGACCACTCCGGAAGCTCGTAGCCCTGCAACTCGGGATAGTCCTCGAAGTAGATGCCGGGCGCACCGGTGCGCTCGAGCAGCAGGTCCCACGTGTTGGCGCGCGGCAGGTACTTGTGCTCGAAGGCGTAGTACTCGCCGCCGCTCGGCGGCCGCAGGAACACCACGCGCACGCCGTGCGCGCGCAGCTTCGCGATCGCGGCGACGGCCGTGGCGATCTCGCCGTCGATGGCTTTCTGCGCCTTCTCCGGCGTTTCCATCTCGGGCAGCGGTTCGGTGAAGTCCTCGGCCCAGATGCTGCGCGCGAGCGCGCGATATTCGGGATCGTGGACGACCTTGTCCCACATGTGCGTGTTGCGATCGTAGTCGTGTCACGGCGAGCTTGCGCACCATCGTGTGCTGTCGCCATGCCGGGACGAAGCGGCCAGTCCTGCCGGCGCACGACGGTCGACAGCGCGTAGTCGGGATCGTAGAACGCGAAGTACGGCTCGAGGAACGTCATCGACAGCCAGTCGCCGATGCGCTGCGACGGCGTCTGGTCGCGCAGGTACGGCAGCACGGAACTGCGATACGTGAAGCCGCTGAAGAAGACGTCCGGCGACACGTCGACGAGCAGGCGCCCGGTGAAGTTCGGATCCTCGGCGAGATTCTCGATGATCGGCAGCGGCGAGGTGCCTTCGAGCGCGAGCTGGATCGGCCGCTTGCCGGTGACCTTTTCCCACACCGGCAGCGACGAGTCGAACAGGATGCGCGACGCGCCGATCAGCACCGTCGAGGCGCCCTCGCCTGCGTCGATGCGCCGGCGCTGCACGAGCCACTGGCCGTCGCTGTTGCGATAGCCCGGCGTCACGCCGTATGCGCGCCAGTACATCTCCCAGCCGCCGACGAGCAGCGCGCACATCAGGGCCGCGCCGACGAGAATTGCCGCGCCACGGCTGCGCCGGAATGTCGCGCACCGGCACCGGCTGCGCGACGCCGGGACGATCCGAAGCGGTCAGCCGCGATCGGTGCGAACGCCGGTCGCCAGCGCTTCAGAACTGGAAATAGATGAAGGCATTGCCGGCTCCTTGTGCAATCACGATCGCGAACGCCATCACCGCCCACACCACCGACATCACCGGCGCCGGCGCGCGCGCGATCGCCGACTCGAGCGTGCGGCGCGCATCAGCCAGTGCGCGAACACGATGCCGCCGACGATCGCGGCGACCGCGACGAGGTGCACCGTCGGCAGGATCGGCGCGGCCTGCTCGTTGAAGCCGAACATGCCGTTGAGGACGAGCCAGGCCTTGCCGAAGGTCTTGGCGCGGAAGAAAACCCAGGTCACGTTGATCAGCGCATAGGTCAGCAGGCCGAGGCCGATCAGCGCGAGCGGTCCCGGCCGATAGTCCGCGAAGCGCTTGCGCAGCACGCGCTCGGCCGAGAGATAGAGGCCGTGCAGTCCGCCCCAGACGACGAAGGCCCAGCTCGCGCCGTGCCAGAGGCCGCCGAGCAGCATCGTCGTCATCAGCGCGATGTACGTGCGCGCCTCGCCGTGGCGGTTGCCGCCGAGCGGGATGTAGAGATAGTCGCGCAGCCACGACGACAGCGTGATGTGCCAGCGTCGCCAGAAATCGGAGAAGCCGATCGCGGCATACGGAAAGCGGAAGTTGTCCGGCATCGCGAAGCCGAGGCACATCGCGGCGCCGATCGCGGTGGTCGAATAGCCGGCGAAATCGCAGAAGATCTGGCCGCTGAACGCGAGCGTCGCGATCCAGGCATCGAGCGCGCCCGGAATCTTGGTGCCGTCGTAGACCATCTCGGCCGGCCGCGCGAGGAAGCTGTCGGCGAGCACGACCTTCTGGAACAGGCCGAGCGTCATCAGCGCGAGCCCGAAGCGCAGCTGATCGCGGCGTCGCGCGGCGCGGCTCGGCGAACTGCGGCACGAGCTCGGTCGGACGCATGATCGGGCCGGCGACGAGATGCGGGAAGAACGTCACGAACAGCGCGTAGTCGAGGAAGTTGCGCGCCGGCGCCGCGCGGCGCAGGTACACGTCGAGCGTGTAGGACAGCGTCGCGAACGTATAGAACGAGATGCCGACCGGCAGCACGATGTTGAACGCCGGCGGCTGGTAGTCGACGCCGAACGTCGCCATCAGCGCGCGGAAGTTCTCGAGCATGAACGTGCCGTACTTGAAGTAGCCGAGCATGCCGAGATTGGCGACGACCGACAGCAGCATCCACGCGCGCCGCGCCGTCGGCCGCTCGGACTTGACCAGACCCTGCGCCGCGTACCAGTCGACGACCGTCGAGACCCAGAGCAGGATCACGAACGGCGGATTCCACGCGGCGTAGAAGAGATAGCTCGCGACGAGCAGGTTGACCTTGCGCGTCGTCCAGCTGAACGGCATCGAGTGCAGCGCGAGCACGAGCGCGAAGAACACGACGAACGTCAGCGAGTTGAAGACCATCGCGCACCCCCCGGCACGAAACAGCAAACGGTCGACGCGCTCCGGCGTCGACACGGCCCATTCTTCAACATACGGAAAAAGGCGCGCCAGACTGCCACCGCGCCTCGACCCCTTGATCTGATTCTGGCATGGCCGCCCAGCCGGCGCGTGAAGATCGCAGGCGCACAGGACGCCGCACGTGTTTGACGATTCGACGAAACCGTCTAGGATTTGTCGGCGCGCCCGCGCCGGTGGTGCCGTTCGTTACTGCCGCCTGCCCGGGGTGCGCGCAAAATCGATCCTGCAAGGAGACTCCGATGAAAGGCCTTGAACCAGAAGAAGAGCGACAAGAAGAAACCCGCGAAGACGATGAAGGAAAAGCGCGCCGAGAAGCAGCAGAAGAAGGCCGCCAAGGGCCGCTGAGCGCGACGCGCGTCACCGCGACGCCGGCGCGCTCGCGAACACCGCGAGCATGCCGGCGTACGGCTTGACCATGACGGCCGGCGCGCCGGAGTAGCCGTCGGCCGCCGTGTAGATCCGCGACAGCGTGCCGTCGAGATACAGCGCGTCGCGGCAGCCGAGCGCATCGCGGAACACGCGCGCGAACGCGTGGAACGTGACCGGCACCTCGCTGACCGCGAACACGACCTCGTCCGCGGGCCGCACGCAGACGCCGCTGCGCCATTTGCGGCTGTCGGAATCCTCGACGAAATTCGCGTTGAGCGCGCCGTCGACGACCAGCATCGGTCCCGACTGCGTGGCGACGCGCGCTTCGATGCCGCGTTCGCGCCACGCGGCGGTCGTGGCGACGCCGGCATGGCCGTCGCGGTCGACGTAGAACACGCCGTTCGGCTGCATGCCGAAGTTGCCGGAGCGTCCCTGCGTCGTGTTCAGCGGGCGCAGCGTCTTTCCGTCCGCGATCGTGAGGCCGAGCGGGCGGTTTTCGCGATCGTAGATGCCGGCGTTGGTCGCGAACAGCAGCGTGCGCCCGCTCGCCTCGCCGTCGAGGCGCAGCGCATCGATGCTGCCGTACGCACGGCCGTCGGCATCGAGCCAGAAAAGCTCCAGCGGATCATGCTGCGAGATCGAGCGTGACGACCCGGACATCGCCCTCGTCCGCGTGCAGCACGCGGCTTTCCAATGCGTCGGCACTCCCCGACGCGATCGCCGCAAGCGCGAGGAAAACCGCGAACCGTTGCAGGATGGGCGAAGACCGCATCGCCGGATTGTCGCCTGCACGCGCCGCGGCGTCGATGGCGGCGCCGGCTGCCGCTACAATCGCGGGTCCCGAATCCGAGCCGCCGCCATGCCATCGTTCGATGTCATTTCCGAAGTCGACAAGCACGAGCTGACCAACGCCGTCGACCAGGCCACCCGCGAGCTCACCAACCGCTTCGACTTCAAGGGCGTCGACGCGCGTATCGAGCTCTCCGGCTTCGTGATCACGCTGACGGCGCCGAGTGATTTCCAGCTGAAGCAAATGCTCGAGATCCTGCGCCAGCGCCTGACCGCGAGGCGCATCGACGTGCGCTGCCTCGACGTTTCCGAGCCCGAGATCAACCTCGCCACGGCGAAGCAGGAAGTGACCGTCAAGCAGGGCATCGAGCAGCCGGTCGCGAAAAAGATCATCACGGCGATCAAGGGCGCCAAGCTCAAGGTCGAGGCGCAGATCAACGGCGACAAGCTGCGCATCAGCAGCAAGAAGAAGGATGATCTGCAGCTCGCCATGGCCCTGTTGCGCAAGAGCGAGATCGAGCAGCCGTTGCAGTTCGATAATTTCCGCGACTAGTCGCATTCCAACGCGTAGGTCTTGCCGGATCGACGACGCTGCTAGCATGCCGGCGCGGCTGGGCAAACGAGCTCGCGGCCGCATTCGAACCCTTCGGAGAACGGCCATGTCGCTTCGATTCGCCTTTTCTGCATTGGTACTGCTTGCGGCCAGCAACCCGGCGCTGGCGGCTGACAGCGCGAGCGGCACTGCCAGCTTCAAGAACGCGTCGGGCACGTTCAAGCACGGATGGCTGGTGCGCGGTCCCGACGAGATGGATCCGAGCAAGTCGGTCCTGCGCATCTACCTTTCGAGCGCCGACATCGGCGCGAAGATCAAGGCATGCAAGAACCTGTCGTGCGCCGATGCGGCGCTCGAAGACGGTGCGATGGTCGACTACAGCGACGCGCGACACCTCGGCTACGCGATCCGGCTCAACGGCGAACGCGTGCAGTATTCCGGCGGCACGGATGGCGACGCGTTCAAGCTCGCGACGAACCAGCCGGACCACCTTGCCGGCACCGTGCATATCGACGACACCTCGGCCGGTGGCGCGAAAGTCGACGCGACGTTCGATCTGACGCTCGTTTCGACGTTCAAGACCGTGCGCTGAGCAGGCGAAGAATCGGCGACTCCGCCGCGTCGATGGCGGAGTCGACCTGTACCATCGCCTGAAGAAATCCGTCCGCTGCACCTCGTTGATGACGACTTCGCATCCGCTCGACAATCCGGTCTGGGCTTCGCTCACGAGCTGCCATGCGATGCTGGCCGAGACGGAAGGCGGCGCGGCGCGCTATCCGGCCGATGTCGCGCCGTTCGTAGCGGTCGGCGTCGCCGACGCAGATGCGGCGCGACAAGCGACCCACATCGTCGCGCCCGGCGAGCTGGTCTGTTTCGTCGGGCTCGCGCCGCCATTGACGCCCGCTTGGCGTGTCGAGCAGGCAGTCCCGATCGCGCAAATGATCCGCCGCTCGCGGCTCGAGATCGTCGAAGGCCCCGACGTCATCGAATTGTCGCGGGCGCATGCGCCGGACGTGCTCGCACTGACCGCGCTGGTGTATCCGCACTATTTTCGCGCGCGCACGATGGCGATGGGTCGATACCTCGGTATCTACGACGGCAACGTACTTGCCGCGATGGCCGGCGAGCGCATGCATTTCGACGGGCACCGCGAGATCAGCGCCATCTGCACGCATCCCGATTATCTCGGCCGCGGCCTTGCGCGGCGCCTGATCGCGATGCTGACAAACGACATCCTCGCGCGCGGCGAGCTGCCGTTCCTGCACTTCAGCCACGAAAATACGCGTGCGAAGGCGCTCTATGAGCGCATCGGATTCGTAGTGGCGCACCGACATCGCGCTGCTCGTCGCGACGCGCCTGGCCGACGCTTGAGCTGACACTTCAGCCAAAAAAGGAGGAGCAGGCCCGTTCCATGAGCCCGCCCCTCCTCCGCTTACAGCGATCGCAGGAAATTCAGCATGTCCTGCTTCTGCCATTCGGCGAGCCGGTTGAACGACCAGAGCACGCTGTTCGCCTCGGAACCCGAGCTCGAATGCTGCTGGATCGCCTGCAGGAGCCCGCCGTTCACCGGCGTCGCGCGGCCGTCATGCAGGAAGAAGATGCGCTGGCCGACGCCCCACAGCGGCGCGGTGCGGAACTCCTTCGAACCGGCGGCGCCTTGCGCGACGTTGTCGGCAAGTGCCGAGCCCATGTTGTGCACGAGCAGATCGGAATAAAGATTCGCGTCCTGGCGATCGAGCGCCTGCGTCAGGTTCGACGATGCCGTTTGCAGCGTCGGCGTGTGGCACAGATCGCAATGCACCGTGTGGAAGAGATTGCGTCCATTCGTGATCGACTGCTGCGGCGGATTGCCGGGAATGCCGGCCGTCGAGGGCGCCGGCGGTGCGAGGAAGCGCATGAACACCGTGAAGCCGACCGTGTCGCTCGGGATGCCGGCATCGGCGGAATCGAAGTTGGTGTGATCCTCGGGCGTTCCGTTGTACAGGCAGGACGCCGGCGGATTCGCGCGCTCGTTCGGGAAGAGCTCGTTGGTGACGCCCATCTCGACGTTGTAGGCCTCGCCGCTGAAGATCTCGAGCGACTTGTTCTGCGCTTTCCAGCCGAAGCGCGTGATCGAGCCGTCGTTGCCGTTGACGTTCGGATGTCCGCTGATGCCGAGCTGCTGCTTGAGCGTGTGATCCGCGTTCATGTTGGCGACGATCGTCGCATCGGCGATGTTCTCGATCAGCCCCGCGCCGAACACCGGCGTCGGAATGCGGAACACGAGATTGCCGAGCTGCTGCATCTGGTCGTAGTTCGGCTGTGGCATCGTGCAGCCCGCCGCGTCGATGCGGCCGGCGATCGTGTAGATGTCATGCACGCCGCCATCGCGCGTCGTCGTCAGATGCCCCTGCGCATCGACGATGAACGGAAAGCGCGTCTCGAGCACCGGACCGTCCGGCAGCACGAACGACGGAAGCACGTTGGTCGCGCCGTAGGCCGATGCCGCTGCGATCTGCGGATTCGGGCCGACGAACGGATACGTGTCCGCGCGCGGGCTGGTACCGCCCGCGGCCGGCTGAGAATGGCATGCGCCGCAACCGGTCGCGTTGTAGCCCGGCCCGAGTCCATGGCCCGGTGCGTCGGACTGCGATCCGTCGACGGAATCGACCTCGATGAAGCGGTCGAGCCCATCCTCGAAGTACTGCTGCTGCGGGCCGCTCAATGTCGCGAGCGGCAACCCGGCACCGAGACTACCGGCGCGGGCGCCGGGGTCGCGGGCGGGATTGTGGTTCTGGAGTCCCTGCGCGTTTGCAGGAGAAGGTGCGTACAGAGCGAATGCAACAAAGACGAACAAGGGCGTCAGGGACGCCGGCGGGGTCTTCATCAGACATCTCCCCAAGGGTGCCCGGCAGACGCCGGGCAGATCGGCCCCCTGTCTTGCGTACGGCCGATCACCTGTTCCCCAAGGAATCAACCGATGAGCTCGTTGTAATCCTCGTTTTGAGAAAAGTCTGTGGAGCGGATGTGAATATTCCGATATTGCCGTTCAGCTGGCAGCAACTTTCAAGCGCGCGTTTGGGCTAAACGGTGAACGTCCCGTGACAGCCTGAGTGGCGCGTTGCACGGTGATCGAGAGATTCGTCCAATCAATCTCGAAGGCAACTACGCGCGCGCACCCTTCTGGCGTTTCCCGTCGGCTTTCGCCGGCTTCTGCGGAGGCGCGGGTTTCGGCTTGTCCTGCTTCCTGCCCTGCTCCGTCGCGCCGGCATTCGAGCCGCGCGAACGCAGCCATGCCGCGTATTCGTCGAGATCGCCGTCGAACTCTTCGACCTTGCCGTCCGCGACGCGCCAGAACGTATCGCAGACAAGGCCGGTGAGATGCCGGTCGTGCGAGACCAGCACGATCGCGCCGGGAAAATCGCTGAGCGCCTCGGCCAGCGCTTCGCGCATGTCGAGATCGAGGTGGTTGGTCGGCTCGTCGAGCAGCAGCACGTTCGGCTTGCGCCAGGCGATCAATGCGAGCGCGAGCCGCGCGCGCTCGCCGCCGGAGAATCCGTCGACGACTTCGAACGCGCGCTCGCCCGGAAAATTCCAGCGGCCGAGGAAATCGCGGAAATCCTGCGTCGCGACGTTCGGCGCGATATCGCGCAGATGATCGATCGGCGTCTGTCCTTCGTGCAGCGATTCGACCGTGTGCTGCGCGAAATAGCCGAGCACGAGATCCGGATGCGCGGCGCGCTCGCCCGACAGCATCGGGATCTCGCCGACCAGCGTCTTCACCAGCGTCGACTTGCCGGCGCCGTTCGGACCGAGCAGGCCGATGCGATCGCCGGCTTCGAGGCCGAACTTGACCTTGTGCAGCACGACGACGTGGTTGCCTTCCTCGACGTCGAGCGTGTGATCCGAAAGACCGGCCGACGCGGCCGCCTCTGCAGCCATCGGCTCGACGACGTAACCGGCCTCGACGTGATTCAGTCGCAGCAGCGAATGCGGCAGCTTCACGGGCTCGGCAAAATTGATGTGGATCTGGCGCTCGGCGCGCACGGCCTCGGTGCCCGGCAATTTGGCCAGGCGCTTCATGCGCGACTGCGCCTGCTTGGCCTTGCTCGCCTTCGCCTTGAAGCGATCGATGAACGCCTGCAGGTGCGCGCGCTCGACCTGTTCCTTCTCGAACGCGATCTGCTGCAGGTGCAGCTGCTCGGAACGCTGGTGCTCGAAGCTCGTGTAGTCGCCCGTGTAGAGCTTCGCGCGGCCGTCGTGCAGATGCAGGATCTGCGTCGTCACGCCATCGAGAAATTCGCGGTCGTGCGAGATCATCAGCAGCATGCCCGGATATTTGCAGCAGCCACTGCTCGAGCCAGAGCACGGCGTCGAGATCGAGATGGTTGGTCGGCTCGTCGAGCAGCAGCAGGTCCGACGGCATCATCAGCGCACGCGCGAGATTGAGGCGCACGCGCCAGCCGCCGGAGAAATCCGACACCGGCATGCGATGCGTCTCCGAGCGGAAAGCCCAGGCCGTGCAGCAGCCGGCCGGCGCGCGCTTCGGCGTCGTAGCCGTTGATGTCGGCCATCTTCTGATGCGCGACCGCGACCGCGTCCCAGTCCTCGGCCGCGGTCGCCGCCGCCTCGGCCTCGAGGATCGCATGCACCTCGGTGTCGCCCGATACGACGAAATCGATCGCCGCATCCGGCAGCGACGGCGTCTCCTGCGCGACGCTCGCGATGCGCACGCGCGTGGGCAGATCGAGATCGCCCATGTCGGGCTCGACCTCGCCCTGGATCGCCGCGAACAGGCTGGTCTTGCCGCAGCCGTTGCGGCCGACCACGCCGACGCGCGCGCCGGTATGCAGCGCGAGGTCGACGTTGGACAGCAGCAGGCGTTCGCCGCGCCGCAGGGCGAAATTCCTGAAGGCAATCATGGGAGTACCGGAGGTGCGAGCAGCATATTGTAGCCGATCCGCGCAACGGCTTTCGCGATTCGGGCGCCGGTCAGCGGCTGGAGTCGCCGTGCACGTCGCGAATATCGCCGGTGTACAGCAGGACGGCCTCGCCGCGCGTCGTCCTGGCGCCGACGGTCACGCGCACGCCACGCGCGTCGTCGCCGACATCGCAGCGGAATGTCCAGCCGCTTTGCAGGAGGCGCGGATCGCCGAACGCGGCGGCGACATCGGGGCGCGAAATCGTCGTGGGGCATTCGTGCACCTTGCCGTCGATCTCGATCTCGACGCGATCGACGATCCCGTCGTCGAGCGAAGCGGCCCAGCCTTCGAGATGCAGCGTGCCCGCGGCGAGGCGTCGGATGTCGACCCAGCCCCACGGACCGTGCCGGAAATCATCGAGCGCGGAAAGGTCGCGACTGCGGTCACCGGCGACGATGTAAAGATCCTGCTCGTTCGCGAGCGCCCTGCGCAGGCGGCGATACGGCCGCGTTTCGCCGCCGTCTCCGCGCAGCGCCTCGCGCACGTAGGCTTCGTCGGCGTAGGTCGTGCCGTAGATGTCGGTCGCGAGCTCGGCGTTCTCGCTGTGCGCGAGGTAGACGAATCCGGAATCCGGCGCCTGCGTTGCATCGGACAGCAGACCGGCGTCGCGCACGCTGAATGCGAGCACGCCGCGCGGCGTCAGCAATGCGAGCAGCCGCGCCAGCCACGCGCGGAACAGCGGCTCCGGCAGGTGCGAGAACAGCGAGGCGACCCAGATGAAATCGAAACGCCGGCCGGGATCGAAACGCTGCGGATCCTCGTGCGACGGCAGCACGCGCACGCCGAACGCGTCGCGCACGAACGCGATCGCTTCGGTCTGAAGGTCCGATGCGAAGATCCGCTCCGGCGGAACCGACAACGCAAGAAATCGGAGCAGGCGTCCATGCCCGCAGGCGAAATCGAGCACGTCGAGATCGCTCGCTCGAGCCGCCGAACGCAGCGCGCATGACCTGCATCGCCGCCGCGTGCTGCTGCTGCGCGATCGCGAAGTACTGGCTGAAGGCGGCGCCGGCATCGCGATGCTCGCGCAGCGAGTGGACGAGCATCGGATCGTGCGGATGGATCGCCGCGTTGAATCTCGTCGCCGCCGATGCGTCGATATCGCCGCAATGACGCAGCACGGCGCGCCTGAAATACGCGTCGCTGGTCATCGCATCGATTGCCGCGAGCAGCGCGTGCCCGGTGTCCGCCATGCGTCCTTTCCCGCCAAGCCGGGCGGAGCGTCGCCTTGCGAAGCCCCGCCACCATTATCTCGCGTTTCGACCCGCAAAAAAATCCGCGACGCGACGCCGCAATCACGGCAGAATCCGCAACCGAATCCGCGCATCCGAGGCGTCCCATGCAGGACATGACCCAAGGCTCCATTGCCGGCCACCTGGTCCGTATGTCGGCGCCGATTGCGCTCGGCATGCTGTTCCAGACGCTGTACGTGCTGGTCGACCTTTACTTCGTCGCGCAGCTCGGCGACGCCGCGATTGCCGGCGTCAGCACCGCGGGCAACCTGCAGTTCATCGTGATGGCGGCGACGCAGGTGCTCGGCGTCGGCACGATGGCGCTGATCGCGCAGGCGATCGGGCGCAAGGATCAGGCCGATGCGAACCTCATCTTCAACCAGAGCCTCATGCTCGCGCTGATCGCCGGCATCGTCACGCTGATCGGTGGCTATCTCCTGATCGGCCCGTACATGCGCAGCGTCGGCGCCGACGAGCGCACCGTCGAGGCGGGCGCCGAATACCTGCGCTGGTTCTTTCCCGGCCTCGCGCTGCAGTTCGCGCTGATCGCGATGGGCGCGGCGCTGCGCGGCACCGGCATCGCCAAGCCGACCCTGCTCGTGCAGATGGTGACCGTTCTCCTGAACGCGCTGCTCGCGCCGATCCTGATCGCGGGCTGGATCACGCACGTGCCGCTCGGCATCGCCGGCGCCGGCCTCGCGACGTCGATCTCGGTCGCGGTCGGCGTCGTGCTGATGTGGCTCTATTTCCACAAGCTCGAAAAGTACGTCAGCTTCGACGCGGAGCTTTTTCGGCGCGCGCATGGAGGTCTGGAAACGCATCCTGCGCATTGGCCTGCCGCCCGGCGGCGAGTTCGCGCTGATGTTCTGCTACCTCGCGGTGATCTACTGGGTCATCCGCCATTTCGGCGCCGAGGCGCAGGCCGGATTCGGCGTCGGCTCGCGCGTCATGCAGGCGATCTTCCTGCCGGCGATGGCGGTCGCGTTCGCGACGGCGCCGATCGCCGGGCAGAACGTCGGCGGCGGCCATCACGTGCGCGTGCGCGAGACGTTCCGCTCGTCGGTGATTCTCGGCAGCACGATCATGCTGGGGCTGACGCTCATCTGCCAGCTCAAACCCGAGTGGTTCGTGCATTTCTTCACGCAGGATCCGGCCGTGCTCGACCGTCGCCGCGACCTTCCTGCACATCATCTCGTGGAACTTCGTCGCGCAGGGCATCATCTTCACCTGCTCGGGCATGTTCCAGGCGCTCGGCAACACGTTGCCGGCGCTGATCAGCAGCGCGACGCGGCTGCTCACGTTCGCGATTCCGGCGCTCTGGCTGTCGACGCGACCGGGCTTCGAGCTCAGGCAGCTCTGGTTTCTGTCGGTCGCCACGGTGACGCTGCAGGCATTGACCAGTCTCTGGCTCCTGCGCGGGCAGTTCCAGCGCCGCCTGGTGGCGAAGCCGGCACCGGCAGCGGCATAGCGGCGAAGTTTCCCCGCACGCGCGATCGCGCGTGCGGCACCCGAAACGGAGGCGATGTCGATGAGCGCATTCACGGCCGTACTGCTGTACGCAGCGTGGACCCTACTGCTGTCGATCAGCTACGCGATTTTCCGTGTGCCGATGATCGCCCGCGGCACGAAAGGCGCCGACCATTGGGAACGCGGCAAGCCAATCGACGATCCGCCCTTGCTCGTGCGTGCGCGCAATGCGCACGCGAACTGCGTCGAGAACTTCGCGGTGTTCGCGGCGGTGGTCATCATCGCCGCGCTGCTCGGCCGGACTGCGCTCGTCGATGCGCTGGCCGGGTACGTGTTCTTCGCGCGGATCGGTCAGAGCCTTTCGCATCTCGCTGGCACGTCGATGGCGCTGATCGCGCTGCGCGGCACGTTCCACGCGATCCAGGTCCTGACGATCCTGTACATGATCTGGCGACTGCTGCACGGCTGATCAGCCATCGAAGCCGTCCGCGAAGATCGCATCGCCCTGCTGCTCGAAGGCGCCGATGTCGACGGCGCCAACGCGCGGGTATCCGCGCTGATCGGTCGCCGGCGCCCCGGATGACGTGCCCGCATCGGTCGCGGGACTGCCGGGCGTAAGCGCCATCGTCTCGGTCGGGCCGCCGTTGTCCGCGGGATCGGCGAGATTCGCTCCGGCGAATGTCGTGCCGGGTGCGACGCGGTAATTCCGTCTGGCCGTTGCCGCGCGACTGTGGCCACTGCAGTACTCGCCGCGCCATGCGCCGCCGGATGCAGCATCGCCCACGGGTTGTAGATATTGCCGCCGACGTTGTCCTCGAAGATCACGTTGTTCAAGGTCAGCGCATCGCCGCGAGTCGTTGGCGATGCCGGCCGCGAAACAGACGTCGCACGGCGCGGTGTTGCGCGCGATCGTGACGTTCTGCAGCGTCAGCGCCGTCGCGGCCGCGATCGACATCGCGCCACCGAGCCCGCCGCGCGCGGTGTTGCCGACGAACGTCGAGTTGACGATGCTGCCCGTGAGCACGCCGCCATAGCCGAACAGCGCGAGGCCCGCGTAGCCGTTCGCGGAATTGTCCTTGAACGTGCTGCCGCGGATCTCGAGCGGGCTGCCCTGGATATAGGCGCCGCCGGCGAGCTTGTCGGGCGCGTTGCTGATGTTGGCTTCGAGCGTCGAATCCGCGATGCGCGTGAACGAGGCCGCGCTGTACGTGACCGTGAAGAGTCCGCCGCCGAACGCGTTGGCGATGTTGCCGGACAGGCGCACGCGGCAGAGATTCACGTAGCGCGCGTCGCCGTCGACGCCGATCGCGCCGCCGTTGCCGCCGCTGCCCGGATTGCCGCCGTTGCCGGTCGCGCCGTTCGACTCGAACACGCTGTCGTAGAGGTTCACGCGCTGCGAGCCGAGCGAATACAGCGCGCCACCGTTCGCGCCGGAGTTCGCGGAAAACGTCGAGCCGACGATGGCGAGCTCGGCCGCGCCGACCACGTAGATCGCGCCGCCGCCGTCGTCCTGCGCGACCGCGATCGCGTGGTTGTCGTTGAAATCGACGTCGAAGATGTGCAGCGTCACCGCCTGCCACGGCCCGCCGGTCGCCTTGTAGAGCCCGGCGCCGCTCGCGCCCGGCGTGCTGCCGGATGCGACCGCGCCATGCTGCAGCACGAACGTGTAGAACGCGTTCGACGGATTGCTGACCTCGATGACGCGCCGCGCGCCGCCGCCGGACAATGTCGCGCCGCCGAGATCGAGAATTCCCTCGCGCGTGACTTCGAGCGTCGCGTCGAGCACGATCGTGCCGCCGCCGGCATTGATCCTGACCGCGCCGCCGGCGTCGAGCGCCTGCTGGATCATCGCGGCCGTCACGCTTCCCGGCGTACCGTCGCCGACGACGACTGCGCCGCCGGCATCCGGGCGCTGTCGGCGCGGTGCAGTCGAACACGCTTTGCGCGAATGCGGCATTCGCGGCCAGAATCGCGACCACGGCGACGAAACGAATTGGCAACGAGCGGCGCGGCATGATGGAAGAATCCCGCCGCAGCTGCGTCCGTTGCAAGGCGATTCGGCGCGGGATGCGACCGGCATCGCAATCACAGTCCGCCGGACACCTCGAAAAACGCATTTGAGCGGAGGAATCCAGTCGATGGGCAACGAATTGAAGGGTCGCGTCGCACTCGTCACCGGCGCCTCGTCCGGCATCGGCGAAGCGACGGCATTGATGCTCGCCGACGCGGGCGCCAACGTCGCGGTCGCCGCGCGCCGGCGCGATCGCCTGGAAGGCGTCGCAAAACGCATCCGCGAGCGCGGCCGCGAAGCGCTGGTGGTCGAAGCGGATTTCGGCATCGAAGCCGAAGCGCAGCGCGCGGTGCACGAAACGGAGAACGCATTCGGCCGTCTCGACATCCTCGTCAACAACGCCGGCGTCATGTATCTCGAACCCGTGATCGAAGCCGACCTCGCACGCTGGCGGCGCATGTTCGAGATCAACGTGCTCGGCCTCATCGCCGCGACGCAGGCCGCGCTGCCCGGCATGCGCGAGCGCAAGCGACGGACACATCGTAAACATCGCATCGACGGCCGGCCGCATCGCCTCGCCAGCCGGTGCCGCGTATTCGGGCACGAAGTTCGCCGTCGTCGCGTTCACCGAAGCGCTGCGCAAGGAAATCTACAAGGACCGTATCCGCGTCACCGTGATCGAGCCCGGCCTCGTCGCGACCGAGCTTCGCGAGCACATCGGCCACGCGGCGACGCAAAAGGCGATCAACGAATGGGCCGACTCGGTGCGTCAGCTGCAGCCCGACGACATCGCGCGCGCGATCCTGTTCTGCGTGACGCAGCCGCCGCACGTCTGCATCAACGAGGTGCTGATGCGGCCGACCGATCAGGAGCGTTGAACGGACGCGCAACCCTGAGCGTTTGCGCGTCGCGCGTTTCGCGTAGAATCGCGCGCAAATCCGCGGAGATGCCGCCATGCCCTGCGACGCCCGAACGCTCGCCGAAGTCGAGCTTTTCGAGCACCTGAACGACGACGACCGCGAGAATCTCGCGCGGCGTGATCGACGTGCACAGGCTCGCCGCCGGCGACACGCTGTTCCAGGTCGGCGAGCCGGGCGAATCGCTCTACGTCGTGCAGAGCGGCGAGATCGAGCTTTTCATCAAGGACACCGCCGGCCAGAGGATCCCGCTCGCGATCGTCGGCACGGGCGAGGTGTTCGGTGAGCTCGCGCTGCTCGACCGCAGCCCGCGCACGGCGACCGCGGTCGCGCTCGCCGACTCCGAGCTGCTCGAGCTCGATCGCGACGATCTGCTGCTGCTGTTCCGCACCAGCCCCGCCGCGGCGCTGCGCCTGCTCGCGGCGATGGGCCGCATGACGCGCAAGGCCGACGAGCTTCTGAAGACGCGCGTGTCGCGCAACGCGAACGAGGAAGCCGAGGAGAACGTCGGCGCGCTGCAGCACATCGCCGACTGGATCTCGTGGTTCAGCGGCAGCATGTGGTTCCTGCTGATCAACGCGGTCTGGTTCGTCGTCTGGATCGCGGTCAACACGCTGCCGCTCGGCGTGCCGCAGTTCGATCCGTATCCGTTCGGCCTTCTGACGATGATCGTCTCGCTCGAAGCGATCTTCCTGTCGTGCTTCGTGCTGATCAGCCAGAACCGCCAGGCCGAGAAGGATCGCGTGCGCTCGGACATCGAGTACGAGGTCAACATCAAGGCCGAGCTCGAAGTCGCGCACCTGCACGAGAAGACCGACCGCATCCACGCCGAGATGCTCGAGCACTTCATCCGGATCGAAAAGACGCTCGCGGCGCGCGACTCCGCGGCTGCGTAGGGATCACATCACTTCGTGTCATGACGTCGGTCGCCATGCGGCCGACCGCAAAACGACCATTCGACCATGAGAATCCTCGTCACCGGCAGCGCCGGCCATCTCGGCGAAGCGCTGATGCGCACGCTGCGCGATTCCGAACACGAACCGATCGGCATCGACGTGCTCGCCTCGCCTTTCACCGACATCGTCGGCTCGATCGTCGATCGCGAGACCGTGCGCCGAACGATGCGCGGCATCGACGCGGTGCTGCACGCGGCGACGCTGCACAAGCCGCACGTCGCGACGCATCGCCGCCAGGATTTCGTCGACGTCAACGTGACCGGCACGCTGAACCTGCTCGAGGAAGCCGCGCACGCCACGTCCGTGCGTTCGTCTTCACGAGCACGACGAGCGCATTCGGCCGCGCGCTGACGCCGCCGCCGGGCGAGCCGGCCGCGTGGCTGACCGAAGACGTCGCGCCGGTGCCGAAGAACATCTACGGCGTGACCAAGGTCGCCGCCGAGAATCTCTGCGAGCTCGCGCAGCGCGATACCGGGATGCCGTGCCTGATCCTGCGCACGTCGCGGTTCTTTCCGGAAGACGACGACCTGCCGGCGCGTGCGCGACGCGCGCGCGGATGCGAACAACAAGGCGAACGAATTCCTCTATCGGCGCGTCGACATCGAGGACGTCGTCGATGCGCATCTGCTCGCGATCGAGAAAGCGCCGGCGCTTGGCTTCGCGCGCTACATCGTCAGCGCGACGTCGCCGTTCACGCGCGCCGATCTTGCCGAGCTGCGCCGCGACGCGCCGGCCGTCGTGAAGCGGCACGTGCCGGCCTACGCGGCCGAGTACGCGCGCCGCGGCTGGACGATGTTCGACAGCATCGACCGCGTCTACGACAACGCGAAGGCGCGCGCCGAGCTCGGCTGGCGGCCGCGCCACGATTTCGCGAGCGTGATCGAGCGCCTGCGCGCGTCGGACGACGTGCGAAGTCCGTTGGCGCTGGCCGTTGGATCGAAGGGATACCACCGCACGGCGTGAGCGCCGCTGATTTGCGGAGAGCGCGATCGCCTGCGCCCGGCCCTGCCATCGACGCTGCCGCAACCCACGGCGTGCGCGCTGCGCTGCGCCGAAGTATCCTTCGCACCCCCGCGCCGACGCCGGCGCGGTCAAATGCTTGTTCTGAAAGCAGGAAAATTCCGCATGGGCAGAGGCCCCAGCATCGAAAACCGCAAGAACGCCGAGGATGCCCGCCGCGGCAAGGTGTTCACCAAGCTGATCCGCGAGATCACGATCGCCGCGCGCAACGGCGGCGATCCGGCGACCAACGCGCGACTGCGCATGGGCATCGACAAGGCGCTCGCGGCGAACATGACCAAGGACACGATCGAGCGCGCGGTCCGCCGCGGCTCGGGCGCCGAAGGCGCCGACAACATGCAGGAGCTGCGCTACGAAGGCTACGGCCCCGGCGGCGTCGCGCTGATCATCGACGCGATGACCGACAACGCGCAGCGCACCGTCGCCGACGTGCGTCATGCGCTCGCCAAGCATGGCGGCAATCTCGGCACCAGCGGATCGGTCGCGTTCCAGTTCAAGCGGCTCGGCGAAATCGTCGTCGACACGTCGGCCGCGGGCTCGGAAGACAAGGTGCTCGAAACCGCGCTCGATGCCGGCGCCGACGACGTGCAGGGCGACGGCGCCGAAACGCTCGTGCTATCGACGCCGGAGAATTTCGAAGCCGTGAAGAAGGCGCTCGACGGCTGCCGGCTTCGCGCTCGTGCGTGCCGACCTCGTCATGCGTCCGGAAAACCGCGTCGCGGTCGATGCCGAAACCGGAGAGACGCTGCGCGACCTGCTCGACCTGGCTCGATGAGCTCGACGATGTGCAGGACGTCTATCACAACGCGAATCTTCCGGCCTGATGTCGCGCCGGAGCGGGCGCTCAGGCCAGCCGCTCCGCGAGCCACCTGCGCGCATGTGCCAGTCGCGCTGCACGGTGCGCAGCGCGAGACCGAGCGTCTCGGCCGTTTCCTCGTCGGACAACCCGGCAAAATAGCGGCACTCGAACACGCGCGCGAGGCGCTCGTTCTCGTGCTCGAGCGCACGCAGCGCGTCGTCGATCATCACGAGCTGCTCGGTCTCGGCCCACTCCTCCGCATCGACGCGGCGAGCTCCTCGCGCCGCTGCGAGCCGCCGCGTTTTTCCGAAAGCTGCTCGCGCGCATAGTCGCAAAGCACCTGGCGCATGACACGGCTGGCGAGGTTGAGGAAATGCCGGCGGTTCTCGACCGTGGCGCGCGCCGGCCCGACCAGGCGCAGGTAGCATTCGTTGACGAGCGCCGTCGCGCCGAGCGTGTTCACATCGGCGACCGACATCACATGATGTCGCGCGAGCCGGCGCAGATCGCCATAGACCAGACGCAGCAGATTGCCCCACGATTCGCCGTCGCCCTCGCGCGTCGCGATCAGAAGCTGCGTGAATTCGCCCGGATCGAAGCGCTCGATTCCGGCTTCGCCGTCAAGCTTTGCCGCACGCGCTCCGCTCACGGCCTGTCTCCGCGACCGTCACCATCACTGCCCGTCTCCAGGACGTTCGCAATCGCGTCCGCTCCCGAACCGGGCGGCGCGCGAATCCTCAGAACGTCAGGACTGAATACGGCGCGAAGCGCCGGATGCGGACACGCCGCTTCAGTCCGCAGCGTCGGGTTCGAAGAACGACCAGCGGATCTCGGGGAAACGCGCCTTGAGAGCGTGCTCGACCGCGTTGATCGCTTCGATCAGCCCGGCGCCGAAAGATCGTGCCGCATCTCGGCCTTGATCGACACCATCACGTCGGGTCCGAGCTGCAGCGTGATCAGGTTGAACAGGCGCACGACCTCCGGACGCTGCTTCGATGAATGCGCGGATCTCGTCGCGCAGCTCGATGTCGACGCTCTGTCCGATCAGGAGCGCCTTCACCTCGATCCCGATGAACACCGCGACGACGACCAGCAGCACGCCGATCGCGAGCGTGCCGATCGCGTCGAAGATCGGATTGCCGGTCACGCATCGTCAGCAGGACCGCGACCAGCGCGAAGACGAGGCCGAGCAGCGCGGCGAGATCCTCGCCGAAAATCACGATCAGCTCGCTCTGCCGGCTCTCGCGGAACCAGCGCCAGAGACTGCGCTTGCCGCGCGCCTTGTTGACCTCGCGCAGGCAGCCCCACATCGAGACAGCCTCGGCGACGACGCCGAAGGTCAGCACGCGCGACCGCGATCCAGGCGCGCCGCAGCGGCTCGGGATGCGCAAGCTTGTGCACGCCTTCGTAGATCGAGAACGCGCCGCCGACGCTGAACAGCATCAGCGCAACGAGGAACGACCAGAAATAGACCGCCTTGCCGTGGCCGAGCGGATGATCCGTCGACGGCGGCGCCTTCGCGCTCTTCATGCCGATCAGCAGCAGGCCCTGGTTGCCGCAATCGGCGAGCGAGTGCACGGCCTCGGCCGTCATCGCGCCGGAGCCCGTGATGATCGCCGCGATCGACTTGGCGACGAAGATCGCGAAATTCGCGCCGAGCGCGTAGAAGATCGTCTTGAGGGAGTCGGCTTTTCCAGACATTCTTTCGTCAGTTCCTTCGGTTCAGTCAAGCGTCGCGGCAAGGCGCTTCGGTGCGACGTTGCGCCACGCCGCGAGCATCGCATCGCGCAACGTCGCCGCATCGGCAACGCGCAGGACCACGAGCGTACTGCCGGCGCGTCCCCATCCGCCCTTGGCCGGCATGAACGCGTCGGGCATCACGCGCATGAACAGCTCCTGCTGCTCGTGCGTCAGCTTGACCATGCCATGCTTCGCGTCGGGACTGCCGAGCGTCGCGAAGATCCTGCCGCCGACGCGAAAATCCGGATGACCCATGTGCGCGCTTTCGATCGCTTCGGGAAGCGCGAGCGCGAGTCGCCGGAATCCGTCTGCGGTCACCGCGTCGTCCTCGATGCAGATCCGGACTGAAGTCTAGCAGCCGCGCGACGCCGGCTGCCTTCAGCCGGCATTTGCACCATTCGCGCTGCGACCGCAGTATCGTCGGCAAGCGTCCCATTCACGGTGCCGCACATGGGCAGCCTAGCGCTGATCAAGTCCACGCCCGTCCTGCTCGTCGAAGCCATCGAGCCCTCGCTGCCGTTCTGGCAGGAGCGGCTCGGTTTCGATCGGCCCGTCGAGGTTCCCGACGAAGGACACGATCGCCTCGGCTTCGTGATCCTGCGCAGCGGCAGCGTCGAGGTCATGTATCAGACCATCGCCTCGCTGCAGCGCGACGTGCCGCAGCAGGCAGCGACGCATCGCGGCGACAAGACGCACCTCTTCATCGAAGCCGAGGATCTCGATGCGATCGCGCGCTCGCTGGAAGGATTCCCGATCGTGCTGCCGCTGCGAAAGACGTTCTACGGGTCGAACGAAATCGGCTATCGCGAGCCGGGCGGCCACTTCGTCACGTTCGCGGAGTTCAAGCGCTGAAGATCCGGAGCGCTTCCCGCGTGGCGATGTCAGGAAATTCGCGGCGCGATGCGGCCTGCATCGCAGCGTCAGTTCAGAGCTCCCGATGCGGGCCTTCGGCCCTCATGCACCCAGTCGAGCAGCTCGCCGAACGCGCGGTCGATTTCCGCGGGCGTGAACACGCAGTGGCCCTTCCTGTTGACGAACTGCTGCACGAAGTGATCGCCGTTGCCGGCGCGGCCGGCGGCGAGCGCGTATTCGAATGCGGTCGACGCCGGCACCAGCGGATCGCCGGTGTCGTGCAGCGCGAGCAGCGGCCGATCGAGCTTGCCGGTCGGCGTGTAGAAGCGCGCCATGCGCTGCACGGCGGCGGCATCGGCGCGGTAGCGGTGCACGCCGGCGTTGAGCGCGAAATCGTCGCCGGAACCCGTGTAGATCAGATCCGCGTTGCCGAACGGATTGCCGTGCACGCGCTGCTGCATTTCCTTGATCTCGTACAGGTTGAACGCGATCACGTCGGGCAGCGTCGTCGCGTCGCCGACGCCGTAGAACGACTGCAGCGATCGCGCGGCAGCCGGATTCGACTTCAGCGTCGAGGTGACCTTCGCGATGAACGCATCGGTCGGCAGGAACGTCGCCGTCACCGGCACGAGCGGCCCGAGCACGCCCGGGAAATAATGATCGAACGCCGCGAGCAGCGCGAAATCGCGCTGCATGAGCCGATCGCTCGGCTCGAGCGCGCCGCACAGCGACAGCGCGCCGGCGTAAACGTCCGGGTGCGACTCGATTGCCATGACCGTCAGCGTGCCGCCCATCGACATGCCTGCGGCGAATGTCTCTTTCGGCGCTCCGTGTTTTGCGACGAACTGCTTGCGCAGCCGCTCGGTGTCGGCTGCGCCCTCGTCGACCGCCCAGCCGGTCGCCGAATACGCGGACTGGATCACCGCGTACCCGCGCGCGAGCATGCCGTCGAACATCGGCGAGATGCGTTCGCCCTTTTCGAACGTCACCGGCGTGACCGCGTAGCCGTGATGGAACACGACGAGGCCACGATTCCAGTCGGCCGGAATGTCGATTCGATAGGCGGCGCCTTCGAGCGTGCCGATCTCGGTCGCGGATTTCGCGCTGGGAGTATTTTCGGCGACCGGCGCTGCCGCGACGGAAATCGAGACGAGCAGCGCCAACAGCAAGACGATGAGGCGCACGCGCAAACCTAGACGACGTCGCCGGCGTCGAGGCGCGAACGCAGCGCCGCGAGCTCGTCCTTCAGCGCGGCGACTTCGCTTTCCAGCCGCTCGACGCGCTCGTCGAGATCACCCGCGCGCGACGATGCGGCGCGTGCCGGCGCAGCCTGCGCGACTTCGGTGATGTCGATCGGCCCGCCGAGCAGATGCATGTAGCGATCTTCGCGCTGGCCCGCTCCGCGCGGGATGCGCACGACGTACGCGGGCTCGCGCTGGATCAGCCGGTCGAGCGTGTCGCGCACGTCGTCGACGGCCGGAAAATCGGTCAGGCGCTCGGTGCGCGTGTGCAGCTCGGCGAGCGTCTGCGCGCCGCGCAGCAGCAATGCGCATAGCACGGCGCGCTGGCGCGCGGTGACGCCGTAGTTCGCATCGAAGCGATGCTCGTAACGGATCGCGCGCTGCGATGACGGCGCGACCTTGACCAGGCCGCGCTCTTCCATGCGCCGCAGCAGATTAGCGACCGCGCCGGTTTCCAGATGCATGACCGGCTCGCGGCTCGTCTTCTGGTTGCACGCGGCGACGATCGCGTTGACCGTCAGCGGATAGACCTCGGGCGTGATCGCCGCCTTTTCGATCAGGCTGCCGAGAATGCGCGCCTCGCCGGGATCGAGCAGCGGAAATTCGGCGGAGGATGGCGCGGGTGTTTCGGCGGCAGGATCCACGGTCGGCATCGGCAAGGACGATGCGCCGAGTGTAACGCCGCGCAGCCGATCGCGCGGGCAAAAAAGCGGACGGCCGGATAACCGGCCGCCCGCGTGCGCAAGATCAGAACTCGTAGGCGGCGCCGACGTAGAACGTGCGTCCGAGCGCCGGATCGATGCCGTTCGAGAAGACGCGGTTGTAGTACTTGCGGTCGAAGAGGTTCTGCACGCCGCCGAGCAGGCGCACCTGCGGCAGCACCCACCAGTCGCCGGAGAAATCGGCGACGGTGTACGACGGCACCTTGGCCGGAATGTATCCCGGCGTCGCAGGCGTCGCGACCGGTGTCGGACCCGGCAGGTTCGAATCCTGGAAGTACTGGCTGGCGACCGAAACCACCGAGAGTGCGAGCTTGAGCTTCTTGTCCTCGCGGTACGCGACGCCGACACGCGCCAGATAGTCCGGCGAGAACGCGGGCTTGTTGCCGACCTTGACCAGCGGATTGTGCGTCGAGGTGAATTCGGCTTCGAGCAGGCTCAGGTTCGCGAACAGCGACAGATGCTGCGCGCTCTGCGGATCGTTCGCGGCGAGGAAATCGTAGTCGAACTGGCCTTCGAAACCGCGATGGCGCGTGTTGCCCGTGTTGACGTTGATCGTGTTGCCCGGAGGCGCATTCGGGCCGGCAGGCTGGCTCTCGATGCGATCCTTGACGTCGACCCAGAACAGGCTGGCGTCGTAGAAGAGTCCCGCCAGCGGCGTGCCGTGCACGCCGGCTTCCCACGACAGCGACGTGCGTCGGATCCGGATTGTTGAGATTCGGATCGAGCGCGCCGAACGGCGAGCCGATGTCGAAGTAGCGCACCGGACGCCAGCCCTGCGAGACGTTGAAGTACGACTCGTTGGCGTGGCCGAAATCGTTGCCGAAGCCGAAGCCGAACAGCGGCACCGTGTGGTCGACCGAACGGTCGATCAGCGCGTCGGGCGGCCGCGGCGTATGGATCTGCTCGTCGATGTCGATCTTTTCATGATCGATGCGCACCGACGGAACGATGTGCCAGCCATTGTCCAAGCGGAACACGTTCTCGGCGAAGACCGCGCCGTAGTCGGACGAGCGCTGCTGGCGGAATTTCTCGCAATTGACCTGGGTCGCCGCGACGCACGGATCGCCGAAGCGGTCGTAACGATCCGGCGACAGGTTGTCCTCTTCCCACTGCCGGAACGGCGCATCGGAGTGATACAGCGTCGTGCCGATCGTGAACGCATTGCCGCGTCCCCAATGCGTCACCGAGCGCACGTCGATGCCGGTGAAGTTGAATTTCTCGTCCTGCAGCGTCGCGGTCGTCGGCGGATTGCCGCGATCCTGCGAACGCGAAGCCTGGTCCTGATAGCCGTACCAGACCTTGGCGAACAGCTCCGAATCGGCGCCGAATTTCTGCTCGTGGCTGAGGCTCAGCACGTAGCGATCGGTCCAGAGCTTGTTGAACGGCGTCGTGGTCTGATCCGCGTCCTGCTGGAACTGCGCGTAATTGAGCTTGCCCGGATCGCCCGTGGCGAGATCGTACGCGTGCAGATCGAGCGCGGTGTACGACGTCGTCGGTGCGATAGCCGACATGCATGTCGCCGCCGGCGAGCTCGGACTCGCCGTTGTCGCGCTGGCCGTCGTCCTTGCGGTAGTTGATGTCCGCGAGATAGTCCCAGCTGTCCTTCGTGCCGGAGACCTCGTTGAACGTGCCGAACATGCCGTTGCTGCCGGCGACGTTCTCGGTGTAGCCGGAGAACTCGCGGTCGGCGACGGGCTTGCGGCTGATCAGGTTGATCGCCGGCGGCGGCTCCGGACCGTACAGCAGCGAGCTGCCGCCACGGATCATCTGGATCTGCGAAAGCGTCTGCGGCAGCGGGAACGTGTAGACGGTCGGGAAGCCGACCCAGTCGCCTTCGAGCGGGATGCCGTCGAGCATCACGGTGACGAATTCCGATTCCTGCGGATTGCCGATGCCGCGGTAGCTCAGGTTCAACTGGCCCGGGCTCTGCTGCTCGGAGTAGTAGAGGCCCGGCGTCTGCGCGAAGAGATCGCGCAGATTGTTGTCGACGATGGTCGGAATGTTGTCGAGCTTGGTGACCGTGGTCTTCTTGGTGACCGTGATCAGCGGCCCGTCGACCTCTTTCATGATGTATTGCAGCTTCGGACGCGTATCGTCCTGCGAGTGTTCGCGGACCTCGACCTTCGGCAGCTCGGTCGCGTTCTGGCCCTGATCGGCAGCGGGCGTTGCATCGTCCGCCGCGTAGGCGGGGACGAACAGGATATTGGCAATGGCAAGCGCAAGCGCGCCCGGCACGACAGCAATCGTTTTCATGGACATCCTCGGGACAGGACGCCGATCCCCCCAATGGGCTCCGGCGCAGCCGCAACCTTTTGCCAGCGCGGGCGGAAGGCAGACAGGGCCATTCGGACTAAGCCCGGCGATGTATACGAATCAGTCCATGGACTGATTTCCACTCGTAAGCGCGCGCCACTGCTACGAAGCGGCGCGCGCCGAATGTTGCGAAATCGTTCGCGGCGATTTGTTCTTTGCGAGATTTTACGTAGGTAAAGCGCCGCGACCGGACGGCCGCAACGCAGCGTCGTTACGGATCGAATCCGTTCCCGAAGACGGTATCCGTATCGACCGTGCGATCGATGAAGAGATTGTCGAAGCGCACGTCGAAGTCGGCGAAGCCGTAGAAGAAGCCGGGCTCGACGGTCGTGAACGCAAGCTCGTCGACACTCGCCATGACATCGGCAAACGTCACGCCCGGCGGCAGGATCGGCTCGAACGTAATCGGATCCTCCGCACCGTATCCACCCCACCCGGCCGGGAGCTCCGTCGAGGACGGCGTGAACGTGATCTGGAACGTGCCCCATTCCGGACTCGCCTGGATCGTCCCGAGGTCGTACCACACCGACGTATACGGATAACCGTCCTGCGCGAGCGAAGAGCTGCGGAACTCGACGATGAGCTCGCGCGACACCTCGGTGCCCTCGAACTGGATCGAATTGGTCAGCGCGTCCGCGCCGACCGTGACCTCGCTCGCGCCGGTCAGGTCGCCGATGAATGCGGTGTTCGTGTCGTTGCGCGCCTCGATGCCGTAATTATTGACGAAGAAATGAAAGTTGGCGCCCGGGTTGCCGCCGTCCTGCTCGACCAGACCGTTGCCGTCCCAGCCTTCGCCGCCGTTGTCGAACGTGACCACCGTCGTCTGCGCCGCGAGCGGGCCGGCCATCAGGAAACCGATCGAAAGGATTGCGTGCTTCACCATTCTCATAGTGCTCTCTCTGGCATGGGTGCGAAACCGTGCCGTCGCGGGGTCCGCGCCGGCTGTCGTCGGCGTGCATTCTGTTCTGCCGGACCCGCCTGCGCATGCGCCATCGATGCGATCGCGATGTAGCAACCATGTGCGCGGCCGCTCAGCGTGCGGGCGCGGCGTCTCGAACGGCTTCGGGGAGCCGACCTTCGCCGGCGAGATGCACGGCCACGATCCTGGCCTGTTGCTCGGCATCCTCGCGGCCGAGCGCACGGAAGAGCCGGACCTGCGTCCATGCCGCACGCGGATCGCGGTCCGCCCACGGCGCGATGCGGCCGGCGACGGACCGCGCCTCGTCGATGTGCCCGACTTCGATCAGCGCGCCGGCATACGGTGCGCCGGCCGCAACCAGGTCGTCCGGAATCGCAAGCCGAGCCGCCTGCTGCAGCGCGACCGCATATCCCTGAAGCGCCGCATCGCGCCGGTTTTCGGCCCAGGCCTGACCGGCACCTGCGATCGCAGCCTGAAGCTTGATCCAATCGTCGCCCGACTCCGCCGCGAACGAACGAAGCCGCTCGGCTGACGCAGCGGCACGTTTCGGTTCCGCGCCGGCCTGCAACGCCGTGGCTTCCAGCAGCAGCGTGCGCGTGTACAGCGTTTTGTCGCTATCGCGCAGCGCCGGCGTCAACGCGATGCCCGCGAGGCGCGCCGCTTCGGCCGGCTCGCCGTGACGCATCGCGATCCCGGCGGCGACTGCTTCGTTCTGAGCGCGCAGTGCGGCGTCCTTTCCCGGATCGGATTCCGTGCGGATTTTTGCGACGAGCGCGTCGGCGTCGCCGAGACGCCCGTTCGCGGCCAGCGCCTGCGCGCGTGCGAGCGTCGCCTTCCAGCGCATGCGCGGATTGTTCGTGCTCGTCTCCGGCGGCCAGAAGCGATCGGTCGTCGCCAGCGCGGCGACGGGATCGAGCAACTCGCGCTGCATCGCCGCGACGCCGATCAGCGCATAGACGAGGCCTTCGCGCGCGCCAAGCTCGCCAAAGCGGCGCGCGGCGGTCTGAAGCATCGGCAGTGCATCGGCGGGCCGGTGCCGCATCGCCTGGAAATCGCCGAGATTGACGTCGACCTGCGCGACACCGAGCGGATCGCCGGACGTCTCGAGCTCGATGCGCGCGCGGCCGAGCTCGGCCACCGCATCGTCGAAACGCCCCTTCTCCGCGAGCACGATGCCGCGACCGAGATACGCGATGCCGAGCACTTCCGGATCCTGCACATCGCCGCGCGACGCGATCGCCTCGTTGTAGGCCTCGTCGGCCTTGTCGAACTGGTCGCGGCGCACGTACGCGGACGCGAGCGTGATCAGCGCACGCGCGCGCAACGCCGCATCGCCCGGCGACGACAGCCGGTCGATCAGCGCAAGCAGGCGCCGCTCGACCGCGTCGTATTCGCCCGCGCGAAGCTCGATCTGCGCGAGTCTCTGCTGCACCGGCGGCGCATCGCGCAGCGCAGGTGCGGCCGATTCGATGAGTGCGCGCGCCGCGTCGAGCTGATCGGCGAGCATCGCCGCACCGCTGCGCTGCAGGAGATCGTCGAGCGCCGGCGAGGTATCCGTGGCGGACGAGCCGGGCGCATGACCGAGCCGGGCGAGAAGCTTGTTCGCCGCCTCGCGCGCGGCCGCGATCGGATCTGCCGCTTGCGCATCGACGAGCAATCGCTGCTGCGCGCCGACCGCATCGAGCTGCACCGTCCATGTGCCGGAATCGAGCCGCACTTGCGGCAGGATGCGCAGCGCAGCGACCTCTGCGAGCGACGCATCGTCGAGCAGCGCCTTGCCGCCGGCGCTGGCGCGTTGCTTCAGCACCGCGACGACGCTTTCGCTCGGTGCGGTGCGGACCGCGCCGCTGCGCAGCCGGTTCGCGACGAGATCCATCAGGCCGAAGCGCAGCCATGCCCAGTCTTCAGGCGCGTCGACGTCGGCCGGCAGCACGAGCGCCGGCAACGCGACCGGATCGGGCGCGGATTCGGCGACTGCGGGTCTGGCTTCCGGCGTCGATGGGCCGCGCCGATTGCCGACCACGTACGCTGCCGCGAGAGCTGCCAGCAACGCCGCGCCGAGCACGATCGGCGCGTATCGCGACGAGCGCGAACGTTCGCGATGAGAGCCGATAGGCGTTTCGGACGCGCGCACGTCGAGCGCCTCGTCGCTTTGCGTCATCGCGCTCCGGCGCGCACGCCGCTTTCGACGACGCCGGCCCAGCGATAACCGAAACGCGGCACGGTCCGGATCAGCTCGGGCCCGACCTCGCCGAGCGCGCGCCGGATCCTGAGGATCGTGTGATTGAGCAGCGCCTCGCTGACGTCGGCGCGGCCCCACACCGCCGCGATCAGCTCGTCACGGCCGACCGCGCGCTCGCGATGCTCGATCAGGTAGACGAGGCAATCGAACGCACGCGCCGGCAATTCGATCGGCGCGCCGCCTTCGCGAAGCTCGCGCGTCGCCGACGAAACGCTGAAGCGCCCGAACCGGTAGAACTGTCCTGCCATGCGCATAGGTTAGCCTGCGACGGGCTCGGGACGGACGCAGGCGACGAAGTGTCGCGCTGGGCGATCTAGGGATGCTCGGCCTCGACATGGACGCCCTCGCGCCGCAAGAGATAGAGGCCGCACACGACGATCACGGCCGCTCCGGCCAGCATCCAGCGATCCGGCAGCGTGCCCCACAAGAACCAGTCGAGCCCGAGGCCCCAGATCAGCGCGGTGTATTCGAGGGGCGCGATCACCGACGCCGGCGCGTTGCCGAATGCGTAGGTGATCCCGTACTGGCCGACGGCTCCCGTGACCCCGAGCATCGCGATCGCTTTCCAGTCGGCGGCATCGACCGGGATCCATTCGTGCCAGGCGAGAGCGAGCGAAAAGACGCTGAGCATCGTCATCATCCAAACGACCATACTCTGCGTCGAATCCGTGCGGCCGAGCACGCGCACCGTGATTGCCGACAGCGCGTAGCCCGTCGCGGCGACGATCACGGCGAGGCCACCGAGCGAGAGCATGCCCTGCCCGCTCGGCCGCAGCACGATCAGCGTGCCGCAGAGGCCGATAAGGATCGCGAGCCAGCGCCGCCAGCCGACGCGCTCGCCGAGGATCGGCACCGCCAGCGCGGTGATCAGCAGCGGCGCGACGAAGAACAGCGAATACGTCTCGGCAAGCGGCAGCGTCTGCAATCCGTAGACGAACGCGACCAGCATGATCACCGAGAGCACGCCGCGCAGCAGATGCAGCGGCCAGCGGATGCGCACGAGCTGCATCGGTCCGCCGTCGATCAGCGCCCACAGCAGCACGAGCGGCAGCGAGGTCAGCCCGCGCATGGCCGCCACCTGCATCGGCGGATAGTGCGGTGCGAGCATCTTCATGCTCGCGTCCATGAGCGAGAACGCGGCGACTGCGACCAGCATGCTGAGCACGCCGCGCAGGTGGCCGCCGGCAGTGGTCTGCATCGTCGAATCCGGATGGCGAACGCGGAGCGTACCCGATCGCCACGCGGCGCGAAGGCTTATGCGGTTACCATTGGGTGTTTTCTCCCACCCCGCCAACCGATCATCGAAGCACCGTATGGAAACTCCACAGACCGCGTTCCTGTTCGATCTCGACGGCACGCTCGTCGACAGCGTCTACCAGCACGTGCTGGCCTGGCAGGAGGCGCTCGAAAGCGAAGGCATTCCGCTTTCGGTGTGGCGCATCCATCGCAAGATCGGCATGAGCGGCGGGCTGATGACGAACATCCTGCTGCGCGAAAGCGGTTTCGAGATCGACGCCGAGCGCGGCGAACGCCTGCGTCGCGCGCATGCGGAGGCCTACAACCGGCGCTCGCGCGCGATCCGCCCGCTGCCCGGCGCGCGCGAGCTCGTCGCCCACCTGACCGACGCGCGCATCCCGTGGGCGATCGCGACCAGCGGCCGCATGGAAACCGCGCGTCCGGTGCTGGAAACGCTCGGCGTCGACTTCGATCGCGTGCCGATCGTCACGCGCGACGAAGTGCGCTACGCCAAGCCCGATCCGGATCTCTTCATCGCTGCGGCGAGAAAGCTCAAGGTCGCGATCGAGACGTCGACGGTCGTCGGCGACAGCGTATGGGACATGCTCGCTGCACGACGCGCGCGAGCGCTCGGCATCGGGCTCCTCTCCGGCGGCTACGCGAACGAAGAGCTCGAGCGCGCAGGCGCGTATCGCGTGTTCGAGGATCCCGCCGACATGCTGCGCCACATCGACGAGATCGGCGGCCGCCGCTAGCCGGCGATTCCGCGAAACATGCCCGAGCTGCCAGACATTGAGATCTATCTCGAGAGCCTTCGCGAGCGCATCGAGGGCCGCACCCTGACGCATGTGCAGCTGAAGAATCCGTTCCTGCTGCGCACCGCGGTGCCGCCGATCGAAGGCGCGTCGGGAAAGCGCGTGACGGAACTTCGTCGCATCGGCAAGCGCATCGTCATCGGCCTCGAAGGCGGCCTCTTCCTCGTCATTCACCTGATGATCGCCGGGCGTCTGCAGTGGCGCGACACAGGCGCGCCGCGCGAGCCGCACAACACGCTCGCCGTGTTCGAGTTCGAGAACGGCAAGCTCTTTCTGACGGAAGCCGGCACCAAGCGGCGCGCGTCGCTGCACGTCGTCGCCGGCGAGGATGCCCTGGCTGCGCTCGATCCCGGCGGACACGACGTGATGAAGATGGACGTCGGCGCGTTCGCGCGCACGCTGCGTGCGCGCAACCACACGCTTGAAGCGCGCGCTGACCGATCCGCACATCTTCAGCGGCATCGGCAACGCGTATTCGGACGAGATCCTGCACGCGGCGAAGCTCTCCCCGCTCGCGCTGACTTCGAGGCTTGCGGACGCCGACGCCTCGGCGCTGTTCGCCGCGACACGCGCAACGCTGAGCGCCTGGATCGAGCGCCTGCGCCGGCAGGCCGCCGGCAAGTTTCCGGAAAAGGTCACCGCGTTTCACGATGCGATGGCCGTGCACGGCCGCTACGGCAAGCCTTGCCCGGTCTGCGGCGCGCCGGTGCAGCGCATCGTCTATGCCGACAACGAAACCAACTACTGCGCACGCTGCCAGACCGGCGGACGCGTTCTCGCCGACCGCGCGCTGTCGCGCCTGCTGCATGACGACTGGCCGCGGAACATCGACGAGCTCGGCTAGCGAATGGACCGACGCGGCCGCGTCGAGGGTCCATGCTTTCGAATCCGCTCAAAGCGGGTACGATGTCCGCGGGGAGGCGTTTCGCCGGGGAACCATGCTTACAAAAAACTCATCGCCGGATCCGGTCCTCGAGATCGGCGCCACGGAACCCCTCGCCGTCGGCCATCTGCGCAGCGTCTACCAGCACCCGGTGCATGGCAGCGAGCTGATCAAGGTCATGCGCGCCGACGCGGTCGCGTCGCGCTGGAACGCGCCGGGACGCTGGCACAAGCGGCTGCCGCGCACGCGGCATTTCGTCGGCTATCTGCGCGAGCTCAAGGAATACATCGCAGCGAAGGCGCGCGCACCGCATGTCGATGCGCCGATCGCGCGCATGATCGGTGTCGTCGATACCGATCTCGGGCTCGGGCTGATCTCGGAAAAAGTCGTCGATGCCGATGGCGCGCTCGCGCCGACGCTGGCGGCCGTGTATGCGCGAAGCGGCTTCACGCCGGAGCTCGAAGCCGCGCTCGCCGTGTTCCGCCGGCACCTGCTCGACGCGAACGTGATCGTCGGCGACATGCACGCGTGGAACATCGTCTACGGCAGCGATTCGCGCGGCGGCCCGCGGCTGGTGATGATCGACGGGTTCGGCGAGAAGCACGCGATCCCGATCTCGTCGATGAGCCGGCTGATCAACGGCTACCGCACGCGGCGACTGTACGGCCGCATGCTTCGACAGCTGCAGCGGCTCGTGCCGATCGAACGCTGAAAATCGAGCGGCGCCCACAGCGCACGCTCCCGCTTGCGGGAGAGGCGATGCATCAAGGCGTCGGCGCATCCTGCTTCTCCTGCTCCGCATCGACGCTCGCGTCCGGCACGCAGCCGGCAACGATCGCCTCGCTCGGAACCATCCACCACTCGCGCCGGTTCGCGTGTCCCACCAGCGTCGCCTTCGCGCGATCGATGCAGCGCCCCATCGCCTCGTCGAGGATGAAGATCGGCCGCCTGGCCGGATCCTCGGCCTGCCATTGCATCGCTTCGACGAGCTGCTTGTCCCACGGATTGAGGAATCCGAAATCGCGCACGGGTCCATCGGCCATCAGGAGGTTCTGCTCCTTCCACGCGACGAGGCCGATCTCGGTGCCGGGCCCAGCCAGTTCGCGCGCGTGTCGCATGACGCCCTTTGCCGAGCTCGAATCGTTGAGCAGCGGATACGACCAGAAGCTCCAGATCAGCCAGAGCGCACCCGTGCCCGTGAGCATTGCGTGGATGCCGCGGCGCGGACGGAACCATGCGGCCGCGAGCACGCACGCGGCGCCGATCGCGATGACCATGCCCCAGACCATGTGTCCGAGGTCCTCGAGCTCGCGCTGCACGATGAAGCGGTCGGCTGCGGGCGCATGGCCGAACAGAGCCCACAGGCCCGCGACGATGATCACAATGCCGCCCAGCAACGCGATCGCGAACGTCGTCGTACGCAGCCAGCGCGTCGCTGCCAACTCTTCGAGGTACGGCGCCATCGCGAGCGCGACCATCGGGATCGCCGGCATCAGGTATACGTCGCGTTTGCCGACCGGAATGCTGAAGAAGACCACGATCAGCAGCGTCCAGCCGAGCGGCAGCAGGATGCGCGCCTCGCCGGCCTTGAGATCGCGCCACCAACGCGGCACGGCAGCCGATGTACGCGAGCGACATCGGAAACCAGTTGAACAGCACGATCGGCAGGTAATAGTAGAACGGCTGCGGATGCGACCACGAGCCCGCATAGCGTCCGGCCGTCTGGCGGAAAAAGAGATCGTTGACGTACGCGGCGTACTCCGCCGTGCCGCGCGCTTTCGCGACGACAAGCACGCTGATGCCCCAGGCCAGAATCGGCGCGAGGAACGCAACGATTCCGCCGAGCCAGCGCCACGCCGAATGCGTCGTGCGCGTCACGCCGTCCCATCCGCGCCATCGCGCGAAGAGATACGGCACGAACATCAGCAGCGCGAGAATGCCGACGCCCTTGGTGATCACGCCGACACCGGCGGCGAAGCATCCGAGCCAGAACGCGCGCCAGTTCGGCCCGCGCAGGAAGTGGACGAGAAGTCCCCAGTTGGCGAGCGTGATCCAGCCCATGATCAAAGGATCGATCTGCGCGCGCTTGACCTGGTACATGAACTGGAACACGAACAGCACCGCGATCGCCGCGTAGAGCCCGGCCTTGTGGTTCCAGAATCTTCGTCCGAGATCGTAGGTGAGGCCGAGCGTCAGCAGACCCGCGAGCAGCGACGGCAGCAGGAACGCGACACGCCAGCTGCGCGTGACTTCGTAGGCGGCCGCTTCGCTCCACATCATCACCGGCGGCTTGTCCGAATAGAGCTCGCGCCCGCGTTGCGGAAAAAGCCAGTCGCCCGATTCGACCATCTGCTTGGCCGCGAGCGTGAAGCGCGGCTCGTCGCTCGGCCACGGATCGCGCAGGCCGATACCGGCGCCGAGCAGCACGAATGCGAGCAGCATGAAAAGGCGGAACGCGCGACGCTCGCGCTCCCGGTCGATCGGCAATGCAGGAGTCATGGAGATACGCGCCAGAAAGGCCGTGCGTATCTTAGCAGCCCGCGCTGCGAAGCCATTCGGCAAGGACCGTGGAGCCGCCCTCGCGGCCAGTCCAGGCGCAACGCGTCAGCGCAGACGGCCCGCCTTCATCGCACGCGCATCAAGCGCCCAGCGCACCGGAGAACGGTACGCGCGATACCATCGCAGACAATCCGCGGCGCGCAAAGTTCGCACAGTTTGCAATTGCGGCATCCGATTTTTTTCGTCGACTGCTTCGCGTTCTGCGTCGCGATTAACCCGACTGCAACACGAGGTTAACCGGCCTAACACCGTCGATCGGTAATCTCCCGCTCGCAATACCCTGAAAGCCGGAGAAGGACGATGAACACTTCACGCCACACCGAAGTCAACGTGTTGGGATACAGGATCGATCATGTCCGCGCGCACCCCGTCGTGTCGGATATTGCGGGAGCGGATTCCGCACGCGCGAACGGACTCGACAGCTGGCGCGAGGTGCTCTGTCCGAACAACGGCGGCGTGCTCGCGAGATTCTCATCGCGAGCCGAGGCCGAGCGCTACATCATCGATCGAGAGCTCGCCAACGCGCGTCGCGCGGTGCATCGCGACGCTGCATGAGTCTGGGTGTTTTCCCGTGGCGTTCCTGGGTGGACGCCACCACTGCATTGCCTGCGCGTCAGGAAAGCGGCAAAGTCTGTCGTGCCGGACGACACGACAGACATGCAGCAACCGACGATCTACCACAATCCGCGCTGTTCCAAATCGCGTGCAACGCTCGATCTTCTGAACGCGCGCGGCTTCGCGCCGCGCGTCGTCGCGTATCTGGAAACGCCGCCGTCGACGAGCGAGATCGAGTCGCTGCTGCGCATGCTCGCGCATCGAACCGCGCGAGCTGATGCGCACGGACGAGGACGAGTACAAGGAGCTCGGTCTCGCCGATCCGAAGCGGACGCGCAAGGAGCTCGTCGCGGCGATCGCCGCACATCCGCGCCTGCTGCAGCGGCCGATCGTCGTACTTGGCTCGAAGGCGGCGATCGGACGTCCGCCCGAAGCCGTGCTCGCGATCCTGCCGGGCTGACCGCATGGACAAGTTGCAGGCCATGCAGTTGTTCACGCGCGTCGTCGATACCGGCAGCTTCACCGCGGCAGCCGAGCAGCTCGGCATCTCGCGCGCGCTCGCCAGCAAGCTGATACAGAATCTCGAGGATTCGCTCGGCGTGCGTCTTCTCAACCGCACGACGCGAAGACTCAGCCTGACCGAATCGGGCCAGAACTATTACCAGCGCGTCAGCGATGTGCTCTCGCGCCTTTCCGAAGCCGAGGCCGAAGCGACCGAGCTGCAGGTCGATCCGCGCGGACGCCTGCGCGTGAGCGCGCCGATTCCGTTCTCGACGGTGCACCTCGCGCCCGCACTCTCCGAATTCCAGCGATTGCATCCGCGCGTCGAGCTCGATCTCAATCTCAACGACCGCCGCGTCGATCTGGTCGAGGAAGGATTCGATGTCGCGATCCGCATCTCGCAGCTCGCGGACTCCTCGCTGATGGCGCGCAAGATCGCGCCGTGCCGCATGGTCGCGATCGCATCGCCCGCGTATCTGTCAGCGCGCGGCGAGCCGGAAGCTCCGGCCGATCTCGCGCGGCACGAGTGCCTGCGCTACACGCTGACGCCGAACAGCGAGGCCTGGGAGTTCGAGCGCGACGGCATGACGACGTCGGTGCCGGCGCATGCACGGCTCGCGGTCAACAACGGCGATTTCATCGCGGCTGCCGCGGTGGCTGGAATGGGCGTAGCGCGCCTGCCGACCTTCATCGTCGCCGATCAACTGCGCAGTGGACGACTGCAAGCGCATCCTGACCGAATGGACGCTGCCCTCGCTCGCGGTCTACGCCGTGTATCCGCACACGCGCTCGCTGCCGGCCAAGACGCGCCGCCTGATCGATTTCCTCGTCGAGCGCTTCAGCCCCGAGCCGTACTGGGATCGGGACTTGCCTTAGCGCGGCCGTCGTAGCGTAATGCCGCAAGGCAACGCTTCACGGAAATCGTCTCGTGTGCTATTCCGCCCAGATCTGGGCCGACTACCGCAAGTACGTGCGCGTCTGGGGCGCCGACATCGGCATCCAGGCGTTCGTGCGCCTGTACTGGAATCGCAGCCAGGGCGCGAAGATCAAGATCCCCAAGGCGATGGATGCCGCGTTCGCCGAGCCCGCGAACGACGACGAGCGCCGCATCAAGGACATGATCGACGCGTTCGACCGCCAGCAGGCGGCGAATTTCGAGCAGGAGCTTTTCAAGCAGCGCAAGCGTCTTGCCGATGCCGAGCGCACGCTGCGCACGAAGACGACCAAGGCCGCGACCGAGAGCGCGCGCATCGCGACCGACAAGATCGAATGGTGCCTCGGCAAGCTCGCCGATCTCAGGCGCACCGAGCTCATCGACGAGGATTCGCGGATTTTCCCGGGCTGGTACGCGCCGGTGATGACGATGCAGCAGGGCCGCCACGTCGTCGTGCCGATGCGCTACCAGTGCCGCCTCGCCGGCAAGCCGGCGTTCCACGACGCGAAGTTTCCCGGCACCTACAACGCGCGGCGCGACAACCTCGAAGGATTCTGGCGCGATCTCTTCGGCGCCTCGCACGCCGTCGTCATCGCCAATGCTTTCTTCGAGAACGTCAGCCGGCACCGCATGGAAGGACGCGAGCTCGGTGCCGGCGAGAAGGAAGAAAACGTGATCCTCGAGTTCCGGCCACGGCCGACGCAGGACATGATCGTCGCGTGCCTGTGGTCGCACTGGCAGGCCGGCGGCGATTCACTGCAGTCGTTCGCCGCGGTGACCGACGATCCGCCGGCGGAAATCGCCGCGGCAGGTCACGATCGATGCATCATCCCGATCAAGCGCGCGAACGTCGATGCATGGCTGCGGCCCGATCGCATGGACCTGCGCGCGCAGTACGCGATCCTCGACGATCGCGAGCGGCCGTACTACGAGCACCGCCTCGCGGCCTGAGCGTGCAGAGTCTCAGGCCGCGCGCTTGCCGTGCAGGAATGCCATCACGTCGCCGAACGTCGTCATGTGCACGGCGGCGCTGTCGGGAATCGCGCATTCGAATTCTTCCTCGAGCGCCAGGATGATCTCGACGTTGTCGAGATCGTCCGCACCAAGGTCCGCGATCCGCGCCTCGAGCCCGATCGGGTCGGTCTCGCGCAGTCCGAGCTGTGTGCGGATGATCGCTCGCGCCCGCTCCTCTGTCCTTTCCATCGTCGCACCCTCGTCGTGAGCTGGCGCGACTCTGCACGGGGCGTGCGGTCTGGAAGGTGAACGAATCGGATTTGGCTTACCCTCATTCAGCCGACGGTGAGCCGGCCAACCGGTCGAGCTGCTGCATTTCGCCGGTGATGCGCAGGTAGCGATAAACCTTCAACAGGCTTTCGGCATCGATTCGACGACTACCGGCTCACTTCGGGAAAAACGCCACATGCAAGCCCGCCACGGAACCTTGACACGCCTGCTCGAGATGGTCGTCGCGATCGCCGCGCTGGTCACGTCGGTCACCTCGATCTGGCTGTCGATGCGCCAGGGCGACGACATGGCACGGCTCGTCCAGGCCCAGTCGTGGCCGTATCTCGAATACCTGAGCTCGAACACCAGTGACAACGGACTGCCCGTAATCGATATCGCGGTGCGCAACGCCGGTGTCGGTCCTGCGAAAGTCGAGTCGTTCGCGATCTTGTATGACGGCAAGCCGGTCAAGGGCTGGGCGGCGCTGATCAAGGCATGCTGCATTCCGGATGGCGTCGCAACGGACAAGCCGCTCGACCTTCCCGCGCTGACAGACAACAAGATGATCTCCTCCAAGCTCATCCAACGCGTGCTGCGCGCGTCGGATTCGGCTCCGCTGCTGCAACTGCCGAAAACCGACATCAACGCTGCGTTGTGGAAGAAGCTCGACGCCGCGCGCTTCAAGATCGAGCTGCGCGCCTGCTATTGCTCGGTGTTCGACGAATGCTGGACGAGCGATCTGCGCAGCACGCAGCAGCACCTCGTCGATACGTGCCCGGCGGATCCGGTGCCTTATATCGAATAGCGCCGGTGCGTTTGCCTGGCGCGCGAAAGCAAGGGATAGTGTCGCGTGATGTCCTTCGCGAGAACGCGCGATGCTGATTCACGGAAGCTGCCATTGCCGCAACATCGCTTTCGCGCTCGACTGGCAGCCGGAGCCTCACGAGATCCCGGCGCGCGCCTGCACGTGCTCGTTCTGCACGAAGCGCGGCGGCGTATGGACGGCGTGCCCGACGGGCTCGCTACGCGTCACGATCGACGATCCTGCGCTCGTCTCGGCGTATCGCTTCGGCACTGAAACCGCGGACTTCCACGTCTGCACGCGTTGCGGAGATGCGCCCGTCGTGACGAGCCTGCATCGACGGGCAGCTTTTCGCGGTCGTCAGCGTCAACGCGTTCGACGACGTGGAACCATCGCTGCTGAGGCGCGTGTCCTCGAACGTCGAGGGCGAGATCGAGGACGCACGCCTCGCGCGCCGCAAGCGCAACTGGATCGGCGATGTCGCATTCGTTGCCGGAGTCGGCGGCTGAGGTCGCGCCTGCTTCCCGGAATGAACCGGATCGCGCTGCTGCTCGCGTTGTCGTTGCTGGCGCTGCCGCTACGGCCGGCGGGCGCGCGCACGGTCTGGCGCTGCCTTCGCGACGGCACGGTGAGCCTCGCGACAGCGCCCGAGCCCGGATCGAAATGCACCGCGAACGAGCTGGACGACAACGCGGCCGCATTGCCGAATCTCTGGGGCGCGCTTGGCGTCTTCCACGGCACGCTGTACCAGCGCGAGCAGGACGGAAAGACCGTCTACAGCACGCGCAAGCTCCCCGGCTCGACGACGGTGCTGCAGTTCACCGTCGCGACGCCGCCCGCATCGCCTGCGCACGTCGGCCTCGGCAAGGTCGGCCAGCCGCAGCTCGGCGTCTACCCGCGCGAGTTCAAGGCCGCCGCGCGCGCGACCGGCCTCGACGAAGCGTGGCTGCGCGCGATCGCGCACGCCGAGAGCGCGTTTACGGCCGACGCCGTATCGGTGAAAGGCGCGAAAGGCGTCATGCAGCTGATGCCGGACGTGATCGGCGACTACGACGTCAGCGATCCGTTCTCGGCGAAGCAGTCGATCATGGCCGGCGCGAAGTATCTGAAGGCGCTCGAGGCGCAGTACGGCGGCGATCGCCAGCTCACGGCAGCCGCCTACAACGCAGGCAGCGGTGCTGTCACGCAATACGGCGGCGTGCCGCCGTATGTCGAGACGCAGGAATATGTCGCGAAGGTCGCGCTGCTCTACGCGCGCTATCGTCAGGCGATGGGACTTGCGCCGCGAACGCTGGAGCTCACGCCGGCCGACTGAAACGCGTCGGCATGCATGATGCTTGTGCGCGCCGTTCGCAACGGCCTTGCGCCGACCCGATGTCGCGGTGGTACGCTGACGTCCTCCGCCACTTCCGCGCAGCAGCGACTTCACGCCGGAGATTGCCGACATGACGAATCCGAGACCACTGCTCGACCAGGACGACGAATCCGATCTGCCGGACGACCTGCTCGAAAGCATCGAGGACACGCCGACCGACGAGGACGATTTCGGCGACGAGACGCAGAGCGACGAGGAGTACGCGGCGGAAGAAGGCCTCGAGCAGACCGACTTCATCGATCCGCGCGGCGAGGATCGCGACCCCGGGTAGCCGCGTGCGCGTGCGAGCGCGTCAGTCTTCGCGCTGGATCGCCTTGATTTCCCGCGTCGGGCGGATCATCGCCAGCAGCATCGAAACCGGCGCGGGCTTGCCGAGGAAATCGTGGAAACCCGCTTCCCAGGCGCGCGCGCTGGCGCGCTCGTCCGAGCGCCCGGTCACGGCGACGATGCGAAGGTCGGCAAGATCGGGGTCGTCGCGCAGGCGCCGCGCGACTTCGTATCCGTCGAGCTCCGGCATGTCGAGATCGAGCAGCACGACCGCCGGCCGGTGTTCCCGGCACAGCTCCAGCGCACGCAAGCCGTCGCCGCAGCAATGCACCGTGTAGCCTTTCGCTTCGAAGATCTCCGTGAACGAGCGGCACATCTCGGTATCGTCGTCGGCGAGCACGATGACATTGTCGTTGAGTCGCATGCCTGGGCCCGTTTTCTGCGCGGCAGTTCCGCGAGTCGATGCGGCAGGCGACTCTACACCGATTCCTGCGCGGGCTCGCCTGCTGAGACCGCTGGTTCGGCGAAAAGCATGATGCAGCACGCGAAACGCACGCCGCGACCACGCTGGACGAGCGGTTTGCAGCAGAAGCAACGCCCCGCGGGATAAACCTTCCGGCGAGGCGTCGCATCCGAGGTTTCGGGCCGTGTCCGGCAGGGTGCGTCGCGGCCGGCAGTCCAGGACACGCATGATCTCGAGACGAGGCGCAGGTCAGTGAAAGAGCAACGCGATGCGCGAGGAGATCCCGCGCTCAGGACTGCAATCGTCTTCACCGTGCTCGCGCTCGGCTTTGCGGTCGTCTACTGGGTTGCCGTGGAGATGTCGCGCCGCGGAATCCTGCCGTTCTCGCTGGAGAGCGACGGGTTTTTTCGCGCCTCGCTTCCCGGCAGCGTCATCGGGCTCGTGTTGCGGGATTTCGGACCCGCGCTCGCGGGCGTGATCGCGCTCGCGGCGTGCCAGGGCCGCGCGTCGCTCGCGGAGCTCGGCCGGAGCCTCGTGCGCTGGCGCGTACCGGCGTGGCTTTACGTCGCCGCGTGGTTCGGAATCGTGCTCAACCTGGGCATCGTGATTGCCGGCTACGCGACCGGCAGCCTCAGTTTCGACCCTTCCGCGTTCGCTCCGCTCAAGTTCGTGATGCTGTTCTTCGTCATGGCGGTGTTCGACGGCCCGCTCGGCGAAGAAATCGGCTGGCGCGGCGTGCTGCTGCCGCAGCTGCTGCGGCGCATGTCGCCGCTCGTCGCCGCGATCGTCGTCGGCATCGTCTGGTACGCATGGCACGTACCGCTCTACGCGGCCGACGACAAGCTGCCCGGCCTCGTCGATCACGCGACGTTCCTCTACACCTGCGTCGCGCTGTCCGTGATCATGACCTGGTTCTTCCTGAAATCGGGCGCGAGCACTTTCCTGATGGTCTATCTCCACGACGCGTCGAACTATTCGACGTTCCTGCGCTTCAAGCTGTTTCCCAAGGTCGCCGCATCGCCGGTCCCGACCGTCGTCTACGCGGTGCTGATGCTCGTCCTCGCGGTAGTCGCTGCGGTGGCGCTGGTCCGTCACGGGCAACGCGTCGCGAAATCGCAGCACGCCACCTGATCGCGCCGCCTGCACTCATCTTGAGCGGACCGCTCGCGCAAACACGCTAAGCTTGTGCAACCCAGCGCGCACTGGTCTCGCGATGCCGGAAAGCCTTGATGCAATGCCAGCCGCGGCGGTGTTCCGCAAGGACCCGCGCATCGAGCGCGTCGCGCTCGACAACGGCGAAACCTGCTACGTCGTCGACGACGCGCTGTGCGAGCCCGAGCGCTTCGTGGACTGGGCCGCCGCGCGCCGCGCGGAATTCCGTCCGGTCGATTTCAACGCGTATCCCGGCACCTACCGCATGATGCCGGCCGCGATCGAAACCGCGCTGGAGGATTTCTTCAACCGGCACATGCGCGGCTGCTTCGACGCGCGGCGGCTGAAGAAGATGCACTGCCGGCTGTCGATGGTCACGCTGCCGCCGGAGGCGCTGCGGCCGTTCCAGTGGCTGTGTCACTCGGATCGTTTCGGGCTCGGGCCCACCGAAAGCATCCAGGCAACGGTGCTTTATCTCTTCAAGGACACGGCGCTCGGCGGCACGAGCTTCTATGCGCCGCGCGCGATCGCGCGAGGAAATCGCGGCGCTCTTCGCCGATTCGACGAGCCTCTCCAACGAAGCGTTCGCGCAACGCCACGGCATCGCACCCGGCTACATGCGCGAGTCGAACGCGTACTTCGAGCGCATCGGCGGCGTGCCGGCGCGCTGGAACCGGCTGATCTTCTACGACGGCAGCCTGTTGCATTCGGGCGACATCCCTTCTGCGGATCGACTCAGCGACGATCCGTCCATCGGGCGGCTCACGTTCAACGGATTCTTCGTCAGCCGCCGCCATGCGGCATGACGATCGCGGTTGACCCCTCCCGCACTCGACCCCATCTGCATTTAGGCGGATAGTTTCGGCTCCGGTCATCACGAAGACCGGCCGGGATCTGCGTCCGCGAGAAGGGTTGGAGAAAGCGTCATGGCAACAGGCTGGGCCGGTGACGGCGCCGTGCAGGACCAGATCGATTCGACGGTGGACGACGCCGTCAAGCGCGCGCGCAGCAAGCTGCCGCGTGGCAAGAGCCTCACGCATTGCGAAGAGTGCGAGGCGAAGATTCCCGAAGCGCGGCGCAAGGCCGTGCCGGGTGTGCGCCTGTGCGTCGCGTGCCAGGAAGCGCGCGACAAGGAAGACCAGGCGTTCGCGGGCTACAACCGCCGCGGCAGCAAGGACAGCCAGCTGCGCTAGCCCTTTCCTCGTCCCGGCGCCATGCCGGCGATCTCTGCCGTCTATGAATCCGCGACTCGGGCGCGCGCCGCCGCGACGCGTGCTCCGACGACGTAGAGCACCGCCGCTATCGCGACCACTGCGAAGAGGCCGATGATTTCCCCGCGCGCCGCGAGCGCGACGACACCGACCATGCTCGCGATGCCGATCGCCGCCACGACGCCGATCCAGCGGAATCCGAGCGGCTTCCCCTCGAGCGCGACGCCGCGTCGCGAAAGCAGCCACGCGGCCGCGCAGCCGCCGGCATAAGGAACCGCGACGAGCAGCGTCGCCGCGACCGCGAGCTCGGCGAACGTGCCGGTCAATGCGAGCACCACCGCGGTCGCCGCGTAGCACCAGATCGCGATATGCGGCGTGTGCGACTTCGCGTGCACGCGCCCGAGCACGCGCGGCATCAGCCCGTCGCGCGCGAACGCGAACAGCATGCGCGGCGTCGCGAGAATGTCGCCGCTGATCCAGCCGAGCATCGAGACCGCCGCGCCCGCGAGCATGAGCACCCGCAGCACAGGGCTCACGCGCGCCATCGCATCGGCCAGCGGCGCGGTCGATGTCGCGAGCCCGGCGCCGAGCACGCCCTGCGCGACGATCTGCACGCAGATGTAAAGCAGCGCGAGCGAGATCATCGCGATCCCGATCGCGCGTGGAATCGTGCGCGACGGCTGCGCCACTTCGCCGCTCGCGCACAGAGCCGTCTCCATGCCCGTGAACGTGAAGAGCGCAAGGATCAGTGCACGGCCGATCTCGCCGCCCGCGGCCGGCGCCGCGCCCGAAAAATGGCTTGGGTCGATGAAAAAAGCGCCCACGAGCACGAACACGACGAGCGGAGCCAGCTTGGCGAGCGCGGCGCCCGCGACGAGACGCGCGCCTTGCCGCACGCCGCGAACGTTGATGGCTGCGATGCCGCCGATCGCGACGACGACGACGGCCGAGCGCACCGCAACGCGCCACTCGGGCGCGGCGAGACTCGCCGCCACGTCGCCGAGCGCGGCCGCGATGCCGCCGCACGCGAGGAGATCGGAAACCCAGAGCATCGTGCCCGCAACGTAACCCGCGAGCGGACCGAATGCGGTTTCGATGTAGCCGTACGCGCCGCCGCTGGTCGGCACGCGGCTGCCGCCTTCGGCGAAACAGATCGCGATCGCGCCGATCGCTACCGCACAGACGAGGAATGCGACCGGCGCGTACGGCCCCACCGTTGCAGCGAGTGCCGCGGGCGCCGCGAAGATGCCCGCACCGACAACGGTGTTGACGATGCTCGCCGCGAAGACCCATGGACCCACGGCCCGCACGAGACCGGAATCGCGTGTGTTCTCCCCCATGCGGGCAACATAGCACGCCCGATGCGGCGCACGCCCTGCCTCAACGCTTCCCGGTCGACGGCGTCTTCTTCGACTCGCGTTTTTCCGGCTGCGAAGCCTTCTCGGAGTTTTCCGCGGACGCAACGCGAGTCTTCGCGAGCTCTCCCGCCAGCGGCGCGCAGCTCTGCTCGTCCTCGCCGCCGCCCGGCGCGATCAACGGCACCAGCGCGGCCAGAGGTGCCGCGACGAGGCCGAGCCCGATCGCGCCCCCGCCGCGCGCGAGAAGGGCCTTCTTGTCGACGCTGACGTCGACATGCTCGAAGCTTCCCTGCACGAGCAGCGGCGAGCGCAGCGAGAACATGCGGAATCCCTTCGTGCGCGGATGCAGCGTGAGGTCGATGCGCTCGTTGTCGAGATCGATCGTGCCGTCGATGCCGACCAGCGCGTTCTCGGTGTCGAACACGAACAGATCCGCCTTGGCGATGCCGTGCGTCACGGTAAATACCGACGCCGCGCAATTGATCGCGATCTGCTTGTCGCCGCGCATCTTCGCAACCGCCATGTTCGCGAAGTTGAGCCCCGCCTTCTCCATCAGCGCTTCGCTGATGCGCCCGCCGGTCATCACGAACTTGCAGCGAACCGTCGGACGCGCCGATCATCGCGCCGAGCGACGTGCCGCGACCGGACAGCTTCACGTTGCCGGCGACTTCGCCGAGGCTCTCCGACAGGCCTTCGACTTTCTCGAACAGGCGGCGCAGCTGGAGCTTGCGCGCATCGAGGGCGAAGGTTCCGTTCGGCGGATCGACGCCGGCATCGATGCGGATCGACGAGCCGACGTCGCCGCCGGCCATGCCGAAACGCAGCGGATCGAGCGTCAGCACGCCCTTCTGCATGCGGATCTTCGCGTCGACGTCGCTGATCGGCAGCTCGCGATTGCGCACGACACGCTTGCCGGTGAAGTGCACGTCCGCGTCCATCGCGCGCCAGTGCTCGACGCTGAACGGTACGTGCGGCAGGACACGACCGGACGGCTGCGGCGACGCATCGCCTCGCTCCGCGGAATCTTCCGCCATGTCGACGCCGATCACGGTGCCGAGATCACGGAACTGCAGCAGCGTCGATTCGACCTCGCCGGTCAGCGTCGGGCGTTCGCCTTCGCTGCGAAAAGTCAGCGTGCCGGCCAGATCGCTGCCGCCGACGCGCGCGGTGAAGTCCTCGTAGCGCAGCACAGATCGGTGCGGACGGAAGCGTCCCGCGAGGCGACCGACCGACGCGTACGGCGGCGTGTTCGGCAGCGCGATGCCGGTGATCGAGTACAGCCGTGAAAGATTCGGTCCCGCGATCCACAGCCGCATGTCGAGCGCGTCGGGGCTCGTCGGATCGGTGATCGTGCCGGTCAGCGCGATGTCGGTCGCGCCGACGCTGATGTCCGCGCGGACCGGAAAGGGTTGCGGATCCTCGAGCGCAAACACGCCGCCGATGCGCCCGTTCCCGGTGACCTTTTCGCCGTGCATCGTGCCGCTCGCCTTCCACGCGAAGCGATACGGTGGCGGCGGCGGCCTGCGTGCGGCCGCGCTCGCTCGGCTCGTGCGGCGCGCTCCTCGACCGCCTTGCGCAAACGCTCGGCGGCGGGACGCCCGACGCGGTGGATCACCTCGCGGCGCGTCGACGGATCATCGCCATCGACGTGCTGGCCGAACGGAATCGGCTCGTCCAGCTGCGTGATCTCGGCGCGAAGATCGAGATCGCGCACGGCGTCGGTCAGCCAGACCTCGCCGGCATCGAACGCGATCTCGCCGATGTCGACGGTCCACGCCGAGGACTCTTCGTCGGATGGCGCGAACGTCCACGTGTTGCTGCCGTCCTTGCGCTGCTCGATGTCGATCGACGGCCGCACGACGCGCACGGACGGAATGTCGAGGCGATGCCACAGCAGCGGCAGCAGCCGGATCTCGGCATCGACCGCTTCGAGCTCGGCGAACTGCTTGCGCTTGGCCCAGTCCGGATTGCCGATGCGCACGCCCTGCGCGCTGAAACCGAAACCCGGCGCAAACGTTTCGCCATCGTCGCGCTGCACGCGCCAGTGCCAGTGCGCGGCGAGTCGCCGCCAATCTCGATCGTGCGTCCGAGCGAATCACTCGCACGCGCTTCGAGCCATGGCTTCGCGCGATTCCAGTCGTACGTCGCAACGAAAAGCACGCACGCGACCGGAATGGCCACGAGGGTCGCGATCGCGATGACGATGACGCGACGCCGATGCATGCTGCGAGTCCGTCGGGAATATCGATCGAGTCTAGCGGTCATTGCGCCCGAGGCGAACGCGCACGCGGAAATGGTTCAGCTCAGCGACACGTGTCGCGACCGCATCCATGCAGGCTCATCCATGCGCGCTCGGAAATGAAACTTCAAATGCGTTGCGCATTAAGCCGGCGTTGCCCGCAGCGGGACTACGGTTCGAGACTCCCGTATCGATGGGCAGAATGCGTCATGGAAAATCCCGACCGTCCCGCCTGCGCGCATACACCGTGCGAGTGCAGCGCGCGCGAAGGCAGCAGCTATTGCAGCACGTATTGCGAAGGCGCCGCGCTCGCGGCAACGCACGAAGGCGGTTGCGAATGCGGCCACGCCGGATGCGAGCAGCGTTCCTTCGCGCCGCGCTTCACGGTCGGCTGATTTTTCGCGGCGCTCCGCGCCGCGCGACGCGATCAGTCGTGCAGCGCGCGCGGATGGCCGACCCGGCCGTGCAGGTAGTAGCGCATCGGCTCGAAGTGGTTTTCGGCAGTGAACGGCGCGCGGAAGCGATCGGCGCAGAGGTCGCGGCGCACGAAGAACGCGTTGACGCCGGCGATATCGCAACCGACCAGCGCGTAGCCCATGCGTGCGCCGAGTATCTCGAGCGCCTTCAGGCTTGCGCCGTAGTACGACGAGCCGTTCCACCATTTTCCCGGATCGTATTCCGCGATCCAGGCGAGATCCGCCGGATACATCGCGTTGTATTCGACGACGACGACGCGCGGCGCCAGATCCTCGAGCGCGGCCCACACGTGATATGTGTTGCGGTCGAGATCGATGCTGAGCAGATCGAATCCGGCCGTACGGATTCTCTCCGGCAGCAAGCTGACGATGTTCTCGGCCGTCGCCGCGGCCTCGACGAGATCGAGGCGACCGTCGGCGATCTCGCGCGCGCAGTTCTTGCGGATCGATGCGCAGCCGGCGCGATTGCCATCGAGCCAGACGCCGCTCCATCCGTGGCTCAGCAGGAACAGCGTGTTGTTCTCGAAACCGTCGCCGACGCCGAGCTCGACGAACACGCGATCGGTCTCGCCGACGCGGCGGAAGATCTCGCGCAGGATGCCGTCCTCGCCGCCCTGCGAGAAAACCTGATGCTCGAAGCGGCAAAGCCGCGCCGGATCCGCATAGCGCGGTTCGCGCAGCAGCTCGATGCGGAACCGCTCGCGTGCCATCTGGCCGATGGGCGACACCGAGTCGTGGCGCGTCAGCGCACGACCGACGATGCGGCTGAGCCAGCGGGAAAGCGCGGACATCGGAACGGCTCCGGTGTGAGCGTGGAAGTCTAGCAACTGCCCGGACGGTGGTCTGACGCCTTTACGGAATCTTGCGAAAGTGACGCCCGCACGCACTCGCCAATTGTCGCGCTCCCTTGTGATATGCCGGCGCGATCCCAACACCTTGCGCGAAGCAAGCTGCCGGCGCACGGCAGGCGGAACGCGCACTCGCTACGTGCGCGTTCGATCCGCTTCAGAGGCGCCGGTCAACACGAATATCGACCAAGGAGCATTCTCATGTCCGTATCAGCGGCGCCATCCGGCACGTTCAAGATCGGCGGCGACATCGCCGTCAATCGCCTCGGTTTCGGCGCGATGCGCATCACCGGCAAGGGCATCTGGGGCGACCCGCCCGATCCCGCGGCGGCGCGCGCGACGCTGCGCCGCGTGCCCGAGCTCGACATCAACCTGATCGACACGGCCGACAGCTATGGCCCGTTCGTCAGCGAGGATCTGATCCGCGAGACGCTGCATCCGTACAAGGGGATGCTGGTCGCCACGAAAGGCGGTCTCGTGCGCCACGGTCCGGACATCTGGATGCCGCTCGGCCGGCCCGAGTACCTGCGCCAGTGCGTGCTGATGAGCCTGCGACGTCTCGGCGTCGAGCGCATTGATCTGTGGCAGCTGCATCGCATCGATCCGCACGTGCCGCGCGACGAGCAGTTCGACGTCATCGCGAAGATGCAGCGCGAAGGCCTGATCCGTCACGCCGGCCTCAGCGAAGTCGGCGTCGAGGACATCAAGGCCGCGCAGAAGCATTTCAAAGTCGCGACCGTGCAGAATCTCTACAACCTGGTCAACCGCAGCAGCGAGGCCGTGCTCGACTACTGCGATGCGAACGGCATCGGCTTCATCCCGTGGTTTCCGCTTGCCGCGGGCGAGCTCGTCGGCGAGGACACACCGCTGACTGAAATCGCCAGGCGACTCGGCGCGACGCCGGGGCAGATTGCGCTGGCGTGGCTTCTCAAACGCTCGAAGGTGATGCTGCCGATTCCGGGCACCGGCAGCGTGCGTCACCTCGAGGAAAACGTCGCGGGTGCGGCGCTCAAGCTCAGCGACGAAGATTTCGCGCGGCTCGCGAAGATCGCATGACGTAGCCAGCCAGGCACCGCGCGTGCCTGGTTCGCTTCGACACTTCAGGCAAAGAGCTTGAGCCCGAGCCACCGATCGATGCCGAGCATTGCGCCATACGCGACGAGCGTCGCTCCAACGCCCGCGCCCATCGCTGTCCAGAAGCTCCAGCCCGCGCGCACTCCGGCCGGAAACACGATGAAGAACGCAAGCGACGGCAGCACGAGCCAGAAGATGCCGCGCGCGAGCTCGGCGGCCTGCATCGCATCGCCGCTATCGCGATAGAGCCAGATCAGCGCGAGCAGCGAGGTCAGCGGAAGCGATGCGAGCAGTGCGCCGGCGAGCGTGTTGCGCTTGGCGAGCTCGCTGATTCCGAGCACGAGCAGCGCGGTAATCAGCACCTTGGTCAGCAGCGTCGCCATGACGATCTCCTCACGGCCAGTGGACGGCGAAACACGACGCGCCAGCGCAAACACGATGCGTCGCCGACTCGGCGACACGAATCATACGGCGACGGCGATTCCGAGTTTCAGCCGGCCGGCGCGCGTATCGCCTGGCTTCTGCGCCAGGCCGCCGGCGGCGCGCCGTACTCGCGGCGGAACGCGCGGCTGAAGGCGGTATCGGTCTGGTAGCCGACGTCTTCGGCGATGCGCGCGAGCGGCGCGTTGCTGCGCGCGAGCAGATTCGCGGCGAGCAGCATGCGCCACTGCGTCAGGTATTGCATCGGCGAGCTGCCGACCAGCTGCTGGAAGCGCTCGGCCAGCACCGAGCGCGACGTGCCGGCCGCGCGCGCGAGCTCTTCGAGCGTCCATGCGTGCGCCGGCCGTTCGTGCAGCGCGTTGAGCGCCGCGCCGACGATGCGATCGCCCACGCCGGCGAGCCAGCCGGTGCGGCCGCTGCTCTGCTCGTTCATGTAGAGGCGCAGCACCTCGATGAACAGCACTTCGGCGAGCTTGGCGAGCACGCCGGCGCCGCCGGGCCGCGGCGAGCGCGCTTCGGCTCAGCGCGTAGCGCACCGATGCTTCGAGCCAGACGCCGGCGTTCGATCCGCGCACGTTGACGCGCACGACCGGCGGCAGCCCGGCGAGCAGCATGCCGCGCGAGGCGCGCGTCGCAGGCGAGATAGCCGCAGACGAGGCGCGTCGTCGCGCCGCCGCCGCCGTAGGTCAGCTGGCGCGGCCGGCGCGACAGCACCGCGTCGAGGCGCGTGCCCTTGGCCGGCGGCAAGTCCCGGCGACGAGGTCATCAGGTGCGCGTCGCCCTGCGGAAATACCGCGACGTCGCCGGCGCTGAGTCGCAGCGGCGGCTGCGTCGTCGATGCTCGACGTAGCACTCGCCTTCGGTGATCGAGGTGGAAGATCACGACGCGCTCGGCGCCGGGCTCGAGCAGCGGCGCCGCGGAGTCGGCGCGCGGCGACTGGTAGCACCACGGCGCGGTGAAGCGCGCGTGGATGAAGATCGCGCCGACCAGGCGCACGACGCGCAGGGTTTCCGACAGCGCGTCCATCACGCGGCCTCGATCTCGATCGAGAGTCGAGCGGCATCGCGCGTTGCAGCGCGCGCGGCACCGGCGAGCGGCGCAGGCCTTCGTCGACGAGCGCGCGCAGCCGCTCGTCGGAAACGCCCGTGCGCAGCGATGCGCACGAGCAGCTGCAGGTCGCAGCGGCGCCGCGTTCGACCGGCGCGCCGTCGTCGCCGGTCATGCCGAGCAGGCCGCGCGTGTCGGAGCGGCTGCGCGCGACGACTTCGAGCGAGGTCGAGCTCGATGCCGGCGGCGGCCGCGCGCCAGCACGATGCGTCGTCGGCCGCGCACGACGCGAGCCCGGCGCGGAACAGCCAGCCGGGCGTGACCTGGTCGCCGGTGCCGCCGAGCTCGGTCGGCATGTCGGTCGACACCTGCGTGCCGTTCGCGTGGCTCGACGACGACGCGCAGTGCCGCCCTGCCAGCGCGCCGTCGCCGGCGCGTCGTCGTGCAGTCGCGATGTCGGGGCGGCGACGCAACACCGATCTCCGCGCGCTGCATGCGCCGCTGCGATGTCCTGCATCGTCATGGCGATGCTCCGTGTCCGCTTCGATGCGAGGCGATTGTGGGCGAGCGGCCGCCGGAGGCCAAGTGGCAAGCCCGCGCGCCGGCGGACGCTCGGACAGCAATGGCGGACGCCAGGACATAGCCGGCGCGCCTTGCCGAACGCGCTGTCCGGACGATCGGGCAGACTCGCGGGCGACGCCCGGGACAGGACGCCGATCGAGCCGCGCGCGCTCAACGTACGCTCCCCTTCAAACCGACGAGCGAGACGCCGATGAACGCAGCCATCGATTTCCCCGCCCTGAAGAACCGCCAGCAGACCGCGTGGGCCAGCGGCGACTACGCCGTCATCGGCACCACGCTGCAGATCGTCGGCGAAGCAGCTCGCCGAAGCCTGCGACCTGCGCTGGGACGAGCAGCGTCCTCGACGTCGCGGCCGGCAACGGCAACGCGACGCTGGCCGCCGCGCGACGCGGCTGCCGCGTCACGTCGACCGACTACGTGTCGACGCTGCTCGAGCGCGGCGCCGAGCGCGCACGCGCCGAGCGCCTCGACGTCGAGTTCCAGGTCGCCGATGCCGAAGCGCTGCCGTTCGACGACGCGAGCTTCGACGCGGTGCTGTCGACGTTCGGCGTGATGTTCGCGCCCGACCACGCGCGCGCCGCGCGCGAGATGGCGCGCGTGTGCCGTCCGGGCGGCCGCATCGGCCTCGCGAACTGGACGCCGGAGGGCTTCGTCGGCCAGCTGTTCAAGGTGCTGGGCCGCCACGTGCCGCCGCCGCCGGGCGTGCAGTCGCCGTCGCTGTGGGGCGTCGAGTCGCATCTGCGCCAGCTGTTCGGCGATCGTGCCGCGTCGATCGACGTCGACGCCGCGCGTGTTCAACTTCCGCTACCGCTCGGCGGCGCACTTCATCGACGTCTTCCGCGACCTGGTACGGCCCGGTGCACAAGGCGTTCGCCGCGTTGCCGGCCGACAAGGCGAGCGCGCTCGAGCGCGACCTGACGGAGCTCCTCGACGAGCTCAACCGCGGCGGCAGCGGACTCGCTCGTCGTGCCGAGCGAGTACCTCGAGATCGTCATCACGCGCGCGTGATGCGATCGCGGCGCGCCGGCTGTCAACAGCGGCGCGACGCGGGAGCGCTATGCGATCCGGTCGGCGCCTGCCATGTACGCACGCAGCGCGTCGGGCACCGTGATCGATCCGTCGGCGTTCTGGTAATTCTCCATCACGGCGATCAGCGCGCGGCCGACCGCGACGCCGGAACCGTTGAGCGTATGCACGAGCTCGGGCTTGCCGGTTTCGGGATTGCGCCAGCGCGCCTGCATGCGCCGCGCCTGGAAATCCGTGCAGTTCGAGCACGACGAGATCTCGCGATACGCGTTCTGCGACGGCAGCCAGACTTCGAGATCGTAGGTCTTCGCCGCGGCGAAACCCATGTCGCCGGTGCACAGCAGCACGCGGCGATACGGCAGGCCGAGTTTCTCGAGCACGACTTCGGCGCAGCGCGTCATGCGCTCGTGCTCGTCGTGGCTCTCGGACGGCTTCGTGATGCTGACGAGCTCGACCTTTTCGAACTGGTGCTGGCGGATCATGCCGCGCGTGTCGCGGCCGTGCGAGCCGGCTTCGGCGCGGAAGCACGGCGTGTGCGCGGTCAGGCGCTGCGGCAGCGTGTCGGCATCGACGATCTCGTCGCGCACGAAGTTCGTCAGCGACACTTCGGCGGTCGGAATCAGATAGCGCTTCGTCTCGCCGACTTGCGTCGAGAAGAGGTCTTCCTCGAACTTCGGCAGCTGGCTGGTGCCCTGCATCGACTCCGGCATTGACCAGCAGCGGCACGTTGCATTCGAGATAGCCGTGCTCGCGCGTGTGCAGATCGAGCATGAACTGCGCGAGCGCGCGATGCAGGCGCGCGAGCTCGCCGCGCAGCACCGTGAAGCGTGCGCCGGAAAGTTTCGATCCGGTCTCGCCGTCGAGCCAGCCCTTGTGCGCGCCGAGCTCGACGTGATCCTTGACCGCGAAGTCGAACGTGCGCGGCGTGCCCCAGCGATGCTGCTCGACGTTCTGCGTTTCGTCCGCGCCGTGCGGAACCGATTCGTCCGGCAGATTCGGAATGCCGCAGCGCGATGTCGGCGAGGCTCGTCTGGATTTCGGCGAGCCGATGCTCGTTGGCCTTCAGCTTGTCGCCGATGCCGGCGACTTCGGCCAGCAGCGCGGAGGCGTCCTCGCCCTTCCCCTTGGCGATGCCGATCGCCTTCGAACGCGTGTTGCGCAGGTTCTGCAGCTCCTGCGTCTCGGTCTGCACGCGCTTGCGCTCGGCTTCGAGCGCCTCGATCGCGGCCTTGTCGAGCACGAAGCCGCGCGCGATGAGGCGTTCGGCGACAGCATCCAGTTGGCCGCGCAGCAGGGCCGGGTCGAGCATGGGGACGATCCGCAGATGGACGAAGGGCGCGGATTATGGCCGCGCCTTCGTCTTTGCTGCAACGCAGCGGCAGATCAGCGGCGGCGAGACACCGGGCGGCCGAGCCACCAGGCGATGGCGATGCCGCCGAGCAGCCAGCCGATCGCCTTCCTCGAGGAAATTGCCGACGATGAAATCGGACGGGAACCGGTACCAGGTCCACAGCGGCACGATGTTCGCGAGCCAGCCGAAGATGCCGAACGCGACCGCGCCGATCACGCGCGCGCCGAACGTCCACGTCGTCGCGGCGAGCACGAACGAGGCGAGCAGTGCGGCGAGGAACACCGTGATGAACTGCTTGATGAGCTGCGGCGTCATGCTCGCCGCGTTTTCGGGCGGCGTGTTGACGACCGCAAACACGTACGGATTCTTCTGCGCCTTTTCGGTCCACGCCTTCATGACGGCCTCGTCGCTCATCTTGGCCGGATCGATGCTCGGCAGGTAATAGATGCCGGGCGTCGGCAGCGCGGTCGGCACGGCCTGCAGCACGACATCCTCGTTCTGCGGCAAGCGAAAACCCATCTCGCCGATCGGAAGAACCATGTGCGCGAGGAACTGCCAGATGAAGATCACGATGGCGGCGAGCAGCGCCGCGATGCCGATACGCATGGATCACCTCACTTCCCCGAGTGGTGCGCGGACGTTACGCGCGTGCCTCGCCACGGGCAAGCTGCGCTGCCGCGCGAACGCCTTGCGCGGCTGGCGCGCTCAGTGCGCGTCGGCGGCGGCAAGGCCTTGCGGCAGCACCCAGATGCGCAAGCAGCAGCGCGGCGATCAGCGCGCAGGCCGAGCCGAACGCGAACGCGGCGAACGGCGAGAACGTCGACCAGATCCAGCCGAACAGCATCGACGCCGGCAGCAGGAAAATGCCCGACGACGAGGTTGTACCAGCCGAACGCCGTGCCGCTGCGCTCGCGCGGCACGAGATCGGCGACGAGCGCCTTCTCGGTGCCTTCGAGCGCGGCCGTGACCGCGCCGTAGCCGGCGAACGTGGCCCAGAGCGCCCAGTCCGCGCTCGGCAAAAGACCGATCACGAGATACGACGCCGCATATGCGAGCCACGCGATCGCGAGCACGCGCGCGCGGCCGAAGCGATCGGACAGCGCCGACAGCGGCGTCGACAGGAACGCGGCGACGCGCGGAAAAAAGCGCCCACATCAACGTCACGCGCGTGGCGCTCGGCGCCGAGCTCGTTCGCGCGCAGCAGCAGGAACATGTTCGACGAGTTGCCGAGCGTGAACAGCGCGAGCACGCAGAGATAGCGCCGGAACGCAGGCGGAAGTCCGGCGAACGTCCAGCGGACCGCCTGCCGCGCGGGCTGCGGTGGCGCCTCCGGGTTCGCGCACTGCGAAACGCGAGCAGAAGCACGAGAATGCCGGAATCACCGCGAGCAGAAACATGTTGCGCAGTCCGCACGCCGGCCGCCAGGAGCGCCGCGGCGGTCAGCGGACCGATGACCGCGCCGAGATTGTCCATGCCGCGATGGAAGCCGAACGCCAGGCCGCGCTGATCCGGCGCGATGCTGAGATTGATCAGCGCATCGCGCGGCGCCGTGCGCAGACCCTTGCCGACGCGATCGGCGAAGCGGCACGCGAGCACGCCGAGCCAGCTCTGCGTTAGGCCGATCAGTGGACGCGCGAATCCGGCGATGCCGTAGCCGACGATGACCCACGCGCGCGTCTTTCCGGAACGATCGGCGAGCACGCCGGCGAAGAGCTTGATGACGCTCGACACGGCTTCGGCGATGCCCTCGATGACGCCGAGCGCCTTGGGACCCGCCATCAGCACCGAAGCGAGATAGAGCGGCACGAGCGGATAGATCATGTCGCTCGCCGCGTCGTTGAGCAGGCTGATCGCGCCGAGCAGCCAGATCGTGCGCGGCAGGGCGAGGACGCCGCTCAGCATGGAGCGTTGCGGAGATTCGGGCACGAGCGGTGTCCGCGAAATGGTTCGCAGATTATCGCGAAACGTCGTTCGGAGACTCCGACCCGCATTTCCCCCTCTCCCTCCGGGAGAGGGTTGGGGTGAGGGTCCGGCGAAGACGCGAGTGTCGAGCGTCGATGATGCGCTGAAGGTCGCGATCGAAAGGCTCGGCGCATCGTGCGACGCTCTCACTCCGCCCGAACCCTCACCCGCCCTGCGGGCGGCCTCTCCCGGAGGGAGAGGCGATCGGCTACTTCGACCGCCGCGCCTTGCGTCGTTCCTCGCGCAACGCTTCGAGCTTCTCGCGAAACTGCCCTTCGAGCCCACGCTCCGTCGGCTCGTAGAACGCCGCATCCGCCAGCGCATCCGGCAGGCATTGCTGGTCGACGCGCGACGCCGCCTTCGACGTCTGTGGTCGTACTGATATCCCTTGCCGTAGCCGAGGCCTTTCATCAGCTTCGTCGGCGCATTGCGCAGATGCATCGGCACGTCGAGCGTGCCGGTTTCGCGCACGACATCCTTGACCTGATTGAACGCCATGTACGCCGCGTTGCTCTTCGGCGCGACCGCGAGATAGATCGCAAGCTCGGCAAGGCCGAGCTCGCCTTCGGGGCTGCCGAGCCGCTCGTACGTGTCCCACGCATCGAGCGCCATGCGCCACGCGCGCGGATCGGCCAGACCGATATCCTCGACCGCCATGCGCGCCATGCGCCGCGCGAGATAGAGCGGATCGACGCCGCCGTCGAGCATGCGCGTCAGCCAGTACAGCGCGGCGTCGGGATCGGACGAGCGCACCGACTTGTGCAGCGCCGAGATCTGGTCGTAGAACTGCTCGCCGCCCTTGTCGAAACGGCGCGTGCGATCGGCGAGCACCTGCGCGAGCGTCGCCTCGTCGATGCGGCCGTCGCTGCGCGATCTCGGCTGCGATTTCGAGGAACGTCAGCGCGCGGCGCACGTCGCCGTCGGCGGCGCGCGCCATCTGCTGCGAGCGCGGCGTCGTCGACCTCGATGCCGCGTCCGCCAAGACCGCGCTCGCTGTCGGCGAGCGCGCGCTTCAGCGCCGCGACGATCGCTTCGGGCGGCACCGCGTCCATCACGTGCACGCGGCAGCGCGAGAGCAGCGCCGAGTTCAGTTCGAACGACGGATTCTCGGTCGTCGCGCCGACGAACACGATCACGCCCTTCTCGATGTGCGGCAGGAACGCATCCTGCTGCACCTTGTTGAAGCGGTGCACCTCGTCGACGAACAGCACCGTGCGGATGCCCTGCGAGAAATCGGTGGCCGCTTCGGCGAGCTCTTCGCGCACGTCGGGCAGACCCGGTCAGCACGGCCGAGATCGCGCGGAACTTCGCGTCGGCGTATTTCGCGAGCAGCAGCGCGAGCGTGGTCTTGCCGCAGCCGGGCGGACCCCACAGGATCATCGAGTGCACGTGGCCCGATTCGATCGCGCGGCGCAGCGGCGTATCGGCGCCGAGCAGGCGTTCCTGGCCGACGATCTCGTCGAGCGTGCGCGGCCGCATGCGTTCGGCGAGCGGCTTCAGCGCCTCGGGCTCGGCGAACAGCGACGCGGCGGGTGGAGTCGGCTTGCGGCGCGGCATCGGTGCATCATATGTCAGCGCGTCGTTGCGGAGAGCCCATGTCCAGCGTCGAATACCGCATCGCCGGCGTCGATGACGCCGCCGCGATCGCCGACATCTACGCGCCGTATGTGCGCGACACGATCATCTCGTTCGAGACCGAAGCGCCGGATGCGCACGAAATCGCGCAGCGCATGCGCACGTCATCGGTCGAACACTATCCGTGGCTGGCGGCCTCATCCGGCGGGCGGCTCGTCGGCTACGCGTACGCCTGCGAGAACCGCTCGCGCGCTTGCGTATCGGTGGAGCGTCGACGCGGCGATCTATCTCGATGCCGTCGGCGCAGCGCCGTGGCATCGGACGCGGCGCTGTATCAGCGCATGTTCGAGCTGCTGCGCGCGCAGGGATACGTCAACGCATTCGCCGGCATCTCGCTGCCGAACGCGGCCAGCGTCGGCCTGCACGAGGCGATGGGATTCGCGCTGATCGGCATCTACCGGCACGTCGGCTACAAGCTCGGCGCGTGGCGCGACGTCGGCTGGTGGCAGCTCGCGCTGCGCGAGCCGCCGGAACATCCGCCGGAACCGATCGAGATGGCCGGGCTCGACGAAGCAGTCGTCGCTGCGATTCTCGGCGCGGAGAATTCAGCGGCGATGCGCTGAATCGGATTTCGCGGACTCCCGATCAATCCTTGATCGGATGGATCTCGGCACCCGGATCCGTGTTGCCGATCACGTCGACGCCTTTCGGCGGCGTGAACTTGAACGTGTCGGGCGGGATCTTCGGATTGCGCTTCCAGTCGTCGAATCGCATCTCGGTCGTGTTGCCGAGCTGGTCCTTGAACAGCATGCGATCGAGCGACTTCGCGCGAAAAGCCGAGCTCGGCGTATTCGAATTCCGGCTCCTTCGCTTTCGACACGAGCTTCAGCCAGACGAGGCCGTCGCGCTCGCCCGATTCGCTCGTCGTGAATTGCGAGTCGAGCTGCGAGAGATCGGTCAGCACGGTCAGCGGGCTGTGTGCTTCTTCGGAGCTCTGGCTGCGCACGCTGACCTGCTGCAGATCGGGCTCGTAGACCCAGACGCGCGCGCCGTCGGCGACGATCGTCTGCTCGTACGGCTGCTTCGTCTCCCAGCGGAACTGGCGCGGCGCCTGCAGCGCCATCGTGCCGCTTCGATTCGTCGCCGCGCTGGCCGTTGGCGTCGGTGACGGACTGGCTGAAATCGGCGGTGACGGATTTGAGGTCCTTCGAGAACGCTTCCATGCGCGAACGCGCGGTGTCGGCGGCGCCGGCGCGTAGTGGCTAGCGAAGCGGCAGCGACGAACAGTGTAAGGATGGAGTGCGCGCATGAGATGTCGATGGTTCGATGAGCGATTGCGCATTATCCGACGCGAAGCTGACGTTCGAGCGCAACGCTGCGCCTTTCCCCCTCTCCCGCTTGCGGGAGAGGGTTGGGGTGAGGGGAGTCTTGGTTCGAGGTGGCGGCAACGCTCTTTCGAACGACCCGGCGTTGAACCGACGTGCCCTCACCCTGCCCTCTCCCGCAAGCGGGAGAGGGGAAAAGCGCGCGTAGCGGGACGGGAAAAGCAGATCAGTCCGACGGCGGCGGCGGCGCCAGCACCGTGCGATTGCCGTTCGTTTCCGGCGGCGTGACGATGCCCTGCTGCTCCATCACCTCGATCAGCCGCGCCGCGCGGTTGTAGCCGATCTTGAGCCGCCGCTGCACGCCGGAGATCGATGCGCGCCGCGATTCGGTCACGATGCGCACGGCCTGATCGTAAAGCTCGTCGTAGTCCTCGCTGCCTTCGCCCTGCGCATCTTCCGGCAGGCCGGAATCGTTGATGACCTTGCCGTTGCCGAGCGACTGCACTTCCTCGAGCACGCCTTCGATGTATTCGGGCGCGCCCTGCGTGCGCAGCCAGTTGACGACCTTGTGCACTTCGTGATCGTCGACGAACGCGCCGTGCACGCGTTCGGGCGCGGCCGTGCCGGGCGGCAGATACAGCATGTCGCCGTGGCCGAGCAGCGTTTCCGCGCCGGACTGGTCGAGGATCGTGCGCGAATCGATCTTGCTCGATACCTGGAACGCGATGCGCGTCGGGATGTTGGCCTTGATCAGGCCCGTGATCACGTCGACCGACGGCCGCTGCGTCGCGAGGATCAGGTGCACGCCGGCCGCGCGCGCCTTCTGCGCGAGGCGCGCGATCAGTTCTTCGACCTTCTTGCCGACGATCATCATCATGTCGGCGAATTCGTCGATGATGACGACGACGTACGGCAGCGCCTGCAGCGGCTGCGCAGTCACGTTCGGTTGCGAGGCGTCCGGGCGGAACAGCGGATCGAGCAGCGGCTGGCCGGCGTCGTCGGCGTCCTTCACCTTCTTGTTGAAGCCGGCGAGATTGCGCACGCCGACCGCCGACATCACCTTGTAGCGGCGCTCCATCTCGGCGACGCACCAGCGCAGCGCGTTCGCGGCCTCCTTCATGTCGGTGACGACCGGCGCGAGCAGATGCGGGATGCCCTGATAGACCGAGAGCTCGAGCATCTTCGGATCGATCATGATCATGCGCACGTCGCGCGGGCTCGCCTTGTACAGCAGGCTCAGCACCATCGCGTTCAGCGCGACCGACTTGCCCGAACCGGTGGTGCCGGCGACGAGCAGATGCGGCATCTTCTGCAGATCGACGACGACCGGCGCGCCGCCGATGTCCTTGCCGAGCGCGAGCGCCAGCGGCGATTTCAGCGCGTCGTACTTGCCCGAGCTCAGGATCTCCGAGAGATAGACCATCTCGCGATGCGTGTTCGGGATCTCGAGGCCGATCACCGACTTGCCCGGGATCACGTCGACGACGCGCACGCTGACCACCGAGAGGCCGCGCGCGATGTCCTTGTCGAGGCTCGAGATCTGGCTGCCCTTGATGCCGGGCGCCGGCTGCATCTCGAAGCGCGTGATGACCGGACCCGGATAGCGCGCTGACGACCTGCGCGTCGATGCGGAAATCCTTGAGCTTGAACTCGACCTGGCGCGACAGCGCTTCGAGCGTCTCCTCGGAATAGCCCTTGACCTGCGGCTTGCGGCTCGTCGAGCAGCGACAGCGGCGGCAGCTCGCCTTCGCGCGATGCGCCGGCGAACAGCGGAATCTGCGTCTCGCGCTGCGCGCGCTCGCTCTTCTCGATCGGCGCGATGACCGGCTCGATCTTGATCGGCTCGCGCTTGGACTGCTTGACCGTTTCGACCTTGCGCACGACCTCGCGCTCGATGCGCGCGTCGCGCGCGGCGCTCCAGTCGTCGGTGCGCTGCCAGCGTCCGCCGAGCCACGCACCGGCGCCGAGGATGGCGCGGCCGATCGACGTCCATCAGGCGGAACCACGAAAGGCCCGTCGCCAGCGTGACCGCGACGAGGAACAGCGCGAGCAGGAACAGGCTCGCGCCGAGAAAACCGAAGCCCTTCATCAACCCGCCGCCGACGAGCTGGCCGAGGATGCCGCCCTCGCCGGCCGGCAGCGCGGTCGGCGCGGTCATGTGCAGGTGCGCAAGGCCGCTGCCGGCGATGAAGAACGCGACGAAGCCGATCAGGCGCAGCGTCGGCTCGAGCGGCGAGCGCTCGACCGCGACCGCGCCGCGCAGGATCACGGCGCCGACGCCGAGCAGCAGCAGCGGCAACGCGTAGGCGACGACGCCGAGCAGATAGAACGCAAGATCGGCGATCCACGCGCCGAACGCGCCGCCGAAGTTGCGGATGTGATCGGGCTCGCCGACGTGCGACCAGCCCGGATCCTTCGGGCTGTAGCTCAGGAGGCAGGCGAGCAGGTAGATCGCGAGCGGCAGAAGGAGCAGGAAGGCGGCCTCGCGCAGGCGTTTCTGCCAGTGCTCGTCGAGGCGGGGTGCCGGCTTCTTTGCTTTGGAGTCGCGCGCCACCCGGTCAATTTACCTGAAAAGATGCGGATAAACGATTGTTTAGCTGCTATCGAATACACGTCTCCCGCTTCGCCGGGAGAGGTCGCGCCGCAGGCGCGGGTGAGGGAAAGCTTGCGAGACGCCGCCACTCCGACTCGCCCTCATCCGCCGCTCCGCGGCGACCTTCTCCCGCAAGCGGGAGAAGTGGAAGCGACTTCAGTTCGCTAGCCCTTCAGCGCCGGATGCACGATCTTGCCGCCTTCGATATTGATGCCGCTCTTCAGCGGCTCGAACTTGCGCCAGTTCTTGTCCGACGCGAGCCGCTGCACGTACGGCAGGATCGCCGCGCAGATCGCCTCGCGACGAGGTCTTCGGCACCGCGCCCGGCATGTTCGTCACGCAGAAATGCGTCACGCCGTCGACGACGTAGGTCGGCTTCGCGTAGGTGGTCGGCTTGCGAGGTCTCGAAGCAGCCGCCCTGGTCGATCGAGATGTCGACGAGCACGCTGCCCGCCTCCATCGACTTGACCATCGCGCGCGTCACGACGTGCGGCGCCTTCGCGCTCGGGATCAGCACCGCGCCGATGACGAGATCGGCATCGCGCACTTCGCGCGCGACGTATTCCTCGTACGGATACAGCGCGGTCACGTTCGGTGCCGAGATTCATCATCTGCGCGAGGCGATCCTGGCGCTTGTCGAACACGACGACGTTGGCGCCGCCGGCCGCGGCCAGCGCCGCCGAATTGCCGCCCGCAGCGCCCGCGCCGAGCACGACGACCTTGCCGCGCTCGGTCGACGGCAGGCCGCCGAGCAGCTTGCCCTTGCCGCCGGCCGGCTGATGCAGCAGATGCGTGCCGATCTGCACCGCGATGCGGCCGGCGATGATCGACATCGGCGCGAGCAGCGGCAGCGAGCCGTCGGCTTCCTCGACGCTCTCGAACGCGATGCCGGTCAGGCCGATGTCGAGCAGCTCCTTGGTCAGCTTCGGCTCCGGCGCCAGATGCAGGTAGCAGAACAGCAGGTGATCCTTGCGCAGCAGCTTGAGATCGCCCGCGATCGGCTCCTTGACCTTGACGATCAGCTCGCCGACTTCGTACAGCTTCTTCGCGGTCGGCGCGATCTTGACGCCGACGCGCGTGTATTCCTCGTCGGAGAATCCGCTGTTCTGGCCGGCGCCGGCCTGGACGTAGACCTCGTGGCCGCGGCGCACGAGATCGGCGCAGGCGGCAGGCACGAGGGCGACGCGGCCCTTCGAGGGTCTTGGTTTCCGCAGGAACACCGATACGCATCAACACATCCTCATCAAGGTCGCGGAAACATTCCGCGGTGGCCGCGCAAGCGCGGCGATTCGAAGCCGGTCTCGTCGGTGCGCCTCTTGAAGCGCGCCCGCATCCCCCTCATTCTCCGCGTTCCCCGCAAAGGCGCACGCCGCGATGCGGCAGGCGCGACAAGTCGGGGATCAGGAGTCGCCGGCGGCATCCAGAACATGCATGCCGGCGTCGGAAGAAAAACGTTAATGAAAGCCGCCGGAAAAGCGGCGCGGATTATACATGACGACCAACACCCACTCGCGCCTGATCATCCTCGGTTCCGGCCCCGCCGGCTACAGCGCTGCGGTCTATGCCGCACGCGCCAACCTCAAGCCGACGCTGATCACCGGCCTCGCCCAGGGCGGCCAGCTGATGACGACGACCGACGTCGACAACTGGCCCGGCGACGTCGAAGGCCTGCAGGGCCCGGAGCTGATGAAGCGCATGGCCGAGCACGCCGAGCGCTTCGAGACCGCGATGGTGTTCGACCACATCCACAGCGTCGATCTGTCGCAGCCGCCCGTTCCGCCTCAAGGGCGACAGCGGCCAATACAGCTGCGATGCGCTGATCATCGCGACCGGCGCGACCGCGAAATATCTCGGCCTTTCGTCCGAGGAGAAGTACAAGGGCCGCGGCGTGTCCGCCTGCGCGACCTGCGACGGCTTCTTCTTCCGCGACCAGGACGTCGCGATCATCGGCGGCGGCAACACCGCGGTCGAGGAAGCGCTGTACCTGTCGAACATCTGCAAGAAGGTCACGCTCGTGCACCGCCGCGACAAGCTGCGCGCCGAGAAGATCATGCAGGACAAGCTGTTCGAGAAGCAGAGCGCCGGCAAGATCGACATCGTCTGGAACAGCGCGGTCGACGAAGTGCTCGGCGACGGCAACGGCGTGACCGGCGTGCGCATCAAGAGCCTGGTCGACTCGACGACGCGCGAGCTCGCCGATCCACGGCCTCTTCGTCGCGATCGGCCACACGCCGAACACCGGCATCTTCGAAGGCCAGCTCGACATGCACAACGGCTACATCCGCATCAAGAGCGGCCTCGAAGGCAACGCCACCGCGACCAGCGTGCCCGGCGTGTTCGCCGCGGGCGACGTCGCCGATCAGGTGTATCGGCAGGCCGTCACCTCGGCCGGCTTCGGCTGCATGGCGGCGCTCGATGCCGAGAAGTACCTCGATTCGGGCGCCTGAGCCTTGCAGGCCCGTCGTCCCGGCGAAAGCCGGGACCCATTTTGCTTCGACGATCAAGATGGATTCCGGCTTTCGCCGGAATGACGGCAGTGGAGTTTTCGCCCGCAATGAAAGCCCGCTTCCACGCCACCCTCGACGACATCGACGCGAACGCGTGGAACGCGCTGCTGCCGGACGACAATCCGTTCGTCGACCACGCGTTCCTCGTCCGGCCTCGAGCGCCACGGCTGCGTCGCAGCCCGCGCACGGCTGGCAGCCGTATCACCTCGGCCTCTACGACGGCGATCGCCTCGTCGCCGCCGCGCCGCTCTATCTCAAAGGCAATTCGCACGGCGAGTTCGTGTTCGACTGGTCGTGGGCCGGCGCGTACGAGCGGCACGGGCTTGCCTACTATCCGAAGCTGCTCTGCGCAGTGCCCTACTCGCCGGTCACCGGGCCGCGGCTGCTGGTCGGTCGCCGGCGCCGATGCGACAGCGTTGCGCGCATTGCTGATTGCGACGATGCGCGACGAAGCGCGCCGGCTCGGTCTTTCGTCGGCGCATCTCAATTTCGCCAGCGGCGACGATGTCGCCGCATTCGATCGCAGCGACTGGCTGCCGCGCTTCGACTGGCAGTTCCACTGGCAGAACGAGGGCTGGCGCGATTTCGACGAATTCCTCGGCGCGCTGAACCACAAGAAGCGCAAGAACATCCGCAGCGAACGCGCGCATGCCGCGCGCGCCGGCGCGACGTGCGAGATCCGGCACGGCGACGAGCTCGACGCACGCGAATGGCGCGCGCTGCACGGGTTCTATCTCGTCGACGTTCGACGACAAGGGCAACTTTCCGGCGCTGACGCTCGATTTCTTCCGCCATCTCGGCCGCGCGATGCCGCGTCGCGTGCTCGCGGTGCTGTGCCGGCGCGGCGGACAGCTGATCGCCGGCGCGCTGCTGCTGCGCAGCGCGACGACGCTGTATGGACGCTACTGGGGCTGCAGCGAGCAAGTCGAGGGCCTGCATTTCGAGGCGTGCTACTACCAGGGCATCGAGTATTGCCTGCGCGAAGGCCTGCAGCGCTTCGAGCCCGGCGCGCAGGGCGAGCACAAGCTCGCGCGCGGATTCCTGCCGACGGCGACGCATTCGTTTCACTGGATCGGCGATGCGCGCTTTCGCGGCGCGATCGCTGATGCGCTCGCACGCGAGAGGCGCGCTGCTGCTCGCATATGGCGAGGATCTGGCTCGAGCATTCGCCGTATGCGCGACGCGAGGTTGCGATGAGCGGCATCACACCATCCCCGCCCAACCCTCCCCTTGAAGGGGAGGGCTGAAGCGTCATGCGCTTGCGAGGGACGGCGACATGATCCGGCTTCCGTTTCTGGATCCGCTGCAGCCGGACGAATTTCCGCCGGTGACCGAGGCGCTGCGCGATCCGGACGGGCTGCTCGCGGCCGGCGGCGATCTTTCGCCCGAGCGCCTGCTCGCTGCGTATCGCCGCGGCATCTTTCCGTGGTATTCGCGCGGCCAGCCGATCCTCTGGTGGTCGCCCGATCCGCGCACGGTGTTCGCGACCGATCGCATGCACGTGCCGCGTCGGCTTTCGCGCTGGCTGCGGACATGCGACTGGACGCATCCGCGCGGACAGCGCGTTCGACGCGGTCGTGCGCGCGTGCGCCGCGCCGCGCGCGAAGCAGCGCGGCACCTGGCTCGACGCGCGCGATGCGCAAGGCCTACCTGCGGCTGCACGAGCTCGGCCACGCGCATTCGATCGAGGCCTGGGACGGCGATGCGCTCGTCGGCGGCATCTACGGCGTCGCGATCGGGCGCATGTTCTTCGGCGAATCGATGTTCAGCGCGGCCGACAATGGCTCGAAGGTCGCGCTGCTCGCGCTCGCGCGGGCGCTGCGCGGCTGGGATTTTCCGCTGCTCGACGCGCAGGTCGCCTCGCCGCATCTGTTCACGTTGGGTGCGATCGAGATCGACCGCGCCGATTTCTGCGCGCGTGTCGCCTGGCCTGACCGCGCCGCGCCGGCATCGATGGCTCGTGGCGCGACGCGTTCCCGGAGCTTAGGCCGCCCGACCTCGCCGCCTGAGCGCCATTTCGCTTCCAGCGCCTGTCCGATCGTGGCAGAATCGCGCGCCGTTCCAGCTGCCGACCCGAAAGCCAAGGAAAAAAGTGTCCAAAGACGATGTCATCGAAATGGAGGGTACGATCCTCGAAACCCTTCCGAACACGATGTTCCGCGTGAAGCTCGAGAACGGCCACGTGGTGACCGCGCATATCTCCGGTCGCATGCGCAAGAACTACATCCGCATCCTGACCGGCGACAAGGTCAAGGTCGAGATGACGCCTTACGATCTGACCAAGGGTCGGATCACGTACCGCATGAAGTAACGCCTGCGCGTCATTCCGGCGAACGGCCGGAGTGCGCAGCGATTCGCAGTCAGCTCCGGCGCGTATGCGCCGAGAAAGGCAAGATGGATCCCGGCTTTCGCCGGGATGACGAGACCGGTAGGCTTCCGCTTCCGTCGAATGATTCGAAAAGAAAAGGCCGGAATGCTTGCCATTCCGGCTCTTTGCTCGAACCTTGACTAATGGCGCTTACTCGACGACCGCCGGCAGCTTCTCCGCAGCCTCGCATTCGACCGCGAGCTTGTCGTCCTTCACGACGAGCTTGACCCTGCCGCCGCCTGCGAGCTTGCCGAACAGCAGCTCGTCGGCCAGCGCGCGCTTGACGTTCTCCTGGATCACGCGGGCCATCGGCCGCGCGCCCATCTGCGGGTCGAAGCCGTGCTCGGCGAGCCAGCGCCGCGCGTCGGCGTCGACGTTCAGCGACACGTGCTTTTCCTGCAGCTGCATCTCGAGCTCGATCAGGAACTTGTCGACGACGCGCAGGATGTGCTCGAAGTCGAGCGCGTTGAACTGGATCACCGCGTCGAGACGATTGCGGAATTCCGGCGAGAACGCGCGGCGGATCACTTCCATCGCGTCGGTCGCATGGTTCTGCTCGACGAAGCCGATCGTGCGGCGCGCGGCCTGCTGGGCGCCGGCGTTCGTCGTCATGACCACGATGACGTTCTTGAAGTTGGCCTCGCGGCCGTTGGTGTCGGTCAGCGCGCCGCGGTCCATGATCTGCAGCAGCACGTTGTAGACGTCCGGATGCGCCTTCTCGATCTCGTCGAGCAGCAGCACGCAGTGCGGATGCTTGACGATCTGCTCGGTCAGCAAGCCGCCCTGGTCGAAGCCGACGTAGCCCGGAGGCGCACCGATCAGCCGCGACACCGAATGCGATTCCATGTACTCGGACATGTCGAAGCGCACGAGCTCGATGCCGAGCTGCATCGCGAGCTGGCGCGTGACCTCGGTCTTGCCGACGCCGGTCGGGCCGGCGAGCAGGAAGCAGCCGATCGGCTTCTGCGGATTGCCGAGGCCCGAGCGCGCCATCTTGATCGCGCTCGCGAGCGCGTCGATCGCCGCGTCCTGGCCGAACACGACCATCTTGAGGTTGCGGTCGAGGCTCTTCAGCACGTCGCGATCCGACACCGACACCTGCTTCGGCGGGATGCGCGCCATGCGCGCGACGATGAACTCGATCTCGGGCACGTCGACGGTGCCGGTGCGCTGGTCTTCCGGCAGCAGGCGCTGGCGCGCGCCGGCCTCGTCGATCACGTCGATCGCCTTGTCGGGCAACAGACGGTCGGCGATGTGCTTGACCGAGAGATCGACCGCCGCCTTCAGCGCGTCGTTCGTGTATTCGACCTTGTGGTGTTCCTCGAAGCGCGTCTTCAGGCCCTTCAGGATCTCGACGCTGTCGGCGATCGTCGGCTCGACGACGTCGATCTTCTGGAAGCGCCGCGCGAGCGCGCGGTCCTTCTCGAACACGCCGCGGAATTCCTGGAACGTGGTCGAGCCGATGCAGCGGATCTCGCCCGAGGCGAGCATCGGCTTGATCAGGTTCGACGCGTCCATCGTGCCGCCGGACGCGGAACCCGCGCCGATGATCGTGTGGATCTCGTCGATGAAGAGGATCGCGCCCGGCTCCTTCTTGAGCTGGCCGATGACGGCCTTGAGGCGCTTCTCGAAATCGCCGCGGTACTTGGTGCCGGCGACCAGCGCGCCGAGATCGAGCGCCCAGATCGTGCAATCTTTCAGCACGGCGGGAACGTTGTTCTCGACGATGCGCTTGGCCAGACCCTCGGCGAGCGCGGTCTTGCCGACGCCGGCTTCGCCGACGTACAGCGGATTGTTCTTGCGCCGGCGGCACAGCACCTGGATCGTGCGCTCGACCTCTTCCTGACGGCCGATCAGCGGATCGATCTTGCCCTGCCTGGCGAGCTCGTTGAGGTTGTTGGCGAATTCGGTCAGCGGATTGCCGCGCGGCTCCTCGGCACCCTCGCCTTCGCGTCCGGCTTCGCCCGGCGGCTGCTGGCCCGATTCCTGGCCGATCTTGGCGATGCCGTGCGAGATGTAGTTGACGACGTCGAGCCGCGAGACTTCCTGCTGGCCGAGGAAATACACCGCGTGCGAATCCTTTTCGCCGAAGATCGCGACGAGCACGTTGGCGCCCGTGACTTCCTTTCGACCCGACGACTGCACGTGATAGACCGCGCGCTGCAGCACGCGCTGGAAGCCGAGCGTCGGCTGCGTGTCGCGCTCGTCGTTCGGCGGCAGCACGGGCACGGTCTCGGTGATGATCGAGCGCAGGTCGCGCCCGAGCTTGCCGATGTCGGCATTGCAGGCGCGCAGTACGGCCGCGGCGGAAGGATTCTCGAGCAGCGCGAGCAACAGGTGCTCGACCGTCATGAATTCATGACGCTGCTCTCGGGCCTCCTTGTAGCACTGGCCGATGGTGAGCTCGAGGTCTTTGCTGAACATTCCGTACGTCTCCAGGTTACCTGCCCTGCAAGATTGGGGCCGCCTACGCCTTTTCCATGGTGCACAACAACGGGTGCTGGTGGGTACGGGAAAACTCGTTGACCTGGGTCACCTTGGTCTCGGCGACCTCTCGTGTAAAGACGCCGCAGACGCCCTTGCCGCGCGTATGCACGTGCAGCATGACCTGCGTAGCCCGTTCGCGATCCAGACTGAAGAAGGTTTCGAGGACGACGACGACGAAATCCATCGGCGTGAAATCGTCGTTGAGCAGGATGACCTGGTAGAGCGGCGGCCGGGCGACCTCAGGCCGGGCCTCTTCCAGGACGAGGCCGGGCCCGTGTTCGCTGCGCCGGTCGGTTTTCTGGCTCATGAGCCTTAGATTCTGGCGATCCGCCCTCAGTATAGCGCTGCCGTCGTTCGTGTTTGCGTCAACGGCGGCGCGCTCGCGGGGCATTTGAGCAGCACCCGCGTGGACGCCGGCCGCAACAGGTCGGTCCTGTAGACTTTCGGTCATGACTGTTTCCGACACCCCATCCGATTCGGTGATCCAGAGCCTCGCGGCCGAGGACGCTATATGGCGTCCACATGTGACGGTCGCAACCGTCGTGCCGCGCGACGGACGCTTCCTCCTGGTCGAAGAGGACATCCGCGGACGCATCGTGCTCAACCAGCCGGCCGGACACCTCGATCCGGACGAATCGCTGCAGCACGCGGCCGTGCGCGAAACGCTCGAAGAGACCGGCTGGGACATCGAGCTCGATTGCCTGCTCTGCGTGCAGCAGTGGCGCAACGCCGAGTCCGGGCGCCAGTTCGTGCGCTTCACGTTCGCCGGCGTGCCGCTCCGCCACGATCCTTCGCGCGCGCTCGACGCCGGCATCCTGCGTGCGCTCTGGATGAGTCGCGACGAGATCGCCGCCGAGTCCGCGCGCCTGCGCAGCCCGATGGTTCTCGCCAGCGTCGACGACTGGCTCGCCGGGCATCGCCTGCCGCTCGATGCGATCCGCTGGCTGCCGTCCGAGACGGCGTCGGCCTGAGCGCGATGACGCCGGCGCACGGTCATCGTCGGCATGTCGGGCGGTGTCGATTCGTCGGTCGCGGCGCTGCTGCTGCAGCGCGCGGGCGTGCCGATCGCCGGCATGTTCATGCAGAACTGGGAAGAAGACGACCGCGCCGGTCCATGCCGCGCCGATGCCGACCGCAAGGACGCGCTGGCCGTCTGCGCGCGGCTCGGCATTCCGCTGCACATGCGCAATTTCGCCGCCGAATACTGGGACCAGGTGTTCGCGCACTTCCTCGACGAATACCGCGCCGGCCGCACGCCGAATCCGGACGTGCTGTGCAACCGCGAAATCAAGTTCAAGCACTTTCCTCGACCACGCACGTGCGCTCGGCGCGGAGAAGATCGCGACCGGCCACTACGCGCGCGTCGATCGCGCCGACGGCCGCTGGCGCCTGCTGCGCGCGCGCGACGCCGCGAAGGACCAGAGCTATTTCCTGCACGCGCTGCAGCAGGAAGCGCTGTCGGCGACGCTGTTCCCGATCGGCGAGCATGCAGAAGCCCGACGTGCGCGCGCTCGCGCGCGAGGCGACGCTGCCGACGCACGCGAAGAAGGACTCGACCGGCATCTGCTTCATCGGCGAGCGCGATTTCCGCGCGTTCCTCGCCGACTACATTCCGGCGCGCCGGGCGAGATCCGCACGCCCGACGGCGCGACCGTCGGCGAGCACACGGGCGTCTTCTTCTACACGCTCGGCCAGCGCAGCGGCCTTGGCATCGGCGGGCGCGCCGAGAGCGCCGGCGATCCGTGGTACGTCGTCGGCAAGGACGTCGCGACGCAACGTGCTGATCGCCGCGCAAGGCAACGCGAACGAATGGCTGCAGTCGCGTCGGCTCGTCGCGAACGGCCTCACCTGGGTCGCCGGCGCGGCGCCTGCCGGCGAATTCCGCTGCACGGCGAAGACGCGCTACCGGCAGGCCGATCAGGCCTGCGACGTGCGCATCTCCGGCGCATCCTGCGAAGTCGTCCTTCGACGAGCCGCAGCGCGCGGTGACGCCCGGGCCAATCGGTCGTGTTCTACGACGGCGAGGTCTGCCTCGGCGGCGGCATCATCCAGAAGAGCGACGCTCCATTCGGAGGATGGCACGATGCCGATGCGTGAGGCACGCGTGATTGCGCTCGCCGGCGTGTTCCAGGCCTGCCGCATCGTCCACGAGCTCGCCACGCGCGGCAGCGCCGACGCCGCCAGCGCCGAGGCGAGCCTCGCCAGCATCTTCCGCATCGACGCCGACAGCACGGCCGACGTGTTCGGCGGCATCTCCGGCGTGCGCCTGGGCTTCGAGCAGCTGATCGCGCACCTCGACGACGGTACGCGCGATATCGGCATGACGCAGCTCCTTCTGAGCGTGCTGCGCCTCGCGCGCCGCCTCGAACGCACTCCGCCGATGCGCGATGCACTGCGCAGCGGCATCGAGTCGATCGACCGTCAGGTCGCAGCATGTCGGCGTCGCCGACTCGGGCGTGCAGGCGCGCCTCGCCGAGCTTTATTGCGAGACGCTCTCGCACCTGCGTCCGCGCGTGGTCGTGCACGGCAACCCGGTGCACCTCGGCAACCCGCGCGATGTCGAGCAGATCCGCGCGATGCTGCTCGCCGCAGTGCGCGCGGCGGTGCTGTGGCGGCAGGTCGGCGGCGGACAGGTGCGGCTGCTGCTCAGGCGCCGCGAGTACGCGATGCTGGCGCGCGGCCTGCTCACGCGGTGCACGCTGGACCGAGGCTGACTGACGCCGGGCCGAGCAAGGTCCGGGCCCTCGCAAAGTCGCGATACGGTCACCAAATCAGCGATAATAGAGAGCTAACCCGCCTCCGTTTCCTGCATTCCCAGACCACGGACGGCCGCCGCGCGCAAAGCGCCGCCGCAGCAAGGAGATCATCGAATGAACGACTCGTTTTCGACCCGGGACATCCTCGAGGTCAACGGCAAGCGCTACCAGATCCGCAGCCTCGCCAAGCTCGGCCAGCGCTTCGATCTCAAGCGCCTGCCCTATTCGATGAAGATCCTGCTCGAGAACCTGCTCCGCCACGAGGACGGCGCCAACATCACCGCGAAGGAGATCGAAGCGGTCGCGAACTGGGACGCGAAGAAGGAACCGGATACCGAGATCGCGTTCATGCCGGCGCGCGTCGTGCTGCAGGATTTCACCGGCGTGCCGTGCGTCGTCGATCTCGCCGCGATGCGCGATGCGATGAAGAAGCTCGGCGGCGATCCGAAGAAGATCAATCCGCTCTCGCCGGCCGAGCTCGTGATCGACCATTCGGTGCAGGTCGATTCGTTCGGCAACGGCCGGCTCGCTCGATCTCAACGTCAAGATCGAATTCGAGCGCAACCGCGAGCGCTACTCGTTCCTGCGCTGGGGCCAGAAGGCGTTCGACAACTTCAAGGTGGTGCCGCCGCGCACCGGCATCGTGCATCAGGTCAACCTCGAATATCTCGCGCGCGTCGTCATGGCGACCGAGAAGGACGGCGAGTGGCACGCGTATCCGGACACCGTGTTCGGCACCGATTCGCACACGACGATGATCAACGGCCTCGGCGTGCTCGGCTGGGGCGTCGGCGGCATCGAGGCCGAGGCCGCGATGCTCGGGCAGCCTTCGTCGATGCTGATTCCGCAGGTCGTCGGCTTCAAGCTGACCGGCCGGCTGCCGGAAGGCGTCGACCGCGACCGATCTCGTGCTGACCGTGACGCAGATGCTGCGCAAGCACGGCGTCGTCGGCAAGTTCGTCGAGTTCTTCGGCGAAGGCTTGCAGCACCTCGCGCTCGCCGACCGCGCGACGATCGGCAACATGGCGCCCGAATACGGCGCGACCTGCGGCATCTTCCCGATCGATGCCGAAGCGATCAATTACCTGCGCCTCTCCGGCCGCGATGCGAGCGCAGATCGCGCTGGTCGAGGCGTACGCGAAGGCGCAGGGCCTCTGGCACGACGCGACGACGCCGCACGCCGAGTACAGCTCGACGCTCGAGCTCGACCTTGCCGACGTGAGGCCCTCGCTCGCCGGCCCGAAGCGCCCGCAGGATCGCGTGCTGCTCGAGGACGTGCGCGCGAGCTACATGGACGCGATCAGCGTGCTGACCGCGAACCGCAAGCCGCAGAAGGAAACCATCGAGCGCTTCGCCAACGAAGGCGGCGGCACCGCGGTCGGCCACGACGAAAGCGCGTGCGGACCGGGCCAGCGCGTCTCGATGCGCGGCCAGGATTTCGATCTTTCCGATGGCGCGGTCGTGATCGCGGCGATCACGTCGTGCACGAACACGTCGAACCCGGCGGTCATGATCGGCGCCGGCCTGCTCGCGCGAAAGGCGGCCGCGAAAGGCCTCAAGGCGAAGCCGTGGGTCAAGACCTCGCTCGCGCCGGGATCGAAGGTCGTCACCGACTATCTCGAGCGCGCGGGTCTCCTCGACGAGCTCGACAAGCTCGGCTTCTACCTCGTCGGCTACGGCTGCACGACCTGCATCGGCAACTCCGGTCCGCTGCCGGACGAGATCTCCAAGGCGATCGCCGACGGCGATCTCGCGGTCGCCTCGGTGCTCTCGGGCAACCGCAACTTCGAAGGCCGCGTGCATCCCGAGGTGAAGATGAACTACCTCGCCTCGCCGCCGCTGGTCGTCGCGTATGCGCTCGCCGGCACGGTCGACATCGATCTGACGAAGGAGCCGCTCGGCACCGGCAGCGACGGCAAGCCGGTTTACCTCAAGGACATCTGGCCGACGAACAAGGAAATCGGCGACCTGATCGCGAAGTCGATCGGGCCGGAGCTCTTCGCGAAGAGCTACGCCGACGTGTTCAAGGGCGACAGCCGCTGGACCTCGATCGCCTCGCCCGAAGGCGAGATCTACGAGTGGGAGCCGTCGACGTACATCAAGAATCCGCCGTACTTCGACGGCATGACGATGCAGCCGGCGCCGGTCGGCGACATCCACGGCGCGCGCTGCCTCGGCCTCTTCGGCGATTCGATCACGACCGACCACATCTCGCCGGCCGGCAACATCAAGAAGGATTCGCCGGCCGGGCCGCTACCTGATCGAGCACGGCGTGCAGCCGGCCGATTTCAACTCGTACGGCTCGCGCCGCGGCAACGACGACGTGATGGTGCGCGGCACGTTCGCCAACATCCGCATCCGCAACCAGATGCTCGACGGCGTCGAAGGCGGCTTCACGCTGCACGTGCCGAGCGGCAAGCAGATGGCGATCTACGACGCGGCGATGGAATACAAGAAGGAAGGCACGCCGCTCGTCGTCATCGCCGGCAAGGAATACGGCACCGGCTCGTCGCGCGACTGGGCCGCGAAGGGCACGCTGCTGCTCGGCGTCAAGGCCGTGATCGCCGAGAGCTTCGAGCGCATCCACCGCTCGAACCTCGTCGGCATGGGCGTGCTGCCGCTGCAGTTCCGCGACGGCGAGAGCGCGAAGTCGCTCGGCCTCACCGGCAAGGAAACGTTCGAGATCGACGGGCCTGACCCGGCCCGACGTCCGCGAAGCGACCGTGATCGCGCGCGGCGACGGTCGCCGAGAAGACGTTCGTCGTGCGCGTGATGCTGCTGACGCCGAAGGAACGCGAGTTCTACCGCCACGGCGGCATCCTGCCGTACGTGCTGCGGCTGCTGGCGTCGAAGCCGGGTCCGGCGACGGCCGCGAAGGCGGCCTGATCGGAGCCGCTCCGAGCGCGCTCGACGCCGCAGCGTCGTCCCCTCTCCCGCTTGCGGGAGAGGGCTGGGGTGAGGGCAAGCTGGTTCGACGCCGCCTGGCGCAGCGCCGTCGCAAGACTTCCCTCACCCTAACCCTCTCCCGCAAGCGGGAGAGGGGACGGTTTCGCTGGCGGGAGAGGGTGTCGCTTTCAATCCTCGCCGTCCAAGTCGCGTTGTAACAAACCCACCCGCTGCCATCGCGCCGCCAGCCGCTGACGACCGCGTAGCGTCTCGCTGCCACTCGGCAGCCAGCGCCGCGAGCGGTCGGTGAGCGTCATGTCGAACCGGGCCGTCGCGCGGTCGCCGTCGATCTCGATCGCGATCGGTCCGAGCGCGACGCCGATCGCCTCGGTGCGCAGGAACTCGAGCTTGAGGATCCGCGCCAGCCCGTCGCGATCCACCTCGCCGTTGCGGCCGGTGAAATCGGCCGCGATCCCATCGAGCACGCCCGACGCCTTGCGGGCTTCGGCGGCCTCCCGCATCGCCTCGATCGTGTCGCGGATGCGCACCTCGTCCGGCGGCCGTGAGCAGGCAAATGCCGAGAGCGCGACCGCCAAGCCGAGGACGAATCGCATCGTATACTGGGTGCTCAAATCTACTTCGCGCTGCATCGCGGCTTGCTGCCTCTTCGGACCTTGTGCTGCAATTCTCGCCGCGTGCGGACCCGTATGGAAACCACGACGACTACGGCCGACCGCGACGGCCGCGGCTGGAGAACACATGACGAGCAACGATCGGCCCTGGCTCGCGAGTTACCCGAAGGGCATTCCGGCCGAGATCGATCCGAGCCGCTATCGTTCCGTCGCGGCGCTGCTCGCCGAATGTTGCGACCGCTTCCGCCACCGCCCGGCGTTCGTCAACATGGGGCGGACGATCACCTACGACGATCTCGACCGGCTGAGCGCATCGCTCGCGGCGTATCTGCTGAACGACCTCAAGCTCGCCAAGGGCGATCGCGTCGCGATCATGCTGCCGAACGTGCTGCAGTATCCGGTCGCGATCATGGCCGTGCTGCGCGCCGGCCTCACGCTGGTCAACACGAATCCGCTTTACACCGCGCGCGAGCTGCGCCACCAGCTGACCGATTCGGGCGCGGCGGCGATCATCGTGCTCGACAACTTCGCGCACACGCTGGCCGAGGTGCTCGGCGACACGACGTGCCGCCACGTGATCTGCACCGGGCTCGGCGACATGCTCGGCTTTCCGAAGGGCGCGATCACGAATTTCGTCGTGCGCTACGTCAAGAAGCTGGTGCCGCCATACTCGATTCCGACGGCGGTGCGCTTCGACGACGCGATGCGGCGCGGCGCGCGCTCGAAGATGCCGAATGTCGACATCGGCGGCGACGACATCGCGTTCCTGCAATACACCGGCGGCACGACCGGCGTCGCCAAGGGCGCGATGCTGACCCATCGCAACATGGTCGCCAACATGCTGCAGGCGCTGGCCTGGATCAGCCCGAACATGCGCGAGGGCGAGGAGGTCGTCGTCACCGCGCTGCCGCTGTATCACATCTTCGCGCTGACGGCGAACTTCCTCATGTTCGCGCGCGTCGGCGGCTTCAACCATCTGATCACCAACCCGCGCGACATGCCGGGCTTCGTAAAGGCGATCAAGGACATCCGCTTCACCGCACTGACCGGCGTCAACACGCTGTTCGCGGGCCTGCTCAACACGCCCGGATTCGACAAGGTCGACTTCTCGCGCCTGCACCTGACGCTCGGCGGCGGCATGGCCGTGCAGCGCGCGGTCGCCGACCGCTGGAAGAAGGCGACCGGCTGCACGCTCGCCGAAGCCTATGGCCTCACCGAGACCTGCCCCGCGGTCTGCATCAATCCGCTCGACATTCCCGAATACAACGGCTCGATCGGCCTGCCGATCCCGTCGACCGAAATCTCGATCCAGGACGACGACGGCAAGGCGCTGGCGCTCGGCGAAGTCGGCGAGCTCTGCGTGCGCGGCCCGCAGGTCATGAAGGGCTACTGGAACCGCGCGGACGAGACCGCGAAGGTGCTCGCCGCGGACGGCTGGCTGCGCACCGGCGACATCGCGCGCATCGACGACAAGGGCTTCGTCTTCATCGTCGATCGCAAGAAGGACATGATCCTCGTCTCCGGCTTCAACGTGTATCCGAACGAGATCGAGGACGTCGTCGCGCAGCATGCCCGGCGTGCTCGAAGTCGCCGCGGTCGGCGTGCCGGACGAGAAATCGGGCGAGGCGGTCAAGCTCGTCGTCGTGCGCAAGGATCCGTCGCTGACGGCCGAGGACATCCGCGCGCACTGCCGCGCGAACCTGACCGGCTACAAGCAGCCCAAGTACATCGAATTCCGCGATTCGCTGCCGAAGACCAACGTCGGCAAGATCCTGCGCCGCGAGTTGCGCGAGCCGGTGGCGACCGCGACATCGTAGCCGGCGCCGGCGCTTCGATCAGTTGCGGAAATACTCGAGCCGGTCGGCATATCCGCCGAGGAGATTCCACAACGGAACTTCCTTGTCGGCCGGAATGCGCGTGTAGGCGAAGCCGACGTGCTCGGCGGTGACGCGCGCAACCGTCGCTTCGACGTGGATGTTGAGGTTCTCGCCGATCATCATGTCGAGCGCGAAGAGAACGCCGACGGCGTGCGCCCACCCGTCGGGACGGCGCACGAGCACGCCGGATGCCGAGATGTCCTCGATATCCGTTGTCCAGGCGTCAGCTCCGCGGCTCAGGAGAACCGTCGACTGCATCGGCATCCGCGCGGAACGCGCCCTCCCGCGCGTGCCCTCCTCACTCGTCACTGCCATCCCTTTTCGTGGTGTTTTCGCAACTGTCGCTATAACGTCAATAATCATGCCAATTAGGGGTCACCTGTGAAAAATTGGCTGTTGCCAAATTTCACGAATATTAAACCCCTGTTAGCAGCCGATTTTTTCGTTTTCCCACTCGCTACGGCGCAAAACAGGGATTTAACGCGCTTTCGCACATTTGACATCAGGTGTCAAATTTCACACAAATTTTGCGCTACACTGAAATCGATCGTCCCGCTAACCCGGGGAGCACTGGAGGGGTGCAAGTGCTTGCCGCCACGTGCGCGATCCACGTGCGGCGTCCAGCTGAGGGGTGAACCGCCATGACCGCCGTAGAAGTCCTGCATCGCGATCAAGATTTCCGTCTGTTGCGCACTCAGGAAGACCCGACCGACAACTCGTACTGGTGTTTCATGCACGCGCATCGTTTTCCGCGCGACATGGGATACCGCGCCTGTTTCTCGGTTCCGTTGATGAAAGAGATGCGCGAGTTTCTCAAGCGTACTGCCGATGATCTCACCATGCGAGCGGCGAATGGGCACAGCGGCCTCTCGCACATCGTCATGGCTTCGGATGCAAACGTTTACAACCTCGGCGGCGACCTCGAGCTTTTCTGCCGCCTGATCCGCGAGCGCAATCGCGAGCATCTGCTCGCCTACGCGCGACTTTGCGTCGAAGGCGTGCATGAGCTGCATGCCGCGCTCAACCGCAACGCGCACACGATCGCGCTCGTGCAGGGCGACGCGCTCGGCGGCGGACTCGAGCTTGCGCTGTCGTGCCAGACCGTCGTCGCAGAACGCGGCATTGGCATGGGCTTCCCCGAAGTGCTGTTCGATCTCTTCCCCGGCATGGGCGCGTATTCGTTCCTGTGCCAGCGCGTCAGTCCGCGTCTCGCCGAGGAGATGATGCTGAACGGCACGATCTACTCGAGCGAAGATCTGCACAAGATGGGTGTCATCGACATCCTGGTGCCGAAGGGCGAAGGCGTGCATGCCGTGCACGAGGTCATCCGCCGCAACCACCGCATCGCGCATGCGCGCTCGGCGATGGACCGCGTGCGCCAGATCACGCGGCCGGTCACGCTGGCCGAGCTGATGCAGGTCACCGAAGTGTGGGTCGACACCGCGCTGCAGCTCGGCGAGAAGTCGCTGCGCACATGGAGCGCCTGGTCCGCGCCCAGCAGCGTCGTCCGGCGATCATCGAGAACGGCACGGTCGAACAGCCGGCGTTCGAGCAGATGTCGGCTGCGGTCTGAAAACGCTGGTAAGAAACACCCCTCCGCAATACCGCCAACGCGGGCCGATCAGCTGATGCGATCCGGCCCGCGTTCGGCCTCCTGGGAAGCCGAAGCCGTCTTGAGTGCGATGCGGGCAACTTCGAGTTGCTCGCGCAGCGTCTTGATGCGCTGACGCCATTCGCGCGCGATCTGCCAGTTGCCCAGCCGCATCGCTTCGGATGCGACGCTGGCAAGGCGCACCGCGCCCATGTTGCCGGCGACGCCCTTCAACGCATGGCAGTGGTCGCGGAACATGTCCCACTGGCCGGCGGCGCCGGTCTTCTCGAGCTCGCCGATGCTCTTCAGCGCATCGCGCATGCATTCGTCGAGGAACAGCGAAAGGAAATCGTTGCCGAGCTGGAGCTCCTTGAGCTCCTCCAGCACGTTGCGCGAGATGATCGACTCTACGGCTTCCGCTTCGGCGGCGATCTGCGCGGGCTTGATCTGGCTTTCCGACGAGCCGAGCGCGATGTCGGCCAGCGAATCGAGCAGCCGGTTGACGGCAATGGGTTTGGTCAGGAACGCGCGCGCACCGGCCTGCTCGCAGGCACGCACGGTCGCCGCGGTCGCGTCGGCGCTGAGCACGATGAACGGCGTCAGCTGCTGCGCGCCGGCTTCCATCACGCGCACCTGCTTGAGCACGTCGAGGCCGCTGACGCCCGGCATGTGCAGATCGATGATGACGCCGTCGAAACGACCGTCCTCGAGCGCGGAAAGCACGTCCTCGCCGCTGTCGACCGTATCGGCATGGTGGCCTGCCTTCTCGAGCAGCCGGCACAGCACGGTGAGATTGGCGGGCTGATCGTCGGCGACGAGCAGGCGCAGCGGACGCACGCGCGCGCGATGGCGGATGAACGGATCGTCGAACGCGATGACGTTTTCGCCGCCGTACGCGAGCTCCGGTCCCTTGCGCGTCTGCGCGGCGGCTTCGGCCTGCGCGGCCATCTCGAACGGAAGCTCGACCCAGAAGTGCGAGCCCTCGCCTTCGCGGCTCTCGAATCCGATCGTGCCGCCGAGAAGCTCGGTCAGCGCCTTGGCGATCGTCGTGCCGAGGCCGGTGCCGCCGAAGCGGCGGCCGTGGCCGTTATCGGCCTGCTCGAACGCCTGGAAGATGCGCGGCTGCGCCGATTCCGGGAATGCCGATGCCGGTATCGCGCACCGAGAAGCGCAGCAGCGCGCGCGATTCCCACACCGGACCGACGCGGCTGACCGAGACCAGCACGCGGCCCTGCTCGGTGAACTTGACCGCATTCGAAACGAGATTGACCAGCACCTGGCGCAGGTGATTGCCGTCGCCGTGCAGGAAATCCGGGACTTCCTTGGCGATGTCGATCTGGAAGACGAGGCCCTTTTTCTGCGCGGTCGGCTGCAGCATCAGCTGGATGCCGCGCAGCGTGTCGTTGAGGCGGAAATCGGCATCGATGCGCTTGAGCTTGCCGGCTTCGATCGCCGAGATGTCGAGCACGTCCTCGACCAGCGCGAGCAGCGTGCGCGCGCGACGCCTGCAGCACGTCCGAGCATTCGCGCTGTTCGGAATTGAGCTTGGTCGTCGCCAGCAGCTCCGACATGCCGACGATGCCGTTCAGCGGCGTGCGGAACTCGTGGCTCATGTTCGCGAGGAAGCGGCTCTTCGCTTCGTTGGCGCGACGCGCCTCCTCGGTCGCGCGCGTCAACGCGCGCAGCAGCGAGGTCAGGTAAGCAGGAATCGCGACGAGGCCGGCCAGAAGACCCCAGGCCAGCGCCTGGTTCTCGAGCCAGTACGGCGTCGTCGTGATGACGAACAGGAACGAAAGGCTGGCAAGGCCGACCGCGCCAAGCAGGAAGCGCGGACCGAAACGCAGGCCGTTGCCGATCGTGACCCAGAGATAGACGACGTACACCGGCGCCAGATGCGCGCCCATCAGGTGCATCGCCGCGCCCATCATCGTGTAGTCGGCGACCATGCCGACCACGCGCCGGATGCGCGAGACGCCCGGCTGGCGCGCGATGCCGACCAGAATGCCGGTGCCGACCAGGAACTCGATCAGGACGATACAGCAGCACCGTGCGCAGGTCCGGATCGTGGAAGCCGGCGACCGTGCCGACGCCGCAGAGGTAGATCAGGACGACCGTGAGGATCGCCAGGCGCACGAACGCCTGGCCGTGCTCGCTATCGGGCCGGTTCGCGTAGCGCGCGCGAAGGTTGGCGAGGGCGGGGCTCATTCCTTCGAACCAGGGCGACATGACCGCGTACCCTCAGATCCCCAAGCCGGGCGGCGCCAGCTTGGCGTGAAGGATGTCGAGGATTCGCGGTTGGTTGGCGAGTAGCACATCTACACAGGAAGGATCAAAAAGCGTGCCACGATTCGCCTGCACGTAGTCGAATGCCTCGTCCGCGCTCCAGGCCCGCTTGTACGGGCGCTCGGAGGTCAGCGCGTCGAACACGTCCGCCACGGCCACGATGCGGGCGGCCTGCGGGATGTCCTCGCCCTTGATCCCGTCCGGGTAGCCGGAGCCGTCCCAGCGCTCGTGATGGCGCAGCGCGATCACCGCGCCCATCTGCACGAAGCGGCTCTGGCTGTCGCGCAGGATTTCGTAGCCGATCAGCGGGTGCCGGCGCATGACCGCGAATTCCTCGTCGGTCAGCGAGCTTCGCTTGAGAAGCACGGCGTCGGGGATGCCGATCTTGCCGATATCGTGCAGCGGCGCGGCCAGCGTGAGGATCGCGCCCTCTTCCTCGGGCACGCCCAGCGCCTCGGCGATCAGCTCCGCGTAGTGCGACATGCGCAAGAGGTGGATGCCGGTGCCGAGATCGCGGTATTCGATCGCCTTGGCGAGCCTGAACAGCGTTTCCCGCTCGCGCTGCTCGACTTCCTGGAGGCTGGCCAGAACCCGCTGCTCGAGCGAGCGGGCCCGTTCCTTGACCGTTTCGCCCTGCTGGCGCATCTGCAGGAGATTCTTGCAGCGCGAGCGCAATTCGCGCGGGCGCACGGGTTTCACCAGGAAATCGATGACGCCGGCCTCGAGCGCGGCCTGGCGCACCGGCTCGTCGCCGACGACGCTGATCAGGACGATCGGGACGTCACGACGTGACAGCGAACGTCTGAACCGGCGCGCGAACTCGAGCCCGTCCATCTCGGGCATGCGGTAGTCGAGCAGAAGCAGGTCGGCGCCGTTGCCCTCGGACCAGCGCAAGGCCTCGATCGGATTGCCGAAGTCGGAGACCCGGATACCCGGGCCGATGCCCTCGACGACATGTCGCAGCATCGTTCGCGCAGATGGCTGATCGTCGACGATTAATACATTCACCAAGGCTCTCCGCGATGATGTCCCGTCGCCCCCTGTCTGGCCTCCGGCTTTCCCGGCCGCCCGACCGACCCTCGCGGATCCCGGTTCATCAAGCTGATGCGCACGGCGACTCCCCGTCCGGGCAGGCGCCGAGTCGTGGCTGAGCTAGGCTAGCACACTCGCCGGGGCGCAGCGCATGAGCGGGCCGTGAAATCAGGGAGTTCGCGGGTGTTCTCGCGGCGATTTCGCACGTGGCGTGGAACGCCACTCCGAATGCCCTCACCCCAGCCCTCTCCCGCAAGCGGGAGAGGGGCAAAGCGCGCTGCGGGAACGGCCCGCTCAAGCTTCCGGGCGCAAGTACGGAAACAGCAGCACGTCCCGGATCGAAGGCACGTCGGCGAACAGCATCACCAGCCGGTCGATGCCGACGCCGAGCCCGCCCGCCGGCGGCATTCCGTACTCGAGCGCCCGGATGTAGTCGGCGTCGAAATGCATCGCCTCGTCGTCGCCGGCGTCCTTGGCCTTGGCCTGGGCGAGGAAGCGCTCGGCCTGGTCCTCCGGATCGTTGAGCTCGGAAAAGCCATTCGCGAGCTCCTTGGCGCCGATGAAGAGCTCGAAGCGGTCGGTCACGGTCGGATCGGCATCGCTCGCGCGCGCGAGCGGCGAGACTTCGGTCGGATAGTGCGTGATGAAGGTCGGCTGGATCAGCGTTGCTTCGACGGTCTCCTCGAAAATCTCGGTCAGCAGGCGGCCCGCGCCGTAGTCGCCCTTGATGTGGATGCCGAGCCGCTCGCAATGCCGCGCCAGCGCCGCGCGATCGCCGATCTCGTGCGCGCTGATCTCCGGATTGTGATGACGCACCGCCTCGCTCATCGCCCAGCGCTTGAACGGCGGACCGACGTCGATATCGCGGCCTTCCCACGTCAGCGCCGTGCGCCCGAGCGTCGCCTTCGCGGTCTCGCGGATCATCGACTTCGGTGAGATCCATGATCTCGGTGTACGTCGCGTACGCCTGGTAGAGCTCGAGCATCGTGAACTCGGGGTTGTGCCGCGTCGACACGCCCTCGTTGCGGAAATTCCGGTTGATCTCGTAGACGCGCTCGAAGCCGCCGACGACGAGGCGCTTGAGATACAGCTCCGGCGCGACGCGCAGGTACATGTCGAGATCGAGCGCGTTGTGATGCGTCACGAACGGCCGCGCGGTCGCGCCGCCGGGGATCGGATGCATCATCGGCGTCTCGACTTCCATGAAACGCCGCGGCTCGGCCTCGAGCCACTGGCGCATGAAGCGGATCATCGCCGAGCGCAGCTCGAACACGCGACGCGACTCGGGCGTGACGATCAGATCGACATAGCGCTGCCGATAGCGCTGCTCGACGTCCGAAAGGCCATGCCACTTGTCCGGCAGCGGCCGCAGCGATTTCGTGATCAGCCGCAGCGCATCGACCTTGACCGAAAGCTCGCCGGTCTTCGTGCGCATCAGCGTGCCTTCGGCGCCGACGATGTCGCCGACGTCCCAGCCCTTGAACGCATCGTACGCATCGCCGAGCGTGGCCTGCTGCAGGAAGAGCTGCATGCGGCCGCTCCAGTCCTGGATCTGCGCGAAGCTCGCCTTGCCCATGATGCGCTTGGCCATGATGCGGCCGGCAACGCGCACGCGGCGGTTCGCATTCGCGATCGCTTCGGCGTTCCAGCGCTCGGCGTCGGCGTATTCGGCCTGCAGATCGCCTGCGAACGTATCGGGCCTGAAATCGTTCGGGAAACGCGATGCCGCCAGCGCGCAGGCCGCGCAGCTTTTCGCGCCGCTCGGCGATCAGTTTGTTCTCGTCTTCGCTCATGCGGTCAGTGGATTGTGGGTCTTGAGTTCCGGGAACCGGGAAAAGTCCCGGTCCGCGGTCCAGAGCTCGTTCACGCCGTGCGCGAGGCAGATCGCGGCGATCCGCGCATCATGGATCATCGCACCGCGCACGTCCCCGCGCCCGATGAAACGCCCGAGCCACTGCAGATGATCGACGCCCTCGCCGATCAGGCGCAGGCTCGGCGAGGCTGCGATATTGCGGATCGCGAGCCAGGCCATCCTCGGCGCCGTCGGCGGCTTGAATCGCGCATGCGTCACGACCGCGAAGAATTCGTGCACGCTGGGCCAGGCGATCGCCCAAGGTTGCCCGCCCTCGGCCAGCACGCGCAGCGCCGCCGCCGCAGGCACATGCTGCGGCATGTCCACGCGGTGCGCGTAGACCAGGAGATTCGTGTCGACCGCGATCATGCCTTGGGTTTTGCGCGCCGCTTGCGGACTGGCGCCTTCTTTTTGCGGACCACGTACGTTGCGCGCGGCTCGGCGACGCCGCGCACTTCATGTTCGGCCCAGTCGCGCTCGTTGGCCTCGGCGATCAGAGCGTTGACATCGGGCGTGGCCATCCCGCTCCGGTACGGCGTACCGGCGACGACCGGCACGAACCGGTATTTCGGCTTGCGCGCATCGCGATCGAGCACGAGACGCAAGCCCGTCCTCGACCAGCGCGCGCAACGTCACGCCGTCGCGCTTCTGCACGAGCTTGGCGCGGCTGATCAGGTCGTCGGCGATGTCGATCGTGGTCTTCACGGCTGTCTTCGTGGCGTTGATATGGGCACCCATATCGTAAGGCCGTCACCGCCAAAACACAAATCGCGTTCAGCCGCGCTGTGCGCTCAGGCATCCGCGCGCTTGGCGCCCGCCTCGAGCCCCGCCTTCAAACTGGCCTCGACGAATTCGTCGAGATCGCCATCCAGCACCTTCTGCGTATCCGTGCGTTCGATGCCGGTGCGCAGATCCTTGATGCGCGACTGATCGAGCACGTAATTGCGGATCTGCGAGCCCCAGCCGATATCGGATTTCGTCGCCTCGAGCGCATCCTTCTCGGCATTGCGCTTGAGCATTTCCAGTCTCGTAGAGCTTCGCCTTCAGCATCTTCATCGCGCGATCGCGATTCGCGTGCTGCGAGCGCTCGGTCTGGCAGGCGACGACGATGCCGGTCGGCACGTGCGTGATGCGCACCGCCGATTCGGTCTTGTTGACGTGCTGGCCGCCGGCGCCGGACGAGCGATAGACGTCCGTCTTCAGATCCGCCGGATTGATCTCGATGTCGATGTCGTCGTCGACTTCGGGGCTGACGAACACCGAAGCGAACGAGGTGTGCCGGCGGTTGTCGGAATCGAACGGCGACTTGCGCACCAGCCGATGCACGCCGATCTCGGTCTTGAGCCAGCCGTAGGCGTAGTCGCCTTCGACGCGGAACGTCGCGCTCTTGAGCCCGGCGACTTCGCCGGCCGAGGCTTCGAGCAACTCGGTCTTCCAGCCCTTGTGCTCGCACCAGCGCAGGTACATGCGCAGCAGCATCTCGGCCCAGTCCTGCGCCTCGGTGCCGCCGGCGCCGGCCTGGATGTCGACGAACGCATTCGCGCGAATCCATCTTGCCGGAGAACATGCGCTGGAATTCGAGCTTCTCGACTTTCGCGCCGAGATTCTCGACGTCGTCGGCGACGGCCGCGGCCGTGCCTTCGTCGTTTTCGCCGATCGCAAGATCGAGCAGATCGCCGGCCTCGCCGAGCGAATCGGTCAGCGTGCGGATGCCGCCGACGATGCGCTCGAGATTCGCGCGCTCCTTGCCGAGCTCCTGCGCGCGCTGCGGGTTGTCCCAGACGTTCGGGTTTTCGAGCTCGCGCGAGACTTCCTCGAGGCGCTCGGACTTCGCATCGAAGTCAAAGATACCCCCTGAGCGAAGCCACGCGCTCCTTGAGATCGCCGATGCGCGCGCGGATCTGGTTGGTGTCGATCGGGTGTGTGGTGGCCATGTTCGTCGCTCGATTCAAACCATGAATCGTAGCAAATCCGCGGGCCCGACCTACAGCGCGCCGTCGATCGCGGCGAACAGCCGCGCGAGGTCGTTCGCATCGATATGCAGGTGCGGCGCGAACCGCACCGATTCGCCGCGCTGGCTGACGAAAACGCGCCGCTCGCGCAGCGCACCGACGAAATCGCCTCGGTAACCGGCCGGCAGTTGCGCGCCGAACATGTGCGGCATGCGCAGCGCTGCGTCGGCAACCGCGAACCCGCGACTGCCGAGATGATCGGCGATCCGGCCGTTGATCGCCTGCAGCGACTCCGCGATCGCCGCGATCGACCACGCTCCCAGCTGCTCCAGCGCAGCGATTGCGCCGGGCAGCATCGAGGTACAGGCCTCGCTGACGTCGAAACGCCGCGCGCCGGACCGGAGCCGATCGGTGTAGCGCGTCAGGCCCGCGAAGTTCTCCGCTTCCTCGCGCGCGAGCCAGGATTGCTCGAGCGTGCGCGCATCACGCCAGCCCTCGCCGACATACAGCAGCGAGATGCCGTACGGAAACAGCAGCCACTTGTAGCCGGCCGCGACCAGAAAATCGGGCCGGATCTCGTCGAGTGCGAGCGGCGCCGCGCCGAGCGCCTGGGTCGCATCGACGGTGAGCATCGCGCCGACGTCGCGACAGGCGCGCCCGACCGCGACGAGATCGACGCGCGCACCGTCGGTCCAGTGGCAAGGCGCAGCCGCGACGACACGCACGCCGGCGTCGATGTGCGCCAGCAGCGCGCGCGTCCAGTCGCCGTCCGCAGGCTTCGGCACGACGTCGACACGCGCGCCCGTTTCCGCGGCGACGCGGAGCCAGCAGTAGTAGTTGGCCGGAAATTCCTCGGCGACCACGACGATGCGCTCGCCGCGCGCGAGACGCGGCTGCACGGCATTCGCGGCCGCGGCGAGGCCGTAGCTCGCGGACGGCACGATCGCGTAGCCGTCGGCGTCGCCGCCGAGCACCGACGCGGCGCGAGTGCGCAGCGTGTCGGCGTCGGCGAAGAAATCCGCGGCCGTGCGTTCCCACGGATGGCCTTTGCTCGCGACCGACTCGGCGAGAACCTCGGTCGTGCGCCGCAACTGCGGCCCGTTGTAGGCGACGTTGAAATACGCGACATCGTCCGGGATGTCGAAAAGATGCCGCTGCGCCGGAATCGTCGTCATCGGGCTCACCGGTCAGACCGTTTCGTAGTGCACGACCAGCAGCCGCAGCCGGTCGCGTCCGTTCCACTCGTCGACGTCGAGATGATAGAGCGCGCGCAGGCGCGGCGGCGGCGGCATGTATTCCAGCGCATCGAACATGATCGAATCGAGCGTCTCGCCGCCGTCGATGCAAAGCCGCATCGAAAGATGCTTCTCGCCGACCGCGCGCCATGACTCGACGCGGAAGACATTGTCGAACGCCGGCTCCGGAAATGCCTGGCCCCACGGGCCGGCGAAGCGCAGCGCGAACGCAAGATCGAAGCAGAAATCCGGCACGCCGAGCTCGCCGTCGCTCCAGACGACGCGCTCGAGCACATCGGCATCGAGCCGACTGCGCGCGACCGCATCGAATTCGGCGGCGAAGTCGGCGAGATGCCGCGCCGCGAGGCTGAGCCCGGCCGCCATCGCGTGGCCGCCGAAGCGCGCGATCATGCCGGGACGACGCGCGTCGACTTCGGCCAGCGCATCGCGCAGATGGAAGCCCGCGATCGAGCGCGCCGAGCCGCGCAGCTCGTCGCTGTCCGTCGCCGGCCGGCGCGAACGCGACGACCGGCCGGTGCAGGCGTTCCTTGAGCTTCGAGGCGACGAGTCCGACGACGCCCGGCATGCCAGCCGGATTCGAACAGCACGACGCCGTGCGGACACGCATCGCCGCCATGCTCGGCGAGGAACGCGGCGACGATCGCCTCGCCCTGCTCGACCATCGTGGCCTGCATGTCGCGGCGCTGCGCGTTGATCGTCGACAACCGCTCGGCGAGCTCCGCTGCGCGAACCGGATCGTCCGTCAGCAGGCATTCGATGCCGAGCCGCATGTCGTCGAGGCGGCCGGCCGCGTTGATGCGCGGCGCGAGTGCGAACGCAAGATCGGATGCGATCAGCCGCGTCATGTCGCGGCCGGCGACGCGGCAAAGCGCGGCGATGCCTGCGCACGCGCGGCCGGCGCGGATGCGGCGCAGGCCAGCCGCGACGAGCACGCGATTGTTCGCATCGAGCGGCACGAGATCGGCGACCGTGCCGAGCGCGACGAGATCGAGCAGCGGCGAAAGATCGGGCTCGGCCGCGCCGCGTAACGCCCGCGCGCGCGCAGGCTCGCGCGCAACGCGAGCAGCAGGCAGAACATCACGCCGACGCCGGCGATCGCCTTGCTCGGAAACGCATCGCCGGCAAGATTCGGATTCACGATCGCGTCCGCGTCGGGCAGCGTCACGCCCGGAAGATGATGATCGGTGACGACGACGCTGCATGCCGCGCGCGCGCGCAGCCGCGACGCCGGCATGGCACGCGACGCCGTTGTCGACGGTGACGATCAGGTCAGGCGATTCCGCGGCGAGATCGTCGACGAGGCCGGGCGACAGGCCATAGCCGTGCGTGAAGCGATTCGGCACGCGATAGCGCACGTCGCGCGCGCCGAGCAGACGCAGGCCGCGCACGGCGACGGCCGTGCCGGTCGCGCCGTCCGCATCGAAATCGCCGACGATGCAGATGCGATCGGTCGCGGTCGATCGCATCGACGAGAATCTCGCACGCGCGCTCGAGACCGCCGAGCGCCGACGGATCGGCGAGGCTCGCCAGTTTCGGATCGAGCGGCGCGTCGGCCGCAAGCCCGCGCGACGCGTAGATGCGCGCGAGCACCGGATGCACGGCCGTCGGCCACGCGTGCGCATCGAACGCGCACGCACGGCGCCGGATCGCGGTCGGCTTCATCGGAAGCTATGCCCCTCGCAGGATCGTCGCACGCGCGGCGCGATCAGGGCTGATAGCGCACGCCGGTGATCTCGTAGCGCCGCGTGCCGTTCGGCGCCTGGAATTCGAAGCTGTCGCCTTCGCTCTTGCCGATCAGCGCGCGCGCGAACGGCGACGACACCGAGATCAGGCTCTGCTTGATGTCGGCTTCGAGGTCGCCGACGATCTGGTAGCTCACTGCCTCGCCCGAATCCTCGTCGGCAAGATCGACCGTCGCGCCGAACACGATGCGCGAGCCCGCGTTGAGGCGACTCACGTCGATGACTTCGGCGTACGACAAGCGCCGCCTCGAGCTCGTTGATGCGGCCTTCGGTGAAACCCTGCTGCTCGCGCGCGGCGTGGTACTCGGCGTTTTCCTTGAGATCGCCGTGCGCGCGCGCCTCGGCGATCGCCTGGATGATGCGCGGGCGCTCGACGCTCTTCAGCCGCTCCAGCTCGCCGCGCAGGCGCTCCGCGCCCTTCTGCGTCATCGGTGCTCGCTTCATGCCAATTCCCTGTGCAGTTCCTGCAGGCTGTGGACGTCCTCGCTGTCGCGGAAGTCCAGCGAATGCAGCAGCGCCTTGGCGCCGCTGACGGTCGTCGAATAGGTCACGCGCTGCTGCAGCGCTTCGCGGCGGATCGAGAACGAATCCGCGATCGCCTGCTTGCCTTCGGTGGTGTTGACGATGAACGCGATCTCGCCGTTCTTGATCAGATCGACGATGTGCGGGCGGCCTTCGAGCACCTTGTTGATGCGCTCGCAGGCGATGCCGTGCTCGGCCAGGAACTTGTGCGTGCCGCCGGTCGCGACGAGGCTGAAACCGCGCGCGACGAGATCGCGTCGCGACCTCGAGCAGGCGCTCCTTGTCGGCATCGCGCACCGAAAGAAACGCCTTGCCCGACGACGGCGCCTTGATGCTCGCGGCCTCGTGCGCGCGCGCGAACGCGGCGCCGAAATTGCGGCCGACGCCCATGACCTCGCCGGTCGAACGCATCTCGGGGCCGAGGATCGGATCGACGTTCTGGAATTTCAGGAACGGGAAGATCGCTTCCTTGACCGAGTAGTACTCGGGCACGACCTCGCGCGTCGCGCTTCTGGTCGACCAGCGTGCGGCCGATCATGCAGCGCGCCGCGATCTTCGCGAGCGCGACGCCGGTCGCCTTCGAGACGAACGGCACCGTGCGCGACGCGCGCGGATTCACTTCGAGGATGTAGACCGTGTCGTTGCCGTCCTTGTCGAACTGGATCGCGAACTGCGTGTTCATGAGCCCGACGACCTTGAGCTCGCGCGCGAGCAGCGTGACCTGCCGGCGCAACTCGTCCTGGATCGCCGGCGACAGCGAATACGGCGGCAGCGAGCACGACGAATCGCCCGAATGCACGCCGGCTTCCTCGATGTGCTCCATGACGCCGCCGATCAGCACGTTGCCTTCGGTGTCCGCGATGATGTCGACGTCGACTTCGGACGCATGATCGAGGAAGCGATCGAGCAGCACCGGCGAGGATCGTCCGACACGCGCACGGCTTCGCGGATGTAGCGCGAAAGATCGGCGTCGTCGTGCACGATTTCCATCGCGCGTCCGCCGAGCACGTAGCTCGGCCGCACGACCAGCGGATAGCCGATCTCGCGCGCGAGCGCGAGCGCTTCGTCGGCGTTGCGCGCGATGCGGTTCGGCGGCTGCGTCAGCTTCAGCTTCTCGATCAGCTTCTGGAAGCGCTCGCGATCCTCGGCGAGATCGATCGAATCCGGCGACGTGCCGATGATCGGCGCGCCGGCGGCTTCGAGCGCGCGCGCGAGCTTCAGCGGCGTCTGCCCGCCGTACTGCACGATCAGCGCCTTTCGGTTTTTCCTTGTCGACGATCTCGAGCACGTCCTCGAGCGTCAGCGGCTCGAAGTACAGGCGATCCGACGTGTCGTAGTCGGTCGACACCGTCTCCGGATTGCAGTTGATCATGATCGTTTCGTAGCCGTCCTCGCGCAGCGCGAGCGCGGCGTGGACGCAGCAGTAGTCGAACTCGATGCCCTGCCCGATGCGGTTCGGGCCGCCGCCGAGCACGATGATCTTGTCGCGCGTGGTCGGATTCGGCTTCGCACTCTTCCTCGTAGGTCGAGTACATGATACGCGGTCGTCGTCGCGAACTCGGCCGCGCAGGAATCGACGCGCTTGTACACGGGCCGCACGCCGAACGCGCGGCGCAGGTGCCGGATCGCGTTTTCGTCGGTGCCGACGAGCTCGGCGATGCGCGCGTCGGAGAAGCCCTTGCGCTTGAGCTGGCGCATGCGCGCCGCGTCGAGCGCGGCGAGGCTGCCGGTTTTCACTTCGGCTTCGATCGCGACGAGATTCTGCGATCTGCACGAGGAACCACGGATCGATGTGCGTCAGCGCGAACACGTCCTCGCGCGACGAGACCGGCGCGGAACGCGTCGGCGACGTAGAACACGCGATCGGGCCCGGGTTCGCGCAGCTCGCGCTTCAGCGCGGCAAGGCCGTCCGGCGTCGCCGTATCGAGTCGCAGCGGATTCAGACCGTTCTTGCCGGTTTCCAGGCCGCGCAGCGCCTTCTGCAGCGATTCCTGGAACGTGCGGCCGATCGCCATGACTTCGCCGACCGATTTCATCTGCGTCGTCAGGCGCGAATCGGTCGACGGGAATTTCTCGAACGCGAAGCGCGGAATCTTGGTGACGACGTAGTCGATCGTCGGCTCGAACGATGCCGGCGTCTTGCCGCCGGTGATTTCGTTGCGCAGCTCGTCGAGCGTGTAGCCGACCGCGAGCTTCGCGGCGACCTTCGCGATCGGAAAGCCGGTCGCCTTCGACGCCAGCGCCGACGAGCGCGACACGCGCGGATTCATCTCGATGACGACGACGCGGCCGTTCTCGGAATTGACGCCGAACTGCACGTTCGAGCCGCCGGTGTCGACGCCGATCTTGCGCAGCACCGCGATCGATGCGTTGCGCAGGCGCTGGTATTCCTTGTCGGTCAGCGTCTGCGCCGGCGCGACCGTGATCGAGTCGCCCGTGTGCACGCCCATCGGATCGAAGTTCTCGATCGAGCAGACGATGATGCAGTTGTCCGCCTTGTCGCGGACGACTTCCATCTCGAATTCCTTCCAGCCGAGCACCGATTCCTCGATCAGCACTTCGTGCACCGGCGAGAGCTCGAGTCCGCGCTTGACGATCTCCTCGAATTCCTCGACGTTGTAGGCGATGCCGCCGCCGGAGCCGCCGAGCGTGAAGCTCGGCCGGATGATCGTCGGATAGCCGACCTTGGTCTGGATATCGAGCGCCTGCTCGAACGATCTCGCGACTTCGGCCTTCGGGCAGTCCAGGCCGATGTCCATCATCGCGTGGCGGAACAGCTCGCGATCCTCGGCCATGCGGATCGCGTCGCGCGAGGCGCCGATCAGCTCGACGCCGTATTTTTCGAGCACGCCGTGATCGGCGAGATCGAGCGCGCAGTTGAGCGCGGTCTGGCCGCCCATCGTCGGCAGCAGCGCGTCCGGGCGTTCCTTGGCGATGATCTTCTCGACCGTCTGCCAGTTGATCGGCTCGATGTAGACCGCGTCCGCCGTTTCCGGATCGGTCATGATCGTCGCCGGATTCGAATTGACCAGGACGACGCGGAAGCCTTCCTGCTTGAGCGCCTTGCAGGCCTGCGCGCCGGAATAGTCGAACTCGCAGGCCTGGCCGATGACGATCGGGCCGGCGCCGATGATCAGGATCGTGCGGAGGTCAGTTCTTTTTGGCACCGCTCGTCCCTGCGTCCTTGGCTGGTTCGCGGCGGGCGCGGCGCGGCGTCAGCACGGTGATCGTCTTGATCGTCTCGCGCGGCACCGTGAGCTCCGTCGGCTGGCTTCGGCTGCCGATGTCGAGCGTCAGCGCCGGCTGCGTGTACTTGATGAGCTTGCCGCTGCCGCGTCGTCTTGAACGTCGTATCGATGACGAGCGTCTGGCCGACGCGGTTCTCGAGCTCGGCGTACTCGACGACCTGGCCCGCCGGTTTCGGCGGCTCGGCCTGCTTCGCCGTTTTCTTCGCGGTGGCGGCGATGGCGCTCGTCGTGATGCCGGCCGTCGCGACGGCGATGAGCGCGATCGAAAGCGCGCGAACGATGATTCGATGGATTCTTCATGCGATTACGCCGCGGCAGCCGCGCGCGCCTCCATCAGCTGGATGAACTGGTCGAACAGACCGGCCACGTCGTGCGGACCGGGACTCGCCTCGGGATGCCCCTGGAAACTGAACGCGGGTGCATCGATGAGCCGTATGCCCTGAAGCGATCCGTCGAACAGCGAACGGTGCGTCGGTTTCGACGTTCGCGGGCAGCGTCGCCTCGTCGACCGCGAAGCCGTGGTTCTGGCTCGAGATCATCACGCGGCCGCTGTCGAGATCGATGACCGGATGATTCGCGCCGTGATGGCCGAACTTCATCTTGATCGTGCGTGCGCCGACCGCGAGCCCGAGCAACTGGTGGCCGAGGCAGATGCCGAATGTCGGAACCTTCGCGCGGATCAGCTCGCGGATCGCGGCGATCGCGTAGTCGCAAGGCTCTGGATCGCCGGGACCGTTCGCGAGCAGCACGCCGTCCGGACGCAGCGCGAACACTTCGCTCGCCGGCGTCTCGGCCGGCACGACGGTGACGTCGCAGCCGCGGTCGACGAGCATGCGCAGGATGTTGCGCTTGATGCCGAAGTCGTAGGCGACGACGCGAAAGCGCAGCGACGGCGTGACGAACGCGGCCTTGTCGAGATCGTAGCTGCCTTCGCGCCAGCTGTAGCGTTCGCGGACCGAAACGACCTTCGCCAGATCCATGCCCTTGAGGCCCGGAAACGCGTTCGCAGCCGCGATCGCGTCGTCCTCGGAAATGTTCGCGCCGGCGACGAGGCAGCCGTTCTGCGCGCCCTTGTCGCGCAGGATGCGCGTCAGCTTGCGCGTGTCGATCTCGGCGATGCCGACGATGTGGTTGCGGCGAAGATAGGCGTCGAGCGCTTCCTCGGAGCGCCAGTTGCTCGCGGCGAGCGGCAGATCGCGGATCACGAGTCCGGCCGCGTGCACTTGCGATGCTTCCGTCGTCGACCGCGTTGCAGCCGGTGTTGCCGATGTGCGGATAGGTCAGCGTGACGATCTGCCGGCTGTACGAGGGATCGGTGAGGATCTCCTGGTAGCCGCTCATCGCGGTATTGAAGACGACCTCGCCGACCGTCTTCCCCTCAGCTCCAATGGCAACGCCGCGGAACAACGTCCCGTCGGCCAGTGCGAGGAGTGCGGGTGCGGTCATGCGTTCGCCTGTGTCGAAGTAGGTGCTCTGGCCCGGCGCCCTGACCTCGAGAAATTATCAGGTGCGACAGAACCCGCGGGCTGGTCAGGACCAGTCCGTAGGCCGGGCGTATAAGGAATCGAGGCGAGTGGAAATTCTACAGGATTTTGACCGGCCGGGCACCCGTGCGGCCTGCCGGGCCGACGCGGAATACAATGACGCCATGGACCGTGCGCCGATCATCGACCCCGCCCGCCTCGCCGATCCGCGCACGCAGGTCGCGCACGAGCCGTTCGCGTTCGTGATCGCCGAGGACCAGCTCCCGGCCGACGCGCGAGCGGAGCTCGGGGACGATTTCCCGCGCTACAGCGGCGCCGGATTCTTCCCGTACGCGCCCGAGGACTGCGGGCCGAGCATCAACCGCCTCGTCGACGAGATCACCGCGCCGGCCTTCGCCGATGCGCTCGGCGAGCGGCTCGGCATACCGAACCTCGGCGGCTACCCGACGCTGGTCACGATCTGCCGCGCGCTGAACAAGCGGCACGGCACGATCCACACCGACAGCAAGTCGAAAGTGGCGACGGCGCTGCTCTATCTCAACGAATCGTGGCCGGACACGAGCGACGGCTGCTTCCGCTTCCTGAAGCGCATCGACGACATCGACGATCTCGCCGCGCCGGAAATCCGGCCGCTGTACGGCGCGCTCGCCGCGTTCAGGCGCGCCGACAACTCGTTCCACGGCCATCTTCCGTACGAAGGCGAGCGCCGCGTGATCCAGGTCGCGTGGCTGACCAGCGAAGAGGAAAAGGCGCGCAAGACGCAGCGCGGCAAACTGTCGCGTCTGTTCAAGAAGCTGTTCGGCGGGCTCGACCGCAGGCTCGGCGCCGACCGCGACCGCAACGCGGCGCACCGCGACTGAGCCGCGCGTCGCGGCGCGCGAACCGCCGTATGCTCGGCATCTCGCGATGCGGAGATCCACGATGCGCTGCCTCGATTCGCGATTGCCGCTGTCCCGCGCGACCGTTTGCCTGCTGATCACGCTGCTTGCTACGCCCGCGCTCGCGCGGCACGGCGAGCCGCCCTACTCGTTCGCTCATCCGGCAAAGCGCCTGGAGACTGTGCCGACCCAATACGTCGGCTCGATCGACGCGGCGCAACGACGCGCGGAAGCCGATGCAAAGCAACGGACGGCCGCGGCGCCGACCAAACGGCTCGCGACGGCCGATCGGTTCGATGTTTCGATCCGCAGCGATCGCGACGGACGATGGGACCTGCTGCCCGACGGCTCGCGCTTATGGCGCGTGCACGTTCGCGCGTCGGGTGCGACGGATCTGCGCATGTACTTCCCGCGTTTCGCGTTGCCTGCCGGCGCGACGCTGCACGTGATCGGCGCGGACGGCTACTACCAGGGTCCGTACACCGCCGCGGATGCCGGCGCGGACGGATTCCACTCTCCCGTCGTGCCAGGCGACACCGCGACGATCGAACTGCACGTTCCGGCCGGCGCGGATGCCTCGGATGAAATCGAGATCGCACACATCGGCGCGGGCTTTCGCGATCTTTTCAAGCGGATCGACGGCACCGGCCCGGGAACGTCCGGCGCGTGCAATGTGAATGTCGTCTGCCCGCTCGGCCAGCCGTATCCGGACGAAATCCGCGCGGTCGCCTATTACGAAGTCGAGGACGACGACGAGCCGGGCACCTTCATCTGCAGCGGTACGCTCGTCGCCGATCTGCCGCAGGACCACAAGAACTATTTCCTGACCGCCGCGCATTGCGTGTCGAGCGCCACCGAGGCGGCTTCGATGGTGCTCTACTGGAACTACCAATCGACGCTCTGCAACGCGCTTGCCGAGCCCGCAGCCGGATTCTTCGCCGACGATCAGCACGGCGCCTCGCTGCGCGCCACGCGTGCGGACGTCGATTTCGCGCTGGTCCAGCTTTCGCAGGCGCCCGATCCCGACTGGCATGTCTACTACGCCGGCTGGGACGCGACCGGCGCGGATCCGAATGGCACGGTGGGAATGCACCATCCGCTCGGCGACGTCAAAAAGATCACCGCGGGTCCATCACCCGGCACGACCGACAACTGCATCGGCACCGGCGGCGCGAGCACCAACACGCACTGGGAAACCGGGCCGTATTCGCAGGGAACGACGCAGGGCGGCTCGTCCGGATCCGGATTGTTCGTCACCGCCGGCAGCGGCAGCGGACAGCCAAGGCACCTGATCGGAACGCTTTCCGGCGGGTTCGCGGACTGCAGCGTCGCGAATCCGAGCCAGCCGAACGACGAGACCGACTGCTACGGCAAGCTCGCCGGCGCTTGGAACGGATCGAGCGCGTCGACGCGCCTACGCGACTGGCTCGATCCGGCGCATACCGGTGCGCTCAGCGGTGCCGGCATCGACAGCGCGGAAGACGCCGCTCCGACGCGGGGACATTCGCATCATCGGCGTCCGCCTGGACTTCCAGATATTCGCGACTGAGCTCACCGCAAGCGAGCGCGGACAGCTCTTCCCCCTCTCCCGCTTGCGGGAGAGGGTTGGGGTGAGGGCCGTCGGAGTGGGGAGCTAGAGCGCGTACAACGGAACGCTATCGCAAGACTTCCCTCACCCTAACCCTCTCCCGCAAGCGGGAGAGGGGAAAGAACAAGAGGCAACAAAAAAAACGGCCGGGCGCGAACGCCCGGCCGTAGTTGGATCGCGTGGCGAGCGAACTACTTCTTCGCTTTCGCCGTCTTCGTTGTCTTCGAAACCGGCGCCGCCGCGGCTACGCCCGGCACCGCGTTCGCGCCGTCGTCGCCATTCTCGAAGCCGCCGCGGAAGATCACCAGCACGTCGATGTCGTTCGCGCTGTGCGTGCCGGACGGTCCCGTCACCGAGACCTGGTTGTTGACCTCGTTGGTCGTCGCATCCGTGCGCACCGGCGCCGTCAGCGTGTAGCTGACACTGCCGCTCGCCGGAATCACGACGCCGGTATCGCTCAGCGCGCCGGTGCCGCTCGCGGTGCAGGTCACGCCCGCGCCGCCGTGGCAGACCCACGTCGCTGCGCTGACGTCGAGCTGCGCCGGGAACGCGTTGGACACGCTGACGCCGGTGACAGGGCTCGATCCCGCGTTGGTCAGCGTGATCTCGTAGCTCAGCGTCATGCCGTACGCCGCAAAGTCGTGGCCGTCGTCGATCGAGATCGTGACGTCGGGCACCGCGGCGAACGAAGCATTCACCGTGCAGTCCGCCGTGATCGGGCCGGTCGTGTACGTGTTGCCGGCGAGGTTGCCGCCGCAGCCGGTCACCGTGTTGATCGCAAAGCCGCTGTTCGGCGTCACCGTGAACACCGTCGTCGCGCCGTCGTTGACGATCTGCGGCGTCGACGGGGCGATCGTGCCGCCCGCGCCGGCGACCGGCGTGACCGTGTGCGTGACCGTGCCGTTCGAGCAGCTCTGCACCTTGACGTCGTCGAGATACCAGCCGTCGTGCGAGACAGACTCGTCCGAACCGAGGCGATAACGGAACTGCACCGTGTCGCCGCCAAACATGCTGACGTTGACGATCGAGTCGGTCCAGTCCTTCACGCCGCACCAAGCCTGCAGGCCCTGCAGCGGATTGCTGAACTGACTCGAGACGAGGCCGTCGTACGGATCGGTCAGGAGATCCGGTGCGCCGAGCTGCGACCAGGTCGAACCGCCGTTGGTCGAGATCTCGAGGATGCCCGCGTCATAGCAGTTGGTCGCGTCTTGCTGCTCGATGTCGCGCTTGTGCCAGAACTGCAGCGTCAGCGGATCCTGTCCGGTCGGCAGCGTGATCGAAGGCGAGACGAAGCGCTGGTCGCTGACCGCATCGGAATCGTCCGCATGCCACGAATGGGCACCACTGTGCACGCTCGAGGTGTTGTCAGCCCACGTGTTGGCGATGCTGCCGCTGCCCAGCGTCCAGCCATTGAGGCCGGATTCGAAACCGTACTGGTACAGCGTCTGCGGCGTGGTGCCGGCCGAGCAATCGCCCGCCTGCCCCACGGTCGTGAACGAGAACGTCGCCGATGCCGCACCGTTGCCGCACGCATTCGCGGCCGTCACGCGCCAGAAGAAGTGCGTGTTGGATGCGAGATCGACGTTCGGCGTCGCCGTGGTGCCGGCGACCGTGTCGGTGAACACGATGTTCGTGAACGCGGCATCGGTCGCGACGTCGATCGTGTAGTTGTCCGCGTTGCCGCCGGTCCATGTGAACGTCGGACGCACCGGCACGTTGGTCGCGCCGTTGGACGGACCCGTCAGCGTCGGCGCGCCGGGCGCCGATGCGAACACCGAGAGGCTGATGTCGATCGACTTCGGATCGGCGCCCGTCGCGGTGCCGTTGATCGTGCATCGGGTACGTGCCCGTGGCGACGCCGGCCGTGTTGCCGATCGTCAGCGTGCTCGAGCCCGGCAGCGTCGGCACCGGATTCGGTGCGAACGTCGCGCTCGACGGCGACGGATTGCCGGTCGCGGCGAGCGTGACCGGGCTGTTGAAATCGGAGACCGAGCCGACGTCGATGCTGTACGTTGCCGGCGTGCCGGCGCAGACCGAAACATCTTCCGGCGTCGACTGCAGCGTGAAGCCCGGCGTGCCGCATTCGGCGAACTTGAAGCTGCCGATGCGCGTGCGCCAGTTGAACTGGGCCGTCGTCGCGTAGTACTCGCTCGTGTACCAGAACGTGCAGTCGTCGACCGGGTCGATCGTCAGCGCGCTGTAGTCGCCCCAGCGGTTGTTGGTCTGCAGTCTGGCTGCCGGTGCCGTCGAAGAGATGCGCCTCGCCCTGCGAAAGCTGGTTCAGCGGATCGGTCGCGAGGCGTCCGGCGTAACGCAGCTGCGGGTGGATGGTCGCGCTCGACGCGTTGAAGCCGACCGCGATGTTGCCGAGCCGGTCCATCGCGACGCTGCCCAGCCAGCGCCAGTCGGTATCGGGCTGGTAGGTGCGATTCCTGGAACACCGAGATCGGGCCGTCGTGACGTTGCGCAGCTCGAACCAGCGCACGCCGGCGACGTTGTTCGCCTTGACCGAGAAGTTGCCGATCGAGCGACTCGTGGTCGCCGAAGTTGCGGTAGGCGAGACGGAACATCAGGCGATCGCCGATGCCGTCGACGGTTGCGCCGGTGCCGCCCTGCTGCAGGCACGCACGCGCGGTTGCCGCCCGGACACAGCTGCGTGAAGCCGGCGGCGGCCGGCGCGCCGAACAGCGTGAACGTCGAGTTGCGCCGGCGTCGCGAAGTCGACGTGGTAGTGGAAGGTCTTGTAGGTGTCGCTGCCCGGGAATTCGACGAACGAGTTCGGCGCGCCGTTCGGCGGCAGGTTCGAGCCGTCGAGGTCGGCGGGCAGGAAGTAGGCCTCGCCTGCGCCGCCGGTGATGCCCGGCGTCACGAACGTCGCGGGCTGGCCGGCCAGCATCGCATTGCGATCGAACGCGAACGCCTGCGGGCCGAGGCGCGCGGTGCCCGACGAGTTGAACACGTTGTCCGCCATGTAGTAGCGCGTCGGCCCACACGGCGAGATGCGGGTAGTCGAAGAAGTTCGAACCGAGATGGAATGCGTAGCGGTTCCAGGTGCCGGTCGCGTCGTTCGTCGTCGAGACCGCGATGCACTCGTCGGTCGGGATCGAGGCGCCCGCGAACTGGCTGATCAGCCAGCGGTTCGCGATCTGGTCGTAGAGCACGACCGGATCGCCGTCGCCCGCGTTCTCGCAGACGCCGCCGAAACCGGCCCAGACCGTCGATGATGCTCTGCGGTCCGAGGATCGAGGTGCCGGTCGTCTTGTCGAAGACCTGGAAGCCTTCGTTGACCATCTGCACGTACTGCGTCTGGCCGACCTCGCCGTTCGTGTCGGGCGGCGCGCAATTGCAGCTGACGCCCGGGAACTGGATGCCGTTGAAGTTCAGGATCGGGCTCGGGATCAGCGGGGTCGGCGCCTTCGTGTTCTGGACGACCGGATCGACGCTGTCGACGTGGTTGTTCGGAATGTACGGGTTGCGCGGACCCTCGTGGAACGGGGTGTCCTTGTCGCCGTCGGCGTCTGCGTCATCGTCGACGGGACGCGCCGGCAGGTAGTAAAGCGGCAGCGAAACGTCGTTCTGGTACGACGTGCCGGTGAACATGCCGTTCTTGCCGACCTTGACCGGCTCGGGCGGCGCAGCCGACGCGAGCGTCGCCAGGCCAAAAAACGCGAACAGCGACGCGACGAACGCGTGGACGTGTTTCCTGAGTTTCATCAGTCCCCTTCCTTCGATGCCGGAATGAATGCGCATGCCCCCGACCGCACGATGCCGCGGCCGCCGAGGCGGTCCGGCTTCGCAGATCGGGTGGCTACGACGAGGTTGCGCCCCAGTTGCAGACGGTCCTGAGATTGGCCCCAAGCCTGATATCTGATCAGTCTTATGGCGGATAGTGACCGGCGGACGTCCACAAATCAATTGCTGCATTCGGCGTTGCGGCAACGAGGTTCCCGCAATGCGAGTAAAGAAGCGTAAAGGGCTTGCCGGCGAAGTGGGCCGCTGAAACGATCGTTTCCAAGGTGGAATCAATCGGCGGCTTCGGGCTGTCTTGCGTCGGCCGTGCGACCGATCTATGGATCAGTCGCGGCCGAGCCCGAGCACGTCGGCGAGCACATGCAGCCCGGCGGGCCGATCGGCGATCCATGCCGCGGCCTGGAGCGCGCCGCGCGCGAAGATGTCGCGGTCGGTGGCGCGATGGACGAGCTCGATGCGCTCGCCCGCGGCGGCAAACACGACCGTGTGCTCGCCGACGATGTCGCCGGAGCGGCTGACGGCAAAACCGATCGACGATGCGTCGCCGCGCGGCGTCGTCATGCGATCGGGCTCGGCGACTCTGTCGAACTCGACCCCGCGCGCATCGGCGATCGCGCGCCCGAGCGCGAGCGCGGTGCCGGACGGTGCGTCCTTCTTGTTGCGGTGATGGGCTTCGGCGATCTCGCAGTCCCACGCCGCGAGCGCGCGCGCGGCTTCGCGCGAAAGACGCGCGAGCACGGCGATGCCGAGGCTGAAGTTCGCGCTCCACAGCACGGGAATCGTCGCGGCGGCTTTCTTCATTGCGGCGTGCTGCGCCGGCGTGAGGCCGGTGGTTCCGCTGACGAATGCGATGCGGCGCGCAGTCGCGATCGCGAGCGCGTCGTCGAACGCGTGCGGCGAGCCGAAATCGATCAGGACGGCCGGTGCGATCTTCGCGTCGAGCGATGTCGAATAGCGCAGATCGCCTGCGGCGTCGCCGAATGCGTCGCGAAGCGGTTTTCCGGCAAGCGGCGCGTCCGGGCGCACCAGCGCCGCGACGACGGATGTCTCCATGGATCCGAGCGCGAGTCGCAGGACAGCCTGCCCCATGCGCCCGGAGGCGCCGTGCACGGCGATCGATACGGGTCGGCTCATCGCGACGCTCCGCGGGTCACGGCCGATAGCCTACCGCAGTGGCGCGGCGTTCCGTTCGCGGCGCGTCTCCCGACGCAACACGAACCGCCGGCATTCGCGACTACGAGGTGACGCGATCCCAGAACCGCTTGACGCCGTCGAGCCACGAATTCGACATCGGCGAATGCGCGGCGGCCTTCTCGCCTTCGAACGTCGCCTCGAACTGCTGCAGCAGATCGCGCTGGTCGCGCGTCAGCTTCACCGGCGTCTCGACGACGACGTGGCAGAGGAGATCGCCGGTGCGCCCGGTGCGCACGGACTTGACGCCCTTGCCGCGCAGGCGGAACAGCTTGCCGGTCTGCGTCTCTGGCGGGATCGAGAGGCTCGTTTCGCCTTCGAGCGTCGGCACCGCGAGCGTCGCAGCCGAGCGCGGCCTGCGCGAAGCGGATCGGCACTTCGCAGTGCAGATCGTCGCCCTCGCGGCGGAAGATCGCATGCTCGCGCACGCGCACTTCGACATAGAGATCGCCCGACGGCGCGCCGGAGGGTCCGGCTTCGCCCTGTCCGCCGAGGCGGATGCGATCGCCGCTGTCGACGCCGGCCGGGATCTTGACCGACAGCGTGCGGTCGTCCTCGACGCGGCCTTCGCCGCGGCATTCCTCGCACGGATTGGCGATGACCTTGCCGGTGCCGCCGCAATGCGGGCACGCCTGCTGGATCGAGAAGATGCCGTTCTGCATGCGCACGCGGCCGTGGCCGCGGCAGGTATCGCAGGTCGAGGTCTTGCCGTCGGCGGAACCGGCGCCCTTGCAGGTGCCGCATTCGACCAGCGTCGGCACCTCGATCTGCTTCTCGATGCCGAACACGGCTTCCTCGAGATCGAGCTCGATCACGTAGCGCAGGTCGGCGCCGCGACGCTGGCGCCCGCGTCCGCCGCCCATGCCGAAGATGTCGCCGAAAATGTCGCCGAAAATGTCGCCGACGTCGGCGAAGCCGGCGCCCGCGCCGTGTCCGCCGCAGCCGTTTACGAATGCTGCGTGGCCGTGCTGGTCGTAAAGCGCGCGCTTGCGCGAGTCGGAAAGGACCTCGTAGGCCTCCTTGGCCTCCTTGAACTTGTCCTGCGCCGACGGATCGTCCGGACAGCGGTCCGGATGCAGCTTCATCGCCATGCGGCGGAACGATTTCTTGAGCTCCTCTTCGCCCGCCGTGCGGCCGACGCCAAGGACCTCGTAGTAGCAGCGCTTGTTCATTTGGCCAACACTTTCTCTTCGATGCGACGATCGGGAATGAACCACAGCGCCGCGACCAGAGCGTACAGCGCGCAGGACACGATGGGCGCGAAAAACGCCAATGCAATGGCGATCAGGTAGATCACCGGCGAGACACTCACCTTCCAGTTGCCCGTGGTCCCGCCGAACGTGCGGGCGAGCGCACTTTTTTCGCCGCCGTTGACCTCGATCAGCCCGCGGATGAGCGGGATCCACGATAGCGCCGTCATCAGCAGCACGATGCCGTAGATGCGCCGTCGGCACCGGCGCCGGCACGGGCGCAGCTTCATTGAGCCAGCTCGTCGTGAACGGAAACAGCGAGAGCCAGAACAGGAAAAAGAGATTCGCCCACATCACCTTGCCGTTGACGTGTCGCACGGCATGCAGCAGGTGGTGATGGTTGTTCCAGTAGATGCCGACGTAGATGAAGCTCAGCACGTAGCTCAGGAACACGTGCCAGTTCTCGGACAGCGCGTGCCAGGTCGGCTCGTGCGGCGGCTTCAGCTCGAGCACCATGATCGTGATGATCACGGCGATCACGCCGTCGGTGAATGCCTCGAGTCTCCCCTTTTCCATGCGAGCGCCCCGTTTCGCTCCGTAAGGATCTTCACGACGTGAAACGCGCCGCCGCCGGCCCCGCGGCCGGCGGCGGCGTCGAAGATCACTTCTTCTCGTCGTCCTTGACTTCGGTGAACTCGGCGTCGACGACATCGTCGCTCTTGGTGCCGCCAGCCTGTGCCTGCTCGGCACCCGGTACTGGGCCGGCGCCCGGCTGCGCGCTCGCCGCGGCGTGCAGCGACTGCGCGGCTTCCTCGAGCTTCTTGATGCGCGTCTCGATCTGCGGCCTGGTCGTCGCCCTTCATGACCTTCTCGAGATCAGCCAGCGCTTCCTCGATGCGAGCCGATGTCGCCGCCGACCTTGCCGCCGTGTTCCTTGATCGCGGCGCGCGTCGCGTGCACGAGCTGATCGGCCTTGTTGCGCGTGCCGACGAGCTCGTGGAATTTCTTGTCCTCTTCCTTGTTCGCCTCGGCGTCGCGGACCATGCGCTGGATCTCCTCTTCCGAGAGACCCGAGCCGGCCTTGATCTCGATGCGCTGTTCCTTGCCGGTGTTCTTGTCCTTCGCCGCGACGTGCAGGATGCCGTTCGCGTCGATGTCGAACGTGACCTCGATCTGCGGCATGCCGCGCGGCGCGTTCTGGAGGCCGGCGAGATCGAACTTGGCCAGCGACTTGTTGAAGCGCGCCTGCTCGCGTTCGCCCTGCAGCACGTGCACGGTCACCGCGGACTGGTTGTCCTCGGCGGTCGAGAACACCTGCGATGCCTTGGTCGGGATCGTCGTGTTCTTCTCGATCAGCTTGGTGAACACGCCGCCGAGCGTCTCGATGCCGAGCGAAAGCGGCGTCACGTCGAGCAGCAGCACGTCCTTGACGGTGCCCGGCGAGCACGCCGCCCTGGATCGCGGCGCCGACGGCGACCGCTTCGTCCGGATTGACGTCCTTGCGCGGCTCCTTGCCGAAGAAATCCTTGACCGCTTCCTGCACCTTGGGCATGCGCGTCTGGCCGCCGACGAGGATGACCTCGCCGATGTCGGCCATGCGCAGGCCCGCGTCGTTGAGCGCGGTGCGGCACGGCTCGATCGTCTTCTTGACCAGATCGTCGACCAGCGCTTCGAGCTTGGCGCGCGTCAGCTTGATGTTGAGATGCTTGGGACCCGACGAATCCGCCGTGATGTACGGCAGGTTCACTTCGGTCTGATGCGACGTCGAAAGCTCGATCTTGGCGCGCTCGGCTGCGTCCTTCAGGCGCTGCAGCGCAAGATGATCGTTGCGCAGGTCGATGCCCTGGTCCTTCTTGAACTCCTCGACGAGATAGTCGATGACGCGCTTGTCGAAGTCCTCGCCGCCGAGGAACGTGTCGCCGTTCGTCGCCAGCACTTCGAACTGCTTTTCGCCGTCGATCTCGGCGATCTCGATGATCGAGATGTCGAACGTGCCGCCGCCAAGATCGTAGACCGCGATCTTGCGATCGCCGCCCTTCTTGTCGAGGCCATAGGCGAGCGCCGCCGCGGTCGGCTCGTTGATGATGCGCTTGACCTCGAGGCCCGCGATGCGGCCGGCGTCCTTGGTCGCCTGGCGCTGCGAGTCGTTGAAGTACGCCGGCACCGTGATCACGGCCTCGGTGACCTTCTCGCCGAGATAATCCTCGGCGGTCTTCTTCATCTTCATGAGCACCTTGGCCGAGATTTCCTGCGGCGGCATCTTCTTGCCGTCGGCGGTCTCGACCCATGCATCGCCGTTGTCGTGCGCGATGATCTTGTACGGCACCATGCCGATGTCTTTCTGCACCTCGGCGTCGGTGAACTTGCGGCCGATGAGGCGCTTCACCGCGTAGAAGGTGTTCTTCGGATTGGTCACGGCCTGGCGCTTGGCGCTCGCGCCGACGATGACCTCGCTGTCCTTGAAGGCGACGACCGACGGCGTCGTGCGATCGCCCTCGGAATTCTCGATGACCTTGGCGGTCGTGCCTTCCATGACCGCTACGCACGAGTTCGTCGTGCCGAGGTCGATACCAATGATCTTGCCCATTTGTCCTACTCTCCCACGCTATTCGATTCCGGCCCATCGAGCCGCTGATGCAGCGAAATTTGGGGCCCGCGTATTCATTTCAACCGTTGAAACCTCGTAGGAGCGGCGCCAGCCGCGATCTTTCCCGACCACAGCGCAAAAGATCGCGGCTGTCGCCGCTCCTACAAAAAACGTGTCTAGCTGCCTGGCGCTTTCGATACGGTCACCAGCGCCGGCCGCAGCAGGCGATCGTTGAGGACGTAGCCTTTCTGCATGACCGCAAGGACCGTATTCGGCTGATGCTCGCCGCTCGGCACCACGCTCATCGCCTGGTGGCGCTCGGGATCGAACGGCTGGCCGACCGGATCGACGATCTTGAGACCGTTCGCGTCGACGACGCGCGCGAGCTCGCGCTGCGTCAGCTCGACGCCGCTGCGAAGAACCGCGTAGTCGCCGCCTTCGACCGCAAGGCCGCGCTCGAGATTGTCGAGCACGGGCAGGAGGTCGGCCAGCAGCTTTTCGTTGGCGAAACGGCGCGCCTGTTCGAGATCGCGCTGCAGGCGCTTGCGCTGATTATCGAGCTCGGCGCGTTCGCGCAGCATGACCTCGCGCATCTCGGCCAGACGCGTTTCGTATTCGTCGAGCTGGCGCGTCAGCGCGTCGATGTCCGCCATCACGGTTTCATCCGCGTCGGCCGACGCCGTCGACGAGCGCGCGGTCGGATCCGTGTTTTCCATCCATTCCTCCGGTGTTTATGCGGGCTTCCTTGCCCGCGCTTCAGAACGGCATCCATGCCGCGGATTCTAGTTGGTACTCATGCGGGCTTCCTTGCCCGCACTTCAGAACGGCATCCATGCCGCGGATTCTTAGACAGCTAAAGACTAAGACGGGTGGCGGACTTGGAAACCAAACTCCGCGGTTTACAAAAACCCCCGCACAATCAACGGTTATGAGGGCGTCTCAGGCGCGCTTCAAGGCGCTGGAGATGATTCCCGCTGTCGCCTGCACGACCGGGATCACGCGCTCGTACGCCATGCGGGTCGGTCCGATCACGCCGAGCACGCCGAGCACGCGGCCGCCGACCCCATAGGGCGCCGTGACCAGGCTGAACTTGTCGAGTGCGGCGAACCCGGATTCCTCGCCGATGAAAAGGCGCACGCCCTCGGCGCGCGAGCATCGTTCGAGCAGCTGCAGAAGATCGCGCTTGCGCTGGAATGCCTCGAACAGCTCGCGCAGGCGATCGACGTCGGTCGCGTCCTGCTTGCCCATGAGGTTGGTCTGACCCGCGACCAGCATGTCCGAGCCCGCGTTGTCCTGGAACGCCTGCTGCGCGACCTCGACCGCGGCCGACAGCAGGCTGTTCAGACGTACGCCCTCGTCCTGCATTTCGCGCAGGAGCCGCGCGCGGATCTCGTCGATGCGCATGCCGGCAAAGTTCGCGTTGAGATAATTCGCGATCTGCTCGAGCTCGCTCCCCGAATAGGCGCGCTGGGTCGCGATCACGCGGTTCTGCACCTGGCCATCGGTGAAGACCAGGATCACCAGCAGCCGGCCGCCGTCGAGCGGCACGAAATCGATATGCCGGAACGGGAATTCCTCGCGATTCGGCACGCTGACGACGCCGACGAAATGCGTCATCTCGGACAACAGCGACGTCGCGCTGCTGAGCAGATCCGGCGTCGCCGCCTCGGTCGGCAGCTCGCGGCGCAGCTTGTCGACCTGCGGCTCGTCGAGCGGCCGCACTTCGAGCAGGCTGTCGACGAACACGCGATAGCCCTGCGAGGTCGGCACGCGTCCGGCCGAGGTGTGCGGCGCGGAAACGAGCCCGAACTCCTCGAGGTCGGACATGATGTTGCGGATCGTCGCCGGGCTCACGTCCAGACCCGACGCCTTGGCGAGCGTGCGCGAGCCGACCGGCTGGCCCTCGGCGATATAGCGCGCGATCAGAGCGCGCAGCAGCTGGCGCGCACGTGCATCGAGCGGATGGTGGGAAGCCGATACGTTCATGGGTCTGGAAGATGCGGTCGCGGCCGACGCTAGCAAGCGGCCATCGTGCAAGCAATACCGCGCGTTCAGCACTCGCCTGAGAGGCTCGCGGGCTCCGTTTCGGAGCAGTCGGCGCGGATTCGCGTCAGCCTTTGCGTGGAACCGACCTGCCGCCGTCGTCGGTCGCGGCGAAAGCACGCGCCATTTTGCTCCTGAAACTGCTTCTGCGCGCCGGAGTGCGCCTCTTCGAAACAGATCCTCACATCCGGCGCGACAAGGTAGCCCGGCTTCCTCCTACGCGACGATCATCGCAAGACCGACGCCAACCGCATCCAACGCCGCCTTGGCCGCTTCGCGCACCCATGCTAGCGTTCGCCCGCGCTCCGAACCGCCCCACTCCATGCTGGAAACTCTCACCGTCAAGGATTTCGCGATCGTCGCGGAAGCCGACATCGCGTTCGGACCGGGCATGACCGTCGTCACCGGCGAAACCGGCGCCGGCAAGTCGCTGCTCGTCGACGCGCTCCTGCTGCTCGCCGGCGGCCGCGCCGACGCGGCGCAGGTGCGCCACGGCTGCGAGCGCGCCGAGCTGACCGCGACCTTCGATCTCTCCGACCGGCCCGACCTTCGCGACTGGCTCGCGAACGAGGAGCTCGACGAGGACGGCGCGTGCCAGCTGCGCCGCGTGATCCGCAGCGAAGGCAGCTCGCGCGCGTGGATCAACGGACGCCCGGTCACGCTGACGCAGCTGAAGGCGCTCGCCTCCGGCCTGATCGAGATCCACGGCCAGCACGAACACCAGGCGCTGCTCGAACCGCTGCAGCAGCTCGCGCTGCTCGACGCATTCGGCGCGAACGCGAACGAGCTCGCCGAAACCGCGCGCATCGCACGCGCCTGGCGCGAGACCGGCGCGCGCATCCAGGAGCTCACGCGCGGCGCCGACCACGCCGAACGCATCGACTGGCTCACGCACCAGCTCGACGAGCTGGAACGCCACGCATTGACGCCCGAAGCCCTGACCGCGCTCGAAGACGAGCACCGCCGCCTCGCCAACGCGGGTCAGCTGCTGCAAGGCGGCAACGGCCTCGCCGAACGCCTCGACGGCGACAGCGAATTCGCGCTGGTCGGCCTCGCCGCGCGCGCACACGCCGAAGCCACGCGACTCGCCGCGCTCGACGCACGCATGACGCCGATCGTCGAGCTGCTCGACGCGGCGCAGATCCAGCTCAACGAAGCGAGCGACACGCTCGCGCGCTACCAGAGCGCGCTCGATCTCGATCCCGATCGCCTCGCCGAAGTCGAAGCGCAGATCGGCAAGCTGCACGAGCTGTCGCGCAAGCATCGCGTGCCGATGAGCGAGCTCGCCGCGCACGCGGGCACGCTGCGCGAGGAGCTCGACGCGCTGCGCGGCGCCGGCGCGAGCCTCGAATCGCTTCGCGAGACGCAGAAACGCCTGCGCGAGGAATACCTCGCAGTCGCGAAACGACTTACCGCGCGACGCACTGCCGCTGCGCGCAAGCTCGGCGATTCGGTCACCGCGCTGATGGCCGAGCTCGGCATGCGCGGCAAATTCGAAGTCGAGCTCGCGCCCGCAGGCAACGACGAGCCCGACGCGAACGGCGCCGAGCGCTGCGAATTCCTCGTCGCCGCGAACCCAGGCACGCCGCCGCGCGCGCTGCGCAAGGTCGCATCGGGCGGCGAGCTCTCGCGCATCAGCCTCGCGCTCGAAGTCGCCGCGCTCGGCCTCGATCCGGTCGGCACGATGGTCTTCGACGAAGTCGACGCCGGCATCGGCGGCGCGGTCGCCGAAGTCGTCGGACGCAAGCTGCGCGATCTCGGCGCGAAGAGCCAGGTGTTTTGCGTGACGCACCTGCCGCAGGTCGCGGCGCTCGGGCATCAGCACCTGCGCGTCGTCAAGTCGAGCGGAAAAGACACGACGCGGATGCGCATCGAAACGCTCGAAGGCGAAGCGCGGCGCGACGAGATCGCGCGCATGCTCGGCGGCATCGAGATCACGCGCGAGACGCTGGCGCATGCGGAGCAGATGCTCGGGACGGCGTCGCCGGCGCACGTGTCGCAAACGAAAGCGCTCGTAACCGCGTCGTCGTTGCAGACGTACGCTACGCCGTCCCCTCTCCCGCTTGCGGGAGAGGGTTAGGGTGAGGGCATCCTTGGTTCGCCGTCGCAAGCCTCCCCTCACCCGCGCCTGACGGCGCGGCCTCTCCCGCAAGCGGGAGAGGCGAAAACTCCGGCGCTCTAGAACTTCTCGACACGCGCACTCACGACCGGCGGACGCAGCTGCGCCATCCAGTCGTTCGCATTCGCAACCTGCGCATCACGCTTGAACGCATCGAGCGCAGCGAGATCGATCTCGCCGATCGCCCAGTCCGCACCATCGTCGGCGCGCACGAGCACGCCATCCGACGGAAACCCGCGATCGATCGGCGTGTAGATCGCCGCGATGCCCGTGTTGACGTCGAGCGCCGGGCTCCACGGCGCTTCGCCGGCCGTGACCGCGCACGCGACGTAGACCTGGTTCTCGAGCGCGCGCGCCTGACAGCCGACGCGCACGCGATTCGCGCCGGCTTCGGTGTCCGTGCAGCTCGGCACGAGGATCACGCGCGCGCCGGCCTCGACCTGCGCGCGCGCGTACAGCGGAAACTCGCAGTCGTAGCAGACGTCGATCGCGACGCGGCCGAATTCCGTGTCGAACACCTTGAGCATGTCGCCGGGCTCGATGACGACGGCCGAGCGCTCGAATCCGGTCAGCGTCAGCTTGTCCTGGAACGCGAGCTTGCCGTCGGGCGACGCGAAGTACGCGCGATTGCGATAGCGGCCGCCGCCGATGTCGAGCAGGAACGTCCCGGCGACGAGATAGATCGAATGACGTCGCGCGAGATCGCGCGCCATCGCGGTGTAATCGTCGTGATGCGCCTGCAATGCCGCGAGCGAGCGCACGAAATCGCCGCGCACTTCGGGCGGCTGGCCGGCGGCGGCTTCGAGTGCGAGATATTCCGGGAGCACGACGAGACCTGCGCCTTCGCGTGCCGCCTGCGCGACGCGATCGCCGACGCGCGCGGCGAATGCGGCGAAGTCGGCGGGTTCGCCGATCGAGTATTGGGCGGTAGCGACGTTGAGTTTCATTCGAATTCGAGCTCCAGAATCAGTTTCCCTTCTCCCGCTTGCGGGAGAAGGTGCCGAAGGCGGATGAGGGCGCTCTTGAGATGGCGAACCAAGCTTGCCCTCACCCCAACCCTCTCCCGCAAGCGGGAGAGGGGGAAAAACTCAGCGGCGAGAGAATCGGCTGACGCGCTCGCTCAGCGCTTGTCGAGCGGCCGCAGCCAGAAACGCAGCCGATGACAGCTCGGCATATCGTGGCCGATCTCCTGCCATTCAAGCTGGCAGAACATGTCGTCCTGGCGCTGGTAGCCGCGCTTGTTCCAGAACGCGTCGTTGCCGCGGAAGCCTTCGGGCCGGCGCGGATCGTCGGCGTTGCGCTCGACGGCGCAGAACGCGGTCATCGCGAAGCGGCCGAGCCGGCGCGCGTAGCCTTCGCGCTCGTCGAAGAAGCGATGGCCGAGGCCGTGGCCGCGATAGTCCTTGAGCAGCACGGATTCGCCGAAATAGAACACGTCGCCGAGCGCGATGCCGCGGTCGAGGAACGGCTGCTGGAACGCCGCTGTCTCGTCGGTCAGCGGAATGCCGGTCGAAGCGCCGACGATGCGATCGCCGTCGAACGCGAGCACGAACAGGCTCTCCGGCGACTGCGCGTAGGTCGCGAGATACTTCTTCTCGTAGTCGCGATCGCCCGCGTAGAGATACGGAAAGTCGTGAAACACCGCGATGCGCAGCGCCGCGACGGCATCGAGATGCGGCGTGACTTCGGGCCCGCTGAATGTGCGAACTTCGATCATGCGTCTACGTTAACGAATTGCGCCGCGCGCGCCTAGCGCGCCGCCCCGTCCGGCCATCTGGATGTCTGCTGACAGACGATGTCAGCAGCACGCGGCTAGAGTTCGGCCTTGCGGAGCCGGTTTGGCGGCTGGGTCCGCTCAGCGTTCCCTGCAAGGAGCTCGACGCACATGTCCGACGATTCGTGCTGCCCCGTGATCGAGCTGCGCCAGTACACGCTGCAACCCGGCCAGCGCGACGTGCTGATCGATCTCTTCGATCGCGAGTTCGTCGAGACGCAGGAAGCGATCGGCATGCGTCTCGTCGGCCAGTTCCGCGACGTCGAACGTCCCGATCGCTTCGTCTGGATCCGCGGCTTTCCCGACATGCCTCGCGCGCGCAACTTCGCTGCAGGCGTTCTACGGCGGACCGGTCTGGGCAGCGCACCGCGAAGCCGCGAACGCGACGATGATCGACTCCGACAACGTGCTGCTGCTGCGTCCGGCGACGGCGACATCTGCATTCGCACGGAATGACTCGGCGCGCGCACCGGTCGACGCCAGCGAACGGCCGGCGTCGCGAATCGTCGCGACGATCTACCATTTCGACTGCGCCGGTCGACGACTGCATTCGCGCGCTTCTTCGACGCAGAGATCGAGCCCGCGCTCGTCCGCAGCCGGCGCGCAGCCGCTCGCGCAGTTCGTCACCGAGTCTTCCGAGAACACATTCCCTCGCCTGCCGGTCCGCACCGGCGAGCACGTGTTCGTCTCGTTCGCCCGTTTCGCCGACGAAGCCGCGCTCGCGGCGTTCGATGCGCGGCTCGCCGCATCGCCGCGCTGGACTGAGCAGCTGCAGCCGGCGCTCGCCGGACGCCTGAAAGCCGCGCCGGAGCGCCTCGTGCTGGCGCCGACCGCGCGCTCGCGCCTGCGTTGACCGGCGGCGGTACACTCGAACCATGCCGGGAACGACGCTCACTCGCGCGCGACTCGCTGACCGTCGTCGACTATCGGTGCGACGCCGGCCCGGACGACCTGCCGTTTCCCGAAGTGCATCGCTCGTTCGCGATCGCGTACGTGCGCAGCGGCAGCTTCGGCTATCGCTGCCGCGGCGGCGCGTTCGAGCTCGTCGCGGGCTCGGTGCTGATCGGGCATGCCGGCGACGAATTCGTCTGCACGCACGAGCACCACGATCGCGGCGACGAGTGCCTGTCGTTCCATTTTCCGTCGGACGCAGTCGAAGCGCTCGACATCGGCACTTCGCGCGAACGCGAACGCCTCTGGCATACCGGCGGCGTGCCGCCGCTGCCCGAGCTCATGGTCCTCGGCGAGCTCGCGCAATCCGCCGCGGCCGGGCGCAGCGACGTCGGTGTCGACGAAGCCGGCCTCATGCTCGCGAACCGGCTCGCCGAGCTCGTCTCCGGCCGCGCGCGCAGGCACACGGCCGCGCCTGCGCGCGACCGACGCCGCGCAGTCGAGGCGGCGCTGCGCATCGACGAGCGCTCGCACGAACCGATCGATCTCGACGACGCGGCCTCCGATGCCGGGCTCAGCGCATTCCATTTCCTGCGCCTGTTCTGCGCAGGTGCTCGGCGTGACGCCGCACCAGTACCTGATCCGCTCGCGCCTGCGCCGCGCGGCGCGCCTGCTCGCCGACGGCGCGCGCTCGATCAGCGATGTCGCACTCGATGTCGGCTTCGGCGATCTCTCGAACTTCGTGCGCACGTTCCACCGCGCGGCCGGCGTGTCGCCGCGGCGCTTCCGCGAGGCCGCGCGCGGCGATCGCAAGATTTTCCAAGATCGCCTCGCCGCCGGCGCCGTACGCTGAGCGCACCAACCAAGGAGGCTCTCATGTACGACCATATCGGTTTGAAGGTGAAGGACATCGACGCCAGCACCCGCTTCTACGAAGCCGCGCTCGCGCCGCTCGGATTCGTCCGCGACGGCAGCGGATTCGGGCCGAAAGGCGCGCCGGCGCTGTGGCTCTACGAAGGCGGCGGCAAGAATCCGGGAACGCACGTCGCGTTCAAGGCGAACGATCACGCCGCGGTCGACCGCTTCCACAAGGCCGGCGTCAAGGCCGGCGGCAAGGACGACGGCGCGCCGGGCCTGCGCGCGGACTACAGCCCGACGTACTACGCGGCATTCCTGATCGATCCCGACGGCAACAACGTCGAAGCGGTCTGCATGAGCTGAGGCGCGAGGCACGCGATGCGGCATCGTCGATGAGCGGCAAGGCGAAGGACGCGCAAGCGAACGGCGGATTCCTGTTCGACACGGATGTCGCGATCGCGCACCTTCGCGCGGCCGATGCGACGCTTGCGAAGCTCATCGATCGCGTCGGCCCGTTCGGAATGGAGCTCAAGAGCACGTCGAGCCTGTTCGACGTGCTCGCCGAAGCGATCGTCTATCAGCAGCTCCACGCGCGCGCAGCGGCGAGCATCTACGCGCGCGTGCGTGCGCTGATCCCGCGCACGCGAGGCGTCGCCGCTGCGCGTGCGCTTGCGATTGTTTCCGACGATGCGCTCCGTGGCGCAGGACTCTCGCGCTCGAAACTGCTCGCGCTGCGCGATCTCGCCGCGAAGACGATCGACGGCCACGTGCCGACGCTCGCGAAGGCGCGTCGCATGGACGACGAAGCGATCATCGAGCACCTGACCGCAAGTGCGCGGCATCGGCCGCTGGACCGCGCAGATGCTGCTGATGTTCCGGCTCGGTCGGCCCGATGTGCTGCCGGTCGGCGACTACGGCATCCGCAAAGGATTCATGGTCGCGTTCCGCAAGCGCGAGATGCCGGTGCCTGCCGATGTCGAGAAGCGTGGCGAGCGGTGGCGGCCGTATCGGTCGGTTGCGTCGTGGTATCTGTGGCGTGCGGCTGAAGAAAGCACTGGATCGTGACGGACATGAGGCCGCGACCAAGCGGCGTCATACGTCGCCTGTCAGCTAGTCGGCGCGTCGCCTCCAACCGAACCAACACTTCCCGCGCGAGCGCGCCGCTTTTCCCCCTCTCCCGCTTGCGGGAGAGGGTTGGGGTGAGGGCATCTTGGTTCGAGGCTTCACTCCGATTGCCCTCACCCTGCCCTCTCCCGCAAGCGGGAGAGGGGATGCTCCGCTGCGAGGCAGCCGATTCCTCGGACTTTGTTCTGCTTGATGACCGAAAACTTGGACGTCGTCAGGTAGGCTTCGACGCGAGCGCCTTCGCACGCTGCGCAGCCGCGCGTCCCGCAATCAAGCCACTCGCGAAACACGCCGTGAGCAGATAACCGCCCGTCGGCGCTTCCCAGTCGATCATCTCGCCGGCGCAGAACACGCCGGGCAGGCGCTTCACCATGAGTCCCGCATCCAGCGCATCGAACCGCACGCCGCCGGCGCTGCTGATCGCCTCTTCGATCGGTCTCGGTCGCAGCAGTGTCAGCGGCAGTGCTTTGATGGTCGCGGCGATGCGCGCCGAATCCTTCAACTCGTCGCCGCCGAGGACTTCGCGCAGCAAGCCCGCCTTCACGCCGTCGATGCCCGCGCGGCGACGCAGATGCTTCGCTGAGCGATCGGCCGTTGCGCGGTTGGTTCAGATCGCGCTCGATTCGCGCCGCGTCGCGCGACGGCGCAAGATCGAGAAAGATCTTCGTCGCGACCTTGCGCTGCGATCTCGTCGCGAAGATTCGCGCTCAGTGCGTAGATCAGACTGCCTTCGACGCCGTGCTCGGTTACGACGAATTCGCCTTGCCTGCGTATGCTGCGTGCCGTCGGCGCCGCGCCATTCGACGACGACCGGCTTGACCGGATCTCCGGCGTGTCGTTTCGCGAAGTGCGCGCTCCAGGCGATGTCGAAGCCGAGTTCGATGGCTGCGAGTGGCTCGATCGCAACATCGCGCTCGGCAAGGATCGGAACCCACGCGCCGTCCGATCCGAGAATCGGCCAGCTTCCGCCGCCGAGCGCGAGCACCACCGCGTCGGCACGCACGGTGCGCTCGCCGTCATCGTCGACGAAACGGAGAGCGCCGGCTTCGTCCCAGCCGAGCCAGCGATGCCGCATATGGAATCGCACGCCGCTCGCGCGCAGGCGCCGTAGCCACGCGCGCAGCAGCGGCGCGGCCTTGAGGTCGAGCGGAAACACGCGGCCGACGTGCCGACGAATGTTTCGACGCCGAGCCCACGCGCCCAGTCGCGCAGCGCGTCCGCATCGAATTCGCCGAGCCAGCGCGCGACTTCCGCGCGACGCGGACCGTAACGCGCGACGAATTCGTCGAACGGTTCGGAATGCGTGAGGTTGAGCCCGCCCTTGCCGGCGATCAGGAACTTGCGGCCGACCGAGCCGAGCCGATCGTAGACATCGACTTCGGCCCCGGCCGCGCGCGCGGCTTCCGCAGCCATCAGGCCGGCGGGCCCGCCGCCGACGATCGCGATCAGCGGCGCATGCGTCGGCATCGGACGATGCGCTTCAGCCGCCGACCTGCGCGATCCAGTCCTGCAGGTTGTAGTAGTTGGTCACGCGCGCGATGCGGCCGTCGCGGATGTCGAAGAACGCGCCGCCCGGCAGCACGTATTTCTGGCCTTTCGCCGGCGGCAGGCCTTCGTCGCTGACCTTGTACGTGCCGTGCACGACGTACTCGGCGGCGGCGCGCGTGCCGTCGGCGTTCGACAGCGCAACGATGTCGCGCAGCTGCTCCGAGTAGCTCTTGTCCATGCGCGCGAGGAACGCGCGGAACGTGTCGCGGCTTTTCTCGCGCGGACCCTGATTCAGATCGTGCACGACGTCGTCGGTCAGACAGTCGAGCATCGCGTTCCAGTCGCCGCGGTTGAAGGCGGCGTAGTAGCGCTCGATCAGCGCGATCGTTTCCTGCATGCCCATGATCGGTTTCCTGCGATGAGGCGGAAAGGCGCCGACGATGCGGCGGTTTCGCCTATCGTAGCAACCAATGCATATGCGCCGCGCAGCCGGAGCGCGGCGCGCTGGATGCCGGGCGCATGCGCCGATCAGTGCAGCAGATGCCGTAGCGAATGCATGCCGCCGAACGCCCAGAACAGGCCGAACGCGGTCCAGAACATCTTGCGAACGCCGCGCGCGGCGAACCAGACGATGAACGCGACGATGACCAGCGGCAGGTACTTGTCCAGCGTCTCGCGCTGGGAGGAAGAAAGCTCGAGCTTCGAGCAGGCTGAAATCGGACAGGTTCATGGCGTCTCCTTCCGCACCTTCGACGGTGCGGAAGGATCATCGCTATCCGGGCGCTTCGCGCGGCAGGCGCAGGCGTCAGCGATCGCGGGTGACGGCTGTCACCCGGCCGCAGAGGCCGCCTGCTTCTGCTTGATCCAGTCGTCGATCACGCGCTCGAGCAGCGCGAGCGGCAGCGCGCCGTGCGTCAGCACCTGGTCGTGGAACTCGGCGAGCACGAACTTCGGACCGAGCGCCTGCTTGGCCTTCTCGCGAAGCGCGAGGATCTTCAGCATGCCGGCCTTGTACGCGAGCGCCTGGCCGGGATCGACGAAATAGCGCTCGATCTCGGCCGTCACGTCGGACTCGGCCATGCCGGTGTTGTCCATCATGTAGGTGATCGCCTGCTCGCGCGTCCAGTGCTTGTAGTGGATGCCGGAATCGACGACGAGGCGCACCGCGCGCATCATCTCGTCGCGCAGGCGGCCGAGATTGTCGAGCGGATCCTTCTCGAAACCGAGCTCGTACGCGAGCCGCTCGGCATACAGCGCCCAGCCTTCGGCGTACGCGGTGAACGGCAGCACGCGGCGGAAGAACGGCACGCCCTGCAATTCCTGCGCGATCGAGATCTGGAAGTGATGGCCGGGAATGCCTTCGTGATACGCGAGCGTGCGCATCGCGAATTTCGGCGTCTCGGTCGTATCGCGCATGTTCGCGAAGAACGCGCCGGGACGCGTGCCGTCGAACGAGCCGGGCTCGTAGTACGCGCCGGGCGCCGTCTTCTCGGCGAATTCCGGCACGGCCTTCACTTCGACGCCGAGCTTCGGGCGCACGTCGAACGCGCCGTCGAGGCCCTTGTTGACCTCGTCGAGGATCGCCTGATACTCGCGCGAGCATCGCCTTCTTGCCGTCCGGCGTGTTCGGGAACGTCGCATCCGGCGCGTGCGCGAGCTGCTGCACGCGCGCGCCGATCGTGCCGTCGGCGAGGCCCTTGTCCTTGAGGATCGCGTCCATCTCGCGCCGAAATGCGCGCGACCTCGGCGAGGCCGAGCGTGTGCACCTGCTCGGGCGTCATGTCGGTCGTCGTGTGCATGCGCACGCACCACGCGTAGTACGCGTCGCCATCCGGCAGATGCCACGCGCCGAAATTGCCCTGCGCCTTCGGCTGCAGCGTCTTGAAGTAGTCGATCAGCTGGCGGTACGCGGGATAGACGCTCTTGTCGATCGAGCTCTCGACGCCGGCGAGCAGCGTGTCGCGCGTCGGCTGATCCATCTGATCGGCCGCGAATCTTGTCGAGCTTCTCCTTGAAGCTCGTGTACAGCATGTTTTCCTTGGCCGGCTTGCCGATGAAGCCCTGCATCTGCGCCAGCACTTCCTCGACCGTGAACTGCGGCGGGATCACGCCCTTCGACTTCGCGCAGCTTCAGGCCGTCGACCACCTGCGCGAACTTCTGCGGAAACTTGTCGAGCCGCGCGATATACGCATCCGCATCGTGCTTGTCGTTGACCTGATGCGTCTGCGCCATGAAGTTCGGCAGGCTCGACTGGATGCCTTCGAGCTGATTGACCGGAAAATCGTAGTCGCGGAAGCGATCGCCCTCGACCTGGATCGACAGGAAGTAGTCGAGCACGTCGTACGAAAGCTGCGCCGTTCGCGATCGAGCGCCGCGCGGTCGTAGCGATGCAGCGTATCGACATCGCGCTTGATCATCGTCCGCCATCGCCGCCTCGTGCGCGGGCGATGCATCGTCGAGATCGTCGCTGTAGAAATCGAGCCACGGCGGCAGGATGCGCATGTTGCTGAGCATCTCGGGGCTCTGCAGCGCGAACTCGCCGAAGACGCGGCCGTAGAACCAGTCGATCTTGGCGGGTTTGAAGTACCAGACGTGGATGAAGAAGGCGCCGGCGAGGACGATCGCGAGTGCGACGAGGGAGAGCAACCACTTCAGGAGCCGTCTTCATGGCCGAGCCCAGGTTGAGGTCGGCGAAGAGTAGCAGCGAATCGAGGTTCTCTGCCGCGCTTCGCGAGATGAGCCGCGTGGCGTCGTCCAGATCGGACGGAGGCCCACGTCGTCCAATGCGGTCCGCAGGAGCTCGCGTTCGCCCGCTTGTATACGACGTTACGGCCTAGCTTATCCATTGCCCAGAAGCGACGCGACTCGTTCACTCGCACGTCTCAAAGTCGCTCTTGTTTATGAATTCGCCCGAGCCCGCGCTCCATTCGTAGGCGCCGATGTCCGCGCTGCGAACCTACTACGCGATTGAACCCCGCGCCGCGCTGATCCGTCCCGAGACTGAAGGGGATCGTCGCCTGCGTCGATCGCCGGACTTCCTGGCAGAAGCGCAAGCGTGCGCGTATTACCACCATTGTCGAACAATGGTGCGAGTCGTGGACAGCCACTGACAGTATCAGGTGGAAGCGTCGTCGCCTCTGCTGCGATGATCAAGTTGTGTGATCCGCTGACATGGCCATCAAGTGAGCGAATGTCGTCATTTCCAGAGCCATTGACGTTCATCGCAATGATCGAGCTTTCGGCGTAGATCGAAGCAGCTTTGACGCCTGCGGCTGAGTGGAGGCGGTCGCAATGTTAAGAGCGACCGTCGAATTGTAAATCGTGGCACTTCCCTGTGAACTGATGCCGCCATAGTACTGGCTGACGTTTTCGAAGTAATCGTGCTGTTTGCTAGTACGATTGAATCCGAGGACCCAAGTCCGCCATCGAAATCCGCGTGATTTCCTGAGACGGTCGTGCTCTCGAGAGTAATGGCTGAGCCGGGTGTAAGCGCCGCCTCCCATGCTGTGAACGTTTTGCGAGTACACCGCAGCGACATTGTTACGGATCGTGCTTCTCTTGACGGTCAGCCCTCCAGGTCAGCATAGATTCCACCGCCAAAGGCTGCCACCGACTCGCAGCGCCACAGTTGGACACAACGCTATCGACCAACTTGACACCCCTAGCCCAAACGCCACCACCACTCGCACCCGCAGTATCTGCAAGACGTACGACAGCTATCGAGCCTGCTGTTGCTCAGATAGGCAGTCCCGTTGGAAGTCACGCATCCGCCTCGTGCGTCTTGATTCCCCGTGGTCGAATAGATCGCATCGGTCAGCGCAAGGTGATCCAAGTGCAGGGTGCCTTGACCGGTATGTTTAAAGACGCGATTCGAGTGCCCGAAGCCGTATCCGCCATCGATCGTAACGATGTCGGAAGCCGGGCCGCCTATCGTCAGATTCTGACCGAGATGGTGATCTGACCCGTGCTGAGCGTGATCGTGCTGCATCCCATCGCGTTGAGGTCGAACTCGATCGCGGAATCCACGTTGAGCGAATTCGCCGCGGCAATTGCATCGCGAAGGCTGTCCGGTCCAGCATCGTCGCAGTTCTTGACGACGAACGTGCGGCTGGAAGATTGGTTCAGTCTCGAACGCGGCGAAGATCGCGCCGCACCAGCAATTCCCGTCGATTGGCGTTCCGCTCCGCGGTCATGACGAATCGGTGGACTGGCACCGATGTGGTGCCGATGCGGCGCCGATCTCCCGCCCCGAAAGCGATCGCCAGACACGCCACAAGCGGCCGAACGCGAGGCACATAGAGCGCACGAAAACGATGCGCGCGCATCGGCATTCTCCATTCAGCAGTTTCAGTCGGAGGAAAGCGTCCGTCGATTCCCGATCGACCGGCTCGCTGCTGATGGAGTACGGGAATGTCCGAAACCGGACAGACCCGCTGCTTTCGGTTCGACGCCGTTAGCCTAATCTCGCGCGCATGCGTCAGGGTTCACGTCGGCTGGCCGATTAGACAGCGGCGCCGCTTACCCACGTCCTCAGTACCAGACGCGCAGACCGACAACCCAATACGTATCGTCCGCATCGAGCCCCGCAGCGCGCATGTAATCCGCGCTGCGCCCGAAGCGGCGCGATTGCTCGATGCCGACATACGGCGCGAACTGCGCCGAATCTCATAGCGCAGGCGCAGGCCGAACTCGGTATCCGACAATCCCGAGCCGATGTACGCCGCCGGTTCGTCCTTGCCGTACGCGTTGAGCTCGAAGCGCGGCTGCAGGATCAGCCGCTGCGTCAACGAGAGCTCGTAGTCGACTTCAAGACGCAGCGCCGTGCGTCCGGCATCGCCGACATACGCGGTCGCGCCGACTTCGAACCAGTACGGCGCAAGTCCCTGCACGCCGAACGCGGCCCAGTTGCGGTTCGGGCCGGGACCGAAGTCGTGGCGCACGCCGAGCTCCGTGTCCCAGTACGGCGCGACCGCATGGCTCCAGAGCATTTCCGCGTCGGAGGGCTCGAGTCCGCCTTGCGCGTGTTCGCCTTCGCTGCGCACGAGGAGCTTGTCGAAATCGCCGCCGACCCATGCGGCGAACTTCCACGCGATCGCGACGCCGTCACCGGTATCGGCTCGTTCCAGGCGATCGAACTTCAGCATCGCGAATGTCGCCGCGTCGTCCATCTCCATCAGATCGACCATCTGCCGAGCGTCCATCGATTCCATCGGATGTTGCGGCGGCGGCGGTGCGACGTGGCCGGTTGCCGTCGGCGGCTCGGCGGATTTTTCCGCGCTGTGCTGCTGCGCGTCGTGCTCCATATGCTGGTGACCGGCATGCGAAGGCGGTGTGCGACCGTCTGTCGCAGTGGATGCGTGTTCATGGGAACTCTTCGTCTCGTCGACGGCAGGCTCCTGCGCCGCGAGCGATGACACGCAGCCGAACGCGAGCGAGAGGCCGACTGCGATCCGCGCGAGCCGCACGTACGAATGGATGAGCAGGCTCATGCGACGACCACCTCGCGGAACATGCCCGCTTCCATGTGATACAGCAGATGGCAGTGATACGCCCAGCGCCCGAGCGCATCGGCGCTGACGCGATAGCTCAGCTTCTGCGCCGGCTGCACGACGACCGTGTGCTTGCGCACGAGGAACTCGCCGTCCGGCGTTTCGAGCTCGCTCCACATGCCGTGCAGGTGGATCGGATGCGTCATCATCGTGTCGTTGACGAGCACGATGCGCACGCGCTCGCCGTGCGCAAGGCGCAGCGGCTCGGCGTCGGAGAATTTCTGGCCGTCGAACGACCAGATGTAGCGCTCCATGTGGCCGGTCAGGTGCAGCTCGATCTCGCGATCCGGTCGCGGCCGAGATCGGCGCGACCGATCGTGTGGCAGGTCGGCGTAGGTGAGCACGCGGCGGCCGTTGTCGCGAAGGCCGACGCCGGGATCGTCGAGATTCGTGCGCGGCGTATCGACGCGCATGTCGACGCCGGGACCGTATTCGAGCGTCGGGTGCGTCGCCGGTGCCGTCGCCGTGCGCCATCCCGTGCATGGAAGCGTGGTCGCCGTGCATCGCACCTGATCCATGCCGGCCATCGCGCCGTGCTGCATGTCGCCCATCATGTCGCGCATCGTCAGCAGCGGGCGCGGATCGAGCGCCGGCACGTCGGCCTCCATGCCGGCGCGCGGCGCCAGCGTGCCGCGCGCGTAGCCGGAGCGATCCATCGACTGCGCGAAGATCGTGTACGCGCGATCGTCCGCCGGCTCGACGATCACGTCGTAGGTTTCCGCCGGCGCGATGCGAAACTCGTCGACGGTCACCGGCTCGATGTCCTGCCCATCCGCGGCGACGACCGTCAGCTTGAGGCCCGGAATGCGCACGTCGAAGAACGTCATCGACGAGCCGTTGATGAAACGCAGCCGCACCTTCTCGCCGCGCGCGAACAGCGCGGTCCAGTTGCGCGCCGGCGGCGCGCCGTTCATGAGGTACGTGTAGGCGTGACGCCGACACGTCGGCGAGATCGCGACGGATCCATGCGCATGCGGTTCCACATGCGCCGCGATCGCGAGCGCCGCGTCGACGCCGTGCGCGCGCGACGTCGCGCAGGAAATCGCCCGCCGTCGGCTTGCCGAAGTTGTAGTAGTTGCTCTGCTTCTTCAGCGTCGCGTAGATGATGCTCGGGATCGGCGTCGGTCCAGTCCGACAGCAGCACGACGTGCTCGCGATCGGCCGGAAACCGCTCGCCGTCGCGCGGCTCGATCGACGATCGGCCCGTACAGCCCGATCTGCTCCTGAAAGCGCGAATGGCTGTGATACCAGTACGTGCCGGACTGGTTCACGCGTGAAGCGATACGTGTACGTCTCGCCCGGCGCGATGCCCATGAAGCTGAGGCCCGGCACGCCGTCCATGTCCGCCGGCAGCACGATGCCGTGCCAGTGGATCGAGCTTCGCACCGGCAGCGTGTTGCGCACGCGCAGCGTGACCGTGTCGCCCTGGCGCCAGCGCAGCAGCGGTGCGGGCAGCTGGCCGTTGACGACGGTCGCGCGGCGCGTCGCGCCGGTGAAGTTGACCGGCATCTCGCCGATCGACAGATCGAAATCGCGGCCGGTCAGCTCGGCGCGTTTCGCGTCGAGGCGCGAGCTGTCGGTCGCGAATGCGGGCAAGCGCGCGAAGCCGAATCCGGCGGCGACGCCGCCGAGCGCAAGCCCTTGCACGAAGCGCCGCCGCGACGGTCGGAACGGCGCATGGGCATCGTGGAAATTTCATCGGAAACTCTCGCGATCGCGCGAGCGCATCGCGCCGCGGACCGAACTACGAAAGAAAAGAACGCGACGCGCATCGCGCGCCGCATCGGCGGACCGGACCCGCCCGGACGCACGTAGAATCAGGCGATCGGTGGTCTCAGCGGACGCGCCTCGATCGCCGAATAGGCGCGCGGAGGCGACACGGCGAAGATCCGTGTCGAAGGCTTCGCCGGCGCGGGCGCCGCAGCGATGTCAGGCACGTCGCAGGCGTGCGCGCACACGCAGGATTTGCCGATGCAGCACGCGCCATCGGCTCCATGTCCGGGATGCATCGTGCGCGCGACGGATGCGCCATCGTCCGCGCAATGCTTCGCGGGCGTGTGATGCGCCGGCCGCCGGTCCAGCCGCAGCCATCGACATCGGCGGCATCGCGGCCGCCGCGACGTTCGTCGCGGTCAGCGCCAGCGCGAGCACGTAGACGACGCATCCGCGCGGCCCGCGAGCGCACGATGCGTCGCAGACGGCGCGGGAAGCTGGTACAAAGCACGTTCACGGCCCGAATGTTACGCACCGGCCCGTGCGTACGCAAAGCGCCGGACGGCCGCCACGCGTAGCGCCGCCCGCCGCGCATGACGACGGCCGAAGGACTCCCTGACTTGCGCCATCGATGAACTATCGCCACGCCTTCCATGCCGGCAATTTCGCGGATGTGTTCAAGCATTCGATCCTGCTCGGCCTGCTCGAGACGTTGAAGCGCAAGCAGACCGCGCTCTGCTACTTCGACACGCACGCCGGGCGCGGCCGCTACGACCTTCGCAGCGAGGAAGCCTCGCGCACGCGCGAATACGCCGGCGGCGTGCAGCGCCTGCTCGCGAGCACGCGCCTGCCCGCGGTGCTGCACATGTACGTGAACCTCGTGCGCGCGCTCAACGCGGGACACGGCGGCGAGCTCGCGGTGTATCCGGGATCGCCGCTGCTCGCGAGCCTGCGTGCTGCGCGAACACGATCGCGCGGTTCTGTGCGAGCTGCAGGAAGACGAAGCGGCCGCGCTGAAGGCACTGTTCCGCGGCGACGCGCGCTTCTCGGTGCATCAGCGCGACGGCTACGAAGCGCTGAAGGCGCTGACGCCGCCGAAGCAGAAGCGCGGCCTCGTTCTGATCGATCCGCCGTTCGAGGCGCAGGTCGGCGAGTTCCAGCAGATCCAGGGCGCGCTCGCCGACGCGCTCGCACGCTGGCCGAACGGGACCTATGCGGTCTGGTACCCGATCAAGCTGCGCCAGCACATCGTGCCGTTCCATCGCTGGCTCGCCGAGCGCAGCGGCGCGAAGAGCGTGATCGCCACCGAGCTGCTGCTGCATCCGGACAATTCGGCGCTGCGGCTCAATGGCTGCGGCATGGCGATCCTGAATCCGCCGTATCGGTTCGATCGACAGCTTGAAGAGATGTTGCCGGTGTTGCGCGAAACGCTGGCGCAGAGTCGTTATGGCGCTCAGCGGATCGAGTGGCTGAAGGCTAATTGAGCGGAAGGTCTTTCGTAGTGGGGTTTTGCCGGGCGGCGGACAAGTTATTTGCGTGGAGACCCGCTTGAATCCCGCCCTCGTGCTGATCCAGCCATGCCACGCGGTCTTCTCGGGCACTTTTTCGAGTTGTTGAAGACAGCGGCACTGTCCGGTTCCCTTCGCGATCCCGTATTGCCTCCTTCGAAGCACGCCCGTCACAGATCCGGCCGCACCGGATCAACGTGTTCGGGCCGCCCGCGGCATGCCAAATCGGAGAGCGCAACGATGAACACGCACGAACTCATCCATGGACCGATCCCCGGCCGGAATACGCATCAATATCTTGCTGGCGGAAAATCGTTTGGCCGGAGCAGGCGCCTGACGCTATGTCTTGCGACCGTGCTGGCGCCAGTCGCCGCGATATCCGCCTCCCCGATCTCACCGATTTTCGCGCGCGTCGCGGCTATCCAGAGCACGTCTGCCGGCCCTACGGCACCACAGATCTTGCAAGTGACGAACTGTTCGGACGGCGATCCGGGGTCACTGCGCGCGATCATCGAGGACCCGGCTACTCTGTCCGGCGATACGGTCGATCTCAGCCAGCTTCCGACGTTTTGTGGTGATGTCGATAGTGTGATCACTCTCTTCAACGGCGAGATCAACGTCGCGCAGGACGAATTGACCCTGAGCGGACCGGCGTCGGCCGCTGGCACAGTAACCGTCTCGGCAGGCGGAGCCTCGCAAGTATTCCATCACACCGGCTCAGGAACGCTAAAAATTAGCCAATTGACGATCGCGAACGGCTACAGACATCGCGCCAACGACGCGGCTGGGGGATGCATACAAAGCCAGGGCAGCGTCACACTGGACGGAAGCCGAGTCATCGACTGCACAGCCTTGACCGACACGGGCTACTCGCATGGCGGCGGCATCTTCGCTGTGGGCAACGTGCAACTCGTCGCGTCCACGGTTTCCGGCAACAAGGCGATTGCGCCGACGGCATACGGTGTCGGAGGTGGTATTTGCTCGCAAGATCTCAGAAGCAAGTACAGCGCGATTAGTCACAACGTCGCATACGATGGCTCTGGCGGCGGTGCGACAGCATACGGAAACGTCGGCATCTATCACTCGACCGTCGACAACAACACCGCCTTCGCGGGCAGCGCGCTCACTTCGCGCGAAACCACGCGCATCACCAACAGCACGATTTCCGGCAATGGCGCAGGCATTGCAACCGTGTTGACGAGATCCGGCAACGCGCCTTCACTCGAAATCGCAAATAGCACAATCGCATTCAACCATATGAGTTCGGCCGCGGCGTCCGGCGCCATTTACTTCGACGGAAATCAAGCAAGTGATTCCGTTTCGCTGTACAGCTCGATCATTGCGAAAAACATCGCAGGGCCAGGAAGCACTCCGGCGGATATCTACGTGCTCACGGGACAGGGGACCCTCTCGGGTGCTGACAATCTCGTGATGTCGACAAACGTTTCGCCGCCTTCGGGAGTGATCACTGTCACCGCCGATCCAAGACTTCGTCCACTTCAGCTCAATGGCGGCACGCTCCTCACACACGTACCGCAGTCTGATAGTCCGGCCTTGGGTATGGGCAATCACAGTGTCACTTTCCCTCCCTACGAATTGAACACATACGATCAACGCGGACCTGGCTATCCGCGAACAACTGACAGCGCGGGCAACGTCACGACCGATATCGGCGCCGTCCAATTCGACAAGATCTTCTCCGACGATCTGGAATGACCGTCATTTGGAGGCAACTTCGGCAAAAGTTTGCCTAGTTTCAGCGCGACAGCGCATCCGGATCGTAGCGTTCCATCAACCGCTCCGGATGCGCCAGCTGCGTGAAACCAACGCGTGCATAAAGCGAGTGCGCGTCGCGCGTAGCGAGCATGAAACGCCGCACATGCTGCAGATCGGGATGCGCCATCACGAATCCGATCAGACGCTGGCCGGTGCCTCGGCCGCGCGCTTCGGCGACGACGAATACGTCGGCGAGCCATGCGAATCCGGCGCCGTCCGTGATCACGCGCGCGAACGCGATCTGACGATCGTCCGCGTAGACGCCGAAGCAGATCGAATTGCGGATCGCCGTTTCGACGAACTCGCGGCGGATGCCGGGTACCCAGTACGACTCGCGGCTGAGGAAATCGTGGATCAGGTCGATGTCCAGCCGCTGCCGATCCGTGGAGAATAGGAGCCCGTCTTCGCTCCGTTCATGGTGTTCGGGCATGCGCCGTCGTCTCCTGCGTCAATCGTGGTTTCCATTCGCGCTCTGCGCCGTGCTGGCGGGTTGCGCGACGCCCGTGTTCAAGGATGCGCCGCCCACGGCGACGACGCCGGCGGAAATGGCCGATCAGCCGGAACGCTACCATGGCTCCGAGGTGATCTGGGGCGGCAAGATTCTCGACGTGCGCAACCTCACGGACACGACCGAAGTCGAGATCGTCGCGTATCCGCTCGACGGTGCGCAGCGGCCGGACCAGAACGCGCCGACGCTCGGACGCTTCATCGTCGCTCTGCCCGGCTACGTCGAGCCGCTCGACTTCCCGACCGGACGATTCGTGACGTTGCGCGGTCATGTCGCGGGCACGCGCTCGGCGCGCATCGACGAGCACGATCTGGCGTTTCCGCTGATCAGCGACGCGACCGTGCATCTCTGGCCGGTCAATTTTCCGTACGACCAGCCGCGCGTGAATTTCAGTTTCGGCGTCGGCGTCGGAATTCACTGACCCGCGTCGTGTCCGGATTCCACGCCGGCCGCGTTTGGAAGATTCGAAGTCCACATCGGGAGATTCGCATGCGCGCGTCATGCCTGCTCGTCGCGGCCGGAATGCTGCTCGGCGCCCATGGCGCCCATGCGGATCCATCGGCGTGGTTTCCGGGTCTGACCCGGCTCGACCTCAAGGACGAGCGCGTCCGCATCTGGTATCCGAAGGACCACGCGCGCGCCGTGACGACGCCGCCGGCGTATCTCAAGGATTTCAACGAGGCCGGCGTGTTCATCGCGGTGCCGCTGCTGCTCGATCTCGGTCACGGCCTTCCGACACTCGCGCTCGCGTGCGATTCGGGGCCGAGCAATGACCCGAGCTGCCGCCTGCTCGCGAAGCCCGACGATCCCGAGAGCGCGATCTTCGAATCCGCCGGCAACGACTTCGTGTTCCTGCCGACGGCGGAAATCTACGTGTTCGGCGACACCGACTACACCTACGACCATCGCCGCCTGTTCCGCTTCGACGGCAAGCGTTTCGCGGAAGTCGCGCAGCCGTTCCGCTACGTCGGTATCGAGAGCCGAACGAAGGCGCCGCTCGAGCTGACGGCCATGCGCGATGCGGACAGAAAGAAAGGCGATGCGAAGCAGGTGCTCGTCACGCTGCCCGCGCAGACGTCGCTGACGATCCTGATGAACGCCGCGACGAACGACAACGAGTACGGCCAGAATCCGGATTACCTCGTCAGGACGCGCGAGGGGCTCGTCGGCTGGGCGCACATTCCGACGTTACCCGACGGCACGACGATCATCGAAGGCCTGCGCTACAACGGCGATTGAGCGCGGATTTCGGCGGATAGCACGCCGTCACGTCGCGACAGTCGCCGCGATCGGCTCGCACGCGCCACGCGGCGAGCGCCGAGGCACAGCGCGATGACCGCCGAAAACACCACCGGCGGCACGAAGAAATACATCAGGCAGATCGCGAGCTGCACGACCTGCATCGCGCAGAACACCCAGGCCGAGCGCGCCGATCGCCGCGGGATCGCGCGCGGCGAGCGTGCCGAGATGCCAGGCGAGAAACGCCGACGAACAGCAGATAGACGCTGACGCTGAGCCCGAAGCCGTCGTAGAAGCCGCCGTAGCTGTAGGTGCTGCCGTGCAGCGCGAAATGCACGTTGTGCATCGCGTCGCGCACGGCGATGCCTTCGGCAGTCGGCGGAACGAAGCGCAGGAAGCCGACTGTATGTGCCGGCGGCGAACAGGACGAACAGGATCGACAGCGATGCGATACAGCAAGCTGTCGGTTTCACGACGATCTCCTCCGCAGTGCAGTTGGCGTCATTCCTTCGGCAGCGCGAACGCGAGCACGTAGTCGCCGCGCGTCGTACCAAGTTTCGCATGCCCGCCCGCGGCGACGACGACGTACTGCCGTCCACCCGCTTCGTAACTCATCGGCGTCGCCTGCGCGCCGGCCGGCAGGCGCGCTTTCCAGAGCTCGGCGCCGCTCGCCGTATCGAACGCGCGCAGAAAGTTGTCGGTCGTCGCGCCGATGAACACGAGGCCGCCGGCCGTCGTCAGCGGTCCGCCCATGTTCGGCGCGCCTTCGATCGACCAGAACGGCCACGGCGCGCGGTCGCGCGATGTGCCGAGCGGTTTGTCCCAGGCGATCTTTCCGTGCGCGAGATCGACCGCGACGAGCTTGCCCCACGGCGGCGCGATGCACGGTGCGCCGAGCGGCGAATCGAGCAGCTTGCGCCGCATCGCGTACGGCGTGCCGGTCTGGCGCGCGAATTCCCAGTCCTTGTAGAGGCCCGAGTCGTATTCCTCGGCGAGCTTGTCGCGCGGAATCAGCGTGACGACCATCGGCACGTCCATCACGTTCGCGATCAGCAGCTGGCGTTGCGGATCCCACGCGCCGCCGCCCCAGTTCGAGCCGCCGGCGTAGCCCGGCCGCTCGATCGTTCCTTGCAGACTCGGCGGCGTGAAGATGCCTTCGCTTTTCAGCGAAGCGATTTTTTCGCGGCATGCGTCGCGGTCGTAGAACGTGAGTCCCCACGCATCGTCGGGCTTGACCGGCGCGTGCGACACCAGCGGCGGCAGCGACGAAAACGGCTGCGTCGGCGATGGCGACTCGCCGGCGACCGCATCGGCCGGCACGCTGCGTTCCTCGATCGGAAACACCGGCGCGCCGGTCTCGCGATCGAACACGAACACCTGTCCCGTCTTGGTCAGCTGCACGACGGCGGCGATCTTCGCGCCGTCGCGCTCGAGATCGACGAGCATCGGCTGCGAGGCCGTGTCGTAGTCCCAGAGATCGTGATGGACGAGCTGGTGGCCCCAGACGAATTCACCGGTCGTCGCGCGAAGCACAACCAGCGAGTCGGCCCAGGGATCGTTGCCCGGCCGCTCGCCGCCGAAGAAATCGGGCCCGGCCGATCCGGTCGGAACGAACACGAGTCCGCGCTCGGCATCGACGGCGAACGGCGCCCACGCATTCGCGGCGCCTGTCCAGTGCGCCTGCTGGCTCTCGATCTCGCCGAACTCGGGGTTGGCCGAATCCGCCGGCATCTTCGCCGTGCGCGGAATCGGATCCCAATGCCATAGCTCGCGTCCGCTCTTCACGTCGAACGCGCGCACGACGCCGAGCTCGATGTCGGTGCCGCGGTTGTCGCCGATCGACGAGCCGACGATCGCGACGTCGCCGACGATCGCCGGCGGCGAGGTGACCTGGTAGTTGCCGAGCTGGCGCTCGACGAGGCGCACGCCCTTCGACAACGGGATCTCGCCGTTCGCGCCGAAATCCGCGCAGCGCTTGCCGGTGTTCGCGTCGATCGCGAACAGGCGCGCGTCGATCGTGCCGAAAACGATGCGGGACGCGCAGGCCGTGTCGGCGGCGGCGGTCGGATCGCGCCAGTAGGCGACGCCGCGCGACGCCATTTCCGAATAGTCGCGCTTGCGATCGAGCTCGGCATCGAAGCGCCAGCGTTCGGTGCCGTGAACCGCGTCGAGCGCGAAGATCTTTCCGGTTGCCGTGCCGAAATACAGCATTCCGCCGACGAAGAGCGGCGTCGCTTCGAATGTCAGCGCGTCGCCGGCGCGAGCGAAGCCCTCGCCGAGCTCGCCGGTGCGGAAAGTCCATGCCACTTCGAGGCCGGCGACGTTCTCCGGCGTGATCTGCGACAGCGGCGCATGGCGCTGACCGCGGCCGTCGCCGCCGTAGGCGCTCCATTCGAATGCCTCGGCGTGAATCGCCAACGACGCCGTCAATCCGGCCAGCAACACGATCGCGCGCATCGTTACTCCTTCCTGTCGCGCCGATTTAAGCGTGGCCGGTGCCCAGCGACAAGCGCGACCTGCGGGAGAGGGTGGATTCAAGCCGTTCAGAGACCCGCGTCGAAGATCGGACAAGCCCGTCCGAAATTGCCTACAGCACGAAGCAGCGATCTGCCGACTACGCAGCCCGGTCGAATCGTGATGATGAGCACACTCGCAACGGCGGCGGCGCACTGGGGACGGCAACGGGACGTCCGCACCGATCCGTCCGCTGCGACAAGTCTGGCATCTGGAGAAGTGGTCATGAGCGTGAAGGACTCAGCACAGGACGTGATGGCAGCGGTCGCCGTGATGGAGCATGCGCGCAGCGCCTGCGCCCATCTCAGCCCGCTCGGCCTGCCGATGACGCAGGCGCAGATCGAACACCGGGCGCGCGTGATCGCGGCGGTCATCAATGCATCGCGCAAGCTGCAGCAGCTGCGCGACCGCGCGGTCTCGCTCGAAGGCGCGCTCGCGCGCTTTCGCGCCAGGAAAGCCGAGCTTGCCGCATGAAGACGCGCGCATACGAAGGCATGTCCAGCTGGCAGGCGTTCTCGGTCATCGCGACGTCGGTCATGATCATGGCCGTGACCTTATTCCTCGCGCCGCAATAGCGGCGCGTTTCCCAGAGCGATTCGGTCAGGAACGGGGGCGTCCGCGGCGTCACGCGCGCAGGGGCTCCGGTACAGCACTCTGCGCGCTGGCGCCGGGGGCGTTTTATCCGCCCGCGGATGGCGCGTTGCGATTTGTTGCAGTCCTCGCGGACTTGCGCCACTGAATCAGGGCGCGCCCGCCCCCACACTATTGGCGCCTGCAGTCGACGCTTCCGCCCGTCGCGCGCGGCGCGGAACAGGGGTGTCCTGGAGACCGCAGGCCGAAAAGCCGCCCTCATGGGCGGCTTTTTTGTTGCGCATCCGCCGCGATCGCCGCGCCGCCGTTGCAATTTTTCAGACATTTACAAACGAAAAAAATGCGAAGCGCTACGCTTCGCGTCTGTTTCACGTCGTACCAGGATTGAAGGCAATGGAGTGGGTCGGCGCTTCGGTGATCGCGCCCCGGCCGAATGCGCCGATCGAGTTCGAGATCGCATCCGGCAGCGGGATCAATACGCGGTTTCTTCCGCGATTCGATGTTCTATATCGACGGCGAAGCGTCGGGCTATCCGCGCAAGCTGATTCGTCGCTGGAGGTACCTCGACGAGCGCGACGACAGATCGTCACGAAGCGGTCTGGCGAGCGCGCTGCCCGGTTGACGGTTTTCTTGCCGGATCGCAGGCGGCGCCTGGAATCAGGCCGCGTTGCCGGCCTTGCGCGCCTTGAAGCGCTGGACGGCGTTTTCGAGGGCGATCGCGCGATTGCGCAGCAGCTGCAGCTTGGTGCGCGCCCGGATCACGCTGTCGACGATCTGCGCGCGCTGCTGCAGCTCGGCCATCGTCATCGGCGTGCCGAGCGGATTCAACTGATCGCACACCGACCGCGCGTGCTTGAGCAGGTTGACCGCGGCGGCGGCATCGAGGGTGGCGGTTCGCATCTTCATAGATTCAAGACCCAATTATACGGTCGCAGCCTGACTGGACGCTGCGGATCGACCCGAGTCGCGAACGGCCTGTCGCCGCCAGCGTCGTTCTGAAGGTGCAAGTCTGGCGCGATGGCGCCGATGCGGGCATCCGCCCGGCTTCGCGACCTTACGTAGGAAATCGCCGATGCGTGCAAGGAGAATTCACGTGCGGTATGGCTTGGGCAGGGTCTCATCCGTGTTTCGGCCCGGAACCGCGCGCCGACTTCGGTCCGCCGCGGCGGCGCAGCTTGCGTCCGGCGCGAGCGGCGCGGCATGCTATGGCGGTAATGGCGCTGCGGGGCCGCGCCGCATCGTCCCGACGCCGCAGAACGGCCCCCTCAACCTAGCCCACTCGCGCAGCGCATGATCGAGTTTGGACACAGCACGCACGTCGGCCTGCGCCGCGAGCATAACGAAGACACCTACTACGCCGATGCCAATCTCGGCCTGTGGCTCGTCGCGGACGGCATGGGCGGGCACGAGCACGGCGAGGTCGCCAGCGCGCTCGCGCGCGATACGCTCGTGCGCGAGGTCGGCAGCGGCGCGGCGCTGATCCCGGCGATCCAGCTTGCGGACGAGGAGATCATCCGCCATTCGACGCGCCGCTCCGAGGCGCTGCCGATGGGCACGACGATCGCGGCGCTGCGCATCAGCGGCGAGCGCGATTTCGAGGTCGCCTGGGTCGGCGACAGCCGCGTCTACATCTGGAACAACGGCCTGAAGCAGCTCTCGCAGGATCATTCCTACGTGCAGGAGCTGATCGACCAGGGCGCGATCACCAGCGAGCAGGCGCGCAGCCATCCGCACCGCAACGTCGTCACGCAGGCGCTCGGCGTCACCGATCCGCAGTCGATGCGCATCGGCAGCGCGAAGGGCCAGCTCAACCCGGGCATGCAGCTCCTGCTCTGCAGCGACGGGTTGACCGAGGAAGTCACCGACGCGTCGATCGCGTCGATCCTCGCGCGCGAGGAGCTGACGGCGCAGGAATGCGTCGATCATCTGGTGCTCGCGGCGCTGGATCAGGGCGGCGCGGACAACGTGACGGTCATCCTCGTCCGCGCGCGCTGACAGAGTTCGCTCAAGCCCTCGCGGATGCAGCTTTCACTTCTCCCGCTTGCGGGAGAAGTCGTGCCGCAGCGCCGGATGAGGGGAACTCGGAGCGAACGCTCGCCAGCGCCCTCACCCGCGCCTTCGGCGCGACCTCTCCCGCAAGCGGGAGAGGTGAAAGCCGCGCAATCAGTCGACGCTGGCCAGTTCTGCAGGCGCGTACCGTGCCTCGCTCGCAAGCTGCTTCCAGAGGCACGCGCCCCTGGTCGCCTTGTCGATCGCTTCGAGTCGCGCGGCATGCGCCGCGAGCTCGACGGCGATCGCGCGCAGCACGCGCGGCCGCACGGTGATCTGCACGGCCGTCACGGCAACGCGCGCGACCTCGCCGGCCGCTTCCTCGCCGAAGCCGAGCAGCCCCTGCCCGGCCGTCATCGCGACGTAGACCTCGGCGAGCAGCTGCGCGTCGAGCAGCGCGCCGTGCCATTCGCGGTGGCTGTTGTCGATGCCGAGGCGCCGGCACAGCGCGTCGAGGCTGTTGCGCTGGCCCGGGAATTTCTCGCGCGCGAGCGCCAGCGTATCGAGCACGCTCGCGCGATCGGTCAAGTCGTCCGAGCTCGGCGCCGGCGAGCCGGAGCTCGGAATCGATGAAGCCGACGTCGAACTCGGCGTTGTGCGCGATGATTTCGGCGCCGTCGACGAACGCGAGGAATTCGGCGGCGATTTCGGCGAAGCGGCGCTTGTCGCGCAGGAATTCGTCGCTGATGCCGGTCACCGCGCGCGCGCCTTCGTCGATCGCGCGCTCGGGATTGAGGTAGACGTGGTAGCGTGCGCCCGGTCGGGCGACGCTCGGCGAGCTCGACGCAGCCGATCTCGATCAGGCGATGGCCGCGCTGGACTTCGAGGCCGGTGGTTTCGGTGTCGAGGACGATCTGCCGCATGATTTGAATTTAGGCGACGCCGCGCGGGCGCGCAACGGGTTGCGTTTCATCCTTGAACTTCAACGCCGCTTCGCGCGCAAGCACGTCGACGCGCTCGTTCTCGACGTGGCCGGAATGTCCGCGCACCCAGTGCCAGCGTCACCTGGTGGCTCGCGAGCGCGGCCGACAGACGTTCCCAGAGATCGCGGTTCTTGACCGGCTTCTTGTCGCTCGTGCGCCAGCCGTTGGCCTGCCAGCGCTTGAGCCATTCCTCGACGCCGCGTCGCACGTATTCCGAATCGGTCGTGACGACGACCGTGCACGCGCGCTTCAGCGCTTCGATGCCGGCGATCGCGGCCATCAGCTCCATGCGGTTGTTGGTCGTCTCGGGCTCGCCGCCCGAAAGCTCCTTCTCGCGCGTGCCGAAGCGCAGCAGCGCGGCCCAGCCGCCGGGCCCGGGATTGCCGAGGCAGGCGCCGTCGGTGAACACCTCGACCGTCTCGGCAGTGCGCGCCGCCGTCATGCGCAGGCGCGCTGGCTCGGCGTGCCGGCGAGACGCGCGCCGAGCGCGACGCCGGTGCGCTTGACGCGCGGGCGCAGCGGCGTCAGCACGGCGCGCTGCTTGCGCGCGGCCAGCAGGTACGCGCCGCGCAGGGGCGCCAGCAGGCGTGCGCGATGGCCGTCCGCCGCGCTCGCACTCTCCGCAGCGCCGCGGCCAGCAGGTGCCGAGATAATCGAGTGCGACCGGCGCGAGCTTCGATCGCAGCAGACGCCGGCGCAGCGCATCGGCGTTCGAAATCTGCGGAACCGCGCCGCCGCCGCGCGTATGCCAGTGGATCCAGGCCAGCCACGGGCTCCACGGGTTGAAGCCGCACCAAAGGAGAAGGCCGCCGGGCGCGATCACGCGCGCGAGCTCCTCGACGAGGCCGTCGTCGGGCTGCGCGTCGCCGAGATGCTGCGCGAACACGAGCTGGAACGACTCGTCCTCGATCGGCAAGCGCGCGGGCCGAACAAACGATGTCGCCGCGCGAGCGCATCGCCTTTCGCGTGCAGGCGCATGGCGCTCAGGTGCGCCGACGTCGACCGGCAACGCGCGCGCCGCCGCATCCGGCTGCAGCAGCAGCGCGCGGCCGCCCGGCTGGCGGGCCGCGTGCAGCGGCAGCGGCGCGAGCTCCTCGCGCAGAAGCGCCTCGATCTCCGGCAGCGCGTAGAAGGATTCGGTCGCGGATCTCACGGGGATGCGGTCCGGCACAGGAATAGCCCGGCGAAGTGTAACGCGCTAATGCCGACTTAACCTCGACGGGCGGGATGGCTGGCTATAGTCGCGCCGCCCATGAGCGACGACCTCCGAATCCTCGCCGTGCCCGTGCTCTCGGACAACTACGTCTGGCTGCTCGCCGACGCGTCCGGAGCCGCGATCGCCGTCGATCCGGGCGAAGCCGCGCCGGTGCGCGCGGCGCTTGCGCGCGAGAAGCTCGATCTCGCCGCGGTCCTGCTGACGCATCACCATCCGGATCACATCGGCGGCGCGGCCGCGCTGATCGGCGAGAAGCCTGATTCCGGTCTACGCCCCGCACGACGAGCGCATCACGATTCCCTGCCATCGCGTCGCCGACGGCGATCGCGTCGAGCTTGCGAGCCCGTCGCTGCGCTTCGACGTGATCGGCATTCCGGGCCACACGCGCAGCCACATCGCGTTCCACGGCCATGGCGTCGTGTTCTGCGGCGACACGCTCTTCAGCGTCGGCTGCGGGCGCATCTTCGAAGGCACGCCGGCCGCAGATGCTCGCATCGCTCGATCGCCTCGCCGCGCTGCCGGGCGATACGCTGGTCTGCTGCGGGCACGAGTACACGCTCGCCAACTGCGCGTTCGCCGAGACCGTCGATGCGCGGCAACGCGGCGCTCGCGCGACGCATCGCGCAGGCCCGCGCGCAGCGCGACGCGCGGTGCGCCGACGCTGCCGGTCTCGCTGGCCGAGGAGCGTGCCTGCAATCCATTCCTGCGCGTCGACGATGAAGCGATCGTCGCCGCGTTGCCGCACGCGCACGGATCGCGTCGGGCCGCTTCGCCGAGCTGCGTCGGCGCAAGGACGGGTTCCGGGCGGCCGCCGCGTGACCCGGCTTGCGCGGTTGCGCGCGCCCGCTCTCGCGTTGCTCGTTGCGGCGCTGGTCGCGGCGTGCTCGACGCAACCGGAACGCGCGGCGCTCCCCGCGCCCATCGATCGAGCCGCCGCCTGCGCCAGCGCCGCCGGCTGCCGAGCCGCCGCCGCGCCGTTTCCAGCGTCGCGCCGGCGCATCGCCGAAGTAATCTCGCCCTGGCCGCGCATCCGCGCGCGTTTCGCGATGAAGAGCTGCGACTACCGCCCGCAGGTAATGCGCTGGGCGCAGCGCTACACCGCCTCGCCGCAGCACTTCGCGGCGAGCTGGGAGCGCGCGCTGCCGTTCGTGCTGATCGTCATCGACGAGCTCGAGCGCCGCAATCTGCCGGGCGAGTTCGCGATGCTGCCGTACGTCGAGAGCGGCTACGAGCCGGTCGCCGTCGCACGGCGACCGGCCGGCCGGCATGTGGCAGATCGATCCGGACACCGCGCGCGAGGAAGGGCTCGTCGTCACCGCCGACTACGACGGACGGCTCGACATCGCCGCGTCGACGACCGCCGCGCTCAGCCTGATCGAACGCTACGAGAAGGAATTCGGCGACTGGCGCCTCGCCGACATGGCGTTCAACAGCGGCGAGTACCGCGTCAAGAACCTGCTCAAGGGCCGCGATGCGCACTCGCTGACGCGCCGCGGAGCTCGGCAGGCTCGCGTTCAATCCGATCACGCACGATCACCTGGACCGGCTGCTCGCGCTCTCGTGCGTCGATCGCCGATCCCGCAGCGCTTCGGCGTGACGCTGCCGGAGCTCGATCCGGGCCAGCGCCTGAAGATCGATCATGCTGCAATCGGGCATGGACGTGCGGCTCGCCGCGCGCCTCGCCGGCGTCGAGACGGCCGACATGAAACGGCTCAATGCGGCGTACCGGCGCAATCGCATGGTCGTCGGGCATGCCGTACGAGCTGCTTGATGCCGGCGGCGAGCGTCGAACGCTTCCAGGCCGCGGCGCAGGCGATTCCGGTCGCGCTCTGGAACGACTGGCGCGAGCAGCGCGCGGCGCGCACGAGCGGGCTCGCGTCGTGGGCGGCCGAGGTCGGCATTCCGGTCGCGGTGCTCGCCGCGGCGAATGCGATCGGCGAAAGCGCGACGGTGGGCCCGACGACGCAGCTCCTGCTGCCCGGCCGCGACAAGCACGCGGAGGACGCGCCGGCCGCGCCGACGGCGACGCACGTCGTCAAGTCCGGCGACACGCTGTCGAGCATCGCGCACCGCTACGGCGTGCCGCTCGCCGAGATCAAGCGGATGAATCCGAAGGCCTGCACGCCAAGCCGCTGCATCCGGGCGATCGCCTGCGCGTCGCCGCGAGCGGCACGGACTGAATTGCGGCTCGGTTAGACTTCGTCGCTTCGACCATCCAGTTTCGCGGAGGCGTCATGGGGTTCCTGCACGGCAAGCGCGCGCTGATCACCGGCGTGCTCAATCACCGCTCGATCGCCTGGGGCATCGCCAACGCGATGCATCGCGAAGGCGCGGAGCTTGCGTTCACCTACGTCAACGACAAGCTCAAGGATCGCGTCGACGAAGCGGCGAACGCATTCGGATCGAACATCGTGCTGCCGTGCGACGTGACCAGCGACGCGCAGATCGAGACGCTGTTCGCCGAGCTCGGCAAGCACTGGGACGGCCTCGACATCGTCGTGCACTCGATCGGCTTCGCGCCGCGCGAGGCGCTGGCCGGCGAATTCCTCGACGGGCTCACGCGCGAGAGCCTTCGCGATCGCGCACGACATTTCGAGCTACAGCTTCGCCGCGCTCGCCAAGGCCGCGCGGCCGATGATGAAGGGCCGCGCCGGCGCGCTGCTGACGCTGACCTATCTCGGCGCCGAGCGCGCGCTTTCGAACTACAACGTGATGGGCCTGGCCAAGGCGAGCCTCGAAGCGAACGTGCGCTATCTCGCGTTCAACCTCGGGCCGGAAGGCACGCGCGTCAACGCGATCTCGGCGGGGCCGATCAAGACGCTCGCCGCGGCCGGCATCGCGAACTTCCGCAAGATGCTCGACCATGTCGAGCAGAACGCGCCGCTCCGGCGCAGCGTGACGATCGACGAAGTCGGCAACACGGCGGCGTTCCTGTGCTCGGATCTCGCGTCGGGGATCACCGGCGAGGTGACGTTCGTCGATGCGGGCTACAACACGCTCGGCATGACGGGGATCTAGAACGCCGTCGCGCCCCTCTCCCGCTCGCGGGAGAGGGTTGGGGTGAGGGAGGTCGGAGTGGAGCGTTGAACCCGCTTGCCCTCACCCTGCCCTCTCCCGCAAGCGGGAGAGGGGACAGCAGGTCCGTGAGTCGGACTTACTGCTGCTGATCGAGACGTTCTCGGACAACCTGGACCTTCGCGCTCGCGCGCAACGCGTCGACGAACTCGCGCGCCGTCGTCGTCGCGATGCCTTCGGCGAGCGTGTTGCGCGCGGCTTCCTTCGTCTTCGCGTCGAGCTTCGACGGATCGCCGTCGGTGACGCTGTCGAGCTGCAGCAGCGCGTAGGTGTCGCCGCCGAGCGTGACGAGCTGCCGCTGCGGCTTGTCCGCCGCCGGCCGCGGCAGCGCGAAGGCGGCGCCGATCGACCGCGCTGTCGACGCTCACGGCGTCGCGGCCGATGCGCCTGCTGCGTTTCGACCTTGAGCTTGTTCGCGCTCGCGATCTGCTCGAGCGTCTGGCCCTTGCCGAGCTCGGCGAACAGCTCGTCCGCGCGCGCCTTCGCCTTCTTCGCGGTGCGCTCGGCGACGATGCGCGCGTGCACCTGGTCGCGCACTTCGTCGATGCGTCTTCGGCGTCGCCGGCTTCCGCTCGGCGATGCGCACGACGACGATGTGGTTCGGGCCGAGCTCGATCGGATCGGAATTGTTGTTCTGCACGAGCACCGTGTCCGAGAACGCGGCCTTCAGCACGTTCGGATTGGCCGCGATGCCGGGGCCGCCGGTGCGCGCGAAGAAATCGGTCTTCTGCACGGTGAGGCCGAGATCCTTCGCCGCCGAATCGAGCGTCGAGGGATCCTGATACGTGAGGTCGGTCAGGCGCCCGGCCTTGTCGGCGTACAGCGCGGTCGCGCTCGGTCGTCGCGTATTCCTTGGCGAGATCGGGCTTGACGTCCTCGAAGCTGCGCGTCGTTGCCGGGCCGCACGTCGCGCAGATCGATGATGTGATAGCCCTCGGCGGCTCAGCACCGGATCGGAGATGTCGCCCTTCTTCATCGCGAACAGCGCGCTTTCGAACGCCTCGTCGGTCGTGCCCTTGTCGAGCCAGCCGAGATCGCCGCCCTGGTTCTTCGAGCCGAGATCCTCGGAATCCTGCTTGGCGAGCGCCGCGAAATCCTTGCCGGCCTTGGCTTCCTTCGCGATGCCTTCGGCCTTGGCCAGCGCCTGCTTCTGCTCGTCCGGGCCGCCCTTGCCGGGCACCTTGACGAGGATGTGCGAGGCCAGACGCTGCTCGGTCGCTGACGAAGCGCGCCTTCTCCTTCTCGTAGCGTTCCTTCAGCACCGCATCGTCCGGCTGCGCGCTGACTTCGAGCTTGCCGGCGTCGAGCTCGACGTACTGCAGCGACACGCGCTCGGGCGTGATGAATTCCTGCTGGTGTTCCTTGTAGTACGTCTGGACATCGTCGTCGGACACCGGCGCATCGTCGTTGGCCGGCTTGTCGAGCTTGATGTAGCGGAAGTCGCGATGCTGATCCTTGAGGCGCAGGTACGTGTCGAGCGCGGCGTCGGTGATCAGCACGGACGTGCCGACCTGCTCGGGCAGCTCGCGCACGGCGAGGTTCTGGCGCACGCGATCGTCGAACGAGCAGCGGCGTCATGCCCTGCGTCGTGCAGCAGCATCTTGTAGGTGTCGGGATCGAACTTGCCGTCCTTCTGGAACTGCCGGGATGGCGAGGATCTCGTGCTTGACGCGCTCGTCGGTCACGTGCACGCCGAGCTTCTTGTTCGCATCGAGCACGACCTGCTCGTTGATGAGCTGGTCGAGCACCTGGCGCTTCATCTCGGGGCGCTCGAAGTACGACGCGTCGACCTGGCCGCCCATCATCTGCATCATGCGCTGGCGGTTTTCGTCGAAGCGCTGGCGGAACTGATCCTGCGAGATCTCGGTGCCGTCGACGTTCGCGACGCTCGAATCGACGCGCGTGAAGAGGTACGACTCGATGCCCCAGAACGAGAAGCCGATCGTGATCACCACGAGGATGATCTTGATGAGGAGACTCGATTTCTTTCCACGTAGCGCTTGCAGCATGTTGACGCCTTGAAGTCTGATCGGAATTCCGCAGCCGTCGGCGACGGATGCCTGGAGTGAGCTCGCCGGCGCGCGTTGCGCACCGCCGAAAAACCAAGGGCGCCACGCGGGCGCCCTTGTCGAAGGTGGCCTGGCGGAGGCGCTCGATTGCGCCTCCCGCGTACGTGACGCGGCCGCCATTCTAATCGCGTTGGCGCACCGCCGTCGCGCCGGATCGTGCCCTGCCGCGTCCTGCCGACCGCGCCGTTCGCATTTTCCCGCGGACCCGGCTCCCATCCGGACCGCGAGGCGCTTCAGGCGCCGTCTTTGCTGGTGGGTGCTGAGGGTTTCGAACCCCCGACCCTCGCCTTGTAAGGGCGACGCTCTACCGCTGAGCTAAGCACCCTCGTAATCTTTCCACCCCTGCCCGCCCCTGAAATCAATCATCGCACCGGTCATGAGCGGCTCCGGCCGCTTCAGCCGAGCGCGTCCTTCAGTGCCTTGCCGGCCTTGAACGCAGGCACCTTCGACGCCTTGATCTTGATCGTGTCGCCCGTGCGCGGATTGCGCCCGGTGCGCGCGGCGCGCTTGCGCACGACGAACGTGCCGAAGCCGACCAGCGAAACCGTGTCGCCGGATTTCAGCGTCTTCTTGACCACCTTGAACATCGCTTCGAGCGCGCGATCGGCATCGGCCTTGGTCAGGCCCGAATGCTCGGAAATCGCGGCAACAAATTCGCCTCTATTCATGTATCACTCCCTCACGGAACAGCGACCCGCATCGGAATTGGATCGAGTCGGCGCACGCCGTTCGAAGAATGCGCGTTCGCGAGCATGGATTGTTCGCGGATGCGTGCCCCGATACCCCGCAATCGCCCGGACATTTTCTTGTCGCCTGGATCGCGGCGCGATCTTTATACCAGCGGCCCAGAGGGGGCGCAACACGAGGCGCGGCGCGTGTTTGCGAGCGTCGAAACATCACGCTCGGATGAGCAAATTCATCGCCGCACTTGACAGCACGACTGGAATTCGCAAGGCGTTTTCATGGATCGCCGAGATCGCTGCGAAGTTCGATCGCAACGATCGATCGAACTTCGTGGAAGCACGCGAACTTCGCTGGCGCGAAGTGCGGCGGATGAAGCGGCATCGCGCCGCTTCATCCGCGGGCATCAGTGCGGACGTGCCGGCGTCTCGACGGGCCGCTCATCGCGGCTGCGCACGTTGTCCGCCTTCGCCGCGCGGAGCGACCGGCGTCAGCGGACGCTCGAGCGCGATGTCGAGCACTTCGTCGATCCAGCGCACCGGCTTGATCTCGAGCGACTCGGTGACGTTCTTCGGAATGTCGGCGAGATCCTTGCGGTTCTCTTCCGGGATGATCACGGTCGTGATGCCGCCGCGATGCGCCGCGAGCAGCTTTTCCTTGAGACCGCCGATCGGCAGCACGCGGCCGCGCAGCGTGATCTCGCCGGTCATCGCGACTTCCGAGTGCACCGGCACCTTGGTCAGCGCCGAGACCAGCGCCGTGCACATCGCGATGCCCGCGCTCGGGCCGTCCTTCGGCGTCGCGCCTTCCGGCACGTGGATGTGCACGTCGTATTTCTGGTGGAAGTCGGGATCGATGCCGAACCGCTCGGCGCGCGCGCGCACGACGCTGAGCGCGGCCTGGATCGACTCCTGCATCACGTCGCCGAGCTGGCCGGTGTGGATCAGCTTGCCCTTGCCCGGCACGATCGTCGCTTCGATGCTGAGCAGATCGCCGCCGACCTCGGTCCAGGCGAGCCCGGTGACGAGACCGACTTCGTTCTGCTGCTCGGCGCGGCCGTAACGTGAACTTGCGCACGCCGAGATAGTTGTCGAGATTCTTCGACGACACGCTGACCTTGCCGCGCTCGCGCTTGACGCCGGTCTTCGCGGCCTTGGACGCCGCGAGCGAAAGCTCCTTGACGACCTTGCGGCAGATCTTGGAGATCTCGCGCTCGAGGTTGCGCACGCCCGATTCGCGCGTGTAGTAGCGGATGATGTCGCGGATCGCGGGCTCGGCGATCTGCAGCTCGGCGCCCTTCAGACCGTTCGCCTTGAGCTGCTTGGGCACGAGGTAGCGCTGCGCGATGTTGATCTTCTCCGCCTCGGTGTAACCCGGGATGCGGATGACTTCCATGCGGTCGGCGAGCGCCGGCGGAATGTTCAGCGAATTCGCGGTCGCGATCCACATGACCTCCGAAAGATCGACGTCGACCTCGAGGTAGTGATCGTTGAACGTGTGGTTCTGCTCCGGATCGAGCACTTCGAGCAACGCCGCCGACGGATCGCCGCGGAAGTCCATCGACATCTTGTCGATCTCGTCGAGCACGAACAGCGGATTCTTGGTGCCGACCTTGGCCAGGTTCTGGATGATGCGTCCGGGCATCGAACCGATGTACGTGCGGCGATGGCCGCGGATCTCGGCTTCGTCGCGCACGCCGCCGAGCGACATGCGGATGAACTTGCGGTTGGTCGCCTTCGCGATCGACTGGCCGAGCGAAGTCTTGCCGACGCCGGGCGGACCGACGAGGCAAAGGATCGGGCCCTTCATCTTGTTCACGCGCTGCTGCACGGCAAGATATTCGAGGATGCGGTCCTTGACCTTCTCGAGGCCGAAATGATCGGCATCGAGCACCTGCTGCGCCATGCGCAGGTCGCGGCGCACCTTGGTCTTCTTCTTCCACGGCACGCCGAGCAGCGCATCGATGTAGTTGCGCACGACGGTCGCTTCCGCGCTCATCGGCGACATTTGCTTGAGCTTGTTGAGCTCCGCGCGCGCCTTGGTCTCGGTCGGCTTGGGCATGCCGGCTGCGGCAATCTTCTTGGAAAGCTCGTCCAGCTCGTTCGGCGCCTCGTCCATGTCGCCGAGCTCTTTCTGGATCGCCTTCATCTGCTCGTTGAGGTAGTACTCGCGCTGCGATCTTCTCCATCTGCGACTTGACGCGGCCGCGGATGCGCTTCTCGATCTGCTGCACGTCGATCTCGCCGTCGACCATGCTGACCAGCAGTTCCATGCGGTCGGCGACGTCGGCGGTTTCGAGCACGCGCTGCTTGTCGGCGACGCGCACGGAGATGTGCGATGCGATCGTGTCGGAGAGGCGCGACGGATCCTCGATGCCAGACAGCGTCGACATCAGCTCCGGCGGCAGCTTGCGCGAGAGCTTGACGAGTTGCTCGAACAGCGTCGTCAGCGAGCGGCCGATCACGCCGATCTCGCGCTCGCTGCGCGTGTAGGCGGGCTCGAGCTCGCGCAGGTGCGCGACCATCAGGCTGTTGCGTTCGCCGAACGAGACGATCTCGGCGCGGCTGGTGCCCTCGACGAGCACCTTGATCGTGCCGTCCGGCAGCTTCAGCAGCTGCAGCACGCTTGCGATCGTGCCGATCGTGTAGAGATCGCCGGCGCCGGGCTCATCGACATCCGGGCTGCGCTGGGCGACCAGCAGGATCTTCTTGTTGCCTTCCATCGCGATGTCGAGCGCGCGAACGGATTTCTCGCGCCCGACGAACAGCGGGATGACCATGTGCGGAAACACGACCACGTCGCGCAGCGGCAGGACCGGCAGCTCGACGAGTTCGGTTTCGGAGGACTTCGCGGGTTTTATGGTCTTTTCAGTCATTTGGCTCGAGCGCTCGGCTCAAAACGGGGGCATTAGTTGCACATGACCGAGGTTGTACCTCGGCCGCTGTATCGTCAAGTAAGGGTCTGTAACGCGAATGCAAGCCAGTTCACGCTGCGTCGACACCAGCGCGCACCAATCGGCGGACTTGCGACGTGGATCGCCGCCGGCGGCGGAAGGTACGACCCATGCATGAACGAGCGGCGGAGGACCCGGCCGCTCGTGCGTTCATTCGGACGCGGCCCGCGTCTGCATGTTGCCGCGGTAGATCAGGTACGGCTCGGCCTGGCCGTTGATCACCGCTTCGTCGACGACGACCTTGCTGACGTGATCGAGCGAAGGCAGGTCGAACATCGTGTCGAGCAGCACCTGTTCGAGGATCGTGCGCAGGCCGCGCGCGCCGGTCTTGCGCGCGAGCGCCTTGTGCGCGATCGCGGTCAGCGCTTCCGGACGGAACTCGAGCTCGACGCCTTCCATGTCGAACAGGCGCTTGAACTGCTTGGTGATCGCGTTCTTCGGCTCGGTCAGGATCTTGACCAGCGCGGTCTCGTCGAGCTCTTCGAGCGTCGCGACGACCGGCAGGCGGCCGACGAATTCCGGGATCAATCCGAACTTGATCAGATCTTCGGGCTGCGTGTCAGCGAGCAGCTTGGAAATTTCCGCATTGCGGTTCTTGCTGCGCACTTCGGCGTTGAAGCCGATGCCGACCGCCTCGCTGCGCTGCTGGATGATTTTCTCGAGGCCGGCGAACGCGCCGCCGACGATGAAGAGGATGTTGCGCGTGTCGACCTGCAGGAATTCCTGCTGCGGATGCTTGCGCCCGCCCTGCGGCGGCACCGAGGCGATCGTGCCTTCGATGAGCTTCAGCAGCGCCTGCTGCACGCCTTCGCCGGACACGTCGCGCGTGATCGACGGGTTTTCGCTCTTGCGCGAGATCTTGTCGATCTCGTCGATGTAGACGATGCCGGTCTGCGCCTTCTCGACGTCGTAGTCGCACTTCTGCAGGAGCTTCTGGATGATGTTCTCGACGTCCTCGCCGACGTAGCCGGCTTCGGTCAGCGTCGTCGCATCGGCGATCGTGAACGGCACATTGAGAAGGCGCGCCAGCGTATCGGCCAGCAGCGTCTTGCCCGAGCCGGTCGGACCGACCAGAAGGATGTTCGATTTGGCGAGCTCGACTTCCTCGCTGCGTCCGCGCGTCTCGAGCCGCTTGTAGTGGTTGTACACCGCGACCGCGAGCACTTTCTTGGCGCGGTTCTGCCCGATCACGTACTGATCGAGCACGTCGAGGATTTCCTTCGGCTTGGGAAGATGGCTGCGCGCGCCGGCGGCCTTCTCCTCGAGCTCCTCGCGGATGATGTCGTTGCAGAGCTCGACGCACTCGTCGCAGATGAACACCGACGGGCCGGCGATCAGCTTGCGGACCTCGTGCTGGCTCTTGCCGCAGAAGGAGCAGTAGAGAATCTTGCCGCTATCGCCCGATCGGCTTTGCCGGTCGTCAGTCATTGCTCCGCCTCGGAGGTATTGCGCTTGGTACGCCGTGAGAATAGCACACGGGGCCGGACCCAAGGTCCAGCCCCATGAGATCGGAAAACCGCTGTCAGATCAATGCGATCGGTCAGGCGGCGACCGGCGCGTCGACCGGGCCGTTTCTCGAGGACCGCGTCGATCAGGCCGTAGTTGCGGGCATCCTCGCTCGACATGAACCGATCGCGGTCGGTGTCGTGCGCGATCTGCTCGATCGGCTGGCCGGTGTGGCGTGACAGGATCTCGTTCAGGCGCTGGCGCGTGTTGATGATCTCGCGCGCGTGGATGTCGATATCGCTGGCCTGGCCCTGGATGCCGCCGCTCCACGGCTGGTGGATCATGATCCGCGAGTGCGGCAGCGCGTAGCGCTTGCCCTTGGCGCCGGCGCGAAGCAGCAGCGAGCCCATGCTGGCGGCCTGGCCGATGCACATCGTGCTGACATCGGGCTTCAGGAACTGCATCGTGTCGTAGATCGCGAGACCGGCGCTCACCGAGCCGCCCGGGCTGTTGATGTAAAGATTGATGTCCTTGTCCGGATTCTCGGACTCGAGGAACAGGAGCTGCGCGACGACGACGTTGGCGACGTAGTCGTCGATCGGCCCGACCAGGAACACCACGCGCTCCTTGAGCAGGCGCGAATAGATGTCGTAGGCGCGCTCGCCGCGCGACGTCTGCTCGACGACGACCGGAACGAGATTGAGACCCTGTGGTGCGTGTTGGTGCGACATCGACATCTCCCGCGTCGTCGGCTTCTAAGCGCCGGGACGCATGACTTCATTGAAGCTCAGTTGCTGCTCGGTCAGTTTCGCATGTTCGGCGACCCATTCGACGACCTGGTCTTCGAGCACGCGACTCTGCAGTCCCTGCATGAGCTGGGGATCGCGCGTGTAAAGTTCAACGACCTTCTCGGGTTCTTCGTAAGTCGACGCGATCATCGCCAGCGCCTCGCTGACGCGGCGCGAATCCAGGCGCACTTCGTTCTGGCGGCCAAGCTCGGCGAGCAGGAATCCCGCCGCGACGCGCCGGCGCGCGGCCGGCAGGTAGCGGCATGAACGCATCCTCGCCTTGCGCGTTGGCCTGGCGCGCGAGCTGGCGCGCGTCGTTTTCGATCATCGCCTGCGGCAGATCGATCTCAGGATACGCATCGACGAGCTTCTCCGCCGTGGTCGCCTTGAGGCGGCCCATCAGCACGCCCTTGAGCTCGCGCTCGAGATTCGCGCGCACGTCCTCGCGGAACCTGGCGAGGCCGCCGTCCTTGATGCCGAAGCTCTCGGCGAACGTCTCGTCGACTTCGGGAAGATGCGGTTCCTGCACGCGCACGACCTTGATCTCGAGCGTTGGCGGTCCTGCCGGCGAGCGCGAGATCGCGGAAATTCGCCGGGAACGTCGCCTCGATCGTGAACTCGTCGCCGGTCTTGTGGCCGATCAGCTTGTTCTCGATCTCGGAAAGGAACGCGCCCGAACCGAGGATCGCGCCGACGCGCTCGAAACCGGTTTCGGGATGACGCTTGCCGTCGGCCATCGACGCGAACTCGAACAGCGCCATGTCGCCGCCGTGCGCGGCGCGCTCGACCGGAACGAACGTGCGGCGCTGCAGGCGCAGCGTCTCGATCATCTGGTCGATGTCGGGATCGGTGACCGACGCGGTCGGCTTGGCGATCTCGAGGCCGCTGATGTCGATCTTGCCGATCTCCGGCATGATCTCGAACGTCGCCGTGTATTCGATCTCGCCGTTGGTCGGCGTGCCGGTCGTCGAGATCGCCGGCTGCACGGCCGGGCGCAGCTTTTCCTGGCTCACCGCTTCCTGGAAGCTCGATCCGATCATCTCGGACAGCACTTCGCCGCGGATCTGGCGGCCGAAACGCTGCTCGATGACCTTGGTCGGCACCTTGCCCGGACGGAAACCCTTGATGCGCGCGCTGCGGCCCATTTCCTGGATGCGCGTGCGCACCTTGTCTTCGAGGCCCTGCGCGGGCAGGCGCACGGTGAGCTTGCGGCCGAGTTTGCCGACGTTTTCGATCGAAACCTGCATGGTGTTTCCTCAGTCTTTCTCTTCTATGGGCTGCGGCGTCCGTTCCGCGGCTTTCGTTGGTAAGGGTGGAGATAGGCCGGTCCAGCGCGCATCTTGCGCTTGATCCGAGCCGGACGTTGTTCTACGCGACGCCTGATTCACACCAGACGAAGGGGAATCAGGCTTGGTGGCTTTCACTCAAACGTGGTGCGAAAGGAGAGACTCGAACTCTCACGGGTCGCCCCGCTGGAACCTAAATCCAGTGCGTCTACCAGTTCCGCCACTTTCGCTTGTCGCGGCCTGCGGCAATCGCTTCCGTGGCGAGGGCCCGGATAGCCCGATCGCTGTGATCGGACCGGCAGTCCCGCATCGCAGACCGTGGGCCCGGAAGACTGCGGGTCGCACCTTTTCTGCCACCGAAACAACACTTTGGACTCAAGACCGCGGACCGCCGTCCCTCGCAGCCCGCTGATTTTACACAAACCGGCCGGCTTTGTTGCGTCGCGGCGTGCGCGGGCGCCGCCGCGGCAACGACCGAGGCGGCAACGGGCATTGCGCAGATTCCGCGGATGCTCGTGAAAGCTCTCTTCGCCTGTTCGCGGCCGCCGTGAATTCTTCCCGCTGGGGATGACGAAGATTGCACGGGCACCAGCTCGTCGCGCGCATCGTTTCGGCATTCATGTCAATCCGCGCATGACGCGACGCGTGACGATGCAACGCGCGACACGTCGCATCCGGCCTCCGAATTTCGTTCTGTAAGAGGAAGCACGGCTCGCTCGCGAAACGAGCCCAGTCTCTTCGTGATCGCCGTGTTGCAAGTCTTGCCGGCGGCGGCGTTAGCGCGCCGACCCCCTTAGCCCGCCCGTTGGCGTCGCCGCTGGCATCCCTTGCTGATCCGCCTGCCCGCAGGTGGGACTCGGGCAGCCCATTCCATAAGGAGTGTGCACAACATGAGGATACGAACGATATCCGCCGTCGCGTTGCGCCGGCGGCCGCTGGCGCTTGGCCTCGCGGCGCTGTTCGCCGGCTCATTGCCGATATCTAACCAGGCGGTCGCGCTTCCCGCTCCGCCGACACAACACGCACCGTCGACGGTCGTCGTCAGCAACTGCAACGACGCCGGAGCCGGAAGCCTGCGCGATGCCGCCGGCGCTGCAGGCGACGGTGACGTGATCGATCTCACGCAGCTCGACTGCAGCACGATCTCGCTGACGACGGGCGCCATCGTGACCGGACAGGCCGGACTGCAGTTCATAGGCCCCGGACACGGTAGCCTGACCATCGACGGCGCCGGCTCTCCCGGAAGCTCCCTCTTCTACCACATCGGTTCCGGCCTGCTGCTGCTGCAGGGCATGACGCTCAGCCACGGCAGCAAGTACCGCACCGACAACGCGGCGCTTGGCGGGTGCGTGCACTCCCAGGCCGACGTGGAGCTTTTCGACACCGTCGTGCACGACTGCACCGCGGGCTCGATCAACACCTTCGGCGCGCTCGGTGGCGCCGTGTGGGCAGGCGGGCACGCCTACCTGATCCTGAGCAAGGTCTCCGGCAACGTTGCGATCGCGAACGGCAACGGATACGCGAGCGGCGGCGCCGTCTACGCCAATGCCGGCGTCACCCTCGCCTACTCGACCGTGTCCGACAACGACGTGAGGTCGTACAGCGGCACGCCCACGTTCGGCGGCGGTGTCTTCACTCATGGAAGCTCGCTCATCGTGCAGTCGTCGATCGTGCGCAACCACGCCAAGCGGATGGGCGGACTCGCCATTTCCGACCGGTATGGCAGCAGCGAATACATCTCCAACAGCACGATCTCCGAGAATTCCGCCGACTACTTCGGCGGCGTCTATTCGAATGTCGCGCTGGCCGTCGTCAATTCGACGATCGCAACCAACACGGCGACGCACGGATCAGACACCGCCTACCACACGCTCGGCGTCGGAATCCATATCGGTGCCGCGCAGCTGACCGCCTACAGCTCGCTGATCTCGAACAACACGGCGTTCGGCGAAGGAGGCTATGACATCGCCGGCGAAACCGGCGCGGTGATCGCCGGCACGAACAACCTGAGTGCGCTATCGACGCTCGCGCTCCCGGCCGACACGATTCGATCGCTGGCGCTGCTTGGACCTGTCGTCGACAACGGTGGCTTCACGCCGACGCAGGCTTTGCTGCCGGGCAGTCCCGGCATCGATGGCGGGCGCCAGCCTCCGGCCGCGCCTCTTGATTTCGACCAGCGCGGGCCCGGCTTCGGCCGCTGGTATGGCGGTGGACCGGATATCGGCGCGTTCGAGAATCAGGCGCAGCAATTCCTGACGAGCGGCTTCGACTTCGGGCCACTCGCTGCGCCGACTCCGGGAAGTTTTCCGTCGAACGAAAACTTCGATGAGCTCACTGCCGTCATCCCCGGGCTGCCGGCGGGCTGGAGCAACGTGCATTCGGGTGTCGGCAATGGCTGGAGCACGATAGAGAGCGATATCTACAGCCGGCCGATCACCGCGTTCGTGAACGACGTGGACGACATCAGCGATTCGTCATTGGAGACGGCTCCCTTCCCGATTGTCGAGAATGGACAACTGAGCTTCGTACATCAGTTCAAGCTCGAGGTCGAAGATGACATCACCGGATACGATGGCGTCGTGCTCGAAATCTCGATCGATGGCGGAGCGTTTGTCGACATCCTCGACGCAGGCGGCAGGTTCGTTGCGAGCGGATACAACCGCGTCATTTCCGACTGCTGTGACAACCCGCTGACTCAGCGGCAGGCCTGGAGCGGCGACAGCAACGGCTACCAGACGATCACGGTCGACCTTCCGCAAGGTGCCGTTGGCCGCAGCGCGCGCGTGCGCTGGCGTCTTGGCACCGACAGCTCCGACCGGTTCCAGGGATATTGGCTCGACAATATCCACGTCGACGGCATAAATCGCTGACCGATTCGGCTCGCCGCCCGCACCGATGCACGACCGGTGCGGGCGGCGGCATTCGACCTGTCTAGAGCGCGCGAGTCATGCTCAACGCGCGCGGCCGACGACCACGTTGTCGAACACCGCATCCAGGAGATCGCCATTCACGAGCTCCGGCGCGCTGATCGAAACGCCGTGCATCGGCGTCGTCGTGATGAAGCCGCGGAACGTGTCGCGACTGCCTGAAAGGAATGTCTCGCTGCTGCCGTTGTCGAAATTCAGCACGATCAGACGTCTCCGGCGTCGCGTTCGTCGAGAACTCGGTGCCCCAGGCATTCGCGCCGAACGCCGTCACCGGTGCGCCGGTGAATGTCAGCGCGACATGATTGCCCGGCACCGTGCCCGAAAGGACGCCGGAGCCGCCGATGAGGAACAGCGAATTGATTTCGCCGTCCACCGTGAACACCGAATAGTCGAACGTGCCGTTGCCGAATGCGACCGGCCCGGTCAGGCGGCCCGTGCGAAGACCCGTGTAGTGGTCCAGCACATGACCTGCGGCCGTCTGGAACAGGAATGCATCGCGCCGCGTGAACGTGCGCACCGATTCGCCGCATGCGCCATCGGACGTGTCGTCGAAGCCGCTGGCCAGCAGACGATCGGCGAACGCGCACGGCCCCGACGGTCACGCTGAGGTCTGACCGGCATCGCGAGCTTCGTACCATCCGACGTCGACACGCAGACCAGCGCGGCGTAGCTGCCGACCGCGAGTCCGCTGGCATCGATGCGCAGCGGCAGATCGACATGCTCGCCGCCGCCGACCGTGCCGTTCGCGTCGGCGTGCAGCCCCGAAATGCTCGACGCCGCCGCGCAACCCGCGTCGGCGCTCGCCGTCGTGACCGTGTAGTCGAGCGCGCCTCCGCCGACGTTGCCGATACTCAGCGTGTCGCTGCGATGTGCGCCGGCTTCGAGCGTGACGACGAGCTTGTCCGGGCCGATCGCTGCCGACGGCGTCGACGGACCGACGACAACGTCATCGATCCACCAGCCGTTCGGATCGGCCGGTGCGCCCGCACAATCGGTTCCGAGTACCCAGCCGAACCGTACGAGATGTCCCGCGGCCGCAGCCGGCAACGTCACCGCGACGGTTTCGTATGCTTCCTGCGTGCCGGTCCAGGCGTCGCGGCCGAGCAGCGGGTTCGTATCTGCGCCGGAACAGGCGTCGTTGACTTCGATCGAGCCGCTGTAACCGCCCGCGCGGAACGCGCCACCGGCACTGACGATGTCCTGGGCGGCGCCATCGTCGATGGCGATCTCGAGCACGCCACCGTCGCTGCCTGCCTGCGTCGCATAGCGGTGACGGAAGCGCAGCTCGCCGCCGGCCGGATCGATCGCAACCTGCGCGCTCGCCAATATGGTTTCGCCGCGCGAAGCGCCGGCCGGCGTGTGGACGTCGTTCGGCGCGCTGCCGGCGCCGGCGCGCGTCACGGCCCAGCCGACGGCGTCACCCACCGAAGCCACGCGCCAGCCCGCCGGAAACGTCGGCGCGAGCACGTCGTCGAAATTCCAGGTCGCCGAAGAAGCAAGGTCCGCGAGCGTCAGCGTCGTGCTGTCGTCGTGCGGCGGCGGATCGCAGCAGCCGTCGCCTTCGACGCGGATCAGCACCGGCAGATCGCCGACGTAGTCCTCCGGAATGTCCGCATCGATCGAGAACACCTGCGGCGTGCCCTCCGCCGACGTGTCGAAGTGGCCGCAGCTGCTCGGATGGCCCGGATTGAACCAGCCGCCGTCGCTCGTGCCCATGCCGAGCACGAGCAGGAGCGCGTCGGGGCAATTCGTCTGGCCCTCGTCGATGTAACGTGCCGCGGAGATCGTGACGCCCGGCGGAAATCCGAAATGAATGTTGTCGGCGAGCTCGAACACGTTCGAGAACAGCGCGAGGTGAAACACGAACGTGTTGGTCTGACCGCGGACGTAGCCGGTCTGCTCGCTGCTTGCACTCACGCTGATCTCGGCGTGCGCGGACACGGCGAAGAGGAAAAGACCGAGAAGCATTGCCGAAGCGCGCGCGGACGATGCGCGCAGGATGCCCACGATCGATTCGCTCATGTGCCGTTTCCGATGATCAGCCGCGCCATGGTCGGCCAGCGGTCCGGCGAGCTGCCGGGCGCTGGATTGGAAAGATCGGGTGCGTCGATCGTCAGGCCGAAGATCGGCTCGGGCGCGATGAAGCCGAGAAAGCCGGTCGAGCCGCTCGAATCGAACGTTTCGGTGGTGCCATCGCTCAAGCTGACCGTAACGGTTCCATCGATCGGACGCTGCGCGAAGTCGGTCGACCAGAAGTTGCCGCCGATCGCGGTCACCGGATTGCCATCGGTGAACGACACGACGATCTCGTCGGTCGCGCGATCGGTCGACACCTCGTTGCGATCGTTGTAGAGCGCACCGCGCGCTCCGAACTGCGTGAAGATGAGATAGTCGAAACCCTGGTCCGAGTAGCGCAGACCACCGCTGGAGCCGTGCGTGAGCTCACCGAACTTGTTCTCGACGGGCGTGCTGGCGAGCGCGGCGATGAACGCATCGCGATCAGTGAACACCTGTGTGACGCCGTGCGATGCGGAAGCCGCGGGGCTTGCATCATTGTGCCGGCTCGGACTCGCCGGCGCGGTTGCGTAGGCGCAGCAGGAAACGAGCAGCAGAAGTGCCAGGCGCGGCGCAGGCGGGGTTTCGCGAAAGACGATCCCTGGTCGATTGGAATTTGTACGGCGTTGCATGTGAAATCCTCCTTGATAGTGAAACGTACGCATCAGAACGAATTTCGGTGCGTAAATGCGACATCGGAGGACGGCAGGCCAATGCGGGCATGGCGGATTTCGCTGAACGAGGCCGACGCTGCGGTTTGACGAGCGGTTGCGGGCGCGGGGATGGCGCGCGAGGAAAGGCGGCGAAGTCGCGGCCGTGCACGGCGCGACGAACGGCCTCGCGCAGCGGCTGCCGCGGCAGCGCCTTTCTTGGTGGGATCGGATGCGCCGGAGAACCCGACGCTAAAGACTTGAAGGTGTGGTGGGCCGTGTAGGAGTCGAACCTACGACCAAGAGATTAAGAGTCTCCTGCTCTACCAACTGAGCTAACGGCCCCCGCTTCAATCAGGTAACGCTGTCGCGCATCAGCGCGACGATCACTCCCCCTCTCCCGCTTGCGGGAGAGGGCACGGGGTGAGGGCAATCTTGCGAACGTGCCCTCATCTACCTTCGGCATCTTCTCCCGCAAGCGTAAGAAGGAACGCACATCAAACCAAGCATGCAATTGTATCGAAACTGGGGTGGACGAGGGGACTCGAACCCCCGACAACCGGAATCACAATCCGGTACTCTAACCAGCTGAGCTACGCCCACCATTGAACCGGCATTTCGCGATCTCTCGCGAAACCAAGTCTTCCCGCGATCTTTCGCGAAACCGATTCCCGGAATCGTACCCCGAACCGCCGCGGCGCGAACACCGCGCGGACCGAAGCTCGTTCCCGATGCCTGGCCGCGATCGCGCCGCGACTGGCGCGCCCGACAGGACTCGAACCTGCAACCGTCGGCTTAGAAGGCCGATGCTCTATCCGGTTGAGCTACGGGCGCATCTCCAGCCGGAAAGTCGCAAAAACCTGCGCGGTCATCACCGCGAAAGCCGGCCTGCCTCAAGCCTACGCCAAGGTGGTCGGGGTAGAGGGATTCGAACCCCCGACACCCTGCTCCCAAAGCAGGTGCGCTACCAGGCTGCGCTATACCCCGCCGCTCTTGGCCCGCCCGTGCGCGCGCGGGCGCGCCCGAAAAGGGCCGAGATGGTACGAAGCGCGCCCTGTCGCGTCAATCCAAAGAGGCGTTGAGCCACATCGCGCGCACCGTCGTGCGACAAGAAAAAGGGGTGCCGAAGCACCCTTTTTTCCGCATTATTTGGCGCGCCCGGAGAGATTCGAACTCCCGACCACCAAGTTCGTAGCCTGGTACTCTATCCAACTGAGCTACGGGCGCGTGGAACCGAACATTCTACACCACGCCTCGGCATGGCCTAGGCGGGGCGCGCGATTATTCGGATCGCGCGGCGTCCCGTCAACCCCGCGCGCTCGGCCCGAATCCCGTTCAGTGCACGCGTGCCGGCGGATCGAAGCCGTCGGCGAAGATCGTGTCGGGTGGTCCGACCGGAGCAGGTGCAAGCACCGGCGCGCTGATTGGATTCTCTCCACCGAGCGGCCCGACCAGCGTGGCGGCGCCAGTCGTCGTGTCGACTGCAAAGATCACGTTCGTGAACGACCCGAGATCGAACTCGATCAGGAAGAGCCCGCCCGCAACGGGATCGATCGCGATGCGCGCCGACGGATTCAGTGCGATGCCGAGCGGACCCAGCGTCGTCTCGTTGCCGAGGATATCGATCACGTTGAGCGCCTGCGCATTCGTGTCGAGAAGGTAGAGAAGCCCCGCGGGATCGATCGCGACCGACGCGACGCATTCGGGAACGGGCGCAATCAGCGTCGTCGCACCGGTCGTTGCATCGACCGAGTACAGGTTGGTCGTATCGCAGTTGTTGTCGCCGAGGATCGCGAAGAGTCCGCCGCTCCTTGGATCCGCGCCGAGGCTCGCGCGCGGCGCCGGCTCCAGGCCAAGGGAGCCTACGAGTGTCGCTGCGCCGGTTGCGGTATCGACGGTATCGAGGTTTCCGTCGGCGTCGATCGCGTAGAGCGTCGAGTAGTCGCCGCCGATGAACGCGCCCGCGAGCAGCTCGACGTCCAGCGGAGCGATCGTCGCGACCGGCGGAAAGCCGACGAAGTCGTATGTCGTCGTCTCGTTGTTGAGGACCACGCCATATCCGAACGGCGCGCCGCCGGCCATGGCGTCAGGCGCAAGCAACGAAACAGACAGAACGATGACTGCAATCCCGACCTGAATTGCAAGACGCGCACGTGGCATGGCGTTGCCCCTCTTTCGGCCCAGGGAAATCGGGCGGCGCGGCGCGTGGGCCAGCCCATGCGCAGCAGACGCGACGGATGCGGCTTTGTCCACAAGACGGCATTCGGGCACGCGGCGTCGCAGTTACACGTGCCGGCACTCGAATCGGGAAGGCGCGCTCCGCAAGCATACGCGAGCGCGTGCATTGGGCGTTACGGATACGCCTCAGGCGCAATTGGCCGTCAGTCGAGGTGCGAAATGAGAAACGCCCTTGCATACCGCCAGTCGCGGTCGACGATTCGACGCGCGACACCGAGCACCTCGCCGACGCTCGCCAGAGGAAGCCCGGCAAAAAGATGCAGCCCCACGACATGGGCCGCACGTGGATGCTCGGCCTCCAGCGCAGTCAGCGCCCCGTCGAGCTGAAGCGCACGCTGCCGGCTCTCCGTCACGGCAAACGATTCCAAGCCGGGGACCTTACTCAACACACATCACGCGGGCGACAGAAACGGACGCCCCCGGTTGACGCGCGGGTGCACCCGCCGCCGCCGGGAGCTCCGCCTTTCAATCGAATCCGTTGAAGAAAATCCCGTCGACTTCGTGCACATGCTCGTACGCGCCGATGTCGACAGCAGCGCCCTGGGCGCGCACGAGACCATCGAGATCGGCAGGGCCGAGGTCGCCGAGCGGCGTCTCGTTTCCGGCATCGATCAGCGGCGATGCGGCATCGAGCCTGAAATTCCCCGCGATCGCATCGACGAATTGCGGATCGACCGACAGATTGTCCGGTCTGCGTTCCCGGCGTGCCGAGCACGGCCTGCAAGTCGTTGTTGAAAAGGTCAGCCGCGAGATCGGCCCTGAACGGGTTGTCGCCGCGAAAATCGTAGGTGTCGTCGAGCCCGTCCGGGTTGTTGTTCCAGAAGATGTTGTTGCTGTACGTGATCTGCGAAAACGTGAATGTAGCGATCGTCGTGCGGGCCGCGAGATCGGTGTCGTCCGACTGATTGCCGGTGACGGTGTTGTTGACCACGTTGATCGCGTTGTTCGAAAAAAGCATTGCGGCTGCACCGTTGCGCCCGCGATTGCCGGCGAACAGGTTGTCGCGAACGAGGAGAAAGGCCTCGTCTGGAATGGAGCCGTCCGTGGCAGCGAGCAGCGCTCCCGCGCTGTTGTCCTCCTGGTATTGCGTAGAAACGTTGTTGCGGAAGATGTTGCGCTCGACCAGGATCTGCGCGTTGTAGATCGGGCCGGAGTCGCTGATCTTGAGCCCGCCGACGGTACCGCCGAGGCCGTTCTCGATCGTCATGCCGCGAATCACGATGCCGGTGGCGACCTGTTGCCCGCCGAACGACGTGTCGATCGTGAGCGGCCGCACCGCGCCGGCGCCATCGAGCACCGTGAGCGACGCATCGAGCGATTGCGCCGCGCACTCGGCATCGGTGAAGCCGCCTTCGATCACGATTCCGCGCAGTTGCACATCCACGTGCCAGCCGCCATCGGGCGCCGCGTAGTGTCCGGTGCGAAGCCGGATCTCGTCGCTGCCCGCCGTGTTCTGCTCGGCCGCGAGCAGCGCGGCAGTCAGCTCGTCCGCTGTGGCGACGCAGTGAGTGGTCGCAAACGCAGGGCCTGCTGACAACAGGCCGGCGGCGATGAGCAGCATCCGGTGGTTCATGGTCTGGTGAAAACCTCGTTTGATTCGTTCGGCGCCGTAGATGGGACGACGCCCTGCTGCAGATAGAACGCATTCCCATGGACGGGTGCGACATTTCCCGGCCATACGCGATGTGGAGGCGCGCGCGCGGCGGCGGCCGAACGGAAATCGAACCGCAATTGGGTCGGGACGGGGGCCAGTGGACGCCGACTTGAGCACCAGCCATTTAGCTTAAGGCTGCCCTAAGCATCGGCAGTTAAGCTTGCGCGATCGGGCCGCGGCCTTCGCGTCGAACTGCGCTTTCCGGTAAACCCCCATCTTTCGACTTCGATCGGAATACCCCACGAATGAACGAGACCCACGCACCGGCGACCAGCAAGGTCGCTGCCGTCACGCTTGTCTTCTGGATCATGAAGATTTTCGCCACGACGCTCGGCGAGACCGGAGGCGACGCGGTGTCGATGTCGCTCGGTCTCGGCTACCTCGTCGGCACGGCGATCTTCGCTCTTGTCTTTGCAATCGCGGTCGCTGCGCAGATCAAGGCGGACCGCTACCACCCGACGCTGTACTGGTTCACGATCATCGCGACGACGACGGTCGGCACCACGCTCGCCGATTTCGCCGATCGCTCGCTCGGCATCGGCTACGCCGGCGGCAGCGCACTGCTCCTCACACTGCTGCTCACGTCCTTGTTTGTCTGGCATCGCACGCTCGGCTCGGTCGCGATCGACACGGTCAGCTCTCCGCGCGCGGAAGCCTTCTACTGGATCACGATCATGTTCTCGCAGACGCTCGGCACCGCGCTTGGCGACTGGACCGCCGATTCGCTCGGTCTGGGTTATGTCGGCGCGATGGTGATCTTTGGCTCGCTTCTGCTGGTTATCGCGGCGCTGTACTTCTGGACAAGCCTGTCGCGTGTGGCGCTGTTCTGGGCCGCTTTCGTGCTGACGCGGCCTCTCGGCGCCGTCGTCGGCGATTTCCTCGACAAGCCGCTCGAATCCGGCGGACTTGCACTGAGCCGCTTCGCGGCTTCGGCGGTCCTGCTCCTTCTCATCGGAGTCTGTCTTTTCGCGCTCCCCCAACGCGCCGCCACACGCGCCGACGCAACCATTCGGCTGAGCAAACAAAGGAGCTTTCAGTGAACGCATTATTCGGCACGCTGCTGTGTGTCCTGGCGACGGGTGCTGCCGCCACATCGTCGAAATCGGAATGGACCACGCTCGCCCATCATCAGCTTGGCGGCGAAGGCGGCTGGGATCTGATGGCCATCGACGCCCCGACGCGTCGCCTATTCATCGCGCGCGACACGCGCGTGATGGTCGTCGATCTCGATCGCGGCGTTTCCGTCGGCGAGATCGGCGGTATGACCCGTGCGCATGGCGTCGCGCTCGCGCCAAAGCAGCATCGTGGATTCGCGACCAGCGGCGGCAGCGACGAGATCGTCGTATTCGATCTCGATACGCTCGCGACCATTGCGCGCGTTCCGGCGCAGGGCTCGAACCCCGATGCCATCGCCTTCGACGAGGCGAGCGGCCGCGTATTTGCGTTCAACGGACACAGCAACGATGCCAGCGTGCTCGATGCGGCGTCCGGCCGCCTCGTGGAGAAGATCGCCCTGCCCGGAAAGCCCGAGCTTGGCGTCAGCGACGGTCATGGCTCGATCTTCGTGAACATCGAGGACAAGGCGCATATCGCACGCATCGATGCAAAGACCGCCAAGGTGACTGCGGACTGGCCGCTCGGTTCGTGCGAAGAGCCTTCGGGCCTCGCTCTCGATGTCATGCACGAGCGCCTCTTTTCGGTGTGCGGCAACCACGAGATGGTCGTCGTCGATGCCCGGAGCGGACGCATCGTGGCAACGCTGCCGATCGGCGATGGTCCGGACGGCGACGCGTTCGATCCAACCACGTCGAACATCTTCAGCTCGAACAGCGACGGCACGCTGACCGTCGTCCACGAGGACGCGCCGGATCGGTATCGCGTCGCCGCAAACGTCGCGACTCCGCCACGCTCGCGCACGATCGTGCTGGATCCGCGCGGCGGGCGCGTCGTGCTCCCGGGCGCGACGTTTGGCGCAACCCCGGCGCCGGATGCCGAGCATCCGCATCCGCGACCGCCGATGCAGTCCGACAGCTTCGGCTTCATTGTGGTCGGCCAGCACTGAGAAACGCCGAAGTTATCGCGCCGTCACGACGACGACGGCGCGACCATGGAGAGGGAGGGTCTGGATTGCAATCCAGCCGTGGCGCCCCTCTCAGGATCAGGCAGACCGACTTCCGAGTCCTTGGGCTGTAACCCGATGTTTGCCGCATCCCCGATCCGGGCCAACCGCATCGTCGCGTTCTGGCATGCTTCGCGATGCCGGACCAGACGGTCGGGCCGTGATGCCGGGGGGTGGTGAGTGGGGCTGATCGTCGAGCTGCGACGACGCAACGTGTTGCGCATGGCCGGACTCTATCTCGTCGGGGCATGGCTGATCACGCAGGTCGCCGGCACGCTGCTGCCGATGTTCGAGGCACCGGCGTGGATTTCGCGCAGCGTGGTGATCCTGCTCGCCATCGGGTTCGTTCCGGCGGTGATCGTCGCCTGGGTGTTCGAGCTGACGCCGCAGGGACTTCAAAGGGACACCAGCGAGGCGAACGCGAATCCGATCGCGCCGCAAGTCGCGCGGCGCATGGATCGCCTTCTGCTGCTGATCTTCGCGCTCGCGCTCGGCTACTTTGCGTTCGACAAGTTCGCACTCGCGCCGCGCCGCGAGGCGGCTCTCGTGGCGCGGGCGACAGGAGACGCCGCCGCGTCTCGCTCGCCACAAGCGAAAGCGAATCCGCGCTCGATCGCGGTGCTGCCGTTCGTCAACATGTCGACCGATCCCGAGAACGAATTCTTCTCCGACGGATTGTCCGAGGAAATCCTCAATTCGCTGGCGCGCATCGATGGCATGCAGGTGGTCGGGCGCACTTCGTCGTTCCAGTTCAAGGGCAAGAACGAGGACCTGCGCGGCGTCGGCGAGAAGCTCGGCGTCGCGACCGTGCTCGAAGGCAGCGTGCGTCGCGAAGGCGAGCGCGCTCGCGTGACCGCGCAGCTCGTGCGCACATCCGACGGCATCCACATCTGGTCGCAAACCTACGACCGCACCCTGAAGGACACGCTCGCGGTGCAGCTCGATATCGCCGAGCAGGTCGCCGGCGTGCTCGATGTCGTGCTCGACGACGCGCAACGTGCGCGCATGCGCGAGGCCGGCGTCAAGAACGTCGATGCATTCATCGCCTACCAGAAAGGCTGGAAACTCTATATCGACGCACACCGCAAGCCGGGCGCCAACCTGATCGACACGCTGCGCCTGGCCAATGTCGAATTCGCCAAGGCGACCGAGCTGGAGCCGAACTTTTCGTTCGCCTATTTCGCCGAGACGGACCTCTACGAACACATTCTGCTCGCCGACGACCGCAGCCATGAAGAACGCGTCGATGCGCAGCGCATGGCCCTGCAAACCCTGCAGCAGGCCGCGACGACCAGCCCCGACGCGCAGCAGCGCGAGCTCGCGCTCGCCGAACGGCAGATGCTCAGCGACGACTGGCACGGGCTTGCCGAGCGCATCGAGGGCGCGCTCAAGCAGCCCGGTTGCAGCGCGCCGAACTGGACGCCGGTGTTCGCCAGCGCGTTCGGATTCGGCGATCTGATCGAGGATCTGGGCGCGCGCGCCAACGCGTGCGATCCGTTGAACATCATCAACTGGAGCACCCGCTCATGGGCGGCACGCGCGACGGGACATCCCGAACGCGTGCTCGCGCTGCAGGCAGAAATGGCGCGCCTGACGCCCGACCGCACGTCGAGCGGCGATCGGGTTGTCGCGATGGTGATGCTCGGCCGCATCGACGATGCGAAGAAACTGCTGCAGGCGATGGAGCCGTCCGGCGAGGGCTATTACATCGCCGAGGTGATCACCGGCCGGGCCGCGGGTGAAGACCCGGCGAGCATCCATGCGCGCCTGCGCGACGTCGACCGCAGCGCATCTCGATTGAAGCTGTGGGCAGTCGTCGATGCGGTCGAAGCCGCGCAATCCGGCGACCGCGACGCTGCCAACCGGCAGGCGGCCGTGCTCGACGCACGCCCCGCCGGCGGATTGCTGCTCGCGACCGTCGTGACCTATTGCGGATGCGGCGCGCCCTTCGATCTCGACGCCACGCCGAACTTCAAGGCGAGACTCGCCGAATCGGGACTGCGCTGGCCGCCGCCGCGAACGATCGACGCCTCGGCCAAGCCGCCCGCAAGCGCGCCCTAGAACCTAAGTGCATCGGAAATTCCGACCGGAGCGAAGACCATGATCTTGCGTCGCTTCACTGCCCGGTTCCGCAGTCAGGACTGGATGGCCGTCGTCATCGAGCTCGTCGTCGTCATCCTCGGCGTCTTCATCGGCGTGCAGGTTTCGAACTGGAATACCGACCTGGAGACCGATCGCAAGTCCGCGCTCTTCACGTCACGCCTGAAAGCCGATCTGCGCGAGGAAGCCTGGGGCTACGAGCTGCAGGTCGGCTACTACGAGCAGGTCCTTCGCAACGCGATCGCGGCCGAAGACGCGCTCGCAGGCAGAACCGCCCTGCCCGACGAGGCGCTCCTCGTCGCCGCCTATCGCGCGACGCAGTACAACGCATACATCCGGCGCCGCGCGACCTACGACGAGCTGACGTCCACCGGCGACATAGGGCTCATCCGCGATACCGCGCTTCGCGAGCTTGCGATGCACACGTATACGGCCGATGTCTTCAACGAGATCATCCTCAACGGGCGTAGCTCCGAATTCCGCATCGCATTCCGCAAGGCGATTCCGCGCGACGTGCAGACGACGCTCAGCGAGCGCTGCGGAGATCGCCTCGTCCCGATCGGCGACTATGCAGCGATCGAGCAGGTGCTCGACTATCCATGCACGACGACGCTTCCAGCCGCGGCGATCGCGTCGAGCGTCGCCATCATTCGCGCCGATCCGAACTTCGCTGCAGCACTGCGCCTTCGCATCGCCGATCTCGGCACGGACCTCGGCAATCTGACGTGGTTTTACAAGGACGATCTTCGCGACAAGCTGCGCGCGTTGGCGAAAGAAGCGCCGTGAGATCGGTCGATGCCGGAGATTTCAGTTCGCGCGCCGCGTGATCGCGGCCAGAGCTGAGCGTCCTTTCGGACGAATCCGATGCTGACCGGATCAACCTTCGGCATAGCTCGACCGCCTGATCGCATCGTGAAACTCGCCGACTTCGCGCGCGGTGGAAATTCCTTGAAGCTTTCGAGCCATTTCATGAGCAAAGGCGGCCCTGCGTATCTGGAGGAAGATGTTCTCGACGAACCACTGGTTGTATTTGAAGCTCTCCTCACCGCGCTCGAAAGGATCGTCTACGCATTATTCGGCCGAAGCAATTTCTTTCTGGCCGGTAGCGCATAACTATTTCGCGCCGCGCGCGGAATGCAATCCATATACGCATACCTGGTCGCTCGGTGTCGAAGAGCAGTTCTATCTCGATTTTTCCGCCGTTGTTCGCGGCGTGGATCGCCGGCGAGCCCTGGCGCAGGTTTTCGGCCGCGGTGTTCGCAATCGGCCTGATTGTGTCGCTCGCGCTCGCGACATGGCTTGCCGGAGCGAATCCCGAGCTTTCGTTCTACATGCCGTACACGCGCTTCTGGGAGCTTGCCGACGGCGTGCTGCTCGTATCAGCTGCTGGTATTCACAGGCCATGCGTTTTCCGAGTCGCACCGCCCGGTGACTGCGTTCTCGCAAGGCGGAGCAATCGTATCGGGATTGCTGATCGCCGCGGGATTTGCGCTGACCAGCCCGTGTTCGTTTCCCTATCCCGGCGCGCTACTGCCGGTTCTAGGCACGGTCGGCCTTCTCTTCTTCCTGCGTGGCCGCGAGCCGCAAGACATCGTCATGCGCGGACTGCGGATGCCGGCCGTCGTGTTCATCGGGCAGATTGCGTATTCGCTATATCTCTGGCACTGGCCCGTTTTCGTCCTTCTCCGCTGGACGACGGGCGTCGAGTCGATGTCGCAGCGAATCGTTGCAACCGTGATGACGTTCGCACTCGCCACTGGGTCGTATTATTCCGTGGAGCGCCCGCCGCGGCACATGTTGCGCCTGCACTGGCATCCGCGTTGAGCCGTGATCGTCGGCGGCGCGGCGCTGATCGGACTGTCTGTGACGATGGCGGTTCAGATCAACGCGCACACGCCGCAATGGTCGCTGACGCGCACCGCTCGCGACGCGGTCGATTGGTATTCGGGCCGCATGGATGGCATCGGCAAGCGCAATTGTACGCTGCAGGCGCGCAGCGAGCCGCTCGGCGCCAGCGCCATCACGATCTGGTCGGGCTCGCAGTGCGCGCAACCGAATGCGCGCTGCCGCGGCGGAACTGGCGGAGAGAGAGGGATTCGAACCCTCGATAGAGCTTTTGACCCTATACTCCCTTAGCAGGGGAGCCCCTTCGGCCTCTCGGGCATCTCTCCGGGCTTGTTTTTCAAACACTTGGCGCGTCCTTCTCGACGGGCCATGCTGATACTGCGCTAGTCGGCGATCTTTCGCGCCGCGCCGGAACCGGCGCCGGTCTAGCCGACCTTCCGTTCCGTCGTCGCGATTGTACTGTGCCCGGGCGGGGCTGGACAGCACGCGCGACGCTCGCCTCCTTCCGAGACTTTCGCACCGGGCCACCCGCTCGGAGCGCCTCGCGCTTCCTCGCCTCGATGAGGGCTGTCAGCCCGATCGCCTGAGTGGAACTCCCGACGTGCGGCGGTCGCACGCTCGCATCGAACCCCGTTGTACATCTCGTTCGCCGCGATATCGCGGATGGACTCCATGCGAATGCCTCGGTCGGGTGTTGCTCGCCGCCTGTCGTTCGTGAACCGAGATTCAGTGCAATCCCCATCGGAACCTTCATGCGCAAACCCCTTGCTGCAGCAATCCTCACCGCGATGATCGGCACGAGCGGCATTTTGATGACGACGGATCCCTCGGCCGCGACTCGACCCAGCCTCTCGGGTCACTACAAGAAAGCGCTCGCGCCCCGCAATGCGTTTGCGCCGGATCAGGCCGGCGCGCAAAAGCTTCAGGACTACAACGGTTTCTCGCTGTACAAGGTCGACAGTGCGCTGCTCGCGGGCGTGTCGGCCGACGTCACGGTCGACGACGATGCCGACGTGCTGCAATTCGGCGCGCATCCGTTCGATACGCAGCGCGACACGCTGAGCGCGCCGTCGCCTTTTTCGCTGCACGCGCCTTTCGGTCCCGGTCTGCAGGTGATCCAGTTCGTGGGTCCGGTCAAGCAGGCCTGGCTCGATACGCTCGACTTCGCTCGGCGTCAAGCCGGTGCAGTACGTGGCCAGCAACGGCTACATCGTCTGGGCCGACTCCGGTGCGCAGTCGCGTCTTGCGACGTTGCGCGCGCAATCATCGTGGCTGCAGTACGTGGCCCCGTTCTATGGTTTTCTCAAAGTCGATCCGCTGCTGCAGGCGCGCATTGCGCGCAATGCGCCGGATGAGGAAGTCGACGTCGTCGTGCAGGTCTACCATCACGGCGGCGCGGATGCGACGCACGCGTTCGTCGAAAGCAAGGGTGTCGTGCCGCCGAACCAGCGCGCGCCGCTCGGCAGCGGTGCGACGGCGTATACATGGGCGCCGATCCTCGCGTTCGAGAACCTTCGCCTGCGCGTGCGAGTCGCCGATGTTCCCGCGATCGCCGAACGCCCCGACGTCACGTCCGTTGGCGAATACGTGACGCCGGAGATGCTCGACGAGAAGCAGGACATCATTCTGACCGGCGATTTCGCGCCGGGTCCGGCGACGCCGAGCTACCTGCAGTTCCTGATCGACCACGGTTTCAGCCAGTCGGCGGGCGACTATCCGATCGTCGACGTCACCGACAGCGCGATCGACGAAGGCGGCACCGGCGTCACGGCGGTGAACACAACAGACCGGATGCTGCATGTCGGCGGCGATCTCGCGCAAGCATCGCGCGTCGCCTATTTCAAGAACTGCACCGCCGCGCCCGACGACCACGTCGGCGGCATCGACGGTCACGGCTCGCTCAACGGCAGCATCATCGCGGACTTCGATCAGCGCACCGGCTATCCGTTTCAGGACGACGACGGGCAGCGGCTCGGCCTCGGCGTCAATCCGTTCGGCCGCGTCGGCTCGACGACGATCTTCCTGCCGTTCTTCAACATCGATCGCTGCGGCGGCACCGATCAGGGCGTGATCCTCTCGAACTGGCAGAGCGGCGCGCAGATCAGCAGCAATTCATGGGGCTCGCCGATCGGCAGTCTCTACGACGGCACCGCGCAGGCCTACGACGCGGGCGTGCGGGACGCCGATCCCGGCACGAACGGCAACCAGCAGCTGATCTACGTCTTCGCCGCCGGCAACCAGGGACCGGAAGAAAACACCATCGGGTCGCCCGGCACGGGCAAGAACGTCATCACCGTCGGCGCGACCGAAAACCTGCGTCCGTTCCCGACGCCGCCCGACAACATCTGCGGGCCGGATCCCGCCGACGATCCGCACAACGTCGTCGCGTTCTCGAGCCGCGGCCCGGCACAGGGCCAGCGCGTGAAACCCGACGTCGTCGCGCCCGGCACGCACATCCAGGCCGGCGCGAGCGTGTTCTCCGGTTACGACGGCGACGAAGTCTGCGTGAAGTACTTCCCCGAATCGCCGGCGCAGCAGATCTTCACGTATTCGAGCGGCACCAGTCATTCGACGCCGGCCGTCGCCGGTATCGCTTCGCTCGCATACTGGTGGATCGAGCACGGCGGCGCCGGCACCGCGGCCGGCAGCGTCGAGGAAGTCGGCGGCAACCGCGCGCCGAGTCCGGCACTGATGAAGGCGTGGCTGATCGCGCATCCGAGCTACCTGGACGGCAGCGGCGCCAACGACGACCTGCCGAGCTATGGCCAGGGCTACGGCATGCCGAACATGGCCGCTATGTTCAGCGACACGCCGAAGTTCATCGACGACCAGAGCACGGTTTTCGACAACACCGGCGAAACGCGCTCGTACACGCTCGGCGTCGTCGATCCCGCCCAGCCGGTGCGCATCGTGCTCTCGTATACGGACGCGCCGGGCGCGCTCGGCGTCGGATCGATCGTCAACGATCTCGATCTCGACGTCGTCGCGAACGGCGAAAGCTATCGCGGCAACCATTTCGATCACGGCGTCAGCACTCCCGGCGGCAACGCCGACCGCAAGAACAACGTCGAAGCGGTGTTCCTGCCGAACGCGAGCGGCGATCTCACGATCACGGTAACCGCGGCCAACATCGCCGGCGACGGCGTGCCGAACGCGGGCGATTTCACCGATCAGGACTACGCACTCGTCTGCAGCAACTGCGTGCTCGCGCCGACTTTCACCTTGGCGGCAGATAACACGGCTCCGAGCGTGTGCATCGGTCGCGATGTCAGCACCACCGTCGCGCTCGATGCGGTCGACGATTTCGCATCGAACGTCGATCTCGCGCTGTCCGGCGCGCCTGCCGGCACGTCGTCGAGCGTCGATCCGGCACGCGTGCAGCCGCCGGCGACGACGACGCTTTCGATCACGGGATCGAGCGGCGTTGCGCCCGGTCACTACCCGCTGGTGCTGACCGCCACGTCCGGCGCGATCGCCAAGACGCTCGACTTCGATCTCGCCTACGCGAGCGCCGTGCCGCCGGCACCGGTGCTCGACGCACCGAACGACGGCGCGACGAACGTCGACCTGCAGCCGACGCTAGTCTGGGAGGCCGCAGATGAGGCGAGCACGTATCTCGTCGAAGTGGCCACCGATCCGAACTTCGACGCGATCGTCGCCTCGGCCGAAGTGACCGACACGCAGTGGACCGTTTCGCGCGCGTTGGACTCGACGACGCAGTACTACTGGCGCGTCACCGCGAAGAACGGCTGCGGCGACAGCGTCGGATCGGGCAACTCCGACACGATCTTCGGCGACGGCTTCGACGGCGGCGCCGCGTCCGGCGGAACGTCGTTCGCATTCACGACGCGCACGCTGCCCGGAGACTGCCCGGCCGGCACGACACGGCAGACGCTCTATGCGAACGATCTCGAGACCGACATCACCGGCTGGGCCCTCGGCGGCGATGCGAACGCCGAGCACTGGGAGTGGAGCTTCAACAATCAACACAGCGGCGTACGTGCCTTCACGGCCGACAACGTCCGGTTCGTCGGGACGCCGCAGGATCTGCTCTCGCCTACGATCACGATTCCGCCCACGATGACGACTGCGGCGCTTTCGTTCTGGAATCAGCAATCCCTGGCAGGTCAGAACGGCGGGTGCATGGACGCTGCGATCCTCTCGATCTCGGTCGATAGTCCCGCAAACTTCACCGAGGTCGTCGACGGGCTCCTCACCCAGCCCTACGACGGCATTGTCGGTGCGAACTTCGACAATGTGCTGCAGGGTCTCCCGGCTTGGTGCGGCAATCCGCGCCCGTACAACGATTCGATCGTCGACCTGACGCCCTACATCGGCCACACCGTGGCGCTGCGCTTCACGATGGCCAACGCGCACCGCGACGAGACCGGTGGGCCTCCGCCCAATCCGGGTTGGGCGATCGACGACGTCACAGTGATAGGTTGCGCCCCGAACTGACGCCTCCTCCCCTCGGCGATCAGTTCACCCGGGCCCCACGATTTTCGTGGGGCCTTTTTTTTTGGATCGCCCAACGGCGGCGGATTTCTGGCCGAGCAGGACCACCGCGCCAGTGAATCGGCACGGAAACGCGCTGTCGGATCGGCGTCGTTCTATCGATGGCCCCGCAGTTGCGAGGCGTACGGCACGCGGCGAGGTACGACGACCTGCCGCAACGAAAGCGTCGCTCAGGCGGAACCGCCGCCCGAGGAACCCGGCGTCTCGGCGGGGCCGGAGCCCGGCGTCGACTCGCGCTTGATGCGCTGATAGATCTCTTCGCGGTGAACTGCCACGTCCTTCGGCGCATTAATTCCTATCCGGACCTGGTTTCCTTTTACGCCGAGCACGGTGACGGTCACCTCGTCACCGATCATCAGCGTCTCACCGACCCGGCGGGTCAATATCAACATGTGGTGCTCTCCTTAACACGTGGTCGGGTCAACCGATGCCGTTCCGCCGCTTGGCTCACCTCGCGGACGACATGGGATGCCCGAACTCTGGGATCAGCCTCCCTCGCTGATCCCTCCCCTGTAAGGTTCGACATTCTGTCCCGAAGCGCGAGCGAAACCGCCCGACGAATCGGCGTGCCGATACCTAATTTGACCGATACTAACCAAGGCCTCCGGCACGCGCAATGAACTGAACGAGCGCGACAGCGCAGCTCAGGCCGCGCGCGCGGATATCCAGGCCGGCAAACCCGCGAGTGCCGTATCGAGCGCCGGCGAATCGACGCCGCCGCCCTGCGCCATGTCCGGCGCGTCCGCCGCCCTTGCCGCCGATCTGCGCGGCCACGTGGGCGACGACGTCGCCCGCCTTGATCTTCGCGAGCGCGGTGCCGTTGACGCCGCCGACGAGCGAGACTTTGCCATCGCTCGCCGACGCGAGCAGCACGACGCAATCGACCAGTTTCTGCTTGAGCCCATCGACGCCTTCGCGCAGCGCCTTCGCGTCGAGCCCGTCGACGCGCGCGGCGACGACACGTTGATTCCGCGATTGTCTGCGCCTGGTCGGCGAGATCGTGCGTCGCCGAGCTCGCGGCCTTGGCCTTCAGCGATTCGAGCTCGCGCTCGAGCTTCTTCTGGCGATCGAACAGCTGGCGCAGCTTGTCGACGACGTCGGCGCCGCTGGTCGAAAGCAGATCGCCGATCTGCGTCGAGGCGCGACTCTTCCTCGGCGACGTAACGCGAGTGCACCCGCGCCGGTCAGCGCCTCGATGCGGCGCACGCCGGCCGCGACGCCGCTCTCGGCGACGATCTTGAACAGACCGATGTCGCCGGTGCGCGCGACGTGCGTGCCGCCGCAAAGCTCGGTCGAGAAATCGCCCATCCTCAGCACGCGCACTTCATCGCCGTACTTCTCGCCGAACAGCGCCATCGCGCCGAAATCGATCGCGTCCTGATAGGCCATCTCGTGCACTTCCGCTTCGACGTTGCGACGGATCTTCGGCGTTGACGAGATCCTCGATCGCGGCGCAGCTCGTCGGCGCGGATCGGCTGGAAATGCGAAAAATCGAAACGCAGCCGATCCGGCGCGACCAGCGAACCTTTCTGCTGCACGTGCTCGCCGAGCACCTGGCGCAACGCCGCGTGCAGCAGATGCGTCGCCGAATGATTGAGCACGGTCGCCTGACGACGCGCGCTGTCGACCTGCGCGGCCAGCGCGTCGCCCGACCGCGCAGCGCGCCGCCGCGACCAGCGGCCGACGTGACCATGAAACGCGCCGGCGAGCTTGATCGTGTCGGCTGACCGTGAAATGCCCGTTCGCGCCGACGCAGCACGCCGGTATCGCCGACCTGTCCGCCGGATTCGGCGTAGAACGGCGTGCGGTCGAGAATCAGCGATCGCTTCCTCGCCGTCGCCGAGCGACGCGACCGCGCGTCCGTCGCGCACGATCGCGAGCAGCTTGCAGCTTTCGGCGCCGAGCGTGTCGTAGCCGAGGAACTTCGTCGGCGGCAGCGTGCTCGCGAGCTCGGCCGGCAAGCTCGCCCTTGCTCTCGAACTGGCTCGCCGCGCGCGCGCGTTCGCGCTGCGCGTTCATCGCCGCTTCGAAACCGGCCATGTCGACTGTCGAGCCCGCGCTCGCGCGCGATGTCGGCCGTGAGATCGACCGGAAAGCCGTAGGTGTCGTAGAGACGGAACGCATCCGCGCCCGGAATCCGCTTGCCGGCGATTTCTTCGCGACCTCCTCGAACACCTTCATGCCCTGCTCGAGCGTCTCGCCGAAACGCTGCTCCTCGGCGCGCAGCGCCTGCTCGACCGTCGCGCGCTTCGCAGCGAGCTCCGGATACGCCGCGCCCATTTCCTCGACCAGCGGCGCGACCATCTTCCAGAAGAAATCGCTCGCGCACGCCGAGCATCCAGCCGTGACGCAGCGCGCGGCGGATGATCCGGCGCAGCACGTAGCCGCGGCCTTCGTTCGACGGCAGCACGCCATCGACGATCAGGAAGCTGCAGGCGCGGATGTGATCGGCGATCACGCGCAGCGACTTGTTCTCGCAGATCCGGCGTATTCGTCAGCTCCGCCGCGACGCGTGATCAGATGCTGGAACAGATCGATCTCGTAATTCGAATGCACGTGCTGCAGCACGGCCGCGAGGCGCTCCAGGCCCATGCCGGTATCGACGCACGGCGCCGGCAGTGGCGACAGCGTGCCGTCGGCGGCGCGATCGAACTGCATGAAGACGAGATTCCAGATCTCGATGTAGCGATCGCCGTCCTCGTCCGGCGATCCCGGCGGGCCGCCGGCAATGTCCGGCGCCGTGATCGTAGAAGATTTCGGTGCACGGACCGCACGGACCGGTATCGGCCATCTGCCAGAAATTGTCCGACGCGTACGGCGCGCCCTTGTTGTCGCCGATGCGCACGATGCGTTCGGTCGGCACGCCGATGTTCCTTGTGCCAGATGTCGTAGGCCTCGTCGTCGGTGTGATAGACGGTGACCAGCAGGCGATCGGTCGGCAGCTTGAACACACCGGTCAGCAGTTCCCACGCCCACTCGATCGCCTCGCGCTTGAAGTAGTCGCCGAACGACCAGTTGCCGAGCATCTCGAAGAACGTGTGATGCCGCGCGGTGTAGCCGACCGAATCGAGATCGTTGTGCTTGCCGCCGGCGCGCAGGCAGCGCTGCACGTCGGCCGCGCGCACGTACGGCAGCTTCTCGCTGCCGAGAAACACGTTCTTGAACTGCACCATGCCCGAGTTCGTGAACAGCAGCGTCGGATCGTTGCCCGGCACGAGCGAGCTCGAAGGCACGATCGTGTGGCCCTTGGCCTTGAAGAAATCGAGGAAAGTCGGAGCGGATTTCGGCGCTGGTTTTCATCGGATCGATCGGAGACGTTGCATGCGGATGCGCCGAAGACGACGTCCGGACACGCCGAAGCGATGCCGGATCCGCGATGCCTGGAGTTCTCAATCCGAACTCGTTCGCCCGGATCGTCCAACCTTCGGCGCGGGTAACGGCCCTGTACTGTCGGCGGCATCGAAGCCGCGGCGCAAGAGAAACTGCGGCGCGGCGGCGCGCGTTCGGCGAGCGTCGGCCGCGGTCTTCGCCGCCGATAGCGGCGGCGCAGCTGCGCGGCGGATCGAGCCGGCCAGTCCGGCTTCGGCCGCATCGATCAGCGGCGCGCGATCTGCGGCTTCGGCAATGCCGTGCGTGCGCAGCTCGGCGAGGATCGCAGCGCGGCCCGTAGCCCCTGCGCGATGCGCGTGCGCGCGAGCATCTCGCCGAAGCGGGCGTCGCTCTGGTAGCTCTTTCGCTTGCAGCCGATCGACCGCGTCGCGGACTTCGGTCGCTTCGAGGCCGCTTGCGCGCCAGCTTCGCGTTCAGCTCGCGCGCGGAATGCTCGCGACGCGCAAGCAGGCCGATGCCGCTCGCGTATGCGTCGCGAGGAATGGGCGGCTTCGGTTTGCGTTCGCGCGGCACGCGATCAGTTTGCCGAATCGTCGCGGCGCCGTCTTGCGCGGTGTCGCGACGTTAGCGATACGGGCCGGCGAGATTGCGCCTCGCCGTTCCCGCCTCGAGGCATCAGGCCTCTTCGGCTTCCTCGGCGCGCGCACTGCTCGCCGTCGCGCCGGCACCGCCGTTCAGCAGCTTGGCGCGCAGCTGTCGCTCGATCGCCGTGGCGATCTCCGGATGCTCCTTGAGGTACTGGCGCGTGTTGTCCTTGCCCTGCCCGATCCGCTCGCCGTCGTAGCTGTACCAGGCGCCGGATTTCTCGACGATCTTGTGGTTGACGCCCAGGTCGATCAGCTCGCCCTCGCGCGATGTGCCTTCGCCGTAGAGGATCTCGAATGACGACCTGCTGGAACGGCGGCGCGACCTTGTTCTTGACGACCTTGATCGCGCGTCTGGTTGCCGATGACTTCCTCGCCGCTTCTTGACCGCGCCGATGCGGCGGATGTCCAGGCGCACCGAGGCGTAGAACTTCAGCGCGTTGCCGCCGGTGGTCGTTTCCGGACTTGCCGACATCATGACGCCGATCTTCATGCGCATCTGGTTGATGAAGATGACCAACGTGTTTGATTGCTTGATGTTCGCGGTCAGCTTGCGCAGCGCCTGGCTCATCAGGCGCGCCTGCAGGCCGGCATGCTGATCGCCCATCTCGCCTTCGATTTCGGCGTTCGGCGTCAGCGCGGCGACCGAGTCGATGACGACGACGTCGACCGCGCTCGAGCGCACCAGCATGTCGGCGATTTCGAGCGCCTGCTCGCCGGTATCCGGCTGCGAGACCAGCAGATCGTCGACGTTGACGCCGAGCTTCTCCGCATAGGTCGGATCGAGCGCGTGCTCGGCATCGATGAACGCGCGCGGTGCCGCCGTTGCTGCTGGCAGCTGCGCGATGACCTGCAGCGTCAGCGTGGTCTTGCCCGAGGATTCCGGCCCGTAGATCTCGACGACGCGCCCGCGCGGCAGGCCGCCGATGCCGAGCGCGATGTCGAGCACCGAGCGAACCGGTCGAAATCGACATCGAGCGCCTCGTCGACGCGATCGCCCATGCGCATCACCGCGCCCTTGCCGAACTGCTTTTCGATCTGGCTGAGTGCGGATGCGAGCGCGCGGCGCTTGTTGTCGTCCATTGCTTTGACCTCTTCGATGCGGTTCATGCGGCGAGATTGCCGCCGGTGCGTCTCACGGATTAAGACGCGGCCGGTTCGAACGGATACATGTCGAAGAGGATTATCCCACAGCGATCGCGTCGCGCGATCTTCAGAAATCGCTTCAGCTCGTAAGAATGCGGCGCACGCCTTCGAGCGCCGCGGCGACGGTCTGGCGCCGCACGGCTTCGCGATCGCCGCCGAAATGGAACTGCTCGGCGCGCGCGTAGCCGCCACGCCGCTTCCAGCCGATCCACACGGTGCCGACCGGCTTGCCCGGCGTGCCGCCGCGAAGGACCGGCGATGCCGGTGACCGCGACCGCGACGCTCGCGCCATAACGCGCGAGCGCGCCCGAAACCATCTCGACCACCGTTTCCTGACTGACCGCGCCGGTGCGTTCGAGCGTCTGCGGCTGCACGCCGAGCAGCGACTCCTTCGCCTCGTAGCTGTACGCGACGACGCCGCACTCGAACCACGACGAGCTGCCGGCGATGTCGGTCAGCGTCTTGGCGACCCAGCCGCCGGTGCACGATTCGGCCGTCACCATCGTCTGGCCGCGCGCGGTCAGGCATTCGGCGACGGCTTCGGCCATTGCGCGCAACGTTGCGTCGGCCGGGACAGCGAGTTCGAGAGTTTCCTGATTCGTCACGATGGTGCACGCATGGCGCGAGGGCGAGGCGAGCATACTCCAGCAGTGTGCTGGCCCGGCACGTCGCGGCTCTCGGGCGGTCCTTCCGTCAGTACTACGAACAGTACGCTGAAAAGTGCGATTCATGGTACGATCGCGAGATCATCGAGGACTCTCCATGACCACGATCAGCGCCAATCATCTGAAAACGCAGGGCGTCTCCGCAATCGCCGACGCGCTTGCCGATTCGCCCGAAGCGACCGTATCGGTGCGCGGGAAAGAACGCTTCGTGGTGATGGACATCGAGCACTACCGCTATCTGCGCGAGTGCGAGCTCAGCGCCGCGCTGGTCGAGAGCCAGTCCGATCTTGCCGCCGGCCGGTTCGTCAAGGAATCGGTGGATGCGCACATGAAGCGCCTGGCTCGTCTGCCGTGACGTACATCCTGGTCTTCACGGACCAGTACAATCGCCGCGCCGCCCGATTCCTGAAGCGTCATGCCGGCGTCCGCGAACAATATCGCAAGACGCTGCTGTTGCTGCAGGCCAATCCCCATCATCCGTCCTTGCGCCTGCATGCGCTGACCGGGAAATTCGCCGGACTTCATTCCGTGTCGATCAATCTCTCGTACCGCATCACCCTCGAGCTCATCATCCGCGAGCGGCAAATCGTGCCGATCAACGTCGGCGACCACGAAGCCGTGTATCGATAGGCGCGACGAAACCGACGATGCGAAACGATTCCGACGCCGCCGCGCGCGAACACACGCCGTTGATGCGCCAGTACCTCGCCGCCAAGGCGGAGTATCCGGACACGCTCGTGTTGTTCCGCATGGGCGATTTCTACGAGCTGTTCTACGACGATGCGCGCAAGGCCGCGCGCCTGCTCGACATCACGCTGACGCAGCGCGGCCAGAGTCGCCGGCGCGCCGATTCCGATGGCCGGCGTGCCGTATCACGCGGTCGAAGGCTATCTCGGCAAGCTCATCCGGCTCGGCGAATCGGTCGCGATCTGCGAGCAGATCGGCGATCCGGCGCTGGCCAAGGGCCTCGTCGAGCGCAAGGTCGTGCGCGTCGTCACGCCGGGCACGGTCACCGACGAAGCGCTGCTCGAGCAGCGCCGCGACAATCTGCTGCTGGCGATCGCGCGCCGGCAAGCGACCGCGCGATACGGGCTCGCCTGGATCGATCTCGCCGGCGGGCCGCTTCCTGCTCAGCGAAGTCGCGGGCGCCGAAGCGCTGGCCGCGGAACTCGCGCGCCTCGCGCCGGCGGAGACGCTGGTCGGCGAAGACGTCGCCTGGCCGAAGATCGTTGCCGAGCTGCCGGGCCTGCGCAAGCGCGCACCGTGGCACTTCGATGCGCGAAACCGCGACGCGCGAGCTCTGCGCGCTTCTTCGGCACGCGCGATCTGTCCGGTTTCGGCTGCGCCGGCATGCCGCTGGCGATCGCCGCGGCCGGCGCCTGCTCGGCTACGTCGAGGAAACGCAGAAATCCGCGCTGCCGCACATCGCGGGCCTCGCGATCGAGAATGCGGACGACACGATCGCGCTCGACGCGGCGACGCGGCGCAATCTCGAGCTCGACACGCAACGCGAGCGGCCGCGCCGAGCACACGCTGCTCGGCGTCCTCGATCGCACGATCACGCCGATGGGCGCGCGCCTGCTGCGCCGCTGGCTGCATCGGCCGCTGCGCGATCGCGCACGTGCTGCGGCGCGCGCCACCAGGCGATCGGCAGCGCTGATCGACGCGCGCCGGTACGAAGGCCTGCGCGAAATCCTGCGCGGCGTCGGCGATCTCGAACGCATCCTCGCGCGCGTCGCGCTGCGTTCGGCGCGGCCGCGCGATCTGTCGACGTTGCGCGACGGCCTGCTAGCTCGCGCCGCGCTTGCGCGACAGCGCTCGCGCGACTGCGACAGCCCGCTGCTGCGCGAGCTCGCTCGCCAGGCTCGGCGAACATGCCGACACTGCCGCGCATCTCGCAGCGCGCCATCGTCGACACGCCGCCGGCGCTGCTGCGCGACGGCGGCGTGTTCCGCGACGGCTTCGACGCCGAGCTCGACGAATTGCGCACGCTGTCGACGCAACGCCGACCAGTTCCTGATCGATCTCGAAGAACGCGAAAAAGCCGCGACCGGCATCGCGACGCTGAAGGTCGGCTACAACCGCGTGCACGGCTACTACATCGAGATCAGCAAGGGCCAGTCCGACAAGGCGCCGGCGCACTACACGCGACGGCAGACGATCAAGGGCGCCGAGCGCTACATCACCGAGGAGCTCAAGCAGTTCGAGGACAAGGTGCTGTCCGCGCGCGAGCGCTCGCTGATGCGCGAGCGCGCGCTGTACGACGGCGTGCTCGATATCCTGATCGAGCGCCTCGCGCCGCTCAAGGCGGCGGCGGAAGCGGTCGCCGAAGCTCGATGTGCTCGCGAATCTCGCCGAACGCGCCGAAGCGCTCGACTGGAATGCGCCGGAGCTCGTCGACGCGCCAGGCATCCACATCGTGCGCGGCCGTCATCCGGTCGTCGAGGAAGTGCGCGAGGATCCGTTCGAGCCGAACGACCTGGTGCTCGACGACGCGCGCCGCATGCTGATCGTGACCGGCCCGAACATGGGCGGCAAATCGACCTACATGCGCCAGGCCGCGCTGATCGTGCTGCTCGCGCACATCGGCAGCTACGTGCCGGCCGAAAGCGCGACGATCGGTCCGATCGACCGCATCTTCACGCGCATCGGCGCCGGCGACGATCTCGCGCGCGGCCAATCGACGTTCATGGTCGAGATGAGCGAGACCGCGAACATCCTGCACAACGCGACGCCGTCGAGCCTCGTGCTGATGGACGAAGTCGGCCGCGGCACGTCGACCTACGACGGCCTCGCGCTGGCGCGGCGTGCGCGGTCCAGCTCGCGACGGACAACCGCGCGTTCACGCTGTTCGCGACGCACTATTTCGAGCTGACCGAGCTCGCCGCGCAGTACGAAGGCATCGCCAACGTGCATCTCGACGCCGTCGAATACGGCGACGACAGCTCGTGTTCATGCACGCGGTCAAGGACGGCCCGGCGAATCGCAGCTTCGGCCTGCAGGTCGCGGCGCTCGCGGGTTTGCCCAAGCGCGTGATCGAAGAGGCGCGCGGTTATCTCGCAACGCTCGAAAGCGGCCGCGCGCAGACCAAACAACCGCGCGATGCGATGCCAACGCCGCAACTCGGACTGTTCGACGCGCCGCAAGCCATCGGCGGTCGACGATGCCCTGCGCGCGCTCGAGCCGGATACGATGAGCCCGCGCGACGCGCTCGATGCGTTGTATCGGCTGAAGAAGCTCAGCTCCTGAGCGTCCCGAAGAGCTCCACAACCTGACGATCAGAACGCGTCGATATCGCCGAGCGCGCGGATCAACCGCCGCGCGCGCTTGTCCGGCTTCGTCGCGGGTCTTGCGGGTCCCTGCATGCGCCGCTGTTCGCGCAGCGCTTCGCGTGCCGTGCGGCTTGCGTCGGTTTCGCGATAGAGCGCCTGCGCGACCGCCGCGGGGCCGCGCTGCTCGCTGAGCGCGACGATCTCGACGACGAACGACTCCTCGCCGCGCCGGATCGCGAGCTGATCGCCGACATGCACGCCTTTCGCCGGCTTTCCCGGCGCCTCGTTGAGCGCGACCTTGCCGCCTTCGATCGCCTGCTTTGCCAGCGAGCGTGTCTTGAAGAAGCGTGCGGCCCAGAGCCAGATGTCGAGGCGGACGGCGGCGGCGGTGCGATCGCGTGAATCGGGGTTTGTGGACATTCGTTTCCGGGTGCTGAATCGGTTGGTCTAGTCGAATCGGTCCGACTGTTCTGAGGGTGTTTCCCGCCGGCTCAAGCCGCCGCCGCGTCCCGGCAAAGCCCCGACCCACCTGGGTTTTCGCGCAGTTCGCATGGGATTCGGGCTTTCGTCAGGATGACCGCATTGTGGAATCAGTAGCTTAGAACGTCGGATTCGGGTAAGATATGCACTGTTTGTAGCGCCGCTTCGCGATTTTCCCTTCGGACGCACGTACGCTGGCACCGGTTCACGGTTCCGCCCGTCGTCCAACGCCGCACGGCTTCGTCGCGCCAAACCCGGAATCGTTCGCCCGCCTCGGGCCGATCCGACATTGCCATCTCGCCTGCAGCGCGGTTCCAGGGAACGCTCCGGGTCGATTCCGATCATGTGGATCGGAATCCCGCGCGTTTGCGCGCGGACCTTCCACTTGGAGTTTTTCCACCATGAATTTCGAATCACTCGGGCTTTCGCCCGCGCTGCTGCGCGCGCTCGCCGAACACGGCTACACGGAGCCCACACCGATCCAGGCCGCCGCGATTCCGATCGCGCTCGAAGGCCGCGATCTTCTCGCCGGCGCGCAGACCGGCACCGGCAAGACGGCCGCGTTCGCGCTGCCGCTGCTCGATCAGCTTTACGTCCGCGCGCGTCGTCCGGCCGCAGCCGAAGACGCCGCGTGCGCTCGTGCTGACGCCGACGCGCGAGCTCGCCGCACAGGTGCACGAGAGCGTGCGCGCGTACGGCCGCCATCTCGGCGTGCGCTCGACGACGATCTTCGGCGGCGTCGGCATGCAGCCGCAGGTCGATGCGCTGCGGCGCGGCGTCGACATTCTGGTCGCGACGCCCGGCCGCCTGATCGATCACATCGAGCGCCGCAGCGTGAACCTTTCCCACATCGAGGTGCTCGTGCTCGACGAAGCCGACCGCATGCTCGACATGGGCTTCCTGCCGTCGATCAAGCGCATCCTCGGTTCGCTGCCGCGCCAGCGCACGACGTGGCTCTTCTCGGCGACGTTCGCGCCGGAGATCAAGGCGCTCGTCGGCGCAGTTCATGCGCGATCCGATCGAGATCCAGGTCGCCAAGCCGAACAGCGGTCGCGGCGACCGTCACGCATCGCGTGCATCCGGTCGATGCGGCGACGAAGCGCGATCTGCTGCTGCACCTGCTCAACAACGACGCGCGCCAGACGCTCGTGTTCGGCCGCACCAAGCACGGCGCCGACAAGCTGGCCAAGTCGCTCGAGAAAGCCGGCCTTCGCGCCGCCGCGATCCACGGCAACAAGAGCCAGAGCCAGCGCACGCGCGCGCTCGCCGACTTCAAGAACGGCAAGGTCGCCGTGCTCGTCGCGACCGACATCGCCGCGCGCGGCCTCGACATCGATCAGCTGCCGATGGTCATCAACTTCGAGCTGCCGATGGTCGCCGAGGACTACATCCACCGCATCGGCCGCACCGGCCGCGCCGGCGCCGAAGGTCTCGCGATCTCGCTCGTCTCGCACGACGAGGAAAGCCGCCTGCGCGACATCCGCCGCATGCTCAAGCAGGACATCGCGATCGAGGCGATCGCCGGCTTCGAGCCGTCGCATCCGCTGCGCCTCGAAGGCGCACCGTCGCGCAGCAATGCGCAGCGCCCGCAGCCGCCGCGTCACGCGCATCGGCCGCACGGCAAGCACGGCAACGGCAACGGCGAGGCCGCGCACGCGACCAAGAACCGCAAGCGCGGAGCCGGTCGCTCGCGCTTCGCGCGCACGGGGTCCGGCGGACGCGATTCGCGCTGACCGTGCTGGGCGAGCGCGCGAATCCGCGCGCTTCGCTCTGATCGGCAAGCGCGTGATCCGCGCGCTCGCTCGATAGCGCGCGATCCGCGCGCGTCACCGCTTACTTTCACCGGTGCCAGACAGGGCGCCAGCGCTTTCTCGATCGCTTCGCGGTGACCCGCGATCGGCGCCTCGACCTTCAGCGCGTTGCCGTGCGCCGGCGGTTTCACGACGAGGCGCAGTCGCGCCTGCTCGCTCGACAAGAAACGCTTCGCGAGCCGCGCGATATCGGACGAATGCGCCGACTCGCGCGCTCTCGACAACAGGAATCCGTCGCCGTCGACGCCGCGCCAGCCGGAAATCGACGTGCGCGCGCGCGCGGGCTTCGCCGTTCCGCTGACCGACCATTCGGCGAGATCGCGCGTTTCGCCGATGCCGTCCGGTCCCTCGAACAGATCCAGCGGAAATCCGCCGACCGATTCCGGCGGCGGCAGGATCAGGCTGATCGAAAGCATTCCGCCCTCGCCGGTGCTGCACGCGAACTCGAACTTCGCATCGGCGAGCGGCGTGTTGCCGATGCGCGCGTGCGCGGGGATGCGCGGATCGTTGCTGCCCGCGGCCGACGCCGCGCCGGGACCGACGCATGCGATCAGGCATGCGACAAGAATGATCTGCGCACAGGCCGCGCCCACGGAGCGGCGTGCCGGACGAGCGTCACGGCGCACGCGCTCCTTGCCGCCGGCCGCATCGCGCATGTCGATGTTAGGTTGTCGCATCGTCAACGGAGTCTCCCAATGGTCGATCCAGCCTGGCAGCGCGACGCGCAGCATATCGAAACCGTGGTCGCTGCGATCTACGCCTCGATCTCCGGCCCGGCCGGCGCGCCGCGCGACTGGGCGCGCTTCCGGTTCCTGCAGCGGCCCGACGCGGTCAGCCTGCGCACGGTGATCGATGCGGACGGACGGCCGCGCGCCGAGGCGTTCGACGTCGAGTCGTATATCGCGAATGTCGAGCCATTCTTTGCGAAGAACGATTTTCACGAGATCGAGATCGCGCATCGCATCGAGCGCTTCGGCCAGATCGCGCACGTCTGGAGTCTTTACGAAGCGCGACCTGCGCCGGATTCGCCGACGTTGCTCAAGCGCGGCGCGAACAGCATTCAGCTCTTCAATGACGGGGAGCGCTGGTGGGTGGTCAGCACGATCTGGGACAACGAGCGCGAAGGTCTGACGTTCGACTTGTGGTGATTTTTCCTCTCGTGGCCGGAGGCTAGGTGAGGGAAGCATGGAGCGGTTCACTCCGAATGCCCTCACCCCAGCCCTCTCCCGCAAGCGGGAGAGGGGGTTTGGCGGCGTGAGAGGGGTCTGGTCCCTTCCGAAACGCTCGATCAGCGTTGCGGTGTATCTCGATCGGAATCGCCTTCCGACTCATCGTCTTTTTTCCGGAACCGGCGTTCGAACGGACCGCCGAACGCGATCACGCCGAGGCCGAGCAGCAACGCGATCCCGACAGCGAAGTACGCACCGACGCCGCACGCGACGCCGAGCAGCGCCGCGAGCCAGACCGCCGCCGCCGTCGTCAGGCCGCTGACGCGACGACTGGACGGATCGCGCAGGATCACGCCCGCGCCGAGAAATCCGATGCCGGTCAGCACGCCCTGGATCACGCGGCTCATCGCGTCGATGCGATGCGTATCGTCCGCGCCCGGCGGCATCACGACGAGCACCGCGAGCGCGGCGCCGAGGCTCACCAGCGCGTTCGTGCGCACGCCGGCCTGCTTGTGGTGCAGATCGCGGTTGAGGCCGATCACCGCGCCGACCACGACGGACAGCGCGAGCCGCGCCACGATGTCGAGCCATGCGTCGGTCATGCGATTCGCCCTCGTTCCTGCCGGTGGTGATCTTTGCGCGACGCCGGCCGTTCGGCAAGCGCCGCGGTCGCAACGGAACGCTCAGTCCGATTCGGCGAGCGCGCGCAGGGCTCGCTGCAGCGCGGGCTTGAACGCGCGCGGCGAGCAGCGGCCGATGCCGACTTCGGGCGTCGCGTGCCACTCGGCGCACTGCCTTATCGCGAGCGCGATCGTCCTCGGCCAGCGCATCGCCGTGCTCGACGCCTTCCTCGAGATACAGCGCCTTGACCTCGAACCGGCCTTCGGCGCGATGCGCCTTCGCGTCGAGCCGCCCGACCAGCCGGCCGCGACGCAGGATCGGCAGCACGTAGTAACCCCAGATGCGCTTGGGCGCCGGCACGTAGACCTCGATCCGATAGTCGAAGTCGAACATCGTGGCCACGCGTTCGCGGTCCCAGATGACGGGATCGAACGGCGACAGCAGCGTCGTGTGCGTCGCGCGCAGGCGTCCGCGCGCAGCGGCGAGGCATTCGTCGTGATGCTCGGGATGCACGTAGCCTGCGTTCTTCCAGCCGTCGACGGCGACGCGCAGCAGCTCGCCGCGCTCGACGTAGCCGTCGAGATCGACGTCCTTGAGCCGCCGGCCGCTGCGGAAGTAATCGTTGATCCAGCGCGCCTGCGCGATGCCGAGCGCGCGCACCGCGCCGAGCACGAATTCGCGATGCATCGTTTCGGTCGTCGCCGCCTCGACGTCGGTCGCGCCCATCTTCGCGAGCACGCGCTCGCTCAGGTCGTAGACGCGCTGGAAATTGTCGCGCCGCGAGATCATGAGCTCGCCGAGCGCGAACAGCGCTTCGAGCCAGCGCTTCTCGTCCTTCCAGCCCCACCAGCCGCCCGTGCGTTTCTCGGCGCTCTCGAAATCGGACGACTTGAGCCCGCCCGACGCGCGAATGCGCGCGAGAATCGCGTCCATCTCGGCCTTGTGCTGACGCAGATTGCGGTCCGCGCTCTTCATCGCCCAGTGGCCGAGCCGTTCGAGCGCGTGGCGGCGATGCAGCGCGTAGTCCGCCGTCGGCGCGAAACAGGCTTCGTGCGCCCAGCATTCGAAGATCGCGCCGGCGTCGAGCAGTTCGTCGAGCCACGACGGACGGTACGCGCCGACCCGCGAAAACAGCACGAAGTACGGGCTGCGCGCGACGACGCTGATCGTGTCGATCTGCAGCTCGCGCATGCGCTCGATCGCGGCGAGCACGTCGCCCTTGCGCGCGCGCCGGCGCGGGCGCGCGAGCAGGCCCTGCGCGGCGAGGTGCAGCAGGCGCGCCTGATGCGAGCTGAGATGAAGCCCGGTTTTCACGTTCGAATGCGCACGCTCACTTGCGCGGCGCGAGGATCGCGCCGAGACGATCCGGCGCGCCGGCGATGCGTTCGAGGTGCGGATACTTCAGGCCGTCGCGATAGTCGATGCGGAACGTCCGATAGATTTCGCCGTTCTTGACCAGCAGCTCGATCGGCGCGCCCTTCGCGCTCGCAGCGATCGCATCCTTGAGCCGCTCGGGCGTGAACTCGCGGCCTTGCACGGCGATGAGCGTGCTGCTCGATGCGATGCCGGCCTTGAACGCGGGTCCGTTCCAGCGCACGTCGGTGATCTTCGAGTCCTTCGTCGACAGCGTGAGGCCGATCGATGTCGAGAAATCGGCGACCCTTGCCTTCGGTCTCGGCGGTCTTCTGGTAGTCGCTCGGCTTGTCCGTGTAGACGAGCTTCCAGCCGCTCGCGGCGAAGCCGTCGAGCGGCGGCGCGTTCGCGTCGACGCGCTGGCGCAGGAACGTCGCCCAGTCGTACGGCGCGATCGCGTTCAGCGCCGCGACGACGTCGTCGAACGTGTACGGCTTGACGCGCCAGCTGCCGTCGTCGACGCCGAAGAACGCGCGCGCGAAATCGTCGAGCGAGTGCCGGTCGTGCGAGAGCTCGCGCAGCTTGGCGTCGACCGCGAGCCAGATCATCTGGCCGGCGCTGTAGTAGTCCTCGCTCATCTGGTAGCTGCGATACGGCAGCGGGCGGCGCGCGGCGACGACCGGATCGTTGGTCGTGTCCTCGCACGTTGCGCCACGAGAAACCCGGACGGTTGTCCGTGTAGCGCGACGCGACCAGCGCGAGCGCGTCGCGCGCCTGCTCGCTCGGTCCACAGGCCCGAGCGCGCGGCGAGCACGAAGCCCCAGTACTGCGTCTGCCCTTCGTAGACCCAGAGCAGGCTGTCGCCCATCGGCACGTTGAAGTTCGGCGTCGCAAGATCGGCCGGACGGCGGAACTTGCCGTTCCACGAATGCGTGTACTCGTGCGGCAGCAGATCGCGCGACGACGCCTTGCTGTTCCACGCGGTGAAGTAGCCGGGATCGGTGCCGTTCTCGCTGGAACGCTGATGCTCGAGGCCGATTGCGACATCTCGTCCGAGAGCGCGAACAGAAGATCGTAGTGATCGTAGTGATGCGAGCCGAACAGCTTCGTACGGCCTGCTGCACGAGCGCGCGATGCGGCTTGATCTGCTCGGGCGTGAATTCGAGATCCTTCGGCTCGTCGGCGACGATGTCGAGGTGCACCGGCGCGTTCGCGCCGGGCTCCAGATCGACGCGCTTGAAATAGCGGCCGGCGAACATCGGCGAATCGACCAGCGTTTCGAAGCTGACCGGCTTGAACGCGACGCTGCCGCCGGCGGCCGCGCCGCCCGTGGCTTCCAGCGCCGTGCCGAACTGCCAGCCGTCCGGCAGCTTCACGCTCGGCGCGATCGTGATGCGGCTCGCGTAGTGGCCGGCCGGATACAGCGCGACCGTGTTCCACTGCAGGTTCAGCATGCTCGCGGCGTCATCACGACGCGGCCCTGCCCCGCGTCCTGCGGCGACAGGAACTGGAATTCCGCGATCGAGCGTCGTCGCGCCGGCCGGCACGTCGAGATGGAACGCGTACACATCGCTCGAATCGCGCTTCCACGCGACCGGCTTGCCGTCGGCGCTGAGCGAGAGTCCGGCGAACTTGTCGATCGGCCCGCGCGGCGCGTGATTGCCGGGCAGCCATTCCGGATAGAGCAGCGTGAGCGGACCCGCCGCGACCGGAATCTCCTCGCGCACGCGGAAGATGCGGTGATCGAGATCGGTCGCGTCGACCGCGAGCTTCAGCGTGCCCGGATAATCGACATCGGCCGGTGCCGGCGTCTCGGCGCGAACCATGGCAGTAACGAAAAGCATCGCCATGGCGGCGGCGCCCGGAATCGACTTCATGCGGGGAATCTCCATTGACGTTCAGCTGCGCGCCTGGAGCTGCGCGGCAGGACCGCATTTTTACATTCCCGATGCGCGCTGTTCCATGCCGATTGGCACATGCCGGCCGCGGAAACGCCGCTCGATCGGCATCCTTTACGCCAATCGCCTAGAATCGACACATTCCTTGCGGGCCCGGCCTCTAGAATCGCCGCCGCGGCCGCTCCGAACCAAGATCGGCACCCATCCGCGGCGCCGCGCATCGACGGAACCCCATGCTCTATCACCTGCACGAACTCAACCGCACGCTGCTGAATCCGCTGGTCGCGTGGTCGGGCGCCGCTGCGCACGCGCTTTCCTCGCCGGACAACTGGCTTTCGCGCATGCCCGGCATGGACCGCGTCGCGGCGGGTTACGAGCTGCTCTATCGGCTCGGCAAGGACTACGAGAAACCCGCGTTCAACATCACGTCGGTCCTCGCGCACGGGCGCGAGGCGCCGGTCGTCGAAGAAAGGTCGTCGAGCTGCCGTTCTGCAATCTGCTTGCGCTTCAAGCGCTGCAGCGACGATCCGGATGCGTTGAAGGAACTGCGCCAGGATCCTGTCGTGCTCGTCGTCGCGCCGCTCTCGGGCCATCACGCGACGCTGCTGCGCGATACCGTGCGCACGCTGCTGCGCGATCACGAGGTGTACATCACCGACTGGGTCGACGCGCGCATGGTCCCGCTCGCACAGGGACCGTTCCATCTCGACGACTACGTCGGCTACATGCGCCGCTTCATCGCGCATGTCGGCGGCGCCAAGGCGCACGTGATCTCGGTGTGCCAGCCGACCGTGCCGGTGCTCGCGGCGGTTTCGCTGATGGCCTCCGCCGGCGAGCCGACGCCGCAGACGCTGACGCTGATGGGCGGCCCGATCGATCCGCGCAAATGTCCGACGCAGGTCAACGACCTCGCGCGGCTGCACGACTACGCGTGGTTCGCGACCAACGTGATCTTCGACGTGCCGCCGAACTATCCGGGCAACGGGCGCAAGGTCTATCCGGGCTTCCTGCAGCACGCGGGTTTCGTCGCGATGAATCCGAGCCGGCATCTGATGTCGCACTGGGATTTCTACCAGGACCTGCTGCGCGGCGATCTCGAAGATGCCCAGGCGCATCGCCGTTTCTACGACGAGTACAACGCGGTCGAGGATCTTCCGGCCGAGTACTACCTCGACACGATCCGCATCGTGTTCCAGGAACATCTGCTGCCGCTCGGCAAGTGGGTCGTGCGAGGCGAGCGCGTCGCGCCGGAAGACATCAAGCGCACCGCGCTGCTGACGATCGAGGGCGAGTTCGACGACATTTCCGGCCTCGGCCAGACCGCGGCCGCGCATGAGCTCTGCACTGGCATTCCGAAGCGCGAAGCACGCGCACATCGAGGTCAAGGGCGCCGGACACTACGGCATCTTCAGCGGGCGGCGCTGGCGCGACGTCGTATATCCGGACGTGAAGGCGTTCATCCACAAGCACCATCGCGAGACGCGGGCGGCGCGCGCCTGAGCTGCGTCGGCGCGGAAACCTTCCCACGACTACCCGACCCCGATCTTCTCGGGCAATGGCAGATTCGATCGTCCTCGTACCCGTACAAGACCAGGAGAGTGTCGCGACAGCACGCGCACTCTTCCGGGAGTACGCAGGCGCGATCGGTGTCGATCTCGAATATCAGGGATTCGCTGCCGAACTGGCTGCGTTGCCTTCGCCGTATGTCCCGCCGAGCGGTGCGTTGCTCATCGCAAAGGTCAACGGCGACACCGCCGGTTGCGTCGCCATGCGCCGCATCGATGAGCACACGGGCGAGATGAAACGCCTGTACGTGCGTCCCGAATTCCGCAGCTTCGGACTCGGCAGATACCTCATCGATGCCGTCGTCCTCGCCGCTCGCGGCGCGCACTACGCAGCGCTGCGACTCGACACATTACCCAGCATGACGGCTGCGCAAGGCCTCTATCGCAAGCTCGGATTCGTCGAGATACCCGCATACAACGCGACGCACCTGCCGGGCACGCGCTTCTACGAGCTCAAGCTCGCGGGCTGACGATCCGCTCAGTGCGACTTTGCGCACGTCATGGAGCCGCGCGCCGTCCTACGCTGACAGCCATGAAACGGCGCTTATCATCGACTCGACGCCTGCGTTCGATCGGAGCGGCGTTCTTCATCGCCGTCGCGTCGATGCACGCGGCATTCGCGCGCCTGCCCGATCAGGCGCCGCCGCTGCCGCCGCCGGACGGCGGCCTCACGATCGTCAACGTCGAGCACGTCGCAGCAGCTCGCCGACGCCTGCTGGAATCTCCAGAGCAACCAGGCGATCGTGATCGCGCCGGGCACGTATCACCTCGATACCGTGCAGTTTCCGAACGGCGTCGACGGGCGTCTGACGGTGGGTCATTTCGGCGCAGCGCCGATCCAGAACATCCAGATCCGCGGCGCGACCGGCAACCCGTCCGACGTGACGATCCTCGGCGCCGGCATGCTCGATCCGATCGTGCCGTTCGGCTTTCAGGTGTTCACGGCGACCGATGTCACGATCGCCGATCTTTCGATCGGCAATGTCTACTACCACGCGCTTGCGGTGCAGGGCGATCAGGGCGCGCAGCGCGTGCGCGTCTATCACGCTCGCCTTTTCGACGCGGGCCAGCAGATCGTCAAGGGCGTTCCCGGCGCGGACGACGTCACGATCGAATACTCCGAGCTTTTCCTGACGGCCGGCGCGGTCAACCATCCGGACGGCGCACCGCCCGGCAGCTGCTACACGAACGCGATCGACGGCGTCACGAGCGACCGCTGGATCGTGCGCGACAACCTGATCCACGACATCTGGTGCCAGGACTCGACGCTCGCCGGCCCCGCCGTGCTGCTCTGGCAGGGCTCGGCGGACACGCTCGTCGAGCGCAACACGATCCTCGATTCGTCGCGCGGCATCGCGCTCGGGCTCGTCAGCGCAGACGATCACCTGCGCGGGATCGCGCGCAACAACTTCATCCGCTGGGATGCCGATGCGCCGTATGCCGTCGACGTGCCGATCTACACGACATCGCCGGATTCGTCGGTGCTGCACAACACCGCGTTGACGATGGGCCGCTATCCGAATGCGGTCGAAGTGCGTTACGGCGGCGCGACCGGCGTCGTCGTCGAGAACAACCTGCTCGACGCCGCGATCCAGCCGCGCGACGGCGCGACGCCGACCGAATCGGGCAATCTCGAGACGGCCATGCCGGCATGGTTCGTCAATATCGGCGCGGGCGATCTGCACCTCACCGCGAACGCGACGGCGGCGATCGATCAGGTCACGCGTCTGCCCGATGCCGTTGACGACTTCGATGCGCAAGGCCGACCCACGGGCACAGGACAGGCCGACATCGGTGCGGACGAATTCGGCGTCGTCGATGCGATTTTCGCCGACGGATTCGACTAGGCGCTGTCGCCGGAGCGCAAGTACGGCTATCGTTCGTTTCTCTCGCTGAGGAACGGAACGATGCGCGCGACGACGAATGCGTTTTCTCTTCTTGCCGCAGCGATGCTGGCATCGCTGACTTCCGGAACCGTGCTGGCCGCCGACGCGCCCGCGCAGAAAGCGAAAACCATGGCCGACGTGCTCGCCGCCTCGAAGCCTTCGGACTGGCGTGCGCTCGATCCCGCGAACACGCTGTACATCGATCTCGCCGCCGGACGCGTCGTCATGGAGCTCGCGCCGGCATTCGCACCGCTGCACGCGCAGAACATCCGCACGATGGCGCGCGAGCACTATTTCGACGGACTTGCGATCCTGCGAGTGCAGGACAACTTCGTCACGCAATGGGGCGATCCGGACGGCGACAAACCCGAGAAGGCGCATCCGTTCGGCAAGGCGTCCAAGACGCTCGCGCCCGAGTTCGAGCGCGCGATCGCGAAGGATCTTGCCGTTCACGCCGCTGCCGGACGGCGACGTCTACGCGCCCGAAGTCGGGTTTTCCAATGGCATGCCGGCCGCGCGCGATCGGAAATCGGACAAGACGTGGCTTGCGCATTGCTACGGCATGGTCGGCGCCGGCCGCGATGTCGGCGTCGAAACCGGGCCAGGCTCCGAGCTCTACGTCGTGATCGGCCAGGCGCCGCGTCAGCTCGATCGCAACATCGCCCTCGTCGGCCGCGTCGTGCAAGGCATGGAACTGCTCTCGGCGCTGCCGCGTGGTACCGGCGCGCTCGGCTTCTACGAGAAACCCGAGCAGCGCGTGCCGATCAAATCGGTGCGTCTGGCCGCCGAAGTGCCCGCCGCGGAGCGCACGAACCTCGAAGTGCTGCGCACGGACTCGCAGACTTTTACCGATCTCGTCGAAGCGCGGCGCAATCGTCGCGACGACTGGTACAAGGTGCCGGCCGGCAAGATTGATCTCTGCAACGTGCCGATTCCAGCGCGCATCCCGGAATCCGCGGCGCCAAAGTGAACGGGCGCCGCCCCGCGCATTCATCCACGAGTTCGTCTGGCCGGTCTAGGCTGACCCCGCTATCGGCTGCGGGAGTCCGCCCATGCAAGAGCATTGGACATTCTTCAAGGAGCAGGATCGATCATTCGGCGTCTTCTATCCGCTCCACTATGTCGTCGCCGCGTTCGATACGCCGGAGCGCGCCGAGGAGATGCGCAAGATCTTCGTCGATGCCGGTTTCGACGACAGCGACGTCGCGAGCGCCACGGGCTCGTTCGTCACGCAGAAGCTCGAGTCGATGAGCGGCGCGACCTGGATCGAGCGCTTCAAGATCGGCTTCGCCAGCTTTCTCGGCACCGAGCTCGGTTATATCGAGGACGACCGCAAGCTCGCGCAGCGCGGCGCCGGGTTCCTTTTCATCTATACACCGGACGATGCTTCGATCGCGAAGGCCGAGCACCTTCTCGTGCGCGCGCATCCCATTTGCGCGCGGCGTTACGATCACGCGGGAATCCGTCGGCTGATCTATCCGTCGCAGGCAGCGCTCTAGGCGTCGGCGTCAGGAATCCCAGCCGAAATAGAGGCCCGCGACCGCGAACGTATCGATCAGGCCGTGCGCGAGGACCGTCGTCCACAGATTGCGCCCTGACAACAGATACGCCGCGCCCAGAATCAATCCGGCGACGCCGGAGTCGACGATGCCGGAAGGTCCTTTGTAGTAGTGGCCGAGACCGAACAGGATCGCGCTGACGACGACCGCGATCCACCACGCCGATGGCGTGCGTCCGCCGATGTCGGCCGCGCGGTTCATCAGATAGCCGCGATAGCCGATCTCCTCGCCGAATGCGGCGAACGTCCAGACGACGCCGAGATACATCAGTGCGGTGCGCCAGTCGCCGGCGATCGATTCCACTCCGGCCGGAGCGGCCGCCGGCGGCCAGACGAGCGCCGTCAATGGATCGATCACGAAATCGCCGAGCACGATGCGCAGCGCAGCGGCCCCGAGCGCGATCAGCACGATGCGCATCCACGATGCGGGACGCCGGAAGCCGAGCGCGGCGAAACTGCCGTTGCGCAGGCGCATCGAAACGAGCCCGAGCACGCACGAGGATCGGCACTTCGTTCGGCAGCACGTGAAACACGTTGTGGCCGATCACGATGGCCGCACCGAGCGCAAGCTCGAGCGCGCTGATCCCGCGCGAAAGCGGACGTTCCGCGCCCTGCCCCGCCGGGCGCGAAAGTCTTGCCGGCATCTCGATCGCCACCGTCAGCCCGCCGATTTCACCAGCAGGTTCTTGGCGAGCGCACCCTGGAAGCGTCCGACGCCGCGCGCCAGATGCAGCATCGAGAACAGCAGCACGACGCCGATCACGAACGCGAGCGGCAGCAAGATCACGGGCGGCATGAAGTACTGGCCATCGATGTAGATGCCGCCGTCGGGAACGAAGTCGAACGAGCGCAGGATCAGCGCGGTCGGCGCGACCATCAGAGCAAGCGACAACACCGTGCCGGTGACCGCTATCGTGAAGTAGATGATGCCGAGCGGCAGCATCAGCACCATGTACAGCAGCGTCGACCACGTGCGCGGATCGGCGAACATGCCCTTGATGCGCGCCCATACCGGCTTGCCGCGCTCGGCGTAGACCGGCCGCCGCGGCATGCGCTCGCCGAGCATGACTTCGATGATGCGGCCCTCGACCAGCGACAGCACGCGCACCGTGCCGAAGAACAGCACCGCGAACGCGAGGCCGAAGATCAGGATCGACGTGCCGATCGAGATCGAAATGCCGGCGACTGCCCACACGAAGTAGAAGATGCCGGTCGCGAGCGACAGCATCATGTAGAACAGCGACGCATACGCGCGCGGATCCGCTGCAACACCGAAGAACCGCCCGAGCGCCGTCTTGCGCTGCGGCTGCGGCGGCGCGCGCAGCGCCTGCTGCACCTGGTGTTCCTTGTCGACGTAGATGCCGGCGACTTCGTCGGGCGCGCCGTAGGTCGTCGCGATCTTGGCGAGCACTTCGGCTTCGGACTTGCCCGGATTCTCGGAAAGCTCGGAGCGAAGATGATCCTCGGCGTCGTACAGCGCATCCTGGACCAGCGCGGGATCGGCGTCGCGCAACGCAACGCGAAGCTGTTCGAGGTATTCGGCGATGGTGCGCGGCAGCGGCGGGTTCATGATCCCTCCAGCACGGTGTTGACGAAATCGCGGGTGGCCGTCCATACGTAACTCCACTCTTCGAGCACGCGGCGCCCGGCCTGCGTGATGCGGTAATAGCGGCGCGGCGGTCCGGTGACGGACGGCTCGACTTCGCTCGCCAGGAGCCCGGCCGATTCGAGATTGCGCAGCACCGGGTAGAGCGCACTCTGCTTCCCGCTCAGCACGCCCTCGCCGGTCTCATCGAGCTGCTTGGCGATCTGGTAGCCGTACATCGGCGCCTTCGCCCGCGCGAGGACGGCCAGCAGCACCAGCGAGACGACGCCGGTGCTGAGCTCCTTCTGGAACTTCCACAGATGCGACTCGACTTCGATCTCGCCCACGGGTGGTGGTTACCTGGCTATATCGTTGGGTGAACCATAGTGTTTAGTTATTACTAGTGTATCTGCCGAAAGTCACAGGTATGCCGGGAGCCGGATGACGTTTTTCGATTCAAACGGTGGGACCCGACCTTGCCCGCCTGATTTTTTTCTTCGTGACGCGCCGCTCACTTCAAGACTCTCGCGAACCTCCGCTCTGTCCGGCAAGGAAATGCCGACCCGTATCAGATGCGCGGATGGGCGCCTTCGCTTGTCCAAAGAGACATCCCGACATTTGCATCCAACAACCTTGAGAGGTGATCGCAATGCGCAACGTCACGTATGTCCTCCTGCTTATGGCGCTTCTGACTGGGTCGGTCGAGGCGGCGACCATGAGCAACGGCCTCGGCACCGGTAACGGCCTTGGCACGGGCAATGGCCTCGGCACGGGCAATGGCCTCGGCACGGGCAATGGCCTCGGCACGGGCAATGGCCTCGGCACGGGCAATGGCCTCGGCACGGGCAATGGCCTCGGCACAGGCAATGGCCTCGGCACGCAATGGCCTCGGCACGGCATGGCCTCGGTTCGAATGGCCTCGGTTCGAATGGCCTCGGTTCGAATGGCCTCGGTTCGAACGGCCTTGCTGAGAACGATGCGCACCCGTTGCGCTCGCTCCTGAGAAATGCCGGCAGTCATGCGCTATTGGTCCGCTGATAGCGCGCCTTTCGGTGGTGCCGCGCGACGGCACCACCGGTTTCTTGCGATGAACGCATTGCGGTTCGCGCTCGTGCCAGCTGCCGCTTTTGCGTTGTCGATTTTCTATTGTGTTGGCGAGGCCGATGAACCGCGACAGGAAATCCTAGGGGCGCCGGCCGCAGCGCTTGTGAACGCGGGCGGCGAATCGCTCCTTCGTTACGCGATCGGCTGCGCGTTGCCGGCGCAGGCGAGCTTCCAGGTCGAAGACGGGACCCGCTTTTCAGGAAGCCTTGGTATCGCACCTCAGTGGACCGAGCGCGCGCTTGATCCCGTCGAGCAGCGCTGGATCACTGCCTGCCTTCTGGCGCGGACGAATCTGTTCGGCGTTCACGTGATGCTTTCGATGCGTGGCCCAAATGCCGTGCTCTCCGGCACCGTGACCGCCCAGGAGAAGACCGACTACAACTTCGATGAAGGCGCTTTCTACGGCGACGTGTGGGCAACGCCGCCGCACGCCTACGTATGCGTGGGCCGAGGCGAGAGCGCGATGAAGGACCGATTGAAGCGCGTCTGTACGGAAGAATCCGATGCCGCCGACATCAGCCGCTGCGGATTCGAGATTGCAGGCAAGTGCGAGGATGTCTGCGATCAGCAGGGAGCCGACGGATCCAGGCTCCATTGTCGCGGAGGCGGCGCAACTTACGACGAGGTCATTTCGATCTTCCTCAAGCCCGAATAGCGCGGCGGTGTCTGGATGGAGGATGTAGCCCGCACGAGCGACACGGCCGTCGTTGCAAGAAAATGCGCGGCCGCTTGCTGCGCTGGGGATAACATCCCCGACGGCGGCCGCGTCGTCGGGGATGTGGGCTCGGGTGCGCTACTGCACGGTCAGCGTGACCGGTACCGCGAGGCGCCTGTTCGTCAGATCGTTGTTGTTGACGCAGATGTCGGCCGTGTAGTCGCCGTTCGTGAGGTTTGCTGCGTTGAACGTCACGCCGATCGGCGACGTGTCGCCCGGCGCCGTCGAGCCGCGCGTGTCGTCGAACGACAGCCACGGTACGTCTTCCGGATACGCGCAGATGCCGGCCTGCCGCGCGATCGCGAGCGCCGCGTACTGCGTGCCGCCCGGATCCGGGCCGATCGGCGAAATCGGCGTGCCCTCGCCTGTCTCGGTGTTGAGCGTATACATCGTCGAAAGGCCGGTTTCGCCGTTGAACGCGGAGAAGTACAGCGTGTTCGTCGTGTCGTCGAAATCGAGGCCTTCGGCGAAGTTCGCGTCGAAGCCGATCGAGCCGATCGTCGATGCCTCGCCGGTCGTCTTGTCGATCGCGACCAGCGTGTCGGTGACGATGTCGACGCCGTACATCAGCCCGCTCGCATCGATCGCGATGTCGATGATCGCCGTGCCGTTGCTGGGGTCGCCGACGCCGGTGATCGGTCCGACCAGCGTGATGTCGGCCGTCTCGGGATCGATCTTGACGAGTGTCGAGACCGGTGTGCGTCCGCCCGCAGTGACCGCGTACATCGTGCTCGTCGACGCGTCCCAGCCCATGCCGTTCCACGCATCCGAGCTGACGCCATTCGGCGGCACCGCGAGGTAGACCAGCGTGACCGCGCCGGTCGCGACGTCGACCTTGTAAAGATTGAAGCTGCGGAAGTCGATCGCGTAGAGCGTGCTGAAATCCTCGCCCTTGAAGTCGCCGGCGAGGAGGTTCAGTCCGTCCAGCGACACTTCCGACACGAGGCTCGACGGTGCCACAGCGTCAAAGCCGACGAGCGTCGCGTTGATCACGTCGGCCGCATAGGCCGGCACGCCGACCAACGGCGGATTCAGCACGTGAGCTTTCGTCGACGGTATCGCCGGCCTCGGTCCGATGCGCGTCTGCGACGGATCGCCCATCGGCAGTGCGAAGCGCGGCGTCGCCGGGAAATGCGCGCGCGTGTTGACCGCGCCGATGTTCCAGGTCAGGTCGCGGTTGCCGGTGTTGCCGATCGTCAGGGTGTCGCTCGTCGATGCGCCGGCGGCGACGGTCTTGTCGAAGCTGGCCGGATCGACCGTGATCACCGGCGCGCCGACGTCGAGCGTCGCCTGTGCGGTCGCCGTGTACGTGGTCGGGCTCGTCGGCTGGAACAGGATCGCCTTGCCGTTGCTGACCGTCGCCTCGTCGAACGAGTACAGGATCGCGTGCGTGCGATCGGAGTTGAGACCGATCGTCGCGCTCACGCCGTTGTTGCACAACGGGTTGCTGCAATCGACATCGGCGTACTGGAACAGGATGTCGTTGCTGCCCTCGTACAGGATCGCTTCGAGGGTCACCATCATTCCGCCGTTGATGACGTTGACCGGCAGGTTGTACCACTCGACGACGAAACGCCGGTTCGGCGCATCGCCGAGCGTCTGCACGAACACGTTGCCGATGCCGTCGATGTAATCCTGCTGGAGATCTTCCCAGTACGGCAGGATCGCCGGGCCGATCATGCGATCGGGCAGCGTGCGATTGCCGGGAGCAAGGTAATCGGTGCGCCCCTCGGTGCCCGCCGCCTGATCGAACAGGAGACCGCCGTTGTTGCTGACCGTGAGCGCTTCGGCCGTGTGGCCGTAGAACGTGAACGGGAAACCGATGCCGGTCACGATGTAATCGTCGTCGTTGAGCTGCAGGTTCGTTCCGGTCGACGTGATGTCGATGAATGCGTACTGCGCAGTCGGCTCGAAGCCGCTCGCGAAGATCACGTCCGGATCGGGCGCGCTGCTGTCCGAATAGACGTAGTCCGGATGCACGTCGTAGGCCGTCCAGGTCGAAACCGGCGCGGCCGAAGTCAATGCGGTGACGATGCGGTTGTACTGGTAGCTCGCGCCCGGCGCGATCGTCGCCGGCACGTCCGTGAAGATCGGGCCGAGGATGTCGTCGGACAGCGTGTGGAAGGTCAGCGTCTCGGCGGAGTTGTTGGTGACGACGTAGCAGTAGTTGACCTGGTCGCCGGCGGTCACCTGGAGCGTCGTGTCGGTGCCGCAGGCGCCTTCCGACGTGTCCGCACCGAGACTGACGACGAGACCGATACCATCCCCGGCTGGAGCCGAAGCCGGCACTGCCGCCTGCGAGAAGAGCAGCGGCAGCACTGCCGACACCGCCGCGTTGACGAACGAATTGCGCATCTAAACCCTCCTACGACCCCTTGCGGTCGCAGCGAGTCTCCCACGCGCGATGCCTGCGGGCATTTACGTTCGATTCGACTTCGGTTTCCTATCGATGACATCGCGGCGAAGGATCGACGAAGCCCGGCGCGAAGGCGCCCTCGCCCCGCCGCGCGTCGCGGCGTTCCCAGTGATGGACAGCCGGATGTCTGATTCAGCTCGAGGGATGCGCTGGCGCGCCGCGACCTGAGGCGCCTACTTGCTGCCGCCCGGCTGGCTCCAGCTCGACACGCGGCTGTCGCGGTCGAACACGACGCGGCCGCCGCTCGAGTCCGGATAGAACCAGACGTCGCCGAACACGCCGGTGGTCTTGTCGCCGGGCTGGCCCAGCACGGCCGTCACCTGGCTCCAGCTCATGCCGACCTTGATCAGTGCCCAGGTCGCCGGATCCTTCCAGCGCGCCAGCGCAACCGAGCTCGGCACCGCAGGCGTCATGTGGACCGTATGTTCAGGCGGCGCCGCTGCCGGCGCGGGCGCGGGCGCGGCAACCGCGACGGCGGCCGCCTTCTGCGCGTTGGTCACCGCGGTCAGCCGGTTCTCGAGCTGGGCGACGCGCTCTTCGAGCGCCTTGATGCGTGCCTCGACCGCGGGATCGAGCGGAGCATCGGCAATAACGATGCCGGACAGTGCCACCATCATCGTTGCCGCAACAAGCCTGCCGCTGAATCGCATCATGGTCTCCCGAGGGTCGGCGCCGCCCGACGGGCACCGCGCGGCCATTCTAGCCGCAGGTGCCGGAGCGCGATCAACCGCCCGCGACCGCGCGCGACGCCGGGTCGTGCGCCGGCCCGCCCGCGAGCCGGGCCTCCTCGTCCGCCAGCGAGCGCGTCCAGCGCTCGCCGGCGAGCCGGCGCGCCTGCGCGAAATACGAGCGGGCGAGATCGGCGTCATGCGTTGCCGCGGCGACACGCCCCATCAGCAAGGCGATCTCGAAATCGTCCTCGGCATACGGACCGACCGTGCTCGCCGTCGCCCGGGCCAGCTCGATCGCACCCGCGTCGAGCTGGAACTTCGCGTACGGCACGACGACATCGCGCAGCACGAGCGGCGTGCCGAATTCGCGCGCGATCACCAGCGCCTGGCGATAGTCATCGAGCGCCGCAGCGGCATCGCCGCTCGCCGCCGCCCAGCGCGCCTCGCGACAAGCGCGTGCACGCGCGCGGGCGGACCGGCATTCGCAGGAGCCCACGCGTGCGCATCGGCGGCCAGCGCCGCCGCTGCCTTGCGATCGCCGGCGACGGCTTGTGCGTTCAACAGCACCGCCAGCGCTTCGAGATGCAGGTCGGGCGCGCTCTCGGTGTCGTGATCGCGGCGCACCGCATCGGCGAGGCGGACCGCGGCGGGCGCATCGCCGAGCGCAAGGCGGATCTGCGCTTCGTCGAGCCGGACGTCGACGACCGCGTCGGTGGCGGCGTCCGTCGAGCGATGCATCGTGCAGGCGCGCGAGCTCGGCGCGCGCTTCGGCGAATGCGCCGGTCTCGATCAGCGCGTTCGCGTACGCGATCGAGCCGAACGTGTGCAGTGCCGGGTAGTCGACGGCCTGGATGCGTGGCAGCAGCGCGCGCAGCTTGTCGAGCGCGATCGCGTGGTGCAGCAGATAGTGATGCGCCTGCGCGATGTTGAGCCGCGAGCCGAGCTCGGTCTCGTTGAGACCCGCCGCCGCGCCCATGTCCGCCGCCTGCTCGTACAACATCAATGCGTCGGCCATGCGGCCGCGCGTCGTCGCGATGTAGCCGAGCCCGTCGGTGACGCGCGCGAGCAGCAGGCGATCGCCGACCGGCTCGAGCTCGAGCCGCGCGCGCAGGTAGCTTTGCTCGGCACCATCGAGATCGTTGCGCACGACCTGCGCGATGCCGAGGCCACGCCAGGCAAGTCCGAGCGTGCGGCGGTCGGCGACGCCATCGAGCTGGATCGCGCGGCGGAAATACGCTTCGGCCTGTGCCGGATTGCCGCGCGCGAGCTCGGTATCGCCGAGCGCGCTCCACGCACCCGGCAGCCAGCGCGGCGGCGGCGTATTCAGGGCTGCGCGCGTCGACGAGCGGGCGCAGGACATCGATCGCCTCGACCGGCTTTGCCCAGCTGCGTCAGCGCCTCGGCCTGAAGCAGCACGATTTCCGGCGCAGCGGCGACGTTCTTCGGCGCCTGCTGCGAGCAGCGCGAGCGCGCGACCGTTCTGTGCTTCGAGGATCGCAGCCTTCATGTGCGCGGCGAGCGCGAGCACGTCCGGCGTCATCGTCTCGCCGGCATCGCCGGTGCCTTCCGGTGCGAGCAGGCTCGCGAAGATTGCGCGCAAGGCTGCTCGCCGCTGCGATCGGATCGCCGGCGCGCGCGCTGACGATCTGCGCGCTGCCATCCGCGTTGAGCACCGTGGCGTCCAGGCGCCAGTCCTCGCCGACGCGATTCGCTTCCGAAACGATGACGACCGAGGCGCCGGTCGTCGCGCGCAGCGCATCGACGCCCGCATCGGCACCGGCATGCGCGACGGCCGCGAGCGTCGTCTCGTCGGGCACGACCGCGTGTCCCGGCACGCCCGCGAGCGCTTGCGCGGCGAGCGACATCACGCCGAGCCGCATCCAGCCGTCGTCGGCCGACATGCTGTGCACGCGCGTCGGCGTGACGAGGATCAGGCCAGGCACGTTCGCCCGCAACGACGTGCGTCGGCTTGTCGGCCGGCGCGTGGCGATTTCTTCGAGGATATGCCGAGGAACGACAATCCGACGGCGGCGGCGACGAGCACGAGCGCTGCGAACGCGCCGATCACGAATAGCCGGCGAGACCGCGGCGGCTCGACCGGCCGCGACGCTGTCGCGGACTCGGCTTCCGCGCGGGACTGCAATGTCGGAGTCCGCTGCGTGGTCGTCGCGCACCGGCGCGGACGGCGGCGCGCGCACTTCGGCAGCCGCCGATTCCGTCGTCGCCGCGACCCACTGATATCCGAACCGCGCGACGGTGCGGATGAAATTCTGCGCGTTGCCGTCGTCGCCGAGCGCGCGGCGCGCCTTCAGCACGGCCTGCGCGAGCGTCGCGTCGCCGCCATCCGCGCGGCCCCATACCGCGGACAGCAGCTCGTCGCGGCCGACCGCGCGCGCGCGGTTCTCGACGAGATAGATCACGACCTCGAGCACGCGGATCCCGATCGCGACATCGGCGCCGCTATGCAGCAGTCGGCGCGTGTCCGGGATCAGCTCGAATTCGTTCGAAACGGTAGGACAGGCATGGGCGTACTGCGGATTTCGCCGCCTAGGATGCCAGAAGCGGGGCGGCGTGCGTCGCGGACGACGCAACGAAATGTGCCGCGCAAGCGCAGAGAACGCGCTCCCGCACGACGCCGGACGAACATCCCGCGTCGGCCACCAGTCAGCTCCGGTACGGCATCCTTGGCATATGGATACGATCGACTCGCGCGGAACGACCGCGCTTCGCCATGCATTCGGCGGCGTCCGCGGCACTCGGCATTGCCGTGGTGCTTCTCGTCACCGGCTGCGCGACCGCGCCGACGGTCTCCACCTACGCGCCCAAGCCGCTGCCGCCGGAGGAAACCGGCCAGTACGAAACCGTGACCGGGCGCGAAGCCCGCGCTGGTCGCGGACCTTCGAGCCGCGCCGCCGCCCGCAGCAGCCCGAAGTCAGCGACGGCAAGAACGCCGGCGCCGACGAGAAGCGCCTGCGCGCGCAGAGCTACATGCGCATCGGCACATCGCACTTTCCGCGGCGGACGCAAACGCGCGCGAGAAGGCGCTGCAGCCAGGGCCAGCGCGTCGGCGCCGATCGCGTGATCGTGTATCCGAGCGCCGATGCGCTGACGGTCGCCTATTACGTGCGCTTCAAGCTGCCGTTCGGCGCGACGTTCCGCGATCTGCGGCCTGCGGAAATGAGCGAGCTCGGAACCGGCGGCGGTGTCGCGATCGGCACGGTCGTCGACGATTCGCCGGCATCGCGCGCGAATCTGCTGAGCGGCGACATCGTGCTGAAGTGCGACGACAAGGCGATCGTCGATCGCGCGGATTTCCAGAATCGGCTGCGCGAGAAGGCCGGGCATCCGGTGACGCTGACGATCGTGCGCAACGGCGAGACGTTGCAGCGTGTCGTGCGGCTCGGGCCGTTGGCGAATGCCGGTTGAGTTGATGCGCGCAGTGTCCCCTCTCCCGCTTGCGGGAGAGGGTTAGGGTGAGGGCAGTCGGAGTGAGGCGCTCGCAGCTTGCGAACCCGAGTGGCGCGGCGTCGAACCAAGACTTCCCTCACCCTGCCCTCTCCCGCAAGCGGGAGAGGGGAAACAACGCTGCCTCTCCTGCGAGCGGAGAACGGAAAGAAAAAGGCGGGCCGAAGCCCGCCTTTTTCATGACACCTGGTAGCGAAGATCAGGCAGCGCCTTTCTCTTCCTCGGCGACGGCCTTCATCGACAGGCGGATGCGACCCTGCTTGTCGACCTCGAGCACCTTGACCTTGACGATGTCGCCTTCCTTGAGCTTGTCGGAGACCTTCTCGACGCGCTCGTTGGAAATCTGCGAAACGTGCACGAGGCCGTCCTTGCCCGGAAGGATCGTGACGAACGCGCCGAAGTCCATCAGCTTGGCGACCTTGCCTTCGTAGATGCGGCCCGGCTCGACGTCGGAGACGATCTGCTCGATGCGCTTCTTCGCGGCGTCGGCGGCTTCGCGGTTGACCGAGGCGATGATGACGGTGCCGTCGTCGCTGATGTCGATCGTGGCGCCGGTTTCCTCGGTGATCGAACGGATCGTGGTGCCGCCCTTGCCGATGACTTCGCGGATCTTGTCCGGATGGATCTTCATCGTCAGCAGGCGCGGCGCGAATTCGCTCATCTCGGTGCGCGAGGTGCGTGATGACCTTGGCCATCTCGCCGAGGATGTGCAGACGGCCGCGCTTGGCCTGCGCCAGCGCGGTCTTCATGATCTCTTCGGTGATGCCGTCGATCTTGATGTCCATCTGCAGCGCGGAGACGCCGTCGGCGGTGCCGGCGACCTTGAAATCCATGTCGCCGAGATGATCCTCGTCGCCGAGGATGTCGGAGAGCACGACGAAATCGCTGCCTTCCTTGACCAGGCCCATCGCGATGCCGGCGACCGGCGCCTTGATCGGCACGCCGGCGTCCATCATCGCGAGCGACGATCCGCAGACCGACGCCATCGACGAGGAACCGTTCGACTCGGTGATCTCCGAGACGACGCGCAGCACGTACGGGAACGATTCGATCGTCGGCTTGACGGCCTGCACGCCGCGCTTGGCGAGGCGGCCGTGGCCGATCTCGCGACGCTTCGGACCCGCCATGCGGCCGGTTTCGCCGACCGAGAACGGCGGGAAGTTGTAGTGGAACAGGAACGGATCCTTCGACTCGCCTTCCGGCGCGTCGACGATCTGCGCATCGCGCGTGGTGCCGAGCGTGACGACGACCAGCGCCTGCGTCTCGCCGCGCGTGAACAGCGCCGAGCCGTGCGTGCGCGGCAGCACGCCGACGCGCACCGTGATCGGGCGGATGTCGTCGAGGTTGCGGCCGTCGATGCGCTGCTTGGTCTTGAGCACACCGTCGCGCAGCGTGCGGTATTCGAGATCGGCGAATTCCTTGGAAAGATCGGCCGGCAGCCAGCCCTTCGTTTCGGCCTGATCCTTCAGCGATTCGAGCACGTCCTTCTTCAGTGCGGTGATCGCGTCGCGGCGCTGCAGCTTGTCGCGGATCTGGAATGCGTCGGCGAGACTGTTGCCGAGCGCGCCCTTCAGCGCGGTGACGAGTCGGTCGTTGCTGCGCCGGCGCCTGCCAGTTCCACGACGGCTTGGCCGCTTCGACGGCGAGCTCGCTGATCGCGTGGATCGCCTTCTGCATCTCGCGATGACCGAACGTGACCGCGCCGAGCATGACGTCTTCGCTGAGGAGCTTGGCTTCGGATTCGACCATCAGCACCGCATTCGCGGTGCCGGCGACGACGAGATCGAGATCGGACGTCTCGAGCTCGGTCTGCGTCGGATTCAGGAGGTACTTGCCGTTCGCGTAACCGACGCGCGCGGCGCCGATCGGTCCCTTGAACGGAACGCCGGACAGCGTCAGCGCGGCGGACGCGCCGATCAGCGCCGGAATGTCGCCGTCGACTTCGGGATTCATCGAAAGCACGGTCGCGATGACCTGCACTTCGTTCTTGAATTCCTCGGGGAACAGCGGACGCACCGGGCGATCGATCAGGCGCGAGGTCAGCGTTTCCTTTTCGGTCGGGCGGCCTTCGCGCTTGAAGAAGCCGCCGGGAATGCGGCCGGCCGAGTAGAACTTTTCCTGGTAGTCGACGGTGAGCGGGAAGAAGTCCTGCCCTTCGCGCGCCTTGGGCGCCGTGACCGCAGTGACCAGCACGACGGTGCCGCCCATGCTGACCATGACCGCACCGCCGGCCTGGCGGGCGATTTCGCCCGTCTCCAGCGTGACGTCGTGATTTCCGTACTGGAATGACTTGCTGACTTTCGCCACGTTATCTTTTCCTGATTGACGAAGACAGGTCCCTTGACCGGCCCTCGGATCACGCCTTCACGGCGTGTGCTTCATTTGGGGAGTGCGGCCACGGATGGCCGCTGTTGGACTTCGTTTCGAACCAACGCAACACGATGGCGATGAAGCGACATGACGCGGCGTTCAAGGACGAACGCAAAAGCAACCGTCGAGACAGTGCTGCGTGCCTCGAAGTCCGCAGTCTTCGATCAGCGACGCAGACCGAGACGCTCAATCAGCGTCTTGTAGCGATCGCCGTCCTTGTTCTTGAGATAACCGAGCAGGCGACGGCGCTGGTTGACCATCTTCAACAGGCCGCGACGCGAGTGGTGATCCTTGTCGTGGTCGGCGAAGTGCTTGCTCAGATGTTCGATGCGCGCGGAAAGCAGCGCGACCTGGACTTCGGGCGAACCGGTGTCGTTGGCGGCGCGGCGGTAATCCGCGATGACTTTGCTGGTTTGTTCGTTGGAAAGAGACATCTGAATGAATCCTGGAAGCGAGAGCGAGACTTGCGAACGGCCACTGGTGGGAAATGCCGCGGAACGGCGATATCCGCATCCAACGTGTGGCCGTTCGGCAGCCCCGCGGGTTGGACGAACTTGCTGGAGTGAACGGCGTATTTTACCTGCCCGTAGGCCGGTAAAACAAGCGCTTACGCAATCCGGGTCAGGTCGGGACCGCGAGATAAGTCGTTGAATCCGCGCTGGCAGCGCAGGCAGCCGTCGCTCGCGCATTCGACGAGCGCGACGGCCGAACCGCGCTCGTCGAGCGCGATGTAGCGGCCCGCGGCGGCTCCCGTGACCTGCACGAGCTGGCCCTGGCGCAGGCGGGTCGCGTCGGCGTCCTGCACGCGAATCGTGCGGAAAGCCGGCGAGGCCGGCCTCGAGCGGCAGCAGGAGCGCGTCCAGGGCCGCAAGTGCCGCCGCTCCGCCGAGAGCGCCTGCAAGCTCGCCCAGCGTCGATCATGCGCGGAGTCGTGAACGGCTCGACCCACAGCCGGCGCAGCGCAGTCGACATGCGCGCCGCAGCCGAGGCGTTCGCCAAGGTCGCGCACGAGGCTGCGCACGTAGGTGCCGGACCCGCATTCGACGTGGAGCCGCAAGCCGGTCGGGCCGGGCTTCGATCAGCTCGAAGCGCTGCACGTCGACCTCGCGTGGCGGCGCCTCCACCGTTTCGCCGCGCCGCGCGCGCTTGTACAGCCGCTCGCCGCCGCGCTTGATCGCCGAATACGCCGGTGGAATCTGCGTGATGCGGCCGGTCAGCGCGCGCAAGCGCCGCATCGAATTGTCGCGTCGTCGAGATCGGGCACAGGCCGCTCGACGAGGACGCGTGCCTTCGGCATCGTCGGTATCGGTCGTCGCGCCGAGCCTGCATTCGGTGTCGTACGCCTTGCGCGAGCCGAGCAGGAGACCCGCGATCTTGGTCGCTTCGCCGAAACAGATCGGCAAGCAGACCGGTCGCGAGCGGATCGAGACTTCCGGTGTGCCCCGCCTTCGCCGCACCGAACATGCACGCGCACGATCTGCAGCGCCGGTTCGAGCTCAAGCCCTCGGGCTTGTCGAACAGCAGGATGCCGTGCAGGTCGCGTTCTTCGGAGGCGGGCATCGAACTTCAGGTCAGGCGACAGGGAAGATCAATTCGTGGTTCCAGGAACCAACGCCAACTCGCTCCCGGCCCGCATTTGCATTTTCAGGACGCCACATGAGCGCTCGCGCCACATGCCTGTGCGACTGCAGACGTATCAATCACTCTCGCTACCAGGCTTCTGCCGCAGCAACGACTCGATACGCTCGCCCTTGTCGATCGAATCGTCGTAGCGGAAGCGCAGCTCCGGCACGCGCCGGATGCTGAGCATCTGCGACAGTGCGTGGCGGAATTCGCCGGCCATCTCGTTCAGCGCCTTCGTCGCGTCCTTGGCCTGGTCGGCGAGCAGCGTCGTCACGTAGACCGTCGCGACGTCGAGCTCCTTGCGTGACCTCGACGTCCGAGACGCTGACCGACGGCAGCGCGTGATCGCGCACGGCCGCGTGCACGAGCAGCGCGATCTCCTTGCGGAGCTGCGTGGCGATGCGGTCGGTGCGGTTGAAGGATTTTGCAGGCATCGAGTTCAACCGCGACGTCGCAAATAGCGAGATCGCAGACGGCTAATCGGAAGAAGCAGAGCCCTTACCATTGGCGATTCACGCTTCGCCGATCTTGCCTTGCTCGCCTCACAGCGTCCGCGCAACTTCGATACGCTCGAAGCACTCGATCTGATCGCCCGGCTTGACGTCGTTGTACTGCTTGACGCCGATGCCGCACTCCATGCCGTTGCGCACTTCGTCGACGTTTTCCTTGAAGCGGCGCAGCGATTCGAGCTCGCCCTGGAAGATCACCGTGTTGTCGCGCAGCACGCGGATCGGCTTGTGGCGCTTGACCGTGCCCTCGATGACCATGCAGCCGGCGATCGCGCCGAACTTCGACGAGCGGAACACGTCGCGCACTTCGGCCGTGCCGATGATCTCCTCGCGCACCTCGGTGCCGAGCAGTCCCGTCGCGACCTGCTTCACCTGATCGATCACGTCGTAGATGATCGAGAAGTAGCGAAGATCGAGATTGTTCGCGTCGATCACCTTGCGCGCCGATGCGTCGGCGCGCACGTTGAAGCCGATGATGACGGCCTTCGACGCGGCGGCGAGCGTGGCGTCCGATTCGGTGATGCCGCCGACGCCGGACGCGATCACGTTGATCTTGATCGCGTCGGTCGAGATGCTCGTCAGCGAATCGCGCAGCGCTTCGGCCGAACCCTGCACGTCGGCCTTGACGACGAGGTTCAGCGTCTGCTGACCTTCGCCCTGGCCCATCTGCGCCACCATGTCTTCCATGCGGTTGCCGGCCGCCTTGACCAGGCGCGTCTCGCGGCGCTGATGCTGGCGCTGCTGCGCGACGTCCTTGGCCAGGCGCTCGTCCGCGACGACGACGAAATCGTCGCCCGCATTCGGCACGCCGGAAAGACCGAGCACCTGCACCGGAATCGACGGACCCGCTTCGGCGACCTGGTTGCCGGTCTCGTCGAACAGCGCGCGCACGCGGCCGTATTCGATGCCGCAGACGAGGAAATCGCCCTTCTTGAGCGTGCCCTGCTGCACGAGCACGGTCGCGACCGGGCCGCGGCCCTTGTCGAGGCTCGATTCGATCACGGTGCCCGACGGCGCGGCCGTCCGGACGCGCCTTCAGTTCCATGACCTCGGCCTGCACGAGGATCGCATCGAGCAGATTGTCGACGCCCTCGCCGGTCTTCGCCGACACCGGCACGAACTGCACGTCGCCGCCCCACTCTTCGGGCACGACTTCGTGCTGCACGAGACCCTGCTTGACGTTGTCCGGATTCGCCTCGGGCTTGTCCATCTTGTTCATCGCGACGAGCAGCGGCACCTTCGCGGCGCGCGCATGCTGGATCGCCTCGATCGTCTGCGGCATGACGCCGTCGTCGGCCGCGACGACCAGCACGACGATGTCGGTCGACTGCGCGCCGCGTGCGCGCATCGACGAGAACGCCGCGTGGCCCGGCGTATCGAGGAACGTGACGACGCCCTTCGGCGTTTCGACGTGATACGCGCCGATGTGCTGCGTGATGCCGCCGGCCTCGCCCGCCGCGACCTTGGTGCGGCGGATGTAGTCGAGCAGCGAGGTCTTGCCGTGATCGACGTGACCCATGATCGTGACCACCGGCGGCCGCGGCGCGAGATCGCCCTCTTCGGACGGACCGGCCTGCGCGAGCAGCGTCGTTTCGGCGCTGGTGTCGGTCGCCTGCACGACCTTGTGGCCGAGCTCCTCGGCGACGAGCACCGCGGTGTCGTGATCGATGACCTGGTTGATCGTTGCCATTACGCCCATCTTGAACAGTGTCTTGACGACTTCGGCGCCCTTGACCGCCATCTTGTTGGCGAGCTCGGCGACCGTGATCGATTCGCCGACCGAGACTTCGCGCACGACCGGCGCGGTCGGACGCGAGAACGCGTGCGCCGGACCCGAACGCGCCTGCTCGACCTGACGCGCCCGCGGCTTCTTGCGGCCGGTGCGACGCGCGCTGCCTTCCTGCGAGAGATGCAGCTCGGCACCGAAATAACGCGGCGCGGCGCCTTCCTCGACCTCGGCATCGCCTGCCGGCATGCGGTGCGAACCGTGCACCTTCTGCTTGTGCTTGTGCGGAGCATCGCCCTCGCGCGCGCCGCGATCGTGGCGCGGACGCTCGGCTTCCTTCGGCGGCCGGCAGCCGGCGGCCGCGGCGCGGCTTGGCGGCATCCGCCGCAGGCTTGGCCGTGCGATTCCTCTTCGGCCTTCTTGAGCGGCTTCCTCTTCGGCGGCCTTCTTGCGTGCTTCGTCGGAAGCGCGCAGCTTGGCGTCTTCTTCCTGGCGGCGGCGGTCGGCATCGGCGCGCGCGGCTTCCTCGGCTCTCGCGCTTGAGCTGCGATTCCTCGAGCTTCTTGATCGCGTCTTCGCGCTCGGGATCGACCTGCGCGTTCGCCTCTTCCTCGACGACGCTGCGCTTGACGTAGGTGCGCTTCTGGCGCACCTCGACGTTGACGGTCTTGGCCTGCGCGCCGCGCTGGCCCGGCGTCACGGTGATCTCGCTGACCGTGCGGCGCTTCAGAGTGATCTGGCGTGGCGATGAGGTCGTCTCGACCGGCGCCTCGTTCTTGCCGTGCGTGCGGCGCAGGAAGCCGAGCAGCTTCACCTTTTCGGTGCTGCTGATGACCTGCTCCGGGTCGTTGAACTTCATGCCCGCCTCGGCGAGCTGCGCGAGCAGCTTGTCGATCGGCGTGCCGAGCACCTTGGCCAGTTGCTTGATTGTGACGTCCGACATCAATGTACTCCCTGACCTTGCGCGACCCGAATTCCCGTACCTGCCCGAATCGAGCTCGATCAGGACGACACCGCCTCGCGCGCGGCCATGATCAGCGCCGCGGCCTTTTCCTCGTCGATCCCTTCGATCGCGAATTCCATCAGCTCGTCCGTGGCGAGATCGGCGAGATTCTCGCGCGTGATGACGCCGTGCTGGGCAAGCTCGAACGCGGTGCCTTCGTCCATGCCTTCGATCGCGAGCAGATCGTCGGCCGGCTTGTGATCCTCGATTTCCTCTTCGACCGCAGCGCATCGGTGAGCAGCGCATCGCGTGCACGCGCGCGCAGCTCCTCGACGATGTCCTCGTCGAAGCCTTCGATGCCGAGCAGCTCGGCCGTCGGCACGTAGGCGATTTCCTCGACCGTCGAGAAGCCTTCCTGCACGAGGATCTGCGCGATCTCGTTGTCGACCTCGAGCTTTTCCTGGAACAGCAGACGCGCGGTTTCCTGCTCGGCTTCGCTCTTCTGGCGCACCTGGTCGGCGGTCATCACGTTGAGCTGCCAGCCGGACAGCTTGCTGGCCAGGCGCACGTTCTGGCCGCCGCGGCCGATCGCCTGCGACAGCTTGTCCTCGGCGACGGCGATGTCCATCGAGTGCTTCTCTTCGTCGACGATGATCGACTGCACTTCGGCCGGCGCCATCGCGTTGATGACGAACTGCGCGGGGCTCTCGTTCCACAGCACGATGTCGATGCGCTCGCCGTTCAATTCGTTCGACACCGCCTGCACGCGCGAACCGCGCATGCCGATGCAGGCGCCGATCGGATCGGTGCGGTGGTCGTGCGCGAGCACGGCGATCTTGGCGCGGTCGCCCGGATCGCGTGCGCAGGCCTTGATCTCGACCAGGCCCTGGCCGACTTCCGGCACTTCGAGCTTGAACAGCTCCATCATGAATTCGGGCGCGGTGCGCGAGACGAACAGCTGCGGGCCGCGCAGCTCCGCACGCACTTCGTAGAGATAGCCGCGCAGGCGATCGCCGGCGCGCACGGATTCGCGCGGGATCGCGCGGTCGCGCGGCACGAACGCCTCGGCGTTGCCGCCGAGGTCGAGAAAGATGTTGCCGCGCTCGACGCGCTTGACGATGCCGGTGATCAGCTCGCCGACGCGATCCTTGTACGCATCGACGACCTGCGCACGCTCGGCTTCGCGCACGCGCTGCACGATGACCTGCTTGGCGGCCTGCGCCGCGATGCGGCCGAATTCCGGATTCTCGATCTGCTCCTCGACGAAGCCGCCGACATCGATGCCGGGCTTCTCGTCGACCGCGTCCATCAGGCGGATCTGCCGATCCGGCGATTCCATGACGACGTCGTCCGGCACGACTTCCCAGCGGCGGAACGTCTCGTAGTCGCCGCTGTCGCGATCGATCGCGACGCGCACGGCGACATCCTGATCGAAGTAGCGCTTCTTCGCGGCCGACGCGAGCGCGGCTTCCATCGCGTCGAAGATGACGGCTTTCGGCACGCCCTTTTCGTTGGCGACGGCATCGACCACGAGCAGGAGTTCCTTGCTCATGTTCTTCGCAGGTTCGGGGATTACTTCCCGCCGAGCCGATTTCTTTGCCGTTTTGTCGTTTTCGTTTCAGCTGCTCGAATATTCATCAGAGTTCTTCACCTGAAGTGCTCATTTCCTGTTGCGCTTCCGGGCTGCGCCGGCTTTCTTCGGCGCGCCTTCCTCGTACTCGCGTCGCGCGGCTGCGAGGCCGAGCGCCGCGTAATCAGGTGCCAGACGCGCCTTCGCGATGTTCGCGTGCACGATCGCCACCTGCTCACCGTCCTGCTCGATGACGATGCGATCGCCCTCGACTTCCTTGATCGAGCCGTGGAAGCGGCGGCGGCCGTCCAGCGGCAGGTTCACGTTGATCTTCACGGCCTGGCCGATGAAACGCGCGAAATGCTCCGGCGTGAACAGCGGCCGATCCAGACCCGGCGACGACACTTCGAGCGTGTAGCGGCCGGCGACCGGATCGTTGACGTCGAGCAGCGCCGAAATTTCGCGGCTCGCACGCTCGCAATCGTCGATCGTGACCGGCACGCTCCGGAGCGTCGATATAAACGCGCAAGAGGCTGCCGCCGGGACCCGGACTGAACTCGATGCCGACGAGCTCGAGACCGAGGTCGGCGATCAACGGCGCCAGCAGCGCATTTAGTTCCTCTTCTTTCATGATTTACCTATGCGATCGTCCCTGATCGCGAAAGCAAGAGCGGCCGTCCTGGCCGCACTTTTCAAGACAGCTCAAGCAAAAGCTCAAGCAAAAAATCTGGAAAAAAAAATGGGCGCAAGGCCCATTCCGTAGTCCGCCGTTGTCTTGCTTCCCAACATCGGCAAGATGCGCTTCCTGCGCGAACCATCGTGGCCGGGTCTACCTGCTTCGACCCTGCCGAAAGAAAAGGCCACTCGAGGTGGCCTTTCCAAAAAATGCCTTGGTAGCGGGGGTAGGATTTGAACCTACGACCTTCGGGTTATGAGCCCGACGAGCTGCCAGACTGCTCCACCCCGCATCAGCCAAGCGAACATGGTATCGGTTGCGGCGGGAAGCCGCAAGGCGAACTATGAATTGAAGGCGTTTTGGCGCGTTTCAAGACGTGCCTGGCGAACGCCTACGTCTCGCATCCGGCGCCGGCATAATCCATTTTCGCGGCACGCAGCAGAACTCCGGCCTGCACGTCTCAGCTCGCGAACGCGCGCGTGCACCAGTCGAGCAGCGGTCCCCAGACGATGCCGAGCACGAGCAGCGCGAGGCCGTTGATCGAGAGCGCCCAGCGGAACGCGAGATCCGCCGGCAGTTCGAGCGGCGCGTCGTCGGCCGGCTCGTCGAAGTACATGACCTTGACCACGCGCAGGTAGTAATAGAGGCCGATGATCGCGAAAACAATCGCGACGATCGCGAGCCACATCTGATGCCCGCGTCGATGACGGCCTTCAGCACCATGAGCTTGGCGAAGAAGCCGAACAGCGGCGGCACGCCGGCCAGCGAGAACATCGCGATCGCCATGACGCCGGCGTACCACGGATTGCGCTGATTGAGGCCCTTGAAATCGTCGATCTGCTCGGCCTCGAAACCCGCGCGCGCGAGCAGCAGGATCACGCCGAACGCGACCGTCGCCATCAGCGCGTAGCTGATCGCGTAGAACAGCGCCGCGGCAAATCCGCTCGGCGTGCCGTTGACGAAGCCGAGCAGCAGGAAGCCGATGTGCGAGATCGTCGAATAGCCGAGCAGGCGCTTCAGGTTCGTCTGCGCGATCGCGAACATGTTGCCGATCGCGAGCGACAGCACCGCGAGCATGCTCAGCATCAGCGTCCAGTCGGCGTGCATGCCGGCCATCGCGCCTTCGAGCAGCCGGTAGGCCATGCCGAACGCGGCGAGCTTCGGCGCCGAGCCGACGAACACGACCATCGCGGTCGGCGCGCCCTCGTAGACGTCCGGGATCCACATATGGAACGGCGCGGCGCCGAACTTGAACGCGATGCCGGTGATCAGGAACACGAGGCCGAACGCAAGCAGCGTGCGGTGCTCTGAATGCACCATGTCGCCGACGACGACGTGGATCTTGGCAAGATCGAGCGTGCCGGTCGCGCCGTAGATCATCGACATGCCGTACAGCAGCAGGCCCGACGCGAGCGCGCCGAGCACGAAATACTTGATCGCGGCTTCCGACGAAGCGGCCGAATCGCGGTTCAGCGCGACCAGCGCGTACTGGCTCAGCGTCAGCAGCTCGAGGCCGAGATACACGGTGACCATGTTGCCGGCCGAGACGAGCAGCATCATGCCGAGCGTCGCGAACAGGATCAGCAGATAGAACTCGCCGACGTAACAGCTTGCGGTCGCGCAGATAAGTGCGCCCGTAGAGACACACCGCAATCGTGACCAGCAGGATGAAGACCTTCAGGATCGTCGCCATCCCGTCGCAGCACGAACATGTCGTTGAACGCGGACAGCGATACGCCGTCGGGCACCTTGTTGCGCCAGACCAGCACGCCGGTGACGGCGAGCGCGAAGATCGACAGCCAGTGCGTCGTATCGCGCTGCGATGATTTGAGGAAAAGGTCGATCAGCAGAATCGCGCAGGTCGCGCCGAGCAGGAACAGCTCGGGCAGCATCGTCGCAAGATCGTAGGCGTGGAATTCGATCATGTCGTCGCTCAGGCCTTGGCCAGCATCAGGTTCTGCACGATCTGCTGCACCGCGCCGTCCATCAGCGTCACCAGCGGTTTCGGATAGATGCCGAGCGCGAGCACGCCGGCGGCGAACACGCCGAGCACGATCCATTCGCGCGCATTCGAGATCCTGCATCTTGGCGACGTGCGGATTCTCGATCTTGCCGAAGATCACGCGCTTGACCAGCCACAGCGTGTACGCCGCGCCGATGATCAGCGTGAACGCGGCGAGCAGCGCGATCCAGAAATTGTCCTGGAACGCGGCCAGGATCACCATGAACTCGCCGACGAAGCCGCTGGTGCCCGGCAGGCCGCAATTGGCCATCGCGAACAGCACGAAGAACGTCGCGAACCACGGCATCACGTTCACGATGCCGCCGTAGTCGCGGATCATGCGCGTGTGCAGGCGGTCGTACATGCACGCCGATGCACGAGAACATCGCGCCCGAAACGAAGCCGTGCGAGATCATCTGCACCATCGCGCCCTGGATGCCGAGGCGCGCGCCGATCGGGTTGTTGTGCGTGCGCACCAGCGCAAGCGCGATGAAGATGCCGAGCGTGACGAAGCCCATGTGCGCGATCGACGAATACGCGATCAGCTTCTTCATGTCCTCCTGCACCAGCGCGACGTAGCCGATGTAGAGGATCGCGATCAGCGACAGCGCGATGACGACCCACGCGTATTCCTGCGACTGCGTCCGGCGTGATCGGCAGCGAGAAGCGCACGAAACCGTAACCGCCGACCTTCAGCATGATCGCGGCCAGCACGACCGAGCCGCCGGTCGGCGCCTCGACGTGCGCATCCGGCAACCACGTGTGCACCGGCCACATCGGCACCTTGATCGCGAAGCCGAGCAGGAACGCGAAGAAAAGCCAGGCCTGCTCGCGCGTGCCGAGCCCCGCGTGCGCGAACGAGGCCAGCGCGAAATCGCCGGTCTTCATGTGCAGGTAGATCAGGCCGACCAGCATGAAGATCGAGCCGAGGAACGTGTAGATGAAGAACTTCAGCGTCGCGTAGACGCGCCGCGGGCCGCCCCAGATGCCGATGATGATGAACATCGGAATCAGCATGCCTTCGAAGAACACGTAGAACAGCAGCGCGTCGGTCGCCGCGAACACGCCGATCAGCAGACCTTCGAGCGCGAGCATCGCGGCCATGTACTGCGCGACGCGCTCCTCGATCGGACCCCACGAGCCGATCACGACCAGCACGGTCGTCAACGTGGTCAGCACGATCAGCGCGATCGAGATGCCGTCGACGCCGAGCGCGTAGTTGGCCTTGATGCGCCGGGATCCAGGCCAGGTTCTCGACGAACTGCATGCCGGGCTTCAGCGGCAGGTAGCCGGTCCAGAGCGGGATCGAGACGACGAACGTGACCAGCGCGACGACGAGCGCGAGCCAGCGCGCCGCGTTCGCGTTGCGGCCGCAGAACAGCACGGCGACTGCGCCGAGGATCGGCAGCCAGATCAGCAGGCTGAGAATGTACGGAACGTGCATTGTTCTTGTTGTCCCTTCTCGTCAGGTCGCCGCGTGGTTGACGACCCACCACACGCCGCCAAGCAGCGCGATCAAGCCGAGGATCATCGCGAATGCATAGTGGTAGAGATAACCGGACTGCAGCCAGCGCACCGTCGGCGCGAAGCGCGCCGACCAGCGCGGTCGAGCCGTCGATCGCGATGCCGTCGATGACGCCGACGTCGCCGCCGCGCCAGAGGCCGCGGCCGAGCGCGATGCCGCCGCGCGCGAAGATCGTCTGGTAGAGCTCGTCGATCCAGTACTTGTTGAGCAGCAGGTTGTAGATCGGCCGCAGCTTCGCCTGTGCCTTGTCGGCAATGCCCGGATTGAGCAGCCAGATGTAGGTCGCGACCGCGAAGCCGGCGAACGCGATCCAGAACGGCCACTGCAGGAAGCCGTGCAGCACCATCGCGAGCGGACCGTGGAATTCCTTCGCAAGCTCGCCGAGCACGTCGTTCTGCTCGGCGACGCGGATCGCGCCGCCGAACCAGCCGCCGAACAGCATCGGCCCGATCGTCGGCCAGCCGATCACGATCGACGGAATCGCGAGCAGGATCAGCGGCAGCGTGACGACCCACGGCGATTCGTGCGGCGCATGCGCGAGATGACCGGGCTCGTGATGGCCGTGATCGTCGTGGTGCTCGTCGTGACCGTGTCCGTGATGCGTCTCGACGACGAAGCGCTCCTTGCCGTGGAACGTCATGTAGAGCAGCCGGAAGCTGTAGAGCGCGGTGACGAACACGCCGGTCAGCACGCAGAAATACGCGTAGCCCGAGCCGAAGCGATGCGACTCGCCGACCGCCTCGATGATCGCGTCCTTCGAGAAGAAGCCGGCGAAGCCCGGCGCGCCGGCCAGCGCCAGCGAGCCGATCCACATCGTGATCCAGGTGATCGGCATGTACTTCTTCAGGCCGCCCATGTAGCGCATGTCCTGCTCGTGATGCATCGCGATGATCACCGAGCCCGCGCCGAGGAACAGCAGCGCCTTGAAGAACGCGTGCGTCATCAGGTGGATAGACGCCGCCGGCATAGGCCGACACGCCGAGCGCGACGGTCATGTAGCCGAGCTGCGACAGCGTCGAATACGCGACGACGCGCTTGATGTCGTTCTGCACGATGCCGATCAGGCCCGTGAAGAGCGCCGTCGTCGCGCCGATGATCAGCACGAAGCTCAGCGCCGTGTCGCTCATCTCGAACAGCGGCGACATGCGCGCGACCATGAAGATGCCGGCGGTGACCATCGTCGCCGCGTGGATCAGCGCCGAGATCGGCGTCGGGCCTTCCATCGAGTCGGGCAGCCAGACGTGCAGCGGCACCTGCGCGGACTTGCCCATCGCGCCGATGAACAGGCAGATGCAGATGACGGTCGCGACGTGCCACGGATGGCCGGCGATGAGCTCGACCGTCTTCGCGCCGTAGCCGATCGGGCTCGCCGTGTTGATGAACACCTGCGCGTAGTCGAGCGAGCGGAACCAGTACAGCACGCCGGCGATGCCGAGCAGGAAGCCGAAATCGCCGACGCGGTTGACGAGGAACGCCTTCAGGTTCGCGAAGATCGCCGTCGGCCGCGTGTACCAGAAGCCGATCAGCAGATACGAGACGAGACCGACCGCTTCCCAGCCGAAGAACAGCTGCAGGAAGTTGTTGCTCATGACGAGCATCAGCATCGAGAACGTGAACAGCGCGATGTAGCTGAAGAAGCGCTGGTAGCCCGGATCGTCGGCCATGTAGCCGATCGTGTAGACGTGCACCATCAGCGACACGAACGTGACGACGACCATCATCATCGCGGTCAGCCGGTCGATCAGGAAGCCGATGTTCGCGCTGATGTCCGCGTGCGCGCCGAGTTGCCGACGTGGAACCACTCGTAGACGTTCTGGTTGAACACCGGCGCGCCGCCCCAGACGAGCTGGTACAGCACGTAGAACGACAGCACGCACGACGAGCGCGACGCCGGCGATCGTGACCGTATGCGCGCCGGCGCGGCCGACCTGCCGGCCGAACAAGCCCGCGACGATCGCGCCGAACAGCGGCGCCAGCACGATGACGAGCAGAATGGTTTTCGAGATCTGCATCGCGTCAGCCCTTCAGCGAATCGATTTCGGCGACGTTGATCGTCGCGCGGTTGCGGAACAGCACGACCAGGATCGCAAGCCCGATCGCCGATTCGGCCGCGGCGACGGTCAGGATGAAGAACACGAACACCTGCCCCGACGGATCGCCGAGGTAGCGCGAGAACGCGACGAAGTTCGTGTTGACCGCGAGCAGCATCAGCTCGATCGCCATCAGCAGCACGATCACGTTCTTGCGGTTGATGAAGATGCCGGCGATCGCGATGCAGAACAGGATCGCGCCGAGCGTGAGGAAGTGCGCGAGCGTGATCATGGCGTGACGCTCCCGTGTCGACCGGTTTTTCCGATGCCATCTTCACGATGCGAACGCGCTCGCGCGCCGTGACCATGACCTGGCGCGCCGGATCCTGCGCCTTGACGCCGACGCGGCGGCGCAGCGTCAGCGGAATCGCAGCGACGATCGCGACGGTCAGGATCAGCGCGGCGATCTCGAACGGCAGCAGGAACTGGCTGAACAGTGCGCTCGCGAGCCACGCGGTGTTCGACATGCCGGCAGCCGCGGCGGGATCGGCCGGCGCCGGAATCTGCATCGAGCGGATGCCGATCAGCGTCAGCATCTCGACCAGCATGACGACGGCGACGATGAGCCCGATCGGCATCGCGCGCACGAATCCTTCGCGCAGCGGCACGAGATCGATGTCGAGCATCATCACCACGAAGAGGAACAGCACCATGACCGCGCCGACGTAGACCAGCACCAGCGCGATCGCGAGGAACTCGGCGTCGGCGAGCAGCCACGTGCACGCGGTCGAGAAGAACGTCAGCACGAGGCAGAGCGCCGCGTGCACCGGATTCTTCACGCTGATGACCGCGAGCGCGGCCAGCACGGTGATCGTGCCGAAGAGGTAGAAGCTGACGAGCGGAAGATCGAAGGTCACGTGGGTTCTCCGCTCAGCGGTACGCCGCGTCTTGCGCGCGTGCGGCGGCGATTTCCTTCTCGAAACGATCGCCGATCGCGAGCAGCTGCTGCTTGTTGACGATGTTCTCGCCGCGCTTCTCGAAGTGGTATTCGTGCACGTGCGTCTCGACGATCGAATCGACCGGGCAGCTCTCCTCGCAGAAACCGCAGTAGATGCACTTGAAGAGATCGATGTCGTAGCGCGTCGTGCGGCGCGTGCCGTCCGCGCGCGGCGCCGAGTCGATCGTGATCGCCAGCGCCGGGCACACCGCCTCGCAGAGCTTGCACGCGATGCAGCGCTCCTCGCCGTTCGGATAGCGGCGCAGCGCGTGCAGGCCGCGGAAGCGATTCGACTTCGGGATGTGCTCTTCCGGATAGCGCATCGTGTACTTCGGGCGCCACAGGTACTTGAACGTGAGCCAGAGCCCTGCGCCAGAGCTCGAGCAGGAACAGGCTCTTGATGTAGTTCGAGATGCGATTCATGTCGATATCTGTCCGTCAGCCGAGCGGAAACCAGCCGAGATACTTGAAGCATCCGGCGACGAACACCCAGACGATCGTGATCGGAATGAACACCTTCCAGCCGAGCCGCATGATCTGGTCGTAGCGATAGCGCGGGAAGCTCGCGCGGAACCAGATGTACGCGGTCGCGAAGAAGAACGACCTTGGCCGCAAGCCACCACCAGCCCGGCGCGCCGAGAAGCGGCACCGACTGCGGAAACGGCGAGAACCAGCCGCCGAGGAACAGGATCGGCGCCAGGAACGAGACCAGGATCATGTTCGCGTATTCGGTCAGGAAGAACACCGCGAACGGCGCGCCCGAATACTCGACGTGGAATCCGGCGACGATCTCCGACTCGCCTTCCGCGACGTCGAACGGCGCGCGGTTGGTCTCGGCGACGCCGGAGACGAAATAGATGACGAACATCGGCAGCAGCGGCACGACGAACCAGTTGAGGATTCCGTAGCGACCGCCCTGCGCGTTGACGATGTCGGAAAGATTGAGGCTGCCGGCGAGGATCAGCACGCTGATCAGCGAGAAGCCCATCGCGATCTCGTAGCTGACGACCTGCGCCGCCGAGCGCATCGCGCCGAGCATCGCGTAGCGCGAGTTCGACGCCCAGCCGGCGAGGATGATGCCGTACACGCCCATCGACGTCATCGCGAGCAGGAACAGCAGGCCCGCGTTCGCATTCGACCACGCGACGTGATCGCCGATCGGAATCACCGCCCACGCCGCGAACGCCGGCACGAGCGCCCACAGCGGCGCGAGCAGGAACAGGCCGCGGTTCGCGTTGGTCGGATAGATGACTTCCTTGAGCAGCAGCTTGAACACGTCCGCGAACGTCTGCGCGAGACCGAGCGGACCGACCTGGTTCGGTCCCATGCGCACGTGCATCCAGCCGATGACCTTGCGCTCCCACCACACGTACATCGCGACCGCGATGATCAGCGGCACCAGCGGGAACAGCAGCAGCCCGATCGCCATCGACAGCGTCGGAAACGTCTCGATGAACCAGTGAATCGGTGCCATCAGCGAGGACGTCATGCCGATGCCCTCGCGATGTCGACGGCCGCGCCGTACGGCGGCAGCGTTGCGGTTTCGGCGTAACCGGCCTCGATCCAGACTGCGCCGCGCGGCACGTTGCGGCTGATCTCGACGGCAACGTCGACGCCGGCGACGCGCGCCTTCGCGCCGTGGCCGAGGCCGAGCGCGAGTGCGTCTTCCGGATTCAGCGTCGCGAGCGCGCCGCGCGTCAGCGGATGCGCCTGCAGCGCGGGCGTGCGGCGCAGGACCGCGTCGGCGCGATAGATCGCAGTGGTTGCGATGCGCTCGCAACGTCGTGCCGGAGGCCACGTTCTCGACGCGCGACAGCGAACGCCTGGCCAGACTTCGCGGACGCGCGCGTGGAATCCCAGCTCTTGGTGATCTCTGCGCGCACTTCGGCGATCTCGGTGAAATCGAAACCGTCGAGCGAAAGCGCGGCGCCGAGCGCACGCAGCACCTTCCAGCCGGGCCGCGCATCGCCGGGCAGCTTCGTCGCCGGCGCCACTCGTCTGCATCGTGCCGTCGACGTTGACCAGCGTCGCATCGATCTCGGGCACGAGGCCGATCGGCAGGATCACGCTTGCGACGCGCTTCAGCGGCTCGCTGACATACGACGAGAACGCGACGACGCTCTGCGCCGCCGACAACGCTTCGAGCGCCAGCGCGCCGTCGCCGAAATCTTCCGGCGGCTCGCAACCATAAAGGACGTAACCCTTGCGCGGCTCGCGCAGCATCGCGCGCGCGTCGAGACCGCTTTCGCGCGGAACGACGCCGACCTGCGCAAGCCCGATCGCATTCGCGCCGGACGGAATTTCGTCGTACGCGCTGCCGGTCGCCTTGGCGACGAACATCGCGGCCGCACGCAGCGCCGAGGCCTGCGGATGCAGCACCGCGCGCTCGCCGACGATCACGACCGAACCGTTCGAGTCGCCCAACAACTTGAGCGAGCTTCTTCGCCGCGTCGTCCGCCGTGCGATCCGCTATCGCGCTGGCGAGACCGTGCGATTCCGGCAGATGGCCGTTGTCGTTCGCGGCCTTGGCGAGATCGAGCAGCGCATCGACCATCGCCGACGGCGCGACGATGCGCTTGCCGGCCAGCGCAAGATCGACTTCGAGCTCGAAATCGAGCGAATTGATCGCGTACACCTTCGCGCCGCGCTTGATCGCCTTGCGGATGCGCGCGCCGAGCAGCGGCATCTCGTGACGCGGATTGCAGCCGATCAGCACGATCGCGCCGGCCTTCTCGATTTCCGCGACCGGCATCGCGAACGGACGTGCCGTCGCGCCGTCGGCGAAATCGAGCTGGCGCAGGCGATGATCGACGTGCTCGCTGCCGAGCCCGCGCACGAGCCTGGCGACGAGATGACCTTCCTCGTTCGACGTCGCCGGATGCACCAGCGCGCCGAGCTCGCCGCGCGGCACGCCCTTCAGCGCTTCGCTGGCGACACGGATCGCTTCGGACCAGTCGGTCTCGACCCAGGCGCCGTTCTTCTTGACCATGCGGCTTGCGTCGCGCGATCCGGCGCGCGCAGCGCATCGCAGCTGTAGCGATCGCGATCCGACAGCCAGCATTCGTTGATCGCTTCGTTGTCGCGCGGCACCGCGCGCAGCGCTTCGCCGCGGCGCGTGTGCAGCCAGAGATTCGAGCCGAGCGCGTCGTGATAGCCGATCGATTCGCGCGCGATGAGCTCCCACGCGCGCGCGCGGAAGCGGAACGGCTTGTTGGTCAGCGCGCCGACCGGGCAGATGTCGATGACGTTGCCGGAGAGCTCGCTCATCAGCGGCTTGCCGACGTACGTGCCGATCTGCAGGTTCTCGCCGCGCTCCATGCCGCCGAGCTCGTACGTGCCGGCGACTTCGGCCATGAAGCGCACGCAGCGCGTGCACTGGATGCAGCGCGTCATCTCGGTTTCGACGAGCGGGCCGAGATCCTCGTCGGCGATCGACGCGCTTGCGTTCGACGAAGCGCGACACGGAACGGCCGTAACCGAGCGAAAGATCCTGCAGCTCGCACTCGCCGCCCTGATCGCAGATCGGGCAGTCGAGCGGATGGTTGATCAGCAGAAATTCCATGACGTTGCGCTGCGCGGACAGCGCGTTCGCTGCGACTTCGTCATGACCTTCATGCCGTCGGCGACCGGCGTCGCGCACGCCGGCTGCGGCTTCGGCATCGGCTTGCCGCCCATCTCGACCTCGACCATGCACATGCGGCAGTTCGCGGCGATGGCGAGCTTCTCGTGATAGCAGAAGCGCGGGATCGCGATGCCGGCCTTGTCGGCGGCCGCGATGATCATCGTGCCTTTCGGCACGACGAGCGAGGCGCCGTCGATGTCGATCGTGACGTGGTCGGGCGGAACGTTGCGGATTCGCGGGCTGCGCGCTCATCGACGCCGCCACGCCCGCGACGCTTCGCAGCTCGTCATCGACGATCGAAGCGCCCGTTCCTGATGAAGTACTCGAACTCGTCCCAGTAATGCCGCAGGAAGCCCTGCACCGGCCACGCCGCCGCTTCGCCGAACGCGCAGATCGTGTGGCCTTCTATCTGTCCAGCCGCCTGACGCAGGATCTCCAGATCCTCGACCTTGGCGTGACCGTCGACGATGCGCGTCAGCATGCGATACATCCAGCCCGTGCCTTCGCGGCACGGCGTGCACTGGCCGCACGATTCGGCGAAATAGAACCGCGCGATGCGCTGGCACGCGCGCACCATGCAGGTCGTCTCGTCCATCACGATGACCGCGCCGGAGCCGAGACCGGAACCGGCCTTCTGCAGCGCGTCGTAATCCATCGTGACGTTCATCATCGTCTCGGCCGGCAGCACCGGCATCGACGAGCCGCCCGGGATCACGCCCTTGAGCTTGTGGCCGTTGCGCACGCCGCCGGCCATCTCGAGCAGGTCCTTGAACGGCGTGCCGAGCTTGATCTCGAAGTTGCCGGGCTTGTTGACGTGGCCCGACACCGAAAAGATCTTCGGGCCGCCGTTGTTCGGCTTGCCCTGATTCAGGAACCACTCCGCGCCCTTGTTGAGGATCGTCGGCACCGACGCGTACGTCTCGGTGTTGTTGATCGTCGTCGGCCGGCCGTACAGGCCGAAGTTCGCCGGGAACGGCGGCTTGAAGCGCGGCATGCCCTTCTTGCCTTCGAGCGATTCCATCAGCGCGGTTTCTTCGCCGCAGATGTAGGCGCCGGCGCCGAGCACGTTGTAGATGTCGACGTCGATGCCGCTGCCGCCGATGTTCTTGCCGAGCAGGCCTGCGTCGTACGCCTCCTTCAGCGCGTGCTCGATGCGCTCGAACGGCTCGTGGTGGAATTCGCCGCGAAGGTAGTTGTACGCGACCGTCGATCCGGTCGAATAGCACGCGATCGCAAGGCCTTCGATCACCGAATGCGGATTGAAGCGCAGGATGTCGCGGTCCTTCGCCGTGCCGGGCTCGGATTCGTCGGAGTTGCACAGGATGTATTTCTGGCCCGGCGCGTTGCGCGGCATGAACGACCACTTGAGGCCGGTCGGAAAGCCCGCGCCGCCGCGGCCGCGCAGCGAGCTTTTCTTGACCTCGTCGATGATCGTCGCCGGGTCGGGTTTGTCGGCGAGGATCTTCTTCCACGCCTTGTAGCCGTCGACTTTCAGGTAATTGTCGAGCGTCCACGGCTGGTCGAAATGCAGCGTGGTGTAGACGACCTGATGTTCCTGCGGTGCGGGACCGTATGCCATGTTCGTATCTTCAGTCTTTTTGTAGGAGCGGCGCCAGCCGCGATCTTTTCCGTAGATCCGAAAAGCTCGCGGCTGTCGCCGCTCCTACAGTTCCTTATTTGAGTTCGTCGAGAATCCTGTCGACCTTTTCGATCGTCAGATTCTCGTGATAATGACCGTTGACGACCATCATCGGCGCGCCGCAGCAGGCCGCGAGGCATTCCTCTTCGGGCTTCAGAAACACGCGGCCGTCGGCCGTGCTCTCGCCGACCTTGACGCCGAGCTTCCTTTCGCAATGGCGCACGATGTCCTCGGCGCCGTTGAGCCAGCACGAGATGTTCGTGCAGATCGCGACGTTGTTGCGCCCGACCGGGCTTGCGTCTCGAACATCGAGTAGAAGCTCGCGATCTCGTACGCCCACACCGGCGGCAGGCCGAGATATTTCGCGACCGCGGTCGTCAGCTCGTCGGTGAGCCAGCCGCCGTTCTGCTCCTGCGCGGCCATCAGGCCCTGGATCAGCGCCGAGCGCTTGCGCTCCGGCGGAAACTTCGCGACCCAGTGATCGATGTGCTCGCGCGTCGATGCGCTTCGAGCGCGATCATCGGATCGACGTCCTTGACTTCCTGCGTAGGTGCCGGTCGCTTTCATCGGTCGACCTCCCCGAACACGACGTCATACGTACCGATCATCGCGACGACGTCGGCCAGCATGTGCCCGCGCACGATCGAGTCGATCGACGACAGGTGCACGAAGCTCGGCGCGTGGCACTTCAGGCGGAACGGCTTGTTCGCGCCGTCGGAAATCAGGTAGCAGCCGAACTCGCCTTTCGGCGCTTCGACCGCCGCGTACGTTTCGCCGGCCGGCACGCAGTAGCCTTCGGTGAACAGTTTGAAGTGATGGATCAGCGCTTCCATGTCGTCCTTCATCTCGACACGGGACGGCGGCACGACCTTGTAGTTGCGGATCATCGTCGGGCCCGCGTTCGCGCGCAGCCATTTCACGCACTGCTTGATGATGCGGTTCGACTGGCGCATCTCCTCGACGCGCACGAGATAGCGGTCGTAGCAGTCGCCGTGTGACGCCGACCGGAATGTCGAAATCGACCTCCGCGTACTTCGCGTACGGCTGCTTCTTGCGCAGATCCCACTCGACGCCCGAGCCGCGCAGCATCGGGCCGGACATGCCCCAGGCGAGCGCCTGCTCCGGCGAGATGATGCCGATGTCGACCGTGCGCTGCTTCCAGATGCGGTTCGCGGTCAGCAGTTCCTCGTACTCGTCGACCCTGCTTCGGGAAGTCGTCGGTGAACGCGTCGAGGAAATCGAGCATCGAGCCCTGGCGCCAGGCGTTGAAGCGCTTGAGATCATCGCCCTTGTGCCAGCGCGATTCCTTGTACTGCGGCATCTGCTCGGGCAGATCGCGATAGACGCCGCCCGGCCGGTAGTACGTCGCGTGCATGCGCGCGCCGGAGACCGCCTCGTAGCAGTCCATCAGCTCTTCGCGCTCGCGGAACGCGTACAGGAACACGGCCATCGCGCCGAGATCGAGCGCGTTCGAGCCGACCCACATCAGGTGATTCAGGATCCGCGTGATCTCGTCGAACATCGTGCGGATCCACTGCGCGCGATCGGGCACTTCGACGCCGAGCAGGTTCTCGATCGCGCGCACGTAGGCGTGCTCGTTGCACATCATCGAGACGTAGTCGAGCCGGTCCATGTAGCCGATCGTCTGGTTGAACGGCTTGGACTCGGCAAGCTTCTCGGTCGCGCGATGCAGCAGGCCGATGTGCGGATCGGCGCGCATCACGGTTTCGCCGTCCATCTCGAGCACGAGACGCAGCACGCCGTGGGCCGCCGGATGCTGCGGCCCGAAATTCATCGTGTAGTTCTTGATTTCCTGCATGGCTTATTTCTGTCCGGACGCCGGACCCTGCTCCGCCTTGGCCTGCTCGTAGCGCGAATCGTCGCGGATCGTGCGCGGCACCAGCACGCGCGGCTCGACCGAAGTCACCGGCTCGTAGATCACGCGCTGCTTCTCCGGGTCGTAGCGCACTTCGACGTTGCCGATCAGCGGGAAATCCTTGCGGAACGGATGGCCGACGAAACCGTAGTCGGTGAGGATGCGGCGCAGGTCCGGATGGCCTTCGAACACGATGCCGTAAAGATCGAACGCCTCGCGCTCGAACCAGTCGACGCCAGGCCACAGGCCAATCAGCGACGGAATCGACGGCACCTCGTCGTCCGCACAGAACCCGCGCATGCGCAGGCGCCGGTTGTGCTTGATCGAAAGAAGATGCACGACGACCGCGAAGCGGCGCGGCAGATGCGGCGGATGCGGGCGATCGGACCATTGGAAGCGGCCCGGGCCCTCGCCTTCGACGCCGCGCGAGAAACCTTCGGACGTAACGTCCGTCGTATCCCACTCGACGTCGCCGTACGAAAGGTAATCGACGCCGCAGACATCGACGGCCTGCTCGAAGCGGAGCTCGGGATCGTCGCGCAGTTCCTTCGCGACGGCGAGCCAGTTCTCGGGCAGCACTTCGATCGTCGTTTCGCCGCGCGATTCGACGAGCGTCGCGAGCTTCGGGCCGAGGCTGGTTTCGAGGAGCTGTGCGAAATGCGTCGCCGTCATGGCGCAATCGACTCCAGAGTCTCGTCATCCCGGCGAAGGCCGGGATCCAGCGTCTTCGCGACAGGACAGGAACTGGATCCCGGCTTTCGCCGGGATGACGACAGGAAAGGTATTCGCGCGCCGTGTCATTTGTTCGTCACCGCGCAATCGTGTTCGTGCGCCGGATCTTCTTCTGCAACTGCAGAATCCCGTGGATCAGCGCTTCGGCCGTCGGCGGGCAGCCCGGCACGTAGATGTCGACCGGCACGATGCGATCGCAGCCGCGCACGACCGCATACGAATAGTGGTAGTAGCCGCCGCCGTTCGCGCAACTGCCCATCGAGATGACCCATTTCGGTTCGGGCATCTGGTCGTAGACCTTGCGCAGCGCCGGCGCCATCTTGTTGACCAGCGTGCCGGCGACGATCATCACGTCGGACTGGCGCGGCGACGGGCGGAAGATCACGCCCATGCGATCCAGATCGAGGCGCGCGGCACCTGCGTGCATCATCTCGACCGCGCAGCAGGCAAGGCCGAACGTCATCGGCCACATCGAACCGGTGCGCGCCCAGTTGACCAGCGAATCGAGCGACGTCGTGACGAAGCCGCGATCCATCAGCGGGTTGTCCTCGACCGGGCGCAGGATGTCGTCGACGATGTTGAGCGGCGCCGGGTTGTGCATCGTCTCGCCGATGCGATCGACTATTCCCATTCCAGCGCTCCCTTCTTCCAGACGTAGACGAAGCCGAGCACCAGGAGGCCGAGGAACATGCCCATCTCGATCAGGCCGAACAGGCCGAGCTTGCGAGAACACCGTCGCCCACGGCAGCACGAACGCGATTTCGAGATCGAAGATGATGAACAGGATCGCGATGAGGTAGTAGCGCACGTCGAACTTCATGCGCGCGTCCTCGAATGCCTCGAACCCGCACTCGTAGGGAGCGTCCTTCTCGGCGCTGGGTTTCTTCGGGCCGAGCAGGTTGCCGATGACGATCAGCGCAATGCCGATGCCGGCGGCGACGATCATGAACAGGAGGACCGGGAAATACTCGGCCAGCACACACACCTCCGCGCCGGCGAGGGCGCATCAGCGGTCGCTCCGGCGCGAGACCGGCACGACGACGGTAAAGAAGATCATCCGACCGCGATGGGGAACTTCCCTAGCGCGGCCGACCGATCGATGGTGCCCAAGAGAGGACTCGAACCTCCACGGGTTTCCCCGCTACCACCTCAAGGTAGTGCGTCTACCAATTCCGCCACCTGGGCTCGCTTACTTTCCGTCCTTCCCGTCATCTTTCGGCTTTTCGGCCGGCTTGCCGCGTCGGCTGCCGGCTGCGGCTGGCGCGGCGGGCTTGTCGCCCGACGCGGCCGGCGCCGCGGTCGGCTGCGGCACGTCGCCGTTCGGCCGGCGGAGCCGTTGCCGGAGCAGGCTTCTGCGCGGGAGCGGAGCGCCGGACATCACGCCGAGATCGTCGGTCGGACGCGGGCCTTCGCCCGGGCGGCCGAGATAGATGCCCATGCCGAGGCTGAGCAGGAAGAACAAAGCGGCGAGGACCGCCGTGCTGCGCGAAAGGAAATTCGCCGATCCGCGCGCACCGAAGACGGTCGCCGATGCGCCGCCGCCGAAGCCCGATCCCGCCGCGGCACCGGCGCCGCGCTGCAAGAGGATCAGGACGATCATGGCGACCGCGATCAGCACATAGAAAACGTTGGCAATAATCGTAAGCATGGTTCTGTTGTATCTCTCAATCTCGTCCCGGACCGCGAAGCAAAATGGCCATCCGGGCCGCACTTTTCAATCAAGCGTGCTCCGCCGCGTGACAGATCGCCAGGAAATCCCCGGCAACCAGCGATGCACCGCCAATGAGTCCGCCATCCACGTCAGGCTGCCCGAAAAGTTCGGCCGCGTTGGAGGGCTTCACGCTGCCGCCATAGAGGATCCGCAGCGAGCCAGCAATTGTACCATCCAGTCCAGCAAGTTTGTCACGGATGAACCGGTGCACCGCCTGCGGCCTGGTCCGGCGAGGCCGTGCGGCCGGTACCGATCGCCCAGACCGGCTCGTAGGCGACGACCGCGGCCGCGAACGCGCCGATGCCGGCGCGGGCGACGACCGCATCGAGCTGACGCGCGATCACGCGCTCGGTCGCACCCGCATCGCGCTCTTCGAGCGTCTCGCCGACACACAGGATCGGCATCAGGCCGGCGGCCTGTGCCGCGATGAACTTGCGCGCGACGAGATCGTCGGATTCGGCGTGGTACTGGCGCCGTTCCGAATGCCCGGCCAGCACGAACGTGCAGCCGATGTCCTTCAGCATCGCGCCCGACACCTCGCCCGTGTAGGCGCCTTGCGCGTGCTCGCTGAGATCCTGCGCACCGAACGCGAGCCTGCCGCCGGCGTGCCGCCCGATCAGCGCCGCGATATACGGAAACGGTGGCAGCACGGCAACGTCCGCGCCGGCCGGCAGCGCCGCGGCGACATCGGCGACGAGCGCCGCCGCCATCGTCGCGCGAGCCGTGCATCTTCCAGTTTCCGGCGACGAGCGCGCGGCGCATGGCGATTCCCGCAGCTTGAAAAAGGGCGCGCAAGGATAGCGGCGGCGGCCGACAGCGACAACCGCGACGCCGGCGTGCGGCGAGGCGGCCGGCTAGTGCAGGTCGGCAGGCGGCGGCCTGCCCCACTCCTTGTACAACGCGAGCTGCATCGCGGTCAGGCGCGTCACGCGCGCGTGCGTCGGGCCGTAGGCCGCGATCAGGTTCGTGCGCGCCTTGGCGAACGTGTCGGCCGCTTCCGCATAGCGCTTCTCCTGCTGCAACGTACGGCCGAGTCCGGTCAGGAAGAGGCCGTTCTCGGGCCGCTCCGGCGGCAGCGAACGCGCGGCGCCATCGATGGCCTCGTGATGCAGCTTTTCGGCGGCCGCGTAGTCGCCGCGGTCGCGCTCCAGGCCTGCGAGGTTGTGCTCGAGGATCAGCACGTCCAGATCGTCCGAGCCCAAGATGTCGCGCTCGATCGCCAGCACGCGCTGGAACAGCGCCTCGGATTCGTCGCAGCTTCCCCGAATCCGAAAGCACGAGCGCGAGGTTGTTCATGCTGTTGCGCGTGCGTTCGTGACGCTCACCGAGCGATTTCTCGCGCGTGGCCAGCACTTCGCGGAAGATCGGCTCGGCCTCCGCGTAGTTTTTCTGGTCCTGCAGCATGCTGGCGAGCTCGTTGAGCGCGTTCTGCGTTTCCTCGTGCTCGCGGCCGAATGCCTTCTCGCGTCCGGCCAGCACTTCGCGTTCGATCTCGACCGCGCGATCGAGATGGCCGCGCGCGCGCTCGAGCTGGGCGAGATCCTGCAATGCCTGCAGCGTCCTCCAGTGCGTCGCGCCGAAACGCGCGACCTCGGCGTCGTGCACCTCGCGAAACCATTTTTCGGCATCGTCGAAGTGCGTCATCGTGCGATCGGCCTGGCCGAGATCCGCGGTCGCGTCGAGCACCGCGTCGGACGACGGGCCTTCGAGTGCGCGAAGCCGCGGCAGCGTCGCTTCGAGCATGCGCGCCGCGTTCTCGGTGTGCCCGCGGCGCAGCTCGAGGCGTGCGCGCGCGGTTTCGAGCGTGAGTGCTTCGACCGAATCCGCGCCATGTGTGGCCGCAATGTCGGCCGCGAGCGACGCATAGGCCTTGTCCGCCTCGTCGTAGTGCGTGTCTTCGACGTCGTTGTCGGCGAGCGCGCGCCTGAGTTGCAGTGCGTTTTCGCTGCGCGCGCCGCTCGATGCGGTGACGAGCTCCAGCGCGCGCGTCAGCTGGCGCCGCGTTTCGGCGTGATCGCCGATGCCGGCGTAGGTGCGGCCGAGCGTCGTGCGGATCGCGGCTTCCTCGGCCGGACGGCCGGCAAAACGTTCGCCGACCGCTTCGCGCGCACGATCGAGCACCTCGCGCACGCGCAGATCCGGCTCGCGGTTCTGGTACGGATTCGCCGTCGCGAGCAGATCGTCGTTGATGAAATCGTTGACCGCGCGCGTCGTTGCGGCCTCGCGCTCGGCGCGGTAGTAAAGCACCGCCGCGACCGCACCGGCCAGCGCAAATACGCCGCACAGCGCGATCAGCCAGCGACGACGCGCGTGCCAGCTCGCGACCTGCTCGCGCTGGCGCGCCGCAAGCGCCGCGGCCGCGCGCTCGTCGGCGCGCTCGCGTGCGCGCGCGGTGAGCGAGCGCAGCCGCCGCGCGAGCTCGCCCGCATCGCCGAGGCGACGCGCGGGATCGAAATCCGCCGCCGCCGCGACGTCTTCGCGCAGCAGCTCATCGTCGATGTCGCGTTCCCAGCCGGGCGCGATCGGGCGGCGGAAATCACCGACCAGCAGCTGATAGAGCATCACGCCGAGCGCGTAGATGTCGGCGCGCACGGTCGCCGCGCCGCCGGCGATCAGCTCGGGCGCGAGATAGAACAAGGTGCCGCTGGTCGTGTCGCCGTCGGCGCGGTTCTCGGTCATGCCGAGCCGCGTGATGCCGAGCGCAGCGAGCCGTTCCGGTTCGAGCGCGCGGCCGCTGCCGAAATCGGCGAGGCGCACTGCGGGATCATCGATCGTCTCCGACGCGATCAGCACGTTCGCCGGCTTCAGATCCTTGTGCAGCACGCCGATCGTATGCGCGGACGCGAGCGCATCGGCGATGCGCGCGATCAGCTCGATGCGCACCGCGCGCGGAATCGCCACGATGCCGCCGCGCGCTTCGCACCATTCGATGAGATTGCCGCCGGCGATGTACTCGGCTTCGATGAAATACGGCGGCTCCTCGACGTTCCAGTCGAGGATGCGCACGATCGCGGCGTGTTCGCCGAGGCTGTCGCGCAGCAGTCGATACAGCGTGATCTCGCGCTTGAGCGCCTGCAGCGCCGCGCCGTCGCCGGCGAACTTGAACACGCGCCGCTCGTGCGTCTTGTCGTGCTCGACCAGCCAGACGCTGCCGAAACCGCCGCGCGCCGAGCTCGCGCACGAGATGCCAGTGCGGCCGCGCCGGCAGCGCATCGCCGGCGCGCGGCTGCGGCGAGGGCGACGCGCCGGTCGCCGCGCGCGTCGACAGCGACGCGATCCAGCGATAGCCGTAGCCGTGCAGCGTGCGGATCATCTGCTGCTCGTCGTCGCCGAGCGCGCCGCGCAGCTTCGTCACGCATTTGGCGAGCACGCCTTCGGTGACGACGCGGCCGGGCCAGACCGATTCGATCAGCTCGTCCTTCGACAGCGTCTCGCCCGGGTGATGCAGGAACACGCGCAGCAGCTCGTACGGCTTGGTCTCGAGCGCGACGGCGCGGCCGTCGACGCGCAGCTCGCGGCGCTGCTCATCGAGCTCGGCGCGCCCGAAGCTGAAGATCGACAGTGCCGGCGTCGGCGACGGAAAGCCCGCCTCGGCGTCCATCGCGCCCCTCCTCATCCCCTGGACCATTCTACGGCCGCCGCGACGGGGCGGGACAAATCCGTCCGAAATCCTTCCGCAAACCGTCAAGACCCGCGCGGGCGCGCCCGGCTAGGTTGCCGGTACGAAAGCTCGTCTGGGGAGACGCTGTGGAAACCACCGCACACGCTTGGGCGCCGGAACGGACCGCGCAATGCGCCGCCGGGACGATCGCGCGCCTCGTGCTCGGCGGCCTCTGCACCACGGGCTGCGGCGCGGCCGGCACGACCCGATCTTCCGCGTGGTTTCGAAGAGTTTCCCTAACGGCACGCGATGACGGTTTGTTCGGAAGGTTGCATTCGCGCAATGCGCACGGTGGAGGTTTCCATGAAACGGCACTTTGATTTCAACCTGGCGACTGGGCTCGCGATGACGCTCGCGGCGGCGCCGGCACTTGCGGCGACGATCACCGTGAACAGCACCGGCGACGACGCCATCGACGACGGCCAATGCACATTGCGCGAGGCGATCACCGCAGCGTCGGCAAATGCCGCCTCCGGCGTCGGCAGCGGTGAATGCGTCGCCGGCGATCCGCTGCCGACGGTCGACACGATCGCGTTCGCGATCGGCGGAGGCGGCGTGCACACGATCCAGCCCGCCACGGTGCTGCCGGACATCACCGAGGCCGTCAACGATCGACGGCTACACGCAAGCCGGCGCGATGCCGAACACGCTCGCGATCGGCGACAACGCGGTGATCAAGATCGAGATCGACGGCAGCCTGCTCGGCGTATTCAATCATGTCCTGCGCGTGATCGGGTCGGGCTCGACGGTACGAGGTCTCGTCTTCAACCGCGCGGCCGGTGCGAACATCTACGTCGGCTCGACGACGCCGACCGACGATACCGTCATCGAAGGCAACTTCTTCAATACCGATCCGACGGGCACGACGCTCCTCGGCAACAGCACCGCGATCCGCATCACGGGCTCCCGCAATCTCGTCGGCGGGACGACGCCGGCCGCGCGCAACATCCTCGCCGGCGGCGACTTCGGTTCGATAGACGCTCATGATCGGCGGCGACGGCAACATGGTCAAAGGCAACTATCTCGGCCTCGATGCGTCGGGCACGGTTCCGCTGCAGGGCGAGAACGGCGGCTGCAACGGCATCAACCTCAGCGCGCAGGGACTCTCCACGAACACGCTGATCGGCGGCGACGAGCCGGAGCCGGCAACGTCATCGTCGCGCACGCGACCGCGATCGTGCTCGGCGGCGGCGTGAGCGGTACCACGATCCAGGGCAACCTCATCGGCACCGATCCGACCTCGACGATCGTCATCGCCGGTGCGGTCGGCATCTCGACCAACAACGGGCCTTCCGACACCCTGATCGGCGGCGTGACCGCCGGCGCGGGCAACGTGTTCGCCGGCCTCAACCCCGCCGTCTATCTCGGCGACGGCGCGACGGGAGTCGCCATCAAGGGCAATCACTTCGGCGTCGATGCCAGCGGCACACGTCCGCTGCCGAATTACGGGAACGCAATCGTGCTGCAGGTGCCCGGCACCAACGGCAGCATCATCGGCGGCATCGAGCCCGGCGCCGCGAACACGATTGCCTACAACTGCGGGCAGGGCGTCCTGCTTACATTTGGCCCGAATCACTGGCCGATCCTCGGCAACTCGATCCATTCGAACCGCGGCCTCGGCATCTCGCTCTCTGGCGGCACGCCGACCGAAAACGACGACGGCGACGGCGACACCGGCGCGAACGACCTGCAGAACTATCCCGTCATCACCAGCGCGGTCGTCGCGGGCGGCACGGCGATGGTCTCCGGCACGCTGAACTCGACGCCGTCGACGGTATTCCGCCTCGAATTCTTCGCGAGCACGTTCTGCGACGCCAGCGGCCATGGCGAAGGCCAGCAATTCATCGGCACGGCCGACGTGACGACCGACCCGAACGGCGACGCGAGCTTCGGCCCGCTCGCTTTCCCGGCGCCAGACGACGCCGAAATCACGGCCACCGCGACCGATCCCGCCGGCAACACCTCGGAATTCTCGCAATGCGCGGGACCGCACGATCAGCTATTCGCAAGCGGATTCGACGTCGCATCGTGCGGCGGCTGATACGCATCGGCGGTTCCGGCGCCGCGAGGCCTACGCCGGATCGAGCGGCCGCGGGATCGGTCGCATGCCATCAACGGAGGATTTCATGACTCGCCGTATCTGTTTCAGCGTTGTCTTCGCCTGCGTCTGCCTGATCGCAACCAGCGCGTCCGCATCGACGATCGTCGTCAACGATGTCGGCGACAGCGTCGCGGACGATGGCACCTGCACGCTGCGCGAAGCGCTCGCCGCCGCCTCATCGAACATCGCGTCGGGCGGCGACGCCCGGCGAGTGCGCCGCCGGCGAGCCGTTGCCGGTCGTCGACACGATCGCGTTCGCGATTGCGGGATCGGGTGTGCGCACGATCCAACCCGCCAGCCAGATTCCGCCCATCACCGAATCCGTCGTCATCGACGGCTACACGCAACAGGGATCGCTGCCGAACACGCTCGCGATCGGCGACAACGCGGTGCTGCTGATCGAGATCGATTGCAGTCTGATGCCGAGCAATGTCGATCTTTTCGATTTTCACACCGGCGAATCGACGGTCCGCGGCCTCGTCATCAACCGGCTGCAGGGAACGATCATGTACTTCAGCGCAGGCAACGACAACGTCATCGAGGGCAACTTCCTTGCAACCGATCCGAGTGGCACGACGTTCCTCGGTTCCAATGCGACGGCCATGCGCGTCGACGGCGCGCGCAACCGGATCGGCGGCACGGCGCCGGCCTCGCGCAACGTGTTCGCCGCGACGGGCGGATCGAAAACCGGCACGCTCATGATCCATGGCAGCGACAACGTCGTGCAGGGCAACTACATCGGCGTCGACGCGACCGGAACCGCGCCGCTGGCGAACAGCGGCGCGACGAACGGCATCGAGGTCGGGCTTGCCGGCGCGGCCACGAACACGCTGATCGGCGGCGATAGCGCCGGTGCCGGCAACGTGATCGTCAACAACAACATATCGATCAACCTGCACGGCAACGGCAGCAGCGGCGCGACGATCCAGGGCAACCATATCGGCGTGAACGCGGCAGGCGATGCGACACTCGGCGGTGGAGTCCTCGGCATCGCGGCGTTCATCATGCCCAACGTCACGATCGGCGGATCGACGCCCGGCGCGGGCAATGTCATGGCCGGCTACAGCAATGTGATCAGCATCGGCGAGTCGGCCACAAACGTCGTCATACAGGGCAATCACATCGGCACGGACGCCAGCGGCACGCGAGCGATCCCGAATGCCGGAAACGGAATCCTGGTGGGGGCACCCGGCATCGGCAGCATCATCGGCGGCACCCATCCGGGCGAAGGCAACACGATTGCCTACACCTGCGGAGAGGGCATCACTTTCGGCGGCGTCGATCACTGGCCGATCCTCGGCAACTCGATCTTCGGCACGCGCGGACTCGGCATCTCGCTGCTCTCACCCGGTACGCCGACGCCGAACGACGCCGGCGACGGCGACACCGGCAACAACGATCAGCAGAACTATCCGGTGATCACCTCGGCGACGATCAGCAACGGCACCGCGTCGATCACCGGCACGCTCAACAGCACGGCGTCGACGACATTCCGCATCGAGTTCTTCGCCAACTCAGCCTGCAACCGCTCCGGCTACGGCGAGGGACAGACCTTCATCGGCACCACCGACGTAACGACCGATCTGGACGGCAACGCGAGCTTCGGCCCGCTCTCGTTCGCGGCGCCCGACGGCGCCGACATCACCGCGACGGCGACCGATCCCGACGGCGACACGTCGGAGTTCTCCGAGTGTGTCGGCCCGCACGATCACATCTTCACGGGCAATTTCGACGCGAACTGCGTCGACGGGTGAATATCGCCCGTCGCGTCGTGCGTCGCCCGGAGCTGGAATCGGTGATTCCATCGGAGCCGCCGGAGCCTTAGGCTGGCAGCAACCGGGAGTTGCCATGCCGCCAGTCACTCATGCCCTCGTCACCGGCGCCTCGGCCGGCATCGGCGCCGCATTCGCGCGCGAGCTTGCGGCGCGCGGACACGCGCTCGTGCTGGTCGCGCGCCGCGCCGACCGGCTCGAAGCGCTCGCGACGGAACTGCGTGCGCGTCATGGCGTCGCGGTCGAATGCATCGCGTGCGATCTCGCCGATCCCCACACGCCCCAGATTCCTGCTCGATCAGACGACGCGCCGCGGCATCGCCATCGACATGCTCGATCAACAACGCCGGCTACGGCGTCACCGGCAGCCTCGTCTCGCGCGAGTGGCGCACGCACGAGCACTTCATCGAGGTCATGATCAGCGCGCCGACGGCTCTCTGCCACCGGTTCATACCGGCGATGCGCGAGCGCGGCTACGGACGCATCGTCAACGTCGCATCCTTCGCGGGCCTGATGCCGGCGCCGGCCGGACACACGCTGTATGCGGCATCGAAGGCGTATCCTGATCCGCTTCTCGCGAGGCGCTCGCGCTCGAGAACCGTGCGTACGGCATCAACGTCTGCGCGCTCTGTCCCGGCTTCACATTGTCCGAGTTCCACGACGTGACCGGCTCGCGCAAGACCGTATCGCAGATGCCGAAGTGGCTCTGGCTCGATGCCGACGAGGTCGCGCGCGACGGACTCGATGCGGTCGAGCGCGGCACGATCGTGCGCATCGTCGGCGCGCGCTACCGGCTGATCAAGGCGCTGTTCAAGCTGCTGCCGGATCCGACTCGCGCTGCGCCTGATCGCGGCGTATTCGGGCAATTTCCGCGTCGTGCGTCCCGCCGGGCGCGACGGTAGCTAGCGCAGCTTGATCGGGATCCGGCCGGCGACGACATCTTCGGTCACGTCGCGGAATGTGCCGTTGCTCGAAGCGCAGAAGCGCATGCGGCGCAGCCGGTCCGGGCCGAGCTGCTGCGGCGGCGGATCGAGATACGCGACGAGCGCGTCGCCGACCTGCGAGCCACGGCAACGGCGCGCCGCCGGATTCGCGCGAGCCGTATGGCCACGCATCGGCCGGCGTCACGTCGCGGCCCATCAGGTTGAAATACGTGACCTGGTCCGAATGGATGAAGCAGCGATCGACGTCGCGCGGATTCTTCGTCAGCGCCTTGACGACGGCGTCCATCGACACGTAGATGCTCCACTCGGCGGGCGGCTCGACACCGAGCACGACGACGTGGCAGTGATCGGGCGGCAACGTCGAGCGCATCGACCGCCGCCGCGGCGGCTTCGGCGAGCGGCCGCGACGCCGCGGTGCGCGCGGCGTAGTCGACGGCGGTCCGCCGCGCCGTCGCGCCGAACACGGCCACGGTGACGACGAGCATCGCGATGATCGGCCAGCCCAGCGCCTCGGACGCGAGCAGCACGCGCCGGACCAGCAGCGACAGCAGGATCGCGAAGCCGCCGAAGCTGAGGTAGTAGAGCCGCGACTGCATCGCGGCTTCCACGGCCGACATGTCCGCGCCAAGCGGCGCCGCATTCAACGCGGCAACGGGTGCCTGCAGCAACGCCGGCAGCACGAAGAGACAGAGGCCGCAGTAAAGAAGATCGATTTCGCGCGAATGCTTCGGATCAGCACCCCTCCCTCTCACCGCTACTGCGATGCAGGCGACGAAGATGAGCGCGGCGAGCACGACGCTGGCGCGCGAGCCGAAACCAAGGCGCGGCCAGAACGAAAGATAGCCCGCGAGATGGCTGAACCAGTCGACGAAGCCGCGACCGATCGCCGACACCAGCGGCGTTCCGCCGGCAAGACCGCTTCCGGCCGTGCCGAGCACGAGCCAGCGCCACACGAAAAACAGCGCAACGACCGCGGCCAGCGCGATCAGCGCGCGTATCGCATCGCGCCGGTGCGACGGACCCGGCGCGTGTGCGACGAAGCCACGTCAGCGCGATCGCGACGACGGCGGCGAGCGCGGTCTCCTTCGACAGCAGCGCGGCAAGCAACGCAGGAGAGCGCCACGATCAGCGTGCCGGTTCGCGGCGCTTGCGCGTAGTCGAGCGCCGCGCGCAGCGCGACGAACGCGAACAGCGCCGCGAGCAGATCGAACCGCGCCGACCACCAGAGCGCCGTGCCGAGCACCGCGGGATGCAGCGCGAACACGAGCGTGCAAAGCAGCAGCCGGCAATGCTTTCGAGCCCGCTCGCGCGGATCACGCGGAACAGCGCGAAGCTCACCGCGATGTGCAGCAGCATGTCGCCGAACGCGTTCGCGAAATAATCGGTGCCGAACAGCGCCTGCCAGAGCCAGAACGAGGCGAAGCCGAGCGGGCGGAAAATCGATCCCGGCACCGGAAAATAGTGATCGTGCACGAACAGCGGCCACGGCGAGCCGACCAGGCGCGCGAACGCGAGCTGCATGAAGTCGTCGCGACCCCAGAAGCCGTACAGGCCCGGCCAGTAGACGAGCGCGACCAGCACCGCGAGGACGAAGGGAACGAGGGCGCGCCTGAAGGCCATGGGTTCCGGCGGCCCTAGATCAGCTTGATCTCGCGCAGGCGTTCCTGCAGGTACTCGTGCGCGGTGATCGGCTGCGGATAGCGGTTCGGATGCGTCGCATCGACGCACGACGGCAGCACGTCGATCACGAAATCCGGATTCGGGTGCAGGAAGAACGGCACCGAATAGCGCGGCTTGCGCGCGTTCGCGTTCGGCGGATTGACGACACGATGCGTCGTCGACGGATACACGTGGTTGGTCAGGCGTTGCAGCATGTCGCCGATGTTGACGACGATCGTGTCGGCTTCCGCGGTGAACGGCACCCACTCGCCCGCGCGCGAGCTCACTTCGAGCCCTTCGGCGCTCGCGCCGACCAGCAGCGTGATCAGGTTGATGTCCTCGTGCGCGCCGGCGCGCACGTTCGGCACGTCCGGCGCCGTGATCGGCGGATAGTGGATCGGGCGCAGGATCGAGTTGCCGAAGTTCGTCTTGTCGTCGAAATAGTTCTCCGGCAGATCGATGTGCAGCGCGAGCGCGCGCAGCACGCGCGAGCCGAGCGTGTCGAGCGCATCGTAAAGCCCGTAGCCGGCCGGCCGGAATTCGGGAATCTCCGACGGCCAGACGTTCGGCGCCATCACGCCGGCGTATTTCGAATCGCGCGGAATCTCGCGGCCGATGTGCCAGAACTCCTTGAGATCCGGATAGCGCGAATCCTTGCCGTTTCGATACCGAACGGCGTGTAGCCGCGCGCGCCGCCGCTGCCTGCGAGGTGGTATTTCATCTTCACCTCGGCCGGCAGCGCGAAGAAGCGCTGGAACGCGTCGTATGCGCGATCGATCAGCGACTGCAGCGATGCCGTGGCCGCGGATGCCGGCGAAGCCCCATTCGCGATAGGCGTCGCCGAGCTCGGCGACGAATGCGTCGCGATCGGTTTCGTAGCGGCGGATGTCGAGAGTCGGGATGCGTGATGTCATGCCTCAGTTTACCGGATGCCGATCGTGCTCTGGGCTACCTCCCTCTCCCGCTTGCGGGAGAGGGCGGAGGCGTGAGGGCAGTCTTGAGACGGCGTTCACAAGAGTGCCCTCATCCGCCTCCGGCACCTTCTCCCGCAAGCGGGAGAAGGGAAAGATCGCTACGCAGCGATCTTGGCCGCCGCTGCTTTCACCGCGTCAGCAAGCTCACTGGAAAGCCGCTCGACCACCGCATCATCGCCGGCTTCGACCGTGACGCGCACGAGCGGCTCGGTACCCGAAGCCCGCAGCACGACACGCCCCTGCCCTTCGAGCTCGCCGCGCACGCGCTCGAGCACGCGCTTGCACATCGGCATCGGCAACCAGCGCCGCGCCGCCGGCGACCTTGATGTTGACCGTCGTCTGCGGAATCTTGTGCATGCCGGCGAGCGCCTCGTCGAGACGCTTGCCGCTGCGCGCGAGCACATCGAGCACCTGCAGCGCGCTGACGATCGCATCGCCGCTGCTCGCGCGATCGAGCGTCAGGATGTGTCCGGACGTCTCGCCGCCGAGCACGCCGCCGTGTTCCTTGAGCTGCTGCAGCACGTAGCGATCGCCGACGTTCGCGCGCATGAACGGCACGCCGAGCTCGCGCATCGCGCGCTCGAGGCCGTAGTTGCTCATCAGCGTGCCGACGAGCGGACCGCGCAGCCGCCCGCTCGCGTGCCAGTCGCGCGCGAGCACGTAAAGAAGCTGATCGCCGTCGACGAGCGTGCCGTCGCGGTCGACCATCTGCACGCGATCGCCGTCGCCGTCGAACGCGATGCCGAGATCGGCGCCGGCGGCGACCACCGCGCGCGCGAGCGCCTGCGGCGTCGTCGAGCCGACGTCGCGGTTGATGTTGAGGCCGTCCGGGCGGTTCGCCGATCGCCTCGACGGCCGCGCCGAGCTCGGCGAACACCTTCGGCGCGATCTGATACGTCGCGCCGTGCGCGCAGTCGAGCACGATCGAAAGTCCGCGCAGGCTGAGCGCGGTCGGCACGGTCGACTTGCAGAACTCGGCGTAGCGCGCGGCGGCGTCCTCGATGCGGATCACCTTGCCGATCGCTTCGGAGTCGACCGTCGTGAACTCGGCTTCGAGCTCGCGCTCGATCGCGTGCTCGACGTCGTCGTCGAGCTTCTCGCCGGACGCCGAGAAGAACTTGACGCCGTTGTCCTGGTGCGGATTGTGCGAAGCGCTGATCACGATGCCGGCGCTCGCGCGCAGGCTGCGCGTCAGATACGCGACGGCCGGCGTCGGCATCGGGCCGAGCAGGCGCACGTCCGCGCCGGCGGCGACGAGGCCCGCTTCGAGCGCGGATTCGAACATGTAGCCGGACACGCGCGTGTCCTTGCCGATGACGACGGTCGCCTTGCGGTTCGGCGCGGCCAGCACGGTGCCGGCGGCGCGGCCGAGCTTGAGCATGAACTCCGCGGTGATCGGCCATTCGCCGACGCGGCCGCGGATGCCGTCGGTTCCGAAATATTTGCGCTCGCCCACGTCGATCGACCTTCCCATGCCCGCGTTCTAGCCTGCCAGACTGATCGCGCCGGAGCCAGAGCCGTCCGACCAGCGCCGTCCAAAAAGCAAACGCCCCGCGAGGCGGGGCGTCGACGTTCATGTTCGAAGCAATGGCGCGATCAATCGCCCATCTGCTTCTGCCGATGCTCCCAGCGCTCCTGCGCGTCGAGGCTCAGCGTCGCGATCGGGCGCGCTTCGAGGCGCTCGATGCCGATTTCCTCATCGGTCTCCTCGCAGTATCCGTAGCGGCCTTCCTCGATGCGCTTCAACGCCTTGTCGATCTTCGAGATCAGCTTGCGGTAGCGGTCGCGCGTGCGAAGCTCCAGCGAGTTCTCGGTCTCGCGCGTCGCGCGCTCGGCTTCGTCGCCGACGTCACGCACTTCGTCGCGCAGGCTCTCGATCGTCTGGCGGCTTTCCTCGACCAGTTCCTCGCGCCACTTGCTGAGCTTGCGCCGGAAGAATTCGAGCTGGCGCGGGCTCATGTATTCCTCTTTCGCGGTCGGCTTGTAGCCGTTCGGGAGCTCGATGCGGACCGTGGTCGGCAGCGCGTAGCGTCCGTCCTGCATGGTCACGCCGGTGTCGGCGGACGGCGGAACCGCACGCGCCTTGGCTCCTTTACTCGGTGTTGCGGATGAAACAACAGGTTTGCTCGTGCTCACTGACTTCCCGGACTGCTTTTCGAAATTGCTGGGCTTCACTATCTGCTTCGACGCGGCAACGGGCTTCTTCGTTGCGGGCGCCTTCACTGGCGCCGGCTTCGCAGGCGCAGCCTTCGCGACCGGTTTGACCACTTTGGCCACCGGTTTGTTCGCGGCTTTGCTCGGTGCTTTCTTCGCAGTCACAACCGCCCGCTTCGCTTTCGCGACAGGCTTGGGCGGCGACTTGTGCGCCTTGCTCGCGACGGCCTTGCTGCGCACCGGGGCCTTCGTCTTTTTAGCGTGACCGGCCGGCGCCGGTTTGTTCTTTGCCATTGCTTGCGTCCACCTCGTGACTCGGCGGCCGCGTGTTATAGCCTAAGTCCCACCCCCCGGCAACCGCCGAAATCCCTGCGGCGACGCGCGCCTGCGCTCGAATGGCAGCGTTCGCCTGCCGCGCGCCGCGGGGCCGCAGCGGCCCGCGGCAGCGCCGACGACGCGCGGCGGCGGCGCGGATGCATACTTCGGGTGAACTGCGCCGCAAATGTGGAGCCGATCAGCGTGTCGCGCATCGTCATCGTGATGCTGGAATGTTACAAACGTTGGCTGAGCCCGCTGTTCGGCTCGCGCTGCCGTTTCCACCCGAGCTGCTCGGACTACGCGCGCGTCGCGGTCGCGCGCTTCGGCACGCTGCGCGGCGGCTGGCTGGGCCTGTACCGTATCCTGCGCTGCCAGCCGCTGTGCGCCGGCGGCCTCGATCCGGTGCCTGAACGATTCGAATGGTGGCCGCGCGCCACCACGACGGGAGATTCAAGCAAACAATGACCGACTGGCTGATCACCAACGCCGAGATCGTCAACGAAGGACGGCGCGAAACCGGCGACGTAGCGATCCGCGACGGCCGCATCCACAAGATCGGCCGCAGCCTCACCGCACGCGCCGGCGCGAACGTGCTCGACGCGAACGGACGCTGGCTGCTGCCCGGCATGATCGACGACCAGGTGCACTTCCGCGAGCCCGGCCTCACGTACAAGGCCGACATCGAAAGCGAATCGCGCGCGTGCCTCGCCGGCGGCATCACGAGCTACATGGAGATGCCGAACACCAGGCCGCCCGCGACGAATCGCGAAGCGCTCGAAGCGAAGTACACGCGCGCGGCCGAGGTCTCGCGCGTCAACTACGCGTTCTATCTCGGCGCGACCAACGACAACCTCGACGAGATCCGACGCCTCGATCCGCTCGCCGCGCCCGGCATCAAGGTGTTCATGGGCGCGTCGACCGGCAACATGCTGGTCGACGATCCGGCGACGCTCGATGCGATCTTCCGCGACGCGCCGGTGCCGATCATCACGCACTGCGAGGACACGCCGACGATCCTCGCCAACGAGGCGAAGGCGCGCGAGCGCTGGGGCGACGACATCCCGCCCGATCAGCACCCGCTGATCCGCTCGCGCGAGGCCTGCGTCAAGTCGACGACGCTCGCGATCTCGCTCGCGCGAAAGCACGGCACGCGCCTGCACGTGCTGCACATCTCGACCGCCGACGAATGCGCGCTGTTCGAGCCCGGCCCCGTCGCCGGCAAGCGCATCACGGCCGAGACCTGCGTGCACTACCTGCATTTCAGCGACGCCGACTACGCGCGGCTCGGCAACCGCATCAAGTGCAATCCCGCGATCAAGACCGCGGCCGACCGCGACGCGATCACGCGCGCGCTCGCCGAACGCCGCATCGACGTGCTCGCGACCGACCACGCGCCGCACACTGCCGCGCGAAAAAGCCGAGCCGTACACGCGCGCGCCATCGGGGCTGCCGCTCGTGCAATACGCGCTGCAGTGCGCGATCGAGCGCGTGCTCGACGGCAAGCTGACGCTCGAGCGCGTCGTCGAAGCCGTCTCGCACGCGCCGGCGACATTGTTCAACGTGCGCGAGCGCGGCTTCCTGCGCGAGGGATTCCACGCGGATCTCGTGCTCGTCGATCCGCAGAAGCCGCATCGCGGTGACGGCGGCGGATGTGCTGTCGAAGTGCGGATGGTCGCCGTTCGAAGGGTTTACGTTCCGGTCGAGCATCGCGGCGACGTTCGTGAACGGAAAGCTCGCGTGGCACGAAGGCGCGCTCGACGATACGGTGCGCGGACAGCGGCTGGAATTCGCGCGGTGATGCGATCATCGCGGCGCACCGACTCATGCACTCGTCATCCCGGCGAAGGCTGGGATCCAGCTGCTTCGCGCGTCTCTCGACACTTGGCAAAGCTGGATCCCGGCTTTCGCCGGGATGACGGCGATGTTGGCGCTCGGCGCTGGTCAGCGGCACTGGCCGCGGCAGCCGCCTGACGAACACTGCGCGTTTCCCGCAATCCGTCTCCCAAGGCGCGCTCGTCATCGGCAAGATCCCGCCCGGCAGCCACGCACGCTACGCCGACCGCGACCTCCTCGTCACGCCCGACGGCGACGTCGTCTTCGGCGTCGGCCGCGACGAGAAAGGCCCGGTCCACGTCGACGTGCGCGAACGCGACGGCCGCCACGACCGCATCGACATCGCCGTGACGCCGCGCGACTGGCCGGTCGAACGCATCGAAGGCGTGCCGCCGCAGACCGTCGAGCCGCCGCCCGACGATCGCCGAGCGCATCAAGCGCGAGCAGGCGCGCGTCGTCGCCGCGCGCAACCGCGACGATGCGCGCACGGATTTCCTGGAGACGTTCGCCTGGCCCGTCGAAGGCCGCATCAGCGGACGCTTCGGCAGCCAGCGCGTCTACGTCGTCAAAGGCAAGGACGTGCCGAAGTCGCCGCATCCGGGCATGGACATCGCGGTCCCGCAAGGCACGCCGGTGAAGGCGCCGGCCAGCGGCATCGTCACGTTCGCCGATGCCGACCCTCTATCTCACCGGCGGCACGGTGCTGATCGACCACGGCCACGGCGTCAGCTCGAACTTCCTGCACATGTCGCGCATCGACGTGAAAGTCGGCGACCGCATCGAGCAGGGCCAGGTCATCGGCGCCGTCGGCATGACCGGCCGCGCGACCGGGCCGCATCTGCACTGGGGCATGAACTGGTTCGACGTGCGGCTCGATCCGCTGCTGCTGGTCGAACCGCCGCACTAGCCGGCGGCGGCGCTCGCAATCGCTTTCGCCTGCAGCGACACCTGCTTCGTTGCGCCATGGATCCACTGCGTGCCGACTTCGCGGAAACCCATGCGCTCGTGGAACCGCATCGAGCCCGGATTCGGCGGCTCGAGGTCGAACTCACAAGTCAGCCACGGCACGCCGGTGCGCGCGGCGAATGCCGCGATGTCGGCGTAAAGCTCGACGCCGAGTCCGCCGCCGCGATGCGACGGCGCGACGACGATGCGATCGATGTAGAGAAACGTCGGGTAGCGCTCGCCGAACCAGAGATAGTTCGGGCTGTCGTACGCGGCGCCTTCGCGGAATGCGAGCAGGAACGCCGCAATTTCGCCGTCGACCTCGACGACCTTGTGATACGCCGCGGCACGATGCAATGCGTCCAGCCGTTCCGGCGAGAGCGGGCTCAGGAAGTGAACCGACTCCGCATTCAGCGCGAGGATTGCAGCGAAATCATCGCGCCGCGCATCGCGGATCGCCATCACGCGTCCGCGCGGTAGCCGCCGGCGACACCCTTCGTCGCGACCGCGACCGCATCGTGCGGATGCAGGCTCTCGTGATGCGTCGCGCGCACGCGGAAATCGGCGATGCGCTCGTCCGCGTCGAGCGCGCGCTGCATGCGCCGCGCGGCGTCCTCGCAGAACATCAGGTTCTGGCCGTTGGCGAGCGCGAACGCCTGCTCGTCCTCGCGCTTGACCGCGGTCTGCACCGGCGTCTTCAGCGCGTCTTCGATCAGGTCGATCATGTCGATGATCGGAAAATCGAAACCGTGCGCGAGCGTCACGCGCACGTCGGCCGTGCTGCGCTGGCTGTGCGGCGTCGCGACGATGCCCTGCTTCGCTGCCGAGCCAGGCCAGCACCGCGTCGCGATCGATCGTCTTGCGATCGGCGAAATCGGCGGCGAAGCGTTCCTGGATCAGCTGGCGCGCGAGCGCGGCCGACGCGGGACACGTGCTCGAATACTGCACGCTGACCGCGAGCTCGGCCGCGAAACCGTCGCCGTCGAGGTGCGCGGCGATCTCGACCGGATACGCGCGCCAGCCGCTGTGCGCGCTGCGCCAGCGACGCGCGGCGGATCAGGTGATCGAAGCGGATGCGCACTTCGGCGCGACGCGAAAGATCCGCGTGCGAATCGAGGAAATCGCGCAGCACGCGGCGCAGCGTGCACGGCGTCAGCGGCTCGGCCGACAGATGGCGATCGAGATGCAGGTACAGCCGCGACATGTGGATGCCGCGCGCCTCGGCGCTGCCGAGATCGACGAATGCGGCGACGCGTGCGCTGACGCGCTGCGTCGTGCCGTCCGGCTGCGCGATCAGCACCGGCATCTCGATCTCGTCCATGCCGACCCGGTCGAGCGCGGCCGGCAAGATCCGGCCTCGGCCTCGACCGGCGACGTCGGGCATGCGGCGCAGCGTGTTTTCCCTTGCGGACATGGCAATTGCTCTGGAGAGTGCCGGAACGGCTCCCGCGACCCATGCGATCTAGGGTCGATGGGCGCCGGCTCAATAGCCTAACAGGCCGATGGCGGTCGCGATTCTCCGTTCACGCCGCGCGAACGGCGCGCGGCGCGCCAGGCCGACCATACGACCGGAATCGACAAGCCGGCCGAGCGCATCGTTCATCGCCGCCAGCGGCTCGCTCGCACGAGCCGCCTGCGCGGCGCGCCGGGCATCGGCCGCGGCCATCGTCGCGCGCACGATGCCCGAGCGGGTGCGCGGCGAGCGCAGCATGCGTCGAGCAGCGCGCGCAGGTTCGCCGCCAGATTCGACGAACCATTCGCGCAGCGCGTGCGTGCGAGCCTCGGACGCTGCCGCGAGATCGCCGCGCGCAGAGCCGGTGCCGCGCGAGCAGGTCGAGCGGCAACGGCAGCTTGCCGTCGCGCAGCGCGATCGGACAGCGCCGCGGCGTCGCGCAGCGCGCGCATCGACGCGAGCACGCGCGCGACCGATTCTGCGTCGCGTGCCGAACAGCGCCGCCTCGATCGTGCCGATCGGCGCGTACATCGGTGCGTAGCCGTCGAGCAGCGCGGCAGCGTCGGCGGCGGCTCGGGATCGCGCTGCGCGAGCGCGGCGATGATCGCCTGCTGCCAGAGCGCCGACGGAATCGTCGCCGCTTCGATGCGCGCGCGCGAGCGCCTGCGTCAGCGGATGCCGCGCCTCGCCCTTTGCGGTACGCGCGAGCTCCTCGGCCCACCACTGCAGCTTGATCGCCGCGGGCTGCGCTTCGCGGATGCCGAAAGCGGCGTACTCGATCTCGAACACGAGGCATGCGAATGCGCTCTGCGCGTCGCGCTCGGCGTCCGCGCACGAACCTCAGCGCGAGCGCGAATTCGGGATAGGCCTCGCGTCCACTTCGCTTCGAAACTCGCGAGCGGCGTGACGGGCGAGTCGGTGCTCACACGAGCCCGAGCGCGTGCGGCAGTCCGGACGGCGCGTCGACGACGACATCGGCGCCCCACGCATGCGGATCGCCGCCGTCGAGATAGCCCCACGCCGCGGCGACCGTGAGCATGCCGGCGCGCTCGCCCGGCCTCGACGTCGCGGCAGGTCGTCGCCGACGAACGCGGTCGCGAACGCTTCGACACCGGCGAGCTCGCACGCGCGCAGCACCGGCGCCGGATCGGGCTTGCGCACCGGCAGGCAATCGCCGGTGACGAGCGCCGCGCAGCGCAGGTGCAGAGCGCATCTGCTCGAGCATCGGCCGCGCGAGCCAGCCGGGCTTGTTGGTGACGACGCCCCAGGCGATGCCGCGCGCTTCGAAATCATCGAGCACGGCGTCCATGCCGTCGTAGAGCCGCGTGTGCTCGACCATGTTCGACCGAATAGATGTCGAGAAAGCGCGGCAGCAACTGATCGATCATCGTCTCGTCGGCGCCGGGCAATCCGCGGCGCAGCATCGCGCGGCCGCCGGCCGAGACGACCTCGCGCACGCGATCGGCATCCGGCGGCGGCGCGCCGAGCTCGGCGCGCAGCGCGCTGCACGGCGGCGATGAGATCCGGCGCGGAATCGACCAGCGTGCCGTCGAGATCGAACAGCACCGCGCGCGGCGGCAGCGTCGCGTTCATGCGGGCTTCGACGCGCAGGCGAGATAGTTCACGGCGACGCTGCCGGTCAGCCACGCCTTGCGCGTGAACGGGTTGTAGCCGATGCCGCTGAGATCATCGAGTTCGAGCCCGGCAGCGCGCAGGTCGGCCGCGATCTCGCTCGGTTTGAGGAATTGCGCGTAGTGATGCGTGCCGCGCGGCAGCAGGCGCAGCACGTACTCGGCGCCGAGGATCGCCGCGCCGAACGCGAGCGGCGTGCGGTTCAGCGTCGACAGGAACAGCTTGCCGCCGGGCTTCAGCAGCGTCGCGCAGGCGCGGATCACGCTGCCGCGGATCGGGCACGTGCTCGAGCATTTCCATGCAGGTGATGGCGTCGAACGTCGCCGGCATTTCGTCGGCGAGCGCTTCGACGCTGATTTCGCGATAGTCGACGACGAGGCCGCTCTCGTGCAGGTGCAGTCGCGCGACATCGAGCACGCGCGGCGCGAGATCGATCGCGGTGACGTTCGCGCCGGCGCGCGCAAGCGCTTCGCTGAGCAGGCCGCCGCCGCAGCCGACATCGAGCGCGCGCGCGCCTTTCAGAGTCGCGCGATCGGCGATGTAGCCGAGACGCACCGGATTGAGATCGTGCAGCGGGCGCGATTCGCCGTCCGGATCCCACCAGCGTGCGGCGAGGCGGTCGAACTTGGCGGTTTCGGCCGGATTGACGTTGGGTGCCGGTGCGTTCATGCGGTCAGGATAGCGCGAGTCGCACGTATCAGCTTTCAGTGAGGCGATCGCGCCAGCGTCGCGCCCGTTCGCGCAGGTCAGCCGGATCGAGATCGATCAGCACGCCGTCGGCGAGCTTGCGCACGCCGGCGATCCAGACGTCGCTGACCTGATGGCGGCCGGTCGGCGTAGACGAGCTGCGAGATCACGTTGTACATCGGCTGCGTCTCGATGTGCGTCGAGCCGCACGGCGCAGAGGTCGGCCTGCTTGCCGGCTTCGATCGAGCCGATGCGCTCGTCCCAGCCGAGCGCCTTCGCGCCGTTGAGCGTCGCCGCGCGCAGCGCGCTGGCGGCATCGAACGCGCTCGCGTCGTTGGCGACGCGCCTTGGCGAGCAGCGCGGCGGTGCGCATCTCGCCGAACATGTCGAGATCGTTGTTGCTCGCGCAGCCGTCGGTGCCGAGCGCGAGGTTGACGCCGGCGCGGCGCAGTTTCTCGGCCGGACAGAAACCCGACGCGAGCTTGAGGTTCGACTCCGCGCAATGCGCGACCGAAACGCCGCCTCGGCGCACGCGGCGATCTCGGCGTCGGTCAGCTGCGTCATGTGCACGGCGATCAGGTGATCGTTGACGAGCCCGAGCGCCTGCATGCGCGCGAACGGACGCACGCCGTGCTCGCGCTTGGCGTCCTCGACTTCCTGCGCGGTCTCGTGCAGATGCAGATGCACCGGGATGTCGAGCTGGTCGGACAGCATGCGGATGCGCTCGAAGCTTTCGTCGGCGACCGTGTACGGCGCGTGCGGCGCCGAGGCTCGTGCCGATCAGCGGTTCGCCGCGGAACTCGTCGTGCACGGCGAGGCCCTTGTCGAAGTATTCGTCGCGGCTCTTCGCCCAGGCGCTCGGAAATTCGATGATCGGCAGGCGACCATCGCGCGAAAGCCGAGCCGGCGATACGTCGCGGCCTGCACGTCCGGGAAGAAATAGTTCTCGTTGCAGCAGGTGGTGCCGCCGCGCAGCATCTCGGCGATCGGCGAGCTCGACGCCGTCGCGCACGAACTCGGGGCTGATCGCCTTCGCTTCGGCCGGCCAGATGTGCTCCTGCAGCCAGCGCATCAGCGGCAGGTCGTCGGCGAGGCCGCGCATCAGCGTCATCGGGTTGTGCGTGTGCGCGTTGACGAGGCCCGGGATCAGCGCGTGCTCGGCGAGCTCGATGCGCTCGCGCGGTGCGTAGCGTCGCGCGCGCTTCGGCGATCGGCAGGACGGCGGCGATGCGATCGCCGGCGATCGCGACGGCGTGGTTTTCGAGCACGACGCCGTGCGGCTCGACCGGGACGACCCAGCGGGCTTCGATGAGGAGGTCGACTGTTCGCTGCGACTCAACAGGGGTCACGATGCCCTACTCGTCATTCCGGCGAATGCCGGAATCCAGCTTGCTTTGCGCACGTGCATGCGAAAGCGAAGGAGCTGGATCCCGGCCTTCGCCGGGATGACGATCACGGCCGCGCAGCTGCGGCGGATCGTCATTTCACGCGCGAGACGTACTCGCCCGTGCGCGTGTCGACCTTGATCTTGTCGCCCTGCGGAACGAACAGCGGCACGCGCACCACGGCGCCGGTTTCCAGCGTGGCCGGCTTGCCGCCGCTGCCGGCGGTGTCGCCCTTCACGCCGGGATCGGTTTCGGTGATCAGCAGCTCGACGAAGGTCGGCGGCGTCACGATCAGCGGCGCGCCGTTCCACAGCGTGACGATGCACATCTCGTTGCCCTTGAGCCACTTGGCGGCGTCGCCCATCGCGTTCTTGTCGGCGGCGATCTGCTCGTGCGTGTCCGGGTGCATGAAGTGCCAGAACTCGCCGTCGCTGTAGAGGTACTCGATGATCGGTGTCGACGACGTCGGCCGCTTCGAGCGAATCGGTCGACTTCATCGTCAGCTCGACGATGCGGCCGGTCTTGAGGTTGCGGTATTTCACGCGCGTGAAGGCCTGGCCCTTGCCGGGCTTGACGTATTCGGTGTCGACGATCGTGCACGGATAGCCGTCCACGATGATCTTCATGCCGTTCTTGACGTCGTTCATGCCATAACTGGCCATGGAAAAAGCTCCGCGGAGTTCGTAACGATTCGGGGGCCGCCGAAAGCGGCTAGAATGATGGGTTCCCTGGCCATTCCGGCCGGACCCGATCCAATAATGATACCCGCTAAACGCCTGCCGGCGCAGCCTGCGCGCTGGCAGGAGCTCTGGCGCGACGCGATCAGCGATCCGCGCGAGCTCCTCGATCTGCTCGGCCTTTCGCATCGCGCGGGCGAGCTCCTGCCCGACGGCGACGCCGGCTTTGCGATGCGCGTGCCGCGCGGTTTCGTCGCGCGCATGCGCCGCGGCGATGCGTCCGATCCGCTGCTGCTGCAGGTGCTGCCGCAGGCGGCCGAGCTCGGCGACGTGCCCGGGTTTCACGCGCGACGCCGTCGGCGATCTCGCCGCGCGCGCCGGACGCGGCGTGCTGCACAAGTACCACGGGCGCGCGCTGCTGATCGCGACCGGCTCGTGCGCGGTCAACTGCCGCTACTGCTTCCGCCGGCACTTTCCATACGGCGAGGAAACCGCCGCGGCCAATCGCTGGCAGGACGCGATCGCCGAGCTGCGCGCCGATGCGTCGATCGAGGAAGTCATTCTTTCCGGCGGCGATCCGCTGTCGCTGTCGACCGCGAAGCTCGCCGAGCTGACCGACGCGCTGGCGACGATCCCGCATCTGCGCAGCGCCTGCGCATCCATACGCGCCTGCCGATCGTGCTGCCCGAGCGCGTCGACGCCGGCACTTGATCGCCTGGCTCGCGCGGGCTGCCGTTCGGCCGACGATCGTCGTCGTGCATGCCAATCACGCCAACGAGCTCGATGCGTCGCGTCGCCGAGGCGTGCGCCGCGCTTGCGCGCGGCCGGCGCGACGGTGCTGAACCAGTCCGTCCTGCTGCGCGGGGTCAACGACGACGTCGATACGCTTGCGGCTGCTGTCCGAGCGCCTGTTCGAATGCGGCGTGCTGCCCTACTACCTGCACCAGCTCGACCGCGTGCAGGGCGCGGCCCATTTCGAAGTCGACGACGACGCGCGCGCGGGCGCTGGCGGACGATCTCGCCGCGAGGCTTCCCGGCTACCTCGTGCCCCGGCTGGTGCGCGAAGTTGCGGGCGCTGCATCGAAAACGCCGCTGTAAAGGGAATCTGCCCGATGGAAATGCGTGTCCGAATCCGGTAAATAGGTCAAGGCCGCGGCTCGCGACGCGGTTTTGCCGATCACACGGAAACGCTTTCCCTGCGCCGAACCCGAGCCGGGCGACACCGGAAGGTCGCGCAGTGGTCAGCGCCCCGAGCCGACGATCGCCCCGATATCGCAGGACCCGATGACGAAACCCGACAACATCATCAAGCTGCTCCTGATCGAGGACTCCGTCGAGGAGGCCGAGCAGATCATCAGCGTGCTGCGCAACGGCGGCATCGCCGTGCGGCCGGCGCGCGCCGTCGAACGAGGCCGAGCTCGAGGCCGCGCTCGAGCAGCAGATGCCGGACGTCATCATCGCCAACCTCGACTGCGCCGATCTTGCGCTGGCGCACGTCACCGAAGCGGCGAGCCGCGGCGGCCGCGACATCGCGATCATCGCGACCGGACGCGGCCTGAGCGAGGACCGCATCGTCGCCGCGTTCCACGACGGCGCGCGCGGCCTTGCGCTGCGCGACCGCGCCGACCACGTGCAGATGATCGTGCGCCGCGAGTTCGAGGCGCTGACGATGCGCCGCAACGTGCGCCGCATCGAGGCTTCGCTTGCGCGAATCCGAGCGCCGCTGCGAGGCGCTGCTCGATTCCTCGCGCGACCCGATCGCGTACGTGCACGAAGGCATGCACGTGCGCGCGAACAAGGCGTACCTCGAAATGTTCGGCTTCGACGAGTTCGAGGACGTCGAGGGCATGTCGATCCTGGACATGATCGCGCCCGACGACGCCGACGATTTCAAGGCGCTGCTGAAGCGCCTCTCGAAGGGCGAGAAGCCGCCGCAGCGCCTGAACCTCAAGGCGCAGCGCGGCGACGGCTCGACCTTCGACGCGACGATGGAATTCGCCGAGGCGAGCTACGAGGGCGAGCCCTGCCAGCAGATCACGTTCCGCCGGCAGATGATCGACGCCAATCTCGCGCAGGAGCTCGACGCGCTGCGCTCCAGGGATCTCGTCACGGAGCTGTTCAACCGCCAGCACACGATCGCGCAGATCGAGAACGCCGCCGCGGCCGCCGCGAGCGGCGCGATCGACCAGGCGCTGCTGCTGATCGAGCCCGACAACTTCAAGCAGGTGCTCGACGGCGTGGGCCTCGGCAACGCCGACGTGCTGCTCGGCGACATGGCCGGCCTGATGCGCCGCCACCTCAGCGAATCGGAAGTCGCCGGCCGCATGGGCGAGCACGCGTTCGGCGTGCTGATCACCAAGCGCACGGTCGACGACACGCGCCAGCTCGCCGAGAAGCTGCGCAAGGCGTTCGAAGAACGCATCTTCGACATCGGCAAGCAGTCGATCAGCCTGACCGTCAGCATCGGCGGCAGCCTGATCGGCGAGAAGAACGCGAACGCGCAGACGCTGCTCGCGCAGGCGCAGGGCTCGCTGCGCACCGCGCAGGCCGAAGGCGGCAACCGCGTCAGCATCTTCGATCCGGCTGCGCAGGACAAGGCGGCGGCCGAGAAGACCAAGCACTGGCTCTCGCTGATCGACGATGCGCTCGCCAACGACGGATTCATTCTGTACTACCAGCCGATCGTGAGCCTGCACGGCGCCGAGGGCGAGTTCTACGAAGTGCTGCTGCGCATGAAGGGCGCCAAGGGCGAGATCCTGCCCGGCCACTTCCTGCCGATCGCCGAGCAGAACGGCAAGCTGCCGTCGATCGACCGCTGGGTCATCGGCGCCGCGATCCGCTCGATCGCCGAGCGCGAGCGCGCCGGTCACAAGACGACGTTCTTCATCAAGCTGACGCCGCAGTCGCTCGAGGATCAGACGCTGCTCTCGTGGATCGCGCAGCAACTCAAGAACGCGCGCCAGCGCGGCGATTCGCTCGTGTTCGAGATGCCGGAAAGCAAGGTCGTGACCAGCCTGAAACCTGCGCGCGCGTTCGTGAAGGGTCTCGAGCAGATCCACTGCGGCTTCGCGCTCGAGCAGTTCGGCTCGGGTCTGAATTCATTCCAGCTGCTGAAGCACATCCCCGCGCACTACCTCAAGATCGACCGCAACTACATGGCGGAGCTGCCCAAGCACAAGGAAAACCAGGAAAAGATCAAGGAGATCTGCGACCAGGCGCACCACGCCGGCAAGCTGACGGTCGCCGAGTTCGTCGAGGATGCGGCGAGCATGTCGATCCTGTTCTCGTGCGGCGTGAACTTCGTGCAGGGGAATTTTCTGCAGGAGCCCGAGAAGGTGATGGCGCACGGGCACGGGTAAGCGTTGCGCGTTCCCAAACCCCGTCGCCGTGTCCCCTCTCCCGCTTGCGGGAGAGGGTTAGGGTGAGGGCAGGCTGGTTCAGCGCCTCACTCCGAATGCCCTCACCCCAGCCCTCTCCCGCAAGCGGGAGAGGGGGAAAAGCAGCGGTGAGAGGGAGGTAGCGTTCCCAACGCTGCCCGCCCGTTACGCAGCTTGCGCGCGCAGCGCCGCGATGCGCTCCGGAATCGGCGGATGACTGCGCAGGAAGCGCGCGATGCCGCCCTCGCCCGTGATGCCGAACGCCTGGATCGCCTTCGGCAGCGTCGACTGGCCGTCGTCGCCGCCGAGGCGCTGCAGCGCCGAGATCATCGAGTCGCGTCCGGCCAGACGCGCGCCGCCGGCGTCGGCGCGGAACTCGCGCCAGCGCGAGAACGCCATGACGATCAGCGAGGCGAGAAAGCCGAGCGCGATCTGCAGCACGATCACGATGCCGAAGTACGCGAATCCGCCGCCGCCACTGTCGCGGTTGCCGCTGATCGCGCGGTCGATCAGCGTGCCGAGCACGCGCGCGAGGAAGATCACGAACGTGTTGAGCACGCCCTGGATCAGCGCCATCGTGACCATGTCGCCGTTGGCGACGTGCGTGATCTCGTGGCCGAGCACGGCATCGACCTGCTCGCGATCCATCGATTGCAGGAGGCCGGTCGACACCGCGACGAGCGCGCTGTTCTTGCTCATGCCGGTCGCGAACGCGTTCATCTCGGGCGCATCGTAGATGGCGACTTCGGGCATGCCGATGCCGGCCTTCTCGGCGTGCGCTGCGCACGGTGTTGACGAGCCAGGTTTCGGTCGGATTGCGCGGCTCGGTGATCACCTGCGCGCGGACCGACATCTTCGCGATCCATTTCGACATCGCGAGCGAGATGAAGGAGCCGCCCATGCCCATGACCGCGGACATGACCAGCAGCCCCTGCAGATTGAGGCCGCCGCGCTGGTAGGCGTAGACGTCAAGGCCGGTGACCTTGACGACGATGGTCAGGAGCATCATGACCGCGAGGTTGGTCGCGATGAACAGCATGATGCGCAGCATGGCCTGCCTCGGCAGTGGGACGTGTCCGTCCCTTCATGGGATCGCTCGGTACGATTTGAAAGGGTAGCGCGTCGGCGCTGCCGCAGCGAGCGTCGTAGTTGACATCCAGTCGAGGCCGAAGGTTCGGTGATGCCAGGAGCAGAAGATTGAACCACGAAGAACACAGAGAACACGAAGGGAGATAGAGCGGTTCAACCTCCTTTATCTTCGTGTTCTTCGTGTTCTTCGTGGTTCAATCTTTGCTCCTGCCGCTCGCCGTCGGAATACGCGCAACAGCCAGCTCATGCCGCCGCCCTCGCCCACCTATCGCGGCCGTTTCGCGCCCTCGCCGACCGGGCAGCCTGCATTTCGGCTCGCTGGTCGCCGCGCTCGGCAGCTGGCTTTTCGCGCGCGCGGCCGGCGGGCGCTGGATCGTGCGCGTCGAGGATCTCGATCCGCCGCGCGAAGTCGCCGGCGCCGATGCCGAGATCCTCGCGACGCTCGCCGCGTTCGGCATGACGTCCGACGAGCCGCCGATCTATCAGAGCCGCCGCACGAGCGAGTACGACGCGGCGTTCGCGCGTCTCGAGCGCGCGTCGTGCGTCTATCCGTGCTGGTGCAGCCGCAGCGATCTCGCCGCCGTTCGACGGCGTGCATCCGCCGGCCTGTGTCGCGCCGACGCGATCGCTCGCGCGATCCCGCGTGGCGCCTGCGCGTGCCGGCGCGCACGATCGGATTCGACGATGCGATCCAGGGCCGCATCGAGCAGGACCTTCAACGCGACGTCGGCGATTTCGTCGTGCGGCGCGCCGACGGCTGGTACGCCTATCAGCTCGCCGTCGTCGTCGACGACGCGGACGAAGGCATCACCGACATCGTGCGCGGCGCCGATCTGATCGACTCGACGCCGCGCCAGATCCTCCTGCAGGAGCTGCTCGGCCTGCCCCGCGTCCGCTATGCTCACCTGCCGCTCGTGCTCGGCGACGATGGGCGCAAGCTCGGCAAGCAGGAGCGCGCGATCGCGGTCGATGCGGCCGATCCGCTGCCGGCGCTGCGCGCTGCGCTCGCGTTCCTCGGCCAGGACGTCGTCGTCGGATCCGACGGTCGACGCGACACTGGCCGCAGCGCTCGCGCGCATTCGATCCGCGCAGCATTCCGGCGAGCGCAGCGGCGCCGGCATCGTTTGCCGCGTTGCGGAAGGACGTTTGACGGATGCGGCGGCACAATCGTCGCGTCCGCCGGCCGCCGAGCGGCTCGCAAACCTGAGGAGAACGACATGACGACGCGCGTGGCATTGGTTACCGGAGGCACCGGCGGCATCGGCACGGCGATCTGCAGGGAGCTCGCCCGCCAGGGGCACAAGGTCGCGACGAACTTTCGCGACGAAGGCAAGACGAAGGCGTGGCAGGACGCGCAGCGCGCCGCCGGCTTCGACTTTGCGATCGCGCACGGCGACGTGTCGGACCACGCCGGCGCCGAAAAGATGGTGCGCGAGGTCGAATCCAAGCTCGGCCCGGTCGACATCCTGATCAACAACGCCGGCATCACGCGCGACACGACGTTCCACAAGATGAACGCGCTGCAGTGGCAGGAAGTCATCAACACCAATCTCAACTCGGTGTTCAACGTGACGCGCCCGGTCATCGACGGCATGCGCAACCGCAAGTGGGGCCGCATCGTGCAGATCAGCTCGATCAACGGCCAGAAGGGCCAGTACGGCCAGGCCAACTACGCGGCGGCCAAGGCCGGCATGCACGGCTTCACGATCTCGCTCGCGCAGGAGAACGCGAAGTTCGGCATCACCGTGAACACGGTATCGCCGGGCTACGTCGGCACCGACATGGTCATGGCCGTGCCCGAGGAAGTGCGCGCCAAGATCGTCGCGCAGATCCCGGTCGGCCGCCTCGGCGAGCCGGACGAGATCGCGTACGCGGTCGGCTTCTTCGTCGGCGAGCAGGCGCGCTGGATCACCGGCGCCAATCTCGCGATCAACGGCGGCCAGTACATGGGCTGGTGAAGATGGGGAACAGGGAACCGGGAACGGAAAAAGCGGCCTTTTTGCCCTTCCGTTCCCTGTTCCCCGATCCCCGTTCCCCGCCTTCATGCTGCGCAGCAAAGAAACTGGTGCGCCACAGCATATTCTGCTAGCGTTGCCGCATGGCACAACTGCGCACCATCAAGAAGTACCCGAACCGGCGGCTCTATGACACCGAGATCTCGAGCTACATCACGCTCGAAGAGGTGCGCCAGCTCGTCCTCGACAACGAGGAGTTCGAGGTCCGCGACGCCAAGTCCGGCAACGACCTGACCCGCTCGGTGCTGCTCCAGATCATCTCGGAGCACGAGGAGCGCGGGCAGCCGATGTTCACGACGAACCTGCTCTCGCAGATCATCCGTTTCTACGGCGATTCGCTGCAGGGCTTCATGGGCAGCTACCTCGAGAAGAGCCTGCAGATCTTCCTCGACCAGCAGCAGCAGTTCCGCAGCCAGCTCAACAACATCCTCGGCCAGACGCCGTGGTCGATGCTCAACGACCTGACCGAGCGCAACGTGGACCTCTGGAAGTCGCTGCAGCAGGGTTTCCTCAACGCGGCGGCGAACAGCGTGCGCAACGGCACGTTCGATCCGTCCCAGCCGCAGGCTGCGAAGAAGACGAAGCCCTGAGCGTTTCGTCGTTCCGGCTGAAGCCGGAACCGTCTTGATCCAAGCCCGAAAAGCAATGGGTCCCGGCTTTCGCCGGGACGACGGCGCGTCGCAGTCCGCGCTGGCTGGGAAGTGTCGACATTCGCGCCGTCGTTTGACATCGCCATACCGCGTTTTTAACATCGCCGCCCTTGTGCGCTGCAACAGCGTGTTGCGCCGCACGTCATGTCGCACTGCACGAGTCGATCCATGAGCAAACGTGTCGCCGTCGTCACCGGCGGAATCGGCGGTCTCGGCACCGAGATCTGCAAGTACCTCGCACGCTCCGGCCGCAAGGTCGTCGCCGCCGATCTCGCTTCGCGCAGCGAGCGCGTCGCCGCGTTCCGCGAGGAGATGGCCGAGTTCGGCGACGACATCGTGTTCGAGCCGCTCAACGTCGCCGACTTCCAGTCCTGCGCCGACATGATCCGCAAGGTCGAAGCCGAGCACGGCCCGATCTCGATCCTGGTCAACGCGGCCGGCATCACGCGCGACATCTCGCTGCGCAAGATGTCGCCCGAGCAGTGGATCGACGTGCTCAAGGTCAACCTCGAAGGCGTCTTCAACATGTGCCGCCACGTCGTCGACGGCATGAGCACGCGCGGCTACGGACGCATCGTCAACATCTCGTCGGTCAACGGCCAGACCGGCCAGTTCGGCCAGACCAACTACTCGGCCGCGAAAGCCGGCATGCACGGCTTCACGATGGCGCTCGCGCGCGAAGTCGCGAAGAAAGGCGTCACCGTCAACAGCGTCTCGCCCGGCTACTGCCGCACCGCGATGGTGATGGCGGTTCCCGAAGACGTGCGCAACCAGATCATCGCGAACATTCCCGGTCGGCCGCCTCGGCGAGCCGCGCGAGATCGCGCGCGTCGTCGATTTCCTCGCCGCCGACGACGCCGGCTTCATCACCGGCGCGAACATTCCGGTGAACGGCGGCTACTTCATGGATTTCTGAGCGCAGCAGCGTCGCGGCGTGCAGGCCGCGACAGATCGATGTAGAGACTGACGTTGTCCGCGGGTTTTCCGGCCACGTCCATGTAATAGCCGGGCGTGGTTCCGATCACGCGATAGCCGAGCTTGCGGTAAAACCCTTCCGCGTAACCGCCTTGGCGCGTGCTCAACAGCAGCAGCGAGCGGCCGCGTTGTCGCGCCGCGTGATGAAGCGCGTGCATCATGCAGAGCCCGACGCCGCGCCCGCGCACGTCGCCGATCGCGAACACCTTGTTCACTTCGGCACGGTGACGCGCATTCGGCCAGCGCGGGAATGCCAGCTGTCCACTGCTGACGATGCGATCGTCGATGCTCGCGACGAGCAGCACGCGCGAGCCCGATTCGATCTCCGCGCGCAGGGAGGACCAGTAGCGTTCGGCGGCGACTCGCGACAACGGAGCGAGGAAACCGAGCGGGAATCCGCTTTCGACGAGATCGATGAGGCACTGCGCCAGCTCGGGCACGACCTCGTCGAGCTCCGTCGCATCGACGGACCGGATGCGAACCGATGCATCGAGCTCCACGCCGCTCACAAACGTGTCGAACCCCAGCAGATCATTCGCGCCAGGCATGCGCGAGCTTCGGAATGCGTTCCGGATCTTCTTTCGCAGCGCTGCGATTCGCGGCCGCGGCGCTGACTTCCTCGCTGCGCGCGACGACGACCGCGGTGGCGAGATCGCCGGTCACGTTGAGCGCCGTGCGGCACATGTCGAGAAAGCGGTCGACGCCGAGGATCAGGCCGATGCCCTCCGCCGGCACGTGCAGGTAGCCGAGGATCATCGCGATCACCGGCATCGATCCGGCGGGAACGCCCGCGGTGCCGAGGCTCGCGATCACGCAGACTCCGATCAGCATCGCCTGCTGCGGAAGGCTCAGCGTCACGCCGAAACACTGCGCGATGAACAAGGTCGCAAGACCTTCGAAGAGTGCCGTGCCGTGATGATTCGCGCTCGCGCCGATCGTCAGCACGAAGCGCGCGATGCGGTTCGGCACGTGCAGGTTCTGCTCGGCGACCTTCAGCGTCGTCGGCAGCGTCGCGGCGCTCGACGCGGTCGAGAAAGCGGTCAGGATCGCCTCCTGGCTGCCGCGCAGGAAATGCGCGATCGGGCATCCTGCCGGCCCAACGCACCCACAGCGGCAGCACGACGAACATGTGCAGCCCGAGCGCGAGCAGCACGGTCAGCACGAACTTGCCGAGCGTCAGCAGGAGATCCCAGCCGAAGCGCGCGCTGAGCGCGAACATGAGGCACGCGACCGCATACGGCGTCAGGCGCGTGACGAGACCGACCAGCCGCACGACGAGCTCGTTCAATCCCTGGATCGTCGCGCGGAACGCGGCGGTCGCCGGCGTCGGCGCAAGCACGAGGCCGACGCCAAGCAGGATCGCGAAGAACATCACCGCAAGGAACTGATCGTCCGCTGCAGCGCGCAGCACGTTGCGCGGAACGAGCCCGAGGATCATGTCGACGCCCGACAGCGTGGGATGCGCGCCGGCGATGTCGTGCGCGCGGGCTGCCGCGTCGCTGATCAACGCCTCGCGCATGGCCGGATCGAAACCCGCGCCGGGCTCGATCAGGTGGATCACGGCAAGACCGATCACGACCGCGACCATCGTGACGATCGCCGTGTACGCCAGCGTGCGCGAGCCGACGCGGCCGAGCGTCGCGATGTCGCCGAGCTCGGACACGCCAAGGACCAGCGCGCTGAACATCAACGGCAGCACGAGCATGAAGAGCAGGCTCAGGAACAGCTGCCCGCCCGGCCGCGCGATGTAATCGACGACGAAGCCGACCGCGGCGGCATCGCCGCCGCCGCGAACATACGCATAGGCGCCCAGGCCCGCGCCGATGCCGACGAGAAGGCCGCACACGGTCCGGGCCAGGAGCGATGTCTTCACGTGTCCCGATTCCGTTGCGAGCAAGGCGTCCCGCCGCAGCTCGCATCCATGCGCATGGCGGAATGCCTCAACGCAGCGACTCGGGGTCGAACCCGTCTACGAACAGGTGATCATCGATGGCCTGCACTTCGAAAGCGCCGATGTCCGCGGCGGCGCCGCTCACGCGCACGAAGCCATCGCCGCGCTGATCGTCGGCGAGATCGGCTGCATCGTTGCCGGCATCGATCGCCGGGCTTCCGGGCAGCAGCGCGTGCGTGAACGTCGGACCGCCGTTGTCCTGCAGCGGGCCAAGGTGCGGATCGTCGGTGATCGTGTCGAGCGGCGGGATGATTGTCGATACGCCGATGAGATTGTTGGCGCCGACCAGCAGCGTCGCGACGCCGCCGAAATCGTAGGGCGTTGCGTCGAGCGTATTCCCGAAGACGATCGAGCTCTCGAGCTCGCTGCGCCGGACCACGAAGATTCCGCCTGCCGCAGGCTCCACGCTGGTGGTGTTCGAATTGCCCGTGACGGTGCTGTTGAACATGTGGAGGGAGAAGCCATAGAGGCCGCCGCCCTTGTCGACGGCCGTATTGCCGGAGACCGTGCTGTTGGTCATCGTCATGTCCGCGAAGAAGCCCCCGGCCGCGCGATCTGCGCGGTTCCCGGAAATCGTCGAGGACGTCACCGTCTCGGTTCCGAATCCGGCAAAACCGCCGCCGAACGAATAGCTCGACTGCGTCGTCGGCGATGTTGTCGGAGATCGTCGTGCGGTCCAGCACCAGGATGATGCCGGCGACGCCGCCACCGGCTGCATTGTGGTCAGTGCTGGCGCAGCTGTTGTGCGAGACGACCGAATCGGCGAGCTCGATGTCGAGCGCAAACGCGCCGCCGCCGATGCAGGTGTAGGACCCCGACTGAGCCTTGCAGCCCGAAACCACGACGTCGTCGCCGAGCACGCGCCCAACCGACGCGAGGCAGGCGCCGGTACCAATGCCCTCTGACGAAGACGCCTGCAAGTAGCCGTTGACGAGCCTCAATCCCTGCAGCTCGAGCGTGCCGCTGCCCGAATGGAATAGCACGCGGTCGAGATTGTTGCCGTCGATCGTGAGCGTCTGCGCGCCGGGTCCGATCATGCGCAGGTTGCCCTGCGGAATCTCGATCGCACCGTTGCTCAGCGTGATCGTGCTGCAGCCGAGCGCGGAAAGATCGACGCCGTCGCCACTTTGCGACCGGCCGACGATGTCGCGCAGGCTGCCTTCGCCGGAGTCGTCGCAGTTGGTGACCTGCCGCGTCGGGCCGATGCTCTGCAGCTCGAACGCGCCGATGTCGGCGGCCGCGCCGACCACGCGCGCGTTCCACAGTCCGCGCTGGTCGAACTGGTCTTCGTCGGTGTTGTTGCCGGTGTCGATCGCCGGGCTCCTGGGCGGCAGCGCGTGAGTCCAGGTGGACCCGCCGTTGTCGGCGAGCGGCAGCAGGCCGGGATCGTCGCGCAGCGTATCGGCCGGCAGAGTCACCGCCGAGGTGATGATGAGATTGTTCGCGCCGGTGATCGGACCCAGTGCCGTACAGCGAGATGTCGTACGGGTCGTCCACGAGCACGCCGTTCGGCCGCGCCGGCGCGCAGATGTCGTTGTTGGCGATGATCGAGCTTTGCAGATCCGGCGCGGTGACGTAGTTCTGCAGACCGATCGCAGCGATGTAGCCCGGCGCAAGCTTCGGTCGAGTTCGCACAGTTGAACGCGATCGTGCTGTTGCTGACCTTGAGCTGCACGCTCGAATAGACGCCACCCATGAATGCTTCGGCGCTGTTGCCCGAGATCGTGCTGCTGCGGATCTGCGCGGTTTCGTAGCGGCCGCCGACCATCGCGATGCCGCCGACGTTGACCGCGTGGTTGTTGTCGATCGTCGAGGTCTGGATGTACGTGCGGCCCTTGACGAACGCGCCGCCGCCAAAAGTGCGCGCATCCTCGCTGGTCGCGGAGTTTCCGCTGAGCGTCGAGTAGCTCGTGACGAAATCGTTGGCGACGTAGACGCCGCCGCCTTTCGCGTAGGTCGTATCGCTATGCGCCTCACTCGAAGTCACCTTCGCGCCGCCGAGCCTGAGATTGCCTTTGGTGTAGATCGCTCCGCCGAGCGCCGGCGTCCCGACGGCATTGACGTGGCAGTTCGATATCTCGGTCTGGTCGAGGTAGAGCGCCGGCGGTCGAATAGATGCAGCCACCGTTGCCGGCGCTGCTGCCGTTCGTGACGTTGACGCCCTGCAAGTACAGCCTTCCGTAGAACCCTGGCTGATGGTTGAAGATGCGATCGGTGCCGCCGCCGTCGATCGTTACCGCGCCGGGATTCAGCGAGTAGATGTGCAGATGCGGGAGCGTGACGCCAATGGCGCCGCTGGTCAGCGTGATCGTGCTGCAACGCAAATCCGTCAGATCGACCACATCGCCATCTTCTGAAGCCGCGACGATATCGCGCAGGCTGCCGTTGCCGCTGTCGTTGCAGTTGGTCACCTTGCGCGTGGTCGCATCGCTGATGATCGGCGCCGGCCTCAGTGCGGCGGGCAGACGCGACGACGCGTCAGCCAGGAACGCTTGAACCGGTCCTTTCGAAAACGGCGCCTGATGCGACGCGGCCGAAGGAACGGCCGCCAACAGCGGGCCGCCAAGTGTCAGCGCAGCGCCGAGGCAGGCTGCCAGCGGGTGCTTTCTAAGTGTCTTCAATTCGAGGCGCATCGCATGTCCTTGCGTAAGAGGATCGTTCCTAAGCTCATGGAGCTGTCGCGACGAACACATCGCCGCCGCGGATCGGCGCGATCAGGGGCCCGCGCGGCGCCATCGCGGCATCGCGCGGCCACGTCGGCATCCGCGTGAGCGAAATTCGTGCGGCCAGGGCCACCCGGCACACCGCTAACGGAAAACCCATGTTTCCGATGAAAGCGGCGCATGGCACGACGGGCCGCCCTTTTCCGGGCCGGCGTCGGTCTCCTCGTAGAACGAAAAACCATATTCCGGTGCGACATCCTCATATCGCGGCGGGGGAAAACACCCAAGAACGGGTTTCGTTGCGCGATGCGATGACCGAGAATGCGCGCCGATCAGAACACCAGCATCGTGCAACACGAACATCTGGCACCCCGATTCAATATCCGGAGGTCGAGCGTGTTTGAAGTAGTAGATGCCGAGGAACCGACGACACTCGGCGCGGCCAGCACAGCGCACCCGCTCTTCGTCGATGTGTACGAGCGCCTCAAGGCGATGGCGAGCCGTCAGCGCGCCCGCGGCGGTGCTCCGCGCACGTTCTGCACGACCGAGCTCGTGCACGAGGCCTACCTGCGCATGAGCGAGTCCGACAACCGCTACCCGCGCCCGGCGCATTTCTTCGCCTACGCGGCGCGCGTGATGCGCCACGTGCTCACCGACGCGGCGCGCCGTCGCGCGCAGCCCAAGCGCGGCGGCGACCAGGCGCGCGTGACCCTGAATGACCCCTTGGTCGATTCCGTGCAGTTCGATCCGCAGCTCGCGCTGCAGCTCGACACCGCGCTCGCCGCGCTCGAACGCGATGACCCGCGTGCCGCTCAGGTGGTCGAGCTGCACTACTTCGCCGGCCTCGAGCTGCAGGAGGTCGCCGACATGCTGCGCGTCACGCGCCGCACGATCGATCGCGACTGGCGCTATGCGCGTGCCTTCATGGCCGAGCGAGCCGATGCCGCCTGATCGGGACGATTTCGCAAATCGCCCCGATTTAGCGTTCTACGACCCATGCGCACCCAATCTGCCGATTCCGCAGCGCCGCTTCGCGACTTCTTCCACGAGCTGATCGAGCTCGAGCCCGGCCTTCGGGCCGCGCGGCTCGCCGTGCTGGACCTGCCCGAGGAATCGCGACTTCGCCTGCAGGCGATGCTGCGTGTTCGACGAAATCGCCACGCTCGGCCCGGTGCAGCGCGAGGCGCGCATCACCGACGGCAACATCACCGCCGAGGTCAGCGACCGCGTGCAGGCGATGCTGGCCGCCGATGTGCGCATGCCGGTGCTCGCGCGCGCGACGACCGATGTGATCGGACGCCTGCGCGACGATGACGAGATGCTCGGCCGTTCGCTGGTCGGAACGCGCATCGGCACCTTCCGCCTGCTCGAGCTGATCGGCCAGGGCGGCTCGTCCGCGGTGTTCCGCGCCGAGCGCGAGGCCGGCGACGGCTCGCAGCTGGTCGCGCTGAAACTGCTGCGCACCGGCCTCTACTCCGCCGATGCGCAACGCCGGTTCCGCCGCGAGCAGTCGATCCTCGCGCAGCTGACGCATCCCAATATCGCGAGCCTGATCGAAAGCGGCGTCAGCTCGGCCGGCATTCCGTACATCGCGATGGAGCTCGTCGACGGCATGCCGATCACCAAGGCCGCCGACGCGCGCGAGCCTCGACGTGCGAGCAGCGGCTGGCCTGGTTCTCGACGCTGTGCCGGACGATCGAGGCCGCGCATGCCTCGCTGGTCGTGCACCGCGATCTCAAGCCGTCGAACCTGCTGGTCACGCGCGACGGCGATCTGAAGGTGCTCGATTTCGGCATCGCCAAGCTCGTCGACGAGGACGAGCTGCGCAACGCGCACGCAGTCGATCGCGTTCACGCCGGGCTATGCGGCGCCCGAGCAGTTCAGCACGTCGGCGCCGACCACCGCGATGGACGTCTATTCGCTCGGCGTCGTGCTCGGCGAGCTCCTCACCGGTCGCAGGCTGACCGGCAACCAGCGCGCCAGCGTCGCGATCTCGGTCGTCGGCGCGGAAGATCCGCCGCTGCCGAGCGGCCTGCCCTCGCGCTCGGCGCTGATCGGCCGGCTGCGCGGCGATCTCGACGCGATCCTGGCCACCGCGCTCGCCGAAGAGCCGGCGCGGCGCTATCGAAGCGCCGGCGCGTTCGCCGACGATGTCGAGCGCTATCTCGCGCGCAAGCCCGTGCGCGCGCATCCGCCGTCGCGCCTGTACCGCTCGGCAAGTTCATCCGCCGCCATCGCGCCGGTTTCGCGATTGCGGCGACGATGTTGATCGGCCTCCTCATCGGTACCGGCATCGTCGCCTGGCAGGCGCACAGCATCGCGCGCGAGGCGCAACGCGCCGAGAGCACGCGCGATTTCCTGCTGCGCGTGTTCAGCGCCGCGGAGCCGGCGGGTCCGCGCCTCGCACCGCCGACGGTCGCCGACGTCGTGCGCGCGGCGCTCGGCGAGGTGCAGCATTCGACGTCGTTGCAGCCGTCCGTGCGGATCGAGCTGATCGACGCGCTCGGCGGCGTCCTGCGCAAGCAGGGCGACATCAACGACAGCCTGAAACTGCTCGAAGAGAACTATCGGAATGCGGTCGCGACGCTCGGCGCATCGGACCCGATCACGCTGCAGGCGGGACTCGGCCTTGCCGAGACGGAGAACGAAGCCAAGCAGACCAGCGCTGCGCGCCCGCTGCTCGACGAGCTGATCCGTGCCAGTCGGGTCCACGCCGGCAATGCGCTGCGCGCGCGCCTGCTCACCACATCGGCCTGGCTCGGCGTCGAGCGCTTCGAATCCGAGCGCGCGCTGGCCGAATCCGCCGAAGCGGTTGCGCTCTGCACGAAGGCCTGCGACGAGCGCACGCGCATCGAGACCCTGGTCGCGCGCGGCGACGTGCTGGCCAGCTTCAACGACGAGCCGGCCGCGATGCCGGTGCTCGAGCAGGCGCTCACGGTGCAGCGCCAGATGTTCGCCGGCCCGCACGTCGAGATCGCCGATACGCTCGGCATGATGTCGCGCGCGTACCGGCGCATCGGCAAGCTCGATCGGGCCGAAGCGCTCGCGCGCGAGTCGCTGGCGATCATCGAATCGAGCCTGCCCGATCCGCATCAGCGCCGCTCGAACGCGCTCGACGCGCTGCGTCAGGTACTGATCGATTCGCGCAAGTTCGACGAGGCCGTCGTGCTCGGCCTGCGCATCACCGAGATGGACGAGACGCTGTTCGGTCCCGACCACACCAATCTGGCGACCGACCACAACACGCTCGGTTATGTCTTCCTGCTGCAGGGTCACTACGCCGAAGCCGCGGACTGCTTCGCCATCGCGCTCGCGATCGCCCAGAAGATTCCGGACAACGAGCGCAAATCCGCGATCTACCAGGCCGATCTCGGCTACGCGGTCGGACTCGGCGGCGATCCGGTGAAAGGCATGCGCCTGATCGGCGAGGCCGTGACGAGATTCCGCGCGCAACGCGACATCGACTACAGCGAACTGTCCTCGGCGCTGGAGAAGCTCGGCGAGCTGCAGCGCAAGTCCGGCGATCTCGACGTCGCGCTGGCGACGTACGAGAACTCCGATCGCGTGTACCGCGAACATCTGACGACCGCGCCGCGCGAGTGGCACGCACGCACGCTGCTCGGCCTCGGGCGCACGCTCGCCGAGCGCGGCGAGGACGTGCGCGCCGAGCGCGTCCTGCGCGATGCGATCGAGCACATCAGCACGCCGTCGGCGCGGCTGTCGGTGATGCGCGTGGAGGCGAGGACCGTGCTCGCCGAAGTCCTCAATCGCCGCGGCGACACGACGGATGCGATGCGCATGCTTGGCGAGGCCTCGCGCGAAGGCGAACTCGCGGCGGGGACCTTGCCGGCGAGCCTGCAAGCCCTGCTGCAAGATGTGAGGTCCGCGATCAAGCCCGTCTCGATGCCGCGCAAGCCGGACGAGCAAGTGTCCAGCACGCCGCACAGTCGCTCGAAGGGCTCGTCGTGACGGTTCGATCAAGCCGTCCGCAAGTACATCGCTAGCCCGCCGCGAGCAGGTTGTACGGCCGCATCATCTCGTTGTCCTCGTGCTCGAGGATGTGGCAATGCCACACGTAGCGGCCGGGATATCCCGAGAAGCGCACGATGATGCGCGTCACCATGCCGGGATCGGCGCGCACGGTGTCCTTCCAGCCGGCTTCGCCGGGCTCGGGAGCGATTGCACGGCCGGTATGGCGCAGCGTCCGGCGCATCTGGAAAAGGCTGACGTCGAAGCGACGACGATCGAGGATCTGGAAGCGCACGAGGTGCAGATGGATCGGGTGCGCATCGTCGGTGAGATTGACGATGTTCCAGATTTCGACGCGTATCCAGCACCGGCTCCTCGGTGATCGGCGCGCACCAGTGCGACTGGTTCAGCAGCATCGTGACCGGATCGCCGACCATGTCGTCCATTTCGTCGAGCGTCAGCGTGCGCGTGCGGATCGGCCGACGATTCGGCGATCCGTTCGACCGGACGCAACACGGCCGGCAAGCGTGCTGCGATCCGTCTCGACGCCGCGCGCGACGCGGAACTGCATGACCGTGTAGGCGTCGCTCTTCAGCACGATCGATTCGCCGCCGTGGCCGGCGAAATCGACGACGAGATCGGCGCGCTCGCCGGGCGCGAGCGAGAGCGCCTGCAGCGGCACCGGCGCCGCGAGCAGGCCCTGGTCCGATGCCGATCTGGTGGAAGCGCATGCCGTTGTCGAACTTGAAGTGATAGAAGCGGCTGTTCGATGCGTTGATCGCGCGCAGGCGGTATCTGCGCTGCCTGACATCGAGATGCGGAAACAGCTTGCCGTTGACGAGGATCGCGTTGCCGAAAAATTCCGGCGCCCACGGATTGGCCGGCGGCGTCGACACCGGATACGAAAGGCGGCCGTCCTTCTCGAACATGCGGTCGCAGAAGATCAGCGGGATCTCGCACTCGCCCGACGGAAGATTCAGCGCGGCCTCGACATCGTCGCGCACGATGAACGCGCCGAGCAGGCCGGCGTAGACGTTGAGGCGCGTGATGCCGAGCGCGTGATCGTGATACCAGAGCGTCGCCGCGTCCTGCGCGTTCGGATAGTGATAGAGCGCCGACTCGCCCGGCACGAACCACGCCTCCGGATAGCCGTCGCTTTCCGGCGGCGCTTTCGCGCCATGCGCGTGCACGACCGTGCGCACGTCCGGGAACTGCGCTTTCGGCGCCGTGCAGGCTCTGGTCGAGCGGCAGGAGATGCGTCGCCGGCAGGCGATTGACCCATTCGACGAGAAATCCCTCGCCGCTTTTCGATTCGATCGTCGGTCCGGGAAACGTGCCGTCGTAGCCCCAGAGCTCGGTCGGACCGAGATCGCGATGCAGGCGCGCTTCGAAGCGGCGCATCTCGATGCGGTGATACGGCAGCGATGGCGAGGTCGTGCCGGCAAGCGCGCGCCGCTCGCTCGCTTTGCGAAACAGCAGGAATCGGCAGCGCATCGACGAACGGCTTCAGCGTGCCGGGATCGAGCGCCGACGCCGGCGGCGACTTCGCGCGCGTGCGCGGCCGCGCCGTGCGCGCGAGCAGCAGCGTCGACGCTGCGACCGCGCCTTTCAGGAATCGCCTGCGCGTGAATGCCATCGAAGACGTGGATTCGGTCCGACGCGCAAGGCGTGCACGGCTTGCGCCGTGCACGCCCTTGGCGTCACTCAGACGACGACTTCGATGCGACGCCTCGACCTCGACTCACGAGGTCGGCTCGCCCGAATTCTCGTCGAGCTTGAGCCGATCGAGCACCGGGCCCGAACCGAAATCGAACATGCCCTCGATCGAGCCGGCGATCGCGTCGAACGAACCCTGGCCGATGCGCGTGCCGCCGAGCCAGTTGTCTTCGACGAAGCGCAGGATCGAGGTCTGGTCGGTCAGCGTGTGGTCGACGTAGTTCTGCTTGGCCCACGGCGAGATGACCAGCAGCGGCAGGCGCGGGCCGTAGCCGCAGCGTCCCTGCGCGTGCGCGTTCGACGCAGCGATGCCGGGCAGCGCGGTCGTGCCGTCGCCGCAGGCGGCCTCGCCGGTCAGCGCATCGTCCGGGCTCGCCGACTGATTGACGATCGGCGGCATCTGATGGTCGTACCAGCCGTCCGAATCGTCGTAGGCGATGACGATCGCGGTGTCCTTCCAGAATCGGGCTGTACTGCAGCGAGTTGACGACCTTGACGATGAAAGTCTGCTCGTCGAGCGGATCGGAATAGCCGGCGTGGCCATCCTGGAAGCCCGGCGCCTTGAGATAGCTCACGGCCGGCAGATCGTAGTTGCGCAACGCATCGAAGAAGTCGTGGATGTCGTACTGATGATTGGCGCCGTCGTTGTTGCTGCCGATCTCCTCGATCCGGTGCGGCCGCGCGTGCGTCGGGTTCGCCGTCGACGCGTAGTACTGGAACGGCTGGTGATGCGGGATGTAGTCCTTCTTGGTGACGTTGGTCACCGCCGACGTCGTCGTGCGGCTGCAGCCGGTCGAGCCGTCGGCATTCGTGATCGTGAGATCGAAGCCGCCCGAGAAGAAGCCCCACGAGATGTTCGCCGCGGTGAGGAGATCGCCGATGTTCTGGCCGCCCATCGTGCCCTGCGCGCCCGTCGAAGGCGAGCAGACGTCGCCGATCGGATCGGCGTCGCTGATCATCGTCAGCGAGCCGTTGCCGCCGTCGGTTTCGTCGCCGGTGCCGTTCAATGTCTCGACGACGCCGTTGGTCTGGCCCGAGATCAGGTTCAGCGCGCCCGGCGTCGACGGGCCGAACGTCGTGTTGTACGAGTTGTCGCTCATCGCGAAGCGCTGCGCGTAGTTCCAGATCGCGGTGACCGTGTTGCCGTCGTAGTAGCCCATGACGAGGCCGCTCGTGCTGAAGATGTTCGGCGAGCCGGCCGGCGGCGGCGAGCCGCTGCCGGTGCCGCCGACGCCGGTGTAGAGCGGAAACAGATCCATCAGGCCGAAATGCATCGCCTGCTGCTCGGGCGTGTAGTCGTGGTCCTGGTCGGCCGTCGATGCCTGCGCGTGGCTCAGGCGAAACGGATTTGTCGCGCCGTCCGCGTTCAGCGGATTCGTGCTGGTCGGGTTGGCTGACCTGAGCGCGCTGCTGAGACCGTTGACCGACGGCGTGCCCGGCCTTGCATGGAACGCCGGCTCGCCGTCGAGATTCGCCGCCTCGGGATACGAGGCGAAGTAGTGATCGAACGAAACGTTTTCCTGGAAGATGACGACGACGTGCTTGATCGGAGTCGCCGTGGTCGGCGTGGCCGCCTGCGGCCGCTCGCAATGCTCAAGGCGAATGCAACGGATGCAGCGATGGCTGTGCGCATGGTTGTCCTCTGGCGCGGGTTCGAAAATTCGACCGGCGCACGTGAGACCCCAGCTTCAATCCCCGCCGACACCCTAAGTTGCGAATGTGACGCTGCGATGAAGTGGCGCGGGATCGCTGCAACAAGCGAGCAGGCGCAAACGAAAGACGCGGCGGGACCCATCGGGTCTCGCCGCGCCGAAAATTGCAGGCGCGGTTACCGATCGAAGCCGTTCGCGTACAACGGATCGGTCGGCGGCGGTGGCGGCGGGTCATCGTCGCCGCCGTTGGGATCGCGCAGGCAATCGTACGTGAGGTCGATCGGCGCATCGGCCGCGATGACTTCGAAATCGGTCGCCGCGATGCCGGACAGCGAATGCGAATCCATCGAGATCGCCGCCTCGTCCCACTTGTGCGTCGTGTAGGTGTCGACTTCCGCGGTCAGCGGCACGTTGCCGCCGTCGGCGAGAACATGCCGTACTTCTTCAGCGTGCGCAGGATCACGCTGACGGCGTCGTTGTCGGTAGAATCCGTCGACGTCGAAATCCGCCTTCAGGCGAAATTGCGATCCATACGGAATCGCATATTCGGCCGTTGTTCTGCGGGCCGCCGGCATGCGTCGCCGGATGCACGTACTCGCCCGCTTTCATGCGGTCGTTCGGCAGGATGAAGCGGATCGCGTGACCGATGTCGCCCTGCGACTGGATCGCCGCGTAGATCTCGTCGGCGTTGAACAGCAGTGCCGATATCGGATAACCCGGCCGCATCGGCGCTGCGTGCATTGCTCGCCGCGGCCCTTCCGGCGGATAGACGCGCGTGAGATCCCAGTGCACCGCGCACTGCGATTCGAGCCCGTCGCCGACGAGGTTGCTGTGATAGGACTCGAACAGCGTGTTGCCCTGCACGACGAGCAGATGGCAATCCTCGCCTTCGTTGTCGCAGGAATAATCGTCCGACCCTTCGATCGAACCGCCGGCCGGCAGCGGAAACGGAATCGTGCCGGCGATCGTCGCAATCCGGGACGTAATAATCGTCGTACGGATAGCCGATCACATCGGCCATCGGCGTCGATGCGTCGGCGTGCAGCACGGTCATCGAGAAATCGATCTGGAAATGCGCTGCTGCCGGTACCCCAGCCGCCATGCGACTGAAGCCAGTCGATCATCTGATCGGAATATGGATGCTTCAGCGAAGGGGCGCTGACATCCTGATTCCAGACCGCGCCCGGCGGAAACGTGGGCAGCGGGATCTGCCCATGCATTCATGGAAAAAATCGATAAAACAAACGCGAGCTTAAGATATTTCACGATCACGCCCACCACCATCGAAGTGGCGCGAGCCTAGCGCGACATGAAGCAATATTCCGTTGGATTAATGCGAAACGAATTCCTCGACGTCCCATAATGCGAATGTCGTCACAAAAAATCACCAGATGAGATCGTTCGGCACGTCGTCTTCGCCGGTTTGTTCGTGTGGATCGCAGAGCAGTACCACTGATTCGGCATCGATCTCGCGCGCGGCTTTCGCGATGTCGCCCGCGACGAGCATGTAACGGCCCGCGAGCTGGACGACGCCGAGCTCGCCGCCGTTGAGACGCGGCAGCTGATCCTCGGTCACGTAGATGCGCCGGATCTTGTTCGCGTGCGGGAAATGGCGCGGGATGTCCGCTTCGCTTGCGTTCAGGGCCTTGCCGTTCAACAGCGTCGCGAGCTTCTGCTTGCGCTCCCTCTTCTCGCGCGCGCGCTGCTCGGCCTCGCGCTGCAGACGCTCACGCTCGGCGCGCTCGGTGCTGTCTCGCAGCGCGTAGGCCTTGGCGAGATCGATCTCCGCGCGATCGTGTTTCGGCGGCGGCGGGCGGCGATCCGACCTGTTCGGGTTGCGGACGCGATTCGGTCTTGAACTTGCGGGCCAGACCGCTTTTCAGCAGTTGATCGCGCAGGGACTCGGACATGGAAGTATCGACTCTCGGTTCGCGCCGGCGGCCGGCATTCGGATCGGATCAATAGTGCGGCGGCGGCGGCTCATCGCGCGCATCGTGCGAAAGCGCCGTGCGCACGCCGGTCAGCTCGGCGCGCATCTGCTCGACGGCGAGTCGCAGGCTGCCGAGCACGCGATCGTGCTCGGACACGGTCGCGTTCAGCGTTGCCATCGTGTCGTCGACGAACGCGAGCTTGACTTCGAGCTCGGTGAGGCGATCTTCGAGCGGCGCCGACATGCGTTTCAGCCCGGCAGGGTTTCGATGAGGTGGCGTCCGTGACGGGCGCCGATGAGGCCTTCGGCCTCGCGCGCGGCGAGCGCGAAATCGGCCGCGGCCATTTCGCGCACGAGTGCATCGAAGCTCGTCTTCGGCGTCCAGCCGAGCTGCTTCTTCGCGAACGACGCGTCGCCGAGCAGCGTTTCGACCTCGGCCGGCCGGTAGTACTGCGGATGGATGCGCACGATGACGTCGCCGGCTTGATCTTCGCATCAGCCTTGCACTTCGCGACGACGCCCTGCTCGCTCGCGCCCTCGCCGCGGAATTCGAGCTCGACGCCCATCTCGCGCGCGGCGAGCGTGACGAACTCGCGCACCGTGTGCTGGATGCCGGTCGCGATGACGTAGTCGCGCGGCTCGTCCTGCTGCAGGATCAGCCACTGCGCCTCGACGAAATCGCGCGCGTGGCCCCAGTCGCGCTTCGCGTCGAGGTTGCCGAGATAGAGGCAGTGCTGCAGCCCGTGGATCACGCGTGCGAGCGCGCGCGTGATCTTGCGCGTCACGAACGTTTCGCCGCGGATCGGCGATTCGTGGTTGAACAGGATCCCGTTGCAGCCGTACATGCCGTAAGCCTCGCGGTAGTTCACGGTGATCCAGTACGCGTAGAGCTTGGCCACACCGTACGGCGAGCGCGGATGGAACGGCGTCGTCTCGCGCTGCGGCGTCTCGCGCACGAGGCCGTAGAGCTCCGAGGTCGAGGCCTGGTAGAACCGGCAGCGGTCGGACAGCCCGAGCGTGCGCATCGCCTCGAGGATGCGCAGCGTACCGATCCCGTCCGCGTTGGCGGTGTATTCGGGCTCCTCGAACGAGACCGCGACGTGGCTCTGCGCGGCGAGGTTGTAGATCTCGTCCGGCTGCACCTGCTGCACGATGCGCAGGAGGCTCAGCGAATCGGTCAGGTCGCCGTAATGCAGGACGATGCCGCGCTTGGAATCGTCGAGCTCGTGATAGAGATGATCGATGCGTTCGGTATTGAACGACGATGCGCGGCGCTTGACGCCGTGCACCTCATAGCCCTTGGCGAGCAGGAGCTCGGCAAGATAGGCGCCGTCCTGGCCGGTGATTCCCGTAACGAGTGCGCGCTTGTTTCCCATCGGTCCCGCGATTCGGCTTCGCAAAGGATGCGATGGTAGCGTAAAGCGGCCCGGGGCTCCCGTCCGCGGGGCCTGCGGTGTCCGTCACCCGCCTTCGACCTGGGGTGCGGACCAAAACCCGTGCGCTATGCGCTCAGTCGAAGCCGTTCGCGAAGATCGCATCGGGGGTCGCGGCGGGCAGAACGCCGAGCGCACCCGGATACGCATATCCCGGAAATACCGACGCAAGATCGAAATTGCCGAGGTGAGCCGTCACGACTTCGCTGAGCACGCGACGCGTGTCGGTCGTCGTCGCGACGTCCTCGTTCTGGAACAGCTGTCCGTCGCCGAGACCGCCGAACGTGCCGTAGAGCAAGCCGCCGTTGACGCGGCCGCCGAGCACGAGCATCGGATTGCCGCTGCCGTGGTCGGTGCCGCGGTTGTCGTTCTCGCGCACGCGGCGCCCGAACTCGCTCTGCACGCAGACGACCATGCGATCGGCGATGCCGCTGCCTTCGAGATCGTTGTAGAGCGCCGTCAGCACCTGCGAAAGCCCGTCGACGCGTGCCGCGTACTGGTTGTTGTTGGTGCCCTGGTCGCCGGCACCCTGGTTCTCGTGCGTGTCCCAGCCGCCGTAGTCGAGCGTCGCGACCTGCAGGCCGACGTCGTGCTTGGCGATGTTGGCGATGAGCTTGGCCTGGTTCGCGAGCGTCGCGCCGGTGCCCTGGGTCGGGTAATTGGCGCCCGGCGACGGCGTGTAGTTGGCAAGATCGAGCGAATCGACCAGAGCGACCGTCTCGGACGCGCCCGTGCCCGCGAGCTCCAGCGTGCCCGAGCCACCGTAGAGCTGGTCGATCGTGATCATCGTCGAGCGCTTGTAGAGCGGCTGGCCGTCGACCGTCGTGCCGCTGTTCGCGTTCGGATGGAAGCTCGACGGATCGTCGAGCGTCATCGTGTCGCGGCGGCCGAGAAGGCTGAGCGGCGGCGCGGAACCCGAGGCCAGCGCCGGAATCTGCGCATCGTCGGGCACCTGCCCTGCCGCTTCGAGATGACGCGCGAGCCATCCGCGTCGCGCCACGCGTCAGACCGGGCGTGCCGAAGTCGCAATAGTCCTGCGCATCGAAATGGCTGCGCGAGATCAGCTCCTGCGGAAAGCCGATGCCGTGCACGATCGCGAGCTTGCCGCGCTGATAGAGATCGTGCAGGCCACTCGCCGCGAAGTTGAGGCCAAAGTCGCCCGACAGCGGCAGCGCTGCCGTGTCGCCCGTCGTGCGCAGGTAAATCGTCGGACGCTTCGTGACGTACGGGTCGCGATCGGGTCCGCTGATCGGCGCGACGAGACTGAGCCCGTCCATGCCGCCGCGCAGGAACAGGTAGACGACGAAATTGCGGCCTTGCCAGCTTGCGCGCGCGTTGCGTGCATGCAGGCCGAGGCGAAGTCCGCCGGCTGCGCCGAGGCAGATCGTCGAACCCTTGAGGAAGGCGCGCCGCGTCAGATTGCCCATCTCGTTTCTCCTCAGCGCACCATGAATTGCGGACTGAACAGGACCACGTCGATCATCCCGCGCAGACGGTTGTACCAGTAGTTCGGGCTCGAATTCGTGCCGATGCCCTGCGTGTTGCCGGCTTCGCCCGTGCCGATCGCCGGCGTCCGCCGGCCACATGTTCAGCGTGTCGGTGTTGCGGCACATGAAGTCGCGGACTTTCGTGTGCAGGTCGGTGCCGAGCCAGCCGTTGGTCGCGTCCGGCGCCCAGCCGAGGATGCGACGGAGCCAGAAGTTCGCGAGCTTGTTCGGCGTGTGCTGGTGCGGATCGGATGACAGCTCGTTGAGCGTGATCGCAAGCGCATTGACGAGCGGCGTCTGACCATCGCCCGTGTTCTCGTCGATCGCCCAGTCGAGCGTTCGCCACGCGTGCACGAGCGCGGTGCTGCCCATCCACGCATCCGATGCATCGGGAAATCCGTTCGGCGCGCGCCAGTCGAACGGCCGCTCGCCGGTGCGACGGAAGCGGTCCATGAAACGGTCGCTCGACGGCGACCCGTCGTCGATGTTGCGCTTGAACGTGAAGATGCAACCCGCAGCGCGCAGTCCCGAGGTGACGACCTGGAACGGGCGCTTGACCTTGTTCGCGAAGTTGCCGACGTCGCGGAACGAGCCCGGTCCCGCGTCGTAGAGCAGGATCGTTCGCACGACCTGCTTCAACTGGTCGGGCGCGTCGACGTTCAGCCAGAACACGTGCGCAGCGGCATCGACGATCTCCTGCGGCGGATCGTCGCCGATGAAGCGCTGCGCGAGCTGGAGCGCGATGTGACGGCCGGTGCCCGGATGCTTGGCGATGCGATCGAGGAACGTCGCGATCTCGGTCGCGGGCGGCGTGTTGGCCGGCACGAATGCGCCGAGCACGGTCTTCTGGCCGATGTCGTGCCAGCTCGTGATGAACGTCTGGTGGCCGTCGTAATTCGTGCCGTTCTGTCCGTTGCCGAACGTCCAGCCCGTCAGCGCGCGCGCCATCTCGTAGACGTCGGCATCGACGTAGCCGACCGGCATCCCAGCGCCGTCCTCGCCCGCGGGAATCAGCGGTACCTGCGCCTGCTGGAGCTCGGGCCCGAGATAGTTGATCGCGCCGAGCGTGTGCAGCTCGCAGATCTCGCGTGCGTAGTTCTCGTTGAAGCTCGGCGCGCGGTTGATGTAGTTGTCGAGGAAATAGAGCATCGCCGGCGACTCGAACGTCGCCTGCAACATCGTACGGAAGTTGCCGAGCATGTTCTTGCGCAGGACATCGCGGTCCCACGATGTCCACGTCGGCGCCGCGTAGCGGTCGTAGCCGTAGATGTTGAAATGGTTGTGCCAGAAATCGGCGAGCTGCTCGACGAGCTGCCAGCGACCGTAGATCGCGCGCACGAACACGGCGCGCTCGCCTTCGCGGATCGGATAGTCGCGCACGTACGGCTGGCCCGAAAGCGAGCCGTTGACCTCGTAGTCGGTCCAGAGCTGGTCGAACGTCTTGTTGAGCGTGACGTACGCGGGATCGGCGAGCCGCGCATCGACCTCGGGATCGACGACGTTGCCGTTGCCGTCGAGCGTCGGGGCGAGCTGCTCGTCGACGAACGCGGTGAGGCGCTCATCGTCGGTGGTGCCGAGCGAGTTGAAATACGCGATCGAAGAAAACGTTCCCTCGACGTGCGCGAAGCCGATGCGGCTCAGCACGTACGCCGCGAACGGCGGCGTGATTACGCTCGATGAAAGCGATCCGCCACCGGTCGGCTGCTGTGCACCCAACGCGCCCGCGACGATGGCCCGCCGCGCTGCACCGACGCTGCTCAAGACTTCCGCGCTCATGATGTCCCCACGCCTTCGACTCCGCCGTCGTCTAGCGTAGCGATCTCATGGGGACAAAATGTGACGCAGGCCCCCGCTTGGGAGCGGGCCGGACTATTGCATGGGACGCGCCGGCGTCAGACGCCGACGAGGCTGCGCCCGCGGCCGATGCCGTAGTACGCGATGCCGGCCGCCTCGATCGCCTTGGGCTCGAAGATGTTGCGGCCGTCGAAGATCACGGGCTCCTTGAGCGTTGCGCGCATGCGCTCGAGATCGGGGCTGCGGAATGCCTTCCATTCGGTGACGACGACGAGCGCGTCGGCGCCTTCGAGCGCCGCGTACGGCTGCTCGCAAAGCACGAGATCCGCGCGCTCGCCGAAGATGCGCTCGCGCTTCGGCGGTCGCTTCGGGATCGTACGCACGCACGCTCGCGCCCGCGTCCCAGAGCTGCTCGAGCAGCGTGCGGCTCGGCGCTTCGCGCATGTCGTCGGTGTTCGGCTTGAACGCGAGGCCCCAGAGCGCAATCGTGCGTCCGGCGAGCCGGCCGTCGAAATGGCGCTCGAGCAGCGCGAACAGCTTGCGCTTCTGCTGCGACGTTGACCGCTTCGACGGCGTCGAGCAGCTGCGGCTCGTGCCCGTGCGCGCGCGACGCTGTACGCGAGCGCCTTGACGTCCTTGGGAAAACACGAGCCGCCGTAGCCGGCGCCGGGATAGATGAAGTGATAGCCGATGCGCGGATCCGAGCCGATGCCGCGCCGCACCTGCTCGACGTCGGCGCCGACCTGCTCGGCGATGTTCGCGATCTCGTTCATGAAGCTGATCTTGGTCGCGAGCATCGCGTTGGCGGCGTACTTGGTCAGCTCGGCCGAGCGCACGTCCATCAGCACGATGCGCTCGTGATTGCGGTTGAACGGCGCGTACAGCGTCTTCAGCACGTCGACCGCGCGCGGGCTGTCGGCGCCGATGATGATGCGGTCCGGGCGCATGCAGTCCTGCACCGCATCGCCCTCCTTGAGGAATTCCGGATTCGAGACGACATCGAACGCGATGCTCGACGCCGCGCACGGCGAGCTCGCCCGCGATCGCGGCGCGCACCGAGTCGGCGGTGCCGACCGGCACGGTCGACTTGTTGACGACGACGGCGGGCTTGATCAGCGTGCGGCCGATCGTGCGCGCGACTTCGAGCACGTGCGTCAGATCCGCGCTGCCGTCCTCGTCGGGCGGCGTGCCGACCGCGATGAAGACAACCTGCGCCTGCGCCATCGCTGTGTCGGCGTCGGTCGTGAACTTCAGGCGTCCGCTGCGATGGTTGGCGCGCACGAGCGGCTCGAGGCCCGGGCTCGTAGATCGGGATCTCGCCGCGCTCGAGGCGCGCGACCTTGCCGGCGTCGACATCGACGCAGACGACGTCGTTGCCGACTTCGGCGAGACAGGTTCCGGTCACGAGGCCGACATAGCCGGTGCCAAAGATCGTCACGCGCATGACGAGATTCCCTTCGTTGAGGGCAGGTCTTCCCTTCCGCGCAAGAAGCCTGCTTCTGGCTGTCCTGACAAGTGCGGCCATGGATGGCCGCTTCTGGACGCCATGACTGCGGAAGACTGCGAGCTTGAATCACGCATTCTAGAGCGGCGATCACGGACGATCGCACAAATAAAGACGCGCCGTGGTCCGGCGCGTCTTTAAGGCACTATCGAAGTGGGATCACTTCTTGCCGGCGTCGGCGTCCTTCTTTTCCGTCGCAGCGGCCGGCTTGATCACCGGCGTGCCCGGCTTGGCGGCAGCGGGCTTCGCAGCGGCCGCGTCCTCGATGCCGAGCAGCTCGACTTCGAAGATCAGCGTCGCGTTCGGGCCGATCGGGCCCGGCGCGTTCTCGCCATACGCAAGCTCGGCCGGCACGTAGAGCTTGTACTTCGAGCCGACCGGCATCAGCTGCAGGCCTTCGCTCCAGCCCTTGATCACGCCGTTGAGCGGGAACGTCGCCGGCTGGCCGCGATCGTAGGAGCTGTCGAACTTGGTGCCGTCGATCTTGGTGCCGAGGTAGTTGACCTTGACCGTATCCGTCGCCTTCGGCTTCGGACCCGTGCCTTCCTTCTCGACTTCGTACTGCAGGCCAGAAGCGGTCGACTTCACACCGGACTTCGACTTGTTCTTGGTGAGGAACGCGGCGCCTTCGGACTTGTTCTTCTCCGCGGCGGCCTTCTGCTCGGTGACGCGCTTGGCCTGCATCTGCTGCATGTAGGCCTGGCGCACCTGCAGCGCCTCTTCCTGCGTCATCGTGGTCTTCTCGCCCTTGATCGTCGCTTCGAGCGCCTGCTCGACGACCTTGATGTCGATGTCGTCCTTGATCTGCATCAGGCCGCGGCCGATGTCCATGCCGACCATGTAGCTGATCTTGTTCTTGTCGATCGCCACGGGCGGCTTGGCGTCCTTGGCGGCGGCGGCGGCCGGTGCGGCGGCGGGCTTCTTGGCCGGTTCGTCAGCGGCGCTGGCGACACCGAATACCGCTGCGAGAGCGGCGGCAAGAAGAGTCTGTTGCACGAAACGTGTCATGGTTGCTCCTGGGGGATGCGAATGATTTTTGGGTCACGTTGCCCATTGGCGCAGCCGCGCCGGGCGGACCGACCTTTTGCGGGGCGGCGTATTTTGGACGGGGCGAAACGCATTGGCAAACGCCGTGCTGCCCCTCCCGCAGCCAGGCCGCGATTGGACAGCGCCTGGCGGATTTGATTCCCGGGCGAGGCCGATTGCCGGTAGCCGGTGGCCGCAGACGGGTGTAGCCCCTCCTATTGCTCTCCCGAGGCGGCCGCCGGCGGGTTCCGCGTCTTTTCCAGACCCGCGACGTCCTGACAAAAAAATTATTCCACCCCGCTTGACATGCTCAGAGTTGGTGTTATAGTTAACTACAACACTACTTCATCGAGCACCTCCCTGGAGGATGTCATGTCGAGTCGCCTGATACCTGTTCTGCTCCTGACGGCAATGCTGTACGCGCTCGGCGCGGGCATCGCCAGTCTGCCCCGCCACCCGGCCGCGAAGCTCGAGGCGCACCAAGTGCCTGCCTCGGACGCCGCGATCCCTGTCCTGCCGACGATCACCGTGCGGCCCGACGACGCGCTGACCGTACTGCTTCCCTCGGCGACGTTGCTGCCGACCGATCACGGTGCGGCCGACGTCCGACGAGATGGCCGCCGCCCGCGCGCTCGATGCGAGGGTCGTCGGCACCGGCGCCGTCGTCGTCGCGCTGCACGCGCTCGGCGGCGGCATGGCAGCCAAGTCCAGTTTGGACATGCCCTACTATTCATTCGGCAAGACTGCGTATCGCCTGCGCAAGGAATGACGATGACCATTGCGTGGAACGACTCGACGCCGATCTATCGCCAGCTGCGCGACCGCGTGGTGGCGATGATCCTCGACGGCGTCCTGAAGCAGGGCGATGCCCTGCCGTCGGTACGCCAGGTCGCCGCGGACTTCCAGATCAATCCGATCACGGTGTCCAAGGCGTACCAGGAGCTGGTCGACGAGAATCTCGTGGAAAAACGACGGGGGCTTGGCATGTACGTCACCGAAGGCGCGCGCAGCGCACTGATGAAATCGGAGCGCGACCGCTTCCTCACCGAGGAATGGCCGCCGCTGTTCGCGCGCCTGACGCGCCTGGGCCTCTCGCTGCAGGACCTCATGGACGAAACCCGGCACCACGACGAGGAGATGAAATGAGCGCTGCCGCCAACTCCATCGTCCACGCACGCAACCTGACCAAGGCCTACGGCACGACCAAGGCACTGGACGATGTCAGCTTCGACATCGATTCCGGCCGCATCGTCGGCCTGATCGGTCCGAACGGCGCCGGCAAGACGACCGCGCTGAAAGCAATCCTCGGCCTCACCGATTTCGAGGGCGAGCTCTCGGTCCTCGGCTTCGATCCGCGCAAGCAGCGCGCCGAGCTGATGGAACAGGTCTGCTTCATCGCCGACGTCGCGGTGCTGCCGCGCTGGATCAAGGTCAGCGAAGCGATCGAATTCGTTACCGGCGTGCATCCGCGCTTCTCGCGCGCCAAATGCGAGGCGTTTCTCGCGCGCACGAAGATCACAGCCGCAGATGCGCGTGCGCGAACTGTCCAAGGGCATGATCGTGCAGCTGCACCTCGCGCTGGTCATGGCGATCGACGCGCGCCTGCTCGTGCTCGACGAGCCGACGCTCGGCCTCGACATCCTCTATCGCAAGTCGTTCTACGAGAGCCTGCTCTCGGACTACTTCGACGAGAACAAGACGATCATCGTGACGACGCACCAGGTCGAGGAGATCGAGCACATCCTGACCGACCTCGTCTTCATCCGCGACGGCAAGATCGCGCTGGCGGCGACGATGGACGAAGTCGGCGAGCGCTACGCGGAAGTCATGGTCAATCCGGACAAGGCCTCCGCCGCACGCGCGCTCAAGCCGCTCAACGAGCGCCAGATCTTCGGCAAGTCGATCTTCCTGTTCGACGGCATCGAACGCGCGCGCCTCGCCGCGCTCGGCGAGCTGCACAAACCGAGCGTCGCCGACCTCTTCGTCGCGACGATGAAAGGAACCTACGCATGAATACGCTCCCGCTGCTGCTCAAGCGCGAATACTGGGAACACCGCGGAGGTTTCCTGTGGACGCCGGTCTGGATGACCGCGTCGATCCTGATCCTGACCGTGCTCGGCATCCTCAGCGCCGAAGCGTTCCACGCGAACACGCACGTGCACATGGGTTTCTCGCTCGATGAGCTGCGCGACAACATCAGCGCGAACGACCTGGTCGACGCCGGCAATGCGCTCGACATGGCCCAGCTCGTGTTCGGCGGACTGACCTCGATCGGCGTCTTCTTCGTGCTGTTCTTCTATCTCCTCGGCGCGCTCTACGACGATCGCCGCGACCGCAGCGTGCTGTTCTGGAAATCGCTGCCGGTCACGGACACATCGACCGTCGTCTCGAAGGCGCTGTCGGCGATGCTGGTCGCGCCGGCCATCGCGTTCGTCGTCGCGAGCGCGGCGTACGTCGTGTTCCTCGTCGTCGTCACGCTCTGGGCCGGCATGCACGGTCTGAACGCGTTTCCCGCGATCTTCGCGGCGCATCCGATCGGCATGCTGTGGCGCCTCTTGCTGACCGTGCCCGTAAGCGCGCTGTGGGCGCTGCCGGCGATCGGCTGGCTGCTGTTCTGGTCGGCGTACGTGCGCAGCAAGCCGTTCCTCTGGGCCGTGCTGATCCCGTTCATCGTGCTGATCGCGAACTGGTGGCTCGGCAAGCTCGGCGCACCGCACTTCACGGGCGATCTCAACCTCGCCGCGATCCTCGGCGCGCCTGCTCTTCAGCATCATGCCGGGCAGCTGGATCGGATCGAGCGGCGGCGGCGTGCTCGGCAACCATGTCAGGCTCGGCCTGGACAACGATCACGTCGTATCGAGCTTCGATCCGTCGCGCGTGTATGGCCTGCTGGCCGAGCCGAACCTCTGGATCGGAGTCGTCGCCGGAGTCGCGCTGATCGCCGGCGCGATCTGGTTCCGTCAGCGCCGCATCGAAACCGCGACCTGATTTCGGAAACGACCGTCAACGAAAAAGGGCCGCGCAATGCGGCCCTTTTTCTTTCCGGCAACCGCAAGCGTCAGCGGATCGTGTCGCTGACGACCTTGTACTTGTTCGCGCCATCCTTGATGCAGGCCCGACTGGCCGAGATCGAGCGTGCCGTCGAGCCAGAACCGCGACAGCGTCCGGCCCTTCGCGACGCACGATGACGGCGCTGCCCTTGCCGGTGTAGACGAGATCGCCCGAGCGCAGCTTGTCGACCGCGATCGTGCTGCCGATCGGGTGTCCGTCGTTGTAGTCGCGCTCGAACGTCGCGCGCACCGGCGAATTCGCCGGCGGCTCGGTCGCGACGAGCGCCTTGGTCTGCTCGCTGTGATCGTCGCGCAGCGCATAGTTTTCGCCGTGGATCGGCTCGATGACCTGGTAGCGGTTGGTGCCGAGCTCCTTGAGCTCGGCGCGGCGCAGGTCGAGCTCGCCGTCGAGCCAGAACATGCGCGGGCGCAGGCTTTCGCGACGCACGACCGCGCGCACGGGACCGTCGACGAAGATGAAATCGCCCGGCGCGAGGCCGCCGACGCTCAGCGGACCTTCCGCCTCGTGGCCGTTGTTGAGCGACTCCTCCATGCGCTTCTGGATCTTCGCGATGTCGGGCTTCGGCGCCGCGGCGGGCGCCGGCGGTGGCGTCGCCGTGGCCACCGCGGGCGCCTGCTTCGCGACGGGCGGCGGCGCGGCGGCGGGAGCCGGCGTGGGCGCAGGCGGCGGCGCCGAAACGACCGGCGCGGGCTGAGGCGCGGGCGCAGGCGGCGGCAACGTCGGCTTCGGTCCCGGTACGTCGACCGGAACGCGTTCGGCGGACGCGCGCGCGGGCTTGGGCTCCGGACGCGGCTCGGCTTTCGCTTCGGCCTTCGGGGCTTCCTTCGGCGGCTCGGCCGGCTTGTCTTCGACGCGCACAAGCACGTTCTCGTAGAAGCCGTCGCTGCAGCACGACGTCGGCGGCGCCGCCGGCGCGGATCTTCGCCGCGATCTTGCCGTGCCATTCCTGCGGCGCGGTCACGACGATGCGCTTGCCGGACGTCGCCGCCTGACGGCCGAGCGTCGCCAGCTTCGCATCGCCCGCGCCGGACTGGAATTCCGTTCCGGAAATATCGACGTTCTGCTGCGCGAACGCCGGCGCCGCGGCAAGCGCCACGGCCAACAACAACCTTCTTGCCTTCATTTCGATTGCCCCATTCTCAATCGCTAGGACTTGCGACCGGCGATTGTCGTCGCAGTCGGAAATCCAGCATGTGCCATTGGCCACGTCGGGCCGCGCGACAGCGAGTGTCGCAGCACGGTTTTACGTTCAGATTGAACGATCGGCCTCGTAGTCCGGCTTCAACCGCCCGCCGAGCCGCCGTGGATGCCGCCCTTGGTCAACGCCTCGGGATCGAGCAATTCAAGCAGCTCCTTGCGTGAAAGGCCCGTCGTTTCCAGCGCGACATCGAGAATCGGCCGGCCTTCCTTGTAGGCCTGCTTCGCGGTCGCGGCGCCCTTTTCGTAGCCGATCACCGGATTGAGCGCCGTGACCAGGATCGGATTGCGCTCGAGCGCTTCCTTGATGTGATCCTGGCGCACCTTGAAGCCCGCGATCGCCTTGTCGGCGAGCAGGCGCACGGAACTGGCGAGGATCTCGATCGACTGCAGCAGGTTCAGCGCGATCACCGGCAGCATCACGTTCAACTGGAAGTTGCCGCTCTGCCCGGCGATCGTGATCGTCGTGTCGTTGCCGATGACCTGCGCGCAGACCATCGTCATCGCTTCGGGAATCACCGGATTGACCTTGCCCGGCATGATCGACGAGCCCGGCTGCAGCGCCGGCAGCTCGATCTCGCCGAGGCCCGCGAGCGGACCGGAGTTCATCCAGCGCAGGTCGTTGGCGATCTTCATCAGGCTGCACGCCAGCGTCTTGAGCTGGCCCGAAAGCTCGACCGCCGCGTCCTGCGAGCTGATGCCTTCGAAATAGTTGTCGGCCGATTCGAACTTCACGCCGCGTCATGCGCGTCAGCTCCGCGGCAGATCGCGGGACCGAGCTTCGCGATCGGCATTGATGCCGGTGCCGACCGCGGTGCCGCCCTGCGGCAGGCGGCGCACGCGCTTCAGCGCGTCGGTCGATGCGCTCGATGTTCGAGCCGATCTGCGCGGCCCAGCCGCCGAGCTCCTGGCCGAACGTGACCGGCATCGCATCCATCAGATGCGTGCGGCCGGTCTTGGCGACCTTCCTCAGCTCGCGCGCGCGCTGCTCGAGCGTCTTCTTCAGATGCGCGAGCGCCGGCAGCAGCTGTTCGCTCGTCGTCAGCGCGGCGCTGACCTGGATCGCGGTCGGAATCACGTCGTTCGACGACTGGCCCGTTGTTGACGTCGTCGTTCGGATGCACCTTCGCGCCGGCCGTCGCGGCGACATGCGCGATGACCTCGTTCGCATTCATGTTCGACGACGTGCCGGAGCCGGTCTGGAACACGTCGATCGGGAAATGCGCGATCGAACTCGCCCGCCGCGACCCGCTCGGCCGCCTTGCGGATCGCCTTCGCCTGCGTCTTCTTCAGATGCCCGAGATCGGCATTCGCCTGCGCGGCGGCGGACTTGATCAGGCCGAGCGCGCGAATGAACTCGCGCGGCATCGCAGGCCGGAAATCGGGAAATTGTCGACCGCGCGCTGGGTCTGCGCGCCGTAGAGCGCGTCGGCTGGCACCTTGAGCTCGCCCATGCTGTCGCGCTCGATCCGGTACTCGCTCATTGTTGCCTCGAAAACGGTGGAAAGCGGGCCGGCGATTATAGCGGCACGGTGTAAACTTCAATGGTTTCCCCGAGGCAAGGTTCAACGCGATGTCCCACAGCGCGCTCACCGCCCTGTCGCCGCTCGACGGCCGCTACGCGGCCAAGGTCGAGACCCTGCGGCCGATCTTCAGCGAATACGGCCTGATGCAGCGGCGCGTGCGGGTCGAGGTGCGATGGCTGCTGGCGCTCGCCGACGAGCCGGGCATCGCCGAGGTCGAGGCGTTCTCGCCGGCCGCAGCGCGCCGCGCTGCACGCGCTCGCCGACGAGTTTTCGCGAAGACGACGCCGCGCGCATCAAGGCGATCGAGCGCACGACCAACCACGACGTCAAGGCCGTCGAGTACTTCATCAAGGAGCGCATCGCCGGCGATGCCGAGCTCGGCGCAGGCCGCGCGAGTTCGTGCACTTCGCCTGCACCAGCGAGGACATCAACAACCTCGCCTACGCGCTGATGCTGCGCGACGCGCGCGCGGAGGTGCTGCTGCCGGCGCTCGACGCGCTCATCGCGACAGCTGCGCGAGCTCGCGCATGCGCTGCGCCGGCGCAGCCGATGCTGTCGCGCACGCACGGCCAGACCGCGTCGCCGACGACGCTCGGCAAGGAGATCGCCAACGTCGTCGCGCGGCTCGAGCGCCAGCGCAGCGCAGATCGCGCGCGGTCGAGACTGCTCGGCAAGATCAACGGCGCGGTCGGCAACTACAACGCGCACGTCGTCGCCTATCCCGGATGTCGACTGGCCGGCGTTCGCGCGCCGCTTCGTCGAATCGCTCGGCCTCGCCTGCAATCCGTACACGACGCAGATCGAGCCGCACGACTACATCGCCGAGCTCGTGCGACGCGATCCGCCGCGCCAACACCGATCCTGATCGACTTCTCGCGCGACGTCTGGGGCTACATCTCGCTCGGCTATTTCCGCCAGGCGCTGAAGGCCGGCGAAGTCGGCTCGTCGACGATGCCGCACAAGGTCAACCCGATCGATTTCGAGAACGCCGAAGGCAACTTCGGCATCGCCAACGCGCTGCTCGCGCATTTCGCGCGAGAAGCTGCCGATCTCGCGCTGGCAGCGCGACCTCACCGACTCCACCGTGCTGCGCGCGCTCGGCACCGCGTTCGGCCACACGCTGATCGCGCTCGACTCGCTGCTGCGCGGCCTCGGCAAGCTCGACGTCGATCCCGACGCGCCTCGCCGCCGACCTCGATGCCAGCTGGGAAGTGCTGGCCGAAGCCGTGCAGACCGTCATGCGCCGCTACGGCCTGCCGAACCCGTACGAGCAGCTGAAGGCGCTGACGCGCGGCGAGCGCATCACGCGCGAGGCGCTGCACGCGTTCATCGGCGGCCTCGCGCTGCCGGACGATGCGAAGAAGCGCCTGCTCGCGCTGACGCCGGCGACGTACATCGGCGCCGCGGCGAAGCTCGCCTCGTCGATCTGACGTTCGCGATGACGCGGCCGATCGAGATCGTCGCGCGACGCGATCGTCCGCTCGGCATGACGCCGGCGGCGTTCCTGCGCCGACTACTGGCAGAAGCGGCCGCTGCTCGTGCGCGGCGCGTTCCAGCATTTTCGCGATCCGCTGACGCCGAACGATCTCGCCGGCCTCGCCTGCGAGGAGCTCGCGCTTGCGCGACTCGTCGTGCACGAACCGCGAGCGTGACCGCTGGAGCCTTCGCAGCGGCCCGTTCGCCGAGAACGACTTCGCGAAACTGCCGCCGCGCGACTGGACCGTGCTCGTGCAGGACGTCGACAAGTGGGATGCCGACGTCGCCGCGCTGCTCGCGCATTTCGGCTTCCTGCCGGACTGGCGCATCGACGATGTGATGGTCAGCTACGCGGTCGATCGCGGATCGGTCGGCGCGCACGTCGATCAATACGACGTGTTCCTGCTGCAAGGCCTCGGGCGGCGGCGCTGGCAGATCAGCACCGATCCGTCCGCGCCGCGCGATTTCCGCGACGATGCCGAGCTCAAACTCCTGCGCACGTTCGCGCCGACGCACGAATGGACGCTCGAAAGCGGCGACATGCTGTATCTGCCGCCGGGCGTGCCGCATCACGGTGTCGCGGTCGGTGAATGCCTGACGTATTCGATCGGGATGCGGGCGCCTTCGATGGGCGAGCTGTTGATCGATTTTGCTGAAACGTTCGCGGAGACGTTGCCCGAGGAGCTCAGGTTTTCGGATCCGGATCTGAAGCCGGCGAAGGGTGATGGGGAGATCGATGAGGCGGCGTTTGCGCGGGTGGTGCGGGCGATGCCGTGGTTGGCGGTGTCTGAAAAAGACAAGAAAAAGCGCGTAGGGAAGACTGATGGCTGTTCGGGGGACGTCGATTCGTTACTGCTTCGTACGTGGTTCCCCCGTTTCATCACGCGCTACCGCGCGGCACACACGGCGCTGCCGCGGCGCCGGCGCATCACCGATGCCGAGCTCGCCCGCGCGTACGCCGCGCACGCAGAGGCGCAGCGCAGTCCATGGTCGCGCGCGGCCTGGACGCGGTCCGGCCGCGGCGCGATGCTATTCGTCGCCGGCGATGCACATGCGTGCTCGGTGCGGTTCGCTCGGCTCGTTGCGTCGCGCGCGCCGATTCCGCTCGACCGCGTCACGAGCCGGCAGGACCGCGACGCGTTGCGCAGCCTGATCGACCTCGGCCATGTCACGCTCACCGCAACGGGACGGAGCCGCCGATGATTCGCGAGGATTTCCGCGTCGAGCCCGCCGACTGGACCACCGACTACGACGCCTTGCGCGCCGTGCGCGATCCGGTGTTCATCGACGAGCAGCAGGTGCCGATCGAGGACGAGATCGACGCGCTCGATCCGCGCTCGCGCCACGTGCTCGCGCGCGATATGGAAAACCGTCCGATCGGCACGGGGCGCCTGTCGCCCGAGCGCATGATCGGGCGCATGGCGGTGCTGAAGGAATGGCGCGGCCGCGGCGTCGGCGAGGCGCTGCTGAAGGCGCTGCTCGATCAGGCGCGCGCGCTCGGCTATGCCGAGGTCCAGATGCATGCGCAGGTTCATGCGATTTCGTTCTACGAGAAATTCGGCTTCGAGACATTCGGCGAAGAATTCGACGAGTGCGGAATCATGCATCGCATGATGCGCATCGCGCTTGCCCCGACGGATCGGCGCACGTTCTCGGCGCTGCCGCCCAAGCCCGAGGCGCGCGCGCTCATCGCGGACGATCGCGACCAGGCCGTCGCCGCGATTGCCGATCTCCTCGCCGATACGCGCCACGAGATCGCGATCTACACGCGCGATCTCGATCCGGCGCTTTTCGACGTGCCGCCGATCCTCGAAGCGATCAAGCGCATCGCGCTGTCGGGCCGGCGCGCGCGCGTGCGGATTCTGGTGCAGGAGCCGCGCAGGCCGCTCGCCGACGGCCATCGCCTGATCGCGCTCGCGCAGCGCCTGCCGAGCCTGATCGAATTGCGCACGCCGCTGGAAGAGCAGGATCGCCTGTACGCATCCGCATTCCTGATCAACGATCGCCGTGGCTATCTGTTCCGCACGCTCGCGAGCCGCAACGAAGGCGAAGGATCGACCTACGCGCCGGGCCGGCACGCGCAACTGCGCGAATATTTCGACCAGGTCTGGGAGCGCTCAGCGCCGAGCGAAGAGTTGCGGCACCTCGCGATCTGAGCCCCGCAAACGTGCGACCGCCAAAGCCCTCCCCTTCAAGGGGAGGGTTGGGTGGGGATGGTGTTAGTGGCGCGCCCTCCACCACTCGTCATTCCGGCGAAGGCCGGAATCCAGCTTCTGCAATCCGAAACGGTCCCCGAAAAAGCTGGATCCCGGCCTTCGCCGGGATGACGGAGAAATGCACGTCGCCGCCTCGCGAATGTCGCCGAACCGCAAGGCCCGCGATGTACGCTCCGCGATGGCCGCAAGCGTTCCGCGAGCCATTGATAAGCGCGCCGGAGGAACCAGATTTGAGCCCGACGACCATGCGGCAATGCAGCACACTGCGGCCCAAGCCGCTATAATCCGGAGGTTTCCCCTGCCCCTCGGCAGAAACCGGTCCGGCGTGTTGATGCGGCGCGCTCGCAGCGCGCTTTTTCGTCTCAATGGTGTGAGAGTGTGAGCGCGAATCTTCTTCAGCAGTTCCAGGCGTCCTCCCCGATCGCCGGCGGCAATGCCGCCTTCGTCGAAGACCTTTACGAGCAATATCTGACCGATCCCGCATCGGTCAGCGCCGAGTGGCGCAGCTACTTCGATACGCTGAAAGGCCGCGAGGCCGGCGACGTGCCGCATTCGGCCGTCATCGAGCGCATCGAGCGCGCGCAGCGGCTCAACGGCCACGCGTACGCGCCGATCGCAGCGCCGATGTCGGATGCGCAGGCGCAGAAGCAGGCCGGCGTGCTGAAGCTCGTGACGGCCTACCGCTCGCGCGGACATCTCGCAGCGCAGCTCGATCCGCTGGATCTCGAGCACACGTTTCCGCCGTCCGATCTCGAAGCGCTCGGCCTCCTGCCGCGGCCGTCGGCGCCGGATCTCGATCCTGCGTTCCATGGCCTTTCCAGCGCCGATCTCGACACCGAATTCAACACCGGCTTCGCTCGCCGGTCCGCAACGCCTGAAGCTGCGCGATCTGGTCGCGCTGCTCAAGGCGACCTACGCGGACACGATCGGCGCCGAGTTCATGCACATCTCCGACGCCGAGCAGCGCCGCTGGGTGCACGAGCAGCTCGAGCGCGCCGGCGGCAAGTTCGGGCTCAGCGCCGAAGAGAAGAAGCGCGTGCTCGAGAAGCTGACGCAGGCCGACGGCCTCGAACGCTACCTGCACACCAAGTACGTCGGCCAGAAGCGCTTCTCGCTCGAAGGCGGCGACAGCCTGATCCCGCTGCTCGACGAGCTCGTCAATCGCGGCGGCGCCGACGGCATGAACGACATGGTGCTCGGCATGGCCCACCGCGGCCGGCTCAACGTGCTCGTCAACATCCTCGGCAAGGCGCCGCAGAAACTCTTCGCCGAGTTCGACGGCAAGTTCGATCATCCGGACGATCCGGCGCATTCGGGCGACGTGAAGTACCACCTCGGCTTCAGCGCGAACGTCAAGACGCCGGGCCGCACGGTGCATCTGGCGCTCGCGTTCAATCCGTCGCATCTGGAGATCGTCGATCCGGTCGTCGCGGGTTCCGTGCGCGCGCGCCAGGTGCATCGCCGCGACGAGACGCGCGAGCACGTCGTGCCGGTGCTGATCCACGGCGACGCGTCGATCGCCGGCCAGGGCGTCGTCATGGAGCTCTTCAACATGTCGCAGGCGCGCGGCTTCTGCGTCGGCGGCACGATCCATGTCGTCATCAACAACCAGGTCGGCTTCACCATCTCCAATCCGCACGACGCGCGCTCGACGCTGTACTGCACCGACGTCGCCAAGATGGTCAACGCGCCGGTGTTCCACGTGAACGGCGACGATCCCGAGGCCGTGCTCTTCGTCGCGCGCCTCGCGTTCGATTTCCGCCAGAAGTTCAAGCGCGACGTCGTCATCGATCTCGTCTGCTATCGCCGCCACGGCCACAACGAGGCCGACGAGCCGGCCGCGACGCAGCCGCTGATGTATCAGGTCATCCGCGCGCGCCCGACCGCGCGCGAGCTCTACGCGCAAGAAGCTCGCCGCCGAAGGCGTGATCGGCGAAGCCGACGCGCAGGCGCTGGTCGACGCCTATCGCAAGAAGCTCGAGGAAGGCACGCCGATCGCGAGCCTCGATCCCGATTTCAAGGACGAGTTCGCGGTCGACTGGTCGAAGCATCTGCACGCGAAGCTCGACGAACCGGTCAAGACCGGCGTCGCCGCAGGACAAGCTCGCCGAGCTCAACCGCAAGATCCTCGTGCTGCCGGCCGGCGTCACCGCGCATCCGCGCGTCGCCAAGATCTACGACGACCGCGCGAAGATGGCCGCCGGCGCAGCAGCCGATGGACTGGGGCTTCGCCGAGAATCTCGCCTACGCCACGCTGATCGACGACGGCTACGACCTGCGCCTCGTCGGCCAGGATTCGGGCCGCGGCACGTTCTTCCACCGCCACGCGGTCATCCACGATCAGAAGAGCGGCGGCGACTACGTTCCGCTGACGACCGTGCGCGATTCGGCCAATGTCGCCATCATCGACTCGCTGCTGAGCGAAGAAGCCGTGATGGCGTTCGAATACGGCTACTCGACCGCCGAGCCGCGCACGCTCAACCTCTGGGAAGGCCAGTTCGGCGATTTCGCGAACGGCGCGCAGGTCGTCATCGACCAGTTCATCTCGTCCGGCGAAGCGAAGTGGGATCGCCTGTCCGGTCTCACGCTGCTGCTGCCGCACGGCTACGAAGGCCAGGGACCCGGAGCACAGCTCGGCGCGCCTCGAACGCTATCTGCAGCTCTGCGCGCTGGAAAACATGCAGGTCTGCGTGCCGACGACGCCGGCGCAGATGTTCCACATGCTGCGCCGGCAGATGCTGCGCAACGTGCGCAAGCCGCTGATCGTGATGACGCCGAAGTCGCTGCTGCGCCACAAGCTGGCGGTGTCGACGCTCGACGATCTCGCCGACGGCGGTTTCCAGCTGGTGATTCCGGACACGACCGCGAAGAATCCGAAGAAGGTCGCGCCGCGTCGTGCTGTGCTCGGGCAAGGTCTACTACGATCTCGTCGAGGATGCCGCGCAAGCGCAAGATCGACGATGTCGCGATCGTGCGCGTCGAGCAGCTCTATCCGTTCCCGCGCAAGGAAGTCGTCGGCCGAGCTCGCGCGCTTCGCGGCCGCGAAGGAAGTCGTCTGGTGCCAGGAAGAACCGATGAACCAGGGCGCGTGGTATCAGATCACGCATCACCTGCAGCGCCTGCATCTCGCCGAAGCAGTCGCTGACGTACGCAGGACGCATGCGCTCGCCGGCGCCGGCGTGCGGACATCTCGCGACGCACCTCGTCGAGCAGGCGGCGCTGGTCGAGCGCGCGCTGGTCAGCGCCGAGCGGCGCGAGCACGTCGGCCGAGTGATGATGACGCGGCCGACCATTTCGCTCGCAACGGCTCGTCCATGTACGGCGTTCATGAACCGGTTTCGTTTGACGAACAACAAGCGCTTGACCAAAGGATTCTTATGACGATCGAAGTCAAAGTGCCGGTGCTGCCGGAATCCGTCTCCGACGCGACGATCGCGAGCTGGCACAAGAAGCCGGGTGACGCGGTGAAGCGCGACGAGAATCTCGTCGATCTGGAGACCGACAAGGTCGTGCTCGAAGTGCCGGCGCCGGTCGACGGCGTGCTGAAGGAAATCAAGCAGGAGACCGGCGCGACCGTGACGAGCCAGCAGCTCCTCGCCGTCATCGAGGAAGGCGCGGCCGCCGCGCCGTCGAAGGCCGATGCGCCTGCGAAGGCGGCGGCTCCCGCAGCGCCGTCCGCGACGAAGACCGACGCGAAGCCGGCGAGCTCCGCGCCGATTCCGCCGTCGAAGGCATCGTCGAACGAAGGCGACGACGCGCCGGCGAAGAGCGTCGGCGATCTTTCGCCGGCCGGCCGCCGCGTCGCGACCGAGAACAAGATCGATCCCGCGCAGGTGTCCGGCAGCGGCCGCGACGGCCGCGTGACCAAGGAAGACCTCGTCAACTACATGCGCAGCGCGCCGGCAAATGCGCCCGCGTCGGCGCCCTCCGCGAAACCGGCGCCGGGCTCGCGTCCGGAAGAGCGCGTCGCGATGACGCGCATGCGCGCGAAGATCGCCGAGCGGCTGATGCAGTCGAAGAACTCGATCGCGATGCTGACCTCGTTCAACGAGATCAACCTTGCCAAGGTCGTCGCGCTGCGCAAGGAGCTCGGCGAGCAGTTCGAGAAGGCGAACGGCATCAAGCTCGGCTTCATGAGCTTCTTCGTCAAGGCCGCGTGCGAGGCGCTCAAGCGCCATCCGATCGTCAACGCATCGGTCGACGGCAACGACATCATCTATCACGGCTATCAGGACATCTCGGTCGCGGTGTCGACCGACAAGAGGCCTCGTCACGCCGGTGCTGCGCGACGCGCAGTCGATGAGCTTCGCGGAAATCGAAAAGGCGATCGCGGATTTCGCGAAGAAGGCGCGCGAAGGCGGCCTCACGCTCGACGACCTTTCGGGCGGCACGTTCACGATCACCAACGGCGGCACGTTCGGCTCGCTGTTCTCGACGCCGATCGTCAATCCGCCGCAGAGCGCGATCCTCGGCATGCACGCGATCAAGGAACGCGCGATCGTCGACAACGGCCAGGTCGTCGCCGCGCCGATGATGTACGTCGCGATCAGCTACGACCATCGCATCATCGACGGCAAGGATGCGGTGCTGTTCCTGGTCGATATCAAGAATCAGCTCGAGAATCCGAGCCGGATGCTGGTCGGCATCTGACGCCTGAGCCCTTCTCCCGTCGGGAGAGGGGTTGGGGTGAGGGTCCGGCGAAGCCGCGACACCGCACTCCGCCCGTACCCTCACCCGCCCTTCGGGCGGCCTCTCCCGAAGGGAGAGGCGTAATAAAGCGAGAGCCTCACATGGCAGACAAATACGACGTCATCGTCATCGGCGCCGGCCCCGCCGGCTATCACGCGGCGATCCGCGCGGCGCAGCTCGGCCTCAAGGTCGCGTGCATCGACGAGTGGATCGGCAAGGACGGCAAGCCCGCGCTCGGCGGCACCTGCCTCAACGTCGGCTGCATTCCGTCCAAGGCGGTGCTCGATTCGTCCAAGCAGTTCTGGAACCTGCAGAACCACTTCGACGTGCACGGCATCACGACGAAGGACGCCGCGATCGACGTCAAGACGATGATTGGCCGCAAGGACAAGATCGTCAAGCAGTTCACCGGCGGCGTCGCGCTGCTGTTCAAGGGCAACAAGATCACGCCGTTCTACGGCACCGGCAAGCTGCTCAAGGATCGTCAGGTCGAGATCGCGGCCGCCGACGGAACCCGGCAGAAGATCGCGGCACGAACGTCATCATCGCCACGGGTTCCGTGCCGATCGAGCTGCCGTTCGCGAAGTTCGACGGCAAGTTCATCGTCGACAACGCGGGCGCGCTCGATTTCGACAGCGTGCCCAAGCGGCTCGGCGTGATCGGCGCCGGCGTGATCGGGCTCGAGCTCGGCAGCGTGTGGAAGCGGCTCGGCAGCGACGTCACGATCATCGAGGCGCTGCCCGATTTCCTCGGCACGGCCGATGCGGACATCGCGAAAGCCGCCGCGCGCGAATTCGCCAAGCAGGGTCTCAAGATCGAGCTCGGCGCGAAACTTTCGAAGGCCGAGATCAAGGGCAACGAAGTCAATCTCACCTACACGACGAAGGACGGCGAGAAGACGCTCACCGTCGACAAGCTGCTCGTCGCGGTCGGCCGCCGCGCATACACCGCGGGCGCGCTCGGCGACGGCACCGGCGTCAAGCTCGACGATCGCGGCCGCGTCATTGTCGACGAGCACTGCTGGACCGGCGTCGAAGGCGTCTGGGCCGTCGGCGACTGCGTGCGCGGACCGATGCTCGCGCACAAGGGTTTCGAGGAAGGCATCATGGTCGCCGAGATCATCGCCGGCAAAGCCGGCCACGTCGATCTCGACACGATTCCGTGGGTCATCTACACCGAGCCCGAGATCGCCTGGGTCGGCAAGACCGAGAAGCAGTGCAAGGACGAAGGGATTCCGTACAAGACCGGATCATTTCCGTTCGCGGCGGTCGGACGCGCCGTCGCGATGAACGAGCCGGCCGGCTTGGTGAAGGTGATCGCGCATGCGGAGACCGATCGGATCCTCGGCTGCCATCTCGTCGGCGCGAACGTGTCGGAGCTCGTCGCCGAATGCGTCGTCGCGATGGAGTTCAAGGGATCGAGCGAGGATCTCGCGCGGATCATTCATGCGCATCCGACGTTGAGCGAAGCGGTGCACGAGGCGGCGATGTCGGTCGACAAGCGGGCGATTCACAAGATGAATTGAGGCGCACCGACTCGCGACTCGGACCGCCTGCGGTATCTCCTACGCGACAAGCTAGATTCCGGCCTGCGCCGGAGCGATTGGATAGGAGGCTAGAGTCGCGCTCGCAGCCTCGTCGTCCCGGCGAAGGCCGGGACCCAGTTTCTGCCGCGATGAAGCGATCCTTGCGTTTACATCCTCGCGAGCGGATGGAACGTGGCACGCTCTACGTTGGCGTAACGTCGAATCTCATCAAGCGCGTCTGGGAACACAAGAGCGATGTCGTCGACGGCTTCACGAAGCGATATCGCGTGCATCGACCTCGTCTGGTTCGAGCAGCACTGAGACAATGATCGGCAGCGATCGCGCGCGAGAAAGCGATCAAGGAATGGCAGCGCGAATGGAAGGTGCGAGCTGATCGAAGATGGCGAATCCGACGTGGCGCGATCTGTATCCGCGATTTGCTGTAACGTCGCCGCGACAGAAGCTGGATTCCGGCCTTCGCCGGAATGACGAGCGAAACAGAATGATGCCCTCCGAATCCTTCCGCGCCTTCCGCATCCACAACGACAAATCCGGCTACCGCGCCGGCATCGAGGAAATGCGCGCCGACGACCTCTCGCCCGGCGAAGTCCTCGTCAAGGTCGCGTACTCGTCGGTCAACTACAAGGACGCGCTCGCCGGCACCGGCAAAGGCAAGATCCTGCGCCAGTTCCCGCTCAATGGCGGCATCGACGTCGCGGGTTATGTCGCGGCGTCGACCGATCCGAAGTTCAAGGAAGGCGATCAGGTGCTGTGCACCGGCTGCGGTCTCAGCGAGACGCGCGACGGCGGCTACGCCGAATACGCGCGGCTCGAATCGAAATGGACGATCCCGCTGCCGACGGGCCTCACGCTGCGCGAATCGATGGCGCTCGGCACGGCCGGCTTCACCGCGGCGCTTGCGCTGTTCCAGATGACGCGCAACGGGCAGACGCCCGAGATGGGTCCGATCGTCGTCACCGGAGCGACCGGCGGCGTCGGCTCGCTCGCGATCGACATCCTGACGCGCGCCGGCTTCGAGGCGCACGCGATCACCGGCAAGGTCGAGCACTTCGATTACCTGAAGGCGCTCGGCGCGCAGCAGTGCATCGCGCGCACGGAGCTCTACTGGGGCCAGCGCCCGCTCGAAAACGCGCACTGGGCCGGCGCGATCGACAACGTCGGCGGCGACATGCTTGCGGGGCTGACGCGCGTGATCAAGCCGTACGGCAACGTCGCGATCTGCGGCAACGCCGGCGGCATCGAGCTCGCCACGACGGTGATGCCGTTCATCATCCGCGGCGTCAGCCTGCTCGGTGTCGCCTCGGCCGGCACCGCGCGCGCGATCCGCGATCGCGTCTGGGAGCACCTCGCCGGCGACTGGAAGCCGGTACACCTCGACCGCATCGCGACGAAGGAAGTCGCGCTCGAAGGCCTTGCCGACGTCTTTTCGACGATGCTCGCCGGCGATTCGCTCGGCCGTACGGTAGTGCGCGTCGGTTGAGCCCGATTTGCGGGCCTTGTCCCTTTTCCAGCTAGCCCGCCGCGGCGGCGCATGTTTAGAATGCAGCGGCAATCCGTCCGGGGTGAGACGTCCACATGGCTCGTATATTGATCGTCGATGATTCGCCGTCGCAGCTCGTTGGAATGCGGCGGACCGTCGAGAAGCTCGGCCATCAGGTCGTCACCGCGGAGGACGGCGCCGCCGGCGTCGAAACCGCGAAGCGCGAGCTGCCTGATCTGATCCTGATGGACGTCGTGATGCCGAACCTCAACGGCTTCCAGGCGACGCGCACGATCGCGAAGGATCCGAAGACGAGCCACATCCCGATCATCCTCGTCACGACGAAGGATCAGGACACCGATCGCGTGTGGGGCCTGCGCCAGGGCGCGAAGGCGTACGTGACGAAGCCGATCGACGAGGCTGAGCTCACGCGCACGATCAACGAGTATCTGCCCGCGGCGTTGACTCGTGCGATCGTCCGTGATCGCCGCGAACGGTAGCGATGCATGAACTCGCCGCACTCGCTTCGCTTGGTGCTCCACCGCGGCCATCCATGGCCGCACTTTCAAAGTGAAGCACGAAGACACGAGCGTTTCTACTGCGCCCGCGGATCGAAATCGAATTCGTCCGCCATCTGCTGGAAGAGCTCGGTCTGCCGCGGCGTTTCCGCTTTCGGTACGCGCACTTCGAGCGTGACGATCTGATCGCCCGGCGTCGCGCCCGGCCAGCCGCGACCGCGCAGGCGCAGCTTTCGTCCGCTGTCGGAGCCCGCCGGAATGCGCAGCTCGACTGCCCCGCCGAGCGTCGGCACCGGCACCGTCGCGCCGAGTGCGGCTTCCCACGGTGCGACCGGCAAGCGTCAGCAGCACGTCGCGGCCATCGAGCGCGAAGCGCGGATCGGCGCGGAAATTCACTTCGAGCAGCAGATCGCCCGCCGGACCGCCGCTCATGCCGGGATAGCCCTGTCCTGCGAGCCGCATCTGCCGGCCCGGATGGATGCCGGCCGGGATGCGGATGTCGAGCGTGCGCTCGCCGCTGCCGTCGCGCAGGCTCACGCGCTCGCTGCCGCCGTGATACGCGGTCTGCAGCGGAATCGAAATCTGTGCGTGCAGGTCGCGGCCGCGACGCGGGCCGCGCGCGCCGCGCGGGCCCGCGTTGCCGCCCATGCGGCCGAACAGCGATTCGAAGAAGTCGCTGAAATCCTCGCCGCCGCCTTCGCCGAAATCGGCGTTGCCCTCGTTCTGCCAGTTCGGCGGCGGGCGGAATTCATCGCCGGCGCGATAGCCGCCGGCGCGCAGCTGATCGTAGGCCTTGCGTCGCGCCGAATCCTTGAGCGCCTCGTAGGCTTCGTTGACCGATTTGAATTTTTCCTCGGCGCCGCTTTCCTTGCTGACGTCCGGATGGTATTTGCGCGCGAGCCGGCGGTACGCCGACTTGATGTCGGCGTCCGATGCATCCGGCTTCACGCCGAGTGTTTCGTAGTAATCCTTGAACTGCATCAGCTCCCTCGCCTGCTGCGCTGACTTGCGCGGATCGGCGAACGCGCCGCCCTGGCCGCGCCCACGCGCCGCGTCATTGTAGGCCGACGCTGTTTTCCGCGCGCCGGCGCAACATCGATATCCGGAAATGCAAACGGCCTGCGGCAGGTCACCCCGCCGCAGGCCATCGCTTCAAGTCCCTTTGCCGGCGTCCCGGCTCGTCGTTCCGATTCCGGCGTACGAAACGCCGGATCCATCAATGCACTTCGTGCGCGCTGCGGAATCCGCGCCTTGTCCTGGGCGCTGGATCCCGGATCAGCGCACGTCCGTGTGCTGTCCGGGATGAGGCCATCCTGGCCTCAATTGACGTTGATGCGACGCGGTGCCGTCTCGGGGCGCTTCGGGATCGTGATCTCGAGCACGCCGTTCTTGCCGACCGCCTTGATGCCTTCGGCGTCGGCGCTGTCCGGCAGCGCGAAGCGGCGATAGAACAGGCCATGCGAGCGCTCGACGCGCGTCAGCTTGCTGTTCTGCTCGGTCGCCTCGGCCTTGCGCTCGCCCTTGATCGACAGGATGCCCTTCTCCATCGTGATCTCGATGTCCTTCGGATCGACGCCCGGAATGTCGGCGAAGATCGCGAAGCGGTTGTCCTCTTCCTTGATGTCGACGCGCGGCGTCCACTGGCTGGTGACGACGTTCGACTGATCGGTTTCCTCGGTGTTGAAGAAACGATCGAACACGTTGCGCATCTCGTCCTGCAGATGGCTGCCGTGGACGTGCCACGGGCTGTAACGGGTAATGGTCATGATCCTCTCCGCAAAATGGTGTGCGGCGTCAGCGCCGCGTAACGGAAAAGGTAGGGACGGCCGCTTGGCTTTCAAGAGCGTGTTCAGCAGTGATGCTGAAAAATGGCCCTGCATCGCGCCCTCGCCCCGGCCTCACGTATCATCGCCACCGCCTCCGCACATCCCTCATGTCTCAAAGGAGCAGGACCATGACGATCAAAGTCGGCGACCGCATCCCGAACGCAACGCTCAACGTGCTGAAGGACGGCGTCCAGGCGATATCCACGGACGAGATCTTCAAGGGCAAGAAGGTCGTGCTGTTCTCGGTACCCGGCGCGTTCACGCCGACCTGCTCGGCCAAGCACCTGCCGGGCTATGTGGAAAAGTTCGCAGATTTCAAGCAGCACGGCGTCGACGTCGCCTGCCTGGCCGTCAACGATGCGTTCGTGATGGACGCCTGGGCGAAGGACCAGCACGTGCCCGACGGACTGATGATGCTCGCCGACGGCAACGGCACGTTCTCCAAGGCGCTCGGCATGGAGATGGACGGCACGCCGTTCGGGCTCGGCATGCGCGGCAAGCGGTTCGCGCTCTACGCCGAAGACGGCGTCGTCAAGACAGCTCAACATCGAGGCGCCGGGCGAGTTCAAGATGTCCGACGCGAAGACGATGCTTGAGGCGGTCGGCTGACGTCAGACCGCACACACCACTCCCCGTCATCCCGGCGAAAGCCGGGATCCATTTGTTTTTTTCGCAGCAAGATCAAAATGGATCCCGGCTTTCGCCGGGATGACGGGATGGATGGTCAGTGCGCGGGCGGCGGTTCGATGGTCGGACCCTCGCCCGCATCCGCCACTTCGCCGTCGAGGCCGTTGCCTTCCTCGCCAAACGCCTCGACGCGCACGACGCCGACCAGCTGCTCTTCGGTCGGCAGGCGGATCAGCGTCACGCCCTGCGTATTGCGTCCGACGCGTGCGACTTCGGCCGCGCGCGTGCGCACCAGCGTGCCGCGTTCGAGATCAGCATCAGCTCGTGGCTCTCGCCGAGCTGCACCGCGCCGATCAGCGCGCCGTTGCGCTCGGAGCACTGGATCGCGATGACGCCCTGCGTGCCGCGGCCCTTGCGCGGATACTCGGCGAGCTCGGTGCGCTTGCCGAAGCCGCGTTCGGTTGCGGTCAGGACGTCGTCGTCGCCATCGACGACGATCAGGCTGACGACGTGCTCGCCCGACGCGAGGCGCATGCCGCGCACGCCGGTCGCGGTGCGGCCCATCGAGCGCACTTCGTCTTCGGCGAAACGCACGGCCTTGCCGTTCGATGCGAACAGCATGATGTCGCGCGTGCCGTCGGTGATCTGCACGTCGACGAGCGCATCGCCCTCGTCGAGGCCGATCGCGATCTTGCCGCGCTGCAGCTGGAATGCGAACTCGGTCAGCGGCGTCTTCTTGACCGTGCCGTTGCGCGTGGCGAAGAACACGTAGCGATCCTCGGTGAACTCGCGCACCGGCTGCACGGCCTGCACTTTTTCATCGGGCTCGAGCGGCAGCAGGTTCACGATCGGCTTGCCGCGCGCGTTCGGACCCGCATCCGGCAGCTGGTGCACCTTGAGCCAGAACACGCGGCCGGCGCTGGTGAACGTCAGCAGCGTGTCGTGCGTGTTGACGATCCACAGCTGCTCGACGAAATCCTCTTCCTTCATCGCGGTCGCCGAGCGGCCCTTGCCGCCGCGGCGCTGCGCGCGATAGATGCTGACCGGCTGGCGCTTGGCGTAACCCGCGTGCGACAGCGTGACGACGACGTCTTCCGGCGCGATCAGGTCGAGAATGTCGAGGTCTTCCTGGCTCGACTGGATCACGGTGCGGCGCTCGTCGCCGTACTGCTCCTTGAGCTCGGTCGAGCTCGTCGCGGATGACCTTGAGCAGCTCGATCGGGATTTTCGAGGATCTCGATCAGGCCGGCGATCGTCGTCAGCAGATCCTTGTACTCGTCGCTGAGCTTTTCCTGCTCCAGGCCGGTCAGGCGGTTCAGGCGCATCTCGAGGATCTGCTTCGCCTGGATCTCGGACAGCTGGTAGCCGTCGGCGCTAAGGCCCGCTTCGGCCGGCATGTCCTCGGGACGCGACGCCTCGGCGCCGGCCGCGGCGAGCAGCGCGCCGACCAGGCCCGGCGCCCAGCGCTGCGCAAGCATGCGCTCGCGCGCGCCGTGTCGGCGTCCGGCGAGGTCTTGATCAGCTCGATCATCTCGTCGATGTTCGCGAGCGCAACGGTCAGGCCTTCGAGCACGTGCGCGCGACGCGCGCGCCTTGCGCAGTTCGAAGATCGTGCGGCGCGTGACGACTTCGCGGCGATGGCGGATGAACGCGTCGAGAATCTCGCGCAGGCTCAGCGTGCGCGGCTGGCCGTCGACCAGCGCGACCATGTTGATGCCGAACGTGACCTGCAGCTGCGTCTGCTGGAACAGGTTGTTGAGCAGCACGTCGGCCGACGTGTCGCGGCGCACTTCGATGACGACGCGCAGGCCGTCCTTGTCCGACTCGTCGCGCAGCCCGTCGGACTGGATGCCTTCGAGCTTCTTTTCCTTGACCAGCTCGGCGATCTTCTCGATCAGCCGCGCCTTGTTCACCTGGTACGGCATCTCGGTGACGATGATCGTCTCGCGGCCGTTGTCGTCGGTCTCGATCTCGGCCTTGGCGCGCACGAGGATGCGGCCGCGGCCGGTCTTGTACGCCTCGACGATGCCGGCGGCGCCGTTGATGATGCCGGCGGTCGGGAAATCGGGACCCGGCATGAGGCGCATCAGCTCGTCGAAGCCGAGCTCCGGATCGTCGATCAGCGCGATGCACGCCGACGATGATCTCGCTGAGATTGTGCGGCGGCACGTTGGTCGCCATGCCGACCGCGATGCCGGCCGAGCCGTTGACGAGCAGGTTCGGGATGCGCGTCGGCAGCACCGTCGGCTCGAGTTCCTTCTCGTCGTAGTTCGGGACGAAATCGACCGTTTCCTTGTCGAGATCGGCGAGCAGCTCCGAGGCAAGACGCTCGAGGCGGCATTCGGTGTAGCGCATCGCCGCGGCGTTGTCGCCGTCGATCGAGCCGAAGTTGCCCTGGCCGTCGATCAGCGGATAGCGCAGCGAGAAATCCTGCGCCATGCGCACCAGCGTGTCGTAGATCGACGAGTCGCCGTGCGGGTGGTATTTACCCATGACCTCGCCGACGATGCGCGCGCACTTGACGTACGGGCGGTTCCAGACGTTGTTCGCTTCCTGCATGCCGAACAGCACGCGGCGATGCACCGGCTTCAAGCCGTCGCGCACGTCGGGCAGCGCGCGACCGACGATCACGCTCATTGCGTAATCGAGATAACTCTGCCGGACTTCGTCCTCGATATTGACGCGAATGATTTCTCTGGCCAGCTCAGCCATCAGGCTTTTCTTCCTGGAAAACCGCTTGTTTTAGGCGCGTTCCGCGACGGCTCTAAAGTGGCCGTTTCGGACCCGCGAAGGGAATGCGAAATGATACCATATCCGGCCCCGGAAAGTGGCCGGATTTCCCTGATTTCTGACGGGACTTAGCGCCGCTTTCGGCGACGATGGCGAGGGCGTTCCGGAAGCGTGCTGTTCCGGACCCTGCGGATTGGCCTTTCGGCGCGCGGAAAATCCAGTATTTCGAGGTCAGGAAATTCACGCACCGCGCCGGCGACCGAACCGGCCGCGACGCCGATCGCCGGCCATTCGCGCACGAGCGGAACAAGTCGCGACGCAGGCCGCGTACGCGCCGTAGTTGCAGTGCGAATCCGCCGGCCATCGCGACGATGTAGCGGATCAATTGGCGACGCCGGCTGCCACCGCTGTGGCCGGCGAACGTGAACTTGCGGTTGAAGCGCCAGGTCGTCGTTGCGGCGGCGAGGAAACGAGACGCAGGCGCGCCTCGTATGGATTCACGGCCCACTCGCGACACGAGGAACTGCACGATGCCGGCATCGACGACGAAGCCGATCACGCCGCTGATCGCGAAGAACAGGATTTGCTTGCGCAGTGCCATCGGCGAGAGTGTCCCTGGGCTGCGTGCGCAGGCTCAGCGCGTGGCCGACGCGAGCGGACGCGCCGAACATTGCCTGCATGTGCGCGGCATCCGGTTTCTCGACGATGCCGCGTTCGGTCACGATCACGTCGATCAGCGACGCCGGCGTCACGTCGAAGACGGGATTCCACGCATCCGGCGCCGTCGACGACGGTCGGTTGCCCGCCGAACGAAAGCATTTCGTCCGGCGAGCGCAGTTCGATGTCGATCGCAGCGCCGTCCGGCGTCGCCATGTCGATCGTCGACGACGGCGCGACGACCATGAACTTGACGCCGTGATGGCGCGCCGCGATCGCGAGCTGGTACGTGCCGATCTTGTTCGCGGTATCGCCGTTCGCGGCGATGCGGTCGGCGCCGACGACGACCCACTGCACGTCGCCGGATTTCATCAGATGCGCCGCGGCCGAATCGGCGATCAGGTGCGCCGGAATGTCGTCGCGCACCAGTTCCCACATCGTCAGGCGCGCGCCCTGCAGCCACGGGCGCGTCTCGCCCGCGTACACGCGCGCGATGCTGCCGTCGCCGTAGCCGGCGCGGATCACGCCGAGCGCGGTGCCGTAACCGGCGGTCGCCAGCGAGCCGGTATTGCAATGGGTCAGCACGCCGACGCCGTGGCCGAGCAGATGCGCGCCGAGCTCGCCCATGTGCCGGTTCGCGGCGAGATCCTCGTCCTGGATCGCCTGCGCTTCGCGTGCGAGCGCATCGGCAAGGTCGCCGTCGGCACGCACGCCGGCCATGCGATCGAGCGCCCACATCAGATTGACCGCGGTCGGGCGCGCTGCGCGAAGCTCGGCGATCGCGGCATCGAGATGCGACGGATCCTGCCGCGCGGCGAGCACGACGCCCCACGCCGCGGCGATGCCGATCGCCGGCGCACCGCGCACGGCAAGATCGCGGATCGCCTGCGGCACGTCGGCGGCGCTGCGGCAATCGATGTAGGTTTCCTCGAACGGCAGTCGGCGCTGATCGAGCAGGCGCAGGTGATCGCCCTGCCAGAGCGACGGCGCGGATCGAATCGTGGCGAAGCGGCTGCGGTCGAACTCACGGCCGGAGCGTACGGTATGCTTGACGGCGCGCGCAGGTGAGCGCGCGGCGGGAAGGTCGGGCGATGCATCGGGCGCGAAGGTTAGGAGCGGCGATCAGCCGCGATCTGCGCATGCCTCGACGGCGCGCCGACTCCGACGCAAAGTCATTACTCCGCCGGGCCGGAACCGAGCGAAATCCAGCGATGATGGCCAACCTGACGCATCTGCAACGCCTCGAAGCGGAGAGCATCGACATCCTGCGCGAAGCCGTCGCCGAGTCCGAGCATCCGGTCATGCTGTATTCGATCGGCAAGGACAGCTCGGTGATGCTGCACCTGGCGCGCAAGGCGTTTTTTCCGTCGCGCGCCGCCGTTTCCGCTGCTGCACGTCGACACGACCTGGAAATTCCGCGCGATGTACGAATTCCGCGATCGCATGGCCGCGCGAATCGGGCATGCAGCTGATCGTGCACCGCAATCCGGAAGCCGAACGGCTCGGCATCAATCCGTTCACGCACGGCTCGTCGCTGCACACCGACGTCTGGAAGACGCAAGGCCTGAAGCAGGCGCTCGACGAATACGGCTTCGATCGTCGCCTTCGGCGGCGCGCGCCGCGACGAGGAGAAATCGCGCGCGAAGGAGCGCGTGTTCTCGTTCCGCACCGCGCAGCACCAGTGGGATCCGAAGAATCAGCGGCCGGAGCTCTGGCGCCTGTACAACGCGCGCAAGAACCGCGGCGAGAGCATCCGCGTGTTTCCGCTGTCGAACTGGACCGAGCTCGATATCTGGCAATACATCGAGAGCGAGAACATCGAGATCGTGCCGCTCTACTTCGCCGCCGAGCGGCCCGTCGTCGAGCGCGACGGCATGCTGATCATGGTCGACGACGAGCGCATGCCGCTCGGCGACGGCGAAAAGCCCGCGACTGCGCCGCGTGCGATTCCGCACGCTCGGCTGCTATCCGCTGACCGGCGCGGTCGAATCCGACGCCGACACGCTGCCCGCGATCATGCGCGAGATGGTGCTCGCGCGCACGACCGAGCGGCAGGGCCGCATGATCGATCACGATTCGAGCGGGTCGATGGAGAAGAAAAAGAAGGAAGGCTATTTCTGACGCCGATGAACGCCGAAATCCTGTCGCCAACGAAGCCGCGCAGCCTGCGACCGCCCAGCGCCAGAAAGACCTGCTGCGCTTCATCACCTGCGGCAGCGTCGACGACGGCAAGTCGACGCTGATCGGTCGGCTGCTCTACGAATCGAAGGCGCTGCTCGACGATCAGCTCGCGCGCGCTCGACGCCGATTCGAAGAAGTTCGGAACGCAAGGTGACGATCTCGATTTCGCGCTGCTCGTCGACGGCCTCTCCGCCGAGCGCGAGCAAGGCATCACGATCGACGTCGCCTACCGCTTCTTCGCGACCGAAAAACGCAAGTTCATCGTCGCCGACACGCCGGGCCACGAGCAGTACACGCGCAACATGGTCACCGGCGCGTCGACGGCCGATCTCGCGGTCATCCTCATCGACGCGCGCAAAGGCGTGCTGACGCAGACGCGGCGGCACAGCTATCTCGTCTCGCTGCTCGGCATCAAGCGCGTCGTGCTCGCGGTCAACAAGCTCGATCTGGTCGGCTATGCGCGCGAGATCTTCGACCTCATCGATCGCGACTATCGCGAGTTCGCCGCCAAGCTCGGCTTCGAGGAGATCGTCAGCATTCCGCTGTCGGCGCTGCGCGGCGACAACATGACGGCGCGCAGCGCAAACACGCCGTGGTACGCCGGTCCGAGCCTGATGGAGCATCTCGAGAACGTCGACGTCGCGCCGGCCGCCGCGAAGACGTCGCTGCGCATGCCGGTGCAGTGGGTCAACCGGCCGAACCACGAATTTCGCGGATTTTCCGGGCGCATCCTCGGCGGCAGCGTGCGGCCGGGCGACGCGGTGCGCGTGCTGCCTTCGGGCACGTCAGTCGAAAGTCGCGCGCATCGTCACGCTCGACGGCGATCTCGCCGAGGCCGTCGATGGCCAGTCGATCACGCTGACGCTCGCCGACGAAATCGACATCAGCCGCGGCGACGTGATCTGCGCCGCCGACGATCCGGCCGGGCTCGCCGACCAGTTCGAGGCGAGCATCGTCTGGATGAGCGAGGAGGCGATGCTGCCGGGCGGCCGTATCTCGTGAAGCTCGGCGCGACGACGCTCGGCGCGTCGCTCGGCCAGCCGAAGTACGTCGTCGACGTCAACACGCTCGATCACCTCGCGGCGAAGACGCTGCATCTCAACGAGATCGGCGTGTGCAATCTCACGCTCGATCGCGCGGTCGCGTTCGATTCGTACGCCGACAACCGCGACATGGGCAGCTTCATCGTCATCGACCGCTTCAGCAACAGGACGGTCGGCGCCGGCATGCTGCACTTCGCGCTGCGCCGCTCGCAGAACATCCACTGGCAGGCGACCGAAGTCGACAAGGACGCGCGCGCGCGCGCAGAACGGGCATCGTCCGTGCGTGCTGTGGATGACCGGCCTTTCCGGCAGCGGCAAGTCGACGATCGCGAACATCGTCGAGCGCGAGCTGCACGCGCTCGGCGTGCGCACGTACCTGCTCGACGGCGACAACGTGCGCCACGGCCTCAACAAGGATCTCGGCTTCACGGCGGCCGATCGCGTCGAGAACATCCGCCGCACCGGCGAAGTCGCCAAGCTCATGGTCGACGCGGGCCTGATCGTGATCACCGCGTTCATCTCGCCGTTCCGCTCCGAGCGGCGTCTCGCGCGCAGCATGGTCGACGATCGCGAGTTCGTCGAGATCTTCGTCGACACGCCGCTCGCGATCGTCGAGGCAGCGCGATCCGAAGGGCCTCTACAAGAAGGCACGCCGCGGCGAGCTCAAGAACTTCACCGGCATCGATTCGCCGTACGAAGTTCCGGAGACGCCGGAGCTGCACATCCGCACCGAAGAGCACGACGCCGAAGCGTCCGCGCTGCTGATCATCGACTACCTGCGCGATTGCGGACTGCTCGGGCCGAGGAGCGGCGCGTGAGATCGATTCCGAACCGAACCGGAGACATCCGATGAACCTGCAAGGCAAACGCGTCGCGGTGACCGGCGGATTCGGCGCGCTCGGCGTCGCCACGGTCAACGCGCTGCTGGCGGCCGGCGCGCGCGTCGCCGCGATCGACCGAGCGGATGCGCCGGCGGCAAATGCTTCTCTCGGCGCAGCGGTCATCTTCGGCGGCGTCGATCTCGGCGAGCTCGATGCGGCGCAGGCGACATTGAACAAGGTCGCCGAATCGCTCGGCGGGCTCGACGCGCTGGTCAACATCGCAGGCACGTTCCGCTGGGAAAAAGTCGCCGACGGCGGACTCGACGCCTGGGATTTTCTCTACCGGGTCAACCTTCGCACCGCGGTCGCCGCGAGCAAGGCCGCGTTGCCATTCCTCACTCGCGAGCAAGAGCGCAAGCATCGTCAACATCGGCGCGATGGGCGCGATCAAGGCCGGCATCGGCATGGGCGCATACGCCGCATCGAAAGCCGGCGTCGCCAAGCTGACCGAAGCGCTCGCAGAGGAGCTCAAGGACAAGGGCATCACGGTCAACGCGCTGCTGCCGAGCATCATCGACACGGCGCCGAATCGCGCCGAGATGCCGAAGGCGGACTTCGATCGCTGGGTCAAGCCCTCGCAGCTCGCCGACGTGATCGTGTTCCTGCTGTCCGAGCACGCGCGCGCGATCACCGGCGCGCTGATTCCGGTCGCTGGGCGCGTGTAGCGCGGATCCTCCTCGCCAGCGCCGGCGCGGCGCGCGACTGTAACTTTGGTTACAGAGCAACCGCCGCCTCGCGCGTACGGTTGCGATCGATCGCGGCGCCGCCGCGACGATCCAACTTCCGCGCACCGGAGAATCTCATGCGAATCGAACTTTGCTGGCTGGCCTGGACACTGCTCGTCACGCTGCTGGCGTGTTTTCCCTACGTGTTGAACCGCTTCGCGCGACGCGGGCTGGTCGGCCTCGTCGCGAATCCGTCGGCCGACGACATGCCGCTCGCGGCCTGGGCGCAGCGCGCACAGCGTGCGCATGCGAACGCGGTCGAGAATCTCGTCGTATTCGCGCCGGCCGTCCTTGCCGTCGTCGCGCTGCATCGCGAGGATTCGCTGACGGCGATCGCGTGTGCGGTCTACTTCGTGTCGCGCACGCTGCATCTCATCGTCTACTCCGCCGGCATTCCCGTCGTGCGCACGCTCGCGTTCTTCGGCGGCTGGTTCGCGACGCTCGTGCTGATCCTGCGCCTCCTGGGTGTTCTGTGAGCCGGCGCGTGCTGATCGCGGGCGCGGGCGGCGTGCTCGGGCACGCGCTCGCCGACGAATTCACGAGTGCCGGCTATGCCGCGGTCGGACTGCGGCGCATCGGCAGCGAAGAGTCCGGCACGACGACGATCCCTCTGCTTCATTGCGATCTCGATGATGCCGGGGACACGCTTTGCGCCGTCGGCGACATCCTCGCCGAGCACGGCCCGATCGACGTTCTGATCTGCAATACCTCGCAGTTCATCGTCGGCGGCCTCGCCGAGCTCACGTTCGCCGATTTCGAGCGTGCATGGCGCGCCGCGATGGCGAGCGCGATTGCCTGTACGCAGGCCGTGCTCCCCGGCATGCTCGAACGAGGCTCCGGCGCGATCATCTTTTCCGGCGCGACCGCCTCGATCCGCGGCGGCGCGCGCTTCGCCGCGTTCGCGTCGGCCAAGTTCGCGTTGCGCGGATTCGCGCAGTCTCTTGCGCGCGAGATGCAGGCGCGGAAAATCCACGTCGTGCACGTGATTCTCGACGGGCTCCTGGGCGGATCGCCCTCGGCGTCGAAATTCGGCGGCACCGAGGACACCACGATGGATCCCCGCGAAGTCGCACGAACCTACCGCTGGCTCGTCGAGCAGCATCCTTCGGTCTGGACGCACGAGATTGACCTGCGGCCTTCGGTCGAGAAATTCTGATGGAAGACCTGCAAATCCACGCAGACCGCAGCCGGCCCGCGCTCGTCGACGGGGCGCGCCTGCCATGGACGCCGTCGCCCGAGTCCGGCGTCGATCGGCGCATGCTCGAGCGCAGCGGCAACGAAGTCGCGATCGCATCGACGATCGTGCGCTATCGCAGCGGCAGCCGCTTTTCACCGCACACGCACGGACTCGGCGAGGAATTCCTCGTGCTCGAAGGCACCTTCTCCGACGGTAACGGCGACTATCCGCCAGGCACCTACGTGCGCAATCCGCCGGGATCGACGCACGCGCCTTTCAGCGACAACGGCTGCGTGATCTTCGTGAAGCTGCGCCAGATGGCGGCAGACGAACCAGAAACGATCCGGGTCTTCCCCGCCGACCGCGCATGGATCAGCGAGGCGACGGCCGGCCGCGACATTGCGCCGCTGTACGACAATGGACGCACCCGGGTCACGCTCGAACGCCTGCGCGAGGGCGCCGAGCTGCCCGCGGACTCCTCTCCCGGCGGCCGCGAGGTCTTCGTCGTCGAAGGCAGCCTCGCGCTCGATGGCGCGATGCGCACGCACTGGGGCGCGTGGAGCTGGCTGCGTCACCCGGGCACGACGCAGCCGCGGCTCGTCAGCGCCGGCGGCGCGCTCGTCTGGGTCAAGCGCGGCCATCTGATGTGAGTTCGCGTCGTACGGCGCCGCACGCGCGGCGCGAGCGCGCGTGACGCAAAGGGAGCCAGCGCATGATCGAGCCGGACGAGATCGACCGCTTCGAGCCGTTCCGACAGCTCAGTCCCGCGGGCCGCAAGCTGCTCGCGCACGGGCTCGTCGTCAACGCAGCGCCGCGCGATGCGGCGATGCTGCACAAGGGCCAGCCGATCTCGGGCGCGTACATCGTGCTCAAGGGACGGCTGCGCGTGTTCACGATCACGCCGGCCGGCGCGGAGGCGACGCTCTATTTCGTCGCGCCCGGAGAAGCCTGCGTGCTGACGCTGAATTGCCTCTTCAACGATCTGCTCTACCCGGCGTGGGTGCAGTCGGAAACCGCGACGACGGTCGCGATCGTTCCTGCCCCGGTCTATCGCAAGCTGTTCGAGAGCGAGCGCGTGATCCAGAGTCTCACGGTGCAGGCGCTGTCGACGCTGGTCTATCGACTCGTCGTCGAGCTCGAGCAGGTGCATTCGAGCAACCAGCGCCAGCGGCTCGCGCAGTTCATCCTGCTGCACGCGGACGGCAACGGTTCGCTGGCGATGACGCAGCAGCAGATCGCGGACCATCTGGGCACCGCGCGCGAGGTCGTCGCGCGTCTCGTGCAGCAGTTCGTCGCGTCGCGCTTCATCCAGACGCGGCGCGGCATGATCTGCGTGCGTGACCTGTTCGGATTGCGGCGGATCGTGGCGCCGGAGCGGCCGGCCCGCAAAGCGGGACGAAACGCCGGCGCGTGACGAAATGAATCGCGCTGAAAGCGGTTCTTTCTACGGAGCAATGCAAAATCGCCGCAGGATTTCGATGGAACTCACACGAAGGCAATTCCTCGATCGCACGCTGGCCGTCGCGGCTGGCGCGGTCATCGCAGCAGGCCCGAAGTCGGCGGCCGCGGCGAGCCCGTTCAAGGCGGTGGCGTTCGACGCGTTTCCGATCTTCGATCCGAGATCGATCGACTCTGTCGCCGAAGCGGTGTTTCCAGGAAAAGGAGCCGCGCTCGCCGCCGCCTGGCGCTCGCGCCAGTTCGAATACCAATGGCTGCGCGCACTCTCCGGCAACTACGCGGACTTCTGGAAGACGACCGACGACGCGCTGACATTCGCGTGCGAATCCGTGCACGTCGATCTCGACGCCTCGAAGCGCGATCGCCTGATGAACGCATACGTTTCGCTGAAAGCGTGGCCCGACGTGACCGCAGGCGCTGGCCGCGTTGAAAAGCGCGGGCCTGCGCCTCGCGTTCCTGTCCAACATGACCCGCGCGATGCTCGATGCGAACATCCGCAGCGCGGGCCTCGATGGCATGTTCGATGAAGTGCTGAGCACCGACCGGATTCGCGCCTACAAGCCCGACCCACGCGCCTATCGCATCGGCCTCGAAGCGCTCGCGCTCGAACGCAACGAAGTGCTCTACGTCGCCTTCGCCGGCTGGGACGCCGCGGGAGCGAAGACGTTCGGCTATCCGACGTACTGGCTGAACCGGACGCATGCGCCTGCGGAGCGGCTTGGCGCCGAACCCGACATGACCGGCGCGTCGCTTGGCGAGGTGGTCGCTTTCGTGGAGCGCTCGCGGCGTTAGTGCGGATCGGAACTCTTTCGCGCACCGCTCGACTCGTCGCGCGGCCCGTGTGATCCCGTGCCGCCGGGTCGCGTCTGCTTTTCGCCGGGAGGCACATCCCGGGACAGATTCGATGCGCGAACCGACGAGCCCAGCACCGAAAAAATGAACACGACATAGGCGAAGGTGGTCAGGATCTCGGCCATCACGAAAATGCGCGCCAGCGTCGATGACGGAACGATATCTCCGTAGCCGACCGTCGCCGCGGTCGTCAGGCTGAAGTAGATCGCGTCGAACAGCGTCAACGTGCCGATATTGAATGCGTGCGCATCCAGCCGCGACAGCAGCGTGTAGGAGATCGCGTATTCGTAGATGACGAGGAAATACGAAATCAGACCGATGACGACCGGTGCATGCAGGCGGTCGGCTGCTGCGATGTCCGTACCGCTCGAAGAGCCGCCGCAGCACCAAGGTATCCGGCAGCAGACTCTTGCGACGGAAGTGATAGATCTCTGCCGCAGCCGAATACGCGCCGTTGGCGATGACGAGCCAGAACAGCATGGTCAGCGCGACGCCGATCGCGAATGTCGCGGCGTCGAGCTCGATGACTCCGGTGGCGACGAGCGCCGGATACACGAAGAGGTAGAGAAACGTCGCGATCGCCAGGAACGCGATCACGGCGTTCACCGCGCGCCGTCCGTCGGGGCTCAGGATTTGTCGCATCGCGTGGCTCCGCTTGGCCCGGCGGTCGGAGCCTCGCGCAGGCATCGGACACGTCCTTGGCGGCGCCGTCAAGAAGCACGACGGCCGTCGCCTTCCGGGACGGCGTCGGTCCGCAACAGGCCCTGCGTGAAGGCTGGGCGGCCCGCGTCACCGTTCCGGCAGGCGGCGCTTGACTCCGGGCGATTTAGGGTAGTTGATGCCGTCGTCAACGAGGGGAGACGGGGCCATGTTCCGCATCTTAGTGCTGGTTCTTTGCGCATTTGCTTTTTCCACGGCAGCCGCCCGCGGCCACGTCGCGCCACGCAGCGACGTGAATGCGGAGGCCCGTGCCGACGTCGGCGCCTATCCGCAGGCCGACCACGTAGCACCGGTCACGCGCTATGAGGCACGACAGGGCATAGCCGACTCCGATTATCTTGGCGCCGCCATGGACGACGGCAGTTACAACAACGGCAGCGGCAACGGCAACGGCGGCGGCAATGGGAACGGCGGCGGCAACGGCGGTGGTTATCCGTATGCCGGCGGCGGCTACAGCAGCGGCGGTGGCGGCGGTCGGCGCGCCTTCTGCGCCCATGCCTCCAACGTCATTCAGCGGCACCGTGCACGGTTCGTACGGCGGCGGCGGCGGACACGACGGCGACGGCTGCGTGTACAAGGGCGTGATGACCGATGCGGAAATCGCGACGTGCAAGGCCGCTTCGATCGCATGGATGAGGCGCAGCGGCAAGAAGTAGCCGCGTCGGCGATGCAGCGCAGCGAACGCGCTGCCGTCGCGAATCTTCGGCACGCCAATCCAATCGAAATGCGGCGATCGATTTCGACTGCCGCGCGAACGTCCGCGCTCGCGGAAGAGGTCGTGTTTTTTCCGGCCCGGCACGCCGCGGGATCGTGGCTACACCGATTCCGTCGCTCGGGGAATTCCGAGCTGCCTAGCCAACCGCGAGCTGAAGCAGCGAGCGCACGGGTCGCCCGCGTCGCCTGCGCGATCGCTACACTCCGGCGAAACGGGAGATCGAAATGGGCGCATCCGTGCAGAAATCCGGAACCATCGACGGTATTCGCTGGAACGCATCGATCGAAGCGACATCGGGCGGGCAATTCACGATCCGCGCGATCGACGTGACCGACAGCGAGGGCAAGACGCTGCCGACCTATACGGAGCGCACGGCGGTGCACGACAGCGTGGAGGCAGCCGTCGAGGAAGCGCAGCGGCTGGCGCGATCGATCGCGCGCAAGGAGTGAGCTGAAGGCTCAGCGTGTTGCAGCGCGCGATGCGACCCAACGAACCCAAAGGAAAAGGGCGCCAATGGCGCCCTTTTGCGTATCCGAAGCTGGTGGGCGGTAGTGGTTTCGAACCACTGACCCCTGCCGTGTGAAAGCAGTGCTCTACCGCTGAGCTAACCGCCCGAACGCCTAACAAGTCCCGCAGCTTAGCTACGTTGTACGGCAGTCTAGCGAGACGGCGGCTTACGGAGCTAGGAAGCGGTGAACCCAGACTTGGTGCCGGAGAAGGGAATCGAACCCCCGACCCACGCATTACGAATGCGTTGCTCTACCAGCTGAGCTACTCCGGCGCGAGGGGCGCGGAGTATAGCCGCGGTCGCTCGGCCCCATCAACTCCGCGACTCGGAGTCTCCCGGCGCTACGGCACGGTGCCCCAGTTGCAGTCGGTGTCGTCGCCGATCGTGTGCGTCTTGACGCCCGTGTTCGTCGAGCGTCAGGTCTCCGCAGACATCGCTCGCCTGCGGGCCGGTCGCGGCCGCCGTCAGCACATAGGCGTTCGCACCGATGACGCCGGTGACGTTGTACGCCACGACGCCGCCGCTCCCGCGGCGACGTCGTGAACGGAAGCGCATAGCCGGTGAAGCTGCGATTGGCCGTGAATTCGCGCTCGAGCCCCTGGGCCAGCTCGGTGAGGTCGGCCTTTGCCTGCGCGCGCCGCGATTTCTGAATCTGGCGCTCGTAGGTCGGATAAACGATCACAGCCAGGATCGCGATGATCACGACGACGATCATCAGCTCGATCAGCGTGAATCCGCGGTTACGCATCTTCATCGTCTGCTCCATTGCTCGTCACCTCAGCGCAGCTGGCGCCACGACACGCGGCAGGCAACCAGATTGCCGACGATCGTGCCCGGGTTGAACCACTTGCATTCCTGCTGCGCGCTGTTGCACGGGTTGCCCGGCGAGCCGTCGCCGTACGGCCAGCCCGGCGTCGCCTCCGTGCAGCCGTCCGGCGGCGTGCAGTTCGGATAACCCGGCGCGCCGACCTGGCACCAGCCAGGAGGTGCGCAGTTCGGGTAGCCCGCCACGCCCGGCGTGCACCACGAAGGCGGCGTCGCGCAATTCGGATTGTCGACCGGGCAACCGATGCCCGGCACGGTCGGCACGCCCGGAATGCTGATCACCGGATTCGGCGAGCCGAGCGGCGAGCCGACACCGAGATCTTCGCCACCGGTGCCCGGCGGAATTCCGCCGCCGCCACCGCCGCCGCTGTCCGGCAGCGCGGCAAGCGCGGCCGCACCGCTCAGGAGATCGAGCTCGAAGAACGTGTTGACGCCACCCGGCTGGCAAAGATCGCCGGTCGGACGGAACGCGTTGACCAGGAGCTCGCCGAGGATCGCAGTCGGCGCCGCGACGACGCGCTCGCCCTGGATCGGGTTCGGCGTGCCGCTGGGCGCGAGATCGAGGAACCAGCCCATCTTCGATTGCTGCCGGTCGGCGGGAACGCGGGCTCGTAGTCGAACAGGTGCGAGCTCACGCCGATCAGATACTTCGGCTGGTCGCCCGTGTGCTCCGGCGGGATCGTCGTGACCGAGGTCGATCGTCTGCTGCTCGAGCATCGCGCGCGTCAGCGTCGTGCCCGTGTTGAACGGGCTGTCCCACACCGCGTAGATCGTGTTGATCGCCGAGCTTCGCCGGATCCGCATCGGTGTCTGCGAGGTACTTGCCCGTGCCGAAGTAGACCAGCGATCCGCCGAGCGGATTGTGGATCGCGTACACGCCGCTCGTGATCGGCTGGCGCAGGCCGTTGGTGTCCTGCGCCTGGATCAGCGGCAGGCCATTGAGGCCGACGTGCCACGGCTGCGTGCACAGGTGCGCCGGGTGCGCCGCGGTCAGCGGCGTCGTGTCGGGCGTGCAGGTGAACTTCCAGAGATTGCCGAGATAGTCGCCTGCATAGATCGTGTCGCCGACGCCGTCGAGATCGCTGTCGACGATGACCGCGCTGGAGAGCCCGTTCGGACAATCCGTCGGACCGGCCGCCTGGTTGCAGCTCGCGCTCGCGTTCGCGCCGCCGATGCCGGTGTCGACCTCGGCGATCTTGACGCCGGTCAGCGCGTTGAGGACGAAGAGCTCGGCGCGATTGCGCGCGCTGTTGTAGCCGTTGCCGAACGCGACGACTCCACGTGCCGTCCGCCGAGATCGTCGGCAGCGAGGGTATGCCGATCGAAGTACCCATGTCGGTGTCGACCTGGTCGTTGAACTCCCACAGCACGTTCGATGCGCTGAACGTCGTCGGGCTCGTGATGTCGAGACCGAACACCGAACGCCCGCCCGCGCCGGTCGAGCCGACCAGCAGCGTGCGCCAGCCGGAGCCGTCGAAGATATCGCCGATCGTCGGCGTGCCATCGACGAAATACGTGTGCGCATAGCTCGGCTGCGCAAGGCGACCGAGCTTGGGCAGTACCGAGTTCGGCACGAAGGCGAACAGCTCGTCGCCGCCGGTGCTGCCCGACGTGCCGTCGAACGCATGCAGCATGCCGTCGTTCGCGCCGACATAGACGACTGGCGACAGCGACTTCGACGCGATGAATGCGGCGTAGTTCGCGCTGCCGGTCGCATTGCCGTTCACGGGGTCCGGCAGGTTCTGATAGCCGAAGCCGGTGCGGAACTGCACGGTCGGGTTCGAATCGAGAATGTCGCCGATCTTCGTCGTGCGTGAGCGGTAGGGTCCGGGCGGAACGTGGCTCGTCTCCTTCGTCTGATCGCCGCGCAGGAACGCGAGGACGTCCGTGATGTTGAACACGGAGGTATCGAGGCCGGTCATGATCTGCGACTTCATCGCCGTGGTCATGCCGGCTTCCGTGAACGCGACGCCGGAAAACGTCGGCGGCGTGCCGGTGGGTTTCGACACGAGGATATTGCGCGCGTCCTGGCGTAGCCGGCAGCTTCGCGCTCGCGCTCCAGGTCTGCGCGCCGAGAGAGCCGTTCGAATTGAGTGGGGACGCCGTGAGATCGCCGGTCCAGTCCGTCGCGAGATAGGTCGCCTGGTAGGCCAGCGTGCCGAACGGCACGAAACGCGCGCCGCTCGCTGCTGCGCTGCCGACCGGCTGCGAAGCCGCGATGATCGAATCGAACGCCGCCTGCAGCTGCGCGCGCAGACCGAGGGCATTGGTGACGAGGAAGTAGTTGTCGGGCGTCGCCGGTAACCTTGTGTGTCCCATTCGCCATCGATCAGGAACGCCGTCGGTATGATCGGCGCATTCCTTGAAACCGCCGTACTTGGCGGCGTACCAGAGCGGATCCTTGAGCAGCACGCCCGGCGGGTTGTCTCCGGCCGTGAAGATGCGCGTGTGCGTCAGCGGCAGCGACGGTCCGGTCGGACACGCCGTGCTCGCCACGGGACTGCCGGGGATCGTGCATCCGGCCGCGCTGAATCCGTCCGGCGTATCGAGACGGTAGCGCGGATCGGCGCCGGCGGCGGTATCGACGTCGCGCACTTCGAGATAGATGCCGTCGGCCGTGGTGCCGGATATGACATAGCCCTGATGCTGAACGATGCTGCCGGCCGCGTACTCGGAATTCATGATCACCGACACGGTGCCATCGGTGTTGGCTTGCACCTGATAGCTCGAGATCGCATCCATGTCATGGTCGTTGCCCTGCTCGATGTCCTCGTAGTTGATACGGAACTTCGCGTAGGCACGGCCGCCGTTGATCGTCGCATCGGTCGGCGCGCCGGGGATGTTGACGATCTTCTCGACGTAGAAGTCGACGATCTGGTCGGTCGACTGGAATGCGCCGTTCGGATCGATGCTGTTTCCGCCAACGGACTTCGCGAACGGAACCAGCGTCATCGTGCCCGAGCCGATCGGGAACGTGATGTGCGGCAGCGGCGAGGCGACCGCGACAGCGAACGTCTGCACTTTCTGCATGCCGTTGCCGGTCGGGCTGATGTCGTTCGTGTTGCCGAAGAACGCAACGCTCGCGGAGTAGTAACTGCCTTCCTTGGTCGGCTCTTCCGGGCTGAGGCCGCGGATGTTGCCGAAACTCGAAACCGTCTTCGGCGTCGGCGCGCCGTCGGTGACTGCACCGACCTGGCCGATGTAGACGCTCTGCGTGCCGCCGCCCTCGTTGGCCCACATCGTATCGCCGAGGCGCACCGACGTCGAGCCCGGACAAGGTGCTTGGCAATGCGCCGGTAGGTGCACCGCCCCACGCGCCGCCCGGGAGGTTCGAATCGTATTCGGGGTTGATGTCGCTGATGACGGTCTCGAACGGCTTGGCGCAGGCGAGATTGCCCAGGCCGCCCGCAGCGACGGACTTGTACGGATCTTTCCAGTTCGTCACTTCCGGCATGTTCAGCGTCGCATCGTCCGAACCCGCATCCGTGTACGTGTATTCGGGCTCGGGCGCGGTCGCGCCGGCGAAATAGCGCATCGTCTCGAACATCATTTCGCCGATCGGGTTGCCCCAGATGCGGCAGACGCCGTCCAGCACCGGGCCGTACCAGCCGCTGTTGTTGCATGCGTAGTCGTGCGAGTAGCTGCGCTCGAAGCTGTTGATCTTGATGCCGTCGAGCGTGCTGATGACGCCCTTGAAGTTGGCCGTGTGCCACGTGAATCGACCCGTCGCGGCATCGATTTCGTCGGTGAATCCGCCCATCTGCTTGCGCAGCACGCCGCCCTGGCGGTTGTGCATGTACGAGCCGGACAGGAGGCCGAACTTCATCTTGCCGGTCTCGCCGTAGTCGTGCAGCAGGCCGGTCGGCTTGTAGACGATGGCGCCGTTGCCGGGATTCGTGTACTTCTTGCAGTTTGTCTCGTGTGCGGCGTAGGTCGCATTGCACACTTCGACGCGGACGGTGAAATCGTCGCGGGACGCAGCGGCGGCATTCGGAGGCAGCCACAAGAGGCGGTAGTTGTCGCCGCCGCCGAGCTCCTGGTGACGGTACAACACGGTGTGGTTGCCCGCCGTGAGGGTGATCGAGCCCGAGTGCGTCGTGCAGTACCCGCAGTCGCCGTGCGGCTGGTACCACGATGCGACGAGCGTGCCGTCGACGTACGACCTCGACCGCGTCGTCGCCATCGACCGCGAACTGATAGGTGCCGGCGGCGACCGCGGTGAACGTGCCCGAAATCTCGGTGAGGTAGTCGTCGCTGTTGTTGGGACAGCCGTTCAAGCCCGCAAACTGGTTACCGGTTCCATCGATGTTCGCGACCGTCCCGGTGCCGCAAAGTATGCGGGTCGTTCCGCCCGGCGCTGGATTCGGCGGAAACAACCGGTTCATGTCGGTCTCGTTCGACGACTGGTTGCCGCCCTGTCGCGGCAGCAGCGACCAGTGTTTCTTGGTGAGCGTCGTGAACGAAGCCGACGGGACCACCGTCCATGTCGTTCCCGCGCCGCCGCCGGTGAGGCAGTTGACGCGGTTGTTCGATTCGGTGAAGCAGTCGTCGCCGGCTACCGGCCGCTCGATCGACACCCAGTTCCAGATGCGGAACGGGCTGTTCTGCATGACGCGCAACAGCGGCGGGCCATCCGGATTGCGCAAGTTCGTCACCGAATCGAGCAACGTCGTATTTGCGAACAACAGGTAGCGGCCGGCGCTCGGCGCCGAATACGGCGTGTAGTCGTGGATGTCGAAGCCGTCGCGCACGACGCTCTGGTATTCCTTGCCCCAGCTGTGCGCGTCCTGCGGAATGTAGGCGCGTTCGAGGATCGTCTGCGTCGTCGCTGTCGGTCGAGCGCGTGCCGCCGTACAGCACCTTGCGCAGCGCATCGATGCGCGAGGTCGTCAGGTAGTTGAGGAAATCGCCGCTCCACTGACCGGGGCATTTCTTGGTCGTCGTCGTCGCCTGACGCAGTGAACACGCCGCCGGTGTAGCTGTAGCACTGGAACGAATCGAAGTACCCGTAGTAGTCGATCGTCGGCTGGTAGCCGACGTCGAGCGTGCCGTCGCCGTTGAGATCGGACGCGTCGTTGTAGGCCTCGTAGAAGAGCTTGTGGTCCTTGCCGACGACCAGCATGTTCAGCGGCGGCTGCTGCGTCGTCGAGAACAGCGGCACCTCCGAGATCGGGACCGACTGGGCCAGTGCGTCGGCCGGATCGAATGCCGCCAGCGCCGTGAAGACGGCGATTGCGGCGATGTAGCGGATGTTGGGCAGTGTCATCGGAATGCTCCGAAGGCGCTATGCGCCTGGGCGATCAATAGATGAAGACGGCCTGCACGGCCGCCTTGGCGTCGCCACCGTTCGGACCGGGGTCCTGATCGAGGGCGGATACGACGAAATATTTGAGCGTGCGCGCGCCGATCACCGCCGGCGGCGTGCCGACCGCGACGTGCGCGTTGACTTGCGTGAGGCCGCCGGTGGGCACTGTCGGCTCGCTGGTGAGCCACGTCGCCCACGGCAGCGCATTCGTGCCGGCCAGCGCAGCGTCGGCCGAGTAGTAGAGCGGGCCGCTGCTGTTCGCGTCGTTGTTGAGATCCGTGCGCTTCGTCTTGAGCGTTCCTTCGGTCGATTCGAACGCCTGGTGCTGCACGCGGAAGCCGCCGGCCATGCGCTCCTGCAGCAGCGTGATCTGCATCGTAGTGATGCCGATCAGCGTCATCAGCAGCAGCATGATCAGCGCGATGAACAGCACGGCGCCGTTTTGCCGGGAAGGCATGGTGCGAAGTTGGCGGTGATCGATCATGGCCGTTTCTCAGTAATTGCCAAGACGATTGCGCAGCGCGATCGTCGTCGTGTACACGTCGCGGAAGCGGGCATCGGTCGGCCGCTGCACGCGTGCATCGAAGAGGTAGAAGACGTTGTCGCCGGCCGCATCGCCGGTATGAGCGACGGCGCTCGCGCGATCCTGGCTGCGCATCAGCAAGCGCGACGCGCACGCTCAGCACCTTGCGCCAGGCGATGTCGCGCTGGGTCTGGTTGGTCGCGGCGAGATTCACGACCGTGTCGTCGTCGGCGCCGACGTACTGGTCGATGTCGCCGTCGCCGTTGTTGTCGACGCCGAACTGGAGCTTCATCATCTCGACGTCGTCGGCGAGCTCCGCGGGCGCGACGGCGCCTTTCGGACCGGTCAGCAACTTCAGCACCGGCGTCGGCGTGCCGTTGTTGTCGCGAAGTCCGACGTACAGCACGAGGTACTGGGCCGGATGGACTTCGGCGTTGAGCATCGTGCCGCTCTGGTTGAACTGCATGTTTGCGTACGTGCCGGTCCACGTCGAAGTGGTGTCGGACGTCAGGAACAGGATGTTGTCGGGCGCCGGACCCGCGGTGATCGGGTTGGCACCGCCCGCCGTCGCCTTGAAGATGCGCGCATTCGCGCAATTGGTGATCGCATAGATCTGACCGGCCTTGACCTGGGTCGGATCGGCGACGTTGAAGTGTCCGTTCGGCATGTCGAAGTCGCCGAGCAGCGCGGTGCTTTCCGCGCCGATGAGCCGCAGCACGAGCACGTCCGAGCCTTTTACCGGCATGTCGCCAGCCGGAGAATTCGAGATCGACCGGCAGCGACGGCGTCCAGTCGCCCGCAGCACCGACCGCAGGTTCGTGCGTTGTCGATGCTGCCGCCGGTGTATGCGAAGGCCTCGATCGGACGCTGGAAGCGCTCCGGCTGTCTGCAGGCCGTCCTGAACGATCGGCACGCCGCCGAGCCCGAGATCCAATGCGCCGAGGTGATTCAGGAACGCCGGCGGCGAGCCCGCCTTGATCGTCAGATCGACGTCGTTGCCGCAGCCCATGTAGCCGGCCATGCGCACGTTGCTCTCGAGGTACTGCAGCACGAAGCGCGCGTTTTCCTGCACGCGCGACATGCCTTCCTGCAGGCGGTAGACATTCTTCGAGCCGACGAAGATCTGGCTGAGGCCGAACAGCAGAATCGCCGAGATCGCGAGCGCGACCATGACCTCGATCAGCGAGAGGCCCGCGTTCGAATGCCGGAACGCGGTGCATCCGCCCGGCGCCGTGCGCCGTCGCGTTTCGTCTGCATGTCGCGCAACTCCTGGCGGCTCATAGCGTCGTCACCAGCTCGAACGTAGTCGAGCGCTCGGACAGGAATCAGCGACCAGCGCGCATCGGTCCACGTGATGTCGACGACGACCGTGCCGCCCGGGAACGTGATCGAGCCCTGCCCGTCCGGCAGCTGGCAGGCGAGCTGCTGGCGCCACGCGGCGATGTCGTGGGCCGCCGTGGGCGGCGAGTCCGGCGGCATCGGCCGCGCAGTCGCCGGGGAGAGCTCGGCGAGATATTCGCCGCGCAGCACCGCGTCGGAGTTCGCGCGCATGCGATCGATGATCATGTAGCCGAGCGCGGTCGCCTGCGTGCGGAAGTTCGCGCTCTGGTTGCTGCGCATCGACACCGCCTGCAGTGCGGCGAGGCCGAGCAGGCCGATCGCGAACACGAGGATCGTGATCAGCACTTCGATAAGCGAAAAGCCGCGTGCGCGGCGACCGAAGCCGTTGCTGGCAGGGAATTGATGCTTCATGGACATGTATCCGTCTTCGAAGCCGAGCGTCCGAGGTTCGTGATGCTCACTGTGCGTACCAGTTCGTTGTCGCAGGGCGTCGAGCGCGACCGTGAACGTCCGCCTCGATCGCCGCCGCATCCGGAAATCTGGCGGTGCCGGTGCGCGTGAACGAGACATAGCCCGCATTGCTGGCGCCGGTCGACTTCAGCGTGTTGTGCGTCGACACCGGTCCGAACACGCGCAGGACGACATCGCCCGCCGCCAGCATCGATGACGCCGGGCGGATCGTAATCGGTGAAGACCATGTACCCGGCCGACCAGTTGATGGTGCCGGTGCCATCGCAGGCTCGTGCCGTTGGTGCTCGCGCAGACCGTGACCGGACGTCCGCGCGCGACCGCTTCGTTGCGCGCGAGATTGAATGCCGACAGAAGACGTCGTTCGTGTCCGTGACGACCCGGTTCAGCTGGATCGTGCGCTGATAGCTCGGCAGCGCGATCACGGTCAGGATCGCGACGATCGCGATGACGATCATGAGCTCGATCAGGCCGAAGCCGCGATGCGAACCCCGATATCCGTTCGAGCGAATGAATCGTTCCGACCGCCATACGAGTCCCCTGACTCTGCCCACGGATCGCAAAGTAGATAGGCTGCGAGACCGCGACAAGGCCATAGAGGGTCTAAGGTAGGAATTACCGGATGGACGGCTCGGCCGCGGCGGAGCGGCCCCGACGGTCACGCGACGACGCGCAGGCGAAGCTCCTTCGGCAGCGCGAACGTGATGTTCTCCGGCTCGCCATCGAGCTCGCGCACGCGCGTCGCGCCCCACTCGCGCAGGCGCGCGAGCACTTCGCGCACGAGGCTTTCGGGTGCCGAGGCGCCGGCGGTGACGCCGATCTGGCGGCGCGCCTTCGATCCATTCGCGGCGGATGTCGTCGGCGCCGTCGATCAGGTACGCCGGCACGCCCTGCTTCTCGGCGAGCTCGCGCAGGCGGTTCGAGTTCGAGCTGTTCGGCGAGCCGACCACCAGCACGAGATCGCACTGCTGGCCGAGCTTGCGCACGGCGTCCTGGCGGTTCTGCGTCGCGTAGCAGATGTCGTCGTGGCGCGGGCCCGAGGATCGCCGGGAAAGCGCTTGCGCAACGCCTCGATGACGGCCTTGGTGTCGTCGACCGAAAGCGTCGTCTGCGTGACGTAGGCGAGCTGTGCCGGATCGCGCGGCGTCAGGCTGCCGACGCAGTCCGGCGTCTCGACGAGATGGATCGCGCCGGTGTTCGCTCGCGTCCCACTGACCCATCGTGCCTTCGACTTCGGGATGGCCGGCGTGGCCGATCAGCACCACGTCGCGCCCGGCCTTGCCGTGGCGCGCGACTTCCATGTGCACCTTCGTCACCAGCGGGCACGTCGCATCGAACACGCGAAGGCCGCGCGTGCCGGCCTCGCTGCGCACGGTCTGCGAAACGCCGTGTGCGCTGAAGATCACGGTCGCGCCGTCCGGCACCTCGTCGAGCTCGTCGACGAACACGGCGCCCTGCGCGCGCAGCTTGTCGACGACGAAGCGGTTGTGCACGACTTCGTGGCGCACGTAGATCGGCGCGCCGAACGTCTCGAGCGCGCGCTCGACGATCTCGATCGCGCGGTCGACGCCGGCGCAGAAACCGCGCGGATTGGCCAGAAGCACGTCCATGACGCGAATTATCCGCCAGCTTTGGCCACCGGCGCACTTTACGACCGCCGAGCCCGAACACGATCAGCAGCACCGCGCCGACGCTGATCGCCGAATCGGCGACGTTGAACGCCGGCCACGACCACTGCTGGTGGTAGACCTCGATGAAATCGGTCACGCGGCCGAGGCGCAGGCGGTCGATCAGGTTGCCGAGCGCGCCGCCGATCACGAGCGCGAGCGGCAGCGCCGTGCGCCATTCGCCGCGCGGCAGGCGCCGCAGCCAGACCACGAGCACGGCGCAGACACCGATCGCGAGCGCGCTGAACAGCCAGCGCTGCCAGCCGCCGGCGTCGTGCAGGAAACTGAACGCGGCGCCGGTGTTGAAGGCGAGCGTCCAGTTGAGGAAACCCGGAATCACCGCGTGCGGCGTGTACGGCGTCAGCGTCGCCAATGCGACCTGCTTGGTGAGCTGGTCGAGCGCGATGACGATGGCGGAGAGCGAAAGCCAGATCAGTGCGTTCTGTTTGTCCTGCATGAAGCGTTCGTCCTCGTCACGGACATCGACGCTGTCATTCGGCGAATGCGAATCGATTTTCGTGCATGTCGCGGCGGACGACGTGCGCTCAGAACCAGCGCCGATCCTCGCCCGGCCCTTCGATGTTCCTCACGCAACGCCCGCAAATTTCAGGATGCGCCGGATTCGACGCCGACATCGGGCCGATAGTGCCAGCAGCGGATGCACTTCGCGTTGTCGGTCTTGCGCACCGACACGCTCGCGAAGCGATTCTCGGTCTGCAGCGGACTCGACCGGCGCGGCTTCCGGCGGCGCGTTGCCGATGTCGTCGAGCGTCAGCTCCGAAGTGATGAAGAAGAAGCGCAGCTCATCGGCGTATTCGCCGAATTCATGGCGCGTCTTCGCGTCGAGATACAACGTGACCTCGGCTTCCAGCGAAGCGCCGATCTCGCGGTTCGCGCGCATGATCTCGAGCTGCTTCGAGGCGACCTCGCGGATCGCGAGCAGATCGGCCCAGAAACCGCGCTGCTGCGGCGAGCCTTGCGGCGCGCCGAGACCGTCGTACCAGGTCTCGAACAGCACCGATTCGCCGCGCTCGCCCGGCATGTGCTGCCAGATTTCCTCGGCCGTGAACGAAAGGATCGGCGCGAGCCAGCGCACCATCGCTTCGAGGATGCGGTACATCGCGCTCTGCGCACTGCGCCGGCCGTGGCTGTCGGTCGGCATCGTGTACAGCCGGTCCTTCGTGATGTCGAGATAGAGCGCGCCCATTTCGTTGGTGCAGAAGTTCTGCACGCGCTGCACGATCTCCGGAAAATCGTGGCGCTCGTACGCGGCGACGACGGCCTGCTGCACGTCGTACGCCTGCTGCTCGGCCCACTGATCGAGCAACAGGCATCGATCGAGCGGCAGCAGATCCTTCGTCGGATCGAAGCCGTCGAGATTGCCGAGCAGGAAGCGCGCCGTGTTGCGGATGCGGCGATAGGCGTCCGACACGCGCTTGAGGATCTCGTCGGACACCGCGATCTCGTTGCGGTAGTCCGTCGATGCGACCCACAGGCGCAGCACGTCCGCGCCGAGCGTGTCGACGACCTTCTGCGGCGCGATCACGTTGCCGAGCGACTTCGACATCTTGCGGCCCTGCGCGTCGACCGTGAAGCCGTGCGTGAGCACTTCGTCGTACGGCGCGCGGCCTTTCATCGCGGTCGACGTCAGCAGCGAGGACTGGAACCAGCCGCGATGCTGATCCGAGCCTTCGAGATACATGACCTTGTCGCCCGGCTTGCGCGCGAGATTCGGCCGCTGATCGAGCACGCAGAAATGCGTGACGCCGGAATCGAACCAGACGTCGAGGATGTCGGTGACCTTTTCGTACTGCGATGCCTCGGCGCCGAGGAGCTCGGCCGGATCGAGCGCATACCACGCATCGACGCCGTTCTTCTCGACGCGCTGCGCGACCTGCTCCATCAGCTCGACGCTGCGCGGATGCGGCTGATGGTTGACCTTGTCGACGAACAGCGCGATCGGCACGCCCCAGGTGCGCTGGCGCGAGATGCACCAGTCCGGGCGGCCATCGACCATGCCGGCGATGCGTTCCTCGCCCCATGCGGGAAACCAGGCGACGTCCTCGTGGATCGATTTCAGCGCGGCCTCGCGCAGGCCTTCCTTTTCCATGCCGATGAACCACTGCGGCGTCGTGCGGAACGCGACCGGCGTCTTGTGGCGCCAGCAGTGCGGATAGCTGTGCGTGATCTTCGCGTCGGCGAGCAGCACGCCGCGCTCGCGCAGCAGCGCGATGATCGCGTCGTTGGCCTTCCAGATGAACTGGCCGGCGAAGATCGGCGTCGACGGCAGATAGACGCCGTTGCCGCCGACCGGATTCAACTCGGCGGCGGAGTACTTCTCCACCAATCCATATTTCTGGCCGACCGCGAAGTCCTCGACGCCGTGACCCGGCGCGGTGTGCACGGCGCCGGTGCCTTCTTCGGCCGAGACGTGGTCGCCGAGGATGATCGGAATCTCGCGGTCGTAGAACGGATGCTGCAGGCCGATGCGCCTTCGCTGCTCGCGCCTGCGGCGCGAGCGTTTCGAGCGCGGCGCCGCGCGCGCGCCCAAGCACGTTCGCGTGCTCGATGCCGTAGCGCGCAAGCGCTTTCGTCGCGAGCACTTCGGCGAGCACCAGCAGCACGCGCTTGCCGTCGCGGCGCGGCCCTTCGACGAGCACGTAATCGAGCTCGGGCCCGAGCGTCACCGCGATGCTCGCCGGCAGCGTCCACGGCGTCGTCGTCCAGATCGGCACCGCGACGATGTCGCCCTCTGCCGATCGTCACGCCGAACTTCGCCGCGAGTGCCTTCGGATCGATCGCGTCGTACGCGACATCGACCGCCGGCGATTGCTTGTCGTGATATTCGATCTCGGCCTCGGCCAGCGCCGAGCCGCAATCGAAGCACCAGTGCACCGGCTTGAAGCCGCGCACGACGTGGCCGTTCGCGTAGATCTTCGCCAGCGCGCGGATCATGTCCGCCTCGTAGCGGAAATCCATCGTGCGATACGGATTCTCCCAGTCGCCGAGCACGCCGAGCCGCTTGAAGTCGGCGCGCTGCAGGTCGATCTGCTTCGTCGCGTATTCGCGGCACTTCGCGCGGAATGTCGCCGCGTCGACCTTCTGGCCGACCTTGCCGACGTCCTTCTCGACCGCGATCTCGATCGGCAGGCCGTGACAATCCCAGCCGGGCACGTACGGCGAGCGGTAGCCGGCGAGCAGCGCCGACTTCACGACGACGTCCTTCAGGATCTTGTTGACCGCGTGGCCGATGTGGATGACGCCGTTCGCGTACGGCGGACCGTCGTGCAGGATGAATGCGTGCTCGCGACCCGACGTGCGCTGCTGGATCTCATCGTAGCGCCGCTTCGCTTCCCATTCGGCGAGCATGCCGGGTTCGCGCTTGGCGAGATCCGCCTTCATCGCGAAATCGGTCTTGGGCAGGTTGATCGTGTTCTTGTAGTCGGTGGACATGGGATCGGGGGTCGGGACAGGAATATTGTTTGCCGTCATTCCGGCGAAAGCCGGAATCCATTTTGACTTTGCGGCGAAAGCGACAATGGGTCCCGGCTTTCGCCGGGACGACGGATATGGGGGTTCGCTTCAAGAATCGCACGCGCCTCGGCCGCATCGCGGTGTATCTGCCGCACCATCGCATCGAGATCGGCGAACTTCGCCTCGTCGCGCAGCTTCGCGACGAACTCGACCTCGATGCGCCGGCCGTAGAGATCGCCGTCGAAGTCGAACAGATGCGCTTCGAGCAACGGCTCGGTGCCGTCGATGGTCGGGCGGATGCCGAGGCTCGCGACGCCGGGCATCGGCGCGGCTTCGACGCCGATGCACGCGCACCGCAAAGATGCCGCCGACCGGCGATACGCGCCGTCCGAGACGCATGTTCGCCGTCGGATAACCGAGCTTGCGGCCGAGCTGCTGGCCGCGCACGACATGTCCGCCGATCGAGAAACGGCGGCCGAGCAATCGCGCCGCGGACTCGAATTCGCCGGCCGACAAGATGCGCGCGGATCGCGCTGCTGCGAGACGCGCTCGCCGTCGATCGTGATGTCCGGCAGCGTGTCGCGCGCGAATCCGTGCTGCGCACCGAGCCGCTCCAGCATCGCAACGTCGCCGCGCCGGTTGTGTCCGAAACGGAAATCCGCGCCGACCCAGACCTCGCGCACGCCGCAGCGCGCGACGAGCACGCGCTCGACGAAATCTTCGGCTTCCATCGCGGCGAGCGCGGCGTTGAAGCGCAGCAGCAGCAGCCGATCGATGCCGGCCGCGCCGATGCGCTCGATCTTCTCGCGCACGCTCGCGAGACGCGGCACCGGCGTGCCGCGCGCGAAGAATTCGCGCGGTATCGGCTCGAAGCTGATCGCGCACGCGAGCAGGCCCTGCGCACGCGCGCGCGCACTCACGCGCTCGAGCAGCGCCCGATGGCCGAGGTGCACGCCATCGAACGCGCCGACGCACGCGACGCTGCCGCCCGGAGCCAGGCTCGGCCCCGCGGCATCCCGGAAAAGCAGGCTCATGCCACGAGTATAGCCGCTGCAGTGCAGCATGCGGATCGATGGGTTACCCCCTCTCCCGCTTGCGGGAGAGGGCTGGGGTGAGGGAAATCTTGGTTCACCCTACGTCCCTCGCCCCAACTTCAGTGCGCCTTCAAATCCCGCAACCGAAACCCGCTCGCAAACAGCACCGCGACGAACACTCCACCCGCGCGCCGCAATCAGAATTGCGAGGCGCACAACGCGCAACGATGCGCTCCATGCCGCTCCAGTCCGGCCAGACGATGAGCCCCGCCACGATCACCGCGACCATCGCCGCACACGAGACGCCGAGCCGCACCAGATGCGCAGTCCAGCCCGGCTGGCGCACGTAAATCCCGTCGCGCCGCAGCGCGAGCCAGAGCTGCGCGAGATTGAGATAGCTCGCCAAGGCACTCGCCAGCGCGAGGCCCATGTGCAGGCCGGGCACGCGCGCGAGCGCGTCGAGCCAGCCACCGCCGAGATCGTCCGGGCGATGCCAGAGCGCGAACAGCGCGCCGACGAACACGATGTTCATCACCATGTTCGCGATCATCGCGGTGACGCCGGCGCGCACCGGCGTCTTCGTGTCCTGCCGCGCATAGAACGCCGGCGCGACGACCTTGACCAGCGCGAACGCCGGCAATCCGAACGAGAGCGCCGACAGCGACAGCGCGGCCATGTCGACGTCGTGCGCGGTGAAACGGCCGTGCTGCAGCAACGTCGCGAGGATCGGCTTGGCGAGCAGCACGAGCGCGAACATCGCCGGCACCGAGATCAGCAGCGCCGTGCGCAGGCCCCAGTCGAGCGCCTTGGCGAAACCCTCGCGATCGGTCGATACGTGATGGCGCGACAGCGACGGCAGGATCACCGTGCCGAGCGCGACGCCGAAGATGCCGAGCGGAAACTCGAGCAGGCGATCGGTCTGCGCGAGCCAGGTCTGCGAGCCGGAGATCAGGAACGATGCGATCAGCGTGTCGAGCAGAAGATTGATCTGCGCGACCGAGGAGCCGAACAGCGTCGGCACCATCAGGCGCATGATCCGGCGCACGTCCGGATGGCTCCAGCCCCAGCGCGGCAGCGAGAGCAGATCGAGCGCGCGCAGCGCCGGCAGCTGCACGAGCAGCTGCAGGATGCCGGCCGCGAAGATCGCCCAGCCGAGCGCCATGATCGGCGTGCCGAGATGCGGCGCGAGCCAGAGCGCACCGGCGATCATGCAGAGATTGAGGATCACCGGCGTCAGCGCCGGCAGGGCGAACTTGTGGAAGCTGTTGAGCACGCCGCCGGCGAGCGCGGTCAGCGACACGAACAGCAGGAACGGAAACGTGATGCGCAGGAGATCGGTCGTCAGCGCGAACTTGACCGGCTCGTCGATCGAGCCCGGCGCGAAACCGCGCGCGACCCAGCCCGCGCCGAGCACGCCGAGCGCGGTGACGACGAGCAGCACGCCGCCGAGCGTGCCCGCCGTCCGCGCGACGAGCTGCTTCAGCTCCTCGTGACTGCGCTTTTCCTTGACCTCGGTGAACACCGGCACGAACGCGACCGAGAACGAGCCTTCGGCGAACAGGCGCCGGAGGAAATTCGGGATGCGGAACGCGACCCAGAACGCGTCGGTCGCCGCATTCGCGCCGAACGCGTACGCGATCGCCTGCTCGCGCACGAGCCCGAGCACGCGCGAGATGAAGGTGGCGCCGCTGAAGGTCAGCGTGGAGCGCAGGAGGCTGGGGCGGGTCATGGGGCGAAAGGCCGGTAGCCGAAAAGCCAGCCGATGCGGGCCGGATAGTCTGCTTTCCGGTTCCCGGCTACCGGCTTCCGGTTCCCGGCTTTCGACCAATTGACGCTCCCGGACCAGGACCCTAAAATAGGGGGTCCTTTTCCCCATTTGTCTCCCGGAGTCGTCCCTTGGCCAACATCAAGTCCGCGAAGAAGCGCGCGCGTCAGTCCGAGAAAGCGCGTCAGCGCAACGCCAGCGCCCGCTCGATGGTGCGCAGCGCGATCAAGCGCGTCGTGAAGGCGATCGAAGCGAAGGACAAGTCCGCCGCGGAATCCGCGTTCACCGCCGCCGTGCCGGTGATGGATCGCTACGCCGCGCGTGGCCTGATCCACAAGAACAAGGCCGCCCGCCACAAGAGCCGCCTGACCGCGCACATCCGCGCGCTGGCCTGAGCCATCGCGAACGCTTACGAAAGAGCCGGCGAAAGCCGGCTTTTTTGTTGGCGCGTCCGAGGGAGCGCTCTGATCCGTCGCTGCCACCGTTTCGCGCAAGCGCGAGAAGGAAGCGCAGCATCGCGATCGCGACGAATGCGCTTTGTCCCCTCTCCCGCTTGCGGGAGAGGGCTAGGGTGAGGGCGGCCCTTGGATCGACGTTCCACGCTTCCCGCGACGAGGCGCGCGCCCGGTCGACAGCGCTCACGCCTCAGCCTCGAGCGCCGCACGCTTCTGCTCGTCGAAGAACCGCTGGACGTCGAGCATGAGCGGCCACGTGCCTTCGCGCGCGATCGCCGAGACGAGGTACCACGGCTGCTTCCATTTGAGCTTCTTCGACGATCGCCTTGGCGAGCTTCTCGCGCTCGTCCTCGGGCACGAGATCGGCCTTGTTGAAGACGAGCCAGCGCGGCCGCTTCAAGCAGTTTCGGATCGAAGCGCTTCAGCTCGCTGCTCGATCGCGCGGATCTGCTCGACCGGATCGCTGTCGCCGAACGGCGCCATGTCGACCACATGCAGCAGCAGGCGCGTACGCGCGACGTGCTTCAGGAACTGGATGCCGAGCCCGGCGCCTTCCGCCGCGCCTTCGATCAGGCCCGGAATGTCGGCGATGACGAAGCTCTTGTCGGTCTCGATGCGCACGACGCCAAGATGCGGCTGCAGCGTCGTGAACGGATAGTCGGCGACCTTCGGCGTCGCGGCCGAGACCGCGCGGATCAGCGTCGACTTGCCGGCGTTCGGAAATCCGAGCAGACCGACGTCGGCGAGCACCTTGAGCTCGAGCCTGAGCTCGCGCTCCTCGCCGGCGCTGCCCGACGTCGCCTTGCGCGGCGCGCGGTTGACCGAGCTCTTGAAATGGATGTTGCCCTGGCCGCCGTGGCCGCCCTGCGCGACCAGCAGGCGCGCGCCGTTTTCGGTCAGATCGCCGATTTCCTCGTCGGTGTCGACGTTGATGACGACGGTGCCGACCGGCACGCGGATCAGGAGATCCTCGCCGCCCTTGCCGGACATCTGGCGGCCCATGCCGTTCTCGCCGCGCTTGGCGCGAAATGCGCGCTGATGGCGGAAATCGACCAGCGTGTTGAGGCCTTCGTCGGCGACGAGCCAGACGCTGCCGCCCGCGCCGCCATCACCGCCGTCCGGGCCGCCGAACGGAATGAACTTCTCGCGCCGGAAACTCGCGCAGCCGTTGCCGCCGTTGCCGGCGTGCACGCGGATGGTGGCTTCGTCGACGAATTTCATGGGTGAGCCGGGAATCGGGGAATGGGGAATGGAGAATCGGGAAACGGCTGCGGAACGGTCGAAGCCTGCGAGCTGGCTGTCGAGGCGAAGGGCCATGCTCTGCGATTCGCTATTCCCGGCGAAAGTTCGGCATTCTCGAGCCGGAAACGAAAAGCCCCGCGCGAAGCGGGGCTCTTCGAGTCGACTGTCGCGTTCGCGAATCAGCCCGGAATCACGCTGACCGTCTTGCGCGCCTTCGGACCCTTGGTCTTGAACTCGACCTTGCCGTCGACGACCGCGAAGATCGTGTGGTCGCGGCCGAGGCCGACGCCGGTGCCCGGATGGAAGCGCGTGCCGCGCTGGCGGATGATGATGTTGCCGGCTTCGACCGCCTGGCCGCCGTAGATCTTGACGCCGAGGTACTTCGGGTTCGAGTCGCGACCGTTGCGGGTTGAGCCGCCTGCCTTCTTATGTGCCATGACTATTACTCCTCGGCCGTCTTCTCGGTTTTCGCCGCGTGCTTCTTGTCCGAAGCACCGGTGATGCCGACGATTTCGATTTCGGTGTAGTGCTGCCGATGGCCCATCTCTTTGCGATGGTGCTTGCGGCGGCGGAATTTGACGATGCGGATCTTGTCCGCGCGGCCGTGCTTGACGACCTTGGCGGTGACCAGCGCGCCAGCTGACCAGCGGAGCGCCGAGCGTGACGCCCTCGCCTTCGCCGACCAGCAGGACCTGATCCAGCTTGATCTCGCTGCCGACATCGCCGGCGAGCTTGTCGACGCGGACGGTTTCGCCCTGCGCGACGCGGTATTGCCTACCGCCCGTAACGATAACTGCGTACATGATGGCCATGCCTCTGTAGTTATTCTGAAAACAGCCTGCGCCGGCAGTGGACCGCCAGCGAGCCGCGTATTCTAATCGGAGGGCTGAAGTCGCTGCAAGTCTTTGTATCGCTTGGCCGCTACCCTTGGCTGAAGGCCTCTTTTGTAGGAGCGGCGATAGCCGCGATCTTTGGAGGCGACGGGTCCTGGGCGAAGAGCTCGCGGCTGTCGCCGCTCCTACAAGGGTCTCGCGCCAGTCGTTGCCGCTGAAGCCGCTCCTACATGAACGGGCGCCTGGATTCATCCGACCCAGCCGCTGGGTCCCGGCCTTCGCCGGGATGACGCCGGCCTCGGGCCGACGTCAGTTGTTATAGTTGCCGACCACCCCATCTCTTCCGCCGCATGGACACGATCCGCATCCGCGGTGCGCGCACGCACAACCTCAAGAACATCGATCTCGATCTGCCGCGCGACAAGCTGATCGTGATCACCGGCCTCTCCGGTTCAGGCAAAGTCCTCGCTCGCGTTCGACACGATCTACGCCGAAGGCCAGCGCCGCTACGTCGAGTCGCTGTCGGCGTACGCGCGCCAGTTCCTGTCGGTCATGGAGAAGCCCGACGTCGATCACATCGAAGGCCTGTCGCCGGCGATCGCGATCGAGCAGAAGGCGACCTCGCACAATCCGCGCTCGACCGTCGGCACGATCACCGAGATCTACGACTACCTGCGCCTGCTGTTCGCGCGCGTCGGCACGCCGCGCTGTCCCGATCACGGCATTCCGCTCGAAGCGCAGACCGTCAGCCAGATGGTCGACGCGGTGCTCGCGCTCGATCCCGAAACGCGCTTCATGCTGCTCGCGCCGATCGTGCGCGAGCGCAAGGGCGAGCACGTGCAGATCTTCGAGCAGCTGCGCGCGCAGGGTTTCGTGCGCGCGCGCGTCGACGGCGACGTCTACGAGCTCGACGCGGTGCCGAGCCTCGCGCTGCGCCAGAAGCACACGATCGAAGCCGTCATCGACCGCTTCCGTCCGCGCGCCGACATCAAGCAGCGCCTGGCCGAATCGTTCGAGACGGCGCTGCGCCTCGGCGAGGGCATCGCGGTCGTCGCCAACCTCGACAATCCGAAAACCGCCGAAGTCACGTTCTCGTCGCGCTTCTCGTGCCCGATCTGCGATTACTCGCTGCCGGAGCTCGAGCCGCGCCTGTTCTCGTTCAACTCGCCGGTCGGCGCGTGCCCGGGCTGCGACGGCCTCGGCGTCACGCAGTTCTTCGATCCGGCGCGCGTCGTCGTCAATCCGCAGCTGTCGCTCGCGGCCGGCGCCGTGCGCGGCTGGGATCGGCGCAACCAGTACTATTTCCAGCTGATCCAGTCGCTGGCCAAGCATTACAAGTTCGACGTCGACACGCCGTGGCACGATCTGCCCGAGGCGACGCGGCATCACATCCTGCACGGCTCGGGCGACGAGCAGATCAGCTTCCGCTACATCACCGGCGCGTCGGGCGCGGTGACGCGGCGGCATCGCTTCGAAGGCATCCTTCCGAACCTCGAGCGCCGCTACAAGGAAACCGAATCGCCGGCCGTGCGCGAGGAGCTCGCCAAGTTCATCAGCGAGCGTCCGTGCCCGGATTGCCACGGCCAGCGCCTCAACCGCAGCGCGCGCAACGTGTTCGTCGGCGATCGCAACCTGCCGACGCTGACCGCGCTGCCGATCGACCAGTCGCTCGGACTTCTTCAAGACGCTCAAGCTCGCCGGCTGGCGCGGCGAGATCGCCACGAAGATCGTCAAGGAAATCCGCGAGCGCCTGCATTTCCTCGTCGACGTCGGCCTCGACTACCTGACGCTCGATCGCCAGGCCGATTCGCTGTCCGGCGGCGAAGCGCAGCGCATCCGCCTGGCCAGCCAGATCGGCGCCGGCCTCGTCGGCGTCATGTACGTGCTCGACGAGCCGTCGATCGGCCTGCACCAGCGCGACAACGAGCGCCTGCTCGGCACGCTGAACCGCCTGCGCGATCTCGGCAACACGGTCATCGTCGTCGAGCACGACGAGGACGCGATCCGCACCGCCGACCACATCGTCGACATCGGACCCGGCGCCGGCGTGCATGGCGGCGAAGTCGTCGCGCAGGGCACGTTCGAGGACATCCTCAAGTCGCAAGCGCTCGCTGACCGGCCAGTACCTGTCCGGCAAGCGCCGCATCGAGATTCCGAAGCAGCGCCGCAAGCCCGACGAGGAAAAGATCCTGCGCATCGTCGGCGCGTCGGGCAACAATCTGAAGGACGATCGATCTCGAGATTCCGGCGGGCCTGTTCGTCTGCGTGACCGGCGTGTCGGGCTCGGGCAAATCGACGCTGATCAACGACACGCTGTATCGCTACGCGGCCGCCGAGTTGAACGGCGCGAACGAAAAGCCGGCGGCGTTCAAGACCGTCGAAGGCATCGAGCTCTTCGACAAGGTCGTCGACATCGACCAGTCGCCGATCGGCCGCACGCCGCGCTCGAATCCGGCGACCTACACGGGCCTGTTCACGCCGCTGCGCGAGCTGTATGCGCAGGTGCCGGAATCGCGCCAGCGCGGCTACGGTCCCGGGCGCTTCAGCTTCAACGTCAAGGGCGGCCGCTGCGAAGCCTGCGAAGGCGACGGCATGATCAAGGTCGAGATGCACTTCCTGCCCGACGTCTACGTGCCGTGCGACGTCTGCCACGGCAAGCGCTACAACCGCGAGACGCTCGAGATCATGTACAAGGGCCACAACATCTCGGACGTGCTCAACATGACGGTCGAGGATGCGTTCAAGCTGTTCGAGCCGGTGCCCGCGCTCGCGCGCAAGCTCGAAACGCTGATCGACGTCGGCCTCTCGTACATCAAGCTCGGCCAGAGCGCGACGACGCTTTCGGGCGGCGAGGCGCAGCGCGTGAAGCTCTCGCGCGAGCTGTCCAAGCGCGACACCGGCCGCACGCTCTACATCCTCGACGAGCCGACCACGGGCCTGCACTTCCACGACATCGAGCAGCTGCTGCGCGTGCTGCACCGCCTCGCGCGACGACGGCAACACGGTCGTCGTGATCGAGCACAACCTCGACGTGATCAAGACCGCCGACTGGGTCATCGACCTCGGCCCCGACGGCGGCGACCGCGGCGGCCGCATCGTCGCGACCGGCACGCCGGAAGAAATCGCGAAAACGAAGCAGTCGCACACCGGGCATTTCCTCGCGCGTGCGCTCGGCGCTCCGCGCGGGCGCAGCGGCAACAATCGCGAAGCGGCCTAGTTTCCGTCGCTGCCAGCGTCCGGCGCGACGACATCGAAGTTCGTCTCGACGCGCGTGCCGTCGGCCAGCAGGAACACCATCCCGATCTTGTCGCCGACGACGATCGGATGCCGCGGATCGAGCAGCATCAGGTGCGCACCGCCGGGTTTCATCTCGACGACGGCGCCCGGCGCAAGGTCGACGCGCGGGAGCTCGCGCATCCTCGATATGTCGCGCTCGACGACGGTCTGGTGGATCGACGATTGCCGGAACGCATTGGTCTGCACGGTCAGCACGCTGATCGGTGCATCGCCGGTGTTCTTCAACGTGGCATAGCCGGCCAGCGTGCGCGAGTCCGGCGGCGCGGCGCGGATCCATGCGTCGAACACGCTGAGCTTTCCCTCGGCATGCGCCGAGGCTGCGACGAAGAAGGTCAGAGCCAGCGCGTTCCTGAAGAATCCCTGCAGACGATGCATCGGCCGCCTCTCGCGCGTGCGTGGTGCCGCTATCATAGCCCCTCCGCCCTGCGCGAATCGGAGTCGCGACCATGCACCGCATCCTCACGATCGCCGCCGTTGCCGCCGTGGTCGCTGCGTCGAATGCCGGCGCAGCCGACAGCCCGGCCCTGACGATTTATCGCGCCGACGGCGATGCGCTGTTCGAGAACGGCGGCTCGCCGGTCGCCGACGGCTATGCGATCGTGCACGAGCAGCGCGCGCTGAAGCTGACGGGCGGACACCAGTCGATCACGATCGACGGGTTGCCCTCGACGCTCGACGCGGAAGCTGTCGCGATCGATCTTGGCGCCGGCTCGCACCTGCTCGGCCAGCGCGTGCTCTCGAGCGGCGACGGCGGCGTGCTCGCGGCGCATCGCGGCGAGAAGATCATGCTCGGTCTTCGCAGCGGCGGTCTCGAAGGTACGCTGATCGGAATCGACAACGGCGCGCTGATCGTGCGCGACGACGCAGGCCAGGTCACGTACGTTCGCGAGTACGACACGCTGCGCTTCGCGCAAGGCAGCGGCGCGCCGGGCAGCACGTTGCAGCTCGCGGTGGACGGCAAGGCCGGCGATGTCGCGGCGACTTTGACGTATCCGACTTCGGGCCTCGGCTGGCGCGCGGCGTATTCGCTGCTGCTGCTCGAAGGCAACGGCTGCCGCATGCGCCTCGATGCGCTGGCAAGCATCGCCAACCGCAGCGGCCGCAACTACGCGGACGCGAAGCTCAAGCTGATCGCCGGCTCGCCGAACATCTCGCGCAGCAATCCGCGACCGATGGCATACAAGGCGATGGCGGCCGCGGCGCCGGCGCCCGAAGGCCTGCCGGAGCAATCCTCGCTCGGCGACTACCGCGCCTACGCGATCGACGGCGCGCTCGATCTTCCCGATGCGAGCGTCACGCAGGTGCCGCTCTACGCGCCCGGCGAGCTCGATTGCGAACGACGCTGGATCGCCGAGAACGGCAGCCCGTGGTTCCCGCACAAGCCGATGACCGCCGAAGCTGACATCACGGTGTCGGGCGGCCCCGTCATCAGCGAGATCCGATTCACGCCGACCGAGAATCTCCCGGCGGGACACCTTCGCGTGCTGACGCGCGATCGCGACGGCCGCATCGAATTTATCGGCGACGCGCGCATCGCCGATACGCAGAAAGGCCGCGCATTGCCGATCGCGCTCGGCAATGCGTTCGACGTGCGCGCGACTCGCGAGCGCACCGCGTTCAGCGTCGACAAGGCCGACCACGAAATGAACGAAGGATTCCGCATCGCGCTGACGAACACCGGCGAGAACGCACGCACGGTGACCGTGCGCGAGCATCCGAACCGCTGGCGCGCGTGGTCGCTGCTGTCGTCGAGCCAGAAGCCGGCCAAGCAGACGCCGGATACGCTCGAGTTCGAAGTCGCCGTGCCGGCGAACGGCAAGGCGACGCTGGATTACGTGGTGAAATATGCGTGGACGCCGAAGGACGAATAGGCAGCGTCACCCTTCTCCCTCCATTCCTGAGCGCTGACCGCCATGCTTGAAGTCATCAGACACGACACGATCCACGAGCTTCGCCTCGCCCGCCCACCCGTCAATGCGCTCGATCCGACGCTCGTACGCGAGCTGCGCTCCGCGATCGAAGGCGCGACGCGCGATGGCGCACGCGGCATCGTATTGAGCGGCCGACCCGGCATGTTCTCCGCCGGCCTCGACGTTCCGGCGCTGCTGCCGATGAAGCGCGACGACCTGCGCATCTTCTGGGCCGATTTCTTCGGCCTCTGCGCCGATCTCGCCTGCTCGAAGATTCCGATCGTCGCCGCGATCACCGGCCACGCGCCGGCCGGCGGCGCCGTGCTCGCGATCATGTGCGACTACCGCGTGATGGCCGACGGCGCGTTCAAGATCGGGCTCAACGAAACGCAGGTCGGCCTCGCGGTGCCCGAACGCATCCAGGCCGTGCTGCGCCGACTTGTCGGCGCATATCGCGCGGAACGACTGATGGTCGCCGGCACAATGCTCGATGCAGCCGATGCGAAAGCGATTGGCTTCGTCGACGAGCTGGTCGCGCCAGACCTCGTCGTGCCGCGCGCGATCGCGTGGATGGGCGAGCTGCTCAGGCTGCCAACCGAGGCTATGACCGAAACACGTCGCCTCGCGCGCGCGGACCTTGCGGCAGTGTTCGCCGATCCGGGAGCGCCGCTGGTCGAGAACATCCTCGATCGATGGTTCTCTGCCGAATCGCAGTCGGTGCTTCAGGCGCTCGTCGCACGGCTGAAATCCAAGGGCTGATGCCGGCGGCGCGATCGTTGAACGCGTCGAAAGACTGTATGCATGTAACGCGCGCCAATACGCGCCGCTCGCCTGCTAGTGTCGCGCGCGGACATCGGCGCGGCGTACCCGCTCGCAGAGTCCCCACGACAGGAATCGTTCCACCGCACCCGCCGAGGCCCACGCCATGAACTACACCCGCATCGCGCTCGCCACGCTGGCATCGACCGTCGTCTACTTCATCCTCGGCGGAATCCTGTTCGCCGCATCGCCGCTGAAGCGCGAGTTCGAACGGTTCCCGGACGTGTACCGATCGGCTGAGAGCATGAAAGGCGTCTGGCCCGCCGGCATAGCGGGCATGATCCTGTCGATGCTCGCGCTCAGCATCCTGTTCGCGATGCTGCCGCAGGAAGGCTCGGCGCTCGCACGCGGCCTGCACTTTGGCCTGCTCGTCGGCGTGTTTGCGCTCGGCTCGTTCGTGCTGCACAACTACGTCAATCTCAACATCGATCTGCGGCTGACGCTCGGGCAGGCGGCAGCGTATTTCTTGCAGTGGATCGTCGTTGGCGTCGTGATTGCGAGCGTCTACAAACCGGCGTAGATGACGCTATCGCCGAGCCGGCGACTCGCGTACGAGCATCGCACTGGTTCGCCATGCCCCACGCGGCCAGCGAATTCGAGCGCTCGACCTTTGCTTCCATTCGGTCAGCCATGCCGCGGACTTGGTGCGCACACATTTGTTGGTGACGCTCGTCACATAACACCAATCCTGGATTCTTGATCGGAGTCCGCTTTCGTCTCGCCTTACGTACGTCTTTGCGCTGGCCTCCGCAATTCGAGACTCCCAATGAACGACAACGTCGTTTATGTCGTCGACGTCGCTACGCTCCTGCCGCCTAGGTATCCATCGCAAGAGGTGTTGGATCGGTTCTATGGTCAGCCGGGCGTTGCGCGGGACGTCTTAACCTTCGCGACGAAGGCGGGCAAGAACGCCGGCGTGGAAACTCGCTCCTCCGTACTCGACCTTGACGAATACCCGTCGAGAAAGCTGATATCGAGCGCGCACACGCCCAAGAACTGGTGCTGCTCGTTGATCGACGCCGTATCGATCATGCTGCCGACAGAGAAGATCGGTTTTCTCGGAATCTCCTACAACATGTCTTCTCATGTCGACGTCCTGCCCAACCTCGCGTGCCAGGTCGCGGCGAAGAGAAGACTCAACCTCATCGCTCCTCCGCAGGAAATGGCTTACCACGGCTGTGCATCCGGCATTCTGCAGATCGAAGCCGCCGTCGAGTTCTGCAGACGATCGAACAAGGCGGCACTCGTCATCGCCTTCGAACAGTGCACATGGGCCAGCGCACCTATCTGCGAGAAAGACAACGACGACTTCCGCTCCAGTCTGCGCGCACACTTGCTTTTCAGCGATGGAGCCGCAGCGGTTCTTGTCGTGCCGGAATCCATGGTCGGCGAATTTCCGACCGCGCTGAGGGTTGTAGCTGTCAGCACAGGATTCAGGCTCGGCCATGCCATCACGATGAAGAACGGCCATTTTCTCGTAGGCGACGATATCAGGGGCACGATGCCCGAGCTCGTGGCGTCGGAGTGCATATCGCCGTTGCTCGCCAAACAAGGCCTATCACCATCCGACATCAGCGACTGGGCCATCCATCAGGGCGGGTTGCCGGTGTTGAAGAAATTCAAGGACGCATCGATTCTCGGACTCACGGACACGCAACTGGCCGATTCCGCGGATACATTTGCGGAGTTCGGTAACCTGAGCTCGGCGAGCTGCCTCTTTACACTGCGGCGCCAGTTCGAACGCCCAACGGGAGCTACGTCGCACGGAATGGTGGTTGCGTTCGGCGCAGGCTATTACTTCGGCTGTCTTCTCTACGAAAAGTGCCAGGCGTCTAGGGCGTCCTTTCGGAGCTCGTAGGCAGCGACACGTTGGTCTCGATCGAAGGTCGATCGATTCGACCTACTGCGTCAAACCCGCCTCGGCGCGGGTACGCCTGGCCGACGAATCCTTGATATCGGTGCGCGGCTGCTGCATGAATCGTACTCACGATGCAGCGACCGGACTGGCGCCTTGATCGGGACCTATGGTTTGGGCGTGCCCGACTCCTCGGCTTCCTTGATCATGTCCTCGAGGATCGGCAGAAAATCCTGCCCGTTATATTCCTTGATGATCGCCGCGCGCTTGCGCAGCTGCTCCTGGTACGCAGGTTCGAGATAGATCGTCGGCGGCGGAAAGGTCCTCGTCTCGTCGCCGCCGAGATAGACGATTCCGTCGACGACCTTGCCCATGTGCGGCCATCGGTTCGACGGATCGAGCTTCCAGTCGTGCTTGCCATTGACGACGATCGGCGTCGCTTTCCATGCGGGTGCGATCAGGCCGAAATCCGCGTGCTCCAGCTCGCTGCCGTGAACGACGCGGAAGCTCGGCGGCGCGCCCATCTTCAGGGCCTCCGCTGCGGCGGGCGTCGTCACCATCGAGATCGTGAACAGCGCGCCCGGATGCTTCTTGTCGATGAGCTGCACCACGGTCGGCTCGGAAAAGGTATCGCCGTCGTCCTTCTCGTGCGGCGGCAGCTTTCTCAGCGCATGCAGCTCGCCGGAGATCAGCAGTGCGTGGCGATGCCTGGCCAGCACTTCGCGCTCGACGAGCCCCGCGTAGAACTGGTCGCGTTCTCCGAACGGCTCGAATTCCTTCGCGGTCGTGACCTTGGACCAGTCGATCGGCGGATCGCCGAGCACAAGGCGCACCGGATGCGGGCACGTGTGCTTCTGGTTGACCTCGCGCACCGTTTCGTAGAACTGGCGGTACATCGGCGAATTCCACGCGAACATGACGTCCGTTTCGCGCCACATGCTTTGCAGGTCGGCTTCGCTGACGTCCTTGCCCGAGGCCCACGCATCGGCGATCGGCTGCAGCCGCGAATTGCCGAACTCGATCACGATGTCGTCGGTGCGACAGATGAATGCAGGATCGCGGATCAGCTCGCGCAGGAACACGTGCTGCTGCGCGTTGCGATGCCATTCGCCCATCATGATCAGCGGGTGCTTGTCGTATTGCTTCGCGATCTCGGCGATCGCGCCGCCGGATGGCGCTGCCGGTGCGGCGGCGGAAAGTGCGAGCGACAGGACCGTCGCGATGTCGGCGTGCACGAACGTCATAGCTTGCCTGCGATGCGAAGCGAGGTGAGCACGGTACCACCGATCAGCGCGATCCCGCCGAGCACGATCGCGAGGATCCAGAGCACCATCGCCGCGGCGAACGGACGCGTGAAGACGAGCGCCGCGTTCGACATGTCGCGCCCCGGCGCGATGCCGCTCGCGACGAGCCGGTAGCGTCCCGCGCGCGGGACGTCGAACGCTCGCACCGACAGGCGCACGCGCGAGAAGCCTGAAACCTTCGTGCGGAACAGGATCGGCGCCGACGGCACTTCGCGACCGCCGGCATCGGACAACGCGAAGTCGACGCCGGCGAACGCGGTGCCGAAATGCGGCAGTTCGATGCAGAGCACGACCGGGCCGGATTCCTTGAATGTGACGTCCTGCTCGGCGACGGCCGGCAGACGCACGAGGATGCTCGCGCGCACGAGCGCGACGCAGGCGCACGATCGCGAAGACGACCAGCGCAGCGCCGCCGATGGCGACGGCGATCATGAGCTCGATCGGAAAAAGCGGCGCGTCCGGCATATCGGTGATCTCGATGATCCGATACGCGAATGTTCGCCGACGGCGGGCGTTTTGTGGAGCGGTCGGGCCGCCGAATCCCGCCGCATGGCGGGTTCGGCGCCGACCGGTGTGACGCTTACCTGGAGCGGTAAACCGCCTGCTTCGCCTTCGGCGTCGGCGCCGGCTGCGGATTGAGGCCCTCGAGAATCACGCGCAGATCGACCTGCCGCATCTCGCCGTTGCCGTCCAGATCGAGCGATGCCGGCGCCTTGCGCGAGAGCGCGGCCGAATCGAGATAGAGCTCCTGATCGACCATCGGCGGACGCTTGGAGCTGCACAGCTTGCGATCGAAACGCAAGAGGCTCGTACCCGACTTCCGCCACGGCTGACCCGGCGTCAGCTTCTTGACGATGACGCTGTCGAGCTTGACGACGACGAATTCCCCGGCGATCTCGGCGCAACGGCCCATGCCGATGTCGTAGGCCATTGCGGGCGCGGGTGCCTCTTTGACGCGCTGTTTCTCTGCTGCTTGCTGCATTGCTTCGCTCCGTTTCATACAAGTCGTTTCAAATCGATGTAGCTCTGGGTAAGCGCATCCTGCAGAAGGTGCCGCAGCCGCGTTTCCACGGTCGGCAGATCCACGAGATTGGCCGGACCGCTCAGCGAATACACGTGATCGGTGCGTTCGGTGCCGATGCGGCGCAGCTCGCGCGCTACCGTCACTTCCGTCGATCCGCTCGCCGTCGACCAGATGCGCCTGAGCGCGACCGGGCCGATCGACATGCCGTTGCGCAGCCGAAACTGGAACAGCGGTACCTTGCTCGACACTGTCGCTCTCCTCGCCATGTCGCTCCGCCGCGTCAATCCAGTTCTTCGTCGGTACGCACCCGCTGGAACATGATGCGCGCCCAGCGTTCGAGCTCGGGATCGCCGTCCTTCGAGAAGAAGCGCACTGCATTTTCCGTTTCGATGAACGACCCCGACAGCGGCGCCTTGTCTTCGATACTCAGCGGCGGCTTTGGGCCGCGCAGATCGTCGACCGGCTCGGCGTCGCGCTCGCTCCATTCGAACAGCGCGCGCTCTTCCGATTGCGTCAGCGTCGCGATCTGGCACCCGTAGCCCGCCTCACCCCAGCGCATCGACCAGAGGAAGCAGCGGCCGCGTGAGTCGCGCGCGACGAAGCGGATGTACTTGTCGATGAGCCATTCTCCGTAAATCCCGCTAGAACTTTTTCGGGGCTGCCGCGCCTCCGTGGCGCTGCATGAGCCATTGGTTGCCGTCGACGAGTCGGAACTCGACGATGCGGCCCGCATCGGTCGCGCGATGCATCGAACGCAGCAAGGCGCTCGCCGTGCGCGCGTATTGCCCTTCGCCTTCGCCAGCGTCGATCAGCACGTTGAACCAGCCGCATTTCGACGGCGCACCGATCACGCGCTCCAGCCGCACATCGGGCAGATCGCGCGCGATCAGGCGATGCACGTCGGCCAGGCACGCGTGCGTTTCGATCGTCGCGATCAGCCGCCATTGCTGCAGATCGCGAACCGGCATGCCCATGCGGCATCCTCGCTTGGCCCCGACTGATCGGTTCGGGACCGGAAACGCGGCTACCGGGGTACGGGCTGACTGAAGAAGCTCAGGGCGGGCAAATCCGGATCGGGAGCTTGCCCGCCACGCGCCAGGGCAGAAGGCGGAACCCCGCCATCATACGCCTAGGAGGTTAGTTTCTCGTTGGACAGCCGCGGCGAGGCCGTATTCGGCGGGTTCCGGCGACCTCCGCAGCGTTCCGTCCGCGGCAACCACAGTGACCTAATATGGGGCGATTCCGTCGCGCCACAACATCGCGGCGGGGAGGCGCTTCGATGGACGGTTGCGAAACGCTCGTCGTCGGCGCCGGCCCGGCGGGTCTCGCGGTCGGCGCGGCTCTACGCAGGAAGCATGTCCCGTTCGCGATGCTCGAACGCAACGAGCACGTCGGCTCGTCATGGCGGCGCCACTACGATCGGCTGCACCTGCACACGCCCAAGCGTCTTTCGGCGCTGCCGTTCGTGGCGTATCCGCGAGGATTCCCGCGCTATCCGTCTCGCGATCAGGTCGTCGAGTACCTGGAAAACTACGCGCGAACGTTCGATCTCCATCCCGAATTCGGGGTGGACGTCACGCGCTGCATCCGCACCGCAGACGATCGCTGGGAAGTGCAGACGAGCCGCGGCATCCGTCGTGCGCGCAATCTCGTCATCGCGAGCGGGTTCAGCCGCGTGCCGCATCGCCCGTCGTGGCCGGGCCTCGGCGATTTCGCGGGTGCGGTGCTGCACAGTTCGGAGTACACGCACGGTCAACGCTTCCGCGCGCAGCGCGTGCTCGTCGTCGGCTTCGGCAATTCCGGCGCGGAGATCGCGCTGGATCTCGCCGAGTGCGGCGCGACTGCCGCGATATCGATCCGCGGTCCCGTCAACGTCGTTCCGCGTGACGTGCTGCGTGTACCGATCACCTATCTCGCACTCGCGAACCGCAACCTGCCGCCCCGCGTCGCCGACCGGCTGAACGCGCTGACGATCCGCCTCGCGATCGGCGATCTCGCGAAGCTCGGCATCCGCAAGAGGAACGACGGACCGATGCAGGAAATCGTCGAATCGCGACGCATCCCGGTCGTCGATGTCGGCACGATCGCTGCGATCCGCGAAGGCAGGATCGGCGTGCGTCCTGCGATCGAATCGTTCGCGCGCGACGAGGTGCGCTTCGCCGATGGACGATCCGAGCCGTTCGACGCGATCGTGCTCGCGACCGGTTACACGACCGGGCTCGACACGATGTTCGACGGCGACGCGTGCGCCCTCGACGAAACCGGTCATCCGCGCACGCGCGGGCTTGCGCCCGGTCTCCACTTCTGCGGATTCAACATCGTACCCGCGGGTCTGATCCGCGAAATCGCGCGCGAAGCGATGCGCATAGGCGATCTCATCGCCGGCCAGCGCATGGCGTCACATCACTGACGATTCCGCGGCGACACCATCGCTGCGATCTCGCCCGGTGATTCGATGCACGCGATCAAGCGACATCGACACCATGGCCGGGTGCAGGTTGTACGAACTCTCCTACGCCGCGTGCCGCACGTGGCGGGCGACCCTGCGGCGCGATTCCGGACAGAGCGCGCGCCGCGGCTGCGCTAGATTGCCGCCGCGTCGAACGGAACCAACGGTCCGAGTGTGCGGTGTGTCGCACACCGGTCGTGCATCACTTCGCGGTGTGGCCGCGTGGTCCCGGTTACTGTCGGCGCCGGCCTTGGCAAGAGGCTGGCTGCAATGCGGCCTATGCACTATCGCGGCCCTGGCAAGGGGCTCAACAGGAGGGGGAAAACATGGACAAGCGCAATCACGCGCGCCGCAATGCGGCGCGATGGTCGGTGTCGGCAAGTCTGGTCGCGAGCGCGGCGGCCTTGTTCGCATCCGGTGCGGCTGGCGCCGCGGACGGCGAGCTCGATCCAACGTTTGGCACCGGCGGCTTCTCGCTGTCGGGCCTGACCACGGCTACTTTCGAGCTGCCGTCGAAGCCGCTGGTGCTCGCGGATGGACGCATCCTGGTCTGCTCGGGCGTCGACAGCGGAGGACCTTCGGGAACGGATTTCTTCATCGAGCGATTCAACGCGGACGGCTCGCCGGACACGACATTCAACTTCGACGGCAAGGTCACCATCGATTTCGACAGCCGCAGGGACGGCTGCAACGCGCTCGCCGTGCAGGCCGACGGCAAGATCATCGCCGTCGGCACATCGGCGGACACGGTCGATTTCAACGGCGACTTCGCCATCGCGCGACTGGACGCGGACGGTACGCTCGATCCGACGTTCGGCGCCGGCACCGGCGAGTCGATCGTTCCATTCGATCTCGGCGGCACCAACAGCGACACCGCTGGCGCCGTGGCGATGCAGCCGGACGGCAAGATCGTCGTTTCGGGCTGGGCGACCACGGGTGCGACGGGCTACGATTTCGCCGTCGTGCGCCTGCTGCCCGACGGCACGCGCGACACGACGTTCAACTCGACCGGCCGCGTCACCGTCGCCTTCGACTTTGCCGGAACCGATGGCGTCGACCAGTGCGATGCGGTGCTGGTCGACGACGACGGAAACATCCTGCTTGGCGGCATCGCGGAAGTTGCGCTGGGTTCGTTTGACTTTGCTGTGGCGCGCCTGCTGCCCACCGGCCAGCTCGACCACAACTTCGATGCGGACGGACGCGCGACGATCGGTTTCGATCTCGGCAACACGGCGAGCGACATCAGCTACCAGACGATCCTGCAGCGCGACGGCAAGATCGTGATGGTCGGAGCGGCGGACTCTGGCTCGGGCACGATCAACGACGACGTTGCTATCGCGCGGCTGCTCGGCGACGGCTCGCCCGATCCGGACTTCGGCGTCGGCGGCAAGGTGACCGTGCCGTTCGATCTCATCACCAATGGCAACGAAGTCGCGACTGGCGTCGTCGAAGACAGTGCCGGACGTATCGTCGTCGTCGGCGCCGCGGTGGCCGATGCATCGTCGAATTTCCGCTCGTTCGGCGTGCGGCTGCTCGCCGATGGCACGCTCGATGCGAGCTTCGGCGCGTTCGGAAAGAAGGTCTACGACTTCGGCGGCGACGCCGATCTCTTCACCGGCGTCGCGATGCAGGGTACGCAGATCATCGCCTTCGGGCAGGCGACGACCGGGTCGGACGTCGACGATTTCGTGACGCGACTGCAGGTGGATCTGATTTTCGCGAACGGATTCGAGTAAGACACGGCGCGATCACCCCTTTCCTCTCCCGCTTCAGTGAGGGGGAAGGGGACGGCGGCGGTGAGATCGACGATTCCATCGCAGCCGACCGGCGCGCCGCATGACGACGCGCCGGCAACTGCCGATCAATCAGCGCGACTCGACGAACGACTTCAATCGACCCAGCGCCTGCTCCCACTGGCGGCCGATCGCATCGAGCGTCTGCTTCGCCGCCTCGATCTGCTTCGGATCGAGCTGCCAGAGTCGCTCGCGTCCGATTTTCAGGTCGCGCACGACGCCGGCGTCGGCGAGCACCTGCAGATGTTTGGTCACGCCCTGCCGGGTCATGTCGGTACTCGCCGTCAGCTGTGCGATTGAAAACGCGCCACCCGCGCAGAGCACCGCGACGAGCTTGAGGCGCGTCGTATCGCCGAGCGCCGCGAACACGCCGGCGAGCGCTGGGCTCGATCGCGTCAGCGCGGAAACTGCCGTGTCGCGCCGTGCACCGCCTTTCGCCTTTGCGCTAGGCGCCGACATGACGCGCGATGTTCACGAGCTGCGAGTCCCATCCGCGACTGTTCATGCGGAACGCTTCGAGACGACGATGCGGCGGCACGTTGTCGAAGCCGCTTTCGACGACCGTCAGCAGCGTGCCGTTGCCTGGCGCGTCTTTCAGCGTGAACGTCACGAGCGTCGGCTGCTCCTTCGCATAGTCGACAGCCGGATCGAGCGCGTACGGATGCCATCGGTACGACAGCAGCGTCTCGCGGCTCGATCCGCTCGATGACGACATCGAACGAGAGATGCTCGTAGCCGCGATAAGTGAACGGCCCGCGCACGCGCTGACCCGGCGCGAAGATCTGGCCCTTCAGGTTCGCTCCGAACCACTCGCCGAATTCCTCGGCATTCGCGAGCGCGCGCCAGACACGCGCGCGCGGCGCGTTGACGACGACGCTGCGCGTGATGCTGTCGGTCTCTTCCGCCGTGCTCATGTTCCCTCGACTTGCCGCGTGCGCTTTCATGCCGCCACCGCCCTGAGACACGTACGGAGTGCCGCGACCGGTCTCGACGAATTGCTGCAGGCTGCTCATGAAATACCGCCATCCGTTGCTGCAAAGCCCGTAGCAATCCAGCGCAGGGACGAGGCCCGTGTGCTCGAAGTCTACGCGCGTGCGGCCCTCGCCTGCCGGCGTCAGGCGGAAAACGATGTCCGTGCCGACCCATTCATCACGTCGGCTCAGCTCGCCGACGGCGATATGAGCGCGCGTGCAATGCCAGCGCACTTCGCGGCCCGGTTCCAGGCGATCGATGCGCATGTCCTTGTAGGTGCGGTCGAAGCGGAAGTGGATCGTCGCGCCGACCTCTGCCGGCACATCGCAATCCTGCGTCCACCAGCCGCGCAGGCCTTCGGGCGTGGTGAGTGCGGCGTAGACCGCGGCGGGCGAAGCGTTGATATCGAGGGTCTGCTGGTAGTTGCTCATGGGAAGGCTCCTTAATGCAACCTATCGGTTGCGTTTATAGATCGTAGGGCCATCCACGCCAAAAAGCAACCGTTTGGTTGCTAAATGTCGCAACGCGGAGCTTCGGCCCGCGCAGGCGCATAGGCGGGCTCCAGCCCCTCCCCCGACGAGGGCACTTCGGTGCCCCTGATCGGCTTGACATCTCACGATGTCTCGTGTAGTGTATATGCACTTCATAGAAATCGCCATGATCAACTCCCAACATCTCGTCGACAACTGCGCCTGCACCCGCCTGCGGACGGTTGCGCGATTGATGACCAGAGCCTACGACGAGGCTCTGCAGCCGGCCGGCCTGAACGCATCTCAGCTCGCCATTCTGGCGGCGATCGACGTGGATGACGCGACATCGATCGCCGCGCTGTCGAAACGATTGGCGATGGATCGCACCACGTTGAGCCGCAACCTCAAACCGCTCGAGCGGGCGAAGTGGATCCGCCTCGGCGCCGAAGGCTGGAAGAGAAGCAAGACCGTGCACGTGACGAGCGAAGGACGACAGCGACTGACTCGCGCTGCCTCGCTCTGGGACACCGCGCAATCCGGCTTCCTCAAGCGCTTCGGCAAGGCGGAGTGGAAGCGTGTCGACGCCGACTTGAAAGCCGTTGCCGCCCTCTTCTGACATCCGATGACAAGCAGCCTATCGTCGCGACGCATGTAGTGCATATGCACTTCTGATCATACATCTTCAGCGACGAACGCCAACCAACCCAGACAATCCAGGAGCAGCCACATGTTCGACCACAAGATACCCGACATGAAATTGGAACCCGGAGCCACGGCTCTCGTCTTCACCGACCTGCACAACGATTTTCTTGCGCCGGAGGGCAAGGCCTACCCGCTCCTCAAGGAAAGCCTTGCCCGAAACGGAACGGCCGAGAATATCGAGCGTCTCTTCCGCGCCGCGCACGCTGCGGGGATGAAAGTGTTCGTGTCTCCGCACTACTACTATCCGCACGACCACGAGTGGGCAGCGCCGGTAACACCACTCGAAGACCTGGCGCACAGCATTGGCCTTCTGAATCGGAAAGACCCGCTGAGTCTCGATGGGTTCGAGGGTTCGGGCGCCGATTTCCCGAAACGGTACAAGCCCTACATCCAGGACAAGAACACGGTCGTGACCAGCCCGCACAAGGCGTACGGCACGTCGACCAACGACATGATTCTCCAGCTGCGGCGCTATCGCATCGAGAAGATCATTCTCGCGGGTCCCGTCGGCAATCTCTGCGTCGAGGCGCACCTGCGCGATTTCATCGAGCATGGATTCGAGGTGGCAATGGTCCGCGACGCGACAGCCGGAACTTCCAACGAAGAAGGCGACGGCTACCAGGCCGCGATGATCAACTGGCGGTTCCTGGCGCACGCCCTCTGGTCGACTTCGAACGCCGTCAGACTCATCGAAGCGATGGGCGCGAGCGAAAAATCCCGTGTCGCCGCGTGACGGATGACGAGTCGCGCTCGTCCGACAGACCAGGAACCGCCATGAACGCTGCCTCTGATTTCGAACAGGATCCGACCCTCATCCCGAACGCCGTCGCCGAACTGCAGGCGATGGTAGGCACTTTCTCGCAGTCGAGACCGACAGCTCCGTCGGTGCTTACGCTGCAGGTTGTCTTCGTCGTCGGCGCGCCGAGCGCGTGGAGACTCATCGAGACCGAGCGATCCCAAAGCACGCGCCGTCGCCGCATGCTCTGCTTCGATTCATCGGCGCAGATTCGGCGTGCCATCGACGAACGTCTTGCATGGCAGCGCGCGGACGAGCGCTTCGTCGCAAACAACATGGCGACGCCCGGCGGTTTTCCGGGCGTCACCGCAGACTGGGTACCCAGCAAGGATTTCGAATGGATCCTGGGACCGACGCGCGACGCTATCCGCAAGGAGCTGTGCGCAACATCGGCCCGCCTTACCGTGTCGCTCCGTTAGGAAGCGACGCGGATTCTCTTCGTCCCTTCGTTCGCGCGCATTCGCGGCGTTGCAGTGCAGCCGAACGATCAGCGCTTGCCCGCATCGCGGCCGAAACCGCTAGCGACGCGCCGAGCGGAATCCCCAGACGCAAAGCGCGCCGGCGACGAGAACCGCGAGCCACGAAAACCAGACCGGTATCGCGTAGGGTCCTATCTGCACGGGCCACTCGTTGAACGCGCGGATCGCCTGGATCAGCGCGACCACGCCGAAAACGATGGCCGAAACGGATGCGTATCTGTCCTGCATGAGTGCGTCCTCCGCGTGAATGATGCGAGCTGCGTCAACCGTGTCGGCGCTTGCTGCTCTGCGACCGCGCCGACCAGCAGTTGCTCGAGAACTTTCGGATCGATGTCCTCGAACCTGCGCACGTGAAGGCAGCCGCCGCTCATCTTGTGCCGGCCGAGCTTCGCGAGCAGTTTTTCCCTGGCCGGAAAATCGACGACACCGTAGATGCTGATGTCGGCCTTGCGCGATGCGAAGCCGAGCACGCACATGTCGCCTTCGCGACCGCTGTCGTATTTGTAGTGATAGCTGCCGAAGCCGACGATGCTCGTGCCCCACATGGTCGGCTTCTGCTTCGTCACCTTCGTCATGAGTTTTGCCACCGCATCGCAATCCTTGCGACGGCCTTCATCCTCGATCGTGGCGAGGTACGTTGCGACGCTCGCTTTCGTCGGTTTCGTCTTGTTCTCGGCCATGGCTGCTCCGTGGCAATAAGCGCGTGCCGTGCGTCAGTTCGCCGCCCACGACCACGCGGTGATGCGCCAGCCTTCCGCGCCTTTGTGCAATGCAAATGCGAACGCCGACTTGGTCTCCTTCATCGGCTTTCCGTTCTGCTTGTACGTGTAGTCGGTCGGGATCACGACATACGCGCGATCGCCGTTGACGTCGACGTGCTTCGGCTTGCCGAGCGTGACGATGCCATCGCTGATGCCGTCCTTCTTCGCGTTTGCGACGTAGTCGTCCGCCCATTGCCTGCACGCGTCGGCGCCGTGCCATTCATGCGGCGGGAACTCGTCGATGATCGACGTCTCAGCGGCACAGGCCGCGAGCGCGGTCTTGGCGTCACCCTTGTTGAAGGCGTCGACGAACTGGTGGATCGGCGCCAGCACATCCGTCTGCTCGGATGCGATGACGGGCGCCGCGACGAATACGGCCATGACGAATGCAACCGATGGTGCGCGCATACGTTCCCCTTCGAGTTGGATCGTGCAAACGCGGTTTGCGCAACGCGTCGATGCCAATGGTCAGCGGCTCCGAGTCGCCGTGCCAACGCAGCATACTCGCAACCGTCACGAACGGCCGTACTCACCCGGGTCGCGCTTCACTGACAGACGTAGTCGCCCGACGCTTCGCGCCGACAATCGTCCGGCGGTCCGTACTTGTCCCAGACCTCTGTGAATCCCACGCGGCGCGCGAATGCCGGAAACTCCGGGAGCCTGCGCAACGTCGCTCCCGTATGGGCTCCACATCAGCGACATGAACACCGCGTCGTTGCTCGTCATGGCGTCCTGCACGACGGCAAGCGCGCGCGCGGCATCGCCCATCCGGATCAGCGAGTAGACGACGATGCCCGAAACGACGGCCGGCTTGCTGTCGAGATAGCGGTGAGCAAAGTCGAGCCCGCGCGTCCTTGCCGCCTCGTCGCCGAATATGCCTTCGGCGAGCACGTTGGACGCGTCCGGCGGCAGGTTCGTGTCGAGCGCCTTGAACGAACCGGAGAGCTGCCGGATCGCTTCGTCGGTCTCGTGCCGCGCGGCTGAGACGAACGACAAGCCGAGGCCGGCGAACGCGAGCTTCTGCTCGGCCGCGCCCTTGAGGAGTCGTTCGGCGTCGATCGTGTCCCCCGCATAGGCGTAGCTTGCGCCACGCCAGAGCAACGCCGTCGGCAGCTTCGGATCGATCTCGAGCAGGTGATCGAGCGCTGCGTTGCCGTCCTTGCGATAGCCCAACATGATCAGGCTCGTCGCGCGCCACAATGCCGATGTGGGGTCGTCCGCATCGATCTCCTTCGCGCGCATCTCCGCATCGAAGGCTTCCACGTAGCGGCGGCGATAGATATAGGCCGTCCCGAGCGCCCCGTACGGCTCGGCGAGCGTCGGATCGAGCTCGCTCGCGAGGCGCGCGTGCTCCTCGGCGCCGGCGAACGCGCTGGCCGCGTCCAGACCCGGCATGTAGGTCGGCCCGATCGCAAGGATCGCCGCGAGGCGCGCGTGCAGGCGCGCGGCCTTCGGATCGAGCTTGATCGCCTGTTCGAGCGCCGCGATCGCCTCGCCGAAATGCGCGCCGTCGCGGCGATTGAAGATGTCGGTCGCCTTGAAGATAAAGCTCGTACGCCTGCGCGTTCGTCGTCGCCACCGGCACGATGCGCTGCCCGGCGCCGCCTTTCAGCACGATGTCGAGCTTGTCCGCGATCGCGCGCGCGATGCGTTCCTGCAGCGCGAACACGTCGGAAAGATCGCCGTCGTAAGTGTCCGACCACAGGTGAAACCCGTCCGACACCTGGATCAGCTGCGCGGTGATGCGCACCTTGTCGCCCTGCTTGCGCAACGAGCCTTCGAGGATATTGGCGACGCCGAGCGCCTTGCCGATCGTGCGCAGGTCCTCGTTCTTGCCCTTGAACGAGAACGACGAGGTGCGGCCGGCGACCTTGAGATCCTTGAGCTTGGCGAGCGAGTTGAGAAGCTCCTCGGCCATGCCGTCGGAGAAATATTCCTGATCGTGCGCCGGGCTGAGATCGGTGAACGGCAGCACCGCGATCGACTTGGCCGGGATTTCCGCTGACGCCGGCGCCTTGTCATCCCGGCGCAGCACGAACTGGTTCGTCAGCAGCAGCACGATCGCCGCGGCCATGACCGCGATGATCCAGCGATCGAGCTTCTTGCCGGTGCGATGCGTGATCGATTCGTTCGGATCGATTTCGCTCTCGCGCTTCAGGCCCTCCGGCGTGAATTCGTAGAACCACGCGAAGCCGAGCATGAAAGGAAAGCCGACGACGGCCGCGATCACGATCCAGCGCACGGCCAGCGCCGGCACCTCGAAGAACGGAAACACCTGCGTCGCGACCTGCACCAGCAGCCACGCGGAGGCGGCGTAGAACGCACCTGCGCGGATCACATTGCGACGCTTAAGCTCCGAGACGAATGAACGCATTCCGACCCTCCCCCGGGCGAGACTCTACCGGAATGGAGGTGCGCTGCGCAGATGTTCGCAGGTGATGGCGTCGATACCGAGGTCGAAGACTTGACCCGCGAGCCCAGGCCGACTCCACGGATTCAACTCATACGGAGTGGATTTCAGCCGACGCTTTTTCCCCGCGACGCGCTCAGCTCGCGTCAAAACCGTTGCAGAAGACCGTATCGCCGACGGCGCACGACGCGATCTGGTTCTGGATCTCGTAGGCGCCGATGTCCATCGGCCCATCGGCGTTCGGAATATCGATGAGGTCGACCACTCTGGGATTGCCGTCCAGATCCAGATCCAGATTTGGACCTGTCTCGCCCGGCGCCAGATCGATGCCGAAGGAGGTCCGTTGCAGATGGTAGTCGCCGCCTGCCCGATCGACGAACGCGGGCTCGCCATCGACGATGAACGTACCGCCGGCGAGCGTGCTCGCGTTGTTCGTGAGCACGTAGCCCGCGTGCAAGGCGCCGGTGTACGCAATCGTCTGCGTGCCGATCTGATCGAAGATGCTGCTCCAGACTTCCACATTCTCGGAGTCGGCATAGATCACGAATCCCGATCCGATGCTGTTGTCGACGATCGTCGTGCCGTGCACGGCGACCGTGCTGAAATCCGAGGTCGGCGCGAAGTTGATGAGATCGTGAGTCACCGTGTTCTGTGCCGCCACCGACTGGAAGAGCCTTGTGAAGGCGCCCTGATCGCCAAACGCACGGACCAGATAACCACCCCGATTGCCGAGGAACGATGTTCGCGCCGCCGTAAAACCGCTGCACGATTGCATCAGGATCGTCGCGCCGTCCGTGGGATTCCCGCCGCTATCCTCTGCGATGTTCCGGGCCACTTCATTGCACGGGACGCCCGGACGCGCAGCGCACGCCGAGAGCGGCGGCGTTGGTACTGCCAAGCCATACGTTGCTTCCGACAAAACCTTGCAAGACGTTGTAGTCCTCGTCGCCATAGATCGCGGCACCTTCCTGCGCGATGTTGTCGTCGATTCGAAAATCCGACGCATCGAGGAACGCGAGGCCCAGATCGAACGAATCCGTGTGCGGCTTGAGATAGATACCGCCGCCCGTCGCCGACGCACTGTTGCCGGACACCTGCACCGGATTGGCGGGATCCGTCGTGAAGAGATAGATGCGCGACGTATCGTTGTTCTCCGAAGCGATCACTGCGACGCCGCCTCCGTACACCGCGTCGTTGAACTGGACGACCGCGCCGCCGTTGTAGCCAGGCGAGCCGACTTCCGCCTCGGCGGGGCCTAGCGTCTCGATGCCGCCGCCATAGCCGCCGAGTGCATGGTTGAAGCCGATCAAGGTCTGCACGTCGTCGACGTAGAGGCGCGTATCGCCCTCGACGCGGATGCCGCCGCCCGAAGTCTGTGCCGTGTTGTTCAGCACGAGCGTGTTGTCCTCCAGCACGACGTCGAGGTGCCCGCCGTTTCCTTTCGCGTTGACGCCGCCGCCGTATCCGGCCGAGTTGAGCGAAATCGCACTGAGCTCGATCTCCAGATCACCCCAGCCGTCGAAATCGACGCCGCCACCATTCGCATCGCCGTTGCGGTCCGCGCCGGTGATGAAGAGATTCTGGAGTTTCACCGACGAATGCCCGCGGATCGTGAACACGGCGCTGCCGTCGTTGCCCGCGCCGCTGATCGTCGTCGTGCGCGTATCGACATCAATATCGTCGCAGTCTTCGAGACCGCCAACGATGATGACCCCATCCGGATCCGACACCTGGACGTTCTCGCCGGTGTACGTGCGATTCATTGCGAGCCAGACGTAATCTGCACCCGGCGTTGCCGCTGCCGCGTCGACGGCAGCCTGCACCGTCGCATACGGGCAATCCCCATCACCACCGACCTTGAACACCTCAAACGCGGATGCCGGTCCGCCCGTAGCGGCCAATGCGACTGCAAGCAGAACCGTCGGCCAGTGTCCTGAGCGTGCCATCGTCGTCCCCTTCCGTAGCGTTACCCAAGGAACGACGTTTCACGTCAAAGGCAGACACGGCGAGCGCGCATGTCCGAAATGGCCCGGCGGTCGCGCTTCCACGCGATAACCGCAGCTGATCGACGCATTCGCGATTTTCATTGGCCGCGCGCAATCGTGCATGTCTATGCTGGACTTCGAGACGGCAGCCGCCGCGCATCGCGCCGGGCGCCACCGGGACACGGAAGTCGGGGATTCCAGGGGAGGGAAACATGAGCAAGTTCATGCGTTCGCGGCGCGGCAGCGAGGTGGGCGGCCGCTCCATCGGCACTGCGCTCGCGGCGACGTTTGCGATATCGGGCGTGGCGGCCGCATCCGACGGCGGTCTCGATCCAACGTTCGGCAGTGGTGGAATCATGTTCTCGGGCGTTACGACGGCGGATGTCTTGTTCCCGCCGAAGATGGCGGTGCAGCCCGATGGCAAGATCATCGAGTGCGCGCAGTTCGACTCCGGCGGCAGCGCGGGCAAGGATTTCCTGATCGTGCGCTTCAACGCCGACGGCTCGCTCGACACGAGCTTCAACTTCGCCGGCAAGGTAGCGGTCGATTTCGACGGCAACGCCGACGTGTGCTCCGCCGTCGCCGTGCAGGCGGACGGCAAGATCGTCGCGATCGGCGCGAGCAAGCCCCTTACCTCGTTCGACTCCGATTTTGCCGTAGCCCGCCTCGATGCCAATGGCACGCTCGACCCGAGCTTCGGCGCCGGAACCGGCAAGACGACGATCTCGTTCAATCTCGGCGGCAACAACGACGACTACGGCGCCGCAATCGCGTTGCAGGCGGATGGCAATATCCTGATCGCCGGCTCGGTTTCCGTCGCGCCAAGTGAATACGATTTCGGAGTCGTTCGCCTGCTGCCCGATGGCACGCGCGACACGGCCTTCAACGTGAGCGGCCGCGTGACGATCGCTTTCGATCTGCCGGGCTCGACGAGCCGGGTCGATCAGGCAAACGCCATCGCTGTCGATGGCGCGGGGCGCATCTTCGTCGGCGGCATCGCTAACGCGAGCCCCACGGCGGGCTTCGATTTCGCCGTTGCGCGGCTGCTGCCGAACGGCCACCTCGACACCGCTTTCAATGTGGACGGCCGTGCGACATTCGCGTTCGACATCGGAGCGACGAAAGACGACTTCGCCTTCGACATGATCCTGCAGCGCGACGGCAAGATCGTCATGGTCGGCTACGCAGACACGGGATCTGGCACGACGAGCAACCTCGACACTGCGATCGCGCGCATGCTTCCGAATGGCTTGGCCGACGCGTCCTTTGGCATCGACGGCAAGGTGCTCGTGCCATACGACCTCATCGCCAACGGCGGCGATTTCGCGGACGGCATCGTCGAAGACTCCGTCGGCCGGCTCGTGATCGGCGGCAGCGCGCAAACCACTGCCGCCGGTAATTCGCAACCGGTGCTGGCGCGACTTCTCCGCAACGGCACGTTCGACCCGAGCTTCGGCGCGTTCGGCAAGAAGATCTACGACTTCGGCACGGATATCGCAACGTTCACCAGCATTGCGCTGCAGGGGACGCAGATCATCGGAGACGGCCTGAGTCTCGTCGGGACCGATCAGGACATCTTCGCTGCGCGGATCGAAGTCGATCTGATTTTCGCGAACGGGTTCGAATAGGCGCCGGGCGGCAGGATGCTCAATCGACGATGAAAAGCTTCGCCCCCGTGCTCGTACTGGAGCGATGCGGCTCCGCATCGTCGGCGACCTGATAGCTCACGCCCGGCCGCAGCACGAACGTGCGGCCGTCGGCGAGCTCCGTGTGCAGCTCGCCTTCGAGGCACAGCAGGATGTGGCCCTTGACGCACCAGTGATTGGCGAGATAGCCCGGCGAGTATTCGACCATCCGCACGCGGATATCGCCGAACTTCTGCGTGCGCCAGCGCGCGGATCCCTGATCGCCGGCGTGCTCCGTCGGTTCGATGCGGGACCAGTCGGTGGTGCCGAACGGGATGGATGAGATATGCATGCAACGTCCTCGATGCGCCGACGTGCAGCACGCCGGCGGACGAGGCATTATCCAATGAAGTGCGACGAGTGAACCGTCTCGCCCGGTGATTCGCGCAGGGCGTGCAACCTCGAGAACGCGCCCGCGCCTGCTGTCAAGTCTTCCCGGCCCGGCACTGCGCGCGCCTGTCAACCTGCAAGACCTTACAGGTGCGTCGCAGCAAAACGCGGCGGCAAGATTGAACGCAAATCGAAAAAGGAGATGCAGATGCCACGCCGTTTCGCCGCGACTCGCGCCGCCCCACTCATCGCAGCCGCAGCCGCCTGCGCATTCGCCTTTGGCGCCGGAACGGCCGGCGCGGAGGACGAAGCCCGCTTCGAGCGCGTATTCACGAGCATCTACACCGACCTCCTCTTCAACTCGAAAACGGCGTACCAGGCCAAGCGCTACGACGATGCGTTTCCGCTGATGGAGAAAGCCGCCTGCGCGGGCGACAAGGAAAGCCAGTGGATGCTCGGGCACATGTACCTGCTCGGCCAGGGCGTCACGCGCGACGATCTCACCGGATATTCGTGGATCAAGGTGGCAGCCGAATTCAACGACAGCGAATACCGCTCGACGGCGAAGAAAATCGAAGAAGCGATCGATCCCAAACAGCTGCCGGCCGTGAAGGCCGAAGCGCAGAAATACCTCGACTCGTACAGCCTGCGCGCGACGCACATGAGCTGCAACCGCGCGGCATCGCAGCACGGGCACATCATGGATCGCATCATCTGCACGCCGCAGTACGACGGTCAGCTGGCGCTGCTGCGTCAGTGCGATGGCGAGGCGTCGCCGTAACCGCCGCGCCTAGCGCGAACCATCGGCGCGCCCGAACCCGCTCGGCAATTCACTGAAAACGCGTGGCCCGTCCTTCGGGCGCGCGTCAACTCCGTGCGTCCGCTACGCGCCGCGCGTGCGTCGTCGTCGTCCTACAGATCGCTTCGGCACTCTCCCCGCCACGGTGCACCGCTTTCCTCTTCCGCGCTGCGTGGCGCAGCTCGATGATCGATCCCGCACCGGACGCATCATTGGTTGTCACTTGACAACCATCATGGTTCTCACTAGATTCGCAGGCAAGCAGATGGCACGGAAGCCACACCCCAAGCCCGAAGTCGAGGCCGCGCTCAACCACGCCGAACAGGAAGGCTTGGCGAATCGAGCCCGGCGGCTCGCACGCATGGGGACGGATGTACTGCCCGTACAACGATGACGCGTGCCGCTGCGGAGAATTCTGCATCGCCAGCATCTGGAGTACGCCTCGCAATGCCGGCAACCACGCGAGACAGATCCGGCGCGTCGTCGACAACTGCACGATCCACCGGACACGCTCCGCCTTGCACTGACAAGCCGCCATGACCGAATACGAATTCACGCTGAAATTCAGCCTCACGGACGCCGACGACGATCCCGAGCGACACATCGAAGCACTCGCCGTCGCAGGCTGCGACGACGCATTGATCGGCATCGGCCAGCGCGGACGCATCGCGCTCGATTTCACGCGCACCGCAAGGTCGGCCCTCGCCGCCATCACGTCGGCGCTGCGCGACGTGCGCAAGGCGCTGCCGCAGGCGACGCTCGTCGAAGCCTCGCCCGATCTCGTCGGCCTGACCGACGTCGCCGGCTTTGCAGGCTTCACGCGACAGAACATGCGGAAGCTCATGCTCGGCAACAACCCCACGTTTCCGGCCGCGCTGCACGACGGAAATCCGTCGCTCTGGCATCTCGCCGACATCCTGGCGTGGCTCGACGATCGGCAAGGCCGCCCGATCGACGGCGCCCTGCTCGAAGTCGCGCAGGCGGCGATGCTGCTCAATATCGCCAAGGAAGCGCGCCGGCTGCCGGGCGCGACGCTGCCGAGGAATCTGGCACGGTTGTTCGGGTAGCCGCGGCGACGAGCGGCAAATGCATTCGCCGCCGCGATTTCGGCGGCCGTTCAACGACGCCGCGATCTTCCCTGCCATGGTTCGGCCTGCAGATAGATCGTCTCGATCTCGCGATCGGCGCTGATCAGATAGCGGCGGCCTTTCGGAAAACCGACGCGTTCGAGCCATGTGCCGGACAGGCGGATCTCGGGCACTTCGCGGCGCGGCGTGCGGTGCGCAAGATCCGCATCGGTCGCGCGCAGCTTTCGAGCGGTGACGACGCGCCACGAGCGCGGCAGGTGCAGGCGGGTCGATGAAGCGGGAGCGATCGGCGGACGCTTCGCGCGCGCGGGAGCGCGCGGGCGGGAGACGGGCTTGCGAGGCATGCGGTGAGTCCTGCTGTCGGAGTCACCGGTTTTCCGCGTGGTGACGGACCGCGCGGGTTGGCAGACCGGCTAATCACACCCGGCGAGCCCGAAGAGCTCCCCGCGCGATCCGCCGCAGACGCGCGCGGATGCGCGTCGCACGCCTGCGGGTGTCCGCGAGAACGCGCGAAGCGATTAGTTAGGGCTGCCAAGCCCTGTCTCCACTAGGAGACCGAAGGAGTTTAGTTCAAATTATTGGGCTGCGGCACTTCGAGGAAAAAAACCTTCTTGGCGATGCCGTTAATGTAGTTACCGCTCTTCACTTGGCTCGCATATGCGAATGACCCCTGATCCCTTCGACCAAGCCCACAAACTTTTGCAGGTTCATAGCGCCTGGGTCGTCGGGGTCGTCGACACCCAGATTTTTTGGCCAAGCCGCGCGCAGGCGATTCAATTCAACGACAAGACTTTCATCTTGCTGCCCCCGGAGCAGATTGAACGACCACGAATGTCTGTTAACCCCGGAATTGCAATCGATAGGGAAGCATTCAAGCTGACAGTTGACGCGGCGCGTCACGAGATATTGCAGCTCGCAACAGCTCTCTGCTGGCACGAGAACAAGAAGCTTGAGATCACGGGTTGGACCGGAGGCAACCTGCCCCGGTCGACGGCAACTGCGCTAAACACCGTTCGCACTGACTACCTAGATGTGGAGCAACTAGAACTCCCGCCCAACGACGCTGCAGCCACTGCTCTTGCGTTCTATCGAGAGGGGGTTTCGTTGGACAATCCCTTTTATGCGTTCTTGAGTTTATACAAAGCTTTCAGCGTCGCCCTACCTGCTCCAAAGACGAGGCGCGCATGGATCGCTGCGGCGAGGGAACGAATTGACGAACGGGACGCGGTGAATAGGTTGCAGGAACTCGAGCGCGATGGTCACGAAGTAAGCGAGTACATCTACCAGGACTGTCGCAATGCAATCGCCCATGCCGACACGAACATCTTCGTCAACCCGGATCGACTAGACGATAAGGCTCGGCTACTGCGCGATCTGCCTTTGATGAGGAACTTTGTTGAAGTTGCGCTGGAAGAGAGATTTCGAATCAAACGCTCGCAGCGTTTGTATCAGGAACATCTCTACGAACTTGCCGGATTTCGCAGGGTAATTGGCAGCGAGGCGATTTATGCTCTGGAACGAAGTGACATAGCAGGAACTGAGATTGCCGCGTTACTGCCGCGCGCGATCGCGCTCATCGCCAGAAGGGGTTACACGGAGGCATCGTTCCCTGACATGGCAATCATACGGAGCAAGAGAGTTGCCGAGGGTCTGACCATCACTTTTCGATCTCGAGGATCGATCGTGCGCACGTCTGTGACCCTAGGATTCCGTCACGAGCGGCTCTTCTTTGATCCGATCCGCGATCTTTCAATCGACCACGATCCAAGTTCCAAGGAAAAACTTGTCGAAGAGCTACAGGCCGTCGAGTGTCAGCGCATGATATTGACAAACGGACATATCGAGATATGGGATGTCGAAAAATGTTCTCGCCTCGGACGATCGGAGACCTACATTCCATTCAACATGCGAATTGATGTCGATGACTTCAAGGAGAGAGAAGCAGAACTGAAGAGATTGATGGACAAAGTCTAGTCTGCGGATGGAGCGTAATATTGTTTCGAATCGCTGATCCATCCACTCCACGACGGCGCAAACACCCGCGACCCCTGCATCCCTGCCGCTTCCATCGCGAGCAGGTTGTGACACGCCGTCACGCCCGACCCGCACATGTGCACGACCTGCCAGGGCTGAAACACCCCGATCAGCGGATAGAACTCGCCGCGCAGATGCTCGGGTGACTTGAACCGCCCGTTCGCATCGAGATTGTCGGAGAACGGCCGATTCACCGCGCCGGGAATGTGCCCGGCTTTCTTGTCGATCGGCTCGACTTCGCCGCGATAGCGCGGCGCGGCGCGTGCGTCGAGCAGGACGATCGTGCCGTCGTGGCGGCGGCGTTCGAGCTCGTCGGTCCAGACGACCTGGTGGCGGTCGAGCGTTGCGTGGATGTCGGCGTCGCGTTTCGGTTCCGCGCCGCTTTCGAGCGGGAGGCCGGCGGCGCGCCAGGCGGCGAGTCCGCCGTCGAGCACGGAGGCGTGTGCGTGATCGGCGAGTCGCAGCAGCCACCAGAGGCGTGCGGCGGCGAGTGCGCCGTTGGCGTCGTCGTAGGCGACGACGTGTTTGTCGGGTGTCAGGTTCCAGCGCGAGAACGCGGCGGAGAGCGCGGCGTCGCCGGGCAGCGGGTGGCGGCCGAGGCCTTGCAGCGTGAGGTCGGAGAGATCGGTGTCGAGGTTTGCGTAGAACGCGCCGGGGATGTGGGCGGTTTCGTAGTCGCGTTGGCCTTGTGCGGGATCGGCGAGGGTGAAGCGGCAGTCGATGATGAGGACGTTTGGATCGTCGAGGTGTTGGGCGAGTGTTTCGGGCGAGACGAGCGGGCCGGAGCCTCGGTTGGGGAAATGGGGATTTTTGGAATCCGGCGTGGTCATTTGGTGGATTTTAGACCTGTTTGGGTGTGGCGCAGGTGTGTGCGCTGCGTGCGTGACGTGCGCGCTGTTCCCCCTCGCCCGCTTGCGGGAGAGGGTTGGGGTGAGGGCAGGCTTGTGGTGGCGTTTCGGTGTGTGGGCTTCTTGATGAAGCGTTGGACCAAGAGCGCCCTCACCCTGCCCTCTCCCGCAAGCGGGAGAGGGGAAAGATAGGTGCCTCTCCCGCAAGCGGGAGAGGGGAAAAAAATCACTGACGGCGCGAGAACGACACGGCGTAGGCGCCCGTGCGAATCGCCGGTAGCGGGTCGTCGGAAAGCTCGATGCCGTCGGTGAGCGACGTCGGCATGAACAGCAACTTCTTCTGCGCTGCGAGGCTGTCCGCAACAGGCTTGTCGAGCGTCAGCACGCCGAGGTCGACGACCTTGCGAGTGTCGGGCCACGGCTGGCTCGGATCCTTCGTCTGATCGCCGGGTTCGGCCAGCTGCGCCTTCAGATGAAACACGACAGGCTTCGCCGCCACGCGCTTCGGCAGCTCGTCGACGAGAAAGTCCGGCGATTTCTTCGCGGCTTCTTCCGTGCTCAGGTGCACGAGCTTCTCGGGCAGCATCTGGTAGCGCACGGCCTGCTTCTTGCCGGTTTTGTCGACGAAGACGAACGCATCGAGGCCGAAATAATTCTCGTCGGCAAAGCTCGCAGGCGTCGCCACCGTGGCGTTTGACTTCGCGACCGACGGATGACTCGCTACGAACTGATCGAGCTTCGTCGGCTTCGGCGCATCGGGGCCGCTTTCGCTGATCGCGACGAGCAGGTCGCGGAATTCTTCGCCGCGTGGCGACCGGGAAGAACTTGAACGAGACGATCACCATGTCGGTGTCCGCGCCGCCCGGCAGGTGATACTTGATCGCCATGCCGTGCGGATTTTCGGCGTCCGGCACCGTCGGCAGGCCGCCGCCGTCGGAGAAGCGCACCGTCACCGGAATCGTGCTGCCGTCGAACAGCGCGGCGCGGCTGAGTTTCGCGGCCTCTGGCGTCGCTTTGAAGTGACCTTCGACGACGATGCCTTTCGCGTGGTTCGCGCGGAATCCCGGGTGCGAGCCGTAGATCTTGTTGAAGGCATCGACGATCTGCGTCGTCAGCGGCGGTTCGTCCGCGATGGCGGGCGAAGCCAGGAATATTGCGAGTGCAACGAGGTACGCGTGCTTCACGATTGAGATCATGGTGCGTTTTCTCCGCGCTGTATCGGTTGTGATCGACAGACGGTTGGATTCGCGGCGCATCGGGAACGCAGGGGATCACCGGTGCCGGCGGAATTTTATTCCCAAAGTTTGACGGCTGTCCGGTCGATGGATCGAGGTGGGAGGGCGAACCGGCGTGCCCTCACCCTGCCCTCTCCCGCGAGCGGGAGAGGGGAAAGATCGCGGCGTGCCACTCCCGCGTGCTGTGCATGCGAGTGCAGGGCGCGCGATCAGGCGGCTTCGAGGCGCTGCAGCAGGTTCCTGAGGATCGACGCGGTCGCGCCCCAGACGCGGCGGCCGTCCCATTCGAATTCGTACGTCGTGCGCGTGCGGCCCTGCCAGTCGAAATCGAAGCGGCGCAGGCGATTCGGCGCGAGGATGAAATCGAGCGGCACTTCGAACACTTCGTCGACTTCGTCGGGATCGGGTTTCACGCGGTAGTCGCCGGTGACGAAGCCGGTGACGGGCGAGACGAAATAGCCGGAGACGGTTTCGAAGCCGTCGAGATATCCGAACGGTTCGACGCGTTCGCGTTCGATGCCGGTTTCCTCGAATGTTTCGCGCAGCGCGGCGGCGACGGCGTCGGTGTCGCCTTCTTCGATCGCGCCGCCGGGGAAGCTGATCTGTCCCGCGTGCGTGCGCAGGTGCGCCGTGCGGCGCGTGAACAGCACGGACAGCGCATCGTCGCGACGCACGAACGGAACGAGCACCGCGGCGCTGCGGCGCGGCAGCGTTCGGATCGATCACGTCGGCGAGCTCGGCGAGATTCCAGCCGGGTGCGACGGGCGGATCGGCGAGCGGTCGCGCGGCGCGGCGCAGGCGTGCGATTTCGTCGTCGATGGTTGTCGCTGCGGGTGACGGCGGCGGCGTCATCGGCGCGCGGCTTCGCGTTCGACGAGCGTGTGTTCCATGAAGAACCGGCGTTCGGTGTCGCTCATCGTGATCCAGCGCGCGATTTCGTGGCCGCTGCGCAGGCAGCCTTCGCAGAGGCCGTCGGCGCCGAGTTGGCAGATGCCGATGCAGGGGCTGAGGATCGGCGTTGGCGGTGCGGGGTTCATCGTCGTGTTCGCCTCTCGCTGCGTGAGTGTTGGGATGGCTCGGGTGCGCGCTCTCCCGCTTCGCGGGAGAGGCGCTGACGTCAAGACTGCCCTCACCCTGCCCTCTCCCGCAAGCGGGAGAGGGAAAAATTGCGCTGCACTTGCCCGTCGCACGGCGATCACGCCAGCGAGCGGTAACGGCGAAAACTGGGATAGGCTCCAGCTTAACGAACCTTCCGCGAAGGTAGACGCGCATGCTCGCGCTGGCAACCAAGGTCGTCGGTGATTACGGCAAGGTGCTCGCGCGCGTCGCGCCGGATGTCTATGGCCTGCCGGAAAGCCTGCTGCCGCATCCGAAGCCCGCGATCCGCGAGGCGATCGTGAGCCTGCTCGAACAGCTCGGGTCCGATCAGATCGAGATCAAGGAAGGCCTTCGCCGCGGCTACGTGTACCTCGCGCAGTTCGTGGCCGACGACGAGGCCGAGATCGTTTCGCGCGGTCAGGCCAGCATCAACGGCACGGGCGGCGACGCGGCGAGCGCGGAGCCGGCGATGCGGATCATCAATCGGATCAAGCTGGATATGGAGCGGGCGCTGGAGGAGATGGGCGCTTATCCGTAGCGCGCGACGTCCCCTCTCCCGCGAATGCGGGAGAGGGCCGGGGTGAGGGCGCTCCTGGTTCGAGGCCCCACTCCGATTGCCCTCACCCTGCCCTCTCCCGCAAGCGGGAGAGGGGAAAGAGGTCAAATCACTGGACCCCGGATCACCGTACGTCCCTGTACTGTCCGGGGTGAGCGCATCCTGCGCTCACTTCACGTCGATGATCTTGAGCTCGAGCACCAGCACCTGATTGCCCGTGTTCGGATCCGGCGGCAGATAGATCGTCCAGTGATCGCCGACCTTCATCTTGCCGACGACATCCGGCACCTTCGGCCCGAACATCTTCGAGAGGTCCGCGACCTTCGCCTTCACCGGCTCGCCGACGAAGGAGCTCTGCAGCTCGCGGCCGCTCGAGTTCGACACGCGCACGTGGAACGTGAGGTCGGTGCCGCCGGTGACGCCGCGGCCGGTGCCTTCCTCGATGACGCGGTACTGCACGTCGCCCGGCAGCACGACCACGCCCTTCTTGGCGCGGTTGGCGGCCATGAACGCATCGGCGTCACGCTTGTTGTCGGCCAAGGTCTTGTCCATGTCCGCCTTGGCTTTCTGCTCGAACTTCGCGAGCGCGTCGCGCATCGCGGCTTCGGGCACGGCGGGCGGCTTCTTGGTGAAGGCGTCCTGGACCGCGCGGGTCACGGTGTGATGTCGACGTCCATCTTGCGGTCGGCGAGGCCCGAGCCGATCTGGAAACCGATCGCGTACGAGAGCTTGCCCTTGTCGGACGTGGTGTCCTGCGCCAGCGCGGAACCCGTCGCGAGCAGCGTCGCGAGAGCGAGTAACCAACCAAACTTCATGCCTGTCTCCAGAAAAAAAACGGGGATTTGAATCGAGTAATGGGCCCGCGGCGCGGACCGGAAAAAAGGGCGCGGTAGTGTACCCGAGCGCCACGCGGGCTCCAAAGCGTGGCTTGTCCGGCGTGCGGCATGGGTTCAGGCGGGAAACGGTTTCTTTACACCGGAACGGCGTTTTTGGTGCCGAAATCGCGAACTGCCCCAGGGGAAGCCTCTGAGAACGGCGCGACCGCGGAAAGTTCGGCCGCGCCGTGGGGCGATGGCGCAGCAGGCTCGGGATGACGCGTACTCACCCAGGACAGCCTCGGACCGCCTGTGGCATCAGGCGGGCGCGTTATGATCCGCGCCCTCTGAAGCCAGCCGAGGCCGTCATGGGTTATCGCAACCTCCTGTCCGAGGATCGCGGCGCGATCCGCACGATCACGATCAACCGGCCGGACAAGCTCAACGCGCTGAACCGCGAGACGATCGGCGAGCTCGCGCTCGCGTTCGAGCAGGCGCGGCACGACGATGCGATCCGCGTGGTCGTGCTCGCCGGCGCGGGCGAGAAGGCGTTCGTCGCCGGCGCCGACATCTCCGAGCTCGCAACGGCTGTCGCCGATCGAAGCGCGCGAACGCGCGCGCGCCGGCCAGGCGATGATGCGGCGTGTCGAGACGCTGCGGCAAACCCGTCATCGCGCGCATCCAGGGCTACGCGCTCGGCGGCGGCATGGAGCTCGCGATGAGCTGCCATCTGCGCGTCGCGAGCGACAAGGCCAAGCTCGGCCAGCCCGAGATCAATCTCGGCCTGATTCCGGGCTTCGGCGGCACGCAGCGGCTGCTGCGTCTCGCCGGACGTTCCGCCGCGCTCGAGCTCTGCCTGCTCGGTCATCCGATCGACGCGGCGCGCGCGCTTTCGCTCGGCGTCGTGAATCGCGTCGTCGCGGCCGACAAGCTCGACGAGGAAGTCGCCGCGATCGCCGATCAGCTCGCGGCGTCGGCGCCGATCGCGCTCGCCGGCATCCTCGATGCGGTGCTCGAAGGCGGCGAATGCGCGATCGACCAGGGCCTCGACTACGAAGCGCAGACGTTCGCGAACTGCTTCGCGACCGAAGACATGCGCGAAGGCACGCGCGCGTTTCTCGAACGGCGCAAGCCGAGCTTCAGCGGGCGCTGATCGCGAAACGACAGGCTTCGATGACCCACCCGCGCGTCGAGGCTTGGAGCATGAGGCAACTCGGGCCGCCGTAGGTTCGCGCGCGTCCGGCAGCGCCCGGATTCAATATCCACGGCGCCGAGCCGTCGTCGACGACGAGCCGATGGCTGTGGCCGTACACGACCGCACGCGCATCCGGAAACGCCGCGCGCAATCGCGCATGGCGCGTCGCCGGCGTGTAGCGATCGCCGTGCGTCGCGATCAGCGTGCCGCCGGGGAGATCGATGCGCGCGATGTCTTCGAGTGCGTCGAGCACGCGTCGATCCGCGCGCGGCCATTTCGACGGCACGTCGTTGTTGCCGCGCACCGCGATCACGCGCGCGCCGCCCGCGCGAAGCGTTTCGAGCACTGCAGCGTTGCCGACATCGCCGGCGTGCACGACGACATCGCACTCACGCGCGAGCGCCGCGATGCGCGCATCGAGCGCGCCGTGCGTATCCGCGAGCAGCAGCACCCGCAACATGCTGGCCTTCGCTGCGCGCGCCATGAATCCCCCTCACGCAAACTCGGGCAATCCCCTCTCCCGCTTGCGGGAGAGGGTTAGGGTGAGGGCAAGCCTTGGTTCGACGCTCCGTGCGTGCGCCTTTCAAGCGATCCGGAGCGACGTGTAGCGCTCCACTCCGACAGCCCTCACCCGCCTCCGGCACCCTCTCCCGCAAGCGGGAGAGGGGAAATCGACGCGGCAGCTCGCGCAGCGCGCTTCACTCATGCGCACCCTTCCCGCGATACTTCTTCTCCCCCGCCGTCACCGGCAACGCCAGCCGATTCTCCGGCGGCGCCAGCGGACACGTCGCATGCGGCGTGAACGCGCACGGCGGGTTGTACGCCTTGTTGAAATCGATCGTGACCTTGCCGTCCTTCGGCATGTCCGAATAGAGGAACCGCCCGCCGCCGTACGTTGTCCTTCGCGCTGGTCTTGTCGGCGAAAATGAACCAGAGCTCCTTCGCATCCGGGTCCTCGAGCACCGGCAGCAGCTCGTACTTCTTGCCGTCGCGCTCGAACGTGACCTTGCCCGGCACCGGCATCTTGTCGACCTGGCCGAGCACGTTCGGAATCTCGAGCGTATGCGGCGGCTTGAACTCGGTGAACGTCGCCTCGACGCGCCACTTCGGATCGATCGGGTAGTACTCGATGCCGGCGAACTGCTTGCGCGTCGCCGCTTCGCTGTCCTTGACGCGCAGGCCCTTCTTGCCGTCGCGATCGATCACGTAGAAGCTCGCGGTGCCGTACGCAACGACGGTCGGGATGGCCGTTGTGTCGTCGGCGAGCACTGCCGACTGCGAGCGGCTGGCCGTCGATCGTCGCGGGCGCATGCATGATCGAGCGTGATCGATACCTTGCCGTTCTTCAGCGTGACGACGCCGAGGTGCGCCGGACCCGTTGTCGAGCACGATGTCGCTCTTCTTGTCGCGTGCCGAGCGTGTTCGGCCCTTCCTTGAGCCAGAAGCAGGCCGATCAGGCTGAGCCAGCCGTTCGGTGCCTTCAGCCGGTCGACGCGCTGCGTGCGCCAGCGTTTCGATCTCGTGCGTGTACGACTTCTTGTCGGTCTTGCCGTCGTCGATCCTGGCCGACATCAATTCGACGCTGGCGACGCTCGCGGCTAGCAGCAGACTCAGTTTCAGCATGGGGCTTCCTCGATGGTTTCAGGATGAAAAATTGAGTTGCGCGCGCAGTCAACGCCCGCGCAGGAAAAATCGGTCGAGCTCGTCCATGCCGAACTGCACCCAGGTCGGCCGGCCGTGATTGCACTGGCCGGAGCGCTCGGTCGCTTCCATTTCGCGCAGCAGCGCGTTCATTTCCGGCACGCTGAGCCGGCGATGCGCGCGCACGGAACCGTGGCATGCGATCGTCGAGAGCAATTCGTTCGTGCTTTCCTCGATGCGGCGCGTGTCGCCGTGCACGGCCATGTCGGCGACGACATCGCGCACGAGCTGCGCGACATCCGCGCCGTCGAGCAGCACCGGAATGCGACGCACCGTGATGCTCTGCGGACCCGAACGCGCGACGTCGAAGCCGAGCTCGGCGAATCGCTCCGCGCGCTCCTCGACGGCCGCCGCTTCGCGTTCGCTGACCGCGAGCGTCAGCGGCACCAGCAGCATCTGCGAGCGGATGCCCTCGCCTTCCTGCGCGATCTTCAGTTTCTCGTACGTGATGCGCTCGTGCGCCGCATGCATGTCGACGAGCACGAGGCCGTGCGCGTTTTCCGCGAGCACGAACACGCCGTGCAGCTGCGCGAGCGCATAGCCGAGCGGCGGACTGTCGCCGGTCTGCCGGCAGCGGCCGATGCGGCGCATGGATGTGTCCGTGCGCATCGCCAGACGCCGCCGCGACATTCGCCGGCTCCGTGCCGAGCAATGCGGCGTACGGTGCCAGCGGCTCGGCGCACGCCGAGCCCGAGCGTGTCCTGCCGATGCAACGCATACGAGCGCAGCGGCACGTTCGCGCCCGCGTACGCGGCGGCAGGCATTGCCTGCGCAGCGCGCCGCCCGCGCGCGCATCCGCGAGCGCGTCGTTCAACGTGCGATAGATGAAATCGTGGACGAGCCGGCCTTCGCGGAAACGCACTTCGCTTTTCGCCGGATGCACGTTCACGTCGACGAGCGCGGGATCGATCTCGAGAAACAGCACGAACGCCGGATGGCGGCCGTGGAACAGCACATCCGCATACGCCTGGCGCACCGCGTGCGCGACGAGCCGATCGCGCACCGGCGCGGCCGTTGACGTGGAAATGCTGCTGGTCGGCCTGCGCGCGCGACGCGGTCGGAAGACCGACCCAGCCGTGCAGGCGCAGGCCCGCCGCCGAATGTTCGATCGCGAGGCTCTGCGCGATGAACTCCTCGCCGAACACATCGGCGACGCGGCGCGCGCGATCGTCGTCGTCGCGCACCGGTTTCAGCATGCGCACGGCCTTGCCGTTGTGGCCGAGCCGGAACTCGATCGACGGATGCGCGAGCGCGATCGCCTTGACGAGCTCGTCGACGTGGCCGAACTCGGTGCGCTCGGCGCGCAGGAACTTGCGCCGCGCGGGCACGTTGTAGAAGAGATCGCGCACGTCGACCTGCGTGCCGCGCGCGTGCTGCGCCGGCGCCGCAGCGCGCGGCTTGCCGCCGTCGACCTCGATGCGCCACGCGTTGTCGGCGTCGGCGAGCCGCGAAGTCAGCGCGAAGCGCGACACCGATGCGATCGACGGCAGCGCCTCGCCGCGAAAGCCGAGCGTGCCGACGCGTTCGAGATCCTCGAACGAGGCGATCTTGCTCGTCGCATGCGCGGCGACCGCGAGCGGAAGGTCATCCGGCTCGATGCCGGCGCCGTCGTCGCGCACGCGGATCAGCCGCGCGCCGCCGGCTTCGATATCGATCTCGACGCGCCGAGCGCCGGCATCGAGGCTGTTCTCGACGAGCTCCTTGACGACCGACGCCGGCCGTTCGATGACCTCGCCGGCGGCGATCTGGTTGACGAGCTCGGGGGACAGCTGACGGATGCGCGACATGGTGGAGACGTGCGAGCGGAGCCGCATGATAGCCGACGCGCGTCGCCGCTGATCGCCGTCTCCCGCTTGCGGGAGAGGCCGCGCTCAGGCCGCGGGTGCAGGGTCGGCTTTGCGAAGCGCTCCGGACTCCGATGCGCTCATCCGCCGCTCATCGCGGCGACGCTGCTCCCGCGAGCGGCGAGATGAGCGGGGATGGCCGCGCTCAGCCCGAAGGAATCTGCAAAACCTCGCCCGGCCGCACGCGATCCTCGGCGAGATCGTTCGCCTCGCGCAGCTGCGCGATCGAAAGCCCATGATGCTCGGCGATCGTGCGCAGCGTATCGCCGCGGTTGACGACATAGCGCGACGTCAGCGGCACGTGCTTCGTGCGGCCCATCGACATTCGCCGCAAAGAAGCTGCCGGGCGGCGGCGACGCGCGGAAATATCCGTTGACGCCATCGAGAATCGCCGAGGCGAGCTTCTCGCGATGATCCGGATTCTTGAGCTTGCGCTTCCTCGGACGGATTCGTGATGAACGCGGTCTCGACCAGGATCGACGGCACGTCCGGCGAGCGCAGCACGACGAAGTTCGCGCGCTCGACGTAGCCGCGGTGCGTCGGGCCGAGCTTGCGCAGCGACGGTCAGCACCTGCTCGGCGACCGCGTTGCTCGCGCCCATCGTCGCGCCCTGCGAGAGATCGAGCAGCACGGCGGCGAGCGTGTCGTCCTTGTCGTCGAGCGAAACGCCGCCGACGAGGTCGGCGCGGTTTTCGCGATCGGCGAGCCAGCGCGAGGCCTCGTTGGTCGCGCCGCGCGGCGACAGCACCCATACCGACGAGCCGCGCGCATCTTCGGTCTTGAACGCATCGGCGTGGATCGACACGAAAAGATCGGCCTTCTCGTCGCGCGCCTTCGCGTAGCGCTTTTCGAGCGGAACGAAGTAATCGCCGTCGCGCGTCAGCACCGCGCTCATGCCCGGCGTCTTGTCGATCTGCTTCTTGAGCTGGCGCGCGACCGCGAGCGTGATGTCCTTTTCGTGCGCGCCGGTCGATCCGGTCGCACCGGGATCGTCGCCGCCGTGGCCGGCATCGATCGCGACGACGACATCGCGCGGCTTGCCGGGCGCGGCTTCGGCGACGCTCTTCACCGGCGCGGGCTTTTCCGTCGCGGGATAAAGATCGAGCACGAGCCGGTAGCCGAACTTGTCCGCCGGCGGCAGCAGGAAACTCTTCGGACGCACGCCCTCGGCGAGATCGAACACGATGCGCGCGTCGTCCTTGCCCTGCTTGCCGGCGCGGATGCCCTTGAGGAGACCCTTCGCGGCCGGCGCGCCGAACGTGTCGGCGAAAGCGCTCGCGTGAAGGTCGAGCACGATGCGGTCCGGCTTGGCGAGCTCGAACAGCTTGTAATCGGTCGGACCCGACACATCGAACACCGCGCGCGTGTATTCGGGACCGGCCCAGACGCGCAGATTCTTGATTTCAGCCGCGCGCGCGGGGCCGACGGCAACCAGCGCCGCGGCGCACGCGAACACTCGAACGGGCCATGGACCTCCCCACATGGCCCGTATTCAACCCCAAAACCGTCGAAGTTTTCAAGTTTTTTCCTTTGAAAATCCGAAGGCTGGCAGATATTCCTTAAGGCCGGCTCATGAATGGAGGCCTTTTCGGGCCCGGCCGAGGCCGCTAGGCGGACAGCCCGGCGCCCTTCCGCAGCGCGGCCAGCAGTCGCTCGCCGCGCGGCGAACGGGCCTCGGCAATCGAGCTCCGCGGCGCTCGCCGGCATGGCGCAGATGCAGCGTCAGATCCGCCGCCGGCAACCCGCCGCCGCCGCGCTCCGGCCACTCGACGAGCACGAGCGCGCGGCTCGCTCCAGAGATCGGCGAGCCCGAGCCATTCGAGCTCGCCGGCGATCGGCGATCCGGTAGAGATCGAGATGATGCGCATCGAGCTCGCCGACGCGATACGACTCGATCAGGCTGTAGGTCGGGCTCTTGACGCGCTCGCCGACACCGAGCGAAGTCGAGCAGCGCGCGCGCGAACGTCGTCTTGCCGGCGCCGAGATCGCCTTCGAGATGAATCACGCCGCCTTCGCGCGCCGCGTCCGCAAGCGCGACCGCGAGCGCGCGCATGCCGGCTTCGTCGACGGCGCCGGCGTTCCATCGCGTCCGCTCATGCGTCGCGTCCGTTCGCGAGCGCGCGCAGCGGCGCGAAGAGATCGCTCGCGACGAGCCCGCGCGGCGCATCGCCGGCGGCGAGATCGCCCGCGCGCGCGTGCAGCGCGACGCCGGTGCACGCGGCGTCCCACGGCGGCAAACCTTGCGCGAGCATTGCCGCGATGACGCCGGTCAGCACGTCGCCCATGCCGCCGGACGCCATGCCCGCGTTGCCCCACGGACACACGGCGACGCGGCCATCCGGCGCGGCGACGAGGCTGCCGGCGCCTTTGAGCACGATGACCGCGGCGTATCGTTTCGCGAGCGCGCGTGCGGCGGCGAAGCGATCGGCTTGCACGCAGCGGTGTCGATCCGAGCAGGCGCGCGGCCTCGCCCGGATGCGGCGTCAGCACCGCGTTCGGCAGCGCGCGCGGCTCGATCGCGAAGCAGATTCAACGCATCGGCATCGACGACGAGCGGCCGCTGCGCCGACAGCGCTGCGCGCCAGAGCGACGCGCCCCATCGTCGCGCGCCCGAGCCCCGGGCCCGATCGCGACGACGGTCGCACGCGCGAAGAGATCGTCCGAGCAGACCGGCATCGTCGACGCCGCGCACCATCAGCTCGGGCCGGCCGGCGAGCAGCGCGGCGCACGTGCGCGCCGCGCGTCGCGACGCTGACGAGACCCGCGCCGCAGCGCAGCGCGGCTTCGGCCGCTGAGGCGGATCGCGCCGCCCATGCCGAGATCGCCGCCGATCGCGAGCACGTGTCCGAAATGGGATTTGTTGACATTGCCGCATCGCCTCGGCAACGCGCGCATGGCCATGCCGCCGAGCAGCTCGCGTCCGCGGCAATGCGCGCGATATGCCTCGGCGGGCACATCGAGCGGCGCGAGCTCGCGCTCGCCGATGCAGTCGGCCGCATCGCCGGTGAAGAGGCCGCGTTTCCAGGCGACGAGACTCACCGTCGCGTGCGCGCGCACGGCCGCGCCGAGGCGCAGGCCGGTGTCGGCGGAAAGGCCGGACGGAATGTCGATCGCGAGCACCGGACGGCCGCTCGCGTTGACGCGTTCGATCAGTGCAGCGACTTCGCCTTCGACCGCGCGCGCGAGGCCGGTGCCGAAAAGGCCGTCGACGATGACATCCGCGTCGGAGAAATCGTGCGGCCGCATCGAACGATGCGACGCGCCCGCCGGCTTCGACGAATGCATCGCGCGCGCGCGCGGCATCGCCGGCGGATTCGTGCGTCATCGCGAACGCATCGACATCGAGGCCGTGCTCGCAGCGCGAGCAGACCGACCAGCAGCGCATCGCCGCCGTTGTTGCCGCGCCCGGCGAGCACGACGATGCGCCGCGCGTCCGGCCAGCGCTCGCGCAGCGTCGCGAACACGGCGTCGGCGGCGCGCCGCATCAGCTCGAAGCCGGCGATGCCGCAGCCGTCGATCGCCGCGCGATCGATGCGGCGCACGGCGTCGGCGGTGTACAGCGAGACGGTCAGATCCGGCGGCAGTCATCGGGCGATTATGGAGCAGAAGGCGGCGGCCATTCGCAACGACGCCAGGCGGCCGACGTCCCTGCGCTATCCTCGCGCATCCATGAGCGCCATCGACTACCAGCGGCTCGCAGCGGACATCCGCACCTGGGGTGTCGAGCTCGGCTTCGGCGCGCGTCGGCATCGCCGGCGTCGAGCTCGCCGAGGACGAAGCGCATCTCGTCAACTGGCTCGATGCCGGCTTCCACGGCGAGATGGACTACATGGCGCGCCACGGCACGCAGCGCAGCCGGCCGCACGATCTTGCGCCCGGCACCGTGCGCGTGATCGCCGCGCGCATGGACTACGCGCCGCCGGGCATCGAGAACGCGTGGGACGTGCTGTCCGACGACGGCCGCGCGTACGTCTCGCGCTACGCGCTCGGCCGCGACTATCACAAGATCCTGCGCCACCGGCTGCAGAAGCTCGCCGACCGCATCGGCGACGTGACCGGACCGTTCGGCTATCGCGTGTTCACCGATTCGGCGCCGGTGCTCGAAAAAGCGCTCGCGCGCGACGCCGGACTCGGCTGGATCGGCAAGCACACGCTGCTGCTGTCGCGCGATGCCGGATCGTGGTTCTTCCTCGGCGAGATCTACACCGATCTTCCGCTGCCGCTCGACGAACCCGCGATCGGCGCACTGCGGCACGTGCACGCGCTGCATCGACATCTGCCCGACGCAGGCGATCGTCGCGCCGTACAAGCTCGACGCGCGGCGCTGCATTTCGTATCTCACGATCGAGCTGCGCGGCTCGATCCCGGATCGAGCTGCGTCCGCTGATCGGCAACCGCGTGTTCGGCTGCGACGACTGCCAGCTGGTCTGCCCGTGGAACAAGTTCGCGCGATCGCGACCGAAGCCGGATTTCGCGCCGCGGCACGGCCTCGACTCGGCCGGGCTCGTCGATCTCTTCGCATGGACGCGAAGCGGAATTCCTCGAGCGCACCGCCGGCATGGCGATTCGCCGCACCGGCTACGAAGGCTGGCTGCGCAATATCGCGGTCGCGCTCGGCAATGCGCGGCCGTCGGACGTCATCGTCGATGCGCTGCGCGCGCGCAGTGACGATCCGTCGCCGGTCGTGCGCGAGCACGTCGCGTGGGCGTTGGGCGAGCAGGCGCAGCGCGAAGTGAACCCGAACGGCTGATCGGCCTTCCCGATGAAGAATCGGCGTTGGGTGATTGGCGGTGCGGTTCGTCGGTGAATCCGCCGCGCAAGACCGAGCTTAGATCGACATGGCCTCCGCAGAGCGCCGTGTCGCCGAGGCGGTCTGTCCGAAGCGCTGCTTGAACGATCGCGCGAATGCGCAGCGATCTTCGAAGCCGCTGGCACGCGCTACTTCGGTGACGCTGAGCCGGGTCTCGTTGATCAGGCGATGCGCGCGCTGCAGGCGTTGCTCGGTGACGACGGTATGCGGCGTCTCGCCGTAGACCGCGTTGAATGTGCGCACGAAATGGCACGCCGAATAGTTGGCGATGCGCGCGAATTCGGGGACGCCGAGGCCGCGCCCGCTGTTCGTCTCCATGCTGGTGTAGGCACGCTGCAGGCGCAGGAATACCGTGCGGCGCTGCGCAAGCGAGCGGCCGGGGCAGCGACTGATCAGCCAATCGAACGAGCTTTGCAAGTCCGCGAGCAGGGTTACGAAGCGGATCAATGCGGGCGTCCGCTCGAACGAGCCTCCCTCGGCCTCGCTGGCTTCGCGCGCGACGCGCAGAATCACGCGGCGGATCGCGCGATCGGCTGGGTGCAGGGCGGGCAGCAGCACCGGATCAGGCGTCGGCGTTTCAGTGGTCGCGTCGAAGAGTTGCCGCCAGACGGGCATCGACGCAACGAGCGCGATCCAGAGCGCGGAAGTGCTGCCGTCGATTTGCAGACACGCAGATGGCTCCATCACCGATAGCTGACCCGGCCGCAGCGTGCGCACGCTCTCGCCATCCACGAGCCGGAGCACGCCGCGCAGCGGCACGAGCACCATCGGCATGCATGTGCTCGCCTGAAGCACGCAACCGCGGCCCGAGCCGACCAGCACACGCAGGACGCGACCGGCAACGAGTTGCCGCTCGTCGCCGTCGACGCTCGTGAGACGCCCGCGGATGGACAGGCGCTCGAACCCGATGCGGATCGGTCTGTCTATCCGGGCAGCCCCATGGCTGATGCCGCCGCTACTACCATCCATGGCTGCAACCTTTGCGTGCCGGACGGAAAGCATCGGCGCAGGCAGTGCTCGCGCACGCCCGTGTGATTGCGGAATAACGAAACATTCTGATCCTCGAATCTGATGGGGTCAGAATGTGGTACGGAATTCAGCACGCACTTCCGCCACACCGTCGCGCAGAATCGGCGACACGAACGCGCGGCCGCGCGTTACCCGAGGCTGGCGCCAGCGGACAACGAAATGAAGACCCTTCAGCGCTGCGAGCGAATCGCCTCGATCAGCGCCCGCGTCGCCGCATCGATGCCGCTCGCATCTCCGCCGCCGAGCGCCGGCTGGATCGCCGTCGCAAGCGTCTTGCCGAGCTCGACGCCCCACTGGTCGAATGCGTTGATGCCCCACAGGTGGGCCTGCACGAACACCTTGTGCTCATGCAGCGCGAGCAGCATGCCGAGGCTTTCGGGCGTCAGCGCGTCGAGCAGGATCGTCGTGCTCGGCCGATCGCCCGGGAATGTGCGTTGTGCGGCGAGTGCGCGGCGTTCGGCTTCGCTACCGGTCTTCGCTTCGGCGAGCGCTTCGTCGAATGTCTTGCCGAGCGCGAATGCGGCGCCTTGCGCGAGCATGTTCGCGAGCAGCGCTTCGTGATTCTCGCGAAGGCCGTGCGATGGTTTGACGACGCCGACGAAATCCACTGGCACGACATCCGTGCCTTGATGCAGCGCCTGAAAGAACGCGTGTTGCGCATTCGTGCCGACATTGCCCCAGATCACGGGCGCGGTGCGTTGCATGACGCGCGTGCCTTCGGGCGTCACCTGCTTGCCGAGGCTTTCCATCTCGAGCTGCTGCAGGAACGCGGGCAGCTCGGCGAGGTAGTCGTGATACGGCACCACGCATTCGCTCGCGGGTCCAAGCGCGTTGCGGTTCCAGATGCCTGCCAGCGCGAGCAGCACGGGAAGATTCTCGTGCCACGGCGCCGTGCGGAAATGATCGTCGAGCGCCGCCGCGCCGCGCAGAAAGGCGCGGAATCCGGGCGTGCCGATCGCGAGCGCGACGACGAGGCCGACTGCCGACCAGACCGAATAGCGTCCGCCGACGAAGTCCCACATCGGCAGCACGCGTGACGCGGGAATGCCGAACGCGCGCGCCGCTTCGACGTTGGCGCTGACCGCGACGAGATGGCGATCGGCTGCGGCGCGGTCGCCCGAATACGCGGCGGCGAGCCAGTCGCGCAGCACGCTGCCGTTGAGCAGCGTTTCCTGGGTCGTGAAGCTTTTCGAGACGAGCAGCACGAGCGTGCGGCGCGGGTCGAGCGTACGCATCAGCTCGGCGGTGCGATGGCCGTCGACGTTGGGCAGGAAATGGCAGCGCACCTTGCCGAGATCGAATTCGCGCAGGGCTTCGACCGCGAGCCGCGGGCCGAGATCGGAGCCGCCGATGCCGAGATTGATGACGTCGGTGATGCCGCGCGCGAGATCGATGCCGCCGTCGCTGCCGCCGTGCACGGCGTCGACGAGCGACGCCATGCGTTCGTGCGTCGCTGCGATCTCGGCGAGCACGCCGCGCGGCGCGAGCATCTGCAGGTGCGATTCGGATGCGCGCAGCGCGCGTGTGCAACGCGGGACGCTGCTCGGAGCGGTTGACCGCATCGCCGCGGAACATCGCGTCGCGCGCTTGGGTCCAGTGCGATTCCTCGACGATCGCGCCGAGTGTTGCGAGCGCGGCGTCATCGAGTTTCTGGCGCGAAAGATCGATCAGCAGCGGACCGGCGCGATGCGCGTAGCGCGCGAAGCGGCCGGGCTCGGCGACGAGATCGCGCAGGTGCCGGGAGCGAAGACGCGCCGCCTCGGCCGCAAGGCGCGCGAGCTGGGACTCGTGCATGGAGGCTCCGCGTGTGTGGAAGCGCAATCTTACGCGGGGCGAAGGAATCCCAGAACAGCGAGCCAGTTACGTCTGTCGCGGCGGGAGAAGGGAGTCAGGCCGCCTGCTTCGGAATCGACGTATTCGTATGCGTCAGTCGATTGTGCCGATCGACATAGACCAGCTGCGGCTTGTGCAGCGCCGCCTCGGCTTCAGTGAGCACGCCATACGCGGCGATGATGATGATGTCGCCCGGTTGCGCGCGATGCGCGGCGGCGCCGTTGATCGAGATGATGCCCGAACCTTCGTCCGCGCGGATCGCGTACGTCGAGAAGCGCTCGCCGTTGTTGACGTTGTAGATGTGGATCTGCTCGTACTCGCGGATGCCGGAGCTATCGAGCAGATTGCCGTCGATGGCGCAGGATCCTTCGTAGTGCAACTCCGCGTGGGTCACGGTCGCACGGTGGATCTTCGCCTTGAGCATGTTGAGCTGCATGGACCACTCCGAAGCGGTTCATTGTTGCTTCTACGCAACACAGCCATTATAGCGGATGACCGACGGCTATGCTGCGTCGCCGCAATATGTGCAGCAAGCTCTTGAGTTTCAAGAGCCTGAGACAAAAAAAACCCTCGCAGCGTTTCCGCGCGAGGGTTCTCAATCGGAGTGACGATTACCTTACAATGCGCCCTGCTTGCCGCCGGGGCAACAATAGCGTTGCAAAAATCCCAGCGACGGTTGGGAGAATACCACAAGCGTGGAAAAAAACACTACTCAGCTAACAAAAGATTGTCGATAAGACGCGTCGAGCCGAGCCGGGCCGCGATCAGCGCGATCAGCGGCACCAAATCGCCGTCGGCCGGAACGCCGAGATCGTCCGCCCTGCGGACGACCGCGTAGTCCGGCCTGAACCCGGCATCCTCGAGCTCCAAGTTGGCCCTGGCCTCGATCGCAGCGAGATTTTCAGTGCCGCGACGCACCGCATCGCGCATGCGCTGCAGCGTCGCGTGGATCACGGCCGCGCGTTCGCGCTGATCCGCATCGAGATACTGGTTGCGCGAGCTCATCGCCAGGCCGTTCGACTCGCGCAGCGTCGGCGCGTCGACGATCTCGATCGGATACGCAAGATCGCGCGTCATGCGACGGATCACGAGCAGCTGCTGGTAGTCCTTGCGTCCGAACACGGCCGACATCCGGCTGCACGAGATTGAAGAGCTTGGCGACGACGGTCGCGACGCCGTCGAAATGACCGGGACGCACGGCGCCTTCGAGCACGTCGCGAAGACCCGGCACGCTGACGCGCACGGTTTCCCCGGTGCCGTACGGATACATCTCGTCGACCGTCGGCATGAAGAGCGCATCGCAACCGCGCGCGGCGAGACCTGCCGCGTCGGCATCGGGCGTGCGCGGATAGCGCGCGAAATCCTCGTTCGGGTCCGAACTGCGTCGGATTGACGAACACGCTCGCGACGACGACGTCGGCGTGCTCGCGCGCGATCGTCACCAGCGAATAGTGACCCGCGTGCAGATTGCCCATCGTCGGCACGAGCGCGACGCGCTGTGCCGTGCCGGCGCGACGGCCGCGAGATGCGCGCGCAGATCGCGCGCGCTCGCGAAGACCGGCATGTCCATCTCAGTAGCTGTGCTCGGCGCCCGGAAATTCGCGCGCGCGCACCGCGCTCGCGTACGCCGCGAGCGCGCCGGCGACCGAATCGTGTCCCGCGAGGAAATTCTTGACGAAGCGCGGCCGCCGGCCGGTGCGAGATGCCGAGCAGGTCGTACATCACCAGCACCTGGCCGTCGCAATCGACGCCGGCGCCGATGCCGATCGTCGGGATCGCAAGATCGCGCGTGATTTCCGCGCGCCAGCGCGGCCGGCACGCATTCGAGCACGAGCAGATCGGCGCCGGCGTCCTGCACTTCGCGCGCGGCGCTCCTGCAGATGCGCGGCCGCCGCTTCGTCGCGTCCCTGCACGCGATAGCCGCCGAGCTTGTAGCACCGATTGCGGCGTCAGGCCGAGATGCGCGCAGACCGGCACGTCGCGCTCGCTGAGCGCATGGATCACTTCGCTCGCCCAGCCCGAGCCTTCGAGCTTGACCATCGCGGCGCCGCCCTCGCCCATCAGGCGTCGCGAGGTCGCGAGCGCGGTCGGCGCGTCGCGCGCGCTCAGGAACGGCATGTCGGCGATCAGCAGCGCGCGGTTCATGCCGCGCGCGGCGCACGCGGTGTGATAGACCATCTGATCGACCGTGACCGGCAGCGTGCTCGCATGACCCTGCACGACCATGCCGAGCGAATCGCCGACCAGCACGACGTCGACGCCGGCGGCATCGGCCGCCGCGGCGAAGCTCGCGTCGTACGCGGTGACCGCGACGATCTTCTCGCCGCGCCGCTTGCGCTCGCGAAGCTCGGCACGTTCAACGGCGGTCCCGCTGGGGATTGCGGAGGCATGCGTCATCTCCGGCGCAAAGAGCGATTATTCCGTGCCGATGTGCCGCGCCTCAAGGCGCGCGCGTTTCGGGCAGCGGTTCGGAACCGTGAGTATCGACGTGATCGAGCAACTCCGAGATGCGGCCGTGGCCCGGCACGAGCAACCCGGGGGCGATATCGGCCAGCGGCAGCAGCACGAACGCGCGCTCGGCGAGGTGCGGGTGCGGCACGTCGCAGCCCGGGCTCGTCGATGCGCATGTCGCCGAACAGCAGGATATCGAGATCGAGCACGCGCGGACCCCAGCGCGTGCCGTCGCGGTGGCGCCCGTGCGCGCGCTCGATCGCGAGCAGCGCATCGAGCAGCGCGCGCGGCGAAAGCCGCGTCGCCAGCGACCGCGGCCGCATTGACGAAGGCCGGCTGATCGGTACGACCCCAGGGCGCCGTGCGGAACAGGCGCGAGGCGCGCAGGAGCCGGCTTTCCGGCAGGTGCGCCAGATCGCGTCGATCGCGCTTCGGACCTGTCGTTCCGGATCGTCGAGATTGCTGCCGATGCCGATGTAGGCGTCGCGTTCGTCCACGCGATTCACTCGCTCGGCGCGCCGCCTTCGGGCGGCTCGCCTTGCGCCGGCGCCGGCGCGGACGGCGGCGTTTCTTCGGTGCGGCGGCCGTCGGCGGCGCTCGATCGCGACTTCTGCGCCAGCGGCGGCGGCGGCGTGAACTGCCTGGCGAGGTCCTGATGATCGACCTGCCTGCGCCTGCGTCCACCATTCGGCGAGCTCGGTCAGCGCGGGCGATTCGGAGCTGCGCAGCAGCAGGAAATCGTACGCCGCGCGAAAACGCGGATGCGCGAGCAGGCGGAACACGCGCTTCTTGATGCGCTGCTCGAAGCGCGGCTGCAGGACCCAGATTTCCTCGATGGCGCCGGAGAAGCGGCGCGGAATCGCGACGCGCTGCGGCCTGCTCGCTCATGATGCGGTCGCTCGCCTGCGCCCACGCGACGACGGCATCGGCGCCATCCGCGATCAGATTCTCCGCCATCGCGCGCACCGGCTCCCACAGCAGCGCGGCGAACAGGAACGCCGGCGTCACCGGCTTGTCTGCGCGCACGCGCTCGTCGGTGCTCGCGAGCGTGCGCTCGAGCAGCACGCGGAACCGGTCCGCGTGCTCGGACTGCGAGCGCGCGCGCGGTCGCCGGGAACACGTGCTCGAGCAGGCCATGCGTCTGCAGCGCGTGGAAACTCGCAAGGCCATAGCCCGACAGGAACAGCTTCAGCGATTCGTCGAACAGCCGCGCCGGCGGCGCATCGGCGAGCAGCGATGCCGAGCCGCACGAACGGCGCCGCGGTTTCCGGCGCGATCGTGAAATCGAGCTTCGCGGCGAGACGCGCCGCGCGCAGCATGCGCACCGGATCCTCGCGATAGCGCGATTCCGGATCGCCGATCAGGCGCAGCGTGTGCGCATCGCAGATCCTCGCATGCCGCCGACGTAGTCGCGCACGCTGAAATCGGCGATGTCGTAGTAGAGCGCGTTGACCGTGAAGTCGCGGCGCAGCGCGTCTTCCTCGATCGTGCCGTAGACGTTGTCGCGCACGATGCGCCCGTCGACGAGATGGCGATCGCCGCTGCCGTCGTCGCTGGTGCCGCGGAACGTCGCGACCTCGACGATCTCGCGGCCGAACACGACGTGCGCGAGGCGGAAGCGCCGGCCGATCAGGCGGCAGTTGCGGAACAGGCCGCGCACCTGCTCGGGCGTCGCGTTGGTCGCGATGTCGAAATCCTTGGGATGTCCGCCGAGCAGCAGGTCGCGCACCGCGCCGCCGACCAGAAACGCCTGATAGCCGGCTTCGTTCAGCCGGTACAGCACGCGCAGCGCGCCGTTGGAGATGTTGCGTGCGCGAAATGCTGTGCTCCGCGCGCGGCGTGCTGTGCATTTCGATGCGTCGGTACCTGCCGCGTTGCGTTGGGACTCATTCCACCGAAGCTTCCATTCGCAGCGGCGGGGCGCGATTGCCGCCTGTTTTTCTTTCGTTATACTACGCGGCCGCTGTATTTCCCAAGGCCCCGCTCCCTTCGTCTAGTGGTCTAGGACATCGCCCTCTCAAGGCGAGAACACGAGTTCGAACCTCGTAGGGAGCGCCATGGCTTTTGCGATCATCCCTGATCGCCGCTTCGGCCGGGGACTTGTAGTCGCGATCGGAGCCAGGCAGGTCTTTCCCATGCCTTTTGTCGTCACCGAAAACTGCATCAAGTGCAAATACACCGACTGCGTCGAAGTCTGTCCGGTCGACTGCTTCCATGAAGGCCCGAACTTCCTCGTGATCGATCCCGAGGAATGCATCGACTGCACGCTGTGCGAGCCCGAATGCCCGGCCAACGCGATCTTCCCCGAGGACGACGTGCCGGCCGGCCAGGAGCACTTCATCGCGCTGAACGCCGACCTTGCGAAGGCGTGGCCCGTGCTGACCGAACGCAAGGACGCGCCGGCCGACGCCAAGGACTGGGACGGCAAGCCCGACAAGCTGCCGCTGCTGGAGCGCTGAACGGAGGCCGCGCGAGCGGCCTCGTTCGTCTGGATCGTCAGGACAGGCGCGATTTGAGCGTGGCAAGGAGCGCCTGCGCGGCTTCCTTCGACGCATCGTCCGTCGCGCCCTCGACCGTGACCTTGCTGCCGTCTCCCTCGGCGGTGACGCGCAGCCTCAGGCGCACTTGCGCGGTCGTCTTGCCCTTGGCCATGCCGAGCGTGATCGTCTTCTTGAACCAGCCCGGCTTGGAAACGACCTGGGCCGCCGTCTGCACCTCGTAGGTGCGGCCGGCTTCATCGCGCGCGAGGATCGTCGCCGCGCCGGAGCGCTCGAGCGCAAGGCCGACGCGGTTCCACGCACTGTCGACGCTGTCGGCCACGTGCAGGCCATCGGCGCTCAGCACCGCGGGTGTTGCGGCGGCATCCGCGACGGGAGCGGCCGCGGGAGCGGCCGGTGTCTGGACGCCGGCGGGAGCTGCCGAGACGTCGGCGGCGGCAGGCGCGGCGGCTCCGGCGTTCGGGCTGGCCTGGGGAATCGTCAGTGCGCCGGCGGTGTTCGGCTTGTCGAGATCGGGCGGGACTTCCAGCGGCCGTTCCTGAACGCTCGTCTTGTACTCGTCGTTCTGTTTGTCGGAATGGCGATGGAACCAGCCGCAGCCTGCCAGCAGGCTGCTTGCGGTCACGGCGATCGCCAGGGCTCGGATGTCCCGTCTCACGTTGGTAAGTCCCATGCTTGGAGGCCGCGTAGTCTAACAGGGTGTTGCAAAACACCCAGTTAGCGCGAGCCTGGATGACGAAAGGGCCGACCGGCCCTGCGACGACATACTACCCGACCGCGCGCGCCGGCTCGATCAACCCGAGCCGAAGCAGCATCTGGCGGCCTTTCGCGTGATGGACCGCGGACAGCGGCACCAGCGGCAGGCGCATCTGCGGCGTGCCGAAGCCGAGCTCGGCAAGACACCACTTGACCGGGATCGGATTGGGTTCGACGCCGAGGAATTCGTAGAGCGGCTGCAGGCGCTCGTCGATCGCGCGCGCCGCGCCGGCATCGCGCGACGCACAGTGCGCGCAAAGCGCCGAGAATTCCGCCGGCGCGACGTTCGAGGCAACCGACACGACGCCGGCCGCGCCGGCCAGCATCGCGCGCATCGCGGTCGGATCGTCGCCGGACAGCACGCTGAAACCGTCGCCCTGCAAGCCGAGCAGCGCCTGCATGCGTTCGGGTTCCGCGCGCGCTTCCTTGATGCCGACGATGTTGCCGTGACCGGCGAGACGCGCGACGGTTTCCGGCAGGACATCGCACGACGTGCGGCTCGGCACGTTGTAGAGCACGACCGGGAGGCCGCCGTGTTCGGCGATTTCCGAGAAGTGGCGGTACATGCCTTCCTGCGTCGGACGCACGTACGCCGGAGCGACGACGAGCGCGATGTCGACGCCGGCGTCGCGCGCGCGTTGCGTCTGTGCAATCGTCTTGCGTGTCGCCGAAAGGCCGGTGCCGGCGAGCACCGGAACGCGCTTGCCGATGTGCGCGACGGCGAACTCGAGCAGCGTGGAAAACTCGCGCTCGTCGAGCGCGGCGGCTTCGCCGGTCGAGCCGGCCATCACGATCGCGCGCGTGCCGCCGGCGATCTGCGCATCGATCAGGCGGCCGCAGGCATCGAGGTCGAGCGCGTCATCGCGGCCGCCGAACGGCGTCGCGAGTGCCGTGATGCTGCCGGAAAGAGCCAAGGCGGGAATTCAATGACTTGCGAGGCGCCGGATGTTACTTGCTACCCCTGACAGCGGCAAGTATTCTGAGCCGCGGGACATCGGCATGCGATGTCGGTCGACAGGGTCAACGGAAATCGTGAAGCCGGCTGGAAAGCAAACTCCGGGCGAGAGTGCAGCGCGTCCCGCCACGAACGAAAACTACCTCCTGATCAGCGCCTTCGCCGCCGCCAACCATTCGCCGCTGGTGGCGATCAGCAAGCGCATTTCCGACTGCGGCTGCAACCTCGCCGAGGCGCGCGTCGCCTCGCTCGGCAGCGATCTTTCCGTGCTCGCGCTGGCGCAGGGTCCGTGGGATGCGATCGCCAAGCTCGAGAACGCGCTGGCGCGGCTCGAGCGCGACGGCGAAGTGCGCCTGGCGCATTTCCGCACCGGTGCCAAGCAGCAGCAGTCGAACCTTTTGCCGTACGTCGTCGAGGTCGTCGCCGCGGACAAGCCCGGCGTGCTGTTCCAGCTCGCCGAGTTCTTCGCGCGCCAGGGCATCACGATCGAGCAGCTGCATTCGACGCGCTACCGCGCGATGCAGACCGGCGCCGACATGTTCTCGGCGCAGATCACGATCGGCATTCCGAACACGATGCACATCGCCGCGCTGCGCGACGATTTCCTCGAATTCTGCGACGGGCTCAACCTCGACGCGATCATGGACCCGATGAAGTTCTGACGATGCTCGAACCCGGCGAAAAGGCTCCAAAGCTCAAAGGCACGCTGCAGGACGGAACGACGCTGAAGCTCGCCGACCTCGTCGGAAAGCCATTCGTCGTCTACTTCTATCCGAAGGACATGACGCCCGGCTGCACGCTCGAAGCGCAGGATTTCCGCGATTTCTATGCGAAGTTCCGCAAGAAGGACTGCGCGATCGTCGGCGTCTCGCGCGATTCGGCCGACTCGCACGAGAAGTTCCGCGGCAAGCACGACCTGCCGTTTCCGCTCGTCGCCGACACCGACGAAACGCTGGTGCCGCGCGTTCGACGTGATCGGCGAGAAGAAGCTGTACGGCAAGGCGCACATCGGCGTGATCCGCTCGACGTTCCTGTTCGGCGCCGACGGGCGGCTCATCGAGGCATGGCGCAACGTGCGCGTGCCCGGCCATGTCGAGAAGGTACTGGAGCGCCTGACCCGCCAGTGACCGTCACGTTCGTCTGCTATCCCTTGCGCACTGCCCAGCCACGGCAGCGCGCGCATCGATTCACTCCTCCCGCCACGAGACCGCCGCATGACCCGAGGCAAGCGCATCTACGCGCTCGATACCAATGTGCTGATGCACGATCCGACCGCGCTGTTCCGCTTCGAGGAGCACGACGTGTTCCTGCCGATGACGGTGCTCGAGGAGCTCGACGCGGCGAAAAAAGGCACGTCGGAAACGGCGCGCAACGCGCGCCAGGTCAGCCGCTTCATCAACGAGCTGATCGAGAACGGCAACGGCCGGCACATCGAGGACGGCGTCGAGCTCAGGCATCCGCAGGGACTGCAGCTCGAAGGCCGCGCCCGCGCGGGCCGGCTCTACTTCCAGACGCTGGCGTTGAACGCGACACCGGTCAAGGGCGCCAAGCGCCCGCTGCCGGACAACCAGATCCTCGCCTCGATCCTCGCGCTGCGCGAAGCAGCGCAAGGAGCCGATCGCGCTGGTGTCGAAGGACATCAACCTGCGCATCAAGGCGACGATCTACGGCATCGCCGCCGAGGACTACGAGAACGACCGCGCGCTCGACGATTTCAACCTGCTGTACACCGGCCTCGCCGAGCTGCCGGCCGATTTCTGGGATCGCCACGGCGAGATGCGCTCGTGGTCCGAGCGCGGCCACACGTTCTACGAGGTCAAGCGCCGCAAGGACGAGGACTGGCATCCGAACCAGAGCCTGTACCTGCCCGGGCGACGACGACGTCGAGCTGCGCGTGCTGCAAGCTCGAAGGACGAAAGGCGACGCTGCAGATCGTCGACGACTACCGCAGCGGATCGCACACGGTGTGGGGCATCTCCGCGCGCAACCGCGAGCAGAATTTCGCGCTCAACGCGCTGATGGATCCGGACATCGATTTCGTCACGCTGCTCGGCACCGCCGGCACCGGCAAGACGCTGCTCGCGCTCGCCGCGGGCCTCGCGCAGGTCATGGATCAGCAGCGTTACCGCGAAATCATCATGACGCGCGCGACGGTCTCGGTCGGCGAGGACATCGGCTTCCTGCCCGGCACCGAAGAGGAAAAGATGACGCCGTGGATGGGCGCGCTGACCGACAACCTCGAAGTGCTGACCAATCCGCAGGAAGGCGGCGCGTGGGGCCGCGCGGCGACGAACGATCTGCTCGCGTCGCGCATCAAGATCCGCTCGCTGAACTTCATGCGCGGCCGCACGTTCCTCAGCCGCTACGTGATCATCGACGAGGCGCAGAACCTGACGCCGAAGCAGATGAAGACGCTGATCACGCGCGCCGGTCCCGGCAGCAAGATGATCTGCCTCGGCAACGTCGAGCAGATCGACACGCCGTACCTGACCGAGACGACGTCGGGCCTGACCTACGCCGTCGATCGCTTCAAGGACTGGGAGCACAGCGCGCACATCACGCTGCGGCGCGGCGAGCGCTCGCGGCTGGCGGATTATGCGTCGGAAGTGTTGTAGGCGCGCTTCGCGCGCGCGGATTTGATTTTGTGTTTTTCTTTAGCCCTCCCCTTCAAGGGGAGGGTTGGGTGGGGATGGTGTTGGTTCGGTTTTTTTTGTTCGTCATTCCGGCGAAGGCCGGAATCCATTTTGATCTGGCTCTGGGCTTTGTTCTTTGTTTCGGCGCTGCGCGAAACCCGACTCACGTCCCTGTGAGTCTTCGCCGGCCATCCTGGCCGGCCGAGTTACTTTCTCTTGCTTGTGCAAGAGAAAGTAACCAAAGAGAACACACCCTCGGTGCCGCGCCGGCGCTGCGCGCCGGGTTCGCTACGGGCGGCCGGGGTTCCGCTGACAGGCCATCCATGGCCTGCAGCGAAATGCGGCGCGATCCCTCGCGCCGCACCCGCGCGGTGCGCGGGCCTTGTCCGTCCGCCCTTCGCCGCGTCACAGAGGGACCCAAGATCAAGAGCGAAGCAGGCACCAGCTCGCTTCTGCGGCAGGGACTGCCGCGCTCTGCTCTTCCCCGGGTCCCTCTCGGCCGCGGCGAGCAGGCGCAGGAAAAGCCCGAAGGGGCGCGCGCAGGATGCGCGCGCGTTCGCTGCCTGTACATGGACGTACTGTCAGCGAACCCCGGAGCCTGCTCGCGTAGTCACGCGGGCATGGATGCCCGCGTGACCGCGGCCGCGAGGGTGCCCTTCTCTTTGGTTACTTTCTCTTGGGCAAGCAAGAGAAAGTGACTGGCCGCCAGGGATGGCGGACATACCGCACACGGACGTGAGTCGGTCTTCGCGTGAGCGCCGGAAGATCAGAAGACCAAGGCGAGACAAAAAAACGCCAGACTCTCCGCATTCGCGGAAACAACAAGAAGAAAAAAAGGAAAGGCGCACCCGCGCGCCAGCGCGCAAACCCCAGTCAGAATCCAACCGACCAGAGCGCCTCGAATTCGACCTGCCCCGCCGTCGAATTATTGTGCGTGCCGTACGCCGGCATCATCAGCAGATAGGGCGAGGATGCGTAGCTCGCCGCGAAGCTCATGTGCGCGTTGTCGCCGACGGCGCGCGACCAGCCGAGCGACACCATGTCGTTCGCGGTGTCCGCGGCGAGCGCATGCTCGAGCAGGACCGAAGTCGGCATCGGCTGCTGGCGCGTCGTATAGCGCAGCTCGAGATTGCCGACATCGTCGTCGTGCATCGTCCAGCCGACGCTGTACACGGTGAGATCGCGCCATGCGAACACCGGGCTCGCGCCGTCGCCGAGCAGCGCGAGGAAGCGCGTCGGCAGCGAGGAGCTCGTGAACGGCGTGATCGAGCTGTACATCACGCGCTGCACGCCGACATCGAGCCCGAACGTCGGTGTCAGCGAATAGCTCAGGGCGACGCTCGCGTTCGCCGGAATATCGAAATCGCCCGGATCGGAGAACACGCCGCGGTAGTTCGAGAACGAATCCATGCCGACGCGCGACTGGTAGGCGACGCCCCAGTGCACACGATCGCTGATCGGTCCGCCGAGATCCATGCGCGCGCCCGCGCCGTACGAGGAATTTCCGGGATCGGACCAGCTCGGCGGCGCCGTGCCGTCCTGCAGGCCGGACAGGCCGAGGCCGAGACTCGCGAAGCGCTGATACGCGAGCACGGCCGAGAGTTTTGCGGAGCTGCCGTCGTCCCACTGCTGCACGAGCGAAGGCGTGACGACCGTGCGCTCGACGCCGCTCTGCGGCACGCCGAGCATCGAAGGTGCGCTGTCGGGCATCATCATCGGCGTATCGGAGACGATGCCGGTCGCCATCGAGAGCGCGACGTGCGTGCTCGTCTGCGGACCCATCGTGAAGAGCGGCGGCATGTCGAGATGCTCGCCGTAGCGATCGAGTACGCGCGGCGGCGCGTTCGTCGCCGGAAGCGCAGCCCAGGAGAATTGCGGCGTGATGCTGGCCAGTGCGTAGTCGTGCCAGCGCGTCAGCACCGATTCGCCGCCGTTCGCGCGCGCGTAAGCGGCGCCGGATTCATGCTCCTGCGCCGTCGCTGTCGATGTGGAAATGGAAAAAACGAGCGCCACCAGCAGCGCCAGCGCTCCCACCCATCTCCCTGTCATTTCGGTTGCCCGCTGCATTGCCCCGTGCTGCGGTCTCGTTGTTGTGGTGTTATTCCATCGGGATTTTGGCGAAAATGCAACATCGGGTCAAGAGATTTGCGTCACAGGATTGCATGCTAAGGCCTTTATCCTGCTGACAAATGACGACACATGACGCATCGATTTCAGTGCCTTCGCCTCACAATTAAGCGTCGCTGTTGCGAGCCGGCAACATGAGCGCCCGGCGCTCGGGGCCGCCCTCGGTGCTGACGATCGCGGGTTCCGATTCGGGCGGCGGCGCCGGCATCCAGGCCGACCTTCGCACGTTCGCATCGTTCGGCGTCCACGGGCTCTGTGCGATCACGGCCGTCACGGCGCAGAACACGCGCGAGGTCCGGGCGATCGAGCCCCTGCCGACGCGCATCGTCGCGGCTCAGCTCGATGCCGTGTTCTCCGATTTCGACGTGCGCGCGATCAAGATCGGAATGCTCGCGACGGCCGGCATCGTGCGCACGGTCGCCGCGGCGCTGCGGCGGCATCCGCGCATCAAGGTCGTGCTCGATCCTGTGCTCGTCGCGACCACGGGCGCGCGACTCGCACGTGGCGATCTGGCGGCGCCGCTGCGCCGTCATCTGCTGTCGCGCGCGGATCTCCTGACGCCGAACGTGCCCGAAGCCGAAAGCCTGCTCGGGCGAAGGCTGCGTGACGCTTCCGAGCTTCCCGCGGCAGCCGGCGAGCTGATCGATCTCGGCGCGCGCGCGGTGCTGCTCAAGGGCGGCCATCTCGGCGGCTCGCGCGTATCCGACCTCCTGGCGATGTCCGACGGCGCCCTGCACTGGTTCCGTCACGCGCGCATCGATGCCGAAGGACATGGCACCGGCTGCACGCTGTCGTCGGCGGTCGCTGCGTATCTGGCACACGGCGATGCGATGGAAGTCGCCGTCGGCAAGGCGATCGACTACGTGCATCGCGCGCTGGCTGCGGGCTATCAGCCGGGCCGCGGGCGTCTGCGCGTGCTCGATCATCGCGCGCGCAGGCGATAGGACACTCTGCCCGTCATTCCGGCGAACGCCGGAATGACCACGCCAGGGTCAGGCGCGCACGCGCTCGACGAGCGCATCGCCGAACGATTGTCGTCGTACCCGATCCGCCGAGATCCGGCGTCACGCGATCGCGCTTCTCGAGCGTATCGCGCACGGCCGCGCGCACGCGCGCGGCCTCGTCTGCCGTGGCCGATATGATCGAGCATCTGCGCCGCGCCGAGGATCAGCGCGCACGGATTGGCGATGCCCTTGCCGGCGATGTCCGGCGCCGAGCCGTGCACGGCTTCGAAGATCGCGGCCTCGGTGCCGATGTTCGCGCCCGGCGCGAGGCCGAGGCCGCCGACGAGACCGGCGCACAGATCCGAGATGATGTCGCCGAAGAGATTCGTCGTGACGATCACGTCGAACTGCTCGGGCCGCATCACCAGCTGCATGCAGCAGTTGTCGACGATCAGCTCGTTGTGCTCGATGTCCGGATACTGCGCGGCGACTTCGCGCGCGACCTTCAGGAACAGTCCCGACGTCGACTTCAGGATGTTCGCCTTGTGCACGATCGTGACTTTCTTGCGACCGATGTTGCGCGCGAGATCGAACGCATAGCGCACGATGCGCTCGGAGCCGCGCCGCGTGACCTTCTGCGTCAGCGTCGCGGTCTCGCCGTCCTCGGACAGCAGCTGGCCTTCGCCGATGTACGCGCCTTCGGTGTTCTCGCGCACGGTGATGAGATCGACGTCCTCCGGAAAACGCGATTTGGTGTTCGGGAACGAAATCGCCGGGCGCACGTTCGCGTAGAGATCGAAGCGCTTGCGCAGCTCGACATTGAGCGAGCTGAAGCCGCCGGCGACCGGCGTCATCAGCGGACCCTTGAGCGCGACGCGGTGATGCGCGATCGCATCGAGCGTCGCCTGCGGCAGCAGCTCGCCCTGCTTCTCGATGCGCCGACGCCGGCTTCGACGAAGTCGTACTTGCAGGCCGATGTCGAGCGCGTCGAGCACGCGCAATGTCGCGTCGGTGATCTCCGGGCCGATGCCGTCGCCACGGATCACTGCGATCGTCTTGCTCATGTAAGGAATTGCTCCGCCAGTGGGCTCGATGGCCCGGAAGTGCCCGCAATACGCCTCGCGCGTGGCGTTTTGCCGCGTTCCCGCGCGCCGGCCGGTGCCCAATCGGCGCTGCGGCGATTTGGCGTCATGCAGAGGATGCGCGACAATGCGATCCTCGGTGGATGCGCTTCGCGCGAAGCCGCCTCAACCCGTACCGGCACGATGCCGGCCAAACTCACAAGGGGTGCGCGGGATCGCGCATTATCCGGAAATGCCGTTGCGCTGTACACGACGAATCCTGCCCATGCTCGCACTGCCTCGCGATGGCCGCGCTCGACGCCTGCGCATTCGCCGCGAGCGGCCGCAGCGTGCAGCACATCGCGCTCGAGCGGCAGCTCGCGACGGGCGCGGTGCGCATCGGCATCGACGGCAGCGCGCCAGCCGGCTGCGTGCCGCGTGTCGACGGCGTCACGGTCGAGGGCGCCGACATCAGCATCGTGCTCAACGCATCGGCGACCGGCTGCAAGACGAATCGGCTCGTGCCGTTCCACCTCAAGGCCGAACCGACGGGATCGATGGGCTCGCGCACGCTGCCGCGCGCAGGTCTATCGCGTGCGCGTCTATGCAGGTTCGGGCACGGCGCCGCATCTCACCGCGTTCGCGCTGATCGATGCGTCGGCGCCTTCGCTCGCGCCGGTGCCCGAAAGCGGTTTCTGGTGGACACAGCCCGACGAGAACGGCACGGCGCCCGCGAGCACCGGCATGAGCCTCGAGCTGCAGGACAACCAGCTCGCCGCGAGCCTGCTCGGCTTCACCGACGCCGGCGCGTCGACCTGGTATTTCGGCAGCTCGACGCTGACCGGCCGCGTCGCACGCATTCCGCTCGTTCAACTCGCAAACGGCGAAGAATGGTTCTCCGCGATCGGCTCGCAGCCCGACGTGCAGCCGGGCCCGCGACTCGAAATCGAATTCATCTCGCCGGCGCGTGCGCGCGCGTATCTCGTGCGCAGCGACGCGCAGGACGACGTGCAGGTGCGCGCGCTGACGCTGTCGCGCTCCGCGTTCTCGACCGGACCGGCCGGCTCTTCGTGGGTCGGTCGCTGGGTGCTGGTTCCCGAAGACGGCGGCGCGACGCGCCTGTTCGATTTCGCGGCGCCGAGCCATCGTGATGCGGAAAGCTTCCGCCTCGTCGATACGGCGAACGACGCGTCGCTCGAATGCCGGCTCGTCGCCGGCACGCAACAGGCGGATGCGTGCACGTTGACGACGTCTGCGGCGACGATCGCCGATTTCGATCAGGTCGGGTTACGACCATTTCGCGGGCCACGGCGCGAATGGCGCGCCGGTGCAGCTGCTGCGCGTGCCGCGCTGACGAGCGGCTCGGTGACACCCGCCCGAGGTCGCGCTGCGCCGTGCGAGGCTTCAGCCCGCTTACGTCCGCACCTCTCGCGCCGCGTTCCCGCCAGCTCGTCGAGAAAATCCACCGCGCGCCTCAGATGCGGAATCACGATCGATCCGCCGACCACGAGCCCGACGCTGAAGATCTCGAAGAACTCGTCCTCGCTGACGCCGGCTTCCTTGCACTGCGCGACGTGATAGCTGACGCAGTCGTCGCAGCGCAGCACCAGCGACGCGACGAGGCCGAGCATCTCCTTCGTCTTCACGTCGAGCGCACCGTTCTGGTAGGTCTGCGTGTCGAGCGAGAAGAAGCGGCGCACGACCTGGTTGTCGTGGCCGAGGATGCGCTCGTTCATGCGCTTGCGGAATTTCGTGAAGTCGTCGACGCGGCTCACGGGGATCTCCGCCGGATTTTCGGGATTCGGGGATGCTCAGCGGCTCGAGCTTTCGATCAGCGCCTGCAGCCGGCCGCTGCGCTCGGCGGCGACGAGGTCATCGTAGCCGCCGACGTGCGCGCCGTTGATGAAGACCTGCGGCACGCTGCGCCGGCCCGCGCTGCGCTCGAGCATTTCGGCGAGCTTGCCGGGATCGCGGTCGATGCGCACTTCGCTGTAGTCGCAGCCTCTCGCCTTCAGGAAGTTCTTCGCGGCAACGCAGTAGGCACAAACGGCGGTGGTATAGATTTCGGCGTGGGCCACGACGCTGGGATCCGGTAACGGGCGGCGCAAAGATTGGCGTCCGGCCGGCCCGAACGCAAGGGCGGCCGTCACGCATGAATGCGCGCTGAGCACATGCGCCGGATCGGCGCCGAGACGCCGCCCGCAACTGGCGGTCGAGCTCGCCGCGCGCTATCGTGCTTTTGGTACGACCGACCCCTCCGTATGGCCTTCCTGCGAATCCCGACACTTCTGGCCGCCGCCTGCATCGCGGGCCTCGCGGGCGCGCGCGACCTCGACGTCAAGCTGCCCGACATCGGCAGCTCGGCGGGCACGGTCATGTCGCCGCAGGACCAGCGCGAATACGGCGCCAGCGTGCTGCACGAGCTGCGCTCCTACGGCTACGTGCTCGACGATGCGCTGCTCGACGAATACATCAACGCGCTCGGCTACAAGCTCGTCTCCAACAGCGACCGGCCGGACCTGCCGTTCACGTTCTTCGTCGTGCGCGACAACGAGATCAACGCGTTCGCGGTTCCCGGCGGCTACATCGCGGCGAATGCGGGACTGATCATCAACATGTCGCGCGAGGACGAGCTCGCGGCCGTGCTCGCGCACGAGATCTCGCACATCACGCAGCAGCACCTGCTGCGCGCGTTCGAGGACATGAAGAAGATGTCGCTGCCGATCGATGCTGGCGATGCTCGGCATCCTGATCGCCAGCTCGCACCGCACCGACGACGCCGGCACCGCGGCGATCATGACCGGCACCTCGCTGATGCAGCAGCGCCAGATCAACTTCACGCGCCACGACGAAGCCGAAGCCGACCGCGTCGGCATCCAGACGATGGCGCGCGCCGGCTACGATCCGATGGCGATGGCCGACACGTTTTCGACGCTGCAGCGCGTGATGCGCGTCAACGGCATCGACGTGCCCGAGTTCCTGATGGACCATCCGGTCGACACCTCGCGCATCGCCGACGCGAAGGCGCGCGCGCAGAACCTCGTCTGCTCGAACGTGCAGCCGGTAGCGTCGGCGCACACGCAGGAGGCTCAGGGGCCGCTCAATCTCAACCTGCCGAGCCCGCACGCGGCCCAGGTCCATGCCGACGATTCCGACGAGACAGCGGTCGCGTCCAGCAACGCGGCGACGATGTCGGTCGACAAGCACGGCGAGCCCGGCACGCTGCCGCGCGTCTCGGTGACCGCCTGCGGCGTGCATACCGTCGCGCAGGAAACCTATTTCGAGCTCATGCGCGAGACGAGCGCGCGTGCTCGTGTCCGATGCGCCGTCCAAGGTGCGCGCGTACTACGCCGACAATCTCGCCCGCAATTCCGCGTTCGACACGCCGGCGAATCATTATGGCTATGCGCTCGCGATGACGCGTTCCGGCGAAGCGACGCAGGCCGTCGCGGAGCTGCGCAAGCTCGTGCAGCGCGAGCCGGCCTCCTCGGTCATGAAGCTCGCGCTCGCCGATGCGCTCGACCAGGCCGGCAGCAAGCAGGAATCGCTGGCGGTCTACGAGCAGCTCAACACCGATTTCCCGGGCAACCGCGCGGTCACGCTGAGCTACGCCGACTCGCTGATGGCGCGCGCGGACAAGGACAGCGCGCGCCATGCGCAGGAGCTGCTGCGGCCGCTGGTCGAGCGCTATTCGGCCGACCCCGAGCTGCAGAAGAGTTACGGCCATGCCTGCGAGCTCGCCGGCGACAGAGTGCGCGCGGCCGAAGCCTACGCGGAAGCCGCCTATCTCAACGGCCACGCCGAGGACGCGCTGAATCAGCTGAAGGCGCTGTCCAAGCTGCCCGATCTCACGTTCTACCAGCGCTCGCGCGTCGATGCGCGCATCACGCAGCTGACGCCCGAAGTGCTCGCGCTGCGCAAGCGCGGCATGCGCGAGGAAAGCCGAGCCGCCCGGGCTCGCTCAGCCTGCAATGCTGCGATCAGCCGGCACAGGTGATCGCGGCCGCTGGCGACGCCCGAAGCAACATTCCTGCAACATCTGTAACATTGTGCGTTTTGCGGGCCAATCGCGCAATTGGGGCCTGATTTCGCCGCCATTGTCATTCGGCCGTAACAAAACACGGCTGCAATAACGACGTCATAAAACGCCCTCTCGGCGTTCCTGCGGTGCCACCGTGCAAAAACACATCCTGATCGTCGAAGACGAAACATCGATCCGCGACATGGTCGCCTTTGCCTTGCGCAAAGCCGGCATGGAAGCGATGCACGCGGCCGATGCGCGCGCCGCGCAAAGCGCGATCGGCGAGCGCGTGCCGGACCTGATCCTGCTCGACTGGATGCTGCCCGGCATGAGCGGCATCGATCTCGCGCGGCGCCTGCGCAAGGACGATCTCACGCGCGAGGTGCCGATCATCATGCTGACCGCGCGCGGCGAAGAAACCGATCGCGTCAGCGGCCTCGACGCCGGCGTCGACGACTACGTCGTCAAACCTTTCTCGACGCGCGAGCTGCTCGCGCGCATCCGCGCGGTCATGCGCCGCACGCACGGCGAGGACGCCGACGGCGTCGTCGAGCTCGGCGGCCTGCGCATCGACAGCGCAGCGCACCGCGTGTTCTGCGGCGAGTCGCCCGTGCACATCGGCCCGACCGAATACCGATTGCTGCACTTCTTCATGACGCACGCCGAGCGCGTGTACACGCGCAGCCAGCTGCTCGACCATGTCTGGGGCGGCGGCGTCTACGTCGAGGAACGCACGGTCGACGTGCACATCCGCCGCCTGCGCAAGACGCTCGAGCCGCTCGGCAAGGACGGCCTCGTGCAGACCGTGCGCGGCGCCGGTTACCGTTTCTCGACGAGTGTGTGAGCGCGTTTCCGATTGCGTAGTGGCGCAGCGATGAGCTCGCGATTCGCACGCGCATGGCGCAACGGCATCTGGCGCCTCGCGCTGCGGTCGCCGTCGCGATCGCGGTCGGCTGGTGGCTGCACGCGATCGCCGCGTGCGTCCTCGTCGTCGCGGTCGTCGCGTTCTTGCTCGGCGCGCTGCGCATGCGCGCATTCGGGCGATGGCTCGAAAGCGGCCGACGTCACGCCCGATGCGACGGGATCGGGCCTGTGGGCCGAAATGCAGTATCTCGTCGCGCGCCGTCGCCAGGCGGCTTTCAGCGAGAAGCGGCATCTGGTGGAACTGCTTCGCGCGTTCCGCGATGCCGCGGCCGCGCTGCCGGACGCGGTCGTCGCGCTCGACGACGACCATCGCATCCAGTGGTTCAACGCGGCCGCGCGCAACCTGCTTGGCCTCAAGTATCCGCAGGACGTCGGCGGACACGTGACGAATCTCCTGCGCGCACCGCGCATCGTCGACTGGCTGCGCGGCGGCGGCGTCGATCCGTTGAACGACCTGCCCTCGCCGGGCGATGAGGCCCTGCGGCTCAATCTGCGCCTGATCCGCTATGCCGGCGATCGTTCGCTGCTGATCGCGCGCGATGTCAGCCAGCTGATGCGCCTCGAGCAGGTGCGTCGCGATTTCGTCGCGAACGTCTCGCACGAGCTGCGCACGCCGCTGACGGTCGTGCACGGTTATCTCGATCTGATCGAGCCCGAGCAGATGCAGGAGTACGAGCCGATCCTGCGCGAGCTGCGCAACCAGTCGCGGCGCATGACGCAGATCGTCGAGGATCTGCTGACGCTGTCGCGGCTCGAGGCGCAGAACGAGCTGCCCTCCGAGCGCGTCGGCATGCGTCCGCTGGTCGAGGCGCTGCGCCGCGAAGCGATGGCGCTCAGCCTCGGCCAGCACACGGTCGCGGTCGAGCTCCGGGGCACGCACGACCTGCGCGGCTCGACCAAGGATCTGCACAGCGCGTTCTCGAATCTCGTCAGCAACGCGGTGCGCTACACGCCGGCCGGCGGGCGCATCACGCTGCGCTGGGAAAGCGACGCCAGCGGCGGACGCCTGTCGGTCATCGACACCGGCCATGGCATTCCGGCCCAGCACCTGCCGCGCCTGACCGAGCGCTTCTACCGCGTGTCGACCAGCCGCTCGCGCGAGACCGGCGGCACCGGCCTTGGCCTCTCGATCGTCAAGCACGTGCTGCAGCTGCATCAGGCGCGGCTCGAGATCACCAGCGAGCTCGGCGTCGGCAGCGCGTTCTCCTGCGTGTTCGGGCCGGAGCGGCTGCTCGAGCCGCAGGTGCTGGCGGAGCTGACGTGATGCGCTCGGGCATCGGCCCTGTGCCGCGCGGGCGGGCGCTGGCGGGGCGCGCTCGTGGCTGCGGCGCTTGGCGTGCTCGGCACTCTCGTCGCGCCGCGTGGCGCGGGCTGAGGCGCTCTCCGGCACGTTGACCGTGGTCGGCTCGGACACGCTGAGCACGCTCGTGCTGCGCTGGAGCGATGCGTTCCGCGCGACGCCATCCGGGCGTCTCGATCCAGCTGCAGACGCCGGGCTCGGCCAGCGCGCCGATCGCACTGCTCGAAGGCGCCGCGGACATCGGCGCGATGAGCCGGCCGATGAGCGACGACGAAGCCGCGCAATTCCGCCAGCGCTTCGGCTACGCGCCGACCGGCATCGTCGTCGCGCACGACGCGATCGTCGTGTTCGTGCACCCGGACAATCCGCTGACCGCGATCACGCAGCGGCAGCTCGACGCGATCTATTCGGACACGCTGCGCTGCGGCGCTGCGGCGCCGATCACGCGCTGGGATGCCCTCGGCGGCGCCGGCAACGCCGCGGGTGCGACGCGCATCCTCGCGACCGGCCGCAACAGCGCCTCCGGGCACCAGCGAGTTCTTCCGCGAGCAGGCGCTCTGCGGCGGCGAGTACCGCGCCGACGTCGTCGTCTGGCCGGGCCACGGCGCGACCGTGGCGGCCGTCGCCGGCAACCGCGAGGCGATCGGCTACGCCGGGATCGGCTATCTCAACGGCCTGGTCAAGCCGCTTGCCTATGCGCCTGGGGACGATGCGCCGGCCGTGGCGCCCGTCATGGCGAATGTCATGAACGGGGACTACCCTCTGTCGCGTCCTCTGCATCTCTACGTCAACCGACCGCCGGACCGAACGCCCGCGCCGCTGCCGGAAGCATTCCTGGCTTACGTGCTGTCGGACGAGGCGCAGACCGAAGTCGCGGAGGACGGCTTTCTGCCGCTGACGCGCGAGCGAGCGCGAGGCGCAAACCCAACTCATCCGTGCGACGATGCCACGACCATGAATCGCGAAAACCTGCAGGACCTCAAGGATCCTGCGCTGTACCTCAATCGCGAGCTTGCGCAGCTCGAATTCAATTTCCGCGTGCTGGCGCAGGCGCAGGATCCATCGGTTCCGCTGCTCGAGCGGCTGCGCTACCTGTGCATCTCGTGCACGAACCTCGATGAGTTCTTCGAGGTGCGCGTCGCCGTGCTGAAGCAGCACAGCGAGCTCGGCGAGCTGCGTCCGGGACCCGATGCGCTTGCGCCGAGCGACGTGCTCGGCCGCATCCGCGAACGCGCGCTGACGCTCGTCAACGCGCAATACGAATTCTGGAACGCGAGCCTTTTGCCCGAGCTCGAGCGCGAAGGCGTCCGCTTTTCCAAGCGCGACACCTGGACCGTCAAGCAGAAGCGCTGGCTGCAGGGCTACTTCCGCAACGAGTGCCTGCCGGTGCTGTCGCCGCTCGGGCTCGATCCGGCGCATCCGTTTCCGCGCATTCTCAACAAGAGCCTGAATCTCGCGGTCGTCCTCAAGGGACGCGATGCGTTCGGCCGCGAAGGCCACATGGCGCTGCTGCGCGCGCCGCGCTCGCTGCCGCGCATCATCCGCCTGCCGGCCGAAGTCGCCGAGGCGCCGTACGATTTCGTGTTCCTGTCGAGCATCCTGCACGAGTTCATGGACGAGCTCTTCCCGGGCATGGAGGTCAAGGGCTCGTACCAGTTCCGCGTCACGCGCAACAGCGAGCTCTTCGTCGACGAGGAGGAAGTCGAGAATCTCGCGCTCGCGCTGCGCGACGAGCTCAGGGGTCGCGGCTACGCCAAGCCCGTGCGCCTCGAAGTCGCCGACAACTGTCCGAAGAGCGTCGCCGATCTCCTCGTGCAGAATTTCCAGCTCGCCGAGCAGGACGTGTTCCGCTGCGACGGTCCGGTCAACGTCAGCCGCATCACGGCGATCTTCGACCAGGTCGACCGGCCCGATCTCAAGTTCCCGCCGTTCGTGGCGCGCGTGCTGCCGGTCGTCACCGAAGAACACAACCTCTTCGACGCGATCCGCAAGCGCGACATCCTGCTGCACCATCCGTTCGAATCGTTCGGTGCGGTGCTCGAGCTGGTGCGTGAGGCGAGCATGGATCCGGATGTGCTCGCGATCAAGCAGACGCTGTATCGCGTCGGCAACGATTCGCCGCTGGTCGATCAGCTGATCGAGGCGGCGCGTCAGGGCAAGGACGTCACGGTCGTCGTCGAGCTCCGCGCGCGCTTCGACGAGGAAGCGAACCTGCGTCTCGCCAACCGACTGCAGGAAGCCGGCGTGCAGGTCGTGTACGGCATCGTCGGCTACAAGACGCACGCGAAGATGCTGCTGATCGTGCGTCGCGAGAAAGGCGTGTTGCGTCGCTATGCGCATCTTTCGACCGGCAACTATCATCAGATCACCTCGCGCATGTACACCGATTTCGGTCTGATGACCGCGAATCCGGAGATCGGCGAGGACGCGCACCTGTTGTTCCTGCAGCTCTCGGGCCTCGGTCCGATCATCAAGCTCAAGCGCCTGCTGCATTCGCCGTTCACGCTGCACAAGGGCCTGATGGAGAAGATCGAGCGCGAGATCGCGCACGCGCAGGCCGGCAAGCCCGCGCGCATCATCGCCAAGATGAACGCGCTGAACGAAGAGAGCGTCGTCGAGGTCCTCTATCGCGCCTCGCGCGCGGGCGTTTCGATCGAGCTGATCGTGCGCGGCGCGTGCACGCTGCGGCCCGGCATTCCGGGCGTCTCGGACAACATCCGCGTGCGCTCGATCGTCGGACGTTTCCTCGAGCACAGCCGCGTCTACTGGTTCCAGAACGACGACAACCCCGAGATCTACTGCTCGAGCGCGGACTGGATGGAGCGCAACCTGCTGCGCCGGATCGAAACGTGTTTTCCGATTCTCGACACCGAAGCTCGCCGCGCGCGTGTTCGACGAATCGCTCGCGAACTATCTTGCCGACAACACGATGTCGTGGCAGCTCGACTCGGACGGCAACTACGTGCGGCTGACGCCGGGCGATGCGCCGCCGCATTCGGCGCAGCAGGCGTTGCTGGCGAAGTTTGCAGGGTAATGGGAAGAGAAAAGATCGCGGCTGACGCCGCTCCTACAATGAGCGGGGGCCGTGCGACAATCGGCCATTCCACGCGGGACGCGATCGTGACCGATACGGCCGGCATCGACATCCACGACGGCGAGCTGCTCGCTGCCGTTGACCTCGGTTCGAACAGCTTTCACCTCGTCGTCGCGCGTTACGAGCACGGCGGCCTGCGCCTGATCGATCGCCTGCGCGACAGCGTGCGTCTGGCGATGGGCCTGCGTCCCGATCGCAGTCTCGATCCCGAGCGGCGCGAGCGCGCGCTCGAATGCCTCGCGCGCTTCGGCCAGCGCCTGCGCGCGCTGCCGCCCGAGCGCGTGCGTGCGGTCGCGACGAACACCGTTCGGCAGCTCACCAATCCGCAGACGTTCCTGCTGCCTGCCGAAACCGCGCTCGGTCATCCGATCGAAGTCGTGTCCGGCCGCGAGGAAGCGCGCCTGATTTACCTCGGCGTCGCGCACGGCATGCCGCAATCGCGCCAGCGCCGGCTCGTGATCGATATCGGTGGCGGCAGCACCGAGTTCATCATCGGCCAGGGTTTCGATGCGCTCGAAACCGAGAGCGTGCAGATGGGCTGCATCGCGAGCACGCTGCGTTTCTTCGGCGACGGCAAGATCTCGGCAAAACGCTGGCGCCAGGCGCAGACGGAAATCGCAATCGAACTGCAGCAGTTCGCGGCGGACTACCGCTCGCGCGGCTGGGGCGAGGCGATCGGGTCGTCGGGAACCGCGCGCGCGATCGGCAACATCGTGCAGGCGAATGGCTGGTGCGAACAGGGCATCAGTGCCGCCGCGATGGCCAGGCTGCGCGATGCATTGATCGAAGCCGGCAGCATCGACAACATCCGCCTCGCCGGGCTCGCCGAGGAACGCGTGCCGGTGATCGCCGGCGGCGTCGCGATCCTCGAAGCCGCGTTCACGACGTTCGCCGTCGAGCAGATGAGCGTGTGCGAGACCGCGATGCGCGAAGGCCTGCTCTACGACATGGTCGGCCGCGCGATGCATGGCGATCCGCGCTCGGGCAGCATCGCCGCGCTCGCGCTCCGCTACGGCGTCGATCGCGCGCAAGCGGCGCGCGTGCATCACGCGGCGATGGTGCTGTTCGACCAGGTCGCCGACGACTGGCAGCTCGGCGCGCTCGATCGCGATCTGCTCGGCTGGTGCGCCGACATCCACGAGATCGGGCTTGCGATCGCGCACAGCCTGCATCATCTGCACGGCGCCTACATCGTCGCCCACTCCGATCTCGCCGGTTTCAGCCGGCAGGGTCAGCAGGCGCTGGCCGCGATCATCCGCTCGCACCGGCGAAAACCCGATCGCGAGACCATCGATTCGCTGCCCGAGCGCCTGCGCCGCACGGCGCGCCGGCTGACCGCGTTGCTGCGCCTTGCCGCGCTCCTTTCAGCGCGGGCGCACGACCGATCCGCTGCCGCCGCTGCGCGCCGACGCCGAGGACAAGACGCTGCGGCTGGAACTTCCGGCGAGCTGGCTCGATCAACACCCGCTGACGCGCGCGGATCTCGAGCAGGAAATCAGCTTCTTCAAGATCCTCGACCTCAAGCTCCAGGTGCGAAGCCCCGAACGCGTCGCTGCCTGAATCCGCCCGTGGCATGACGCCGCGCCGGCGTTTGCCTATCATTCGCCGAACCTTCCACGGAGACTTCCATGCTGAAGCGCGCCCTGTTGATTCTCGCCCTGATGCTGCCCGCACTTGCCTTTGCGCAAGCCGGCACGACGCCGGCCAAGCCCGCCGCGAAAGCGCCTGCAAAGGCGGCCGCCGCGAAGCCGAAAACGCCCGAGGCGCCCGCCGCGGAAGCCGCCGGTGCGACCACGGCGTCGAAGGTGCTCATCAAGACGAGCCTCGGCGACATGACCGTCGAGCTCTATCCGGACAAGGCGCCGAAAAGCGTCGAGAACTTCCTGACCTACGCCAACGCCGGTTTCTACGACGGCACGATGTTCCATCGCGTCATCGACAACTTCATGATCCAGGGCGGCGGCTTCACGCGCGACCTGCGCCAGAAGCCGACGCGTCCGGCGATCACCAACGAGGCGAAGAACGGCCTCAGCAACCTGCGCGGCACGCTCGCGATGGCGCGCACCGGTGATCCGAACTCGGCGACGGCGCAGTTCTTCATCAACGTCGTCGACAATCCGCGGCTCGATTTCACGAGCGAGCAGAACGGCGCGACGTGGGGTTATGCCGTGTTCGGAAAAGTGACTTCCGGCCTCGACATCGTCGACAAGATCAAGGCGGTGCCGACGGGCGCGCAAGGGCCGTTCAAGAGCGACGTGCCGACGACGCCGGTCGTGATCGAGAAGATCAGCATCATCAAGTAGGCTACGAGCCAGCGGCGGAGCCGGCGGCCCGTGACATCGCACGAAGCCGCCGCAGCGCCGATCGCATGACCACGCTCTTCGTTTCCGATCTGCATCTCGACGCGAGCCGGCCCGCGATCACGCGGCGTTTCTCGCATTCGTCGAAGGCGAAGCGTCCAGCGCGAAGGCGCTGTACATCCTCGGCGATCTTTTCGAGGCGTGGATCGGCGACGATGCGTCCGATGCGGTCGGCGACGCGGTCGCCGAAGGCCTCGCGCAACTGCACGCGCGAGGAGTCCCGTGCTTCTTCATCCACGGCAACCGCGATTTCCTGCTCGGCGATGCGTACGCGCGGCGCGCGCGCATGACGCTGCTGCCCGATCCGAGCATCGTCGAGATCGAAGGCGAAAGCGTGCTGCTGATGCATGGCGACGTGCTGTGCACGGACGATCTGCCCTATCAGCAATTTCGCGCGCTGACGCACGAGCCGGGTTGGCAGAGCGCGTTCCTCGCGCGATCGGTCGCCGAGCGGCAGGAGTTCGCCGAGAAGGCGCGCGCGGAGAGTCGGCGCTACACGCGTTCGGCCGGCGACGCGATCACGGACGTGAATCCCGCCGCGGTGCTGCGCGCGCTGGGCGAGCGGAAACTGCGTCGTCTGATCCACGGTCACACGCATCGGCCGTCGATCCACCGTCTCGATGCGATCGGTGCTGACGCGCAGCGCATCGTGCTCGGCGACTGGTACGAACAAGGCAGCGTGCTGCGCTGCGAGCGCGACGGCGCGAGGCTCGCCGGACTGCAAGGTTGAGCCCGCCGCGATCGCGGACGTGCCTGTCGCGGCGCTGACCGGACTCGATCGCGGCTGACGATCGCGGGCTGCGCTGCAGCCCGCGTGGTTGCCGGATTACTTCGCGACGACCTTCGCCGCGCCGCTCAATCGCTGCTTCTTGCCGTCGTTGAACAGCGTGACGATGTAGTACCAGTAGGTTCGACCGGTGACGGCGTCGTTGTCCCGCCATTGGTACGAAGATCCGCCCGCCGTGCGATCCGCCGCAATTGCGGGAGTCGTCATCCGGGCAAACGGACCATTCTCGGCGTCGGCGCGATAGATCAGATATCCGTGGACGAGATCCTCGTTGGCAACCGCCCAGCGCACGAGCGGCCCATGACCAGGCGGCGGCGCTGCGGGCGCCGGCTTCACATCCTCTTTCGGCGCCGTTGCAGCGTGCAGCGCCTTGGCCAATCCACCGTCGGCGCCGACACCCTGCCCAGGCAACGAGCCTGAGGCTGCGGCGGCCTTCGCGGATTCCTCGTTGAAGTCCTTTACGATGGTGTCTTTCCTGACGTAGATGCCCCAGACGTTCACGCCGAGCTGCTTCTTGTAATCGGGCAGGTCGACGACAACGCGTCCGTGAAGCTGTCCGAACGGCTGGTCCTTCGCGATCGTGAGCTTGAGAAGCACGCAGTCGTCGGCTTTCGGCGTGCACGCGCTTTGCGCGACGTGGCCTTTGACGCCTTCGACGGAGGCATTGCCGAGATGCAGCGCCTTCTTCGAGCGATCCGTAATACGAATAGCGAATTCGTTGGCGTTGCCCTGACGGACGAGACCGAGTGCGTAGGGATTGCTGTCCGGAACGACGTCGCCGTGCAGGTCGGCTTCGATCTGGATCGCGACCTCCGGCTGCACCGTCGAATTCGTCTTGAAGCGGACGATCTCGTTGACGTAGCCCCACGGCGCGCTCGCGTCGAATGTCAGTGTCGCGGCGTGGCCATCGGCTGAAATCGATATGTTGACGTAGGCGGGCTTGTCGACAACGCCGGTGAGGCGTGCGTCCGGAAATTCGTCGCTCTGGAGCTCGAATGTCTTGGCTGCCGGGGCGGCCTTGAGATCGACCATGGTGAAGTCGATTTCCCTGCGAGGCTCGTCGAGCATGGACTCGACGAATCCGCGCGCGACGATGTCGCGGGCGACGTCCTTCTTGCCATCGTGCGCAGTCACCACGAACGCGTGAGAGGTGTTGCCTCCATCGAGGCTGAGATCCATCGTCGCCGTCAGCGTGGCGGTTCCGTGTGCCGCAACGGTGACGCTCGCCGGTGCAAGCGTATCGGACGGATAGATGGGTTTGCCCGCCGTGATCGTGCGCGGAGTGTCGTTCTCGTTCGAGACGACGAAGTCACAGGTCACATGCCGAAGCTGGTATTTCTCTCCGAAGTCGCAATCAGGTATTGCGACGCCCTCGACCGGGGAACCAGAGGGCGAACCCGAAACAGCGGACATCAAGGCGGCGAGCAATGGGCCCGTCAAAAGCATAGTCGACACTCCAATAAAAAAAACCCACCCGAAGGGGTGGGTTTTTTAATGACACAGTTGTAGCTGCTTAGTTCAACTGCAGCTACTCAAACGAGATCACGACACGTCGAAGCTCTGCAGCATGACCGGGAAGCCACCGTTTGAACCCAGGTTATAGCTGCCGCAGCCCGGATCGGCATTTGTGCTGTTAACGGCCAGGAAGTAGGTGCCTGCCGGGAGGCCGGTCACATCCATCGCTTCGTTGCCGCCAGGGCCATTCGAATCGGCATTGCGCGGGCAGGTTGAATTGCCGCTGCAAGTCGTCGTGATGAGCTCCATCGCTGCATTCCACGCCGGCGTGTTGTTGATCAAAGAAATGACCGTGGCTGTGTACGGCACCGTGACGTTTATCTGGTAGATGATGTCATTCGCCGGCGACTGGCCGAAGATGCAGACCGTGCCGAGCTCGTTCGCACCCGTACAGGTGTTACCCGTAACGGTCGTGCCACCGGAAACAACGATCGGGCTCGCGCACGACTGCGCGAACGCGCCACCGGACGCGAGCATCAGCGCGCCGGCCAGGATGCTAAGGGAAATCTTCATGCATGTGTCTCCTAAATTTACAGGGCGTGTTTAAGTTTAGATTGCTAGTTACTGACCGATGAACGTCGTACGGCGGGAATCAAACGCGTCGAGCTTCAGAGTACGGCCGGCCGGAGTCTGTGCCGGCGCGCCCTGCGGCGTTGCCAAACCCAGCGCGGCCAGATCCACACCAACCCAGCCAGTATTGTCCGGAGCCAGCGTGATCGCCGGGGTGTCGCTTTCGGCGGTGGCATCAATCCAGAGCTTGACTGTACCGGGGGTGCCGATGATGACCTGGCCTTCGACCCAGTGGATGCCGGCGGAGAGCGGTGCCTGGCCAACCGTGACGAAGTTGCCACCCGGGTTGCTGTGGTCAGCCGCGGCGACGGCGAGCGTGGTGCCGCCAATCAGACCAATGCGGACGATGTTCTGAAAACCGTCGGCGGCGGCGGCGGAGTTCGCCGCGAACGTCTGCACGGAGTCAAAACCGGCCATCGCGCCGATCGCGCTCGCATCAATGTAGAAACGGAAGCGGTAGGTCGGCTCGTTGGCCGGGGTACCATCGACGACACCGACGAACGAGAAGGCGACCGCCGTCGCGTCAAAGCTGGCAACAAGGGAGCACGCCGAGGGCGTCGCTTCCAGACCACCCGGCTGCGAAGTGGCCGTGCCACCCGTGCCAGCGCCCGTGACGTTTGCCGTCCAGGGCGGAACGAGACTCGCCGGACAACCCGCAACTGCACTACCCGCATAGCCAGCCAGACCAACAAGAGCCAGTGCCAGCACTTTCATCTTCGCATTCATTGAGAATCTCCCAGAGGTATCGGGTGGGGTGCAGTCCCCTTCCCCTTGATTGACGGAAATTAATTGTTAACCAAGCCCGATTCGCGCGGACAATAGTGAACTCCCGCCACCATGTCAACACGGATCACGTGGGCCTGGCTTACGTTGCCCGGTTTCGGGAATTGGGTCACTAACTGCATGTGACCCCTCTCCCGGCCAGCGGCGAGTTTGTCGATCGCCTCCAGCCCACAGTCCCCTATAACGCACGACCGGCTGCCGACCGGACAGTCCGGATCATTTCATCGCGGTTCGGGCTTTGTGAAGCTTTGTGAAGTCGGTCCCATTTGCCGGATCCCGACCGTTCGTTGACACGCGCTCCGCCGGATACGGAGAATGCCGGCCCCTTCCGCAGCCCCCTGCCGTGTCCCCCATCGTTCCCGATCCGACCCACGCCGGCGCCTGCCTCGCGATCATGCCTGCGCGCGATGAGGCTGCGACCGTCGGCACCGTCGTCGAGGGGGTGCAGCGCACGCTAGGCTGCGCGGTGCTCGTCGTCGACGATGCCAGTACGGATGCGACGGCCGAAGCCGCCCGGGCAGCCGGCGCGACCGTACTGCGCCTGCCCCTCGGCCTTGGCGCCTGGGGCGCGACGCAGGCCGGCATCCGCTACGCGCGCCGGCAGGGGTTCTCTACGGCGATCACGCTCGACGCCGACGGCCAGCATCTGCCGGAATCGCTGCCGAACCTGCTCAAGGCGAAGGCCGAGAGCGGCGCCAATGTCGTCATCGGCACCTGCGTCGGGCGGCTCAGCCGGGCCAAGCGCATCGCCTGGCAGTACCTGCGTGTCCTGACCGGCCTCAAGCTGACCGATTTCACCTCCGGCCTGCGCCTGTACGATGCCCATGCGATCGACGTGCTTGCCGGCCAGGAGGCGAGCCTGCTCGACTATCAGGACGTCGGAGTGCTGATGCTGCTCTCGCGAAGCGGGCTCAAGATGGCGGAGACGCCTGTCGAGATGGTGCCGCGTCGTGCCGGACGCTCGCGCGTGTTTGCCTCGTGGCCCGTCGTCGCGCGCTACATGATGCATACGACGGTGCTCTGTCTCGCCCAGATCGACGCCGTGCGGCGCCACCCGGCCGGAGCCGACCGCGCATGCTGACCGGGCAGATCACCTCCGCGATCATCGGCATCGCGCTGGCTGGCGCAATCCTTTTCCTCGTCCGCCGCGACCACCTGCATGGGCCGTACGCGCTCTGGTGGTTCGGAGTCGCCGCGGCGACGTTCGCGCTCGGTGTTTTCCCCGCGCTGATCGAATGGCTCGGCCACGTCACCGGCATCGGCTACGCGCCCGTGCTGCCGATAGTGGTCGGGCTCTCGCTCGTGCTGATCCGCCTGCTCAAGCTCGACATCGATCGCTCGCGACAGGAACGCCAGATCCGCAGGCTGACGCAGAAACTCGCGATCCTCGAACAGGAGCTCGACCGGCTCGGCGGACGGCCGCCGCCGGAGCCGACCGACGACCACACGCTCTGAGCCGCGGGCCGCATGCGCATCCTGCATCTCGGCAAGTACTACCCGCCCGAGCGCGGCGGCATCGAGAATTACACGCGGGCGTTGTGCGAATGGAGCGTCGCGCACGGTCATGCCGTCACCGCACTCGTGCACCAGGCGCCGCGCACGTGGCACGGCACGCGTGAGATACAGCACGGCGTCGACGTGCGGCGCGTCGCCTGTATCGGCGCTCCGCTCTATACGCCGATTTCTCCGACGTTTCCGCTCGAGCTCGCACGCGCGCTGCGCGAATTCGAACCGGACATCCTGCACCTGCATCTGCCGAACCCGTCGTGCTTCGCCGCGCTCGCAAGCGCGCGCGCTCGACGTGTGCCGTGGGTCGTGCACTGGCATTCGGATATTCCGCAAGACGCGCCGGACTGGCGCCTTCGCGCCGCGTATCGCGTATACCGCCCGTTCGAGCAGGCGTTGCTGAAACACGCGAGCGCGATCGTCGCGACCTCGCAGGCCTATCTCGATGCGAGCGCTGCACTCGCACCGTGGCGCGCAAAGACAAAGCGTGATTGCGCTCGGCGTCGACGACGCCGCGTTGCCGCTCGCCGCGCCCGGATCTCTGGCCTCGCTGCCGCGGGCCTGCGCCTGCTCGCAGTCGGACGCCTCAGTCATTACAAAGGCTTCGATGTCCTGATCGATGCGCTGGCCGCGACGCACGAAGCGCAGCTTCTGCTCGTCGGCGAAGGCGAAGGCGCGGACGCGCTTCGCGCCCGAGCGGTCGAACGCGGTGTCGCCGGGCGGATCCGCTTCGCTGGCGCGCTCGACGATGACACCTTGCTGGCCGCGTATGCCGCAGCCGATGCGCTCGTGCTGCCGTCGCTGAATCGAGGCGAAGCATTCGGGCTCGTGCTGCTCGAAGCGATGCGCGCGCGCCTGCCGGTCATCGCGAGCGCCATCCCGGGCTCCGGCATCGGCGAAGTCGTCGCCGACGGCGAGACCGGATGTCTGGTCGCGCCGGGCGATGCCGGCGCGCTTGCGACTGCCATCGCGTACATGGGCGACGCTCCGACGCGCCAGCGCATGGGCGCCGCCGGCCGCGCGCGCTGGGAGCGTCAGTTCACGCTGGAACAATCCGCGGAGCGCTGGGTCGCTCTGTATCGCGATCTGACGAAGTAGCTGCGACAACCACACTCGGCCGCAGCAGCACCGCCACGAGCACGAACACGCTCGGCACGAGCTGCAGGATCAGCCGGTTCGCGCTCGTGAAATCCTGCGCCCACGCCGACGCGGCCGTGAAGAAGAAGAGCACGAACAGGAACGCGAAATCGATCAGCAGCATGAGGCCGAGCAGCTGCGCGGCGCGATCGTCGCGAAAGCGCCGACGGCGCAGTACCAGCAGCACCGGCACGACGTACCAGAGAAGATGCCAGTTCGGCAGCGTGAAAAGACTCGCGACCATCGCGCCGCCGACGCCGTGCCAGGCCAGCGCGAACGTGCCGAGCGAAGGAATGTCGATCTCGTTCCAGCTGATCCGCATCGATCCGAGTTGCACCGCGACGAAAACGCCGACGACGATCAGCGCGCCGATCGAAAGCACCGTGCGCCAGCGCCATTGCCGCGGCACGAGATCGAGCACGACGAGCGCCGCGAACGCGAGCAGCCAGACCGTGCCTTCGAGCTTGATCAGCGGAAGGCACAGCGCCGTCGCGACCGCGAGCACCCACTGGCCGCGCTCGCGCCGCATCAGCCAGCGCATCCATGCGAGCGAGGCGAGGCCGAGCGTCAGCGCGACCCAGAGATCCGCATAGCCGGCAAGCGCGACATGCGCATCGATCAGCGGCAGCGAAACGAGCGCGTACACGAGCACGAGCGCAATCCACGGCGCGAGCCCGAGCGCGCGCCAGTAGCCGTACGCCGCGAGCGCGAACGCGGCGAGCGCACCGCACCAGGCGACATCGACGAGCGGTTCGTTCCACGAGTGGGCCGCGCCCGCGAACCAGAGCTGCACCCAGGCGAGGAGTTCCGGATAGCTCCACGACGCCGCGGTGCGCAGCGTGTCCTTCGGATGCGTCAGCCAGTCGAGCATCGAGACATACGGCTCGACGTGGCCGAGGTAGAACCAGGTCTTCGGCTTGATCGACCACGCCGACCACGCGTCCCACGGAAACACCGGCCGCAACAAGGCCTCTTCGCCGATCGAGAGCAGTCGCACGACGATCCATAGCAGAAGCAGCGACACCGCGACGCGCAGCGCGACGGGCATCGCACCGTCGACGCTGGCAAAGCCGCAGCTCACGCGACGCACGCCGCGCGATCGCGACGCTCCACGCGACGACGCCGATTCCGGCGAGCCACGGCCACGCATGCGAGAACGCATGATCCGTGTCGGCGCTCGCGGTGAGCCGCGCGCACGCGGCCGCCGCGAACACTCCGATCAGCCAGCCCGCACCGATCGCCGCAAATGCATCGCCGGCCGCGCGTGTGCCGCGCAACGCGAACCAGATGCCGGCGCCGACCAGCATCGGCAGCAGCCACGCGACGAAATAGGCCGTGCTATCGCCCACGGCGGTACCGGAACACGACGACGGGCTCGTCTTCGAAGCTGTCGCGCGTGAATCGACGCCGGTGTCGCAAGGTGCTGGCTGTTCGCGAGCAGGAACCGCATCATCGGATCGGTGCGCCACGCGTCGGTGTGCAGGAAGACGATCAGGCAGCCGTCCGGAAGCGCGCCCAGATACGGGGCCGCGTAGCCGAACAGGCCGACGTTGCGCGGCAGCACGTGCCAGACGAAACGCAGCAGCTCGTAGCTGCTGGCCGGATCGGCGTAGACGAGGATGCGCGCGGTCTTCGGCTCGGTGCGCAGCATCACGCGCAGCTTCACGGCCGCATCGTGGATGTCCTTGTCGGCGACCGTGTGCTCGCGCTCAGGCCACGAACGATCCGCGTAGACCGCGCGCGTCGTCTGCAGGCGTCCCCACAGTCCCGACTGCCACGCGACATCGAGCGCGAACCACGCAAGCGCGAGCGCGACCGCCGCACCGATCGCGAACCTGCGATCGCGCCGCCCGAACAGAGGCACCATCCACGCGATCGCGATGCCGACCGCGAGCGCGACGCAGAGCACCAGCGACAGCGCGCGCGGCGTGTCGGTATCGCGACCGAGCGCATGCACCGAGCGCTGCGTCCACGGCCACGCGGCGAACCAGTCGGTCGCGAGCGCGGCGAGATCGCCGCGCCACGAACGCGACCAGAGCGCTGCCTCGACGATCGCGAACGGCTTGAAGCCCTGCGCCGGCGGCACGAGCTGCGCGGTCGGAAACTCGGCAAAGCCTATTTCGACGATGTGCCCGTGCCATTCGGGAATGCGGCGAAAGGTCGAACGTGCGCACCGCATCGCCGGGCCACGGCAGCGAGATCGCGACGTCCTCGGGATGCTCGGCGGTGCGGAAGATCAGCGAGAGCTCGAGCGTGCGCGGGAAATCGGCAAATCGATAGCGCAGCGTCGGGAACCGGTCAGCGTCGAGATCGGAAGGATGCAGCGATTGCAGGCTCGTGTAGTCGGCGCCGCTCGATGCGACGCGCAACGCATCCTCATCGGCGCTCGCGGTGCCGAACACGGCCGTGAAATCGCCGCCCGGAAACTCGCGCTGCTCGGCCGGCGAGAACGGCGATGACCATTCGACGCGCGCCGCCATGAGCAAAAGAACCGTCCAGCTCGCCAGCACCGCGAGCGCAAACGCGATGCGCCTCATGCGGCGAGTTCGTCCGAGGCTTTGCGCGACCGCGCGCGATCAGCGGCATCCTGAGCGCGACCATCCTCGGCCACGCGTTCGATACTCGCGAGCTCGGCGAGCGTGAAACCGGCGCGCAGTCGTGCGTCCGTGTTGAACGGACCGCGCAGCGCGCCGCGAAAATGGCGCGCGACAGCGTTTCGAACGTCGCGCCGGGTTCGACGTGCTCGCGCTCGCAGCACCACGCGAACCAGCGCGAGCCGGCGGCGACGTGCGCGACTTCCTCGCGCAGGATGTCTTCGAGGATCATCGCGGTCGTTTCGTCGCCGGCCGCGCGCAGGCGCGCGATCATGCCGGGCGTCACATCGAGCCCGCGCGCTTCGAGCACGCGCGGCACCAGCGCCATGCGCGCGAGGCACGAATCGGCGGTCTTGATCGGCCATGTCCCAGAGCCCGTCGTGCGCGTCGAAATCGCCGTAGGCATGGCCGAGCTCGCGCGAGCCGCGCCGAGAGCCAGCCGAAATGCCGCGCCTCGTCGACGGCGACGCCGACCCAGTCGCGGTAATACTCCAACGGCAGTCCGCGAAAACGCGCGACCGCATCCCAGGCGAGATTGATCGCGTTGAACTCGATGTGCGCGACGGCGTGCACGAGCGCCGCCCTGCCCTCGCTGCGTCGCGAGACCGCGGCGCGGCAGCTCGCGCGGCGCGACGAGCCGCGGCGTCTCGGGTCGGCCTGCCGTCGTCGGCAAGATGCGCCGCGCCGATCGGTCGCATCGTCGATCGTCGTATCGCCGGCGTCGAAACGCGCGGCGACATCGGCCGTCAGCGCGAGCTTTTCGGCGACGCTCGCGCTGCCGACGCAGCGCGCCGCGAGCTCGTGCAGCGAGAGGGATTCTGCGGCCATCGTCCATCGTGGCGTGAAGGAAGGCCGGATTATGGCGCGGTTGGCGCGATTTCGGCCATGCGCGGACGCACGTGTGCCGATTCGCCGACTCGATTCAGGCTCGCGCCACAGCAGCGCTGCGAAGACGAGCATCGCCGGCACGATCTGCAGGCTGAGTCGATTGACCGCGGTGTAGCTCTCGGCCCATTTGCCCGCCGGCGTCAGCACGAACAGCGCGAACAGGAAGACGCAGCCGAACAGCAGGAATACGCCGATCGCGCGCAGCGCGCGCGATTCCTTGAGCACGCGAAAGCGCACGATCAGAGTCAGCACGACCGCGAACCAGAAAAGATGCCAGTTGTATTGCGCGAACATGCCCTCGGCCACGGCGCCGATCACCGCCGGCGCGTGGTTCGAGGATCATGCCGGTGTCCGACGCTGAAGCCGACTGCGATCGAGCATCGGCGCGATCAACGGCACGCGCATCAGGTACGCGACGACGATGCCGAAACCGACGAGCGGCGCGAGCACGAGCGCAGATGCGCCGCGCGCGCGGCGGCAGCGCGCGTACGCAGCATCGCGCCGCGAGGATCGCGAGCCAGATGCCGCCTTCGAGCTTGACGAACGGCAGCATCACGGCGAACAGCGCAGCGAGCACGAAATGGCCGCGCTCGCCGCTCTCGAGCCCGCGCATCCAGGCAAGACACGCGAACGCGATCAGCGTCGCGATCCAGAGATCCGCGTAGCCGGCGAGCGCGACATGCACGTTGATCAGCGGCAGCGAGCCGAGTGCGTAGACCGCGATCACCGCGCGATCGCGCGCAAGTCCGAGCGCGCGCAGCTGTCCGTAGACGCCGGCAAGCAGCGCAAGCCAGAGCACGAGCCAGAGCGCGCCGACGACGCCGGCGTTCCAGTCGCCCCAGGCCGACGCGAACCAGAACGCGAGACGGCCGAGTGCTTCCGGATAGCTCCAGGTCTGCGCGGTGCGCAGCGTGCCGCTCGCATCGGCGAGCCATTCGTCGAAGCCGACGAAGCGATCGAGATGGCCGCCGAGCATCCATGCCTTTGGCTTCAGCAGCCACGCCGCCCATGCGTCCCACGGATACATCGGGCGCAGCAGGATCTCGTCCGCCATCAGCCACGCATGCGCGGCGAGCAGCGCGAGCAGGACCCAGAGCAACGGATGCAGCGCGGCGCTTGCCGAACGCGCGGCGCGGAGATGCGCGAACGCATCGCAACCCATACGCGCGATGGCCATCGCGATCGCGAACAGGAACGGCGCAAGCGTCGGAACGATCCGCGCGACATCGATCGCGCCCGAGCGGATAGCTGGCGAGCGCCGTGAGCATCGCGCCGAGCACGAATCCGCAACCGAGCACGCGCAGGTAGCCGGACGGCGAACGCGGCCTTCCGTCGAGCAGCGCGACGAGAGCCGCGCCGAGCGCGAGCGGCGTGATCCATGCGGCGACGTACACGACGCTCACGGCGCGGCTCCGCGCAGCTGGAAGATCCTGCAGATCACCTTCGTCGAAGACGAGATCGGCCGCGTATTCGACATCCGCCGCGCGCACCGTGTGCCGCAGCGCATCGAAGGTCCAATCCGGATCGGCGTAGACGACGAGCAGCGCCGGCTGCATCGTATCCGCGGCGCCCGACCGCGCCAGCGCGCCGATCGGCGCGACGTTCGCAGGCAGGAGGTGATAGCCGAGCCGCAGGATGTCGTAAACCGCGGACGCCGTGACGATCACATGCGTGTTCGCCGGCACATGCGCGAGCCACGCGCGCGTGCGCGCCGCGCCCGCGACGAGCGCGGTGTCCGGCTCGATCGCGGCGCGCTCGCGCCACGGTTTTCCGGCGTAAAGCTCGCGCGTCAGCACGTGCCGGTCGGCGAATTCGCCGAGCCAGCGCAGGTCGAGCGCGAGCCAGCCGCCGGCGAGTGCGATGCAGAGCGTCATGCCGAGCCAGCGCCAGCTCCGCGCGAGCACGAGCATCGCGAGCACGAGGCTCGCCGCGAGCCCGATGCTGAGCAGCGTGACCGGCGTCGCGCTTGTGCGGCCATGGTGCATCGGGTCCGAGCGCGCTGACCGACATCAGCGCCCACGGCCGGTACGCCGACCAGTCGGTACCGAGCGCGCCGAGACTGCCGCGCCACGACGGCGACCAGAACTCCGCTTCGATCAGCGTGAACGGTCGGAACGCGATGTCGGCCGGCACGAGCTGCGCGGTCGGAAATTCGGCGAATCCGACCTCGATGATGCGTCCTCGCCACTCCGGCACATCGGAAAGATCGAAATAGCCCGGATACGCGCCGGCCGGCGGCAGCGTGACCGTGTGCACGTCGTCGGGCTGATCGGCGCGGCGGAACACGAACGACAGCTCGAGCGTGCGCGGAAAGTCCTGCCAGCGATAGCGCAGGATCGGCAACGCATCCGCATCGATCGGTTGTGCGAGCGAGTGCGATTGCAGCGCCATGTGCTCGGCACCGACCGCGTTGATGCCGAGCGAGCGGCCGTTCTCGACGCCGGCGCCCATGACGACGTGGAAGTCGTTGCCGGCGAAGCGGAGCCGCTGCGGCGGGCTGGAGCGACGCATGCTCGGCGGCGCGTCCGAGGCCCAGCCGAGCAGGCCGATCCAGAGCACGAGCAGCAGCAGGATCAGCACCGGAACACGCAGCCGTTCGGCGCTTGCGTGCTGCTTTCGCCGCGCGCGATGGCCCTCTGTCCGGTCGCCGTCCGGGCTAGCCGTGCCCGGGACCGCGGGAACGCGGACGTCGAGCACGAGTGGCGGACTGAGGTAGTGACGGGCCATGCAGGGGCTCCTCGGCAATCCGGCCGCGACGGGCCGGCCACGTACGTGGCCAAAGCCCCCCGAGGACGATGCAGAGTTGTTCCCCCTCTAGCTTAAACGCAGCCATCGCCGCAAAGCGGACGCTCAGCTCGGCACGTATTCTTTCGAAGATGTCGAATACGCGAGCATCGTTGCGCGCTTGTTACGCGCGCCGGCAGCCTTACGGATCAGCTCGCCTGGCGGCGCTGCATCTTGGCTTCGTCGGAGCGCGCGAATTCGAGCTCGCTGAGGTACGTCGGCTCGACGCCGGTCACGTATTCGCCCGAGAAGCACGAGGTGTCGAATTCCTTGAGATCCTCGTTGCCGTCGCGCACGGCCCAGATCAGATCGTCCAGATCCTGGTAGATGAGCCAGTCCGCGCCGAGGATCTGCTGCACTTCCTCGGTCGTGCGTCCGTGCGCGACGAGCTCGGCCGCGGCCGGCATGTCGATGCCGTAGATGTTCGGATAGCGCACCGGCGGCGCCGCGGACGCGAAGTACACTTTCCTGGCGCCGGCCTCGCGTGCCATCTGGATGATCTGCTTGGAGGTCGTGCCGCGCACGATCGAATCGTCGACGAGCAGCACGTTCTTCTTGCGGAACTCGAGCGGGATCGGATTCAACTTGCGGCGCACCGATTTCACGCGCTCGCTCTGGCCCGGCATGATGAACGTGCGGCCGATGTAGCGGTTCTTGACGAAGCCTTCGCGCACCGGCACGCCGAGCGCTTCGGCGATCGGGCCCGCGGCCGTGCGCGAGGTATCCGGAATCGGGATCACCGCGTCGATATCGTGGTCCGGCATCATGCGCAGGATCTTCTGGCCGAGCTTCTCGCCCATGCGCAGGCGCGCCTTGTACACGGAGACGTCCTCGATCATCGAATCGGGCCGCGCGAGATAGACGTATTCGAAGATGCACGGCGCATGCACGGCGGGCTCGGCGCACTGGCGCGAATAGAGCTTGCCGTCGAGCGTGATCAGCACGGCCTCGCCCGGCGCGACGTCGCGCAAGAGCTTGAAGCCGAGGATGTCGAGCGCAACCGATTCGGACGCGACCGCGTATTCCTTGCCGGCGCCGGTCTCGCGCTCGCCGAGCACGAGCGGGCGGATGCCGTGCGGATCGCGGAACGCGAGCACGCCGTAGTCGAGCAGCAGCGAGACGACCGCGTAGCCGCCGACGCAGCGCGCATGCGTGCCGGCGACGGCCTTGAAGATGTGATCGGGCGTGAGCGAGCGGCGATCCTGGATCTGCAGCTCGTGCGCGAGCACGTTGAGCAGCACTTCGGTGTCCGAATCGGTGTTGATGTGGCGCCGATCGCCCTCGACGACTTCGCGGCGCAGCGAATCGGTGTTGATCAGATTGCCGTTGTGGCAGAGCGCGATGCCGTACGGCGAATTGACGTACAGCGGCTGCGCTTCGGTGGAGCCTTCGGATCCGGCCGTCGGATAGCGGCAGTGGCCGATGCCGACGTTGCCGCGCAGGCCCAGCATCGCCTCGCGCGTGAACACGTCGCGCACGAGGCCCGGACCCTTGTGCAGGCGCAGGCGGTTGCCGTCGATCGTGGCGATGCCTGCCGCGTCCTGGCCGCGGTGCTGGAGCACGGTCAGCGCGTCGTACAGCGCGGACGCGACTTCCGATTTCCCGACGATGCCGATGATTCCGCACATGGGCTACTGGCCTACGCAGACGACGGTGGTTTTGACGAAGGCGCCGGCTTGGCCGGCGGCGGCAGTGCGGGCGGGGTCATGTTCCCGACCGGTTCCAGATACCTGGCGACTTCGCTGGGCAGGCGCTCGCCGAGCCAGCGCGCGCCGATCTCGAAATTCGGCAGCAGGCGCGACTCATTCCACCATGGATCGCGCCGAAACGGCGTGAACCCGGCCAGCAGCACGACCAATGTGACCAGCGCGAACCCGCGCACGAGGCCGAACACCATGCCGAGCAACCGATCGCTGCCCGAAAGCCCGCTGCCTTCGACCAGCTTGCGCATCAGGAACGAGACGATCGCACCCGCGATCAGCACCGTCACGAAGCACAACACATAAGCCAGCAGCACGCGCACGGACGGCGTCGATATGCTGGCGGAAAAGTGTTCTGCAAGGGCCGGTCCGAACATCCAGGCGACCCAGAACGCCAGGATCCAGCACACCAGCGCCAGCACCTCGCCGATGAAGCCGCGCCAGAGGCCCATCAGGACCGAAAGGGCCAGCACGGCGACGATGGTGTAGTCGGCCCAGTTCATCGTGGAGGCGGGAATGGGGAACGGTGAGCGGTGAGCGGAAAATGCGGCTTGCGAATGCGGACCGCGGACCGACGCGGTTCGCCGATCCCTGATCCCCGCTCCCCATTCCCGTGCTCACTGCTGCGTCACCACCATCCCGTCCATCTTCAGCTTGTCCTTGATCCGGCCGCGCAGCTTGTCCGCGTTGCCGCGATCGACCTCGGGGCCGGCGCGCACGCGCCACAGCGTGCCGCCTTCGGCGTCGACCTTGTCGACGTACGCGACGAAGCCCGCACTCTTCAGCCGATCGCGCACCTTGTTGGCTTCGTCGATCGTCTTGAACGCACCGAGCTGCACGGCCCAGGCGCCCGCGCGGCTTGCCGGCAGGGCACTCGGCGGCGCATCGGCTTTCGCATCGTCCGCGAGCTCCACGACGCTGCCGGGCACGGTCGGCTTGACCTGCTTGATGCGAAGGCGCGCCGCCTCGGCGGCAGCGCGATCTTCGTACGGACCGACGCGCACGCGCTCGGCCGGCTTGCCCTGGTAGTCGCTGGCTTCGGCGAACGCCGGGAAACCGCCCTGCTTCAGCGCCGCGACGAGATCGTCCGCGTTCTTGGTCGCCGCGTAGATGCCGAGGTGCACGTAGAAACGTCCGCTCGCGGAGCGGCCGGGTTCGCTGTCGGCGGATTTCGATTCGGTTTTCGCCGTCGGCGCAGGCGCGGCGGCGTCTCGGTCTTGGCCGTGTCGCTCGCCGGCGCCGGCGCGGCCGGCACTGCCGTCGTCGGTTGCGGAATCTCGGCGGGCCGCGGCGGCGTCTCGACCGTTGCAAGCGTCTGGCTCGTCGTGACCGGCGGCGCGGCGGTCGCCTTCGCAGGATCCTGCGTCTGCATCGACCGGCAGCACGCGATTCTGGAATTCGCGGTCCGGCGCCGGCGGAATGGCGAGGTTCACGGTTTCCGACGTCTGCTTCGGCGCAGGCCCCGACAGCAGCATCGGCACGAAGATCACCGCGAGTGCGATCAGCACGATCGCGCCGAGCAGGCGTTGTTTCATCGATAGATCCATAGCGGGCGCCCGGAAGAACCGACGCGATTATACGCGCCCGCGTCGCCGAATCGCGTCACCCGGCCGCGACCGCGCGCTCGCGCGAATTGCAGAGCCGCTGCCGCGACGAAGAACGAGCCGAACGCGACGACGCGGTCGCCGCGCGCCGCGCGCATGAACGCTGCCGCGAGCGCGGTTTCCACATCGTCGTGCGTGCCGGCGATGTTCACGTCCGCATGCGTGCCACGCACGAGATCGCGCAGCGCATCCGCCGCGAATCCGCGCGGCGAGTCGTGCGCGAGGCCGGCGAGCTGCCAGTCCGTGACGACATCGCGCAGCGGCTCGACGATGCCGCGCACGTCCTTGTCGCCGAGCGCGCCGAACACGGCGAGCGTGCGTCCGTCCGAAGGATGCGCGCGCAGCCATGCGGCGAGCACGCGCGCGGCCTGCGGATTGTGCGCGACGTCGACGATGAGCTCCGGCTTCAGCGCAAAGCGTTGCAGGCGCGCATCGGCGCGCGCGTTCACGACACCGCGCGCGATCGCGTCGGGATTCCAGCCGAGCTTCGCGCGCAACGCATGCAATGCCGCGATCGCGACCGCGGCGTTTGCATGCTGGCAGCGGCGCGTCGAGCGACGGATGCGGCAGCACGAGATCCGCGTCGCCGCCCCGCCAGCGCCAATCGCTTGCGCGAACATCGACCGAGAAATCGCGGCCGGCGATGCGAAGATCCGCGACCGATGCGTGCGGCTTCGTCGAGCAGACCGCGCGGCGCCTGCGCATCGCCGACGATCGCGGGGCGACCGCTGCGGAAAATGCCGGCCTTCTCGCGCCCGATGCTGTCGAGGTCGTTGCCGAGCCAGTCCTGGTGATCGAGATCGACGGTGGTCACGATCGCGGCATCGGCGTCGATGATGTTGACGGCATCGAGCCGCCCGCCGAGGCCGACTTCGAGCAGCGCGACGTCGAGCCCGGCCTCGGCGAAAAGCATCAGCGCGGCGAGCGTGCCGTATTCGAAATAGGTCAGCGCGATATCGCCGCGCGCAGCCTCGATGCGCTCGAAGACGTCGATCAGCGCAGCGTCGCCGACGTCCTCGCCGTCGATGCGCACGCGCTCGTTGTAGCGGAGGAGATGCGGCGAGGTGTACGCGCCGACGCGCTGGCCGTCCGCGACGCAGCATCGCTTCGAGAAACGCGACCGTCGAGCCCTTGCCGTTGGTGCCGCCGACCGTGATGACGACGGGCGCCGGGCCGCGCGCGCCGAGCCGCTGCCAGACTTCGCGCACGCGATCGAGCCCGAGCGCGATCGCGCGCGGGTGGACGCGCTGCTGGTAGTCGAGCCAGTCGGCGAGGCGTGATTGAAGTCGGCATGACGGGAGTGGAATGAGGGATCGAAGGGCGATGCGCAAGAACCGATTGTCGCGAAGCGTATCGGTTTTCCGAGTCCTCGCTCTCTAATCCCGCTCCCTTCCCTATCTCATCAATATCCGCCGCGGCCGCACCGGCAACTTGCCGCGCCAGTACTGGATCAGCACGAAACCGATCGCCATGCCGCCGAGATGCGCGAAGTGCGCGACGCCGGCCTGCGATGCCGGTGACGCCGAGGAAGAGCTCGACGACGCCGTAGCCGATCACGAACAGCCACGCCGGCATCGGGATCGGCGGGAACAGCAGCAGGATGCGCGCGTGCGGATACATCATGCCGTACGCGAGCAGGAGTCCGAACACGCCGCCCGACGCGCCGAGCGTCGGGTAGTAGCCGCCGGTCCACCTACGCCTGCACGAGCAGCTGCGTGACCGCGGCGCCGATGACGCACGCGAAGTAGTACAGCGCGAACGGGCGCGATGCCGAACAGCCGCTCGATCGGTCCGCCGAACATCCAGAGCGCGAGCATGTTGAACGCGATGTGCGTCAGCCCGCCGTGCAGGAAAGCAGTAGGTGACGAGCTGCCACGGCTCGAAGCCGGGCACGTCGGCGAACTGCGACGGACCGAGCGGCCACAGCGCGAAATGGATCAGCAGCGCATCGCCGGTCAGCATCTGCAGCAGATACACCGCGACGTTCGCGATCAGCAGCGCGCGGGTGACGGGAGGAAGGTCAAAGGGCATTCGGTATTCTCGCTCGAGCCGTTGCGATTGTGGACTACGCGCAGGTTCGACGCGAGCCGGAACGGAAGATTCCGTCGCGCTATGTACGATTCAAGCAGGCTGGATCGAGAACGGCGGGCGCCGCAGCCGTCGACGTGCGGATCAGCCTGGAGGTGCGACGGTATCGAAGCCGTCGACGAACACGCGATCGATCACGGTCACCGAGCCGCGCATGCCGCTCGTCGTGTTGCCGTGCTGGTCGCAGTAGTAGCCGATCGTGCCGAGCTGGTTGAAGCGCACGATGACGCTCCACGGCAATTCGCTCGGCGCGTTGTTGGTGCTGCAGTTGAGCGAGCAGATGAAGCGGTTGTCGTCCGCGTGCACGTTGTGCAGGCCGCCGGCGTTCTCGAAGCGGATCGCGTCGCCCTGGTAGATCGTGATGTCGGCCGGCGTGAACGTCATGTCCGGATTCGGCGGTGACGACGTACACCGTCGCGCGCGCGCTCGCGCACGCCATGCAGGAGCGCGCACGTTGCGATCGCGGTTGCTGTCGGGCGGAAGGCTGAGCGTTGTTGCCGGTGCGCCGTCAATTCATGAATCCGAGATTGCTGCTCGGGAAGCGGCCGAGGTTCGGGAAGATGTCGTTGATGCTGGAGGCATCGACGCCGAACCAGCTCGCCAGCGTCGCCGCATACTGATCGACCGCCTGCGTCGGGATGATCTGGCCGTAGCCGGTGTCGTCCGGGTTGTTGTCCGCGCGCAGCGAAGGCATCGTGCCGTAGAAGCGCTGGCCGTGCACGCCGCCGCCGACGACGAAGTGATGTCCGCCCCAGCCGTGGTCGGTGCCGTCCGCGTTGACCGCGAGCGAGCGGCCGAAATCCGACGCGGTGAACGCGGTCACGTTGTTCTCCGATGCCGAGCTCGATCGTCGCCGTGTGGAACGCGGCGAGGCCCTGCGACAGCTCCGCGAGATTGTCGTTCTGGTCGGTGAGCTGCGTGCCGTGCGTGTCGTAGTTGCCGACCGCGACGAAGTAGATCTGCCGGCTCATGCCGAGCGCAGCGCGCACCTTGATCAGCATCGCGACGGCCGCGAGCTGGTTGCCGAGATCGGTGTCCGGAAACGGCGTCGTCAGCGTCACGCCGGTCAGCGCGCTGTTGATCAGCGTCGAATTCGCGATCGTGCGCGTCGCCGAATCGGCGTACGCGCGCTCGAGCACGTGCGACTGCGTGCCGCTCGCGATCAACGCGTTGTACGCGGCGACGTCGTCGGCGACGACGTTCGGATCGTCCCAGTTGATCAGCCAGGATTCCGGGCCGTTGCCGAGATAGCTCATCGTGGTCACGCTGAACGGACCGCAATCCGGATCGCCGCTCGCCGAGCACGACGCGCCCCACGAATCGACCGAAAACTGGTTGACGACTGCGCCGCGCTGGAAGCGGTTCTGGCCCGACAGCGTGATGCTCATCGGCACCTGGCCCTGGTTCGCCGAGTGCAGCAGTCGGCGACGCGTCCGCCCCAGCCGTTCGCGTTCGGATCGTCCGGGCGCGAGGTCTGCCACTGGTTGGTCTGATCGTCGTGCGAGAAGAGCTGCGCCGGCGTCGGCACCGTGCCGTCCTGGAACTCCTGCTGCGTGATCGGATAGAGCAGGCTGCCGACGTTGGCGACGATCGCGGCCTTGCCGCTGTTGAAAAGGCCGGCGATCTCCGGCATCGAAGGATGCAGGCCGTAGTTCGCCGGGCCGCCGCCGGACGCCGGCGTCAGCGCCTGCAGGCCGGTCGAGAGCGCAAGATCGCCGCGCGCGCCGAGGTAGTCGACCTGGTCCTGTCCGCTGATCGGCACGACCGTATTGAAGCTGTCGTTGCCGCCGTAGAGGAACACGCAGACCAGCGCCTTGTAATCGCTGAAGCCCGATGGGCGTTGCGCAGCGGCCGCGGCGCCGATCAGGCGCAGGTTGCCGAGCGCGGAATAGAGACTCGCGCCGCCGAGCGCGGCACAGATGCTTTTACGCAGGAATTCGCGACGGTTCACGTGCATGGCCGCTGCCCTCACTTCTGGATCGAGTATTCGGGTGAATTGAGGATCAGGTACAGCGCGTGCTGCACGCGCGTGCGCCCGAGCTCGCTGCCGTAGTCGTCCACGCTCATCTGGTTGAGTCGCGTGACGAGCACGGTTTTCATGAACGGCGACATCTGCCCGCCCATGAACAGCAGGCTGTATTCGTCGACGAGACCCGCGGGATCGGTCGCCGCGAGCGCGGCGTCGCGATCCTCGTTCATCTGCATCGTCGTCGGATCGTCGCTGGCCCAGCAGTCGGTGCTGCCGGTGTAGTCGCAGAAGACTTCGTGGAAGAAGTAGTTCGGCGTCGCGACGATCATCGTGTCGGTCAGGATCTGGAACTCGGGGCTGACGAGCCCACGCGATTCGACTTCGCCCGGCTGCGTGTAGTCGGGCTTGAAGAAATTGAACACGGTCGGCGAGCGCAACGGCGCCTGGCCGATCTGTTCCTCGATCGGCGGCCACGGATTCAGCGAGCCGATGCTGCCCACTGGTCGAGCGCGCGGCCATCGCGCGCCACATCTGCGTGATCTTCAGCAGCGGCTCGCGCAGCTTGCCGAACGTGTCCGGCATCTGCCACGGGCCGTAGCGCGCTTCGGGATCGAGCAGGATCGCGCGGATCACTCCGCGCATGTCGCCGCGCACGCCCGTGCCGTTGTTGTTGAACGCCTGCGCGACGCGGCGCACGTACGCCGGCGACGGATTGCTCGTGACCAGCCGCTCGATCAGCCGCGTCGCGATGAACGGCCCGACGTTCGGATGGTTGAAGATGTTGTCGAGCGCTTCGGTGAGCTCGGCCTGCGCATCGCCGCCGTGCGTCAGCACGCCGCCGGGCAGCGAGACGCCCGCATAGTTCAGGAGCTGCTTGTCCGACGTGTTGTCGTGATAGTGCTCGATCGGCTGCATCGGCAGCTGCCACGGCGGATCGTTGTAGTTGCTCGGACCGCACCAGAAGTACGTGCCCCAGCCTCCTTCCTCGTCGTACATGCAGCAGGTGTACGTGCTGTCGCCGCAACCGGTGTTGTTCCAGTCCCAGCCGGTGAATACGGCGGCGAAACCGCGCACGGTCCCCTGATCGTAGGTCGGCTACCGGCTGGCCGCCGACCAGCACCGGCGTGCCGTCGATGTTGAGCTGCTTCAGGCCGACCGAGAAAAGCTGCATGACCTCGCGCGCGTAGTTCTCGTCCGGATGGATGTTCTGCTCGGGATCTTCCTTCTGGTTCTGGATCATGCTGAGGAAGATGCCCATCGCCGGATGCTTGGTGACGTCCTCGAGCATCGTGCGGTAGTTGCCGAACGCATCGGCCGCGAGCATGTCGTAGAAACTCGCCAGCGCCCACGGCTCGTAGGCGAGCGTGCCGTTCGAGTTCGAGACGACGAAGATCTCGCTCAGCGCAAGCGCGACGCGCTGGCGCAGCTGATCGGTCGGCGCGTTGTTCGGATAGCCGCCGCGGCTCGGATCGGGCGTGCCGACCGAGTTGATCGTCCAGATCGCCAGGCGCTGATCGTCGCTGAGGTAATCGTCCGGGAAGGTCGTCGCAAACCAGTCGAGATACTGCGTCTCGGTCGATGCGCCCGTGCCGAACTGCTCGTTGAGCCATCCGTCGTAGCCGACCGCAAGAAGGTGCGTGATGTCGGCGGAAGTCGGCCCGAATGTCGCCTGCGCGAGAAAGCGTGAGGCGTCCGTGTCGGTCGCGGGACCGTTGGCGAGGCCGTCGAAACCGTCGTGCATCGACGCATCGGGCCAATGGCTCTGGGCCTGCGCGCCCGTCGCCGCGGCAAATGAACCGGCGAGCAGGGCTGCGAGACCCTGCCGCATCAAGCGATGGATGGCCATGACTGCCCCCGACGGACGCGCCGCCTGCACCCGGACCGACCCCGACTCTAGCGCGACCCGAGCGGGCGCAGCCATGACGCATGCCGCATTCGCGACCGATTCTTTCAGCGCTTTCTTGCGCGCGGCTTCGGCCTTGGCGGCGGACCTGGCGGGCGGAGGCGCCCATAGCACCGCGTCGAGATTGCGCTCCCAGCCGTGCGCGGCGAGATCGACCTTGCGCCGGACGACGAGGATGCCTTCGGCGGCGAGGCGGCGGACCTGCTCCCTGAAGCTCCGGCTGCCGGGCGGGAATGCGATGCGTCCGTCGGAGCGCAGGACACGGTGCCACGGCAGACCCTCGGCCAGCGCCGTGCCGAGCACATGGCCGACGAGCCGCGCGCGTCCCGGCAATCCGGCGCGCGTGGCGATCTCGCCGTAGCTCGCGACGCAACCTTCGGGAATCGAGCGGATCACGCGCACGATGCGCACGTCGGCGCGCACGGAATCTTCACGATTGATCGCCGAGCCGCGTTGTCGTGCTTCGCCTGACTTCATCGTCCGCGCACGCTAGCATAGGCTGCCGCCTTGACCGAGAAACACTCGTGCAGAGTTTCGAACAGATCCGCTCCCATACCGGCAGCCGCCATGCGCTGCACACGAACGATCCGTATCTGATCAGTTTCGATCTGACGCTCGGGAACGGCCGGCACCAGGGCATGTATCTGGCCGAGATGGAGGACGAGAACGGCGGCAAGCATCTGCGCATCTCGACACCGATCGGCCCGTATGTCGGCCTCGACGGCGCGCGCTGCCTGCGCTTCAACTGGGAGCAGCGCACCGGATATCTCGCAATCAGCGATCTCGACGGTTCGCCGTTCCTGCATCTGTGCGAGAACCGGCCGTATGCGCTGCTTTCGGAAGAGGAGCTCGATCGCGTGATCCGCGAGCTCGGCGCGCTCGGCGACAGCATGGAGCAGGCGATCTCGAGCGGCGGCGATACGTTCTGATGCGGCAATTGCGCAAGAGAACGGCGCGCGATCCCTAGCCGACGCCGCCGACCAGACGAAGTCCGGTCACCAGCAGCCACGCCAATCCCGCGGTCACCGGCAGCGTCAGCAGCCACGCCCAGACCATGCGTTCGACGACGGTCCACTTGATCGCGTTCGGGCGCTTGGCCGCGCCGACGCCCATGATCGCGGCCGAGACGTTGTGCGTCGTCGACACCGGAATGCCGAAGTGTCGACGCCGTGAGGATGACCGTGGCCGAAGCGATCTCCGCGGCGAAGCCGTTGATCGGATGCAGCTTCACCATCTTGTGGCCGAGCGTCTGGATGATGCGCCAGCCGCCCGCCGTCGTGCCGGCCGCCATCACCGATCGCGCAGGTGACCTTGATCCAGATCGCGATCTCGAACTGCTTGGTCGGCATCCTCGGCGATGCGCAGGAACGAAAGCCATGCCGGCAGATTGATCGAGCGATGCCGGCCGTCGTCGCGCCGGCCAGCGCGAGCGCGATGATGCCCATCGTCTTCTGCGCGTCGTTGGTGCCGTGCGAGAGGCCCATCGCGCTCGCCGAGAGGATCTGCGCCTTGCCGAAGAACGCGTTGACCGTGCGCGGCCGCGCGATGCTTCTGCAGCGGACCGCGACGCGAGCCGAGCATCGACGATCAGCGCGAACAGCAGCGCCCATGAGCGTGAAGCCGAGCAGGAAGCCCGCGCAGCGGCGACACTCACCATCGGCAGCATCACCTTCGGCAGCAGGCCCTTGCCTTCCCACCAGTGCACGCCGCCCTGCCACCAGATCAGCGCCGACCAGTTGTTGCCGGCCGCCGCGAGCGCAGCGCCGCACAAGTCCGCCGATCAGCGCGTGCGACGAGCTCGACGGCAGACCCCACCACCACGTGATGAGATCCCAGATCGTCGCGCCGAGCAGCGCGCAGATCAGCACCTGCGGCGTCACCGCGACGACGTCGGAGTCGATCAGCCCGGACGAAATCGTCTTGGCGACCGCCGTGCCCCACAGCGCGCCGATGAGATTCGTGCACGCCGCCAGCAGCACCGCCTGACCGGGGCTCAGCACCTTGGTCGCGACGACGGTCGCGATCGAATTGGCGGTGTCGTGGAAGCCGTTGATGTACTCGAAGACGAGCGCGACGAGCACGACGGTGAGGACGAGCGTGAGGCTCATGGGTGCTCAGGAAAGGCCGGGAATCGGGATGCGGGATTCGGGACGTCCGAGATCCGTCTGCTTCGCGTGCGCATGTCGTCAGGCGTCCCCCGCATCCCAAGCCCCCGAGCCGCAGATCCCCGAATCCCGGCTCAAGAATTCTTCAGCACGATCTGATAGATGACATTGCCGGCATCGCGGCAGCGGTCGATCGCCTTCTCGAGCAGCTCGAACAGATCCTTGCGCAGCAGCAGCTTGGCCGGATCGCGCTCGTTCGTGAACAGGTCGCGGTAGAGATCGAGGATCAGCCGATCGGCCTCGCTCTCGATCGACTGCATGCGCTCGTTGAGATCGCGCATGACGTCGAGCCGGAAGCCGCGGCGCAGCTGCGAGGTCATCTGCACGATGACGTCCGTCGCCTTCTCGAGCATCGCGGCGCGCGAGGCGAAATCGACGTCGGCCAGGCGATCGGAGAACAGCACGTAACGCTCGGCGAATTTCTCGACGGTCTTCGGGATCTTGTACAGCGCCGCGGCCAGCGCCTCGATGTCTTCGCGCTCGAGCGCGGTGACGAACGTGTCGACCAGGGCCTGGCTGATCTTCGCGAAGAGCTCCTTCTCGCGTCGGCGCGCGACGCGGAACTCGTCGAGCGAGCGCGTCGAGACCGGCGCATTCAGCAGCGCGATCAGCGCGCGCGTGCTCTGCCGCGGCGGCATCCGCGCTCGCCTCGAGCAGGCCGTAGAACATGTCGCCTTTGCCGAAGATCGTCTGCAACGAGAACATGGATGAGCGCTCATCGGATGGGGTGAAACAGGACCACCGGGCGAAACCCGAACTGGACCCGGATGACCGTAATGTTACAGCAGCGTCCGCCGCAAGCGCCGCCGGCTGCCTCCGCGGCCGGTTCTGATCGCCGGACAGGAGCGATTGCTACACTCTCGCTTGGTTCCGCCGGCAAAGGTCCCGGATGCTGATCCAGATTTCACTGGTCGTGCTGCTCGCGCTGCTGAACGGCTTCTTTGCGCTGAGCGAGATGGCCCTGATGGTCGCGCGCAAGAGCCGGCTCAAGCATCTCGCGCTGACCAGCCGCCGCGCCAAGGTTGCGCTCGGGCTCGCCCAGCAGCCGGAGAATTTCCTCGCCACCGTGCAGGTGTTCATCACGCTGCTGCAGGTCAGCGCCGGCGCCGCGCTCGGCGCGTCGATCGGCGAGCGCATCGGTGTCGCGCTCGATGCGCTCGACATTCCGTGGGTCGACCAGTACAGCCTGCCGATCGGCGTCGTCCTCAGCGTGTCCGGCATCACCTTCATCCAGATGCTGCTCGGCGAGCTGTTGCCCAAGCGCATCGCGCTGGTCGATCCCGAGCGTTTCGCGATCGCGACCGCACTGCCGATGCGCGTACTGACCTGGCTCGCCACGCCGTTCGCGTTCTTCCTGATCTGGGTCACGCGCGGGCTGCTGCGCCTGCTCGGCATGAACAGCGGCACGCGCGAGCACGTCAGCGAAGAGGAGATCCGCCTGCTCGTCGCCGAAGGCGCCGACCAGGGCGTCATCGACAGCGACGAGCGCAACATGGTCAACCGCGTGCTGCGGCTCGGCGATCGCACCGTCGACAGCGTGATGACGCCGCGCACGCGCATCGCCTGGCTCGATGCCAGCGCAGTCGCTCGAAAAGAACCTCGAAGTCATGCGCGAGACGCCCTACTCGCGCTATCCGGTCTACCGCGGCGGCGAGCAGGAAGTCCTCGGCGTGCTCGAAGCCAAACGGCTGATCAGCCAGATCGGCGCGATCAACCAGACCGAGCTGTTCCGCTCGCTGCTCAAGCCGCTGTACGTGCCCGCGACCGCGCGCGCGCTCGATCTGCTGGAAGAATTCCGCGACGCCGAAACCGCGCTCGCGCTCGTCGTCGACGAATACGGCGACATCGAAGGCATGGTCACGCTGAACGACCTGCTCGCGGCCGTGGTCGGCACGCTCGGCAACGCCGCTGATCGAAGACGCCGGGCAACCGATCGTGCAGCGCGAGGACGGCAGCTGGCTCATCGACGGCAGCGTCTCGACCGATGATCTTCGCGAGCTGCTCAGCCTCGCGCAGCTGCCGAACGAGGAAGACCACGATTTCCGCACCGCGGCCGGCATGGTCATGGCGCACTTCGGCCGCATTCCGCAACCCGGCGAGCATTTCCACGGCGGCGGCTACCGCTTCGAGGTGGTCGATCTCGACGGGCCGCGCATCGACAAGCTGCTCGTCGAGCGCGAGTCGGTGATCGCGACCGAATGACCGGCGACGCGCACCAGCCGCGCACGACCGACCTGCTCAGAAGCGCGCTCGAGGCGCACGGCGGAGAGTCCATCACGTTCGGCGATTTCCTCGATCCGCTCGGCGAGCGCGCGTTCGGTTTCCTGATCCTGATCCTCGCACTGCCGAATTTCATTCCGGTGCCGATCGGCGTCGGCGGACCGATGGGCGTGCTGGTGAGCTTCATCGGCCTGCAGATGCTGCTCGGGTTCGAGCATCCGTGGCTGCTCAACACGCTGCGCCGGCGCGGCATCAAGCGCAGCTCGGTCGAGCGCTTCCTCGCGCGGCTGACGCCGGTGCTGCGCTGGCTCGAACGGCTGTGCTCTCCGCGCCTCGAAATGCTGACGCGCCATCCCGCGCACCGCATCAGCGGCCTGCTGCTCGTGCTGATCGGCGTCGCGCTCGCGCTGCCGATACCTTTCACGAACTATCTGTTCGGCCTGCTGCTGGTTCTCTTCGCGGTCGCGCTGATCGAGCGCGACGGCATCGCGCTCCTGATCGCATGGGTCGCGAGCGCCGCCGTCGCCATCGTGCTGCTGACGCTGAGCCATGCGGCCGTCGATGCGGTACGCAACTACCTTTGACGCGGATCAATCGCGAGAGGTCTCGCGCAGGAGCCGCGCGATGCGGTCGGTGTCGGTCAGGATCCCATGCAGGATGCGCAGCTCGCGCTGATCCGGCCGTGCGCGCAGGAACAGGCGCCGAAGCCGCAGCTGCACCGTGCGCGGCGAGCGGCCCTTGTGGAAGTCGATCGCATCGAGCGTCGTTGCAAGATGCTCGAAGAATGCATCGAGCTCGGTGCTCGACGCCGGCGGATCGCCCTTCTGTGCCGGCAGCGGCATCGAGCCGGCGAGCTCGGCCATGCGCACCTCGTACGCGAGCACCTGCACGGCCTGCGCGAGGTTGAGCGATGCAAACGCGGGATCGCTCGGAATCATCACCGCCGCGTGGCAGTGCTTGATGTCGTCGTTCTCCAGACCAATGCGCTCGTTGCCGAACACCAACGCGACCTCGCCGCCTTCGCGCGCGGCAGCGAGCACGCGCGCCGCCGCTTCGCGCGGATCGATTTCCTCCATCGGAACATCGCGGCGCCGCGCGGTCGCGCCGATCACGAGCCGGCAATCGGCGATCGCGGCCGGCAGATCCGGCGCGATCGCCGCGTTTTCCAGCACGTCATCCGCGCCGGCCGCGAGCGCGCTCGCCTCGGCATGCGGGAACGCGTGCGGCGCGACCAGGGCAAGGCGATGGAAGCCCATCGTGCGGATCGCGCGCGCCGCGGCGCCGATATTGCCCGGGTGCGAGGTGCGCACGAGCACGAAGCGAAGGCGATCGGCGATGGAATGATCCGGGGCGTCGGTCATGGCGAAGGGCGGCGATTGCGGCGTCGCGGTTGGTCGATGTCGGACGATCTGCTACCCTGCGCGCCCCGCGCGGCATGGACCGCGCGTCGTTCTTTCCAAGCCCGCAGAGCGGAACCAGCATGTCGAGACCCGCCGTCAACGTGGCGGTGCGCGCCGCGCGCGCCGCCGGCCAGATCATCCTGCGCCACATGAACCGCCTGGAAAGCCTTGCGGTCGTGGAGAAGCAGCAGCTCGATTTCGTGTCCGAAGTCGATCGTATGGCCGAGGCCGAGATCATACGCGAACTCAAGCGCGCCTATCCCACGCACGCGGTGCTCGCCGAGGAATCCGGCGCGGCCGGCAAGGGCAAGAACACGTGGGTCATCGACCCGCTCGACGGCACGCACAACTACCTGCGCGGCTTTCCGCATTTCTGCGTGTCGATCGCGCTGCTCGAGCACGGCGATCCGATCGTCGGCGTCGTGTTCGATCCGCTGCGCAGCGAGCTCTTCACCGCGAGCAAAGGCGACGGCGCGTTCTTGAACGATCGGCGCATGCGCGTGGGCAAGCGTGAAGGACTCGCAGGCGCACTGCTGGCGACCGGTTTCCCGTACCGTCAGCGAGCGCATCTGGAAGCGCAGATCGGCATGACGCGCGCGTTGCTGCGCGAGGCCGAAGACATCCGCCGCACGGGCTCGGCAGCGCTCGACATTGCCTATGTCGCCGCCGGCCGCCTCGACGGCTTCTACGAGATCGGTCTGAAACCGTGGGACATGGCCGCAGGTTGCCTGCTCATCCGCGAAGCCGGCGGGCGCCACGGCGATTTCGTCGGGCGCGACGGCATGCCGAAGAGCGGCAATCTGCTCGCCGGCAACATCAAGGTTGTCGAGGCGATGGTGAAGGCGATTGCGCCGGAGCTCACGCCGGCGCTGGCGCGCTGACGCTCGATCTGATTCGCCGTCCGGCTCAAAGCCCTGAGCCACGCTGGTGTGAGTTCTTCGCCGCGCCAGCTCGCACATCCGTGCGTCGATTTGTCGCTCGCGCATGGAACCGCTTGCAGCAGCGCTTCCCGTCGAAGCGATCAAATGTCCGGTAGGTACTGAGACAACGTAGACAAGGAAGCGCCAATTCCGGCGCTCTTGAAGGTCATTCGTTGTTTATGAATACGAAAGCAATTGTTTTTTGCCTGGCCATCGCTGCAGTGGCGTCGAATGCATTCGCCAAGCCGGTAAACAATCCTCCGATAGCCGGGAGCGATGTCATCAAGTGTTTCCCGGGTGCGATCGCCAGCACCTTGGTCAGCGGCGCAAAAAGCGTCCTGGCGAACGATCTTGATCCTGAAGGGGACGCCATTGGCGCGAGTGTGTTTACGCTCGCTTCGCATGGAACCATCACGCTGCAACCGGACGGCACGTTCGTGTATCACAACGCCGATCCGTCAAATTCAAGCGATGTCTTTACCTACTACGCATGCGATACCAACAATGCCTGCAGCGTTGGCACGGTGAATATCGTTATCGGCTTCTGATTTCCATGGATAGGAAACACCGACGATATGGGTAAAAGGGGTTCAGCTTGAGAAAAGAAAAAGCCCGGCTTGCGCCGGGCTTTTTCGTCTTACCTTGCGAACCGGTTATTACGAACCCGGATTCTCGACCTTCAGCTCGGTGCGGCGATTGCGCGCACGGCCTTCCTTCGTCGCGTTGGTGTCGATCGGCATCGTTTCGCCGAAGCCCTTGACCGCAGTGATGCGGCTGGCATCGATACCATGCGCGGTCAGGTAGTCGTACACGATCTGCGCACGACGCTCGGACAGCTTCTGGTTGTACGCGTCCGTACCGATCGAATCGGTATGGCCGTCGAGCTCGACCTTGATCTCCGGATAACGCTTGAGCGCGTCAACCGCCTGATCGAGGATCGCGATCGAATCGGCCGTCGGCAGCTGCAGGGTCGGTTCGATGTTGTGCTCGCCAACCTTCGGACGATCGAACTTGAAGTTCACGCCACGAAGATCGATGACCACCTTCTGCGGGCATCCATCCGGACCCACGACGGTGCCGGCAGCCGTATCCGGGCAGCGGTCGTCGCAGTTGTTGACGCCATCGTGATCGTCGTCAAGCGCGTGGCAGTCAGGCGCCGGAGGCGGATTTGCCGGCGGCGGCGGCGGCGGCGGAGGCGGCGGCGAGCCGAACGAGTAGACCAAGCCGATGCTGGCGATACCGTCGGTGAAGCCACTCTTCGTGCCGTGCAGCTGGTTGGGGCCGTCACCGATGTAACCCAGCGCTTCGGCGAGGTTGTTCTCGGTGTTGTTGTCATGGTCGTAACGCGCGGCGATTTCACCACGCAGTGCCATGTTGTAGGAAAGATTCCACTGGATACCGAGGCCCAACGTGGCCATCGGATCCCAGCCGTTCTCGTTGAAGCCCTGGTCGTGCAGCAGGAAGCCCGAGTACGCGGCATGACGCAGCGCGCCGAGGCCGGCCATGATGTACGGACGCCACGTCGAACCTTCGTCGCCGAAGAACCAGCGGCCGCTCACGCCGAGACCGACGCTCTCCCACTCGTGACCATCACGCCAGGAGCCGCCTTTGAACTCGGCATTGTTGATCGTGTATTCGAAATCGACAGCGAGATGCGGGTTGACCCACACGCCAGCGCCGATGCCGCCCCATACGGACGTATCGGTGTGGCGATCGCTATCTGAGAAATCCGCGCCGAGACGCGGTGCGATGTACCAGGTACCGAAATCCTGCGCGTGCGCAGCCGTCACCGCGGCGCCGGCAAGGCTCAGAGCGATTAGCGCACATAAGGCCTTACGTTTCATTCAGAGTCTCCTCTCGTTTGGTCTTCATGCGTCCGCTCAACCCCGCGCGGAACGCGACAACCGTCCCTAGTCTACGCCAATCTGACGTGCCGGAAACGTGTTCTTAACATCTTATCACGGGAATGGGGGTGCCCGGCAATTCTAGCCGGATCAAAATTTTACAACCAGTCCACCGTGAAAATAGCGTTAAGCGTCGAGTCATTCAGCCGCGAGTAGGTCGATAAACCGGTGTATGGGCGTCGCATCGAGCTCTTTGCTGTCCCCTGCGGCCGCCAGAATGCGCTCCACGCGCCGCGCGGGCAAGTGTCCGCCGAGCGCATCGGCGAACTTCGCGAGCAGCACCGGGATGCCCTCGGCGCGCCGTTTGCGGTGGCCGATCGGGTAGTCGATCGACACCTTTTCGGAATGCGTGCCGTCCTTGAAGAACACCTGCAGCGAATTGCCGATGTAGCGCTTGGCCGGATCGAAATAGTCTTTCGTGAACGCCGGGTTCTCGCGCACCTGCATGCGAGCGCGCAGCGCATCGATGCGCGGATCGGCGGCGATCGCATCGCCGTAGTCGTCCGCAGTCAGGCGCCCGAAGATCAGCGGCACCGCGACCATGTACTGGATGCAGTGGTCGCGATCGGCGTAGTTCGCGAGCGGACCGGTCTTGTCGATGATGCGAACGCCGGCTTCCTGCGTTTCGATCTCGATGCGTTCGATCTGGTCGATGCGTCCGGCGACCTCGGCATGCAGGCGCATCGCGCACTCCACTGCCGTCTGCGCGTGGAACTCGGCCGGATAGCTGATCTTGAAGAGGACATTTTCCATCACGTAGCTGCCGAACGGACGCTCGAACTCGAACGGCTTTGCCCTTGAACGCGACGTCGTAGAAACCCCACGTTTTCGCGCTCAGCGCCGACGGATAGCCGACGCAACCCTTCACTGCGTTCAGCGCATGCGTCACCGCGCGCCGGCACGCATCGCCCGCCGCCCAGCTCTTGCGCGGACCGGTATTCGGCGCGTGGCGGTACGTGCGCAGGACGCCGTTGTCGATCCAGCTGTGCGACACCGCGTTGACGATGTCGTCCTTGCTGCCGCCGAGCATGTGCGTCGCAACAGCGGTCGAGGCGAGTCGCACGAGGATCACATGATCGAGGCCGACGCGATTGAACGAGTTCTTCAGCGCATAGCAGCCCTGGATCTCGTGCGCCTTGATCGCGTAGCCGAGCACGTCGCGCACGGTCAGCGGCTTGCCGCCTTCGCGCACGGCCTTGCGCGACAGGTAATCGGCGACCGCGAGGATCGCGCCGAGATTGTCCGACGGATGTCCCCACTCGGCCGCGAGCCAGGTGTCGTTGAAATCGAGCCAGCGCACCAGCACGCCGATGTTGTACGCGGCCTGCACGGGATCGAGCTCCCACGCGGTGCCCGGCACCTTCGCGCCACCCGGCAGCACGGCGCCCGGAACGAGAGGACCGAGGTGCTTGACGCACTCCGGAAACTTCATCGCGAGCATCGCGCAGGCCAGCGAATCGAGCAGCATGTAGCGCGCGGTGTCGTACGCCTCCGTCGAATCGATCGTGTAGTCGGCGACGTAGTTGGCGATGTCGACCATCGGGCGGTCGGGATCCGGCCGCTGGGCCGAGCGGATATCGTGCGATGACATGGAACGTCCGTCGATGGAGATGGGGGAGTCGACCGCGCAAGCGTGTCGAAGGGGCGCGCATTGTACGCGGCGGACGGCTTTCAGCCCACCGCCCGAAGCGGAAAAATCAGATGCGCTCCCACGGCGGCGTCTCGCCGAATTTCTCGGCGAGGAAATCCGCGAACGCGCGCACGCGCAGCGGCACGAGCCGGCGTTGCGGCATCAGCGCGTAGATGCCCGTGTCGGCGAGACGGTAGTGCGGCAGCACCGTGCGCAGACGTCCGCTGCGCAAATCCTCGTTGACGTGCCACGTCGAGTGCAGCGCGATGCCGAGCCCCGCGACCGCTGCATCGCGCAGCACTTCGCCGTAGTTGCTTTCGAAGCGTCCGCCAACCTGCACGGCCGTCTCGCGGCCGTTGTGATCGGTGAGCCGCCAGATGTCCTGGCGTCCCTGGCTGCCGACGAGCAGAAGGCATTCGTGCGCGGCGAGATCGGCCGGCGTCGAAGGCGCACCGCGCTTGGCAAGATACGCCGGTGATGCGCAGAGCACGCGCCGGTTCGGCGCAAGCTTGCGCGCGACGAGCGTCGAATCCTCGAGCGCACCGATGCGGATCGCGAGATCGAAACCGGAGCTGACCAGATCCTTCATCAGATCGCTGAGATCGACGCTGATGCGCACCTTCGGATGACGCGCGAGAAATTCCGGCAGCAGCGGCGACAGGTACTGCCGGCCGAACGACGCCGAAGCCGTCATGCGCAGCGTGCCCGACACGGCGGCGCCGGTCTCGCGCAGCTCGCTCGTCAGCGCTTCGAGATCCTCGACGAGCACACGCCCGCGTTCGGCAAGCGCCGCGCCTTCGGTCGTCGCGTGCAGGCGTCGCGTCGTTCGATGCAGGAGTCGCACACCGAGCTGCTTCTCGAGCCGCTGCAGACGCTGGCTTGCGACGGCGACCGAGATATCGAGACTGCGCGCCGCCGCGCTGATCGAGCCGAGATCGAGCACGCGCAGGAAAAGGCCGATGTCGCCGAGGCGGTCCATCCGATTATCAAGAAACCATTGAAACTAATTGCCGATACTGATCGTTTCTGGCGAGGATGCAAGTGCCTACCATCCGTCCCCAGGTTTCAAGACACCGCTCGCAAGGAGATGATTTCCATGGAATACCGCAATCTCGGCCGCTCCGGCTTCAGGATTCCGGTGCTCGCCTTCGGCACCGGCACGTTCGGCGGCCAGGGCAAGCTTTTCGGCGCCTGGGGCAATACCGATGTCGAAGGCGCGCGGCGCCTCGTCGACGTCTGCCTCGATGCCGGCGTCACGCTGTTCGACACGGCGGACGTCTATTCGAACGGCGCATCGGAATCGATCCTCGGCGCCGCGATCAAGGGCCGCCGCGACAAGGTGCTGATCTCGACCAAGGCGACGTTCCGCAACGGCGACGGCCCGAACGACGTCGGCTCCTCGCGCTTTCACCTGACGAATGCGATCGATGCGGCGCTCACGCGCCTCGGCACCGACTACATCGATCTCTTCCAGCTGCACGGTTTCGATGCGCAGACGCCGGTCGAGGAGACGCTGTCGACGCTCGACGACTTCGTGCGCGCGGGCAAGATCCGCTATCTCGGCGTGTCGAATTTTTCCGGCTGGCACCTCATGAAGTCGCTCGCGATCGCCGAACGCTACGGCTGGACGCGCTACGTCGCGAACCAGACGTACTACTCGCTGATCGGCCGCGATTACGAATGGGAGCTGATGCCGCTCGGCATCGATCAGGGCGTCGGCGCGGTGGTCTGGAGCCCGCTCGGCTGGGGCCGTCTCACCGGCAAGATCCGCCGCGGCAAACCGCTTCCGGCGACGAGCCGCCTGCACGACAGCGCGGAATTCGGACCGCCGGTCGACGACGAACGTCTCTACCGCGTCGTCGAAGCGATGGACGAGATCGCAGCCGAAACCGGCAAGACGATTCCGGAGATCGCGATCAACTGGCTGCTGCAGCGTCCGACCGTGTCGAGCGTGATCATCGGCGCGCGCAACGAGGAACAGCTGCGCCAGAACCTCGGCGCGGTCGGCTGGAATCTCGACGCCGCGCAGGTCGCGCGTCTGGACGAAGCGAGCAAGCTGACGCCGGCATATCCCTACTATCCGTACTGGCACCAGTCCGGATTCGGCGAACGCAACCCGCCGCCGGTTTGAGCCTGGAGATCGCGATGAAAGCCATCGGCCTGACCCGCTATCTGCCGATCGACGATCCGCAATCGCTCGTCGACATCGAACTTGCAAAGCCATCGCCGCAAGGTCGCGATCTTCTCGTTCGTGTCGAGGCGGTTTCGGTGAATCCGATCGACACGAAAGTGCGCGCACCGAAGCCGACGATCGAAGCCGAGCCGAAAGTGCTCGGCTATGACGCCGCGGGCATCGTCGAAGCCGCCGGCCCGGACGTGACGCTGTTCAAGCCGGGCGATGCGGTGTTCTACGCCGGCGACATCACGCGCAGCGGCAGCAACGCGGAGTACCAGCTCGTCGACGAGCGCATCGTCGGCCGCAAGCCGGCGACGCTCGATTTCGCGAAAGCCGCCGTGCTTGCCGCTGACCAGCATCACCGCGTGGGAGCTCCTCTTCCACCGCATGCGCCTCGATCCCGACGGAGCGGATCGTGGCAAGACGCTGCTGATCATCGGCGGCGCCGGCGGTGTCGGCTCGATCGCGATCCAGCTCGCGCGCCGCGCCGGGCTCGTCACGATCGCGACCGCGTCGCGAGCCGAAACGATCGAATGGGTCCGGCGCATGGGCGCGGACCACGTCATCGATCATCGCGAGCCGCTGCCGGCGCAACTCGCGACGATCGGTTTTCATGAAGTCGACGCGATCGCGAACTTCGCCGATACCGATCGCTACTGGACCGCGATGGGCGAGATCATCGCGCCGCAAGGACATATCGGCCTCATCGTCGAACCCAAAGGGCCGCTCGTGATCGGCGGTCCGTACAAGGCCAAGTGCATCGGTATCCACTGGGAAACGATGTTCGGGCGCTCGCGATTCAAGACCGCGGACATGATCGAGCAGCATCGCCTGCTCGATCGCATCGCTGCGCTCGTCGACGCCGGCGAGATCGTGACGACGCACACCGAGACGATCGGCAAGATCAACGCGGCGAACCTGCGCGTTGCGCACGCACGCCTCGAATCCGGGACGACGATCGGAAAGCTTGCGCTGGCGGGCTGGTAGGCGTCGCGCTTTGTCCCCTCTCCCGCTTGCGGGAGAGGGTCAGGGTGAGGGAAGTCTTGGTTCAACCGTGCCCTTTTCCCTCACCGGCCGCGCGGCGCGCGTCAGCACGGTCGGAACCTCACGTTACACCGCCGCGTTGTCGCATCCGGCGGCCACATGCAGAATCGCGCTGATCTCCCCATCGGATGCGCTGCATCGTGCCGCTCAACGGTTCCGCCCTCGATCGCATCCTCAGCCTCAGCGCCTTCGACGGCGATTCGGCGGCCGCGCTGCGCACGCTGCACGCGCATTTCGCCGCGCGCTTTCCCGATTGCTCGCTCGCGCTCGTGTTCGTCGCCGGCCAGACGGCGGGCGAATGCCGGCTCGCGGGGTTGATCGGACCCGACGGCACCGAGCACGTTCCGAATCTCGATCCGTTCGGCCAGCGCATGACGCTGCCGCTGTTCGCCGACGCGCTGACGATGCGTCTTTTCGCCGACGTCGCGCCGCGCACGGTGCGCGTCGCGCCGACCGAATTCGCGCTGCCGTTCGCGCAGGCGCTGCTCGAGCCGGCTGCGCTGTTCGGCGTGCCGATCGTCAACTCCGGCGAGGTCCAGCACTGGCTCGTGTTCGGATCGACGTTCCATCCGCGCTTCGATCGCATCGACCCCGACGCCGTGCTGCTCGAAACCAATCTCGCCGCGAGCCTGATCATCCGACCGCTGGCGACGCGCGCGCTGCGCGACGAAACCGAACGCCGGCGCCGCGCGATCGAAGACATCGCCGATGTGCAACGCCTGCTGCTGCCGGACAATCCGGCGATCCGCGGCCTCGAATACGCGGTGCACTGGCAGCCCGCGGATACCGCGGCCGGCGACTACTACGACCTGATGCCGCTGACGCAACTCGCGCCGGATGACTTCGTCGACGAAGGCGCCGACATCTGGGCGCTGATGCTCGCCGACGTCTCGGGCCACGGCGCCGCAGCGGCGATGGAAGCCGCGCAGTTCGACGCGATCCTGCGCACGTATCAGGGCGATGACGAAAGCGGACCCGCCGGCGCGCTGACCTATGCGAACCGCTATTTTTTCTCGCGCCGCCAGCGCCAGCATTTTCTGACTGCGTTCGCACTCCTCTATCGTCCGGATCTGCGCCGCGCGACCTATGTCGCCGCGGGCCATCCGCCGCTGCTGCACCGGCGCGGCGATGCGGTGATACCGCGCGGCGCCGGCGAGCAGATTCCGCTCGGCATCCTGCGCGACTACGCGTTCCGCAACAGCGAGTTCGACGTCGATCCCGGCGACGTGTTCGTGCTGTACACCGATGGTGTCGTCGAAGCGCGCGATCGCAAGGGGCGGCAGTTCGGCGCCGAGCGTCTCGCTTCGCTGATCGCCGGCGGACCGGAGCAGCCGGCGGCGTTGCTGCCGATGCTGCGCGATGCGCTGATCGAACATCAGGGCGGACCGCTCGGGGTGGACGATCAGACGTTGATCGTGCTGCGGGTCGCGCACTAGCGAGCCAGCGAATTCCGTCCGGCGAGGCTTGTGCAGCGCGCCCGAACCAGTGCATCGTTGCGGTCCGAACACGCGTTCGAATTCCGTGCAGACAGCCTACCCGCACCTCCTCGCACCGCTCGACCTCGGCTTCGCGACGCTGCCGAATCGCGTGCTGATGGGATCGATGCACACGGGTCTCGAGGAGCACGCGCGCGATTTCGACAAGCTCGCCGCGTTCTTCGCCGAGCGCGCGCGCGGCGGCGTCGGCCTCATCGTCACCGGCGGCATCGCGCCGAACATCGAGGGCTGGCTGAAGCCGTTCGCGCGGACGGCTTTCGATGCCGTGGCAGGTCGCGCGGCATCGCAAGATCACGCGCGCCGTGCACGCGGAAGGCGGCCGCATCTGCATGCAGATCCTGCACGCGGGCCGCTACGCGTATCACCCGCTGTCGGTCGCGCCGTCGGCGATCAAGTCGCCGATCACGCCGTTCAAGCCGCGCGCGCTGACGCGCGCGCGGCGTCGAGCGCACGATCCGGCGATTTCGTCGCGCTGCGCGGAGCTCGCGCAGGACGCCGGCTACGACGGCGTCGAGATCATGGGCTCGGAAGGCTATCTGCATCAACCAGTTCCTGCGCCGAACGCACCAACCGCGCGCACGACGACTGGGGCGGATCGAGTCGAGAACCGCATGCGCTTCCCGGTCGAAATCGTGCGCCGCACGCGCGAAGCGGTCGGGCGCGAATTCATCATCATCTATCGGCTGTCGATGCTCGATCTGGTCGAAGGCGGCAGCACCTGGGACGAGGTCGTCGCGCTCGCGCAAGGCAGTCGAAGCGGCCGGCGCGACGATCATCAACACCGGCATCGGCTGGCACGAGGCGCGCATCCCGACGATCGTGACCAGGGTGCCGCGCGCGGCGTTCGCGTGGGTCACGCGGCGGCTGAAGGGCGAAGTGCGCATTCCGCTGATCACGACCAACCGCATCAACATGCCGGACGTCGCCGAAGCGCATCCTCGCGCGCGGCGACGCCGACATGGTGTCGATGGCGCGGCCGTTGCTCGCCGATGCCGAGTTGGTCGCGAAGGCGCGCGCGAACCGCGCGACGAGATCAACACCTGCATCGCCTGCAACCAGGCCTGTCTCGATCACATCTTCGAGAACCGCCGCGCGACCTGCCTGGTCAATCCGCGCGCGTGCCACGAGACCGAGCTCGTGATCCGCCCGGCCGCCGCGAAGAAACGCGTCGCGGTCGTCGGCGCGGGCCCGGCCGGCCTCGCCTGCGCGACGACGCTCGCCGAGCGCGGCCACGCGGTGACGCTGTTCGAGCAGCCGCGCGAGATCGGCGGCCAGTTCAACATGGCCAAGCGCATTCCGGGCAAGGAGGAATTCGCCGAAACGCTGCGCTACTTCTCGCAGCGCATCGGCGAGCTCGGCGTTGCGCTGCGCCTCGGCACGCGCGCGAGCGCAGCGATGTTGCGCGACGAATTCGACGAGGTCGTGATCGCCTGCGGCGTCGCGCCGCGCGCTGCCGACATTCCGGGCATCGAGCATCCGAAGGTCGTGAGCTATGTCGACCTGCTGCTCGGCGGACGCGCGGCGGGCCGGCGCGTCGCGATCGTCGGCGCCGGCGGCATCGGCTTCGACGTCGCCGAATTCCTCACGCAAGCGCCGCCATCGCCGACGCACGGACGTCGCGCGCTGGACGCACGAATGGGGCATCGACGCGACGCTCGCCGCACGCGGCGGTCTCGCACGCGCGGCGCCCGAACCGCCGGAGCGCGAAGTCTGGCTGCTGCAGCGCAAGCCGGGCCGACCCGGCGGCGGCTCAACAAGACGACCGGCTGGGTGCATCGCGCGACGCTGAAGGCGAAAGGCGTCGCGATGCTCGGCGGCGTCGACTACGAGCGCATCGACGACGCGGGCCTGCACATCCGCGTCGACGGCAAGACGCAGCTGCTGCCCGTCGACACGATCGTGATCTGCGCCGGCCAGGAGCCGAACCGCGCGCTGCACGCGGAGCTCGCGGACGGCGGGTTGAAGGCACATCTCATCGGCGGCGCCGATGTCGCTGCTGAGCTCGATGCGAAACGCGCGATCGACCAGGGCACGCGGCTGGCGGCCGTGCTGTAATTCGCAAAGCCGCGCTCTTTCGCGAAACCCCGGACAGGAATGCAGACGATGAAACTCTACTTCACGCCAGGTACCTGCGCGCTTGCCGATCACATCGTCCTGGCCTGGATCGGAAAGCCGTACGAAGTCCAGAAAGTCCCACGCGAAGAGCGCCAGCAACCGTGGTTCCTCAAGCTCAACCCGGCCGGCGCGGTTCCGGTCTACGAGGAGGACGGCTGGGTGCTGACGCAGAACGGCGCGATCCTCAATTACCTCGCCGACAAGTTTCCGGAAGCGAAGCTCGGCGGCGACGGCACCGCGAAAGGCCGCGCCGAGGTCAATCGCTGGCTCGCGTTCGTGAACTCGGACATGCATCCCGCATTCAAGCCGCTGTTCGGCTTTACCTCGTATCTCGAAGATCCCGTCGTCATCGAGAAGACGAAGGCGAACGCGCGCGAAACGCTGCGCAAGATGTTCGAACGCGTCGACGCGCAGCTTGCTGGCCGGGACTGGGTCGTCGGCATGCGCTCGATCGTCGATCCTTATCTTTTCGTCACGCTGCGCTGGGCGAAGGGTCAGAACGTCGATCTGTCCGGGCTCGACAATCTCGAGAAGTTCTTCAAGCGAATGAACGCGGATGCCGGCGTGAGCCGCGCGCTCGCGGAGCAGGAAGCGGCGCCCTGAACTGCGATCACTCGACGTCGGCACCGCACCATTGCGATTCGCACGGGATCCCATCGTTGTCGCCGTCGATCTTCACGTCGGGACAGTGCGCGAGATAGAACTTTGCCTCAGTACACGAGCGCATTTCGCTGCAATGGGTCTTGCCTTCGCAGGAGAAGGCTTCGGTCGCGACGGGAGCCTTTCTCGGGGGCGACACCAGCGTGGCCGAATCAACAGCGTCGGACTGATCCGCGCCGGAAGGCGCCCACCCGAAGCGATAGGCGAACGCGATTCCGACGACCAGAAGTAGAAGCAGAACGCGTCGCATACCGGCCCTCCAGGCGCGCCGTCGTCGCGGCGGCAATCGAACGCGGAACCGCAGATTACCGAATCAGCGCTTGTCGATCGGCACGAACTTCAGATCTTCCGGCCCGACATAGTTCGCGCTCGGCCGGATGATCTTGCCGTCCTCGCGCTGCTCGATCACGTGCGCGCTCCAGCCGGACGTGCGCGAGATCACGAACAGCGGCGTGAACATCGCCGTCGGCACGCCCATCATGTGGTAGCTGACCGCGCTGAACCAGTCGAGGTTCGGGAACATCTTCTTGATCGACCACATCGTCGACTCGAGTCGATCGGCGATGTCGAACATCTTCATGTTCTTCTGCGCGGCAGAAAGCTCGCGCGCGACTTCCTTGATGACCTTGTTGCGCGGATCGCTGACCGTGTAGACCGGATGGCCGAAGCCGATCACGACTTCCTTGCGCTCGACGCGCGCGCGGATGTCGGCCTCGGCCTGGTCCGGCGTGTCGTAACGCTTCTGGATTTCGAACGCGGCCTCGTTGGCGCCGCCGTGCTTCGGCCCGCGCAGCGCGCCGATCGCGCCGGCGATGCACGAATACATGTCGCTGCCGGTGCCGGCGATCACGCGCGCGGCGAACGTCGAGGCGTTGAACTCGTGCTCGGCGTAGAGGATCAGCGAGGTGTGCATCGAGCGCACCCAGAGCTCGCTCGGCCGCTCGCCGTGCAGCAGATGCAGGAAATGCCCGCCGATCGAATCGTCGTCGGTCTCGACATCGATGCGCTTGCCGTTGAACGCGAAGTGATACCAGTACAGCAGGATCGAGCCGAGCGACGCCATCAGCCGGTCGGCGATCTCGCGCGCGCCCGGCGCGTTGTGATCGTCCTTCTCGGGCATCACGCAGCCGAGCGCCGACACCGCCGTGCGCATGACGTCCATCGGATGCGTCGACGGCGGCAGCTCCTCGAGCACGCGCTTGACCGCCGTCGGCACGCCGCGCAGCGATTTCAGCTTGGTCTTGTACGCCGTGAGCTCGGCGCGCGTCGGCAGCTTGCCGTGGACGAGCAGGTACGCGATCTCCTCGAACTCGCAGGTCGTGGCGAAATCGAGGATGTCGTAGCCGCGATAGTGCAGATCGTTGCCGGTGCGGCCGACCGTGCACAGCGCCGTGTTGCCGGCGGCGACGCCGGACAGCGCGACGGATTTCTTGGGCTTCGGCAGCACTTGTTGCGCGTTGTCGCTCATTCCCTATCTCCAGATTCGGCACCGCCCCGCCGCATACGGCATCGAGCGCTGCATCGCGGCTTCAATTGTTGAACACGTCAGATTCCGCGAGCTTCGGACATTCGTCGATCGGCTTCACGAGTTGCGTCGTCAGCTTGTAGCCGACGGGACGGCGATCGCTGTACATCCAGCAGTCATCGAGCGTCGAGCAGAAACAGATGTTCATCGCGACGCGTTTCGTAGCCTCGGCGCGGAAATGCTTCCAGACGTCTTCTTCGGGAAACTTGATGATCGTGACACGCTCGCCGGGCGTCAGCACGTTCGGATTGATCGTCGACTGCTGGAAATGATGCGGCGTCGGCATGCCGAGCGCATCGAGTACCGCGTCCCATGTCGGCTGCGGCTTGTCGTCGACGAATACCTGCGCGTTGCGCACGACCGCCGGACCGGCGCCCTTGTTCAGCACCTCGATCGAATGCTCCAGATCGTTGTTGCCGGCAACCAGCCACGGCCACACCTGCGCGCGCACCTGCTGGCGCTGGATATACGCGGTGTAGCCCGAAACGAGCAGCGCGAGGAAGCCGACCAGCGTCGCGACGACAGCGGCGAACGCATCCCGATTGCGGGCCTTGGGATGCGCGGCCTTGCCGCTGTCGCGCAGGCTCGCTCAAGTCACTCGTCCGTGCCGTGATCGGCGAACAGCGCATCGAGCTTCTGCTCGTAGGCGTGATAGCCGAGGAAATCGTAGAGCTCCTCGCGCGTCTGCATCGACGGCACGACGGCTTTCTGCGTGCCGTCGCGGCGCACGGTCTCGTAGAAATTCAGCGCGGCCTTGTTCATCGCACGATAGGCGCCGCAGCAATAGAGCACGATGTCGACACCCGCGGATTTCAGCTCGTCGGTCGTGAAGAGCGGCGTCTGGCCGAACTCCGTGATGTTGGCGAGGATCGGCACCTTCACCGCGTTCTTGAACTCGCGGTACTGCTCGAGCGTGTAGATCGCCTCGGGGAAGATCATGTCGGCGCCCGCCTCGACGCACGCGACGGCGCGTTCGATCGCCGAGCCGATGCCTTCGACGGCGATCGCGTCGGTGCGCGCCATGATCACGAACGCCTCGTCGTGCCGTGCGTCGACCGCGGCCTTGATGCGGTCGACCATCTCGTCTTTCGGCACGATCGCCTTGCCGGGCCGATGACCACAGCGCTTGGAGGCGACCTGGTCCTCGATGTGCATCGCGCCGGCGCCGGCCTTGATCATCGAGCGCACCGTGCGCGCGATGTTGAACGCGCCGCCCCAGCCGGTATCGACGTCGACCAGCATCGGCAGGTCGCACGCGTCGGTGATGCGGCGCACGTCGGTCAGCACGTCTTCCATCGTGCTGATGCCGAGATCGGGCATGCCGAGCGAATTCGCGGCGACGCCGCCGCCGGAAAGATACAGCGCGCGGAATCCGGTGCGCTCGGCCATGCGCGCGGCGTAGGCGGTGATCGCGCCGACGACCTGCAGCGGGTGTTCTTCGGCGACGGCGGCGCGAAAACGCGCGCCGGCGGAGCGGATTTCGCCCATGCGCGACTCCACGGAAAACCACAGTTTACCGGAAGGTATCGGATCGCCCGAATTTCGGCTCGAGCCCGCGCTCTACCGGCGATGAACGCGGCGAGAGCGAAGCCATTCGAGAAGAATCCCGCGGGCAGCGCCCCGGACCGTGCGCGATCTGAGCGCAGATTCTGACCGTCAGGGGTTGGACCATGAGAATCGGGGATCAACGCACGCCCTGAAGCATCCGGGAACTCCGAACGGGCGAGCTTCCGATGGCTGGGTTGGAGATGCGCGCTGCCCGCGGGAAACCGGGGAAGGATCGACTAGTCGCCTCCGCAATCCTCGAGCGGGGACACGCCTGTCGCAGGAGTGTTCCCACTCGGATGGAGAGTCACTGCGGGTGCTCCATGTGTCCTGTTCGATCGGACGTCATCCACTTTTGACTACGACGTTCGATCAGGAACCGGACAATCGTTCGACCGATTTGCAAACTGACGATATTGAGATACGGATGTGCGATCCGAAGCTCGGCGCGTGGATCGATATCCGCTTTTGGCGGCAATTCCGTAAGACGTGTGATCAATCTGCGCCCCATTCCCGGATGACCGAATCCACCGACGCTGTCGAATCTTCATACGACCTCCTCGCCCGTCTGCGCGACGCGCGGCGTGACCTCCACGAGCGGCTTACGGGTGAGCTCGGGACACGCGAGCGTGTTCTCGCGCCCGCACGCATGTTGCAAACATTGCGCGAATTCGTTCAAAGGGGCGCGAGTTCGGAGCCTCCTCAACGCTGCAGGGAGTTGTTCATTCTGACTGTCCTGTTGTACGGCGCACTCGACTGGCATTTCGCAGGACACGGCATCGATATCGAAGCCGACGTGCAACTCGAGCGTTTGCAGCAGAACTACCGATTCGGGGGCCCGGAAGTGGATGCCCGGTTGTCTCCGCGGGAATGGCACATGCGCATAGAGCATCAGGTCGCGCGGCTCGAGCAGCAGCTCGCGGTCAAGGACCTCTATGCGACGCGCCTGATCAAGCTCACCGCACTCGCGCAAGCGGCGCTCGAAGCCGCGACGCGCCAGATACGCGCCGCATGACCGCCTGAGAAGCTGCTCTTGCGCTGCGCCGCACCATCCCCTTCGCTGTAGGAAATCGCTGCGGGATGGCCTTTCGCGATACGCCCGGGTGGCGATTTCGCTGTACGCTCCGCATGCGGCCGGCGACACGGATGGGTTTAAGCGCCGCTTGCTCAAGGGGGTTCAAGTCGCATGGTCGAGAGGCCACACGTAACCGACCTGCTCGACGCAGTGGCGCGCGGTGATGAAAGAGCTCGCGACCAGCTGTTCGAGCGCGTTTATCTCGAGCTGAAGCGAATCGCGCGCAGCCAGTTGCGGCGAAGTGGCGACTGGATTTCGGTCAATCCGACCACGCTTCTACACGAAGCATGGCTGAAATTCGCCCGCTCGGACGGACGAGAGCTTCAGGGCAGCACCCACTTCTACAACATCCTTTCGCAGGCGATGCGTCATGTGCTGACCGACATCGCGCGCAGCCGCGTGACGACCAAACGCGGACATCAGCTCGTGCGCATCGAGCTCAGTGAGCACATCGAGCAGCCCGACAGTCCACTCTCCGAGCTGCTCGCCGTCGATACCGCGCTGGAAAAGCTGCAGGCCTGCGATCCCGAGCTTGCGCAGCTCGTCGAATGGCATTTCTTCGGCGGCATCAGCTTTGTCGACATTGCGAAGCTCCGCGGCGTGACTGAGCGCACGGTCCGCAGGCACTGGGATCTCGCGCGACTGTTTCTCATGAACGCGATCGAGGCCTCTCCTTCGTCCTGAATGGCGTTTGCCGCGCACGCGATCTCTATCGGTCGTCGGCAGTTCAATCGACGGCATGCGCGCCGCACGATGACAGCACAGTCAGGCGAAGAGCGTGACCGGCGAGATCGCCCGCGGTGCCTCGTCGTATACGATCGTGCAGGAATGAATTCTCTGCGCGATCGCCGCGTTGCGGAACGCGAACACGACTTCGGTAGATCGCGGTTTGACCGCATCGAGTTTCGGATCGAGAAGGATATGCGCGCAGATTCTCATGCGCGACGCGGAATCGGCGCAGGGATCGTGAATGCGCCAGGATTCCTCCCAGGTGTCTTCATACGTCAGCATCGCCTTGTCGGCGACGAAGAATTCGTCGATACCGACTGCGCACGCCAGGGAAGGACGATCGCGCGGGATCAGCACGATGCTCGCCGATGGGCGGAACATTGCGCGTGCGATTCGAATTTCCGCCTTGCTCCGATTGCTGTCGAACAGAACGTTCAGAATGAACGACACGGCGGCATCGAGTGCGCCTCGGCTTCCTTCGGTTGCATCCAGCTCGCCGCTGCCGCACTCCGGGGAGTGATGGTCCATCCGCAACGTAACGACGTTGCCCTGAGTTGCGGGGCCCTTCTCTGCTCTTCGATCCATATCGCGTAGGTTGTTCATTGAACGTATCCACTGTGCCAGGTCGGTCTGCTCGCCTTCGGGCGCCAGCATGTCCTCCGCAAGGTTTGCGGAAGTGATGCGTCGAACCGCCTTCAGGTATCCGTTCATCACAGAATGAGTACGGGGTTCACTGTGAAAACGGACACGGAATTCATCGTCTGCAAGCTCCCTGCGAAGACGGCATGAGCCGGCCCGACCTTGGCGACCCGGAATCAGCACGCTCAGCACCTCAGTTGCCGAATCCGTCCTTGAACAGCGGATCGACGTCGTTCTTCCAGTTGCGCACGAGCTCGCGCAGGGCGTCCGCAACATTCTGCGCCGCCGGTTGCCCGGCCTGATTGACCGTATTGACGCCATGACAGCCGTCGCACACGCGGATTTCGCCCGGCTGCATCGTGATCCAGTAGCGCTCGCGCACGACAGGCGTGCCGGCGGGATCGACGCTCTGCCACGCCATCGCGCGACGCGTCGGCACGTAGAGCGCGACCGAACCATCGGCATGGATCGGCACGGCTCCCGCAGGGCCGCCCACATCCGCCGGGTTGAACTGGGTCGCGCCCGGATCGTGAAGCGGCTCGGCCAGCACGCGCCGTCCCGGATCGGGTCCGTCGACATTGTTCATGCCTTCGCCGCGGATCTGGTCGGCCTGGAAGAACTGCATGTGCGCGATGTCGTAAATCGTGCCGCCGGCGCCGACCGTCGTGATGCCGCCCGTTACGGCGACATGAAGGTTGTACGGCTGCTGCTTGTCGGCGGCATCGCGACTCGTGACATTGCGCATCACGATCGCGGCCAGGTTGTGTTCCCTGAGGAACGTCTGGAACTCGACCGCATCGACACCCTCGAGCTGGAACGCCTGCTGTTCCGGCGAGCCCAGCGGCGCCGACGGCTTCGGCGGCGCCTGTCGCGCGACGACTTCGACGGGCGACATTTCCCAGAGCGGTCCGTTGTAGTGGACCAGCTCGTCCGGATCGTAGAAGGAAATGTCCTTCGTGATCGGCGACGGCAACAACGAAGCCCCTGCTGCCATCGATCCAACCGTTCCGGTCAGGAAGCGCAAGCGAAACTTGTAGGCAGGATCCGGATCCGTCGGCGTGCCGAGGTTGCCGTCGAGTCCTTTCTCCGGAGCATGCACGACAAGGATCTGTCCGTCGGCGAGCACGATCGGGTTGCGATAGTGGCCCGTGTTGTTCGGGTCGGACGTGTCGAAACCAGCCGTCGCGGTCGGCGTCAGCCAGTCCAGCGCAATGTCGGTCGCGTTGAGCCCGACAGGCGCTGCGAAACGAACGACCTGCCCCGCCGCGTGACTGCCGAATTCCGGCGAATCGACGGCAACGTAACGGCCGGGCTGCGTCGGATCTTCGCGCAGCTGCATCATGTTGCGGATCGGGTGCTGATTGGTCCGCTGCAGCGGATCGAAAAAGAATTCCACGAGGTTCGCATCGGTGTTGAAAGTCCGATCGAAATAGTTCTGCAGCTCGTGACGACCGATATGGTTGATCGTCTCCTCGCCGGTGCCGTTCTGGAACAGCTGCCAGGGTCCGAAGAGATTGAACGCGAGCGGCTGGCAGCCGGTCGTATTCGGCGGCGCTATGTATCTTGGCTCCGGAAACACCTCGCTGCGATCGAGCGTCGGCACCGAATCCGGATCCTCGCTCGTGTAGTTGAAGGTGCCGTAATCGGTCGTCGCATCCGCATCGTTCTGCTGATCGCGCAAGAGATGGTCCCAGCGGGAAAAAATCACGCGCCCGTAGCTGTCGACGAACGGCCAGCCCGAGCCCGAGACCGCATGCTCCATCAGCCAGAGCTCGCCGGTTCGCAGGATTGAGCTTCCACAAACCCGTCGACGTCGGTGCGCTTTCGTATTCGTCCCGCTGCGGATAAAGATAACGGTCCGCCACGGACGCAAGATCGGCCGGGCCCATCGTGGCCGTATGCCGCACGCGGTCGGAAACGAAAATGATGTTGCCGTCCGAATCGTAGGCCGGCTGCACGTTGTTGTAGTCCGTCGGCTGGTTGGCGACCTTCGAGATGCTTGCCGTGTCGCCCTCGCCAAGGCCGCTGACTTCGTAGAGCTGCCAGTAGTACACGCTGTCGCCATGCACGACGGTCGGCGCACCCGTGACCATCGAGAACACGGCTTTCGTTCCCGACCAGTGAACCGCGGGATCGCGCACGGCGATCGCGTTCGCGCCGCCCTGAAGCTGCCCGCCGGGAATGCCGTACTGCGCCTCGGCTGTGAGATTTCGCAGCACGCCGTCGGGATAGACGATGTAGAGATCGCCGCCGCGCCCCGCGAACTGGATGTCGCCGCGATGATTGGCGAAGACCGATCCGATCGATCCGAAATCCTCGGTCACCGGAAACTGCGTGACGAACATGATCGGGTTCGGAATCGACTGGACCATCTGCGTGGACTTGTCGCCGGCCATGCGATGCGCCGGGCGATCGGCCGCGAGCGACGCATTCGCACCGGCACAGCAAGCCAAGGCCATGACAAACCGACACGCAGGGATCGAATATCTTTTCATGGGATGGCCTTCGTTCTGTGGGATTTCCTGATGCGGCGGGTTCATACAACTCAGTCGCCGGGCAAGTGCTGCATCCATGTCGTCGCGAGCGCATAGAGTGCGATCCACGCCCGCCGCGTCGGTTCGTCGAAACGCGGTCCGAGCTCGCCCTCGAGCGTGTCGAACAGTGCGCGTCCGACCGGCGCGAAGTGATGGGCGAACACGCCATAGCCGCGATGTCGTTCGCCGAGCTCCTCGAGCATCGTCACGAGCTCGTGCGGACGATCGAGCCGGCCGACCAGCATCGACAGCATTTCCGTGAGCTTTACGACCTGCGCGGAAATGTCGTCCGGAAACAGGACACGAATCTGCGGAGAAATCTCGAACAATCGCGTGTAGAAATTGCGCGCGAAACGGCGACCCACCGATACGAGGTCGTAGCTCTGCGCGATCAGCCGTATTTCCGCTGCCGTCAGCGAATCGGTGGCAGAGCCATGGATGGGCAACTCAACGGGCATCTGCGCTCCATGCGGCGTAATCCGAAGTAGCACGCGCGGCGGACCTCGCTACGGATCGGACGTCGTGCGCCGGCAGCCCACTGCGGGTCATCCGTTTCCGCGGAGCGCGACTTGCCGCATGGGATCGGACGCGAATTCCTGTGCCTTACTGGTACCGACTCGGATGCATGTACATCGGATAGAGCACTTCTTCTTCCTGCTGGATCCTGATCGAGAGCACCTCGGCGATCTTGTGCAGCTCGCCCTTGAGGCTGTCGCGCACATCGAGATCCCACGGCGAGGACGTGTAGCGCGTAACGAAATCGTTCAGCACGCGGCCGATCTTGCCCATCTCGAGCCGCATGCTCGCCATCAGCGCGCTCGACTCCGGATCGTGGCGGAGCGCATGTTTCAGATAGACGTAGAGGTGCAGGTTTTCCTTGAGCAGGTGCGCGCGCAGCGCATACGTGAAGCGCTTCAGGCAGACGACGGCCGCATCGAAATCGGCGCGCTGGTGCGCGGCGATGAGACTCTTGTAGAGATGCAACAGCTCGCGATGCTCGGACTGCAGCTCCGTGATGAGCGCAGGCTTGAAGGCGATCGACGTATCGGGCGCGGCGACGGCCGAAGCGGACTTCGAATCGCGCACCGCCGGACGGAACCAGTTCACCAGAAAAGCCAGCATTACTGCGTACTCCTAGCGGATCGGACGGCGAGCGACCGGCTACGAACCGCGACTCCGGTGCGCGTCCCGATGTCGATGACATCGCGGATTTGCGCACCGCCCCCATTCGGTTCGCGGAGACTCCGCGGCACCGGATCGCTCGCCAAGCGTGTTGCAGGTTCAATACGGGGTGCGCGTGGAAAGCGGACACGAGGCGAGTTGTCGTCGATACCGGCGCGCGCGGCCGTTTCGAGCGACGGGGTCGGGCCGCGACCTGATTTCCGTCGAGCCAATGTGGATCCGCACGGACGACCGGCCGCCCATGCGAGGCCGGCGTCGAAGCTTTCGCAGATCGTTAAGGCTTCGTGGGCGACGACACCGGCGCGTCGGGCCTGAGATACGGCGCGAGCACGCCGTACGGAATCTCGACGTCGGATTCCCCGCCCGAAAAGCTCGCGATGGCGTAAACCGTGAAGTGCACGGTCGCCGCGTCCGCGCCCCAAAGCCAGTTGTCGGTGTCGCCGACTACACTTTCGATCGCGTCGCGATCCGGGTCGGGTGCGCCCTGCTCGGCGAATGCGTCATGCAGATCCTTGATGCAGAAATCCGTGACGAACGCGCGCCATGCCTTTTCCTTGGCGAACACGTCGTCCAGCGTGAAGGGCTTCGCGCGCGCCATGTCCCAGTTCAGCGACGTCTCGCCGAGCACTTCGTGCGCGCCGCCGGTGTAGTCGAACGTCGATACCTGCAGACTCACGACGTGCGCATCGAAACGCGCGACGGAATACGTGCGCAGTGCGGAGAGCTTCATGTCGGCGACATCCTCGCCGAACGGGAACAGGTCCTTGTCGTCCATCCGGCGTTTGTCGAGGGCAAGAGTTGCAGACACGTATGCGTTGAATGCCGTCGCTGCGGGGCCGCCGCTCATCCAGGGATAGATGTCGCTTTCCTCGGTTTCGGGCCTCTTGCGCGTCATCAGGCGCATGCGTGGCTCGAGGACCAGCGCGCCGGCTTTGGCGACCTCGGCATTCGCGAGACGTTGCGCGCGATCGCTGAAATGCTCCTCGAGACATCCCTGCATCGCGTCTCGATCGCCGACGTCGTCGGGCATCGAACCGCCGGCATGGCAGCTCCTGGTCACATAGGCGATCCAGTCACGCTGCGCGACGCGCACCGTATCGAAGCTGGCGGGCGTTTCCGTCGCTTTCAGTCGCGAAAACGCTTCATTGAGCTTCCTGTCCGCCTTCGACAGTGCCGCATCACGGCAGATCATCTGCTCTCCAGCCGTCTTCGCCTTCGCGCAATCGAACGCAGGACCGCTGAAACCGGGCGTGTACTGCTGAGGATCCATGCCGGTGGGCCGTTCCAGCGTGTACACGACGTCGTCCTGCCACGTGACGAGCGCGGCGTTGTCGTCGACGTAGTAGTCGCGCGGTTTGCCCTCGCAGATCACGCGGTAGGTCGTCACGCTGGAACCGGTCAGATTCAGCGCTTTCGCGGCGGCTTCGGAATGGTGTAGCTGGCCACCGAACAATTCATCCGCCGCGCTGACTCCCGAAGAGAACGTCGCACCCTTGCACGCGACGGGAGCGGGTCCCTTCACTTCACCGGCCGCGAAGTCGATCGCGTATTCGAGCAGCGGATAGCGTGTTGCCGACGTCGATCCCTTGGGCGCCCACGGAGCCGCCTTGGCCCCGACGACGCGCCAGACGCCGGCGAATCCCGATTCCGGCGACGCGCCCGGCTTCATGAATTGCGCCGATGCGGAAAACGATGCGAGAGCCATCGATGCGGCGACCGATGCAACGAATACCGTCTTCACAGGTTCCCCCGGTGAGTCGTATTTGATTATCTGATCAAATTGGGGCGGTGGCTCGCCTGCCGGGGCGAGCCGCCCAGCCGCGTACTGCTACGCGATAGCCAGCTTGGGATTCTGCCCAAACCGGTTCGTGCCTGCGTTGCTGTCCTCCGCCATGAAGACGAGCAGCACGAGGCCGACGATCGGAACCAGCGCCAGCAGCAGCCACCAGCCGCTGCGATCGGTGTCGTGCAGGCGGCGGATCGAAACCGCGATGCCGGGAACGAGAACGGCAAGCGAATAGAGCGTTCCGAACAGACCAAAACCGATTCCGGTGATCTTGCGAACGACCGAATCCACCATCGCCAGCACTACGGCGATGATGATGCTGAGCAGAAAGAAGTACCAATATTCGCTGCGGCGTGCCCTGCCGGTGAAGAGCGCGTATTTCTTCAGGACTTCCAGATACCAGTGCATGAGTTCCTCGAGGTCGGGATGCGCAGTCGTCGCCGCGCGGGGTCGTGCTCGAAGTTCTTACGGAAAACCGGCGCGGAACCCGCCACGACTTTCAGGAAAACCATGATCTGCACGACGCCGGCCGTGCGCGAATACGCGGCGTGTCCGGTTTCCGGTGTCCTCCCGTAATAGCCGGAGCAGGAATCGCGTCGATCGACGCGGACATGCTCATTTGCTGGAGGAATTCATGAGTACACATCGCGCTGCCGACGGCCTGCGGGTCGGTCGACTGGCTGGATGCCTTGCCATCGCGCTGGGCGTGGGCACTTCGGCCGCGCTCGCCGGCGCTCCACAGCGGGCAATCGACGCGATGTCAGGCGACTTGAACGCAGACGCCGGAAAGGCCATCGCGGGATCGACTCGACACACGGCAGCCTTCGCGCAACCCCATCGGGCGCAACCAACGCCGCATCGCGAACCCGTCGTTCACGAGGTTCAGAGTTGCGACGACATGAGCCTGCGCCAGGCGATCACGAGCGCGATGGACGGCGACACCGTCACGATGCCGATGGGCTGCAGCCTCATCTCGCTCGATTCGGGCGAGATCCCGATCCTCGTCGACAACCTGACGCTCACCGGACCCGGTGCAGATGCATTCACGATCGACGGCGGGCAGACGTCGGGCTTCTACAACCGCGTGTTCCACCATTACGGCATCGGCACGCTCGCGATCTCCGGCATGACGATCAGCGGCGCGACGACAAACAACAGCGCCGATCCAAATGGCGGCTGCGTCGACTCCGACGGGACGGTCAAGCTCTACGAGACCACAGTGAAGAACTGCTACATGCAGGCGGTAAGCGGCCTCAATGCGCAAGGCGGCGCGATCTACGCGAAGCTCGGCGTGGAGCTCCACGCGAGTACCGTTTCCGCAAACACGGCGAATGCGGTGCAGGGCTTCACCTATGGCGGCGGCATCTTCAGCAACGGTTATTTTTTCGCCGATGCGAGCACGGTCAGCAACAACGATGCGGACGGTTCCGGGATTCGGCGGCGGCCTCTTTGCGATCAACGGTGACGTCGAGATCAAATCATCGACCCTCTCTGGCAACAAAGCGGGCGCCGCCGGCGGTTTGCTCGTGGGGTACCTCGTCGGCGGCCCGACGGCGTTTGCGGACATCCAGGACAGCACGATCTCCGGCAACGAAGCCACGGCCTATGTCGGTGGCGCGGCCTTCCAAGTGCCGGCGATGATCTCGAACTCGACAATCGTGTCCAACACGTCGGCCAATACGGTGTCCGGCGTTGGCATCTACGCGGCGACGACGTTCAACGCGACGAGCTCGATCTTCGCCAACAACCTGACGCCTGCGGGCGATCTCGGCATGGATATCTACGCCGTCATCGGCACGATCGACGGGTCGAACAACATCATCGTATCGACGCCAAGCGCGACGCCCGCCGACACGATCACCGCGTGTCCGCGACTCGCACCGCTGTCCGACAACGGCGGCCCGACGCTGACGCACGAGCCGATGCCAGGAAGCCCCGCGCTCGACGCCGGCAGCGACCCGCTGTCGCTGCCTTTTGATCAGCGCGGGAACGGCTATGCGCGCACGTTCGGCGCCACGATCGACATCGGCGCAGTCGAATGGCAGGGGGCGCCACAGGATCGGCTGTTCACGAGCCGGTTCGAGATCGCCTGCGACTAGACCAAGCCTCGATCGATCCGGGCAAATCCGCGAGCGACGCGCTGCGTCGCTCGCTTCATCACAAGAGTGCCGCGAACATTGCGTCGCGGCAAAAACTCTCAGCGTTTCGCGAACAAGTGCTCGACGCCGCCGCGCTCCTCGCGCAGCTCCTTCTCCGTCGCATCCATGCGCTCGCGCGAGAAAGCATTGATCTCGAGATCCTGCACGATCGTGTACACACCGTTCTTCACCGTGACCGGATAGCCGTAGATCACGCCCGGCTTGATGCCATACGAGCCATCCGACGGAATTGCCATCGAGCCCCAGTCGCCGTCGGCTGTGCCGTGCACCCATGTGTGCATGTGATCGACCGCAGCCGACGCGGCCGAGGCGGCCGACGATGCGCCGCGCGCCTTGATGATCGCCGCGCCGCGCTGCTGCACGGTCGGGATGAAGGTGTCCTTGTACCAGGCCTGATCGACGAGGCCGAGCGCCGGCTTGCCGCTCACGGTCGCGTGGTGGATGTCCGGATACTGCGTCGAGGAGTGATTGCCCCAGATCGTCACGCGCTTGATGTCGGTCGTGTGCGCTCCGGTCTTCTCGGCGAGCTGCGACAGCGCGCGGTTGTGATCGAGTCGCACCATCGCGGTGAAGCACTTCGGATCGAGATCCGGCGCGTTCTGCTGCGCGATCAGCGCATTCGTGTTGGCCGGATTGCCGACGACGAGCACCTTCACGTTGCGCTTGGCGTGCGCGTTCAGCGCCTTGCCCTGCGGCGAGAAGATCGCGCCGTTCGCTTCGAGCAGATCCTTGCGCTCCATGCCGGGCCCGCGCGGGCGCGCGCCGACGAGCAGCGCGTAGTCGACATCCTTGAACGCGACGTTCGCATCGTCGGTCGCGACGATGCCGGCGAGCGTCGGAAACGCGCAGTCGTTGAGCTCCATCACGACGCCGTTCAATGCAGGCAGCGCCGGCGTGATTTCGAGCAGGTGCAGGATCACCGGCTGATCCTTGCCGAGCATGTCGCCGGCGGCGATGCGGAACAGAAGGGCATAGCCGATCTGGCCGGCTGCGCCGGTCACGGCAACGCGGACGGGGGATTTCATGAGATGACTCCTTGCTCGACTTGTTTGTCGACGATCGAATGGATGTTGGTCATCCTGGCGAAAGCCGGGATCCATCTTGCTGTTGATGCCAACGCAAAATGGGTCCCGACTTTCGCCGGGACGACGGTGTCAGGTCAGCTCGGCGAAGAACTCGCGGAACCGCTTCAATCCTTCCGGCAGCTGCGCCGTCGGGCACGTATACGAAATGCGCAGCGCCTTCGGCTCGCCGAACGCCGAGCCCGGCACGCAGGCGACGCCTTTCGCATCGAGCAGCGCATTGCACAAGTCGACGTCGTTGGCGATCTTCCTTCCGTTGTGGCTCTTGCCGAACGCGACGGAAATGTCCGGGAACACATAGAACGCGCCTTCCGGACGCGGACAGATCACGCCGGGAATCGAATTGATCACGGCCAGCACCTGGTCGCGCTTGGCCTGGAACTCGGCGCAGCGTTCGCGCGGGATGTCCTGCGGCCCGCTCAGCGCGGCGACTGCGGCGGCGGTCACGACTTCCGGCAGATTGGTGATGTGGTTCGAATTCATCGTCACCATGGCCTGAGCGACGGCTTCCGGTCGCGGCGACGAAACCGACACGCCAACCCGGCATGCCATACGTCTTCGACAGCGAATCGACATGGATCACGCGATCGCGCAGCTCCGGCCGCGCCTGCACGAAGTTGTGGTAGCCGACGCCGTCGAACACCATGCGGTTGTAGATGTCGTCGCAGATGATCCACGTGTCCGGATGCTTCACCAGCACGTCCGCGAGCGCCGCGATCTCGGCCTTCGTGTAGACCATGCCGGTCGGATTGCACGGATTGTTGAACAGGAAAACCTTCGCGCCGGGCAACGCCGCATCGAGCTGTGCCGGCGTCAGCTTGTAGTTCTGGCTCGCCGGACACGGCAGAAGGCGCGCTTTCGCGTCGAGGATGTCGGCGATGTCGACGTAGGTCGTCCAGTACGGCACCGCGAACGCGATCGTGTCGCCCGGATCGAGCAGCGCCTCGGCGAGGTTGTACAGCATGTGCTTGGCGCCGATGCCGGTCGCGATGTTCGCGCGCTTGTAGCCGGGCAGGCCGCCTTCCTCGAGATGTTTCAGGAACGCATCGAGCAGCGCGTCGGAGCCGCGATTCGAGCCGTACTGGCCGCTGTCTTTCGTCAGCGCGTCGCGTACCGCGTCGTACACGTGCGGGCCGGGCAGGAAATTCGGAACGCCGATCGAGAAGCTGATGATGTCGCGGCCGGCGGCTTTGAGTTGCTTGGCCTTGTCGGCCACGATCATGATCGCGCTCGGCTTGGCGCGGCTCATGCGCGCAGCGAGAGTCAGCATGGATGTCCTCGTCGAATTGCGCTCGCCGGTGGCCGGCACATCGAAGGTGCGGGCTTTGCGAAGCCTTTCAATTCTAACACAGCACTTTTGATCGTCTGTGACGGTGCAAAGCCGCTCGCCTTGACGGCGCCGAACGCGCAAAATCCGCTCGACGCGGGCCGGCGGCGGGCCACGCCCGAAACCCGACGCCACGCGCAATTCCCTGCAGAGGAGCTCGGCTATGGACGTATTCGGCGGTAGTCACGGCGTCATCATGACGTTCCTGATCGGCCTCGTCGTCGGCATCATCGCGAAATTCCTGACGCCGGGCAGGGATCCGGGCGGATTCATCATCACCGCGATCATCGGCATCGTCGGCTCGTTCGTCGCGACGTGGCTCGGACAGGCGCTCGGCTGGTATGAGGTCGGCCAGTCCGCGGGCTGGATCGCCTCGATCATCGGCGCAATCATCCTGCTGCTGATCTACCGGATGTTCACCAAGCGCTCGGCAACGCCTTGATGCCGGGGAAGCCGGATGGCGTTGCGCCTCCGGCTTCTCCATTCCCTTCGACGCCTCAGCCGCGCGCGTCGAGCGTCGCGTTCCAGCTATCGAGCCTGGCCTTTTCCTTCGCGAACAGCGCCGACGTGTCGCCGCCGATCGTGATCGATTCGATCGTATCCTCGCCACGGATGCTGTCGACGACCTTCTGATCCTCCGGACCGACGATCGCGCCGAACACCGTGTGCTTGCCGTCGAGCCACGGCGTCGGCCCGTGCGTGATGAAGAACTGGCTGCCGTTCGTGCCGGGGCCCGCGTTGGCCATCGACAAGATGCCCGGCCGGTCGTGCTTGAGCGCCGCTGACGATCTCGTCCTCGAACTTGTAGCCCGGCCCGCCGCGGCCGTCGCCGTTCGGGCAGCCGCCCTGGATCATGAAATCCGGGATCACGCGATGGAACGTGAGGCCGTCGTAGTAGCCGCGCTTGGCGAGGTTCGCGAAGTTCGCGACCGTGATCGGCGTCTTGTCGGCGAAGAGCTTGAGATGGATCGTGCCGCGGTTGGTCTTGATGTCGGCGGTGAGGTCGGACATGGCCGGTTCCTGATGCGATTTCGGGACGCGAAGCCTAACCGAATTCGGCTGGCCGATCGCGCCACGGTCCGCGCCCGCTGCCAACGCGACCGTCGTCCCGGCGAAAGCCGGGATCCATCTGACTTTTGCTCCGACGGAATTGCCGGGGACTCAAATGGGTTCCGGCCTTCGCCGGAACGACGGATGACGGCGGAGTCCGCGAGCCCCAAACGCTCGTTCAGGCCGCGATCGGCCCTAGAGCGATTACGCAACCGCGCTCAGGCTATAATGGGGGGTCCCGCCGCAGGCATTCCGTCTCGAGCCCATCTCACGGCCCCGCCACGCGGCGGTCGTGAGGTACCGCGCATGTCCATCGAAAAGCTCCGCAACATCGCCATCGTCGCGCACGTCGACCATGGCAAGACCACTCTCGTCGACCAGCTGCTCAAGCAGTCCGGCACGCTGTCCGAACGCGCCGTGGTCCCCGACCGCGTGATGGACTCGAACGATCTCGAAAAGGAACGCGGCATCACGATCCTTTCGAAGAACACGGCCATCCGCTGGAAGGATCCGGAAGGGCAGGAATGGCGCATCAACATCGTCGACACGCCCGGACACGCCGATTTCGGCGGCGAAGTCGAGCGCGTGCTGTCGATGGTCGATTCGGTGCTGCTGCTCGTCGATGCGTTCGACGGCCCGATGCCGCAGACGCGCTTCGTCACGCAGAAAGCCTTCAAGATGGGCTTCCGGCCGATCGTCGTCGTCAACAAGGTCGATCGTCCCGGCGCGCGCCCGGATTGGGTGTTGAACCAGACATTCGATCTTTTCGATCGCCTCGGCGCGAGCGAAGAGCAGCTCGATTTCACGACCGTCTACGCGTCCGCGCTGCAAGGCTACGCCGGCATACCGGCGACGTGCGCGAGGGCGACATGACGCCGCTGTTCCAGGCGATCGTCAAGCACGTGCGTCCGCCGCCGGTCGATCCGGACGGCGCGTTCCAGATGCGCATCTCGAATCTCGACTACTCGAACTACGTCGGCATCATCGGCACCGGCCGCATCCAGCGCGGCAAGGTGCGCACGAACATGCCGGTCACGGTCATCGACCGCGAAGGCAAGAAGCGCAACGGCAAGGTGCTGCAGGTGCTCGGCTTCATGGGCCTCGAGCGCCGCGAAGTGGCGGAAGCCGCGGCCGGCGACATCATCGCGATCAGCGGCGTCGAGAATCTCGGCATCTCCGACACGGTCTGCGCGCCGGACGCGCCGGAGCAGCTGCCGGTGCTGACCGTCGACGAGCCGACGATCAGCATGACGTTCCAGGTCAACAACTCGCCGTTCGCCGGCGACAAGGAGCACAGCGGCGGCAAGTACCTCACCAGCCGCCAGATCCGCGATCGCCTGATGCGCGAGGCGCTGCACAACGTCGCGCTCAAGGTCGAGGAAACCGACGATCCGGACAAGTTCAAGGTCTCCGGCCGCGGCGAGCTGCATCTGTCGATCCTGATCGAGACGATGCGCCGCGAAGGCTACGAGCTCGCGGTGTCGCGCCCCGAAGTCATCATCAAGGACATCGACGGCGTTTCGAGCGAGCCGATCGAGCAGCTCGTCGTCGACATGGAAGAACAATTCCAGGGCGGCGTCATGGAGCGCCTCGGCCAGCGCAAGGGCCAGCTCAAGAACATGGAGCCCGACGGCAAGGGCCGCTCGCGACTCGAATACCTGATTCCCGCGCGCGGACTGATCGGATTCCAGACCGAATTCCGCACGATCACGGCCGGCACCGGACTTCTGTTCCACGTGTTCGATCACTACGGCCCAAGAGCCGAAGGCCAGATCGCCAAGCGCCCGAACGGCGTCATGATCTCGAACGGCAAAGGCATGGCGCCGGCGTATGCGCTGGTCAGCCTGCAGGAACGCGGTCGCCTGCTCGTCAGCGAAGGCGACGAAATCTACGAAGGCCAGCTGGTCGGCATCCACGCCAAGGACAACGACCTCACGGTCAACGCGCTGCGCGCCAAGCAGCTCACCAACATCCGCGCCGCCGGCAAGGACGAGAACGTGCAGCTGACGCCGGCGATCCGCATGTCGCTCGAGCAGGCACTCGAATTCATCGAGGAAGACGAGCTCGTCGAAGTGACGCCGAAGGAAATCCGCCTGCGCAAGCGGTTCCTGACCGAGAGCGATCGCAAGAGGGCTTCGCGCCAGGTCGCGTAGCATCTTCCCTCTCCGCCGCGCTCTTCCCGCTCTCCCGCCGCGCTCTTCCCCCTCTCCCGCTTGCGGGAGAGGGCTGGGGTGAGGGCAAGCTTGCGACACCCTCCCCTCACCCGCCGCGCTGCGCGCGTCGGCCTCTCCCGCGAGCGGGAGAGGCGAAACGCCATCACGCCCGCCGCAACACAGCCATCGGCGGCGTCCGCGCAATGCGCAACGTGCCGGCCCATCCCGCAAACGCAACCAGCGCCGCCGCCCCGCAGATCAGCGCGAGCCAGCGATCCCATCGGCGGCCAATAGCCTTCGAGCTTGAACACGCGCTCGGCAAGCGCGATGCCGATGCCGCCGGCACCGATCGCCGCGATCGCGCCGGCGAGCACACCCAACGCGACGAACTCCGCGAGCACCGCGATGCTGAGCTGCCGCCGATGCGCACCGAGCGTGCGCAACAACGCGATCTCGAAACGCCGTTCGTCCGCGGTCGCCGCGAGCGCCGCGAGCAGCACGAGCACGCCGGCGGCGACGCTGAAACCGAGCACCCAACCCGCCGCGCGGCCGACGCGATCGACGATGTCGCGCACGCGGTCGAGGATCGCGTTGATGTCGACCAGCGAAACGTTCGGATAATCGCGCGACAACGCGGCGAGCCCGGTCGAATTGCCCGACCGGAACATGGAAGCTCGCGAGGAAACTGTGCGAGAGCCCCGCGCCGGTCGCGGGATCGAGCATCAGGAAGAAATTCACGCGGAACGAATCCCAGTCGACGCCGCGGATGCTGTCGACGCGAGCCGTGATGTCCGCTCGCCGACGCGCAAGCGTCAGCGTGTCGCCGAGCTTCAGATGGAACATGTCGACCCACATCTTGTCGACCGAAAGGCCCGGCTCCTTCGTCGTCGCCGTCGAACCATCGGCCCGACAGCAGCTTGTTCGCCGGCGGCAGCGCATCGCTCCACGACAGGCGCATCTCGCCGTTGATCCAGTTCTGCGCGCGGCGATCCTCGAAATCCTCCGCCTTCGGCGCGGTGCCGTTGATCGCGACGAGCTTGCCGACCGCGAGCGGCAGCACGTTGAGATTCGTCGCACCGAGCGCGCGCAGGCGTGCGTCCATCGCTTCGCGCTGCTCGGGCTGCAGATTGATCATGAAATAGTTCGGCGTATCGGGCGGCAATTCCATGCGCCAGCGTTCGAGCAGCGACGGCGCGATCACGCCGAGCACCGCGAGCGCCGTGAGGCTGAGCGCGAGCGCGCCCGCCTGCAAAAGACTCAGCGAGCGACGGCGTGCGAGATTTGCGAGTCCGAAACGGAGCGCTCCCGGCAGCCGCTTGCCGCCGGTGCGCAGCAATCGGAGCAGCAGCCAGCCGAGCAGCCATGTCGCGAGCGCAACGAGCAGAAATCCGCCGGCGAGCGTGAGCGCAAGCCTCACGTTGCCCGCTTCGAAACCGATCAGCGCCGCGCCAACGGCGAACGGCAGCAGGTACAGCACGTCGAAGCGGCGCGGGCTCGTGCCGACGTCCTGACGGAACACGCGCATCGGCTCGACATCGCGCAGACGCAACAGCGGCGGCAGCGCGAAGCCGAACAGCACGGCGAGGCCGACCGCGAACGCCGCGAGCGGTGGCGCCCACGGCAGGCTCGGCGCCGCGGTCGGCATGAGATCGCGCGCGAGCATGATCACGACCTGCTGCAACCCGAGCCCGAGCGCGAGACCGAGCAGACACGCCGGCAGCGCGAGCAACGCGATCTCGAGCGTCAACGCCGCGAGGATCTCGCCACGGCTGGCACCGAGACAGCGCAGCAATGCGACCTCTTCTGTCTTGCGCCGCGCGAACCGCTGCGCGGCGAGCGCGACGGCGATTCCCGAGAGAAGCGCCGCGAGCAACGCCGCGAGACGCAGGAAGCTCTCGCCGCGCTCGAACGCGGTACGAAGATTCTGCTGCGCATCCTCGACCGTCGTGATCTCGGCGCCCGTCGGCAGATGCGCCTTCGCCCATACGCCGAACGCATCGACCGCGGACGTTTCGCCCGCGACGAGCAACCGGTGCCGCACGCGACTGCCGGGACCGAGCAGACCGGTCGCCTGCGCGTCGGCGAGATTCATCACCAGCCGCGGCGCGAGCCGGAACACGTTGCCGCTGTCCGGCGAGCGCACGATGTCGCCCGCGATCGCAAGATCGCGACCGCCGACCTGCACCTTCGCGCCGACCTCGACGCCGAGCGCGACCAGGATTTCGTGATCGACGTAGACCGATCCCGCCGCCGGCGTGTGCACCGTCTGCTTCGACACCGCTCGCACCGCGCACGGAAAAGACGCCGCGCAGCGGAAAGCCGGCATCGGCCGCACGCACGTCGCAGAGCCGGCTCTTGTCGCCGACGAACACGACGCTGGGGAAATCCGCGATGTCCGTCGTCGCAAGCCCGAGTCGCTGCGCTTCGTCGCGCATCTCGTCCGGCAACGGACGTCCCGATGCGATGCCGAGGTCGCCGCCGATGAGCTCCGCGGCCGACGCGACGATCGCGCGCTCGACCCGATTCGCGAGCGTCGCGACCGCGGCGAGCGCCGCGACCGCGAGCACGAGCGCGGCCGCGAGTGTCGCGAGCTCGCCGTGCAGGAACTCGCGGCGCAGGCTGCGCGCGGCGAATGCAGAGCACGGCTGCCCTCACCGCCGCTCGCGAGCTCTCGCCTCGCGATGCGCCCGTCGGCAAGGCGCAGGCTGCGCTCGCAGCGACCCGCAAGCGCGATGTCGTGCGTAACGAGCACCAGCGTCGTGCCGTGCTCGCGATTCAGCGCGAACAACAGATCGCTGACCGCCCCGCCGGTGCGCTGATCGAGATTGCCGGTCGGCTCGTCCGCGAACAGGAGCTCGGGCCCGTGCACGAACGCGCGCGCGAGCGCGACGCGCTGCTGCTCGCCGCCGGAAAGCTGGTGCGGATAATGATGGCGGCGCGCATCGAGCCCGACGCCCGCGAGCGCTTCGCGCGCACGCGCGGCCGCATCGCCGCGGCCTTCGAGCTCGAGCGGCAGCATCACGTTCTCCTCCGCGTTCAGCGCAGGTAGCAGATGAAAGCTCTGGAATACGAACCCGACGAGCCGGCGGCGCAGGCGCGCGCGCGCTTCCTCGTCGAGCGAATCGAGGCGCTGGCCGGCGAGGCTGACCGTGCCGGCGCTCGGCCGGTCGAGCCCGGCGAGGAGGCCAAGCAGCGTCGTCTTGCCGGAACCCGACGCACCGACGATCGCGAGGCTCGCGCCGCGCGCGACGTCGAGGCTGACGCCGTCGAGGATCGTCAGCCGGCCGTCGGGACCGTCCACGGTTTTGCTAACCTCGCGCGTGCTCAACACGATTTCGGAATCGGAACGCATGATGATCGGACGTCTCCTTGCTGTACTTCTTCTCGTCTGGAGCGGCGTGGCTTCGGCCGCGTCGCGCCCTGTGCTCGTCCTTGGCGATTCGCTCTCGTCCGCTCACCACATCGCGACCGAGTCCGGATGGGTTCACCTGCTCGAAGTGCGCCTGCAGCAATCGAAGAATCCGCGGCCGGTCGTGAACGCCAGCATCAGCGGCGAAACGACGTCCGGCGGTCTCGCGCGGCTGCCGAAGCTCCTCGCCGACAACCAGCCGGCCTTGGTCGTGATCGAGCTCGGCGCGAACGATGGCCTGCGCGGGCTGCCGCTGGCCGAAATCCGCGCAAACCTGACGGCGCTCATCGAGGCGAGCCGGAAGGCCGGTGCGGCGGTCGTGCTGGTTGGCATCGAGCTCCCGATCAACTACGGCGCGCAATATCGCGACGGCCTGCGGTCCATGTATCGGGATCTGGCGCAGGAATTCAATCTGCCATTGGTCCCGTTCCTGCTCGCCGGCGTCGCGCTCGATCCGGATCTGATGCAGGACGACGGCCTGCACCCGAAGGCCGAGGGCGAGCCGAAGGTGTTCGACAACGTCTGGCCGGTGCTGGAGCCGGCGCTGGCGAAGCTGCGCTGAGGCAATTGCGTCATCGGCTCAACGCGATCGCTGCGGCACCAGGTCGTGGCGCAGCTTCGCATCGACGCTGAGCCGCTCGAAAAGGAAATCGGTCAGTGCGCGGATGCGCGCGACATGCTTCAGATCCGGATGCGTCAGCACCCAGATCTGGGTGTCCATCTGGCGCAATGGTTCCTGCAGTCGCACGAGCTCCTTGCGCAGATCGGCGAGCGGGCAAAGCAGAAGCCCGACGCCGACGCCGGCCGCGACCGCATCGACGAGGCCGACGAGATTGTCGACGCGCATGACGATGCGCTCGGGCTTCACGTGCTGGCGTATCCATTTCGACGATTCGAGATGCGCGAGCGATTCGTCCGGCGCGATCCAGCGGTAGTCATCGTCGCCGTGCTTCTTTCCGAGTGATTTGACGTATTCGCGCGATGCATAGAGCGCGGTCTCGATCGTGCCGGCACGCCGGCCGACCAGGTTTTCCGGCGGCCGGTTCGATCCGCGCACCGCGACATCGGCCTCGCGCTGCGTGAGATTGAGGAAACTGTTGTTGACGACGATCTGGATCTGCACCGCCGGATGCCGCTCGCGGAATTGCGCGATGTACGGCATCAGCAGGCCGTGCACGAGCGTGTCGGTCGAGGTCAGCCGGATCACGCCCTGGATCGCGAGATCGCCGCCGGCGAGACGACGCTCGGCGGTTTCGATCTGTTCGGCGACTCCGGCAAGGCTCGCTGCGAGCTCGTTGCCGTGCTCGGTCAGCGTGTAGCCCGATGGCAGCCGGTCGAACAGGCGCTGGTCGAGCGCCGTCTCGAGACTCGCGACGCGCCGCAGCACCGTCGAGTGGTTGACGCCGAGCGAGCGCGCTGCGCCGCCGATCGTCGAATGTCGGCAAACGGCGAGGAAGTACTGCAGGTCGTCCCAGCTCAAGGTCGCCGACATGGCACCCGTCCTCGTATGCATTTCTGCATACCAAGTATGCACTCTTTGAGAATTGTTATGCGAATTGGCTGAGCCTATCGTCCTCTTCGAGGCGGCAGCCGCCGCCGACCGACAAGGGAATCCGCCATGAAGCTCTATTTCTCACCCGGCGCCTGCTCGCTCGCGCCGCACATCGTCGCTCGTGAAGCCGGCATTCCGATCGAGCTCGTCGAAGTCGATCTCGCCACGCACAAGCTCCGCGACGGTCGCGACTACTACGCGATCAATCCGCGCGGCTACGTGCCGGCGCTCGAGCTCGACGACGGCGCCGTGCTGACGGAAGTCGCCGCGCTGGTCCAGTACCTGGCCGACCTCAAGCCCGATGCCGATCTCGCGCCGAAAGCCGGCACCTTCGAGCGCGTCCAGCTGCAGTCGTGGCTGACCTTCATCAGCAGCGAGCTGCACAAGCAGTTCAGCCCGTGGCTCTGGCATGCGGACACCGCCGAATCGACCGTGCTCGCGATCAGGCAGAAGATCGCGACGCGCTTCGCCGAGCTCGATCGTACGCTCGCCGCACAGCCGTACCTGATGGGCAAGCGTTTCAGCGTCGCCGACGCGTACGCGTTCGCGATCGTCAGCTGGGCGCATTTCATGAAGATGGATCTCGGCGCGTATCCCGCGCTCGGCGACTACCTCGCGCGCATCGCCGCGCGTCCGAAAGTCAGGGAAGCGCTCGCGGCCGAGCGTGCCAAGCGGGAAGCTGCGTGATGGACGGCTCGAAGGCACGCGCCCGCGCGGAGACGCAGGCTCACGAATACGCCGCGTACCGCATCCGCCGCGGCGCCGGTATTGACGGTCTCGCGCGCGTGATGCGTGCGCAGGCCACGCTCGGACCGCACGACGTGCGCGTGCGCATGCGCGCGGTCGCGCTGAACTACCGCGACCTGATGATCGCGCGCGGCGATTCGGGCGTGCCGGATCTCGATGTCGTGCCGGCGTCCGACGGAGCCGGCGAAGTCGTCGAAATCGGTTCGGAAGTGACATCGGTGCGCATCGGCGAGCGCGTCATCGGCGCGTTTTTCCCGGATTGGCGTGAAGGCACGCCCGAGACCGCCGCGACTGCACGCGCGCTCGGCGGATCGACCGACGGCGTGCTCGCCGAGGAAGTCGTCATGCACGAGAACGCCTGGGTCGCGATGCCCGAGCATCTCGATTTCGTCGAAGCCGCGACGATTCCGTGCGCGGTCGTGACCGCGTGGAACGCGTTGTTCGTCGCCGCACCGGCGAAGCCCGGCGACAGTGTGCTGCTGCTCGGCACCGGCGGCGTCTCGATCTCGGCGCTGCAGCTGGCCAAGGCCGCGGGCCTGCGCGTGCTGATCACGTCGTCGGACGACGCCAAGCTCGATCGCGCCGTCGCGCTGGGTGCGGACGCGACGATCAACTATCGCCGCACGCCGGAATGGCAGAACGAAGTGCTGCGATTGACCGGCGGACGCGGCGTCGATCGCGTGCTCGACATCGGCGGGCCCGACACGCTGCCGCGATCGATCGCAGCGGCGAAGACCGGCGGCACGATCGCCGTGATCGGACGTCTGACCGGCACGGCCGGCGTCACGATCGATCCGGCCGCGCTGTTCGGCGGCCACAAGCGGCTCGTCGGCGTGATGGTCGGCAGCCGCGCGATGACCGACGACGTCGCACGCTTCATGGAGCTCGCCGGCATCCGGCCGGTCATCGACCGGATGTTCGACTTCGATCACGTGCGCGATGCCTACGCGTACTTCGAGACCGCGCAGCACTTCGGCAAGATCGTGATCCGACTCTGAACGACGGATCGCGCTACCGCGCTGCCCGCTTGCCCGCGCGGGCGGCAGCGCGGAATCTACGCGCGTGGAAGACGATCAGGAAAGCCCGATCCCGCGCTTCGCGAGCCGCGGCCGCGCGTACGTCTACGTGCTGCCATGCCGCGACGAGGACATTCTCAAGGTCGGCTTCTCGCGCGATCCGCTGCAGCGGCTGCAGCAGTTCAGCGCGCGGTTCTTCCGTTTCTTCGACCTCGATCGCGCATTCCTGATCGCGACCGACTACGTGCGCGACGCGCGGCGCATCGAGCGCCGGTTCCTGACCGAGTTCGCCGATCGGCGCTCGCCGGCGCCGCTCGTCGTTCCGGACGCTGCGGCGGGCTACACGGAGTGGCATCGCGGCGCCTATGCGGATGCGGTGTCGATGGCGAAGACGCTCTGCGCCGCGGAGGGATTCGCACTGCACGCGCCGCTGCGCGACTGGCTTCGCGACGAGTTCGTCGAGCGCGGCGCCCTGCTCTACGCGTGGTCGTCGAAGATGCTCGAAGCGATCGAATACGAGCGCTTCAACCTGCCTGTGTCGCCGCGACCGAGCGCGTGCGAGCGCGCGCTGCGCGATGCGCTGGACTGCTTTGCTGAGCTCGGCATCGCGATCGAGCCGCTCGTGCCCGAGCCTGTGTTCAGCTGGTATCGGAACAATTGACGTCGTCACACACTTTCTTCGAGGCAGTCATGAAGCACACGGGCACGAAGTCGCGCGCGAGAGAGGCCGTTGCGCGTCAGCGCCACATCCAGCGCGAAACCGATCAGCGCGATGCGACCAGGACGCCATCGCCGCCGAAGAAGAAAGCCGTGCAGGCCGGACCGCGCCGCGAGCCTGCGAATCCGCTGCCCGCGCAGCACCTCACCAAACCCGGCCGCGAATCCGACCTGAACCCCGCGCCGCGCTTCGAGGCACCGGACTATCGCGGCAGCGGCAAGCTCGAAGATTGCGTCGCCATCATCACCGGCGGCGACTCGGGCATCGGTCGCGCGGTCGCGGTCCTGTTTGCGCGTGAAGGCGCGAATGTCGCGATCGTCTATCTGTCCGAACGCGAAGACGCCGAGGCGACCGCCGGCCATGTGCGCAACGAAGGCCGCGAATGCCTGCTGATCGAAGGCGACGTTCGCGATGCGGCGTTCTGTCGCCGCGCGGTCGAAAGGACCGTGCGCAAATTCGGCAAGCTCGACGTGCTCGTCAACAACGCGGCGTTCCAGGAGCACGCGGAATCGATCGAGGATCTCACCGAGGAACAGTTCGATCTGACGATGCGCACGAACGTCTACGGCTATTTCCACATGGCGAAAGCGGCGGTGCCGCATCTCAGGGAAGGCGGCTCGATCATCAACACCGGCTCGGAGACCGCCCTTTTCGGCTCGCGCGCGCTGCTCGACTATTCGGCGACGAAGGGCGCGATCCACGCGTTCACGAAAGCGCTCGCGGCGAATCTTCTGCCCAAAGGCATCCGCGTGAACGCGGTCGCGCCGGGACCGGTGTGGACGCCGCTGAATCCGGCCGACCGGTCCGCGAAGGACGTCGCGAAATTCGGCGAGTCGAGCGACATGCACCGGCCCGCGCAACCTGAAGAGATCTCGCCGGCGTACGTGTTCCTCGCGGCGCCGTCGTGCGCGAGCTACATCAGCGGCATCATCCTGCCGGTCATGGGCGGTCCGACCGGCTGAGTCGCCTCATCGCGCAGCGTGCGTTCGCACGCGCTCAGACGCGATTGCCGATCTCGCGCATCAGCTGGTCGAACTTGTCCCAGCTGATCTTGCGCCGGTAGACCTTGTTGGTCGGGCGCCATTCGACCGCGCCTTTCGAGATCAGCAGCGTGCCGAAGCGCTTGTCGTCCTTGTGCACGACGAACACGATGTCCTCGCGCCCGAGCTCGCGCCGGGGAAGATCGAACGTCACCTTGTGCGCCATCGCCTTCGACCTCGCTGAAGCCGCCGCGTACCGGCTTGTCGATGGTACCGATTTGTTCTCGTGTCGGCGAATCATTGCCTGCCGAGCCCGCACGGCGGCGACTTGACGCGCGCACGTCGTAGTTGTATATAACCGTTTAGTTCTGTAACTCGCAGGTTATCCGTTTGAACCGATCCGACCGTCTCGACGCGACGTTCGCCGCGCTAGCGGACCCGACGCGGCGCGCGATCCTGGCCCGCCTCGCTCTGGGCGAAACCTCGGTGAGCGAGCTCGCCCGGCCGTTCGCGATGAGCCAGCCTGCGATTTCCAAGCATCTCAAGGTGCTCGAACGCGCCGGTCTCATCTCGAGCGCACAGGACGCGCAGCGCCGACCGCGGCGGATCGAGGCGAAACCGCTCGCCGAGGCCAGCGGCTGGCTCGATGGATATCGCGAATTCTGGGAGGCGAGCTACGAGCGACTCGACGCGCTGCTCGACGAGCTGAAGACGCAGCGGAAAAAACGCGCAAAAAGCAGACGCTGAAGGAGAATCCAGATGAAGAACACCGGCACCCTGAAGGTCGTCACGCAAGGCGATCGCGAGATCGTCATGACGCGCGTATTCGATGCGCCGCGCGATCTCGTCTTCGATGCGCTGACGAAGCCCGAGCTGCTCAAGCGCTGGTTCGGTCCGCACGGATGGACGCTGACCGAATGCGAAGTCGATCTTCGCGTCGGCGGCGCATGGCGCTTCTTCTCGCACGGCCCCGGCGGCCGCACGATGGGCATGCGCGGCGTCTATCGCGAGATTGCGCGGCCCGAGCGCATCCAGTACACCGAATCGTTCGACGAGTTCGCCCAGCACGGCAGCGCGCTGATCACGACGACGCTGGTCGAGCACAACGGAAAGACGACATTGACGTGCGTGTCTCTTGCCCCGTCGCTCGAAGTGCGCGATGCGGTCATCCAGTCCGGCATGGAGCACGGCGCCGCCGAGACCTACGATCGGCTCGCCGGCGTGCTCGAAGCGTTGCGGGTGCGCGCGTGAGCGGCGCGCCCGCGCCGAAGCGTGCGCGGTCGTCGAAGGCAGGTGCGTCGCGAGCCAAGACTCCGCGATCGATCGACGCGGAAGTCGAGCGCATCCTCGCGACCCTCGAGCGCAAGGGCACTCGTGCCGGTCGCGACGGCATGGCGCGCTACGCGCTGCCATCCGATCGCGCGTTCGGCGTTTCGATGAAGGACGTGCAGGCGCTCGCGGCCGAGATCGGCCGCGACCACGCGCTCGCACTGGCGCTCTGGGAGACGGATCGATACGAGGCGCGCGCGCTTTGCGCGTACGTCGACGAGCCCGCGCGCGTGACGCCCGCGCAGATGGATCGCTGGTGCCGCGACTTCGACAACTGGGGCATCTGCGACACGCTCTGCTTCGCGCTGTTCGACCGCACGCCGCACGCGTGGCGCATGGTCGATCGATGGGCGACGCGCAAACCGGAGTTCGAACGGCGCGCGTCGTTCGCGCTGCTCGCCTCGCTCGCGCTGCACGATCGCGAAACGGGCGATGGGCCATTCCTCGAACGCCTGCCGCTGATCGAGCGGGCGGCGACGGACGAGCGCAATTTCGTGCGCAAAGGCGTCGTCTGGGCTCTGCGCTCGATCGGATCGCGCAACACCGCGCTGCATCGCGCGGCGAATGAGCTTGCGCGGCGTCTCGCCGCCATGGACGACCGCACGGCGCGCGCGACCGGCAAGGAAGTGCTGCGCGAGCTCGCCAAGCCCGCGGTGCGCAAGCGCCTCGACGCGCGCGAGCGCAGCGCCCGATCGACGAAGCCCGCTACTTCGCGCCGGCGCGCGAAGCCTTGATCGCATCCGCCACCGCGGTGGCAACGGCCTGGGGCTGATCGAGCTGCATGTCGTGCGACGAGTGCGCGACCAGCCGCTGCTCGCCGCGCGTGGACGTCGCGACGATGGCCTTGTTGGTTTTCTGCCGCGCGGATTCCATCGCCTGCTTGCCTTCGGGCGGCGCGTCGGCGAACGCATCGTCGGCGACGAGCACGATCAGCGGGATCGAGCCATGCGATTCCTTCGGCGATACCGGCTCCTCGAACAGGGTCATGTTGGTCTGCATCTCGGAGATCAGCGTGTGCCAGAACGGCGGCTTTTCCTTCTGCGCGTGGATCGCGGCATTCAGCGCGGCCGGATAGCGCGGATCCGGCGGTCGGATGCACCGCGCGAGATCGCCCGACGCATTGGCGAGCTTGCCGGCGGCCGCGGCTTCCTCACAATGCTTGGCAAACGCGATGACCTGCTCGTGCTGCGCATCGTCGGCCTTGACCCATTCGGCCGAGAACTCGCTCGTATGTTGCGGCGGCGGATCGACGAGCACGATGCCGGCGACGTCGCCCGCGTAGCGATCGGCGTAACGGCGCACGATATTCGTGCCGAGCGAATGGCCGACCAGGATCACGGGCGTCGGAATTTTCGCCGCGGCGATCAATGCATGCAGATCGGCCGCGGCCGCGTCGACGTTGCGTGGCTGCGGACCGTCGTCGCTGAATCCGTAGCCCGCGCGATCGTACGAGCAGACCTTCGTCGTCTGCGCGACCAGCGGCTGCACCAGCCGCCACGTCATCGAATCGGCCAATGCGCCGGCCTCGAGCACGACGACCGGCGAACCGCTGCCGCTGCAGCGAAGATTGAGCGAGCGAGCGCCGATGTCGACGCGCGTCGCGGGTGTCGCATAAATCGCGAGCGCGGCGTCCGGAGCCGTCGCGGTCGCTGCATCGGCGGCGGCACCCGCTACGGAGTGGAAAAGCAGAATCGACGTGACGACGATCGCGCGCATGGAGGTTCCTCGGCCGAAAAGGCGCGACTCTACCGGGCCGTCGCGCGCCGCACGTTATCGACGCGTTAGTCATGCCGCGGACTGTTCGACAAATGCGACGGGTCGGAATCGCTGGTGCGCGACGATCGGCGCCACTGTGCCGCGCGCAGCCCTTTTCGCTAAAACCCGAGATCGCTGAGCGAGGCGTGATCCAAAGGCCGCGGCCCAAGCGGCCAGAGGAACCGACGCTCGCCTTGCGCGATCGGTGCGTCGTTGATGCTCGCGATGCGCCGGCGCATCAGGCCGGCTTCGTCGAACTCCCAGTTTTCGTTGCCGTAGCTGCGGAACCAGTTGTCGCGATCGTCGTGCCATTCGTAGGCGAAGCGGACCGCGATGCGATTCTCGCGGCAGCCCCAGATTTCCTTGATCAGGCGATAGTCGAGCTCGCGCTGCCATTTGTATTTAAGGAACGCCTCGATCGCCTCCCTGCCCTGCAGGAATTCGGTGCGGTTGCGCCAGCGACTGTCCGGCGTGTAGGCGAGCGCGACGTGCGCGGGATCGCGCGTGTTCCACGCATCCTCGGCCATGCGCACTTTCTGCGTTGCGGTTTCGAGCGTGAACGGCGGCAGCGGCGGACGTGCTGTCGACATGCTGTTTCTCCTTTGTGCCAGGAATGCCGGCGGCGCGTGTACGCCGCCGGATGCAGGTTCGAGGTCAGGCCGCCTTGCGCGGCGCGATGACGGGGAAATCGACGTCGGTCTTGGCGACTTCGTTGACGTAGTTCGTCCAGGTGTTCAGCGCGACGTGCTGCACGATCTCGATGATCTGTGCGTCGTCGTAACCGGCGAGCTTCACGGCGCGCAGATCGTCTTCGCCGACGTGTCCACGCGCATGCAGGACCTTGACTGCGAAGCGGACGGCCGCGTCGGCCTTCGGATCGTTCGATGCGCCGTTGCGGTTCGCGGTCATCTCGGCGTCGTCGAGGTGGGCGACGTGCTTGCCGAGATAGGTATGCGCGGACAGGCAGTAGCTGCAGCCGTTGAACTCGGCGACCGCGAGCGCGATGCGCTCGTGCGTCGGTGCGGGCAGGCTGCCTTTGCTCAACGCAGTCAGCATGCCGACGTAGCCTTCGAGCGCGGCGGGACTGCTCGAAGCGAGGCGGAACACGTTCGGCGCGACGCCGAGTTTCTTCTTCACGGCGTCGAGCAGCGGACGCGACGCGGCGGGTGCGGCTTCGATCGAAGCGGGAATCGGGATGCGGGACATGGTTGTTCTCCGTAGGGGCCGGGAACATCCCCGGCGTGGAGACGCAAGCTACGTCCTACCGATATCCGATACTAGATATGGTAAATTGGAACCATCCTTCCATTTTATGGAACTGACGTGGATCGACTGGAGGCGATGACCGTCTTCCGCGCTGCGGTCGACAGCGGCAGCCTTTCTGCGGCCGGACGACAGCTCGGCATGCCGCTCGCAACGGTCAGTCGCAAGATTTCCGAGCTCGAAGCCCAGCTGCGCACGCGCCTGATGCACCGCTCGACGCGCAAGCTCACGCTGACCGACGCCGGGCGGAATTATCTTTCGGCATGCCGCCGCATCCTCGAGGACGTCGACGAAGCCGAGCGCACAGCCGCCGGCGAATACAGCGCGCCGCGCGGCGAGCTGATCGTCACGGCGCCGATCGTGTTCGGGCGCCTGCACGTGCTGCCGATCGTCGCCGGATTCCTGCGCGCGTATCCCGAGGTCGACGTGCGCCTGATGCTCGGCGACCAGATCTTCCATCTGCTCGACGATCACGTCGATCTCGCGATCCGCATCGGCGAGCTGCCCGACAGCAATCTCGTCGCGACGCGGCTCGGCGACGTCAGGCAGGTCGCCTGCGCGAGCCCTGCGTATCTCGCTGCGCGCGGCATTCCGCAGCATCCGCGCGAGCTTGGCGCGCACGACTGCGTCACCTTCGCCGGATTGACGGCGGCCGATGCATGGACATTCCGCGTCGATGATGAAGACATTTCGGTGCCGGTGCATTCGCGGCTCGTGGTCAACACGGCCGATGCGGCGATCGAAGCCGCGATCGACGGCGCCGGCATCACGCGTGCGCTTTCGTATCAGATCGCCGCGGCACGCGCGCGAGGCGCGCTCGATGTCGTGCTCGACACGTTCGAGCCCGCGCCGCGTCCGGTCAGCCTTGTCTACGCGGAACGCGGACGCCTGCCGCTGAAATTGCGCGCGTTCATCGATTTCGCGACGACGCGCCTCAGGGACGGCCTCGCGAATGCCACGCGCGGGCCGTGAGCGCGATCACGCGATCGCGCGCGAAACCGCCTTCGTACCGCCGCGCGCGGCGAGCAGCAGCCGCGTGATGATCCCGCAGCCGGCCAGCGTCCAGACGATCATCGCGCCGCTCGGCAGGTCGAAGACCGCCGACAGCACGAGCCCGCTGACGTAACCCGCGATGCCGGTCGCGTAGGCATAGACAAGACGGCGCGTGCCGTCCGAACCGGTCGTCGCGAGCGCGGGCACGATCAGGCTCGCGAACACGAGATACACGCCGACGAGTTGCACCGATGCGGTGATCGCGAGCGCGAAGAGACCGTAGAACACGATGCCGGTGAGCCTCTCGCGCAACATCCACATGGCCGCGAGCAGCAGCGCCGACAGCACCGCAACCGGAATCAGCTGGCTCGTGCTGACCCAGAGGATCTGGCCGACGAGAAGGTCCTTCAGATGCTCGCCGCCGTGCGGGTTGTTCGCGAGCAGCAATAGAGCGCCGGTCGCCGCGAGCACGAACAGCGTGCCGATCAGCGGCTCCTGATAGTCCGGCCATTTGCGATCGGTCCACGTCAGCAGCGCGCCGCCGACGAGCGCGGCGATCGCGGCCGCGATCTCGACGCCGTAGCCGTGCTCGTCGACGCCCATCGCCTGCGCGAGGATCACGCCGAGCGCAGCGACTTGCGCGATCGCGAGATCGATGAAGATGATGCCGCGCGCGAGCACCTGCTGGCCGAGCGGAACGTGTGTCGACAACACGAGAAGTCCCGCGACGCAGGCGGGACCGAGGATCGAGAGCTCGAGGCCTTCGACATTCATTTCGCCACCGCGATCAGCTTGTCGATCGTCGAATCGAACAGGCCGAAGAGATCCTTGGATTGGTCGTCGCCGCCGACGGTGAACGGCAACGTGACCGCCGGGAACGCCCGTGTGCTCGGAGAGCCAGTCGCCCGGCTTGGGATCCTGATACGCGGCGCGCAGGATCGCGAGCGTGTTCGAGCTCTTGGTGAGATCGACGAGGCTCGCAAGGTGCGCGCTCGTCGGCGGCACGCCGGGCTTGGGTTCGAGCGCGCCGATCTGCTCCATGCCGAGCCACGTGTCGAGATAGATCCAGCTCCAATGATGCACGACGACCTTGCGTCCCTTCAGCGGCGCGGCCTTGGCTTCCCAGCCCTTGATCGCCGTGTTCCAGCGCGTCGTGAAATCGGCGAGCTTCTGCTGATACTTCGCCGCGTTGCCGGGATCGAGCTCGCCGAGCCGCGTCGCCAGCGCCTTGGCGATCGCGAGGATGCGGTACGGATCCATCTGGAAATGCGGATTGCCCTGCGGATGGATGTCGCCCATCGAGCGATCCAGCGCCGTGGGTTTTTCGAGCGTCGTGATCTGATCCGCCGCCATGAAGTAGCCCGGGCCCGAGGCGACCTTCGGATTGCCGGCCTGCTTGATCAGCTGCGGCAGCCAGCCGATCTCGAGATCGGCGCCGCTGCAGACGACGAGATCGGCGCGGCGCACCTTCGCGATCAGGCTCGGCTTGGCCTCGATCACGTGCACGTCCTGCAGCGCGGTCGTGCCGACGTCGACGCTGACCGCATCGCCCGCCAGCTCATGGATCAGCGAACCCCATTCGGGCTCGCAGGCGAACACGTCGAGCGCGTGCGCCGCGCGCGTGCCGCATGCACAAAGAATCGTTGCGAATAGAAAAACCAGCTTGTTCATCGATGCTCTCTCGAATGCGTTGACGTCGCGGCGTCAGAACTTGTGCGCGCCGTGCGCGCCGAGCGCGACGTCGTACTGCAGGTAGATTGCGTTGTCGGTCAGGTTCGGCTCGGCTTCGTCGCGGCTGTACTGAAGGCGGAAGAAGCTGAACTCGCTGTTGCGCCAGGTCGCCTCGATGCTGTTGCGCACCGGATCGAAATTGCTGACGAACGGCGCGCTCGCCGATCCCCACAGCTTGTCGAAGCGATAGCCGATGTCCCACGTGCGATTGAGCCGATACACCGCTTCGACGTACGCGCCGCGGCGATCGCCGACCCAGGGCACGGTCAACGGATCGAGCGGATTGATTTCGATATCGTTCGGCGTCGTATAAGTGCCGTCGCGCTGGTCGAGGAAAAGCTCGCTGCGCAGCGTCAGGCCGCCGTCCTTCGTGTTGCCGTTCGGCGCCCATTTCCAGGTGCCGTCGGCGATGTAGAGCGTGCCGTCTCCGCTGAAGCCGTCGTCGGCGAGTGTCGCCTTCGTCTTCAGCATCGAGACGCCGGCGAGCCACGAGTTTTCGTCGCCGACGTCGCCGCCGGCGTGCGCGAACAGCGTCCACGCGCCGACGCCGCCGTTGCCGCCGCCGGCTGCGGGATACGAGTCGCCGCGGAAGGCTTCGCCGCCGAGCTCGAGATACGTATCCGTCGGCGCGACCCAGCGCACCTGCGCGCCGTCGTCGCCGAACTGGTTGGCGAGGAACGCCTGATACGGCAGCGGACGATCGACGAAGTTGTCGGTGTGCGTGTGATGGCTGTTGAGATAGCCGATGTCCGAGAAGAAGCGGCCCGCGCGCAGGTTGAATCCGTCGGGCAACGTCAGCGTATCGATGTACGCCTCTTCGATATCGGTGCCGACCTTGCCGTTGTCGTCTTCGTACGAGATCGTCAGCTGGCCGTAGAACTTGTCGTCGACGTTCGCCGCGAACGAGATTTCGCTCTCGCCGAGCGACAGGCCCTGCAGGCCGGGACCGGTGCCTTCGACGATCGGGAATCCGGTGCGCGCGTAGCGATCCGGATCCACCGAGTGATGCGCGTAGTTGCCGTTCAAGATCACCGCGATCGCGGGATTGAATGCGTTGCCGTTCGCGCCGCCCGACGACGGAGCCGAGGCTTCGGGCGGTGCGCTCACCGCTGCGACCGCTGCCGCCTGCTGCGCGGGGGCGGGAGCCGGCTGTGCCGCCTGCGCGGCTTTCATCTTGTCGAGCTCGGCACGCGCGTCGTTCGCTGCGGCCAGCGCCTGCGCGGCCTGCTCGCGCAACTTCTGCGCTTCGGTTTCGAGCGCACGGATGCGCGCATCGAGCGCCTGCAACTGCGGATCGGTCGGAGTGCTCGCAGGCGCAGCCGCCGCGAACGCGGGTCCGGCGAACGCTATGCAGACAGCCAGCGGCAGCAGCGATGGTCTCATCACGATTCCTGTGTGCGCGTCCTGGCCGGCGGGTCGCCGTCGGCAAAAATATGAGACGCTATAACATAATAAAAATAAGTCTACCCGAGGCTTGGCCCGGGTACGAGGGTGACTTTCGGCATAGGTGTAACGTCCGGCGGAAGCCGTCCGCGGACCTTACGGACGCCAACTTTCGATAGGGTTTCGGTCGCGGGATCCGCTGCACGCGCCGCCCAGGCTCGGCGTGCGCAGCGAAACATCTTCGCGGGCGTCGGCGGCCTCAGCCGCGCCTGTACGAAAACACCGACGCGTCGTGTGCGAAAACGAAGCAGCGACGCGCGCAGCCGATACACACGCCACTCGCATTGCGCACTCTTCGCGGAGTCGGCGGATTCGATCCCACCGATCGGCCGGTGTGGACGTGTTCGTGTGTGCGAAGGCGGATCGAACCTCGAACCGTCATGCGCGCGAAGTGCCACTCGTACAGATTTGCGGATCGACAGCGCAAGCTCGGAACGCCATGGCCAAGCACAAACGCGGGACGAGCGAGCGCGCATCGCCGGAGCCGATGTCCGCGCGCATCCGTCATGCGCGCCGGCGCGTCGGGCTGAGCCAGTCCGCGCTCGCCAAGACGCTCGGCGTCGGACCGAGCGCCGTCGCGCAGTGGGAGCTTCCGACCGGAACCAGCCCGACGCTCGGACATCTCACCGAAATCGCCAAGGTCGCCGGCCTGTCGTTCGAATGGCTCGCGACCGGACGCGGCCCGATCACCCGCGATCGCGACGACGAGCACAACACCGACGCGCGCAACGCGGCGACCGATCACACCGAAGATCGCCTGCTCACGGCATTCCGTCGCGTTCCGAACCGCAAGCGCGAAGCGATCCTGCGCTGGATCGAAGACTTCTTCTGACGTCGACCGTCGTCGCGCAGCCGTCGCAGGTGATACCCACCAGCGCACGAACGGCACCGCCTCGTCTGCTTTCACGCGACACGCCGGCCGATCGATCGCCGTGGCCGAGCCCGACGACGAGCGGTTTTCCTACACGAACGCGCGCACTTCATGCGATGTGACGCGGATGCTGCGCGCGCAGTATCGCCTTGCTCCATACATCGCAAGAACGAGCACCGACGGAGGAAGGCCATGCATCTCCGGATGGATCCGATAGGGATTGCCGCGATCGCGATCGCCGCGTCGCTCGCCGGCGGTTGCACCGTGGTACCGGTCACCGGCACCTCGGAGGCGTCGCTCGCGGCCGGCCAATCCGAGACGACCGCAACGACCGTACGCGCAAACGGCATCGACCGCGTCCTCGTCTCGTTCAACGACGAGACCTCCGCAGGCAACACGATCGTCTACGCGCAGAACAGCCGCCAGGTCAACGCGGGCGCGAGCCTGATGGGCTGGGCCTACTCGGAAAACATGGGCGGCTCGTGGACCTACGCCGGCAAGGTCGCGACGCCGAGCGGATGGCCCGTGTTGTGGGGCGATCCTGCGATGACGACATCGGGCGCGAGCTACGCGATCGCGTTCCTGTCCAACCTTGCGATACCGCAATCGAAGTTTCCGACCGGCGGCATCAACGGCGCGGTGACGTACGGATCGAGGGGCTCGTATATCGGCGGCGCGTGCATCTATCGCACGGTCGACGGCGGCAAGACGTTCCAGTTCCATCAGTGCTTCGGCAACACCGAGCCGAGTGTCTACGACGCGGACGCGACAAAAGGCCACTTCTACGACGGCGGCAGCCTCGCCTCCACGCCGTCCGGCGAGATATTTGCGGCGTATGTCGACGTCACGACGTCGAAGATCGATGTCTGGCGCGCCGCGGACGCGAACGCGCAGTTCGTGCGCATCGCCGATCCGTTTCCGGGTCTCGTCGCGCTGAGCCATGCACGGTTGCGCGCCGCGCTGGATGGTTCGCTCTATGCGGCCGCAACGATCGGGACGCAAGGCGGCTACGTCGTCTTCATGAACCGGTTCCGCAACGGCTCGTGGGGATCGCCGGTGCAGGCCAGCGAATCCATGGAGCTCTACCCGTCGGTCGATTTCAACAGCACGGTCGCGGGAGCGCCGCTGACGGTGCGTACGGGCCCGCAGTTTTCGTTCGACATCGGCGCGCCATCCGAGCTCGGCAACGACGAGATCCGCATGCTCGTGACGCGTCGTTCCGCACAGAGCCGCCTGTTCGTCGAAGGCGCAGCCTGCGCGGCCGACCTCAGCCATTGCCATCAGGTGCCCGGGTGGTTCGTCGGGCCGCGCGACGCGCGCGAAGTGCCGGGCGACGTGTTCAATCCGAGCGTGGCGGCCTGGCGCGGTTTCTTCGGGCTTCCGCCGCAATGGACAAGCTCGTTCTACGAGCGCTACGGTGCGAGCCCGACGACGGTGAACCTCGGGCGCATGTATCTCGGGCTCCTCAACGGTGCGCCGTTCGGCATACCGGTCGACATCGCGAAGAACATTCCGGTCTGCTCGGACACGCGCGGCTACTGGGGCGACTACGACGACATGCTGATGGTCGGCTTCAAGGACACGACGCCGGTCTTCGTCCGCTTCACGAGCACGGACGCCGGCAAGGGCTGCAGCAAGCGCTGGACGTTCGTCAGCTCGCACCTGCACGTGCAGTCCGTGCGCGAGCCCTGACGGAGGACGCCAATGAATTCGAATGCATCGAGCCGCAGTGGACTTCGCGCGTTGCTGATCGCGCTTCTCGTCGCCGTCGCATCGCACGCATCGAGCGGCACCGCCGCGCAGGCGGAGCAACCCAAGCCGCCGCCGAGTGACGCTTCGAGTCGCGGCGGGTTTCAGACACAGGCCGTGCCGATCCCGCGCCTGCCGCCCGTCGCGAGCAAGGGCGAGTGCGAGCCGCGCTACCGCAACGGCATGGTCGGCAGCTGTATCAACGACAAACCCTGCCGCGGATTCGGCGTGCGCGAGGAAGATGGCAGCGCGCAATGCATCTGCTATATCCGTCGCGGCGGATGCAACGAGAACGAGCGCTGCAGTCCCGAAGAGGGCCAGTGCGTCGCGGACGACGAGAGCGAGTTCAACCGCGAACACTGAAGCGGAGCGAGCGTCGCCGCATCAGGCGGCGCTGTGTCCAGCGGTTGCGCGCCGAACCGAGGCAATGCCTCCGCCAGATCAAGGCGCCGGGTCGAACCCGTCCGCGAAGATCCTGTCGGTGACGACATCGTCACGCTCGTAGAAATACGCCGCGCCCTGCACCGCGTGGCCGTCGACTGTCGCGTACGGCACGCCGATCAGCGCGGACTGATCCGACAGCGCGACGAACGCGCCGTAGAACTCGTCCGTCGCACCGTCGCTCGCGGTGAGTTTCTGCGTCTGCGTCCACGCGCCGCCGTCTTGCGCGAACACGTACGCGGCGCCTTGCTGCGTGTTGCCGTTTACGGCCGCGCGGTCGGCGCCGACGATCAGTGTCGTGTCGAGGATCGCGACGGCGTAGCCGAAGTCTTCGCCCATCGCTCCGTCGTCGGCGACAAGGCGCCCCTGCTGCGTCCACGCACCGCCGTCGTCGGCGAATGCGAACGCCGCGCCCTGCCCGCCATCGCTGCCGCCGGCGCCGACGACCATGTGCGTCGTCGTCGCGGCGAGTGAATAGCCGAAGCCGTCGCCGGGATTGCCCGCATCGGCGACGACTTTTCCCACCTGCGACCAGTCGCTGCTCGAGCCGTCGTACACGTAGACCGCGCCGCGCGCGGGCGTGCCGTCGACTGCGGTGTACGGCGCGCCGACGAGCGCGCGCGTGCCGGACATCGCGACCGCGTGACCGAAGAATTCGCCGCCGACGCCGTCGTCGGCGACGAGCTTGTGCGCGAACGTCCAGGTGCCGCCGACGTTCGAGAACACGTACGCCGCGCCCTGCAGCGCGTTGCCGTTGACGCTCGCGCCGTACGCGCCGACGACGATGTTCGATCCGGCGATCGCGGCGGTCTGGCCGAAATAACTGTTCGCTTCGCCGTCGTCGGCGACGAGCTTGGCGACCTGGCTCCAGATGCCGCCGGCTTCCTTGAACACATACGCGGCACCCTGATTCGCATGTCCGTTCACGGTCGCGCCGAGCGCGCCGATGACGGCCGTGTCGCCGTCGATCATGATCGCGGTGCCGAACGTGGCCCGATCGTTCGGCGCGCCATCGTCGGCCATGAATTCCTGGCCTTCGGTCCAGACGCCGCCGGTCTGCGTGAAGACGTAGATCGCGCCTTCCCAGTTGTTGACGTCGACGGCGCCGATCAGCGCGGTCGTGCCGCGGATCGCGATGGATTGTCCGAACGCGTCATGCGCCACGCCGTTGCTGGCGGTGACTTTCTGTTCGGTCCACGCGAGCGGTGCGGCCCATGCGGTCGTGACGTGCGCCGACGAAGCCGGATGGAAGATCGGTGAACGTGCTTCGACATTTGCGACTGTCAGCGCGCAGCACAGCGCCGGTACGAGCACCGCAAGTGACCTTGCATCCAATGTCGCTGCGTGATTCGGGGTTCTCATGGCATCCGCTCTCCTAAACTGAATCGAATGTTCGCGAGCCGGTCGCGCCGCTCAGCGGACATCCGCCCAGAATCGATCGAATCCGCCTTGCCGGAAACCTGTTCCTCTTACCGTTCGATTGCCGTTGCTGTTGTTCTCGTTGACGGATTCATCATCGGCCCGAATGCCCTCGCCCGCCCGCGGAGAGCGCGAGCCGGGTTAGCCCTTCCCGATAGGCCGAGCCCGCCTCCGTGGCCAGCACTTTTCCGAGCCGGCAGATCCCGCTCGGCGGCGCGCTACGGGCCGCCCAGCCCGCTCCAAGCCGATCTCTAATCCTCAAGACCTACGTCTCAAGACGGATATTATCTAATCCTATAGACTTAGCCTGACGTCCAGCCATCCCTTTCACTCGGCTCCTCAGGAGGAGTAAGCACGATGAAACGATGCATGTGGACTCTCGCTGCAATTCCAGCCCTGATCGTCTCCACGGCCCACGCCGTGCAACCCGCCGCAAGCCGCGTCGAAGTGGCGCAGGCGGTTCATCAGGACACGCTTCCCTCGCTGCGCGCCGTCGTTCCGGATCCCGCCGGCTACGATCGCTGGCACATGCACGCGGAGCATCGGATCCCGCTGCCGTACACGCCGCCGGGTCAGGTCGATGGCGCCGTGCAGAACTTCGAAGCGCCGGTCGGATTGTTCGCACCGACGTTCATCAGCGGCGTCGACGGCGTCGGCAAAGGTTTCAGCGGACCCAACGGCGCGTTCACCGTGCAATACGCACCGCCCGACACGGTCGGTGCGGTCGGCGCGACGCAGTACGTGCAGGTCGTCAACGTCGGCTTCGCCGTCTTCAACAAGGCGACCAAGAGCGTCGTCTACGGACCCGTTCCGACCAGTACGCTGTGGAGCGGCTTCGGCGGCCAGTGCCAGACCGACAACGACGGCGATGCAGTCGTCGTCTACGACAAGGCCGCCAACCGCTGGATCATCTCGCAGTTCGCCGTCGGCACGACGCCGTATCTGCAATGCGTCGCGGTCTCGCAGACATCCGACGCGACCGGCGGCTGGTACCGCTACTCGTTCTCGTACGGCAGCGTGTTCCCCGACTACCCGAAGATGGGCGTCTGGCCGGATGCGTACTACGAAACGTTCAACATGTTCACCGGAAACTCGTTCAGCGGCTCGAGGCTCTGCGCCTACAACCGCAGCGCGATGCTGACCGGCGCGGCGGCGACGCAGCAATGCTTCCAGCTCTCATCGAGTTTCGGCGGCGTGCTGCCGTCCGATCTCGACGGCTCGACGGCGCCACCGGCGGGCTCGCCGAACTTCATGGTCAACTTCGGCACCAACCGCTTGAACCTGTGGAAATTCCACGTCGACTGGACGACACCGGCAAACACGACGCTGACGGGCCCGACGAATCTCGCGGTCGCTGCGTTCACTCCAGCCTGCGGAGGCAGCAATTGCGTGCCGCAGAGCGGCACCAGCCAGAAGCTCGATTCGCTGGCCGATCGGCTGATGTTCCGCCTCGCGTACCGCAACTTCGGCGGCTACGAATCGCTGGTCGTCAACCATTCGGTGAAGGTCGGCACCGCGCACAACAATCCATATACCGGCCTGCGCTGGTATGAGCTGCGCAATCCGAATGGCATTCCCACCGTGTTCCAGCAATCGACGTTCTCGCCGGACACGAGCTATCGCTGGATGGGATCCATCGCGCAGGACAAGCAGGGCAACATGGCGCTCGGCTACAGCGTTTCGAGCAGCTCGCTGTTTCCGGCGATCCGCTACACGGGCCGCCTCGTCAGCGACGCCACCAACACGATGCAGGCCGAAGCGTCGATCCAGATAGGTGCCGGCTCGCAGAGCGGCCAGCGGCTGGATCGCTGGGGCGACTACAGCGCAATGTCGATCGATCCGACCGACGACTGCACGTTCTGGTACACGACCGAGTACCTGAAAGCGAACGGCGCGTTCAACTGGAGCACGCGCCTCGCGTCGTTCAAGTTCTCCGGTTGTCAGTAACGGCAGAGCGATTCGTCATGCTGAAAAAGGCCCGCGCATGCGGGCCTTTTTCTTTGCGGTTCGTTTCCTCGCCTGCGGTCGGAGACCGTTCCGCCGATCATCGAGGCTAAGAACTTTCATCGATCGACTCGCGATCGTAATAGTCCACGGTCCCTTCCGCCCGAAACATCTTGCGCAGGCTGCGCGCGCCACGATGGTCCGCCACCACCAGGACCTTCTGCGAATCGGGATATTCGCAGGCATCGAGCTCCGCGCGCGTCGAGATCGACAGGTAACGCATCGTCGTGCGTCCGGTGTTGATGATCTGGTGCGCGACCTCCGGGCCGCCCGTCGGGCAGGCAATCACGTCGTGCGCGCGCAGCGGATAACGCTGATCGCCGAAGCGGAGCTCGCCCTCGCCTTCGATGATGAAGAACATCTCCTCCTCGCCGTGATGGCAATGAAACGGACATTGCGTCTTGCCCGGCGGCACCACGGTCAGGTTGTAGCCGAGTTTCTCCGCGCCGATGTGATCGCTGATCTGGCCGCGGCGCGAGGTGTATTTGCCGTTGTCCTCGATATCGTCGAACGCGACTTCGTCGAGATTCATGATGGGTTTCGTCACGGAGCATCTCCCAAGCAGTCAGCGGACACGCGCGCGTTGCCCCCTCTCCCGCTTGCGGGAGAGGGCTGGGGTGAGGGAAACCTTGGTTCGCCCTCTCACCCAGAAAGGCGCGACACTCCAAAACCGATTACGCGATGCGGAAATTACCACTCCGACTGCCCTCACCCTACCCTCTCCCGCAAGCGGGAGAGGGGAAAGCTGCGGCGCTGCGGAGCTGGTGCCATGATGCGCCGATGAAGGCAGCCATCTTCACGCGCTACGGCTCCCCGGACGTCATCGAAATCCGCGACGTCGAAACGCCAGAGCCGAAAGACGACGAAGTGCGCATCGACATCCGCGCAGCCTCCGTCAACGCGCTCGACTGCGGCAGCGTGCGCGGCACGCCGTTCGTCGTGCGGCTCATGGTCGGACTTCGCGCACCGAAGGAGACGCGCCTCGGCGTCGATGTCGCCGGCGTCGTCGCAGCCGTTGGCCGCAACGTCACGACGTTCAAGCCAGGCGATGCCGTATTTGGCAACTGCCGTGGCGCATTCGCCGAGTCGGCGTGCGCGCCGGCGTCAGCGCTGGTCGCCATACCCGACGGCGTGACGTTCGAGCAAGCAGCCAGCCTACCCGTCGCATCGTTCACGGCGTTGCAGGCGCTGCGCAAGGGAAACATCGCGGCGGGCCGCAGGGTTCTGGTCAACGGCGCCGGCGGCGGCGTCGGCACGTTCGCGGTGCAGCTCGCGAAACACTTCGGCGCGCACGTCACCGGCGTCACGCACACGCGAAACCTCGAGCTCGTGCAATCGCTCGGCGCCGATGTCGTGATCGACTACACGCGCGACGACTTCACGCGCAGCGGCGAGCGCTACGACCTGATCATCGACTGCTATGCCGCGCACGGACTGCTGCGCTGCCGGCGCGCGCTGAATCCGAACGGCGCGTACCTCGTGATCGGCGCATCGTTCACGTCCACGACGCAACTGCTCTGGCTGGTGCTGAAATGCGTTTTCCTTTCCGCATTCGGAGACCGCAAGCTCTCGCTGTTCATGGCGAAGAGAAATCCCGCGGACCTCGCGACGGTGATGCAGCTCGTGAAAGACGGCAAGGTGCGGCCCGCGATCGAACGGACCTATCGACTGGATGAGATTCGCGACGCGATCGCGCACGTGACGGAGGGGCGCGTGCGCGGGAAGGTTGTCGTCGTCATGGAGCCTCGGAGAGACGCGGGTTGATCACGAGCCCGATCGGCGACTTTGCGCAGGCCGCGTCAGCCTCTGGCCAACCGAATGCCCCCTGCCATGCGTGAAACCCTGACCGCCGCACGGTCGCTACGATACGTCTGGCAGGCTTGCATATCGTTTATCGATGTGTATAGTATCGTTTAACGATATATACGGAGCAGCGCCATGACCTCCACGAGCGCCCACGCCCTCGCCGCCGCCCGCCCGGTCATCCAGGGCCTCACCATCATCAACGCCCTCTATGCCCTCGGCATCGCAGGCCTCCTGGTCTTCAGCTTCTTCATCGAAGGCTGGCCGCAACGCCCGCTCGGCTTCGACCTCATCCATGCACACCCGTGGGCTGGCGTCGGCGTCCGCATGATCGTCGTCGTCGGCCTCATCGGCGCGGCGATCGTGCACACGATCCTGCGGCGGCTGCTCGCGATCGTCGACACCGTGCGCGTCGGCGATCCTTTCATCCTCGAGAACGCGCAGCGTTTGAACTTCATCGCGTGGAGCGTCGCGGCGCTGGAAGGTTTGCGGCTCATCGTCGCGGCGATCGCGGCGGCGGTGTGGGAGCCGGGTAAGGTCGATGCGTTTTCGTTCGCGCCGTGGCTCGCGGTGCTGCTGCTGTTCGTGCTCGCCGGCGTGTTCGCGCATGGTGCGCGGATGCGCGCCGATCTCGAAGGCACGGTGTGACATGGCGATCCTTGTGCGCCTCGACGACAAGCTGCACGAACGCCGCATGACGCTGACCGAGCTCGCGGCGCGCGTCGACATCACCGTCGCCAACCTCTCGATCCTCAAGACCGGCAAGGCGAAGGCGATCCGCTTCTCCACGCTCGAGGCGATCTGCGTCGCGCTGGATTGCCAGCCGGGCGAGCTGCTCGAGTTTCGGCCGGATGATCAGGCGGACGATGCAATGGCTGTTGACGCAAGCCGGCCCACTGAATAGCGGGGCTGCGGACTTCGTGTCCACGGCTCCACTGACGGCGAGAACGACTCGCCGAATCCCGGCAGCGACGGAGGACTTTCAGCACTTACCGGACCCATCGCGGAATCCCATCGTTCGGCGGTTTCATCACTCTGGCCGTGCGTTCGCACGCAAAGATGGGGACATCATGACCGCAGAAAGAACGACGAAGGCTTTCGGCTGGCGCGTTTACGGTTTGGGCATCATGGCGCTGGGCGTGGTTTGCCTCGCATTGGGCGACTTTCATCCGGGGCAGCCCGTGCCCAAGGATTTTCCCGGCCGCACTGTCCTTGCGTATGGCGTCGCTGCGTTCATGCTCGTCGCGGGTGCCGCCGTCGAATGGCGTCGGACGTTGCCTTGGGCGGCTGCGGCGATCACTGCGTACTTCGCGTTCGTCGTCGTGCTCCTGATGAACGGCCGCGTGTGGCTTGCCCACTACGCGGAATTCCTGCCGTACGAAAGCCTTGCGATACAGCTCGCCATCACGGCGGGCGGGCTGATCGTCTACGCAAGCAGCGCGAAGATCGATGCAGCCAGGGCCGCACGCCTCACGCGCGTGGGTCAAATAGCGTTCGGGCTCTGTCTGCTGGTATTCGGCACGGCGCACTTTGTGTACATGAGCCTTACCGCGCCGCTGGTTCCCAAGTGGCTGCCGCCGTCACAGGAGTTCTGGGCGTATGCGACCGGCATCGCGCACATTGCGGCGGGCGTTGCGATCCTGACGGGCGTGCAGGCGCGCCTTGCTGCGATCCTGCTGACGATCATGTTCGCGTCCTTCAGCGTGCTGGTGCACATTCCGATGGCGCTGGCCACGCCGTCCAACTGGGTGTGGAACGAGAACGCAGTGAATATCGCGCTGATCGGTGCCGCGTGGGTCGTGGCGGATTCGCTGGCACGATCGCGGCGGGCGTGAGAGCCGCAGCTACGATCAGATGGCGGCGCTTACTTTGCGGGAACGGGGATCACGCGCAGCGTTGCGCTGAGAATGTTTCGGTCTTCCGCACCGGGTAGCGCCGCAATCAGCCGGTCCGCTTCTGCATAGTGGGTCGCGTGTGCTTTGGAATCGCCCGTGGCGGCGGCGACGTTGGCTGCCACCGCATGCCCGATCGCCAGTTCCCCCGGATCGGCGCCTTCGCCAAAGAAGACGGGACTGGCCTTCGCGAAATAGTGTTTCGCAGGGTTGCCGAGTCCAAGCAGCGCATAAGCGTGTGCGAGGAGAAGCGCCGCGTGCGCGTGATTCCTCGCATTGCCGACGATCTTCCACAAATACATGGCCGCGTTGGCGGCCTGCAGCATTTCCTCGTCTTCTTCGGGCGTGCGCGACGAGGACTCCGACAGCGTCCAGGCGCGATTGTTGGCCTGGCTCGCGAGGCGTCGCTGCCAGAGTGCCGTTTGTTCCGCGGTAGGCGGTTCGCTCATGGTGCGAAAGTGTAGTGCCGAAGCGGCGGCGGTGAAATCCTGAGCAAGACGCTGCGTCTACAGATCCGCCCACGCCCACGCGGCGATGCGCCAACCGCCGGTCTCCTTGTGCAGAGCGGCGGTGAACATGCCGGGCAGTTTCGTCGGCTTCCCTTTCTTCGTGTAAACGAGCGTCACGGGCACGACGACGTAGGCGCGGTCATCGGTGACGTCGACATGCCGCGGCTTGCCGAGGACGATCCTCGCATCGGATGATTCCTTCCTTCTTCGCGATGGCGTCGAACCCATTCGCCCATTGTTCGCAGGCGCCCGCACCTTGCCACGCGTGCGGCGGGAAATCGTCGATGACGGATGCCTCATCGGCGCAGGCAGCGACGGCCAGCTTCATGTCGCCTTTGTTGAAGCCGTCGACGAACTGATGCACGGGCGCCATCGCGTCGGTCGTTTCCGACGCGATCGCGTGCGCCGTCGTCAGCGCGGGCAGCGCGAGTGCGATGTGCGAGAAGACATTTTGCGCATCGTGCGTGCCCCGGCGTGGATCGAAGTTCCCGACAGTCCGATCAATTGCCCGCATGCAGCGTCGTGTTGAACAGGTATTGGCTGTCGAAGTCGGTCTTGTCGCCCGCCTTCTTGTCCTTCACCGGCTGCAGGCGCGCGGACAGCGGCTTGTGCCATTTCCACGCGAGCGCAGCGACGTCGCCGAAGATCTTCACGAGGCGCTCTTCGCTGATGTCGCCGGGAAGCGGCACGGTGTCGAGGCCGGTTCCGCATACCGCGGAATACGCGAGCAACGAATCGATCTCGTAGGTGTTCTCGGCCCATCGCTCCGCGAGCCGCTTGTCTTCCATCACCGGCAGCATCAATCCCGAATAGCCGATCTGCTTCACCTTCACGGCCTTCACCGCCGACGTGATCGCGAGCGCCGCCGTCATCGTGCCGTTCGTGCCGAACTTCGAGCCGGTGTAGCGCTCGATCGCATCGCCGATCGATGCATCGCCGAGCGGCGCCGGCGTCGGATCCACGCCGGCGAATGTCCATCCGCTGGATGCGGCGACCTTGTTGCCGACCTCTTCGCCGACCTGCGCGTGGATCGTCAATTGCCGGGTGAGCTCGGCGACGGATGCGTCGAAATCGCCATGCGTCGCGGCGAAAACTTCCTGCACGATGTTCGCGCCCTCGAATCCGAGCGAGAACTGCTTGCCGGCGCCGGTGTGATACGCGCCCGGATAGAACGGACCGAGCGGCTTGAGCATCGCCGTGGCCGTGAACTGGAAATTGCCCTGGCTGCGCGCGCGTGTGATCCGTCACGTAGCGCACGAGCTTCGCCGACTCGCGGATCGTCTTCCAGTGGATGCCGTCGTCGTCCGCGATGATCGCGCTCGCGTTGAGATGCGGCAAAGTCGAGAGGACCTGCGCGAGCAGATGCATCGTCGCGGGATCGTCCGTGTCGTGCAGCATCGCCGGGCCGACGTTCGCAGCGAAGCCGTCTTTTTGCGAGAGATCGTCGAGCGAGCGGAGGAATGCGAGCGCATCCTTTTCAGGCAGGCCCTTTACCAGCTCCGCCAACGGCTGCGTCACGATGCGGACGGTTTGCGTCTCGTAGCCGCGGCTGGCGAAGTCCGCCTTGGCGGCGTTGAGCACGCGTCATCGCTTCCGCGATCTGCGCCTCGTAGCTCGATCGATCGATGCGCACGAACGCGGTGATCGCGCGAACCTTCGGCTTCGCAGCGTCCGGCGCCGCGTGAGCGGCAAACGCGAACGCACAAAGAAGCAGCGTGACGATCAGACGCTTCATGTCGTTGCTCCGACCCCGGGACCCGTCGGAGCAACATACAAGATCGGGCTGGCCGTCGTATATGCCGCCGCGCCTGCTTACTGGACGTCGATCAGCGCTTGGCGCCCTCGACCGCTCGATCGAGCGCGGCGATGTCGATCTTTCTCATTTCCATCATTGCGGCGAACGCGCGCGCCGTGATTTCACCGCCCTGGGCCATCAGCTCGGTCAGGCGTTTCGGCGTGATCTGCCAGGACAGTCCGAAACGATCCTTGCACCAGCCGCACGCGCTCTCGGCCCCACCGTTTTCCGTGATGGCTTTCCAGTAGCGATCGGTTTCCGCCTGATCATCCGTCGCGACCTGAAAGCTGACCGATTCGTTGAACTTGAACATCGGTCCTCCGTTCAACAGCACGAACGGCATTCCGAGAATGGTCACTTCGACGATCAGGACGTCACCCTTCTTGCCGGCGGGATAATCTCCGGGCGCGCGGCTGATGGCGCCGACGCGACTATCCGGAAAAGTGTCGGCATAGAAACGCGCTGCCTCTTCGGCATTCCCGTCGAACCAGAGGAACGGCTGGATCTTGGCGATCATGATGACCTCCTGAGTCAGTCGGAAAAGTGACCGTACCGCGGTCCGCTTTAGCGTAGGGTGAATCGCGGCCAGATCGCATCGCAACGCGCCCGCACGTGTCGCGCGCGCGATGGTCCGCACGGCGGCCCTGACGTGGGCCGCCGATCCTGCGCATCACTTGCCTGACGGCATATACGTCAGCTCTTCGTTGTAGCTGTCGACATGCGATGAGCTTTCCTGCAGCGAATCGATGACCGATTTGTGCAGCGCGTCGCCGTCCTGCTTGCCGTACGCTTTCGACCATCTTCCACAATGCAGGATCGTGCCCCGCGCCGAAGGCGGCCCAGTTCTTGTACGGCGAAAGGACGAGATAGTCGGAGCTTCCCCGTCGCCGCTGCGGATCTTGTAAAACATGTAGTAGCCGGTCCAGTTTGTCTTGACGGCGGCCGCGGCGATCTTGCGGGCGCCTTCGTTGAACGCGGCCTCCGCTTCGTGCGTCACCTTCAGCTTGAAGAACGTGACGTTGAGCAGCGGCGGCTTCGGATCCCTTTCCTTCGGCATGTAGCTCAGCTCCGGGATCTCGACCAGGAACGCGCTCGTCTCGCTCTTCAGATGCGCGCTTGGCTCTCGGCACGTCGCCGATCCGCTTGCCGCACGTCCTGCCGATCTCGGCACGCAGTCGAATATCCGCCCATGTGTACGGCCCGGCGGCGTACGAATACGTCTAGGTGTTGCCGGTTTTCGATGTCCCCACGCGAGCCATGCGTATTTCGACGTCTGCTCGGCCAGCCTTGTTGTACGTCTTGCGCGACTGCTGCGCGCGGTCCATCGAAAGTCCGGAAGATATTCGCCCTTTCCGCCTCCGCAGCCCCGACGCCGGCGGCACTCGACAGCGCGATCGCCGACAGCACACAAGATGTGATGATCTTCATGCGACCTCCCCGTTCGTTTTCTGGTTGGCTAGCTCTTCTCTTCGCTCCCCGCGATGCGCGTGCGAAGGAAACCAGTATGCGCATCCGGTTGGCGCGGAGGAAGCGCAACGGCGTGGATGCGGACAGGCCCGCGGAGTTGGGGCGTGAGCCCCACGCCACCGCCCTGCTTCGTGAGGCCGAACCTCTTCCTGCGGCCGGGTCCTATCCGGCCAACGGTTTCGCCGAGACGAATCTCGACATCAGCGCCGCTGTCGACCGCGCTTCTCGAACTCGCCTTGCAGGATGATCGTGCGGAACTCGCGTTCGACGCTGATGAGATAGCGCGCGCCTTTCGGGAAGCCGATGCGTTCGAGCCAGGCGCCGGAGAGGCGGATCTCGGGGACTTCGCGACGCGCGGTGCGCGAGCGCTCGCCTGCGCGCGGGCGGAGCAGGCGCGCGGTGACGTTGCGCCAGCTCGACGGCAGGCGAATGCGCGTGGCCGGCGTTGTCGATGGACGTTGCGCGCGATGCGATGCGCGGGCGGGTTGGCGGGGCTTGGCACGCATTGCTCTTGAGCGAGTCACTCGGCCGGAGCTAGCGCGCTGAGTTACCACTTTCGGCGGAGACGATCGGTTGTGAAATAGTCAGGTCGAACCGAGAATGCCCTCACCCTGCCCTCTCCCGTATCAGCACTATTGGAGACGCGACTACGGAAGATCTTTGCCTTCCGGGGCTCGCCGATGTGGATTTCTCTGGCGCTCGGCACGTGGATCTCCTTGACGCCCGCCGCGGCGAGGCTGCGATTCAACGCCGCAAGTCCTTCTGCTTCGTCGCGCTCCAGCGCTCGTTCGCGCGCGCGAGGCGTCCGCGATATTCGGCGAAGACCTTCTGCTGCGCATCGGTCGGCGCGGCGTCGGCGCCTTCGACGTCGGTCGCGAGCGAAGTCAGCGCCTCCGCGATCGTGCCGATGTTCGGCGCGGCTTCGCCCTTCCCTTCGCGAAACGGCGAAAGCTTCTTCTCGAACGCCTCGATCGCACCCTTCGCCTTCGCCGCCGCTTCGTTCTTGTGCAAGGCTTCGAGCTGCTCGTGCACGGCATCGACCTCGCCGTACGTCTGCCACGCCTTCGCAAGCTCGCCTTCGACATCGCGATAGAACGCAAACGCCTGCTCGAGCTCCGCGCGCGTCGCGTGGATGCGCGGATCGGGCGCGACCGTCAGCGTCTGGTGCTGTTCCTCGCCGTCGACGATGAGCACGACGTCGTAATCGCCCGGCAACGCGAGCGCACCTTCCGGCGTCAGCGGCGTGTCCTCGCCCCACACGGCCGCGATCGAATAGTTGTATTCGACCGCCTTCGGCCGCGGCCAGCGCAGGTTCCAGACGAAGCGGTGCGCGCCGGGTTCGGTTGACGGTTTCGCGGCGGGTTTCGTCCACGCTTCGGCGAAGTAGCGTTCGGCCTTGATCGGCGGCGTCTTGTCGTCGCTCGCGAAGCGGCGGACGACGCGCGGCTTGCCGTCGGCGCCGGCGCCCTTCTCGCGAATCTCGATGACGACCTGCTTCGCTGACTTGCCGAGCGTGTAGTCGATGATCGCGCCGGTCGGCGGATTCGTGCCGAGCGCGGTGTCGGCGGGCGGCGGCGTGTCCTTGTTCTGGCTGCCGCGCACGCGGATCGCGGGCGCGGGTGCGTAGAGGTGCGCGTCGGCGTGCGCGATGCTCGCGTCGATCTGGCGCAGCGGCGTCACGTCGTCGAGCACCCAGATCGCGCGGCCTTGCGTCGCGGCGATGAGGTCGTTGCCGTGGACGAGCAGGTCGCGCACCCATGCGACCGGCAGGTTGCGCTGCAGCGGTTGCCACGCGTCGCCGTCGTCGAACGAGACGTAGACGCCGGCGTCGGTGCCGGCGTAGAGCAAGCCTTTCTTCACGGGATCGGCGCGGACGACGGCGACGAAATGGCCGTCCGGAAGGCCGTTCGTGATCTTCGTCCAGGTCTTGCCGTTGTCGTGCGTGCGCACGGCGATCGGGTGGAAATCGTCCTGCCGGTGGTTGTCGACGGCGGCGTACGCGGTGCCGGGCTCGAGCGCGGAGAGGATCGAGCGAGGCGATCTTCGACCACTTCGGGATGTTGTTCGGCGTGACGTTGCGCCAGTGCGCGCCGCCGTCGGCGGTGGTCTGGATCAGGCCGTTGTCGGTGCCGATCCAGATTTCGTCGTTCGTGCGCGGCGATGGCGCGATCGAGTAGATGACGCCGTAGCCGCACGCGGTGCGCGTTCGCTGCGATCGGCACGTCGCCGTCGCAGTGCTTCGCGCCTTCCTGCTTGCCGGTGAGGTCGGGGCTGATCGCGTCCCAGTGCTGGCCTTTGTCGGTCGTGCGGAACAGCATCTGCGCGCCCGCGTAGAGCGCGTACGGCGCGTGCGCGGAGAATGCGATCGGCGAGATCCACGTGTAGCGGTATTTGATGTCGGTCGGCCGCTTGCCGTACGCGGACGTCGGCCACGGCGAGACGTTCTGCACTTCGCCCGTGCGCGCGTCCCAGCGCGAGATGCGCGAGCCCAGGCCGGAGCCGTAGACGATGTTCGCGTCTTCGGGATCGGGAATGTCGTAGTCGCGTTCGTCGCCGCCGACCGGATGCCAGTCGCGGAACGAGATCGCGCCGTAGTCGCTGCGGCTCGCGATGCCGACGGTGCCGGAATCCTGCTGGCCGGAGTAGATCCAGTACGGGAAGCGGTTGTCGGCGGCGAGGTGGTAGAACTGGCCGGTCGGCTGGTTGTACCAGTCGCTCCAGTGCGCGCCGCCGTCGACGGTGACGACGGTGCCCTGGTCGCTCGCGGTGACCATGTGGCTCGGCAGGCGCGGGTTGATCCAGAGGTAGTGGTAGTCGTCGCCGCCGGGTGCGCCCTTGAAGATGGGTAGCGTCTTGCCGGCGTCGGTGGATTTATGGATCGATTGGCCGACGGTATAGACGGTGTCGGGGTCTTTCGGATCGACGGTGAGGCGGCTCATGTACCACGTGCTGACGGCGCTGGCCTTGTTGACGAATTGCCAGTGGTCGCCGCCGTCGTCGGAGCGGTAGAGGCCGCCGTGGTCGTCGGAGTCGATGTCGGCGTAGAGCCGTGTCGCGCCGCTGGCGAGATGCGCCGCCGCGATGCCGATGCGGCCGAGCTTGCCTTTCGGCCAGTTTTCGCCTTGTAGACGTTTAAACGTCTCACCGCCGTCGGTCGATTTCCAGATCGCGCTGCCCTCGCCTTCGATCGGCGTGAAGTAGCTGAGCCAGGGCCAGTTGCGCGCGGTCCACGTCGTCGCGAAGACGATCTTCGGATCGGCGGGATCGGCGGCGAGATCGACGGCGCCGGTCTGGTTGTCGACGAAGAGCACCTTCTTCCACGTCGCGCCGCCGTCGGTCGTGCGGAAGACGCCGCGGTCGGGGCTCGGGCCGAAGATGTGGCCGAGCGCGGCGACGAGCACGGTGTTCGCGTCTTTCGGATCGATCAGGATCTGGCCGATGTGGCGCGTCGTCTGCAAACCCGCATGCTGCCAGTGCGCGCCGCCGTCGGTCGATTTGTACATGCCGTCGCCGGCGGCGATGTCGTAGCGTGGCTCGGGATGGCCCATGCCGACGTAGAGCGTTTTCGGGTCAGACGGTGCGATCGCGATCGCGCCGACCGGTGCGGATTCGAGGCCGTCGGACATCGGTTGCCAGGTCGCGCCGGCGCTGTCGGTTTTCCAGACGCCGCCGCCGGCCGCGCCGAAGTAGTAGACGTTCGGCTGTTCGGGAATGCCGGCGGCCATCGTGCCCCAGCCGGCGCGGAATGGGCCGACGAGGCGCCATTGCGGGCCGTCGAGCATCGAATCGGGGATGTCGGACTGTTGGCGCGGCGAAGGTGCTGCGCTTGCGACGGCGCTGGCAAGAAGCGATCGCTGCGGCGAAAGCCGACAACTCTCGGCGTTGGGAGAAAGACATCGAAACTCCTTCGGCGGCGGCGCAAAGGAGCAACGATACTCCGTCAGGCGGAGTCGACGTACGTCCCGGAAGTTGTGGCGGCTCCGGCGCAGCGCGCTCTTGCCCCTCTCCCTTCGGGAGAGGGGTTGGGGTGAGGGTCCGGCGGAGTCCCAACGCGAACGTTTTCCCAGACTGGAAAATCGCGTCCTTCCGGACCCTCATCCGGCGCTTCGCGCCACCTTCTCCCGCAGGAAGAAGGGAAGAATCACTCGTAGCGGAGCGCCACGTTCGGTTCGACGCGCGCCGCGCGCCGCGCCGGCAGCCAGCACGCGAGCAGCGCAGTCCCGCCGATCAGGACGACGACCACGACCAGCGTCAGCGGATCGAATGCGCCGACGCCGAACAGCTGCGCGCGCATCGTGAGCCCGATCGCGATCGCGCCGACGAGCCCGAGCCCAAGCCCGATCGCCGTCAGCCTTCCGCCGTCGCTCAGCACGAGCCGCAGGATGTCGCTTCGCTGCGCGCCGAGCGAAAGCCGCACGCCGATCTCGCCGGTGCGAAGCGCGACCGCGAACGCGAGCACGCCGTAGATGCCGACGGCCGACAGCGTCAGCGCGACGACGGCGAACAGGATCAGCAGCAGCATCGGCGTGCGCCGGTCGTCGAGCGAGATCGCGATGCGTTCTGTCATCGTGCGGATGTCGAACACCGGTTGCTCGGCGTCGACGCGCTGAAGCGCAGCGCGAAGCGGCGCGATCAGCGTCGAAGGCGCGAGGTTCGTGCGCAACGCGAGCGTCGCGTACGCTTCCGGATACTGCTTGTAGTAGACGTAGACGGTTTCCTTCGTCGTCTGCTCGGACAGATGATCGCGCTTGACCGTGCCGACGACGCCGACGATCGTCAGCCATTTTGTTTTCGACGCGTCGGTCGTGTCGTAGTCGACGCTGACGCGCTTGCCGATCGGGCTCTGGCCCGGGAAGTATTTGTGCACGAGCAGCTCGTCGACGATCGCGACCGGCTGCGCGTCCGGCGGTGTCGCCGCCCGCGAACGAGCGGCCCTCGCGAGACCGGAATCTGCATCGTCCTGAAGAAATCCTCGTCGACCATCTGGCTGTACGCGTGCGGGAACGTGCCGCGTCTTCGGATCGACGCCTTCGACCATGTAGTTGCCGGAGCCGTCGTTGCCGCTGAACGGCATGTTGTTGACGAGGCCGGCCGAGATCACGCCGGGCAGCGCGCGCGCTTCGCCGAGCATGCGTTCGTAGAACTGCGCCTTGCTGGTGTCATCCTTGTAGCGCTGCGCGGGCAGATCGATCGTCGCGCTCAGCACGTTTTCGCTCGAGAAGCCCGGGCTCTGCTCCTGCACGTGGACGAAGCTGCGGATCAGGAGGCCGGCGACGCCGAGCAGCGATACGGCGGCAGCCATCTGCACGACGACGAGCGTGTTGCGCAGCGCACGCGCGGCGGGGCCGGGGCCCTGCCCTCGCCCACCTTCCTTCAAAGCGACCGCGGAGCGGTTGTGCGACAGCGCGAGTGCCGGCACGCTGCCGAACAGAATCCCGGTGACGAGTGCGAGCGCAAGCGAGAACAGCAGCACCGAGTTGTCGATCGTGATCGTGAACGCGTCGGCCGGTCCGCCGAGCCCGAGCTTTCGGATCAGTGCGACGCCGATGTATGCGAGCGCGATGCCGACTGCGCCGCCTGCGAGTGAAAGCAACAGGTTCTCGACGAGCAGCTGGCGCGCGATGCGCATGCGCCCGGCGCCGAGCGCAGCGCGCACCGACATTTCCTTCTGGCGCGCCGAGAGTCGCGTCAGCACGAGATTCGCGACATTGGCGCACGCGATCAGCAGCACGCACGCGACGAGCGCCTGCAGCAGCCACAACGTCGGGCGCAGATCGCCGACGTACGCATCGCGCAGCGGCCGCGCGCGTCCGCTGAAGCCGGACGATTCGACGAAGCGCTTCCAGCCTTCGCCGCGCGGTCCCGCGAGCGCACGATCGACGTTGCGATGGATGATCGTGTCCATCTGCGCGTTGAGCTCGGGTATCGTCGCGCCGGGTTTGAGGCGACCGACCATCCCCGAGAATTCGTGGCCGCGCTCGTCGTCGCTGCGCTGCTTGTCGGTGAACACGAACGGCGTCCAGAGCTCGGCGTGGCGATCCGGGAAGAAGAAGCCTTCGGGCATCACGCCGACGACGCGGTAGGTATCGCCGTTGAGGCGCACGTCGCGGCCGACGATCGCAGGATCGGCGCCGAAGCGGTTGTTCCAGAGTGCGTGGCTCAGCACGGCGACGTGCTCGTTGCCGGCGCTTGCATCGTCTTGCGCGAGCACGCGGCCGCGCTCGGCGTTTGCGCCGAGCGTCGAGAAGAGACTCGGTGTCGTGACGACGCCGGTCAGGCGCTCGGGTTGCGTGCCCTGCTCGGCGAGATTGAAGCTTTGCTGCGTGAACATCGCGGAGTCCGCGAGCGCGGGCGCCTGATCGCGCCTGTCGAGATAGTCGGGAACCGAGACGCCGGCGATCGGCAGCCCGTTGCCCGGATATGAGTTGTAGATGTCGACGAGCCGCTCGCTTTCGCCGAACGGCAATGGTTTCAGCAGCAGCGTATTGATCACGCTGAAAACCGCGGCGTTCGCGCCGATGCCGAGCGCGAGCGTCAGCATCGCGGCGGCGAGGAAACCGGGTCGCGCGAGCAGCGAGCGCAGGCCGTAGCGCACGTCGGATGCGAGGTGCTGGAGCATGGCGGAATCCCCTGGGCGGTTTTTTCGCGTGACGCCTCGGCGCGTGCGGACGATGCACGTAGTTCTACGATGCTTGCGGAGCACGAGACATGCCAGTCGCGTGCAACGCACCGGCGCTGCGGAAGGGCGGTTTGTCGTGGCTGGGAGGGGATGCGCGGAGGTGCGCGTCCGGATACGAACGGTGGTGAACGGTTTCGGTCAGTGCGCATGGGCGCGGGACCGCACCCTCATCTTCGTCGTTCCCGCGAAAGCGGGAATCTAGCGCCTTTAAAGCGTCCGGGTGAAAGGCGCTGGGTCCCCGCTTTCGCGGGGACGACGAATGTTTGGAAGCCCCGCGGATCAGCCTGGCGCGACCACACCGCCACGCTTGCGCACGATCAGCATCGCAAGCTCGAGCGACTGCTCGTAGTTGAGCCGCGGATCGACCGTCGATCTTGTACGCGCGCGTGAGGTCGGTTTCGGTCAGGTCGCGCGCGCCGCCCATGCATTCGGTGACGTTTTCGCCGGTGAGCTCGAGGTGCACGCCGCCGAGGCGCGTGCCGGCTGCGGCGTGGATGTCGAACGCGCGATCGAGCTCGTCGCGGATGTTCTGGAAGCGGCGCGTCTTGAAGCCGTTGCCGAGTGTTTCGGTGTTGCCGTGCATCGGGTCGCAGCAGAAGAGCGGCTTGCGGCCGGCGCGCGCGGATCGCGGCGAGCAGCGGCGGCAGTGCGCTTTCGATTTTCGCGGCGCCCATGCGGTGGATCAGCGTGAGGCGTCCGGGCTCGTCGTCCGGATCGAGCACGTCGACGAGGCGCATGAGCTGATCGGGCGTCACCGTCGGGCCGATCTTCACGGCGATCGGATTGCGGATGCCGCGGAAATATTCGACGTGCGCGCCGTCGAGCGCTGCCGTGCGCATGCCGATCCACGGGAAATGCGTCGACAGGTTGAACCAGCCCCATTGACGCGGCACCTGTCGGGTCAGCGCCTGCTCGTAGTGCAGCAGCAGCGCTTCGTGCGATGTGTAGAAATCGACGCGCTGGAAGCTGTCGATCGGCTGGCCCGCGAGCGTTTCCATGAAGCGCAGCGAGTTGCCGATGCCTTCGACCATCTGCCGGTATTCGTCCTGCAGCGGCGAGTGCTCGACCCAGGCGAGATCCCAGTATTCCGGGTGATGCAGATCGGCGAAGCCGCCGTCGATCAGCGCGCGGATGAAGTTCATCGTCATCGCCGAATGCGCGTGGCCCTTGATCAGGCGCTGCGGATCGGCGCGGCGCGCATCCGCGGTGAACGCGGGTGCGTTGACGAGATCGCCGCGATAGCTCGGCAGGCTGATGTCGCCGCGCGTTTCGATGTCGGCCGAACGCGGCTTGGCGTACTGGCCGGCGAAACGTCCGACGCGCACGATCGGCAGCTTGCAGTGCCGTGCACGAGCACGAGGCTCATCTGCAGCATGACCTTGAGCCGGTTCGAGATCAGCGGCGAGGTGCAGTCGTCGAAGCTCTCGGCGCAGTCACCGCCCTGCAGCAGAAAGCGGCGGCCTTCGGCGGCTTCGGCGAGCAGGTTCTTGAGCGAGAGGATTTCCCACGACGTGACCAGCGGCGGCAGCTCGTGCAGCTGCGCGAGTGCGCGATCGAGCTCGGCGGCGTCGGGATAGACCGGCTGTTGTTCGTGCGGGCGCGCTTGCCACGACGACGGCGACCAGTTCTCGGCCTCGCGGACTGGGCTGATTCCGGGTCGGGTTTTGCGGGTCACCATGGCGATGTTGCAGTGCGGCAGGGCCTTGCATCATGCCACAGCACGGACGGGACGCAATGTGAGCGAGTTGCCCCGCTTCGTCATTCCGGCGAGGCCGGAATGACGGTGTTCGATACGGCTGGGTTGCTCGGTGCGCCGGCAGCTCAGGCCCGACGGCGCCAGCCGGCCCAGACCGCACCCGCGCCGAGAATCACGTACCAGATCAGGCACCAGCCCGGCATCGTGATGCCGAGGAATGTCCAGTTGATCTCGCCGCAGTCGCCGGATCCCGTGAACGCTTTCTTCAGCGCTTCGTTCAGCGGGAACGCATCGAGCATGTACATGAGGCCGGGGCCGCAGCCGCCCATCATCGGATCGTGCGGCGTGAACTGCATGCGCAGGTGATTGATCGCGACGCCGATGCCGATCAGCGCGACGATGCCGACGAGCACCGCGTAAACGCGGCGTCCTTTCGGGCCCGGCGAGTGCAGTCCGCCGATCAGGAAGAAGATGCCCATGCCGATGAACGCGAGGCGCTGGAAGATGCACATCGGACACGGCTCGACGCCCATCTGGAACTGCTCGTAGATCGCGTAGGCGAGCAGGATTGCGCAGAAGAGGAATCCGGCGAGGTACTGCGCGCGGAACGGCCAGGCGAACGGATTGGGATTCATGGCGTCGATTGTGCTCGGCTACAGGAAAAACCGCATGGCGAACATGCCCTGGAAGAGGAAGACCGCAAGTGCCAGCCAAAGTGCCGCGGTCGCCCATTCGATCGCGCGGCCGCGATGTTCGCGGAACGCGAGCCAGAGCACCAGCGGCACGAGCGCATAGCGCTGCTCGATCAGCCACGACGCCGCGAGGAACAACGTGGCGACCGGATACAGCCAGTACGCGCCCGCCGGACGCAGTCGCGTGAATGCGAGCCCGCACGCGGCGAGCACGACGACGGCGCCGACGAGCGCGCGCAATGCGGGCTGTGCGTCGATCGCGATCAGCAGTGCGTTGCGGACGTAGTAGTTCGGAAACACCGTGTTGTACGGATTGCTCGGCGTGGAAGCCCCACCAGAACGCGGCGAACAAGAGCGGCGGAATCGCGAGCAGCCACGGCCGGCGTCGCGCGTGATCGGCGAAATCGCGAAGTCCCGCGATGGCCTGCAGCGGCAGCAGCGCGCCGGCGATGAAAAGCGCGAAGAAGAGATTGCCGGCGTGCAGGCTGAAATCCGGATGCAGCGCCGACTGCTCGCGCGACAGCGAGATCGATCCGTTCCACCACCAGAACGCGAGGAACGCGGCGACCGGAACGCAGTACGGCAGCGCATTCGCGAGGATCTCGCGCCACGCCTGCATGCCGCGCTCGCGCCAGAGCGGCCAGATCGCAAGCGCCGCGAGCAGTCCGGCCCAGACGACTTCGTTCTGGCGCACGTCGATCAGCACGACGAGCAGCGCGGCGGAAAGCCAGTGTCGCGCGGTGACCGTCGCGAACGTCGCCCACACGAGCAGCGCGAGCGCGAACACGTCGGTGTAGACGAGGAAGAAGAGCGGCGCCAGGATCGGCAGCACGATCAGCTGCGCCGTCGCGAGCGTTTCGGTGCCGGGCCAGAGCCTGCGGCGCAGCGCGTGGAAGCCGGCGATGCCGATCAGCGCGAATGCGGCGTTGACGAGTCGCGCGGCGTTGAGCGAATCGGCGCCCGTGATCCACAGGATCGCGGCGACGATCGCGTGATAGCCGGGGATCGTCGTCAGGTAGCGCGTGAAGATGCGGAATTCGCCGTGTACGAAGAGCTCGATCTGCGCGAAGTGATTGAGCTCGTCGGTGTACGTGCCGCGATGACGCATCGCGAGCAGCGCCGCGACGAACAATACGCCGAGCACGACGCCGCAGACGAGCGCGTCGGCGTCGCGTCGACTTCAGCGACTTCGATGCGGCATCCATAAACGAAAAGCCCCGGGCATGCCGGGGCTCTTCTGTGTCTGCTTTCGGCGCGTTTGCGCTCAATCGGCAGCCTGCTCGGTCGACTCCGCGCGCGGACGATCGACGAGCTCGACATACGCCATCGGCGCGGAATCACCGACGCGGAATCCGCACTTCAGGATGCGCGTGTAGCCGCCCTTGCGCTCGCGGTAGCGCGGGCCGAGCTCGACGAAGAGCTTGCCGACCGCGACCTTGTCGCGCAGACGCGCGAACGCGAGGCGACGATTGGCGACGCTGTCGGTCTTGGCGAGCGTGATCAGCGGCTCGACGACGCGGCGCAGTTCCTTCGCCTTCGGCAGCGTCGTGCGGATCAGCTCGTGCTTGATCGCGGACGCGGCCATGTTCTTGAACATCGCTTCGCGATGGCTGCTGGTCCGGTTGAGTTTCCGGCCCGACTTCATGTGACGCATGACGAATTCCTCGATCTTTGATTGTTATGAGAAGTCCGGCGAAGGCCGGGTTCCCGCGGATTTCCGCTGTAGTGAGCCTATTAGATCGGGCTCTTTTTATGTGGTCCACGGCAATTCCTACTTCGTCATTCCGGCGAAGGCCGGAATCCATCTTCGCGATCTTCGAGCGAAGATCAAAATGGATCCCGGCTTTCGCCGGGATGACGGTGCTACAAGAACGCCGCGTCGCAATCCGCGATGCGGCGTTCGCATCAATCAACCCAGCTGCATGCCATGCACGAGCCCCGGCGGCGGCCAGCTCTCGAGCTTCATGCCGAGCTGCAGGCCGCGCTGGAACAGCACGTCCTTGATCTCGGTCAGCGACTTCTTGCCGAGGTTCGGCGTCTTGAGCAATTCCACTTCGGTCTTCTGCACGAGATCGCCGATGTAGTAGATGCTCTCGGCCTTGAGGCAGTTGGCCGAACGCACGGTGAGCTCGAGATCGTCGATCGGACGCAGCAGCACCGGATCGACGCCGCCCTTCTCGGCCTTCGCGCCTTCGCTTTCGCGACGCGTGAAGTCGCCGAACACGGTCAGCTGATCCTGCAGGATCTCGGCGGCCTTGCGCACCGCTTCTTCCGCATCGATCGCGCCGTTGGTCTCGACGTCGAGCACGAGCTTGTCAAGATCGGTGCGCTGCTCGAGACGCGCGCTGTCGACGTTGTAGGCGACGCGGCGAACCGGGCAGAACGAGGCATCGAGCTGCAGGCGGCCGATCGGACGCGCTTCCTCGTCCGGCAGGCGACGTGCGGTGGCCGGCTGGTAGCCGACGCCGCGCGCGACCTTGAGGCGCATGTTGAGCGCGATGTCTTTCGTGAGATGGCAGATCACGTGGTTCGGATTGATGATCTCGACCGAGTGATCGACCTTGATGTCGCCCGCCGTGACGACGCCCTTGCCCTTCTTGCTGAGCGTGAGCGTGGTCTCGTCGTGGCCATGCATGCGGATGGCGACGTCCTTGAGATTCAGGAGAACCTCGATGACGTCTTCCTGCAGGCCTTCGAGCGTCGTGTATTCGTGCAGCACGCCGTCGATCTCGACCTCGACGATGGCGCTGCCGGGAATCGAAGAAAGCAGGACGCGACGCAGCGCATTGCCGAGCGTGTGGCCGAAGCCACGCTCCATCGGCTCGACGACGACCTTCGCGCGATCGGTGCCGATGCGTTCTACGTGAATGCCGCGCGGACGCAGCACATTGGTGGTTGATCCCGCCATTGACTACAGCTCCAGGAATCCCGGAGGATTCGCCAAAGAAAATACGTTTGCGAAGGACACCGCGACCGCAGGCGTCTTACTTCGAGTAAAGCTCGATGATCAGGCTTTCGTTGATGTCGGACGGCAGATCCGAGCGCTCCGGCAGCGCCTTGAACACGCCAGCCGCCTTCTTCGCGTCGACTTCGATCCACGTCGGGACCAGATCCATTTCCTGCGAAACGGTCAACGCTTCCTGAGTGCGGAGCTGGCTCTTGGCGCGCTCGCTCAGGGCAACCTCATCACCGGGACGGATCTGATATGAGGGCAGGTTGACCTTTTTTCCATTGACCCGGATCGCGGCGTGCGAGACGAGCTGGCGCGCGCCGGCGCGGGTCACCGCGAAACCCATGCGGTAGACGACGTTGTCCAGGCGCGACTCCGAGCATGCGCAGCAGGTTCTCGCCGGTATTGCCCTTCTGGCCCGAGGCCTTCTGGTAATACGAGCGGAACTGGCGCTCGAGCAGGCCATAGATGCGCTTGACCTTCTGCTTCTCGCGCAGCTGCACGCCGTAGTCCGACAGGCGGCCTTTCTTGGCGCCGGTGGCGCCGTGCTGGCCCGGCTTCTGCTCGAGCTTGCACTTCGAATCGATCGCGCGCGCGGGGCTCTTGAGGCTGAGGTCGGCGCCTTCGCGGCGCGCGAGCTTGCAGGTGGGTCCGATGTAACGTGCCATTGTTCTTGTTCCTTAGACCCTGCGCTTTTTCGGCGGACGGCACCCGTTGTGCGGGATCGGCGTCACGTCGATGATGTTGGTGACCTTGAAGCCGGCGTTGTTGAGCGAACGCACGGCCGACTCGCGACCCGGGCCGGGGCCCTTGATGCGGACTTCGACGGTCTTGACGCCGTAGTCGGCTGCCGCGCGCGCCGCCTTTTCGGCCGCGACCTGTGCGGCGAACGGCGTCGACTTGCGCGAACCGCGGAATCCGGCGCCGCCGGCGGTCGCCCACGAAAGCGCGTTGCCCTGCCGATCGGTGATCGTCACCACGGTGTTGTTGAAAGACGCCTGCACATGGGCGACGGCATCCGTCACCACGCGCTTGGTCTTCTTCTTCGGTTTGGCTGCAACCGGCTTGTTCATAGGGTCCGGGTTTTCCTCAAAGTTCTTCGGGGTCAGCGATGACCTGGTGATTCGTTATTTCTTGATCTGGCGACGCGGGCCCTTGCGGGTACGCGCGTTGGTGCGAGTGCGCTGGCCGCGCACCGGCAGGCCGCGCCGATGGCGCAGGCCGCGATAGGTGCCGAGATCGATCAGACGCTTGATCGAGATGCCGACCTCGCGACGCAGATCGCCTTCGACTGCGAACTTGGCGATCTCATGGCGGATCTTGTCGACTTCGGCCTCGGTGAGATCCTTGATCTTGGTAGCCGGATTGACGCCGGACTCGACGCACACTTTCTTCGAGCGCGCGCGGCCGATGCCAAAAATGGCGCGCAGGCCGATCTCGACATGCTTCTGAACCGGAAGATTGACACCCGCAATGCGAGCCATGTTTTACCGTCTCCAAAAAACGACTAAGTGCGCAGAGAACTTGACATTGTAGCCGGATTGGAGCAGCCAGGGAACCCCTGAAACCGCCCTTCCCGCCCCCTAAAGCGCGGTCAACGACCCCGCAGATTGGCCTTCTTGAGCAGGCTCTCGTACTGGTGCGAGACCAGGTGAGCCTGGATCTGGGCCGTGAAATCCATGACCACGACGACGACGATCAGAAGCGATGTACCGCCGAAGTAGAACGGCACGTGCCACGCGTTGCGCAGGAAATCCGGAACCAGGCAGACCGCGACCAGGTACAGCGCACCGGCGCCGGTCAGGCGGGTCAGCACGCCGTCGATGTAATCGGCCGTCGCGCGGCCCGGACGGATGCCCGGAATCAGCGCGCCCGAGCGCTTGAGGTTGTCCGCGGTCTCCTGCGAGTTGAACACCAGCGCCGTGTAGAAGAACGCGAAGATGATGATCAGGAACGCGTAGAGCAGCATGTGCAGCGGCTCGCCCGGTCCCAGCGCAGAGGTCAGCATCTGCAGCCAGTGCACTTCGTTCGAGTTGTTGAACATGCTCGCCGCGGTCGCCGGAAACATCAGCAGCGACGAGGCGAAGATCGGCGGAATCACGCCCGACATGTTGATCTTGAGCGGCAGGTGCGAGGACTGGTTCATGTACGCCTTGCCGGCGCCGCCCTGGCGCCTGCGCGTAGTTCACCGTGATCCGGCGCTGGCCGCGCTCCATGAAGACGACGAACGCGGTCACCGCGAGCACGATCGTGAACACGATCAGCACGCGCAGGATCGGCAGCTCGCCGGTCTGCGCCATGCCGAGCGTATGCACGACCGCCGCCGGAAGACCGGCGACGATGCCGGCGAAGATCAGCAGCGAAATGCCGTTGCCGATGCCGCGCTCGGTGATCTGCTCGCCGAGCCACATCAGGAACAGCGTGCCGGCGGTGAGGCCGACCACCGTCGTGAACACGAAGCTCGGGCCCGGCGCGTAGACGATGCCGGCCTGGCTCTGCAGCATGCTGGCGACGCCGAACGACTGGAACACCGCGAGCGCGACCGTACCGAAGCGCGTGTACGTCGTCAGCTTGCGCCGGCCGGCCTCGCCTTCCTTGCGCAGCGCCTGCCACGCCGGGAATCACCGACGCGAACATCTGCACGATGATCGACGCCGAGATGTACGGCATCACGCTGAGCGCGAACACCGAGAGGCGCGACAACGCGCCGCCCGAGAACATGTTGAACATGTCGAGCAAGCCGCCGCCCTGCTGCACGCGGCGGGCCATCTCGTCGGGATTGACGCCGGGGATCGGAATGAACGATCCCAGACGGAACACGATCAGCGCACCGACCACGAACAGCAGGCGCTGCTTGAGCTCGGTCAATTTGCCGAGCGAAGCGAGCATGTTCGACTGCGAAGAAGCCACGTATTACTCCACGCTGCCGCCGGCAGCCTCGATCGCCGCCTTGGCACCGGCCGTCGCGGCAACGCCTTTCAGTTTCACGGCGCGCTTGAGCTCGCCCTTCAGGACGATCTTGGCGCGCACGGCGCGGTTTTCAACGAGACCGGCCGCCTTGAGCACGTCGAAATCGATGGTGTCGCCCTTCAGCGAATCGAGCTTGTAAAGCAGCACTTCGCTGACGTCCTGCTTCTTCTTCGAGCGGAAGCCGACCTTCGGCAGACGGCGCTGCAGCGGCATCTGGCCGCCTTCGAAGCCCGGCTTGACCTTGCCCTTGCCGGTGCGCGCGTACTGGCCCTTGTGGCCGCGGCCGGCGGTCTTGCCGAGGCCGGAACCGATACCGCGACCGACGCGAACGCGATCTTTGCGCGCACCCGTGGCCGGCTTCAATGTGTTGAGACGCATGGCTATGATCCTTTAGAGCGGCGCTTACGCGCCTTCCTCGATGCGGACCAGGTAATTGACCTGGTTGATGAGACCGCGCACCGACGGCGAATCTGTCAATTCGCGAACGTCGTTCAACTTGCGCAGGCCGAGCGCGCGCACGCTGAGGCGATGGCGCGCGGTGCAGCCATTCGGGCTCTTGAACAGACGCACGCGCAGCTTCGCGCCCGCGGCTTTCGCTTTTGCCTTAGCCATTGCCAAGTACCTCGTCGATCGTCTTGCCGCGCTTGGATGCGATCCGCGACGGCGAAGTCATTGCCTGCAGACCGATGATCGTCGCACGCACCAGATTGATCGGATTGCGCGAACCGACGGCCTTGGCGAGCACGTTCTTGACGCCGACGACTTCGAGCACGGCGCGCATCGCGCCGCCGGCGATGACGCCGGTGCCTTCCGAAGCCGGCTGCATGAACACGCGCGCCGCGCCGTGGTTCGCCTTGACCGGGTGGAACAACGTGCCGTTGTTCAACTCGATGCGCACCATCGTCTTGCGTGCACGCTCCATCGCCTTGGAGATCGCGACCGGCACTTCGCGTGCCTTGCCGTAACCGAAACCGACGCGGCCATCGCCGTCGCCGACCACCGTCAGAGCCGTGAAGCTCATCTGGCGGCCGCCCTTGACGGTCTTGGCCACGCGATTGACCGCGATCAGCTTCTCGAGGAAGCCATCGCTGTTTTCACGATCGTTCTGGGTTGCCATTCGTTCACCTCGTGCCGCCTCCGGAGAGTGCGGACTTCTGCTTGCGGCTTAGCCGCTTGGAGTTGTGTGGTAGCGTTCGAAGTGCCGATTCAAAGCGGCTTTAGAACTTCAGACCCGCTTCGCGCGCCGCATCGGCCAGAGCCTGGATGCGACCGTGATAACGAAAACCCGAGCGGTCGAACGCGACCTTCTCGACGCCGGCCTTGAGCGCACGCTCGGCGACGGCCTTTCCGACCGCGGCTGCGGCCGATTTGTTCTTGGTGCCCTTGAGCTCGCCGGCGATCGCCTTCTGCACGGTCGAGGCCGAAGCGATGACCTTGTCGCCGTTCGCGCTCGTCACCTGCGCATAGATGTGCTGCGCGCTGCGATGCACGGTACAGGCGCGGCACCGCCAGCTGGCGGATGTGCGAGCGTGTCGATTTGGCGCGGCGAAGTCTGGCTGTGTTCTTGTTCATTGCTGTTTCCTCTGAAAGCGGATCGACCGTTAGGCCTTCTTGGCTTCCTTAAGTGTGATGTGCTCGCCCGAGTAACGTACGCCCTTGCCCTTGTAGGGTTCCGGCGGACGGAACGCGCGGATCTTCGCGGCGACTTCGCCGACGCGCTGCTTGTCGGCGCCCTTGACCCAGATTTCGGTCTGCGCCGGCACTTCGATCGTGATGCCTTCCGGCGTCTTGAACACGACCGGATGCGAGAAGCCGAGCGTGAGATTCAGATCCTTGCCCTGCATCGCGGCGCGGTAACCGACGCCGACCAGCTCGAGCTTCTTCGAATAGCCTTCGCTGACGCCCTTGACCATGTTGTTGATCAGGGCGCGCATGGTGCCGGCCATCTTGAGATCGTTCTGGTTCTTCGAGCTCAGCTGGACTTCGCTGCCGTTGACGGCGACGTCGACGCCCGCGGGCGTCGTCACTTTCAAGGTTCCCTTCGGGCCCTTGACCGTGACCGCACTGGCCTGGACCGAGCAGTCGACGCCTTTCGGCAGCGCGACGGGTTTCTTGGCAACACGAGACATTGGTCTATCTCCGGAACTTATGCCACCAGCCCGATGACCTCGCCGCCAAGACCCTTCTTGCGGGCCTGCACGTCGGTCATGATGCCGGCTGATGTGGACACGATGGAGATGCCGAGACCGCCGAGGATCTTCGGCAACTCGTCCTTGCCGCGATAAACGCGAAGACCGGAACGGCTGATGCGCTCGAGGCGCTCGATGACCGGCTTGCCTTCGTAGTACTTCAATGCGATCTCGAGCGTCGGCTTGCCTTCGGCGCTGCTGACCTGGACGTCGGAAACGTAGCCTTCGTCCTTCAGCAGCTTGGCGAGCGCCTGCTTCACGCGGGACGCCGGCATCGCCACGGTACGCTTGCCCGTGGCTTGCGCATTGCGGATGCGCGTAAACATGTCGGCGATGGGATCAGTCATGCTCATTATCAATTCCTCTCAGCATCGATATCCCGGAATCCCGCACGCGGCGGCGATTCCGAAAAGTGAGTTGGTGTTACCAGCTGGCCTTGCGAAGGCCGGGCACGTCGCCGCGCATGGTCGCTTCGCGAAGCTTGTGACGGCCGAGGCCGAACTTGCGATACACGCCGCGTGCACGACCGGTCAGTGCGCAGCGGTTGCGCTGACGCGCCGGGCTCGAATCGCGCGGCAGCTTCTGCAGCTTGACCGCCGCTGCGAGCTTGTCGTCGTACGAAGCCGTCGTGCTCGCGATGATCTTCTTCAGCTCAACGCGCTTGGCGCCGTGACGCTTCACGAGCTTCGTGCGCTTGACCTCGCGGTTGATCATTGAACGCTTTGCCATATTCGTTGCCTCTTGGCGAAATCAGTTACGTACGTATCAATTGCGGAACGGGAAACGGAACGCTTCCAGAAGCGCCTTGGCTTCCTCGTCCGTGCGCGCGGTCGTCGTGATCGCGATGTCCATGCCGCGCAGCGCGTCGATCTGGTCGAAATCGATCTCGGGGAAGATGATCTGTTCCTTGACGCCCATGTTGTAGTTGCCGCGGCCGTCGAACGAACGGCCCGACACGCCGCGGAAGTCGCGCACGCGCGGCAGCGAGATGTTGACCAGGCGATCGAAGAACTCGTACATGCGGTTGCGGCGCAGCGTGACCTTGCAGCCGATCGGCCAGTTCTCGCGGATCTTGAACGTCGCATGCGCCTTGCGCGACAACGTGATGATCGGCTTCTGGCCGGCGATCTTGGCCATGTCGGCCACCGCGTTCTCGAGAATCTTCTTGTTGCCGACGGCCTCGCCCACGCCCATGTTGAGCGTGATCTTGACCAGGCGCGGCACCTGCATCGGATTCTTGTAGCCGAAGCGTTCCATCAGCTTCGGCGTGACTTCCTTCTTGTAGAAGGTTTCCAGACGGGTCGTCATGACGGCGGGCCTCAAGCGTCAACCACTTCGCCGGAAGAACGGAACGTGCGGACCTTGCGCCCATTTTCGAGCGTCTTGAAGCCCACGCGATCGCCCTTGTTGGCGGCAGCGTTGAACAGCATCACGTTGGAGATATGGACCGAGGCCTCGCGCTCGATGATGCCGCCCGGCTGGTTGGCCTGCGGATTCGGCTTCGTGTGGCGCTTGATCAGGTTGATGTTCTGCACGAAAACGCGATCAGCCGCGACGCGCATCACTTCGCCTCTCTGGCCCTTGTATTTGCCGGTGATCACGATGACTTGATCACCTTTGCGAATTCGATTCATTTCCGTTCTCTCTTTCGTTTTCGCCATCCGGCCGTGCCGGCACGACGATGCTGCTTAAAGCACTTCCGGCGCGAGCGAGACGATCTTCATGAACTCGCTCGCTGCGCAGCTCGCGCGTGACCGGCCCGAAAATACGCGTGCCGATCGGTTCGAGCTTGTTGTTCAACAAGCACAGCCGCGTTGCCGTCGAAGCGGATCAGCGAGCCGTCCGGGCGACGCACGCCCTTGCGGGTGCGCACGACGACGGCGTCGTAAACCTCGCCCTTCTTCACCTTGCCGCGCGGAATCGCTTCGCGCACGGACACCTTGATCACGTCGCCGATGCGCGCATAGCGGCGCTTGGAACCGCCGAGCACCTTGATACACATCAGCTCGCGTGCACCGCTGTTGTCGGCTGCGGCCAGCGTGGTCTGCATCTGGATCATGTCGCTTTTCTCCTTATGCCCGTTCCACGCTTACTGTTCAGCGCGCGTGACGACTTTCACGACGCGCCAGTTCTTGGTTTTCGAAAGCGGACGCGTCTCGGCAATGCGGACGACGTCGCCTTCCTTGCATTCGTTGTTCTCGTCGTGCGCATGCACCTTGGTCGAACGGCGCACGATCTTGCCGTACAGCGGATGCTGCACCTGGCGCTCGAGCAGCACGGTGACCGTCTTCTGCATCTTGTTGCTGACCACGCGCCCTTCGATCGTGCGCTGGCTCTTTGCGGTATCGCTCATGGTCATCCGTCCTTACTTCTTCGCACTGCGCAGGGTCTTGACCTGCGCGATCTCGCGGCGCACGCGGCGCAGCTGATGCGGCTGCGACAGCTGGCCCGAGCCCTTCTGCATGCGCAGGTTGAACTGCTCGCGGCGCAGCTCGGAAAGATGCTCGTCGAGCTCGGTCGCCGACTTCTTGCGGAGATCGTTCAGTTCCATCACAGCACCGTCCGGGCAACAAATTGGGTCTGCACCGAAAGCTTGGCGGCGGCAAGGCGGAATGCCTCGCGCGCTTCGGCTTCGGTGACGCCTTCCATCTCGTACAACATGCGGCCCGGCTGCACCGGCGCGACCCAGAACTCGACGTTGCCCTTGCCGTTACCCATACGCACTTCGATGGGCTTCTTGGAAATGGGCTTGTCCGGGAACACGCGGATCCACAGCTTGCCGCCGCGCTTGACGTAGCGCGTGATGCAGCGGCGCGCGGCCTCGATCTGGCGCGCGGTCAGGTGACCGTGCGTCGTGGCCTTGAGACCGAACTGGCCGAAGCTGACCTTGTTCGACACAAATGCGAGCCCGCGATTGCGGCTCTTCTGCGTCTTGCGATATTTGGTTCGCTTGGGTTGCAACATGGCTTACGCTCCCTGCTGCTGCTTGGGCGGCGCGCGACGCGTCGGGCGCTCTTCGGCAGCCTCGGCCTTCGCTTCCTGCTGCGATGCATGCAGGTCGAAGATCTCGCCTTTGTAGATCCACACCTTGACGCCGATGATTCCGTACGTCGTCTTGGCTTCGGCAAAGCCGTAGTCGATGTCGGCACGCAGCGTATGCAGCGGCACGCGACCTTCGCGGTACCACTCCGAACGCGCGATCTCGGCGCCGTTCAGGCGGCCGCCGACATTGACCTTGATGCCGAGCGCACCGAGGCGCATCGCGTTCTGCACCGAGCGCTTCATCGCGCGGCGGAACATGATGCGGCGCTCGAGCTGCTGCGCGATCGATTCGGCGACCAGCTGCGCGTCGAGCTCGGGCTTGCGCACTTCGGTGACGTTGATGTGCGCCGGAACGCCCATCACCTGCGTCACTTCCTTGCGCAGGCGCTCGATGTCCTCGCCCTTCTTGCCGATCACGACGCCCGGACGAGCCGTAAAGATCGTCACGCGCGCGGTCTTGGCCGGACGCTCGATCAGGATCTTCGAGATGCCCGCCTGCGCGAGCTTCTTCTTCAGAAGCTCACGGACCTTGAGATCGGCTCCGAGGTATTCGGCGTATTCGCGCTTGTTGGCGAACCACTTCGAAGTCCAGTCCTTGGAAATACCAAGGCGGATACCGGTGGGATGAACTTTGTGACCCATACGTATCGTCCCTTATTTGCCGGCGTCTTCGCCGACGACCACGGTGATGTGGCTGGTGCGCTTCAGGATGCGCGAACCGCGGCCCTTGGCGCGTGCATGCATGCGCTTGAGAGCCGGGCCCTCGTCGACCGTGATCGTGGCGACCTTCAACTCGTCGACATCGGCGCCGAGATTGTTCTCGGCGTTGGCGACCGCAGACAGCAGCACCTTCTTGATCAGGTGCGCGGCCTTCTTGTCGCTGAACTGCAGCAGGTTCGTCGCCTGCCCGACGCCGAGGCCGCGGACCTGGTCGGCGACCAGTCGCGCCTTCTGCGCCGAGATGCGCGCGCCGCGGAGAATGGCTTTGGCTTCCATCGTCATGCCCCCGCTGCTTTCTTGGCTTCGGCGGCTTTCTTGTCGCCGCTGTGGCCCTTGAACGTGCGCGTCGTCGCGAACTCGCCGAGCTTGTGCCCGACCATGTTCTCGTTGACCAGCACCGGCACGTGCTGACGGCCGTTGTGGATCGCGAGCGTCAGACCGACCATTTCCGGAATGATCATCGAGCGGCGCGACCAGGTCTTGATCGGACGTTTGTTGTTTGCGCTGGCCGTTTCCACCTTCTTCATCAGGTGGTGATCGACGAACGGACCTTTCTTCAGTGAACGTGCCATGTCTTAGCCTCGACGATCGCGCACGATGAACTGCGTCGTACGCTTGTTCTTGCGTGTCTTGTAACCCTTGCTCGGCTGACCCCACGGCGACACCGGGTGCGGGTTGCCCTGTCCGGCGCGGCCTTCGCCGCCACCGTGCGGATGGTCGACCGGGTTCATCGCGGCGCCGCGAACGGTCGGGCGCACGCCACGCCAGCGCGAAGCACCGGCCTTGCCGAGCTTCTCGAGGTTGTGCTCCGAGTTGCCGACTTCGCCGATCGTCGCGCGGCACTCGGCCGGCACCTTGCGCATTTCGCCGGAGCGAAGACGCAGCGTTGCGTAAACACCTTCGCGAGCGACGAGCTGCGCGGATGCGCCGGCCGAACGCGCTATCTGCGCGCCCTTGCCCGGCTTCATCTCGATGCAGTGCACCGTCGAGCCGATCGGAATATTGCGCAGCGGCAGCGAATTGCCGGTCTTGATCGGCGCATCGCGGCCCGCCATCAGCTGATCGCCGATCTTCGAGCCCTTCGGCGCGATGATGTAGCGGCGCTCGCCGTCGACGTACAGCAGCAGCGCGATGTGCGCCGTGCGGTTCGGATCGTACTCGATGCGCTCGATGCGGCAGGCGATGCCTTCCTTGTCGCGCTTGAAGTCGATCAGGCGGTAATGCTGCTTGGAGCCGCCGCCCTTGTGCCGCGTGGTGATGCGGCCGTAGTGGTTGCGTCCGCCGGTGTTGGCCTGCGCTTCGGTCAGCGGCGCGTACGGTGCGCCCTTGTGCAGTCCCGGCGTGACGACGCGCACCATCGAGCGGCGTCCTGCGGAAGTGGGTTTGACTGTGATCAATGCCATGGGTGCTTCACCTTATGCCTTGGCCGACACGTCGATCGTGTGGCCTTCGGCAAGACGCACATACGCTTTGCGCTTGCTGCCGCGCGTACCGGAACGGAAGCGGAACGAACGGGCCTTGCCCTTCGTGTTCACCACGTTCACCGCAGCGACTTCGACACTGAACAGCTGCTCGACCGCGGCTTTGACATCGGCCTTGGTCGCGCCCTGCGCGATCTCGAAGACGTACTGATTGTTTTCCTGCAGGCGCGCGCTCTTCTCGGAGATATGCGGCGCACGCAGCACGCTCATGATGCGTTCGTTCTGATTCACGACAGCCACTCCTCGACGCGCTTGACCGACTCGAGCGTCATGACGACGTGATCGGCGCCGACCAGCGAAACCGGATCGAGCGCCGCCGTGTCGACGACGTGCACGTAAGGCACGTTGCGCGCGGCGAGAAACAGCGCCTCGGGCGCGTTCTCGGCGACCAGCACGACGCGGCCCGACACCTTGAGCTCGGCGAGCTTGCCGACCAGACCCTTGGTCTTGGGCTGCTCGACGCCGAACGAGTCGATGATCTGCAGACGTCCCTGGCGATTGAGCTCCGAAAGGATCGAAGCGAACGCGCCGCGGTACATCTTCTTGTTGACCTTCTGCGCGAAGCTGCGCGGACGCGCGGCGAATGTTCTGCCGCCGCCGACGAAGATCGGAGCGCGGTAATCGCCGTGACGCGCGCCGCCGCCCTTCTGCTTCTTGAATTTCTTGGTCGTGCCGGACATGTCCGAACGCGACTTCTGCTTCTTGGTTCCGGCGCGACCGGCGTTGCGATACGCAACGACGACCTGGTGCACCAGATCCTCGCGGAATTCCTTGCCGAACACCGCGTCTGAGACGGTGACGGGTTTGGCGCCGATGACATCGAGTTGCATGGCGTCCTCTCCTTACTTCTTCGCTTTCACGGCGGGACGAATGATCACGTCGCCGCCAGGAGCGCCCGGAACCGAGCCCTTGATCGCGATGAGGTGACGATCGTTGTCGATCTTCACGACTTCGAGATTCACGGCGGAACGGCGCACGTTACCCATGTGACCGGCCATCTTCTTGCCCGGGAACACGCGGCCCGGCGTCTGGCGCTGGCCGATCGAGCCCGGCGAGCGATGCGACAGCGAGTTGCCGTGCGTCGCGTCGCCCATCGTGAAGTGATGGCGCTTGATCGTGCCCTGGAAACCCTTGCCCTTCGAGATGCCGGCGACGTCGACCTTCTGGCCGACCGCGAAGATCTCGTCGGCCTTGACCTCGCCGCCGACCGCGAACTTGGCCAGCTCGTCGGCTTCGACGCGGAACTCCCACAGGCCGCGGCCGCCTTCGACCTTGGCCTTCGCGTAGTGACCCGCGAGCGGCTTCGTGATCAGCGCAGCGCGCTTCGCGCCGGCGCTGACCTGCACCGCGTTGTAGCCGTCGGTCTCGACGGTCTTCACCTGCGTCACGCGGTTCGGCGTCGCTTCGATCAGCGTCACCGGCACCGAACGGCCGTCGTCGGTGAAGACGCGGCTCATGCCGCATTTGCGGCCTACCAATCCGATACTCATGGTCGTATCCCGTTAACTCTGCGTGCTTAGTGCAACTTGATCTGGACGTCGACGCCGGCCGCGAGGTCGAGCTTCATCAGCGCGTCCACGGTCTTGTCGTTCGGATCGACGATGTCCATCACGCGCTTGTGCACGCGCGTCTCGTACTGATCGCGCGCGTCCTTGTCGGCGTGCGGCGAGGTCAGCACCGTGTAGCGCTCGATCTTGGTCGGCAGCGGAATCGGACCGCGCACCTGTGCGCCCGTGCGCTTCGCTGTCTCGACTATCTCGCTTGCGGAGCGATCGATCAGGCGATGATCGAATGCCTTCAAACGAATTCTGATCTTCTGGTCTGCCATTGCCGTGTCCTCAAAGAGCGTTGTTCTGGTTCATGCGCATCGCTTTCGAGATGCGCCGTCTTTTGCTTGCGACTTGCCTTACGCCAGGATCTTCGCCACCACGCCCGCACCGACGGTCCTGCCGCCTTCGCGGATCGCGAAGCGAAGTCCCTCTTCCATCGCGATCGGCGCGATCAGGCTCACCACCATTTTGATGTTGTCGCCCGGCATCACCATCTCGACGCCTTCGGGCAGCTCGCACGCACCCGTCACGTCGGTCGTGCGGAAGTAGAACTGCGGACGGTAGCCCTTGAAGAACGGCGTATGACGACCGCCTTCTTCCTTCGAGAGGACGTACACCTCGGCCTCGAACTTCGTGTGCGGGTTGATCGTGCCCGGCTTGCACAGCACCTGGCCGCGCTCCACTTCGTCGCGCTTGGTGCCGCGCAGCAGAATGCCGGCGTTGTCGCCCGCCTGGCCCTGGTCGAGGAGCTTTCGGAACATCTCCACGCCCGTGCACACCGTCTTGACCGTCGGCTTGATGCCCACGATCTCGATTTCGTCGCCGACCTTGACCACGCCGCGCTCGATACGACCGGTCACCACCGTGCCTCTTCCCGAGATCGAGAACACGTCCTCGACCGGCATCAGGAACGGCTTTTCGATGTCGCGCTTGGGCTGCGGAATCCACGCATCCAGCGCCTCGACCAGCTTGACGATGCTCGGCACGCCGATCTCGCTCTGATCACCTTCCAGCGCCTTGAGCGCCGAACCCTTGATGATCGGCGTCTCTTCGCCCGGGAAGTTGTACTTGCTCAAGAGCTCGCGCACTTCCATCTCGACCAGCTCAAGCAGCTCGGCGTCGTCGACCATGTCCGCCTTGTTCATGTACACCACGATGTACGGCACGCCGACCTGGCGCGCCAGCAGGATGTGCTCGCGCGTCTGCGGCATCGGGCCGTCCGCGGCCGACACCACCAGGATCGCGCCGTCCATCTGCGCGGCACCCGTGATCATGTTCTTCACGTAGTCCGCGTGGCCCGGGCAGTCGACGTGCGCGTAGTGGCGGTTCGGCGACTCGTATTCGACGTGTGCCGTCGAGATCGTGATGCCGCGCGCCTTCTCTTCCGGCGCCGCATCGATCTGGTCGTATGCCTTGAACTCGCCGCCAAAACGCTCCGCACCGACCTTCGTCAGCGCCGCCGTCAGCGTCGTCTTGCCGTGATCCACGTGTCCGATCGTTCCCACGTTCACGTGCGGCTTGGTACGTTCGAATTTGCCCTTGGCCATGACTCTTACCTTCTAACTATTGTGATTGCGTACGAATTGACTTCGTATCGTCAGGATTTCTTGATGACCGCTTCGGCGATGTTGTTCGGCGCCTCGGCGTAGTGATCGAATTCCATCGTGAACGTCGCGCGGCCCTGCGACATCGAGCGCAGGCTGGTCGCGTAACCGAACATCTCGCCGAGCGGAACCTGCGCGTTGATCAGCTTGCCGGACGGCGAATCGTCCGAGCCCTGCAACACGCCGCGCCGGCGCGAAAGATCGCCCATCACGTCGCCCATGTAGTCTTCGGGCGTCACGACCTCGACCTTCATGATCGGCTCGAGCAGCACCGGGTTGGCCTTGTTGAAGCCTTCCTTGAAGCCCATCGAGCCCGCGATCTTGAACGCCATTTCGTTCGAGTCGACTTCGTGGTACGAGCCGTCGACGAGCGAGATCTTGATGTCGACGACGGGATAGCCCGCCATCGGACCCGAGGTCATCGCTTCGCGAATGCCCTTGTCGACCGCCGGCACGTATTCCTTCGGAACCGTTCCGCCGACCGTCTTGTTCTCGAACTCGTAGCCCTTGCCGCGTTCCTGCGGCGTGATATCGAGCACGACGTGGCCGTACTGGCCCTTGCCGCCCGACTGGCGCACGAACTTGCCTTCCTGGCGCACGGCCTTGCGGATCGTCTCGCGATACGCGACCTGCGGCTTGCCGACATTCGCCTCGACGTTGAACTCGCGCTTCATGCGATCGACGAGGATCTCAAGATGCAGCTCGCCCATGCCGGCGATGATCGTCTGGCCCGATTCCTCGTCCGAGCGGACGCGGAACGACGGATCTTCCTGCGCGAGACGCGACAGGGCGATGCCCATCTTTTCCTGGTCCGACTTGGTCTTCGGCTCGACCGCCATCGCGATGACCGGCTCGGGGAACGTCATGCGCTCGAGCGTGATCACGTTGTTGGTCGCGCACAGCGTGTCGCCGGTCGTGACGTCCTTCAGACCCACGGCCGCGGCGATGTCGCCCGCGCGAACCTCTTTGATTTCGCTGCGCTCGGCCGCGTGCATCTGCAGGATGCGTCCGACGCGTTCCTTTCTCGACTTGACCGGGTTGTAGACGGTGTCGCCCGAGTTCAGCGTGCCCGAATAGACACGGAAGAACGTCAGCGAGCCGACGAACGGATCGGTCATGATCTTGAACGCGAGCGCCGAGAACGGCTCATCGTCGCCGGGACCGCGCGTGATCTTCCTTGTCGTCTTCGTCGATGCCCTTGACCGGCGGACGATCCGCAGGCGACGGCAGCAGCTGCACGACCGCATCGAGCATCGCCTGCACGCCCTTGTTCTTGAACGCGGTGCCGCAGAAGACCGGAATGATCGACGTCGCGAGCGTGCCCGCGCGGATACCCGCGACGATTTCGGCCTCGGTGAGGTCGCCGCCATCGAGATACTTGTTCATCAGCTCTTCGGTCGTCTCGGCCGCGGCCTCGACCATGAAGTTGCGCGCCTTCTTGGAAACCTCGAGGAGGTTCGCCGGAATGTCGCGGTACTCGAACTTCATGCCCTGGGATTCGACGTCCCAGTAGATCGCCTTCATCTTGACCAGATCGACGACGCCTTCGAAGTTTTCCTCGGCGCCGATCGGAACCTGCATCGGCACCGGGATTCGCGCCGAGGCGCGACTTCAGCTGGCCGACGACCTTGTCGAAGTCGGCGCCGGTGCGGTCCATCTTGTTGACGAACGCAAGCCGCGGCACGCCGTACTTGTTGGCCTGACGCCATACGGTTTCCGACTGCGGCTGCACGCCGCCGACCGCGCACAGCACGAACACGGCGCCGTCGAGCACGCGCAAGGAACGCTCGACTTCGATCGTGAAGTCGACGTGTCCGGGCGTATCGATGATGTTGAAACGATACTGCGGCAGCGAGCGATCCATGCCGGTCCAGAAACAGGTGGTCGCAGCGGACGTGATCGTGATGCCACGTTCCTGCTCCTGCTCCATCCAGTCCATGGTGGCCGCGCCCTCATGCACCTCGCCAATCTTGTGATTGACGCCGGTGTAAAAAAGGATGCGTTCGGTCGTCGTCGTCTTGCCGGCATCGATGTGGGCCATGATGCCGAAGTTGCGATAACGCTCGATGGGTGTCGTACGTGCCACGGTAGTCATCTCTGGAAGTTCGACGGGCTTCCGGCCCGAATTCGGCGGCGTCGATAACGCCGCTTTCCGTAATTCGCTTACCACCGGTAGTGCGAGAACGCCTTGTTGGCTTCCGCCATGCGGTGCGTCTCTTCGCGCTTCTTGACCGCGCCGCCGCGATTCTCGGCGGCTTCGAGCAGCTCGGCGGCCAGCTTGCGCGGCATCGAGTTCTCGCCGCGCTTGCGCGCCGCCTCGATGACCCAGCGCATCGCCAGCGCCATGCGGCGCGACGAACGCACTTCGACCGGCACCTGGTACGTCGCACCGCCGACGCGGCGTGACTTCACCTCGACCGCGGGCGCGACGTTGCTCAGCGCCTTCTCGACGAGGCCGATCGGCTCGGCGTTCTTCTCGCCGATCGCTTCGAGCGCGCCGTACACGATCTTCTCCGCGACCGACTTCTTGCCGCTCTGCATCACCATGTTGATGAAGCGGGCGATGACCTGGCTCCCGTGCTTGGGATCCGGCAGCAAGATGCGGGTTGGAGTTTGACCTTTACGCGACATATCGATTGCCTGTGGTTCTGGATTTGCTTTCGGTAAGCGCGGTCTTTCGGACCGCTTCCTTCGGGACTAACGCCCCGATCAACCCTTCGGACGCTTCGCGCCGTACTTCGAACGGCTCTGGCGACGCTTGGTGACGCCGGCGGCATCGAGGCTGCCGCGCACCGTGTGGTAGCGCACGCCCGGCAGATCCTTGACGCGGCCGCCGCGGATCAGCACGACCGAGTGCTCCTGCAGGTTGTGGCCTTCGCCGCCGATGTAGCTGATGACCTCGAAACCGTTGGTCAGGCGCACCTTGGCGACCTTGCGCAGGGCCGAGTTCGGCTTCTTCGGCGTCGTCGTGTAGACGCGCGTGCAGACGCCGCGGCGCTGCGGGCAGTTCGCGAGGGCCGGCGACGCACTCTTGTACGTCTTCGGGCTGCGCGGCTTGCGTACGAGCTGGTTGACAGTCGACATTCTTGAAATCGTCCTGGACAAGTCGTGCCGGACTCACAAAATCCGGCTGAAACAAAAGGCAGGCGGGAATGAACCCGCCTGCCAGATAGCGTTGGTGTGGCGAAACTCAAGGTTTCGCCGGGCGTCCTGCGCTCGAACACGAGGCGCGTCCTGCGCCTCATTTCGATGTTTGGTTGGCGACTTAGGCGTCGCTGTCTTCGGCAACCGCCTCGGCCACAGAACTCGTGGAACCGAGCGTCGCGCGATCCGACTCGGACAATTCGCCGTGCTTGCCGCGCCGCTGGGCGTGGTAGGCAAGACCGGTTCCGGCCGGAATCAAGCGGCCAACTATAACGTTTTCCTTCAGGCCCCGCAAGGTATCGCGGGTGCCGCGGACCGCGGCCTCGGTCAGCACGCGGGTCGTCTCCTGGAACGAAGCCGCCGAGATGAACGACTCGGTCGCCAGCGACGCCTTGGTGATGCCGAGCAGGATCGGCTCGTACTCGGCCCCGCGCTCGTTGCGCGTCGCGGCCCGGCTGTTCTCTTCCATGAGGCGGGCGCGATCGACCTGCTCGCCGCGCAGATAGCGCGTATCGCCGGACTTCGATGACCTCGACCTTGCGCAGCATCTGGCGAATGATCGCCTCGATGTGCTTGTCGTTGATCTTGACGCCCTGCAGGCGGTAGACGTCCTGGATTTCCTTGACGAGGTAGGCCGCGAGCGGCTCGACGCCGAGCAGACGCAGGATGTCATGCGGATTCGGCTCGCCGTCGACGACGGTCTCGCCCTTCTCCACGTGCTCGCCTTCGAACACGATCACGTGGCGCCACTTCGGAATCAGCTCCTCGTGCTCGTTGCCGTCCGCGTCCTTGATGATCAGGCGCTGCTTGCCCTTGGTGTCCTTGCCGAAGCTGATGATGCCCGAGCGCTCGGCCAGGATCGCCGGCTCCTTGGGCTTGCGCGCCTCGAACAGGTCCGCCACGCGCGGCAGACCGCCGGTGATGTCGCGGGTCTTCGACGTTTCCTGCGGGATACGCGCGACGACGTCGCCGACGCCGACCTCGGCACCGTTCTGCAGCGACACGATCGCACCGCGCCGGCAGGAAGTACTGCGCCGGGATGTCCGTGCCCGGGCAGGCGCAGCTCGCCGCCCTTCTTGTCGACCAGGCGCACCATCGGGCGCAGATCCTTGGCCGCGCTGCCGCGACGCTTCGGATCGGTCACGACCGCGCTGGCCAAACCGGTCAGCTCGTCGATCTGCTCCTGCACCGTGATGCCGTCGATGAAGTCGATGAAGCGGACCACGCCGGCGACTTCCGAAACGATCGGATGCGTATGCGGATCCCACTTCGCGACCGTCTGGCCGGCCTTGACCGCCGCGCCGTCGCGTGACGTCGATGACGGCGCCGTACGGCACCTTGTAACGCTCGCGCTCGCGGCCGTGCGCGTCCATGACGGACAACTCGCCCGAACGCGACACCGCGACCAGATGGCCGGCGCTGTGCGCGACGGTCTTGAGGTTGTTGAACTTGAGGTTGCCGGTCGTCTTGACCTGCACGTTGTCGACCGCCGCCGCACGCGACGCCGCGCCACCGATGTGGAACGTACGCATCGTCAGCTGCGTGCCGGGCTCGCCGATCGACTGCGCGGCGATGACGCCGACCGCTTCGCCGATGTTGACGAGATGGCCGCGGGCCAGATCGCGCCCGTAGCACGCCGCGCAGACGCCGAAGCGCGCTTCGCACGTGATCGGCGAGCGCACCTGGATCGTCTGCACGCCGGCCGTCTCGAGCCTCTCGACCATTGCTTCGTCGAGCAGCTCGTTGCGCGAGACGATCGGATCCTCGTCGTTGCCGGGCGCGAACGTATCGGTCGCGACCATGCGGCCGAGCACGCGATCGCGCAGCGGCTCGACGACATCGCCGCCTTCGACGATCGGCGTCATCGTCAGCGCGCCGTGCGTGCCGCAATCGGGCTCGGTGACGACGACGTCCTGCGCGACGTCGACGAGACGACGCGTCAGGTAACCCGAGTTCGCGGTCTTCAGCGCCGTATCGGCAAGGCCCTTACGGGCACCGTGCGTCGAGTTGAAGTACTGCAGGACGTTGAGGCCTTCGCGGAAGTTCGCCTTGATCGGCGTCTCGATGATCGAGCCGTCCGGACGCGCCATCAGGCCGCGCATGCCGGCCAGCTGACGGATCTGCGCCGCGGAACCGCGCGCGCCCGAGTCGGCCATGATGTAGAGCGAGTTCATCGACTTCTGCTCGACGTCGATCGCCCTTGGCAGTCTTGACCTTCTCGGTGCCGATGCCGCGCATCATCGCCGCGGCGACCTGCTCGTTCGTGCGCGACCAGATGTCGACGACCTTGTTGTAGCGCTCGCCGGCGGTCACGAGACCCGACTGGTACTGCTGCTGGATCTCCTTGACGTCCTTTTCGGCGCCTTCGAGGATCACCTTCTTCTCGCCCGGGATCTTCATGTCGTCGATGCCGATCGACATGCCCGCGCGCGTCGCGTAGTGGAAGCCCGTGTACATGAGCTGGTCGGCGAACACGACCGTGTCCTTCAGGCCGAGCTTGCGGTAGCACGCGTTGATCAGGCGCGAGATGTTCTTCTTGGTCAGCTCGGTGTTGACCAGCGCGAACGGCAGGCCTTCCGGCAGGATCTCGGCCAGCAGCGCGCGACCGACGGTGGTATCGACGAGCGCGGTCTTCTCGGTGCGGTTCTTCTTCTCGTCGATCTCGACTTCGCGGATGCGCACCTTGACCTTGGCGTGCAGCTCGACGACGCGGTTCTCGTACGCGCGATGCACTTCGGCGATGTTCGCGAACGCCATGCCCTCGCCCTTCACGTTCTCGAGCGCGCGCGTCATGTAGTACAGGCCGAGCACGACGTCCTGCGTCGGCACGATGATCGGCTCGCCGTTCGCCGGCGACAGGATGTTGTTCGACGACATCATCAGCGCGCGCGCTTCGAGCTGCGCTTCGAGCGACAGCGGCACGTGCACGGCCATCTGGTCACCGTCGAAGTCCGCGTTGAACGCGGTGCAGACGAGCGGATGCAGCTGGATCGCCTTGCCTTCGATCAGCACCGGCTCGAACGCCTGGATGCCGAGACGATGCAGCGTCGGCGCGCGGTTCAGCAGCACCGGATGCTCGCGGATGACTTCTTCGAGGATGTCCCACACCTCGGCGCTCTCGCGCTCGACGAGCTTCTTGGCGGCCTTGATCGTCGTGGCGAGGCCACGGCGCTGCAGCTTGGAGAAGATGAACGGCTTGAAGAGCTCGAGCGCCATCTTCTTCGGCAGGCCGCACTGGTGCAGCTTGCAGCGTCGGGCCGACCACGATGACCGAACGGCCGGAGTAGTCGACGCGCTTGCCGAGCAGGTTCTGGCGGAAGCGGCCCTGCTTGCCCTTGATCATGTCGGCGAGCGACTTCAGCGGGCGCTTGTTGGTGCCCGTGATCGCGCGGCCGCGACGGCCGTTGTCCATCAGCGCATCGACCGCTTCCTGCAGCATGCGCTTCTCGTTGCGCACGATGATGTCCGGCGCATTGAGCTCGAGCAGGCGCTTCAGGCGGTTGTTGCGGTTGATGACGCGGCGGTAGAGATCGTTCAGATCCGACGTCGCGAAGCGGCCGCCATCGAGCGGCACCAGCGGACGCAGATCCGGCGGCAGCACCGGCAGCACGGTCAGCACCATGTATTCCGGACGGTTGCCCGACTCGAGGAACGCCTCGACGAGCTTGATGCGCTTGGAAAGGCGCTTCAGCTTGGTCTCGGAATTCGTCGCCGCGATTTCTTCGCGCAGACGGATCAGTTCCTGGTTGAGATCGATCGTCTTCAGCAGCTCGTAGACGGCTTCGGCGCCCATGCGCGCGTCGAACTCGTCGCCGTGCTCCTCGACCGCCTGCAGGTACTGCTCCTCGTTGAGCAGCTGGCCGCGCTCGAGCGAGGTCAGGCCCGGATCGATGACGACATAGGCTTCGAAATAGAGGATGCGCTCGATGTCGCGCAGCGTCATGTCGAGCATCAAGCCGATGCGCGACGGCAGCGACTTCAGGAACCAGATGTGCGCGGTCGGCGACGCGAGCTCGATGTGGCCCATGCGCTCGCGGCGCACCTTGGCCAGCGTCACTTCCGTGCCGCACTTCTCGCAGACGACGCCGCGGTGCTTCATGCGCTTGTACTTGCCGCACAGGCACTCGTAGTCCTTGATCGGACCGAAGATCGCCGCGCAGAACAGACCGTCACGCTCGGGCTTGAACGTGCGGTAGTTGATCGTTTCGGGCTTCTTCACCTCGCCGAACGACCACGAGCGGATCAGATCCGGCGAAGCCAGCGCGATCTTGATCGAATCGAAATCGAGCGACTGGCGCTGCTGGTTGAAGAGGTTCAGCAAGTCTTTCATTTTGTCTCTCCGTACGGAGTAATTCTTTGAGAGCGCGGGATTCGGGATTAGGGATCGGGGATTCGGGAATCGGGATCCGCGCGTTTTGCGAATCCCGAATCCCGAATGCCGAATCCCGTTCTCTACTTCGTCTCTTCCAATTCCATGTTGATCGCGAGCGACCGGATTTCCTTCACCAGCACGTTGAACGACTCCGGCATGCCCGCGACCATCTCGTGGTCGCCGTCGACGATGTTCTTGTACATCTGGTTGCGGCCGGACACGTCGTCGGATTTCACCGTCAACATTTCCTGCAGCGTGTACGCCGCGCCGTAGGCTTCGAGCGCCCAGACTTCCATTTCGCCGAAGCGCTGTCCGCCGAACTGCGCCTTGCCGCCGAGCGGCTGCTGCGTGACCAGCGAGTACGGACCGGTCGAGCGCGCGTGCATCTTGTCGTCGACCAGGTGGTTGAGCTTGAGCATGTGCATGTAGCCGACCGTGACCGGACGATCGAACGCCTCGCCGGTGCGACCGTCGATGAGGATCGTCTGGCCGCTCTCCGGAAGATCGGCGAGCCTGCAGCATCGCCTTGATCTCTTCCTCGAACGCGCCGTCGAACACCGGCGTCGCCATCGGCACGCCGTGCTGCAGGTTGCCGCGCGAGCGTCAGCAGCTCATCGTCGGTCAGCGACTTCAGGTTCACGCGATGACCCGCGCCCGCATCCTTGCCCGGCGCGTAGATCTGGTCGAGGAACTTGCGCAGCTCGCCGACCTTCTCGTTCGCCTCGAGCATGCGCTTGATCTTCTCGCCGAGGCCCTTCGCGGCCCAGCCGAGATGCGTTTCGAGAATCTGGCCGATGTTCATTCGCGACGGCACGCCGAGCGGATTCAGCACGATGTCGACCGGACGGCCCTTCTCGTCGAACGGCATGTCCTCGACCGGCACGATCATCGACACGACGCCCTTGTTGCCGTGGCGTCCGGCCATCTTGTCGCCCGGCTGGATGCGGCGTTTGACGGCGAGGTAGACCTTCACCATCTTCAGCACGCCCGGCGCGAGATCGTCGCCCGCGGTGATCTTGGCCTGCTTGGCCTTGAAGCGCTTGTCGAACTCTTCCTTGTGTCCCTTGATCTGCTCCTGCGCGCGCTCGAGGAACTCGGCGAGATCCTCGTCCTTCATGCGCACCGCGAACCACTCGTCCTTCTTCAGGCCGTCGAGATATTCGTTGGTGATCTCGGCGCCCTTCTTGAGCGTGCCGGGACCGCCGTTCGCGACCTTGCCGACGATCGCAATGCGCAGGCGGTTGTAGATCGCGCCTTCGAGGATGCGGAACTGATCGTCGAAGTCCTTCTTGATGCGCTTGATCTCCATCTCTTCGATCTGGCGCGCACGCTTGTCCTTCTCGATGCCGTCGCGCGTGAACACGGTGACGTCGATGACGGTGCCGTCCATGCCCGGCGGAACGCGCAGCGAGGAATCCTTCACGTCGGACGCCTTCTCGCCGAAGATCGCGCGGAGCAGCTTCTCTTCCGGCGTCAGCTGCGACTCGCCCTTCGGCGTGACCTTGCCGACCAGGATGTCGCCCGCCTTCACTTCCGCGCCGATGTAGACGACGCCCGATTCGTCGAGGCGCGCGAGCGCCTGTTCGCCGACGTTCGGGATGTCGGCCGAGATTTCTTCCGGACCGAGCTTGGTGTCGCGCGCGACGCAGGTCAGCTCTTCGATGTGGATCGTCGTGTAGCGATCCTCCTCGACGACGCGCTCGGAGAGCAGGATCGAGTCCTCGAAGTTGTAGCCGTTCCACGGCATGAACGCGACCAGCATGTTCTGGCCGAGCGCGAGCTCGCCAAGATCGGTCGACGAACCGTCGGCCAGCACGTCGCCGACCGCGACGATGTCGCCGACGTTGACGAGCGGACGCTGGTTGAGGTTCGTGTTCTGGTTCGAGCGCGTGTACTTGGTCAGCGTGTAGATGTCGACGCCGGCGTCATCGCCGCCGATCTCGGCTTCGTGAGCACGCACGACGATACGGCCCGCATCGACCTGGTCGATCACGCCGCCGCGCTTGGCGGCCACGGTGACGCCCGAGTCGCGCGCAACCGCGCGCTCGATGCCGGTACCGACCAGCGGCGTCTGCGCACGCAGCGTCGGCACGGCCTGGCGCTGCATGTTCGCGCCCATCAGCGCGCGGTTCGCGTCGTCGTGCTCGAGGAACGGCACGAGCGCCGCCGCGACCGACACGGTCTGCATCGGCGAGACGTCCATGAAGTTCACTTCGGACGGCGGACGCAGCTCCGATTCGCCCTTGAAGCGGCACGACACGAAGTCTTCGGAGAACGAGCCGTCCTTGTTGAGCGGCGAGTTCGCCTGCGCGATGACGTATTCGCCTTCGTCGATCGCCGAGAGGTATTCGACCTGGTTGGTGATCTTCGCTGTTGTGCACCTTGCGGTACGGCGTCTCGAGGAAGCCGTATTCGTTCGTGCGCGCATACACCGCGAGCGAGTTGATCAGGCCGATGTTCGGACCTTCCGGCGTTTCGATCGTGCACACGCGCCCGTAGTGCGTCGGATGCACGTCGCGCACTTCGAAGCCTGCGCGCTCGCGCGTGAGGCCGCCCGGACCGAGCGCCGACACGCGACGCTTGTGCGTGACTTCGCTGAGCGGGTTGTTCTGGTCCATGAACTGCGAAAGCTGCGAGGAGCCGAAGAACTCCTTCACCGCGGCCGCGACGGGCTTGGCGTTGATCAGATCCTGCGGCGTCAGGCCTTCGGCTTCGGCGAGCGACAGGCGCTCCTTGACCGCGCGCTCGACGCGCACGAGACCGATGCGGAACACGTTCTCGGCCATTTCGCCGACCGAACGCACGCGACGGTTGCCGAGATGATCGATGTCGTCGACCGTGCCGCGACCGTTGCGGATCTCGATCAGCACCTTCAGCACGTCGAGGATGTCGGAGCCGTCGCCGAATTCCTTGACCATGCCCTTGGACGTTTCGTCGTTGCGCTCGCCGAAATACTTGCGGTCGTAGAGAATGCCCGGGCCCTTGTCGTCCTTGCGGCCGACGCGGCGGTTGAACTTCATGCGACCGACGCGATCGAGATCGTAGCGCTCGGCCGAGAAGAACAGGTTCTGGAACAGGTTCTGCGCCGCCTCCTTGGTCGGCGGCTCGCCCGGACGCATCATGCGGTAGATCTCGACCAGCGCCTCGAGCGGCGTCTTGGTCGGATCGATGCGCAGCGTCTTGGAAATGTAGTCGCCGCGATCCAGATCGTTGACCCACAGCGTCGCCAGCTTGTCGACGCCGGCCTTGCGGAACGCCTCGAGATGCGCTTCGTTGATCTCGTCGTTCGCCGACGCCAGCACTTCGCCGGTCTTCTTGTCGACGACGTCATGGCCGAGGATGCGGCCGAGCAGATACTCGTCCGGCACTTCGAGCGAGCGGATCTTCGCTTCCTGCAGCGAGCGGACGTGGCGCGCGGTGATGCGCTTGCCGGCCTCGACGACGACCTTGTCGCCGACGCGAAGGTCGAAGTTGAACGTCTCGCCGCGCAGGCGCTCGGCGACGAGGTCGAGCTCGACGCCGTCCTTCTTGCCGAGATGGAACACGTTCTTCTCGAAGAAGATGTCGAGCATCTCTTCGTTCGAATAGCCGAGCGCGCGCAGCAGCACCGTGACCGGCAGCTTGCGGCGGCGGTCGATGCGGGTGAACAGCGCATCCTTCGGATCGAACTCGAAATCGAGCCACGAGCCGCGGTAGGGAATCACGCGGGCGCTATAAAGCAGCTTGCCCGACGAATGCGTCTTGCCGCGGTCGTGATCGAAGAACACGCCCGGCGAGCGGTGCAGCTGCGAGACGATGACGCGCTCGGTGCCGTTGACGATGAAGGTGCCGGTGTCGGTCATGAGCGGCAGTTCGCCCATGTAGACCTCCTGCTCCTTGACGTACTTGATCGCCTTGTTCGACGACTCGCGGTCGTAGATGACGAGGCGAACGGTGACGCGCAGCGGCGCGCCGTAGCTCATGCCGCGCGAACGGCACTCGCGCTCGTCGAACGGCGGCTCGCCCAGACGATAGTTGACGTACTCGAGCGCCGCCGAACCCGAATAGCTCGAGATCGGGAACACCGAGCGCAGCGCTGCGTGCAGGCCCTTGTCCTCGCGCGCGTTCGGATCGGCGTCGGCCTGCAGGAATTCGCGATAGGAATCGACCTGGATCGCGAGCAGGTACGGAACGTCGAGCACCGGCGGACGCTTGCCGAAATCCTTGCGGATTCGCTTCTTTTCGGTGAAGGAATAGCTGGTCGTCATGAGGAGCGCACCTCAACTGCGGGCGGCGGCATGGGGTTGCCGCCTGGGTGAAAAAAGCGAGAATGGAGAATCGGGAATGGGGAATCGAAAAGACGCCGAGCGCGCTTTAGCGATTCCCGATTCCCCATTCCCGATTCCCAACGAAGCAAAACGGGCAAAGCCCGGGCGCTTTCGCGCCCAGGCTCGGCTGGAATTTGCAGCTCTGAAATACTGAAATTCGGGTCAATCCGACTCTCTGATCGCGCCGAACCCGATTAGATGGGGACGGCGTACTGCAATTTCATCTGTTGATCCGGAGTCCATGAGGAACTGGACCCCGGATCAACGCACATCCATGTGCTGTCCGGGGTGACGCCATCCTGGCGTCACTTGACCTCGACGGTCGCGCCGGCGGCTTCCAGATCCTTCTTGAACTTCGCGGCGTCGTCCTTGCTGACGGCGTCCTTGACGACGGCCGGAGCGGACTCGACCAGGTCCTTGGCTTCCTTGAGGCCAAGACCCGTGATCGCGCGGACGACCTTGATGACTTCGACCTTCTTCTCGCCGGCGGCCTTGAGGACTGACGGTGAATTCGGTCTGGGCTTCGGCCGGAGCGGCGGCGCCAGCCGCGGGCGCTGCGGCCGCGGCCACCGGGGCCGCGGCGGAAACGCCGAACTTCTCTTCCATCGCCTTGACCAGCTCCATCACCTCCATGAGGGACTTGCCGGAGATCGCTTCGATGATCTGATCGTTGCTGAGTGACATGATTTGGAACTCCTGAAACGGTTTTAAAGTGGTATGGAATTGCCGATTTGGCGAAGTGTTAGGCGGCTGCCTGCTTCTGCTGGCCGACCGCGTTCGTGACCCGCGCGATTTGCACGGCGGGCTCCGAAAGCAGACGGACAAGCATCGTCGCGGGCTGCACCAGCACGCTGAGCAGCATGCTCAGTGCCTGATCGCGGGTCGGCAGCGAGGCCAGGACGTCGACATGCGACGCCGGGTAAGCCTTGCCTCCGATCGCAACGAGCTTTGCCTTCAACGCATCGTTGGCCTTGGCAAAATCCTTGATCAACCGACCGGCAGCACCGGGATCTTCCTTCGAGAAGGCGTACAGCAGCGGACCCTTCAGCGTGTCCTTGACGCACGCGTAGTCCGTGCCTTCGACAGCGCGGGACACCAAGGTGTTTTTCGCGACCTTGACGTAAACCCCGTTCTGGCGAGCCTTCTGACGCAGCGATGTGAGCTGCGCGACGGTAAGACCGGCGTACTCGGCGGCGACCAGTGAATGTGCCTTGGCGGCCACGTCCGCCAGTTCGGCAACGACCTCTTTCTTTTGCGCAAGATTGAGCGCCATTGCTTTCTCCGAACCGGGCCTTCATGCGCTCCTGCGCGCGAGAACCCTTCAAGCGATTAACGGATCGTGCTTCCGTTCGATCCGCCGGCATCTTTCGATGCCAACTTGGTGGCCGTTCCAGGAAAACCTGTCCGGGCTGCACCATCTACGCAGGCTTAGCGTTTTGAGACCTCTGTCGATGCGTTCGGGCTATCCATCGCTGTGAAGCGCTTCCGTGCTTCCCGAAACGCACCGCATTGGTCGCCTGCGGTCTTTGACGGCTCCCGCTTTCCGGCGGGCTGCCCTCAAAATCTTTTCGCCGTCATCCCGGCGAACGCCGAGACACAGCGCCTTCGTTCTTTCGACCGCCTCGCGAAGCGCGCGTTCCAGCGCACTTCGCGAGCGGAAACTCAATGCATCAAACCGCGACGGACGCCTGATCCACGATCACGCCGACGCCCATCGTGCTCGACACCGACACCTTCTGCAGGAAGTTGCCCTTCGCGCTCGCCGGCTTCGCCTTCAAGAGGTCGGCCAGCAGCGCATGCAGGTTTTCCTTCAGCGCGTCGACTTCGAAATTCGCCTTGCCGATCGTGCAATGCACGATGCCGGCCTTGTCGTTGCGGAACTTGACCTGGCCCGCCTTGGCGTTCTTGACCGCGGTGACGACGTCGGCCGCGACCGAGCCGTCCTTCGGGTTCGGCATCAGGCCGCGCGGACCGAGCAGCTGGCCGAGCTTGCCGACGACGCGCATCGCATCCGGCGTCGCGATGACGCGGCCGAAGTTGAGATCGCCCGCCTGCATCTTCTCGGCGAGATCTTCCATGCCGACGGCGTCGGCGCCGGCGGCCTTGGCCGCTTCAGCCTTCTCGCCGGGCGGGCAGAACACCGCGACGCGCACCGTCTTGCCGGTGCCGTGCGGCAGCATCACCGAGCCGCGCACGCCCTGGTCGGACTTCTTCGCGTCGATGCCGAGACGGATCGCGACGTCGACCGACTCGTTGAACTTCGCCTTGGCGCCGTCCTTGACGAGCTTGAGCGCGTCATCGATGCCGTAGGCCTTGCCCTGCGTGACCTTGTCGCGCGAGCGTCTTGTAACGCTTGCTGATCTTCGTCATGTCTTAGCCCTCCGAGACCAGGCCCATCGAACGGGCGCTGCCCGCGATGGTGCGAACGGCCGCGTCGAGATCAGCCGCGGTGAGATCGGGCATCTTCGCCTTCGCGATCTCTTCGAGCTGCTTGCGCGTCACCTTGCCGACCTTCTCGGTGTTCGGACGACCCGAACCCGATTCGATGCCGACCGCCTTCTTGAGAAGCACCGTCGCCGGCGGCGTCTTGGTGATGAAGGTGAAGCTGCGATCCGAATAGACCGTGATGATGGTCGGAATCGGCAGGCCGGGCTCGAGCTTCTGCGTCGCGGCGTTGAACGCCTTGCAGAACTCCATGATGTTGAGGCCGCGCTGACCGAGGGCGGGGCCCACGGGCGGCGACGGATTGGCCTGTCCGGCCTTGACCTGAAGCTTGATGTAGCCGGTTACTTTCTTTGCCATTTTGCTTCTCCTGGAGTTCTAGCGTCTGCACGCCGGTTGCGGCTGCGGGACTCCTCGCTTCAGTTGAAACGGGGAATCGGGAGATCGGGATACGGGGAATCGTGAAAGCGCGCTTGCTCTGACCGTTCCCTATTCCCGATTCCCTGTTCCCGCCCTTACGCCTTCTCCACCTGACCGAATTCCAGCTCGACCGGCGTCGAACGTCCGAAAATCAGCACCGCCACACGCAGGCGGCTCTTCTCGTAATTGACTTCCTCGACGACGCCGTTGAAATCGTTGAACGGGCCATCGGTGACGCGAACCATCTCGCCCGGCTCGAACAGCACTTTCGGCCGCGGCTTGTCGACGCCTTCCTGCACGCGCTGCAGGATGCCGTCGGCTTCCGAATCCTTGATCGGCAGCGGGCGATCCGCCGTGCCGCCGATGAAGCCCATGACCTTCGGCGTTTCCTTGACGAGGTGCCAGGATTCGTCGTCGATCTTGATCGCCTTGCCGGCGTCGTGCGTCTCGATCTGCACGAGCACGTAGCCCGGGAAGAACTTGCGCTCGCTGCGGCGCTTCTGGCCGCCGCGCATCTCGATGACTTCCTCGGTCGGCACCAGCACTTCGCCGAACTTCTCGTCCATGCCGGCGCGCGCGATGCGGTCCTTCAGCGAGCGCGCGACCGCGTGCTCGAAGCCGGAATAGGCGTGGACGACGTACCAATGCTTAGCCATGTCCGCGCCTCAACGTCCGAGTTTCAGCAGGTGATCGAGCACGACCCACTTCAGGATCACGTCGATCAGGCCGAGCAGGAGGCTCAGGATGATCACGACGACGATGATCACCAGCGTCGTGCGCAGCGTCTCGTCGCGCGTCGGCCAGACGACCTTGCGCAGCTCGAACTGCGATTCGACGAGATATTCGCGCATCGAGCGTCCCGCCTTCGTGAAGGCGCCGACGGCGACGCACGCCGCGATGCCCGCCATCAGCACGCCGAAGCGCGCGACGCCGGACCAGTCGGCGAAGTAGTAGTAGGCGAAGACGCCCGCGATCAGCAGCAGCACCGCGAGCGTCGACATCAGCGACGTCGAGCGACGTTGGCTGCGCCGCCTGCTTTTTCGATCTTTGCGTTCATGTTTTCTGTCGCGCCCGGTGGTTCGGTGAAGCAGACCGCCGGATGCGGCGATGATTCCTGTTTTGGCAGCCGGCCCGATGGCCGCCTGTTTCACACCGCGATCGCTTGCGATCGCTTCGACGATTGGCACGCCAGGAGGGACTCGAACCCCCAACCTGCGGTTTTGGAGACCGCTGCTCTGCCAATTGAGCTACTGGCGTGTGGTTCGGTTCCCTACTGCCGTCAGGTCGCGCGCTGCGCGTGCTCGTCAGGTCGGCCGCTTTCGCGGCCTCGTCACGAGTCGCGCCCAAGGCCGCGTCCCAACCGTTACGCCAAGATCTTCGCCACCACGCCCGCGCCGACCGTGCGGCCGCCTTCGCGAATCGCGAAGCGCAGTCCCTCTTCCATCGCGATCGGTGCGATCAGGCTCACCACCATTTTGATGTTGTCGCCCGGCATCACCATCTCGACGCCTTCGGGCAGCTCGCACGCACCCGTCACGTCGGTCGTGCGGAAGTAGAACTGCGGACGGTAGCCCTTGAAGAACGGCGTATGACGACCGCCTTCTTCCTTGCGACAGGACGTACACCTCGGCCTCGAACTTCGTGTGCGGGTTGATCGTGCCCGGCTTGCACAGCACCTGGCCGCGCTCCACTTCGTCGCGCTTGGTGCCGCGCAGCAGAATGCCGGCGTTGTCGCCCGCCTGGCCCTGGTCGAGCAGCTTGCGGAACATCTCCACGCCCGTGCACACCGTCTTCACCGTCGGCTTGATGCCGACGATCTCGATTTCGTCGCCGACCTTGACCACGCCGCGCTCGATACGACCGGTCACCACCGTGCCGCGTCCCGAGATCGAGAACACGTCCTCGACCGGCATCAGGAACGGCTTTTCGATGTCGCGCTTGGGCTGCGGAATCCACGCATCCAGCGCCTCGACCAGCTTGACGATGCTCGGCACGCCGATCTCGCTCTGATCGCCTTCCAGCGCCTTGAGCGCCGAACCCTTGATGATCGGCGTGTCGTCGCCCGGGAAGTTGTACTTGCTCAAGCAGCTCGCGCACTTCCATCTCGACCAGCTCGAGCAGCTCGGCGTCGTCGACCATGTCGGCCTTGTTCATGTACACCACGATGTACGGCACGCCGACCTGGCGCGCCAGCAGGATGTGCTCGCGCGTCTGCGGCATCGGGCCGTCCGCGGCCGACACCACCAGGATCGCGCCGTCCATCTGCGCGGCACCCGTGATCATGTTCTTCACGTAGTCCGCGTGGCCCGGGCAGTCGACGTGCGCGTAGTGGCGGTTCGGCGACTCGTATTCGACGTGTGCCGTCGAGATCGTGATGCCGCGCGCCTTCTCTTCCGGCGCCGCATCGATCTGGTCGTATGCCTTGAACTCGCCGCCAAAACGCTCCGCACCGACCTTCGTCAGCGCCGCCGTCAGCGTCGTCTTGCCGTGATCCACGTGTCCGATCGTTCCCACGTTCACGTGCGGCTTGGTACGTTCGAATTTGCCCTTGGCCATGCGATTAAACCCTTATTGCGAGGCGGTGATTGAGGAACCTGGACAGATGGGGACGACTAGCAAAAAATCGATGACACCGTGTCGGACAACGTGGTGCTCACGACTGGAATCGAACCAGTGACCTCCTCCTTACCAAGGAGGTGCTCTACCGACTGAGCTACGTGAGCAGTTACTTGTGCAGTCCTCCATGACTGCTAAAGAACAAACCGGCATCCGTGCCGGGAATTTCTAGACAGCTAAAGATCTTGTTTTGCTTTGCCGTAGCTCAGTGGAGCGGGAGACGGGAATCGAACCCGCACAATCAGCTTGGAAGGCTGAGGTTCTACCATTGAACTACTCCCGCGCCGGAATCGAACCTGCTTGGGTAAAGCGCCGCCGATTCATCGAGACATCGTCGGTATCAAAGAACTGGTGGAGGGAGGTGGATTCGAACCACCGAAGGCGTAAGCCAGCAGATTTACAGTCTGCCCCCGTTGGCCGCTTGGGTATCCCTCCGGAATCTGGAACGCTTGCCGCTAAAATCGATGCTCGCCAGCCGGAGCTGGATGACGCCAGGGCCGGGCCGGAAAGCCGCTTCGGGTCGCGCCGCTTACGCGTCGCATCGACCGCAAATCGTCCTCCAGCACGGAGCCGCGTATTGTCGGGCGCAGCGCGGCCGACTGTCAAGGCGGAAAACCCGAAAAAACAGCGTCCTGCGAGCAGGGACGACTATGCGGGCGACGATGCGCCCTTGAACTCGGCGACCGCGTTTTCCATCGCCTTCGAGAGCTCCATCATCCGCTGGGCGTACTCGGCAAGACGGCGGTCTTCCTCGCTCTCGGGCTGCCAGGGCGGCACCGCCGTCGGCTTTCCATCCGGCGAATCGAGGGCCACGAAAACGATCACGCAGCTCGTGGCGAGGCGCTCGCCGCCCTTGCGCAGGTCGCTCGCCAGCACGTCGACCGCGAAATGCATGCTCGAAGTACCCGTGCGGATGAGCTTGCAGCGCACGGTGACGAGATCCCCGATCAGGATCGGCTGAACGAACTGGATCCCGCCGACCGCGACCGTCACGCAGTAGTGCCCGCTCCAGCTGACCGCGCAGGCGAAGCCGGCCTGGTCGATCCATTTCATGACCATTCCGCCATGGACCTTGCCGCCGAAATTGACGTCGGTCGGCTCGGTGAGGAAGCGGAAAGTCAGCTCGCGCTGGCCGGGCATGGCAGCGGTTCCGAAGGTGGGAACGTCAATTATGCCGTTTCCGCCCGGCGGCCGAGGCCCGTACGCCGGCTGGACCCGCGGCTTTCAGGACCATCGGCGCCGCAATCACCCTGCCCGGCCCCCTCGCAACCAGACGCCCAGCCGCGACGAACCCGAGCCGGCGATACGCCGGAATCGCGAACTTCGAGGCGTTCAGCGTGAACCGGCGCGTCCGGGCCCGGCGCAGGCAGTCGGCGATGGCCCGCCGGAGCAACGCCCGCGCGACGCCCCGGCGCCGGAAACGGCGGGACACGAACAGCCGGAAGATATGGCTGTCGTCGCGCATCGCCACGACGCCGACCAGCCGCCCGCCGATCTCGGCCACGTGATAGCGCTTGCCGGCCGCGATCCGCTCACGTTCGGCGCGAGCGGTCATCATGGCCATCAGGTGGGCTCTGGCCCTTGCGGTCTGATCAGGAAAGACGTCCTGGCGCGTGCAGCGGCGCACGAGCACGCCGATCGCGCGCGCATCGTCCTCGCGGGCGAGCCGGATCTTAAGGCGCGGCCTCATCGCGCGAATAAGACCATCGACGCCGGTTTTACACAATGCGCACGCGAGTGTGACCGCCATCGCGCCGCAGGCGCCGGCACGCGCGTAGGCTGATCACACGCGACTCGGCGTGAGCACAGGGGCAACCGCCATGCGTTCGGCATTCTGGCTGCCGGCAGCCATCGCGATCGCCACTTCGGCGGTCGCCAAGAAGTCACCGTGCAGAACGATTCACTGATGGCCGGAGACAACGGCGCGATCCAGGCCGGCTTTGTCGCCGGCGAGAAGGCCGCGGCCTGGCTGACCTCGCCGTGCGACGGCAACATCGTCGCGGCCCAGATCTACTGGCAATCGCTCAACGGCAACACGACCGATGAGATCGAGGATTCGATCGACATCTACAGATCGGCTGCCTATCCCGAGCCCGGTGCGCTGGCCGAGCAGATCCTCGGCCCGGTGCTGACCGACGGCTTCATCAACGAATACCGCTATCTCGACGAAGACAACACGATCCCGCTGAGCGTGCCGGTCGTCCAGGACGAGACCTTCGTCGTCGCGCTGACATTCCTGCAGGCGCCCGATCCGACGCAGGGGCCGAGCGTCGTCAACGACCTCGACGGCATCCAGCCGAACAGCAACGCGATCTACGCCTCGCTCGGCGGTGGCCAGTTCGCCTGGTTTCCGAACTCGACGCTGGGCGTGTTCGGCGATTGGGTCATCCGCGCGGTCGTCAACTGCGGCGCGGTATCGAACGAAGCCGATGTCGGCGTAAACATGGTCGCGAACTCGACGCAGTACACAGCCGGCGAACCGCTGACGTATACGATCACGGTCACGAATGCCGGCCCGGCGGCCGCGAATTCGACGACGGTCGTGGACGCCTTCCCGGCCGCGTTCACCGGCGCGAGCTGGATCTGCACCGTCCAGGGCGGTGCGAGCTGCCCATCGGCCGGCAACGGCGCGGTTCTCGCCGACATCGTGAGCCTCCCGGCCGGCGGTGCGGTCGTCTACACGGTCACCGGCGTCGTCGCGCCCGGCACGACGGGCACGCTGACCAACTCGGCCACGGCCGTGGTCGGCGCTGCCGGCTACGGATCCTGATGCATCGAACAACACGGACTCGTTCGACGCGAACCCCGCGCCGCCCGACGACACGATCTTCGCGAACGGCTTCGACCCGTCCGGCTGATCCGCGTCAGCCGTCGAAGCCGTTCTCGAACACGATGTCGTTCGCGCCGTCGTTGCGCATCAGCAGGATCACGTCGGCGACTTCGTCCGCGAGCGCCATGTCGAGCGTGCCGTTGTTGTCGAAATCGTAGAGCGACGCGCACGACGCGTTGGACGGCGCCGGAATCACGTCGACCTGATCGAACCTGCCGTTGCCGTCGTTCTCGAGCACGTACCACTCGCTCGCGCCGTAGCTCGAGATGACCCAGTCGAGATCGCCGTCGCCGTCGAGATCGCCGAGCGAGGAGCCGACCGCGCTGCCGTCGATCGGATAGAGCTCGGCAGCCTGCAGTGTGCCATCGCCGTTGCCGCGCAGGATCGCGCCGTTGTTGTCGTAGCCGTTGGCCTGCGCGACGTCGAGGTTGCCGTCGCCGTCGACATCGCCGAGCGCGAGCTTCCACGAATAGCCGCCGGCGTCGATGTTCTCGGTTTCGGTGAACGTGCCGTCGCCGTTGCCGGTCAGGACCAGGATTTTCTCGTCGGTGCACGTGCCGACGACGAGATCGATGATGCCGTCGCCGTTCATGTCGCCGGCGCCGAGCGCGTACTTGCAGTCGTTGTCGTCGCCGGCGAAATCGACGCGGTTGCCGAAGTCGCCGGTGCCGTCGTTGTAGAGCAGCGTCAGCACCTGGCCGAATTCCGAAGCGACGACGAGATCGAGATCGCCGTCGCCATCGACGTCGAGCGCGACGATGCCGTGCGGCCGCGCGCCGACATCGACGTTCTGCACCGAGCGGAAATGCCCGTCGCCGCTGCCGAGCGCGATGCTCGCCGTGTAGCTCGTCGAGTTGCCGGTCGCGACATCCATGTTGCCGTCGTAGTCGAAATCGGCGACGACGCTCGGGCTCGCCTCGACGCCGATCGGCGTCGTCGGCTGCATGCACCGGCTGCAGCAGGCCGCTGCCGTCGGCGGTATTGAGCAGCACGCGAAGATCCGCGCTGATCTCGTTGATCGCGATGAAATCGACCCAGCCGTCGTTGTCGAGATCGGTGATCGCGCCGCCGTAGAGTCGCGTGACGCTATCGTCCGTACGCACTGAAACCGGCGGACCGTTCTGCGTGAAGCTCATCGACGCCGGAGCCGTGCGCGCTACGAACTGGAAAACATAGCCGGCCGCGCGCAGCGGCGATGCATCCGCGCCGGTGATCGAATGCGCGAGCTGCACCGTGATCCATTCGCCCGGGAAATACGTGCCCGACGGCGTGAACGTGAGCCGGCTGTCGCCGTTCGAATAGGCGATCGCGCCGGCGAGGCGGCCGCTCTGCTGGCCCCAGATGCGAAGGCTCGACGGCGTGATCGACGCGGTCGCGACCGGCCGGTCGAAATCGATCGTGATGCCGGCATTTCGCGCGACGCTGATCGCGTTGCCGGCCGGGGACGTCGCGCTGACCGAGATCGCCGGCAGCGACAGCGGCAATCCGGCGAGCGCAAGGGCGAGGGAGAATCGGAACAGCGTGCAACGAGCGGACATTCGCATCAGCCACCTCCATGCGATCTTCGACTGCACGCGCGCCCCCTGCGCGCATGAACCACTAGATCCGCAGATATCAGATCCGCAGATATGCCTGCAGACGTTCGAACTGCGCCTGCCAGAACGCCTTGGCCTTGTGCACGGCCTCGGCGTCGGCGAGCTTCATCGTATCGACGACGATCTGGCATTTGTCGGGCCCGCTCGCGTTGAAGCGGATGTCGAGCCGGCTGCCGTCGGGCCAGCGCGCGCGGATGTTCTTGCCCATGTTGAGCTTGGTGAAATCGAGGCCCGGCGCATCGAGCCAGTGCTCGCGCAGACCCTTGTCCGCCCAGGCGGCGAAGGCCGCGAACAGCGGCGCCGGGAACGTTCTCGAAAGCGTCGACTGGAAATCGCCGGCGCAGGTCTCGTGCTTCTCGCGCAACCCGCGCACGCGCTCGTAGCCGACGCTGATCATCTGGCCCCACCAGCCGGCCGATTCGGGCAGCGACTGCATGACCAGATCCAACATGCGTCGATGATCGAACGACCCTGCCGCGGCGCCGGAAGCGTCGAGCAGGCTCACCCACTCGCTCCAGCCTTTTCCGGTCGCGGCGCGCAGCGCGGCATCGCCGCACGGAAACTGCGATGTGTCGACCGCGGGCGGCGCCGACACGCGTCGTGTCGTTTCGGCGCGCGGAGCCGCCGCGGCCTTGCGTGCTGCCTGGCGATTGGTCGTGACTTTCGGCTTTCCGGCGGCAGTTTTCGTCGCGACACGCGCGGCGCGGTGCGGCTTTCTTTGCCGGACGCTTCGCCGCCGTACGCCGCGCCGATTTCCGCGCCGCCGGCCGCTTGGCGGCCGTCTTCTTCGCACGCGTCTTCTTCGCGGCAACCTTGCGCGCGGGCTTCTTCGTCGCGCGCTTGCGCGCCGCAGTGCGCGTTTTCCGGGTGGCCATGACCGCAGCCTCCGCTATCGGACCGCCGCGATGCCGCGGCTCATGGAGTCTTGCTCCGCGCGCCGGCGCGGTCAACTCCGGCGTACGCGAGAGCTGTCGCGCGTCGCGTCCTGCGCCGCGATGGAGCCGATGCGTTTATTGCCTGCGCGTGAACACGATCGTGCCGAGCGGGAATTCCTTGCCGCTCTTCGCGCCGATCGCGGTCATCGTCAGCACGCGCGTATTGCCCTTGAACTCTTCGGTCATGCGGTATTTCGCCGGCGGATACGGATCGGGCTGGCGCAGCTCGGACGACCACGTCATCGTCTGCGTCTTCGCATCGAACGTGCCTTCGTCGAGACGGATGTAGTCCTGGTTCGAATCGACCCAGATGCCGACGTACTTGCCTTTCTTCGAATCGTAGCCCCACGTGCCGTGGCCGCCGTACTTCGCGTCGACCGCGAAATCGTTGGTGATCCAGCCGTTGCCGGTCACGAACGTGTTGGTCTGCACGCCGGTCGCCTTCGTGGGCGTCGCGCCGGGTTTTTCCGCCGGGAATTCGATCGCGGCGTCCCAGACGCCTTCCTCGAGCTTGAGCACCGCGAGCGCGGCATCACGCGGCGGCGGCGCGGCGACCGGCTCCGCCGCATGCGCCGCACGGCTCGAAGCCGAGAGCAGGATCAGGGTGCAGATCAGAAGGTCGCACATCGCGGTTCTCCGTGGATTCAGTCGTGACGATCGAACCCATACGGGAAAACGCGGCAAAACCTGTCACTGCGACGCACGCTCGCACGTCACCGCTTCCTTGTAGGAGCGGCGTCAGCCGCGATCTCTTCGTCGGACAGCTAGAGATCGCGGCTGACGCCGCTCCTACAAAAGCTGACCTGTCGCGTCGCGATCAGACGTTGAACCGGAAATGCAGCACATCGCCTTCCTTGACGACGTACTCCTTGCCTTCGAGCCGCAGCCGGCCCGCGTCGCGCGCGCCGGATTCGCCGCGGAACTTGATGTAGTCGTCGTAGGCGACGGTCTCGGCGCGGATGAAGCCGCGTTCGAAATCGGTGTGGATCACGCCGGCCGCCTGCGGCGCGGTCGAGCCGCGCTTGACGGTCCACGCGCGGACTTCCTTCTCGCCGGCCGTGAAATAGGTCTGCAGGCCGAGCAGCTTGTAGCCGGCGCGGATCACGCGATTCAGGCCCGGCTCGTCGAGGCCCATGTCGGCGAGGAACGCGTCGCGGTCGGCGTCGTCGAGCTGCGCGATCTCTTCCTCGATCGCGGCGCAGACCGGCACGACTTCGGCGCCTTCGGTCGCGGCGCGCGCGCGCACCTTGTCGAGATGCGGGTTGTTCTCGAAGCCGTCTTCCTTGACGTTGGCGATGTACATCAGCGGCTTCAGCGTCAGCAGGAACAGGTCGCGCAGCAGCAGCTCTCTCGTCGTCGCTGAGATCGGCCGAACGCGCCGGACGGCCCTCGTTGAGCACGGCCCTGACCTTCTGCAGCCCCGGACGCCGCGCGATCGCTTCCTTGTCGTTCGCCTTGGCCGCGCGCTCGACGCGGTTCAGCGCCTTGTCGACCGATTCGAGATCGGCGAGCGCGAGCTCGGTGTCGATCGTCTCGATGTCCGAGATCGGATCGATCTTGCCGGCGACGTGCACGATGTCCGGATGCTCGAAGCAGCGCACGACGTGCGCGATCGCGTCGACCTCGCGGATGTGCGCGAGGAACTTGTTGCCGAGTCCCTCGCCCTTCGACGCGCCGGCGACGAGACCGGCGATGTCGACGAACTCGATCGAGGTCGGAATGATCTTCTGCGGCTTGACGATGTCGGCCAGCGCCTGCAGGCGCGGATCGGGCACCGGCACGACGCCGACGTTCGGATCGATCGTGCAGAACGGAAAATTCGCCGCCGCGATGCCGGCCTTGGTCAGCGCGTTGAAGAGAGTCGACTTGCCGACGTTCGGCAGGCCGACGATGCCGCATTTGATGCCCATGAATGTCCTGTTTGTTGTGAGCAGTCAGCGGTGAGCAGTGAGCGGATGAACGTCACGCTTCGTCCGCTCACTGCTCACCGCTGACCGTTCACTGTTCTTCCGTCGACGTATGCAACTTATGCATCGCCTTCTCGAATTCACCGTCGACGACGAGCGGCAACACCTCGAACGCATCGCCGATCGCGCGCAGGATCGCCGCCTCGTCCGACGCCGACGGCCGCCCGAGCACCCACGGCGTCACGCGGTCCCTGTTGCCCGGACCCGGATGTCCGATGCCGATGCGCAGCCGATGGAACTTGCCGTGCCCGACGTGCGCGAAAATGTCGCGCAAACCATTCTGCCCGCCGTGGCCGCCGTCGAACTTGAGCCGCGCCGCGCCGGGCGGAAGATCGAGATCGTCGTGCGCGACGAGCATCTCCTCCGGCTCGATCTTCCAGTAGCGCAGCGCCGCCGCGACCGCGGCGCCGCTCGCATTCATGTACGTGATCGGCTTCAGCAGCCAGAGACTTTGGCCTGCGTAGCTGACCTTCGCGGTCTCGCCGCGCAGCTTCGATTCCATGCCGAAGCGCCCGTCGACCTGTCGCGCGAGCGCGTCGACGAACCAGAACCCGGCGTTGTGCCGGTTCCGTAGGTGCTCGGCGCCCGGATTGCCGAGGCCGACGATCAGGCGCAGGCCGGCCATCGTGTCGATCGGGCATTGCGCCGGCGCGGAAAGCCGGCGGCGATGCTCCGTCGGCTTTACTTCTTCTCGTCCTTCTTGGCCGGAGCGGCGCCCGCAGCCGGGGCAGCGCCCGCAGCCGGTGCAGCACCCGCGCCAGGAGCAGCGGCAGCAGCGGCCGCATCGCCTTCGGCGGCAACCGGCGCTTCCTCGATCTCTTCCTTGATCTCCTTGGCAACGGCGACCGCGTGGTCGTGCTCCTTGCCGAAGCGAAGCTCCGGAATCTCGACACCGCCCGGAAGCTTGAGGTCGGACATGTGCACGATGACGCCGACGTCGATCTCGCCGAGATCGACCTCGATGAACTCCGGCAGATCCTTCGGCAGGCACGAGATCTCGACGTCGTTGAGCTCGTGCGTGATGACGACGCCCGACTTCTTGCCGGCCGGCGACTTCTCCTGATTGAGGAAGTGCAGCGGCACGCGCACGCGGATCGCCTCGTTCTCGTTGACGCGCTGGAAATCGAGATGCAGGAAGATCTGCTTGAACGGATGGCGCTGCATGTCGCGCAGAAGCACCTTCTGCACGTCGCCGCCGAGGTTCAGATCGAGAATCGACGAATAGAACCATTCGTTCTGGCTCGCCAGGAAGACATCCTTCTGCTCGAGCTGGATGGAAACCGGCTTCAGCTCGCCGCCATAGACGATTGCCGGAACGGACCCGGCGCGACGCAGGCGGCGGCTCGCACCCTTGCCCTCGTCATCGCGCTTGTTCACGTTGATGGAATGTGTCTTTGCCATGTTTTGGTACTGCCTTTCTTGCTGTGAGCCGCCTCGCGGCAGCCTGGAACTCCCCCGCGACCAGGAGAGTTGCGTTATTCGGAATGGAGCGCGCTACGCCGGCTACCGATCCGTTCTCAATCCACATACAACGAGCTCACCGACTCGCCGAACGCAATACGCCGGATCGTCTCGGCCAGGAGCTCCGCCACCGACAGCTGGCGGATCTTCGAACAGGCCCTGGCCGCGTCCGACAACGGAATCGTGTCGGTGACGACCAGCTCGTCCAGCGCCGATCCGTTCGAGTTCTGGATCGCCGGCCCGGACAGCACCGGATGCGTGCAGTACGCGACGACCTTGCGCGCACCGTTCTTCTTCAGCGCCGCCGCCGCCGCGCACAGCGTGCCGGCGGTATCGACGATGTCGTCGACGAGCACGCAGACCTTGTCGCGCACCTCGCCGATGATGTTCATCACCGTCGCCTCGTTCGCGCGCGGGCGGCGCTTGTCGATGATCGCGAGGTCCGCGTCATCGAGTCGCTTGGCCAGCGCTCTCGCTCGCACCACGCCGCCGACGTCCGGCGAAACGACGATCAGATCGTCGTTGCCGTAATCGCGCCAGATATCCGCGAGCAGCACCGGCGAGGCGTACACGTTGTCGAGCGGGATGTCGAAGAATCCCTGGATCTGGTCCGCGTGCAGATCGACCGTCAGCACGCGATCGGTGCCGACCGATCCGATCATCCTCGCCGCGACCTTCGCCGTGATCGGCACGCGCGCCGAGCGCGGGCGACGATCCTGGCGCGCGTAACCGAGGTAAGGAATCACCGCGGTCACGCTCGCCGCCGAAGCGCGCTTCAGCGCATCGACCAGCGCGAGCAGCTCCATGAAGTTGTCGGCCGTCGGCGCGCACGTGGGCTGCACGACGAACACTTCCTGGCGCCGCACGTTCTCCTCGATCTCGACCTGCACCTCGCCGTCCGAGAAGCGGCCGACCATCGCCTTGCCCAATGGCACCGCGAGCTGCGTGCAGATCGAACTGGTCAGCGGCCGGTTCGCGTTGCCGGTGAAGACGAGCAGACCCGCCGTGTTCACGTTGGTGTTCACAACGTCACCTCGTCACACCGACCAGCCGAGACCCAGATATAACTTTCTTCGATGACCGCATTGCATCCTGCAACGCGCTCTCTCAACCACCCCTTTGATTCAAGGGCTACCGATCGTGCGCCTTGCGCGCGATCGGCAGTGTTGTGGAAGCAGACGTTCCCAGCCAACTCGGATGCCCGTGTTGCGGGCATCCGAGTTGGCTGGGGCGGCAGGACTCGAACCTGCGAATGCGGGAATCAAAATCCCGTGCCTTACCACTTGGCGACGCCCCAACCGAAAAACCCTTCGTCAGGCCGGCATCCGGTCGCGGCCGCTCCGCCATGCCGCGAGTCGCCGCCGCAGCGGCGATTCGTCGACGCCGCGCACGACCCACGCGCGCATGCCAGCCGGACAATCCGACACCGCCGCCGCGCCCGCTTCGCGCGAAGAAAATGCCGCGAAGACGCACCCGCCGGAACCGCTGAGCCTCGCCTCGCCGTGCCGGCCGAGCCAGTCGAGCGCCGCCGCGACTGCCGGAAAGCGCATCCGCACCACCGGCTCGAACGCATTGCCGGTAGCGACGCCGGAACCAAAGAGCGGAATTGTCAGGGGCAGCGAGTTTCGTGTCAATTCCGGCACTTGGAACAACTCGCGCGTCGGCACCTGGACGCCGGGGTCGACGACGACGTACCAGCGCTCCGGCAGCGTCAGCGGCGTGACGCTGCTCGCCGATGCCCTCGGCCCAGGCGCTGGCGCCCCGGACGAACACCGGCACGTCGGCTCCGAGCCGCACCGCGAGCGCCGCGAGCGCCTCCTCGTCCAGTCGCGTGCCCCAGATCTCGTTCAGCGCGACCAGCGTCGTCGCGGCATCCGAGCTGCCGCCGCCGAGCCCGCCGCCGGTCGGCACGTTCTTGTCGATCGCGATGTCGGCGCCGAGCCGGCAACCGGTCGCTTCGCGCAATGCCATCGCTGCGCGCACGCCAAGGTCGGCGTCGTCGGCGACACCCGGCAGCGGATCGATGCGGCGAATCATTCCGTCCGCGCGCAAACGCAGCCGCACCTCGTCGCCCCAATCAAGCAGCTGGAACACCGTCTGCAGCAGGTGATAGCCGTCGGCGCGCCGGCCGACGATGTGCAGGAAAAGGTTGAGCTTCGCCGGCGCCGGCCAGCTCGACCATTCGCCGCCGTCGGCTGGTTTGGAAGAATGCGCCGAAGCCATCAGCGCGGTTCTGCAGCGTCTTCGCGTGTCGCCGCGATCAGCAGCGACAGCGGTTGTCCGCTCTCGCGATCGAGCGGTTCGTCGACGCGCTCGATGCGGAATCCCGCGTCGCGGATCACCTCGATCCACGAGCCGAACGTGCGGAAATACCACGGCATCGGCTCGACGAAATCCGCTCCGAACGTCGCGAACGTCTCGATGCGCCAGCCGTCGACATACGCTGCGTCGCCGCGCGCGACCCACGGATGCACCGTCTGCACGATCAGGCGCCCGCGCACGCCGAGCACGCGCGCGATCGCGCCGAACACGGGCGCGAGGTCCTCTTCGAGCAGCGAAAAATTGCACACGGCCACATCGAACGGCGCGCCGAGTGCGTCCGCGCGATCGGCCAGGTCGTTGTACTGCATCGCCTCGAACTGCCCGTCGCCGAGGCTCCGCGCGGATGCGATCAGCGCTTCGCTCGCATCGATGCCGACGACTCGGCATTCGTGCGCCGCGAGCGCGCGCGCAAGCCAGCCTTCGCCGCAGCCGACATCGAGCACGCTCGACGGATTGCAGCGCAGCACCGCATCCACGATCGCAGCGTCGGTGCCGCCGCGCCGGCTCGCGATGCGTTTTTCGCGGACCGCATCGGTCCATGCGGACGCGTTGCGCTCCCAGCTGCGCAACATGCGCGCGCACGGATCGGCAGCGCCGTCCGGGCTCGCGATCGTGTCGATGCTCACTGCCATTGGCTGATCGCAAGCCGCACGCGGTACTCGCCGCTGCTGGCAAACACCTTGCGCGGCAGCGGCGGCTGGTGCGTGCTGTCGTAGTCCGGATATTCGATCTTCCACCCGTCCTGCTCGATCGAAGCCGGCAGGCCGTCGCTGCGGAACTCGACGTGCGCCTCGCCCTTCGCGCGCGCCGCGCGCACCCACGCGGTGAGATCGGCGACCGGAACGTGCCAGCCGAGCTCGCGTTCGAGCAGCGTGGCCGCATCGTCGCCTTCGACCGCACGATCGCGCAGTCCTTCGAGCACGGCGTGATGCGGATCGCCGCTCAGGACCCAGGTCTTGCCGGTCACCGGCGCGTGCACGCTGAAGTGGAATGCGTCGCCCTGCTGGCGCCATTGCAGCGAGCCGCTGCCGCTGTCCTTGCCGCTGGATACGCCGAGTCGACCGTTGAGTTGCCAGTTGGGTTGCGCCGCCAGCGCCTGTTCGCGCGCGCTCTGGCGCGCGAGCAGGTCGGCATCCGGTTTCACGCGTGGCGCCGCACATCCTGCGATGAGCAGGCCAGCGGCCAGCGCGATGCCGACCAAGCGCCACACATCGCGGCGATGCAAAGCTCGCACGCGACGCAGCGCGCGCGCGCTCACGTCGTCAGCCGCCGGATCGTTTCCAGGAGCGCCTTGTTCTTCGCGTCCTTCTTGCGGCCCTGCTCCCAGACGCGGCGTGCTTCGTCGCGCTCGCCCATGACCCAGAGCACCTCGCCGAGGTGCGCGGCGATCTCGGGATCGGCCTGCTTCTCGTACGCACGGCGCAGCGCCTTCACCGACGCATCGAGATCGCCCATGCGATAGCGCACCCAGCCGAGGCTGTCGATGATCGCGGGCTCGTCCGGCTTGAGCAGGATCGCGCGCTGGATCAGCTCCAGCGCTTCGGCGCGCCGGTCGGTGCGATCGGCGAGCGTGTAGCCGAGCGCATTCAGTGCTTCCGCGTCGTCCGGCTTCAGCGCGATCACGCGGCGCAGGTCGGTCTCGGCAGACGGCAGGTCGTTCTGTTCGGCCGCGAGCAGCGCGCGCGCATACAGCAGGCGCGGATCGTCCGGCAACGTCTCCAGGCCGCGCGCATAGACCGCGCGCGCTTCGGTGATCCGGCTCTTGCGCGTCAGCAGATCGGCTTCGAGCAGATACACGTTGCCGAGCTGCGTCGAATCCTCGCCGGTCTGCGCCTGCAGCTCGCGCAGGAACTCCAGCGCCTTGTCGGTCTGACCGAGCTGATCGAGCACGACGGCCTGGCGCGTCTGCGCGTCGAACCAGTGCTCGTCGTCCTCGGCGATCTCGCGATACCACGCCAGCGCATCCTCGCGCTTGTCGAGAAGCTCGGCGACCTGGCCGAGCAGGAAGAGACGGCTGCCGCTGCGCGCATCCTTGTCGGTGTCGAGCTCGCGGTAGAGCGACAAAAGTGCGACCTTGTCGTCGGCCCGCGCGGCGTATGCGGCGCGTGCGGCGTAGGTGACGTCGTCCTGCGGACCCTGCGCAAGCGCACGTGCGGCGCCGGCGTTGTCGCCGCTGTCGGCCAGCAACGCGGCATAGCCGCCGCGCAGACGCGCGCTTTTCGGATCGCGTTTCAGCGCTTCGGCGTAAAGCGAGCGCGCCAGCGGCTTGTCGCCGCGATCGAGCGCGAGCCGCGCGCTCCAGGCATACGCATCGCCGCCGTGGAAGCGCGTGACGGCACCGTCGGCGATGCGGCGCGCCGATTCCTTGTCGCCGAGCTTGAACGCAAGCTGGCTCACCGCGACCCAGCTCGATTCCTTGTCGGCGAGGTGCGCCGGCGTCGCGATGCGTTCGAGCAATCGCGCCGCCGCGGCCTTGTCTTCGGCACCGAGCAGCGTCTGCGCGATCAGCCGCCAGCCCTGCTCATCGCCGCGCGACGCGAGCGCATCGAGATCCGCGAACGCATCGTCCGCGCGCCCTTCGCCGAGCGCGATCCACGCGCGCGCCTGCAGCACGCCCGGATCCTTCGGCGCCAGCACCTGCCATCGGGCGAGCGAGTTGCGTGCGAGCGTCCAGTCCTTGATCGTCAGCGCGAGCCGTGTGGCTTCCTCGGCGATGTCGGGATCGTTCGAAAGCGTCGCGGCGTGGGCGAAGCCCTCGGCGCCGCCCTTCAGATCGTTGCCCTGCAGCGCGAACTGCGCGGTCAGCAGCGTCGCCATGAGATCGGATTCGGGCGGGACCGGGCTCACGGCGGGGTGTGTCGTTGCCGCCGGGGCCGGGCTCGCCGGGCGCACGTTCGCGCAGGCTGCCAGCGCCGCGCCGAGCAGCAACGCCGTCGCGCCGCGGAAAGCGCGGTTGGAATTCAGGAATGCCGCCTGGAATTGCATGCAACGCCTTGTCTTGCTTGAAAATGCGCTTGCTTGATATTGCTCGTATGCGCCCGCAGAATTCGCGGCGACCGCGGCAGGGTTGGCGCATTCGCGCTCGATATGAGCGGCCCGACGCGGGCGGCACGCGGGCGGAGCGCCCGCGTACCCGTCTAGCTTAGCCGATTGCCTCAATGACCGTCCTTCGATCCAGTTCCCGTTTGCCGCCGTTTGCCGCATATCGCGCCATGGCCGGAGCACCCTGACCACATGGCGCTGATCGCCGTCGGGCTGAATCACCTGACCGCGCCGCTCGCGTTTCGCGAGCGCGTCGCGTTCGCGCCGGAGCACACCGCCTCGGCGCTGGCCGAGCTCACGGCCCAGCCGGGCGTGCGCGAAGCCGCGATCCTTTCTACCTGCAACCGCACCGAGCTCTATTGCACGGTCGAGGGCGGCAACGAGTCGGCGCCGGCCGACTGGCTGCAACACCATCATCAGCTGACCCGCGAGCGCCTCGGCGAGTTCCTTTACCTGCACGCGGACGCGGATGCCGTGCGCCATCTCTTCCGCGTCGCGACCGGACTCGAATCGATGGTGCTGGGCGAGCCGCAGATCCTCGGCCAGGTCAAGGACGCCTACGCGCTCGCGCGCGACGCGCAGACGCTGCGCGCGCCGCTCGAACGCCTTTTCCAGAATACCTTTGCGGTCGCCAAGCGCGTGCGCTCGGACACGCGCATCGGCGCCAACCCGGTGTCGGTCGCGTTCACCGCGGTGCGGCTCGCCGAGCGTGTGTTCGCCGATCTCGGCGAGGCCTGCGTGCTGCTGATCGGCGCCGGCGAGACGATCGAGCTCGCCGCGCGGCATCTCACCGAAGCGCGCGTGCGGCGCCTGATCGTCGCCAACCGCACGCTCGAAAACGCGCAAGCCCTCGCGAGCCGTTTCGGCGGCTATGCGATCACGCTCGCCGATCTTCCCAAGCATCTCGCCGAAGCCGACATCGTGATCTCGTCGACCGCGAGCCGCGAGCCGATCCTCGATCGCGAAACGGTCGCCGCCGCGATCGCCCGGCGACGACGCAAGCCGATGTTCCTCGTCGACATCGCGGTGCCGCGCGACATCGATCCGGAAGTCGCCACGATCGAGGATGCGTTCCTCTACACGATCGACGACCTGCGCGAAGTCATCGACGAAAACCTGCGCGGCCGCCGCGAAGCCGCGCGCGACGCCGAGGCGATGATCGAGCTCTCGGTCGAGCATTTCATGGGCTGGTGGCGAGCGCTCGATCTGCACAACCCGGTCAGCGATCTGCGCCGCAGCGCCGAGGCGAACCGCGACGAGGTGCTGGCGAAGGCGCAGGCGCTGCTCGCGCGCGGCCGGCCCGCGGACGAAGTGCTCGCGTTCCTCGCCAATACGCTGACCAACAAGCTCCTGCATGCGCCGAGCGCGAATCTTCGTGCGGCTGCGCTGCGCGGCGATGCGGATCTGTTGCGAGCCGCGGAGCGCTTGTTCGAGAACGATCCGGCGCTGCCCGGCGAACGCGAGTCGTAGCTGCTCGTCCCGTCGTCCCGGCGAAGGCCGGGACCCAGCTTCTGCCCAGCCGCAAGAGCTGGATTCCGGCCTTCGCCGGAATGACGATGACTCGCACGATAATCGAACCATGCAACCCACGATCCGCCGCAAACTCGACCAGCTCGCCGAGCGCCATCAGGAGCTCGAGCACATGCTCGCGAGCTCCGAAGTGCTGAACGATCCCAAGCGCCTGCGCGACATCTCGCGCGAGCACTCGCAGCTCGGTCCGCTCACTGCGGCCTTGCGCGCCTACGACGAGAACGGCAGCGCGCTCGAATCGGCGCGCGCGATGCTCGAGGATCCGGAGCTGAAGGCGCTCGCCGTCGACGAGATCGCCTCGCTCGAAAGCGAACGTGACGAGCTCGACCGCGAGCTCAACGTGCTGCTGATCCCGAAGGACGAACGCGACGACGCCAACCTCTTCCTCGAATTGCGCGCCGGCACCGGCGGCGACGAAGCCGCGATCTTCGCCGGCGATCTCTTCCGCATGTACGCGCGATACGCAGAGCGCCGCGGCTGGCGCGTCGAGATCCTCTCGACGAGCGATGGCGAGCACGGCGGCTACAAGGAAATCATCGCGCGCGTCGAAGGCAAGGGCGCATTCTCGCGGCTCAAGTTCGAGTCCGGCACGCACCGCGTGCAGCGCGTGCCGGAAACCGAAGCGCAGGGACGCATCCACACCTCGGCCGCGACGGTCGCGATCCTGCCCGAAGTCGACGCGATCGACGACGTCGAAATCAATCCGGTTGATCTGAAGGTCGACACGTACCGCTCGTCCGGCGCCGGCGGCCAGCACGTCAACAAGACCGACTCGGCGATCCGCATCACGCACCTGCCGACCGGCATCGTCGTCGAATGCCAGAACGAGCGCTCGCAGCACGCCAACCGCGACAAGGCGCTCAAGCGGCTCAAGGCCGAGCTCCTCGAACGCGAACGCGAAAAGCAGAATCGCGCGGAAGCCGAATCACGCAAGCTCCAGGTCGGCTCCGGCGACCGCAGCCAGCGCATCCGCACCTACAACTTCCCGCAGGGCCGCGTCACCGACCACCGCATCAACCTGACGCTGTACCGGCTGCCGGAAATCCTCGAAGGCGATCTCGACGAGCTGATCGACGCGCTGAGGCGCGAGGATCAGGCCGATCAGCTGCAGCGCGTCACCGCGGCGCCGTGATCGCGAAGCGAGGCGTTTCCTAGAGCGTGTGTCCGACGACGTCGCTTTCGAGCCGCGCCGCCGGATCGATCGCGACGATGCCGCCTTCGCCGAGCCCGCCGTGACCTGCGGGCGGCGTCCATGAGCAGCCCGAATCGGCGCTCGGCTTGTGATGAAGATAGTTCGCGAAGCAGATCGGCACGATGGTGCTGCCCGCGAGGCCGCGGCCGCCGACGATCTCGGGCGAGAAGGTCCAGCGCTTCACCGCAGTCTCCGCCGAGCTCACGAACGATGCGTCTACGGCCGGCGCGCCATCATTCGGGCGCACGCCGACGACATGGCCATTGCCGTCGTAGTCGATGCGGAGCACGACCATGCCTTCGCGTCGATGACGCAACGCATCGGATGGATACTTCGGAACCACGTGGTGGAAACCCTTCATCGTAAGATCTGCGCCGGTGCGCGCGTCGTCGACGCGCACGCCGAACGTAGCGTCGCCGCGCTCGACGAGCGTGATGTCGAGCGCCAGCGTCGTGCGTGTCTCCGCGGGTTTGCCACCGATCGCACCCGGTGTGAAATGCCAGCTGCGGATCGCGTTCTCGAGCGGAAGGCGGATCGCATCCACCGGTGCTTCGTCGTTTGCTTCGAGGCCGGCGACGCGACCTGATGCGTCAAGCGTCAGTGTCCAGCGCGGGTGCAGACGCAACTCGCCGTTGCTCGTTTCTGGCGGTATCGCGAGCGGCGTCGGCCCGGGCTCGACCGTGACCGTGATGGCTGCGACCGACACGAGCGGCGGCGGCGCGATGTCGCCGGCGAACACTGCAGCCGACGCGAGCGTCGTTGCCAGAAGACACGCGATCCATTTCATCGACTCCCTCCCCGTTCTTTTTTCGCCGAATCACGGCCTTGCGCAGATGAAATCGCCGAGTCACGGCGCGCGCGGCGGCATCTGGAGCTGCACCAGCGGATCCACCGCGAGCATCGCACCATCCGGGATCTCGCGTTTCGACGCGGGATCGGTGAACCGGCAACGCGTCGGCCGCGCATCGACCGAGAAGCAGACCGGCACCATCGCGCTGCCGGGTCGGCCGTGGCCGCCGATCGATTCGGGCCGGAACGTCCAGCGCTTGACCGCGCTGACGGCCGCGCGCTCGATGTCGCCGCCGGGTTTCGGCAGGCCGCCTTCGACGGCTTGGGCCTGCGTGACGCGGCCGTCGGCGTCGTAGTCGATGCGCACGAGCACTGCGCCGCCGCGATGCGACATCAGTGCGCCGTCGGGATACTTCGGCGCCGTCATTGTCCCGTAGCCCACGCCCGTTTCGGCATTGCGCAGATCGATGTGATAGCCGTCGTCGACGGGCTTCAGCGTCACGTGGACGGTCAGCGTCGTCTCCGCCGGGGTCGGCACCCCGTTGATCTTCGCGGCGCCAAAGCGCCATTTGCGCACCTCGGGCTCGAGGCGGCGGTGCAGATCCGCGTTGGTGTCGTCGACCGGCTTCAGCGCCGTGAGCTCGCCGTCGGCGTCAACCGACAGTGTCCATTGCAAGGTGAGATCGATCGGCGCCGACGGATTGTCGGCCGCGATGGCCACCGTCGCGGCTACGCAGATCAGCAACCAGGCGAGCACGGTCTTCATGAGGAAGCCTCCGAGTAGGCCGAGCATAGCGCGCGCTTGTAAAAGTGGAAACCTGCAGCGCTGGCGCCGGCCCGCGGCGTCAGCTAGGTTGGCGGGATGACCTCCCGCCGCTCCCGCGAAGACACACTTCGCGTCATCGCCGACTTCCTCGCCGCCGGGCGTGCCGCGGAGGCCGAAGCGGCTGCCGCGGACGCGCTCCGCGACATGCCCGGCGACGTCGAAGCGATGCGGCTGCGCGCGATCGCGTTGCTGCAGCTTGGCCGCCGCGATGATGCGCGCTCGACGCTCGATGCCGCGCTGAAAATCGCGCCGCAATCGATCGAGCTGTTGTGCAATCTCGGCAGCGTCGAGCTCGCGCGCGGCGATGCGCACTCCGCGCTCGCCGCGCTCGATCGGGCATTTGCGATCGCGCCTGCGCATCCGGCCGTGCTGCTCGGCCTCGGCAACGCGCGGCGCGCGAACGGCGACGTTGCCGGCGCGCGCGAAGCCTATCTCGCTGCAACACGCGCAAGTCCCGGTCACGTCGGTGCGTGGCTCAATCTTGCCGCGGTCGAGCTCGCGCTCGGCAGAGTCGGATGCAGCCGAGCGCAACGTTCGCCATGCACTGACACTTGCGCCGGGCCATCCGGATGGTCTGCTGCTGCTCGGCCACGTGCTCGCCGCGCGGCGACGGTTCGCCGAGGCCGAGGCGGCCTACGAAGCCGGCGCACGCTCGGCGCCGGCCGATGCGCGCTTTCCGTACCAGGCCGGGTTGATGGCGGAGGAGCAGAAGCATCTTGCGCGCGCCGCGGCGTTGCAGTCGCGTGCGCTCGCGCTCGATCCGGATCTGCATCACGCGCTCGGGCAGCTCGTGTTCCTCAAGCGCCAGCTCTGCGACTGGCGCGATCTCGATGCGCTGTCGGCGCGCCTGCGTGCGCGCGTCGCCGAGCGCGCGCCGGGCATCGCGCCGTTCGCGTTTCTGTCCGAAAGCGCGGGCGCGGACGAGCAGCTGCTTTGCGCGAGCACCGCGGCCGCGGCGATCGAATCGGCTGCGGCGCCGCTGCGGCGACATGTCGCGTTCGCGTCGTCATCGATCTACATCGGATCGTCTGCGCGTCGGTTTCGTTTCGAACGGTTTCGGCAATCATCCGACGGGATTGCTGATCGTCGCGCTGATCGAAGCGCTGCGCGGCGAACGCATCGACGCCGTGATGTTCTCGACTGGAGCGGACGATGGCAGCCCGATCCGCACGCGACTTCGCGCGGCGGCGGCCGAGTGGAACGACACGGTCGATCTCGCGCCGGTCGTGCTGGCCGAACGCATTCATGCGGCGAAACTCGATGTGTTGATCGACCTTCGCGGTTTCGGCGGTGGCGGCATTGCCGAAACGCTGGCGCTGCGTCCCGCTCCGGTGCAGGTGAACTGGCTCGCGTATCCCGGCACGTCCGGCGCGCCGTGGATCGACTACGTGATCGCGGATCGCGTCGTGCTGCCGGATGCGCTGCGCGCGCATTTCTCCGAATCGGTTGCGTATCTGCCGCGCTGCTTCCAGCCGTCGGATCCGACGCGCGTCGTCGGCGAGCCGCCGTCGCGTGTTGCGTGCGGCTTGCCGGCAGACGGCGTCGTGTTCGTCTCGTTCAACAACAGCTACAAGCTCAATCCGCCGAGCATGCGGCGCATGTTCGCAGTGCTGCGCGCGGTCCCCGCTGCGGTGCTCTGGCTGCTGTCCGGGCCCGAAGGCGCCGACGACCGCCTGCGCGCCGCCGCGCGCGACGACGGTGTCGATCCCGCACGACTCGTGTTCATGCCGAAGCTGCCGCACGCGGAGTATCTCGCGCGGTATCGGCATGCCGATCTCTTTCTCGACACCGGCCCGTACAACGCGCACACGACCGCGTCGGATGCGATCTGGGCCGGCTGTCCGGTGCTGACGGTGCCCGGCACGACGTTCGCGGCACGCGTGGCTGCGAGTCTCAACGAGCATCTCGGCATGACGAACCTCAACGCCGGCGACGATGCGGCGTTCGTCGAGATTGCGACGCGCATCGGCCACGACGCGGCCACTGCGCAGCGCGCTGCGCGCCGAGCTCGCGGCCAAGCGCGCGGGCAGCGGCCTCTTCGACATGACGGCCTTTGCGCGCGATTTCGCGACGCTGCTCCGCCAAATGGCCGAGCGCGATCGCGCCGGTCTCGCGCCGACCGGTCTCGGCTGATCGCGCGCGCTTCCCGTGCGCGCTTTCGCGCGCTAGGCTGGCGCACATGACCGCACAAGCCGACTTCGCACCGCTCAATCTCTGCGTGCTGACCGTGTCGGACACGCGCACGCCCGACAACGACACGTCCGGCGACTACCTCGCGCTTTCGCTCGGCCAGGCCGGGCACAAGCTGGCCGACAAGCGCATCGTCAAGGACGACCGCTACGTGATCCGCGCTGTCGTCTCCCAATGGATCGCCGACGAGACGATCCACGGCGTGCTCGTCACCGGCGGCACCGGTTTCACCGGCCGCGACTCGACGCCCGAAGCGATCCTGCCGCTGCTCGACAAGGAAATGCCGGGCTTCGGCGAGATGTTCCGCGTGCTGAGCTTCGAGGAGATCGGCACCTCGACGCTGCAGTCGCGCGCATTCGCCGGCCTTGCCAACGAGACGTTCGTGTTCTGCCTGCCGGGCTCGACCTCGGCATGCCGCACCGCGTGGGAGAAGCTGATCCGCGCGCAGCTCGATGCGACGACACGGCCGTGCAACCTCGCAGGATTGAGATCGCGCCTGCGCGAACGGTGATCTTCTGGGCTTTGCGGAGACCGCGATGAAGGAAATCAAGCGCAAGGAATACGAGAAGGCGATCGAGGCGCTCTACGTCGAGCTCGTCGATCTGCAGCGCTGGATCATCGCGACCGGCAAGCGCGTCGTCGTCGTCTTCGAAGGGCGCGACGCGGCCGGCAAGGGCGGCGTGATCAAGGCGATCTCGGGTCCGCTCAACACGCGCTACACGCGCATCGTCGCGCTGCCGAAACCGAGCGAGCGCGAGGCCACCGAATGGTATTTCCAGCGCTACGTCGAGCACCTGCCGTCCGCGGGCGAGCTCGTGCTGTTCGATCGCAGCTGGTACAACCGCGCCGGCGTCGAGCGCGTGATGGGATTCTGCAGCGACGAGCAATACCGGCGGTTCATAGCCGATTGCCCGACGTTCGAGAAGCTCATCACCGAAGACGGCCTCATCCTCATCAAGTACTGGCTTGCGGTCGATCAGGCCGAGCAGGAAAAGCGCTTTCTCGAGCGCGCCAGCGATCCGCTCAAGCGCTGGAAGATCTCGCCGATCGATCTCAAGGCGCGCGAGCAGTACGCCGCGTACGGGCGCGCGCGCGATGCGATGTTGCGCGCGACGCACACGAAGCAGGCGCCGTGGTTCGTCGCCGACTTCAACGACCAGAAGCGCGGACGGCTCAACCTGATCCGCCACCTGCTCGACCAGTTGCCCGAGCGCGCGCCGACGGATCAGCCGCTCAAGCTGAGACACCTTGCCGGAAAGCCCGGTGAGGAACGCCTTCCGGCCAAGCGGTTCTGGATACCGTCGCCCTATTGAGGGAGGCGTTGGCCTCGCGGGTGCGGACTTCACCTGACGTGCACCTCGAATATACGATGCTCATTTTTTGGGGACGACCGCTGCCGCGCAATCGACATCGCGCTGCGGCAGTGTGAAAGGGAGGTTCGCACGGCGATCGAGTGCGAGCACGGCGGTTCCGCCACGCGGAATCGTCCCGCATATCGGCGTATGCGCGGGCCGGCCGTCGAGGTCGACAGAACGTACCGATGAATGCCCATCCGCTCGTCGTCGTACTCGGTATCTGCACGGCCGTGATGCTCTGCGGCTGGCTCGTGCAGCAGCGCAGGCGAAATCCGGCGCTCGCCGATCTTCTCTGGGCGGCATGCATCAGCGCGAGTGCGCTCTATTGCGGTCTCGTCGCCGACGGCGCGATGCTGCCGCGGCTGCTCGTCGCGATGATGGGCGGCATCGGCGGCTTTCGACTCTTCATGTATCTCCTGCAGCGCATGCTCGTCGAGCCTGCCGATTCGCGCTATCGCGCGCTGCGCGAGCGTGCGCGCGAAAACATGCTGTGGATGCTCGGCTTTTTCGTGTCGCGCGGATTGTCGGCGACGCTGTTCTCGGTGCCGCTTTTCATCGCCGCGAGCAATCCGCGCGATCAGGCGACGATCTGGACGATGCTTGCCGCCGGCGTCTATCTCATCGGCCTCTCCGGCGAGGCGTATGCCGACATCCAGCTCGCGAAGTTCCGCAACCAGCCGCGCAATCGCGGCCGCACGTGCCGCCGGGGACTATGGCGCTATTCGCGCCATCCGAACTACTTCTTCGCGTTCGTGCACTGGTGCAGCTATGCGCTGCTCGCGGTCGGCATGCCGCGGCCGCTGTGGAGCCTGACGCTGATCGCGCCCGCGCTGACCGCCGGCATGGCGTGGCGCCGCATGCGCGCGATCGAAGCCGAAGCGCTGCGCACGCGCGGCGAGGAGTACCGCGTATACCAGGAGACGACCAGCGCGCTGATTCCGTGGCTGCCGAAGGGATGGCCGCGCGATGCGGCGATGGCGGCCGCCTGGTACTCGCCGCCGGATGCGCGCGCAGCGAGCATGCCGCGCGCGACGCCGCTGCCGGGCGCGCGGATCACGCCGAGCCCGGCGTCGCGCCTGCCTGCGAAACCGAGCGGGCCGACGACGCCGCAGCCGGCCATTCCGCTGACGGAACGCGGCCGCTCGGCAACCGCGGATGCTGTTCCGCGGCTGGCCGCTGACGTCGAAGAATAAAAAAGAAAGCTGGCTTGGCGTGAATTCGCCTGAGCCGGACGTCCGCGCCGCTCAAGGCCGGCGCGCGAGCTCCGGATTTTCCTTGGAAACCGGCATCAGGTCCTTCTTCGAAACGCCGAGCCAGTACAGGATCGGGTTGGCGAAGAAGATCGACGAGAGCGTGCCGATCACGATGCCGATCAGCATCGTCAGCGCGAAGCCGTGCACGGCCGGGCCGCCGAAGAAATACAGCGCGAACATCGAGAGCGACGTGGTCAAGCGACGTCATGATCGTGCGCGACAGCGTCTGGTTGATCGCGCGGTTCAGCACTTCGTACGGCTCGGCCTTGCGCGTCAGGCGGAACAGCTCGCGCACGCGGTCGAACACGACGACCTTGTCGTTGATCGAGTAGCCGACGACCGCGAGCACCGAGGCGAGCACGGTCAGATCGAATTCGCGCTGCGTCAGCGCGAAGAAGCCGACGGTCAGGATCGTGTCGTGGAACTCGCTCGCGATCGCGGCGATCGCGAAGCGCCATTCGAAGCGGATGCCGATGTAGATCATGATGCCGATGATCACGAACACGACCGCGATCATGCCGTCGCTCTTGAGCTCCTCGCCGACCTGCGGGCCGACGAAGTCATGGCGCTTGAGCGTGACGTCGGGCCGCGACGCCTTGAGCTTCTCGAGCACGTTCGCGGCGATCTTGTCGGCGTCCTTCTGGCCGCCCTCAGGTTGCAGGCGGATCGACACTTCACGCGTGCCGCCGAGGCTCTGCACGAGCGCGTTGTGGATCTCGCCCTTGTCGAGCGCTTCGCGTACCTGGCCGATCTCGACCGGTTGATCGTAGGTGACCTCGACCAGCACGCCGCCGGTGAAGTCGAGCGCGTAGTTGAGCCCGCGCGTCGTGATCAGCGCGATCGAGACGATGACGAGCACGATCGACACCGCGATGCTGACCTTGCGCCAGCCGAGGAAGTCGACGTTGCTGTTGGACGGAAAGAGTTCCATGGTTCAAGCCGCTCCGCGTGCGTAGCCGCCGCCGACATACAGGCCTTTCAACTTGCGGCCGCTATGGACGAGGTTGGTGATCGCATGAGTCACCGTGACCGAGGTGAACATCGAGGTCAGGATGCCGATGAAGAGTGTGACGCCGAAGCCGCGGATCGGACCCGAGCCGAGCGTCATCAGCGCGAGCGCGGCGAGAAGATGCGTCACGTTCGCGTCGAGAATGGTTGCCCACGCCTTGTCGTAACCGGCGCGGATCGCCGCGAGCGGCGTCGAGCCGTTGCGCAATTCCTCGCGGATGCGCTCGCAGATCAGCACGTTCGCGTCGATCGCCATGCCGAGCGTCAGCACGATGCCGGCGATGCCCGGCATGGTCAACGTGACACCGATCGCCGACATGATCGCGAGCAGCAGCACGAGGTTGAAGAACAGCGCGACGTCGGCGATGAGGCCGAACAGCCAGTAGTAGAACGCCATGAACACCAGCACGGCCGCGAGGCCGAGCAGGACCGCCTTGATGCCCTTGGCGATGTTGTCCTGTCCCATCGACGGGCCGATCACGCGTTCCTCGACGATGTCGATCGGCGCGGCGAGCGAGCCCGAGCGCAGCAGCAGCGCGAGATCGGACGATTCCTTGTTGCTGGAAAGTCCGGTCGTCTGGAAGCGGTTGGAGAAGACGCCGCGGATCGTCGCCGAGTTGATCACCTCTTCGGTGACCTTGGCGCTGCGCACTTCCTTGCCGTCGATGACCTTGGTCTCGGGCGTGCGCTCGATGTAGACGACGGCCATGGGCTTGCCGACGTTCTGCGTCGTGAAGTCGAGCATCTTGCGGCCGCCGGCCGCGTTGAGCACGACCGACACCGCCGGCGAGCCGGACTGCGGATCGGGCGCGCTCGATGCGTCGACCATCTCGTCGCCGCTGACGATGATCTTCTTCTTCAGCACGATCGGAATGGGCTTGCCGTCCGCGCCGCGCTCGCGACGGTGGTAGATGCGGCTGTCCGGCGGCACCACGCCGGTGCGCTCGGCTTCGAACGGATTGGTGACGCTCTCGTCGACCGCGTGGTATTCGAGCGTCGCGATCGTGCCGAGCACTTTCTTCGCTTCGCCCGGATCCTGCACGCCGGCGAGCTCGACGACGATGCGCGTGTCGCCCTGCTGCTGGATCAGCGGTTCGGCGACGCCGAGCGCGTTGATGCGGTTGCGCAGCGTCGCGACGTTCTGGCGGATCGTGCTCTGCGCCATTTCCTTGATGCGCGTGTCCCTGACGCTCGCGTTGAGCGTGTACGCGTCGCCGACGGTCTGGCCGACCGAGATCGTGATGTCCGGAATCTTGGCCTGGATCGCCGTCAGCGCCGCGTCGCGGTCTTCCGCGCTGCGCAGCTGCACGACGATGCCGGGACCGCCGCGGCCGACCGACTGGTAGCGGATGTTCTTGTCGCGCAGTGCCGAGCGGATGTCGTCGCCGTAGCGCTGCAGCTGCTTGTCCATCACGTCCTTGTCGTCGACCTGCATCAGGAAATGCACGCCGCCGCGAAGGTCGAGGCCGAGCGGCATCGCGTTGGCGCCGATCGCGCGCATCCATGCCGGCACGGTCGAGGAGAGATTCAGCGCGACGATGTAGGAATCGCCGAGCTCCGTGCGCAGCGCGTCCGAGGCCTTGGCCTGATCGTCGCCGCCGGTGAAGCGCACGACGACGTGCTCGCCGGCAAGATCGATGTTCTGGAACGGGATCTTGTCCTTCTCGAGGATGCCCTGCGCCTTTTCCTTGAGCGCCGCATCGACGGTCGCGCCGCGGTTCGCCGTGATCTGCACGGACGGCTGCTGCGGAAAGAGGTTCGGGATGCCGTACAGGATGCCGAGCGTCAGCATCACGGCGACCAGCACATATTTCCAGCGGGGAAAATCGTTCATGTCATCAGGACTTGTGTGACGGGTAGGGACCGCCGCGGCGGCCCATCGAATTGGATGGTACTCCAGCGACCGCGACCGCGCGGCAAGCGTTCCCGGCCGCGCGCGAAAATCCGCCGCGCGGATCAGGACGACGCCTTCAGCGTGCCCTTCGGCAACACGGCCGAAATCGCCTGCTTCTGCAGCTTGACGGTGACGTTCGGCGCGATTTCGAGCGTGACGAACTGGTCGGCGATGTCCTCGACGCGCCCGAGCAGGCCGCCGTTGGTCAGCACCTCGTCGCCCTTGGCCAGCGCCGAGATCATCGATCGCTGCTCCTTGGCCCGCTTCATCTGCGGCCGGATCAGCATGAAATAGAAGATGCCGAACAGGATGACCAGTGGCAGGAACGACATCAGCGGATTGGGCGCCGCGGCGGGCGCGGCGGCTTGCGCGTACGCGCTGGAAATCAAGAAATCCATCGGGAGCTCCGGCCGGAGCCGCACGCCGACGGGGCGTGGGCTCGTTAAAAAATGGTCGCGGATTATGCCATAGGGCCGACGGCGGCGGGTCCGGCAGGGGCCAAAGGCCCGAGCCGCATTCTTGGTAGGAGCGGCGCCAGCCGCGATCTCTTCGGTGGATGGGAGCGCCAAAGATCGCGGCTGACGCCGCTCCTACAAGGCATTCCCGACCGCCTGGGCCTCGCCCTCCCGCCGCAGCGCATAGAAGGCTTCGACGAAATCCGAAAGCCGCGCCGCCGCGATCGCTTCGCGCAGGCCGCGCATCAGTTCCTGGTAGTAGTAGAGATTGTGAATCGTCGCGAGCTGCGGCCCGAGCATCTCGCCGCAGCGGTCGAGATGGCGAAGGTACGCGCGGCTGAAGCCCGAGCGGCACGTGTAGCAGCCGCAGGCCTCGTCGAGCGGGCGCGTATCGCGCTCGTACTTCGCGTTGCGGATGCGCAGCGTGCCGTGGCGCGTGAAGAGATGCGCGTTGCGCGCGTTGCGCGTCGGCATCACGCAGTCGAACATGTCGACGCCGCGGCGCACGGATTCGACGAGGTCCTCGGGCCGGCCGACGCCCATCAGATAACGCGGCCGATCGCGCGGCAGCAGCGGCTCGACGTTTTCGAGGATCGCGTTGCGCTCGTGCTCGGGCTCGCCGACCGCGAGTCCGCCGATCGCATAGCCGTCGAAGCCGATCGCCTTGAGCTGCTCGGCCGACTGATGGCGCAGCGCGGGATACACGCTGCCCTGCACGATGCCGAACAGCGCGTTCGGATTGCCTTCGTGCGCGCGCCGGCTGCGCTCGGCCCAGCGCAGCGAGAGCTCCATCGACTCGCGCGCGGTCTTTTCGTCTGCGCGGATACGGCGTGCATTCGTCGAAGATCATCGCGATATCGGAATCGAGCACGCGCTGGATGCGCATCGATTCCTCGGGCGAGAGGAACACGGTCGAGCCGTCGACCGGCGATGCGAACGTGACGCCCTCCTCGGTGATCTTGCGCTTGTGCGCGAGGCTGAAAACCTGGAAGCCGCCGGAGTCGGTCAGGATCGGACGCTGCCAGCCGATGAAATCGTGCAGGCCGCCGAAATCGCCGATCACGTCGAGGCCCGGGCGCAGGAACAGGTGGAACGTGTTGCCGAGGATGATCTCGGCGCCGATGTCGGCGATGTCGCGCGGCGTCATCGCCTTGACCGAGCCGTACGTGCCGACCGGCATGAACGCGGGCGTCTCGACGGTGCCGCGCGCGAAGGTCATGCGGCCGCGGCGGGCGGTGCCGTCGGTGGTCAGGAGTTCGAATTGCATGCGTGGCCGATCATCATCGTCGTTGCTCGTGCGCGCGGTTGTAGGAGCGCGACAGCCGCGATCTGCGCCATCGTACGGAAGATCGCGGCTGTCGCCGCTCCTACAGACCGATGCGGCTCGTGGTTCCAGGCCAGATCAGCATCGCATCCCCATACGAGAAAAAGCGATAGCGCTGCTCGACCGCATGCCTGTAAGCATCGAGCATCGTCTCGCGCCCCGCGAACGCCGACACCAGCATCAGCAGCGTCGACTCCGGCAGATGGAAATTCGTGATCAGCGCATCGACGCTCGTGATGCGGTAGCCCGGAAAGATGAAGATCTGCGTCTCGCCGGCGAACGGCTCTAGCGTCACCGTCGTGCGTCGCCGTTTCGAGCGCGCGCACGACCGTCGTGCCGACCGCGACGACGCGCCCGCCGCGCTCGCGCGTGTGCCGGATCTTTTCGACGAGCTCGGCGCCGACGTCGAGCCATTCGCGATGCATGACGTGATCCTCGATGCGCTCGCTGCGCACCGGCTGGAACGTGCCGGCGCCGACGTGCAGCGTCACGTAGCCCGAATCGACGCCGCGCGTGCGCAGCGCATCGAGCAGCGGCGCATCGAAATGCAGGCCCGCCGTCGGCGCCGCGACCGCGCCGACCGCGCGCGCATAGACGGTCTGGTAGCGTTCCTCGTCCGCCGCATCCGCATCGCGCGCGATGTACGGCGGCAGCGGCATGCGTCCGAGCCGCAGCAGCAGCTTTTCGACGCGGCTCGCCCGCATCGAAACGCAGCAGGAAGAACTCGCCGTCGCGGCCGGTCACCGTCGCCGCGCTGCCGTCCTCGAACAGGATGCGGCCGCCCGCCTTCGGCTTCTTGCTGACGCCGAGCTGCGCGCGCGCCTCGTGTGCGCCGGTGATGCGCTCGATCAGGATCTCGACCGCGCCGCCGGTTTCCTTGCGGCCATAGAGACGCGCCGGCAACACGCGCGTGTCGTTGAAAACGAGCAGATCGCCCGGCGCGAGCAGCTCGACGAGATCGGTGAAGCGTCGATCTTCGAGACGATTTCTCGCCGCATCGACGACGAGCAGCCGGCTTGCCGAGCGCTCGGCAAGCGGCGCCTGTGCGATCAGCTCGGACGGCAGATCGAAATGGAAATCGGATTTTTTCAAGGGCCGGATTCGATTGCGGAATCCACGATGGTACGAATTTGCCCCCTCTCCCGCTCGCGGGAGAGGGCTGGGGTGAGGGCAAGCCGGTTCACGCCCCCAGCTACAACCACCCCTTCTGCCGCGCCAGCCGAAACGCCTCGATCCGGTTGCCGACGCCAAGCTTGCCGATCGCCTCGGACAGATAATTTCGCACCGTGCCCTGCGAAAGATTCAGACGCGCGGCGATGTCGCCGGCCGAAAGTCCCTCGCCGGCGAAGCGCAGCACCTGTCTTTCGCGATCATTCAACGGATCGGCCTCGGACCAGGCTTCGACCGCGAGCTGCGGATCGATCGCGCGGCCGCCGCGGTGCACCTTGCGCAGTGCGTCGGCGAGCTGCTCGGCGGGCGCGTCCTTGAGCAGATATCCGCTGACGCCGGCGTCGAGCGCGCGGCGCAGGAATCCGGCGCGCGCGAACGTCGTCACGATGACGACTTTCGACGCAAGCTCGTAGCGCTGCACGCGCTGCGCGAGCTCGAGGCCAGTCAGGCCGGGCATCTCGATGTCGGTGACGAGGAGATCGGGCTTGAGTTGCTGCAGCGCGCGCCACGCTTCCTCGCCGTCGGCGGCGCTGCCGACGACATCGATGTCGGGCTCGAGCTTCAGGAGCGCGGTCAATGCGCCGCGCACCATGGCCTGATCTTCGGCGAGCAATACGCGGATCATGGGTCGGTGGACGGTAGCAGACGGGTTCGGCGGCGGCAAAGCGAAGGTCGGAACAGGGTCGAGCCAGCTTGCCCTCACCCTGCCCTCTCCCGCTAGCGGGAGAGGGGAATCCGCGAGTCGTGATTCAGACCTGGAACGGCTCGTCCTTGCCGCAGACGCGCGCGGCGGCGGCGAGGTCTGCGATCGCGAGAGCGCAACGCGCTTCGAGCCGGGTGCCGCGTCCGCGTTCCGATGCGATCACGAGATCGCCGTCGAGCGCGCGCAGCCGCTCGCGCATGCCCGTGAGGCCGTTTCCGGGTGCGATGACACCGCCGCAGCCGTCGTCCTCGATGACGAGCCGTGCCTCATGCGCGACGATCGCGAGCGTGACGCGCGCATGCGTCGCGCGCGCGTGGCGCTGGATGTTGGTGATGGCTTCGCGGATCGTCAGCGCGAAGATCGTCTCGATGTCGGCCGGCAAGACGGCGTCCGCCGGCGCATCGTAGTCGAGCTTCACGCCACCGGATTCGAGCATCAGGTGCGCCGAAGCGAGCTCGGCCGCGAGGCCCGCCGCGCGGATGCCGGCGACCGCGCGGCGCACCTGGCCGAGTGCATCGCGCGCGACGCGCTCGACGTCGACGATCTCGCGGCGCGCGGCCAGCGGATCGCGATCGAACAGACGCGCGGCGAGCTCGGACTTCAGCGTGATCAGCGACAGCGTGTGGCCGAGCAGATCATGCAGGTCGCGGCCGATGCGCTCGCGTTCGGCGAATGCGGCGAGCCGGCGGATCTCGTCGTGGCTGAGCTTGAGCTCGGCCTGACGCAGTCGCTTCTCGCGATGCGCGGTGTTGGCGGCGCAGACCGCGACCGACACGATCAGCGTCACGCCGATGATGATCGCTATCGCCTGGGTCGGCACGCCGAGCAGCGCGAGCTCGCCCGTGTAAAGCGCGATGCCGCCGACGATCAGCAGCAGCGAGATGCGCAGCGGAAGGCCGCTGAACGGCAGGAAGATCGCCGCGTAGATGAGGTACGTGTGCGCGCACTTGTTGAACGGCACGAGCGCGAATGCCAGGCCAGCTATGCACGCAAGATGCGCGAGCTGTTTCCAGCCGGTCAGCCAGTAGCAGCGGAAATAGACCGGCAGGAAGATCGCGATGCTGACCAGCGTCGGACGCAGCCAGTTCGATGCCGAGTCGTCCCAGGTCATGAACAGGAAGCCGAGATAGAGCAGGCTCCACACGGGCGCCCAGCCGAGATCATCGAGATCCGGCGGCAGCATATTCCGGCGCAACGTTCTCAGCGATGTCGAGAGGCTTGTCATTCGCAGTGCAATGCGCGATCGGATCGCGACGTCCGCGACAGGATCATGTGCTGCGCGCTCAATGGCCCGCCGCGACGTCGGCGGCCGGACGGCAGCGCGCCGTTTGCCGGCGTGAACGAACCGAGCACGAGCATCGTCGCGAGCAGCGCGCCACTCAGCAGCAACCGGATGTAGATCACTCGCATGTTCGCCTCCCATCGCGTCAGGCGTTGCGGGCCAGACGACGCCGCGCGAAGAAGAGGAACGCGACCGTCACGCCAAGCAACGCCACCACGTGCTGCAGCGCCGAGCCCTCGGTACCCTGCCCGACCGCCGCGAGCGCCAGCTGGCCCAGATGGTACGCCGGCCAGAGCGGCGCGATACCGTGCACTGCCGCGGGCAGGATCGAAAGCGGCATCCAGAGGCCCGAAAGGAACGACATCGGCAGGTAAATGAGGTTGATCACCGCGGGCGCGGCCTGCCCGTTCACGGTCGTGCCGATGAAAAGTCCGATCGCGCAGAACGGCAGCACGCCGAAGATTTCGACCGCGAGCAGCGTCGCCCACGACGCCGCCGGCAGGCGCACGCCGCCGATCGTCGTCGCAAGCACGGCGAGGAGCGTGAAGATGATCGCTGCGAACAGCATCGCCATTGCGAGCTTCGAGGCGAGGTACGCGCCCGGCGGCATCGGCTGCGCGCTCTTGAGCTTCAGCCAGCCGCGCTCGCGGTCGAGCGCGACCGAGACGCCGAAGCCGAACAGGCCGGGCGCCATCACGCCGAACACGCCGTAGGTCGCCAGCAGGTAGACGTTGGCGTGGTAGTCGCCGCGGTTGCCGGCGAACAGCACCGCAAACAAGAGGTAAAACATCGGCGGAAACATCAGCGTCGGCACCGAGAACGCCGGCGAGCGCAGGAGACGCAGGAACTCGTGCTTGCTTTCGAGTGCGTAGATGCGCGGCAGCGATACGCGCGGCAGGGCTTGGGCGATCGCATTCATCACGCGGCCTCCTGGGTGATCTCGACGAAGGCTTCGGCGAGTCCGGCGCGCTGCACTTCGAGCTCGCTGAGCCGCGCGTCGTCGCGCAGCAGCTGGCGCACGACCGTTTCGGCGGAGTCCGTCACGATCTCGAAACGGTCGCCGTCGCGGCAGATGCTGCGCACGTCGGGCCACGCGCCGATCGTTTCGAGCGGAATGTCCGATACGCAGCGGATGCGTCGCTGCGCGACGCGCGCACGGATCTGGCGCACGCTGCCTTCGGCGACGATGCGCCCGCGAGCGAGCACGGCCACGCGATCGGCCAGCGCTTCGGCTTCCTCGAGGTAGTGCGTCGTCAGCAGGATCGCGCAGCCGCCGGCGACGAGCGAGCGCATCGTCGACCACATCGACTGGCGCGCTTCGATGTCGAGGCCGACCGTCGGCTCGTCGAGAAACAGAAGCTTCGGCCGCCCGCAGATCGCGAGCGCGAACTGCACACGACGCTGCTGGCCGCCCGAAAGCTTGCCGTATCGGCGCGTGAGCAGATCGGCGATGCCGGCCGTTGCGGCGCACTCGTCGACGTCGAGTGGATTCGGGTAATAGCTTCGCGTCTGCGCGAGCAGCTCGCCGACCTTCAACGTATCCGGCATGCCGGCGCTCTGCAGCATGACGCCGACTCGGCGGCGCGCGTCGAGCGAATGCGGCGATTCGCCGAACAGGCTCGCTTCCCCACCGTCGGGCTCGGCGAGGCCGAGCAGCAGGCCGACCGCGGTGCTCTTGCCGGCGCCATTCGGGCCGAGCAGGGCCAGCAGCTCGCCGGGCCGGACATCGAGATCGACGCCATCGAGCGCGGCGACCTTGCCGTAGCTTTTCCGCACTGCCGCCAGGCGCGCCGAGGGGTCCGATCCGCTGATTTGCATGGAGCCACTCCGATCCGAATGTCGAGCGCCACTCTAGAAGCCGCTGCCCCGCGAGCCCATATACACGCGTCAAGCATTGCTGGTGACGGGTGTCAGGTCGCCTCCCCGGTATCCCGCGGGGTACCGCCCGATCGGGGCCTGTGATAGGCTACGTTCAAGACATTTTTCCATTTCAAATCAATAGTTAAAGCGCGAATGTCCCGTCATTTCGATGACGGGCTTCGTGTTCGTTTTCAGGAGACTCCGATGAACGCCTTGATTGCCAAATTGAAGGAGATGCGCGAGTTCGGTGGCGCGCTGCGCACCCCGGGTCTGGCCGACGCGCGGATCGAGAGCGAGAGCGCGCGCCATCCGGCGCTGATCGAGGCGATCGAGGCCGGCTATGCCGCGCATCTCGCGCTGCGTTCGAGCATGAGCGACTTCCTGCGCAAGGACGAAGCGGACCAGATCGCCGAGGCGCAGGCCGATTTCGTGAATTTCTATCCCGAGGACGGCGTCAATCCGTACATCGCGCTCAGCGCGCGCGGACCCTGGGTCGTCACGCTGAAGGGCGCGGTCGTCTATGACGCCGGCGGCTACGGCATGCTGCCGTTCGGGCATACGCCCAAGGGCGTGCTCGAAGCGCTGGCGCGGCCGCAGGTCATGGCCAACGTGATGACACCGAACCTGGCGCAGATGAAGTTCGGCCGCGCGCTCAAGCGCGAGATCGGCCGCACGCGCGGCGGTTGCCCGTACACGCGGTTCCTGTGTCTCAACTCGGGTTCGGAATCCGTGACGCTCGCGGCGCGCATCGCCGACGTCAACGCGAAGCTGATGACCGATCCCGGTGCGCGTTATGCAGGACGCACGATCAAGCGCGTCGCGGTCAAGGGCGCGTTCCACGGGCGCACCGAGAAGCCGTCGATCTATTCGGATTCGTCGCGCAAGCCGTACCAGCAGCACCTCGCGAGCTTCCGCGACGAGCACAGCCTCGTCACGGTCGAGCCGTACAGCGTCGCTGAGCTGCGCCAGGTGTTCGCCGACGCGGACAAGAACGGCTGGTTCATCGAGGCGATGTTCATCGAGCCCGTCATGGGCGAAGGCGATCCGGGCCGTTCGATGACGCCGGAGTTCTACGCGGCCGCGCGCGAACTCACGCGCAGCCACGGCAGCCTGCTGCTGATCGATTCGATCCAGGCTGGCCTGCGCGCGCACGGCGTGCTGTCGATCGTCGATTACCCGGGCTTCGAGAAGCTCGATGCGCCGGACATGGAAACCTATTCGAAGGCGCTCAACGCCGGGCAGTATCCGTTGTCGGTGCTCGCGGTGACGCCGCGCGCGGCCGAGCTTTATCGCAAAGGCATCTACGGCAACACGATGACTGCGAATCCACGCGCGCTCGAAGTCGCCTGCGCGGTGCTCGATACATTGAGCGACGAGGTGCGCGAGAACGTGCGCGCGCGCGGCCGCGAGTTCATCGAGCGCCTGAACCAGCTCAAGGCCGAGCTTCCGGGCTACATCACGAAGGTGCAGGGCACCGGCCTTCTCTTCTCGTGCGAGCTTGCGCCGGAGTTCAAGTGCTACGGCGCCGGCAGCACCGAGGAATGGCTGCGCGAGCACGGCTACGGCGTCATCCACGGCGGAGCCAACTCGCTGCGCTTCACGCCGCATTTCGAGGTCGCGACGGACGAAGTCGAGCTTCTGATCGATGGCGTTCGCCGCGCGTTGATCGAAGGTCCGCGCGCGTCGGTTCACGCCGTCGCCGCCTGATCCCAGCTGAAAGGATTTTGAAAGGTCCGGCCGCGAGGTCGGACCTTTTCTTTTGCGTGCATGACGTTGGCGTGATGCGCTCCGCGTTTTGCGCCTGAACCACCGCCAACGAATACGCCGTTGCATCGCGAACCGCCGCGGACGCTGCGAAGCCGAGAGGTAGACTGCGCGCCACCGGCACCGGGGCGGTGCCGGATCCACTTTCAGAGGATTTGCATCATGGAGCTGAAGGCGAAGTTTTCGCTCGCACTCGCTGTCGCGCTCGCATTCGGATGCGGCATCGCATCCGCGCAGGACACGGCCAAGCCGGCCAAGACGATGACGCCGCAACAGCAGCGCATGGTCGACTGCAACAAGCAGGCGACCGGCAAGACCGGCGACGAACGCAAGACGTTCATGAGCAGCTGCCTCAAGGGCGAGACGACCGCCGCGGCGCCTGCCGCCAAACAGACGCAGCAGGAAAAGATGAAGTCCTGCAATGCCGAAGCGTCGAAGGAAAAGCTGAGCGGCGACGCGCGCAAGACGTTCATGAGTACGTGTCTCTCGGGCGATGCGGCGGGCGCTGCTCACTGATCGCATTCTTCGCGAATCGAAAAGGGCCTGATTGAATCAGGCCCTTTTTTTCGGCGATGGCTTACAGGAACGGATTCAGCCTGTTCGGACGGCGTCGATCGAAATCGTTCCCGGAGTCCGTTTGGACGCTGATCGGCCACCTGCTCGGCACGGCCGCGATTTTCGTGACGCTGTTCGGGATTGCCTGGGGCCTTTCCTGGCTGCTCGCAGGTTTAGATTCACTGCATAGTTTCCCGCCTGAGATTCTGGCGATCATCACGCGGATCGAAGTGTGGTTAATATACGGAGACGCAGCAGTGTGCGGACTTGTCCTGCTGATCGGCACCGTACGCTTCTGCATAGAACTGATCGAGGTGCGCAACCATGCGTGATGCACTCAGGGCCATCCGCCAGGGATTCGTCGAAAGCATCGAGCTCGCGATCGCGCTGCCGACGCGGATGCTGTCCGCTGCCGTCGCGGTGATCGTCGCGTTCGTGCATCACCGCGCTCTGTAGTCTCGCGAAATCTCGCGAGAATGCGCAACGCATCCTAGCGAAACCGATCCGTCGCAGCGATCAGCTCGTGCAGGATGCCGGGCTCGAACGCCGAATGCCCGGCGTCGGGCACGATGCGAAGATCCGCTTCCGGCCATGCGCGGTGCAGATCCCATGCGCTGCGCAGCGGGCAGACGATGTCGTAGCGGCCCTGCACGATCACGCTCGGAATCGCGCGCAGGCGATGTGCGTTGCGTAGCAGCTGATCGTCCGCATCGAAGAAGCCGCCGTTGACGAAGTAGTGGCACTCGATGCGCGCGAACGCGAGCGCGAATTCGTCCTCGCCGCTCGATGCGATGTGTGCGGGATCCTGCAGCAGGAAGCTCGTCGCGCCTTCCCAGATCGACCATGCGCGCGCAGCGGCAAGGCGACTCGCCTGATCCGTTCCCGGTCAGGCGACGGTGATATGCGCTCATGAGATCGCCGCGTTCGACTTCGGGGATCGGCTTGAGGTATTCCTCCCACGCGTCGGGGAAGACCGCATCGCAGCCCTTCTGGTAGAACCACTCGAGCTCCCAGCGGCGCAGCATGAAGATGCCGCGCAGCACGAGCTCGGTCACGCGCTCGGGATGCGTCTCGGCGTACGCGAGCGCGAGCGTCGATCCCCACGAGCCGCCGAACACCTGCCAGCGCGCGATGCCGAGGTGCTCGCGCAAGCGCTCGATGTCGGCGACGAGATGCCAGGTCGTGTTGTCGACGAGCTCCGCGTGCGGCGTCGAGCGTCCGCAGCCGCGCTGATCGAAAAGCACGATGCGGTAGTGCGCGGGATCGAAGAAGCGGCGCGATTTCGGATTGCAGCCGCCGCCGGGTCCGCCGTGCAGGAACACGACCGGCTTGCCGCGCGGATTGCCGCACTGCTCGTAGTAGACGCGGTGCAGCGGCGAGACGTCGAGGAAGCCCGAATCGAACGGCTCGATATCCGGATACAGCGTGCGGCGTGTTTCGGGCATGCGACAAGCTCCCAGCGGACCTGCGCTTTGCGCCGATGCGCCTGTTCGACCACAACGCCTGCAGCGAGGAAGAAATCCCACGACCCCACGGACGACCCCGCAACCGGCGCTGCGTCGCGGAGCCTGGAATCGCGGTGTTGCAGACGCGGCTATCGTACTCAACGCGGTCGGGCCGGCACAAACCGGCAATTCCTGGACGACGCCATCCGCGTCTCCGCGACGCCAACATTCGAGAAATGGCGACTTGCGCAACCGCGTGCACAGCGACGCTGGCGTATCATCGGCTCCGCTCGCGCGAGGCTAAAACCGAACTTGCATACAAAATGGCGCGGGCGCGGCTACGTTCGTTCCCTGGATGCTCAAGCAGAAGGAGTCGAGCCATGCGGCCTTCCATCGTCCTTGCCGTGTTGTTGTCCGCAGGCGCCGCCGTGAGCGCCGCGCACGCATCGAACCTCGTGCAGAATCCCGACGTCGCAACCGGCACGCTGCCCGCGGATGGCATCGCGCTCGCGCAGGAAGGACTGACCGGCGCCTGGTACAACCCGCTGACGAGCGGCCAGGGCTTCGAGTTCGTCGTCGACACCAGCGCAACGCCGAGCGGCAACGCAGGCCTGTTTGGCGCGTGGTACACGTTCGACATCGCCCCGGCCGGCGGACCGGAGAAGCAGCGCTGGTATTCGATCCAGGCCTCGTTCCCGTCCGACGCGACGAGCACGGAGTTCACGATCTATCAGAACATCGGCGGCAACTTCGATGCGCCGCCGCCGACACACGCAGCCCCGGTTGGCACCGGCACGCTGACGTTCTCTTCTTGCTCGGCCGGCGTCTTTACGTATGCGTTCGACAATGGCCCGAGCGGCTCGATTCCGTTGAGCGCGCTGCTGCCGAACGTCGAATGCGTCGACTCCGGTCACCCGACCAGCCCGCCGAGCGATTTCGGCCTTTCGGGCGCCTGGTACGACCCGACGTTGGGTGGGCAGGGCTTCATCGCGACGGTCAACCCGATCGATGCGCAGGTATTCGTCGGCTGGTACACCTATGGGACGAATCGCCAGGGCGCGGGTGCGGGCGGTCAGCGCTGGTTCTCGGCGCAAGGCGCGTATGCCGTCGGCACGACCACGATGAACCTGACCGTTTACGCGACAACCGGCGGCATTTTCGATTCGGGGAGTCCCGTGACGACCGCGCCGGTCGGAACGGCGACGCTGACCTTCACGAGTTGCGTGAGGGCCACGTACCGTTACGCGATCACGGCCGGCGAGCTCGCGGGGCAGAGCGGCACGATCAATCTGTCGCGGCTGGGTGCGTCGCTGCGGAGCTGTCGAACCAACCTTTGACTGCCGGAAACGAGCTCGGCCCGTGACCGCGAAGGTCTCGCCTTCGCGTCCGGATCATGCGGCGCGCAGGGCGCCGGCGAAGAGAGTGAGCCGCGTAATGGTCGGGGCGGCGGGATTTGAACCCACGACCCCCTGCCCCCCAGGCAGATGCGCTACCAGGCTGCGCTACGCCCCGACTTGCGGCTACGTGTTGCGAACGGAAATTGTATCAGAGAGGCCCGGCGAGTCGGCCGGCGCGAGGTCAACGCCGCAGGATCTGCAGCACTTCCTCGAGCTCCTGCCGCACCTGGCGCACGATCTGGTTGGAAATGCTCACTTCCATCTTGCCCTGCGAGCCTTCCAGGCGCTGGCGCGCACCGGTGATCGTGAAACCCTGGTCGTACAGGAGCGAGCGGATCTGCCGGATCATCAGCACGTCGTGGCGCTGATAGTAACGGCGATTGCCGCGGCGCTTCACCGGCTTGAGGTTCGGGAATTCCTGTTCCCAATAGCGCAGCACGTGCGGCTTGACCCCGCACAGCTCGCTCACTTCCCCAATGGTGAAATAGCGCTTGGCCGGTATGACCGGCAGTTCGCTATTGCTGCCCTGATCCAGCATAGGCCTCGACCCGGACCTTCAGCTTCTGCCCCGGACGGAACGTCACGACCCTACGCGCGGAGATCGGAATCTCCTCGCCGGTCTTTGGGTTACGTCCTGGACGCTGATTCTTGAAACGCAGATCAAAATTGCCGAACCCCGACAGTTTGACCTGCTCCCCTTTTTCAAGCGCGTCACGTACGACTTCGAAGAACGCGTCGACGAACTCTTTGGCTTCGCGCTTGTTAAGACCGACGTCCAGAAACAGACGCTCGGCCATCTCCGCCTTCGTCAGCGCCATCCTACCCTCGCAGCTTCGCATTGCAACCGGCTTCCAGGGCGGCGACTGCGAGAGCCTTGCAGCGATCCGCGTCCTGATCCGTAAGCGTGCGGTAACGGTCCTGTAAAATCAAGCCTATAGCGAGACTTTTGATATTGGTTCCTAAATTGACGCCAGCGTAACGGTCGAACAAGACGATGTCCGCGAGGTTTTCGCCGACGGCGTCACGAATCAGCGTTTCGACCCGGGCGTACGGCACGTTTTCGGGCAGTTCGAACGAGATGTCCCGGCGCACGGAAGGGAACCGGGAAACCGCCACCGCGCTCGGCAGCGGGCGTCCGGAAATCGCTTCGAGATCGAGCTCGAACACATAGATGTCGGCGCCGGCGTCGAGCGTCCGCAGAAGATCCGGATGCAGCGCACCGACGTAGCCGATGCGCTTCTCGCCGCGGAACACCGCGGCCGACTGACCCGGATGCAGCCATGCCGTGTCGGTGGGCTCCCAGCGGAACTCGCGTCCGCTCCGGCTGAGCTCAATCAGGGATTCCACGTCGCCCTTGATGTCGAAGAAATCGACCGCGCGCGGCGGCGTCTCGCCCCACTGCTCGGCGAACACGTTGCCGGCGACGACACCGGCGATTCGGGCGGTTTCGACCGGCGCGTCGGTGCCGGTCGCGAACACATTGCCGATCTCGAACAAGCGAACGCGCTCCTGCTGGCGGCGGCGGTTCGAGAGCAGCGCCGATACGAGCCCGGGCAGCAGCGAGGTGCGCATGACGCCGAGCTCCGCCGACAGCGGGTTCGACAGTGCGACGGCTCCGGCGTCGAGCGTCCATTGCTTCAGCGTCGCCTCGTCCAGGAACGCGAAGCAGACGGCTTCGAAATAGTCGCGCGCAGCGAGCTGATTACGGAATGGGCTGGCGCCGAGATGCGCTTCCGGCATCGGCGGCACGCGCAGCTCGCCGCGCGGCGCGCGCGTCGGCACGCGCTCGTAGCCGTACACGCGCACGACTTCCTCGATGAGGTCCTCTTCGATCGCGATGTCGAACCGCCAGCTCGGTGGCGTCGAACGCCAGCCTTCTGCAGTGCGCTCGACGGTCATGCCAAGCGCGCGCAGGATGCGCTCGACGTCGGCGTCTTCGACGATGAGATCGAGCACGCGCGCGAGGCGTGACCGGCGCAACGCGACAGGATCGCGGCGCGGAAGATCGTTTGCACGAACCGCTTCGACGACGGGACCGGCGTTGCCGCCCGCGATCGCGACGAGCAGCTCCGTCGCACGCTCGATCGCGCGCTTCGGTAATTCGGGATCGACGCCGCGCTCGAAACGATGTGCGGCGTCGCTGTGCAATGCGAGCTCGCGCGAGCGTCCCATGATGACGGGCGGAGCGAAGTGCGCGCTTTCGAGGAAGACGTCGCGCGTCGAATCGGTCACGCGCGAGTCGTAGCCGCCCATGACGCCGCCGAGCGCGAGCGCTTTTTCTTCGTCGGCGATGACGAGGAATTTCTGCTTGAGCGCATGTTCGCTGCCGTCGAGCAGCTTGAGCTTTTCGCCGTCGCGCGCGCGGCGCACGACGATTGCGCCGGATACCTTCGCGTTGTCGAATGCGTGCAGCGGCTGGCCGAGCTCGAGCATGACGTAGTTGGTCACGTCGACGATCGCGCTGATCGGTCGCAGTCCCGAACGGCGCAGCCGCTCGGCGATCCAGAGCGGCGTCTTCGCGGCGGGATCGATGCCTTCGATCACGCGGCCGAGATAGCGCGGGCAATCGGCGCCGGATTCCAGACGAATCGCGCGTTGCGATGCAATGGCGACGACTGGATCCTTCGTCGCCGGCGCATGGAATGTCGAGGCAAACAGCGCTGCGACGTCGCGCGCGAGTCCGTGCACGCTGAGGCAATCCGGGCGGTTCGGCGTCAGCTTGAGCTCGATGCTCGCATCCGGAAGACCGAGATATTTCGCGAGCGCCTCGCCGACGGGCGCGTCGCCCGCAAGCTCCATCAGGCCCGATGCATCCGCGTCGATGCCGAGCTCCTTGGCCGAGCAGAGCATGCCTTGCGAGTCGACGCCACGGAGCGCCGCCTGCTTGATCTCGACGCCGTTCGGCAGCTTCGCGCCGATCGTCGCGAGCGGTGCCTTCAAACCGGTGCGCGCGTTCGGCGCGCCGCAGACGATCTGCAGCGTGTCCTTGCCGGCCGCGACCTTGCAGACGCGCAGCTTGTCGGCATTCGGATGCGGCTCGCAGGAAAGGATCTCCGCGACGACGATGCCATCGAGCGCGGCGCCGATCGGCTCGACGCCTTCGACCTCGAGGCCCGACATCGTCAGGCGATGCACGAGCGCGTCGCGGTCGACCGGAATGTCGACGAGGGAGCGGAGCCAGTTTTCGGAGAATTTCATTCGTTCGTTGCCTTGATCGTCATTGCCGACTTTCGTTGATTCGTCATCCCGGCGCAGGCCGGGATCCAGCTTGTGCCCCACGTGCAAACCTGGGTCCCGGCCTTCGCCGGGACGACAAGCTATGCAAACTGTTTCAGGAACCGAAGATCGTTCTCGAAGAACTGCCGCAAGTCGCTGACGCCATAGCGCAGCATCGCAAATCGCTCGACACCCATGCCGAACGCGAAGCCTGTGTAGCGTTCCGGATCGATCTCGCACGCACGCAACACGTTCGGATGCACCATGCCGCAGCCGAGCACTTCAAGCCACGACGTCGTGCCGTCCTCGCGATCCCAGCGGATGTCGACTTCGGCGCCGGGTTCGACGAACGGGAAGTAGCTCGGCCGGAAGCGCATTTCGAAATCGCGCTCGAAGAACGCGCGCACGAATTCGGCCAGCGTGCCCTTCAGATCGGCGAAGCTGACGTCCTCGGCGACCAGGAGACCTTCGACCTGATGGAACATCGGCGAGTGCGTCTGGTCCGAATCGCTGCGATACACCTTGCCCGCCGCGATCAGGCGGATCGGCGGCGTCTTGCCGGTCGCCGCGCGGATCTGCACGGGCGACGTGTGCGTGCGCAGCAGGCGCCCATCCGGAAAATAGAACGTATCGTGCATCGCGCGCGCCGGATGGTGCGGCGGAAAATTCAGCGCTTCGAAGTTGTGGTAATCGTCTTCGATCTCTGGGCCGTCGGCGAGGTCGTAGCCGAGGCGCGCGAAGATCTCGACCATGCGGTCGAGCGTGCGCGTGATCGGATGCAGGCCGCCGCGCTCGCCGCGACGGCCGGGCAACGTGATGTCGACGCGTTCGGATGCCAGACGCCGATCCAGCTCGGCTTTCTCGAGGATCGCCTTGCGCGCAGCGATCGCATCGGCGATCTGCTCCTTGGCGCGATTGACTTCGGCGCCGCGCGTCTTGCGCTCATCGGGCGGCAGCGCACCGAGCGATTTCAGCGCCGCGGTGATCGCGCCGCTCTTGCCGAGCAGCGCGACGCGCAACGAATCGAGCGATTCGAGCGACGCGGCTGCGGCGATGTCGTCGAGCGAGCGGGTGATTTCGGCGAGTGCGTTCATTCGCATCCAGGTGCGGCGCGAACCTCCATTCCGTCATCCCGGCAAGAACCGCGGACGATGGCGGGTGTTTGCGAAACCGCCGCGTTCCAAAAACAAAAACGGGGAGGAAGCCAAGGCCTCCTCCCCGCGCTTTACTGCGATCCGCAACGGCGCGAGGCGCCGCGTGCGAACCTTACGCGGCCAGACTGGCCTTCGCTTTTTCGGCCAGCGCGCCAAACGCCTTGATGTCGTGCACGGCGATGTCGGCGAGCACCTTGCGGTCGACCGTGATGCTGGCCTTCTTGAGGCCGTTCATCAGGCGGCTGTAGCTCATGCCGTACTGGCGAGCTGCGGCGTTGATGCGCACGATCCAGAGCGCGCGGAAATTGCGCTTCTTCTGCTTGCGGCCGATGTAGGCGTACTGCAGCGCCTTGGTAACGGCCTGCTTGGCGACGCGATAAACCTTGCGACGCGCGTTGTAGTAACCCTTGGCTTTGCCAATGAGCTTCTTGTGCCGACGATGGGCGGTGACGCCACGTTTTACTCGTGCCATGGTCGTCTCCCCTTATGCGTACGGCAGCATGCGCGCGACGCGGCCAGCGTCTTCCTTGCGCACATGGTTGGTGGCACGAAGGCCGCGCTTACGCTTGGTTGCCTTCTTCGTGAGGATGTGGCTCTTGAACGCGTGTCCGCACTTGAACTTGCCGGACGCGGTCTTGCGGAACCGCTTGGCTGCGGCCCGGTTGGTTTTCATCTTGGGCATTGCCCTTCTCCTTAGGTGATTTTCGTTACTGGCGCGAGCGGCAGCGTGAGCTGCTCTTTCCGTCCGTGCTCGTTCCGGCGTGTGTTGCGTGACCGCCGAAGCGGTCTCCTGTATTTCCCTTCGCCCGCTTGCGGGAGAAGATGGCCCGTAAGGGCCGGATGAGGGAAAAAGCCCCTCACCTTGCCCTCTCCCGCAAGCGGGAGAGGAGAAAAATCGTTACTGCTTCTTCTTCGGCGCGACCATCATGACCATCAGTCGCCCTTCCATCCGCGGATACTGCTCGATCACCGCTTCTTCGAGGATATCGGCCGCGATCTTCTTCACCATCGCGTCGCCGAGCTCCATGTGGGCCATCTCGCGGCCGCGGAAGCGCACCGTGATCTTGACCTTGTCGCCTTCTTCCAGAAACCGGCGCAGGTTGCGCAGCTTGATCGCGTAGTCGCCGATGTCTGTGGTCGGACGGAACTTGAGCTCCTTGATCTCGACCTGCTTGGTCTTCTTGCGCGCGGCATGCGCCTTCTTCTGCTGCTCGAACTTGAACTTGCCGAAATCCATGATGCGGCAGACCGGCGGGTCGCCGTTCGGCTGGATTTCTACCAGATCAAGGCCGGCTTCCTGTGCCATGGCCAGCGCTTCGTCGCGCGAGAGAATGCCTACCTGCTCTCCCTCCGCGCCGATCACGCGCACCCGCGGAACACGTATCTCGTGGTTCCTGCGGTTCGCTTTAGATTCGGTGGCGATACTTTCGTCCTCCCAGGGGGAAACCCGTATCCAGAGGCGCGCGGTTCAGGACCGTGCACCCTCAGACTCCAAACGCTTCGCGAAATCGGCGACGGACATGGATCCCAAGTCCTCGCCTGTGCGAGCACGCACGGAAACGGCGCCCGTTTCCCTTTCCCGGTCGCCGACGACCAGGAGATAGGGCACCTTCTCAAGCGTGTGTTCGCGGATTTTATAGCCGATCTTCTCGTTTCGCAAATCGGCTTCCACCCGGAACCCTTGCGCCACAAGGGTTTGCGCCACCTCGTTCACATAGTCGGCCTGGGCGTCGGTGATATTCATGACGACCGCCTGGACCGGCGCCAGCCAGGCCGGGAATGCACCAGCATGGTGCTCGATGAGGATGCCGATGAAGCGCTCCATCGAGCCGACGATGGCCCGGTGCAGCATCACCGGGACGTGGCGCTGGGAGTCCTCGCCGACGTATTCGGCGCCCAGGCGCCCCGGCATCGAGAAATCGACCTGCATCGTGCCGAGCTGCCAGGCGCGACCCAGCGAGTCCTTGAGGTGGTACTCGATCTTGGGACCGTAGAAGGCGCCCTCGCCGGGGAGCTCGGTCCACTGGACTCCGCAGGCGCGAAGGCCCGAGCGGAGCGCCTCCTCCGCCCTGTCCCAGACGTCCTCCGTGCCGAGCCGCGACTCGGGCCTCAGCGCGATCTTGAGGTCGACGTTCTCGAAGCCGAAGTGCCTGTAGACCGCCATCGCCTGCGCGTGAAACGCGACGACCTCCGACTCCATCTGGTCCTCGGTGCAGAAGATGTGGCCGTCGTCCTGCACGAACCCGCGCACGCGCAGGAGCCCGTGCAGCGCGCCCGATGGCTCGTTGCGCGTGCACGAGCCGAACTCGCCGTAGCGGATCGGCAGATCGCGATAGCTGTGCAGGCCGTGGTTGTAGACCTGGATGTGGCCCGGGCAATTCATCGGCTTCAACGCGTAGGTCCGCTTCTCGGACTCGGTGAAGAACATGTTGTCCTTGTAATTGTCCCAGTGGCCGGACTTGTGCCAGAGCGACACGTCCAGGATCGTCGGGCAGCGCACTTCCTGGTAGCCGGACTTGCGATACACGCCGCGCATGTACTGCTCGACGACCTGCCAGATCGCCCAGCCGCGTGGATGCCAGAAGACGAGCCCCGGCGCCTCGTCCTGCATGTGGAAAAGGTCGAGCTGCTTGCCGAGCTTGCGGTGGTCGCGCTTCTCGGCTTCCTCGATGCGCTGGATGTACGCGTCGAGCTGCTTCTTGTCGGCCCACGCGGTGCCGTAGATGCGCTGCAGCTGCTCGTTCTTCGAGTCGCCACGCCAGTACGCGCCGGAAATGCGGGTCAGCTTGAACGCCTTGAGGAAGCGCGTGTTCGGCACGTGCGGACCGCGGCACATGTCGACGTATTCCTCGTGATAGTAGAGGCCCATCTCCTTTTCGTCGGGCATGTCCTCGATCAGGCGCAGCTTGTAGTCCTCGCCGCGCTTCTTGAACACGTCGATCACTTCGGCGCGCGGCGTCACCTTCTTGACGACGTCGTAGTCCTTGTCGATGAGCTCGCGCATGCGCTTCTCTATCGCGGCGAGATCGTCGGGCGTGAACGGGCGCTCATACCAGATGTCGTAATAGAAGCCGTCGTCGATGACCGGGCCGATGACCATCTTCGCGGTCGGATAAAGCTGCTTGACCGCATGGCCGACGAGATGCGCGGCCGAATGCCGGATGATCTCGACGCCTTCGGGATCCTTCGGCGTGATGATGCGCAGCGACGCGTCGTGATCGATGCGATCGCTGGCGTCGACGAGCTTGCCGTCGACCGCGCCGGCGACGGTCGCCTTGGCAAGGCCGGCGCCGATCGACGATGCGACTTCGGCGACGGTGACGGGATGATCGAACGGCTTCTTGCTGCCGTCCGGAAGAGTGATGTTGATCATGGGCGTGGCGTCTTCGTTGAAGATCCGGCAAGGACGGCCGGTTTGTTCGCCGTCAGGCGACGAGCGCAAAGTACATTTCAATAAAAAAGGGCGCCGAGCGCCCTGGTCGGCGGCCGCTGGCGTCGGATCAGTCGGGGAACGTTCGCGTGCTCATGTCGCACTCTCGACCGGCGCGTAGACGCGGGCCACCTTTCTCGGGTTGCATTGCAACATGAACGCTAATGCAGGCATGGAGGCCTGTCAACGCGGTTCGGCGACCGTGCGGTTTTTCAAGCCGCCGCCCGTGGCTAAACGTCGGCTGACTTCAAAAGCACGCGTTCATCGGACGGCCGGGTTGAGGTGACTACGTTTGCGCAGCGGTCGAATCGACGATCCGCGATCCAAAGGAGACCTCCACCATGAAATCAGTCAGTCGCTTTGCCACGCTGGCCCTGTGCTCGACGCTCGCGTTCGGCGCCGTGAGCATGAGCTCCGCCGTTTTCGCGGCCGACGACATGCCGGCGAAATCCGATCAGCCCGTGACCGACACCTGGATCACGACCAAGGTCAAGACCGAGCTCGCCACCACCGACGGTGTCAAGAGCACCGACATCAGCGTGACGACCAAGGACGGCGTGGTCGCCCTGATCGGCGTCCTGATGTCCAAGGCTTCGGTCGACAAGGCGATCGCCGCCACCGAAAGCGTCAAGGGCGTCAAGCGCGTCGACTCGTCGGGCCTCAAGGTCAAGTAACGATCGGCACCTGTTTGCCCCTATCGGGCGCCCTGCCCGCGGCCACGATGATGGCCGACCAGGAAGGCGACCTTCGGGTCGCCTTTTTGGTATGCGCGGAACCCGGGCGTCATGGAGTAGTCTCAGTTGCCACGGCGCATCGCGCGCCACGCATCCATCTGACCCTGTGCAGGAGGAAACGATGAGCACGTTCACGAAGCTGGCGCTCGCGGCTGCTGCCGCACTTGTGGCGAGCTGCGCCACGACCAGCGACAAGTACCACATGGTCGCCACGCGCGCGCCGAGCGAGGCCGTCGATTCCAACGCGGCATGGGCATTGCTCGATCCCGACAACGACGGCTCGCTCGCGCTCGCCGAGATCGAGCAGCAGCGCGCGATCGGCCTGCTGCAGGACCTGCCGAATGCCGACACCAACCACGATCATCTCGTCAGCAAGGGCGAATGGGATGCGTGGTGGCCGCGCATGACCGACCACTACGTCAGCGACGACGCCACCCCGCTGCCGCTGACCGACATGGCGCAGTGAGGCGATTGCACGCACGAGTGCGATCGTATCGTCGAAGGTCCGTCGTCCGCCCGGCGCGCATGGGTTCGTCCCGCCGCGCCGGCCGGTGAACATTCCGGAGCGCATGGCTCAGCCCGCTCGCTTGGAATGCCTGCGTGGTGCATCCTGCGATGACAAGGGAATCACGCCGCAGGGGAGTCCACGCGAGAGCGAATTGATGGATGTCTGACGCACCGAACACAGCGAGTACCCGCCGGGCGGCGGGGATCGCACGCAGCGTGCGCGCGCTCATTGGCACGCTCGCGCCCGGCGGCCGCAGGTATCTCGAAGCCGTCGTCGAGATGACGCCCGAATGCATCACGATCGTCGCGCCCGACGGCCGCCTGCTGCACATGAATGCGGCGGGTCTGGATATGGTCGAGGCCGACTCATGGGATCGCGTTGCCGGCATCGGCGCATTCGATCTCGTCGCGCCGGAGCATCGCGCGATCTGGCGCGAGCACCATGAGCGTGTCTGCCGCGGCGAGGAAATCGTCTGGGAATTCGACGTCGTCGGCCTCAAGGGCAGGCGCCGGAACCTCGAATCGCACGCAGCTCCGATCGATCTGCACGACGGCACGGTCGGCCAACTCGCGATCACGCGCGATGTCAGCGAGCGCAAGAACGCCGAACACATGCTGCACAAGGTGATCAGCGAACGCACGCTCGAGCTGGAGCGCGCGCTCGAACGCCTCGGTGAGAGCGAGCGCAGCTTCGCGCTGCTTGTCAACGGCGTCACCGACTACGCGCTGTTCATGCTCGACCGCAGCGGCCACATCGCGAGCTGGAACTCCGGCGCGCAGCGCATCAAGGGCTACTCCGCGTCGGAGATCATCGGCAAGCACTTCTCTTGCTTCTACACCAGCGAGGACCGCGAAGCGCACGTTCCACAAGCCGGCCTGGAGACCGCCGCGCGCGAAGGCCGCTTCGAGACCGAAGGCTGGCGCGTGCGCAAGGACGGCACCCGCTTCTGGGCGAATGTGATCATCGATGCGATCCGCGATCGCGGCGAGATCGTCGGATTCGCCAAGATCACGCGCGACATCACCGAAAAGAAGGCGACCGAGGGCCGTCTGCGCGAAGCGCAGAAGATGGAGGCCGTGGGCCAGTTCACCGGCGGCGCGGCGCACGACTTCAACAATCTCCTGATGGCGATCATCGGCAGCCTCGAGCTCCTGCGCAAAAGACTGCCGGACGACCCGGGTTACCGCTCGCTGCTGGATACCGCGATGCAGGGCGCGCGCCGAGGCGCGACGCTGACGCAGCGCATGCTCGCGTTCGCGCGTCGGCAGGAGTTGAAGCGCGAAGCCGTCGATCTCTACACCCTGGTCGGCGGCATGAAGGAGTTTCTCGAGCATTCGATGGGCCCGTTCATCGACGTCGAGACCGACATCTCGCGCCAGCTGCCGCGCGTCAGCACCGATGCGAACCAGCTCGAGACCGCGCTGCAGAACCTCGCGCTCAACGCGCGCGACGCGATGCCCGGCGGCGGCCGCATCTCGATCTCGGCGCGCGAACACCATCTCGAAGGCGGGCACGTTCCCGGCCTCACGCCGGGCGAATACATCTGCGTATCGGTCGCCGATGCCGGTGAAGGCATGGACGAGGCGACGCTCGGACGCGCGACGCAGCCGTTCTTCACGACCAAGGGCGTCGGCAAGGGCACCGGGCTCGGACTCTCGATGGTCGACGGCCTCGCGGCGCAGTCGGGCGGCAGGCTCATCGTGCGCAGCCAGCTGGGGCGTGGCACGACCATAGAGCTCTGGCTGCCGATCGCCGAAGCGGGACTCCACGCGGTTCTCGCCGCGCCGGCGGCAGCGACGGTCGAGCAGGCCGCGAATTCGCTCGTCGTGCTCGCAGTGGATGACGACACACTGGTGCTGACGAACATGGCCGCGATGCTCGAGGACCTTGGGCACAAGGTCATCGACGTGGGATCCGGCGCCAAGGCGCTCGAAGTCATCGACGCCGGCACGCGCGTCGATCTCGTCATCTCCGACCAGGCGATGCCCGGCATGACCGGCGTGCAGCTCTTCGATGCGATCCGCGCGCGCCGCCCGCATCTTCCGCTGCTGCTCGCCACCGGCTACGCGGAGCTTCCGGCCGGCACGGAGCTGCGGATGCGTCGCCTGGCCAAGCCGTTCACGCAACGCGAGCTCGCCGACGCCGTCACCGACGCGGTGCGCTGACGCGATCTCCGCGTGCCGTCGGCGGCGCGATCGCGCCTGCACGCGATCGCACGAATCCATTGCATCGATCACGCAGTTCGCATGCGAACTGCATCACATGCCAGTGTGCGATCGCGGCGCAGTAGGCGCGGACTGATGCAGGCAATGTCGTTGCCGACCGCAATGGTGCGCACGGACCCTGTTCCGCGGCGCGCGAAGCCAGGCGGTCGTCCACCGACTGGAGAGCCTGAGATGATTGCCAAGAATGCCGCCGCCGACGTGCTCGCCGCCGTCGCGGTCATGACGCACGCGCGCGATGCCTACGCGAGACTGAATCCGCTGAGTCATCCGATGACGTTGCATCAGCTGCAACAACGCGCCGATATGATCGACAAGGTGATCCGCGCGCGCGCCAAGCTCCAGCAGCTGCGCAACCGCGCGGCCGCGCTCGAGGACGCACTCGCGCGCTTCAAGGAACGACGCGTGAGGTGCGCATGATCGCCAGTCCCGAAAACGGAAGGCGCCACGGGATGTCCGTCGCACAGGCCGTCGGCATCATCGTCGCGTGCGCGATCTGCATGATGGCGCTGCTCGCGCTGCTGCCTGACTCCTGAGACAGACCGGCTGCCGCCGCCATGGCGGCAGCATCGGTTGTCGGCTTCAGAAATCGCAGCTCCGGGGCGCGGGGCCCAGCCGTGAAAGCGTGATCGTCCTGCTTCGTCCGGCGAATTCGCCGTCCGTGAATTGCTTGATGGCACGCGATCCGACGAACCTTGATCGGACTGCTTCAGTCCAGCGCCATGCTCGGAAACGCCTGCGCGAGCAACGCGCGTGCGGATTGCGCCGCGCGATCCTCGAGCTCGCCGAAATGAAAAGCCGTGGCGCAGGCAGCACAGACGACGGGTTCGTCTCTGCGCGGATTCGCCGTTCGAATGAAGTCGCGACTACGACAATTCGGACATTCGATGCTCAAGTTCATGACTGGCCTCGGCAAGGTGGACGTCACTGGCTGAGTGCGGCCGTCCGTGGCCGCGAATTTCCGTTCAATCGGCACGGAATCACTGGGAGGGGAATCCGTGCGCATCGAAGACTGCGCGCGCGAAACTGAACGATTCAGGAAGCCATTTGTGGCGTTGTTGAGTCCGCCAGCTGGGACCGCGACCCCGGTCGGACCCATCGGCTACGACGCAGGTGGGCTCGACACCGACTTCGATGGAACGACCGACTCGCTCTACTCGGCCGGCTTCAACAACTCTACGGGACACATCGAGCTGCGCTTGATCGATACGTCGACAGGCGCATCGACGTTCGTGAGCGGGCTGCCGTTTGATCAAATCATCGGATTCGCAATCGAAAACGCGGCGGTCTGCGCCCCGTAATCGTCCAGCGCCGATAGCTCGCTGAATGGCCAGCCGGTCCGCTACGTACGGCCGCGCGCGCGGCTCGGAACGTCTATTCGCCAGTGTCCCCCGATGGTCGCGGCGCGCAACACGAACGCGCTTCTTGAATCGGCGGACAAGGGACGGTGCCGTACGAGCAAAACACGCAGCAGTCGCCGGCCTTCGGGCGTAGCAGCGCGCCGCAGTTCGGGCAGTCGAAGAAGAAAATGCACGCGTCGGTCGGCATCGTCTGTGTCTCGGACGATCCGCAATGCGGGCAGGTCAGCGTGCTTTGCAGGATGACGGTCGGCGTAACCATTGGAGCTGTCCTTTCAAAGATGAAGACGGGGCACCACGAACGCGAATGTCGCGCCCAACGCGAACGCGAGCACCGCGACGGCGTATAGGGCGCGGCTGACCGCTCGCAGTCGGACGCACGCGCGGGCGAGCGCGGGATCGGCCGGGCACGGGACGCGACGCGCCTGCCAGATCGCGACGCCCGCCACGGCCAGCAGGACCGCCGCGAGACCGAACACGAGTCCTTTGTGCTCGCTCATCCAGACGAGTTGGGGCACGGCGCCTACGAGACCGGCAAGCGCCGCTCCTGCCCCGAGCGCAACCATCACGGCCGGCAGCACGCAGCACAGCAGCGTGCCCGTGCTGGCCAGCAGCGCAGTGAAGGCGAGCCAGGTATTGCGCTTCAGCGGCGCATTCAACGGGACGCCTCCTTGAGTCGGGCGCGCACCGCATCGATCGACTCGTCGGGTCGCTGGATGTTGACCACGGTGTAGCCGGCATCTGTCAGCGCGCGTCGCAGCTCGTCGTCTGCGATGTCCTTTCCTTCCTTTGTCGAAACGGCGACCAGCCGCTCCTCGAGGCTCACGACGACGTCGGACGTCTCCGGGAACGTGCGCAGCTTCTTCTCTATCCCCTGCGCGCAGAACGCGCACACGAGGCCGTTCACCTCCATCTCGATCGTTGCCGCATTGCTGGTGACCGCGCCGCCCACCAGGAGCGTCGCGAGGATTGCTTTGAAAGTCTTCATGAGCGTCTCCGCTAGAAATTGAACATGGCCATGACCTGGGGCTTGCCGTCGGTCGTTACGCCGGCATCGATCCAGGCGCCGCCTTTGAAAAGCCTGATGAGCGCAGCCCATTCGACGCCGTGTCGAATCTGGCCGGTGTAGTCGCGGCCCTGGATCACGAACCACGTCGCGAGCGTCGAATAGTCGTGCGCGTAAGGCGCGAAGCCGAGCTGCAGCGTGTCGACGCGCTGGGAGAACTCGGAGCTTTCCCACAGGTCGCTCTTGACCGACGCATATACACGCCGCGTCTCATAGTCGAACTGCGCACCGACGTTTCGCGCGAGCCGGGTTCCCTCGAATGTGTTGCCGGCGGCGGACCCAAGGCCTCCCCAGACAAACACGTTGGCTTGCGCCGATGGCAGGTTCCATCGCTTCGCAAGGTAGTTCACTCGCAGGTAGGCGATCTCGCGGTTGACGTCCTGGATGTCGCTATTGAATCGAACGTAACCGGGGCCGGTCGATAGCCAGTAGGTCGGCGCATAGAACGCCTGCCCTTCCAGCATGGTGCCGGCGCCGTATTCCGCCATGACGGTCGTCCCGTTGGCGAATGCGATTGGCTTGGCGCTGGCTGCTGCCGACGCGCCGACGAACGCCAGCGCGGCGCATGCGCCGGCAGACGGGCGAATCAAACTGAACATGTGATCTCCTCATTCACGCACGCGCGAGCGCGCGAGAGCGCGAACCGAAGCCCGCGCAATCAAACGCGTGGAGATCAGGCGATCGGAGGTCGCAGCGGAGTAGCGATCGCCACGGCGACCAGCCGTGGACCTTCGAGCGCGGGTGAGGCGGACACGGCAGGTGGTCTGAACATCGCCGGCAGCGTCGGCAACGCCGCTACGGTCATGCAAGCATCGGCACAGCTCATGCCGAACATCTTCGCGGGGCAGCACGGACACTTCGGAGCCTGTCCGTGGTGACTCATCGACGAGTGGCAGTGATGGCCACGCATATCCGAGGCATCGGCTGCAGTCGCGCCGACGCCGCCCTGAAGGAACAGGGAGACGGCGATCAGGACGCGAAGAGCGATGCGCAGCATGCCTGGCAGGTTAGGACTTTTCCGGAGTGAGCGCAAAAAGACCTGCGTTGTGCGCGAATCCTGACGCGCAAGGCGCCGAGGCAGGCTCTTCACGCCACCGCCTAGTCGCCACATCCATTGGCGAAGATCAAATCCGATTGCAGACGCAGCAGCGTGCCCGTATCGACGTCGACGCCGCCACGTCCCGCGACGACCGGGCGGCCGGCATCGAACGCGATCGCGCTGGCGCTGTCGTCCGCGCCGGCGATCATGTTGATGCGAAGCAGCCCGTTGCCGGCGAAATCCGTATCGAGCGTGCCATCGGGCAGCAGACGGGCGATGAACTGATCGTAGTTGCCGCCGGTGTGATCGATGCCGCCGGCTGCGATGATGCGATGGTCGCCGCGGATCGCCACGGCGCGCATGTCGGACCCGTTTTCGCGTTCCATGTTGCGAAAGCCGTTGTCGGCGAACGACGTATCGAGGCTGCCGTCCGCGCGCGTGCGCACGATGCCGGCGCCGCCGTTGCCGAGTGCGAGCACGATCGAGCCATCGCTGTCGATGGCGAGCGAACGCGTGAACCAGTCGTTGCTGAAACTCGGCACGTCGGCGAGGAACGAGATGCCCGTGCCGTCGCCGAAGGTCGCATCGGGTTGACCGGAAGGCGTCAGGCGCATGAGCCAGGGACGATCCGCCGGATCCGCGTCGGGCTCGGCCGATCCGCCGAGCACGATGCGGCCCCATGCGTCGATCGCGATCGCCGAAATGTCCACGTTGTCGTCCGTTGCGAGACCGAACCATCCGTTCATGCCGAATGACAGATCGGCATCGCCGTTTTCCAGGAGGCGGACGGCGAGGACGTAGCGCAGACCCTCGCAATCGAAGCAGATGCCCGCGAACACGATCTTGCCGTCGGGCTGCCGCGCGACCGCATTCATCTGGATGCCTGTGGGAGGCGGCCACGGCGTCTCTACGATCACGCTGCGGCCGTTGTCGCCGAAGCTCGCGTCGGCATCGCCTTCGGCCGTCAGCCGGATCAGCCCGGGCGCCCTGAAGCCGAACGCTTCGCTCATCCATCTGGACGCGGCCCGCCAGCAGCACGCTGCCGTTTGCCTGCGGAAACATGCCGAGAAGACTGTCGGAACCATCGGCGATGACATCGAAGCCGATGCTGCGCTGCCCGAAAAATCCGAAGCTCGTGTCGAGGCTGCCGTCGGAGCGGAACTTGCTGATCGCGAAATCCAGATTGAACTCGCTGCCGTCTTCGCGCGCTTCCGTGTCGCCATGGAAGATGCTGCCGTCAGCGGCGACGGCCACCCGCGCGGTGCTTATCGAGTAGGGCCATGACACCAGCGCTTGGCCGTCGGACGAGAACGTCGGGTCGAGATCACCATCGGCCGCCCATGCCGCGCCGTAGAGGCAGGCAAGGCACGCCGTGCAGAGGCGAATGAGATCTTTCATGGCTGACGATCCTCGTGGCTTCGGAACGGCGCGCCTTTCGGCGGCGCCTTTCCAGGGTCCACGGGCAATGGCGGCGCGAGGGGCCATCGCTGAGGCAAGCCGTCGTGTCAGCCGTGACGACCGCTCTTTGCGCTTCGCAATCGAAGCGGCTGTTTTCGGACTTCAGCGTGAGCGAAGAAGCTCCGCTTTGCGCGCTTGCGCGATGGCGTCCATTGCCGGCCCCAGCGATGCGTCAGCGGCCAAGACGTTTTGAGTTGGCCACTACCCGCTTGCGGATCGGGCGTCAGCGCGGCCCGGCTGATATCCGTCGACGCGTCAACCAGCGCCGATTGAACGCGCGTCGCGCGCTGACGTGCGGTGCCGCCCCATGGCGAACACGCGTTCGCGATGACGAAGGCTGACTTCGCAAAGGCCGCGGCCCCGGCAAACATCATTCCCACCGCAGCGGTCGTAAACGTTGTCGCCTTCTCCGCGCCCATCTTGCCGAGCGCTCCGTAGTTTCCGGTCGCTGCGACTCGCGTGAGGCGTGCGGCTGCAACGGCAGGCGTCAGGGCAGCGATTTGCAAAGCCTGCTTCGCCACGTTTGCCTGTTTGCGGGTTCTTGAAGATTTCATCGGACCTCGGATATCTGGATTGGCAGCAAAGGAGTGGACGTCGCGTTGAATCGACGCCCACCCGTCCATCGTTCGAATCTACGCAGACTTCGCGCTGGCCTCGGTGCCTGACGAGATGTCATCGGCATCGTGTTGCTTGAAGATCTCACGGGCGATGTCGCGCTGCTTGCTGTCTTCCGTGTGCACGGAAATCAGGATGTTCCCCGAGCGAATCTTCGCGTCGTAGCGTTTGGCTTCGAACTCGGGAATTCCCATGCCGACGAGCCCGCCGATCACGCCACCGGTCGCGGTTCCGACAGCAGCTCCCCCGAGCGCGCCCATGATCGGACCGGCGGCAATGAACGGGCCGACACCGGGAATCGCGAGCGCGCCGATGCCAGCCAGCCAACCAACGGCGGCACCGACGCCGAGACCCGCGACGCCACCCGTCGTTGCGCCTTCGGGCGCCTTGGTGTTGTGCTCGTGCGCGAAGTCCTTGGTGCCGCGCTTGTCGGGCAGCAGCGCAGAGATATCGTTGTTGCTGAAGCTGGCGCGCTTCAACGCGTCAATGATGCTTTCGGCCTGGGGTTCGGTCTTTGCGGTGCAATAGATGGATGCGTTCATGCGAAATCTCCGAGTGTTATTGCTTGATATCCAGTTCGTTGCGGACGCTCGACACGCCGGGTGCGGCTGATGCGAGCTGTTCGACCTTGGCTTTTTCGGCTGCGTTCTCGACGGGCCCACGCAATGTGACGATCCCTGCCGATGCGACCAGCTTGACGTTGTGCGCCATCATCGAAAGCGAGTCATCCGTCGTGATCGAACGTCGCACGGCCGCGGCCACCTTGATGTCTGCAGCGTTGTTCGGCTGATCGGTGGGCACGATCAGCGCGCCGGTCTTGTCGCGCACGTTGACCTGGGTGTTGTCGGACGCCTTGGAGACGGCAGCGTCGTCGGCTGCCTGTGGCGCCTGTGCGAGCGCAGCGTTCGAGGCCAACGCGAAGGCGGCAACGGCCGCCACGCGAGGAATCATCCTCAGTGGTGAGTACATGAATGCTCCAGGAATTTAGTGGGGACTGCGCGGCGAATGCGCGTCGCAGGTGAGCTGCGTAGCGGAAGAGCGTCCCCTTCCGCAGTGATGACAGGTTGCACCTGCGCGGCCGTACGTGGCCTGAACTCACGCGCGCCTCACAGATGACTGCGCGAATCGGTTCCGCTTCCCGCGCAAATCGAACTTAGTCCAGCTCCGTGCTGATCCACGCTTTGCAAGCTGGCATCACACTGCCGTAACGGCACAGCGTGCATGATCACCGTGCTTCATCTCTCTGCCCCGCACGAACCGAGCGCTCTCGATCCGAGAGTTCCCGCTACTGGGCTTCCCAGCCAGCTCGTTCGCAGTCAGCCGTAATACCGTTGCTCCGCCGGATCAGGCGGCTGCATCCGCGTAAGGCTGCTTCATGAAAATCACCGTGAATCCGTTTGGCGACTGGCGCCGCGTGGCGACTGTCGAAGTCAGTTCGCATGTCAGGGATCTGCCTGCTCTTGTTCAAGACGACACCCTGAAGTTTCGACTCGTGGAAGCGGACTCTCCGCGCAGACGCTTTCGACGCTATGACGTGGTCGTGGACTCGACCGGAGGAGATCGCCGCACCGCCAGAACCGCGTGGGCCGTCCTCAGCGCGATGCAGGAGGCGGCGAGGCACGGATGCCTCGATCACTATCGCCTGATCGAGGGCAACCACTGGTTGTCCCTGTTCGAAAGTCCTGCTCCCGCACGTGCGCAGGATTCGTACATTGCCGGGATGGCGCAGGCATGAGCAGGAGAGCAATCCGATCGCGTCGGGTAGGTTCGCTATTGGACGAGCCTGGGGAAAGTGCCCGCAAGATGTTGCTGGCATGCGTACCGGCGACCATGAGTTTCTGGGTCGATCACAACTCTTCGATTCATGCCGTTCCTCCTGAGCGAGTCCCGGCAGGCGTCGAATCGTTGATCGTCGGGACCTACTCCATCGGCGGCGCGTCGCTCGCCCAGATCGAAGGCGACCTTCTCGCCGAACGGCGTGAACGAGCTGCGGCCTGGATCGACTAGGCAACCGCTGACCTCCGCGTGAAAACAGCGCTCCGCCCGCGGGGCGGAGACAGGCCAGCAGTTGCTGTCATGAAAAAGCCGGCACTAGGCCGGCTTCTCGTAACTCACTGATTTAGTGGTGGGCGGTATAGGGATCGAACCTATGACCCCTACCATGTCAAGGTAGTGCTCTACCGCTGAGCTAACCGCCCGTCCCGACGGCCTGGGCCGCGAGGGCGCGCAAAGTAGCACAGCGTCGGCCGGTGAACAACCGCGCCGCTAGCCGATCAGCCCCTGCTCGCGAATCCGGTGAATCTCGTCGCGCACGCGCGCCGCATCCTCGAACTCGAGGTCCTGCGCGTGCTTGTACATCTGCGCTTCGAGCTTCCTGATCGTCGCCGAGATCTGGTCCGGACTCAGCGTGCGGTAGTCCGTGACCGGCTCGGCGATACCGCGCGCGCCCGTGCCGCGTCCGCGCCCGCGGCCGCGCTCACCGTCCGCATCCGCGCGCGCGCCTTCCATGATGTCGGTGATCTTCTTGATCACCGATTTGGGCGTGATGCCGTGCTCGAGGTTGTATTCGACCTGCTTGTTGCGGCGACGGTCGGTTTCGTCGATCGCGGCGCGCATCGATTTCGTCATCACGTCCGCATAGAGGATTGCCTTGCCGCGCAGGTTGCGCGCCGCGCGGCCGATCGTCTGGACCAGCGAGCCGGACGAGCGCAGAAATCCTTCCTTGTCGGCATCGAGGATCGCGACCAGCGACACCTCGGGCATATCGAGGCCCTCGCGCAACAGGTTGATGCCGACCAGCACATCGAACTTGCCCAGGCGCAGATCGCGGATGATCTCGACGCGCTCGACCGTCTCGATGTCCGAGTGCAGGTAGCGCACGCGCACGCCGTGTTCCTCGAGATATTCGGTGAGGTTCTCGGCCATGCGCTTGGTCAGCGTCGTCACCAGCACGCGATCGCCGATCGCGACGCGCTCGTGGATCTCGGAAAGAAGATCGTCGACCTGCGTGCGCACCGGGCGCACTTCGACCTCGGGATCGACAAGCCCGGTCGGACGCACGACGAGCTCGGTGACGTTGCCGGTCGATTTGCCGATCTCGTACGGACCCGGCGTCGCCGACACGAAGATCGTGCGCGGCGCGCGGTTCTCCCACTCCTCGAACTTGAGCGGCCGATTGTCCATCGCCGACGGCAGGCGGAAACCGAACTCGACCAGCGTCTCCTTGCGCGAGCGATCGCCCTTGTACATCGCGCCGAGCTGCGGAATCGTCACATGCGATTCGTCGACGACGAGCAGCGCGTCGGGCGGCAGGTAGTCGAACAACGTCGGCGGCGGCTCGCCGGGCGGGCGTCCGGTCAGATGGCGCGAATAGTTCTCGATGCCCTGGCAGTAGCCGATCTCGGCCATCATCTCGATGTCGAACTGCGTGCGCTGCTGCAGGCGCTGCGCCTCGACGAGCTTGTTCGCCTTGTAGAGATAATCGAGGCGCTCCTTGAGCTCGACCTTGATCGTGTCGATCGCGTGCAGCACGCTGTCGCGCGTCGTCGCGTAGTGCGTCTTCGGATAGACCGTGTAGCGCGGCACCTTGCGCATGACCTCGCCGGTCAGCGGATCGAAGATCGCGAGATTCTCGATGTCGCCGTCGAAAAGCTCGATGCGCAGCGCCTCGCTCTCCGATTCGGCCGGGAAAACGTCGATGACCTCGCCGCGCACGCGGTACGTGCCGCGCCGGAGCTCATAGTCGCCGCGCGTGTACTGAAGCTCGGTCAGGTGCCGGATCAGCTCGCGCTGATCGGTGTGCTCGCCGCGCATCAGGTGCATGCGCATCTTGAGGTATTCGTTCGGATCGCCCAGGCCGTAGATCGCCGACACGGTCGCGACGATGATCGCGTCCGAGCGCGACAGCAGCGCCTTCGTCGCCGAAAGACGCATCTGCTCGATGTGCTCGTTGATCGAGGCGTCCTTCTCGATGTACGTGTCGCTGGAAGGGACGTAAGCCTCGGGCTGGTAGTAGTCGTAGTAGCTGACGAAGTACTCGACCGCGTTGTTCGGAAAGAACTCGCGGAACTCGCCGTAGAGCTGCGCGGCCAGCGTCTTGTTCGGCGCAAGCACCAGCGTCGGCTTCTGGATGTTCTCGATCACGTTGGCGATCGTGTAGGTCTTGCCCGAGCCGGTCACGCCGAGCAGCGTCTGCTGCGCGAGACCCGCCTCGAAATTCCCGGTCAGGCGCTTGATCGCCTGAGGCTGATCGCCCGCGGGTTTGTACGGTGCAACGAGTTGGAAACGGTCGGTCATGCGCTCTTCGCCGGCGGTCGGACAAGTATACGGTTCATAGGTAAGCGGGTTCCCTCGATTCGTGCGCGCGACGTCGTTCATTTCCTACGACGGCGCCCGTGCAATCGCGATCGTCGCAAGCGGTCGCGATGCCTAGCATGGCCACCATCCACTCACGGGAGAATCGCCATGCAAAACACGATGCGCCGCGCTCGCGGAATCACGCTGATCGAAACGATGATGGCCCTCGCGGTGCTCGCGATCCTGATCGCGACGGCGGCTCCGGCATTCGGCAACCTCATCTCGAGCACCGACGCCCAGACCTCGCGCAGCACATTGACCACCGCGCTCGAGACCGCCCGCATCCTCGCGGTCAGCCGCTCCGCCCACGTGGCGGTCTGCCCGAGCACCGATCGTGAATATTGTGGTCATACGACCGAATGGCAACAGGGCTGGATCGTCTTCATCGACGCCGACCATGACGGTGCGCGCGATGAGTCCGAGGAGATCATCACGCGTCACCGAAGCACTGCCCGACCGCGTCGCGATCCTGACCAGCGCCGGGCGCACCCACGTCGAATACCGCCCGGACGGCAGCTCGCCGGGGTCGAACGTCACGTTCACGGTCTGCGACGTGCGCGGCGCCGACCAGGCAAGCTCGCTCGTCATCAACAACGCCGGCCGCGTGCGGCCCGGCAAGCCGACCGCGAAGGCGGCAGCGGCCTGCGAGGATGCGCTGGCCCAGCCTTCCGCTTGACGCTACCTCGGCCGCCCGAGAAAATAGGCGGCTCGCCCGAATAGCTCAGCCGGTTAGAGCATCTGACTGTTAATCAGAGGGTCGTTGGTTCGAGTCCAACTTCGGGCGCCACTAAATCAATACGTTACAGCAACTTTTCAGCGACGCGCCCACCGCCACGCACTGATTGCCATGAATCCGCTGGCGGAACTTGGTGATGGGAGAAACAGAGAGTTGTGCTGATAGCAAAGCCGGCCCCGCGCCGGCTTTTTCGTTTGGGGCGCCATGAAGCGGGGGATAAACGCCCCCGCTCGCTGTAGCCAAGCGAACCCAATAGATCTGCTCGACTCGGCTTTCCGTACGACTCCGCCCGCAAGAATGCGCGGCGCGAAGGTCCCGCCTGCGCAGCCTACGGCTCCGTCGGAGCAAGACGCATCAAGCCATGGGCAAAGCGGTAGCTCGCGGTCTGGTAGTAGGCGACGGCTTCGTCGACCAGCTCGGGCCTCGGTTCCGTCAGCGGCGTCGCGTCGCCGCTCTTGTCGAACTTCGGAATGCTCTGCTGGACGCTCTGCTTGGGCGCGAGAATGGTCAGCGTATCGCCGCGCAGATATCCGGCCTTCTGGTAGTTGCCGATCAGGACACGCTCGCGGCCGGGCTCGAGCTTGAACAGATCGTATCCGTAGAACGCGGATGTGTAGCTGAAGTTGAGCAGTCCCAGCAGCGTCGGGCCGATGTCGATCTGACTCATCAGGCGGTCGACGCGTTGCGGCTCGATGTGCTTGGGCGAATAGATGAGAAGCGGGATGTGGTAACGGTTCATCGGCAATGCACTGCGGCCCCAGCTCGACGCGCAGTGGTCGGCGGTGATCACGAACACGGTGTCGTCGAACCATGGCTTGTCGGCGGCACGCTTGAGCAGATCGCCGAGCGCCCAGTCCGTGTATTTGACCGCGCCACTGCGGCTGCCTTTCTTGCCGGATGGGATATCGATGCGATTTTCAGGATAGGTGAACGGCGGATGGTTCGACGTCGTCATCACCTGCGCGAAGAAGGGCTTGCCGGCGGCGTACGATTTGTCCGCTTCTTCCATGGTCAGCGTGAACAGGTCCTCGTCGGCGACACCCCAGATATTGCTGTGATGAACTTTCTCGCGCGGGATGTTGGTGCGATCCGCCACGCGGTAGCCGTTGTTCTGGAAGAAGTAGTTCATGTTGTCGAAGTAGCCGTAGCCACCGTAGACGAACATCGAGTCGTAGCCCTTGCTGTCGAACACCGAGCCGAGCGAAAACAGATTCTCGTTGTCGGGCCTCTTGATGATCGATTGGCCCGGCGTCGGCGGCACCGACAATGCCAGCGCTTCGAGGCCGCGCACCGTGCGCGTGCCGCTGGCGTAGAGATTGGTGAAGAAGAGGCTCTTGTCGGCGAGCGCATCGAGGTTCGGCGTGATGCCCTTGGTGTTGCCGAATGCGCTCAGGAATTCGCCGGACAGGCTTTCGACGCTGATCAGCACCACATTGAGATGTTTTTCCGGACCGGGATTCTCGATCTGCGCGGGCGATGTCGTGCGGGTCCGTGGCGATTGCACGCGATTCGGGCGTTCGCAGCATGTCGCGCACTTTCGAGAAAGCGGTGGCGTCCGGAAGCGTTCCTGTATAGACGCTCGTAATCCAGCTCGTTGTTGCGATAGGCCGAGAAGAACTCGTAGATGCCGTTGCCGGCGAGCTCGTTGACATAGGCATTGTCGCTGCGGTTCTTGTCTTCGCTGTCGACAAGCACGGTGACGCCGAGCGTCAGTGCGAGCCAGGTCAGCGTCACGGCCGTGCGCGCGCCAAAGCGCGAACCATCGTCGCGCGGCAGCCAGGCGCGGCGCGTGAAGTAGAGGGCCGCCGCCGCGATCACGCCGAACAAGGTCAGCAGCTTGCCGACCGGATACGACGCGCGGATGTTGCCGATGACCTCGCGCGAATAGACCAGGTAATCGACGGCGATGAAGTTGAAGCGGCTGCCGAATTCGTCCCAGAACAGCCACTCGGCCGCCGCAACGAACATCAGGATATAGAGCAAGGCGCCTGCGAGCAGCGCGAGAATCACGCGCAGCGGACGCGAGGCGTAGATGCGATCCGGCGTCAGCCACAGCAGAAGCACCAAGGGCCACGCGAAATAGATGAACGCGACGACGTCATAGCCCGCTCCGACGACGAAGAGATACAGCCAGCTCGCCGGGCGAACGGGCACGCCGTCGCCTGTCTTGATCAGCAGGACGAGTCGGGTCAGAAACTCGGTCGCGAAGAAAACGCAGGCGAGCCAGATGAGTGGTGCGTAGCGCTGGCGCAGCGACCGTATTGGAGTGAGAACAATCCTCGAAGGATCTGGCATGCAACTCGCAGCTCGGGTGCTGGAACTCGACAACGGAATCGGCGGCAAACGGCACGCCGTCCCGCTTGCCCTGGCAGGGTTCCTGGCGATTCACCTTGCTGATACGCCGGGCGCAAGCCTCGATTCAGGGCGGCGCCGGCGTGAGGTCCTCTGAGGCCTTTCGGAGGTGTCTTGCGCTCGATCAGGAAACTGCTGCGCAGAGTCTTGCACGCGAACCTTAAGGCTTTCTTATGGGATCGGATGACCTGTCAAGGTCGAAGACGGGCCTCCGACACCACTACGCAGGCAGATGGGGGTTTACCGGGAAGCGCAGTTCGACGCGAAGGCCGCGGCCCGATCGCGCATTCGCAAGACGCAGCGTCGCGCGATGCAGATCGGCGATGCGCTTGGCGATCGGAAGGCCGAGCCCGACGCCTTCGATGCGCAGATCCTCTCCGCGCTGGAAGCGCGCGAACATCGCGTCCCGCTTCGCAGCGTCGATGCCGGGCCCCTGGTCCGAGATCGCGAGCAGCACGCCGCCGGTATCGGGCTGGATCTCGATGGTAAGAGTGCCGCCGGCGCCGCCGTAGCGCAGCGCGTTGTCGAGAAGGTTGCGTACCAGCGCACGCAGCCCATCTTCCCAGGCCCGCATGCGCGGCGTCTCCGGCGCGATGGCGAGATCGACTTCGACATCGCGCTCGGCGATGACGAGTGCGAGCTCGTTGAGCTCCGTACGCACGATGTCGGCAAGGTCGACGTCGGACATCGCACGGGCAGGCGACGCCGCATCCCATCGCGCAAGCTCCAGCATCTGGTTGACGAGCCGCGTCATGCGCTGCAGCGCGCGCCGCGCTTGGGTCAGTGCCGTTTCGAGCTCGGCAGGCTCGCTCGTCGCGAGGGCGTTCTCGACATGGATCAACGCGCCGGCAAGCGGCGTGCGCAGCTCATGCGCCGCGTTCGATGTGAACTCGCGTTCGTTGTCGAGCAGGCGGCGCAGGCGCAGCAGCAGGCCATTGATGGCGCCGATCAGCGGCGCGATCTCATCGGGCGCATCGTGCGCGTTCAGGGGGGTTGTCTCCTCCGGCGAACGCATGTCGATGCGCGTCGTCGTGTCGGAGAGCGGCTGCAGTCCCCTGCGCACCGCCCATCTCGTGAGGAATGCGAGGATCGGCAAACCGAGCGCGAGCGGAAGCAGGTTCTGCAGCAGAAGATCGCGCACGATCTCGCGTCGGCTGTCGTACCGCTCCGCAGCGCGAATGAAGCCGCGGGCGTCGCCGATCTTCGTGTAGATGCGCCATTTCCGCTTGCCGATCGTGATGTCCGCGAAACCGACCGGCGCGGCGTCGAATGGAAGCTCGCGAAGATCCTGGCTGGTGACTTCGAGACGGTTGGCCGCGCTCCAGTACTGGAAGCCGATCTCTGTCTCGTAGCCGTGGCCTTGCGGGCTTGCTTCGGCGGCACCTTTCGGGCGAACCCAGATCGGAACTTCGATCGGAGCCTTGGCATCGGGTGTGCCCAGATGCACGGACAACGCCTCGAGCGTCTTCGCGCTTTGCGCGAGCCGCGCGTCGCTGAGCTCGTTGACCTCTTCGACGACCTTGGCATAACTCAGGGCCAGGAGCGGCACCATGACGCAGGCAATGCAGGTCAGCGTCAAGGTCGTCAGGCGGCCGCGCAGCGAACGGATCACAGCGCCTTCCCGTCGATCAGCACGTAGCCGATTCCGCGCGCGGTGCGAATGAGGCTCACATCGGTCTTCTTGCGCAGGCTGTGAACATGCACTTCGAGTGCATTGCTGTCGACGCCGTTCTCGCCGTACAGCACGCGCTCGAGAAAATCGCGCGCCACCACGCGCCCGGCGCGCTCGGCGAGTACCTGCAACAGCATGAATTCCGGGCGCGACAGTACCAGCGGCTCGCCCTCGAAGCGCGCCTCGCGCGAGCGCGTGTCGATCGAAAGGCGTCCGATCGTGAGGTTCGACGTGTCGGCCTTGGTCACGCGCCGGCGCACCGAGCGGATGCGCGCCGCAAGCTCTTCGAGCTCGAAGGGCTTCACCAGATAATCGTCAGCGCCAAGATCGAGACCCTGCACGCGATCGTCGAGTGCATCGCGTGCGCTGATGACGATCACGGGCACCTCCAGGGAATCGCGCTTCAGGCTCTTGAGCACATCGATGCCGCCGAGACGCGGCAGGCCGAGATCGAGCAGCACGAGATCGAACGGGATCGATTTCGCGGCTGCCAGCGCAGCGACGCCGTCGCGAAACCATTCACTGGTATCGCCCCAGCGCCTGATCGCGACTTCGAGGCCGCGGCCGAGCTGCTCGTCGTCTTCGACGATCAGGACGTGCATCGGGAGATGTTCATGGACACCTTCATCGTGCGCGCAGCTTAGCGGCCAAGGCTTACGGCAGTCTTAAGCGAGCCGGGATCCGGAGCCACGGCGGCCAATGGCAACGCCGGATCGGGTGGTTCTCCAAGGCATCGACCATTGACGAGGGCTGGCACCGATGCAGGCCTTTTTGTGCGTGCATGAGATGTACCGCGACCGCACCTTCACTCGCGAAGGCGTAAACTCCCGTGTTCAATTCGCCGCAAGGATGTGCATGCGCGCCCTGATCACGGTCGAACGCCATCGTTCGACGCCCAGTTCCTATCTCGTCGGGCCGCACGCAGTCGTCCTTCTGGAGAGTCTCCCCGGGATTTCCGAAGTGCGCGTCGAGCACGAGGGAATCTACCGCGCGGTGCTGAGCTATCGGTGGAAAGACCCCGGGATCCACTCGCCGGGCATCGAAGCCGCCCTCCTCGCCAAGGGCATGCAGCTGGTCTAGCTGCTATCGTCTCCCCTCAGGCTCAACGCGGGAGACGAAAATGGCCGTAGTGGTACGGATCGCACAAGCGATCATCGAGACGATAGTTGCGGCGATTTCGCTGGCGATCGCGTATCTGGCGCCGCGCGCGTCCAGCAGTGCGGCGCACTGACGAAGCGTTCCGCTTCGTCGCGACCTCCCGAAACATCTGGCTGATGCCGAGCGGCTGCAACGTGCGCCGTTGGCCTTCGGTCGTTCGACAATGCCGATGTTTATCGGCAGGGCGCGCACGTTTCCGCCCGCCCTCGACCTTCCTCAACCGCACAAAAACCCCGGCCCTCTCGGACCGGGGTTCACCCTCCCCACACCTACCCAGGGTGCAACGCCGCGAGCGCAAGCACGGCTGAAACGGCGCGTCCGCAGGGGTTGCGGCCGTGCCGGGGTTCGAAACAGGCGACGGCGGTTGGGCCGCCGTCGCCGATGCCGTCCTTGGCGCGATCCTTTCGGATCTTTCCAGGTGGACTTTGGCCGGCTCCTCTCGGGTCCGGCTCCTTGTTCCTCTACGGCGTGTAGCTGCCGGTCAATGTGACGCCACTGAACGTCGCATACGCGCGAACCATCACGTACCACGTGCCGGCCTGCGGCGCCGCGATCGTGCACGTTTCGTTGTTGGTGCTCGTCCACGAGCGGCAGGTGAACGTCGACGTCGTCGGCGCCGCGCCGAAGCGGACGTAGAGATCCGCATCGCCCGTGCCGCCCGAGGTGTGGAACACGAGGTTCGTCGCGCCCGCGGGCACGCTCATCGTGTAGTTGACCGCGTTGTTGGTCGTCGCCGAGAGTCCGGTCACCGGCACGCCGTTCTGCAGCACGTTGCCGCCGCCGCCCGTCGAGTAGCTGCCGCGCAGCGTCACGCCGGAGAACGTCGCGAACGCGCGCAGCGTCACGTACCACGTGCCGGCCTGCGGCGCTGCGAACGTGCAGGTCTCGTTGTTGCCGTTGAGGTATGGACGGCAGTCGTACGTTCCCGCGGCCGTGCCCGGCGGCGATCCGAAGCGCACGTACAAGTCGGCATCGCCCGTGCCTCCGGAGATCTGGAACACGAGATTGCTCGCGCCCGCCGGCACCGACATCGTGTACGTCAGCGTGTTGCCCGTCGTTGCGCCGAGCCCGGTGACCGCGACACCGTTCTGCAGCACGTTGCCGCCGCCGGTCGACACCGTCACCGACTGCGTACGCGTGTTCGGCGCGCCGTCGTCGTCGGTCACCGTCAGCGCGACGCTGTAGGTGCCGGCCGATGCGTACGTGTGGCTCGGATTGGTCGCCGTCGATGTGCCGCCGTCGCCGAAGTTCCACGAGCGCGACACGATCGTGCCGTCGGGATCGGTCGAGCCGTCGGTGAAGTTCGCCGTGAGGCCGCTGGTCGTGAAGCTGAAGTTCGCGGTCGGCGGCGTGTTCGCGCCTCCGCCGGAAACCGCAGCCAGGGTCGCCTGCGCATTGATGATGCCCGCGCCGCAACCGCCGGAGCAGCTGCCGGGCAACGGACGCGCGTTCGCGGTGATGAAGTTCTTGACCTGATCCGGCGTGAGGCCGGAGTTGATCGAGAAGATCGCCGCCGCGAGCGCCGACACGTGCGGCGTCGCCATCGAGGTGCCCGCGTAGTACGCGTACGTCTCGCTGCCCTGCGTCGTCGTGCCGGTGTTGAGCGTCGACAGGATATCGGCCGTGCCGCCGGTGCCGGCGCCGCCCGGCGCCGAGATCACGATCGTGCTGCCGAAGTTCGAGTACGACGCGCGCGCGCCGGCGCGGGTCGTCGCCGCGACCGAGATCACGCCGCTGCAGTTCGCCGGCGATGAATTGGTCACGTTCTGGTTCTCGTTGCCCGCTGCGACGACGAACACCGATCCGCGATTGCGCGCGCCCGTGATCGCAGCCTGGAACGAGCCGCACGCGCCGCCGCCGCCGAGACTCAGGCTCAGCACTTTCGCGACGTTCGCGTTCGCCGGCACGCCGGTCACGGTGCCGCCGGACGCCCACGTGATCGCATCGACGATGTCGGACACCGAGCCGCCGCACTTGCCGAGCACGCGCACCGGCACGACCTTCGCGCCGTACGCCATGCTGGCCACACCGCGCGCATTGTTGGTCAGCGCGGCGATGGTGCCGGTCACGTGCGTGCCGTGCCAGCTCGAGTTCGACGCCGGAATGCCGGCGCCGCACTCGTTGTTGCCGTACCAGTCGCCTTCGTCGTTCGGATTCGAGTCGCGCGCGTTGCCGTCGCGTGCGGCCGCCGAATCGCTGATGAAGTCGTAGCCGCCGACGGTCTGGCCGGTGAGATCGCTGTGCGGCGTGATGCCGGTGTCGATCACCGCGACGCGGATGCCGGTGCCGGTCGCGATATCCCATGCGGCCGTCTGGTTGACGCCGCCGGTCGGATCGGTGAGATCCCACTGGCTGGAGAAGTTCGTATCGTTCGGCGTCAGCAGCGCGTGCATCATGCGATCGGGCTCGACGTACTCGACCGCCGCGTTGCGCGCGAACGCGACCAGCACCTGGCGCTGCACCTCGTCGTATCCCGCGAAGCGCAGCTTGTCGCCGGCGACTTCGACGAGCTCGGCACCGGTAGACAATGTGCGCACGTGCTGCACGCGAAGTCCGGTCTCCGCGGCGACGCGGGCGAAATCGCCCTGCCTCGCCGAAGCCTGCGCACGTTCGGCGCTGCCCTCGGCGTACGTCACGATGAAGCGCTTGTATTCGATCGCGGCCGAGACGCCCGCGAAGTTGGCGCGATCGGCGAACTGATCCATTCCGCCGCGCGCACCGGGCCCGGCGGCCGATACCGCCGTGATCCCGCCGAAAACGATGAAAGCCGCGGCGGCCAAAGCGGTCCGCCGCATACGATTGGGTGATGTGGACTTCACTGAACTACCCCCAGCACGTAGCTGATGCCGCGGTCGGCGCGGCCCCGATGCGACGTCCGTCGCGTCCGGGTTGCTCGCGCACCTGGCCAACCCCCACGGTCGACAGGGCCTGCGAACTGCCGCGGCGCGGGTTTGCCCCACCCGTGCGCGGCTCCGGGCTCCTCGCGCCCACTCCCGGGAGCGCGAAAAGCGGCGGCAACCTAACAGCGGACGTTCACCAGCGTCAAGCTGTAAGTTCGCGCAAACCTTTGAATTTATTCAGGTTGTTGTGCAGTGCAAAAGATATGTCCGGACAAGTTTGATGGGCACAAGCTTGTCCGGACAGGTGGCGGCGCACCCGTTTGGGCATCCACACGTAAAGGGATCTAGACGTCCCGACGTCCGTTCAGCGCCGCAGCACGCGGACCTGTTTCGGCCGGCGCACCCAGAACACCAGCGCCATCAGCAGGAACACCGGCGTCGACCAGTACATCGTCTTCAGCCAGCGGTGCATGGCGTTGCGGGTCGTGCCGAACGCGACATCCATCGCGACGGCCGGATCGGCGTGGATCTGCTCGAAGGCATCGGCGAGCGCGTCGGTGAGGCGTGCGCTGCCAAACGCGCCGAGCGAAGGTATCGCGGAATCGACGACGTCTCCGATCGCGATGTAGGTCGCCGCCAGCGGCGCCTCGCGTTGCGCGGAATCGGCCAGCGCCGTCCCGACTTCGGGCACCGCGCGCACGCCGCCCCAGACGATCACGTTGTAAAGGAGACTCGCGACGAACAGCACGATCGCGAGCACGTGCAGGTAGCTCTTCATGGCAATCCCCTCCTCCGGCGCGAATCGTACGGCGGGAGCCGCGGGAACGGTGTGATGGAGCGTGCGGAATCGTCGGGCGGCGCGGCGTGCGCCGGCGTCAGAACATCCCGGTTTCGAGCCTCGCCGCTTCCGACATCATCGAATGATTCCACGGCGGCTCGAACACGAGCTCGACATCGGCCTCGGCGACCGTCGGGATCATCTCGATCTTCGTGCGCACGTCGTCGACGAGGATGTCGCCCATGCCGCAGCCGGGCGCAGTCAGCGTCATCTCGACATTGACCTTGCGGCGCCCGTCGTCGAGACGCTCGAGCACGCAGCCATAGACGAGCCCGAGCTCGACGACGTTGATTGGAATCTCCGGATCGAAGCACGTGCGCAGCTGCTGCCAGACGAGTTTTTCGACGTCCTCGTCGCCGGCGCCTTCCGGGAGCTCGAGCGCCGGCGGCGGATCCTTGCCGAGCGCGTCGGCGTCGGCGCCGCTGATGCGGAACAGGCTGCCATCGACGTAGACCGTGAAGCTGCCGCCGAGCGCCTGCGTGATATAGCCGACCTGGCCCGCCGGCAACGTGACCGATTCGCCCTGCGGCACCATGACGGCGGCGCAGTCGCGCTCGAAGCGGATCGGTTCGGAGGTCTGGCTGTAGCTCATTGGATGACGGAGCGGCCGCGTCGGCGGGCGCGCATTATGCCTTTGCTATGGGACAGATGTCGGGGCGTGCCCGGGGCGTTCAATGGCGGCGCTGGCAAATGGCGTCACTGGCGAATGGCTGATCGCAAATCGCGAATCGCCGGCGCGTCTTTCCATTTGCGACTTGCGATTTGCCATTTGCGATTCACGATTCACCCTACGCCGCAGCCTCTTTCGCGAACCCGAGCTCGTCCAGACATTTCCCGAACAACCTCATCGCCGCATCGATGTCCGCGGGCGGCAAGCCCGCATAGCCGAACACGAGCCCCGGCCGCGGCGGCGGCTTCAGGCAATACGGCGCGATCGCATAGAGCCCGAGCCCGCGCGTCTTCGCGTGCTCGATCAGGCGCTCGCAATCGGCATGGTTCATGTCGACGAGCCACGCGGTCAGGTGCATGCCGGCGTTCGAATCGACGACCTCGACGACACCCTGCGCGTGGCGCGCGAGTCCGCTCAGCATCGCGGTGCGCCGCGCGCGCAGCGTCTGCGCCGAGCGCCGAAGGTGCCGCTCGAAACCGCCGCCGGCCATGAAGCGCGCGAGCGCGGCCTGCTCGAGCGCGTTGCAGCCGCGATCCTCGAGCCACTTCGCTGCGACGAACGCATCGCGCAACGCCGGCGGCAGCACCATGTAGCCGAGCCTGAGCGCCGGAAACAGCGCCTTGGAAAAACTCCCGATATAGATCGCGCGACCGTCGCGATCGAGCGACTTCAGCGCGGCGAGCGGACGGCCGCCGTAACGGAACTCGCCGTCGTAGTCGTCCTCGATCAGCCACGCGCGCTGCGCGGCAGCCCATTCGAGCAGCTCGACGCGGCGCCCGAGCGGCAGCAGCGCGCCGGTCGGAAACTGGTGCGAAGGCGTCACGACCGCGAGCCGCGCGTTGTCCGGCAACGCGGACGGCACGAGCCCATTCGCATCGACGCGGCAGCCGCGCACGTGCGCGCCGTGCGCGGTGAATACCTGGCGCGCGCCGCGATAGTGCGGATCCTCGAGCACGACCGTCTCCGCAGGACCGAGCAGCACGCGCGCGGCGAGCGCGAATGCCTGCTGCGTGCCGGAAACGATCAGCACGTCCTCCGGCGTCGCCGGAACGCCGCGGCGGCGCGCGAGGTAGTCGCAGATCTGACCGCGCAGCGCCGCGTGGCCCTGCGCGTCCGGATAGTCGAAATCGACGTGCTCGGCCGCGCGATTGAGCTCGCGACGCCAGACGCTGGCGAGCATCGGGTTGGCGAGCGGAAGACCGTACTGCAGGTTGTAGCGAAGACCCTGGTGCTGGCGACCGGGAATCGCGCGTCCGTCGAAGTTGGCGACGACGCGCCGCGCGAACGCCGAGAGCGGCGCGACCAGCGCCGCGCTGTTGCGCCGCTGCGGCGCCGGATGGCCGACGCTCGCGACATAGCTGCCGGAGCCGACACGGCCGACGAGGAATCCTTCAGCCTGCAGCTGTTCGTAGGCGGCCAGCACGGTGTTGCGCGAGATATCGAGCTCGCGCGCGAGCGAGCGGCTGGCCGGCAGCCTCGCGCCGGCGACGACGCGACCGTCGAGAATCGCGCCCTTGAGCGAACGGATCAGCTGCGCATAGCGCGGACCGTCGCCATCGAGATCCAGGTACATCGAATGGCTCCATCAATGCCGACGATGGTGGCGCTCCATGGTACCAATAATCGGCCCTAGAGTTCACCTGTCCCGAGCTGGAGGCTGCGCGATGTCCCTACGCCCCGAAACCGCCGTCGCGAACGCGGCGAAGGCCGCGCCGCGGGCGCCCGCGCGCACACAAGCGCGCCACCGCGTCGTGCGCACCAAGGTGCGCGCGCGCTACGACCGCGAGGCGATCCACGCGATCCTCGACGCCGGCCTGATCGCGCACGTCGGCTTCAGCACCAACGCGCAGCCATTCGTGATCCCGATGCTGTATGCGCGCGACGGCGACACGCTGCTGCTGCACGGCTCGATCGCGAGCCGGCTGGTCAACTCGCTCGGTGCCGGCATTCCGGCCTGCATCAGCGTCACGCACGTCGACGGGCTCGTGCTCGCGCGCTCGCATTTCCACCATTCGGTGAACTATCGCTCGGTCGTCGCTTTCGGCATCGCCCGGCTCGTTGCCGACGCCGACGAGAAAGTCGCGGCGCTCGCGCGCTTCGTCGACGCGATCATCCCAGGTCGCGCCGCCGAGTCGCGTCCGCCGGATCGCAACGAGCTCGCCGCGACGCACGTGCTGCGTTTCGAGATCGAGGACGCCAGCGCGAAAGTGCGCGAAGGCGGCGCCAAGGACGACGCGGCCGACGTCGCGCTGCCGCACTGGGCCGGCGTCGTTCCGCAGCGCGCGGCGTACGGCGCGCCGCTCGCGGACGAGAGCGTCGCCGCGGGAAGCCAGCGTGCCCGCGTCCGTGCAACGCCTGCTTTCTGCACACGGCGCGCGCTCATGAGCACTCCGATCCGCATCGTCGACATCAACGACGCAAACGGCAGAGTCATCGAGCCCGAGTGGCTCGCGCGAGCCGAACCCGTGCACCGGCAGCTGCGCGCGCATCTTCCGCACGATTACGCCGGCAAGATGCAGCGCGTGTTCGCCGGCGGCGGACGCATGTGCGTCGCCGTGCGCGAGGGCAAGGTCGCCGGCGTCGCGGTTCATCGCATCCACGAGAACACGTTCGACGGTTTGCAGATGTACGTCGACGATCTCGTCACCGACGAGTCGAAGCGGTCCGGCGGCGTCGGCAACGCGCTGATGCAGCACATGCAGGCGATCGCGCGCGATGCCGGCTGCGCCAGGTTCAATCTCGATTCCGGCACGCAGCGCCAGCAGGCGCACAAGTTCTATTTCCGCGAGGGCATGGTCGTGACCTCGTTCCACTTCGGAAAGGCGATCCCGCCGCGCAGCGCCTGAGCCGGCGCGCAATTCCAACAGGGTCGGCGCGCCGGTATCATCGCGCCTCCCGCCATCCGCATGGCGCAACGGTCGCCCGGATGGCGAGCGCATCGATGGATCGCAATTCCCCGAGCCGCCGCACGCACTGGATCGGCATCGCCACGGCGCTGATGTCAGCGCTCGCCGGCGGCGCGCTCTGGTGCCTCATTGCGCTCTACGCGCGACACGAGCTGATCGCGCTTGCACTGCCGATCGCGGGCGTCATCGTGTGGGCGCTGCGCTCGCACGGCTTCGCGGGCCGCCTGTCCGGCGCCGTCATCGCGGTTGCTTGCGTCGCGCTTGCGTGCGCGTATTCGCTCTATCTGCAGGCGACCGCGCAGGTCGCATCGCTGCTCGGGCTGCCGCTGCGCGCGGCGCTATTCCAGATGGATCCCGGGATGGCGCTCGACATCGCGTGGGCCGACGTCGACGTGGCGGGCGCGATCGTCATCGTCGTCGCGATGATCGTCGCCGCCTGCGGAACGTTGTGGACGATCTCGTCGCGACGCGCGTGAAATCCGCTCGCAACTGCGTGCGACTCAGTGCCCGCCACCCTCGATCGCCTTGAGCTCGGTGATCAGCCGGCTCGCCGCTTCCTTGCCGTCCGCGTACAGCATGCGCGTGTTGTCCTGATAGAACAGCGCATTCTCGATGCCGGCGAAACCGGTGCCCTTGCCGCGCTTGATCACGATCACCTGCCTCGCATCGACGACGTCGAGGATCGGCATGCCGTAGATCGGCGATGACTTGTCGGTCTTCGCGGCCGGATTCACGACGTCGTTCGCGCCGATCACGATGGCGACGTCGCAGGTCTTGAACTCCGGATTGATGTCTTCCATGTCGGCGATGAGGTCGTACGGCACGCCGGCTTCGGCGAGCAATACGTTCATGTGGCCCGGCATGCGGCCGGCGACCGGATGGATCGCGAACTTGACGTCCTTGCCGGCCTTGATCAGCGCCTGCGACAGCTCCCAGATCTTGTGCTGCGCCTGCGCGACGGCCATGCCGTAGCCCGGCACGATGATGACCTTGTCGGCGAGATAGAGCAGCGAAGCCGCGTCGCTCGCCTCGATGGGTTTCTGCGATCCGGCGATCTCGGTCGCGCCGCCGCCGCCGCCGAAGTTCGAGAAGAGGACATTGCTGATCGGACGATTCATCGCCTTCGCCATCAGCTGCGTCAGGAACGTGCCCGCCGCGCCGACGACCGTGCCGGCGATGATCAGCGCCTCGATCTGCATCACGTAGCCTTCGAACGCGACCGCAAGACCGGTCAGCGCGTTGTAGAGCGAGATCACGACCGGCATGTCGGCGCCGCCGATCGGCAGCGTCATCAGCACGCCGAACGCGAGCGCGAGCAGGAAGAACACGACGACGAGGCTCGCATCGAGCTTCCAGAACACGATCGCCGCGCCGGCGAGCACCGCCGCGGCGAACACCGCGAAGTTGACCAGCTGCTGCCCGCCGAACGTGAAGCGCTTGTCCATGCGCCCGTCGAGCTTGGCCCAGGCGATGACCGAGCCGGTCATCGAGATCGAGCCGATCAGCGCGCCGATGACCGCGAGCGCGAGCGTCGCGATCGGCGGCGTTTCAGCGCCGGACGTGAACTTGAGCAGCTCGCCTGCGCCGATCGCTGCCGCCGAGCCGCCACCCATGCCGTTGAACAGCGCGACCATCTGCGGCATGTCGGTCATCGCGACTTTCTTGCCCCAGATCCAGGTCGGCACGACGCCGATCGCGATGCCGGCGATGATCAGGAAAAGGTTATGCCCGCCGGTGATCGCGAACGTCGCCAGCGTCGCGACGACCATGCCGATGCCGGCCTGCACGATGCCCTTGCGCGCGGTGACCGGCGAGGCCATGCGCTTGATGCCGAGGATGAACAGCACCGCGGCGAGGAAGTAGCTCGCCTTGGCGAGGAGGACGAGCAGCGTTTGCGTATCCATGGATGCGCTCAGTCCTTCTTCTTGTCTTTGCTGGACTTGAACATCTCGAGCATTCGTTCGGTGACGACGTAGCCGCCGGCCGCGTTGCCCGCGCCGAGCACGACGCCGACGAATCCGATCGCCTTGGCGAGCGGCGAATCGGCATAGGCCAGCGCAACCATCGCGCCGACCAGCACGATGCCATGCACGAAGTTCGAACCCGACATCAGCGGCGTATGCAGGATCACCGGCACGCGGCCGATGATTTCCTTGCCGGTGAATGCGGCGAGCATGAAGATGTACAGCGCGAGAAAACCGTCGATCATCGTTCGTCCTCGGTTATCGTCATTCCGGCGAAGGCCGGAATCCAGCTTTTGTGGTGCATGAGGCAGGAGCTGGATCCCGGCCTTCGCCGGGATGACGATCAGGAAGCTTCTTCCACCAATTTCTTTGCCGCCTCGTTCCTGATCTCGCCGCCGTGCGTCACGCACGTCTTCGCGATCAGCTCGTCGTTCCAGTCGAGGTTGAGCGCGCCGTCTTTCAGGCTCAGCTCGAGAAAATTGTAGAGATTGCGCGAATACATCTCGCTCGCGTGCACCGGCGCGCTCGACGGCAGGTTGACCGTGCCGATCACGCTGACGCCGTTCGCGCTGACCACGGTCCTGCCGGCTTCGGTGATCTCGACGTTTCCGCCGGTCTCGGCCGCGATATCGACGATGACCGCCCCGGGCTTCATTCCGGCAACCATCGCGGCGCTGATGATGCGCGGCGCCTTGCGTCCGGGCACGGCGGCGGTCGTAACGACGACATCGAACAATTTGAGCTGATCGGCCAGCGCCTGCTGCTGCTTGTCGCGCTCTTCCTGCGTCAGCTCGCGCGCGTAGCCGCCGCTGCCGGCCGCGCTGACGCCGAGGTCGAGGAATTTCGCGCCGAGCGATTCGATCTGCTCCTTCGTTTCAGGACGCACGTCGAAACCTTCGACCTGCGCGCCGAGCCGCCGCGCGGTCGCGATCGCCTGCAGGCCCGCGACGCCGGCGCCGACGATCAGCACTTTCGACGGCCGGATCGTGCCCGCCGCGGTCGTCAGCATCGGGAAGAATTTCGGCGCCGCTTCGGCTGCGATCAGCACGGCCTTGTAGCCTGCGACGGCCGCCTGCGAGGACAACACGTCCATCGCCTGCGCGCGCGTCGTGCGCGGCAGGAGCTCCATCGCGAACGAAGTGATCTTTCGATCGCGCAGCGCGCGCGTACGCTCGGGCGCGAGATGCGGCTGCAGGTGCGCGATGACGACCGCACCTTCCTTCAGCGTGGCGATTTCCTCGAGCGAGGGCGGCTGCACCTTGAGCAGCACGTCGGCGCGCGCGAGCGCAGTCCGCGCGTCGGTCGTCTCGCATCCCGCGTACGCCGCATCGGCGAAGTACGCCGAAGCGCCGGCACCGTGTTCGAGGACCACATCCGCGCCGCGCGACTTGAGCTTCTTCGCCACTTCAGGCGTCACCGCGACGCGGCGCTCGCCCGCTGTGCTTTCGCGCACCACCGTCACGGCCACCGCCATGTCGTCTCCCGGAATCGCTCGAATCCCCGCATCGTAGCGGAACGGCGCGAACGCGGTAAACCGCACCAGCGGCCGCCGGCGCCGCGACCGACGACGATGCGCTGGTAAACTCGCATACGGCCTCCACCTTCCGACGTCATGCCCCTCGAAGTGCTCAACCAGCGCCGCTCGGTGCCCTCGCGCCAGCTCGGCGAACCCGGTCCGGACGACGCACAGCTGCGAGAGCTGCTGGGCGCGGCAATCCGCGTGCCCGATCACGGCAAGCTCGCGCCGTGGCGCCTGCTCGTGATCCGCGGCGATGCGCGCGCGCGGCTCGGTGCCGCGCTTGCGGCGATGCACCTGCGTCACGAGCCGGATGCGCCGCCGGCAGTGATCGAGAAGGATCGCGACCGATTCAACTTCGCGCCGCTGATCGTCGCGGTCATCGCGCGCATCGAGGCCGATCATCCGAAGATTCCGGCGCAGGAACAGCTGCTTTCCGCCGGCTGCGTCGCCTACAACCTGCTGCTCGGCGCGCAGGCGCTCGGCTTCGGCGCGCAGTGGCTGACCGGCTGGGCCGCATACGATCGCGAAGCGGCGACGCTGCTGGGGCTCGCCGAAAACGAGCGCATCGTCAGCTTCGTGCACATCGGCACCGCGCGCGAGCCCGCGCCCGAGCGCACGCGTCCCGCGCTCGAATCCGTCGTCAGCGAATGGAGCTGAGCACGCGATGACGCCGACCGCGCATCTCGTCGACGGCAGCCTCTACGTCTGCCGCGCGTATTTCGCGCCGATGCCGGACATCGCGGGCGCGGACGGCGCATCCGTCATTGCGGTGCACGGGTTCACGCGTTTCCTGCTCGATCTGATCGAGCGCGCGCGGCCGACGCACATCGCGGTCGCGTTCGACGAATCGCTGACGACATCGTTCCGCAACGAGATCTATCCCGAATACAAGGCGCATCGCGATCCGGCGCCGCCGGAGCTGATGGCGCAGTTCGCGCTGTGCAAGGAAATCGCGGCCGCGCTCGGCGTGCTCGTGCTCGCCGACGCGAAGTACGAAGCCGACGATCTGATCGGCAGCGCGCTGATCGCGCTGCGCATGGCGGGCTTTCGCAACGTGATCGTGTCGGCCGACAAGGATTTCGCCCAGCTGATCGGCGATGGCGACGAGCAATGGGATCCGCAACGCAACCAGCGCTGGGATACGCACGGAGTGAAGGCACGGCTCGGCGTCAGGCCGGAGCAGGTTGCCGACTACCTCGCGCTGACCGGCGACAGCGTCGACAACATTCCGGGCGTTCCGGGCATCGGGCCGAAGACGGCCGCGATCCTGCTGCAGCATTTCGGCACGCTCGATGCGCTGCTCGAACGCGCGGAGGAAGTCGCTTTTCTGCGCATGCGCGGCGCGGCCGCGGCGGCGATGCGTCTTCGCGAGCACGCGGACAGCGCGCGGCTTTCGCGGCTGCTCAGCGGCATCGCGCTCGACGCGCCGGTTCCGCTCGCCGCTGACGACTACGCTCGGCGCGCGTTCGATGCGGCAGCGGTCGAATCGCTGTTCGATCGTCTCAAGCTCGGCCCGCTGACGCGCGCGCGCTTTCGCGCGCTGGCAACCGGGTCCGAGCTTCCGGCTTCAGCCGCCTGACGGCGTGGTGCCTGCGGACGGCGTCGACTGCGCGCCGCCCTCGACGTTTTCGAAGAGGCCTTTCGACGCACCGGCCGGTGCCGCCGATGGCGTCGTCGCGCCTTGTCCTCCGGCCTTGATCTGCATCACGTGGCGGCCGACGTCCGAATCCCACGCGAAACGCAGGTCGCTCTTGAACACGTGCGTGTCCTCGAGCTTGGATGCGTCCTTGAGCACGCCGTACGCGTCGTATGCATTCTTCTGGCTGTTGGCGATGAAATACAGCGAATCGCCGTCGATCGCGCCGTAGGTCGGCAGCCCGAACGCGGGATTGGCCGCGTCCAGCGGCATCGCGCGCTCGACGGCGTGGCCATCCTTGTCCAGGCGCAGGCGCATCACGCGCTTGGGCGACATGCCGTTCTCGATGACGATCAGCGCATCGTCGTACCAGTACATGCCGTCGATGCCGCCGAGCACGAGCTTGTCCGGCTGATAGCCGAGATCAAATCCCTTGCCTGCGCCAAGATCGACGCCGAACACGCCGAGCGAGTAGTCGGCGAAATAAAGGCGCTTGCCGTCGCCGCTGACCGCGAGGCCGCGGATGCTGGTCAGCTTGGGATTCTCGACCATGACCTTGAGCGTGCCGCCGTCGAGGCGGTAGATGATGTTGCGCAACGCCATCCGCCGCGAACACCTGGCCGCCCTTGCCGATCGCGATCGTCGACAAGGTGCGTGGCTGGTTGTCCGGCGCGAGCAGGTACTTGCTGAGGAGCTTGCCGGTCGAGAGCCTGAACTTGAAGACGCCGGCCTTGCCGAAGTCTTCCTGATTGAAGCCCTTGAAGTAGACCGACGAGGTGCTGGCGACGTAGAGCGCGTCGGCGTCCGCATCGACGGCCAGCGCGTAGACGCCCCAGAGGCCGTTGTCGGCGCCAGGCGTGATGAAATCCTCGAGCTTGCCGTCCTTGCTGACGCGATAGATCTTGCCCTCGCGCACGCTGCCTGCGAGAAGCTGCTTGCGCTTGGGATCGTACGCGAGTGATTCGAAGAGGTAATCGCCCTTGGGCAGCGAGAAGGCGACCTTGCCTTCGCCGAACGGCTGCAGGTTCGCCTTGAGATTCGCGGCGAGATAATTCCAGATCTTGGTACCGGCGATCTTCGCGAATGCGGGATTGTTGGCGATGTCGTAGCCGAATCCCTGCTCTTGCAGATGCAGCAGCGTCTCGTACGCCTTGGCCGAATCGCCCTGTTCGGCATAGACGCTGGCGAGCGCGAGCTTGAGATCACCGTTGCCCGGCACCAGCGCATTCAGCCGCTGCAGCGACCAGATCAGGCGCTGCATGTCGCCGCTCTGCTTGTAGATCGTGGCCAGCCGGTACAGCGCGGTCGGCACCTCGGCTTCCTTGATCTGCGCTTCGGTGAGCGCGTGGGGGTCCGGGCCGGACGACGGCGCCGCCGGCGGGTTCATCTGCGCCTGCGCGATCGAGGCCGCAAGCGCGAGCACGGCACAGCAGAGGATTCTCTTGATCTTCATCGGTCTTACCTAGGATGCTTGGGGTCGGGCTCGTTTGGCCCGATTGGTCCGGACTGGAGACGTGGCCGGAGCCGCGTGCGCCGCGTCTTGGGCGATGCGCCGACGGGCCGGTCCGGGTCGGTCGGCCCGTCAGACGAACCGGATCGAGACCCTGCCCACGAAAGAAAGTTCGAAAAACAGCCGCGCAAGATGACCGAAACCGAAACGCTTTGCAACGGGAAATGGCTGCGCCTCAAGCGGCGCGGGCGCTGGGAATTCGCCGAGCGCGTGAACGCGGGCGGCGGCGTCATCATCGTCGCGGTCACGCCGGAGGACAAGCTGCTGCTGGTCGAGCAGTACCGCGCCGCGATCGAGTGCAGGACGATCGAGATGCCGGCCGGCCTGGTCGGCGATCTCGCGCACAGCGCGGACGAGCACGCCATCGAAGCCGCGCATCGCGAGCTTCTCGAAGAGACCGGTTACGAGGCCGGCCGCATCGAGTTCCTGATGGCGGGTCCTTCGTCGTCCGGCATGAGCAACGAGATCATGGCGTTCGTGCGCGCCTACGATCTCAGGCGCGTGCACGCGGGCGGCGGCGACGAGACCGAGGACATCATCGTGCACGAAGTGCCGCGCGCGGACGCGGCGCGCTGGCTCGTGCAGAAGATGCGCGAAGGCTATTCGGTCGATCCGAAGATGTTCGCGGGGCTGTATTTTCTCGCGCACGGCGAGGCGTTGTTCGGATCGCAGGATTGAAGCGGCGTTCTTTCGCCTCTCCCGCTCGCGGGAGAGGCCACGCGCAGCGCGGGTGAGGGAAGTCGGAGTGAAGCGCCTCACTCGATTGAAAGCGCGAACCACGCTGCCCTCACCCTGCCCTCTCCCGCAAGCGGGAGAGGGGAAAAGCGCGCTGCCCTCTCCCGCAGGCGCTCTGCTAGGTCAGCACCCAGAGCGCCAGCGTCTGCCAGATCAGCAGCAGCGCCATCACCGCGATCGTGAGCCAGGTCAGCACCATGCCGATGCCGCGTCCCGGCGTCAGGCCGGGCGAGCTCGAAAGTCCCCACGCATGCAGCAATCGTCCGACGATCAGAAGGCAGCCGAACACGTGCAGCAGCAGCGGCTGGGTCTGGTTGAGCTCGAGGATCAGCAGCAGGATCAGCGCGAGCGGAAGATACTCCGCGGCGTTCGCGTGCACGCGCACGCGCCGCGCGAGAATCGCATCGCCGCCATTGCCGATGCCGACGCTGATCGCGCGCCGGCGCAGCGTGACGCGCACTGCGAAGATGACGATCAGGAGCGCCGCGATCGCGGCGTAAAGACCAGTGATGCGCATCAGGTGCCTCCTGTCGGAGCCGGAGCCGGCGGCGCTGCGCTCGCGCCCGATTTCTGCACGATCAGCCGATCGCCGCGCTGGATGCCGACGAGATCGACCTTCGTCGCCGGGATGATGCGATAGCTGACCCTGACGTCGCCGACTTTGCGGTGCTCGGGATCCCCGGCGTAGAGCGCGCCGTTGTAGTCGCGGAAAGTGGTTGCCAGGTTCGACGGCAGCTGCGCGCTCGACACCTTGAACGGCAGCGGCTTGATCTTGAGCGATTCGTCGAGCCGGTAATTGCCGAGCACGCCGGCATCGACCTTGAACGCGCCGAGGCGCACGTCCGTCGACGAGAAGCGCCCGCTGGTCAACGGCAGGCGATCCGGATTCTTGTGCCCTTCGGGCTCGTGGAATTTCGCCGAGCTGATCAGCTGCGGCGACCACACCTGCTGGTACGTGCAGTCCTTGCCGCCGGTGCAACGCTCCTGCCACTGCAGCATCTCGGCGTAGCGCAGCAGCATGATGGCGTCAGCCGTGATGCCGAGTTGCGAATCGGTCGCCGGTGTCTTCACGCCGAGATCGCCGCTCAGCGCGATCTGGCGGCCTTCGTTCGCCGGGTCGATCGTGTCGGCCGCAACGGCGAGCGCCTTGGTTATGTCGAGCGTCGGCTTCTGCGGTGGCGCCATCGTCGCGACCGGCGGCTCGCTGCGCTTGTGCAGCAGGACATAGCCGATGATGAGTGCGACGACGACGACGAGCGCGAGGGCGATGAGGTTCGATCGATTCGATGTCTTGGGCATGCGCGTCCGGGTCAGGCGGCTTCGCCGATCAGCTCGGCGCGCTCGTCGGTGGTCGAGAAACGGCCTTTCGCATCGCGCGTGACGCGCGCGACTGCGCAGCCGGTGTCGTGCGTGAAGAAAAGGCGCACGTCGCGCGCGAGCTTGTCCTCGAGAAACGCCTTCTTCTCGTCGATCAGGAGCTCGGGGTTGCGGTCGTAGCCCATCGTCACCGGCAAGTGTACCCAAGGCCGGCCCGGAATCAGATCGGCGCAGAACACGACGCCGCCGGCGCCGTCCTCGGGCGTGATCTCGGACAGCATCAGCCCCGGCGTGTGGCCGTTCGAATAGATGAAGCGCACCTGCATGCCGAGCGTCGGCGAGCGCGCGCCCTGCACGCGCTCGAGGCGGCCGGATTTTTCGAGCAGCGGCTGCAATTCCTGGATGAACGAGGCGCGATCGCGCGGGTGCGGATCGAGCGCGCGCTGCCAGCATTCCTCGCCGACGACGTAGGTCGCGTTCGGGAACAGAAGGCGCGCGGGCTCCCCGTCCCGCCACTCGGCGAGAAGACCGCCGGCATGATCGAAATGCAGATGCGAGAGGACGACGGCATCGATGTCCTCGTCGGAAAACCCGGCGGCCGTCAGCGATTCGAGCAGCACGTGGCGCGATTCGACGACGCCGTAGCGCTCACGCAGCTTCGGTTCGAAAAATGCGCCGATGCCGGTCTCGAACAGCACGGTGCGTCCATTCAACCCTTCGACGAGCAGCGCGCGGCATGCGAGCGGTATGCGGTTTTCCGTGTCGGGCGCGATCCACTTTTCCCACATCGCGCGCGGCGCGTTGCCGAACATCGCGCCGCCGTCGAGGCGTTGGGAGTTGCCTTGGATGGACCAGAGCTTCATTTCGGAGTTCGGGATTCGTGGATTCTGGATTCTGGAATGGAGTAAGACTACAAGATCGTCATCTCGGCGAAGGCTGGGATCCAGCTTTCAGCGCTCGCAGTCGTGAAGGGCTGGATCCCGGCCTTCGCCGGGATGACGGCTGTAGGTCCCGGCAGCAAATGCGAAACCCGCCCGCGAGACAGAATCCTAATCGCAAACCGGCCGCTCTTACTTTACCTGCCCACTCCCCGACACCCCGCGCGGATCCGCCGCCGCATGCATCTCGCCGCTCTTGCGATCCCAGCTGACCGCATTCATGAATCCGTACGGCCACGTCCCTGCCGCTTCGTTGATCTTGTGTCCCATCGATTCGAGCACCGCGATGTCGTCCGCCGACAGCGCGCCCTTCTCGGCGTTGATCACGTCGGGCAGATACTGGTGGTGATAGCGCCGGTTCGCGACGAACTGCTCGGGTTCCTGTCCGTCGATGAACGCGAGGATGCTTTCGAGCGTCATCGTGATGATCGAGCTCCCGCCCGGCGTGCCGAGCACGGCGAGGCGATCGGGTCCGTCGACGAAGCTCGGCGACATCGACGAAAGCGGACGGCTGCGCGGCTTGGGCGCGTTGCGATCGTTGCCAACCAGTCCGTACGCGTTCGGCTTGCCGGCGATGAGCGCGAAATCGTCCATCTCGTCGTTGAGCACGAAGCCCGTGCCCGGCACGACGAACGCGGAGCCGAAGGTGAGATTGACGGTCTGCGTCGCAGAAACGAGGTTTCCGTCCTTGTCGATGATCGAGAAATGCGAGGTGCTGAAACCCTGCTGCGTGTCGAGATAGCCCGGCAGCATGTCGCTCGGCGTCGCCTTGTCCGGATGGATCGACGCGCGAAGCCCGGCGGCGTAGTCGAGGTTGGTCAGCAGCGCGATCGGCATCTGCACGAAATCCGGATCGCCCAGATATTCGGCACGGTCGCGGTACGCGCGGCGCATCGCCTCGACGGCGAGATGCACCTGATGCGGGTGGTCGTACTTCGAAAGATCGTAGCCGGAGAGAATATTCAGGATCTCGGCGATCGCGATGCCGCCCGATGACGGCGGCGGCGCCGTGACCATGCGATAGCCGTGGTACTGGCTCGAAAGCGGCGCGCGTTCCTTCACCGTGTAGCCGGCGAGATCGTCGAGCGTCCAGCGGCCGCCCTCGGCGCGCACGCCGTCGACGAGCCTCTTTGCGAATTCTCCGCGATAGAACGCGTCGTTGCCGTGCTCGGCGATCGCTTCGAGCACGCGCGCGAGATCGGGCGTCTTGAACACCCAGCCTTCCTGCGGCGTTTCGCCGTTGACGAGATAGAGCGCCGCCGACGCCGGAAAACGCTTGATCACCGGCTTGCGACGATCGAGCCCGCCGAGAAGACGCGAATCGGGCTCGAATCCCTCACGCGCCAGGCGGATCGCCGGCGCCAGCGATTTCGAAAGCGGCAGCTTGCCGTAGTGCTCGGCGATCCAGACGAGGCCGGCGGGCTCGCCCGGAATTGCGGCGGACAACGGCCCGTTGGTCGAATGATCGCGATTCGCGCCGCCGGCCGCATCGACGTAGTCGTTCGCATCGACCGCGGCCGGTGCGGTTTCGCGTGCATCGACCATGGTCTCCTTGCCGTCGGACGCACGCCGCAGCAGGAACAGCCCGCCGCCGCCGATGCCCGAGCTCTGCGGCTCCAGAACCGACAGCGCCGCGGCGACCGCGACAGCCGCGTCGAATGCATTGCCGCCGGCCGCGATCACTTCGAAACCCGCGTCGGTCGCGAGCTTGTGCGCGCTCGAGATCGCGGCGTGTCCCGGCTTTGCGCTTTCGGCGAACGCAGAACCGGCGGCGAATACGAACGCGACAAGGACGATCGCGACCAGACCAGAACGATGCTTCACGCAGACTTCTCCTTGACCAGCAGCGAGTACTTCGCCAGCAGCTCCTCACGCGATTCCGCATGCGCCGGATCGACGATGATGCATTCGACCGGACACACGTCGACGCACTGCGGCGTGTCGTAGTGGCCGACGCATTCGGTGCAGAGCGACGGTGTGATCTCGTAGATCTCCGACCCCATCGCGATCGCCTTGTTCGGGCATACGGGCTCGCAGACGTCGCAGTTGACGCAGATGTCGGTGATCTTGAGGGACATGGCTAGAGCTTAGCGTATGGGGCTCGATGGCCCGCGCGGCAATGGGGCGCGGCGATCGCGCGCGAAAATGAGCCTGTTTTCGCCTTCTGGGCAACACGGATCTTTTTCGGCGCAAAAAGCAGAGCCGGGATTCCGGCGGCGAGCGCGGCAGTTGGGCTTCCACGCAGCCCGCGTGGGAGCAGGCGGAACGCGGAAATGCGCTTCGACCGGTCCGCTCCGCAATGACCGGCGGAGGGTGTCGGGCCGTAGCGGGCGGCCATGCGCCGCCCGCCGATTCGGATCGGTACTACTTCGCTTCGACGAAGCGGACCTCGGCGGCCGACGATGCGAGCGCCGTCTTGATCGCGTCGAGATCGCCCGGCGCTCCGATGAACAGCACGATGACGTCCTTGAACGCGCCGGCCTGCGCATCCTTGAACGCATCGACGATCAGAGTGGCGGTCGTCTTCGAATCGGGGCCGCCGAACGCCATCATGTTGCCGGGCAATACGCCGCGCGCGACGACGTTCTTGACGTTGTCGAGCTGGTTCTGGCGATCGCTCTTGGTCGCGTCGTCGTCGCCGGCCGGCACGAAATACATGTACGGATGATTGGTCTTCACGCCAGCCATGTTGGCGGTGACCACGCTGACGAGGTACTGCTTCCAGGCCGTCTTGTCGGAAGTCGTCGGCATCGGCGCGACCGGCGGCGCGGCTTGCTCCGCCTGATCCTTGGGCGCTTCCTGCTGCTGGTTGCATGCGCTGAGCGCGAAAGTCGCGGCGCACACGGAGAAGATGATGGCGGGAATCTTGCGCATGGTCTTGCTGCCCTTTAGTTTGTGGTGGTCGAACTGCGAAAGGTATTGCGTAGCGCCTGCTGCACGACCGGGTGGACGAACCCGGACACGTCGCCGCCGAGACGCGCGATCTCGCGCACCAGCGAGGACGAGATGAAACTGTATTGCTCGGCCGGCGTCAGGAACAGCGTCTCAGCGCTCGGAATCAGATGCCGGTTCATGCTCGCGAGCTGGAACTCGTACTCGAAATCGGACACCGCACGAAGTCCGCGCAGGATCACGCCCGCGCCGATTTCCTCGACGAGATCGGCCAGCAGCGTGGAAAACCCGCGCACCTCGATGTTCGGAATGCCGGCGAGCGCGACGCGCGCAAGCGAGATGCGCTCGCTGAGGCCAAGGCTCGTGCCTTTGGTCGCGCTGTCCGCGATCGCGACGATCAAACGGTCGAACAACGGCGCGGCACGCGTGGCGAGATCGACGTGGCCGTTCGTGATCGGATCGAACGTACCGGGGTAGACCGCCACTCGAAACCGTTGCTGCGAAGTCGCCATGAATCAAGCCTGCCCGCTGCGGGAGAGCCGGCGCTAGCTTAGCGGATCGGCACTCGCGCGACGATACAGCGCGAAGCGCACGCCGCCGGCGCGTCCCTCGCGGTGCAGCATCCATGTCGGCGGCAGCGCGAGCTCGGCATCGGCGGGCGATTCGACGTAGATCCAGGCGTCGCCCGAGAGCCAGCCGCCGCTTTCGAGCCGGTGCGCCGAGTCGTTCCAGAGGTCGGCGCCGAACGGCGGATCCATGAACACGACATCGAACGCCTGCGCGCTGCCGCCCAGCATCGCCTCCGCCTCGTCGGCCAACACCTGGGCGTTGCCGACCTTGAGGCGCGCGAGGTTTTCCGCGATCAGACGCGCGAGCGTGCGATCGCTCTCGACGAACATGCAGCTCCCCGCGCCGCGCGACAGCGCCTCGATGCCGAGCGCGCCGGTGCCGGCGAAGAGATCCAGGCAGCGCGCACCGTCGATGACCGGCGCGAGCCAGTTGAACAATGTCTCGCGCACGCGGTCGGGCGTCGGGCGCAAGCCGGCCTTGTCCGGCACGGCCAGCTTCGAGCCGCGCAGGCTTCCGGCGACGATGCGCAGTTTTCCGGGTGGCCCTGGTCTTTCTCGATGCACCGACTGCCCCTGTTTTTCGTCATCCCGGCGAAGGCCGGGATGCAGCTTCGTGTTTCCGCATAGGCGCCACGACGCACGACGCTCATGAACAGGCCACGAAACGCATGAGTGTTAGCATGCAGGCCGATTTTCGCCGATACCGCTCCGCAATGCTGAAGTTCTGGAAAAAGAAGTCCGCCGAAGACGCAACGCAGCCTGCGGCGGAGACCGGCCCGACCACGGCAGAACAGGCAGCGGCCGAGACGCTCGCTGCGGAAATGATCGCAAGTCCGCCGCTCCCGTTGCCGGCGATCGATGAACCGGCGGTTTCCGCCGAGCCCGCATCGCAGAAGCGTTCATGGCGCGAACGCCTTTCCGGCAGCGGCTTCGCGCGCAATCTCTCCTCGCTGTTCTCGCGCAATCCGGTGCTCGACGACGCTCTGCTCGACGAGCTCGAAACCTGCCTCATCACGGCCGACGTCGGCGTCGCCGCGTCCAGCGAGCTCGTCGAAGACCTGCGCGCGCGTGTCGCGCGACGCGAATTCGCCGATGCCGATGCATTGCTCACGGCGCTGCGCGCCGAGCTCGTCGCGCGGCTGAAGCCGGTCGAACGAGCGCTCGACGTCGGCGGCCGCAAGCCTTTCGTCGTGCTCATCGTCGGCGTCAACGGCGTCGGCAAGACGACGACGATCGGCAAGCTCGCGCGCCGCTACAGGAACGAGCGTCGCTCGGTCGTGCTCGCGGCCGGCGACACGTTCCGCGCCGCCGCGGTCGAGCAGCTCAACACCTGGGGCGAGCGCAACGGCGTGCCCGTCGTCTCGCAAGGGTCCGGCGCCGATTCGGCCAGCGTGATCTTCGATGCGTTGCAGACCGCACGCTCGCGCGGCATCGACGTGCTGATCGCCGATACGGCCGGCCGCCTGCACACGCAATCGGGCCTGATGGACGAGCTTGCGAAGATCCGCCGCGTGCTGCAGAAGCTCGACGCGGATGCGCCGCACGAGGTGCTGCTCGTCATCGACGGCACGACCGGCCAGAACGCGATCAGCCAGACGCGCCAGTTCCGCGAAGCGATCGGGGTCAGCGGGCTCGCCGTCACCAAGCTCGACGGCACCGCGAAAGGCGGCATCGTGTTTGCGCTCGCGCGCGAGTTCGGATTGCCGATCCGCTACGTCGGGCTCGGCGAAAGCGCCGATGACCTGCGCGTGTTCGATGCGCAGGCGTTCGTCGATGGCCTCTTGCCTGCGAAACTCGGCGATGGTTGAGAGGTCCCGGGGAAAAGCCGGGATTCGGGATTCGGGATTCGGAACGGAAGCGAGCGCATCCCGAATCCTGAATCCCGAATCCCGGCCCTACGAAGATTTCGCGCACGACCTCCTCGCATGGTTCGACTCGCACGGCCGCAAGGACCTGCCGTGGCAGCATCCGCGCTCGCCGTATCGCGTCTGGGTCAGCGAGATCATGCTGCAGCAGACGCAGGTGCGCACGGTCATCGGTTATTTCGAGCGTTTCGTCGAAGCGCTGCCGACGCTCGCCTCGCTCGCACAAGCGCCGCTCGATCGCGTGCTCGCGCTCTGGTCCGGCCTCGGCTACTACCCGCGCGCGCGCCACATGCATCGCGCCGCGCAGATGTGCATCGAACGACACGGCGGTGACCTGCCGCGCGATTTCGAAGCACTCGCCGCGCTGCCCGGCATCGGCCGCTCGACCGCGGGCGCGATTCTCGCGCAGGCGTTCGGCATGCGCCACGCGATTCTCGACGGCAATGTGCGCCGCGTGCTCGCGCGCCTGCACGGCGTGCGCGGATGGGGCGGCGCCGCAGCCGTACAGCGCACGCTCTGGGAATTCGCCGAAGCGCATACGCCCGCGACACGCGTCGCCGATTACACGCAGGCGATCATGGATCTCGGCGCAACCGTATGCGTGCGATCGCGCCCGCTCTGCCCCGCATGTCCGGCTCGCATGGATTGCGTTGCGTTCCGCGAAGGAGTGACCGCCGAGCTGCCATCGCCGAAACCCTCGCGCGCGCGACCGACGCGCGACACGACGATGCTGATCGTGCGCGACGAAGACGGCCGCGTGCTGCTCGAGCAGCGTCCGCCGACCGGAATCTGGGCGGGGCTCTGGAGCCTGCCCGAAACCGGCGATGCGGCATCGGCGCGCGAGACGCTGCGCGAACGCTATGCGGTGCGCACGGAATCGACACATGCGCTGCGCGATTTCGTGCACAGCTTCAGCCACTATCATCTGCACGTGACGCCGCTCGTCGTGAGCGGCAGGCGCGAGCCCGGCGTCGCCGAAGCTGCAGCGCGCGGCTGGTTCTCTCGCGAGGATCTGCCGACGCTCGGCCTGCCCTCGCCCGTGCGCAGGCTTCTCAATACCGTTTTCGAGGACGAGACATGGCAAGAACCGTGCACTGCGTGAAGCTCGGCCGCGAGGCCGAAGGGCTCGCATTTGCGCCGTGGCCGGGTGAGCTCGGCCGGCGCATCTACGAGAATGTCTCGAAGGAAGCGTGGCAGGCGTGGCTCGCGCACCAGACGATGCTGATCAACGAGAACCGGCTGAATCCGCTCGATCCGAAGACGCGCGCTTTTCTTTCGGCGGAGATGGAGAAATATTTCTTCGGCGAGGGATCGGAGAAGCCGAGCGGATACGTCGCGCCGGAGTGAGTTGACCACTCATTCCGTCATCCCGGCGACGGAGTTGGACGATCGGATCGAACTACTTCTTCGCGTCCTCGCCGTCGTCGAGCATCCGCTTGTAGTCGATCGGCCGGATCTCCCTGATCTGGCACCGACTGCCGTTGCCGTAAGACACGTAGTCGAACTTGCTGCTGACGATACGCCTCTGTTTGGAGGTCACGCCGATCGCCTTCGTCCATTCGAGCCCGGGACACGGCTTGTCGACCGTGAGGAGATAAGCGTCGTTGACCGTCGACCACACGACGACTTTTTCCGGCCCGAGGAGCTTCCATTTGTAAAGCGACCAGAAGTCGAACTGGTCGATCGCAGCGCCAGCGTATTTCTCGTAGCGATCGAGGTCCTGCTGCTGCGTCTTGCGTGTCTGCGCGCTGGCGCTCGCGATCGAGAGCACTGCGAGGAGAACGCCCGCGGCGATCCTGGTTTTCATGCCGAATCTCCGTCATCCATTGCAGAATCTGACGGACGATAGCGCGCTTTCGACGCAGCGGCGCGCACTGGCGCGCCGCACTTTCAGGATCGCGTCAGCTCGCGGCGACCCGATCAAGAGCGCGCTCGGCTTCGCCGCGCTCGTAATCGGAAAGATGCTGCGCGACGCCGCGGTAGCGCGCGATGAGCTCCGGATCGTTCGGCATGACCTTCGCGAGCGCGACCAGAACTTCGCGGCAGTCGTAATCCGAGCCGATGCCGGCCAGCGCATCGAGCACCGCGCTTGCGCTGGCCTTGCCGAAGCCCGGCGCATGGATCAGCGCGACCAGCGCCTCGCGGCGCTCGTAGTCCGACCCGATGTCGTGCGCGGCGACGCCGTACGCCGGCGCAAGCTTGTCGGCGTCGTGCGTGCGCTGCACGGCTGCGGTCAGCAGCGTGCGGCGTTCGTAGTCCGAATCGATCGTGCGCGCGGCGGCGACCACGGCGGCCAGCGTCGCTTCGTCCACGCGACCGCTCTCGAGCATCGCCGACAGCGCGCGCCGATGTTCGTAATCGGAGTCGATGCCGGAAGCCGCCTCGAGCCACGCGGCGCGCACGTCGTCCGCCGGCGCGAGCTGCGGCAGGATGCCGACCAGGAGCTCGGCGCGCTCGTAAGCCGAACCGATCTTGTCCGCCTGCGCGAGCACGAGCTTCTGCTGCTCCGCATCGAGCGGCTGCACGCTCGCGAGCGCGACCAGCGCATTGCGCTTCTCGTAGTCGGAATCGATGCCGTCGACGAGCTTGAGCGCGCGCGTCATCTGCGGCGCCGTCAACTTGCCGCCCGCGGCGAGATAACGCAGATACACACCGCGCGCATAGCCGGAATCGATCTTGCCGATCTCGTCGATCACCGCGTCCGCGCCGCCCTTCGCGCGGATGCGCGCGACGCGTCCTTCGGCGTCGATTGCGGTTTCGCGGATCACGGTCGGGATCAGCGTCGCCATCCACTGATGCGCGGTCGCGTCGAACGCCTGCTCCTTGTCGTCGACGAAATAGCGATGCTCGAGCTTGCCGCCGCGGTTGGCGATCTCGATGCGCTGCGTCTTGCCCAGGCGCGTCTCGGAGAACACCGCGCTGCCGCCGCCGCTGAGCGTCGCGACGTCGTCCTCGCTGTCGTTGAACGTGATCTTGCCGTCGACCTTCGCGCGATAGTTGTGCAGCTTGTCGTTGACCTCGACGACGGTCATGTCGTGCGTGCCGTCGATGGTGACGTCCGACGAGATGTGCACGTGATGACCGGACGCCGGCGCTGCGGGTGCAGCCGGAGCCGCAGGCGCAGCCGGTGCTGCAGGCGGAGCCGGCGGCGCGGGCGGCGCAACTTGCGTCGCGGCATGCAGACTGACGCCCGGCAACGCGAATGCAGCCACCGCAATCGCGATCGCTGCGGCAAGACCGGCGCGCGCGCCGGCAGCCTCGGTATTCATCGGAACTCCCGCAATCAGATAGTCGATACGTTGCAGCAATGGCGACTCGCGTCCGGCCATCGCCGGCGCGAGCCCGAAGTCGAGTCCGCCGATGCGATGCTCGGCGCATTCGGCGAGGCATTCGGCGAGCGAGCGTCCGTCGCCGAGATGGATCGCGGCCCACGCGTCGCAGGAAATTTCCGCGATCTCGTCGAGCCGGCGCCGGGCGAGCGGCGCGAGCGGCACGAACCAGAACCATGCGCTGTAGATCGCGATCGCGAGCTTCCACGCCGGATCGCGGCGCGCGATGTGCGCGGTCTCGTGCGCGAGCATCGCGCGAAGCGGCTCGCGATCGAGCAGCTCGACCGCCCAATGCGGCAGAAGGATGCGTCGGCCACGCGCGGCGATCGGGCTGGAAAGCTCGTCGAGCGTCGCGAGACGCGGCGCAGCGATCTTCGCTTCGATCGCGAGCGCCGCAGCGTCGGTCAGAAGCTGCTTGTTCTCCGCGGGCTCGGAGCGCGCCAGCGAACGCTCGAGGCGAATCCAGCTGGTCGCGAGCCGCGCGAGCGCGAGCAAAGCGCCGGCGAGCCAGCCTGCGATCAGGATCAGGTGCCAGGGCGGAAGCGTGAAGGTCTTCGACGTCGACGAAGCCGAAGCAGACGCGACGGGCAACGACGGCTGCGTCTTGGGAAGCGTTGTCGGAACGCCGGGCTTGGCGTCGACCGCGATCGGGATCGAAGTGGCGGAGGCTTTGTCACGCGTCGGCGATTCGGTCGACACATGCGTCGTCTGCACGACGTGCGCCGCACTCGTCGGCAACGTGATGCGCGCGGGCACCGGCGCACCGAGCAGGACCTGCGCGCTCGCCGTGACGACGCCGCCGAAAAACGCCGCGCGCCAGAGCATCTCGCGCCAAGCCGGACGCGTGCGCAGTGCACCGCGATCGATGAGCCATGCGACACCGAGCAGGACGCTCGCGTGCAACGCGACCGTCAACAGCCACGCGGCCAGGATTTCACTCGCCATGCTGCCCTCCCCGCGCCAGACGCCGCCTCACCTTGGCGAGATCGCCCGGCGCAATCTCCGATTCCTGCACCAGATGCGCGACGAGCTCGCGCGCATCGCCATCGAACAACGCGCCGACGAGATCGGCCACCATCGAGCGACGCACCTGCTCCTCGCCGACCAGCGCGCGATAGAAAAGCTGGCGACCCTCGCGCTTCTGCGCGACGACGCCACGCTTCTCGAGCCGAGTCAGCACGGTCGCGATCGTCGTGTGCTTGAGCCCGCGCTCGCTCGCGAGCTCGCTCGCGACATCGGCGGTGCTGCTCTCGCCGCGTCGCCAGAGCACGCGCATCAGCGCGATCTGCAGCTCGCTCAGGCTGACGTCCTCTTGCTTGTTCATGGTGACCTTCTACAGTCGTCGTACTACATGTGTAGTAGAAATCGGCGGCGGCTGCAACGGGCCGAAAGTCACGGCCCGCAGGCATGGGGCGTTGAGGGAGTCCGTCCGATCGCGTCGGGCCTGCGTTTCCGGGCGCGTCCGAGGGCGTTTCGTCTTGACGCGCCGGGACCCGGCCGCTTTAATACGCGGCCCCGCTGCGGCCCTCACCTGCCGCACGATCGCGAAGACCCATCCTGGCCAGGTAGCTCAGTTGGTAGAGCAGGGGACTGAAAATCCCCGTGTCGGCGGTTCGATTCCGTCCCTGGCCACCATTAGAATCAATTGTTTATCCCATATATCGCGCATGCGCTGCGTGATTGGGTACACCCGAGGGTGCACTTCGTACTATCGGAACGCACCTATCCGCGCGTGATCGAATCGGCGCCGGACATGGGCGTACGAGCTCCAGCCAGCGATGTGATCTTCGTTAACGGCTTCGACCCGTGAGGCGCTTGCGCACCATGACGAGGCCGCCCAGCAACAACAACCCGATCAGCAGCAAACTCCAGCGTCCGCCGGTCGGAACCGACTGCACCGTAACTCCGACACCGGGAATCACGGTCGTCAGCGCGCTGCTGCTGCTGTTTGCGCCGTCGGGATCGGACGTGTCGCTGGTCGCGGTTGCGGTGTTGATGACTTGCGAAGGCGCGCCGAGGTTGACCTGGAAGCGTGCGGTCACCGTCACACCCGCTCCATTCGCGAGATCGCCGACCGCGCAAGGGAAACCGCCCGCGCACGGAGCGCTCGCATCGAGGAAGACCAGGCCCGATGGCGTCGGATCGCCGAGCATCGCGTTGACGGCCGCATCCGGCCCGTTGTTGGTGACCGCGATCGTGTAAGTGACGATGGCGCCAACATCGACGCTGGCCGGACCGGTCTTGCGCACCGCAAGATCCGCCGAGGCGCCGACGACCGGCGCGATCACGGTCGTCACCGACGCCGCGTCGTTGTTGCCCTCGGGATCCGCCGTATCGGACGTCGCGGCCGCCGTGTTCACCACGGTCGTTCCGCCGGCGTCGATCGCGACCGTGTACGTCGCGCCGAGCGTGACGCTCGCACCGCTCGCGAGCGTGCCGAGCGCACATGGGAAACCGCTCGCGCACGGTGCATCGGCCGCAATGAGCGAAAGGCCTGGCGGTGCCGGATCGACGAGCACGACATTCACCGCCGCGTCGGGCCCGTTGTTCGCGACTGTCACCTGATACGTGACGTTGCCGCCCGCGAGGACACTGCCCGGCCCGCTCTTGCCAACCGCCAGATCGGCCGAGCTCGCGCCGACAATGATCGGCGTGACCGCCACGCCGCTGTTGTTGCCGACGACCGGATCCGCCGTATCGCTGCTGACGGTTGCCGTATTCGTCACCGATCCGGTCGCGCCCGCATCGATCGCGAACGTGACGGTGACCAACGTGCTCGCGCCGTTCGCCAGGGCGCCCAGCGCGCACGGAAAACCGCCCGCGCACGGTGACGAAGCCGACACGAATGTCAGCCCCGGCGGCGATGGATCGTCGATGGTGACGTTCGCCGCGTCGCCGGGTCCGTTGTTGGTCACGCTGAGCTCGTACGCGACATTGCCGCCGGCCGATGCGCTGGCAGGTCCGACCTTGACGATCGCCAGATCCGCCTGCAGCGGCTGCGCAATCACCACGGTGTCGACCGAGCTCGAATCATTTGCCGGATCCGGATCGGTCGTGCCTGCCGGCGCCGCGATGCGGGCGCGGTTCGTCAGCGTCTCCTCGGCGACCGGCGCAGTCGCGGTGATCGTCACCACCACTGCGCCGCCGGGCGGCAACACTTCGATCGCACCGACAACACTGCTGTCGGCAATCACCGAGCGCGATCCGCACGAGGCACCGCCGCTTTCGCCGCCGCAGCTTGCGGCTGTCGCGACAAGGCCCCGTGGCAGCCCATCCCCGTAGGCTGCGCCGTCCGCGCCATCCGGACCGAGATTCGAAATCGCCAGCGTGTAGGTGATCGTCGCACCGGCGCCAACCGACGCCGGACCGCTTTTGACGATCGCAAGATCCGCGCTCGCGCTGGCGATGATGATCTCGGTCGCGGCCGAACCCTCGTTGTTCGTGTTGTCGGGATCCGGCGTATCGCTCGCGACCGTTGCGATGTTCACGATCGACGGCGCGCCGGCATAGTTGGCCGGCACGAGCGCCCTCGTCGTTATCGTCCTTCTCGCGCCGCTCCCCAGTGTCGCCAGCACGCACGGATACGGCGTCGTGCACGCACCCTCGTTGTCCACGAACGTGATGCCGGCCGGCATCGGATCGTCGACGACGACGTTGACTGCATCGCTCGGACCGTTGTTGGTCACGACGATCGTGTACGCGAGCGTGTCGCCCGGCGCTGCGCTGTCCGGGCCGCCCTTGACGATCGCGAGGTCCGCCAGCGGATTGCCGTTGAGCGACGCACTTGCGCTGTCGTTGCTCGTGTTCGGGTCGGTCTGATCCGATGCCGTCACGCTTGCGGTGTTGGTGATCACGCCGCTTTGCTGCACCGTCGCAACGATCGTCAATGTCGCGGTCGCGCCCGCGCCCGCCGGATCGAGTGCGCCGATCGACCAGGTACCTGCGCCGTATGTTCCCTGCGAGGGTGTAGCCGAGACGAGCACAAGTCCGGCCGGCAGACTGTCCGTGACGACGACGCCGGTTGCCGCACTCGGACCGCTGTTGTGCGCGATCACCGTGAACATCACCGTATCGCCGACATTCGGACTCGCATTGTCGACCGTCTTCAACATGCCGATGTCGGCGAGCTGTCCGTTGACCGCTACGCCCGCCTGATTGTTCGCTTGCGCCGGATCGTTTTCGTTCTCGCCGGTGATCGTCGCGATGTTCGTGATCGCGCCCGCCACGTCGACACTGACCGCGAGCGTCAGCGTCGCGCTGGCACCATCGGCGATGCTGCCGACCGTCCAGATTCCCGTAGCAACGTCGTAGGTGCCTTGCGATGGACTCGCGATCAGCAGCGTCAGGCCGGCAGGCAACACGTCGGTGACTTCGCCGCCGGTCGAATCGTTCGGGCCGTGGTTGGCGAGCGTAATCGTGAACGTCACCGTGTCGCTGACATTCGGCGTGACGTTGTCGACCGTCTTGGCGATCGCAAGATCGGCCGATGCGCCCGCATTGAGCGAAACGCCGGCACTGTCGTTGCTCGTATCCGCATCGGCTTGATCCGACTCGCTCACGGTTGCCGTGTTGACCAGCGCGCCCGGTGCGTCGATCGTGGCGACGATCGTCAGCGTCGCGTCGGCACCATTGGCGATGTCGCCGATCGTCCACAGGCCAGTGCCCGACTCGTACGAACCCTGCGATGGCGTCGCCGAGACGAAGCCGAAACCGAACGGCAATCCATCGGTGATGTCGACGCCGGTTGCGTCGTCCGGACCCTGGTTCGTCGCGGTGATCGTGAAGGTGACCGTATCGCCGACACTGGGCGTCGCGTTATCGACGGTCTTGTCGACTGCGATATCGGCCGCGGCACCGACCGTCGTGTCGACGCTCGACGTGTTGTTGGCGAGGTTCGGATCGGTGACGTTCGCCGGCAGCGTGAGCGAGCCGGTGTTCGTGAAAGTCGTCGCGCCGAACGGCGCCGTGCCGTCGATCGTGATCGTGACCGCGCCGCCGGAGGGCAACGTCGGTACCGAGCCGCTGACCGTGTTGCCGGCTACGCCCGGTATCGCACACACGGCGCCGCCGGTTTCGCCGCCGCAGTTCGCGACGATACCGCTGATGCCGGCCGGCAACGTATCGGCGTAGGTCGTGCCGCCGGATGCGCTCGGTCCTGCGTTTGCGATGCGCAGCGTGTAGGTGATCGCGGCGCCCGACGCGACGTCCGCCGGTCCGCTCTTCAGGATCGAGACGTCGGCCTTCGCGCCGACCGCCGTCGTCACGCCCGAGCTGTTGTTGGCGGGGTTCGGGTCGGTAACGCCCGCGGGTGGCGCGCTGCTCGCGGTGTTGACGAGCGACTGCGCATCGTTCGGCGCGGTGCCGCTGATCGTGAAGGTGACCGTGCCGCCGACCGGCAGCGATGGAATGACGCTCGCGATGACGTTGCCCGCGATATCGACGCTGCCGCAGACCGCGCCACCGCTCGATCCGTTGCACGTCGCGCCGAGGGCGGTGATCGCGACCGGTACCGGATCGCTGAACTGCACGGCGGCCGCGTCGCTGGGACCTGCGTTCGTCACGACAACCGTGTATGTGATCGCGCCGGCTGCCAGGACACTCGCCGGCCCCGTCTTCACGACCGCAAGATCGGCGACGGGCGCGCTCGGCGTCGTTATGGTGCTGCTGTTGTCGGCCGGATCGGGATCCGCGGTCGGCATCGTGATCGAGGCCGTGTTGACGATCGACGTGCCCGGGTAGTTCGCGGCAATCGCGTACGTCACCGTGATCGGCACATCGGCACCGCTCGCCAGATCGCCGAGCGTGCACGGAAATCCCGTCGTGCACGGCGTCGACGAAACGAACGCGAGCCCCGCCGGTGTCGGATCCGCCACCTCAACCGCGGCGGCCGTGCTCGGGCCGGCGTTGTGCACGTCGATCGTGTAGGTCACGGTCGAACCGGGCGTTGCCGCTGCGGGACCGGTCTTGACGACGGACACGTCCGCCGACGCGGTGACCGTCGTTGCCACCGTGCTCGCATTGTTGGAGATATCGGGATCGGTCACGCCGCCCGGCGGCGTTGCGTTCGCCGTGTTGCCGAGCGATCCGCCTTCTGCGGGCGCCGTGCCGTCGATCGTGAACGTCACGCTGCCGTTTGCGGGCAACGTCGTGATCGTGCTGGTGACGTCGTTGCCGGCGACATTCGCCGCTCCGCACACGGCACCGCCGGTTGGCGCGCCGCATGCGGCCGTCACGCCAGCGATCCCGGCGGGCACTGCATCCGCGAATGTCGTTCCATCCGCATCGCTCGGACCGGTGTTGGTCACGATGACGCTGTAGCTGATCGCGCCGTGTGCTTCGACGGTCGTCGGACCCGTCTTGACGACGCGCAGATCCGCTTGCCTCGCGATCGAGGTGCTGATCGTGCTGCTGTCGTTCGCGGCGTTCGAATCGAGCGTGTCGCTGTCGACGGTCGCGGTGTTCGAAATCGAGCCCGTCGCGCGGCTTGGCACGGCGAACGTCGCGGTGACCTCGACGGGCGCGCTTGCGGCCAGCGTGCCCAGATCACACGGGAATCCGCCTGTGCACGGCGCCGTCGCCGATACGAACGTGAGGCCTGCCGGCGTCGGATCGTCGAGCGTAACGTTCGTCGCGCTCGACGGACCGCCGTTGGTCACGCTCAACGTGTACGCGACCTGCTGACCCGCAATGACCGAGGCCGGGCCGGTTTTTACGATCGCAAGGTCCGCGCTCGCGATCGCCGTGACGAGGACGCTCGAGCTGTTGTTGGCCGGGTTCGGATCCGACTGGTCGTTCGCCGAGACCGCCGCGGTGTTGACGAATCCGCCATCGATGTCGACGGCCGCCACGATCGTCAGCGTCGCCGACGAGCCGGCGCCGGTTGCGCTCAGCGAACCGAGCGTCCACACGCCGGTCGAGCTGTCGTAGCTGCCTTGCGTCGGCGTTGCTGAAATGAACGTCAACGCTGCCGGCAGCAGATCGGTCACCGCGATGCCGGTCGCGTCGCTCGGTCCGTTGTTCGTCGCGATGATCGTGAACGTCACGTTGTCGCCGACGACCGGGTTGGCGTTGTCGACGGTCTTGACGATCTGGATGTCGGCCGACTGGCCATTGATCGTGACGCCGCCGCTGTTGTTCGCGGTGTCCGGATCGAACTGATCCGACGCAGCCGACCGATGCGGTGTTCGTGATGTCGCCCGGCAGCGTCACCGTCGCGGTGATCGCGAGCGTCGCGGCATTCGCGTTCGCAAGCGCGCCGACGGTCCAGACGCCGGTCGCGGAATCGTAGCTGCCCTGTGACGGCGTCGCCGCGACGAACGCGAGGCCTGCCGGCAGCAGGTCTGCGAGCGCGACACCGGTCGCATCGTTCGGACCCGCGTTGGTCAGCGTGATCGTGTAGACGATGTCCGTGCCGAGATTGGGCAGCACATTGTCGACGGTCTTTGCGACCTCGAGATCCGCGGTCGGCTGCGCGTTGATGCTCGCCTGCGCCGAGTTGTTGCTCACATCCGGATCGAACTGATCGCCGCCGGTGCGCGTCGCGATGTTGGTCAGCGCGCCGGGCATCAGCACGCTCGCGACGATGTCGAGGGTCGCGTTCGCGCCATTGGCGAGCGAACCGACGTCCCAGTTGCCGGTCGACGCATCGTAGCTGCCTTGCGAGGGTGTTGCCGAAGCGAACGCGAGCCCCGATGGCAGTGCGTCGGTGATGCGCACGCCGGTCGCGTCGCTCGGGCCGGTGTTGGTCGCGCCGACCGTGAACGTGATCGTCTCGCCGACGTTCGGCGTCGAGTTGTCGACGGTCTTGTCGACGACGATGTCGGCCGATGCCGTGACCGGCACGACGACGGTGCCGACGCAATGCGCGGCCGCCGGACAGGTCGGGTCGCCGCCGCCGCTCGTCGTGGCGGTGTTGTTCGCGGCCGTGGCCGCGGCGGTCACGTTGACGTTGAGCGTCAGCGTAGTGCTCGCGCCCGCGGCGAGCGTGCCGGTGAACGTGCATGTCAGCGCGGTCGTGCCGACGCAGTTCCAGCTGGTGCCGCTTGCGCTCGCGAGCGTGATGCCTGCGGCGAGCGTATCGGCGATGACGACCGGAGCCGTGGTGACGCCGGGGCCGGTGTTCCGCACGGTGATGTCGTAGCGCGCCGCCTGGCCGACGACGAACGGGTTCGGCGTCGCCGTCTTCGTGGTCGTGAGCTGTGCCGGCGTCAGTGTGGTCGTCGCCGTGTTGGTGTTGTTGGTGATGTTCGGATCGGTGGTGCCGGCCGCAGGCGTGATCGTCGCGGTGTTGGCAACGCTCGCGCCGCTGGTCGGCGCGGTGCCGCTGATCGTGAACGTCACGCTACCGCCAGACGGCAGCGTCGTGATCGTGCTGGTGACGAGGTTGCCGACGACGCTGACCGTGCCGCACGCGGCAGCACCCGCGGGAACACAGTTGGCGGTGACGGCGGTGACGCCGGCCGGAACCGGATCGCTGAAGGTAGCGTCGTTCGCAGCCGACGGGCCTGCGTTCGAGACGACGACGGTGTAGGCAATCGCGCCGCCGTAACCGACGGATCCGGGACCGGTTTTCGCCACGGCAAGATCCGCCAACGCATTGACGGTCAGCGTGCCGCTCGCACTCTCTCCGTTCAATGCATTGTTGCTCGTGATGACGCCCGTGCTGTTGACCTGCGCGCCGATCGCTGTGGCTACGACGTTCACGACGATCGCGCAACTCGCGCTCGCCGGAATCGTGCCGCCGGCGAAAGCCGCCGACGCGCCGCCGGCCAGCGCGTTGACCGCGCCGCCGCACGAGTTGCTGGCCAGCACGCCGCTCGCCGCGTTTTGGATGCCTGCCGGATAGGTATCGTCGAACGATGCGTTGCTGATCGCGATTGCGTTCGGATTGGTCAGCGTGATCGTCATCTGCGACGCCGCGCCGAGCGGCACGGTCGCGGGCGCAAAAGCCTTCGACGCGGTGGGCGCCGCCAGCGTCGTCGTCGTCAGCGTGCCGCTGGCGCCCGGGTTGTCGACTGCGTTGCCTGAGGTGATCGTGCCTGTCGAATTGAAGTACGTTCCGGCCAGCGCGGCGGTGACATTGATCTCGATCTTGCAGACATACCGCAACGGAATGCGGCCGCCGGTGAGCTCAGTGCTGGTGCCGCCGTTCGCGGCCGTCACGGTTCCGCCGCAGGTGTTGCCGGCGATGACCGTCCCGCTCGGCACGTTGGTAAGGCCACTCGGATAGTTGTCGGTGAAGGCGACGCCAGTGACCGGGACGAAGTTCCGGTTGTTGAACTCAATCGTCATCACCGAGGTGTCACCGGCGCCGACCGACACCGGATTGAACGACTTGGTGACCGACGCGGAAGGCTGCGCGGCGACGTCGAGCGTCGCGGTGGCGCTACTGCCAGCACCGGTCTGCGTCGAGCTGACACTGCCGGTCGTGTTGACGAACGTGCCAGCTGTCGGCGAGCGCACGCTGACGGTGATCGTGCACGTCGTGCCCGGACCGGCGGCGAGCGTGCCCGCGGTCAGCGCGACGGTCGCGCTGGTGGCAGCGGCGCTCAAGTTGCCGCCGCAGGTGTTCGTCGCGAAGGGCGGCGGCGTTGACACGACGACGGGCGTCGGCAACGTATCCCTGATCGCAAGCGCCGACAACGCAACGGCCGCGTTGTTGGTGATCACGAGCGAGAGCGTGCTGTCGGCGTTGGTCTGCACGGACGCCGGCGTGAAGGTCTTGACGACCGTCGGCACGGGATTGCGCACGATCGCTGCCGACGTCGCGACATTGTCGGTCGTATTCGAATCGGTCGGCGACGCGAGCGTTGCGGTGTTGGTCATCGTCGAGCCGACGGCTGCGGCGGTGGTGACATGCAGCGTGAGGTTCAGCGTATACGTGCCCGCCGGCAGGCTCGAATTCGCGAACGTGACCTGGCCGGTGCCGCCGACAGCGGGCGTCGTGACCGTCCAGGTCGACGGCGCGTTCGCCGAAACGAACGTCGTGTTGGCCGGTGTCGTATCCTTGACGGTGACCGTCGAGGCGTTCAACGGCCCCGGGTTGTTAACCGTGATCGAATACGTGATGTCCTGGTTCTCTCCGACAGAGCCCGGGCCGTCCTTGGTGATCGTGAGGTTCTGCGAGGGTGAGGTGTTCGTGCTGCTCGAGGCGGCGTGGACGTTGACGTCGGTCGGGCTCGCGACGGTCGCGGTATTGCTGATCGTTCCCGGCGCGGGCGCGCTGGCGTTGACGTTGACGACCAGCGTCAGCGTGTAGGTGCCTACCGCGAGGCTCGCATTGCTGAATTGCACGGTGCCGGTGTTGCCCGCGGGTGGCGTAGTGATCGTCCATCCGGCCGGCGCGCTGGCCGAGGCGAACGTCGTGTTGGTCGGCGTCGTGTCGGTGACGACCGTGTTCGCAGCCGGGCTCGGGCCGCTGTTGGTGACGGTCAGCGTGTAAGTGAGCTGATGGCCGGGCACGACCGGATCGGGCGTGCCGATCTTGCTCAGCGAAAGCGTGGCGCTCGGCGGCGCATCGGTGATCAGCGTCGTCGGTTGCGCGCCCGGCGTCGAGGGATCGCCGTCACTGGACGCCGCGTACGAAATACCGAGTGTTGCGCCAAGAAAGTCGAGCGCTGCCTGATTCGAAATGACGGTGTTCGCCGGCGTGCCGGCATTGATCTGCACGCGAAAACGCACCCTGCTCGAAGCGCCGGGCGCAAACGTGCCGCCGGCGCTTCCGTCGGCGCCCGCACCGAGGCGAAAGCGCACCGAAGTTCCGGCGAACTCGGCCTGGTCGTCGCCGGTTGCGTCGGTCTTCGTGCCGGCGTTCGCGCCGGTCACTATGGAAAGGCTGCCCGGCACGTACGTCGTGTTGGCCGGAATCGCGTCGGTCATCACGACAGCGGTCGCGATGTCGTTGCCGGAATTCGTCGCCGTAACCGTGTATTCGATAACGTCGCCCGGCATCGCGCTGCCGCCGTTGAGGTCGGTGACGGTCTTGGTAAATCCGTTGCCGGAGGTGAAATCCGGCTCGAAGACGTCGGTCGAGAACGTCAGCACGTCGGGGAAATAGCTGTCGCCCGTGGTCGTGAAAGTGACCGTGGCGCTGGTGGCGCCATTCGGCAGGATGCCGCTGGTGTTGATCAGATCCGCATCGAAGCCCAGCGTGTTGCCGAAGAACGGATTGCGCGCGGTCACGTTCGCGCCTGATCTCGATACGGTGCTGTTGAAGAAGTTGTTGGCCGGATTGGCCGCATCGGTGAGCGTGACGCCGTTGAGCAGCACCACATCATTCAGCGTGCCGAGATCGCCGTCGAACGCGACGGCGCCGATGGCGGTACTGAACGCTCCGGCGGCGGGCGTGCGAAAACCCGTGATCGTGTTGCTGATCGTCGTCTGGTTGACCTGGGTGTAGCCGTCGAATACGGTCAGATCGCGCAGCGGCAGCGTCGCGTCGTGATAGACGATGACGAGCGCCCAGCCCGCGTATCGGTTAAGGCCGGTCGCAGCCTGCACGTTGCCGACTTTGTAGATGCCGCTGCCGCCGGCCGCCACCAGCGTCGTGACGTCGGCGAAACCGTTGAACGCGGTGGGGCCGGCCCCCGGGTCGACGCCATTCGCCGTGTCGAGCTGGCTCGCGGTGATCGTCCGGTAACCGCCCGACGCCGGCGTCGAGAATTGCACCTGGTTCTTGATCGCCTCGTTCGGCGGCGCCGAGCCCCGGGCGCCGGGCACCGTTTCGGCGGACCAGTAAAGTCCGGCCCAGCGCACGGTCGCACCGGATGGGCGTGCGAAGGTCGCCGAGCTCGAATTGAAGATGCCCGATTCGCCTACGGTGTTGACGTAGATCATGTCGTAGGCGTTGTTGTTGAGACTCGAGCCGCTCGCGCCGGTACCGTTGACGGGGACGCTCGAGGCGCAGGTCGCCGGCGGGTTCTGTGCGCCCTGCTGGCAGGACATCAGCGAGTTGCCGATCAAGGTGATCGCACCGTTGTCGTCGGTGCTGAAGCGCACGCCGAAGTTGCGATCGGCCAAGGCGGCAGGCGAATACAACGCGATTGCGAGGATCGACCAGGCAACGAGAGCGGTAATGCGACGCTTCGATCTTCGGCCGCTGCGCAACAGGCGCCGGGCCCACGCCCGCATGCCACCAGCGAAGTCTCCCGACATTCGGCACCCCCTGTGGCTTTCGCGGCCTTGGCATCCGTGCCTGGGTGGATGATCGACGCGATCGCTCGTCAGTCACCGCGCAAATCCGCACGCGCCTGTACGAATCTCGCACGCGGCTGGCCGGACATGCTGAAAGTAGCAAGGCATCACCAGCATTGCCAATCATCTTACGATGCTGCTGGGTTCGGTGGCTGGCTGTTTCGTTGAGTTGCCCGGCAACGTTACATCCCGATTTTCGCGAACCCCTCTCGCAACCTATCCATCTGTTGGCCCCCCGGCCATCCAAGAACGGACCTCTCTGAAATTGGCCGGATCATTGAGATTTGGAAGCATCGGGAGCCGCTCGCGCAGCTAGGCAATCTGGCCGAACGATTGGAGAAGATCGTCGGCGGACACCCGTCTCATGGGGACGACAAGGATCACTCGGCGCGGAACCACCTATTTGAGCTGTCTTTGCGACGCCCCGGTCATCGAGCTGCTCTTTCGCCAGTGAGCCGCTGTCCGCCGCGGCTGCGCGCGCAGCGTCGGCGTAGGCCCTGAAGGCACGGATAACGTCCTCCTGCGCCGCCGTCTCGATATGGGCGATAAGAATGCGACGATCTCGACGCGCTCCGTATCGGCGCACGATTGCGCCGATCCCGATTGCCGCCGCTGGGAACGGACGCCACATCTTCCCACTAGCGCCTCGTCAGTTTTCGAAGTCGTCGGCGAATATCACATCGGTGAAATCGAGCTCGAACGCGCCGATGTCCGCGTTGGCTCCGATCACGCGTGCGAATCCCGGGCCGCGCTGATCGTTGGCAAGGAACGCTACATTGTTACCTGCATCGAGCGCAGGGCTGAGCGGAGACAATGCATGAGTGGCGGTCGATCCACCGTTGTAGGACAGCACATTGAGCAACGGATCAGCGTAGATCGTATCGGGCGGCGCCATCTGTCCGGCCGCAACGGAAAGCGTCAGGTTGTTGTTGCCGGAGAGCACGCCGCCGCCGCCAATATCGTCGGAAACCGGCCCATCGACGCTGTGCGTGAGCGTGTTGTTCGCGACGATCGTGCTCTCGAGCTCCGTAGCGGCGCCAGCGTACAAGCCAGCGCCGTAGATCAGGTCCGCCGCGTTGGCCTCCGTGTTGAACGCAATCGTGCTGTTGGCGATTCGCGCCGGGTACCCCGCGGTGGCGATGCCGCCCACGGCCTGCGCCGTATTTCCGGAAATGGTGCTGTTGCTCACGGTCGTCGCCGGTGAGCTCGCGCTGTAGCCGATGAGATAACCGGCGCCGCCTACGGCGGCGTTGTTGTACATGATCGTCGAATTCGCGATCGTGATATCGCCCGAAACGTCCAGGGCGCCGGCGCGGTACGACTGGTTGAACGTCACGGAGCTGAACTCCATGAAAAATCCGTTGCCCGCGACAATCGCGCCGCCGATCGTGGAGGCATAACCTAAGGCGACGCTGCTGTAGGCGATGACTGCCGCACCTGGCGTGAAGATGGCGCCACCAGAGCCGTCCGAACTCGGTGTTCCCGCAGAAGACAGGACGACCACGCTGTTGGTCAGGTTCACGCGGTACCTGGCGTAGATCGCGCCGCCAGCCGCGTAGTAGGACGGATTGGCCGTCTCGGCTCTGCAGCTCTGGACCACTGAGGTGGTCAGCGAGACCGTGCCGTATGAAAAGATGCAGCCGCCTTTCGGATTCCCATTGTGTGACGCGTCCAAGTAGTTGAGCCCGTTCGCGACGGTGAGGTCATGGACGCCGAGCGTGCCTGCACCGGCATGACGAAGCGAAAAAAGATAGCCGCCGTCGATGGTCAGGAGGTGGGAGCCGGGTCCCTGAAGCACCAGATCTTCCTGGATGATGACGATGTGGCCGGTCGTCATCGTGATCGTGCTGCAGCCCGTGGCGGTGAGGTCGATCGTCTGACCGCTCGCGGCGATGCTGATCGCATCGCGCAGGCTGCCTGCGCCGCTGTCGTTGCAGTTGGTGACCGGCAACGGAGCCCGCAGGAACCTCTGGAATCCGCTGCGGCATCGGCTGCAATGCCGGATAACGCATCGCCGTCGCGGCGCTCTGTTCGATCCGGTGAATGGGCGTTCGCAATGGCTTCGCCAGCAGCCTCGGGATCACGATTCGATCCAGGACCGGCCTTGCGGGTGCGGCCGCGAGGGTCCCGGTGCTCAGTGCAAGGGCCAGCGCGAGGCAACTCGCGAGCGGCGTCAAGCGCGCCTCGCGCGCGTGCCGTGCAATACAGGGACCCATAAATTCCTCCCGTTCCTGGCGTCGCTGCGTTCGTCAGATGAATTTTTCGGTTGTGATCAATGTTTCAGGGATCGAATCCGTCCGCAAAGATCGTGTCGCTCGCGCAATCGGACGGATCTTCGATCGCGCTTGCGCTCAGCGAGTAGTTGTCGCCGACAAGGCTCGAGCGGTCGGCCGACAGGGTTGCCTGCAGATCCAGGCCTGCGCCCGTGTGTGCGGTCTGTTGCGGAACGATGTGTGCGTCGATTTGGAATCGTCGGCCCGGCACGCCCGCCTCGATCACGCCCGCACCGGTTGCAGCCAGCGCGCACAACGCGAACGATATTGCTCGGGACTCTTCGCCGATCGGCCCTCTGGCTCGTGGTCCTCATGTCAGTGGCCCCGTGCTGATTCGAGCTTCTCGACGCGCGACATCAAGCGTTCGACCTTCGCCTGCAGCGCAGCGTTCTTCTGCGCAAGTTCCTGCACGGCCGCCATCGTGACGATCTGCGCGGGATAGGTGTCGACCTGCAGGATCTCGTTTTCCGGCGTCTTCGGCGCGCCTTCGAGATACTCGCCGGAACCCTTGACCGCATCCGGAAAGACCTCGGCGAATTCCTGCGCAATCACGTTGTAGTAGCGCTGATCGTCGATGCCGGCGTGATCGGTGCGATAGGCATCCGTGTAGCGGAACGTCACCGGGCGCAACTTCGCCAGCGTGTCCAGCGCATTCGCGATCGGCGCGATGTCCTGCTTGATGCGGCCGTCGGAATTGGCCTTCCAGCCGCCCGCGGTCGACTTGCTGGCGTTGCCCTCGATGCTCAGCGATTTCGCGTCGAGCGCACCATCGATCCCGACCGGATTGCTGATGTGAACGCCATTGATGCCGTAGATATTGAGGACGCCCGAGCCATCGCCGAGGAAGATGCGCCCGTATTTGCCCGAAACGGTCGTGAATGCGAGGTCGGCGTCCGCGTCGGCGCCGCTGCCCTGACGCGCGCCGATGATGACGTCGTCGGTGCCGAAGTGCAGCGAGTTCGTATTGAACCCCACGCCACCGCCGGCACGCACCAGAAACTGCTGCGGTGCCGTGGTCGTGAAATCGCCCGGGGTGTCGTCGCCGAACACGAAACTTCCGCTATGACCCTCGGCGACGACTCCGGAATAGCCCGCCGCGACGCTGTAGGCCGCCTCGGCGTAACCATAGTTCAGCGATACGGCACGATCTGCGGATGCGTGGCCGGTACCGGCGGTGAATGAAGTGCCGCCGTTGTTGGGTATCGGGTGGAACATGCCCGCGATGTGGCCGTTGGTTTCGAACAGGAGGTCCGCTTCGTTGGTGAAACCGAGATAGCTCGGCGAGCCGACCGCGGCAGTGTTTCCGCTGAGCAGCCAGGACGAATCGCAGGTGCCCTCTGGTGCGACGCGCGAGCGTCCTGAAAGCGCGGAAAAATCACCGGAGCCGGCCGGCCGCACCGAGACGCCGATCCAGCCGCCGTTCTGTGCATTGCTGCCGAAATCGAGCGGCGTGCTGAAACTGCCATCGTGCACGTCGATGCCGAACAACGTGACGGGCGGCGACAGCGGTATCTTGCTGTGCTCGTCGCCGTAGAGTCCGATCTGCAGATCGTAGTGGCCGTTGGCAGGTTGGCCGCCGTCGTTCAGGCGACCCTGATACGTGAAGGACGCGGCGTGCATGGCCGGACTGGCCAGCGCGAGCAGTAACGCGCTGCTCAGGATCGTGGAACGCATTGCGATGTGCATGTCGAAACTCCCCTTTCTTCAGGATGGTTCGGAATGTGGCAACGCCGACGCGTCGATGCGAAGGACCTGGAGCGAAACGCTGGCCCGACTCCCCACCGCGCTGCCGCTTGACCCGCCGGCGCCTGAAAATAAAAACAGGAAACGACGCCGATTCCGGCCATCGAACTCGCCGCGCAGGGCCGATCTGTATAATTTCGGCATGAACGAGCCCGACGTGCCCCTGCCAAGCGCTTCGTCCGATCAGTGGGACGTCGCGCTGCCGACGGAGGTGCGCACGCTGGCCGACCACCTGACGCAGTTGTTCTACGACGATCTGAAACGGCTCGCCCACCGCGAACGCAATCGCGCCGGCGCCAGCGCCACGCTGCAGACGACCGCGCTGGTCAACGAGGCCTACCTGAAGTTGCGCGGCTCGCAGGGCTGGAACACCGACGAGCACTTCCTGCGCGCCGCTGCGCTCGCGATGCGCCACGCGCTGGTCAGTCATGCCGTGGCGCGGATGGCCGGAAAGCGCGGCGACGGCGTCGACAACCTGCCGATCAGTGCAGCGATGGATGTCGCGGCCGACGACGATTCGACGATGCTTGCGCTAAACGACGCGCTCGGTCGACTCGCGCGTGATTCGCTGCGCCTCGCCCAGGTCGTCGAATGCCGCTATTTCGGCGGTTACGACGACGTCGAGACCGCGTGCGCACTCGGTGTTTCCGAGCGGACCGTGCGGCGCGACTGGATGCTCGCGCGCGCGTGGTTGTATCGCGAGCTCGCAAAGAGCGCGTAGGCGACGGTGTCGGCCGTGCGCGCCGCAGCTTCGAGGCGGCGCGAACGTCGAGCGGATATCAGCCCGAATCGAGCTCGCGGCGCGCCTTCTCCAGTGCGCTGCGCTGTATCCGTACGTCGTGGCTCGACGCCGCGACTGCCTGCTCGCTGCGTTCGAGCAGTGCGCGCGCATCGTCGCGATGCCCGGTCCGGAGCAGGCAATGCACGAGCGTGACGTCGGCCTCGATCGCGCGTCGATCGTCGGCGCCGAATTCCGCGACGAATCGCTCCTTCGATTGGCTGAGTGGCTCCTCGGCCTCGGTGAAACGCTGTTCGGCCGAAAGCGATTTGCCGAGCCCGAGCCGCGCGGCTTCCGCATAGATATGATGGCCATCGCCGATCCTGGCGAACGTGTCGAGCGCTTCGCGAAAGCCCGCCTCGGCCGCGTTCGGATCGCCCGCGGCCAATCGCGCATTCGCCAGCGCGATCGTGCTGACGGCCGTGTGCGTATGCGTCGGACCGAGCGCCTTCAGATAGATCGCCTGCGCGCGCAAGAGATCATCGATCGCCTCCTGATGGCGGCCTTCGGAGATCAGTGCCTGCCCCAGGCTCGTCAACGTCGTCGCGACATAGCTGTGATCCGGCCCATAGTTGCGCTCGTACAGCGCAAGCGCCTCCTCGAATACCGGAATCGCGGCTGCAGTGTCTCCACTCTGTCGCATCGCGGAGCCGAGCTGATGCAGCGCGTCACCGAGCACAGGATGCTGATCGCCCCAGAACTGCCGGATCGACGTCGCGTTCTCGCGGAGCAGAGGAATCGCTTCGTCGAAACGTCCGAGCGACGTCAGCACCTTGCCCAGCGTGTCGCGTGCATCCACCAGCGTGTCGAAGGTTTCCGGCGCTTGCGGATTGATCCGCGCCAGCGCATCGCGAAGCGGCTGCTCGGCTTCGGCGATGTGCCCGGAATCGAACGTGTACAGGCCGCGCACCATCAGCGCGGTGGCGAGCACATTGTCGGTCGGCGACGATGGTTCCAGCAGATCGATGGCCTGCTGCGCCCATTCGATGGCGCGCTGGTCGTTGCCGCGATGCGATTCGAGCGATCCGAGCTGGAGCAGGATGCGCGCACACAGGGAGCGCGTCTCGACGCATTGCGGCTGGGCATGGCCGAGCGCATCGTTGAGCAGCCGCGCTCCCTCGTCGAAGTGCTCGGCGCCGACTTCGGCGATGCCCATGTCGAGCTCGGCTTCGATCAGACGGGGATCGTCGGCGCCGTACGCCTGCTTCGCGCGATCGAGGCGTTTTGCGAGCAGCTCGGCGCTGCGCTGATCCTCGCCGAGCGAATGGTACAGATTGCCGCTCACGCCGAGGAGCTCGATCTTCGTGTCCATATCGTCGACGAAACCCGATTCGACGCGACGCGCGCCGAGATCGACGAGATCGCGCGCGCTCATGGTCCTGCCGTTGCCAGCCGTCGGATCATTCTGGCGAAATAGATCCACGACGAAAAAGCGGACTGCATCGGCGCGATGCAGGGCCTGCTCGGTGTGCATGCGCGCGTTGTTGGCGTAGAGAGCCGTCGCGCCCATCGCCACGACGAGCGAGAACACGCCGGCGATCAGCAGCCAATGGCGGCGAACGAAGCGTCGCGCCACATAGGCGTGCGCACCACTGCGGGCGAGCACCGGCTCATGGCGAAGGTGTCGCTCGATGTCGCCTTTGAGCGCATCGACGGTTTCGTAGCGATGGGTCGGCTCCTTGCGCAGGCACTTGGCCGCTATCGCGTCGAGGTCTCCCGCGACGAGGCGCGGCGACAGCGGCGCATCGGCGTTTGCCTTCGCGACGCGGCTGGCCGGCGGCGCGGCGCGATTGAGCACGAGTTTCAGCGCTCGACCGGAGGGCAAGCCGCGGGTCGGCAGCGGACGCTCGCCGGTGAGCAATTCGAACAATACGACGCCGAGTGCATAGATATCGGTCGCCGTCGTCACCGGCTCGCCGCTGAGCTGCTCGGGCGCCGCATAATCGGGCGTGAACGGCGCGACGGTGTTCGAGCCGTCGTGCGTCGTGCCCGCGGCGTCCAGCAGCTTCGCGATGCCGAAATCCAGCAGCTTCACGCTGCCTTTGCCGTCGACCAGCACGTTGTCCGGCTTGAGGTCGCGGTGAATGACGAGATTGCGATGGGCGAATGCGACCGCATCGCAGACTTCCATGAACAGCGTCAAGCGCTCACGCAATGACGCGTGGCGCTCGGAGCAGTGCTCGGAGAGCGAGCGTCCTTCGACGTATTCGACGACCGTATATGGGCGCCCGTCCGCAGCCACGCCACCATCGAGGATGCGGGCGATGCCGCGATGTTCGAGGCGCGCCAGGATCTGCCGCTCGGCATGGAACCGGGGCATTTCGCCACCGGATTCACGCCGCAGCAGCTTGAGCGCGACGCGTTGTTCGAATGCACCGTCGGCACGATGCGCGAGGTAGACCTCGCCCATCCCGCCGCGGCCGATCATCTTCTCGATGCGCCACGGCCCCACGCTCGAACCGCCGGCAAGCGACGGTTGTATCGCAGCGCTTTCGGCAAAACGCGGCGCCTGATCCAGGATGCCCGTGTACTCGTGCGCGCGCAGCAGCTCGAGGAGCTCCGCCTGCATCGCGGGATCGGTGCGACATGCCTGCGCGACGTACCCCGCGCGCGAAGGCGCATCGAGCGTGATCGCCTCGGTGAATACCTGTTCGACTCTCGACCAGTATTCGCGTTGCACGGGCGCGACCACGTGTTTCGGGATGCGCATTGTGCACCAACAGGCGCCACGGCAGACGATCTCGCCGGACCGGGCCGACCGCGCTGTTTCATGCGATGCCATCAGCCGTGAAGCGACGCGCCGCGTGGCGGAGATCATCGATGACAGACCGGGTCGGATCGACTCTCAGCCACAGCACGATACCGACACACGCTTCTGGTCATCGTCACGCAATGAAGATGAGGCACGGTAACCGATCCTACTCAGCAATCTGGAAGGTCGGTCATGACTCAACGTAAAAAGCTGACTGTCGCTCTCTGGGCGATGCTCGCCGCATCCTCCGCTCACGCTTCAGTTGATCTGATCGCTACCGGCGCGCTGAGCGGCCAGTCGACGGACCTTTCTGCAGAGACCGCTGCCCCTCTCGAGAACGGAGCGCCTGGTAATCTGCTTGGCGGCATCGGCTCCGGAATTGCCTATGCGGGCTGCAACACGTTTCTCGCGATTCCCGATCGCGGACCGAATGCGATTTCCTACAATGCCGGCGTCAGCGATACGACCTCGTATATCGACCGCTTCCAGACCATCAACATGGATCTGGAACCGAGCGCCCCGGGCGCGGCCCTGCCGTTCCAGCTCACGCCTACGCTGACTGACACGACCCTCCTGCGCGCGCCGCAGCCGCTTGTCTATGGAAGTGGCGTCGAATTCGGTCTTGGTAGCGGCGAACCGGCGTTGAATCGTGCCAATCACACTCACTATTTCACGGGGCGGTCGGACAATTTCGATCCGTCGCGCCTGTCGACGAATCCGCTGGATGCCCGCTTCGATCCCGAGAGCATTCGTGTTACGCACGATGGTGCAAAAGTATTCATTACGGATGAGTACGGCCCGTACATCTATCGCTTCAACCGTAAGAACGGGCAGCGCACGGACGTCATTACGGTGCCGGACTCGTTCGCCGTGGCGAACCTCAGCGCGAATGGCGACGACGAGATCAGCGGCAACAGCTCAGGCCGGGTCGCGAACAAAGGCATGGAAGGCCTGGCTATTTCCCCGGACGGCACCGTTCTGTACGGCGCCATGCAAAGCCCGCTGGCGCAAGATGGTGGCACCAGCGCCCCCTACACCCGCATCCTGCGCATCGATCTCGACACCGGCGAAACGAGCCAATATGTCTACGCGCTGACGAACATTGGCACCGCCAGCAGCCCGAAATATCCGACGATCAGCGAAGTCGTCGCAATCAATGATCACGAACTGCTGGTCGACGAGCGCGATGGCAAAGGTCTCGGGGATGGTTCAGTGGCCGCGTTCAAGAAGCTGTTTCGCATCGACCTGACCGGAGCGCAAGACGTCAGTACGCTTACCGGCGCCGCCGCACTTGCGCCGTACGCGATGGCCAAGGTGCAATTCCTCGACATCGTGACCGTTCTGAACGCACACGGGATCAGCAGCAGCGACATCCCGGCGAAGCTCGAGGGCCTCGCGTTCGGATTCGATATCGAAGTGGGTGGAGTCAGCAAACACACATTGTTCGTCTCGAACGACAACGACTTTGTCGGGCATGTCGTCGATAGCCGGCACCCGAACGGTATCGACAATCCGAATCAGTTCTTCGTTTTTGCGATCGACGCTGCGGACCTGCCGACGTTCGAACCACAAGCGCTCGCAAATCGTACTTGCCGTTGACCGGCCCCAAACGGCAGGCAGCCTACGCGTGAAGCCGAGGGTCGGCACATGGCCGACCCTCGGATCGGATTTTCTGTTGCTGCTTACGGACGACGCGCAAGGCCTGCTCAATACATGAGTGCGCCACCGCCAACCGTCGTTTCCGCGCTGGACGATCTTGAAGGCCGGCTACCGGCGACGCCCGTTTCATCGCGATAGATGAACTTGAGAAGCGGGCCGACGTTGCCTCGCAGTCGAACCGTGCCTCCAATGGTTAGACCCGGGGCGTTCATCCCGCCCTCCGCGAATCGACGGTGTCTTTCTCCTTTCCCGCCAGGTAGTCGTCGAGCCAACCTTGTGTGTACTCGACAGTCCGTCCGACGGTCCGGTAGCGCGGCCCCTTGTCCGTGGCGCGCTGCTTGTCGATCGTCTCGTACCGGATCGTGCCGGTCGCCATGCTGGCGTCGGCATGAGCCCGCAATTTATCCTGTGCGACAATGCAAACCGGTGATTTCCGACGCAAAGAGCGCCCGACCGTTAGGGAGTGAATCGCCATGAGGTCACTTTTCATTCTTGCAACCGTTTTAGCGATCCCGTCGATCTCCATCGCGCAAACAATACGCTGCGATCTTGCAACCGCGAGCAAGCAGACCTGCAAGGTGAAGCCGACCGAAGCTCACAACTATCTCATCACCGCCAAGGCTTCCGCCGACGCCGGTGAGGGCCACGGCAATCCTCAAATCAAACTGCTCATCCTCGTGGATGGCGACGAGTGCAGCGAGAAGGAAACGGATACGTGGGCAAGCGGTCCCGGCTCTTTGCAGACAACTTGCCAGATCACGCTGAATCCAGGAATGGATCACGAGATCAAGGGGTCGTCGACGAATCGCGACGCGAAGGCAACGGGTTTTGCGCTCACGGTCGAAGAACAGTAACCAGACCGAAGACCGTCTGTTTCGTCGTTGGCAAACATCGACCTGTCGATCACGCGGACGCGCGCGTCATCGGATTTGCGTCTCGTGAGCCAAGTCGGCTCCGTTGCGCACTGCGTGGCCCCGGGGTTCGACGAAGAACCTGAACGGCGCTCCGGCGTGCGCACAGGCAAACCTTGTCCGACGGTCCGTTGATATGGATGAGGCCGAAGCCAGAGCCGCACGTCCCTGCCCCATGACGCTGCGCCGCAATCGTCAGTCGCGACCGCCAGATATACTCATTCGAAGCACGGCAGGGGGCTGCTGCATGGTCGACGACGTCACTTCGCTGATCGACGCTGCGAAAGACGGGGACGCGCACGCGTTGCAGACGTTGTTCGCCTATGTCTACGGCGAGCTCAAGATCCTTGCTCGCAAGCAGCTCGCGAGGTCGAACACGCCGACCTTGAACACGACGGGGCTGGTGCACGAGGCCTACCTGAAGCTGTCGCGCCCGGACGGTCGCAGCCTGCACGGCCGCGTGCATTTCTTTGCGCTCGCCGCGAAGGCCATGCGCCAGATCGTGATGGATCACGCGCGCGCGCGGCTGACCGGAAAGCGCGGCGGCGAGCAGCTCGATTTCGTCGACCTCGACGATGCGTTCGACGTCGCCGACGGCAAGCTTTCGCCGGACGATCTGCTCATCGTCGATCAGGCGCTGACCGCGCTGGAACAGGACGAACCGGAGCTCGCCGATCTCGTCGAGTTGCGCTTCTTCGGCGGCCTTGCGCTGCCGGAAATCGCGTTGCTGCGAGACGTCAGCGAGCGCACGCTGAGCCGCGACTGGCGGCGCGCGAAAGCGCAGCTCTACGTCCAGCTGCACCCCGATGCATGAAGCGCTGCGCGCGCACGACGAAGCGGGTGCGTAGCCGCGTCTCGCATGAGACGGCAACCGGTTTCCGCGGATGCGTCGCGTCGCAGCCGCGAGGCGTGCACCAATGAGCAGGGAACGCATCAACGAGCTGTTCGCGCAGGCGATCGAGCTGCCGGCACATCAGCGCGCGGACTGGATCGCCGAGCAGTGCCGTGGCGACGAGGCCATGCGCGCGAAAGTCGAGCAGCTGCTGCGCGCCGATGCCAAGGCACGCGATTTCATGGAACAGGCGCCGGCGTCGATCGCCGATGCCGCGGCTGCCGCAGCCAGAAGTGCCGCGCCGATCGCGTTCGGCGTTTATCGCGTCGTGCGCTCCATCGGCCAGGGCGGCATGGGCGAAGTCTGGCTCGCCGAGCGCAACGATGGCGAATTCGACCAGCGCGTCGCGGTAAAGCGGCTCACGTATCCGACGCCCGGCCTGCTGCAGCGCTTCCGGCAGGAACGGCAGATCCTCGCAGCGTTCGAGCATCCGAACATCGCGCGCCTGATCGACGGCGGGCTCGATGCCGACGGCATTCCCTACCTTGCGATGGAATACGTCGAGGGCGTGCCGATCACCGACTACGTTGGCGAGCACGACCTCGGCGTCGCGGCGCGGCTGCGGCTTTTCCTGCGCGTGTGCGAGGCCGTGCAGTACGCGCACCAGAATCTGATCGTGCACCGCGATCTGAAACCGTCGAACATCTTCGTCACCACCGACGGCACGCCGAAGCTGCTCGACTTCGGCATCGCCAAGGTGCTGACGACCACCGAGACGAGTGCGGCGACGCAGACCGTCGCTCGACTATTGACGCCCGATTACGCCGCACCCGAGCAGTTCACGGGTGGCGCGATAACGACCGCGACCGATGTCTTCGCGCTGGGCGTCGTGCTGTACGAGCTATTGGCCGGGGCGCGGCCCTGGCGGTCGGCGTCATCGGGAGAAGCGGCGATGATGGCGACGCTGCTGACCGATCCGCCGCCGCCAAGCGCTGCGATCGATCGCGCGGCCGGCGATGCGATCGCGCGGCGGCGCGTGCTGCGTGGCGATCTCGATCGCATCGTGCTGACGGCGATTGCGAAGGATCCTGCGCGGCGCTATCCGTCGGCCGACGCATTCGCGGCCGACATTCGCCGCTATCTCGAAGGACGTCCGGTCGCCGCGCGCGGCGACGGCGCCTGGTATCGCTTCGGCAAGTTCGCACGGCGCAACCGCTATGCACTCGCCGCCGCCGTGCTGGCGATCACCGTCTGCATCGCCGCGACGGCGATCAGCCTGCGCCAGGCGCAACGCGCGAACGAACAGGCCGCGCGCGCGCAGGCGGCGCGGCAGTTCCTGGTCGGCGTGTTCGAGCAGGCGAACCCCGACGAAAACAGGGGCCGGTCGATGACCGCGCATGAGTTGTTGCAAAAGGGCGAGCGGCAGCTGACAGGGCGTTTCATCGACGAGCCAGCGGCCCGTGCCGACGTAACCGGCCTGATCGGCGGCCTGTACTGGGACCTCGGCGACTACGAGCGCGCACTGGCGCTGTTGAAGGAAGCCGACACGCTGACCGAGGACCCGCGGGTACCCGACGAAATCAAGGCGCGCAACCTGACGACACGCGCGTCGATCGAGATCTACAACAAGAACAGCGACGAGGCCGTACAGCACGCGCAGCAGGCGCTGGCCTATGCCGATCGCGCCGGTGCGATCGCGAAACGCGAGCGCTCCGACGCGCGCCGCGAGATCGCCCACGCGATGATGACGATGAACGGCGTCGTCTATGCCGACGTCGTGGTCCGATTGCAGCAGCTTCTGGCCGACGATCGTGTGCCATACGGCGAGCGGAGCGACGTGGTGGCCAAGGACCTGGGCCTGCTCGGCCTCGCCCTGCAGAACGCCGGCCGCCGCGCCGAAGCGATCGATGTCGACCAGCACGCGCTCGAGATCAACCGCGTCCTTTACGGAGAACGCAGTGCGCCGGTCAGCACCAACCTCTTCTATCTCGGCCTTCTGACGCGGGAGACGGGGGACAATGCGGCTGCCGAGATCTTTCTGAAAAAATGCGTCGACATCCGCTCGGAGATTTACGGCGCCGATCACCCGGAAACGATCGACGCGCGCAACTTCCTGTTGCTGGCTCTGGAAGGCCAGGGCCGCTATGCCGAAGTGCTGCCGGCTCGGTTGCGCCTGATCGAGGATCAGCTCCGCTTTCGCGAAAGCAATCCGAGCATGGTAGCGAGCGCGTACAACATGCTCGGCGACACGTACAACATGCTCGGCAGACCCGTCGAAGCCGAACGCGCGTTGCGCGATTCGCTGACGATCTGGGCGACAAAGCAGGGAGCGACCGAAGGTGTCGCGAACCGGCGGCTCGCTCAGCAGCCTCGTCACCGCGCTGCAGCTGCAGGGACGTTTTGCCGAGGCCGAGGCGACACAACGCAGGGCGCTCGCGATCGTGCGCGGCAGCTACAGTGCGGAATCCAGTCTGCTGAATCAGGAGCGCGGTTCCCTTGGCAACCTGCTGCGGCTGCAACATCACTACCAGGAAGCGCTGACCGAATTGCGCGAAGCGGCTGCGGCCATCGAGAAAGACCCGGACCTGCGCAAGCCCTCCGTGGTGAAGGTGTATGCCGAGCTCGCGGAAGCCGAGCTCGACGCCGGCGATGCCGGCCGCGCGCGCGGCGCGGCGACGCACGCGCTCGAGCTCGGACGTACAGCGCTGCCGAAGGGACAGTGCCGGCTCGGCGATCCGCTGTTCGCGATGGGCCGCGTCGAGCTCGCCCAGGAGCGCGCCGCGGATGCCGAACCGTTGCTGCGGGAGGCCCTCGCGGTGTGCAGCCCGCCCTACCCGGCCGACGATCCGCGCGTGCTCGAAGTCAAGGTCGCGCTGGTGAACGCGCTGACGATGCTCGGCAAGACGAGCGAAGCGCAGGATCTGCGCAGCGAGATCGCGCCGCTGCTGAAGGCTTCCTCGTCGCCGTATGCGAAAGACCTGATCGAGCGTCTGGCGCAGCGCTGACCGTTCAGCGATCCGCCTTGTCCCGGACCGCAGCCAGGTCTGCGTTGCGGCAGGTGGCGAGGTTTTCCGCCGATCCGCGTATGTCCCTTTGAGGGAGCGTTCCCTCGCCAAACATGGGGACAGTCTATGAAGCGTTGGATCGGGTCTGCCGCGCTGGCCGCGGCACTGGGTGTCTGCATGCCGCTCGCGCACGCGGCGACTTTCACGTACCACGGTTCGCTCCAGGACGCCGGCCAGGCAGCCGATGGCCGCTACGACCTGCAGCTGACGCTGTATTCGCAGCGCAACGGCGGAACGGTGATCGCCGGGCCGGTCACGATATTCGGCGTCGAGGTGACCGGCGGGAATTTCGTGACTCCCGTCGATTTCGGACCGATGACTTCGCTGGCGGGCCAGGGCTGGGTCGACGTGCGCGTGAAACCTGCCGGCGAAGCGGACTTCACCGTACTCGACGACCGCTCGCCGGTCGCGCCCGACGGCACGTGTCCCGGATCCTGGGCGCTCGACGGCAACGCGGGCATATCTGCGGACAGCTATATCGGCACCGCCGACAACACGCCGGTCGTCATCAAATCGAACACCACCACGGCGGCCGTGTTCAAGCCGTTCGGCCACGTCCAGCTTGCCTACTCCGACGCCGCGAACGGCGACTATTCGACCGCGATCGGCTATCACGCGGGCACCGCGTTCGCGGGATCGACGATGATCGGCGGCAACGACGATTTCGCGGCCAGCGTCCGCGACTCGGCGACGCGGCAGTTCATCGTTGCCAATTCCGGCGGCGTCGGCATCAACACGAGCCTCTCCGGCGACGGCTTTCCGTTGCGCGACGAGCTGACGATCGCGGCGTCGCCGGCACTGCCGGGATCCAACGCGGACCTTTCGTTCGAGACCCGCACGACGTCGGGCTACGCAGGCTTCCATTTCGAAGCCGAGCCGGGCGGCTACTTCGTGTTGCATGGCCTCTACAACACCGGCGGTGCGCTCGACTACGACAATCTGCTCACCGTGAACTACAGCCATGGCTTCCTTGGCTATTTCGCGTTCAACGGCAACACGTACTCCGGGCCGATCACGGTCGGCAATCCCGGCGACGGCCGTGGCAACGGCGCCTACGTTTCGACCGGCGGCGTGTGGACGAACGCATCGAGCAAGAGCTTCAAGGAAGACTTCGGCAACGTCGATGTCTCGGCCGTGCTCGACAAGCTGGTCGCGCTGCCGATCCAGACCTGGTTCTACAAGTCCGCGCACGCGGAAGGTCCGCACATGGGCCCGTTCGCCGAGGACTTCGCGCAGCACTTCGGCCTTGGCAATGACGAAAAGCACATTGCGACGGTCGACGAAAGCGGCGTCGCTCTCGCGGCAATCCAGGGCCTGAATCGCAAGGTCGAGAACGAGAACGCCGAGCTCAAGCAGCAGAACGCTGAGCTGCGCACCCGGCTCGATCGCGTCGCGGCTCGCCTCGACACGCTGGAAGGCCACGCGGAGGAGTGATCATGCGCACTTCTCTTCATGTCATCCGCGGCGGGCCGCTGCTCGCGATGCTCGTGCTGCTGGCGGGAATCCCGTCAGCGCACGCCGGCAGCGAGCAAGCGCATCGCTACACGGTCCGCGGCAGTCTCGAAGCGGCTGCGACCGACAAAACGGCTGGAAGTCCCTGGCTGCGCTTGAACGGGCGGCTGTCCACGCCGTCGCGGGACGTCGGCTTGCAGTCCGGCGGCGATTTCGTCGTGCTGGCAAAGCTCGCCGAATCGCCGCTCGGCTGCGCAAGCGACGTCATCTTCGCCGACGGCTTCGACCCGGGAGCCTGAATGCTGCCGTCCTGAAGAAGGGCACCCGCGCGATCCCGAACGGACGCGCGGGTGCTGCCACGAGCTTCTGCGATGCTCGCGCCGGCATCGATGGCCGCCGGAGCCGCGATCTTGGGTTTGTTGTGATAAAGGGGGAACAACGCGATGCATCGCGGATATCTGATCATCATCGGCTGCGCGCTCGCGGCGAACGCCGCGGCACAGAACCTCGTCATCTACGACGAGGCGCTCAGGAACGGATTCGTCGGCGACTATTCGTACGGCGGCGGCTCCGATTTCGCGAGCACGGCCCAAGCCCACGGAGGAACGCACTCGGTCGCGTTCACCGGCAATGACTTCAACGCCGTCGTGTTCGCGAATCCCGACCAGAGCTTTGCGGTTTCGCAATATCCCGTCGTCCATTTCTGGATTCATGGCGGGACGTCCGGCGGCCAGACGCTCGAGCTTTTCGCCTGCCCTGACGCAAACGGCTCGAATTGCGCCGACGCACCACTCGATGGCTTCATCGCCGGCGGCGCGATCGCCGCGAACCAGTGGCGCGAGGTCACGGTGCCCTTGACGCTGCCGCCGCTCTCGCTCGGCGGCTCGATCGGACGCATCGATCTGCAGAACCAGACCACGCCCGGCGCGCAGCCGACGCTGTACATCGACGACGTCAGTCTCGTCGGCGCCGGCGGCGGCAGCGATGCCCTCTTCGCGGACGGTTTCGACACGCCGCAGGCCGCGAACCTTCTCGTCGACGAGCACGACGTGCAAGCCGGCGGCATGACCAGCGACCGCTTCACCTGGCGCGACGCTTCCGGCAGTCCGCGCGTGGCCGTGCTCGCGCACAATGACGGCGGCGCGGGGCCGGGCGGCACGCAGCGGCGGCGAGCTGCGCGAATTCCGCTACGAAACCAGCGGCGGAACGCGCATCGCGCGCGCGTCGTCGAGCGGTGCGTCCGGTTTCGGCTACGTGGTCTCGCACCCGATCAGCGAGGATTTCTGCACGCCGGGTCACGGCGACACGTCAGCCCTCGGCCATCTCCTGCCAGGCACGTGGACGCGCATCTTCGAAGGCCGCCATCACGCGATCTTCCGTTTCCGCACGACGTATCCGCGCTACTGCACGACCGCTGCGCCGGCCGCGGAGTACGACGTGCCGGTCACGATCGACTGGATGTTTGCGACCGGTCGCGACCATCCGCTGTGGGCGGTGACCTGGGATCTCTCGTCCGCGCCACCCGACGCGCTCGAAGACGACTCGCGCGCACCGTACGGCGAGCTGCTCTTCGACGGCAGCGCGAGCGAAGACGCGCACAGCGTCATCGCCGGCGTCGGCTGGGGCGATCGCTACCGGTTCGCCACGACGTCGAACCCGGCCACCTACGACGGCGCGTGGACGTGGAACGTGCCGAACACGATTCCGTACGTGAAGCTCTGGACCACCGACGTCGACGCGACGATGGGCAGCGTGCAGACGCAGACGATCCTGCAGCAGGATGCCGGCGGCTACTTCGGCACGGACCGCTGGAACACGACGAGCGCAGACGGCGACGCCTGCGATGCCGGCAACGACGGACCCGACGCGCACTCGATGCCGTGCAGCTTCAACTGGCCGTATCAGTCGATCAACTACTCGATGGGCGAAGTCATCGGCGAAAGCAACTCGACGCCGACGAACAACACGCGCCTCGCCTGGGGCACGGAATTCGGTTTTCTCGGCCAGAGCGCTTATCACATCCACGGCAGCAATTACTGGGGCGGACCGCTGCCCGATGCGACCGCGCCGGGCTGGCCGAAGAAAAGCTACTCGGTCTATGTCGTGCTCGGCACGCACACGAACGATGCGGTCGACGCCGCGGTCAGCGAAATCGAAACCGTGCAGACGCTCGCGCTTTCCGCCGCTCAAGGCAGCGTCGCGACGAGCGGTCCCGCCGGCGTCGATCGTGCGGACACCGTGACCTATGCGCCGGCCGGATATGACCACGTGTACGGCGCGCTCACCTTCGTCGCCAGCGGCAATGCGCTCGATGCGACGATCGCGGTCGGCGCGGGCCGGACGCTGCATCATCCCATCGTCGTCGTGCGCAACTTCACGAGCGGGAGCTACCCGACCGTGCGGCTCGACGGAACCGCGCTGACGATGGATGCGGACTATTTCCCCTCGATCCGCGCCGGCGCTCAGGAGCTATGGATCACGCTGAACCGGGATATCGGTGGCGGCAACCATCAGCTGGAAGTGACGCCATAGCCCCGGTGAAGATTGGACAACCTCAATCGTGCCGCAACGCCTCGACCGGCGCGATGCGCGTCGCGCGCAGCGCCGGCACCGCGCTCGCGAGCGCTCCGGTAGCGAGCAACACCAGCGCAACACACTCGTGTTGAAACCTCGGAAACCCTTACAGGTTCAATCAAAGTCTTTGACCGCCTTCCCAACCTTAGAAGCGCGCTAGAGAAATCAGACGTCGTGATCTTCTGCAGCCATCAATTGAGAACCGTCGACGGTGCAACGTCGGAGCGATTGAACGGGACGACGACCCTCAAGAAAGACAAGACTTAGTCCAGGAGGACTCGCCGCTTGGCCGAACGTGCATAGAGGGCGCACGTGGCGAGGCATGTGGACGTTCTGGCGCAAACCTCATTTCCTCGGATGCAGCCACGTCGGCAGGAACGAGTACGGATCGACCTTCGAATCGCGGTCGAAAGCGACATGGCTGCGTTCGAGCAGCGACTGCAGCCTGCCCTGCTTCCACGAATCGAAAACGTCGGTCGCGCCGCCGATCAATTCTCCGCCGACGAAAACCTGCGGAATCGTGCTTACCGATGTGCGCGCGGTGAGCGCCGCGCGAACCTTGGCGCCGCGGTCGTCCTTCTGATATTCCACGGAATCGAGATCGACGGAGCGGTACGCGATGCCGAGCTTTGCGAACATGCGCCGCACCGACCAGCAGAACTCGCACCATTCGAGCGCGAACAACGTCACCGGCTGCTCGCGATCGTGGATGACGCGCTCGACGAACGCCGCCGCATCCGCGGACACCGGCGCCGGCTCCTGCACGACCGGTGGCGGCGGCGGGCGCCGGTGCGTCGAACCGGTAGTTCGGCGTCGATTGCGCGATCTCGATTTCCTCCGCGGTCATGTCGGCCGGAATGTCGGCAAAAAGCGGCGTGCTGAGATATCTCTCGCCGGTGTCCGGCATCATGCACAGGATCGTCGAACCCGCCGGCGCATCCGCAGCGACCTGTAGCGCACCGGCGAGCGTCGCGCCGCCGGAAATTCCGACGAAGATGCCTTCCTTTCGCGCGAGATCGCGCGAAAGGCGCAGCGCGTCCGCGCCGTTCACCGGCACGATGCGGTCGATGAACTTCTGCGCGACGGCATCTTCGGTCAGCTTCGGAATGAAATCCGGCGCCCAGCCCTGCATCAGGTGCGGGCGGAAATTCGGATGGCTGGCGGCCGGCGAGCCATCCTTCGCACGCGCTTGCGGGATGCCGCTGCCGAGCGTCTGCGAATTGTCGGGCTCGCAGACGATCACCTTCGTGCCGGGACTGCGCTCGCGCAACGTGCGCGCGACGCCTTTCAGCGTTCCACCGGTTCCGAAGCCGGTTACGAAGTAGTCGAGGCGCTCGCCCGCGAACGCTTCCAGGATTTCCGGAGCGGTGGTGCGCGAATGGATATTCGCGTTCGCCTCGTTCTCGAACTGGCGGCACAGGAACCAGCCGTGCTTCTCGGCGAGCTCGACCGCCTTGGCGAGCATGCCGCTGCCCTTCAACGCCGCCGGCGTCAGCACGACCTTTGCGCCGAGGAAACGCATCAGCTTGCGCCGCTCGACGCTGAAGTTTTCCGCCATCGTCACGACGAGCGGGTAGCCCTTTTCCGCGCAGACCATCGCAAGACCGATGCCGGTGTTGCCGCTGGTCGCCTCGATGACGGTCTGCCCCGGCGCGAGCTTCCCGGATCGCTCGGCGTCTTCGATGATGCCGAGCGCGAGACGGTCCTTGACCGAACCCATCGGGTTGAACGCTTCGATCTTGGCGTACAGGCGCACGTGCGCGGGTGCCAGCTTCTTGATCCTGACGACCGGCGTGTTGCCCACGGTGTCGAGAATGCTTTCGACCTTGACGGCCATTGTTCGGTCCTCGCGTTTGCGAGACCGATTTTAGCCGTCCGGCGCCCGTTGCACCGGGTCGGATGTTGCCCGCACGGCAGGATTGCCGGGCCGCGGAGTGCCGGAAATGCCTCCGGGTAGTGCGGGCAAAGCGGTCGAATGATGTCGCCCGTGGCAGGGCTGGCGGCGTTGGACTCGAACGGCCGGTGCCGATCGATTGATATTCCAACTACGGGGAACGCACGCCGCGAGTTCCGGCGTGCATTCCTCGCCCGGCAGAGTGCTCGAAACTTCTGCGGAATGGCCCTCAGCTCGACGGCGGAGCGTCGTGTCCCGTAGGACCGGGCGGCCAGAATTTCGGCGGCGGCTTCGCGGCCGGCGCCCGCGGAACAGGCGCGCTGTTCTTCTGATGGCTCTGGCCCGACGCCGATGCCGAGCTTCGATGTGCCGCGTTCTGCTGAACCCTTTGCGGCGCGCCGGCGTGCGCTGCAATACCGGCAAGCGCAAAGAAACCAGCGAGGAGAACGGAAACAAGAGTCGCGCTTCGATTCATGCATCTCTCCTTCGTCTCGTCACTGCGTGCAAGTGCACGCATGGGATTCGCGTTGCAGCGAATCCATTTGCGACTTACGAAATTGCACGGTCGAAGCGGACAGATGATCAAACTTCGCGCGCGACATACAGCGCAATGCCATCCTTGGCAACAGTAGTCCTTTCAGTGCGAGGTCAATTGGCGCTTAGGAAATCCAGCTCGTCACTGGTCGTCGTCGTGCACGACATGACCATTCTTGTAGTGCTTGACGACCCACTCGTTGCGCTCATACGGACGCTCGGTGTCGAGCTGGATCTTGACGCCGCCGGTCGTGATGTAGCTGCGGCTAGCCGGCGGAAGCTCCGTGCCGGAGCGCCAGTTGCTGCCTTCCTGCCAGTAGTACGTGCGCGTTTCGGGCGCGAAGTAGATGTCGTGATCGCCGTAGTAGACGTACTCGTGATTGCCCTGCTTGACGGTCGTCGTCGTCGTCGTTTCGGTCGTCTCGGTCTGCTGCGCAAGAACCGGAAGGGCCGCGAGGGCGATCGAGATTGCCGTAGCGTGGAGCACCGTGTGTCGCATGTTCATGAGCTTCTCCTTGTGACTGGACGGAAACGCCACGTGCCGTCGGACGGGCCCGCAGTGTCCGGGCGCAAGGTTCGTCCCGCACGGCTGAACCGAACGAATCCGCGGCAAGTTCCCCGATAGGCAACGTTCATCTGAAAGGCGCGATGCGAGCATTCGCGGCGCGAGCGGGCTCGTCGAGAACGTATTAATCTCGCGCCGGGCACGCTCGTTCAGCTACGGGGCACGGGCTTGAATTGCAGATCCGACAACAAGATCGTCGTCGTCCTTGCGCTATGCGGGAATCTCGCCATTGCGGCGAGCAAGTTCGTCGCGGCGTCTCTCACCGGCAGCACGGCGATGGCGAGCGAAGGGATTCATTCGCTCGCCGACACCGCCAACGAATTGCTGCTGCTCTACGGCATCCGTCGCGCGGAGCGACCGGCGGATCTCAGGCATCCGTTCGGCCACGGTCGCGAAGCGTATTTCTGGAGCTTCATCGTCGCGCTGCTGATCTTCGCGATCGGCGCCGGCGTTTCGTTCTACCAGGGCGTCAGCCACCTGTACGCGCCGCATCCGCTCGGAAACCTCCGCGCGGTCTATGTCGTCATTGCGGTTTCATTCGTGTTCGAAGGCATCTCATGGTGGGCAGCGCTGAGCCGCATCCGACGGACCAAGGGCGATCTCGGCTACTACGAGGCGGTACGATCGAGCAAGGATCCGACCCTGTTCACCGTGCTGTTCGAAGACAGCGCCGCGTTGCTCGGTCTCGTCGCGGCGCTCGTCGGCACCGTGCTCGCCGACGTGACCGGCCGTCCCGAGTTCGACGCTGCCGCGTCGCTCGCGATCGCGCTGGTGCTGTGCGCGACGTCGTTCCTGCTCGCGCGCGAAACCAAGGCGCTGCTGATCGGCGAGCCCGCGCATTCGACGCTGCAACGCTCGATCCTCGCCATCGCGGCAGCGGATCCCGCGATTGCGAACGCGAACGGGGTCATCACGGTGCAGCTCGGCCCGAACCACGTGTTCGTCGCGATGAGCGCGGAATTCGAGGACCGGCTGAAGACTCCGGAAATCGAATCCTGCGTCGAGCGCATCGAGGCCGCGATCCGGACGGAGCACCCGGAAATCGTCGCGCTGTTCGTCAAGCCGCAGACGCGAACGGTCTGGCAGGCTCGGCGCGATCGGCTGCAGGCTGCCTCGGACGCATGACTCGCGGCCGCGTCCGCAATGGCGATGGGTCGAATCCGTTGGCGATGTCGTTGCGCTGAAGCAATCCGTTGCGGATGCAGATCAGACGACGCGTGCCGGCTGGCCGGGATCCGCGGCCGCATGCGGATTCTCGTCGCGCGGACCCGCCGCCAGGCGCTCGTACATGCCGACGACCTTGCGCATCAGCGCGGGCGCGCTCCATTTCTCGGCGTCGTGCGGGCCCGCCGCCGACAGCGCCTCGCGCTCGGCCGGTGATCGCAGCAGTCGCGCGACGTTCGCGGCGAACGCATCGACGTTGCCCTCGCTGATCGAGTGCGCTCTGCGCATCGCGCAGCACGGTCGCGGTACCCATCACGGCCGTCGAGACGATCGGCGCACCGCACGCCATCGCTTCGATCAGCACGAGGCCCTGCGTCTCGGTGCTCGAGGCGAACATGAAGACGTCGGCCGCGCTGTAGCAGTCGAGCAGCGTCGTGTTGCGATCGAGATTGCCGAGAAAGCGCACGTGCTCGTCGAGACCGAGCGATGCGGTCAGCGCGCTTGAGCCGCGGCGCATCGGGTCCTTCGCCCGGCGACCACGAACACGAAATCGTCGAACTCGCGCCTGAGCGCGCGCGACGACTTCGAGCAGAAAGTCGATGTTCTTCTCGATCGCGAGGCGGCTCACCGTGAGCAGCATCGGCTGCGTCTCGCCGATCGCCGTGCGTGCGCCGGAAGCGCGCGCCGTCGCCGTGCGCGAATTCGTCGAGGCGGATGCCGGTCGGCACGACGGTCGACGGCGTGCGGATGCCGTAGCCGCGCAGCACCTCGGCCATCTCCGCGGTCGGCACGATCAGGTGATCGACGCCCTCGCAGAGCTTTCGCGAGAAACGGCGCACGCAGAAACCGCAGCGGCGCCGTCGGAAACCACGGTATGTAGTTGGCGACGTATTCCTCGAAATACGTGTGGTAGCTCTCGACCGTCGGCCGGCCGGTGAGCCGGGACAGCTCGACGCCGATCTGGTGCGCGCGGAACGGCGTGTGGATGTGGATGATGTCCCATCGAGCGCTGCGCGAGCTCGCCCACGACCGCGCGCGCAGCCGATTTCCGGATCAGGCGATCTTCCGGATCGAAGAAGATGCGCCGCGACGGCAGGCGCACGATCTCGAACTCCGGATGCACGTCCGCAACGCCATAGTCCGGCGCGACGATCGTCACCGCGTGGCCGAGGCCGACCAGTTCGCGGCAGAACGTCTGCATCGAAGTCGACACGCCGTTGACGCGCGGGAAATAGACGTCGGACAGCATCAGTATGTTCATCGATCACCGCTTCGTCGTCGCGATCGTCGGGCCGCTCCGGCAAGACCGCGTCCGCGCACGGCCGTCCGGCGGCTCCGCCGCGGCGAGAGTACTTCGCGTTCATGACAGTCCCGCGCGGCATGGGCTGGCCTGCGACGCTGCTGCGCCCCGGGCCGTCCTCCCTCGCCGGGAGGTCCGCGAGCCGGTCTGCCGTCGCGCGCATGCGGCGTCCTGCGGCAAGATAGGACCGGATGCAATGATTTGCCCCGAATAGCGGTGGGTCGTGGCTTGCACGCAACGCCGGTGCACGATGCGACCCGCCGAAACCGATCACTGGGAGGCCTACGATGAAATTCTGCAAATCGCTGGTGTTGACGCTTCTGTGCATCAGCCTGGTTGTGCTTGCGACCTCAGCCGCGGCCAAGCCGAAGGTGCGTGCCGACTACGATCATTCGACGAACTTCGCCGGCTACAAGACGTTCGGTTTCATCTCGCCGCCGGGCACCGAGGTCGACGGCTACCCGGCGGAGATCACCAACGACGTCAAGGCGTCGATTCGCCACGAGCTCGAGTCGCACGGCTATCGCTACGTCGACGCGAGCCCGGATCTGCTGGTGAACTTCTCGGCAAAGCTCGCCAACCAGTCCCAGAACGACGAGACCAAGAAGCAGCAGCTCGGCTACTACGGCTATCGCCGGGGCAATCAGGTTCCGGTCTACAAGACCTGGTCGACCTACACCTACGACAAGAGCACCAAGGACTATGTCGAGGGCACGCTCAATGTCGACATCGTCGACGCCAAGGCCTCGCAGCTGGTCTGGGAAGGCGTCGCCATCGGCGAGGTGAAGAACCTCGACCGCTCGGTGTCGGATCTCAAGCCCGGCATCGACCGCGTGGTAAGCGAAATTTTTGCAAAGTACCCCTTCCGCGCCGGCAAGTAGGCCGGCGCCCGCATGCACGAGCGATATAGTACGAAATGCGTCGTTGACAGCGCCGCGAACGGCCACTACGATCGGATTGCCGTCGGGCCGTGCATGACCGCGGCGGCAACATCGGGCGGCTGTGCCGCCGGGCTAACCGAAGGGTGAACACATGAAGGTTCTGATTGCGGTCTGCATCGCCGCGTCGGTTGCGCTTTGCGGCGTGGCCGGGGCCAACGAGAACTACAAGGAAAAGGTATTCAACGCCGATTCGAAGGAAAGGTTCGAAACGGTCGCCGCCGACGTGCGCAAGGAAATGGAGCCGGGCGGACGCTACCAGTACGTCAAACCCAAGGAGCGCACCCAGGTCGATGGTGCGCTGGCGGAGATGGGCTCGCTGTTCGCGGCGAATCCGACCGTCGCGTCGATGAACCAGGACACCAAGATCAAGCTCTTCAACGCCCAGGAAGTCGTCAACTCGATCCTGCAGCAGCGCGACGGCGAGCGCGTGATCTGCAAGAAGGAAGCGCCGCTCGGCTCGCACATACCGATCACGAGCTGCCACACCTACTCGCAGGAAATGGAAGCGAAAAGCGGTGCGAACAAGCAGATGGCCGAATGGGGCCAGGGCAACTGCTCGGCGACGTCGTCGACGTCGAACAACCGTGGCCAGCAGTGCATGATGCACAACAACCCATGAAGCGTTGAGCGAAGCGGCTGCGCATTCGGCGCGGCCGCTCGCGTCCATCGAGAATTCCGAAACGTTTCCCGCCGCGATGCCGCGGCGATGAAGAAATTCGTGGATCGGATCGGAGTGATCGGGATCGGACATGCATTCGCGCGCGATGGCGACGCGAAGCTGCGGGATCAAATCGATCGCAAAATCGGCAACACCCGGGACGGGCGTCGAATCAACCCGAAGCGATCAGTGCGTCGTGAAGGGCTGTGCCGCGTACATGTTCGAAGTGCGGCGCCACATCTCGTTCTGCAGGCGCTTGTGCTCTTTCGAGCCGTAGCCGCCGGACATGACGACTTCCCATTCGCGGATGCGCAGCTCGCGGTCGGAAAGACGATCGACGGGGAATTCGGTGACGTTGTACATGGCGCTCGACCCGACTCTTGTTTGTCTCTGACTCAGCATTTTGCGTGCCACCGGCGGCCGGCTGGCCTCAGGCAAACGGCATCCAGTCGAACCCGGGAAACGGCACCGGCTCGCCATCGGCGCTGAACTGCGGGTCGTTGACGGGTTCGGCGCGGCGCAGGCTGTCGGCCGCTTCCTGCTGCATGCGGTTCAGCGCATCCAGGAAGTCCGGGGAGGCGACGTCCAGATGGTCCAGTCCGAGGCGCTTCAAGATATCGTGGTTCATGCCGGTTCCTTTCACAAGATCTAGTCCGTGAACGTTTGTCAGTTAAGGACGATGTAGCCGCGCCCGCTCATGCAGTTGCGGACGATCTGTACCTGGGTATCCGCCGCGCCGGCCCCGCCGGCGACCGCGCCCTCGACCGCGCCGAAGCGCGCCGCCTCGACCGCCAGCTCGTGATCGCCGACCGCGGCGCCCAGCGCCGCACCGAGCATCGCGCCGAAAAGCGCCCCCACGCCGGCCGACGCGCCGGGACTGACAGGCGCTGCGTAGTTCTGACAATCCGCCAGATCGCGTTCGAATTGGCCACCGTCCGTCACATCGCGCATGTCGACCACCGGGCGGTAGGCCGCGCAGGCGCTGAGGAGGCCAGCCGCCGCGACCATGGCCGCAAGCAGCGGAGCGAGGTTGACCCAGCCACGCTGCGTCGCCGGCAGCTCGCGCCGCTGCGCAGGACAAAAGGTGCTGCGGCAAGCGCCGAGACCCTGGATGCTGGTCGCGACGTAGGTCTGCTCCGGCTGGATCGCCACCCACCCGCCAACGCTGCGCAGGACTGCAAGGCTGCGCGCGGTGAACGAGTCGGGACGGGACGAAGTGTTCATGGATTCCCCTGCTTCTCTTATGCGGTGCAAAGCAAGGGCTGGGCCAAACACGGACGAGGCCGCACGGATCGCTCGCGCGACTCTCGACGCACTGCCAACTAAACCCTGCGCGCTCGACGCGCATCGGAATTGGAAGTCCGCCGAAGGAAATCCGCCCATGCATCGCCTCGCCTGCCTTTCCGTTCTCGTCTTCGCTCCCGCGCTCGCCGGCGCCGAATGTCGTTACACGGCCGACCGCAACTTCGACGTGCCGGCATCGGGCCTGCGCACCGTCGCGTTCGATCTCGGATCGAGCGACGTCATCGTCGAAGGCGTCGCGGGAATCACCAACGTCGAAGTGCGCGGGCGCGCCTGCGCGTCCGAGCCGGACTCGCTCGATCAGCTCACCGTCGACCAGCACCGCAGCGGCGACAGCCTCGCAGATCACGCCGCACGACAGTCACGACCTGCACTGGTCGGGTTCGCACTACGCCTACGTCGACCTGCGCGTGCGCATGCCGGCGAAGCTCGCGGTCACCGTGAAGAGCGCATCCGGCGATGCCGAAGTGCGCAACGTCGCTGCCCTCGATTTCGACGGCAGCTCGGGCGATCTCAAGGCCAGCCACATCAGCGGAACGCTCGGCGCGCGCGTGAGCTCGGGCGACATCCGCGCCGAGGACATCGGCGACGTCGAGATCCGCGGCACGTCGTCAGGCGATCTCATCCTTCGCGACGTGCGCGGACCGGTCAACGTCGCGCGCTCGGGCTCGGGCGACCTGAACCTCGATACGGTCGGCCGCGTCGAAATCGGCAGTGTCGGCTCCGGCGACATCTCGGTTTCCGACGCGAGCGGCGATGTCGCGATCGAGTCGATCGGCTCGGGCGACGTCAGCGTCGACGGCGTCAACGGCAACTTCCACGTCGGTTCGCGCGGCTCGGGCAGCATCGAGCACCGCAACGTGCGCGGCACGGTCTCGGTACCGCGCGACAATGACTGACCGGTTGTCGAAGATCGATCACTTGCGCGACTGATCTTCGGGCGGTCCGTCCACGGACCGCGCTGCAGAGCCTGTCACTCGTCCTCGCGCACGTGCGCGGGATCGCGCACGCTGGACGCGCGCGCGATCCGATGGCAGCCTCTTCGAAAGGCGGGCGGCCGGCGCGCGGATGCACCTTTCGATACTCGATCTCGACGGTTCGCTGCGCGCGCAAGGCTCCCTGCAGGACGCCGCGCGCTGGGACTCGGTGCGCACGCTCGATCTCTCCGACATCGCGCCGCGACTGCGCCTGTGGGCTCGCGATGCGACGATGGCCGAGGCACGCCGGCGGCTCGCCGATACGCCCATCGAATCGACGATCACGCTGCTCGGCTCGGGCGATTTCCATCACGTCGCCGCGCTTCTGCACGAGCGCGTGCGCGAGCCTTTCACGCTCGTGCATTTCGACAACCATCCGGATTGGGCCCGCCTCGCGCCGCGCTGGCACTGCGGCTCGTGGCTGAACCGCACGCTGGCTCTGCCCATGCTCCAGCGCGCGATCACGCTCGGACCGTGCAGCGACGATCTGGTCAATCCCGGGCTCAAGGGCGGCAACCTCGCCGCGCTGGGCGCGGGCCGGCTCGTCTTGTATCCGTGGCAGCACGCGCCCTCGCGGATCTGGCACCCGATCGCCGACGGTCCCGGTCATCGCTACGCAGGCGGGCGCATCCATTGGCGAAACCTCTGCGAAAGACGGCTCGATGAAGCTATTTCCGCAGCGATCGACGAAGTCCCGACGGATGCCGTCTGGATCAGCATCGACAAGGATGTGCTGCCGGAGGACGAAGTCGTGACGAACTGGGACCAGGGACACATGCCGCTCGACGCCGTGCTGGCTTTCATCGGCGCGATCCGCGCGCGGCGCCGCCTGATCGGCGCCGACATCTGCGGCGAGTACGCGCCGATCGCGCACGGGAATCTGTTCAAGCGCTGGGAAGCGCGCTTCGATCAGCCGCGCCGCGACGCCGTCGCGGCATCGCGGCTCGAAGCCAACGAGCGCGTCAACCGTGCGCTGCTCGGCGCACTCGCAGGAAAGTCTTCGCGCATGCTGATGTTCGCTCTCCTGATCGGCTCGGTGCTCTGCGACGTCGGCGGCCAGGTCTCGCTTCAAGCTCGGCCTGCACGAGGACACGCAACCGCAACGCGGCGGCATCGCCGGCTTCCTGCTCGGCCTCGTGCGCTCGCGCTGGATCGCGCTCGGTGTCGTCATCTACGTGCTCGAGTTCGTGTTCTGGTATCGCCGCGCTGACGCTCGCGCCGCTCAGCCTTGCGGTGCCGTTCGCCGCGTTGTCGTACTGCGGCGTCGTGCTCGCCAGCCGGCTGATCCTGCGCGAGCACATTTCGGCGCGGCGCTGGGCCGCGACCGGCGGTGGTCGCGGCCGGTGTCGCACTCGGTGGCCGCCGCGCCATGATGAAGCGATCCGAATTCCATCTGCGCGGCGGCCGCGCGGGCGTGCTGCTGATCCATGGCCTGACCGGCACGCCGACCGAGATGCGATTCGTCGGCAACGGGCTCAACCGCGCCGGCTTCACCGTGCTCGGCGTGCAGCTCGCCGGACATTGCGGCGACGAGGCCGATCTTCTCGCGACCGGCTGGCGCGATTGGTACGCGAGCGTCGTCGCCGCAGCCGAGCGCCTGCGCGAAGAAGTCGATCATCTCTTCGTCGCCGGGCTTTCGATGGGCGCGGTGCTCGCGCTGAAGCTCGCGATCGACCGGCCGCGCGAAGTCGACGGCATCGGCCTCTACGGCACGACGTTCTTCCACGACGGCTGGGCGACGCCGCCGATCGGGCGCTTCGCGTTCCTGCTGCCGCTGGCGAATGCGCCTGGGCATCGGACGCAAGCGCACGTCGATGGAAAATCCGCCGTACGGCATCAAGGACGAACGCATCCGCAATCGCATCGTCGGCGCGATGCTGTCGGGCGACAGCGAGGCCGGCGGTCTCGCCGGATTTCCGTGGCCATCGCTGGCGGAATTCCAGCGCCTGTCGCTGCACGTGCGCAACCGCATCGGCCGCGTGCGCGCGCCGTGCGTGATCGTGCATTCCGCGCGACGACGACATCGCGAGCCTGCGCAACGTGCGCATCGTCGAGCGCGGCGTTCGCGCGCCGGTCGAAACGGTGCTGCTCGACGACAGCTACCACATGGTCACGGTCGATCGCCAGCGCGGCGAGTTGATCGAGCGCTCGGCCGCGTTCTTCCGCCGCATCGCCGAAGCGGAGCGCGATGCGCGTGCCCGGCGCAACGATCGCGGCCGCGATCGAGTGATGGAAGCGATACTCGCCCGATCGATCGAGGCATTCGATCGCGAAGAATGGAATGCATTGTTCGCGGACGAGCTCGAGGACTGGTTCTACTACCGCGCAGTCGAGAACGCGGGGCTGCCCGGATTCGAATGGATCTATCTCGCCATCTGGGATCACGGAAGGCTGCGCGCCGCGGTGCCGGGATTCGTCACCGAATACCGCATCGACACGACGCTGACAGGACCGCTTGAAACGCGTGACGAGCGTGCTCGGGCGCGTCGCGCCGCGCCTGCTTCACGTGCCGCTGGTTTCGCTCGGCTCGCCGGTCGGCGAGATCTGCCACCTCGGCTTCGCTGCCGACTGCGGGCGACGCCGAGCGGCGCCGTCTGACCGACGCGCTGCTGGCAAGGCTGTTCGATTTCGCCGCGCAACGGCATATCGGCATGATCGCGGTCAAGGATGCGAGCCACGACGACGACGGGATCTGGGCCGCGGCCTGCGGCCGAGGCGGGGCTTCGCCGCATGCCCGGCCAGTCCACCGCGCTGCTCGACCTGCCGTTCCGCTCGCTCGATGCCTACCTTTCCTCGCTCGGCCCGGCGACGCGCCGCGACATGCGCCGCAAGCTGCGCGCGCGCGCCCAGATCCGCGTCGAATGGCGCAACGAGATCGACGACCTGCTCGATCGCATCGTGGCGCTCTACCGCGCGACGCTTGCGCAGGCCGACTATCAGTTCGAAGAGTTGACGCCGGCCTACTTCGCCGGCGTCATGCGCGATCCGCGCGGGCGCGCGCGCTGCGCGACGTACTGGCTCGGCGATCGCTTGATCGGCTTCAACCTCGTGCTGTGCAACCGGCACCGCATGCTCGACAAGTTCTTCGGCATGGATTACGGTGCTCGGCCGCGCGCACAACCTCTACTATCTGAGCTGGATGGAAAACGTGCGCTACTGCATCGAGCACGGCGCTCGCTGCGCTATCAGAGCGGCCAGGGCCTCGAGCGCGAGAAGCTGCGCCTCGGCAGCCGTCTCGTGCCGAACTGGCTCTGGTATCGCCATCGCAACCGCATCGTCGATCGCGCGTTCGCGTCGGTCGAGCGGCTCTTCAGTCTCGATCGCGATCCCGGCAGGACACGCGCTGCAGCCGGCGGCACACGCATGACGCCTCTACTCGCGCACGACGATACTTTCGAGCTGGATCGTGCTGCTCGCGCTCGGCGCGCTGTGCCAGATCGCGCTCAAGTACGCGGGCCTCGACACCGGACCGTTCGATTTTTCGCCGCGCGCGTTCGCCGCCGCGGCCAGCTCGCCGTGGCTCTGGCTCGCCGTCGCCTGCTACGTCGGCGAGTTCCTCGCATGGATGGTGATCCTGCGCCACTCTTCGCTGTCGAGCGCGTTCCCGACCGGCGCGATCGTGCTGATCGTGCTGATGATCGCGTCGCGCTGGCTGTTCGACGAGCCGCTGGGCTGGCTCAAAGTCGTCGGCTCGGCGATGATTGTCGCAGGCGTCCTGCTGCTCGGCCCGGATCATCCGGCGGCGACGCCCGCGGGCGCGTACGACGAAGCAAGCCACGTAGACAATTCTTCCGCAAGGGATCCTCCATGAGCAGCGTTCAGGACACCATCTTCGACATCATCGCCAAGGAATCCGGCATCGATCGCGCGAAAATCACGCCGGAGGCGACGCTGAAGGATCTGGACATCCAGTCGCTCGACGCCGTGCAGATCCTTTTCGAGATCGAGGATCACTTCAAGATCACGATGCCGGACCGCGATCCGAACTTCGACACCGAATCGGTCAAGGGCCTCGTCGACACCGTCGAGAAGCTCGTCGCCGAACAGCAGGCAACGCCGCCGGCGTGAGCTGAGGCGCGATCACGAACACAGAACGACATGCATCGCGTCGTCATCACCGGCATGGGCGCGGTCACGCCGCTCGGCCTCACCGCGCCGGCGACCTGGAAAAGCCTCGCGAAGGACGCTCCGCGATCGCGCCGATCACCTCGCTGCCGCGCGAATCGCTGCGCTTCGGCATCGCCGCCGAAGTGCGCGATTTCGATCCGCTGGCGCACTTCGACGAGAAGAAGCTGATCCTGCTCGACCGCGTCTCGCAGCTTGCGCTCGTCGCGGCGCGCGAGGCGATCGCGCAATCCGGCATCGACTTCGCGCGCGACGGCCTCGGCGAGAACACGGCCGTCATGATCGGCACCGGCGTCGGCGGCGAGCACACCAACGACGAAGCGTCGCGGCGCCTCTACGGCGAGAACAACCCGCGCCTGCATCCGCTGACGATCGTGCGCCTGATGGCGAACGCGCCGGCGTGCCAGATCAGCATCGAGCACGCGCTGCGCGGGCCCGCGTTCGCGATCGTCAGCGCATGCGCGTCGTCGAACCACGCGATCGCGCAGGCGTTCCACATGGTGCGCAGCGGCGTCGCCGACGCAGCCGTCGACCGGCGGCACCGAAGCCTGCCTCACGCTCGGCACGCTGAAGGCGTGGGAAGCGATGCGCGTGCTCGCCGACGACACCTGCCGGCCGTTCTCGAAACAACGGCGCGGGCTCGTGCTCGGCGAGGGCGCGGCCGTGTTCGTGCTCGAAACGCTCGAACGCGCGCAGGCGCGCGGCGCGAACGTCCTCGCCGAGATCGTCGGCGCCGGCATGTCGGCCGACGCCGGCGACATCGTGTTTCCGTCGGAAACGGGCGCGGCGAGCGCGATGCGGCGCGCGCTCGACGACGCGCAACTCGCGCCGGATGCGATCGACTACATCAACGCGCACGGCACCGGCACGCCGGCAAACGATCCGACCGAAACGCGCGCGATCCGGCGCGCGTTCGGCGCGCACGCGGACGCGCTCGCGGTATCGTCGACGAAATCGATGCACGGTCACGCGCTCGGCGCGGCCGGCGCGATCGAGCTCGTCGCGACGATCGGCGCGCTGCGCGATGGCGTGGTTCCGCCGACCGCGAACTTCGTCGATCCGGATCCCGAATGCGATCTCGACTACGTGCCGAACACGCGCGCGAAAAAACGGTGCGTGCCGCGCTCAGCAATTCGTTCGCGTTCGGTGGGCTGAATGCAGTGCTTGCGTTGCGACGCATGTAACAAGCGTTCGCGCGTGCTTGCGGCCCCGGTCATGGATCGAGCAGCAGCATCAATTCAGGTTGTTCAGTCACAGCACGCGTTTACATGAGCTTGCTTGGCAAACATTCAGTACATCGCCGCTAGCGTCGTGTCTACAAGAAAGCGCTCCCCCCGAGCGCCGTATGGAGGCAACGATGCAAGCTCACAACAAACTGCTGCTGGGTGCCGCGATTGCGCTTGCGGGCGCGGGTGCGTTGAACGGCAATGCGATTGCGCGCACGGTGATCTACGCCAACCTCGAGCCGCCTGCACTGCGCGTCGAGACCGTGCCGGCGCCGCGCCCGGGCTACGTCTGGGTCAACGGCAACTGGTACTGGCATCAGAACAAGTACGCGTGGCACGAGGGTCGCTGGGTGCGCGAGCGCCACGGCTACCGCTACGTCCCGTCGCGCTGGGAACGCGACGGTAACCGCTGGCGCTACTACGACGAGCGTTGGGAACATTGATCAGCGAGGCGCAATCCGAAACGCCCGCCACTCCGGCGGGCGTTTCCTTGCGTGCTCATCCGCGCTTCGCGCGCGTCAGCAGCTGATCGAGCAGGCGGATGCCGAGATCGATTTCCTCGCTGCTGATGTGCAGCGACGGCGCGAACGTGATGACGTTCTTGTAGTAGCCGCCGACGTCGAGCACGAGACCGATCTTGCTTGCCGTTGTCTTCGAGCTCGCCGGCAAGACCGATATCGACCATGCGATCGAGCAGCTTCCTGTTCGGAGTGAAGCCGTCCGCCTCGCAGATCTCGGCGCGCAGCGCGAGGCCGAGGCCGTCGACATCGCCGATTTCCGGATGGCGCTTCTGCAGATCGCGCAGGCCCTCGAGGAAATGCGCGCCCTTCCTCGTCGACCATCGTCGCGTAGTCGGTCTCGGCGAGCATCTTCATCGTCTCGAGGCCGACCGCGGTGCCGAGCGGATTCGATGCGAACGTCGAATGCGTCGAGCCCGGCGGAAACACCGTCGGATTGATCAGCTCTTCGCGCGCCCAGACGCCGGCGAGCGGATTGAGGCCGTTGGTCAGCGCCTTGCCGAACACGAGCACGTCGGGTTTGACGCCGAAATGCTCGATCGCCCAGAGCTTGCCGGTGCGGAAGAAACCCATCTGGATTTCGTCGACGACGAGCAGGATGCCGTACTTGTCGAGCACGCGCTTCAGGCCCGTGAAGAAATTCGGCGGCGGAATCACGTAGCCGCCGGTGCCCTGGATCGGCTCGACGTAGAACGCCGCGTATTCGCACTGCCCGGCTTTCGGATCCCAGACGCCGTTGTATTCGGTTTCGAACAGGCGCTCGAACTTCGCGACGCAGTATTCGCCGTACTCCTCCTTCGACATGCCCTTCGGGCCGCGGAAGTGGTACGGAAACTCGATGAACTGCGCGCGATCGAAATGACCGTAGCGGCGGCGGTAGCGATAGCGACGACGTGATCGCCGACGCGCCGAGCGTGCGCCCGTGATAGCCGCCTTCGAACGCGAACACGAGGCTCTTGCCGTTCGATGCGTTGCGCACGAGCTTGAGCGAATCCTCGACCGCCTGCGAGCCGCCGACGTTGAAATGCACGCGGCCGCGGTTGCCCCACTTCGCCTCGGCATCCTCGGCGATGATCGTGGCGAGCTCGATCTTGGTCGGATGCAGATACTGGCTCGCGACCTGCGGCAGCGTGTCGATCTGGCGCTTCAGCGCTTCGTTGAGGCGCGGATTCGCGTAGCCGAAGTTGACCGCCGAATACCACATCTGCAGATCGAGGAACGGCGTGCCGGCGGCGTCGTAGAGATAGCTGCCTTCGCAGCGCGCGAAGATCTTCGGCGGCTCCGAGTAGTGCACGGTGTCGCCGAACGAGCAGTAGCGCGCCTCGTCGGCGAGAAGCTCCGCATCGCTGGCCGGCAGCGCTCTGCCGGGAAATATCGAGGTTCATCGGGTGTCCACTCCATGCCTCGGCGGGCATCTTGATACGCCGCTCGTGCGGCGTGGAAAGTTGGCAAATCGCACGATCGGGACGGCCGTCAGGCCGGTGTCGCCTGTTCGAGCGGCACGACGTGCGCGGCGAGCTCGCCCGCCAGCAGCGTCGGCAGAAGATCGAGCGCGTCGGCGAAACCGGTGATCGGCACGTACGCGATGCCCGCGGAGCGGCAATGCTCGATCAGCCGGTGCTTGGCGAAGACGAGGTCGGCTTCGGCCGGCGACGCAGAAATCGGATGCGCCGTCGCCGATCAGCAGCACGCGGCGCTGGCCCTCGCGCGCACGACCGGCGCAGGCGCACTTGCAGTTGCCGCTGGCGATGCGGCAGGTCGGCGTTGCCGTACGGAAACTCGAGACGCCAGCTGCGCGGACCTGCGGCCTCGAGCCGGTTCGCGATGATCGGCAGCCGGCCGAGGCCATGCGCATCGAGGATGCGGCGGATCGCGTAGTCGAGCCCGTCGCTGACGATCGCGAGCGCAATGCCGGCATCCTCGACCTCGGCGACGAACGCGGCGAACGCGCGATCGATCATCATCGTGTCGAGATGCGCGTCGATTTCATCGCGGCTCGCGTCGAGCAGCGCGACCTGCTCGGCCATGCAGTCGTGCGAGCCGATCTCGCCGCGCCGCCAGGCCTGTTCGATGGTCTGCCAGCCGGGCCGCGCGAAGCGTTCCAGCAGCGAGTCGGTGATGTCCTCGACGGAGACCGTGCCGTCGAAATCACAAAGAATCGTCCAGTTGGACACGCATTTTGTCCTTTCGCGGCCGGAGCAGCCCGTTCGAGACACATCGTAGCCAGGGCTATCTTTCGCAGCTCTTTCGCAACGCTGGGCCGCCTCCGTCGCGATCGCGCGTCCTGCCGCGGACCCGCCGGCGATCGGACCGCGGATCGGCCTGTCGGCGAAAGCGCCGCGAAAGACGGCCGCCGTAGCCTCGAACCGGGCCGTCTCGCGATCGCGTTAAGATAACCGCGATCCCCGAGGCCGCGCTTTCGGCAACGCATGAACCAGCCTCAACCGACAATCCGGCGCCGCTTCTTCGCACATACGCCGTGGGACACGTTCCCGGCACTGATGGGGCTCGCGCATCTGGCGTTCGTCGCGCTTCTGTTCTTCGGATTCCATCGGACGCCGTGGGCGCTGTGGATTCCGCTCGCGCTCGTCTACTCGATCAGCATCTCGTGGAGCATCAACTCGGTCAGCCACAACTTCATCCACAACGCGTTCTTCGTCGCGCCGGCGCTGAACCGCATCTACAGCTTCATCCTGTCGCTGACCGACGGCTTCTCGCAGGAGTTCTACCATCACGTTCATCTGCGCCATCACGTCGGCAACATGGATCGCATCGGCGCCAACGGCACCACGATCGATCCGCTGTCGATCTACCGCCACGGCAAGGATGGCCAACCCGAGAGCCCGTGGACGTACACGTTCTATAGCTACTTCCGCGACGACATCGGCGAGTGCTACACGCGCCTGAAGGAAAAGCATCCGCATCTCGCGCGCTGGATCCGCATCGAGATCGCGACCGTCGTCGCCGTCTATCTCGCCTGCCTCGTCTACGACTGGCGCGCATTCGTCGCGCTGGTGCCGTTCTACTATTTCGGCCACTCGCTGTCCTCGCTCAACGGTTACTACGAGCACTTCAAGGGCGATCCCGATACGCCGATCGCGTGGGGCGTCAGCACGTACAACTGGCTCTACAACCGCACATGGCTCTACAACGGCTACCACGCCGAGCATCACTACCGGCCGAAGGTGCACTGGACTCGCATGATCGAGCTCAGCGACCGCATCCGCGACGAGCAGCGCGCGAAGGGCGTGCACGTGATGGACTGGTGCCACGGACTCGGATTCCTCGACCGCTCGCCGCCGCAGCACACCGTCATCGCCGACGCGCGCCAGGCCGAGGCGGCCTGAGCCGTACATTGCGCGTTCCTCATCACTCATCCGTCGCCGCGGAAAGTCCGCACGCGGCACCCAACCGCAGGGAAGCCTTCGCGATGCCCAACCGAATTCATTCCGCGCGTTTGCGGCTGACGCTGATTCCGCTGCTCGCACTCGCCGCCGCGCCGCTGCTCGCGGCGCCCGCAAGCTCTGCCGATCGCATCGTGCGCGCCGTCGATCCCGGCCAGCGCGTGACGCTCGCGGAACGCCGCGCCGCATGGATCTCGCCCGCCAACGACGCCGGCGCGGTACCCGACGATCTGCCGCTGACACGACTCAGCGTCGTTCTGAAGCGCTCACCGGAACAGCAGCGTGCATTCCAGCAGCTGCTCGAGGATCAGCAGGATCCCTCCTCTCCCGAGTATCAGCACTGGCTTTCGCCGCGCGAGATCGGCGAGCGCTTCGGCGCGACGCCGCACGACATCGCGGCGATCACCGGCTGGCTGAACGCACAAGGCCTCGCGGTCGATTCGGTTTCGAACAGCCGCACGCGCATCCGCTTCAGCGGCACCGCGGGCGCCGTCGCGGCCGCGTTCGCGACATCGATGCGCTACTACCGCACAGGCGACGAGAAGCGCATTGCGACCGCATCCGACGTCGCGATTCCGGCCGCGTTCGCCGACGCGATCGCATCGGTCGCAGGTCTTCAGACCGTGCGCTACCGGCCGACGCTGCACGTGTCCGCACCGATCCGCACCGCCGCATCGACGCAGCCGGCCGGTACGTATTGCCCGGGTGGCGGCCAGCCTTGCCAGTACAACATCTTCCCGACCGATTTCGGCGTGATCTACGACGTCAATCCGCTCTATCAGCAAGGTCTCAAAGGCGCGGGACAGACTATCGCAGTGGTCGGACGCTCGCGCATCTAGCCAGCCCGACAACGATCATTTCGAGCACCTCTCCGGCGTCGACATGTCGACGCCGACCACGATCATTCCGCCTGACGGCACCGATCCCGGACCGCCGCTGACCACGTGCAGCGACGATTCCTCGCCGAGCTGCGGCAATCCGAGCGACCAGCTCGGCGACCAGAACGAGGCGACGCTCGACGTGCAGCGCGTCGGCAGCGTGGCGCCCGGCGCGCCGATCGATCTCATCGTCAGCGCCGACACGAACTCGATGGACGGCGTCAACATCGCGATCGACTACGCGGTCGATCACGATCCGGTGCCGGCGAAGATCCTCAGCATCAGCTTCACCTCGTGCGAAGCAGACAACAGCCGCGCGATCGCCGAATCGCTCGACGATTTCTTCGCGCAGGCCGCGGCGCGAAGGCATCTCGGTGTTCGTCGCGTCGGGCGACGCCGGCGTCGCCGGCTGCGCGAGCCTCGATGCCGCGCCGACAGCCGGGCGAGCCGCGCAGCACGAACATCCTGTGCTCCTCGCAGTACGTCACCTGCGTCGGCGGCACCGAATTCGCCGACGCCGAAAATCCGACGGCGTACTGGCACTCGACGGAAGCGGCGCATTTTCTCTCGGCGATCGGCTACATCCCGGAAGGTTCGTGGAACGAGCCGCTGAACAGCCACGGTGCGCCGCAGCTCGCATCATCCGGCGGCGGCGTCAGCGCATATCTGCCGACGCCGTCGTGGCAGACCGGTCCCGGCGTACCGGGCGCGCAGGGTCGCTACACGCCGGACGTTTCGCTGCACGCGGCGACGCGCGAAGGCTATTTCACTTGCATCGCCGCGCAGGCCGCTTCGTGCGTTGTCGGCAGCGACGGCACGTTTTCTTTCCAGTCGCGACGGCGGCACGTCCGCGTCCGCACCCAGCTTTGCCGGCATCGTCGCGCTTCTGAACCAGAAGACCGGATCGGCGAACGGCAATCTCAATCCGCGCCTGTATACGCTGGCCCGCACGACATCCGGCGTGTTTCACGACGTGACCGTGAGCAGCAGCGATGTTTCCGGTTGCACGCTCTCGGTGCCGAGCCTGTGCAACAACACGACGCCGGGACCGAGCGGACTATCCGGCGGCCTTTCCGGCTATCTCGTCGGCAACGGCTACGATCTGGCGACCGGGCTCGGCTCCGTCGATGCGGCGAACTTCGTCGCGCACTGGAGCGGCAATGCCGCGTCGGTGAATCTCGATCAGGTCGGCCTCGTCCGGCTCCTGGTACAACCCGGCGACCAGCGGCCAGGGCGTCGCTGATGCAGGTCGCGCCGGATTTCTACGGCGCCGGACGCGGGCTCCTGTTCGGCGGCTGGTTCACGTTCGACGTGACCACTGCCGGCGGCACGCGCTGGTACAGCGTGCAGGGCGAAGTCGACTCATCGAGCACCTCGGCGACGATGCCGATCTACATTTCCGAAGGCGGCAACTTCGCCGCGCCGCCGAACGTCGGCGTCGCGAGCGTCGGCCAGGCGACGTTCTCTTTCAGCGACTGCACGCACGGCGCGCTGACGTATTCGTTCAGCGACGGCAGCGGACGCAGCGGTTCGATTCCGCTGACGCGGCTCGGCGCCAATGTCGCCTGCCTGCCCGGCGGCGGCTGCATCGCCGCCGCCTTCGTATCTCCTGACCGGCGCGTGGTACGACCCGGCAACGAGCGGCCAGGGATTCCTGTTCGACGTCAATCCGGTCCAGCAGTCGCTGTTCGGCGCGTGGTACACGTACGCGCCGAACGGAGCCGCAGATCGGCGGCGCAGCGAGCCAGCGCTGGTATTCGCTGCAGGCGGATTTCAACGCGGGCGTCGGCTCGGTCGACGGCATCGGCATCTACGCGACGAGCGGCGGTGTGTTCGATGCGCCGGGCACCGTCACGACGACGCAGGTCGGCACCGCGAGCATCGACTTCCCGAGCTGCTCGGCCGCGACACTGACCTACACGTTCACGGGCGGCGAGAACAACGGACGCCACGGCACGATCCCGCTCGTGCGCACGACGCCGGCGCCCGCGGGCTGCGCTCCATAAAAAACGCCGCGGGAATCCCTTCCCGCGGCGCGTGTGCTTTCTTCCTTGAAACTTCAGTTGAATCCGTTCGCGAAAATGATGTCGGAGTTGATCTGCAGCGCGCCGATTTCCGGGAAAGTCGCCGGCCGATTGTCGCGGGAAACCCGGGCCGCGCTGATCGAACGAAAGGTTCAGCGGGTTCACGCCGCCGAAGGTGTCCCAGATGCCGGGCGTCGGTACGTGCGTCTTGGTCGAAGCCGCCGTTGTCGGCCAGCGGATGCAGGCCGGGATCCTCGTGCGAGGTATCGGTCGGACACGGCGCGCCGGCAGAACATCACGTTGTTGTTGCTGCCGTTGAAGCCCGAGCCCGACGCGCCGGTGAGATCCGCGGTCGGCGTCGGCGCCGCCGGATCGGTGTTGACGTTGTTGGCGATGATCGAGCTGTACAGTTGGCCCGCCGTCGTGACGTAGAGGCCGGCACCGAAATAGTGTCCTGCGCCATCGCTCCAGCTGCGCGACGTTGTTGAACGCGATCGTGCTGTTGTAGATGCTCAGCGACTCGCGCGCGAAGACGCCGCCGATACGATCGGCGAAGTTGCCCGAGATCGTGCTGTTGATGATCGTCGACGGTGTGCCGTTGTTGTCGGCCAGCGCGAGGCCGCCCATGCGTCCGCCTGCGGCGAAGTTGTTGTCGATCGTCGTGCCCATGATGAAAGCCGCCGCCGCGCACGAAGGCGCCGCCGCCGAAGCTTGGCGTGCCGCCGCCGGCGAGCGACGAAGTTGTCCTCGATCGTGCTGTACATCGCCTGCAGGCCGCCGAGCGCATAGATGCCGCCGCCGCTCGCATAGCCGGCCGGCGACCGTGAAGTTCGAATAGATCGTGCTGTGGCTGAGGTACGCGGATCCGCCGGCGAAGACGCCGCCGCCGAGCGCGCTGTAGGGAAAGCCTTCGCGCGAAGCAGAATTTGACCTCGACGTTCTCGAGCGCCACGTTGGCTTCCGTGTGCACGCAACCGCCCTTCGCATCGACATCCGAGCGGTACTTGCTGCCGCCGGTGATCGTCATGTTGGCCAGATGCAGCGTGCCGCCGCCGAGATCGTAGAACGCGGCATAGCCCGGGCTGCCGCTCGCGTCGACCGTCAGGTCGAAGCGCCCGGGGCCGATCACCGCGACATCGCTCGCGCCGAAGACCAGCGCGCCGGTCGTCAGCGAGATCGTGCTGCAGGCGAGCTGGGTCAGATCGATGATGTCGCCGTCCGACGCACCATTCAGCGCATCGCGCAGGCTGCCCGGACCGCTGTCGTCGCAGTTGGTGACCGTGATGTCCGGTACGCGCGACGTATCGAGGGCCATGCCCGTCTTCGGCAGTGCGGCCTGTACTTCCGGAACCGCCGTCGCACAGACCGCGGCAATGCACGCTGCGAGCATCCGTTGCCGCACCGCGTTGATTCGGATCGTGGTGTTCATCTTCCCTTGCGCCTCCCGTGAACCCGCAGGATCGGCGTCGCCGGCTCCCGGGACGCTCCTGGGCACGAGAAACGCCGAAGCAGCTCCGTTTTGGACATGACGGAGCGCGTCGCGATGCCCGCCGCCAGATCCGGCGCGGAGGAATCAGGCCGGCGGACCGCCGAGCGCAGCCAGGAACGCCTCGCCGTAGCGGGCGAGCTTGCGCTCGCCGACGCCGTTGATCGCGGCGAGCGCGTCGAGTGAGCGCGGCCGCTCGCGCAGCATCGCGAGCAGCGTCGCATCGTGGAAGATCACGTACGCGGGCACGCCCTGCTCGCGCGCGATGCGGCCGCGCAGGTCACGCAGCGAATCCCAAAGTGGCGTCTCGTGCGGCGCGATGTCGAGGCTCGTGCGCGCACGCGTGGCGCGCTCCTTCTTGCGCGCGCTGCGCCGCTCGGTGCGATCGGCCTCGCGGCGAAAATGCACCGGCGTCGCGCCGCGCAGCACGTCGCGGCTCGCCGCGGTGAGGCGCAGCGTGCCGTAGCCTTCCTCGTCGGTCTGCAAGCAGCCCCGCCGCGACGAGCTGGCGGAACACGCCGCGCCACTGGCGCTTGTCGAGCTCGGCGCCGACGCCGAACGTGCTCAGCGCATCGTGGCGCAAGCGACTGGATGCGATCGTCGGCCTCGCCGCGCAGCACGGCGGTCAGGTGCGCGACGCCGAAGCGCTGGCCGGTGCGATAGACGCACGACAGCGCCTTCTGCGCGACGACGCTCGCGTCCCAGGTCTCGGGCGGATCGAGGCAGTTGTCGCAGTTGCCGCAGTCCTGGTCGTGCCGCTCGCCGAAATATGCGAGCAGGCGCTTGCGCCGGCACGCGGTCGTCTCGGCGTAGCCGAGCAGCGCATCGAGCTTGCCGCGCTCGACGCGCTTGCGCTCGTCGCTCGATTCGCCGTGCGCGATCATCTGCGAGAGCGTGACGACATCGCCGAGCCCGTAGCAGAGCCACGCATCCGCCGGCAGCCCGTCGCGACCGGCGCGGCCGGTTTCCTGGTAATAGCCTTCCATGCTTTTCGGCAGATCGAGATGCGCGACGAAGCGCACGTCCGGCTTGTCGATGCCCATGCCGAACGCGATCGTCGCGACCATCACGATGCCGTCCTCGCGCAGGAAGCGCTTCTGGTTGGCCGTGCGCGTCGCACGCATCCATGCCGGCGTGATACGGCAGCGCCGCGATGCCCTGCTCGGCCAGCCACTCGGCGGTCTCCTCGACCTTCTTGCGCGACAGGCAATAGACGATGCCCGGATTCGCCGGCGTGCGCGGCGAGGAAATCCTTGAGCTGGCGGCGCGCCTCGTCCTTCTCGACGACGCGGTAGCAGATGTTCGGCCGGTCGAAGCTCGCGACGAACTGCCTGCGCTTCGCCGAGCGCGAGCCGCTCGACGATCTCGCGCCGCGTCGGCGCATCGGCCGTCGCGGTCAGCGCGATGCGCGGCACGTTCGGAAAGCGCTCGTGCAGCACCGTCAGCTGGCGATATTCCGGACGGAAATCGTGGCCCCATTGCGAGACGCAATGCGCCTCGTCGATCGCGAACAGCGACACCTCGGCGCGTGCGAGCATGTCGAGGCAGCGCTCGGTCAGCAGGCGCTCCGGCGCGACGTACAGCAGCTTGAGCAGGCCGCCGGCGAAACGCTGCTCGACCTCGCGCTGCGCGAACGCATCGAGGCTCGAATTGAGGAACGCGGCCTCGACGCCGACCTGGCGCAGCGCATCGACCTGGTCCTGCATCAGCGCGATCAGCGGCGAGACGACGATCGCGCGTGCCGGGTCGCGAGCAGCGCCGGAATCTGGTAGCACAGCGACTTGCCGCCGCCGGTCGGCATCAGCACCAGCGCATCGCCGCCGCCGGCGACGTGCTCGATGACCGCCTGCTGCTCGCCGCGGAACGCGGCGTAGCCGAAGACGGTTTGCAGGAGGTGCAGGGCGGATGTCGACATTCGGCGATGCTAGCAAAGCGCGTGACCGCGGCGGCGCTTGTTCGTGTCATCCCGCGGTGAGAGGATCGCGATGCAGCGCGTTGCGATAGCGATCGTGGAGCACCAGCGGCGATCGCGCGAGCGGACAATCCGGGCGATTCGTGTAGGAAGCCTGCGATCGCCGATGCCCGCACCTCGATGACGCTGCAGCAGTTTTCGCGGAGAAATGCTCATGTCCGACGTCACGCCGATTCGCGATCCGAAGAACGATTCGCTGATCACGCCGCAGAATGCCGTCATCGCATTCATCGACTATCAGCCGGAACAGTACGCGGGCGTGAGGTCGGCGCCGCACGACGAGCTGCTCGCGCACGTCACGATGCTCGGCCGCGTCGCGACGACGTTCGAGCTGCCGGTCGTGCTCAGCACGGTTTATGTCAGGCACGGCATGCAGGGCACCAACAAGGAACTGCTCGAGGCGCTGCCGGGCGTGCCGGAGATCGACCGCACGACGATGAATTCGTGGGAAGACCCGGATTTTCGCGCCGCCGTGCAGAAGACCGGCCGCAAGAAACTGATCATCGCCGGACTCTGGACCGAGGTCTGCGTGGCATTCCCGGCGCTCGACGCACTGCATGAAGGCTACGAGGTCTATTTCGTCGCCGACGCGATCGGCGGCGTCAGCCGCGTATCGCACGAGTCGGCGATCCAGCGCATGACGCAGTCCGGCGCGACGCCGATCACCGTGCTCGGCCTCGCCTGCGAGCTGCAGCGCGATTGGGGCCGTCCGGGTGCCGAGCGCCTGCGCGCGGTCATGCGCGAATATTTCGGCAAGCTGCGCGCGCTGAAGGCCTGAGCGCTCGCGCGCTCAGAACTGGATCTGCGCGCGCAGCTCGAAGATCGTCGGATCGAGCGAGAGATTGCCCTTGTCGCTGTACGCCTTGATGTAGTTCATCTGGAACTTGAAGTGCGACGTCAGGTACCAGTTCGCGCCGAGCGTCCAGTCGTGCTCCTTGCCGCCCTGCACCGGCGCGTCGTTGAGATCGATCTCGCTGTAGCGCAGCAGCACCTCGAACGCGCCCCATTCTCCCTTCGGCTTGATGTTGTCGACGTTGCCGGCGCGATACGGCCTGCTTTCGCCGGTGACGACCCAGCTGCCGAACACATAGCCGCCGTTCGCGGTGAAATCCGGGTTGATGCCCGGGCGTGAGACGTCTTCGCGGATCGCTTCGCCCTGCACGGACCAGGGTCCGCTGATCCACAGCGCTTCGAGGCCGGCGCGATCGGCATGATCGGCGGTCAGCGTGCCGGTGCTGACGAGTCGCACCGGCGTCAAGCCCGCTTCCGGCGGCGTCGAGATGCTGACGCTTGCCGGGTGGTACACGTCCTTGCCGTCCGTCGTCGCGTCGCGATCCTCGCGTGACGCCGCGATGCCGAGATGAATCACGTCACCTTCGGCTTTGTGAGGCGTCCATGCGATGCGACCTCCATACGTGGTTCCGTCGTTGTCGCCGAGCAGATCGCCGGCCCAGTAGTAGCCGACGTTGACGACGTACTGCGGACGCTCGAACAGCCAGTCGACGCCGATGCGGCGGTTCTCGTAGATCGCCTGCGAAGGCAGCGCGAGCTCGAGGAACGAGTCGGCCTTGGTCGTGGTGTTGCCTTCGAACGATACCGGCGTCTTCGAATAGCCGATGCGGAACGCACCGTAGTCCTCGCCGATGAACGCCTTCGAATAGAAGCGCACGTTGGTATCGAGCCAGGTCTTGCCCTGGTATTCGTAATCGACGATCGCGTCGTAGACGCCCTTCTTCCTCAGGAAGACGCCGAGCTCCTTGCGCCGGTTCGTCGACGAATCCTCGAACGCGTCGGTGCCGTTCGGCAACTCGTCGTCGCTGAAATCGTTGACGTCGTAGCGATACACCATCACCAGGCCAAGATCGGTGCCGTCGCTGAACACGTAGTGCGTCGGCCAGTCTTCGAGATCGTAGGCATGCGCCGTGCCGAGGAATCCGGCGACGGCGACCGCAACGGCAAGCTTCGCACACCCCATCGAGCGCTCCGGTCGTTTCGGGAGATTCATCGTCTGCGGCGCGCCGTGCCGACGGAACTGACGGCTCGTTGTAACGACATATCGAAACGCATCCCCGGCGCGACAACAGGCGATATTTCCGTCAGACTATATCGAAATGCGCGCAAATGCGCGCCACCTGTCTTTCAATCGGCTGCCGACGACCGATGCCCGTGCAGGAATCTGAGATCACCCGCGATCGCCTCGCAGCACGCCGCGTGCATGCGGCGATAGCGTGCGAGCACATCCTCGCCGCGCCGGGTCAGCGCCGCGCCGCCGCCGCCGGAACCGCCTTTGCTGGCCTCGACGAGCGGCGTATCGAACAGGCGGTTGAGCTCCTCGACGAGCTGCCATGCGCGCTTGTAGCTCATGCGCATGCGCCGGCCGGCAGCCGAGATCGAGCCGGTGTCGCGGATGCCTTCGAGCAGGTCCGCCTTGCCGGGACCGAGATCGATGCCCGGCGCGAGATGCACGCGCAGCCTGACCATTTCCGCGAGCTCGTTGGCTTTCATGCGGGCGCTCCGCCATGTCGATCCTGAGGTTCGCATTCACGCGCCGAGCCGGCGCTCCCGTCAACTGCCGGAGATCGAGATCATGATCCAGCGAAGGACGATCAACGCCATTCTGGCGGCTTCTCTCGCGTTTTTCAGTGGCATCCTGCCACGCGCAGCGCAGGCCGAGGATCTCCTCGATCTTCGCCGCCGCGAGCCTGAAGCCCGCGCTCGACGAGATCATCGCGACGCCGGATGCGAAAGCGATCGGCGACATCAAGGCGAGCTACGCGGCGAGCTCGCAGCTCGCGCACCAGATCGAAGCCGGCGCACCGGCCGCGCTCTTCATCTCGGCCGACCAGGACTGGATGGACACGGTCGCATCGAAAGGCAAGATCGTCGCCGCGACGCGCGTCGACCTGCTCGGCAACGCGCTCGTGCTCGTCGCGCCGAAGGACAGCAGCGTCAAGCTGACCATCGCGCCGAACTTCGATCTCGTCGGCGCGCTCGGCAAGGACGGCCGCATCGCGCTCGGCGAGCCGAACAGCGTGCCGGCCGGCAAGTACGCAAAGAGCTCGCTGACGGCGCTCGGCGTCTGGGACGCCGTGACACCGCGCATCGTTTCCGCGGACAACGTGCGTGCCGCGCTCAATTTCGTCGTCAAGGGCGAGGCGCCGCTTGGCGTCGTCTATCGCTCGGACGCGATCTCGGAGCCCGCCGTGCGCGTCGTCGACACGTTTCCGGAATCGACGCACGCGCCGATCGTCTACCCGGCCGCGGTGCTGACCGACCACGACACGCCGGACGCGCACAAGCTGCTCGACCTCTTGCACGCGCCGGCGACTCAGGCGATCTTCCGCCGCTATGGATTCGACGCGCCGCCACAACACTAGATGAGCGGCTGGCTCTCGCCGCAGGACTGGGACGCGCTGGCGCTGAGCCTGCGCGTCGCGGTCCTGAGCGTCGTGCTTTCGCTGCCGATCGCGCTCGCGCTCGCGTGGGTCCTTTCGCGCAAGCGTTTCTTCGGGCGCACGCTGATCGAAGCGCTGCTCTTCCTGCCGCTGATCCTGCCGCCGGTCGTGACCGGCTACGCGCTGCTCGCGCTGCTCGGACGCAACGCGCCGCTCGGACACGCGCTTGCGCAGATCGGCATCGTGTTCGCGTTCCGCTGGACCGGCGCCGTGATCGCCGCGGCCGTGATGGGATTTCCGCTGCTGGTGCTGTCGATCCGCGTCGCGTTCGACGGCGTCGACCGTCGCCTCGAAGCCGCCGCCGAAACGCTCGGCGCGCATGCATGGCGACGCTTTGCGACGATCACGCTGCCGCTCTCGCTGCGCGGCATCGCTGGCCGGCTGCGTGCTCGCGTTCGCGCGCGCGTTCGGCGAGTTCGGCGCGACGATCAGCTTCGTCTCGAACATTCCGGGCGAGACGCGCACGCTGCCGATTGCGATCTACGAGCTGCTTTCGGTGCCCGGCGGCATGCCCGGCGTGCAGCGTCTGTCGCTCGTCGCGCTGCTCGTCGCGCTCGCCGCGGCGGCGAGCGCGACCGTGATCGCCGGCGGCGTCCTGCGCAGGAGGGCCGATGACTGAAACGCGAACGAGGCGCGGCGTCCGATGATCGATCTGGCGATCCGCCACGCGTTCACCGATCTCGAGCTCGACGTCGCGTTCCGCGCCGACGTGCGCACGCTCGCGTTGTTCGGCGATTCGGGCGCCGGCAAGACCAGCGTGCTGAATGCGATCGCGGGCCTGCTGAAACCTGCGAGCGGACGCATCGTGCTCGACGATCGCGTGCTGTTCGACAGCGCCGGCGGCATCGACGTGCCGGTCGCCGAACGCCGTCGTCGGCTACGTGTTCCAGGAGGGGCGTCTGTTCCCGCACCTCGACGTGCGCGCGAATCTCGTCTACGGCGCACGCGTTTCGAACGGCGCGGCGCACGTGGAATTCGACGCCGTCGTCGCGCTGCTCGAGCTCGCGCCGATGCTGCAGACGGACGCCGTCGACGCTGTCCGGCGGCGAGCGCCAGCGCGTCGCGATCGGGCGCGCGCTGCTCGCGCAGCCGCGCGCGCTGCTGCTCGACGAGCCGCTGACCGGCCTGCATTCCGAGGCGCGCCGCCAGGTGCTCGATTACCTCAGGACGCTGCGTCGCGAGCTTCGCGTCTTCACCGTGCTCGTTTCGCATCACGCGGCCGAAGTCGCGGCGCTCGCCGACGAAGTGATCCTGCTCGACGCCGGCCGGGTCACCGGCCGCCTCGCCCGCGCCGAGTTTGCGGCACGTCACGCCGCGCCGGCGGTGAATGCCGCGGGTTGACGAAATGCGCGATACACCGCCGCGCGGCGCTTTGCCGCCCGCCGCGAACCGGCTAGGCTAGACATCCACGCTTCGCCTTCCGCAAGGCCGACACGAGGTCGCCCATGACGTTGCGCCATTTCCTCACCGCGCTCGCGGTCGCATGCCTCGTCACCGCCTGCAGCAGCGGCCCGGCCCGGCGCATCACGCCGTCGGCCGTATCGATCCAGCAGCTCGTCGCGAGCGCGAACGGCGAATGGCACGTGACGCTGCGCATCCAGAACTACAGCACCGTCGCGATGCGCTACTGCGGCGCTGCACGGGACACTGCACGTCGCCGGCGTCGATGTCGGCAGCATCGAGCTCAAGCCCGATGTCGACATCCCGGCCAACAGCGCCGACGTCATCGATACGACGCTGCACGCGAGCGCGAAATTGCCGGCCGGTGATATCGACTACAGGCTCTCCGGCACGATCGAAACCAGCGAGCCGAAGGACGATTTCAAGTTCGACCGATCGAGCCGCCTCTCGCCGGCGCCGGGCCTGCCCGGCACCTGGCGCTGAGACGCATTCGATGGCCCGCTATTCCGCGCCGCTCGCCGATCTTGCGTTTCGCGCTGTACGACGTGCTCGATGTCGAAGACCTGTTCCAGCGGTTGCCCGGCTGCGAAGCGGCGACGCGCGACGTCATCGATGCGGTGCTCGACGAGGCCGCGAAATTCACCGAGCAGGTGCTGGCGCCGCTGAACCAGACCGGCGATCAGGAAGGCTGCCATTTCGATGCCGCGACCGCGAGCGTGAAGACGCCGGCCGGATTCAAGAAAGCCTACGAGCAGTACGTCGAGAACGGCTGGTCGGGCCTGACCTCGCCGGCAGAGTTCGGCGGACAGGCGATGCCGCAGGTGCTCGGCTGCGCGGTCAAGGAAATGCTCGATTCGGCGAACCTCGTCGTGGGGCAACTATCCGCTGCTGTCGCACGGCGCGACCGAAGCGCTGCTGCATCACGGCGACGACTGGCAGCGCGAAGTCGTTCCTGAAACCGATCGTCGAAGGCCGCTGGACCGGCACGATGTGCCTGACCGAGCCGCAATGCGGCACGGATCTTGGTCTTCTGAAGACGAAGGCCGAACCCGCGGCCGACGGCAGCTACCGCATCAGCGGCACGAAGATCTTCATCACCGCGGGCGAGCACGATTTCACCGAGAACATCGTGCATCTCGTGCTCGCGCGCCTGCCCGATGCGCCCGCCGGCGTGAAGGGCATTTCGCTTTTCATCGTGCCGAAGTTCAAGGTCGGACGCGACGGACGCATCGGCGAGCGCAACGCGCTCGCGTGCGGCGCGATCGAGCACAAGATGGGCATCAAGGGCTCGGCGACGTGCACGATGAACTTCGACGGCGCCGAAGGCTGGCTGATCGGCGCGCCGAACAAAGGCCTCAATGCGATGTTCACGATGATGAACACCGCGCGGCTCGCGGTCGGGCTGCAGGGTCTCGCGCTGACCGAGCGCGCGTACCAGAACTCGCTCGCGTACGCGCGCGAGCGCCTGCAGATGCGCTCGCTGTCGGGCGCGAAATTCCCGGACAAGCCGGCCGATCCGCTTGATCGTGCATCCGGATATCCGGCGCATGCTGCTGACGCAGAAGGCGTTCGCCGAAGGCGGACGGCTGCTCGCGCTGTACGCGTACACGCAGGAAGACATCGCGCGGCATACGACGGATGCTGGCGGAACGCGAGCGCGCCGACGCGCTCGTCTCGTTCCTGACGCCGATCGTGAAGGCGCTCCTGACCGAGATGTCGATCGAATGCACGTACCACGCGCTGCAGATCTTCGGCGGACACGGCTACATCGTCGAGCACGGCATGGAGCAGTTCGCGCGCGACGCGCGCATCACGACGCTGTACGAAGGCACGACGCAGATCCAGGCGCTCGATCTGCTCGGCCGCAAGGTGCTGCAGCTGCAGGGCGTCGGGCTCAAGCATTTCCTGCTCGAGCATCAGCGCGTTCTGCGAAACGCACGCGGCCGACGAAACGCTCGGCGAATTCATCGGACCGCTCGCGATCGCGACGAAGGAATGGAGCGATCTGACGATGCTGATCGCGAGGCGCGCGGCGACGAATCCCGACGAGATGGGCGCGGCCGCGTACGACTACCTTTTCTTTTCCGGCTACATCGCGCTCGCGTATTTCTGGGCGCGCAGCGTCGTCGCCGCGGCGCAGGTTCCGGCGATCCGCGACGGCAAGCTGCAGACCGCGCGCTTCTACTTCGCGCGCATCCTGCCGCGCACGCAAATGCATGCGGCTGCGATCCGCGCGGGCGCGGCGAGCCTGCTCGACATGCCGGACGCTGCGTTCGGTTGATTCACGGCGACGATCAACCGGTATGAGCCCGACATAGATATTTGAGCGCGCGCAGCCGCCGCAGCCGTCATCCGGCGAAAGGCGCCGCGGACTCCTACTTCTTTGTCGTCTTGCGCGCCTTCGTTCGAGCGCCGGGAGCCGTCTTCTTCTTCGATTTCATCTCATTGCGCTGAATCGCCGCACGCACGAGATTTTTCAGCGCGCGCACATCGACCTTGTCGCCCTCGAAGAAATCGATCGCTCGTCGCGCGTTGCCTTCGAAACCCGCGTTGAAGAGCTTGTCGGGATCCGGCAGGCTCGCACCGTAGGCAAACGTGAGCTTCACCTTGCCTTTGTGCGCGTTGGCCACCGCGATGATTCCATCGCGATACCACACGGGGCTTCCCATCCACTTCCATTCCTCGACGATCTCGCGGTCGGCGCCGAGGATGCTCTTGCGGACGCTGGCGAATGTCTTGCCGCGCCAGTCCGTGAGCGATGCGATCAGCTGGTCGATGCGGTCCGAAGGGTCCATTGGATTTTCTCGCCTCGAATCCCGATTGCGAATTCTGCGCGCGCCGCGAAAAAGATCAAGACAGGTTCATGCGACCGATCGCAACGCCGGACGCGGTTGGCGCCCCGCCTGCAGATCCGCCGTGTCGAAATCATCGACCGAGATGAACTCGAACGTCGCATCGCGCACGCGCTTCGAGCAATGCGCATTCGGCCGCGCTGAGAACGCCTTTCGCTTCGGCGTCGGCGAGCTGCGCCGCATAGTCGTAGCCTTTGAGCTCGCCCGACTTCGACGCCTTGAGGAACTTGCGCTCGACCGGCTCGGCCGCGATGACCTCGGGCAGCAGCGCGTTCATGCGTCCGACCGGATTGTTCGGATTCGGCGTCTTGTAGATGCCGGCCGTCAGGCGATCGCGCGCCTCGTTCGGCGCGGTCAGGATCGCGGCGACGCGGCGACCGAGCCGATCCGACGGCGGCACTTCGCGGCGTCCGAACGGGAACACCAGCAAGCGCAGCAGCCATGCGACCGGACGCACCGGGAAATTGCGCAGCACGCCGTCGAGCGCCATCTGCATGCGCCAGACGCAGTCGTGGAACGCCCACGCCAGCAGCGGCTGATCGGTCGACCGGGCGATCGTGATCCTCGTAGCGCTTGAGCATCGCGCTCGCGATGTAGAGGTTCGAAAGCACGTCGCCGAGCCGCGCCGACAGCTTTTCCTTGAACTTGAGCTTGCCGCCGAGCACGCAGCATCGAGGTGTCGGCGACCAGCGCGAGCGCCGCGGCGTAGCGGTTCAACTTGCGGTAGTAGCGGCGCGTATAGGCATCGCCCGGCACGCGGCCGATGCGGCCGAACGCGAGGCCGAGCACGAAGCTGCGCACCGCGTTCGAAATCGCGAAACCGATGTGGCCGAACAGCGCCGAGATCGAACCTGCTCAGACGCTCGCGATAGTCGGCGATGCGCGCGGCCTGCATTTCCCTCAGCACGTACGGATGGCAGCGGATCGCGCCCTGGCCGAAGATCATGAGGCTGCGCGTCATGATGTTCGCGCCTTCGACGGTGATCGCGATCGGCGCGCCCTGCCAGCCGCGGCCGATCCAGTTCGACGGGCCGAGGATCACGCCCTTGCCGCCGTGCACGTCCATCGCGTCCTTCGCGATCTCGCGCGCGTACTCGGTCGTGTGGTATTTCGCGATCGCCGACGGCACCGCCGGCTTTTCGCCGCGATCGACCGCAGCGGCCGTCGCGCGCGACAGCGCGGTCGATCGCGTACGTGTAGCCGCCGATGCGCGCGAGCGCTTCCTCGATGCCTTCGAAGCGGCCGATCGGCATGCCGAACTGCTTGCGGATGCGCGCGTACGCGCCGGTCGCGTACGACGGCCGAGCGCGCGCCGCCCGCGGTGTTCGACGGCAGCGAGATCGCGCGGCCGACCGAAAGGCATTCGACCAGCATGCGCCAGCCCTGCCCGGCCATGTCCGGGCCGCCGATCAGCTGCGACGAGCGGCACGAACACGTCCTTGCCGCGTATCGGTCCGTTCTGGAACGGCACGTTGAGCGGGAAATGGCGGCGGCCGATCTCGAGGCCTTTCGTGTCGCGCGGCAGCAGCGCGAGCGTGATGCCGAGATCCTCGACGTCGCCGAGCATCCTGTCCGGATCGTACATGCGGAACGCGAGGCCGACGATCGTCGCGACCGGCGCGAGCGTGATGTAGCGCTTGTCGAACGTGAGGCGCACGCCGACGACGTTGGCGCCGTTCCATTCGCCCTTGCAGACGATGCCGTAGTCCGGAATCGACGTCGCGTCGGAGCCGGCGTACGGGCCGGTCAGCGCGAAGCACGGCACTTCGCGGCCGTCGGCGAGGCGCGGCAGGTAATGATCCTTCTGTTCCTGCGTGCCGTAATGCACGAGCAGCTCGCCCGGACCGAGCGAGTTCGGCACCGCGACCGTCGACACCAGCGTCGTCGACATGCCGGCCATCTTCTGCAGCACGGCCGAATGTGCGAGCGCCGAAAAGCCGAGCCCGCCGTATTCCTTCGGGATGATCATGCCGAAGAATTTCTTCTTCTTGAGGAAATCCCAGGTCTCGGGCGTGAGATCAGCGCGCTCGTGCGTGATTTCCCAGTCGTCGATCATGCGGCAGAGCTTCTTCGACCGGGCCGTCGAGGAACGCCTGCTCCTCGACCGAAAGCTCAGGCTTCGGCTGCGCGAGCAGCTTCGACCAGTCCGGCTTGCCGGCGAAGAGCTCGCCTTCGAAACCGACCGTGCCGGCTTCGAGCGCGATCTGCTCGGTATCGGAAAGTTTCGGCGTGACCTTCTGGAAAATCGCGAGCAGCGGCGCGCTGAGCTTGCGGCGGCGGAACTCGGTGAGATTCAGCGGCACCGCGACGAGCGCGAAGAGGACGAGCGGAATCGCGATCGCGGTCGGCGGACGCATTGGCGAGCCAGCCCGCGCCGAAGATCGCGGCGACGACTGCGATCGTCCAGACGCGAAGGCCGATGCGGAAATACGCGGCGACGAGCGAAACGACGAGCGCGGCGATGACGGGAACGAACGGACTCATGGCGAAGACTCCTGACCCTGCAGCGTCTGCAGGAACTCGGCGACGTGACGGGTGAACGCGGCGTTGTCGTCGCCGACGATCATATGCGTCGCGTGTGGAACGGAAACGTGACGCGCGTGCGGCACCAGCGCGAGGAACTCGTCGATCGTGGCGCCGGAGACGATGTCGCTCGCGCCGCCGCTGATCAGCAGCGTCGGGATGCGGATGCGGCGCGCGGCGTCGAGCAGGCGCGGCTGCTGCGCGGCGCTGTCTTCGGCGACGTCGTCGAGCAGGCGCGGATCCCAGTGCCAGCGCAGTCGGCCGTCACCGTGATCGGCGAGCAAGCGTGCGCAACCGCTCGGGCCGCTTCGGCTCGCGGCGATGCGGCAGGTACGCCGCGATCGCGCGGGCGGCCTCATCGAGCGATTCGAATCCTTCGGGATGCGCGCGCATGAAATTGAGAATGCGGTCGACGCCTGCGGGTTCCCAGCGCGGCGTCACGTCGACCAGAACGAGCGCGCGGAACAGCGGCGCATGCGCGCCTTCGGCGGCGAGGCCGAGCAGGCCGCCCATCGATGCGCCGACGAGGACCGGCGGCGCGGGCAGCCGGCGCGAGACCGTGATGAGGTCGTCCAGCATCTGCTCCCACGTGTACGGATCGCGGCCGCGCCAGTCGCTGTCGCCATGGCCGCGCGCGTCGAAGGTGACGGCAGCGCCAGCCGCCGCGGGCGAGCTCGGCGGCGCTGCCGGCCCAGGCGCCGCGCGTCTGGCCGAAGCCGTGCGCGAAAACGATCGCCGGGCGGCCGGAGTGGCCGAAGGTTTCGACGGCGAGCGCGAGCCCGTCGCGCATGCGAACACGCTCGACGATCGATTCCGGCGATTTCAGCGCCGCATAGGCCATACGGCCGAGTATGGTACGGCCAACCGACGAAATCAATACGCACGCGTATGGAAGCTATCTCATTGACCAGATTGTGAATATCGCCTCGGTTGCTTCTAATGCCGGCGGGTTTCCGGCACACTCTGCCGATGGTCGCGACCGCCACCAAGCTCGAACCGAAAGGCCGCCTCACGGCCGCGCACTGGGAGCAGGCGGCGCTCGATACGCTTGCCGAAAGCGGGCTCGGCGCCGTCGCAGTCGAATCGCTGGCGCGCCGGCTCGGCGTCACCAAGGGCAGCTTCTACTGGCATTTCCCGACGCGCGAGGCGCTGATCAAGGCCGCGCTGGAACGCTGGGAACGCGGCGACGAGGAAGTCGTCATGGCGCAGGTCGAGGACGATCGCCGATCCGCGCGAGCGCCTGCGCGAGTTGTTCCGCCGCGTCAGCCGCGAGATGCAGTCGCACGTGATCTATGCGGCGCTGATGCAGTCGCTCGATCATCCGCTGGTGCGGCCGGTCATGGCGCGCGTCTCGCAGCGGCGCCTCGATGTGCTCACGCTCGCCTATCGCCAGGCCGGCCTCGAGCGCGCGACGGCGGCGCACCGCGCCCGGCTTGCCTACTCCGCCTACACAGGCTTTCTTCAGCTTTCGCTGCACGCTGGGCCTGCCGCGGCTCGGCCATGAAGAATTCGAGGGTTACGTCGACCACGTCATCGCGACGCTGGTCCCGCCCTGAAAAGACGCCGGAAAGGCTTGCGGCGGACCGCCTTGCAATGGTCACCCGGCCGCCGCTACCGTCGGGTCATCCCTTCGCCTCAGAGGCGCTGCCCGAAGCGCCCCTCCGCCAAAATGTCCAGCAAACTCCAAGCGTTGAACCGATGGGTCGACGAGGTCGCCCGACTTACCCAGCCCGATGCCGTGCACTGGTGCGACGGCTCCGAGGAAGAAAACAGCGAGCTCGATCGAGCAGATGGAGCGCGACGGCACGCTGATCGCGCTGAACGCCGAGACGCATCCGAACTGCTGGCTGCATCGCTCGAATCCGACCGACGTCGCGCGCGTCGAGCACCTGACGTTCGTCTGCACGAAGAACAAGGACGACGCCGGCCCGAACAACAACTGGATGGACCCGGCCGAGGCGCACGCGAAAGATCGATGCGCTGTTCGACGGCGCGATGCGCGGCCGCACGATGTACGTGATCCCGTACTGCATGGGCCCGATCGATTCGCCGATCGCGCGCTGCGGCGTCGAGATCACCGATTAGCCCGTACGTCGTCGCCAACATGCGCATCATGACGCGCATGGGCGCGCCGGCGCTCGCGCGCATCGAGCGCGAAGGCACGTTCGTCAAGGGCCTGCACTCGATCGGCGAGCTCGATCCCGAGCGCCGCTTCATCATGCATTTCCCGGAAGAGCTCACGATCAAGTCGATCGGCTCCGGCTACGGCGGCAATGCGCTGCTCGGCAAGAAGTGCCATGCGCTGCGCATCGCGAGCTGGCAGGCGCGCACCGAAGGCTGGCTCGCCGAGCACATGCTGATCGTCGGCATCGAGAATCCGCAAGGCGAAACGCATTACGTCGCCGCGGCATTTCCGTCCGCGTGCGGCAAGACCAATCTCGCGATGCTGATTCCGCCGGAAAGCTATCGCGAAGCCGGCTGGAAAGTCTGGACCGTCGGCGACGACATCTGCTGGATGACGCCGGGTCCCGATGGACGCCTGTGGGCGATCAATCCGGAAGCCGGCTACTTCGGCGTCGCGCCGGGCACCAGCACGTCGACGAATCCGAACGCGCTCGCGACGACGCAAGCACGATGCGATCTTCACCAACGTCGCCGTCACCGCCGACAACCAGCCGTGGTGGGAAGGCCTGCCCGGCGCGCCGGTGAAGGACTGGCAGGGCCGCGCGCACGACGCCAAGAACGGTCCGGCCGCGCATCCGAATTCGCGCTTCACGGTTGCGGCGAAGCAATGCCCGAGCTGGTCGCCGCGCGCGGAAGATGCGCAGGGCGTGCCGATCTCCGCGATCATCTTCGGCGGACGGCGTCCGTCGCTGGTGCCGCTCGTGTTCGAAGCGCGCGACTGGAAGCACGGCGTGCTCGTCGGCGCATCGATGGGCTCGGAAACGACCGCGGCCGCGACCGGCGCCGTCGGCGTGCTGCGTCGCGACTCGATGGCGATGAAGCCGTTCTGCGGCTACAACTACGGCGACTACTTCGCGCACTGGCTCTCGTTCGACAAGCCCGGCGCGAAGCTGCCGAAGATCTTCCACGTCAACTGGTTCCGCAAGGGCGCCGACGGCAAGTTCCTCTGGCCGGGCTACGGCGAGAACCTGCGCGTGCTCGAATGGATCATCGGCCGCTGCGAAGGCAGCGCGCAGGCCGAGGAAACGCCGATCGGCCACGTGCCGCGCAAGCGCGATCTTCGCATCGACGGCTTGCGCCTTGGCGATCGCGCGCTCGACATGCTGCTCGATGTCGATCCGGAAGGCTGGCGCAACGAGATCGCCGATATCGGCAAGTATCTCGATTCGTTCGGCGCGCGCATGCCGGGCAAGCTCAAGGCAGAGCAACAGCGCGTCGCCGACGCGATCGAAGAGGCGACGCAGCCCGCGAAGTCGGCAACCGGCTGACGCCAACGCGCGTGCCTGTCGTCGCGATCGAACACGCCCTCAAGCTCTCCTTCCGCCGCGCCACTTCGCAGCGTACGGCAGCACGAACATGTACAGCCCGGTGAACAGCAGCAACGCGAGCGGGGGCAGCGGCGAGTAAGTCACCCACGACAGCGGCGCCCCGCGTGCGAGCGCGATGAAGTTCGCGATGACGGTCGCGGTAAAGAGGATGGCCACCCAGCGGTGGATCTGACGGATCCAGCTGCTCGCATTCATTGCGACCTCCCGGGCGTTTCGACGCCGAACTGCTTTGCGTACTCGGCGTGCAGCCGCTGCCAGCCGTCGAACTTCATCACCTCGGGACCGGCGATGCGACCGATGGCGATTCCGCCGAGGAGGTGATCCAGAACATCGATGCAGATGTGCCACCCGGCGGCACCCATCGCGATGTAGCGGCGATCGATATTGGCCCAGAGCGTCAGGCGCGTTCCGCCGCCGGAAGGCTGGAGCTCCCAGCGGATGTCCTGGCCGCCCCAGTTGTACTCGAGCACCTTTGGCGCGTCGGCGCGCGTCACTCTGCGTTTCGGAAACATACTGCGCGGGAGCACCCACAGTCGTGAGCTTCACGGTCGCGCCGGTCGTACCGAGGTTCCCGTCGGCGTCGAACGGAGACCACTCGTGCAGCTGCGCGGGATCCGTCAACGCCTGCCAGACCTTCGCAGGAGGATGGCGCAGCTCGCGAACGAGAACGAGCGTCCACTTCTCGCCATCCTTGTGAATCTCGGCGCCCGCAGCCGGGCCCGGGTTGTAGGTTTCTCGGCTGTTCATCGTTTCTTTCCTTTCTTTCCTTTGCGACGTGGTGCTGGATGCATGCGATCGAGGTGCCGCTCGAGCGCGTCGACGTGGGCGGACCAGAAGCGGCGGAACGGAGCGAGCCAGGCGTCGAGCTCCATCAGCGGCTCGGGCCGAATCCGGTAAAGACGCCGCTGCGCATCAATCCGCGACTCGACGAAACCCGCCTCGCGCAACACCCGCAGGTGCTTGGAAACCGAAGGCTGCGACAGTCGCAGGCGCTCTTCGATGTCGCCCACGGATCGCTCGGAGGACGCGAGCAGGCTCAGGATGGCGCGGCGGTTCGGTTCGGCGACGATGGCGAAGGCTGATTCCATGCCTCATATATACCTCGCAAGGCATATATCCGTCAAGGCACATTACATGTCCTCGCTCTCGCTCGCCTACTGGAGATGAGTCAACTGGGATGCGACACCGGCAAGTCGACCAGTGCCCACATTCAGCGCTGTCCGTCTTCGCGAACGCGATCGGCAATCATCAGATCGATGCTCAGCGAAGTGAGCGTGACGACCGCAAGCGCGCCATCGGCCGAGGCGGCGAGCGTCGGTCCATTGCCGCTCGGCACGCGTTGCGCGGCGACATCGGCCGGCTCTCCGTCGGGCAATTCCAGCGTCCGCAGATTTCCCCGATCGACGAAGTAGAGCGCATTCCCCGCCAACGCGAAGTCCTCGCCGTGTTCATCGATCGCGATGTCGCGCACGGGACGCAGCGCCGGCCAGGGCGCAGCGTGCAGCGACGACGAGCCTTCGCTGCGCCACACGAGCCAGCTCCGCGACGCGCGGAATGCGCTGACCGATCCGAGGCCCACGTCTTCGGCGACCGTTTGTCCTTCGCGCAGCTGCATCAGCGTGCCGCGTCCGGTGCCGTTGCCGGTCATGTAGAGCAGGCGGTCCGCGAGCTCGACACCCGCGAATGCGCCCTGCTCGACGTGCGAGATGGCGCGCGGCGCGGCGTCTTCGAGGCGGTACCGGTAGAGCCGCGTGTTGCGGTCCTCGTACGCGGTGAGAATCAGCGACTGATCGCGTGCCGACCAGCTCGGCCGCACCCAGCGCAAGCGCGGATCGAGCGGCAACGGCCGCACGCTGCCATCGTTGCGGTCGTACACGAAGATCGATTCGACGCCGTTGCGGTTGCTGACGAGAGCGAGCCGCGATCCGTCGGCGGAAAAATCGGGCTGCGACTCGTAGCCGTTCGAGCGCGCGACCGCAGTCCACGGCGCCGCGGCACTTTCGCGCAGCCAGATGTCGGCATCGTAATTGGCCGCGGCCCAGACCGCGGCACCATCGCGTGCGATGTCGATCGAGATCGCGCCGCGACCACCGATCAGCTCCGGCTCGCCACCGCTGCGCATGCGATTGAGCGCGCGGTACAGCGTCAGATCGCCCGCGATCCAGAGCGCATCGCCGCTCGCTTCGAACGCATGGCCATAGAGCGGCTCGGGACGTTTCAGAAGCGCGCTGCGCTGCTTCAGCTCGGGCCAGTCGCTCTGCCAGAGCTGCGCTTCGCCGTCGCGCATGCTCGCGTAGACGAGCCGCGTGCCATCGCGCGACAGGCGCGGATCGACATGCGCGCCTTCGCCGAGCTCCGGCGTCGTCAGCACGCGCTCCGTACCGGTACGCCGATCGAGCAGCGCGAGACCGGGTGCGTGTTGAGCATCCACGGCGGCCCCCGTGTAAAGCAAAGCGTTGCCGCTATCGGCCCACTCCAGGCCGCCTGCACCGGACGGTGCACAACTGCCGAGGCGGGATCGATGCAGATCGATCAGCGCCACGCTCCAGATTTCGCATGCCTGCTTGTCGCGACGCATGACCGCGACCTCGCGACCATCCGGCGACGGTGCGGGATCGCGCAGCGACAGCGCGTCCTGCCACAGCACGCGCTCGGCAAGGCTCGCGGTGTCGATCAGCACCAGCTCGCTCGCTTCGCTGTCCTGAGCGGAGCGCACGTACACGACACGGCCGACGCCGTCGAAGCGCGCGTCGTATTCGAGCCGGGGATCGGCCGCCAGCGGGCGCGCCGCGAGCAAGCCGACCGCCAGCGCGGCGTGGTCGCCGGCCTCGTCCTTGCGCTGCGCGAAGAGCCACGCAGCCAGGCCGGCAAGCATCAGCGCGACGGCGATGCCCGCCACGATCCATCGACGATTCGCCGGAACCGCACGCTCTTGCGCGGCCGATTCTCCACGCACCGCCGACTGCGCCAGCGGAGCATCGATGCGTGTAACCGGCGTGATCCAGCGATAGCCGCCCTTGGACAGCGTTTCGACGAATCGCGGCTGGCGCGCATCGTCGCCGAGCAGCGCACGCAGCTCGGCGATCGCGCGCGACAGGACCTCGTCGTTCACTTCGCGTCGCGTCCACACCTCTTCGATGAGCTCATCGCGCGCGCGAACGGTTCCCGGCGCATCCAGGAGGCATCGCAGCAGGCGATCCGACAGCGGCTTCAGACGCACCTCGCCGCCCGGCCCGACTAGCCGTCTGCCCGCAGGCGCGTAGCGCCAGTCGAGAAACTGGTACTCGGCGGCGGGATGCGAAGCGTCGTTCATGAGGCGGATGCTAGCGGTCCCGGCGCGAAAGGAGAAAAAAAGGAGAACACGCGAAGCGCTCGCGAAGGACTTGCCACGGCGCGTGCACCACCGTGGGCGCGATCAACGAGGAGACGATCCCATGCAACCCCGAATCGCGCTGCTCGCGTTGACCCTTGTCGCAGCCACGACGGCGCGGGCGCAGACCTGCGCCAACCACCTGTTCGTGAGCGGCTATTTCTCGAACAACGTGGCCATCTACGATGCATGCAGCGGCACGTTTCTGCGCCAGCTCGAAGAGGCCGGCCGCATCCGGGGCGCGCAGGCGGTGCGCTACAACGCGGCGGATGATCTCATCTACGTCGTCAGCGAAGGCAACGACCAGATCCAGCGCTATCGGCATGACGCCACCTACGCCTTCGTCGATGTGTTCGCGCAATTCGCCGCCGATTTCGATCCGACCGGCATCGCTTTCGGGCCCGCCGGCGAAGTGTATGTCGCGAGCTACGGCACCAGCAGCGTGGTCGAGCTGGACCCGCTGACCGGCGCGACGATCGGCACCGTGTTGCCGTCGGACAGCGGGCTCCTCGGCGCCGACAACGGCATGATGGTGAGCGCAGACGGCTTGCTCTACGTTCCGGGCTACGACACGAGCAGCGTCGCGCGCGTGGATCTTGCGACGGGCGAAGTGGACGCCGATTTCGTCGCTTCGGGCAGCGGCGGACTCTTCGAGACGCGCGGCATCGTCGATGAAGGAGACACGATCCTCGTCGGCGGCGAAGGCAGCGGCGCCGTGTATCGATTCGATGCCGGCAGCGGAGCGCTGGTCGAGACACTCATAAGCGGCCTCAACCGTCCCACCGGAATGACGCTGGACACCGACGGTTCGCTGCTCGTTCTTTCGGGCAATCGCGTGCGCCGCTACGACCGCACAACGGGCGCGATGCTCGGCATCGTCGCCAATGGCGCCGACGGCGGAATTTCCGGGGGAACGTTCGTCGCGCTGATACCGAACCCTGCGATCGACACGATCTTCGGCAACGGTTTCGATGCGGGATGATCTTTGTGCGCAGAGTTCGCGAAACTGACCGCTTCGAATTGGAGTCCTGACGTCGCGCGCGCCCGAGCACGCGGGCAGGCAGAGCGGACTGTCCCGTCCGCGAATGCGAAATTAACCACCTTTCCTGTATGTTAAGCACGCACTCGCGGAGGGAGAGGCCATGCGTGCACTACTCGGAAGGACCACGTCGGCTCTGGTACTTGCAGCTGTCTGTGCGATTGCTTCGGCGGCCGACGGCGATCTCGACACCAGCTTCGGCGCGAACGGTTTCCGCCTGACCGGCTTGACGGACGGCTATTCGAACCTTCCTGCCGGCATGGCGATGCAGCCGGACGGCAAGATCCTCCTCTGCAACGCCGAAGGCGTATCACCTGGGGTCGATTTCTTCGTCGCGCGCTTCACCGCGGATGGCGATCTCGATACGACCTTCAGTTTCGACGGCAAGACGACGATCGACTTCGGCGGCAACGACGACATCTGCGGCGGCATCGCCGTGCAGGCCGACGGCAAGATCGTCGTCGCCGGCACGACGCAACCGCCCTTCGACGCCAACTCGGACTTCGCAGTCGCGCGGCTCAACGCCGACGGCACGCTCGACACGGCAACCTTCGGCGCGGGCACCGGCAAATCGGTCGTCGCTTTCGACCTCGGCGCGTCAAACACCGATACGGCCACCGCCCTGGCGCTGAAAGCCGACGGCAAGATCGTTGTGGCGGGATCCGCGGTCACCGCATCGAATGGAAGCGACTTTGCGATATTGCAGCTCAATACCGACGGTACGCGTGACACTTCCTTCAATCTCACCGGCCGCGCGACCATCGGATTCAATCTGGCGTCGAGCACGACCAAGGACGACAACGCGACGCGTGTCGCCATCGATGCGCAAGGTCGCATCGTCCTCGCTGGCTTTGTCGACGCCGGCACGCCCGGCGGAACCGATTTCGCCGCGGCGCGCCTGCTCGCGACCGGAACGCCCGATCCCGACTTCAGCGCCGACGGCCGTGTCGTCGTCGCATTCGACCTCGGCGGCGCTGGCGGCGGCAACGGTGACGCTGCGTACAGCCTGATGCTGCAACGCGACGGCCGCATCGTGCTCGGCGGCATCGCCGATTCGTCATCGACGACCGATCTGAATCAGGACATGGCGATCGTTCGCCTCCTGCCCGATGGAACACTCGATTCGACTTTCGGCATCGGCGGCCGAACGACGATCGCCTTCGACCTCGAACCGAACGGCGAGGACATCGCGCTCGCCCTGGCGGAGCAAGGCAACGGACGGCTGCTGATCGCCGGCGCCTCCGTGTTGCCGACCTCAGGCGCCATCGCGGCCGACCTCGTGCGCCTGATGCCGAACGGCACGCCGGATCCGAGCTTCGGCGCGGTCGGCAAGAGAACCTACGATTTCGGCCAGACGGTGCCGAGCGGGCAGCTCTTCAACGGAATGGCGCTGGAGGCCAACAAGATCGTGGTCGTCGGCTCGCTCGATGTCATCGATCTGGCGCATGTCGATCACTTTGCGGCGCGCATGTCGATCGATCTGATTTTTGCGGACGGGTTCGAATAGAGCGGCAGACGAGGCTCGAATTCGCCCGACCGTTGGAACTCGGATCGAGTCCGTCCGCAGGCGGGCGGCAATCCTGTTCCATCTTCTCCCGCTTGTGATGAACTCGTCAGTTCGCTGACCACAGTCGGCCAACACTCCATGGATCAGACCGCCGGAGCCCGCCGATGAACGCGCATCCTGCCCGTCTTCGCCTCGTGCAGAGGTCCATCCGCATTGCGCGAGCAGTCGCTCGACGCTCCTGGCAACTGCGTTCGCCGTCTCCGCGCACGCAGAAATCGTCTTCAAGGACGGATTCGAGCCGCTCGCTGCAGCGCCGACCGTCCAGATCGAACGCGACGATCGCGTCGCCACGCTGTCGATGGACTACGACGGCGAGAACGCCTGGGGCCAGTGGTGGACGATGGACGGCAGCGGGCACGACGATGCCGGCTTCCTCGTCACGTGGTGGCCCGAAGGAATCGCGCCCGAGAAGCTTCAGCTCGGCCAGCCCAATCCGCATCACGACGGCAATCTCGGTTGTCTCGCCAAGAGCGATGCCTCCGTCGATGCGGCGAATGACGTGAAGTGGCTCGTCACCGGCAATCGTCGCGTGCAGTTGCAGCCGCTGCTCAATGCGACGCCATATCACGTGCGCGTGCAGCGCATCGATGCGCTCGGTGAAATCACCAGCCTGCCAACGGACGTGACGTTCGACGGCGGCGACGCAACGCGCGTGGATGCGTTGCGCGCATCGATGACGCACTTCGACGATTTCAACCTGCCGCTCGGTCCGGCCGACGAGAAACTCTGGAACAACGCGCAGGTCACGTCCACCGATGCGCGCTTCAACCTCTTCTTCATCAACGACCAGTTCCACGCGCATACGTTGAATGGCACGCGCGTCGACAACACGGGCGATCGTTCGCAGACGTCGCAGCGCTTCCGCAAGGCCGTGCGCATCGAGCCCGGCGTGCGCCGGCGCATCGTGTTCGACATGGACAGCCCGTTGAGCTCGCGCTCCGTCTGGTATCTCGATCTCAATCCCGTATTCACCGATCTCACCGGACACACCGATTTCTTCGACGACGACGGCGCCACCGGTCTGCCGGCCGGCATGCTGCGTCTTCGTTCGCAGTTCCAGACCTTCAGCGTGAACCTGGTCGGCATGGACGGCGCTTCGCATCAGGTCGGCTCGGTCGACATGGAGGCCGCGGGACGTCAGGCGGTCTCGAACGTGCGGCGCCATTTCGACGTGCGCGTCGGCACCGACGGCATCGAGGTGCTGATCGACGGGCGCAGCGTGATCGACGCGAGCTTCGCGCCGGCGACGCTCGCGGCCGGAGACTACGAGCCGCTATGGGTCGCGTTCGGCTACAACACGCCGAAGGACGCGGTGCCGTATTACCTCGTGCACTGGGACAACTTCGGTTTCGACGGACCCGACGTCGCGCCGCGCGAAGTGCACAACTACGTCACGCGCATCGCGGGCACCGACTACCAGAAAGCCAGTCGCGGCAACGGCGAGTTCCCGACCTTCACCGTCAACATTCCCGACGATCTGAAGCCGACCGCTGCCGGTGCAAGCGCGGACGCCACGCTCGTGCTCACCTACCAGATGGGCGACTACTCGAATTTCACGCTCGTGCCGGGCGATCACGTGACATTGAACGGCGGCGCCGAATTCCTATTGCCCGAACGCACGAACAACAGCGTTCCGCTCGATCCTGACCTGCTGGTCTGGGGCATTCCGTACACGGTGCGCGTTCCGCTCGGCACGATTCCGCACGACGGCCCTTCGCCGCTCGCGGTCGGCGACAACGCGTTCCAGTTCTTCGCCGAGAACACCGGCATTCTCGATGTGCATGTCGAAGTCGCCTACCCGCCCGCAAGCGCACCGGCGTTCACGCCGCCTTCGGCCATTCACGATTTTCCGTTGCACAGCGACCTGCCGCGGCTGGGCCCACCGGCTCGCTTCGAGCAGATCGGCGACACGCAGGTGGACGGTTCGCACCATCTGACGGCCGATCCGCCGGCGCGCATCGCCGTGACAGGCAACGTGCCGATCTATTTCGTCGTCGGCAATCACAGCTACGCGAACTGGGCGCCCGAGCTCATGGTGTTCCCGGTGCAGAGCACGGAAATATGGAGCACGGGCGGCACCGGCGGCATCGCGAACATCGACGTATTCATCCGGCCGAGTGGCGCCGACGAATCGACCAGCCAGCGCCTACTGACGCTTGCGACAGCGCGCGACGTGCCCGCTCCACAAGGCCGGTATATCCGCAGCTTCGACAGCACGCCGTTTGCCAACGGCGACTACGAGCTCTTCGTGCAGGCGACCGAGCCTTCCGGGCTCAAGAGCCATCCGAGCTACGGCGACGAGACGTACGTGTGGGATGCCTCGCAGTTGTCGGGTGCGTACTACCCGATCCAGATTCATATCCAGAACTGACGACCGTATTTCGGCCTCAATGCTGGAACGGGGGCGAGCGCCGCATCGGCGCCGCCCTCGAGCGCATGAGCTGAAGCGCGCCTCGATGACCACGTCCGCGACGTCGCCCGTCAGCCAGCACGCTCGCGGCCGGTCTCATCGGAAATCCGGTTGCCTTGCGCAACCCGCCACACCGCTCGAGTCCGTCGCATGGTCAAGATCAGCATTCTCTATCCGAACACACCCGGTTCGCGCTTCGACTTCGGCCACTACATCGGGACGCACATGCCGCGCTCGATCGAGCTGCTCAGTGCCCATCCGGGGTTCAAGAGCGTATCGGTCGAGCGCGGCGTCGGCGGCGCCACACCAGGATCCGCGCCGGCCTATGTCGCGATGTGCCACTTTCTCTTCAGCTCCATCGACGCGTTCATGCAGGCGTTCGTGCCGAACGCGCCGGAGCTGCAGGGCGACATGCCGAACTACACGGACATCGAGCCGCTCATTCAGATCAACGAAGTGCTCATTTCCAGGTAGGCATCCTGCGTTGCTGCGCTGACTCACTCAGTCAGCGGGCGAAAAAATGTGCGCTCATAGCTGAGAAAGCAGCGCGTTTCTTCGGCGTACTTGAATGCCGCCTGGCATTCGGGATCCTTGGCCAATTTGTTTCTGAACTCTTCGTACGCCGCCAAAGACGGGAACGAGAACGACGCGAGCGCAATATTGTTGGCGCCTTCCGACGGAAGCAGATAGCCGTGATGGATTCCGCCGAACTTCTTCGTGAGTGGAATCCACATCCTGCCGTAGTGCTCGAATTCCTTGATCTTGGCCGGATCGATGACGTAGCGAAGATGACACGTGATCATTTTGCGAGACTCCTTGTTGCGAATGTGTGGGCTTGAGCGCGCTCAACTGCGCTCCCTGGAATCAAACCGGATCGCGAAGCGAGTCGGGCTTGAACGAATCGTCAGGTCTCTCCGGGGCGATCCGGGGTCTGATAGAAATGTCCGGCGGCCCGAAGCGCTTCGACGGCCTGCTCGAGCTGCGGCGCCTTGACGAGAACGTAGTCGGTGTCGAAGGTGCTGATGGCGATGATGACTACGCCACTCTTCGCCAGAGGCAATATGAAGGACGAGAGGATTCCGACTGCATCGAAGGCGAACGGACCGTGCAGTTTGATCACGTGCCATCCCCGCTCGGCCCGAATGTCCTCGGGGACGATGCTGTCGGGACCGACGATCGAAAGCTCATCGGTGGTGCGGGTGATGGACGAGAACCCCGCCGAGTCGAACGCCCATGCGGGAACCGGAGTGTCGGGCGCCAGACGGGCCACGCTGTAGGTTCCGGAAAGAAGCGAGAAGGTGATGTTCATGTGCCTTGCCTGATGTCGCGATGTGAGAAAGGCGTCGCGTCCATATTCTTGCAGTGGCCGACGCATCCGACTCCACGTACCGCACGACATTGCGACGACTCGGCCGCTTAACCAGCCCCCGGGCGATCACTCATCGGCATATCCGGACGCGCTGGATGTGCACGAAGTGATCATAACGGTGGCAGGTAAGAGGGGCGCTGGTTCGACTGCCGGGTACTGCCTAGACTCACGATTCCCTGGCCATACGGAGACGACATGCCTCGCCAAATCGTGTTCACCCCCAAGGCCGCGAAGCCGCCCGCGACATACAGCCAGGCCGTGAAGGCGGCAGGTCTCGTCTTCGTTTCCGGGACCGCTCCAAGCGATCCAGTCACCGGGAAGATCACCGGCGAAACGATTCAGGAGCAAACGCGTCAGTGCCTGACCAACATCGCCGCGATCCTCGAAGCGGGCGGCAGTTCGCTCGACAAGATCGTGAGCGTCACCATCGTGCTGGCGGACGAGGACGATTTTGCCGGCATGAACGAGGAGTGGCTTCAATGGTTCCCGTCGAATCCGCCGGCTCGTCAGGGCGCGAAGCTTCCTGCGAAGATTCCCGGGCTGAAGGTTTCGATTGCGGCGATCGCCGAGGCCTGACGCTCGCTCCGATCCGGTTCTGTTGGCGTGCGAAGCGGTGATACCCTCCCGGCGCAATGAGCAACCACTCGGTAGGATCGGATCAGCCTGCTTCCGACGAGACACCGATCGAGGAAGCGACGGTTCTTGCTGCGACGCGGCGCTGGGTCGAACGCGCGGTGATCGGTCTCAATCTCTGCCCGTTCGCGCGCGCGCCGTTCGTGCAGGAACGTCTATTTTTCCGGGTCAGTCGCGCGCGCAGCGAGGAAGCGCTGCTCAGTGATCTTCGCGACGAGCTTGTCGCGTTGCACGCAGCCGATCCACTGGTCCGCGAAACCACGCTGCTCATCCATCCGGGTGTGCTGACCGAATTTCTCGACTACAACGATTTCCTCGATGTCGCCGATGCGACCGTGCTGGAGCTCGGCTTCGAAGGCGAGCTGCAGGTCGCGAGCTTCCATCCGGACTATCGTTTTGCCGACACGACGGCGGACGCGATCGAGAACTGCACCAACCGCTCGCCCTACCCGACCCTGCATCTGCTGCGCGAGTCGAGCATCGAGCGCGCGGTCGAAACGATCGTCGATACGGACGAAATCTATCGCCGCAATATCGAAACGCTGCGCCGCCTCGGCTCCGACGGATGGCGCGCACTGATGCGTGGCGAAGGTGACGCACCGTGAAGTGGAAAGAGCACGGTGGAGTATCTGAACTTTCGTGCGATTTCCGGCGCCGTTCCATCGTCCGTCCGATGTCCGTGCGTCGCCTCGAAAAAGCCATTCCTCCCGCCTAGGTTGGGCGGCCGATGTCGCGCTCACTGAGAAGTTGCGCTCACTGAGAAGTCGCGCTCACCGAAAGGTCGATCCGGAGAACACGCCGTGCAACGACGCCATTTCCTCCGCCAGGCCGGCGTCACGCTGGCCGCTGCCTCGACGGTGTCGCTCGTGGCATGCGCAAGACAACCCGTCGTTGCGCAGAAGCCTCCGGAAGCGATCCCGCCCGCGCCGGTCGCCCGCTTGCAAACGGACATTGCCGAGATCGCGCCGATCCGTGCACAGACAGACCGCATCACGGGCATCTACGTCTGCACGCGCCCGTTCCGTGCAGCCGGGCCGCGCATCGAAACCGAACGGCTCGATCACAAGACGATCGTGCACAACTACGGGCACGGTGGCAGCGGCTGGTCGCTGTCGTGGGGCTCGAGCGCGCTCGCAGTGCGCCTGGCGCGCGAGACCGGAGCGCGCGAGATCGGCGTGATCGGCTGCGGTGCGCTCGGGCTGACATCGGCGATTCTCGCGCAGCGCGCGGGCCTTTCCGTGCGCATCTACGCGAGGGAATTGCCGCCGGACGTGTACTCGATGCGCGCGTCGGGTTTGTGGACGCCCGATTCGCGCATCTGCGACGCCGAACACGCGGCCGCGTTCGGCGATCGCTGGGAAGAGATGACGCGCACGTCGTTCCGCACGTATCAGAGCCTGCTCGGCCTGCCCGGCAAGCCGATCGAGTGGATCGACGGCTATGCGGTTTCGGATGCGCCGTTCGATGCGCCCGAGACCGGCGTGCCGGACGAGCCGGAGTACGGCGCCCTGCATTCGCGCGTGCGCGACCTGACGCCGCACGGGGTCGATCTTGCTGCTCGGAACGCATCCGTTTCCGCAGGCGTACGCGCGGCGCTACACGACGATGATGTTCAACATCAGCGCGTACGCGCGCATGCTGATGACGGATTTCCTCGTCGCGGGCGGCCGGATCGAAGTGCGCGAGTTCCACGAACCGCGCGAGCTCATGAAACTGCCGGAACACACGCTGATCCATGCGACCGGCTACGGCGCGCGTGCATTGTTCCGCGACGAATCGATCGTTCCCGTGCGCGGCCAGACCGCGCGGCTGATACCGCAGCCGGAAGTCACCTACAGCCTCTACACCGGACACCTCAGCATCGTGCCGCGCAGCGACGGCATTCTCGTGCAGGTGATCGGTGACACGGGCAATTTCAACAACAGCGACGTGACGCCCGATCGGGCAGTGTCCGAAGCTGCCGTGAAAGAGCTCGGCGACCTGTACGCGCGCATGCGGTCGGGTTGATCGCGCGACTGCGCCGAGCGCTGCCGCCATTCCTCGCCGCTCGCCCGAGTCTTTGGGTGTAGGCTTGCCGTAGTGCGGCCAGGCCGTCGGATCGTCGCTCCGACGCCGTCATTCCACTCGTTCGAGTTCGTGCCGCTTTCATGCTTTTGGGGCACTGGGAGCTTTTCCCTGCGGGAATGCTATCGGGGAACGTTGGTCCGCCACTTGTCGAAATCGGGCGACACAGAGGTTCCACGTCTCAGGGGGGACACCATGAAGCTTTTTCCGCTGGCTCTGGCATTCGTCATCGCTGCATCGGGCTCTGTCTGCGCGAGCGCCGCCACATATCCCGACAGCTGCGCGGTCGGGCCGACGCACTGCAAGCTCATCAAGGAAGACGCCAAGTTCCGCGTGTACGACTACACCGCGAAAGCCGGCGACAAGATCGCGATGCATTCGCATCCGGCCCATGTCGTGTACGTGCTGCAAGGCGGCAAGACGAAGTTCACGATGGAGGATGGCAGCGTCCGGGAAGTCGATCTGAAAGCGGGTGATGCCGTGATCAATCCGAAGACCGTCCATGCGGTCGAGCACCTGTCGGATGTCCACGTGATCATCGTGGAAGACAAGCAATAGCGTCCAAGGCGTAGGTCGGGTCAGGTCCACTACCCGTGGGCCTGATCCGTTCCGCATCGCGGCATTGAACTCCGACGCGCAGCCTGATTGACTTTGCACCTTGCCGCCAGCGGGTCTCGCGATGAGGTTCAGGGGAAGGATTAGTCCGATCTGGAAGCCGGCGCTCGGCTACGGCGCGCTGCTCGCCGCCGGAACGCTCGCACTGCAATGGCTCGACTACCAGCGCCTCGCGCGTGCGCGCACCGGCGAGATCTACATATTCCTGATCGCGCTGGCTTTCCTCGCGCTCGGCGTCTTCATCGGCGCGCGCGTGCTCGGCGCGCACAAGCCGCCGAGTTTCGACGGCAATCCCAAGGCCCAGGCTACGCTCGGGATCAGCGCGCGCGAGCTGACCGTCCTGCACGCACTCGCGGCGGGCCGCTCGAACAAGGAAATCGCGCGCGATCTCGACCTGTCGCCCAACACCGTGAAGACGCACGTGGCGCGGCTGTTCGAAAAGCTCGACGTGAAGCGGCGCACGGATGCGATCAACAAGGCCCGCGAGCTCGGCATCGTGCCGTGATCGCCCATTCCTGCGGGTGATTCCGGCCGAATCACCCTTTCGGGCGATTGCCTGACGGGGCCGCCGCGGCGCCCAATGACGGCCGATTCCCAAGAGGAGGCTAGTCCGATGTTGAACAAAATCCTGTCCTACGGCGTCGTCGCGGGTCTCATCGCCGGCATTCCCCTGTGCGTCTTCGCCCTCGCGCTGAGCGACCACACGCCGATGGGCTACGGCATGGTCATCGGCTACGTGACGATGCTGATCGCGCTGAGCGCGGTGTTCGTCGCGATCAAGCGCTATCGCGATGCGGAGCTCGGCGGCGTGATCCGGTTCTGGCCGGCATTCGCGCTCGGGCTCGGCATCAGCATCGTCGCGGGCATCGTGTACTCCCTGTCATGGGAGGCCTCGCTCGCGCTCACGCACACGGATTTCGCCAGCACGTACGCGAACACGCTGATCGAGCAGCAAAAGGCCGCCGGAGTCACCGGCGAGGCGCTGGCGAAGTTCACCGCCGAGATGGAACAGTTCAAGCGCGACTACGCCAATCCGCTGTACCGCCTGCCGATGACGTTCACGGAAATCTTCCCGGTCGGCGTGCTCGTTTCGCTGGTCTCGGCCGCGCTGCTGCGCAACAGCCGGTTCCTGCCTGCGCGGCGCGCGCCTGCTATCGCATGAAGGCAGCCGCGGCCGGCCCGGACGGCCGCGGTGCGCTCGAACAGCCGGCACATCGGCAACCGGAAAGATAGGCGCCGGCGAAGCTGGTAAATCTACGGATGCAGTGGCGAGCGTGCGGCGCGTAGTCTTTCCCGACTGGAGCCCTCGGGGAGCGCACCATGCACGTCCGCAAGGCCATCGGAACCCTCGCCGTCTTCGCTGTCATCCTGCTGCTCCGTCCGAACACGGCGACCGCCGAGGACAGCGCCGACGAGCTGGCCAAGAAGCTCTCCAATCCCGTCGCCGCGCTGATCAGCGTGCCATTCCAGTTCAACGCCGACTTCAACTACGGATCGGAAGACGGCACCCGCGGAAATTTGACCATTCAACCGGTGATTCCGGTCTCGATCAGCGAGAACTGGAACATGATCGTTCGCGTCATCGTCCCGATCACGGATCAGGACGATCTCTTCGGCGACTCGGGACATCAGTTCGGTCTCGGCGACACGACGCCGAGCCTCTTCTTTTCACCGAAGGCGCCGACGTCCAGCGGCTGGGTCTGGGGCGTCGGACCCGTGTTCCTCGTTCCGACCGCGACCGACGACCTGCTCGGCACGGGCAAGTGGGGGCTCGGTCCGACGGCTGTCTTCCTCAAGCAGACCCGGAGTGGCTGGACCTACGGCGCGCTCGTCAACCAGATCTGGTCCATCGGCGGCGAGGCCGGGCGACCCGACGTCAGCAGCACGTTCCTGCAGCCGTTCGTCGCCAAGGCGCTCGGCGAAGGACGCACGCTGAGTTTCAACTTCGAGTCGACCTACGACTGGGAAAACAAGAAGTGGAGCGTGCCGTTCAACGTGCAGTATTCGAAGGTCATGAAGTGGGGCGATCAGCTCGTCAGCCTGAGCGGCGGCGTGCGCTATTGGGCGGAGACGCCGGGGCCGGGTCCCGATTGGGGCGTGCGCGTCGTCCTTACGCTTCTCTATCCGAAATGAAGCGCTCGCCACGCTGATCAGGCACGCGCGATCACGCTCCGCAACCGGTAAGGATTCGAGCGCGTCGAATGCTCCGGTTGCGGTTCGCTGTTGTGCCCCGCGCCTTCCGCGACGCGATGACGCCGCGGCTACTGGACCTCGTTGCGCGCGCCGCCGGCGAAGCAGTTGTTTCCGTTCTCGGGACAGATGACGACGTAGGTCGTGCGCTTGCCGCATCCCGATACGCCGATCGTGTATTCGGCGCGGACTGTGCCGCTGAAACGAAACGTGTTCACCAGCGGCTGGATTTCCTCGCGCGAAAGCATCTCGGCCGTTGCGGCGGGACAGTTCAATTCGAACTGGCCGCGACGCTGCGCCATCGACACGGCCTCGGGCTGCGCCTGGTCGATGAAGGGAGGTCCGGACGCGCAACTCGATGCGACGAGGCAAGTCAAAGCGGAGAGCACTATCTTCTGGATGGACATACCGATGCTCCTTGGTTGTGCCGCATGCAACGCGCTCGTCGGCGCGAGGCGACGACTCGGTGCCGCGATGTCGGCCGCAGTGCGGGCATCGATCAGCACATTCTCGAAAGTCTGCGTTTTCCCCGTGCCGGCAAGCGTCCCTCTCGTACGGCTGATGAGGCCCCGAGCCATGGATCGACGCTCGGCGCCACCCTAACGCGAAATGCGCCTCACGTCGTTCGGTAGAAGTACTTAGATGCTACGAAGCTCCGCGTAGACCACGACATGGTATTTTTCCGCGGGGATTTCCGGACGACCGTCTCTCAGGCGCAGGGGTTGCGCGCAGCCATGAGCGGATTTCTCGACAGCCAGACCATCGACCTCCAGTGCGGCACATGCGGCCGGAGGGTCAACGTGACGGTTGGATGGGCGAATGCGCATCGCCAGCTCGCCTGCACCTGCGGCGCGGTGACGATGTTCAAGACGGACCGCTTCAGGCGCGGCATGGCCAGGACCAATGCCGAGCTCAAGAAGATCGACAACGCGATCGCGTTCGCCGACAAGAGGCGCCGCAGGACCGTTTGAAACGCGACCGGCGTTTCGTGCGCAGTGCTGCCTCGCGACGTGACGCGCCCAAGCGATGCGCGCATCGTCGAAGCGTGCGCATGAAGCGCACCCACGCTTCAACATGCCGCCGATCAGTTCGGCGTCGGCACGACGCGGTAGAAAACTCCGTTCGCACCGAACGACGGCTTGAACCAGACGTTGTTCGCGCAGACGTAATAGTTGGTTCCACTCATGACCGCCTCGCCGCAATTCGCCGGCAGGCTCGCGTACGCAACGCCCATCTCGTAGGTGACTGCCGCGGCGGACGCCATGGCGCCCTGTGCCACGCCGGCGTTGTACGCCGCGGACGTCGCCGCCGCGGTGTTCGCCGCACCGGCGGCATACGCATTCGATGTCGCGGCCGCATTGTTGGCGGAAGCGATTGCTGCGCCCGTCGCGAGGCCGACGACGGCGCCCGCTGCGGCCGCACAGCCGTAGCAGCTGGACGAGTAGTACGGCACCGCGACCGGCGGGTGATAGCCGTAGTAGCCGCCGTAATAAGCGCCTGGCGCGTGGTAGGCCGTCGCGCCGCCCGGATACGTGTGCGCGACGCCGGCTCCGGCCTCGCCGTACGTCCTGCCGCCGTACATGTTCGTGTGCTCGCTGCCGCCGCCCCACGCGTGCGCGGTGTTTCCGCCGAAGGCGTTGGTGTGCTCGGTGCCGACGCCGGCCACGTGCGTCGTGCTGCCGCCCCAGCGGTTGGCGCTGCGAAACGCGCTCGCATCACTCGTCCAGAGGCCGGCGGCGAGCACCATCGCGGTTACCGCAATCATCGTTTTCATGACGTTCGCCTCGTGGTCACGGCGTGGATTTCGGTTTGGCGGATGCATCCTTCGCGGGTTTCTTCATGTTGATCGGCGTGACGCCGGGCGGCGCCTTGGCGAGCGGATGCTCGAACGCGATCGACTTGGCCGATTTCGCCTTCTCGGACGCGAACGCATCCGCGCCGACCGGGCCATCCAGCTGCCAGTTCGAAATATCGAGCTCGTGGCGCAGCCGCAGCGGATCGGCGCTGTACACCGCGCGCATGCGCCGCGGCAGCTTGTCGTCCGCGCCGATCCAGATCTGGATGAAGACGTCTTCGTCGGCCCAGGCCAGCATCTCGGTCTTGACGCCGCCGACGATCCCGGACGGACCGATATAGAACGCGAGCGTCGCGCCGTCGGCGAGCGCCACGTAAGGATCGGCGACGATCAGATCGGTGAACGGATAGTAGATCGCCGCAGACTCGTAAGCGGTCTTCAGCATCGCGTCGATCGTCGGCGGCGCCGACGACACCGCGACGAGATTCTCGGCCGGCGCGAACGCCATCATCGTCTTGCCGTCGTAGTAGAACTCCGATGCCGGGCCATCGCCGGGCATCATGATGCGGAGCTTGTCCGGCCGTTGCAGCGTCACGTCGTAGCGCGAGGTGTAGACGATCGCGGGGCCGAGCTTGCTCGGATATTCGTAGCTCTCGGTCGCGGTGAACGACATCGTCTTCGCCGCGGCGAGGCGCGAGCAGGCCGCCTTGAGCAGTTCCATCGCCTTGGGCTCGACGATCATCTCGAGCGCTGGTGCGGCCGCTTCCTTCGCTGGCTTGGCGGGTTGGGTCGCCGATGCCGGCGCTGCGCTGCCGACAAACACGCACACGACGGCAGCCAGCCAGAACGTCTTCGAGCTCACGAGTGCACCCCAGTGGCCGGGAGCCGGCCGTGCGAGAGACGCGCGCCTACCGATCATGCGGCGCGGATTGCGCGACCCTAGCGCGAAAGCCCGCGCCTGTCGTTCCGTAGAAGTACGTAGTAAACCCTGCGGAAAAGCGCGGCGCTGCCGAATCGAGCGTGGCAGTGCGCGGGCTCGGGTTCGGCCGAGCCGGCTCGCCCGGCTAGCGCGTCCGCTCCGTCGGCGGCGCCGTTCCGTCGGGCGCCGACGCAGGCCGCGCCGAAAGTTGCGCCACGGCGCGCTTGTGTGCGCGTGCTATCTGCCGCTCGGCCCAGCGCTTGAGCACGCGCGCACGACGCGCTCCCATCTGCGGATCGCGCACGACCTCTTCGACGCTCGCGAGCAACGCATCCACGTTCTCGCGCGGCGCCTCCTCGGCATGGCGTCCGGCGGACCACACGTCGATCCAGCGGTCGCTCTGCTCGCCGAAGCGCAGGGTCGATTTGAAGAACCGCGGCTCCTGCTCCTTGAGCAGCACGAGGTCGATGAACGCGGCGACGATCGCCGTCGGTCCCACGACAAGATCGCGGGCCGCACCGAGCAGCACCTTGAGCTGCAGCAGCACGACCGCCTTGATCATCGCAACCGCCGTCTGTTTGTGTTCCTTGTCCATGGCCGCACGCGAATGAAGCGACACCGCTTCGAAGTCGCGGATTGTGACCGCAATCGGGCGGATCCGTCACGGCAGGACCGGCGCGCCGCGCGCCGCAGGACCAGACGTTCGACCTTTACGACGGACCGCGGGACCGGGGGCCGCGAAACGCCTTACCATCAGGCACCTCCCAACCAAAGGCACCTCGAAAACGAGGGGCAGCCCCGACTTGAAGCCGTTCTTCACGCACCCGTCCCGCCAGTTCTACGTGCTGCAGACCCTGGTCTGGTTCGGCTACGGATTCGAGCAGTTCCTTGCCGGCATCGGCGTCGGTCGTGCGGCGGACTACTACAAGATCTGCGTGCTCGACGCGGTCTGCGGCATCGTCTTCACGCTGATCATCCGCGCGGTCGTCGAGTCGACCTGGAATCAACCGCTCCGCCAGCGCCTGTGGGCGGGCGCGCTCGTCCTCGTCGCGACATCGGCCACCTATGGCTTTACCTGGAAGCTCGCGCTCTATGCGATGTGCGAGGAGTGCAAGCCGCCGCCGAGCTACCTCGGCTACATCTCGTATTTCTTCGGCGCGCTGTATCTGCTCTTCGCGTGGACGGCCGCGTACGTCGGCATCAAGCTCGCGCGCCAGCTGCAGCACGAGAAGGAAACCGCGCTGCAGGCGATTGCGATGGCGCACCAGGCGCAGCTGCGCATGCTGCGCTACCAGCTGAATCCGCATTTCCTTTTCAACACGCTGAACGCGATCTCGACGCTCGTGCTCGACGGCCGCCGCGACCAGGCCAACGGCATGGTCGGCGCGCTGTCCGGATTCCTGCGCTATTCGCTCGACAGCGATCCCGAGCAGCGCGTCACGCTCGACCAGGAAATCGAATCGGTGCGCCGATATCTGACCATCGAGCAGGTGCGCTTCGGCTCGCGCCTGCGCGTCGGCATCATGGTCACGCCCGAAGCCGGCGGCGCGCTGGTGCCGAGCCTGATCCTGCAGCCGCTGATCGAGAACGCGATCAAGTTCGCCGTTTCGCGGCGCGAGGAAGGCGGCCGGCTCGAGATCGTCGCGCACACGATCGACGAGGCGCTCGAGATCACCGTGCGCGACGACGGCCCGGGCAGCGCCGACTACGCGCCCAAGAGCGGCGGCGGCCACGGCGTGGGCCTCGCCAATACCCGGGAAAGGCTTCGCGTCCTCTATGGCGAGCACCAGAGCTTTACGATCCGCACATGCGAACCGCGCGGAACTCTGGTAACGCTACGCCTGCCGCTGGAGCGGCTGGAAGAGGACGTACCCGATGCGCATGCGTACGCTAATCGTTGACGACGAACCCCTGGCCCGGCGCGGACTCGCGCTGCGCCTGCAGCGCCATTCCGACGTCGAGATCGTCGCCGAAGCCGGCAACGGCCGCGAGGCGTTCTTCGCGATCTCCGAGCACCAGCCCGAGCTCATGTTTCTCGACGTGCAGATGCCGGGCGTCGACGGATTCGAGCTGCTGCGCGCGGTGCCGTCGGCGCAGATGCCGCTGACGATATTCGTCACCGCATACGATCAGTACGCGCTGAAGGCGTTCGAAGCGAACGCGCTGGACTATCTGTTGAAGCCGGTCGAAGACGCGCGCCTGGACATCGCGCTCGAGCGCGTGCGCCACGAGCTCACGACGCGCGATGCGGACGAGCACCGCGCCCGCCTGCTGCGCCTGCTCGGCACGCTGTCCGGCAAACCCGAACTCACGCTCGACGAAGCGCTCGCCGATGCCGAACGCAACGGCACGCGCTCTGCCGACGACCGCCTCGCGATCAAGGACGCCGGCCGCATCCTGCGCGTGCCGCTCGACGACATCCTCTGGATCGATGCCGCCGGCGACTACATGTGCGTGCACACCGGCGCCGACACGCACGTGCTGCGCGCGACGATGCGCGAGCTCGAGGACAAGCTCGATCCGCGCCGCTTCCAGCGCATCCACCGCTCGACGATCGTCAACGTCGCGCGCGTGCGCGAGCTGCGCTCGCATCTGAACGGCGAGTATTTTCTGATTCTCGATTCGGGGCAGCAGCTGAAACTGTCGCGGAGCTACAAGGACAAGGTGCGGCTGTTGCACTGAGCACATGCTTTTCCCCCTCTCCCGCTTGCGGGAGAGGGCTGGGGTGAGGGCATTCGGAGTGAAGCGCCAGAACGCTCGTGTCGTAGCGTCGAACCAAGATTTCCCTCACCCTAACCCTCTCCCGCAAGCGGGAGAGGGGACACGGCGCGATCACTCGTGCGAAGAGATGTCCGGATCGAACATCGCGCTGATCTCGGCGTAGCCGATCGCATCCTTCGCGAATCCGAACGTCCCATGCTCGCGCATCTCTCGCGCAGCGCGCACGAAAGCGCCGAACGCCGCGCGGCACAATGCGCTGCCGACGCTGACGCGCTTCACGCCGAGCGCGGCGAGCGCCGCGAGATCGAGTGACGATCCGGCGAGGCCCATGACGACGTTCACGGGTCGATCGACTTCGCGCACAACCGTCGCGATATCGGCCGCGTCGCTGAGGCCCGGCGCGTACAGCACGTCGGCGCCGGCGTCCTGATACGCCTGCAGGCGAGCGATCGTGTCCCTGAGATCGCGACGACCGACCAGAAAATTCTCCGCGCGCGCAGTCAGCGTGAACGGGAACGGCAACGCATGCACGGCCTCGGCAGCTGCGCGCACGCGCTCGGCGGCGCGGGCGATGTCGAGCAGCGGTTGCCGGTCATCATGGGTCGCATCCTCGATCGACGCGCCGACGGCGCCGGCGGCGGCCGCGAGGCGGTACGTCTCGGCGACGCCTTTCAAATCCTTCGGCGTAGCCGTCCTCGAGATCGGCGCTGACCGGAAGCCCCGTTGCGCTCGCGATCGCCGCGACGTGCGCGAGCATCGCCTCGCGACCGATCGTGAAGTCCTTCTTCCCGGCGGAGAACGCGCAGCCTGCACTCGTCGTCGCGAGCGCCTCGAAGCCAAGCTTCGCCAGGATTCGAGCAGATCCTGCGTCCCACGGATTCGGAATGATGAATGCGCCGTCCCGCGCATGCAGCGCGCGGAACGCCTCGCCCTTGGCCGACTGACTCGTCATCCGCTCTCCCGCAACGTCGATGGCTTGCCGAACGTGGAATCGACGATCTCGACGAAGTTTCGCTCCTCGCGCAGGATGAATCGCTTCGCCGTCGCCGTTGCGAAATTATCGCGCGCTTCGGCGTCGTTGCGAAGACGCGCCTTGTAGACCTCGTACGCGGCGAGACTGTCGAACGCGATCAGGCCCCAGCCGACGTCGTTCGTGCCCTCGTACGGCAGGAAGTAGCCGACGAGATGGCCGCCGCAACGCGGGATGATGCGGCTCCAGTTCTCGGCGTACTGCCTGAATGCGTCGCGCTGGTACGGATCGATCTGGTAGCGGATGACGCAGGTGATCCTCATGCCGGTGCCTCCCTCGGATGCGCCGCTCGCTCCGCCGCCGAGCCCAAGGGCGACAGCGAGCGCTGCAATGCTCTCGATGAATTCGCGTCGGGTCGTCTGCACGGAGCGTCTCGCTGGCGAAGGCTCCGATTGTCGTTCGTCGCACGGAACGGATGCTTCGTCGCCCGGCGAAACTTTCAGGCATTTCGAACGACTAGGCTCACGCCGACCCAACCTCGAGGAGCTCTATCGGCGATGGCATACGGGCATCGCAAACGCGACCCGTCGCGTCCCGTGTTCTGGCGAGCGCTGCTGGACGGCGCTACGCGCACCGCCGTCCGCATCGCGGGCTTCGGCGCCGCAGCGGCGTGCGCAGCCGAGCGAAGGCGTGATGAAGGACGTTCGCTTCTCGGACTACTCGGCCGCCGCGACCAGCGCCGAGCTCGCGCGTCGCCTCTTCACTCCGCTCGCGTATCAGCGCGTCGCGCCTCATCTTGCCGATGCGCGCGCGCAGCCGCTCGATCTCGCGCAGGAACGCTTCGTCGTCTACGTTCCGCAAGGCGCACCGCCGCCGCAGGGCTACGGTCTTCTCGTCTTCATCCCGCCGTGGCCGCAGGCAGCGCTGCCGAAGGACTGGCCGCACGTGCTCGATCGCCACGGCATGATCTTCGTCAGCGCGGCCAACTCCGGCAACGAAGCCGGCACGCTCGACCGGCGCATCCCGCTCGCGCTGCTCGGCTACGAGAACATCCGACGGCGCTATCCGCTCGATGCGAACCGCGTCTATGTCGGCGGGCTTTCGGGCGGTTCGCGCGTCGCGCTGCGTGTCGCGCTTGCGTATCCGGATCTCTTTCGCGGCGCGCTGCTGAACGCCGGCAGCGATCCGATCGGCGGCGATCAGGTATCCATTCCGCCGGCCGAGCTGTTCCGCCGTTTCCAGGATTCGACGCGTCTCGTATTCCTGACCGGCGAGCGCGACGAGGTGAACGTGCACAACGATCTCGTCAGCGAGAAGTCGCTGCGCGCATGGTGCGCATTCGATCTGCATGCGCTGACGATGCCGCGGCGCGGACATGAAATCGCGGATGCCGCGGCGCTCGAGCGTGCGCTCAGGGAGTTCGAGAAACCGGAGTCGGCTGACGTCGACGAGCTCGCGCAATGCCGGACGAACGTCGAGCAGAAGCTTGCCTCCGATGTCGCCGAGGCGAAGGCCGCGCTCGAACGCGGCGACAGCACGAGCGCCGCCGCCGCGATGAACGCGATCGACGTGCGCTACGGTGGCCTCGCCGCGAAGGCGATCACGGAGCTCGAAACGCAGCTCGCGCATCCGGACTGACAACGCGCGTTCCGGCGGCTCATCTGCTCCGTCTCGCGTGCCGGCGCGACAGACAGCCGTCAGCTCGTTGCCTCCGTTCTGCCGCATCGCAGGAGCACAGTCCTGCCGTCGCACGCTTCGGCGCTGGCTCCCCTCGCTCCGCCGCAGCGTGCGGAACGCTCATGACTCTTGCCGCATCCGAATACGGTGACGCACCGCTAGTGTGCGGATGCCAGAAGGCCTCGGGAGGGCCGCCATGCGCCTTATCGCCGCATCCATCCGCAACCCGATCGCCGTCGCCGTCACCGTCGCGCTGATCTGCCTGTTCGGTGCATTGAGCCTTTCCAAGCTGCCGCTGCAGCTCTTCCCGGACATCGACCGCCCGAACATCTCGATCTTCACGGGCTGGCGTGCCGCCTCGCCCGAGGAAGCCGAAGCGCAGCTCCTCGAACCGCAGGAGCAGGTGCTGCAGGGACTGCCCGGCGTCGAGGAAATCGAAGGCAACGCAAACTCCGGCGGCAGCTTCATCAACCTGACATTCTCGATCGGCACCGACATGAAGGCCGCGCTGGTCGACGTGATCGGCCGCATGAACCGCATCCGCCCGCTGCCGCAGGACGCCGACCGCCCGGTCATCCAGATCGGCGGCGGCAACGATTCGAACGACTCGCTGTCGTGGTTCTTCGTGCAGCTTCTGCCCGGCACGAAGGGACCGATCGAGGACTATCGCCGCTTCATCGAGGACGTCATCAAGCCGCGCATCGAATCGGTGCCCGGCGTCGCGTCGGTCAACGTGAATGCGGGTCCGCCCGACGACGTGCGCATCACGGTCGATCTCGCCAAGGCCGCGGCAATGGGCATCGGCATCCAGGACATCGCCAGCCGCGCGACCGATCCGATCGACGTCTCCGGCGGGCAGGTCGAGATCGGCCGCCGCCAGTACGCGCTGCGATTCACCGGTCGCTACAAGCCCGAAGATCTCGGCGAGCTCGTCCTGGCCTGGCGCGAGGGCCGGCCGGTCAAGCTCGGCGATGTCGCGACGGTCGAGAAGAAGCCGCCCGATCAGCAGTTCTTCGTCTATCAGAACGGCAATCCGGCGATCGGTCTGCAAGTGCTGCGCGCGCCTGGCGCGAACGTGCTCGGCACGCTCGAGCAGGTCAAGAAGGTCGTCGACGAATTGCGCACCGGGCCGCTGAAGTCGCGCGGGCTCGGCATCGAGCAGAGTTTCGATTCGGCGCTCTTCATCCATCGCGCCGTGAATCTCCTGACCGAGAATCTCATCGTCGGTGCGCTGCTCGCGCTGTTCTGCGTCTGGTGGTTCATGCGCGACTGGCGCGCGACGCTGCTGATCGCGAGCGCGATTCCGGTTTGCCTGCTTGCGACGTTCGGTGCGCTCGATCTCGGCGGACGCAGCCTCAACGTGATCTCGCTCGCCGGTCTCGCGTTCGCGGTCGGCATGGTCGTCGAAGGCGCGATCGTCGTGTCCGGCAACATCATCCGGCTGAAAGAAGCCGGCATGACGCCGCTCGAAGCCGCGCGCGAAGGCACGCAGCAGGTCGTGCCGGCGCTGGTCGCCTCGACGATCACGACGATCGCGGTGTTCCTGCCGGTGCTGTTCCTGCGCGACGTCGAAGGCCAGATCTTCTCCGATCTGGCACTGACGATCTCGATCGCGGTCGCGCTCTCGATCGTCGTCGCGATCACCGTGCTGCCGGCGGCCGCGGGCGGTTGGCTGAAGGCGAAGAAGCTGAAATCCGGCTACGGCGACGGCTGGCCGGCGCTGACCGAACGCATCCTGCGCTGGACGGATACGCGCCCGAAGCAGATCGGCTGGGTGCTTGGCCTGCTCGTCATGCCGCTGATCGCGAGCTGGTATTTCCTGCCGAAGCTCGACTACCTGCCGCCGGTCAAGCGCGCCGCGATCGACGTGTTCTTCAGTTTCCCGCCGGGCATGAGCCCGGAAGTCGTCAACCGCGAGATCGGCGGCAAGCTGATCGAACGCCTCACGCCGTACATGAAGGGCGAGAAGCAGCCGGCGCTGAAGAACTACTACATCTGGCTCTGGCCGGGCGGCGGCACGATCGGTGCGCGCGTCGTCGACGAGAAACGCATCGGCGATCTCGAGAAACTGATGCGCGACGAGATCACGATCGATTTCCCCGACACGCGCGCGTTCGCGACCGAAGGCGAGCTGTTCGGCGGCGTCGGCGGATCGGCGCGGTCTGTCGCGATCCACCTGCAGAGCGACGATGCCGACACGCTGAACCGCGTTGCCGAGGACGGCCGCAAGCTGCTCGAGCAGAAATTCCCCGGCGCGAACGTGCAGGCGAATCCGAACACGGACCAGACGACGCTCGAGCTGCACGCGATCCCGAACGACCGGCGCATGGCCGAGGCCGGATGGGACCGCAACTCGCTCGGCACGATCGTGCGCGCGCTCGGCGACGGCGCGTGGCTCGGCGAATATTTCGACGGCCAGACGCGCCTGCCGATCATCCTGCGCGCCGATCGGCGCGAGACGCCCGAAGAGCTCGCCGAGGCGCCGCTGGTGACGCCGAGCGGCCAGGTCATTCCGCTCGGCGACGTGATCAAGCTCGAAACCGCGGTCGGTCCGAGCCAGATCCGCCGTCTCGACCACCGCCGCACGGTCACGCTGACGATGGACCCGCCGCAGACGCTTTCGCTCGAAGATGCGCTGAAGACGATCCAGAACGAGATCGTGCCGGCGCTGAAGGCGAAGCTGCCGCCGGACGCGAACATCCGCCTCGCCGGCAGCGCCGATCGTCTGCGAAGCGACCGTCGCGACGATGGCGAAGAACTTCGTGCTCGCGCTCGTCGTGCTGTTCATGCTGATGGCCGCGATGTTCCGCTCGCTGCGCGATGCGTTCGTCGTCGTGCTGACCGTGCCGGTCGCGCTGGTCGGCGGCGTGCTCGGCCTTCGCGTGCTCGGCGCGGTCGCGTTCCAGCCGCTGGATCTCCTGACCATGATCGGCTTCATCATGATGGTCGGCGTGATCGTCAACCACTCGATCCTGCTCGTCGATCGCACGCGCGATGCGCAGAATCACGGCCACAGCCTCGAGGAATCGATTCGCCTGGCGCTGAACCAGCGCCTGCGCGCGATCCTGGCCTCGACGCTGACCGGCGCGCTCGGCGCGTTGCCGATGGCGGTAAACCCCGGGCCCGGAAGTGTCATCTATAGAGGACTCGCCGCGGTCAACGTCGGCGGCGTGGTCGTCGCGATGGTGTTCTCGCTGCTGCTGCTGCCGAGCCTGATGCGTTTGACGACGCCGCAGCACAAGGACGGCAAGGCCATCGCAGAAGATCGCGGAGCAACGGCCGTCGCACGCGCCGCGTGAGAGAACTGAGGACAACGGAGCAGTCGATGCGCAGCAAATTCCCGTTTTACGCCGTCCCGCTCGCGCTGACCGCTGCGTTGATTGCCGTCTCGCTGGCGACCACGGAGACCAAGGCCCAGCAGGCCAAGGCACCGGAGCCGCCGCCGACCGTCGTCGAAGTCGCCAAGGCCGACATCGCGCGCATCGCGCCGCGGCACTGGGCGCCCGGCAGCGTAGTCAGCCGCGACGATGCCAAGCTCGCGACGAGCGCGGCCGGACGTCTCGAATACGTCGCCGAAGTCGGCACGCGCCTCAAGGCCGGCGACCGCGTCGCCAAGCTCGAGGACGAGACGATTCGTCTTCGCCTCGAAGACGCCAAAACCGAAGTCGCGCGCATCACCGCCCAGCGCGATCTCGCCGATCGCACGCGCGAGCGCCTCGAAAAACTGACGACGACGAACAGCGTCGCCGCGAACCAGGTCGACGAAGCGCGCGCGCAGGTGTCGCAGTACATCGCGCAGTTGCGCCAGGCCGAGGTGCACGTGCGCTCGGCGCAGCACGATCTCGAACAGACCGAGCTGCGCTCGCCGTTTCCGGGTGTCGTCAGCGAACGGCTGGTGCAGCGCGGCGAGTATGTCGCGACCGGTGCCGCGATCGCGCATGTCGTCGACACGACCCATCTCGAAGCGCGCGTGCAGGCGCCGCTTGCACTGGCGAGCCTGCTGCAACCGGATATGAAACTGCCGGTGCGCATGGGCGATCGCGAGTTCAAGGCGAGCGTGCGCGCGGTCGTTCCGGTCGGCGAGGAACGCTCGCGTCAGTTCGAGCTGCGTCTTTCGCTGACCGACGCGAACCTTCTCGTCGGCAGCGCGATCGAGGTCGCGTTGCCCGAGCGCGAAGTCGCGCAGACGCTTGCGGTTCCGCGCGACGCGCTCGTCGTGCGCGGCGACGGCAGCTACGTCATGCGCATCAAGGCCGACAATACGGCCGAGCGCATCGAAGTGAAGGCCGGCGCGAGCGACGGCGAGCTGACCGCGATCACCGGCGGGATCACCGCCGGCGATGTCGTCGTGGTGCGCGGCGCCGAGCGTCTCAGCGCGGGGCAGAAGGTGCGGATCGCGGAGCGCGCAGCTGTCGCCGAGACGGGGTCCGCGTCACCGCGTTCGGGTTAGTTCCGTCATCAGCCAGCGCGAACCCTGTAGCACGGCACGTAGTCCTTCCCGGGCAGCTTCATGCGCTGCTGCGCGACGAAGCTCGACAGCAACTCATCGAGCGCCTGCATGATCTCGCGATCGCCGTCGATCACGAACGGCCCGTGCTCGTCGATCGCACGCATGCCGTCCTCCTTGACGTTGCCGGCGACGATGCCGGAGAACGCGCGGCGCAGATCGGCCGCAAGGCGGTGCGGTTCCTGGCCGCGATGCAGATTCAACGCAGCCATCGCCTCGTGCGTCGGCATGAACGGCACCTGGAACTCGCGCTCGATGTGCAGCGCCCAGTTGAAGAAGAACGCGTCCTTGTTGTCGAGACGATGCGTGCGCACGCGCTCGATGCCCTTGCGCACCTGATGCGCGACCTCGCGCGGATTGCCGATGACGATTCGGTAGCGCTGCGATACGTCGTCGCCGAGCGCGAGCCGGAGGAAACGGTCGATCTGCTCGAAATACGGCGCCGATACGGCGGGACCGGTGAAGATCAACGGAAACGGCAATCCCGCGTTCGCCGGATGCAGCAGGATTCCGAGTAGATAGAGGATTTCCTCGGCGGTGCCGACGCCGCCCGGAAACACGATGATCGCGTGCGCGATGCGCGCGAACGCTTCGAGACGCTTCTCGATGTCCGGCATGATCACGAGGTTGTTCACGATCGGATTCGGCGACTCGGCCGCGATGATGCCGGGCTCGGTGATGCCGATGTAGCGGTTCCTGGTGCGCCGCTGCTTCGCGTGCGCGATCGTCGCGCCCTTCATCGGACCTTTCATCGCGCCGGGACCGCAACCCGTGCAGATGTCGAACGCGCGAAGGCCGAGCTCGTAGCCGACCTTCTTGGTGTATTCGTACTCGTCGCGCGAGATCGCATGGCCGCCCCAGCAGACGGCGAGATTCGGATCGACGTTCGCGCGCAGCACGCGCGCGTTGCGCAGGATCTCGAACACCGCGTGCGTGACACCCGGCGAGCTCGAAAGATCGAAGCGCCCGGCCTCGATCTGCGTCGCGACGTAGACGATGTCGCGCACGACCGCGAACAAGAGCTCGTTGACGCCGCGGATGATGCGCCCATCGACGAACGCGTCGGCCGGCGCATTGATGAGCTCGAGCTTGACGCCGCGATCCTGCTGCAGGATCTGCACATCGAAATCCGGATAGCGCTCGAGCAGCGCGCGCGCATCGTCGTTCGCGGTGCCCTGCGTCAGCACCGCGAGCGCGCAGCGCCGCAGCAACTCGTGCAACCCGCCGCCGCCCGCATCGCGCAACCGCGCGACTTCATGCCGCGACAAGACGTCGAGGCCGGCAGCCGGCGCGATGCGCGCGCTGAACGTCGGGGATTTGCGGGGGGTGTCCATTCGGTGTTCTCTGATGTCCTTGGGGTGGTAATGGTACGACGTTAGGGTTGGGGTCGGTTCTTGTTTCGTTTCTGCCCTCCCCTTCGAGGGCGAGGTCGGGTCAGTTTTTGTCTTTGGTCTTATGGCTCGCGATAACCGACTCACGTCCCTGTGAGCTTCGTCCGCCATCCTGGCGGACGAGTCACTTCTCTTGCTTGTGCAAGAGAAAGTAACCAAAGAGAACACACCCTCGGTGCCGCGCCGGCGCTGCGCGCCGGGTTCGCTACGGGCGGCCGGGGTTTTGCCGACAGTCCATCCATGGACTGCGGCAAAAGCGGCGCGATCCCTCGCGCCGCCCGCGCGGTGCGCGGGCCTGATCCGTCCGCCCTTCGCCGCGTCACAGAGGGACCCGAGATCAAGAGCAGGCGCAGGGCGCTTGCTTCTGCGGCAGGGACTGCCGCGCTCTGCTCTTCCCGGGTCCCTCTCGGCCGCGGCGAGGGGCGGAGGAAAAGCCCGTAGGGGCGCGCGCAGGATGCGCGCGCGTTCGCTGTCAGTACACGGACGTACTGTCAGCGAACCCCGGAGCCGCTTGCGTAGTCGCGCGGGCAGGATGCCCGGCGACCGCGGCCGCGAGGGTGCCCTTCTCTTTGGTTACTTTCTCTTGGGCAAGCAAGAGAAAGTGACTCGGCCGCCAGGATGGCGGACGAAACCGCACACGGACGTGAGTCGGGTTTCGCGTAGCGCGGAAGGATAAGAAGACAAAGCTGGATCCCGGCCTTCGCCGGAATGACGAAAGAAAAACAAACACCGAGCCCACACCATCCCCACCCAACCCTCCCCTTGAAGGGGAGGGCTAAAACAAGAGCGGCCGACACAAGGTCGGCCGCCAATGAAAACCAAAAACAAAAAAATCAGAACGTATACCGAACCGTAACCAGAACGGACCACCGCGACTGCGCGACGGAATCTTCCTTCACGAACGCCGGCGGGTTGTAGTTGCCGCCCCGGGTCGGCAGCGCGTAGATGTATTGGCCGGTGGCGGGATCGATGCCGCGGAAATTCGCGAGCGGGCGCGAGAAACCGCCGGCTGTCGCGAACGGCACGTCGTAGATCTGGCCCCAGTCGTTGTTGAGCAGGTTGCCGAAGTTCAGGATGTCGAAGCGGATCTCGCCCTTGTTGCCTTCGAAGAAACCGGGGATTTCCTGGCGGAAGCTCAGGTTGATCTGGTTGATCCAGGGCGACGTCGCGCCGTTCTGTCCGGCCGGGCCGCCCTGATGGTTGCGCAGGTAATCGTTGTTGTGGATGAACGAGTAGAACTGGTCGATGACGTTCTGCGGCGTGCCGCTGACGAACTGCACCTGACCCGGCTTGCGGCACGAACAAGAGATCGTTGTTCGACACGCCGTCGCCGTTCGCATCGTTGCCGTAGACGAAGCTGTACGGCTGGCCCGAGTGGCCGTCGTAGAACGCCGAGACGCTCGTCGCGTAGTCGCCGAAGAAATGATGCTGCCAGGTCAGCGCGCCGAGCAGGCGGCCCTTGATGTCGTAGTTCGAGCGGTACGCAACGTCGTCGTTCGGGTTGAACGCGGCGCGGCCGCTGAAGTTGGAGAACGCCTGGCTCGACGTGCCCGGATTCACTTCGGTCGCGCGGCCGAGCGTCATCGCGGCGCTGCCGGACCAGCCTTCGTCGCGGAACGGCGTCTGCAACTGCAGCGTCAGGAAATCCGCTTTGCCCTTGCCGGTGTTGGTCAGGAATGTCGACTGGCCGCCGAACGCGGGATTCGATCCGAAGCGCTGCAGCGTCGTGTAGCCGGTCGGCTGGTTCGGGTTCGAGCCGGTCCAGAGCGTCGGATCCGTGCTGCCCCAGTAGCTGGTGCGACCATCAGGCAGCGTGCCGTTGCCGGGTCCGAGATTGATCGCCTGATAGTAGATGCCGTTGATCGTGTCGAGGTGCGCATACTCGGCCGTCGCGACCATGCCCCACCACGGCAGCTCGTAGTCGTAGCCGACGGTCGTCTTCAGCACCGTCGGCAGCTGGAAGTTGTTGTCGACGGTGTCGACCGTCTGCTGCGGATTCGGCGCCGTGTTCGGCGGCTGCTGCGTGAACGGATTCGGATTGAAGCAGCAGCCGTTGCTCGCCGAGAACGTCTGCACGAGCAGGCCGTTGTTCGAATACGGGTTCGACAGCCACACGCCCGGCGTCACGCCTTCGCTGACGCCCATGCCGCCGCGCAGCTGGCTCCTGCGCTCGGTGTCGAACGTGTAGTTGAACGACATGCGCGGCTCGAAGACGGCGTTGCCGTTGATCGTGCCCTGGTTCGAATAGCCGAACGCCTGCTGGAACGCCGGGTTGTAGCCCGGCTTGTCCGGCGTTGCCGGAATGTCCCAGCGCACGCCGTACTGCAGCGAGAATTGCGGGGTCATCTGCCAGGTGTCCTGGATGAAGATGCCCCACTGGTCGAGACGCCAGTTCGCCGCGATGCTGTTGATGTCGCCGTTGGTCGGCCGGTACAGCTGGTAGCTCGAATAGTTGCCGCTTTCGAAATCATCGATGCTGGCGAACTGATACGCGCCGAACTCGGTGCGGCCGAACAGGTTGAAGTACTGGTCGCGCTGGAAGTCGGCGCCGGCCTTGACCGTGTGGTCGCCGAGGAACCAGCTGCCGGCGAAGAAGCCGTTGTAGGTCTTCACGCCGAGCGTGTTGTAGTGGCGGAACTGGTCGGTGCCGAGGAACAGCGACGGGTTGGTCGAGCTGCAGCCGGCGGGATCCGTGCAGACCTGGATCTGCGGCTGATCGGCGACCGTGTGCGAAACCGCGTCGTACTTCGAATACGAGAACGAGCCTTCGGTCGAGAACGAATCGGTCCAGTCGTCGTAGAGGTTCAGCACGTAGCTCTTGAGATCGCGCTGCTGCACGTACGAATAGCTCGAAAGGCTCAGCGTGTTCGAGTTGAACGTCTGGATGATCGGCTGATCGCTCTTCGTCTCGTTGTAGCGGAAGCTCGCGCGGTGGCCGTCGGAGATGTTCCAGTCGAGCTTGGCGAGATAGAGCTTGTTGTCCTGGTTCGCGCTCGACGGGCTGATCGAGCCCGGCGTCAGGCCGTAGCCGTTGGCGATGCCGATGATGCGGTTGATGTCGTCCTGCGCTGATGTTGACGACGTTCGACGCGTTCGAGCCGAGCGGGCCGAACGCAGGACCCGGCGCCAGCGTCTTCGATTCCTCGTAGCTCAGGAAGAAGAACAGCTTGTCCTTGATGATCGGGCCGCCGATCGTCGCGCCGTAGGTCTTCTTGGCCTCGTAGCCGGTGAACGTGCTCGGATCATCGCTGGTGAGATCGTCGGCGTTGGTGTACGCGTAGTACACGTCGCCGTGGAAATTCGTTGGTGCCGGACTTGGTGACGATGTTGACGTTGGCGCCGACCGACTTCTTGTTGGTCACGTCGAAATTCATCGACGAGATGTTGTATTCCTCGATCGCATCGAACGACAGCGGCTGGTTCAGTGACGGCAGGCCGTTCGCCTCGAGTCCGAACGAATCGTTGGTCGGCACCGCGTCGATCGTGATGTTGTTGTAGCGGCTGTTCTGGCCGAGCGCGGAGATCTCGCCGCGGCCGACGTTGGTCAGCGTGACGTGCGGATCGGTGCGCGCGATGTCCTGGATCGAGCGGTTCGGATTCGGGATGACCTTGAGCTCGCGCTGCGAAATGTTCGGTCGAGAGGCCCTTGTTGTCGGCCTGGAAGATCGCGCCGGGCGCGGCCGCCGTGACGGTGACGCCGGCGAGCTCGAACGTCGCGCCACCGGCGACGGTGAGATTCAGCGTGGTTTCCTCGGCCAGCTTCAGATACACATCGTCCTGCTCGGCCTGGGCGCCGCTGTCGCCCGATACCTTGACGTCGAACGGACCGCCGACGCGCAAACCCTGCGCCGTGTAGCGGCCTTCCGCATCGGCGACGACCGTGCGCGACGTGTTCGACGGCACGTGCACGATCTCGACCCGGGCGCCTGCGACGGGCTGCCCGTTCGGATCGACGATGCGACCGCTCAGCGAGGAAGACGTGTTCTGCGCAAACGCGCTCGACACCATGCACAGCGAACCGATGACCCAAGGCAGCAGTCGCACACGCAGCTTGCTTGTTCATGCCCCAACCTCTTCGATGGATTTCTTGCAATCAAAAACGCGCCGCGCGCACGTTCCCGCATTGCGCGAGACGTTCGCTTCCGACGCTCGATCGAACCCCGCAAAACGCGGCGTTCCCCACTCGGACCCCGAGCCACCCCAGCCCGATTTAACTTAAGTTTAACAGCGTCCGGTGACGAATTTGTAACGCCGGACGCCGGCAACGGATTTCAGGACACCACGATCATCCACGCAGCGCGCGCTGTTTGAGGTAGCGCGCACGCTTCGCAGTGCGCAAATGCCCAATGTCGAGGCGCACCAGCCCATCCACGCAGCCTCCGAACGATGGATCGACCCCGAAATCGAGGAAACGCACGCCTTCGGGCTCGCAAAGATCGACGTACTGACGATAGAGCGTCGGCAGCTGTGCATCGAGCGTGCTCAGCCGTTCGCGAAGGGACGCGCGTTGATGGGTTACAGCGTTATGAGTGACCTGATCGGACGCAAGAAAAAGACACAGCTGCGCCACAACTCCGTCATCCCGGCGAAAGCCGGGATCCATCTTGCTTCCGGTGCAGATCAAAGTGGATTCCGGCCTTCGCCGGAATGACGGAACTGGAAGCGCTCAGCCCATCCCCATTTTCACGTACGCCATCACGCCATCGAGAAACATCTGCACGGACAACGCGACGAGCAGCATGCCCATCAAGCGCTCGACCGCAACCAGCACGCTGGTGCCGAGGTAGCGGAAGAGATACGTCGACGAAAGCAGGATCACCGCGGTCGCGAGCCACGCGAGCGAAAGCGCGACGCTCCAGTCGACCGCGCGCCCCGGATTGCTGTTCGCGAGCAGCATCACCGCCGCGACGGCGGAAGGCCCGGCGATGCCCGGAATCGCCATCGGCACGATGAACGGCTCGCGCGCCATGTCGCCGCCGAAGATGCCGTCCTTCGGCGGAAACACCATGCGCACGCCGATCAGGAACAGAACGATGCCGCCGGCGATGCTGACGGACTCCTGCTTGAGCTGCAGGATGCGCAAGAGGTACTGGCCGCCGAACAGGAACACGAACAGCACGACGAGCGCGATCAGGAGCTCGCGCGCGAGCACGAGCTGGCGTCGCTTCGGATCGACGTTGCGCAGGAGGCTCAGGAACAGCGGGATGTTGCCGAGCGGGTCCATGATCAGGAACAGGAGGAGGCCCGCGGACAGCGTGCTCATCGAGTTTTCCAAGCGGCATCCCCCTTTTGCGGCCGCTGCCACAGCGGTTACGCATCCGCGATCATCGCACCAAGATTGCGTTTCCACGACACGATTCGCGCAGTTCCCCCTCTCCCGCTTGCGGGAGAGGGTTGGGGTGAGGGAAGCCTTGGTTCGACGCATCACGGAGCGCTTCACTCCGATTGCCCTCACCCTGCCCTCTCCCGCAAGCGGGAGAGGGGAAAGACGGGTGCCGAGCGTGCCGGCGGAGGTCAGAGCGCTTTGTGATACCGATCGCGCAGCTGCTCGACGCGCTGCACATAAACCTGCGTCTCATCGTACGGCGGCACGCCGCCATACTTCTGCACGGCCGCCTCGCCGGCGTTGTAGGCAGCCGTCGCGAGCTGCGTGTTGCCGTTGAAGTCCTTGAGCAGCTGGGCGAGATACTTCGCGCCGCCGCTGATGTTCTGCGCGACATCGAACGCGTCGGTCACGCCGAGATCGCCGGCCGTGCCCGGCATCAGCTGCATCAGACCCTGCGCGCCCTTGTTCGACACGGCCATCGGATTGAACGCGGATTCGGCATGGATCACCGCGCGCAGCAGCGCGGCGTCGACGCCGCTGGCCGCCGCCGCGATCGTGATCTCGTCCTTGAACGCATCGAGATTCAGCGCGGTGCGCGCGAAATCGATCTTCGAATGCACGTCGCAGGCGACGCACGTCGCGATATAGGTGAACAGCACCGCGAACGCCGAGCCGCTCTTCGGCTTCACGTTCGTGTATTCGGTGATGCCGTCGGCGCGCTGCACGCGATAGACCGCGCCGCGCAGAACTCTCGGCACGGGTTTCTGCGGAACGGCGACGGCGGGTGCAGTCGTGACCGCCGGCACCGCGCTCGCGATCATGCTCGCGACCGGCAATGCGGGAGTCGACCTGACCAGCGGCGCGGTGCTCTCGACGCCGAACACGGTCGCGCGAAGCGGCATCGCGGTGCTGGTGACGCCAGAGCTCGTCGCCCTCACGTCGGGCTTCTCGGGCACGTTCTCCTGATACGTCCAGCCGTTCGTGCCGACCGGCGGCTTCGTCGTCGCAGGCGACTTCTCGACGAGCGCATCGGACTTCGCAACTTTCGCTGACGCAATACTCTTCGCCGGCTTCCTCGGCGCCTCGTCCGCGTAGCGCGAGAGCTCGATGCACTTGGAGAACGTCGCCGTCTTGTTCGTATAGGCGATCGAGCCGTTCGGCCCTTCGCACTTGTAGAGGACGCCGGCGCCTGCCGAAGAAGCGCCAAGCGCGCCCGCGATCCCGAGCAGGACCGTGGCGGCAGGCATGGCGAATCGGCGCAGCATGGACGTCATTGAACCCTTCCCGGCGCGAGAGTTTCCATAAGCTGCATCACGCTGCAAGCATGCCGGCCCGGCCGGACCTGGCGCCGGGCCTCTGGCGATACCGCCCCGCACGACGTAAACTATTGGACCGCCTCAGATTTTCCGACGATGACCGGCAAGCTCTACATCAAGACGCACGGGTGCCAGATGAACGAGTACGACTCGGCCAAGATGGCCGACGTGCTCGGCGCGGCGCATGGGCTCGTGCTGACCGAGAACGAGGCCGAGGCCGACGTCATCCTGATCAACACCTGCTCGATCCGCGAAAAGGCGCAGGAAAAAGTCTTCAGCCAGCTCGGCCGCTGGAAGGCGCTCAAGCAGGCCAACGAAGCCGTCGTGATCGGCGTCGGCGGCTGCGTGGCGAGCCAGGAAGGCGATGCGATCGTCAAGCGCGCGCCGTATGTCGATCTCGTGTTCGGACCGCAGACGCTGCATCGCCTGCCCGAGATGATCGAAGCGCGCCGCGCGACCGGCAAGCCGCAGGTCGACATCTCGTTTCCCGAGATCGAGAAGTTCGATCGCCTGCCCGAGCCGCGCGCCGAAGGTCCGACCGCGTTCGTCTCGATCATGGAAGGCTGCTCGAAGTACTGCACGTTCTGCGTCGTGCCGTACACGCGCGGCGAGGAGATCTGCGGCCGTTCGACGATGTCGTCGCCGAGATCGCGATGCTCGCCGAGCAGGGCGTGCGCGAAATCACGCTGCTCGGCCAGAACGTCAACGCGTACCGCGGGCCGATGCACGACGGCGGCGATCGCGGATCTTGGCCTGCTGATCCACGCGATCGCCGAGATCGACGGCATCGGCCGCATCCGCTTCATGACCTCGCATCCGCTCGAGTTCTCCGATTCGCTGATCGATGCGTACGCGAACGTGCCGAAGCTCGCGAATTTCCTGCACCTGCCGGTGCAGTCGGGTTCCGATCGCATCCTCGCCGCGATGAAACGCGGCTACACGGCGCTCGAGTTCAAGCAGAAGATCCGCAAGCTGCGCGCGGTGCGTCCCGGACATCTGCATCTCGTCGGATTTCATCGTCGGCTTTCCTGGCGAGACCGACGCCGATTTCGAGAAGACGATGAAGCTGATCGACGATGTCGGCTTCGACCAGAGCTTTTCGTTCATCTATTCCAAGCGTCCGGGCACACCGGCGGCGAATCTCGCCGACGAGACGCCGCGACGCGGTCAAGCACGAACGTCTCGCGCGTCTGCAGGCGACGATCAGCGCGAACGCGCACCGCATCGGCGAGGCGATGGTCGGCAGCGTGCAGCGCGTGCTCGTCGAAGGCCGCAGCAGGAAGCGCGCGAGCGAGCTGACCGGCCGCACCGAGAACATGCGCTTCGTCAACTTCGCCGGCGATGCGCGCATGATCGGCCAGTTCGTCGACGTGACGATCACCGAAGCGATGAGCAATTCGCTGCGCGGTCGCGTCGCGCTCGCACCCGCGGAGACTGCGCTCGCGTCGTGAGCGCGCTCGTCATCCGGGAGATCGGTGCGGCCGAGTTCGACCAGGTCTGGCCGCTGTTCCGCTCGGTCATCGCCGGCGGCGACACGTACAGCTATTCGCCCGACATGCCGTTCGAAGAAGCGCAGGCCTTGTGGGCGGTGCCGCCGAACCGCACGTTCGTCGCCGAGCGCGACGGCTGCGTCGTCGGTTGCTATCGGTTGAGTCCGAACCGGTCGGGACTCGGCGATCATGTGGCCAACGGCGGCTACATGGTCGCCGCCGACGCGCGTGGCCAGGGCATCGCCTCGGCGATGTGCGAGCACTCGATGGAAGAAGCGCGCCGAGCCGGTTTCACCGCGATGCAGTACAACTACGTCGTCGCCTCGAACACGACCGCCGTGAAGCTCTGGCAGCGCCATGGCTTCGCGATCGTCGGCACGGTGCCGCGCGCGTTTCGCCATGCGACGCTCGGCCCGACGGACATCCACGTCATGCACCGCTTCCTATGAACGATCACACGGACCATCGCGATTTCACGCTCGAACCCGCCGACGGCGAACGCCTGGCCAATCTCAACGGCCCGTTCGACGAGCACCTGCGCCAGATCGAGCTGCGCCTCGGCGTCGAGATCGCCAACCGCGGCAACGTGTTCCGCGTAACCGGCGCCGACGCATTCCGTGCGCGCTGGCCGAGCGCGTGCTGCGCGAGCTCTACGACGCGACCGAGAACGAGACGCTGACCGGCCGGCAGATCAATCTGCATCTCGCCGAATCCGGCATCGATGCGCTCGATGCGAAGGCGGCCGAAGGCGCGCAGGACGTCGCGATCAAGGTCAAGCGCGGCACGATCCGCGGCCGCGGCGTCGAACCAGCAGCGTTACCTGCACGCGATCGCGACGCACGACATCAACTTCGGCGTCGGCCCGGCCGGCACCGGCAAGACCTATCTCGCGGTCGCGATGGCGGTCGATGCGCTCAACGACAACCGCGTGCAGCGGCTCGTGCTGGTGCGTCCGGCGGTCGAAGCCGGCGAAAAGCTCGGCTTCCTGCCGGGCGACCTCACGCAGAAGGTCGATCCGTACCTGCGTCCGCTCTACGACGCGCTGTACGAGATGCTCGGCATCGAGAAAGTCATGAAGCTGATCGAGCGCAACGTGATCGAGATCGCGCCGCTCGCGTACATGCGCGGGCGCACGCTGAACGATTCGTTCGTGATCCTCGACGAGGCGCAGAACACGACGATCGAGCAGATGAAGATGTTCCTGACGCGCATCGGCTTCGGTTCGGTCGCGGTCGTCACCGGCGACATGACGCAGACCGACCTGCCGCGCCATGTGAAATCCGGCCTGCGCGATGCGATCGAAGTGCTGCGCGACGTCGACGGAGTCAGCTTCACGTTCTTCACCGCGCACGACGTCGTGCGCCATCCGCTCGTGCAGCGCATCGTGCGCGCGTACGAGAAGCGCGACGAGAGCACGGACACGCCGCCGTCGAAATGAGCGCGCCGCTCCGACTCAGCGTCTTCGTCGACAACCGCGCGGGCCGCAAGGGCGTGCCGATCGCGCGCTCGTTCGAGCAATGGGTGCGCGCCGCGCTCGCGACACGCCGGCGCGGCCGTGCCGAAGTCAACATCGCGCTGCTCGGCGAGCGCGAGGCGCGCGATCTCAATCGCAGGTTTCGCGGCAAGGACTACGCGACGAACGTGCTGAGCTTTCCGTACGAACCGCTGCCGGGCGAACGCTCGGCGTTGCTCGGCGACCTCGCGATCTGTCCCGCGGTCGTCGCGCGCGAGGCGCGCGAACAGGGCAAGCCGCTGCGCGATCACTTCGCGCACCTGACCGTGCACGGCGTGCTGCATCTGCTCGGACACGACCACGAAACCGCGGCGTGACGCGGCGAAGATGGAAGCGATCGAGCGGCGCGTGCTGTCGGAATTCGGCATTCGCGATCCCTACTGCTGATCGTCTTCGCCGGGCGACCAGAGCCGATCGCGCGAGCGCAGAGTCAGCGCAACCCCATGTTCCAGAAAACAAATATCCTGTAACAACCGTTTTGATAAACTGCCGCCCCGCCCGTTCCGGGCTTTTGCAACGCGTAAATGAGCGAGGACCCGCCCAGTAGACCCCCTCACCGAACCTGGTTCGCGCGCCTGACCCAGGCGCTGTCCGGTGAGCCGCAGAGCCGCGAGGAACTGATCGAAGAGCTGCGCCACGCGCAAGCGAACGGCCTGCTATCCAACGACACGCTGTCGATGATCGAGGGCGCGATCCAGGTCGCCGAGCTCACGGTCGCCGACGTCATGGTGCCGCGCGCGCAGACCGTGTTCCTGCCGATCGACGCGCCGCAGAAAGACATCCTCGCGATCGTCATCGAGTCGGGCCACTCGCGCTTTCCGGTGCACGACGGCGACAAGGACGAGATCCTCGGCATCCTGCTTGCGAAAGACCTGCTGCGCTGCCTCGCCAAGGGCGCGCCGTGCGACATCCGCGGGCTGCTTCGCCCGGTCGCGATGATTCCGGAATCCAAGCGCCTCAACATCCTGCTCAAGGAATTCCGCATCTCGCGCAGCCACATGGCGATCGTCGTCGACGAATACGGCGGCGTCGCCGGGCTCGTCACGATCGAGGACGTGCTCGAGCAGATCGTCGGCGACATCGACGACGAGCACGACATCGACGAGGCAGATTCGAAACTGATCCAGCCGCAGTCCGATGGCCGCTTCCTGGTCAGCGCGCTGACGCCGATCTCCGACTTCAACGAGCGCTTCGGCAGCGAATTCAGCGACGACGAGTTCGACACCGTGGGCGGCATGGTCACCAGCGAGATGGGCCACCTGCCGGAACCCGGCGAGGAAGCCGAGCTCGGCAGCTTCCATTTCCAGGTGACCAAGGCGGATGCGCGGCGCGTGCATCAGTTTGCGGTGCGGGTCGGCGAGAACTGAGGGTGCGGATGGCGGTTCAAGTGTCGCGTCGCCGCGCGCTTCGTTGTCTGCGTCTTTTCGTGCCTCTTCGCATTGAGCTGCAACGCTCAGACCGAGCCCGACGATTCGCAATCCGCGATTCGCGATTCGCAGCCCTCGATCGAGATCTCGCTGCTGACCATCGGCCCCGGCCCGATCTTCTGGGAACGCTTCGGCCACAACGCGATCGTCGTGCGCGACAACGAGGCCGGCACCGCGATCGCGTACAACTACGGCATCTTCGATTTCGAGCAGGAAAATTTCCTGGCGAACTTCGCGCAGGGCAACATGCGCTATCGCATCGCCGCCGACCGTCTCGACGACGACATCGAGATGTACCGCGAGGAAAGCCGCTCGATCACCGAGCAGCGCCTCGCGTTCACGCCCGAAGCAGGCCGCCGCGCTGCGCGACTTCCTGCGCTGGAACATCCGTCCCGAGAACGCGTTCTACCGCTACGACTATTACATCGCCAACTGCTCGACGCGCGTGCGCGATGCGCTCGACAAGGCGCTCGGCGGCGCGATCAAGCGCTCGACCGAAGGCCGTTCGCGCGGCTACACGTACCGCATGGATTCGCTGCGCCTGATGGCGGCCGAACCGCTGCTGATGCTCGGCATCGATCTCGGGCTTGGACCTTACGCCGACGAGCGCATCGATTTCTGGCAGGAAAGCTTCGTGCCCGAGGTCTTCGCGCGCGCGTTGCGCGACGCGCAGGTTGCCGGCGAAGACGGCGCGCCGCGGCCGCTCGTCGTCGACGAGGCCACGATCGAGCGCGGCACGATTGCGCAAGCGCCGGATCTGCCGCCGGACCTGCGCGTTCCGTTCCTGATCGCGGGCATTGCGCTAGGCCTTGCGATCTTCGGTCTCGCGCGCTCGCGCTCGCGGGCGGTGCGCGCACCCGCAGCGCTGTTCGCGCTCGTGTTCGAACTTTTCTGCGGCGTCGGCGGGCTCGTGCTGCTGTTCCTATGGCTCGGCACTGCGCATCAGTCGGCGTGGCGCAACGAGAATCTGCTTTCTGCTGAATCCGCTCTGCCTTGCGCTGATTCCTGCTGCGGCAACGCTGGTTCCGCGAACGTCCGCGCCTTGGACGCGCGCAGCACGGTTGTTGCCGCGCTCGTCGCCGGTGCTTGCCGCGTTCGCGCTGTTCTCGAAGATCCTGCCGTGGTTCGCGCAGGCGAATCTGCACTGGATTCTGCTGTTCCTGCCGATTCACCTCGCGATCGCACGGTTGTCGCCGATGGGCGCCGCAGCTCGAGCGTGCGGCCCGCGTGAACGCGCGCTGGGCGCTCGCGCTCGCCGCGGTGCTCGTTGGAGTGATCGTCTTCGTTTCGTCGCGTCGGCATTACGGCGCAATCGACCGCCGGGATCGGATGCGCGGGCATCTTCGGCAAATGCGCATCCAGATGATCCCTTGCCTCGGGCGCTGGCTCCGCCCAAGCTGTCCCCCGCTCCCTCGCGCGACCTGATCGGACAGGATCCGCGAACGTGCCGCGCGAAGCTGGCAGGCACGCGTCGAGCAGGTGGTCTTCGCCAAGAACAGGAAGGAGTACGGCGACGAAATCGCGCAGCTGATGGCGCTGCCGTTCGACGCAGGCGTGGCCGGCACTCCTGCAGCGTGCGAAGGACGGCGACGCGCGCGCAGCGATGGCCGCAGTGTCCGTCGAAGCGATCTGCCAGGCACAACCTGTGAGCAGCCATCGCAATTCGGACCTGCCTCCGGCATCGAGCTACTACATCGGCCTGCCAGATGCCTGGAAACCATTCGTCGATCGCATTTCCGAACTGCACAGGAATACCCGCGAGCAGATGATCTCGCTTTGCGAGCTCGACGACACATTCGATTTCGCCTCTGTCTACAACGAAGTGTTCCTGAAGCCTGGCAATCCCGACGGCGAAATCGCGATCGCTGAAAGCAACAACGACAGGAGCGAGGCGATCGCCGAACTTCGCGCGCTGATCGAGCATCAGGAGGGCACGCGGGGGCGCTTCAGGCTCGCCAATCTTCTGGTCGAATCGCAGGACGCAGCCGAGGCTGCGGAGGGACGCGCGCTTCTCGAGCATCTCGCACCGGATGATCCCGCCGCTGCCGCGCGGCTCGGCTTCTGTCTCGAGGCCGGATGCGGCGGCTCTGCCCCTGACCCGGCGGCCGCGCGACCTTGGCTCGAACAAGCCGCGGGGCTTGGTGATCATGCCGGTCTATCGACGCTCACGAGCGCCCTCGAACACGGCGGCGACAATGCGGGCGCTTGGGCATGGTCGCTCTACGCGCTCGACCTCGCGCTCGCCGGCTGCTTCGAGACGCTCTACCCGTCGTACCACGCCATCGCCATGGCGGCGCAGGAAGAGGCGCGAATCAAAGCGCTGCTCACGCCCGCCGAACAGAACGCCGGTCTCGCAATGAACTACGCCATCGCCGGACGCTGGGAACGCCAGGCGAAAGAGCGCCTTTCCTGCGACTGAACCGCACGTCTTGCGCGCGAATCGCGAGGATTGCCGTTGTCACGCCCGGCGGCGCATCATTCGGCCATGGACCAGCCCGTCACCGCCCTTCCGCACGATCCGACCTGCACCGACCCGATGGTCGTCAACTGCGTCGCCTATTCGACGAGCGGCAAGAAGATCCGCGACATCACGATCGACGAGATCAGCGATGTCCTGAAGAATCCGGACACGTTCGTCTGGGTCGGCCTGCACGAGCCGGACGAAGCGCTGCTCGAAAAGCTGCGCGAGGAATTCGACCTGCACGAGCTCGCGGTCGAGGATGCGCACAGCGCGCACCAGCGCCCGAAGATCGACGTCTACTCCGATTCGCTGTTCCTCGTCGCGCACACGGCGCAGGTCGTCGGCGGCAAGATCGCGTTCGGCGAAACGCATATCTTCATGGGCCGCAATTATCTCGTCACCGTGCGCCACGGCGCGTCGCTGAGCTACGCGATCGCGCGCAAGAGCTGCGAGCAGACGCCGGAGCTGCTCGGCCTCGGCCCGAGCTACGGCCTCTACTCGGTGCTCGATTTCATCGTCGACAACTTCTTCCCGATCGTGCGCAGCTTCCGCGAGGAGCTGCAGGAGCTCGAGGAAGACGTGTTCGAGGACACCTTCAAGCGCGACACGATCCGCAGCCTTTACGAATTGAAGAAAGAGCTCGTGACGCTGCGCCTCGCGATCGCGCCGCTGCAGGACATCGTCAACCAGCTGACGCGCCTGTATCCCGGCCTGATCCGCGACGAGGTGCGTCCGTATTTCCGCGACGTCTACGACCACGCCGCGCGCATCAACGAGTCGACCGACACGATGCGCGAGATGCTGACCGCGGCGCTCAGCGTCAACCTCGCGCTGGTGACCGTTGCGCAGGGCGAAGTCGTCAAGCGGCTCGCCGGCTGGGCCGCGCTGCTCGCCGCGCCGACGCTGCTCGCGAGCTGGTACGGCATGAACTTCCACTTCATGCCCGAGCTCGACAAGCCGTGGGCGTATCCCGCGATGATCACGATCACGGTCGGCATCTGCGGCACGCTGTACTGGTTGCTCAGACGCGCGAAGTGGCTCTAGCGCGCGAACGTCGCGCCACGACAGCTACGTCTGCGACCTGGTTATCGGGCTGCTGATCGCGCCGGGGCGCGAATCGCTACGGTCGTCCTTCGAGCCCATGCGCGCGAGAGCGCGCCGACGCAGCGCGCTGCCGAGACCGCGCTCGATCCAGCGATAAGACAACGCCGAGGCCGCAAGGCTGAGCACGATCCCGACGATCGCCGCGAGCGGCGCGAAGCGGTGATCGCGCACTATCGCGAACACGACGGCCAGCACGATCGTGTGCAGGAGGTAAAGCGAGAACGAGACGTCGCCGAGCCAGCGCAGCCAGCCGGGCACGCGAAGCTCGAACGATCGCGTGGCCAGCGAGACGGCGATCAGCAGCGGAATCAGGCTGATGCCGACCTGCCCGACGCCATGGTACGGACGGAACGCCGTCACGAACTGCGCGACGACGGCCGCACTCGCAAGACCGATCAACGCCAGCGCGACGCCGCGATGACGCAGCAATGGCAGACGCGAGTGATGCGCGAGTCCGATCAGCGCGCCGGCGACGAACAGCAGCACCAGCGGGTTCGTCACGAGATCGAGATAGCGGATCGCGTAACCATAATCCCGGGTCGCATCGAAGAAATCGGACCACGCCGCCAACTCATCGAGTTTTCCGCCCAGCAGCGGCAGCAGCAGCACAGTGGCGATCACCCAGAGGGAGAATGCGGCCCAGCGCCAACGGCCGGCCAGCATCGAGAGGCCGAAGAACGCATAGAAATACATCTCGTAGTTCAGTGTCCAGCCGACACTGAGCGCCGGTGCGCCGTAAATCGGCGGCACGTCGGCCGCGGCGCCGGCGGTCGGCAGGAACACGAGCGAGCGCAGCAGCCAGATGCGTCGCGACGCGTCGGTGAACCAGGCCGTGTCGTGCTGCACGATCAGCAACAGCGCGAGAGACGCCAGCCAGAGCGGCCAGATCCGCAGCGCGCGCTTGACGAGGAACTCGGCGACGTATCGCGGCGATCCGTCGCTGTCGCGCGTCGTGTGCACCATGATGAAGCCGCTGACCAGGAAAAAAAGATCGACGCCCATCACTGAGCCTGGCTGCATGAATGCTGCGAGCGTGACAGGGTCCACGCGTACGCTCGCATGCCAGAGCAGGACCGCCAGCGCGGCAATGCCGCGCAGGGCCTGGATCGGCGCGATGATTCGCGTGCTCACGTTGCCTTTTTCTCCGGATGCGCGGCATCGCGATCATAGACGCTGAGCGCAGCGTACGCCGCATCGCGGAACGATCGCGCGGTGTGTCTTGACGCTGCGCTGCCGCCAAGCGACGCTCCGTCCATCCAACACGGCGACAGGACCATGAACTCGGCAGCGGCGAAGTTGGGCTGGCTGGTGCTCGCGATGTTCGGCGCATTCTGCCTCGGCACGCTCGCGCTTTCGCGCGGCGAAACGGTCAATGCGTTCTGGCTCGTCGCCGCGACCGTGTCGATCTTCTTCGTCGCCTACCGCTTCTATAGCCGCTTCATCGCCGACAACGCGCTTGCGCTCGATGCGACGCGCGCGACGCCGGCGGTGCTGCGCAACGACGGCCTCGACTACGTGCCGACCGATCGCCGCGTCGTGTTCGGCCATCATTTCGCCGCGATCGCCGGCGCGGGTCCGCTGGTCGGGCCGGTGCTCGCCGCGCAGATGGGTTATCTGCCGGGCACGCTGTGGATCCTCGTTCGGCGTGATCTTCGCGGGCGCCGTGCAGGATCTGATGATCCTGTTCCTGTCGCTGCGCCGCGACGGCCGCTCGCTCGGCGAGATGGTGCGCAACGAGCTCGGCGCGACCGCCGGCGTGATCGCGATGGTCGGCGTGCTGATGATCATGTTCATCATCCTCGGCGTGCTCGCGCTCATCGTCGTCAAGGCGCTCGCGATCAGTCCGTGGGGCACGTTCACGGTCGCGATGACGATTCCGATCGCGCTGCTGATGGGCGTGTATCTGCGCTTTCTCCGGCCCGGACGCGTGCTCGAGGTGTCGGTGCTCGGGCTCGTGCTGCTGCTGCTCGCGATCTGGCTCGGCGGCAAGGTCGCGGCCGATCCCGCCTGGGCGCCGCTGTTCACGCACGACGGCAAGGCGCTCGCGTGGATGCTGATCGCGTACGGATTCTGCGCGTCGGTGCTGCCGGTGTGGCTGCTGCTCGCGCCGCGCGATTATCTTTCGACGTTCCTCAAGATCGGCACCGTCGTGCTGCTCGCGGTCGGCATCGTGTTCGCGATGCCGGATCTGCAGGATGCCGGCGCTGACGCGTTTCATCGACGGCAGCGGGCCGGTGTTCGCGGGCTCGCTGTTTCCGTTCCTGTTCATCACGATCGCCTGCGGCGCCGTGTCCGGCTGGCATTCGCTGATCGCATCCGGCACGACGCCGAAGCTGCTCGCGAACGAGAAGGACGCGCGCCTCGTCGGCTACGGCGCGATGCTCGTCGAGGCGTTCGTCGCGATCATGGCGCTGATCGCCGCGTGCGTGCTCGACCCCGGCGTCTACTTCGCGATGAATGCGCCGGCGGCGCTGATCGGCACGAGCGTCGAATCCGCCGCGCAGGCGATCAGCCAGTGGGGATTCGTGATCACGCCGGATGCGCTGGCGCAGACCGCGAAGGACATCGGCGAGACGACGATCCTTTCGCGCGCCGGCGGCGCGCCGACGCTTGCGGTCGGCATGGCGCAGATTCTCCAGAGCGTGATCCCGGGCAACGGCATGCTCGCGTTCTGGTACCACTACGCGATCCTGTTCGAGGCGCTGTTCATCCTGACGACGGTCGATGCGGGCACGCGTGTCGGCCGCTTCATGATCCAGGAGCTCGCCGGTCTCGCCGTGCCGTCGCTGAAGAACACCGAATCGTGGATCGCGAACGGCATCGCGACGGCGCTCTGCGTCGGCTGCTGGGGCTGGTTCCTGTATCAGGGCGTCGTCGATCCGCTCGGCGGCATCAACACGCTGTGGCCGCTGTTCGGCATCGCCAACCAGATGCTCGCCGCGATCGCGCTGACGCTCGCGAGCGTCTGCCTCGTCAAGATGAAACGCGAGCGCTATCTCTGGATCACGCTCATCCCGACGCGCGTGGCTCGCGGTCTGCACGCTGACGGCCGGCTGGCATGAAGGTGCTTTCGGACGATGCGAAGGTCAGCTTCGTTGCGCACGCGCGGAAATTTGCCGCGGCGCTCGATCAGGGCCAGCTGCTCGCGCCGGCGAAGTCGATCGCCGAGATGCAGCGCATCATCCGCAACGACTACATCGATGCAACGCTCGCGGCTGCGTTCATGCTGCTCGTCGTCGCGATGCTCGGCTTCGGCGTTCGTGCCGCGCTCGTCGCGCGCCGCTCGCCCGCGGTCACCGCGCGCGAGATGCCGTATGTCGCGCTCGCCGGAGCCGCGTCCGTGAGTGCGCTCGCATGGCAGGCGACCTGGCGACGATGCGTCACGGCGGCGCGGCGTGTCATCGGCGTTCCGGACTACGACGCCTACATCGCGCACCTTCGCATCCATCATCCCGAGAAGCCGCTGCCAACGCGGGCGGAATTCTTCGCCGAGCGTCAGCAAGCGCGCTACGCGGGTAGTGCCGGGCGCTGTTGCTGAGCGCCGAACGCTCGGCTGTGCACGATTGGGCCAGCTGACGCGATCCGCCTACAGAAACGCGGCCGGACCGACGCCGAAACGCTCGGCCAGCGCGCGGATCTGCCGCGCATTGAGATCGCGCTTGCCATTCAGCACTTCGGAGACGACGCCCTGGCTGCCGATCTCGGGCAGATCCGACTGGCGAAGGCCGTGCTGCTGCATCAGGAAGCGCAGCGCGTCGACTCCGCTCGCATCGGGAAGGACATAGCCCTTGCGCTTTTCGTACTCGTCGATGAATTCGCCGATGAGCGCCACGAGATCGGCGAGCGCGTGCGATTCGTCGGCGCCGCCGGCATCGAGCAGCTCGTCCATCGTGCGCACGGCCGCCTTGTATTCGCGTTCCGAGCGGATCGGACGAAGCGGAACCGCGGCGGCGAGCGCGGTGAAATGCCGGGCGATGTCGCGGATGTCAGCGTTCATGGCGGCGTCCAGCGATCGTATTCGGCGTGCGTGAAGACGTGACGGACATAGACCATGTGCCGATCGAAATGAATCGCGGCGATCAGCCGGAAGCGGTTGCCGCCGATATCGAACACGAAGACCTTTCCGACCCGATCGACGCTGCCGAACACGGTTTTCAAATCGGCGAAGTGCGCGAAGTCCCTCGACTCCACGATTTTTCGCCATGACTTAAGCGGTACTGTCGCATCCGGGTGAAGCGCCGCGAAATCAACGAGGCGCTTGTTCGAAATGAGACGCACGTCGGTCAAGATTATCTCATTTTGAGATACGCGTCAAGCTCGCGCGGCACGAGCATCGCGCTCACTCCCCCACCGCCGTCCACTGCTTCAGCCACGCATTCACCGTGTCGTGCCACAGCACGCTGTTCTGCGGCTTCAGCACCCAGTGGTTCTCGTCCGGGAAGTGCAGGAACTTGCTCGGTATCCCGCGCCGCTGCGCCGCCGTGAACGCGGCGATGCCCTGCTCGACCGGAATGCGGTAATCGAGATCGCCGTGCACGACGAGGATCGGCGCGCGCCATTCCTTGACGTGATCGACCGGATTGAATTTCTCGTAGCCTTCCGGATCGTCGTACTGCGTCTTGCCGCCGTGCTCCCATTCGTCGAACCAGAGCTCCTCGGTCGAGTACGACATCATGCGGCTGTCGAACACGCCGTCGTGCGCGACGATGCACTTCCACGGATCGTTCCAGTTGCCGGCGATCCAGTACGCCATGTAGCCGCCGTACGATGCGCCGAGCGCGCAGGCGCGATCGCCGTCGAGGAAGCGATATTTGCGCAGCGCGGCCGCCCAGCCGAGCTTGAGATCCTCGAGCGGCGCGCCGCCCCAGTCGCCCGAGATCGCGTCGGTGAATTTCTGGCCGTAGCCGGTCGAGCCGTGGAAGTTGATCGTGACGACCGCGAAGCCCTGGCCCGCGTACGTCTGCGGATTCCAGCGATAGTGGAAATCGTTGGTCATCGCGCCCTGCGGGCCGCCGTGGATGATGAACGCGACCGGATATTTCTTGCCGGACTTGAAGTTCGACCGGCTTGACGACATAGCCCTGCACGGTGTCGCCGCCGGCGCCCTTGAACGTGAAGAACTCGGCATCGCCGAAGCGGATGTTCTTCAGGCGCTCGGCGTTGAAATGCGTGATCTGCTTGAGGCTGCGGCCGCGTGCATCGGTCGCATAGAGATCGGTCGGACGCTTCAAGTCCTGGCGCGCGACGACCATGCCCTTGCGGCCGACATCGAATCCGATGACGCTGCCCTGCGCGACGAGCTTGGTCGCCTTGCCGGTCGCGACGTCGATGCCGAACAGCGCGTGATCGCCGTTGTCGTCGGTCGCCGTGAAGAGCGTCTTGCCGTCCGCCGATTCCTTCAGCGTCGATGCCGAGCGATCCCACGCCGGCGTCGATCTCGTGCTTGCTGCCGCTGGCAAGATCGATCGCCCAGATGCCGAAGCGATCCGCTTCGAAGCCCGGCGCGTTTCATCGCGAGGTAGTACAGCGTCTTGCCGTTCGCCGACGGCAGCGGGTAGCCGTCCCACGCCGGGTTGTCGGCCGTCAGGTTTTTCGGCGCGGCCGAGCCGTCCGCCGGCACCGAGAAGATGTCGAAGTTCGTCGACCAGGGCTCGGTCTTGCCGGCGATGCGCGCATCGAAGTAGACCGTCGCGCCATCCGGCGAAAATGCGTACTCGGTGTCGTCGCCGAACGGCTTGGACGGCACGTCGCCATCGATGCCCTTGCTGAGCAGACGCGGCGCGCCGATCTTGCCGTCGGCGCCGACGTCGGCGATGAAGAGCTGCGAGCGGCGCCCGTCGGCCCACGTGTCCCAATGACGGATGAAGATCTTGTCGTAGACGACGCCGGTCGCCTTGTCCGCCTTGCGCGTCGTCGAGCCGCTTCTTGGTGCAGGCGAGATCGGCGCAATCGGTGAACACGTCCATCGACAGCAACACGCGCTTGCCGTCCGGCGAGAACTTGAAGTTGTTGACGTCCAGCGGCAGCGACGTCGCAGCCTGCGCCGCGCCGCCGTTCGCACCGACGTGCCAGAGCTGGCTGACGCCATCCTTCGGCGCGAGGAAATACACGCTGCCGTCGGGCGACCAGCGCGGCTCGTCGCGTTGAGCGCCTTGTCGGTCAGGCGCACGGTCTTGCCGCCGCCGGCCGGCACCATCCAGATTCCGTTGCTGCCCTTGTTCGCGTCGTAATCGGTCTCGCGGACCTGGAACGCGACGAGCTTGCCGTCCGGCGACAGCGCGGGATCGCTGACGCGGTCCATCATGACGAGATCGTGCACGTCGAACGGGTGCGCGCTGTCTGCGGCGAATGCAGGTGCGGCGACGGCAAGAGCGATGGCGGCGGCAAGCGATTTCATCGAGGAGCTCCGGCGCGGTCGAAGGCGGGATGGTAAAGGCTGGGCAACGTCCGGCCAATGGCGATGGGCGAGATATCTGCGGTTCCGGCGAATGTCGTGACCTGTTTTCTCTTTTCCGCCGGGGCCGGATCGAACGGATCCGCTTTCGCCGGGACGACGACGCGGGACGGTGGATCAAGGTGCGCGTGCGTAAAGACCTCCGGGCTCCGCGTGTGCGGCCGCTATACTCGGCCGAAGCCGCATCCCGGAATCCGGAATGTCCGCCATCGCCGCCGAAGTCCCCGCGCGCTCCGACGAGCTGTTCGGACACCCGAAGGGCCTCTACGTCTGCTTCTTCACCGAGATGTGGGAGCGCTTCTCGTTCTACGGGATGAAGGCGCTGCTGCTGCTGTACCTCACCAAATACCACCTCTTCAGCGACGACAACGGCTACAACCTGATCGGCGCGTACGGCGGCCTCGTCTACGCGATGCCGGTGATCGGCGGCCTGCTCGCCGACCGCTGGCTCGGCATGCGCAAGGCGGTCGTGTTCGGCGGCATCCTGCTCGTGCTCGGGCACCTCGGCATGGCGATCGAGGGACATCCCGCGTCGAGCGTCGAACGGCGTCGTCACGCGCGATGCCGGCGCGCTGCAGATGTTCTACTTCTCGCTCGCGCTGATCATCATGGGCGTCGGATTCCTCAAGCCGAACATCTCGACGATCGTCGGCAAGCTCTACGCCGAAAACGATCCGCGCCGCGATTCGGGCTTCAGCCTGTTCTACGCCGGCATCAACATCGGCGCGACGGTGTCCGGGATTGCTCTGCGGCTGGCTCGGCGAAACCTACGGCTGGGGCTGGGGATTCGGCGCGGCCGGCATCGGCATGCTCGCCGGGCCTCGCGAACTTCCTCTACGGCCAGAAATACCTGCACGGTCACGCCGAACCGCCGGATCCCGCGCGGCTGCGCGAGCGCGTGTTCGGCCCGCTGACGCGCGAGCATCTGATCTATCTCGGCGCGATCGCCGGGCTCGTCGTGATCTGGGGCCTGATCCAGATGCACTCGCTGATGCTCACGATCGTTCCCGGCGTGTTCGAGACGAGCCCGGTCATCCTCGGCATGCACGCGGTGACCGTGTGCCTCCTCGCCGGCATCCTCTGGTTCATGTACACGAAGTGCACGAAGATGCAGCGCGACCAGATGTACATCGTGCATCGCGTTCATCGTGTTCTGCCTGATCTTCTTCACGCTCTACGAGCAGACCTACGGCTCGTGGGTGCTGTTCTCCGATCGCGTCATGAACCATGGTGCGCTCGGCGTCGAATGGACCGCGAGCGAGCTGACTTCGCTCGGCGCGTTCTTCATCCTGGTCCTCGCGCCGTTCTTCGCGTGGCTCTATCCGCGGCTCGACCGTCGCGGCATCAATCCGAGCAAGCCGGCGAAATCGGCGTATGGGCTGATCCTCGCCGGCGTCGTCGTTCCTCGTGCTGGTCTGGAGCGCGCGCCATCCCGACGCGAACGGGCTCACCAACATCTGGTGGTTCGTGTTCGCGTATTTCGTGCTCGAAGTCGGCGAGATGCTGCTCTCGCCGATCGGACTTTCCGCCGTGACCGAGCTATCGGTGCCGAGCGTCGTCAGCCTGATGATGGGCGGCTGGTTCCTCGGCACGTCGTATTCGGAAGTGCTGGCCGCCGAGCTCGGCAAACTTTCGTCGATCGAGATTCCCGAAGGCGAGACGCTGAACATCGTCGACGCGCTCGCGAAATACGATGCGCTGTTCGTCTACTCGGCCAAGATCGGCATCATCTGCGGCATCGTCGTGCTGGTGCTGACGCCGCTGATCAAGCGCTGGATGCACGGCGTGCGCTGAGGCGCGTCAAGCGGTATCGCAAGATTGCCCTCACCCTGCCCTCTCCCGCGAGCGGGAGAGGGGAAAGCTGCTATGGCTTCGCGGGTGTGGGCTCGGCAGCTGCGACGCGCGTGCAGCGAGCATCAGACGGAACGCCTTCAGCGCCGCCGGATGGTAGATCGTCGCGTGCTTCTCTTCCGGCATCTTCTCGTAATGCCAGCGCATGCCGGCCGGCGCATCGGCGCGCAGGACTTCGGCGAGGCTCTGCGTCGCATCGACGTCGCCGCGGAACTCGCTGCTGCTCGCAAGATACAGCGCCTTGGCGAGCCGCGGCCGCGCATACAGCGAAGCGGCCGCGCCGTCGACGAGCTTGTGATCGTTCCACCACAGGCTCGGATCGAGCGCGATGTAGGTGTCGAAAAGATCGGGCTCGAGGAAAAACGTCTCGACGACGAAGAACCCGGCCAGCGATTCGCCGACGATCGCGCGTTTCGTCCGTCGTGCGGTAACGCTGCTTCACCTGCGGCATCAGCTCGTCGCGGATGAACTTGCGAAATGTCGCGCGAGCCGCCGACGCGCGGCGCGATCTTCTTGTCCTCGGCATTGTCGGTCGGGCCGGTCATGTCGCGGCGGCGCTCGGTGTTCTCGATGCCGACGAGCAGGAACGGCCGCATCGTGCCGTTGCCGACCGAGACCTGCACGAGCCCGGCGACGTGCAGGAAATCCTCGGCGATGCCGCCGTCCGGCATGTACAGCACCGGCACGCGAAGATCCGATTCCGGCGTAGCCCGGCGGCATGTACACGTTGATGCGCCGCGTCTCGCCGAGGACTTTCGATTCGAGCGTGAACGTCTCGCCGATGACGAGCGGCTGCGCCGCGGCCGGCGCCGCGCGCGCATCGCCGATGCACGCGAGCCAGGCGCACAAGCGCGAACGCCAGCCCGTAGTCGACACGCGATCATCGGCGATCCCCCCAATCGGCCGCGATGATTACATCGTCGGCTTCGCGCCGCTCCGATACAAGAGCCAGCCGACGACCGTGAGCACCGCGAGGCCGACGAGCTGGCCGAAATGCCACGGCTCGGGCAGCGCGAGCACATCCGCGCGTCCGGATACGACGATCGGAATCGCGATCAGGATGCCGGTCAGCGCCTCGCCGGTGATGAGGCCCGCCGAGAACAGCGTGCCCGGACGGTGCACGTGCTCCTTGGCCTTGTCGTCCGCGTTGATGACGCCGTGCTTCTTCTCGACGAAGTACGACAGCAGGCTGCCGAGGAAGATCGGCACCATCAGCTCGAGCGGCAGGTAGATGCCGATCGCCGCGGCGAGCACCGGCACGCGGAACGTCGAGCCGCGATGCTTCAGCCATTCGTCGAGCGCGATCGTCGCCGCGCCGATCAGCGCGCCGATGCCGATCATCGGCCACGGCAGCTCGCCGCCGAACATGCCTTTGGAGACCGACGCCATCAGCGTCGCCTGCGGCGCCGCGAGCGAATGCGGATGATCCGGCGTCGGCGGGCCGATGCCGTACGCGGCGGCGAGCAGGTTCAGCACCGGCGCCATGATCAGCGCGCACGAGAGCGAGCCGATCATCAGCATCAGCTGCTGCTTCCACGGCGTCGCGCCGACGATGTAGCCGGCCTTGAGATCCTGCAGATTGTCGCCGCCGACCGCCGCCGCGCAGCAGACCACCGCGCCGATCATGATCGCGGCGACCGCGCCGATCGGCGAGTCGCGCCCGAGCAGCAGCACGAGCACGAGCGAGGCGAACAGGATCGTCGCGATCGTGATGCCGGACACCGGATTGTTCGACGAGCCGACGAGACCGGCGAGATACGCCGACACCGAGACGAACAGGAATCCGGCGACGATCATGATGATCGTCATCGGGATGCTGACCCACCATTGCCCGACGATCGCCTGATAGAGGAACGCGAGCGGAATCACGAACACGACCAGCGCGATCAGCATCCACTTCATCGGCAGGTCGCGCTCGGTCTCGGCGATGACCTCGCCGGTGCCCTTGCGCGCCGCGTTCAGGCCGCTGCGTATGCCGGAGATCAGCGACTTGCGCAACGAGAACAGCGTCCACACGCCGCCGATCAGCATCGCGCCGACGCCGAGATAACGGATCTTCGCCGACCAGATCATGCCGGCGATCGTCGCGGCGTCCTGCCCCACGACGCGCGCGGCGAGTGCGGGATCGCTATTGAGGAAGAACGCGTGATAGATCGGAATCGCGATGTTGAACGAGAGGACGCTGCCGGACACGACCACGATGCCGACATTGAGCCCGACGATGTAGCCGACGCCGAGCAGCGCCGGCGACAGGTTCGTGCCCATGTATCCGAGATACTTGCCGATGAAGCCCGCGCCGACCGCGTTGTCCGGGATCATGCGCATGCCGCTTTCGGCGGCGAGCTTGACGACCGCGCCGATCGCGCCGGCCATCGCGAGAATCCTGACGCCCGGCCCCGGATTCTCGCCGGCCTTGCAGCACTTCGGCCGCGGCCTTGCCTTCGGGAAACGCGAGCGGGTCTCTCGACGATCATCGAACGGCGCAGCGGCACCGAGAACAGCACGCCGAGCAAGCCGCCGAGACCCGCGATCGCGAGCACCCACGAATAGCGGAAATCCTGCCAGTAGCCGAGGATGATCAGCGCCGGGATCGTGAAGATCACGCCGGCCGCGATCGACGAACCCGCCGAGGCGCCGGTCTGCACGATGTTGTTCTCGAGGATCGTGCCGCCGCCGAGCAGGCGCAGCACCGCCATCGACACGACCGCCGCCGGAATCGCGGTCGCGATCGTGAGACCCGCGAAGAGCCCGAGATACGCATTCGCCGCAGCGAGAATCGCGGCCAGCAAGGCCGAAAGCACAATGGCGCGGACACTTAATTGCGGCACGCGTTCACTCATCGATGTCTCCGGAAGTTCGAGGACGGCGACCCGTGCCTCCTGCGACGGTCCACCGAATCATGAACGCGGCAATTCCGCACGAAGCCTGCGCCGCGGGCCCGGGGGCCCGACGACGGCAGCATCCCGTGCCGTGGCGGTCTTGCAGCGAGTCCTCGCGGGTTGAACCTGCGGGGACGCCGCATAGTAACGGGTCGGAAGCGCTCTGCCACGCCGCGAGCGCATATTCGATTTTCGCTTTAGCCCTCCCCTTCAAGGGGAGGGTTGGGTGGGGATGGTGTTGGTTCGGTGTTTCCTTTTTCTCGTCATTCCGGCGAAGGCCGGAATCCAGCTTTGCTTTTGTCTTTTATCTTCGGCGCTCCGCGATAACCGACTCACGTCCCTGTGAGCTTCGTCCGCCATCCTGGCCGACGAGTCACTTTCTGTGACTCCGGGCATCCTGCCCTCCGCCCTTCGGGCCGGCTTCGCCGTTCGCGCCGCTCCTGCGGCGCAGTGCTTGTGCAAGAGAAAGTAACCAAAGAGAACACACCCTCGGTGCCGCGCCGGCGCTGCGCGCCGGTGCGCTACGGGCGGCCGGGGTTCCGCTGACAGGCCATCCTGGCCTGCAGCGGAATGCGCGCGATCCCTCGCGCGCACCCGCGCGGTGCGCGGGCCTTGTCCGTCCGCCCTTCGCCGCGTCACAGAGGGACCCAAGAGCAAGAGCACAGGCACAAGCCGCTTCTGCGGCAGGGACTGCCGCGCTCTTCTCTTGCTCCCGGGTCCCTCTCGGCCGCGGCGAGCAGGCGCGAGGAAAAGCCCGAAGGGGCGCGCGCAGGAAGCGCGCGCGTTCGCTGCCTGTACATGGACGTACTGTCAGCGAACCCCGGAGCCTGCTCGCGTAGTCACGCGGGCATGGATGCCCGCGTGACCGCGGCCGCGAGGGTGCCCTTCTCTTTGGTTACTTTCTCTTGGGCAAGCAAGAGAAAGTGACTGGCCGCCAGGGATGGCGGACATACCACACACGGACGTGAGTCGGTTTTCGCGTGAGCGCGGAAGATCAAGAAGCAAGAGCAAAATGGATCCCGGCCTTCGCCGGGATGACGAGAAAAACAAACACGAACCCACACCATCCCCACCCAACCCTCCCCTTGAAGGGGAGGGCTAAAGAAAATGATCCGGCCGGCGCCGAAGCAAACGAGAAAAAACAAAGCGCGCGCGCGTTAGCGCCCCACCCCAATATTCGCATCGAGAAACGCCGCTATCTTCGCGAGCAGATCAGCCCGATGATCCTCGTCGTAGAATCCGTGCCCCTCGGTGCGCTGGTAGATCCACTCGTGCGCGATGTGCGCCTTGTCGAGCGCATCGTGCAGGTGTTCGCCCTGGATCGGCGGGACGCGTCTGTCTTCGCCGCCGACGATGAGCATGACCTTCGCCTTGAGTCCGTCGACGTGGGCGATCGGCGAGCGGTCCCACAAAACGCTTTCGTCCTCGCCGAGTACCATCTTGAGATAGTTGTCGCCGTAGGTCGATTGCGGGATGTCGCCGCGCGTGTACATCAGGCGCAGGTCGTACACGCCGACGTAACCGATCGCGCAGCGATAGAGATCGGGCTCCTTCGTCGCGCCGCGCAGCGCCGCGTAGCCGCCGTAGCTCGCGCCGAAGATGCAGATGCGTGCGGGATCGGCGACGCCGTCGGCGATTGCCCAGCGCGTCGCGTCGGTGACGTCGTCCTGCATCTTCGCGCCCCATTCGCGAAAACCCGCGTGGATGAATGCGTCGCCGTAGCCGCCCGAGCCGCGGAAGTTCACCTGCAGCACCGCATAGCCGCGGCTGGCGAGCATCTGCACGTCGGGATCGAAATCCCACTGATCGCGGATGCCGTACGGACCGCCGTGCACGAACACCACCAGCGGAAGATGCTTCGCATCGTCCTTGCCGTGCGGACGCGTCAGATAGCCGTGCAGCGCAAGGCCGTCGCGCGCCTTCAGCGTGACCGGTTCCATCGACGCCATTTCGCCTTCCTTGATCCACGGCATGCGCGCGAACAGCATCGTCGCCTTGCCGGCGGCGCCGTCGTAGAGAAAGAACTGGCCGGGATCGCGATCGCTCGAGACGAGGAACACGACTTTCGAGCCGTCCGTCGTGCTGCTGGTGATGCGCACGTCTTCGCCGGGAAACTGCTGCATCAGCGTCGTCAGCAGCTTCGCCTCGCGCGAGCTCTTGTCGATCAGCGTCGTCGCCGAGCGTCCGGGCATCGAGCGGATCGCGACGAAATCCTTGCGATCGAAGCTCGGCACGAGCTCGTCGATGCCGGCCTCGGTGCCGCTCCATAGCGGCTCGAGCTTGCGCGATTCCGCGTTCCAGCGGCACAGGCCGCCGACGCCGTGCGCTCCGGGGCAAGCGAAGTACGCGTTCTTGTCGTCGCGCGCGAAGCCGAGCGGTGCGACAACTGGCTCACTCTTCGATTCGTCGAAGACGAGCTCCCAGTTCGCACCATTGCTTGCGCGATAGTAGACGCGCCGCTTCTGGTCGGTGCCGTCGGCGTATGCGAACCGGACCTGGCCCTTGCCGTCGGCGATGAACTGCGCGTTGCGGATCGGCGCCGTGCCGACGTCGGTCAGCGTGCCGTGGTCGACATCCATCAGCTCGGCGACGGGGAACGCACCGTCGGCGCTGCCGTTCCAGTGGATATTTCGAGATCAGGACCTTGTTGCCCTCGGCGTAAAGCGGCCGCACGATGTCGGCGCTGACCAGATCCAGGTGCGCGCGATATCCGATCAGAAGCTGCTTGCGCGTGCCATCCGCATTGACACCGTAAAGCTCGCCGGTGAGCAACGGCTGCTCGAGCGTCGTCATGCGCTCAGCGACCGTGTACAGCACGCGGTGCGGCGCCACCCACCAGAACTCGGCGACCTCGCCGCTATCGCGCGGACGCACGTTCACGCCCTTCATGTCGTCGAGGTTGACGAGCGAGAGCACGGCCTTGCCGTCGACGACCGCGCTCGCGGCGAGATAGGCGCCGTCGGGCGAGATCTTGATGTCGCGGAACTGCGCGTGCCGCGCGAAGTCGACGAGCGGAATTTCCTCGGCTGCGAGTGGCGCTGCGGCCGTCGCAACAAGCAGGCAAATCAGCAGGCGTAGTGCGGTCATCATGGATCCCTGGCCCCGTCGTTCCGGCGAAAAACCGGAACCCATTTTTGGGAGTTTACAAAAAAAGCAAAATGGATCGGGGCCTTACTCGCCCTTCGGGCCAGCTTCGCTGTTCGCTCGCGGCGCTCGCAGTCGGGCGGATGACGGGACGAGGACGTCGGTTACGGCGTCTTCGCGGGAACGCGGCCGTAGCGATCCTCGAGGCGCACGATGTCGTCCTCGCCGAAGTAATCGCCGCATTGCACTTCGATCAGGTGCACGTCGCGATCGGTCGGGTTTTCGAGCCGGTGCACGGTGTTCATCGGGATGTACGCCGATTCGTTGCGTGTGAGCAGCATCTCCTTCTCGCCGATGCGCACCTTCGCGGTGCCGTCGACGACGGTCCAGTGCTCGCTGCGCCGATGGTGCAGCTGCAGCGAGAGCACGTGGCCGGGCTTGACGACGAGCCGCTTCACCTTGCAGTCGGCCGCGTCCTCGAGCACCGTGAAGCTGCCCCACGGCCGGTGCACGGTCTTGTGGAACGCAGCCGAGTCGTGGTTCTCGGCGCGCAGGCGCTCGACGACGAGCTTGACCTGCTGCGCGCGCTCGCGATCGGCGACCAGCACCGCATCGCCGGTGTCGACGATGACGAGATCCTTGACGCCGACCACCGCGACCATGCGCGTGTCGGACTGGATGTAGCAGTTCTCGCTTTCGATGACGATCGCCTGGCCGCGCACGCGGTTGCCGGCGCTGTCGGCCTCGGCTTCCAGATCGCTCATCGCTTTCCACGAGCCGATGTCGCTCCAGTCGAACGACGCCGGAACGACGGCGACGCGCGGCGCGCGTTCCATGATCGCGTAGTCGATCGAGATATCGGGCTGCGTCAGGAATGCCTCGCGCGCGAACTCGACCGGGCTTTCGTGGTTGATCGCGCTCGCGTAGCACGCGCGCGCGGCGGCGAGCACGTCAGGGCAAACCTTCGCGGCGACATCGAGCAGCGCGTCGGCGCGAAAGCAGAACATGCCCGAATTCCAGACGTAGTCGCCGGATGCGACGTAGCTCTCCGCGGTTTCGCGGTTCGGCTTTTCGACGAACGCGCCGACGCTGCGGCCTTCGCGATCCGCGATCGCATCGCCCATGCGGATGTAGCCGAAGCCCGTTTCCGGATGCGTCGGCCGGATGCCGAACGTGACGAGCCAGCCGTCCTTCGCGAGCAGCGCAGCGCGCGCGGCGTCGGCGACGAACGCATCGATGTCGCGGATCAGGTGATCGGCCGGCAGCACCAGCAGCGTCGCGTCGGCGCCGATGCGATCGAGCGCGTGCAGCGCCGCGAGCAGTGCGGCCGGCGCCGTGTTGCGCCCGGCCGGTTCGAGCAGGAACGGCAGCTTGTCGAGATCGGCGCCCGGATGGCTCGGCGTATTCGTCGCGCGTCAGGAAGTAGTAGTCGCGCCCGGTGACGGTCAGCACGTGCCCGTCGGCCGAAACGCGCAGTGCGCGGTCGAGCGTCTTGCGAAGCAGCGATTCGCCATCGCCCATGCGCATGAACGGCTTCGGATAGGCGCTGCGCGAAACCGGCCAGAGCCGCGTGCCGGTGCCGCCGGAAAGGATCACGGGTACGAGCATCGTGTGTTCTCCTGCGAGCACGCGGCCCGATGCCGCGATGCTTGCCGTGTTTCAGGAATGCCTGGGCGCCTCGGCGAGCTCGTCGAGCACGCCGGCGAGGCCTTGTTCCCAGGCCGGCAATTGTAGCCCGAACGCGGCTTCGAGCCTTTCGCAGTCGAGCACCGACCAGGCCGGCCGGCGCGCGCGCGTCGGATATTCCGAGGTCGCGACGGAACGACGCGCGGGACGCGCGCGATCAGGCCGCGCTCGGCAGCGCCGCTCGAAGATCGCCGTCGCGAACGCATGCCAGCTGCATTGGCCGGCCGCAGCAAGGTGATGGATGCCATCGAACCGCGCATCGCGCGTTTCGAGCATCGCCTGCCAGTTCTGCAGCACGTTGGCGGTCGTCTCGCGCGATCAGCCGCGCCGGCGTCGGTGCGCCGATCTGGTCGTCGACGACGCGCAGCTCCTCGCGCTCGGCGCCGAGACGCAGCATCGTCAGCAGGAAATTGTGGCCGCGCGCCGCGTAGACCCACGCGGTGCGCAGGATCAGATGCCGCGCACCGCTCGCGCGAAGCGCGTTCTTCGCCGGCGAGCTTGGTGCGCCCGTAGACGCCGAGCGGCGCGGTCGCGTCGTCCTCGCGATACGGCCGCTTCGCCGAGCCGTCGAACACGTAGTCGGTCGAGTAGTGCACGACGCCCGCGCCATTGCGCGCGGCCCATGCGCCGATCTCGGCGACGGCGACGATGATTGATGCGATCGGCGAGCTCGGGCTCGTCCTCGGCGCGATCGACGGCCGTGTATGCGGCGGCGTTGACGACGATGTCCGCGCGCGCGTCGTCGAGTGCGACGGCCAGCGAATCGGCTTCGCGCGATCGATCGCGCAGCGAGATGTCCGTCGGCACGCCATCGCGGGTTGCCGTGACGACCTCGCCGACTTCGGCGCGAGCGCGCGCGCAAGCTCGAAGCCGACCTGACCGTTCGCGCCGAGGACGAGAAATCTCACGGCGAATACGTCGGCAGCTTGTCGTGCGCGATCTCGTCGAGGAACGGCGTGCGCTGGTCCTTGTCCGACAGGAGCGGCTCGGCGACAGGCCAGTCGACGGCGATGCGCCCGTCGTTCCAGCGGATGCCGGCATCGGACGCGCGATCGTAGAACGCAGTGCACTGATACACGAACGTCGCGTTGTCGGACAGCACGACGAAGCCGTGCGCGAAGCCTTCCGGCACCCAGAAATGGCGCTTGTTTTCGGCGGACAGGATCGCCGCGGTCCATTGCGCGAACGTCGGCGAGCCGGCGCGGATGTCGACGGCGACGTCGTAGACCTCGCCTTCGACGACGCTGACGAGCTTGCCCTGCGGGTTCGGCCACTGGTAGTGCAAGCCGCGCAGCACGTCGCGCGCCGAGCGCGAGACGTTGGTCTGCACGAAACCGAGATCGAGCCCGGCCTCGGCGAACGCGCGCGCGTTGAAACTCTCGTAGAAGAATCCGCGCGCATCGCCGTGCACCGCGGGCTCGATGACGACGCAACCGTCGAGCGGCGTCTCGATGATCTTCACGCGACGTTGCCCTGTTCGATCAGCTGCAGCAGATAGCGGCCGTAACCGTTCTTCGCGAGCGGTCGCGCGAGGCGCAGCACCTGCTCGGCGTCGATCCAGCCCTGCTGGTAGGCGATTTCCTCGGGACAGCACGACCTTGAGGCCCTGCCGGTTCTCGATCGTCTCGATGTAGTTCGACGCCTCGACCAGCGATTCGTGCGTGCCGGTGTCGAGCCACGCATAGCCGCGGCCGAGCCTTTCCAGCATCAGCGAGCCGTCGTCGAGATAGCAGCGGTTGAGATCGGTGATCTCGAGCTCGCCGCGCGCCGACGGTTTCAGCGCGGCCGCGTAGTCGCAGACGCGTGCGTCGTAGAAATAGAGTCCGGTCACGGCCCAGTGCGATTTCGGCTTCGCCGGCTTTTCCTCGAGTCCGATCACGCGATCGTCGCGCGTCGAACTCGGCGACGCCGTAGCGTTCCGGATCGCGCACCCAGTAGCCGAACACGGTCGCGCCGCGATCGCGCTCGACCGCGCGCTGCATCGATTCGGTCAGGCCGTGGCCGTAGAAAATGTTGTCGCCGAGGATCAGGCAGCTCGGTTCGCCGCCGACGAATTCGCGGCCGATGACGAACGCCTGCGCGAGCCCGTCCGGCGACGGCTGCACCGCGTAGCGGATCGAGATGCCCCACTGCGAACCGTCGCCGAGCAGACGCTCGAACATCGGCTGCTCGTGCGGCGTGTTGATGACGAGAATGTCGCGGATGCCGGCCAGCATCAGCGTCGACAGCGGGTAATAGATCATCGGCTTGTCGTAGACCGGCAAGAGCTGCTTGCTGACCGCCTGCGTCAGCGGATAGAGCCGCGTGCCGGAGCCGCCTGCGAGGATGATGCCGCGTCGGGTGGACACTTCAGATTCCTTGATGTTGCTGGCGGTTGCGCCGATCTGTGGATCGGCATCCAAATGATACCGCCCAATCACGCCGGCGCATGTTGGCCGAGGCGTTCCATGCGGTAAGACCCGTCGAGCACGCGCCGCACCCAGTCCTGGTGCTCGAGATACCAGTCGACCGTGCGCGCAAGACCCGACTCGAACGATTCGCTCTGCCGCCAGCCGAGATCGCGCTTGATCTTCGACGCGTCGATCGCGTAGCGGCGATCGTGACCGGGACGATCCTTCACGTGGGTGATCTGCGCTTCGCGCTTGCCTGCCGTCCGGCAAGCGGCCGGCGCTCGTCGAGCAGCGCGCAGATCGTCTTCACGACGTGGATGTTCTCGCGTTCGGCATCGCCGCCGACGTTGTAGACCTCGCCGACGCGGCCGATCTCGAGCACGCGCCGGATCGCCGCGCAATGATCCTTGACGTAGAGCCAGTCGCGCACGTTGCGGCCGTCGCCGTAGACCGGCAGCGGCTCGCCGGCGAGCGCCTTCTGGATCATCAGCGGAATGAGCTTTTCCGGAAACTGATACGGCCCGTAGTTGTTCGAGCAGTTCGTCGTCAGCGTCGGCAGGCCGTACGTGTGATGGAACGCGCGCACCAGATGATCCGACGCCGCCTTCGACGCCGAGTACGGCGAGTTCGGCTGGTACGGCGATTGCCTCGGTGAAGCGCCCGATCGGACCGAGCGAGCCGTACACCTCGTCGGTCGAGACGTGCAGGAAACGGAACGCGTCCTGCCGCTCGAGCGGCAGCGCGCGCCAGTACGCGAGCGACGCTTCGAGCAGCGTCAGCGTGCCGACGACATTGGTCTGCACGAACTCGGCCGGCCCGTCGATCGAACGATCGACGTGCGACTCGGCGGCGAAATTGAGGATCGCGTCCGGCTGGTGCTCGGCGAGCAGCGCGCTCGACGAGCGCGCGATCGCCGATGTCGCCGTGCACGAAGACGTGCCCCGGTTCGTCGCGCACGCGACGCGAGCGTGTCGAGATTGCCGGCGTAGGTCAGCTTGTCGAGATTGACGACGCGCTCGCGCCGCTGCGCGAGTGTCTCGAGCACGAAATTCGCGCCGATGAAGCCGGCGCCGCCGGTGACAGCAGGGTTTTCATCCGGACCGAAAAGCTCCAATGCAAAGGGCCGGTGACCCGGCCCTTGCGTATCGTAGCCGCACGCGGCGTCCAAGGCGAATCGGGCCCGCGGCGGACGCAGCCGAGCGGCATTCCATTGCTGATTTCACGGCTCCCTGAAGGCGGCTGCGGGCGAGATGACGACAGCCGAAAACGGCGAGTTTCGGACCCTTTCACCGACTAGGATTTGCCCATGAGCAGGAAGCGCGACAGTGCGTTCCGCTCGACATTCAGGCCTGGCGGGGAGCGAGTCATGTATCTGCGAAAGACCACAGCCGCGGCGATCGCGTTGATCGGCGTTGCCACCTCTGCGATCGCTGCGAGCAGCGCCAGCGATGTCGACCAGCTGATCGCCACCGACAAGCGCATGCAGCGCGCGTTCGTCGACAAGGACGTGGCTGCGCTACAGGAAATTTTCACCGACGATTACGTGCTGGTCGTCTCCAGCGGCAACGAGCGCACCAAGCCGATGATCCTTGCCGACGTCGCCTCGCCGGACACGCTCTGGGAAATCAACGAGACCAGCGGCTGGGCCGTGCGCGTGCACGGCGACATGGCGATCGTCGTCGCGACGCTGCATCAGAAAGGCATCGATCACGGCGAAGCGTTCGACAGCAACGTGAAATTTTCCGACACCTACATTCGCGATCGTGGCGTCTGGCGCAACGTCCACGCGCATGCATCGCGCGCGGTGGACGTCGGCAAGCCGGCTCGGTGATCGGCCGCCAGGGTCACGGACGCATCGCGTCGATGCGTCCGTTCCCGGGATGAGGATTCGTCGTATCCCTCACCCTACCCGTTTCGCAACACCGTTCTGCGCCGGCGGCTTGGGCATGACGTTGCGCTCCGCCAGCATCGCAAACGTGTCCTCGTATGCCACTTCGAGGCAATCGCCGCGATGAGCGAAGCGATACGTCGCCCCGGAGGCAGCTCCACGCAGAGTCAGCGCATCGTCGCCGTTGTACTCGAAGAGCCGTCGTGCACGTTGCGGTTCGCCTTGTGTATCGATGCTCCGCACGTTTTCGCGCGGCGCGGGCAATGCCTCGCGCTGCAACCATTCTGACCGCTTGTTCCCGCAACAACGCATGCGCCTTCTCCTCACGCCGTCGGCTTGCGATCTGCCATTTTGAACAGCAGCGATGCGGCGCCCGACAACGACAGCCACACGACGATCCCGGTAGCCCAGTCATCGCTCAGAACGAATGCAAACGGAATCGCTATCCACAGACTCAGACAATAGAAACAGTCCAGCAACGCGCCGAACACGCTCCGGCCAGAGCTTTTCCTGAGTTTGAAGACCAGGTCGAAGGGACCATCCTCGCACGCCAGCAAGTGCGCAATTCGCCAGACCGCCAGCGTGCAGAGGATGAATCCCTGACTGTCGATTCCCCTCACGGAGTCAATCGCTCGAGGTAGATGGCGCCGCTTGCCAACCTGGGGCCGCTCACTCCCGAGTTGTATCCGTTCGTGACGCGCTTGGATGCGCTCAGCCCGAACGACAGCACCGTGAAGTACTCCGAGCTCTTGATCCAGCCGCCTTCCGACGCCGCGGGCTGGATTTCCACGGCGATCATTCCGGGAACGCTGAAGTCGGCGAGCGTGCCCGTGTAGCCTGGACAGGCGTTGTGCACGTTGAAGGACGCATCTCCATGCGCCAGCTGGGTGGCGCCCGAAGCCGTGTCGGCAAGGGGTGGCTTGGGTTGATTCACCTGCAGCGCAAGCATCGGTGCAGGGCAGCGGCCCATGGAGAAATCGTACGAATCCACGAAACCATACGGGTCATTGGCCATGAACGACAGCTGCATCGGCGTATTCATTTGCGCATCCGTCAGCCGGTACAGCCCGCAACCGGAATTGAGGATCGAAGGATCGGAGAAGGATGGCCCGGCGAGACCGAAATTCAGATCGACGTTGTGGATGAACAGCGCAATCATGTCGGTCGCAATCTGGTGGCCCGCCGAGTCGAAGCCGTCCACGCGCACATAGAACGTGCCGGGCGTGGTCACGCCCGCGATGACGTCATACAACGCGGTATTCAACTGCATGAATCGATCGAAATTGGAGAATTCCCAGTCGATTCCGTCGACGAAGATCTCGCGCTGGATGTTCTTGTACGCCGGACACGGCACGAGCGGGCCGCCGTCCACATGCAGGTTGGTCGGGAAAGGCCCGACATCATCGCCGATGTAATTGGGCAGATTGCGCTTGGAATACTGCGGGTGTTTGTAGTTCTGGCTGACGAACTGCCACGGACTCGTATTCTTGCGCACGACACGAATCGTGTACCACTTGATGTTGTTCTGCGCACCAGGTGCCGCGTCGTACATGCAGCCACGCATGTCAATCGTGCCGCCCCAGGCCGCGCATTCGACGTTGAACAGAGCGAGCGGGCTGCCGACGCTGATCGTGCCGCTGGCTTCAAGGAAGTTGCCGTCGCCGTAGCGCCGCAGCACCGCGGGCGCCGTGGAGGCGGCGTTGTTCTGATTGCCGCCCAGGAACACGTCGCCCAGGCTGCCGATCAGATTGCCGTTGAAGCACGCGGACGAGACATGCACGGTCGATTCCGGCAGGCACAGGTCGATGCGCTTGAGATTGGGGACGTTGTAGTACGGAGCGCTTTCGTACAAGACGCTGTACGGCGAGTAGCCGATGACCTTGACGATGACATCCGGAAATATGATGACGTTGACGTCTTCGCCCGGAGCGATGTCGCCGGCGTCTTCGAGGCCCGGCACGGTCAGGTCGAACCGGAAATGGAAAATATAGTTGCCGTTTGCGTCCGTGATGGTGTCGCCGAGCAGACGGCGCGGTCCGGTTCCCGTGTAGGCGCCACCGGCTTTTTCGGCGGCGGTGCGGTCGTACTCTTCGAACGTCAGCGTGATGTTCGGCGCCGGCTCATGCCGACAGCCGAACGCGATGCCTTCGACCGCTCTTGCCAGATCCACATCGAGCAACGAAGTCGACGCGGCCGGCGAGTGCGCGCCGATCTGCACGGTTCTCAAAAGCTCGAAGTTGGCTTGCGCGAACTCGTTCGCCGCTGCCGCTTTCTTGCCTTTGGCCTCGCCCGACTCGATGCGCTTGAACACCTGGGCCGTGCGCGGCTGCATCGCGTCGTTGAAGACATCGAGCACGATCGGCTTGAAATACGGCGGATCAGGCGGGTTCGGATCGACGATCCCCGGCACGCGTTCCGGATACAGGCGCGTGATCACCTCGCGCAACTTCGGATTTTTCAGCGCCGCCGTCAGTGCAGCCAGGCTCTCGATGACGAACAGGCGGCGCCGACACGGGTTGAAAATACAAAGCCCGCTGTAGACCGAGAGATTGCCGTAGATGATGAAATCGTTGATCGATGCCGGCCTCGAGCAGGTCAGGATCAGATCGTTGAAATCATGATCCCCGGCGGCATCGTCCGACCAGATTTCGAATTCGTAGTTGCCGCCGACCTTGTGCGGAAACTTGAGCATCGTGTTGGAGAGCTGGAATCCCGCTCCCGGATTGTTCTGCACCGCGATCGACCATTGCGTCCCGACTACCGACACCGAAGTGCCCGGCGTTCCGGAGTGCGCGCCGTTTCCTGCTGCCGCACCCGATATGACGAAGCGCTGCGCAAATGCGGCGCTCTTCGATTTGACGCTGACCGTCCAATTGCCCTGCATCGAAATGATCATGGCTCCCTCCACGAAACGGAATGTTCTTCCGCGGGCAGCCCAGGGTTGCCCAAGAGGTCGGAGCGCATGCAGATTCGGCTGATGCGAGCTCGCGGCGAGTTGGCGACCTCGTGTCGACGACGCCCACGGTCCTGTTGGCGCCCGTCCTCACGCGGCATCGCGCTCGAGTTTGATAGTCGTCTCGAAAGCAACGTCGCCGATGGCGAGTCTCGCTAGCTTGTGGCAACGCGCGCTCGCGCGCTGCGGCTATTCGACGCAGCGGCGTGTAGGAAATTTGCTATGCAGATGTCCTCGAGCAACTGCGTCACGGTCTGTCGGCCAAACCGGAAAATCGTATCGGCCGAAGGCCGCGCGCGCATTGCCACGACGCGCGCGCAGCGTCGCCCGCATCAACCGTCGAATCCGTCCGCGAACAATGTGTCGCGCGTATAGAAGTACGCCGCGTTGTGCTGCGCCGATGTCAGGATCGCGGTCTCGCCGTCGAACGCGGCCGCGGCGCCGTAGAAGTTGTCGACGCCGCCGTCGCTGGCGACGAACTTGTGCGTCTGCTGCCAGGTGCCGCCGACGCGCGTGAAGAGATAGCCGGCGCCGCGGCTGGTGATGCCGTCGACCGTGGCGACATCGGCCGCGACGAGGATGTCGTTGCCGTGGAGCGAGACCGCATCGCCGAAGTTGTCGCCGTTGGCACCGTCGTCGGCGGTCAGCTTCTGCACCTGGGTCCAGGTGCCGCCATCGTTCTCGAATACGTAGGCGGCTCCGGTGCCATCGGTGCCGGTCGCGCCGACCACGAGCGTCGTGCCGTCGAACGACATCGAACTGCCGAACGCGTCGTTGGTGCCGCCGTCGCTGGATGAGATCTTCTGCGTCTGCGTCCAGACGTTGCCCGCCTCGGTGAAGAAGTACACGGCACCCTGGTTCGCATGGCCGTTGACCATCGCCTGATGCGCGCCGACGAACAGCGTCGAGCCCCGGATCGCGGTCGAGAAACCGAAGTTGTCGACCGTGTCGCCGTCGTCGGCAAAGACCTTCTGCTGCTGTACCCAGCCCGCACCCGCGTTCACGAACACGTAGGCAGCGCCTTGCGCGCCCTGATTGCCGATCGTCGCGCCGTTCGCGCCCACCAGGACCGTCGTGCCGTCGATCGCGACCGACTGGCCGAAGTTGTCGAAGAACGAGCCGTCATCGGCGAGGAGCTTCTGCGACTGCGTCCAGCTGCCGCTCTGAGTCTCGTAGAGGTAGACAGCGCCCTGCGCCGTGTTGCTGCCGACCGTCGCGTTCCATGCAGTGACCGCTATCAGGCCCGGCGTCATCGCGGCGTCGTATCCGAACTCGTCGCCGGCGAGGCCGTCGTCGGCGACGATCTTCTGCATCTCCTGCCAGGTCGTGCCGATCTTCTTCAGCACATACGCCGAGCCCTGGTGCGAGTTGTCGCCGAACGCCCCGATCACTGCGCGCGCACCCGACAGCGCGGCCGCCGTTCCGTAGAACTCGCCGCTGCTCGCGTCGGATGGATTGGCCTGCCATTCGATCCAGCTGCTGTCGGCCGAGGCGCTGCCCGCGACCGCGGCCAGAAAGAGTAACGACGTGCCCGTTGCGCGAATCGTGTTCATCGGGTGCCTCCATCGAAATGTGCGCGCATTCTGCATCAACTCGGGGCGGCCACGCTTAACTCGGGCCGCTGCGCGTCGCAAAAAAAGCACAGTTAGCCATTTGCAAGCCCGGCGGCATCGGCGCATCCTTCGCGTACTCGGGAAGGAGGGTCCGGGTCATGTCGCCGGCGAAAGCATGGATCGCGTCGATCGTTCGGCTTGCTGCGGCCGCAGCATTTCTGATTGCGGTCGGCTGTGCACGGACTCCGTCGCACGATCACGCCGTCGCTCGCGACGAATCGCTGCCGAATCTCGGGCTCGTCAAGGCGGATCTGCTCGCGTACGGCACGAACGGCGCGTATGCGAGCGACCTTGCGACAGCAGTCGGCGCTGCGGAAACCTACGTGCTCGCACGTGCATCGCAGGTGCGCAATCCCGCGCTCGTGCTCGACATCGACGAGACGTCGCTTTCGAACTGGGATCAGCTCGTCGCCAACGACTTCGGCTATTTCGCGCAAGGCGGCTGCGATTTCCTGCCGAAAGGGCCATGCGGCGCGCTGAAGTGGGACGAGCTCGGTCGCGCAAACGCGATCGCGCCGACGCTGCATCTCTTCGACGCCGCGCAGCACGCCGGCGTCAAGGTCTTCTTCATCACCGGCCGCCGCGAAGCCGAGCGCGCGTGGACCGAAAGCAATCTCGCCCGCGCCGGCTATCACGACTGGCAGCAGCTCGTCATGAAGCCGGACGGCATGGACGCGACCGCGGCCGCCTACAAGGCCGCCGCGCGCGCCGAAATCGAATCGAAGGGTTTCACGATCATCGCCAACGTCGGCGATCAGCAAAGCGATCTCGACGGCGGACACGCGGAGCGCGTTTTCAAGCTGCCCAATCCGTTCTATTTCATCCGCTGACTGGTCTGGGGCGGGCGTCGAGTCGCACAGGGAACGCTTAGCGCAATGCGGGCGGCGAAGCGTCGTCAGGGTTTGCAGGGAGAAGCACATGGCTACGACGATCAGGATCGGGTTGTACACGAACGGCGACGACGCCTTCGTCGCCTGGAAACCTAGCGCGTTCATCGAGGACTGCCGCGGCTTCATGCTCGAGCGCCAGCGCAAGACGGCTGGCGTCGCGCAGCCGGTCGAAAACGTCGAGAACCGCGTCGGATTCAAGAAGGACAAGCCGAAGTCGGGAGATCACAGGACCGTCGGATATCTGGCCGTTCCAGCGCTTCAACTGGACCGACCACGTCGTCGACATCGGCAACAACGTGCGCTACCGCGTCACGGCGATGATGTTCGCGGGCAAGAACAAGCCGTTCGAGAAAGGCGTGTCGAGCGCATGGACCGCATGGACGACGCTGGCGACCGACTGCGGCGACGGCGTCTCGTGCTTCTTCAATCGCGGCCTCGTGCTGTCGCAGTTCGTCGCGCGCTACATGCGCGACAAGCATCTCTCGGCCGCCAAGTTCAAGGCGAACCTGAAGGCCAGCGTCGATCCCGCGTTCCGCGCGTTCCTCGCCGGCGATCTCGGCATCCGCATCCTCGAAATGCTCGCGGACGCGGCTGCCGGCAAGATCGACCTGCATGCGGCGCTCTACGAGCTCGACGATGACGTCCTCGAAACCGGACTGATCGCCGCCGGCGAACGCTTGCATCTGATCCTTTCCAACGGATCGGACAAGAGCGGCGACGGCAACGCGGCCGCGCGTCAACGGCTAAACGACGCCGGCATCCCGACCATCGATCGCCTGCTCAAGAGCAAGGGCCTCGGCCACAACAAGTTCGTCGTGTTCTCGAAGAACGATGCGCCGAAGGCCGTGTGGACCGGCAGCACCAACTGGAGCACGACGGGCCTGTGCACGCAGGTCAACAACGGGCTGCTGATCGAGGACGCCGACGTTGCGAAGTTCTATCGCCAGCAGTGGGACCGGCTCGAAGCCGCGTCGCCGCCGACGACGGATCCCGCGAATTTCCCGCCTGCGCTGGTCGATGCCAACGATCATCCGAAGACGTTCACGGTCGGCGCATCGAAGGTCACGGTCCAGTTCACGCGCACGTCCGACGGCAGCGACATGGACGCGTTGCGCGCCCTGATCAACGCGGCGCAGCACTCGATCCTGTTCCTGATGTTCACGCCGGGCAAGGAAGGGCTGCACACGCTGATCGGCAAACGCGCCAACGAGCCCGAGCTCTACGTGCGCGGCGTCGTCAGCACGCTCGGCAACGAAGCCGGGCGACAGCGCGAAGAACGTGCTCGACGTGCGCCTGGTCAGCAGCGATCAGCATTTCAAGCCCGATCACTACACCGTCGTGCAGCCGCAGGGCGGCGAGGCGCTCGGTCCATGGATCGCCGAGGTGACGCGAAACACTTTCCTGTCGCAGATCGGCCACGCGATCGTGCATTCGAAGGTGATGGTCATCGATGCGCGATCGGCCAAGCCCATCGTCGTCACCGGCAGCCACAATTTCTCCAAGCCGGCGAGCGCGAGCAACGACGAGAACCTCGTCGTCGTCACGGGCCACAAGAAGCTCGCGGCCGCGTACGCGACGTACATCATGTCCGTGTACCAGCATTACCGGTACCGCTCGTACATCCGCGAGATGCGTGCCGAAGGCAAGTCGCCGTGGAGCTATCTCGAGGACGACGACGAATGGTTCCGGCACGAGCTCGAGACGAAAGCGCAGGAGCTTTCGTTCTGGACGTGACGGGCTGGACGTGACGGGCGCAATGCGCCGTCACGTCGGCTCAGAACGGAATATCGTCGTCCTCGAAGCTGTCGGCCGGCTTCTGCGCCGATGAAGGACGCGAAGTCGACCCCGATGCCGGTGCGCCACGCGGTGCGCCGCCGGAACGCTCGCCGCGATCGCGGCTGTATCCGCCGCCACCGCCGCCTTCACCGCCGCCGCCCGGACCGCCGAGCATCTGCATCTCGTTGGCGACGATGTCGGTCGAATAGCGCTCGATGCCTTCCTTGTCGGTGTACTTGTTCGTGCGCAGCGAGCCTTCGATGTAGACCTGCCGGCCCTTCTTGAGGTATTCGCCGGCGATCTCGCCGAGCTTGCCGAACAGCACGACGCGGTGCCACTCGGTGCGTTCCTGGTTCTCGCCGGTCTGCTTGTCCTTCCACGCTTCCGAGGTGGCGAGGCGGATGTTCGTGATCGCGCCGCCGTTCGCGGTGTAGCGCGTCTCGGGATCGGCGCCGAGATTGCCGACCAGGATGACCTTGTTGATGCCGCGTGCCATGGATGGATTTCCTCTGCTGAATACGCAATTCGATGGTGCTCAGGATACACCCCGGCCGCGGTCGCCCGCAGTCGCCGGCGGGTACGCCATGCGTCCGCCCGCAGCGCCCGGCACTGTCGGTTTTCGGCGACGCCGCGCGCCGGATGTCGCCTCCTCCCGCGCGTTAGCCCCGCGCAACGCATCCGGAATGCGACGCGCCGCCCCTTTTCCGCGGCCGCGCCAAGTCCGCCGGAACGCCCCGCTATACTGGAGCCCATCGCACGGGACCTCCGCCTTGAGCTCGACCGCCGCCTTTTCCGCCGCCTCGCCGATCGCCGGCTTCGCCGACGTGCAGGCGCTCGCGTCCGCCGACATGCAGGCGGTCAACGCGCTGATCCGCACGCGGCTCGCGTCGGACGTCGTGCTGGTCAACCAGGTCGCCGAGCACATCATCGGCGGCGGCGGCAAGCGCCTGCGGCCGCTGCTGCATCTCGTCGCGGCGCGCGCGGCCGGCTATCGCGGGCGCGATCACATCGCGCTCGCCGCCGTGATCGAGTTCATCCACACCGCGACGCTGCTGCACGACGACGTCGTCGACGAATCCGACCTGCGCCGCGGCCGCAAGACCGCGAACGCGGTGTGGGGCAACGCGGCGAGCGTGCTGGTCGGCGATTTCCTCTATTCGCGCTCGTTCCAGATGATGGTCGAGCTCGACCGCATGCGCGTGATGCGCATCCTCGCCGACACGACCAACCTGCATCGCCGAGGGCGAGGTGCTGCAGCTTCTCAACATCGGCAATCCGGATACCGACGAGGCCGCCTATCTCAAGGTCATCGAGCGCAAGACCGCCGTGCTGTTCGCCGCGGCGACGCGACTCGGCGCGGTGCTCGCCGGGCTTGCCGCGCGACGAGGAGGAAGCGCTCGCGCGCTACGGCCTCGATCTCGGCTTCGCGTTCCAGATCGCCGACGACGTGCTCGACTACGTCTCGGACGCCGGCACGCTCGGCAAGAACATCGGCGACGATCTCGCCGAAGGCAAGCCGACGCTGCCGCTGATCTATGCGATCGAGAAGAGCGCGCCCGCGCGAAGTCGAAGCGCTGAAGCGCGCGATCACGAACGGCGGCCTCGACGCGCTGCCCGACGTGCTCGCTGCGATTCGCGTGACCGGCGCGCTCGAGCGCGCACGCGAGCGTGCGCACGCGTTCGCGCAATCGGCGCGCGACGCGCTCGCCGTGCTGGCGCCGACGCCCGCGCGCGACGCGCTCGCCGTGCTCGCCGACTACGCGATCGACCGCACGCGCTAGCGGCCGGCGTCGAGCCTGCCTCGATCTCCTCGCGCGTCTTGATGATCCTTCGCCGTCAGTGGGCCGCGAACACCTCGTCGAAGAACAGGTGCATCTGCGCTTGCCGCGCTTCGCTGCGCGCTCGTTGTAGAGGCAGCCGGGCACCGAACCATCGGCCGTCGGGATCGCGAAGCAGTGCACCGCGCCGCGAACTCGTGGAACTGCCAGTCGACGTTGGCGTCGCTCATCTCCTTCTTGAAGCCCGCGATCTGCTCGGGCGATTCGAACTTGTCGTCGGCGCCGTGCAGCGCGAGCACCTTCGCCTTGATGTTCTTCGCGAGCGTCGGATCGTCGGTCGAGAGATTGCCGTGGAACGAGACGACGCCGGCGACGTCCGCGCCGCTTCGCGCCAGATCGAGCACGGTCGCGCCGCCGAAGCAGAAGCCGAACGCGCCCCAGTGCTTGCCGTCGAGCGGCGCCTTGCCGACCTCGTCCTTCAGCTGTCGAGCGCGGCATTGATGCGCGCGCGCAGGTCCGCGCGATGGTCGTACATGTTCTTGGTCGCGTTGCCGGCTTCGTCCGGCGTCTTCGGGCGCACGTCGGCGCCGTAGACGTCGGCGACCAGGATCACGTAATCCTTGCCGGCGATTTGTTTCGCCAGCGCGATCTGATTGTCGTTCATGCCGAGCCAATCGGGCGCCATCACGAGACCGGGCCGCGGCGTTTTCACGGCGTCGTCGTAGACGAGCACGCTTTGCATTTCTTTACCGCCGACCTTGTAGCCGACTTGTCTTGGTGACCATCGCCGCGTGCACCGGCGCGGCGAGCCGAGAGAGCGAGGACGAATGCGTAGAAACGTGCGCGCATGACGATCTCCTGGGTTGATCCGGCGTGCATGGTAGTGCTTCCGCCGCCGGCGTACATCACCCGTACAGAGGCCGCAATTGCGGCTCTGCTGCTACACTCGAGCCCGGTCGATTCCGATGGATCCTCGCGATGAAAGCTTCGATACGCAAGATTGCCGTGCTGACCAGCGTTGCCGCCGCGCTCGCGAGCGCACTCGCGGCTGCCGCCGTGAAACCCGAAACCGCGATCCACTATCGGCAAAGCGTCTACACGATGATCGGCTGGAACTTCGTGCCGATGGTCGACGATGATCAAGAACAAGACGCCGTGGGATTCGGCCGAGTTCGCCAAGCACGCAGACCGCATCGCATCGCTCACGCCGCAGCTGCTCGAAGGATTTCCGGAAGGCTCGGACAAGGGCGCCGAAACCGAAGCCAAGCCCGAGATCTGGCAGAACATGGACGACTTCAAGAGCAAGATGAACGATCTCGTGCGCGAAACGAAGACGCTGTCCGATGTCGCCAAGGCCGGCGACGAAGCGAAGACGCGCGAGCAGTTCAAGAAGACCGCCGGCGCGTGCAAGAGCTGCCACGACAAGTACCGTTCCGAAGAATGACGCTCGCGCGGCAGCGCTCAGGCGTAGCCGCCCCAATCACGACGAGCGCGACGACAATAGCGCTCGCCACGAGCAGCGCAAGCGCGCGCCACGACGGACGCGATTCGCATCGGCTCCGATCCATCGCCCGGCCGCGTCCGTGCAGCATCGGCGCGACGAGATTCTCGTGGCGCATCGCCCAGTGCAGCAGCACCGCGCAGACGTGCAGCACGATCAGGAGCAGCAGCACGTAGCGGTTGACGTTGTGGACGCGCGTCATCCAGTTGCATGGTCGCATCCGACACGCGCGCGGCGAACGGCCCGCTCTCGACGAGATCGTCGCTCGCGAAGAGCCCGCTGACCGACTGCACGAGCACGCTCGCGAGCATCAGCAGCACCGACCATCCGCCAAGCGGATTGTGTCCGACGACATGCGCCGCGCGACCGTGCAGGCTGTCGATCGCGTAGCGCGCGACGGTCGCCGGGCCGCGCACGAATGCGGCGAACCGGCTCGTTCGCGAGCCGCAGAATCCCCACAGTACGCGGAACACGACCAGCGCCAGCGTCGCGTAGCCGAGCCAGTAGTGCCACTCCATCGGCAGCAGCCCGAACTCGCCGCTGAGGTATTGCAGCAGGATCAGCACGACGAGCGTCCAGTGGAACAGTCGTGTCGGAAGATCCCAGACGATGATCGGGTCGTGTTCGGGCATGTGTTTCGTATGCTCCCACACGCCATCGTCCCGGCGAAAGCCGGGACCCATTTTGATTTTCCTGTCGAAAGAAATGCTCCGGCTTTTGCCGGGATGACGGACCTACGCGATGCCGAGCCCGGCAATGACATCGCCGACGCGACCGCATCGAACCCTGCGAGCCTGGCGAACGCGCGTCCGCGCTCGGCGTAATCGCGAAACTGATCGAAGCTCGGCGCGCCGGGCGACAGCAGGATCGACGCCGCCGCTCGGCGTGATCTGCCGCGCGGCGCCGACGGCCTCGTCGCAAGAGCCGTGCCGATTTCGCAGCCGATAGTGCGCCGCCGGTTTCGCGCAGCACTCCGGCGATGCGCGCGCCGTTCGCACCCATCGTGACGATCGCATGCGGCGGCGCCTGCGACACGGCTTCGGCGAACGCGCGCCAGTCGAGGCCGCGATCGTGTCCGCCGACGAGCACGGTGACATCGCGCCCGCCGAGGCTCGCCAGCGCTTCGAGCGTCGCCTGCGGCGTCGTCGCGATGCTGTCGTCGATCCAGTTCGATCCATCGCGCTCGCCGAGCATCCTGCAATCGATGCGGCAGCGGCCGGAACGTGCGCACGCTGCGGCAACGCGCCGAGCGCATCCTCGCCGGCGGCTTCGAGTGCCGTGAGCGCCGCGCAGACGTTCAGCGCGTTGTGCGGTCCGGTGAGCGGCAGATCGGCGACGTCGAACGCGCGGCGATCGGCACGGAACAACGCGCCGTCGCGGACGTGCCAGTCCGTCGCATCGCCGAACGTGACGCGATGCGCGATGCGACGCCGTGCGCGTGACGATCTCGGGCTGCAGCGCATTGACGACCAGCGTCTGCGACGCATCGGCGAGCGCGAGCTTGTCCGCCGCATAACGCTCGCGCGTGCCGTGCCAGTCGAGATGTTCCTCGTAGAGATTGTTGATGACGCCGACCTCGACGCGCGGCGCCGCGCGCGTCTGGAAGCTCGAAAGCTCGACGACCCACCAGTCCGGCAACGTCGGCGGATCGAGCAGTTCGAGCAGCGGCAATCCGATGTTGCCCGCGAGCGCGGTGCGCCGTCCGAGCGCGCGCAGGAAATGCGCGATCAGCGCGCTGACCGTGCTCTTGCCTTTCGTGCCGGTCACCGCGATCACGCGCGCTTGCGGATGCTCGGCGAACCACAGCGCGGTGCCCGACGTGAACAGCGTGCCGTTGTGCTGCGCTTCGAGGATCTCGGGCCGGTACGCGCTGATGCCCGGCGACTTGATGACGACGTCGAACGCGCTCAGCGCCGCGGCATCCGGCGGCGTCGTGATCGGATCGCCGCGCCATCATCGCCTGTAGGAGCGGCGATGCCGCGATCTTTTCTTCCGGATCGCCAGATCGCGGCTGTCGCCGCTCCAAAATCGGTCGCTTCGGCATCGGAACAGAAAACCGAAATTCGCGATTGCGGCAAGCGCGTCCGCAACGCCGCGAGCGCCGCCCTGCCCTCGCGTCCGTAGCCCCAGATCGCGACGCGCCGGCCGGCGAGATCAGCGATGCGCATCGAACGCAGCCCCGAGCCGCGCCGGAATCAGATGCTCGCCGTGCGCCGCGAGCAGCGCCGCGAGATCGCAGCTCGCGCGCGATCGAGCGCGGGCAGTATCTCGTCCGCGAAGCGCGCGACGATCGCGTCCTCGCGCCACTCCGCGCGCGCCGCGAGCGCGGCCATCGCCGCGCGCGACTCGATGCCTTCGCCGACGCACTCGAACGGCTTGTGATCGCGGTATTCCATCAGCGCATCGAACGCCGGCGCGAGCGCGATGTCGTCGAGCAGGTTGCGGCCGAAGATCGCGAGCAGCCGCGGCTTCGGCATGAACGGCGCGAGCGCGAGAAAAACGAAATGGCATTTCGGACATTGCCCGCACCAGCGATCCGCGGGACGCGGCCCGAGGATGCGGAAGTTGCGGTTGCAGCTCGAGAACACGTCGTCGTAGCGCGACGTGCGCGCGAAGCGTTCGGCGACGGCGAGCTCCGACAGCGGCCGCAGCAGCGAGAAATAATGCAGATCCGCCGCGACGTGCGATTTCAGCAGATCGTGGAAGCGCCGCTCGAACGCCCAGCCCTTGCTCCACTGGTGGTTGACCGGCTGGCCGTCGTATTCGAGCGTCGCGCTCGACGCCGAGCGCTCGTTCGAGAACGCGATCGTGTCGAAGCCGTAGAGCACCGCGGCGACCGCGAGGATCGCCGAGTTGATCGCGGTGACCGGAATGTGGCCGTTCCACGCGCCGTGCCTTGTTGTATTCGAACAGGATCGGCGAGAGCTCGCGACCGATGTTGAGCGTCGGCAAGTCCGGTGCGCGCGGCGCACGCGGCGATCAGCGGCGAGTTGCCGACCCAGACGGCGGTCGCGGGCTCGTTCGCGGCTTTCAGCAGCTCGACGCTGACGAGCGAATCCTTGCCGCCGCCGATGGGAACGAGCGTGCGGCGTGGCAACCGACTTCGCAGCTCGGCGATGGCGGATCGTCCGCGCGCCGAGCGCCGTATCCCGGCCTTCGCTGGGAGACGGGAGAAACGCGATGCGTCCGCGCAGATCGAGCTTGTTGTGATACGCGAACTCGCCGAGCCCATGCAGATACAACGCATCGAGAAACGCGGCCGTCGCTGCATCGAGCGCAGCGCTCTCGACGACGATCTCGCGCCGGAACGCCGGCCTTGTAATAGCTGACACCCGCGACGAGATGCAGCACATCGCAGCGCCGCATCGAACGCCGCGCGACGCTCCGCCGCAACAGCGGGCGCATCGGGAAACGTGATGCGCTCGACCAGCTCCGGGCCGTCGTCGAACGCATAGACGAGCGTCGCGACGCCATCGGCATAGCCGCGCCGGACGAAGCGGAATCGCTCGTGCATTGCGCGGATCGGCGAGGCTCATGGCAACACCACCTCTTGCGCCGGCTCGCGCAGGTTGTAGCGCGATGCCATCACCGCGCCGTACGCGCCGGTCTGCGCGATCAGCATCACGTCGCCTTCGCGGCATGCGGGCAGACGCCGGTTCGAGCCGAGCACGTCGCCCGATTCGCAGATCGGACCGACGATCTGCACGAGCTCGCCGTCTTCCTCGTCGAGCCGCGAGAGGTTGACGATCTCGTGCCACGCCTCGTACAGCGCCGGACGGATCAGCGAATTCATGCCGGCGTCGATGCCGACGTAGCGCACGCTGCCCTTGCGCTTCACCTGCGTCACGCGCGCGAGCAGCACGCCGGCGTCGGCGACGAGATAGCGGCCGGGCTCGAGCCACAGCGCGAACTGCGGATACGCGCGCTTGACCTCGGCGAGCGCCTCGCCGAGCGCGGCGAGATCGAGCGGCGCTTCGTCCGGCCGCGCCGGCACGCCGAGTCCGCCGCCGATATCGAGCGATTCGATGCGGCTGAAGCCTTCGGCGAGGCTCGCGAGCTGCGCGTACACCGAGCGCCAGTGCGCGATGTCGAGAATGCCGGAGCCGAGATGCGCGTGCAGTCCGACGATGTGCGCGCCGTGCTTTTGCGCCAGCGCGCGGAATTCGTCGATCTGGTCGAGCGCAAGCCCGAATTTCGACGCGGCGCCGCCGGTCTTGACCTTGTCGTGATGACCGCGGCCGACGCCGAGATCGACGCGCAGCTGGATGTCGCGCCCGGCGAAAAGCTCGCCCCATTCGCGCGAGTGGATGCAGCGCATCGAGCGTGACGCGCACGCCCGCATCGAGCGCGGCCGCGTACTCGTCGCGCGGCGCGAAGTTCGGCGTGAACAGGATGCGCTCGGGTGCGATGCCGGCGACGGCCGAGCGCACTGCGTCGATTTCGGCGAGCGAGACGCATTCGAATGCGAAGCCTTCCTCGTCGAGTGCGCGGAGAATCGCCGGATGCGGATTAGCCTTCAGCGCGTAGAGCCAGCGATCGACGACACCGATGCCCCTCTCAGGCGAAAGCGCGGCGAGCGCGCGCGCCTGCTTCCTCACATGCTGCAGCGAATAGACGTAGCGCGGCGAGCGTTCGTTCGCGATCGCAAGCAATTCCTCGCGGCTTGCGCGCCACCAGTCGTCGCGTTGCGTCGCCGCCGACTCGTGCGCCAGCGCGCGCCAGCTCGGCCCGAACACCGCGCCGTCTTCCGCGCGCAACGCATCGGCGCGGATCAGCAGCGCATGCAGCCGCGGAATCAGCTCGTCGGCGAGCGCTTCGTCGATCACGAAAGTGAGATTCAGATTGTTCGACGACTGGCTGATCAGATGCACGTCGAGCGCGCCGAACTCGGCCAGCACCGCGGAAAGCCGATGCAGCAGCGAGCGCATGCCGCGCCCGACCAGCGTGATCGCCGCGCACGGCGCGATGACTTTGACGCGGCACACTTTCGCGAGATCGGTCGCGAGCGCGGACAGCACGTCCGAGTTGACGAGGTTCTCGGTCGGATCGAGCGACACCGTGACGTTCGTTTCCGCCGAGCCGATCAGGTCGATCGAAAGGCCGTGGCGCTTGAACTCGCCGAACACGTCGGCGAGGAAGCCGACCTGCTGCCACATGCCGACCGTTTCCATCGATACGAGCGTGACGCCCTTGCGCGAGCTGATCGCCTTCACGCACGGCGCGGCGTCCGCGGCGGCGGCGCGGATCTCGGTGCCGGCGAGCTCCGGTCGGTTCGTATCCTTGATCGCGAGCGGCACGCCGGCACGGCGCAGAGGACTCAGCGCGCGCGGATGCAGCACCTTCGCGCCGGTCGTCGCGATTTCCTGCGCTTCCTCGTAATCGAGCCGCGCGAGCAGGCGCGCCTCGGGCACCTGGCGCGGATTCGCGCTGAACATGCCGGGCACGTCGGTCCAGATCTCGACGAGCTCGGCCTTGAGCAGCGCGCCGAAGTAGCCGGCCGACGTATCCGATCCGCCGCGGCCGAGCACGACGGTTTCGCCGTCGGCGTTGCGCGCGATGAACCCTTGCGTCACGAACACGTCGCCGCGTTCGGCGAGCGTGCGCTGCAGCGCCGGATCCGGAACCGCCACGACCGATGCCGAGAGATAGCGTCCCCACGCATTCTGGTTCGGCAACGCATCGGCTTTGAGATGCTCGCGCGCATCGAGCCAGCGTGTCGGCAGCGGATTTGCGCCGATCTCGGAAAGAAACGCAGCGCCCAGCGTCGATGACATCAGCTCGCCGAGCGCGAACACCTCAGCCTGCCAGGCGACATCCGAGCGTGCGCGGCGCGGATCGGCGACGAGCCGGTCGAGATCGGCGAGCCAGCGATCGAGCGCGGATCGCGACGAGGCTTCGAGCTCGAGCAGCATCGCCTCGTGACGCGCGACGATCGTGTCGCGCGCGGCGCCGGCGCGCGCATCATCCCCGCGCGACTCGGCGATCTCCTTGAGCTGATCGGTGATGCCGGACAGCGCCGAGACGACGATCAGCACGCGCCGTCCGCGCGCGCGATGCGCGGCGGCGATGCGCCGGATGTTCTCCCAGCGCGGGCGCGTCGAAACACTGGTGCCGCCGAACTTGACGACGACCCACGGTGCGTTCGGCGCCAGCGAAGGCGCGATGGATTCGGTCACGTTGATCTTTTCGATGCGGCTCGCGAGCCGGGCATTCTTTCTTGCGTCGCAGCAAAACGCAATGGAATGGCGCTGAGATGGCGCGAATCGGGCGGCGGCGAGGAAAGGCGCCTGCGCTCGTGCATTATGGCGCTCTGTCTTCTCCCCAGGTGTTCGACATGGGACTTTCGGGCATCCGCAGCGGTGGCGCGGGAGCGCGTACGTTCATGCAGGTCGACGTTTTCACGACGCGAGCAGGCTACGGCAACGCGCTCGCGGTCGTGCTCGACGGCGACGGCCTCGCCGAGGCGGCGATGCAGCGCTTCGCTCGCTGGACAAATCTCTCCGAATGCGTGTTCGTGCTGACGCCGACGACGCGAGACGCCGACCTCCGCGTGCGCATCTTCACGCCGCGGCAGGAGCTTCCATTCGCGGGCCACCCGACCATCGGAGCCGTCCACGCGATGATCGGAGCGGGTCGCCTGCCTCGCGACGTGACGTCCATTCGCCTCGAATGCGCGGCCGGCGTGCTGCCGGTCCGCGTCGAGTCGGCAGAGCGCGCCGTGCGGATATCGATCCGCGCGCCGCGCGCGAGGTTCGCACCGCGCACGTCTTCGCTGACCGAGCGAGTCGCGGCAGCGATCGGCATTGCGCCGAAGCGTGCGCCGGCTCCGTGCATCATCGACGTCGGCGCGATTTGGGTCATCGCGGAGCTCGACGATGCAAGTGTGGTTCGTGTGCTCCAGCCGCACATGGCAAACGTCGCCGATCTCACTACACGCGAAGGCGCGGTCGGTCTCGCCGTCTTCGGCCGCGAGGCCTCGAGCGACGTCGCGATCGCTGTGCGCGCATTCTGTCCGGCCGACGGCGTCCCGGAAGACCCGGTCACCGGAAGCGCGAACGCGGCGATCGGCGCGTTTCTTCTCGAGAGCGGCGGGCTCGCCGGCATTGGCGCGCGCTACGTAGCGAGCCAGGGCCGCGAAGTCGGGCGCGACGGGCGCGTCGAAGTCGACATCGACACCGCCTCGGGCGACGTGGCGATCGGCGGCACGGCAGTCACATGCATCGAAGGGTCGCTCCGCTTCGACTTCTGAGCAGGCAACCGCTCGTCCTCCGCGCCCCTCCACTAGGTCTTCTTCGGCGTGTCGTCGCGCTTCAGGTGCAGATCGTTGAATTTGCGCCGCTCGATCAGCTCGACGATCTGCCCGGACGGATCGCGCCGGAAGATCAGCAGGTTCCGCTCGTCGTCGCCGCTCATGAAGACGTCCTTCGCGACCGCGCCGAGCGCAACGTGCGGTGCCGCCGGCCTTGGTCGTGTAGAACAGCTTGCCGTCTTCGAGCGCGACCGAGAACGCGCGGCCGGGGCCGTAGGTGTAGGTGCCGGGATAGTCGCCGAGCACGAGCCCGTCGACCTTCAGCGCCGGCGGCTCGGTCGGCAGCGTCACGTCGATCGCGGCGAGCAGCTTCCATTCGCCGTCGCGCTTCACGAACGTGTTGGCGAAGATGTAGCGGACCAGCAGCTGCTGGCCGAACACCGTTTCCGTCTCGTAGAGCTCGCCTTTCAGCACCGCCGTGTCGCCGTGCACGCGCACTTCGGGATCGCGGATCTCGATGCGGCCGGTAATGCCCTCTGGAAACGCATGGATGCTCTTGACCACTTCGGTCTTGTTCTGGATGCGCCCGAACTCGTCGATGATCACCACGTCGTCGGCGAGGATGCGCTGCCAGACGTCCGCCTTGCCGGGTATCAGCGCGTCCATGAGCTCGCCGGTCAGGCCGACGAGTTTCGCCTGTACTTCGGCATCCGTTTCGGCGAATGCGCGCGACGGCAGCGCGCACGATGCGCTCGCGACGAATGCGATCCCGATCTTGAGCATCGATGCGTTCATCAGGTTCTCCTCATGCGATCCGGCGATCCACGTGGATTCAGGCACGCACCGCCGTTGCGGGCGAGTGCCGGCAGTAACTGATGCAATGCAACGAAAAGCGCCTCGCCGCGCGGGAAGCACCGTGCGTCTCGACACGGACCCGCGCGAGCGGCGATGCTGTGCGTTCGGGGGAGAGCTCGATGAACGATGCGAATAAGGTCAGCTACGCGCGCCGGCTCGGCGTCTGGGACGCGACGATGGTCGTCGTCGGCGGCGTCATCGGCTCGGGCATCTTCCTGACGCCGGCAGCGATCGCGCGGCAGACCGGGTCGAGCGCGGAGCAGCTGCTGGCGTGGGGCTTCGGCGGCGTGCTCGCGCTGATCGGTGCGCTCTGCTACGCCGAGCTCGGCGCGCGGCGGCCGAACGCCGGCGGCGGCTACGTGAACCTGCGCGAATCTTTCGGGCTCATCGTCGCGTTCGTGTACGGCTGGAACATGCTGGTCGTGAATTATTCCGGCAGCCTCGCCGCGGTCGCGACGGTGTTCGTGCAATACGCGGCCGCGGCGCTCGGCATCACGCTCGCGGACGGACGTCCGTACGCGGTCGCGACGATCGTGTTCCTCGCCGGCATCAACTGGTTCGGCATCCGCGCCGGCTCGCTGACGCAGAACATCCTGACCGTGCTGAAACTCGCCGCGATCGCATCGCTGATCGCGATCGGCCTCGTCGCGCAGGGCGCGCCGCCGCCAACCACGCCGCCTGCGCCGCTGAATCCGCTCGCGTTCGGCAGCGTGCTGCTGCCGGTCCTGTTCGCGTACGGCGGCTGGGCCTACGTGACGAACATCGCCGGCGAGATCCGCGAGCCGCAGCGCAACCTGCCGCGCGCGCTGTTCTTCGGCATGCTGCTGGTCGCAACGTGCTATCTGCTTGCGAACCTCGCCTATCTGCTCGTGCTCGGCCACGAGGGCCTCGCCGCGAGCAAGGCGCCGGCGGCCGACCTGATGCGCCACGTATTCGGCGAATCGGGCGCGCGCGTGATCGCGGTCGGCATCGCGATCTCGACGCTCGGCTTCTGCAACATCTCGCTGATCGGCGCCGCGCGCGTGTTCCAGGCGATGGGCTCGGACGGCGTGTTCTTCCGCATCGCGGGCCGGCTGCATCCGCGCTGGCGCACGCCGAACATCGCCCTCCTGATGCTCGCCGGCTGGGGCTGCGTGCTGGCGTGGACGGGCACGTTCGACCAGCTGCTGAACTATTCGACGACCGGCGACTGGCTCGGCTACGCGGCGGTCGTCGCGACGCTGTTCTGGTACCGGCGCTACGACACAGCCGACACGACGCCGTTCCGCGTGCCGCTGTTCCCGTTCCTGCCGGCGCTGTTTCTGGCCGCGGTGCTGTGGGTCGTCGGCGTGACGATCTGGAATTCGCCGCACGATGCCGGCATGGGCGCGCTGATCACGCTGGCCGGGCTGCCGGTGTATTTCCTCTGGCGGCGCGTGATCGATCGGCTGCCGCAATCGTAAGGCAACCGGCGGCGTCCATCGCGCGGCGATTGCGTCGCGAGCTACGCGCCTGTCTGACGCGCGCATCGAAGAAATCCTTATCGTCGAATGCACATCGACGCGGCGTGAAACTTTCGAGGTAGCTCACCTGTAAGAACCGACAGTTGCCGGCTGGCTCGCGCCGGCGTGAAATCGGTATGCCCGCGTGAACGTCTGCGCCGCAAACCTGAGGTTCGCCGTTCCGTCCTGAACAAGGTTCACGCGCGCCGGGCGGTGCTAACCCCGCCCGAGATCCACCCGGCACCTCCGGCGCGCTTCTTCGGTCCCAATCCCACCCGACCGCGACTGCGGTTTCGCGCATTGCATCCGCTCGCCGGCACGAGGCAATTTCGCGGCGAATGCTCCCGCCTGCCTGTGCCGCCGCGTGCGCGGATGCGACAATCGGGCCGAACGCACGGAGAACCGCATGCAGAACGAACCGGAGCGCCACGCCGCGCCCGCCGCGAAGCCGTATTCGGCGGTGCCGGTCGCGCCGCTCGCGATCACGATCAACGGCAAGCCGTACGAGCACGACGGCGATCCGACGATGCCGCTGCTGTGGTTCCTGCGCGACATGCTGCGCCTGACCGGCACCAAGTTCGGCTGCGGCGTCGGCGCCTGCGGCGCGTGCACGGTGCTGCTCGACGGCAAGGCCGCGCGCTCGTGCCTGCTGCCGATGCAGAACGCGGCCGGGCATCAGGTGACGACGATCGAAGGCCTCGCCGGCGAGGGTCTGCATCCGGTGCAGGCCGCGTGGATCGAGGAAGACGTACCGCAATGCGGCTACTGCCAGGCCGGTCAGATCATCGCCGCGGTCGATCTCCTGCAGCGCAAGCCGAAGCCCAGCGAAGAGGACATCGCGCACGATCACGAACCTGTGCCGCTGCGGCACGTATCCGCGCATCCGCCGCGCGATCCTGCGCGCGTCCGAAGCGATGCAGGCGGCGAAGAAATGAGCGTGGCCGTCGACCGCGGCCGCCGCCGCTTTCTCGCGATCACGCTGTCGGCGTCCGGCGCGCTGCTCGTCGGCGTGCGCTTTGCGCGCGCGGAGGATCAGGGCGACCTGCCCTCGGAGCTGCTCGGCGACGATCTGACGCAGCTCGGACCGTTCGTGCGCATCGAGCGCGACAACCGCGTCGTGATCGGCGCGCGCGGCTGCGAGATCGGCCAGGGCGTCATGACCTCGCTGCCGATGCTGATTGCCGAGGAGCTCGACGTCGACTGGTCCGCAGGTGCGCGTCGATCCAGCTGCCGTACGGCTACATCGACACGGACAAGGGACCTTCGAACAAGTACGGCGATCAGGGCGCCGGCGGCAGCACGAGCGTTTCGGACGGCTGGAAGGAACTGCGCGAAGCCGGCGCGACCGCGCGCTGGCTGCTCGTGCAGGCCGCGGCGCAGGAATGGAACCTGCCGGCGGCAGCAGCTTCGCACCGAATCGGGCGCAGGTCATCGCGCCGGACGGACGCAAGCTGACGTATGGCGCGCTGGCGCACAGCGGCCGCGTCGATCGACCTGCCGGCGCAACCGCCGCCGCTGAAGAAGCCCGAAGCAGTTCCGCATCATCGGCAAGCCGACGCGCGTCGCCGACGCGCACGACATCGTCACCGGCCGCAGCCGCTTCGGCATCGATGCCTATGTCGGCCGGCGCGCTGATCGCGGTGATGCTGCGCTGTCCGCATCTCGACGGCACGCTCGACACGCTCGACGACAGCGAAGCGCGCAGGGTCGCCGGCGTGCGCGACGTGATCCGCATCCGGGCCCGAAACCGGACGAGCCGTTCGACGGCGCAGCTCGCCGACGGCGTCGCGGTGCTCGCCGACAACACCTGGGCCGCGATCAAGGGCCGCGAAGCGCTCAAGGTCGACCTGGAAGCCCGGTCCGTGGGCGAAGGAATCGACGAGCGCGCTCGCAGCGAAAGCGAACGAGCTGCTCGACCGCAACGAAGACGGCGTCGCCGTGCGCCGCGAAGGCGACATCGCGAAAGCGCGCAAGCAGTCGCGCTACCAGGTGCAGGCGCGCTACGAGATGCCGTTCCTCGCGCACGCGACGATGGAGACGCCGGGCGCGCTGATCGATCTGAAGCAGGACAGCGCGCTGCTGATCGCCTCGCTGCAGAGTCCGGGCGGCGCGTCGGAGATGATCAGCGCGCTGACCGGCATTCCGCGCCAGCGCGATCGATATCCGCATGACGCGCTCCGGCGGCGGCTTCGGCCGGCGCCTCGAGAACGATTTCGTCGGCGAAGCCGTGCTGATCGCGAAGGCGGCCGGCAAGCCCGTCAAGCTGATCTGGACGCGCGAGGACGATCTGCAGCACGATTTCTACCGGCCGTTCGGCGTGCACGCGCTCGCGCGCGACGCTCGATCGCAAGAAGAAGGTCACGAGCTGGTCGCACTGGTGCGCCGCGACGCCGCGACCGTATCGCGAGAACAACCGCAAGCGGAACATCTTCGACGGCTGCCTCGAGCCCGACGATTTTCCGGCCGGCCTCGTCGCCAATCTCGACAAGACGTTCTTCAGCGTGCCGTCCGGCATGCCGCGCGGCTGGTGGCGCGCGCCGATACACAATTTCCATGCGTTCGCCGTGCAGAGCTTCGTCGACGAGATCGCGGTCGCGACCAAGCAGGACGCGGTCGCAGCTGCGCCTCGCGATGCTCGGCGAGCCGCGCCAGATTCCGTATTCCGGCCACGGCGGCCCGACCTTCGACACCGGCCGCCTCGCCAACGTGCTGCAGCTGCTGCGCGAAAAAGATCGGCTGGGGCGTCAAGCGCGACGACGGCCACGGCATCGGCATCGCCTGCCACTTCACGTTCGGCGGCTATGCCGCGCACGCGTTCGAGGTGTCGGTCGCCGGCACCGAGCTCAGGATCCATCGCGCGGTCGTGCGTCACCGATGTCGGCCGCGTCGTCAATCCGCTCGGCGTCGAAGCGCAGATGATGGGCGGCACGATCGACGCGGATCTCGGCCGCGCTGAACCTCGCGATCACGGTCAAGGACGGCGAGGTGCAGCAGAAGAATTTCCCGGACTATCCGCTGCTGCGCATGGCGCAGGCGCCGCAGACGGTCGAAGTCGAGATCGTCGAGTCGACCGCCGAGCCGCGCGGCGCCGGCGAGATCGGCGTGCCGAGCGCAGCGCCCGCGCTCGCGAACGCGATCTACGCGGCGACGACCGTGCGCGTGCGCAAGCTGCCGATCATGCCGGAGCTCAAGCGCAAGCTCTGATTGGTTCGACGCAGACGCGCCTTGGGCAACCGCGTTCGCGCAATCAAGTGCGACAGCATTGCTTACTCCGGAGCCGGACAACAGTTCAGCTGCGCTGAACCTTGCATGGGTTGCCGCACGAATGGCGGACTCGCAGGCTGCATTCCGCAATACGATAGGTCGGCCGCTGCGGAGTGTCGAACATGCGCCATTGCCTCGGAAGTCTGCTGGTCGTTGCGCTCGCGCTCTGCGCGCAGCGTGCGTCGGCGTTTCTCGATCCGCCGTACATCACGCCGGCGAATCCGGCGGCCGGCGAGCTGATGTCGGTGAATATCTACGGTGGGGAGTGCGATGTCGCCGACACGGGAGTGGTCTGGCCGCCGCCGGTAACGCAGCAAGGGTAACGTCATTACGATCCTGCTGACGGGTATCCACGAAGGCGATCCCGAGTTTTGCTACTTCGGCATCGGTACCGCGACATATTCGATCGGAACATTCCCTCCCGGCTCCTACACGCTTGACGTGGAGAGACGCTATTTAAGCTTCAGCGCTGTTTGGGTCCAAGAAACGCTCGGCATCATCCCGTTTACCGTTTCAGGCGCGCAACCACAGCAAATCTTCGAAGCGCCGACGTTGAGCATTGCCGGCTTCGCAAGCCTGCTGTTGGTCTTGATCGTCGCGGCGCGGCTCGCATTCCGTTCGCGCAACGGCTACCGCACTCGCGGCGTTTAGCCTCGCTGTTTTTCGTCTCTGCCAATCACCGGCAGGGGAATTGTGCGCCGAACCCCGTAATAGGATGGACGGGTTGCTGCGGAGCTTCGAGTATGGGCGTCCATCATCTCAAGAGCTTATTAGTGTTTGCGTTCGCGCTGTGGTCGCAGCAAACGTTCGCATTTCTCGATCCGCCGTACATCACACCAACGAATCCGACGGCCGGAGAGCTGGTGTCAGTGAATATCTACGGTGGGGAGTGCGATCTCGTTGATATGGGTATTGATTGGCCTCCTCCCGTTGCGCAACAAGGAAGTGAGATCACAATTCTATTCACCGGCATCCATGAAGGCGATCCCGAGTTTTGTTATTACGGCGTCGGCACCTCGACATACCCGGTCGGAACATTCGCTCCGGGATCGTACGCGCTGGATGTCGAAAGACGCTATATGAGTTTCAGCGGACCTTGGGTCCAGGAAACACTGGGCATCATCCCATTTACCGTTTCCGGTGTGCCAATCCAGCAACCTATCGAAACACCGACCTTGAGTCTTGTCGGCTTGATTGCACTTCTGCTCGTCGCTGTCCGCAGCGGCGTTGCGCAACTTGCGCGCACGTTTGGCTTAATCACCCCGCTTCGCTGGGTGCCTCTGCGCGAGTGGCGGACTCGCGTATCAGATTCCGCAATACACGTGCAGGCCATCCTCATTGGAGTCGGTCATGCTTGCACGTCGTTGCATTGCGTTCGTCATTTGCGCTGGGCTTCCCTGCTGTTGTCGGCCGTGCTGTCTGCGCAGGACGTGCAGCCCGAGCAGACCATCCAGGTTCTCGTCACTACGGCGCCAGGCGCGCCGACCGCCGACGATCTCGTGACCTACTATCGCGGCGCAGCAGCTGACGCCGCCGCCGCTGCAAGGCCTCACCGTCGGCAGTCCGCAAAAGATCGCCTATCTGATGCCGGTGCGCGCCGAGGGCGATTTCCTTGCGCAGCTTCGAGGCGCATCCTGATTCGGTGCGCGCACAGCTCGAACGCTATGTCGTCGTGATCTATCCGGCCGGCACCGACCTTTCGGCGCCGCTCGCCGCCTTGCAAGCCGATCCCTACGTCCTCGCCGCCTACGCTGCCGCTGCCGGGGGATTTTTCCACACCGTCGTCTTCGGTATCGTCCGCAGCGGATCCGTGGGAAGCTGTCTATCGCCCGACGCGCCATCCACCGACTCGCAATACGGCCGCGTCGACCTGAACATCGATGCCGCGTGGCAGATGGCCGGCGGTTACGCGCTGATCGCCGACATCGACTCAGGCCTTGTACGAACAACATGCCGCGTTGAAGCAATTCAATGCCGCCGGCCAGTACATCGGTGGCCCCTTCGTGCCGGTCCATTCGATGGACATCAGCCTCACCGGACTTGTCGATCCGCCGCAGAACAGCTACGACGTCGATGAACGGCGGCCGATGCCGAGTGACTGATCCCGCCTGCAACCCCGATCCGCAGAATCATCCCGATATGCAGCCGGTGACGGCCGGGCACGGCACGCACGTGGCCGGGCTTGATGGCCGCCAACGGCAGCGCGGGGTCGGGCGTTCAAGGCACCTGCAAGCGGTGCTCGATCGCGATGTGGAAAACCGCGTATGCGTGTGTGCCGACAGAACACCGGAGAAGTCATCCTTGGCAGCAACTCCACTGCCTGGCTCGCCGCCTTGGGCATCGTCCGGTGACATCGGCGCCTCCATCGCGAACATGAGTCTCGGCAGCCCGGCGACGGCATCCGGTGTCCTGCCGACATTACTGCCAGACCCATCCGTCGGATCGCGATGTGCCTCGCCATCGCCCACGCGAGCATATCGCGACGTCGCGATGGTCGCCTCCTCCGGCAACGGCCGCACCGCACTCGATTTCCCCGCCTCCGATCCGCGCGTCATCGCCGCCGGCGGGTTCCAGCAGAACCTCGCGATCTGGGACCTGTGGCCGAACTGCCCGTCCGCGCTTCGGCCTGTCGCAATGCGGCAGCGAACTTCACGACCGATCGCCAACGGCGCCAAGCAAGAGCTCGTCGGCTCCGCGCAATCGGTGCTGTCGACGACCTATCCCGGCTACAACTGGAACCCGACTCTCGAAGTGCGGCGACGGATTTCCGGGTCCCGGCTTCGGCAACGGCACCGGCTGGTGCACCGGCACGTCGATGTCGGCGCCGCAGATCGCGGGCGTGCTCGGAATCCTGCGCTCCACAAATCCGCTTGGTGCCGGTCGGCGCCGATCCGACGGTCCCGAGCTCGCTGCGCCGCGTGCTCGTCGAGAGCACGTTTGAGGCACAGGCGAGCCAGCCGTGGAATCCATTCACTGGCTACGGTCGGCCCGATGCGGCAGCGGCGGTGAAGAAAATGCTCGGCAAGGTTGCCGGCGCGACAGCACGCAACCGTGCGACGCCGCTGTTCCGCCTCTACAGCGCCGGCGCGAAGGACTACGCCGATGTCACCTCGCCGCAGATGGCCGTCGGCATGATGATCAACTCGACGCATGCCTGGCAGCCGGTCGCGTCGCTGCCGGCGGTGCCGAACTACCCGAGCTTTCCGCACGATCCCGCCGATGGGCTGCTGGCCGCGCCGCGCGCATCCGTCTACGTCATGACGACCGAATACACGCCGCGTTCGGAATGGCCGGCGCTCGTGCCGCTGTATCTGATGGACAAGGATCTGCCCGGCAGCCGCGATGTCGACGATTTCATGCTGGTCACGACGAAGACGGATATCGAATACGCACACAGCCATGGCTACAACCTGCGCGCGATCCAGGGCTATATCTACGCCGCGCCCTGCTCGCCGGAGCCGGGCTGCATTCCACCTGCGGCGCAAAAGCTCTATCGCGCCTGCAACGCCTCCGCCACCGATTGCGCGACGTTCCTCGAAAGCGAAAGCGCCGGATTTGCGGCGGCTGGCTACACGGCCACGTTCCCGCCGACCGTTGGCACGAAGACGTTGCTCGGCTACGCGTATCCAGCAACAGACACTGACGGCGACGGATTGCCGGATGGCTTTGAGTACGTGGTCGGCACGAGCCCGACACGGATCGACTCCGACGGCGACGGACTCGCCGACGCCTACGAATTCCCGATGGTCGGCGTGCCGTTCAGCGATCCCTGCATGGGCGGCGTCGGCGCGCGCTACTGCGGCGCCGATAGCATCTTCAGGAATGGATTCGATCTTCCGTAGCGCTCATGTCATGTCGCTCGCAGGCGAGCGTCGTGTTCGCTTTCGCCAAATACAGCGAGCTCAATGTGAAAGCAAAAAAGACGGGGCCTTGCGGCCCCGCCGTGCGGATCGAGCTGGAACTGCCCTGCTTGATGCTAGCTCAGTCTTCCGGCTCGATCGCGTAGTCGGTGTTCACGCGCACGCGCAGACGATCGCCCGGATCATGGTCCATGCGCGTCGTGTACTCGCGTCCACCGTAGCGGTAGGTCACTTCGTAGCCGAGCACGCGGTCCGTGTCGCGCCAGTTGGTGACCGTGCGGCAGCGCTCGCCGCCGTCGCTGATCTTGCGATAGCCGCCCTCGACCGTCACCGCATCCGGACGGTCATCGCCGTTTTCATCGTTGTGATACGTGTAGCTCGGACGATACTGATACGTGGTCGGTTCCGACCAGCAGGTTTCGCGGCTGACCGGGCGGCTTGCGTGGCTGACGACCGCGTCGACCTTGACGACGCGAGCGTAGTCGTGACGCGTATCGCCGCTCGTCGCATAGTCGTCGTAGCGGAACCCGGTCTGCGCTGCCGCCGGCAAGGCGACGGCCAGCGTGGCGGCAATCGTTGCGGGCTTGAGGTAGCGGTACATCTTCATCGTTGTCCTCCTTCGACAGCACTCCGCTTTCGACATCGGGCGCTGCTTTGCGTTGGAGGTCCCATCTTGGCCCCGCGCAGTGAATCCGCTCTTAATCGCATCGTTCATTTTTTCTGCGCACGCGTATCGTGCGTGCGCGCGCGTGCGTCGTTCAAACTCGCGTCATTCATGTAAAGCGCGGCGATGAAACGAAGCGCTTGCGAAAATCCGCTTCACTTCGCGAGCAGAACCTTCGCAGGCGCGTTGTGCGGTATCGGCGGATCGGCGCGCATGCGCTGCAACTCCTCGATCGGCGCGGTCGGCACAAAGCCCCAGCCGCAGCCGCCGAACGCCAACAACCAGGTTGCCGAGCAGACGATCTGGGTGCCCCACGGCGTGAGCCATCTGTGCGTCGATGTCGTCCTGCGCACGACTTCTCCGCCCAGCGTCTCGTCGCGCGGAACCCATGCGCCTTCGAAGTACGTCGCCGCATACGGCAGCGCGCTGCGGCGCGCGAGCGTGTCGCTCGTGGTCGGCTGTGTCGGAAAGCGGCTGTCGTTCGAATCGATTTGCGGAATCAGTATGCGGCCGTCGAGTCCGAACAGGTTGAGCGGTGCAGATGGCGGCGTGTCGGTGCGCGCAACGGGTGGCTGTGCGCGCGCCGGCGCAGGGATATGTCGCTGCGCCGCGTGTGTTGCGGATGTCGGCGGCGACGGCGCCGCATCCGGCGCAACAGGAGCTGGAAGCACTGCCGGCGGCTCGATCAGCCGCACCTGCAGCGCGCGTTCCGCGCGCCATGCATCGACGCGTGCGTGCGGTGCCGTTCCGAAATGCAGCGCGAGCAGGAACGCGAAGTTCAGCAGCAGCGAAACGGCAAGCGCCAGGCGGCGGCGGTCGCGCAACTCCGCGCCGGCGCTGCGCGCGCTCATCGCGCCGGATCGCAACCTTCCGCGGCGCGCTGCTCGCGCTGCTCGGCGCGATGCTGGATCGCTTCGCCGTCGCCAAGGCCGATCCACTTGAGATACTTGCGCGACACCTCATCGCCGACCGATTCATCGCGCTTGAACGCCTGCGCGAAACGCGTGCGCTTGCAGTCGAGCGGATTGTCGCCGCGCTTCTCGATATCGGCCCAGCGCCGCCTGGCCGCTTCCTGCGGATTGACCGGCGCATGCGGCGCGACAACCTCGGGCGTGAGCTTGATCGAGCCATCCGGATTGAACAGGCGCGGCGCCTCGGCGCCGCTTTCGCCGATGCGTGCGCGCATCGCGTCGGTGTCCTCTTCGGCCGGTACGGGCGCCGGCGGCAGCTCGACCTTCGGCGCTTCGACGCGCACCTTGCTTGGCTTGGGCGTGAACGGCGGCGGCTCGGGCTCCGGCGGAACCGCCAGCTGCGGCGGCGGCTCGACCAGCACGACCTCGATCGTCTGCGGGCGCGGCGGGCGCACCTCGCTGCGCAATCTGGTTTCGCATGCCGAACCCGAAACCGACGAGCTCGATCGCGGTGAAGGCGATCGCGACAAGAATCCCGAGCAGGATCAAGCCGGCGATCGCGCGGCGGCGGCTTCCAGCGCAGGCTGCGCTGCCAGGGCAAGCGGTCGCTCGCGAAACGCAGGCGCGCCGCGTTGCGGAGTTGGGGCTCCGGTGCGCGGACGGGGTTACGCGGCATGGGCGGCTGGCGGGGCTGGCGCTGTGGAATCACGAAGGCTGCGGCGGCCGCGGACGCGCGACAGCATAGTGAGCGTCGGATGAGCCTGCGCTAAAGGGGGGTTAAACCGCATCCGCCGGCACGCGCGCGACGAGCCAGTCCGCGGCCTGCGCGGCGGCTGTCCGCGGCATCGCGTCCGAGCAGCGGGCCGACGTGGCTTGCGCCCGGAATCGTGCGCAAATCCGCCGACAGGCGCACCGCGAGCGCGCGCGCGGCCGCGGCGGGAACGTCCGCATCGAGCTCGCTCGGCGATGAGCAGCGTCGGGCAGCGCGGCGTCTCGACCGCGATCCCGTCGCGCGCCTCGTTGAGCACCGCGCCCGATTCGTCGCGCCAGCGCCGCAGCGCGTAGAGGCGCGCGGCGTCGTCGGCGTCGGGCATCGCGCGCCGCGTCGAGGCGAGCGAGCGCTCGCGTGCCCACGGCACGATCGCGGGCTTGGGCTCGTAGAGCGGCCGCGCGAGAACGCCCGCGGGCGGCAGCGGATTGATCAGGACCAGCGCCACGGGTTTGACGCGCTGCGCCGCCGAGAGCGCGAGCAGGCCGCCGAGGCTCGCGCCGGCAAGCACGACGGCGCCGCGCGCGCCCGCGCACCAGTCCATGACCTGCGATCGGTAGTCCATGAACGAGGTTTTCTCGATGCCGGCGAGCTCGGCATCAGGTCCGGCGCGATCACGGCGAAACCGCGCAGCGCCAGCACGCGCGCCCAGATGCCCCATTCCCAGCCGCCGCCGCCGGCACCGTGGACGCGACGACGGCGAGAGGCCGGACGCCGTTTTCGCGCATTGCGTCTTGACCCTGTTCCGGGATGGGTCAAGTCTATGGGCCCGGTGGGGCTCGTGCCTACCCGCCGGCATTGTCCGTCTCGTGCCTCCGGAGGACCGATCCCATGTCCTATACCACCGACAACATCCGCAACATCGCACTCGCAGGACAAGCGAGCGCCGGCAAAACCACATTGTTCGAAGCCCTGCTGCATGCCGGCGGCACGATCCAGACGGCAGGCTCGATCGAGCGCGGCACGACGGTGTCCGATCACGATCCGCTCGAAAAGGAACGCAGGCATTCGCTCGGCACCTCGATCGCGTCGATCGACTCGGGCGATGCGCACATCAATCTGATCGACACGCCGGGCTCGCCGGACTTTCGCGGGCCGACGCTGTCCGCGCTCGCCGCGGTCGAAACCTGCGCGATCGTCATCGACGCGACGACCGGCATCGCGCACCAGACGCGCCGCCTGATGGATCGCGCGAAACAGCGCAACCTCTGCCGCATTCTCGTCGTCAACAAGATCGATCACGAGGGCATCGATCTCGAAGGCGTCGTCGAGGCGCTGCGCGACGAGTTCGGCAACGAATGCCTGCCGATCAACCTGCCGGCGAAGAACGGCAGCACGGTCGTCGACTGCTTCTTCCAGCCGAGCGGCGAGAGCGATTTCTCGTCGGTCGGCGATGCGCACCAGCACATCATCGACCAGGTCGTCGAGATCAACGAGACGGTCATGGGCCATTACCTCGACGACGGCGAGTCCGGCCTTGTCGGGCCAGGAACTGCACGATGCGTTCGAGCAATGCCTGCGCGAAGGGCATCTCGTGCCGATCTGTTTCACGTCCGGTCGCACCGGCGCCGGCGTGCAGCGAACTGCTGGCGCTCGCAGCGAAGCTGCTGCCGAATCCGAAGGAAGGCAATCCGCCGCAGTTCGTCAAGGGCACCGGCGCGAACGCGCAGCCGATCGATGCCGTGCCCGATCCGAAGAAGCACGTGATCGCCGACGTGTTCAAGATCGTCAACGATCCGTTCGTCGGCAAGCTCAGCGTGTTCCGCGTCTATCAGGGCACGGTGAAGAAGGACACGCAGCTCTTCATCGACGACAGCAAGAAGCCGTTCAAGGTCGGCCATCTGTTCCGGCTCAAGGGCAAGGATCACATCGAGATCGATCAGGCGATTCCCGGCGACATCGCCGCGGTCGCCAAGATCGAGGAAATCCACTTCGACGCCGTGCTGCACGATTCGCACGACGAGGACCAGATCCACCTGAAGCCGCTCGATTTCCCGATGCCGATGTTCGGCCTCGCGGTCGAGCCCGCGCACAAGGGCCAGGAGCAGAAGCTGGCGACTGCGCTCGCGCGCCTGGGCGAGGAAGATCCGTGCTTCCGCGTCGAGCACAACAAGGAGCTCAACGAGAGCGTGATCCGCGGACTTTCGGATCTGCACCTGAAGCTCATGCTCGAGCGCATGAAGGAACGCTACGGCGTCGAGGTGAAGACGCGTCCGCCGAGGATCGCCTACCGCGAGACGATCGCGGCACGCGCCGAAGGCCATCACCGCCACAAGAAGCAGACCGGCGGCGCGGGCCAGTTCGGCGAGGTGTTCCTGCGCGTCGAGCCGCTGCCGCGCGGCGGCGGCTTCGAGTTCCTCGACGAAGTCAAAGGCGGCACGATCCCGGGCCAGTTCATCCCGGCCGTCGAGAAAGGCGTGCGCCAGGTGCTCGAGCACGGCGCGGTCGCGGGCTATCAGCTGCAGGACGTCCGCGTGATCGTCTACGACGGCAAGTACCACGCGGTCGATTCGAAGGAAATCGCGTTCATCACGGCCGGCAAGAAGGCGTTCCTCGATGCGATCGCGAAGGCGAAGCCGCAGGTGCTCGAGCCGATCGTCAATCTCGACGTGTTCGTGCCCGATGCGCACATGGGCGACGTCACCGGCGGCCTCGCGTCGAAGCGCGCGCGCATCAGCGGCACCGATTCGCTGCGCGGCGGCGAGATCATCATCAAGGCGCAGGTGCCGCTCGCCGAAGTCACCGACTACCAGACCGAGCTCAAGGCGATGACCGGCGGCCAGGGCCGCTACGCGATCGAGTTCAGCCACTACGAGCCGGTGCCGGCGCAGGTGCAGAAGCAGCTGACCGAGGCGTACAAGCCGCGCGTCGAGGAAGAATAGTTCCGGCTTGCGAAAGCGCGAGCCCCTCTCCCGTCGGGAGAGGGTTGGGGTGAGGGTCCGGCGCTTCGCGCCACCTTCTCCTGGCGCGAGAAGGGTTCCGGCTCCGATGTCGTCGCGAAGCCGCCACCGTTCGGCGCAAATACGCAGGCGATGACGCGCATCGCCGCATCCGCGCGCCCACAATCCGGCGCGCGCCGAATGCCGTACGATCGCGGCAATCGGTTCCTATCGTCGACGCCACCCGACCGAGGGCCTGCCATGTTCGCAACGTGCACAAGAAAATCACTCGCGACCGCGCTGATCGCGCTGGCGCTGACCGCATCGGTACCCGTCTCGCGCGAGCGACGCCGACATCTACGACGACGCCGTCGCGCACGCCGGCCGCAGCGACAACGATCTGAAACGCGATCCCACCGAGAAGCCCGCCGAGATGATGCGCCTCGCCGGCATCAAGCCCGGCATGAACGTCGTCGATGTACTCGCCGCGGGCGGCTACTACAGCGAGCTGCTGAGCTTCGTCGTCGGACCGCAAGGCCACGTGCTGCTGCTCAACAACACCGCCTACGACACGTTCTCGAACAACGTCTGGCGCGAGCGCATCGAGAAGCATCACCTCACGAACGTCGAGCACCGCACCGTCGACATGGCCAGCATGGGCCTGGGCGAGGGACACATTCGACGCGGCGCTGATGAACAAGGTCTATCACGATCTGTACTGGGTTTCGCCGCAAGACGGCTGGCCGAAGATCGATGTGGGCGCCGTGCTCGATCAGATCGCGCATGCGCTGAAGCCCGGCGGCGTCGTGCTCGTCGTCGATCATTCGGCCAAGCCGAAGCACCGGCAGCTCGGCCGCGCAGGATCTGCATCGCATCGACGAGGCGATTCATGCGCGAGGATTTCGAAGCGCACGGCTTCGAGTACGTCACCAAGAGCAACGTATTCCGCCGTCCCGACGACGCGCGCGACCAGATCACCTACAAGGGTGCGATGCTCGGCAAGACGGACCGCTTCGTCTACGTGTTCCGCAAACCCAAGTAAGCACCGGCGTCGGAGAATGAGCCGCAGCTGACCGGCGCGGCCTCGTGCGCCGGCGGACGAGCCGCCGGCGCCGCATTCAGGCGCCGGAAATCTGCGGTTGTCCGCAAATTCAGACCGCGTTTGCTGCAATCATGGCCCCGCGAACACGAGGAGAACACCATGAAGCTGCGCGACTCTCTCATTACGATGCTGCTCGGCGCAGCCGTGATCGGTTCCGGCAGCACGATGGCGCGCGACCGCGACTACGACCGCTGCGGCAACTGCGGCACGGTCACCGGCATCGAGCAGGTCAAGCACAAGGACAGCCATCTCGGTGCCGGCACGGCGATCGGCGCGATCGCCGGCGGCGTGCTCGGCAGCACGGTCGGCAAGGGCGACGGCCGCACGGCGGCGACGGTCGGCGGCGCGGTTGCCGGCGGCGCGATCGGCCATCAGGTCGAGAAGAACAATCGCGGCGCCGACTACGCGTGGCGCTTCCACGTCAACATGGACAACGGCCGCGACGTCACCGTGATGCAGTGCGACAATCCGGACATCCGCAGCGGCGATCGCGTGCGCGTCTCCAACGGCCGCCTCGAACGCTTCTAGGATTGTTCGCGCGCCGCCGCCCCGCGCGGCGGCGCGCGTCGCGTAGAGATGCTGGTCGGCGCGACGCAGCGTCGCTTCAAGCGTCTCGCCTGATTCACGCACCGCGTGGCCGATCGTGAAACCGGACGGCGCCTGCGCAGGCGCATCGCTCTGCAAGTGCGTCGGCAAGCGCACCGAGCGATTTCTCACTCGCGACATCGACCAGCAGCAGGAATTCGTCGCCGCCCATGCGCACGACGACAGAACCCTTCGGCGCGTGCTTGCTGCAGGAATTCGGCCATGCCGATCAGCACCTGATCGCCGCGTTCGTGACCGTAGGTGTCGTTGATCTGCTTGAAGCGGTCGAGATCGATCAGGATGCAGCCCCATTTCGCCTTGCGCAGCGCAGCCGTGTGCTCGTCGAGGAAACGGCGATTGCGGCAGCCGGTCAGCGGATCGATCGTGCTCTGCTCGCGCAACTGCTCCTCGTACTTGCGCTGCTCGGTGATGTCCTGCGCGTGACCGAGCACGTACGGCTCGTCGGCGTCGTTGTCGAGCATGTTGTGGTATTGCCAGACGCGCAGCGAGCCGTCGCGCGCGACGACGCGGCAGCAGACCCGAATCGATGCCATTCTCGAGGATGCGTTTGAGGTACGCGTCGAACTCCCCGCGGCGATCTGGCGGCATCAGGTCGGCGAGATTGCGGCCGAGCAGATCGCCGACCGAATAATCGAGCGCACGCGCCGCGGCCGGGTTGACCGATATCAACACGCCCTCGAGATCATGCGTGCAGATCAGCCCGAGGCTGTGCTGGAACAACTTGCGGAAGCGGCCCTCGCTGATCTCGAGCGCGCGGATCGCGCGCTTGCGCACCGTGATGTCGCGCGCGAGCACGATGCGCGCGGGCCGGCCGCGAAAATCCAGCGCCTGCGCGTTGACCTCGACGTCGAACACCGTGCCGTTCTTGCGCCGATGCCGCCATTCGTCGACGACGAGCCCGCCGCCGCGCGCGGCTTCGATCGCGTCGATGAGCTTCTTGCGCTTCCTCGGGCGGCTGCAAGTCGAGCAGCGTCATCTTGAGAAATTCGTCGCGCGAGTAGCCGTACTCGCTGACGGTCGCTTCGTTGACCGCGAGGAAACGCAGCGTGTAGCTGTCGTAGACCCAGACCGGAAACGGATTGTTCTCGAACAGCGTGCGATGCTCTTCGGCGCTCTGGCGCAGGCCGCCTTCGAGGCGCTGGCGCTCGATCGCATAGTGCAGCGCACGCGCGAGCATCTCGCTGTCGTAGCTGCCCTTGACCAGCATGTCCTGCGCGCCGCTCGCCATCGCCTCGATGCCGAGCTGCTCCTCGTCGCGACCGGTCAGCACGACGACGACGACATCCGGAAAGCGCTCCCGCAACGTGCGCACCGCCTGCACGCCCTCCGAATCGGAGAGCCCGAGATCGAGCAGCACCGCGTCGTAGGCGCACTGCCCGAGCGACTCCATCGCACCGGCCAGCGTCTCCGCGTGATCGACATGACCTGCCCCGACAGCCGGCGACGCAAGCTGCTTGCGCAACAGCATCGCGTCGAAGCGCTGATCCTCGACCATCAGCAGCCACAACCCGCTGCGCGGCATCGTGTGCCCGTCAGGTTGATCGAAGCCGTTGCGCATGAGCCTCCCCAGCCGGCATCGAGCGGAGACTCGCATAAAACGCATTGGGCCGCTGTGAAACGGTTTTGGACGTCCGAGCGCCACCGGCCTATCGGCTCCGCCCAGCGCCGGATGTTGGAGCGAAAGCGCCAGGTCCACGCTTTCTCGGGAACGACGAAGTGGCTGGCCCCCTTGCTTCTGCGGCAGGGACTGCCGCGCTCCTCTTTTGCTCCCGGGTCCCTCTCGGCCGCGGCAAGGGCGCGTAGGAAAAAGCCCGAAGGGGCGCGCGCAGGATGCGCGCGCGTTCGCTGCCAGTACACGGACGTACTGTCAGCGAACCTCCGTAGCGCCCTTGCGTAGTCGCCGGGCATGGACGCCCGGCGACCGCGGCCGCGAGGGTGCCCTTCTCTTTGGTTACTTTCTCTTGGGCAAGCAAGAGAAAGTGACTGGCCGCCAGGGATGGCGGACAAACCGCACACGGACGTGAGTCGGTCTTCGCGTCAGCGCGGAAGGACAAGAAGCAAGAGCTGGATCCCGGCCTTCGCCGGGATGACGAAAAAAAGCGAACACCGAACCCACACCATCCCCACCCAACCCTCCCCTTGAAGGGGAGGGCTAAAGAAATGGCCTCCGGATATCACCGGAAATGACGAACGGAAAAGCAACCATTCCCTCCCCGTTAATCCCACTCCCGTAACGTACCCGCGCCAAACGAAAACAACCCCACCCCGACACACAAACCAGAAAACCGAGGCCACCCCATGTCCGTGCACGTCGCCGTCCAACCCCTGATCGCACTGATCGCCGGCATCCTGATCCTGATCGTGCCGCGGCTTCTCAACTACGTCGTCGCGATCTACCTGATCATCGTCGGGCTGATCGGCCTTGCGCCGATGCTGCATACTTGAATACGCTCCGGCTCGCGCGAATGCCGCGCATGCGCCGGAGCTTTCGATGAGCGGATTTCAAGTATCTCGCCGCGCGCGCATCGCCGCGGCGGTCGCGTTGCTGCCTGTCCTGTTCCACGCCGCGAATGCGCCGGCGCACGATGCCGGGTCGATCGACTTCTACGCAGTCGAGAAAGCGCCGGCCGGCATGAAGTTGCCGTTCTCCGAAGCCGTGCGCGCCGGCGACATGCTCTATCTCGCCGGGATGCTCGGCACCGATGCGTCGGGCAAGCTCGTCGCCGGCGGCATCAAGCCCGAAGCGAAGCAGACGATGGACAACATCTCGGACAACCTCAAGCGCCACGGCTCGTCGATCGAGCGCCTCGTGCAGTGCACGGTCGCGCTCGCCGACATGGCCGACTGGCCGGCCTTCAACGAGGTCTATCGCGGCTATTTCAAGGACCAGTTCCCGGCACGCATGGCGTTCGGTGCCGGCGCGCTCGCGCTCGGCGCGCGCGTCGAAGTGCAATGCAACGCGTACGTCGGAAGTCGCTGACGATCAGCGCGGTTCGATCGACGCGGCTTGATCAGCGCGTCAGGAGCGCAGCCGCGAGCAGGCGGCGCGCGCCCTGGGTGGAGCCCTGCGCGCGCTGGCGCTGGGCTTCGCCCGCATAGCGCGACGCACGCGGCTGCCATTCGAGAAGGCCGATCGAGTCGTACGCGTTGACGACGTCGAACACCTCGACCATCTTCGCGTCGGCCTTGCGCGCGATCTCGTGCAGGCGCAGCGGACGCAGCATCATCGTCGCGATGCGGTACTGCTTGCGGTATTCGCCGTACACGCTCATCCAGCGCTGCACCTTGTACGTGCCGCCGGGATCGAGGTGAGCGCCGAGACATCCGTTCGAGCGCAACAACGCGCTCATCCAGTGCAGATGCACGAGCGGACGTCCCGGCGCGGTTGCACGCATCTCCTCGAGCCGCGACGAAGGCAGCTGGCGATATTCGCTGGGCTTCAGCGGATCGAGGAAATACGGCTCGAGCCGCGACAGCGGCGCGTTTGCGTGATAGTTGCCGGCCGCCGGATCGATGACCAGCCGCGGCAGACCCTGGCGCTCGATGGTCAGCGCACCGCGCTGCACGAGCGAATTGAAATCGGTGCACGTGCGCTGCACGCGCGGACTATGGAAACTGGCGCGCGCATCCTCGGCTTCCGGCGCTTCGTCCTCTTCGGCGGCCGGCGCCGGCGCGTCGTTGCCTGCGCGCGCGGGTTCGACCGTCGCGTCGCCGCAGCAACCCGCCCGGTTCAGCATCTCGACCAGCGCCTGCGTCGACAGCGGACGGCGCAGCACGAGCCACGCTTCCGGCGTTTCCGCCTCGGCCTCGATGATCACCGCGAAGTTGGTGCGCTCGTTGAGCGCGCGAACGCGCGCGACGCGACCGGCGAACTGTTCGGGATCGATGACGACGAGATCGGCGCGGCCTTCGCCTTCATGCACGGCCCACGGCTCATCGAGCGTGGTGCCGGCGCGGGCGAGCAACCGGGTCAGCTCGGTACGCTCGTTTTCGGAAAGACCAGCCAGCGCGAAGCGTTTCATGGCAAAGGTACGACGGCACGGATGAGTTCGACACCCTGTGTTTTGCAAGTGGCGGGCCACCGAGGCGGACACAGCCGGAGGCGCGAATTTCACGCCCGTTTTGCGGCTCCGGCCGCAAACCCTCACACCGTCTTGACACTTGCTCCGGGCGCGCCCCTCCTTTTGTCGGCAAGTGACGCACTTCGCACTTTGCCGCGCGCGGCTTGTCACAGAGGGCGTCGCGCGCCGCGCCCGGGCACCGCTCCGGCGCGTGCGCGGCGGCCTGCTCTCGCCAAGGCGGCGCTCGCCGGCTAACGTTGCGCGATGACCCCGGCGACCTACCGGTTCGGCGACTACACGCTGACCGCCAGCACGCGCGAGCTCAAGCGCGGCTCGACGCCGATCGCGATCTCGCCGCGCGCGTTCGACTGTCTTGCCTATCTCATCGAGCACCGCGACCGCGCGGTCGGCAAGGACGAGCTGGTCGCCGCGATCTGGGAGCGCGTCGACGTCTCCGACACGCAGCTCGGCCAGACCGTGCTGCGCGCGCGTCGCGCGGTAAACGACGACGGCCAGGCACAGACCGTGATCCGCACCGTGTCGCGCTTCGGCTATCGCTGGGTCGCCGATGTCGCGGTCGAGCTGCGCGCGACGGCGACGAACCTGCCGGCGAATGCGACCGCAACGAATACGGCGGCGCCCGCGCCAGACATCGAGATTGCGTCGCACGCCGAGCCTGTGGCGGATACGCATTCCGCGACGAGAGACCGAGCCATCGAAGCGCTGGCAGGCTCGGACCGAAAGCGCTCGGCGCCGACGCGGCGATGGCACGTCATCGCCGCGACCGCAGCGCTGCTCGTCGTCGTCATCGCGGCCGCATTTCTCCTGCGCAACGCGCGCGACCACGATTCCGCGTCGACGCTCGCATCGCAGGAGCACACGACCGCCGTCGTCGTGCCGCTGCGCGTCGCATCCGCGAACAGCGACGCCTGGCTGCGTCTCGGCGCGATGGACCTCGTCGCCGATCGCCTGCGCGCCGGCGGTCTCGCGGTGCCGCCGAGCGAAACGACCGTCGCGCTGCTGCAGGATCAGAAGGACGGCGGCGACGCCACGACAACTGTCGCGATACGCCGCGTCGCGCCGGCAGCGCTGATCGTCAGCGGCGAGATCGCGAAGACCGGCGAACGCTGGAACGTGTCGCTGCGTGCGGTCGCGGCCGACGGCGCCGTGCTCACCGTGGCGTCGTCCCAGAGCGACGCGCTCGCCGGCGCGCGCGACGCATCCGACCGGCTGCTCGGCCGGCTCGGCCGCGCGCACCCGCCCGAGCCGCCCTACGCCGACGCCGTGCAGCAGCGGCTGCAGCGCGCGCAGGCGGCGTTGCTCGGCAACGATCTCGATGCCGCGCGCGCGATCCTCGTCGGCGATCCGGATCTTGCGCACGCCGAGCCCGAGCTCGGCTACCGGCTCGCGATGGTCGACTTCCGCGCGGGCGAGTACGCGCGCGCCGAGGCTTCGCTGACTTCGCTGCTGGCCGAGCCCGCCGCGAACGATCCCGCGTTCCGCGCGCGCGTGCTCGACGGGCGCGGTGCCGTGCGCATCCGCCAGGACAATTTCGCCGGCGCCGAAAGCGACTACGACGCCGCGATCGCGCTCATGCAGGATCGCAACGACGCAGCCGAGCTCGGCCGCGCGCTGACCGGTCGCGGCGTGTCGCGATCGATGCGCCGCGATTTCGCGCCCGCGCTCGCCGATCTCGGCCAGGCGCGCGTGCAGCTCGCCGAAGCCGGCGACACGCTCGCGATCGCACGCGTCGACACCGATCAGGGCGGCCTGGAGATGACGCGCGACCGGCCGCAGGACGCGCTCGCCTATCTCGAGCACGGCGCCGACGTGTTCGAGCGCTATGGCGCGATCAACGAGCTCATGGAAACGCTCGAAAGCCTGGTATCGAATCACCTCGCGCTGCTGCAGCCGGCCGAAGCGCTCGCCGCGAGCGATCGCAGCTGGTCGCTCGCCGCACGCGTGACCGATCCGAACCAGCGCCTCGATCTCGTCGAGGATCGCGTCGATGCGTTCCTCGCGCTCGGCCGTTTCCACGACGCCGCCGCGCTCCTTTCGACGTTGCCGGAGGATGCGCCGGACGCGAATCCGTTCGTGGCGCGACGCCTGCACGCGTTGCGCGCGCGTCTCGCGCTGGCGCGGCGCGAGAACGACAGCGCGGCGCACGAAGCCAAGGTTGCGCTCGCGCTGCCGGCGCCGAGCGACGATCTCGGCGAGGGCGTGGCCGAGATCGCGCTCGTCTATCAGCGCGCGGTGCTCGCCGCGCATGCCGCAGAGATCGTGCAGCCGCCTGCCGCGGACTGGATCGCTTTCGACAAGGCACCTGCCTACCCGATTCAGGCGCTGGCGACGGCGGAATGGGCCGCGTCGCGCGGGCAGTCGGAAACCGCCGAACGCATCTTCGAGCACGCGCTCGCGATGGCCGAGGCGCGCGGCGTGCCGGCCGATGTGGGTCTCGTCACCGACGCGTTCGGGCCGTGGCTGCTCGCGCACGGTCGCATGCATCAGGCCGGCGACGTGATCGGGCGCGTCGCGCCGTGGGCCGCGCGCGACTACGACTGCGCATTGCTGCAGGTACGTCTGTTCCATGCGCTCGGCGAGCCCGCCGCATGGTCGAAGGCGCTCGCGCAGGCGCGCGAGCTCGCGGGCGAGCGCGAGCTGCCGGCCGATCTCGTCGAGCCGCCGCCGCCGCGCGCGGTGATCGCCGGCGTGCATCCGCACTGAGTACGCAGGCCCAAAGCGGGGCCGTTGCGCCGGTCGTCATGCGCTGGAAACGCAAATGGAAGCGAACTGGAAAGACTCCCGGAACGCATCGCGCGCATCTTTGCGCTCCGTCGTGCCGGCGGCTCGCGCCGGCCGTCGATCCACGCGCTGCCCGGAGATTTCCCGCATGAACAAGCTGCCTGCCGCCCTCGCGTCGACACTGCTGCTGTCGACGATCCTGACCACTGCCCACGCGACGCAAGTCGTCGACGATTTCGAATCCGGCACCAATCCGAACGAATGGGGCTGGACCAACGGCGGCGGCGGCGCGTTCACGATCCAGCCCGACGGCGGCAATCCCGGCGCGTGGCTCGACAGCGGCGTGCCGTACTTTTCCGATCATCCGAACCTGACGTCGTATCCGCCCGAAGGCACCGCGCTGCGCGCCGCGCTCGCCAGCGGCCAGCTCGTCTCGGCGAGCGTCGACATCGAGCGGCTCGATACGTCCGCCGTGAACAACTGCCATCCGGTCTACGACCTGCCGAGCAATTTCACGCTCGTGCTGAGCGACCTGCACACGATCCCGAGCGTTCCGCCGACCGTGATCGAGGCGCACACGACCGACGGCCCGGTGTCGCCGACCGAAGGTCCGTTCCCGTGGACGCATGCCGACTTCACGATCCCGAGCGGCGCGACGGACGTGCCGCCCGGCTGGGTCCTCAACGTGCCGCCGGACATGAACTACACCTGGGCCGACCTGATGCAGAACATCGACGGCATCAGCTTCTTCGTGATCAATCCCGAGGAGATCACGTTCGACTCGTGCTGGCAGCTCGGCGCGGACAATGTCGTCGTGACCTACGGCGATGCGGACGCCGTGTTCGACAACGGTTTCGAGGGCGTTGCGCGCTGACGCACGCGGCCCCGGTTAGACTCCTCCCCGCCGGCCAATGCGACCGGCGCGGGAGCAGTTTCCAATGGATGCACCGGGCGGGACCTCATTGCGTCATCGTCTTCGGGAGAAGCTGCCCGAGATCCTTATCGAGGCCGCGTCGGTCGTCCTCGCGCTGCTGCTCGCGCTCGCGCTGAACGGCTGGAACGAGAATCGCCAGGTGCGCGAACGCGCCGCGACTGCGCGCGCGGCGATCCTCGCCGAGCTCGGCGAGAACCGGCGCGAGATCAACGAAGCGCAGCCGAAGCTGAAGGCGATCGTCGATTCACTGAACGCGGCGCTCGCCAAGGATGCGCCGCCATCGCACGAGATGCAGGTCAATCTCGGCGTCTCGCTGCTGTCGGCGGCCGCCTGGCATGCCGCGCTCGCGACCGACGCGACGCAGACGATCGATTTCGCCTGGATGACGCGCGTCGCCAAGGTCTACGAGGTGCAGGAAAGCTACCTGCACGTGCAGTCGCAGGCGATGGATCAGCTCGGATCGATCCCCGCGGACCCGACGCTCGGCGGTCCCAAGATCGCTGCATCGCTGGTGCCGCGCCTGAGCATGCTCTCGCAACTCGCCGACGGGCTGGCCAAGAGCTACGACGACATCCTCGGCCCCGGGAATCCGTAGCGGTTCGGACAGGCACGTGGACGACCATGGTGGCGGGAGCGCATGCGGATGCACACGCAAGTGCCGGCCTGCGCACGGGGTAGCGCTGGGCGGCCGCCGCACCTGTTATAAATGCGGCCATGCGCACGTTCGACGGCAGGATCCGCCAGCGACGCATGGCCGCCTCGCTGCTTGCCATCTGGCTGCTGCTCGCAGCCGGCAGCGCACAGGCCGGGCACGTCGGCGTGGAGCTCGATGGCATCGACGGGCCGCTGCGCGACGCGGTGCTGGCCGGCCTCGAGCTGAATCAGTACGGCACGCGCGACGTGACCGCCGCGCAGGCGCACCGGCTCTACGAGCGTGCCGCCGATCAGGTCCGCGATGCGCTCGAACCCTACGGCTACTACCACGCCGAAGTCAGCGGCGAGCTGCGCGAGAACGGCGCCGACTACACCGCCGTGCTGCATGTGACGCCGGGCGATCCGGTCCGCATCGCGACGCTCGACATCAAGCTCGACGGCGACGCCGACGGCCAGCAGCCCGGTGCAGAAAGCCATCGCCGCATTCGCGCCGGCCAAGGGCCAGCCGCTCGACCATGCCGCGTACGAGAAGAGCAAGGCGACGATCCAGGCCGCGCTGTTCGGATCGGGCTACCTCCAGGCCGAGCTCATCACGCACGACGTCGAAGTGACGCGCTCGGCGAACAGCGCGGACATTCATCTGGCCTGGAAAGTCGGCCCGCGCTACCGGCTCGGCGACACCGTGTTCGAAGGCGGCCAGTTTCCGGACACGTTCATGCAGCGCTACGTGCCGTGGAACGAAGGCGATTTCTACACGCAGGACAAGGTGCTCGAGCTGCAGCAGCGCCTGATCGACGCCGACTACTTCGCGGTCGCGCAGGTGCAGCCGGACATCGAGAAGGCGCACGACGGCACCGTGCCGATCAAGGTCATCCTCGCGCCGGCCAAGCGCACGATCTACACCGGCGGCGTCTTCATCGGCACCGACACCGGCCCCGGCGTGCGCGGCGGCGTCACGCGGCGCTGGGTCAACCAGCGCGGGCACAAGGCGAGAATCGAGGCGATCGTCGCCGAGCGCCTGAAGACGGTCGCCGCGATCTACCAGATCCCGCTGGCCGGGCCGAACAACCACAGCCTCAATTTCGGCTTCAACTACCGCGACGAGAACACCGACACGAGCCAGTCGAACACGTGGGGGCTTGCCGCGACCGATTCGGCGATCTGGAACGGCTGGACGCGCACCTACGGCATCAAGTTCCTGACCGGCGATTTCGAAGTCGCCAACATTCCGGGCAATACGACGCTGCTCTATCCCGAGGCATCGATCTCGCGCAAGCAGGCAGACGATCCGGTGTTCGTGCGCAAGGGCTATTCGCTGACGTTCGCGCGCGCGCGCGGGCGCCGGCTCGACGAAATTCGCGCAGATGACCGCCGACGGCAAATGGATCCGCGGCATCGGCGACAAGTCACGCTTCATCGCACGCGGCTCGCTCGGCGCCACCGACGTCGACGACTTCGACAAGCTGCCGCCGGAACTGCGCTTCTTCGCCGGCGGCGATCGCTCGATCCGCGGCTACGCCTACCAGACGATCGGCCCGCCGCTGCCCGACGATCTCGTGCCCGAAGCGATCGCGCGCTGCGAAGCCGACAAGAACCGCGACTGCCAGACGCTCGTGATCGGCGGCAACTACCTCATCGTCGGCAGCGCCGAGTACGAGTACTACTTCAAGCCGAACTGGGGCATCGCTACGTTCATCGACAGCGGCGATGCGTTCTCGACATTCAACGACTACCGGCAGAAAGTCGGTGTCGGCTTCGGCGCGCGCTGGCGCTCGCCGGTCGGCATGGTCCGCGTCGATCTCGGATTTCCGGTGCACGACAGCGAGAACCATGGCGTCGAGCTGCATATCGTGATCGGGCCGGATTTATGAGCATGCGCGATCGCGCGCCACTCGAATTCGCTTTCCCCCTCCCCTTCAAGGGGAGGGCTGGGGTGGGGATGGTTTTCGTCGCGCGCTGCCATTCGCATCGGACACCATCCCCACCCAAACCCTCCCCTTGAAGGGGAGGGCTTTGCTTGCGCGTTCGTGGGGGCCGAGGAGAAACGCAGGCATCGCGAAGATGCGGATCCTGAAATGGATCGGCATCGCGTTCGCCGCGACTCCTCGTCATCACCGGCATCCTGCTCTACTGGCTCCTCGACACCGAATCCGGCGCACGTTTCGCGCTCGCGCGCGCGGTCGGCGCGATGGAAGGCAAGCTCGCGTTCGAGCGTTCCAGCGGACGGCTCATGGGACCGCTGACGCTCATCAACGTGCGCTACAACGATCCCGCGGCAGGCGTCGACGCGCGCGTCGCATCGGTCGTCGTCGATGTCGCGCCGCTCGGTTTCCTGTCGCGGCACGTGCACGTCGTGAATCTCGAAGTCGAAGGTGTCGATGTCGCGTTGACGACACTGCCGCCGAAACCCGAAGCACCTCCAGCAGAATTTTCGCTGGTCGCGCCGGTCGACCTGCTACTCGATCGCCTCGCGCTGAAGAAAGCGAAGATCAGTCAGGACGGCCTGCCGATCTTCGTCGCCGACAGCCTCGATCTTGCCGGCGTGTGGACGCGCAGCGGCGCGCTGATCAAGTCGCTCGCACTGCGCGCGCCCGAAGGCAGCGTCGATCTGCACGGCACGCTGTCGTCCGCGCCGGGCTATCCCGGTGACGGCGAAACGACGTTCCACTGGAAAGCCGCCGACCGCGAAATCGCCGGCACGCTGAAAGCAAGCGGCGACGGCCGCCAGGCGAAACTCGACCTCGCGCTCAGCGCGCCGACGCCGGCGACGATCACGGCGACACTGACGCAGACGCGCGATTTCCCGTGGACCGCGAAGATCAGCGTGCCGCGCTTCGATCCGAAACGCGTGCAGCCCGATTCGACGCTGGCCGCGCTCGCGCTTTCGCTCGAAGGCTCCGGCGACAGGCAGCACGGCGCGCTGAACGGCGAGGTCGACGTCAACGACCATCGCGTGCAGCTCGAGCCGTTCCGCTACGCGCTGTCCGGCCAGACGCTGAAGATCGAGACGCTGACGCTGAAGACACCCGAAGCCGCCGGCACGCTGCAGGCGAACGGCGAAGTGCAGCTCGATGCGAAACCGGTATCGGCGACGCTCGCGCTGCAATGGGAAGGCGTCGAGCTGCCGCCCGATCTCGTCGGCCAGCCGCTGGCGACGCACGGCAAGATCGACGCATCGGGCAGCGCGGAGAAATTCCACGCCGAAGGCGCGCTCGCGATCGGTCCGCCGGGCAAGCTCTCGGACATCGCGCTCAATCTCGACGGCACGCCCGAAGCGATCGCGCTGAAGCAGCTCGCGCTCAAGCAGGCCAAGGGCGGCCTCGATGCGCAAGGCACGATCAAGCTCAAGCCCGCGATCGGCTGGCAGCTGACGACGAAGGCGAGCAAGTTCGATCCCGGCGCGTTCGCGGCCGAATGGCCGGGCGCAATCGATTTCGAGCTCGCGACCGAAGGCACGCTGACCGACAACGGTCCCGACGCGACGATCAAGCTCGACAAGCTCGGCGGCACGCTGCGCAAGCGGCCCGTTTCGGGCAACGCCGATCTCAAGCTGAAACCGGGCTACGTCGTCGACGGCAATCTCGCGCTCGCATCGGGCAAGAGCCACGTCGAAGTTACCGGCGCGGGAAGCACGGATCAGACCGACGCGACGATCAAGCTCTCGATCGCTTCGCTCGCCGACTGGCTGCCCGATGCGAACGGCAGCCTCGACGGCAGCTTCCACGTGCTCGGGCGACTGGCCGAAGCTCGCGATCACCGGCACCGCGCACGGCGCCGGCATCGCATCGGGCTCGACGTCGATCGGCGTCGTCGATGTCAACGCGAACATCGCCTCGATCCAGCCGCCGGAAGGCACGCTGACGCTGCGTGCGCAGAAAGTCGTCGCCGGCGGTCTCGAGTTCGAGACGCTCGACGTCGACGGCGGCGGCAACGAGAAATCGCATCAGCTCAAGCTCACCGCCCATGGCACGCCGCTCGCGACGACGATCGCGCTCAACGGCAGCAGCGGCGACAAGGGCGCGTGGAGCGGCTCGCTGACGACGCTCGACGTGACCGTCAAGGACGTGCCGAAGCTCGCGCTCGAGCAGCCCTCGCAACTCGCGTGGAACGGCAAGCAGTTCAGCGCAACCGACATCTGTCTCGCCGGCGGCGGGCCAAAACTCTGCGTCGCCGGCAACGGCGGCGGCGATGGCGCATTCGCCGCGCACTACCGCATCGAGCAATTGCCGCTCGCGCTCGTCGTAAAGCTCGCCTCGCCCGATGCGCCGCTGCGCGTCGAGGGCGTGCTCGCCGGCCACGGCGACATCCGCCGCGACGCGAGCGGCGCGTTGAACGGCGTCGCGAACATCGCATCGGACAAGGGCAGCATCGCCTATCCCGACAACGCGACGCAGCCGCTGATCGCGTACACAGGCCTCGCGCTCGACGCGAATCTCGCGCCGCAATCGGTGCATGCGACCGTGCGCGCGGCGCTCGATCACGATGGCAGGATCGACGGCGACGTCACGCTGTCGGGTCCGATGCAGGGCACGCCGGCGCTGTCGGGCAAGCTCGATGCGAAGCTCAACAGCCTCGCGTTCGTCGAGCTGCTGACGCCGCAGGTCGCCAACACGAAGGGCCGCGTCGAAGCGCACTACACGTTCGCCGGAACGACCGCGGCGCCGAAGCTCGGCGGCTCGCTCGCGCTCAAGGAATTCGCGACCGAAGTGCCGAATGCGGGACTCAAGCTGCACGACGGCGAGATCAACGTGCGCGCGGCCGATTCCGAGCATTTCGCACTCGACGGCACGCTGAAATCCGGCGACGGCACGCTGACGCTGTCGGGCTCCGGCGGCATCGGCCCGACCGCGCCGGCGAAGGCGACGATCAAGGGCGAGAATTTCCTCGCCGCGGACATTCCGGCCGCGCGCGTCGTGATCTCGCCGGACATCCGCATCGAGCGCAGCACCGAGAACATCCAGGTCGGCGGCAGCGTTGCGATTCCGAAAGCCAACATCGATCTCGGCAAGCTGCCGGGCGGCGGCGTCAACAAGTTGTCGCCGGACGTCGTCGTCACCGATGCCGAGCAGCCGGCGCCGAGCAAGGCGCTGCCGGTCGATCGTCGCGGTCACCGTCAAGCTCGGCGAAGACGTCAAGCTCGCCGGCTTCGGCCTCGACGGCAAGATCGGCGGCGATCTCGCGGTTTCGCAGCGGCCCGGACGCGTCGCGACAGGCACCGGCACGCTCAACGTCACCGGCACCTACAAGGCGTACGGGCAGGATCTCAAGATCGAGACCGGGCGGCTCCTCTTCGCCGGCACGTCGCTCGACAATCCGGGCCTCGACATCAGCGCCACGCGCACGATCGTCGGCGCATCCGGCGAGGAGCTCGGCGACGTGATCAAGGCCGGCCTGCAGGTGCGCGGCACCGCGCTCGTGCCGGTGCTGACGGTATTTTCGAAGCCCTCGATGGAGCAATCCGAAGCGCTCTCGTATCTCATCACCGGCAAGCCGCTGTCGGGCCTGAAGAGCGGCGAAGGCGACATGCTCGGCAGCGCCGCGCGCGCGCTCGGCAGCGCAACGGGCGACCTGCTCGCGAAAGGCATCGGCGCGCGCACCGGAATGGAAGTCGGCGTCTCTGACAGCTCGGCGCTCGGCGGATCGGCGTTCACGGTCGGAAAGTATCTGTCGCCGAAACTCTATCTTGAGCTATGGCGTCGGCCTGTTCGTGCCGGGCGAGGTTGTCACGTCTGAAATATCTCTTCAACAAGCGTTGGAATTTTGAGGCGCAGAACGCGATCGACGGGCAATCGGGCTGGTGTCAATTATCGGTGGGAGAAGTAGTTGGTTCTTCTTTTTTTCCTGTCGAATGCAGCGTTTCGTTCCTGTTTTTGTTGAATTGATTGCGCGCTGAGCGAGGACCGACTCACGTCCGTGTGAGCTTCGTCCGCCATCCTGGCGGCCGAGTCACTTTCTCTTGCTTGTGCAAGAGAAAGTAACCAAAGAGAACACACCCTCGGTGCCGCGCCGGCGCTAAAGCGCCGGTGCGCTACGGGCGGCCGGGGTTTTGCCGACAGTCCATCCATGGACTGCGGCAAAAGCGGCGCGATCCCTCGCGCCGCCCCGCGCGGTGCGCGGGCCTGATCCGTCCGCCCTTCGCCGCGTCACAGAGGGACCCAAGAGCAAGAGCGAAAGCACAAGTCCTGCTTCTGCGGCAGGGACTGCCGCGCTCCTCTTTCTGCTCCCGGGTCCCTCTCGGCCGCGGCAAGCGGCGCGTAGGAAAAAGCCCGTCAGGGGCGCGCGCAGGACGCGCGCGCGTTCGCTGTCAGTACACGGACGTACTGTCAGCGAACCTCCGGAGCGCCGCTTGCGTAGTCGCTGGGGCATGGATGCCCGCAGCGACCGCGGCCGCGAGGGTGCCCTTCTCTTTGGTTACTTTCTCTTGGGCAAGCAAGAGAAAGTGACTGGCCGCCAGGGATGGCGGACATACCGCACACGGACGTGAGTCGGTTTTCGCGTGAGCGCGGAAGACTAGAAGCCAAGAGCAAGATGGATTCCGGCCTTCGCCGGAATGACGAGAAAAAACAAACACCGAACCCACACCATCCCCACCCAACCCTCCCCTTGAAGGGGAAGGCTAAAGAAATGATCCCGACACGCACACGAACAACGAGCAAACGATCAAAGAGTAAACTCCACCCCGGTCGGACCCTCAAGAAGAGGAGACACCCATGCCGTCCACCTATCGAAATTGCCAAAGTTGCGGCATGCCCCTCAAGCGCGACGAGCACGGCGGCGGTACCGAGATCGATGGATCGCGCAGCACGAAGTACTGCAGCCATTGCTACCAGGACGGTCGTTTCGTGTTGCCCGAGATCACGTCCGCGCAGATGCAGGAGCGCGTGCGCGTGAAGATGGCGGACATGGGTTTCCCGCGTTTTCTCGGTGGTCTTTTCACGCGCGGGATTCCCAAGCTCGAGCGCTGGCAGGCCTGACGCTCCCTATCATCGACGGATCGCCGAGCGTCCATGCCAACTCATCCCGACAGCAGAAAGACGCTCGAAGAAGACATCTCGATCCACATCTTCACCGCGTCCGCCGCGCTGGTCGGCGTGTGCCTGACGGTCATCGGCCTGATCCGTGTCGTCGTCGCGACGATCAACGTCGACACGATCGCCGACAACCTGCTCGCGGTCGATGCGCTGCTGTTCCTCTCCTCGTGCCTGTTGTCCTACTGGGCGCTGCGCACGCGCAGCATCCGCCGCATGTACCGCGTCGAGCGCGTGGCCGATGCGATCTTCATCGCCGGCCTGCTGCATGATGACCGGCGTGTGCAGCATCATCGCTTACGAGTTGTGGTAGGCGCGTCCTGCGCAGCGTCGGACGGCGGCGTGTCGAAACCGTCGGCGAAGATGCCGGTCGCGTCGTCGTCCGGATTGAGATCGGCGCCGCCGCCGAGCGTCGTGATCGCCGCGAAGACTTCCGCCGGAGACCGGCCGGCGAAGCGTCAGGCCTTTCCGGCCGCGATCGACGCGAACCATTGCTTCAGCGGCGCGACGCGATCGACGACCGCGAGGCCTGCGCCGCGCAGCGTCGGCGTCAGTCGAATCGCTCGCGCCGAACAGGCGCTCGATCGCATCGAGCCCGCGCGCGGCGAGCGCGTTCTCGCTGCGCCGCTCGCGCTCGTAGCGGCGCAGCACGTGCGCGGCGCCGATGTCGCTGCCGCGCTCGCGCGCGTCGCGCAGCACGCGACGCAGGCACGCGACGTCGCGAAAGCCGAGGTTCATGCCCTGCCCCGCCAGCGGATGCACGACGTGCGCGGCGTCGCCGGCGAGCACGCAACGTCCGGCGACGTAGCGGTCCGCGAGGCGCATGCGCAGCGGAAACGCGGCGCGCGCGGTCGACGACGTGATCTCGCCGAGCCGGAAATCGAACGCGCAGCCGAGCTCGTCGCGGAACGCCGCATCGTCGAGCGCGAGGATGCGCGCGGCCTCGGCGTCCGGCAGCGACCACACGATCGAGCTGCGTCCGTCGGCGAGCGGCAGGAACGCGAGCGGTCCGCCGGGCAGGAAACGCTGCCACGCGGTGTCTTCGTGCGGGCGCGCGGTTGCGACGTGCGCGACGACGCGCGCGCTGCGCGTAGTCGCGGCCGTTGCTGTCGATGCCGAGCATCGCGCGCACGCGGCGATTCGGCGCCGTCCGCGGCGATCACGACGCGCGAGCGCAGGCGCGTGCCGTCCGCGAGCGTGACCTCGACGCCATCCGCTTCGTTCGCGACCGAAGCGACTTCGGCCGGACAGACCAGACGCGCGTTGCGTTCCGCTTCGACCGCCTGCCAGAGCGCGTGCTGGATCAGCTTGTTCTCGATGATCCAGCCGAGCGCGGCCTCGCCGTTCTCCGCGGCATCGAACGCAAGCTCGCCGGGCGCGCGACGCATCCCACACGCGCATGCGCCGATACGGGCCGATGCGCGCGCCGGCGATCGAAGACCACACGCCGAGATCCGCGAACAGCGCGCGCGCATCCGAGGCAAGCGCGACGACGCGCAGATCGACGTCGTCCTCGGCGCGCCACGGCTTCGGCGCGCGCGCTTCGACGAGCGCGACGTCGAACCCGTCGCGCGCGAGTGCCAGCGCCAGCGCCGCGCCGATCGCTCCGCCGCCGACGACGATCGCATCGAGCTCGCCGCGCCGGTTCATCGCAGCAGCGCCAGCAGCGGCGTGTCGCCGCGAAAGCCCATGCCGCGCAGCGCGAACCGCCGTTTCAGCGGCGCGATGCGGTCGAGCGCGTGGAAGCCGAGCGAGCGCACGAGCCGCAGCGGCGCGAAGTCGCGGCTCATCAGCCGCACGAGATCGTCGCTGAAGCGCGTCGTTGCCGAGCGATCGTCCGCACGTCGCGCGGCGTGTCGCGCGAGCAGCGCATCGGCGCCCGGATCGGCGCCGGCCTGCGCGGCGTCGCGCAGCAATTCGGCGAGTGTCAGCGCATCGCGAAGACCCAGATTGAAACCCTGCGCGCCGACCGGATGCACGGTCTGCGCGGCGTTGCCGACCAGCACCGCGCGCGTCGCGGTCGTGCGTGCAGCGAGCGCACGCGCAAGCGGATACGGCTTGCGCCGGCCCGGTTGCGAGAAGCGTCCCGCGCGATAGCCGAAGCGTTCGTGCACGAATGCGATGAACGCATCGTCGTCGAGCGCGCCGACGTGCGGCGCGTCCGCCGACGGCACACTGAGCACGAGGCCCGCGCGGTTCGCGCCGAGCGGCAGCAACGCGACCGGGTCCCGAATCGGTGAAGCGCTCGTAGGCCGCGCCGTCGAGCGGCTTGTCGACGGTCAGCGTCGTCACGAATGCGGACTGGCCATAGTCGTGGCGCTCGACATCGATGCCGAGCGTGCGGCGCACGAACGATTCCGTGCCGTCGGCGCCGACGAGGAGGCGCGTGCGCACGCGACGCTCGCCATCGGGCGTGCGCAGCGTGACGTCCATCGCCGCATCGCGAGCTTCGAGCGCAATGACTTGCGCCGGCGCGAGACGTGCAAGATCGCGACATCGCATCGAGCCTTCGCAGCAATGCATTGCCGAGCTCGCGCGCGGGAATCGTCGCGCCGAATGTCGGCGAGGCCAAGCTTGGCGGCATCGAACGCGACGCTGCCGAAATCGCCGCGACGGCTGACATGGATGCGCGCGATCGGTTGCACGGGCGCCGACGCATCGAGCACGCCGAGCGCGCGCAATGCGTTCACGCTGGCGCCGGCGAGTGCGAGGTTGCGCTCGTCGTAGCTCGGCTGCAGATCCGCGCGCGGCGGCACGGCCTCGGCCAGCGCGACGGAGAGTCCGGCGCCGTCGAGCGCGATCGCGAGGCTTGCGCCGACGAGGCCGCCGCCGGCGATCAGGACGTCGTAGGTGTCGATCGCGTCATCATCAGCCATCGCGTGATGATAGCGGCTCGCGGCGCCGACGCCGAAACCGCGCGTGCCGCGTCAGGGCAGGTCGAATACGTACACGCGGCCCTGCTGGTTCTCCGGGAACAGATTGTCGGCGCTCCCGATATAGAGCTTGCCGCCGATGACGGTCGGCGAGGAATTGACGATCGGATCGCGCGTGAAGCCGGTCCAGATGGCGTCGCAGGTGAACGATCCGCACGGTTCGGCGGACCAGGCCAGTACCTGCCCCGTGTTCCGGCCGACGTAGACGACGCCGTTGGCGACCGTCGGCGAGGATTCGATCTGCGCCTGCGCTCCGGCGCCGAACAGCAGCCACAGCGGAGCGCAGTTCGCCGCGCCGCAGCCGGCCGCGTCGTACACGGCGACCGTGGTTTCGAGGCCGATGTAGATGCGACCGCCGGCAACCGCTGGCGATCCGCCGAAGAACTGGCCCTCGTCGATCGCCTGCCATAGCGGAGCGCAGGTGTCGGCGCCGCAGCCGTCCGCGTCGAACGCCGACAGCGCATGCGCCGAGCCGATGTAGACGACTCCGCCGGCGATCGCGGGCGTCGAATCGAACGCCGGATAGCCGAGCGGGCCGCTCCACAGCGGTGCGCAGTCGCGCGCGCCGCATCCGTTTGCGGGGAACGCATAGAGATTTCCGTCGTCCGATCCGATGTAGACGATGCCCGAATCGACCGTCGGCGAAGATTCGATCGTGCCTCCGGTGGTTCCGCTCCATAGCGGTTCGCATGTCGGCCTGCCGCAGCCATTCGCGGCAAACGCATAGAGCCGGCCGTCGAATGCGCCGACGTAGACAAAACCGCCGGAGACCGCCGGCGAGGAATTGAGGATGGACTCCTTTCCGGCATGTCCCTGCCAGAGCGGCGCGCAGATCGCGGCACCGCAGCCGGCGGCGCTGAACGCGTTGAGAAGGCCGTCGTTCGAATCGAACGAGGTCTGCGAGCCGACATAGACGACGCCGTCGGCCACCGTCGGCGAATCGACGATCTGCGCCAGGTACGTGGACTGCCACAGCGGTGTCTTGCACAGCGCCGCGCCGCAGCCTTCAGCGGGATACGCCCACAGCGTGCCGTCGGAGGATCCGATGTAGATGACGCCGCCGACCACCGCGGGCGAGGAGGAAAATACCAGCTGACCCAACTGGGCCTGCCAGTCCAGCGTAAGTGTCGGCACGTTCGCGACATCGAGCACGTGCTCGAAACGATTGAAGCCGGTATGCCGGGAGTCGAAGCGGAATTGCCGCCAGCTGCCGGTCGCGAGGCCAGCGCTGCTCGCCGACCCGGTGGGCGCGCTCCGTGCGCCAATACCTGGCAATGCGCCGGCGAGGACCGCGGCGGTGACAACGAAAAGGATGCGACGGGACATGCTCATGGCGAGCCCTCCGCAGACCGCCGGACGCAACGCGGTCGCTCATCTTAGGACGCCCGTGGTTGCCGTATTCGTTGCGCGGCGGAAAAAAAATGATGCGATGAGAACGGCGCCGGCGCGATCGATTGGAATCGCGCCGGCGGCCGGGGAGATCATGCGTCGTGGAGCGATCTCCAGACGATCAGCGGACTCAGCATCACTCGACGAGGCCGAACACGTAGAGGCTGCCCTGTCGATCGCTCGGGAACGTGTTGTCGCCGCTGCCGATGTAGAGCTTGCCGCGCACGACGGTCGGCGAGGAGTTCACGATGACGTCGTTGATGTGGCCGCTCCAGAGCGGATCGCAGGTGAACGATCCGCACGCGTCCGCAGACCACGCGAATACGTCGCCGCTGTTCCTGCCGGCATAGACGACACCATTGGCAACGGTCGGCGAGGACGCGACGGAGGCCTGCGAACCGGGCCCGGTCAGCAGCCACAACGCATCGCACAGGTCTTTGCCGCAACCGTCGGCCGAGTACACGGCCACACTGGACTCGAGGCCGATGTACACGCGGCCATCGGCGACCGCCGGCGAGCCGCCGAAGAACTGTAACTGGTCGACCGCCTGCCAGATCGGCTTGCAGTTCGCGCCGGCGCCGCAACCCGCGGCATCGAACGCGGCCAGCGAGTGCGCCGAGCCGATGTAGACGACGCCGTTCGCGACCGCGGGAGTCGAATCGAACACGGAGCTGACCAGCTTTGGCCCTGCGAGCTCACCGCGCCAGCGCGGCAGACAATTCTGGCGACCGCAACCGCGCGCATCGAACGCATACAGGAAGCCGTCGTCGGATCCGATGTAGACGATGCCGTTGGCGACGGTCGGCGTCGATTCGACCGTGCCGCCCGTCGCTCCGATCCATGCGGGCTGGCACTCGGTCGCGCCGCAGCCGTTGGCGTGGAACGCGTAGAGGCGTCCGTCGAATGCGCCGATGTAGACGAGGCCGTCGGCGACCGTCGGCGAGGATTCGAGGATGGCCTCCTTTCCGGCATCGCCCTGCCACAGCGGTGCGCAGACTTCCCTGCCGCAGCCCGCTGCCGCGAACGCGCTGACCTTGCCGTCGTTGTTGTCCGGCGACGTCTGCGAGCCGATGTAGACGATGCCGTTGGCGACCGTCGGCGAATCGACGATCTGCCCCAGCGAGGTGGACTTCCACAGCGGCTTGCTGCAAATCGAATCGCCGCAGCCGTTGGCGGGAAACGCCCACAGCGTGCCGTCGCGCGACGCGATGTAGACCACGTTGCCGACGACTGCCGGCGACGAGGAGAACACGGGGTCGCCGAGCTCGGCTTCGAAGTCGAGCGACAGGAACGATACGTTGTCCACGTTGAGCGTGCGCTCGACGGGATTGAAGCCGGTATGGCCGCTGTTGAAGCGGAACTGATTCCAGTTGCCGATAGCGGTTCCGGTGCCGGCGCCCGGAAAGATGCCCGAGACCGGTTTGTGCGGGGAGATCGAAGGTTCAGCGCTCGTCCCGACTCCCGGATGGGTGCCGGCGAAAGCCAGTGCGAGCATGACCAATAGCGTGCGTGCGGAGCTCATGGTGGTTCCTCGTCAGATTCCGAAAAGTTCACGAACACGACGCGTCACGCGCGTCGTTCGATAGACAGAACGGAACCCGGCCATCCCGCGCGACTGCGATGAAACCTCCGCAACGGCCTGGGAAAACACCCAGCGACGTGCATTCGGCGCCGACATGTGCATGCGAGGCGAATCTTGATGCTAGGCTTCAGGCATCCCGGCAAATCAGGGCCGACAGACTCGGATGGACCTCATCCTCGTCCGCCACGGCGGCGTCGACGCGCCCGCCGGCCTGTGCCTCGGCCACACCGACGTGCCGCTGTCCGCGGAAGGCTTCACGGCGACGCAGCGTCTCGCCGCGAGCTGGGACGGCGCCGCGCCGCGCTTTCTGTTTTGCGAGCGATCTGAAGCGCGCGCAGCAGTCCGCGCAGGTGTTCGCGGCGCGCTTTGCGATCGAGCCGCTCGCCGACGCGCGCCTGCGCGAAGTCGAGCTCGGCGCATGGGACGGCAAGCGCTGGGACGAGATCGCCGCATCCGACGCCGCGCGCTATCGGCACTGGGCCGACAACTGGGTCATCCAGGAAGCGCCGGGCGGCGAGAGCTTCGCCGACGTGATCCGCCGCACCGGCGCGTGGTTCGCCGCGTTGCTCGGCTCGACCGGCGACAACGACACCGTGCTCGCGGTCGCGCACGCGGGCTCGATCCGCGCGCTGCTCTGCCACGCGCTCGGCCTGCCGCCGGCGCGCGCGCTCGCGCTCAGCGTCGATCACGCGCACGCCAGCCGCATCGCCTATCGCGGCGGCCAGTTCGAGGTGCGCTACGATGAACACGCCGCGCTTCCTCGCGGACGCCTGAGCGCGGAGCCGCCGGCGCGCGCGTTCGGCTAGAATGGACAGACGCTCGTCCAAGGATTCCCCGATGACCCTGTCCAACCCGCAGCGCGCAGGCATTCTCGCGATCCTCGCGATCGTGATGCTGGCGACGCGCGTCAATCATTTCGCGGCGCTGCCGGATGCGTCGTGGGCGGTGTTCTTCGTCGCGGGTTTCTATCTGCGCGGCAGTGCGCGCTGGGCGTTTCCGCTGCTGATGGCGCTCGCCGTGCTGATCGATTTCTTCGTGATCACCGGTCAGGGCATCGATTTCTGGAGCCACTACTGCGTGTCGATCGCGTACTGGTTCCTGGTGCCGGCGTATCTTGCGATGTGGTTCGGCGGCAGCCTGCTGCGTCACGTCTATCGCGGCCTTGGCGTGCGCGAGCTCGCGCTGCTGGCCGGTGCGCTCGTCGCTTCGGTCAGCGTCTGCTATCTCCTGTCGAACGGCAGCTACTACTGGCTGAGCGAAACGTGGATGGCCGGCGGCAAGGTGCGCAGCTTCGGCGGCTGGGTCGAGAATCTCGGCGACTGGTATCTGCCGTACCTGCGCACCAGCGCGATGTATGTCGGCATCGCCGCGGCGCTGCATGTCGTGCGTCGACGCTGGCTGTGCGCAGCGTGCAGGGTCGCTGCGGCGTCGCGCGCGATCGGTGCGTGGCTGATCGCGCACAACACCATCCCCACCCAACCCTCCCCTTGAAGGGGAGGGCTGAAGAAGGCTCGCGAGATCGTGGGCAATCGACTCTCGAAGATCTACACGCGCACCGGCGACGACGGCACGACCGGCCTCGGCGACGGCACGCGCGTCGCCAAGGATTCCGCGCGCGTCAACGCGTACGGCACCGTCGATGAGCTCAACAGCGCGATCGGCATCGTGCTCGCGCAGGACGCTGCCCGAGCGCATCCGCGAAGTGCTGACGCAGGCGCAGCACGATCTGTTCGATCTCGGCGGCGAGCTGTGCATTCCGGGCATGGCGATGATCGACGACGCCGACATCACGCGGCTCGAAGACATGCTCGACGCGTTCAACGAGACGCTGCCGCCGCTCAAGGATTTCATCCTGCCGGGCGGCGGCATCGCCGCGGCGCACTGCCATCTCGCGCGCACGATCTGCCGGCGCGCCGAACGCGAAGTCGTCACGCTGTCGCGCCACGATGCGGTGCGCGGCGAGGCGATCCGCTATCTCAACCGGCTTTCCGATCTGCTGTTCGTGCTCGCGCGCGTGCTCGCGCGCGAGAGCGGACACGGCGAAGTGCTGTGGCAGCACGAGCGGCGCAAGACGCCGCAAGAAATGAGCGTCGCGGACGCGCTCCGCTTCGTCGAGCGGCACGGCGTCGTGCTCGAATCGGCGCGGCACGCGACGATTCCCTCGCTCGCCGAAGCGATCGCCGGCGCAGCCGATCCGCGGCAGCTGGTGGTCGCATCCGCAAGGCACGCGCGATCTTCGCGGCTGACGCGCGCGGTGCGCGAATCGCACGACGTGCTCGTGTGCCGCCTCGTCGAAGGCAAGATCAGCTTCGCGCACGCGCGCGTGTGGCCCGCGCTGGTGCGCCTCGCCGATCGCTTCGCGCGCACGCGCCTCGCGCGCATGCGCGAGGTGCATTCCGCACGCGGCGCGCATCGCGTCGAGAACGTTGCGTTTCCGCGACTGGGTGCCGGAGGAAACCGCCGCCGCCGCGAAGCGCTTGAGCGAGAGCCGACGCGCGCGCCGCGCTCGCACGCGCTGCTCGGCGACGGCGAGGACTGAGCGATGAGCATCGCGATTTACACGCATTCGCGCCTGCCTCGCGCACGACACCGGGCCCGGGCCATCCGGAATCGTCCGCACGCCTCGCGGCCGTGCTCGAAGCGCTCGACGATCCGCGTTTCTCGCACTGCGCGCGCATCGAAGCGCCGGCGGCGACGCGCGAGCAGCTCGCGCGCGTGCACACGCGCGAGCTGATCGACGCCGTGCTCGACGAGCCGATCGCATCCGGCTGGCGCCGGCTCGATCCGGACACCGTGATGTCGCCCGCATCCGCCGAAGCCGCGTTGCGCGCGGCCGGCGCGGTCTGCGCAGCGGTCGACGCGGTCGATCGCCGGCACGCATCGGCGCGCGTTCTGCGCGGTGCGTCCGCCCGGGCCATCACGCGACGCACGACACGCGCGATGGGCTTCTGCCTGTTCAACAGCGTCGCGGTCGGCGCCGCGCACGCGATCGCCGCGCACGGTCTTTCGCGCGTCGCGATCGTCGATTTCGACGTGCACCACGGCAACGGCACGCAGGACATCTTCTGGTCCGAGCCGCGCGTGCTGTACGCGTCGTCGCACCAGTGGCCGCTGTATCCCGGCACCGGCGCGCGCACCGAGACCGGCGCCGGCAACATCGTCAATGCGCCGCTGCGCGCCGGGTGCGGGATCGGCCGAATTCCGCGAGGCGTACGAGGACATCGTGCTGCCGGCGCTGCGAGCGCTTCGCGCCCGAGCTCGTGCTGATCTCGGCCGGCTTCGATGCGCACCGGCTCGATCCGCTCGCCAACCTCAATCTCGACGCGGACGACTACGCGTGGATCACGACGCGGCTCGTCGAGCTCGCCGCGCGGCACGCGGAGGGACGCATCGTGTCGAGCCTCGAAGGCGGCTACAGCCTGACGGCGCTGCGCGAATCGACCGTCGCGCACGTTGCCGCGCTCGACACCTGATCTCGCACCGAAGTCGCATCCAGATCAACGCGGCGCGCATTCGCGCCCGATGTTCTCGATCATCGCGCGCTCGGCCGGGCTCGTGAACGATTGCGCGAGCAGCGGCTCGCGCACGCTCGCGATGAGCTTCGCACCTTCGTCGGTTGCGCCCGAAAGGCAAAGCACGCGCGCCAGCGACACTCGCGTGAGGTTGCAGATGCCGTCATCGTTGTCGGACTGCGGCGCGCACTGCGCTACCGCCTTGCGCAGCGCGGCGACGCCCGTCTCATGGTCGCCGGCGACGGCGTGCGCCTCGCCCCACAACTTCAGCACCAGCGTGCACTGCGGATCGGCATGCGCGTCGTCGGCTGCGGCCTTGTCGCAACGCGCCTTGCACGTCGTCGAGGAACACCAGCGCGTCGTCGGCACGATCCTCGCGCAGCAGCACGCGGCCGAGCGCGATCTTGGTCTTCGTGACATAGCTGTTGTCCTCGCCGTACAGCTTGCGCTCCGCCGCGAGCGTCTCGCGATAGCGCGGCTCGGCTTCGGCCAGATGATTGGTGCGTGCGAGGAGGCTCGCGTTGAGCTCGATCGCCTTGATCGCATCCGGATGATCGCGCCCGCGCAGCGCGATGACCGCGGTTTCGGCGTCTGCCGCATACGCAAGCGCCGCGTCGTTGCCGCCGCGCATGACCTCGAGCTTGACGAGATGCTGCAGCAGGTTGACGCGCTCCTCGTCGCGATTCGCCGAGAGCGTCGGCAGTATCTCCAGCGCGGTGCGCAGGCTCGCGGCCGCTTCGTCGTAGCGCTCGAGCGCGGTCAGCGCGAGGCCTTGCGTGTTGAGCAGTTGCGAGCGCAGCTCGCGGGTTGGTTCGTCGTCGCGACCCGCGATCGCCGCAAGCGCCTGCCCGGTGTGCGCCAGCGCATCGTTGAAACCTTCGCGGCTGGCGAGCTCGATGCGCGCGAGCCGCTCCAGACGCTTCGCGCGCAGGACCGGATCGCCGTCATCGCCGCCGAGCTGCAGCGCGCTTTCGACTTCGCGGCGAGAGGCCTCGTCCTCGCCGATGTCGGCGTAGATCTCGGCGAGCGCGTCATTGAGCTCGGCGTGGAGCTCCGGCTGGCCGGCAAGCTCGGTCGCGAGCCGCGTGCTGCCCTGATCCAGCACTTCGCGCAGCGTTGCCGGCTTGCCCTGGTGCACCTTCGGATCGGCGAAGCGGAAAATCGAGACGAGGAAATCGCGCGTCGCCGCCGCGCGCGTCGCCTGCTGCAGCGCGAGCCTGCGCTGCGCGGCGAGGCTGACGACGAATCCTGCGATCATGATCGCGACGAGAACGGCGGCGGCGACACTCCAGCGATGCCGCGCGATGTACTTGCGCGCGCGGTACGCGACGCTGTCGGGTACCGCGCTGACCGGCTGCCCGGCAAGATAGCGTCCGATGTCCTCGGCGAGCGCATCGGCCGATGCATAGCGACGTTCCGGCAGGCGCTCGGTCGCCTTCAGGACGATGCGATCGAGATCGCCGCGCAGACGACGCGCGAGTTGCGGATCGTTGGCCGCCGTGCTCGGGCGCGGCGCCGACGTCTTCGCCGACGCATCGACGAAGCTTGCGCCGCAAAGGAGCTCGAACAGCACGCAGCCGAGCGCGTAGACGTCGGTCGCGGTCGTCGCGTGGCGCCCTTCGACCTGCTCCGGCGCCGCATACGCCGGCGTGAACACGCGCGTCGCGGTCGCGTCGGGATCGGTGCCGTCGAGCAGCTTGCCGATGCCGAAATCGAGCAGCACCGGCGTGCCGTCCTCGCGCACGAGCACGTTGGCGGGCTTGATGTCGCGATGCACGATCAGGTGCTGGTGCGCGTGCTGCACCGCGCGGCAGAGCTGCACGAACAGTGCGAGACGCGCTTCGACGCCGAGCGCGTGCTTCGCGCAGTACGCGAGCAAGAGCTCGCCGTCGACGTATTCCATGACCAGATACGGCTGGCCGTCCTCGCTGTCGCCGCCGTCGAGCAGACGCGCGATGTTCGGATGGTTGAGCCCGGCGAGCAGCGTGCGTTCGCGCGCGAGCCGGGCGCGCGCTTCGCGTGTCGGAAAGCCGCGGATCAGCTTCAACGCGACGAGCTGGCGCGTGTCGCCGAGCTCGCGTTCGGCGAGGAACACCGTGCCCATGCCGCCGGCGCCGAGCTCGCGCAGCAGCCGGCACGCGCCGATGCGCTCGCGTGCCGGCATCGCGCTCGTGTCGGCGACTGCCGCGTGCAGCATGTCGCGCAGCGGAGCGCCGGTTTCGGTGTGCTGCGCGAGCAGGCGCTCGACCGCGGCGCGAATCTCCGCGTCGGATTCTTCGGTCGAGAGGAAACCGCTGCGTTCGCCGGCCGGCCTCGCCAGCGCGGCATGGAACAGCGCTTCCATGCGCGCGAGCCGGCCCGCGCTCATGCCACGAGACGTTCGCGAAGCCAGGCGCGCGCAAAACGCAGATCGCGCTCGACGGTCGGCACCGAGATCTCGAGCGCGTCGGCGACTTCCTGCTGCGAGAGTCCCATCAGGAGCGACATCTCGACGACGCGGCATTTGCGCGCGTCCTCGATCTCGAGCTCGCCGAGTGCCGATTCGACCGCGAGCCAGTCGTGCGATTCGCCGGCCGATACGTCGTCGGCCCTGTCGAGCGTGACCCACACGACGTCGCCGCCGCGCTTTTCCGCGCCCTGCCGGCGCACCGCATCGACGAGCACCTGGCGCAGCGCGAGAGCGACTATGCGGAAGAAGTGGCTGCGATCGCCGGCCTTGAGCGGATGCTCGAGCAGGCGCGCGAACGTTTCGTGCACGAGCTCGGTCGTCTGCAACGGCCGTTGCGCGGATCCGGCGAGCCGCCGCGAGGCCATGCGGCGCAATTCCTCGTAGACCAGCGTCGCCAGCGCATCCGGCGCGGCCGTATCGCCGGCGCGCCACGCCGCCAGCAACGCGGTGACATCGCTTGCGCTCTCGTCGCCCATGACCGTGATGGTCCGCCCCCCGCTTCCCCGTAGTTAGGGAATAGAGCGTGACGAGAGTAACCCCTTGTCGCGACCCGAGCCACTTCGCGAGGAAGACGCTTTCATGCGCATTTCACCTGCTGCCGCCCCTGCTTCGTCGTCTCCCGTGTCTTCCAGATGTGTGTCGATCGCCCGCGGCCGGATCGCCGCGGCGCTCTTCGCGACCACGATCGCGCCGTGCGCCTGGGCGCTCGCGCCCGGCGAGGACGGCGTGCTCATCACGATACCGATCAGCGGCATCGCCGACGCCGCCCAGGGAGCGGTGCTCGATGCAGCGGGCAACGTCATCATGGCCGGCTCGGCCGGCGGCAACTATTCGGTGCTGGCCAGCATCACGCGAGCCGGTGTGCTCAATAGCGGGTTCGGCACCAACGGCGTCGCCAACATCGATCTCAGCCAGAACCTCGGCGACAGCCTGCGCGCCGTGGGCCGCATGGCAGACGGCCGCCTGGTCGGCTGCGGCACATTCTTCAGCGCGGGCACCGCGACCGATTTCGTCACCGCGCGCTTCATGGGCGACGGTTCGCTGGATGGGACGTTCGACGGCACCGGCTACGCGGTGACCTCGTTCCTGCAATCGGGCCCCGGCGGCTCGCTGTTCGATCAATGCAACGCCGTCGCCGTGCAGGCGGATGGAATGATCGTTTCCGCCGGATTCACCGCCGAAATGGGCCCCAATCATGTCGCATTGACGCGCCATACCGCGAGCGGCCAGCTGGATACGCTGTTCGGCACCGGCGGCAAGGTCGACATCAACGCGGCGCAGACGGCAAACGGAAACTCCGAAGCGCGCGCGCTGCTGATCCAGCCGGACGGCAAGATCCTCGTCGCGGGCTATGCGTTCGGTCCCGGCAACGCCGAGCTCCTGCTGATGCGCCTCAACACCGACGGCACGCCGGATGCGACCTTCGGCACCGGCGGCATCACGCGCACGGGCGTCGGCACCGGCGAGGACATGGCCAACGCGATGGTGCGCCAGCCTGACGGACGCATCGTCATCGCCGGCTCGACGATCGTGAGCGACGGTCGCCGCGATTTCGTGGTGGCGCGCTACACGACCGCCGGCGTGCTCGATCCGACCTTCGGTACGGGCGGCCTGGTGACGACAGCGGTGGGACCGAGCGACGACATCGCCTACTCGCTGACGCTGATGCCGTGGGGCCGCCTGGTCGCTGCCGGTTCGGCGCGCATCAGCACCGGCTCGTCCGGCAATGATCTCGCGCTGGTCGCCTACAACGCGGACGGCAGCCTCGACCTTTATTTCGGCGACGCCGGCAAGCGCATGGTGAATGTCTCGGACTTCGACGACATCATCTACGGAATGGTCAACGACATCGACGGCGAGCACTTCTGGGCGGTCGGCACGGCCGCTCCGACTCGGCGAACCAGGATTTCCTCGCAGTCGAGTTCGGGTTGCCGGATACGATCTTCCGGCATGGGTTCGACACCAACACGGCGCCCTGAACGAGTCAGATTTCCCTTCCGTCGTCCCGGCGCAAGCCGGGACGATGCGCTCTGCGGTTTCGCGACGCCCGTGTGTCAACGCCCGGCAATGCGCTCGCGCTTTTCGAGATCGGCCTCGACCGCGTCGGACTCGACGCGCTCGACGGCCTCGGGCAGCAGCGCGCTTTCGAGCAGCGCTCGCGACGCATCGAGCTTGTGTCTTGCCCCGACGAGATCGCCGCGCGCCGCCAGCACGGCGGCCAGACGCACGCGGATGATCGCAAGATTGATCGGATCGGCTCCGCCCAGATGGTCCTGCGCGGCTTCGGCGATTTCCAGCAAATGCTGCGCGGCCGGCAGATCGCCCTGCGCCTTCGCGATCAAGGCGCGCATGACGGTCACCTGCACGCGCAGCCCGTGCTCGGGCGGCAGCAGCGGATCGAACGTCTTGTAAGCGTCATCCAGATCCTGGCGCGCCGCCTCGACGTTGCCGCCAGCGAGCTCGATGCGCGCCAGACGGAAATCCTGCAACGCATACGCGAAGCTGTCCTCGCCTTCGCGCGCAGCGATGCTCGCGAGCGCGCGCTCGATCAGTGCGCGCGCGCCGGCGAGGTCGCCGCGCAGCATCAGCGTGCGTGCGAAATTGCCGCGGTAGGAATCGAGCTGCGGTTCTTCCGGCGAATCGGCCTCGATCGTCGCGATCGCGCCGCGCATCAGCGTTTCGGATTTCGCATAGTCGCCGAGACTTTCGTAGAGGCTGCCGAGGTTCATCACCGACAGGGCCGTCGCGATGCGCGCGCCCGGCCGGATCTTCTCGACGATCGCGATGGATGTCTCCATGTGCGCGATCGCGTCGCGATACTTGCCTTGCGAGCTCAGCGTGACGGCGAGATCGTTCTCGACGTTCGCGACCTTGTTGCTATCGGCGCCGAGCGTGGCGCGCCCGACCTCGAGCGCCTGGGCCAGCGTCACGGTCGCGTTGGCAAGATCACCGAGCGCGGTCTGTGCCTGCGCGATCATGCGCCACGTTTCGACACGCTCCGGCGAGGCTTCCGGCAGATCCGCGAGCAACGCGAGCGCCTGTTCGGCGTGCGCGAGGCTCTCGCCGAAACGCCCTTCGCGGTTGTCGAGATCGGCGACACCGCGCAGCATTTCCGCGCGATCGGCCGGATCGACCTTGCCCGCCTTCGCATACTCGGCAGCCGCGCGATCGAAATAGCTGCGCGCGCGTTCGAGATCGCCCTGACGCATCGTCGACACGCCGCATTGGGCGAGCGCAGCGCCGATCTTCGCGTGATCGTCCGGCGCAAATCGCTCGCGCAGTGCCAGCGCCTCCTCGCCGGCACGCAGCGAATCCTCGATGCGCTCGGTGTTGCCGTACTCCGATGAGAGCGTCATCAGGATGTCGGCGCGCAACAGGCCGCTCTCGGACGTGTCGCCGGGCACGAGCGCGAGCGCGCGCTCGCCGCTCGCCAGCGCCGTCTTCGGATCGCCGAGCGCCGCGTAGACGCCCGCGATCGTGTGGCCGAGCCGCGCGGCCGTTTCCGGCTCGTCGCCGAGCGAACGGGCGACTTCCTCGCTGCCCTTGTCGATCAACTCGCGCGCGGTCAGCGCGTGGCCGAGCGTGTTGTCCGGCGCTGCCGCTTCGAACAGCGAGACGAGGAAATCGCGCGAGCGTCTCGCACTCTGCGCTTCGCGCTGTGCGTGCGCTTCGGCGGCGAGCGCGCGGCGCTTTCCCGCTTCGAGGCGCCAGACGAACACGCCGATCAGCACCGCCGCGAGCGTCGCGGCGATAGCGGCGTAGCGATGCCGCGCGACGAATTTGCGCGTGCGATACGCGATGCTGTCCGGCACGGCACGCAGGGGGCGTCCCGCAAGATAGTTTTCGACGTCGTCCGAAAGCGCCTGCACCGACGCGTAGCGTCGTTCGGGCTCCTCGTGCATCGCCTTGCCGACCAGCCGGTCGAGATCGCCGCGCAACGTGCGCGACAACGCGCCGTCGGTCACCGCGCTCGGCGCCGGCATGCGCCCGGTTTCGCCGACTTCATGCAGCGCGCGCCCGCACAGAAGCTCGAAGAGGATGCAGCCGAGACCGTAGATGTCCGTCGCGGTCGTCACCGCGCGGCCGGCGATCTGCTCCGGCGCAGCATAGGCTGGCGTGAACACGCGCGTCGCGGTCGCGTCACGGCTTGCTTCGTCGAGCAGCTTGCCGATGCCGAAATCGAGCAGCACGGGCGTGCCGTCCTCGCGCACGAGAATGTTGCTCGGCTTGATGTCGCGATGGACGATCAGGTGCTGGTGCGCATGCTGCACCGCGCGGCACAGCGCGGCGAACAGGCGAAGCCGCGCGCGCACGTCGAGATCGTGCGACGTGCAGAAATCCTCGAGCGATACGCCTTCGACGTATTCCATTGCCAGAAACGGCACGCGCTCGGCCGTTTCACCCGCGTCGAGCAGGCGCGCGATGTTCGGATGATTCAGCTCGGCGAGCAGCGTGCTCTCGCGCGTGAGGCGCTCGCGCGCATGCGTCGTCGGAAAGTCGCGGATCAGCTTCAATGCGACCTGCTGGCGCGTGCCGCCGAGATCGCGCTCGGCCAGGAACACCGTGCCCATGCCGCCGGCGCCCAGCTCGCGCAAGAGGCGATACGCGCCGATGCGCTCGCGCGCGGGCCACGCCGTGGTGGTATCGGCGATGGCCGCATCCAGCATGTCGCGCAGCGGCGCATCGCCGGCGTCGTGATGCGCGAGAAGTCGCTCGACCGCGGCGCGCAATGCCGCATCGGGTTCTTCAGTCGCGAGAAATGCCTCGCGATCCAGCGCGGGCCGCTCGAGCGCAGCGTGAAACAGCGCTTCCATGCGTGCGATGCGCGATGTATTCATGCGCCGGCGCGCTCACAGCCGGGCGCGTCGAATGCGCAGAAGTCGACGCGAGGGGCGACAAGCCCTCCGGCCGCAGTGTTGGCGCGTTGTCCGCCCATCACGCGATGCCCGCCTCCCCTGCCGGTCATCGAAGAGCGAGGTGAGATTAGTCCCTTGCTCCGGCGCGGGCCACTGTCGGCCTGACGCCAGTGATGGCTCGGGCCTTCAGGCTGCGTGGTTAGGGAGGAGCCGCGTGCCTTCGATGGAAGACCAACATGAACGCGACAAGCAAAGATCTGTCCGCGTCCCGCCGACGCCGGCGCCGCACGAATGCGCCGGTTGCACCATTCGTTCGCGTTCCGTCGATGGTCCTGATGGCTTGCCGTAGCGCGCGGCGCGCAGAGGTACACTGGCGCGGCAACGATAGGGGGATCGTTCCTGGCCCGACGCCCGCGGGCATCGGGCCGGAGGCGCCGCAATGGCATTTCGAGTTTCCGCACGACGTTTCCGCGGCTTGATCCTTGGCGTCGCCGCGTGCGTCGTGCTCGCACAGGCGCACGCGCAAAGCGGCAAGCCCGTGCTCGCGGTGCTGAAGTTCCAGGACGAAACCGGCGCGATGCCGTTCCAGGGCGGCATCGGGCGCGTCGTCACCAACATGCTCGCGAGCGAGCTCGCCGCGCGCGACGTGTTCACGGTCGTCGAGCGGCGCAAGCTGCGTGCGATCCTCGAGGAGCAGGATCTCGCCGAATCGGGTCTGCTCAAGCCCGGCGACGGCGCCCGCATCGGGCAGCTGACCGGCGCGCAGTATCTCGTCATGGGCACGGTGACCGCGTTCGAGCCGGATACCGAGACCAAGGTCAGCGGCGGCGGCCTCTTTCGCGGGCCGCGCGTCGAGCAGACCAACCACGGCTCGTATCTTGCGGTCGATCTTCGCGTCGTCGACACGAGCAGCGGCGAGGTCAGCTATGCGCGCACCGTCGAGGGCCATACGACCGATCGCGAAACGAAGGTCGATCTGAACTCGCGCGACGCCGGCCTCAAGATGATCGAGAACGAAGCCGATGCGCAGGCCGTGCGTGGCGCCGTGCTCGAGATCATCGACTATCTCGAATGCGTGATGGTGCGCCGCGACGGCTGCGTCGCCGAATTCGCCAGCAAGGAATCGCAGCGCCGCGACACGACGCGCAAGACGTTCAAGACCGATGCGCCGCGCAAATGAGGAGCACGCGATGGTCCGGATGAAATGCGCGGCCATCGCCGCCGCCCTCCTCGCCTCGGGCGGCGCGCTCGCCGACGACACGCTGCAGTACAAGAGCGAAGGCGGCTGCGCCGGCGACTTCGACCGCGTGCAGCTGAAGTCGCTGTTCCTGCGCGTCGACGCCGGCGGCGAGAACGGCAGCACGATGATCTACGATCACGGCGAGAAGCTCGCGTATTTCATCGACCATCGCACGCACAGCTTCATGCAGACCGAGATGGACGAGGACGCGGTCGATCTGCAGGCCGACATCATGAAGAGCCTGCGCACGAAGATGCGCCACGAATCCGGCGTCGATCCGTTCGAGATGGTGAAATCGCTGTGTCCGGGTGCCGGCGCGGGCAGCCGCGACCGCCAGCCGGACGAAGGCATCGATTGCGGCAACGGCATGACGATCGGCGGCGCAACGACCGGCGCGGACGGCAAGCCGATGACGAGCCAGCAGATGGCCGAGGCGATGAAGGCCGGCGGCGGCATGCAGCTCGACGCGGGCACGCAGGAAATGATGCAGAAGATGCTGGAGCAGCAGCTCGCGCACATGCCGGCCGACCAGCGCGCGCAGGTGCAGCAGATGATGGCCAACGGCGGCGCCGGAATGCCGGTCGCCGGCTCGAAGGCGCCGCCGCCCGCCGCGCCGCCGCGCATCGACCGCGATGCCGGCGAGATCGACGTCGGCGGCATCACCTGCATGCGCCGCGAGCATCTGCGCGGCGACGAGATGCTGCGCGAGGACTGCTACGCGACGACGGCGACGCTGCATCTGGACGAAGTCGAGACGCGCCGGCTCGCGCGATTCAGCAAGGCGATACTCGAATGGAGCCACAGCCTCGCCCCGGAAGGCATGCAGGCGCCGAAGGACGACCGCGTGCTGGTGCGCCGCGTCTGCTACGCGGGCGGACACGAGAACGGTCGCGCGACGCTGGCGATCGAGCACGCGCCGATCGCCGAATCGCGCTTCGAGGTGCCGGCCGGCTACAAGCCGATGGATCTTGGCATGGGCGGGGCAAGCGAGCGCGAGCGGCGCTGAAGCGGCGCCTGCGTGCCTTCAGGTTTGCCGCCGGGCCGAAGTTTCCGGCAAGCTAGCGACCCTCGCGTCCCGACGAAACGGTTTCCGTGCCCAAGATGCCTCGTCCTGTGCGCCGCCTCGTTGCGGCGCTCTGCCTCCTCTTGGCGTGCGGCGTCGCGCAGGCGGACGATCCGTCGCCGGCGCGCTGCCCGCTCGGCATGATCAAGTGCCCGAAGAAGCCGGTCGACTGGGCGATGTGCAAGAAGGGCGACCTGCTCGACATCTATGTCTCGGGTCTGCCGACCGAGGGCGACCGTTCCGAAGTCCCGGCCAACGCGGACGCCAACCGCGGTCAGCAGCACCGACGCCAAGCACTATCTCTTCGAGGGCGAAGCCGAATTCACCCGCTTCGACCAGCTGCTGCGCGCCGACACGATCCGCTACGACGCCGAGACCACCGACTACGACGCCCAGGGCCACGTGCGCTATCAGGATCGCAGCATGGTGATGGCCGCGGACAGCGCCACGGGCAACGCCGACATCGACCAGTGCACGCTGGACGGCAACGTGCGCTTTCAGCTGCTGAGCTCGCGCGGCAACGGCAGCGCCGACAAGGTCGTCATGCAGGACAAGACGCACGCGAACCTGACCACGTCGACGTACAGCACCTGCGATCTTTCCGACCAGCAGTGGTCGATCCGCGCCAAGGACATGAAGCTCGACCAGGACGCCGGCGTCGGCTCCGGCCACGACGTGACCTTCCGCGTGCACGACGTGCCGGTGTTCTGGCTGCCGTATGCGAGTTTCCCCTCGGACGACCGGCGCGAATCGGGTTTCCTCTATCCCGACGTCGGCTACAGCAACACGCGCGGCGTCGACATCTCGCTGCCGTACTACTTCAACCTCGCGCCGAACTACGACGCGACGCTGATTCCGCGCCTGATGACCGAGCGCGGTCTGATGCTCGGCGGCGAGTTCCGCTACCTGCTCGATTCGAGCAGCGGCGTATTCAACTTCGAGCTGCTGCCGGACGACCGCAAGGTCGCCGGACGAAAACGCGGAGTTCGACGAAACGCTGCCGAACACGCGCTGGTGGTACAAGTGGACCGACACGACCGCGTTCTCGCCGAACTTGAGCGCGAGCGTCAACATCAACCGCGTATCGGACGAGCGCTACTTCGAGGACTTCGGCCGCGGGCTGTATATCTCGGCGATCAGCTTCCTGCCGTCGAACGCGTATCTCTACGGCCACGGCGACTGGTGGAACGCGAGCTTCGGCGGCGACGTCTACCAGATCACCGATCCGACGATCGCCGAGCAGTACGAGCCGTATCACCGCCTGCCGCGCATAACGTTCTCCGGCGAGCACGAGTTGCTCGGCAATTTCACCGGGGGCGTCAACACGGAGTTCATCGCGTTCGCGAAGGATCACGCGGTCGAAGGACAGCGCTTCGACGTGTTCCCGTATCTTGCGTACCCGATCGAGACGTCGGCGTACTTCGTGCGTCCGCAGCTCGGCTACCGCTACACGACGTACAGCCTCGATCATCTCAACTATTCGACGAACCACCTGCTCACCGAGAACAACCCGGATCGCGGCGTGCCGATCTTCAGCCTCGACACCGGCCTCATCTTCGAGCGCGGCCTCACCTTCCGCGACTCGGCATGGACGCAGACGCTGGAGCCGCGCGCGTATTACCTGTACGTGCCGTACCGCAATCAGAACGAGCTGCCGGTCTTCGACACGCAATCGATTCCCTTCAGCTTCGGCGAGCTGTTCCGCACCAACGGCTTCGTCGGCGCGGACCGCCAGATGAACGCGAACAACCTCTCGCTCGCGCTGACGACGCGCATGCTCGAGGACGCCACCGGCGACGAGCGCGTGTCGGCGAGCATCGGCGAGATCCGCTACTTCGACGATCAGCGCGTGCAGCTTCCGGGCGTCGCGCCGACCGACTATCACGGATCGACCTACGCCGGCGAGATCGACCTGCACATCAACGACCGCTGGCGCTTCACGATCGACCAGCAGTGGAATCCGAACACGGAGCAGACCGATCTCTCGGCCGTCACGCTGCAGAACCGTTTCGGCAGCGGCGGCCTTCTCAATCTTTCGTACCGCTACCGGCGCGATTTCCTCGAGCAGGTCGGATGTATCCGCGCTGGTACCGATCACGCCGACGTGGCGCATGATCGCGCGCTGGAACTACGCGCTGAACAATCCGCTGGCGCTGCCGACCGATCCGCACGGCACCGAGGGACGCACGCTCGAACGCTTCATCGGCTTCGAGCACGACACCTGCTGCGTGACCTGGCGCGTGATCGCCCGGCACTGGATCCACGATGCCGAGGGCGACGCCGACAACGCGGTCTATTTCGAGATCGAGTTCAAGGGCATCGGCTCGCTCGGCCAGAAGACGGACGACTTCCTGCGCCGTGGTATCCTTGGCTATCAATGACTTGGCGGCGCTTCGCAGAGGTCGCGCAGGCAGGCGCCGGCGTCCTGTCCGCGCTTAACCGGCGCGTTGCGCGAGCGCGCTGCCGACTCTGCGAAACTATTGCCCTGAACGCGCCACGGCGCGACATCGAAACCGGTCCGGAATCCCCATGAAGAATCTGATCCTTGCCCTCGCCTTTGCCGCCGCCGCGTTCGCGCCGGATCGCGCGGTCCATGCGCAGGCCATGCCCGGCGAGCCGCTCGATCGCATCGTCGCGGTGGTCGACGAGGACGTCGTGCTGCAGAGCGAGCTCGACCGCCAGGTCAACCGCGTCGTCTCGCAGTACGCATCGAGCCCGCAGCAGCTGCCGCCGCGCGACGTGCTCGAGCATCAGGTGCTCGAGCGCCTGATCCTGCAGAAGCTGCAGATCACGCGTGCCGATTCGAGCGGCGTCAAGGTTTCCGACGCCGATGTCGATCAGGCGCTGACCGGCCTCGCCGCGCAGAACAAGATGGATGTGACGCCAGCTGCGCGGGGCGATCCAGGCGCAGGGCATGGACTACGAGCAGTTCCGCCGCAACGTGCGCGACGAGCTCGTCGTGCAGCGCCTGCGCCAGCGCGTCGTGCAGAGCCGCGTGCAGGTCAGCGACGCCGAAATCGATACGCTGCTCAAGAACGGCGCGCTGCATCACGGCCAGCTGCATCTCGGCTACATCCTGATCGCGCTGCCGGACGGCGCGACGCCGGACCAGGTCGAAGCCGCGCACAAGAAGGCCGACGAGACCAAGCAGCAGATCGACGGCGGCATGGATTTCGCGGCGGCGGCGATCCGCTACTCCGATGCGCCGAACGCGCTCGACGGCGGCGATCTCGGCTGGCGCAATGCCGACGAGATGCCGCAGGCGTTCACCGAGGCCGCCGATCACATGCAGCCGATGGCCAGGTTTCGGCGCCGATGCGCGGCCCGAACGGCTTCCACATCATCAAGCTGCTCGGCAAGCGCGACACCGCCGGCACGCAGCTCGTCACCGAGTATCACGCGCGCCATATCCTGTTCAAGATCACCGAGCTCGTCAGCAGCGAGCAGGCCCAGAAGGAAGCCGCGGCGGCGCGCCAGCGCGTGGTCGGCGGCGAGGATTTCGCCAAGGTCGGCCAAGGATCTCTCGCAGGACACCGCGACCGCGCGCCTGGGCGGCGATCTCGGCTGGTTCTCCGGCGACGCCTACGGCACGCGCGTCGCCGATGTCATAAAGACCATGAAGAACGGCGAAATCTCGCAGCCGTTCCAGACCGACGCCGGCTGGCACGTGATGCAGCTCGAGGATACGCGCAGCACCGACAAGACCAGCGACCTGCAGCGCGACCAGGCCAAGAACATGGTGTTCCAGCGCAAGGCCGAGGACGAGTACGAGAGCTTCCTGCGCCAGATCCGCAGCGAAGCGTATGTCGAGATCCGGCTGCCGGGTGCGGCCGCGCCGGCAGCGGCGGCGCCACCGACCGGGGCGCCTTGATTCACCCCAGCCCTCTCCCGCAAGCGGGAGAGGGGGTACGGATGCGACGCACGTGTGTCGGCATCCATCCGGTTGCTAGGATCGCCGCATGAATAGCGAGGCGATGCTGCCGCGGATTGCGCTGACGGCGGGCGAACCGGCCGGCATCGGCCCCGAGCTCGTCGTGAAGCTCGCCGCGAGCGACATCGCCGCCGATCTCGTCGTCATCGCCGATCCCGATCTGATCGCGCGCCGCCGCGCGTTCGGCCGGCGTCGACATCGACGTGATCGCGTACGACGCGGACGCTGCGATCGCGGCGCGCGCCCGCGGTTCGCTGCGCATCGTGCCGATGTCGCTGAGCGCCGCCGGCGACGCCGGGCACGCTCGATCCGCGCAACGCGCCCTACGTGCTGGCGACGCTCGCGCGCGCGGCCGACGGCGCGACCAGCGGCGAATTCGCGGCGATCGTGACCGCACCGGTGCACAAGGGCGTCATCAACGACGCCGGCATCCCGTTCACCGGGCACACCGAATTCTTCGCGCAGCGCGCGCGGCGCGAGGTCGTGATGATGCTCGTCGCGGACGGCGAGTCGGCGCGCAACGGCGGTGATCTGCGCGTCGCGCTGGCGACGACGCACCTGCCGCTCGCGCGCGTGCCCGGCGCGATCACGCGCGCGAGCCTCGTGCGCACGCTGCGCATCCTCTGCGACGATCTGATCCTGCGCTTTCGCATCGCCTCGCCGCGCATCGCCGTGCTCGGCCTCAATCCGCACGCCGGCGAAGGCGGCCATCTCGGCCGCGAGGAAATCGACGAGATCGCGCCGGCGATCGCGCAACTGCGCGCCGCGGGCTTCGACGTCAGCGGGCCGATGCCGGCCGACACCGCGTTCGTGCCGGCGCAGCTCGCGCGCTTCGACGCGGTGCTGGCGATGTATCACGACCAGGGTCTGCCGGTGCTCAAGCACGCAGGATTCGGCCATGCGGTCAACGTGACGCTCGGCTTGCCGTACGTGCGCACGTCGGTCGATCATGGCACCGCGCTCGATATCGCGGGATCCGGCAAGGCCGATGCCGGCAGCCTGATCGCGGCGACGCGGCTGGCGCTTGGAGCTTGCGACACGCGGCAGCGTCGCAGAGCGCGAATTGCAAATGGCGAATCGCAAATAGAAGAAGCCGCGTTGCGCGGCCTCGATCGCTTTTCCATTTGCGATTCGCGATTCGCGATTCGCGATTTTCACGCTCCACAGCGCGCCGCCATCCGGAATCCCGAATGCATCGCACCACATCCACCTCGCACGTTCCCCGCAAACGCTTCGGCCAGCATTTCCTGCACGATCCCGGCATCCTGCGCAAGATCGTGCAGGCGATCGCGCCGAAACCCGGCGAGAATCTGCGTCGAGATCGGGCCGGGCGAAGGCGCGCTGACGCTGCCGCTGCTGCGCGAGCTCGGGCGGATGACCGCGATCGAGCTCGATCGCGATCTCGTGCCGCGCCTTCGCGCCGCGGCCGAAGGCGTCGGCACCCTCGACATCGTCAACGCCGACGTGCTCACGATCGATTTGTCCACGTTCGCGGCGAGCGGGCCGCTGCGCATCGTCGGCAACCTGCCCTACAACATCTCCTCGCCGATCCTGTTCCACTGCATCGAGCACATCGATGCGGTCCGCGACATGCATTTCATGTTGCAGAAAGAAGTCGTCGAGCGCATGGCCGCGGCGCCCGGCAGCAAGGTCTACGGGCGCCTGTCGGTGATGCTGCAGCTTGTCTGCCGCGTCGATCCGCTGCTGCGCGTGCCGGCCGGCGCATTCCGGCCTCCGCCGAAGGTCGAGTCCGCGGTCGTGCGCCTGACGCCGCGCGCACCCGCCGAGCGGCACTTCACTGACGCGGCGCTGCTCGCGCGCATCGTCAGGGCCGCATTCGGCCAGCGGCGCAAGACGCTCGCGAATGCGCTCCGCGATCTCGCCGATGCGGAAAAGATTTCCGATGCCGGCGTCGATCCGCGCGCACGAGCCGAGCAGCTTGCGCCGGCGGCGTTCGTGGCGCTGGCAGAGACGATAGGAAGCCAGCCTGGAGCCGGCGACCATTAGCCGGAACGCGGCGGCACGCACGCTTTCGGGCTCACGGCTACTGGCTCGCGGTGACCGGCCCTCTTTTCCGCCTTGCCCGAACGCCCGCGCTCGCGGAAAATCCGGGTCATGAGCGGCAAGAAGCCCTACGACATCGCGATCTCGGTCGACATCCGCTTCCTCGATGACCAGTCGGCTCCATCCGACAATCGCTACGCCTTCGCCTACACGATCACGATCGAGAATCGCGGCTCGGTCGGAGCGCGCCTCCTGTCGCGCCACTGGGTGATCACGGACGGCAACGGCAAGGTGCGCGAGGTGCGCGGCGACGGTGTCGTCGGCGAGCAGCCGTGGGTGCGTCCGGGCGACGACTACGAATACACCTCCGGCGCCGTGCTCGAGACCGCGCTCGGCACGATGCGCGGCAGCTACCAGATGGTCGCCGACGACGGCACGCATTTCGATGCGGACATTCCCGCCTTCGTGCTGTCCGTACCGCGGACGCTGCACTGATGACAACCTGGGCCATCGGCGATATCCAGGGCTGTCACGACGAGCTTGTCCGGCTGATCGACAAGATCAAGTTCGATCCGGCGAACGATCGCGCTCTGGTTCTGCGGCGATCTCGTCAACCGCGGCGGGCAGTCGCTCGCGGTGCTGCGCTACGTCAAGGCGTTCGGCGATCGCGCGCTCGTCGTGCTCGGCAATCACGATCTTTCGCTGCTCGCGGTCGGCGAGCGCAAGCGCGAGGATCAGGCGCGCGTCAATCCGGAGCTGCGCGAAGTGCTGTTCGCGCCGGATCGCGACGAGCTGCTCGACTGGCTGCGCAACCGCAGTCTGCTGCACATCGACCGCACGCTCAATTTCCTGCTCGTGCACGCGGGATTGTTTCCGCGCTGGACGCACCGAGCAGGCCATCGAGGCGGCGCGCGAGGTCGAGGAACGCCTGCGCGGCGAGGGCTATCGGCGGCTGCTCAAGCAGCTGTTCGGCAACAAGCCGGATCTGTGGAATCCGAAGCTGCACGGCATCGATCGCCTGCGCGCGAACATCAACGTGTTCACGCGCATGCGCTATTGCGACGTGCGCGGACGCATCGCGTTCGGCGAGAAGGGAGCGCCGGGCACGCAGCGGCCCGGCCTTTATCCGTGGTACGAAGTGCCGGGCCAGACCAAGCGCGACATCCGCATCGTCTGCGGGCACTGGTCGACGCTCGGCCGTTTCTCGGGACAAGGCATCTACGCGATCGACACCGGCTGCGTCTGGGGCGGCTGGCTGACCGCGCTGAAGCTCGACGGCGAGGAGCCGGAGTTCGTCGCGATCAAGTCGGATCGCAAGCCGCCGGCGGGAAAGGAAGCGGACTGACGCGCACCGCGGCGACTGTGTAGGAGCGGCGACAGCCGCGAGCTCTTGCGCCGGTGTGGTTCTACGCAAAAAAGATCGCGGCTGTCGCCGCTCCTACATGGTTCTTTCGTAGTCGACGAACGCGAACGCGTGATCGTGCCGCGCATCGGCGGCATGTGCGATGCGCGCGGTCTCCTTCCACTCGCGCGCGTCGAATCGCGGGAAGAACGCATCGGCGCCTTCGACGGCCGCGTCGACCCAGGTCAGGTGCATGCGCGTCGCGCGCGGCAGCGCGAGCGTGAACACTTCGCCGCCGCCGATCACCGCGAGCTCGCCGTCGCCGGCGATCGCGATCGCTTCGTCGAGCGAATGCACGACGCGCTGGCCCGCGTATGGCGCCGTGTCGCCGCGCGTCATGACGAGATTGGTGCGCCCGGGAAGATCGCGTCGGATCGCGAGCGCGGTCTTGCGTCCCATCAGCACCGGCTTGCCGAGCGTCAGCGCCTTGAAGCGCTTCAGATCGTCCGGCAGGTGCCACGGCATCTCGCCGTCGCGGCCGATCGCGAAGTTGCGGTCGAGCGCGACGATCAGGCTGATCTCACCCATGCTCAGACGGCCACCGGCGCCTTGATCGCCGCGTGCGGCTGGTAGCCCGTGATGGCGATGTCGTCGTAGCGGAAATCGCATCGAGCGAGCGCACGTCCGGATTCAGCACGAGCTTGGGCAGCTGCTCGCGGCTCGCGCGAAAGCTGCTCGCGCGCCTGCTCGAAGTGGTTGGTGTAGAGATGCGCATCGCCGAGCGTGTGCACGAAATCGCCGGGCGCAAGGCCGCGTCACCTGCGCGACCATCTGGGTCAGCAGCGCATAGCTTGCGATGTTGAACGGCACGCCGAGGAAGATGTCGCCGGAGCGCTGGTAGAGCTGGCACGACAGGCGGCCGTCGGCGACGTAGAACTGGAACATCGTATGGCACGGCAGCAGCGCCATGCGCGGCAGGTCGGCGACGTTCCACGCGCTGACGATGAGCCGGCGCGAATCCGGATTGCGCCGGATCTCGTCGACGACCCATGCGATCTGATCGACGACGCGCCCATCCGCGGCACGCCCATGAACGCCACTGCTTGCCGTAGACCGGACCGAGCTCGCCGTTCGCATCGGCCCACTCGTCCCAGATCGTCACGCCGTTCTCGTTGAGATAGCGCGTGTTGGTCTCGCCGCGCAGGAACCAGATCAGCTCGTGCACGATCGATTTCAGGTGCAGCTTCTTGGTCGTGACGAGCGGAAAACCTTCGGCGAGATCGAAGCGCATCTGCCAGCCGAACACGCTGCGCGTGCCGGTACCGGTGCGGTCGGCCTTCTCGGTGCCGTGTTCGAGCACGTGGCGCAGGAGATCGAGATACTGGCGCATCAGGCCTTGCCTCCGTCGGCGTGCGCGGGCAGCGTCGGCGCGCGGCGCGAGAGCCAAAGCAGCACGATGCCGATGACGATCAGCGGCAGCGAAAGGATCTGGCCCATCGTCAGCCAGTCGAACGCGATGAAACCGAGCTGCACGTCCGGCTCGCGCACGAACTCGACGCCGAAGCGGAACAAGCCGTAAAGCAGCGCGAACAGACCCGACACCGCATAGCGCGGCCGCGGCTTGCGCGAATAGAGCCAGAGCACCGCGAACAGCACGACGCCTTCGAGGCAGAATTCGTAGAGCTGCGACGGATGCCGCGCTTCATTGTTCGAGCTGGCCGGCGAGATACATCTGGTGCAGCTCGTCGCGCGTCTTGCCGAGCGATTCGAGCGCGCGCGGAAAGATCATGCCCCACGGCGCGTCGGTGTGCCGGCCCCACAACTCGCCGCCGATGAAATTGCCGAGCCGGCCGAGGCCGAGCCCGATCGGCACCAGCGGCGCGACGAAATCCATGACGTCGAAGAAATTGAGATTGTGTTGCGCCGCGACCAGATCAGCGCGCCGGCCAGCACGCCGAGCAGGCCGCCGTGGAACGACATGCCGCCTTCCCAGACGCGGAACAGCGCGAGCGGATGATGCGATCAATTCGCTCGTGTCGTAGAAAACCATGTAGCCGATGCGCCCGCCGAGGATCACGCCGAGCATCGCGTAGAACGCGAGATCGGAGAACTGATCCGCGCTGACCGGCAGGCGCCCCGCCGCGCGCCGGCGCTGGCCGAGCCACCACGCGCATCGCGAAGCCGATCAGGTACATGATGCCGTACCAGTGCACCTGCACCGGACCGAGCGAAACCGCGATCGGATTGATGTCGACGAAATAGTGGGTCACGAGATACGACGTCAGCGGATGCGCGATGACGGCATTGTGCCGGCAAACCCGCCGCGGCCCAAGGTGCCGATGGCGTCGAGGAATGGAGCGGACGCGCTTCGCTTCGAGGCCGCAGCCTTGCTTTTTCGAACGCGGTCGGCTAGCGCGTCACGCCGGCAGGACGCGGCAGACGAAGCCCTTCAGATACTCCGTTTCCGGAATCGCCGGATGCACCGGATGATCCGGCGCCTGCTGCAGCGGCACCAGCACCTGCACCTGGCGGTCGAGATGGCGCGCGCCCTGCTGCACGGCATCGAGCAGCGTGGCGCGCGGCATGTGATACGAGCACGAGCACGTGACCAGAATGCCGTCCTTCGCGAGCGACCTGCATGCCGAGCTCGTTGAGCCGGCGATACGCGAGCCGGCCTTCGGCGAAATCCTTCTTGCGCTTGACGAACGCCGGCGGATCGAGGATCACGACGTCGATACCGCTCGCGCGCCTCGCGCAACGCCTTCAGATGATCGAACGCATCGGCGCGGACCGCGCGCACGCGATCGGCCAGGCCGTTGCGCTCGGCATTCGCTGCGATCGCATCGACCGCGGACTGCGAGGCGTCGACGCAGACGACTTCGCTCGCGCCGGATGCCGCCGCGCGCAATCCCCACGCGCCGAGATAGCTGAACATGTCGAGCACGCGCTTGCCGGCGACGAAACGCGCGAGCCGGTCGCGGTTCTCGCGCTGGTCGTAGAACCAGCCGGTCTTCTGCCCGCCGACCGGATCGATCGCGAATTCGAGCCCGCCCTCGCGCACGCTCGGCGGCGCGACCGTATTCGCCGTGGCCGAGATCGGCGTATTCCGGCAGGTGCTCGAGCGCGCGGATCGATGCGTCGTTCTTCCACCAGAGCTGGCGCGGCTTGAGCACCTTGACGATCGCCTCGGTGATCGCGTCCTTGAGCCGCTCCATGCCCGCGGTCGTGATCTGGCCGACGAGGACATCGCCGAAGCGATCGAGCGTAAGGCCCGGCAGTCCGTCGGATTCGCCGAACACGAGCCGGTAATACGGCGCGTCGTAGAGCCGCTCGCGCATCGCCAGCGCGACGTTGAGCCGGTGCACGATGCAGCGAACGATCGAACGCGTGCTCGACGCCGCGCACGACGAGCCGCGCCGCGATCAGCGAATTCGGATTGACGTAGCCGATGCCGATCGGCTTGCCGTGATGATCGACGATCGCCGCGATCTCGCCGGGCTCGAATCCAGTCAACGGCGATCGCGCGACGTCGACTTCGTTGGAGAACACCCACAGATGCCCGGCGCGCAGGCGCGCATCCTCGCCGCGCTTGAGAAACAGGGCCGGATATTCGATGGGTTCTGTCACGATCCGTCCTGTTCGGCGGCGGACGCGCACGGTACCGGCTCGGCCGACCGGCGACAAGCGCGGCGCGCGCGTAGACTTGGCGGACCGACCGCGGATCCACGATGCCGAACCGTCTCGCACGCGAAACCAGCCCGTACCTTCGCCAGCACGCCGACAATCCGGTCGACTGGTGGCCGTGGAGCGATGAAGCGCTCGCGGCCGCGCGCGCGGCGAACAAGCCGATCCTGCTTTCGATCGGCTACGCCGCCTGCCACTGGTGCCACGTGATGGCGCACGAGAGCTTCGAGGACGAGGCGACCGCGCGCGTCATGAACGCGCTGTACGTCAACATCAAGGTCGACCGCGAGGAGCGGCCCGACATCGACAAGGTCTACCAGCTCGCGCACCAGGCGCTCGCGCGGCGCGGCGGCGGCTGGCCGCTGACCGTGTTCCTGACGCCGCAGGACCTGATGCCATTCTTCGCCGGCACGTATTTTCCGAAAGCGCCGCGCTACGGCATGCCCGCATTCGTGCAGGTGATCGAGGGCGTGCGCGCGTGGTTCGATTCGAAACCCGACGAAGTGCGCGCGCAGAACGATGCGCTGGCGCAGTTCCTCGCCGATCACGCACGCGGCGGCGCGCACGCGGCCGCGCTGGACGATGCACCGATCCGCAACGCGCTCGAACGCATCGCTGCCGCATTCGATCGCGAGAACGGCGGCCACGTCGGCGGTCCGAAATTTCCGCATGCCGGCGAGATCGAGCTCCTGCTGAGGCACGCGCGCGACGAGAGTATCAGCACGCCGGCGCCGCGCGCGATGGCGCGTCTGACGCTCGAGCGCATGGCGCTGCGCGGACTCGACGATCATCTCGGCGGCGGCTTCTTCCGCTACTGCGTCGATGCGCAGTGGGAGATTCCGCACTTCGAGAAGATGCTGTACGACAACGCGCAACTGCTGCCGCTCTACGCAACGGCTGCCGTTGTGCTCGATGACCCGGGCTTCGCGCGACCCGCGGACGCCTGCGCCGCGTGGGTCGCGCGCGAGATGATCGCGCCGCATGGCGGATTCTTCAGCTCGCTCGACGCCGATTCGGAAGGCGAGGAAGGCCGCTACTACGTCTGGGAACGCGACGAGGTCCGCGCGCTGCTCGACGACGACGAATTCGCGATCGTGGAGATGCGCTACGGGCTCGATCGCCCGCCGAACTTCGAAGGGAAAGCCTGGCATCTCGTCGTCTCGGCGACGTTCGAGGAAATCGGCGCACGCACATCGCTGGAACCTGCCGAAGCGCGGCGACGGCTCGGCAATGCGATACGCAAGCTGCTCGTCGTGCGCGACCAACGCGTGCGGCCCGGTCTCGACGACAAGATCCTGACCGCGTGGAACGCGTTGATGATCGCCGGCGCCGCGCGCGCGGCGCGCTGGAACGACGATCGACCCGCTGCTGGCCGAAGCGGTGCGCGCGCTCGATTTCCTGCACGCGAACGTCTGGCGCGATGGTCGTCTCTACGCGTGCCACGCCGGCGGCACCGCAAAATTTGCGGCCTATCTCGACGACCACGCGTTCCTGCTCGACGCGCTGCTCGCGATGCTGCAGGTGCGCTGGAACGCACGCGATCTCGCCTTCGCGATCGCGATCGCCGACACGCTGCTCGCGCGCTTCGAAGACGCCGAGCACGGCGGCTTCTTCTTCACGGCGCACGATGCCGAGCCGCTGCCGCAGCGTCCGAAGCCGTTCATCGGACGAATCGCTGCCGTCCGGCAACGGCGTCGCCGCGCGCGCGCTGCTGCGGCTCGGTCACCTCGTCGGCGAGACGCGCTATCTCGACGCGGCCGAACGCACGCTGCGCGCCGGCTGGTCGACGCTGACCGATTTTCCGCACGCGTGCTGCGCGATGCTGCTCGCGCTCGGTGATTTTCTGCAGCCCTCCCTCGCATGTCGTGATCCGCTATCGCGACGAGAGCGCCGCTGGCGCCGTGGCGCGCTGCGCTCGCCGATCACCGCGGCCTCGACGCGTATCTCATTCCCGCCGATGCCGCCAACCTGCCCGGCGTGCTGGCGCAGCAGGACACGAGCGCGCCCGTCGTCGCGTACCTCTGCACCGGAATGGCGTGTGACCCGCCGCTCACAAATGCCGACGATTTGGCGGCAGCATTGCAGCGCGCCGACTAGACGCGCGGCGATCCGGAATCGGGACATGATGAGACGAAGCCTTGCCGTGCGCTGCTGATCGCCGTGCGGCAATGCCGCGTTCGCCGCCGACATCGAGATCGGACCCGGCGACGATTTCCGATCCGCGATGCAGAACCTCGGCGCCGGCGACACGCTGATCATGCACGGCGGCACGTACACGCTGTCGAGCTACTTCGAGCTCGATCTCGTCGGCACCGCGGCGCAGCCGATCACGATCCGCGCCGCCGCCGGCGAGCAGCCGCTGCTGCACTACGTCGACGACGGCCAGAACATCGTCAACATCGCCGATTCGAGCTTTCTCGTCATCGACGGCGTCGAATTCAGCGGCGGGTCGCGCGGCATACGCCTGACCAACTCGTCGGACATCACGATCCGCAACTGCCACGTGCACGACACCGCGGCGAACGCGATCAGCGCGAACGACGGCGGCAACGTCTACGCGCGGCTCATGTTCGTGCACAACGAGATCGACCACGCCGGCGACACCGCGCGAAGGTTTCTACCTCGGCTGCAACGACGATGCCTGCCGCGTGCACGATTCGCTGGTCGCAAACAACTACATCCACGATCTCAACGGCCCGACCGTCTCGCAGGGCGACGGCATCGAGATCAAGGCCGGCAGCTACGCCAACGTCGTGCGCGACAACGTGATCCATGACGTCGCCTATCCCGGCATCACGCTCTACCACACGAACGGCAACGGCGCGCCGAACATCATCGAGCGCAATCTCGTCTGGAACAGCGGCGACAACGGCATCCAGGTGACCGCCGATGCGATCGTGCGCAACAACATCGTGCTGAGCGCGGCGGCGGCCGGCATCGGCATCCACGCATCGCAAGGCGGCACGCGTCGGCAATCTCACGATCGTCAACAACACCGTGCTGAAAGCGAGCGGCGATGCGCTGCACATCAGCGACGTCGCCGGCGCGGTGCTGGTCGCGAACAACGCGCTGTACGCCGCGAGCGGCAACGCGGTGTTCGCCAACGGCTCGACGAACCTCGTCACGCTCGTCGCGAACGTCGGCATCGGCGGCTGAGCGGCGTTTCCGGCGGCTTCGACGCGAGCGGCGACATCGCGACCGACTTCAGCGCGGCGAGCTTCTCCGGGCCAGCCGCCGCAGGATCTCGTGCCGGCAAGTGGACGTCTCGTCGGCAGCGCCGATGCGGCGACGCTGGCCGTCGACGACTTCAACGCGATCGCGCGCTTCCCGACGGTCGACGTCGGCGCCTACCGCAACGATCCGGCGGGCAACCAGGGCTGGCAGCTGCAGGCGGGGTTCAAGGAGCTGGACCGGATTTTCGCCGACGGATTCGAAACCAGAGCGGCGCTTCAGGTCTTGCGTTGACGCTCGCCTCGGCGGTTATACCAAGTCGATCATCGAGTTAGCCACAAGTATCTATTTCTAAAGGAAAACCGGCCGATCCGGCAGCTCGTCCGGATTGCGCTTTCCGTGCGACGGAAAATGCCGCGCGAGAATTTCCCCGATCGCGGCGACGCCGGCGAGCGCGCCTTTCTCGTAGTCGTCGGTGGCGAAATCGCGCTGCATCAACTCGCAGATCGCGCGCCATTCCGCTTCGCCGACCTTCGCCGCGATGCCGCGGTCGGCGACGATCTCGATCGCGTGATCGGCGATGAGGATGTAGACCAGCACGCCGGTGTTGTGCTCGGTGTCCCACACGCGCAGGCGCGCGAATGCCGCGTGCGCGCGATCGCGCGGGTTGGTGCCCGCGAATACGTCGCCGAGCGGCAAGCCGCCTTCGACGGCGAAACAGATCTCGCCGAGATGACGATGCTCGCTCGCTGCGATCGCGCGCTGGATCGCATCGAGCGTCGCCGGCGGAAAATGCCGCTCGGCGTTCATGCGTGCCAGGACATGCTTTAGCCAGCGCATCGTTGCGTCCTCACCAGCTGCCCGAAGCGCCGCCGCCGGCCGACATGCCGCCGCCGCCGCCGAAGCCGCCGCCACCACCAGCCCCAGCCGCCGCCGCCGAAACCTCCGCCTCCGAATCCGCCGCCGCCCCAGCCGCCCGAGCCGCCGCGGTTGGCGAAGCCGCCTCCGCCGCCGCCGAAGAGTCCGAGCACGAGGCCGATGACGCCGACGCCGATGCCGAGCGGCAGCAATCCGCTGATCAGCCACGCCGCGCCGCCGGACGCCGCGCCGACGAGTCCCGCGCGCGGCGGCGTCGGCAGCCGGCCGAACATCGTGCGCGCCCAGAGGCCGATGAAGAACGCCCAGACGACCGCGTTGAAGATGTCGCGCTCGCTCTTCCTCGGATGCTCGTCGGTCAGCGGCGGTGGCAGCTCCTCGCCGTCGACGAGCTTGGTCAGCGCGCCGGTCGCGTCGTGGATGCCGCCGAAGAAATCGCCCGCGCGAAAACGCGGCGTGATGTATTCGCGGATGATGCGCGCGGACGCGGCGTCGGGTATCGCGGCTTCGAGCCCGCGCGCGACTTCGATGCGCACGCGGTGATCGTTCTTGGCGACGATCAGCAGCACGCCGTCGTCGATGTTCTTGCGCCCGAGCTTCCACTGGTCGAACACGCGGATCGCATATTGCGCGATGTCCTCGGGTTCGGTCGTCGGCACGATCAGCACGGCGATCTGCGCGCCCTTGCGCTGCTCGAGCGCGGCGAGCTCGGTTTCGAGTGTCTGCTTCTGCTGATGCGTCGAGCGTGCTGGTGAGATCGGTGACGCGCGCGGTCAGCGGCGGGATCGGCTGCAGGTCGCCTTCGGCGGCGAAGAGCGCGAACGGCGCCATCACGGTGCAGAACGCGAGCAACACGACGGCAACGGAAAGCTTTCGCAAGATTGCCCTCACCCCAACCCTCTCCCGCGAGCGGGAGAGGGGGAAAGGCGTGCGCTTCGACACGCACACGGCTTGCTTCACGCCACGCGGCGCCGCGTCAGTGCTGCGGCTGCGGATCGCTTTGCGGCTGCGCGCGGCGGCTGCTGCGCCGGCTGCGCGGGCTTCGAGAAGTCGACCGTCGGCGCCGTCGAAATCTGCTTCTCGTTCTCGACCGTGAAGTTCGCCTTGGTCTTGTAGCCGAAGATCATCGCGGTCAGGTTCTGCGGGAAGCTGCGCACGAACGTGTTGTAGTCCTGCACGGTCTGGATGTAGCGGTTGCGCGCCACCGTGATGCGGTTCTCGGTGCCTTCGAGCTGCGCCTGCAGGTTCTGGAAAAGGCCATCGGCCTTGAGCTGCGGATAGTTCTCGCTGACCGCCATCAGCCGCGACAGCGCGCTCGACAAGCTCGCCCTGCGCGGCCTGGAATTTCTGCAGCGCGACCGCGTCGTCGAGCTGATCGGCATTGATCGTGACCTTGCCGACGTTCGCGCGCGCTTCGGTGACCTTGGTGAAGACCTCTTCTTCGTGCGTCGCGTAGCCCTTGACCGTATTGACCAGGTTCGGCACGAGATCGGCACGCCGCTGGTACTGGTTCACGACCTCGGACCACGCGCCCTTGATCGCCTCGTCCTTGGACTGGATCGCGTTGTAGCCGCAGCCGGACAGAAGAACGATCAGCACGAGCAGGAATGCAATGCGCAGCATGGGACTCCCTCCTCTTGGGATGCGGACACTTTGGAGATACGTGGGCCGGTACGCAAGCCCGCTGCAGGCATCACCAGCTGTCGGACGCGCCGCCTCCGCCGGAGCTGCCGCCGCCGCCGCTGAATCCGCTGTCCGAGCTGCTGACTGCCGGAGCTCGAGCTGTCCGAGCTGCTGGAGCCGGACGATCCGCGCCGCCGCCGCGCCCGCGGCGCCGCGAGACCGGGTTCGGCGGCCGCGAGAGTCCGGCGACCGCAGCAAGGCCCGCGCCGGTCAGCAGCGCAGCGAGCGATGCTGAGCGGATTGCGCAGCAGGATTCGCGATCGGTATCGCGTTGACTGCGCCGATCGCGAACGGTCGCGCGCGTTCGGGCACGCGGCCGAGCAGCGCGCGATAGATGCGCGGGCGCGTGAACAACAGCACCGTGAGCACGGAAGTGACGCCGCCGAACAGGAGACCAATCGCGAAATAGAGCGGATTCCACCACGGCCATGTCGGTGATATCGCTGGCGCGTTGGGCCGGCGGCGCCGGCAGCGGCTCGTCGTCGATCAGCGCGATCAGTGCGCGCGCTCCGGCCTCGAGGCCGCCGGCGAAATCGCCGTCGCGGAATCGCGGCGACATGTAATCGTGCGCGATGCGCTTGGCGGCGGCGTCCGGGATCGCGCCTTCGAGACCGTAGGCGACCTCGATGCGCACGTGCCGGTCGTTTTTCGCGACGACGACGAGCACGCCGTCGTCGACGTTCTTGCGGCCGAGCTTCCACGCATCGAACACGCGCGTCGCGTACTGCTCGATCGTCTCCGGCGCGGTCGTCGCGATCGATCAGCACGGCGATCTGCGCGCCCTTGCGCCGTTCGAGCGCGGCGAGCTCGGCATCGAGCGTCGCGATGTCGGATGCGGCGAGCGTCGCGGTGAGATCGGTCACGCGCGCGGTCAGCGCCGGAATCGCCTGCAGATCCTCCGCGCTCACGCTGACGGACGCCGCGAGCAGCGTCAGCAGCACGCAGGCGAACGCAATCCATACCTTTCGAATCGCCATCCGCCCTCCCCGGCCGATGCGCGTGATTTTCCGCTACGGCGGCGCCGCGTTCGCGCGCTCGCGGCGCTGGCGCCTGCGCCGGCGTGCGAGCAGGTTCAGCGATTCGACCGCCGCCGAGAACGCCATCGCGAAATAGAGATAGCCGCGCGCGATGTGGATGCCGAGGCCATCGCAGATCAGCGCGACGCCGACCAGGATGATGAACGCGAGCGCGAGCATCTTGATGGTCGGGTTGCGGTCGATGAACTCGCCGACCGGATCGGCGATGAAGATCATGACCAGCACGGCGAGGATGATCGCCGCGACCATGACCGGCACGATGTTGACCATGCCGACCGCGGTGATCACCGAATCGAGCGAGAACACGATATCGATCAGCGCGATCTGCGCGATGACGAGGCCGAAGCTCGAAAAGGCGCGCCTTGCCTTCGGCCTCCGCGGGCTCGTCGCTGATCGCCTCGAAGATCTCCATGACGCCCTTGACGACGAGGAAGATGCCGCCGCCGATCAGCACGAGATCGCGGATCGAGATGACCTGGCCGAACAGGTGAAACAGGCTCGACGAGCGGTCGTCCATGCGCGCGAGGTGCGCGAGCGAAAGCAGCAGCAGGATGCGCGTCACGCACGCGAACGCGAGCCCGAGGCGGCGCGCGTTCGAGCGCCGCTCATGCGGCAGCTTGCCGACCGCGATCGAAATGAACACGAGGTTGTCGACGCCGAGCACGATCTCCAGCGTCGACAGCGTCAGCAGCGCGATCCAGGTTTGCGGGTCGGAGAGAAAATCCAAGCGACCATTACTCCGTGGTTCGACGACTCGCGGAAACGTCCCTGATCGCGAAGCGCGATTCGCGGCGGTCCATCGCCGCGCTCAATCCGACACGTGCGCCGAGAGTATCAGCGCCCAGCACAACATTACGTTGAACATCAGGAACAGCACGGCCGCCGAGCCCATGTCCTTGGCGCGCCCGGCGAGCTCGTGGAACTCCGGGCTGGCCTTGTCCGTGATCGCCTCGATCGCGGAATTGAGGAGCTCGGCCGACAACACCAGCAACAGGCTTCCGCACAGGATCGCCTTCTCGATCGGACCGCGGCCGAGCCAGAGTCCGAGCGGAAACAGGATCACGACAGAGATAGCTTTCCAGGCGGAACGAGGCCTCGTGACGCCACGCCGCCTGCAATCCTTTCATGGACCACTTGAACGCGCGCCAGATCTGGCGCGGACCACGCGGTTCGGTGCTCGGCATGGTTAGGTCAGGCGGCCGCGGCGGTCGACGACGGCGCTTTGCTGCGCCAGGCCAGATCGAGCTCCTTGGCCGCCTTGACGTCGTCGAGCCGGCGCACCGGCGTCGTGATCGGCGCGTCCTTCATCGCCTGCGGATCGCGCGCGGCAAGCTCGAGCAGCTCGCCCATGACCTCGATGAACTCGTCGAGCGTTTCCTTGCTCTCGGTTTCGGTCGGCTCGATCAGGAGGCACTCCGGCACCAGCAGCGGGAAGTAGTTGGTCGGCGCGTGGATGCCGTGGTCGAGCAGGCTCTTGGAGAAATCGAGCGCGGTCACGCCGTTCGCCTTCTTCTGGCGCGCAACCGTGACGATGAACTCGTGGCTCGCGCGGCGCTTCGGATAGGCGAGATCGAAACCCTTCTTCGCAAGCTCGCGCGGCGAGGTAGTTCGCATTGAGCGTCGCGTACTCGGCGACGCGCGCGCATGCCTTCGCGCCCGAGCAGGCGCGCGTAGATGTACGCGCGCAGCAGAACGCCGGCATTGCCGGCGAACGTCGTCAGGCGGCCGATCGACTGCGGGCGATCCTTCTTGCGCACCCAGCCGAACTTGCCGTCGCTGCGCTTTTCGATCATCGGGATCGGCAGATAACGGCTTCAGGCGTTCCGACACGCCGACCGCTCCCGCACCGGGACCGCCGCCGCCGTGCGGCGTCGAGAACGTCTTGTGCAGGTTCATGTGGATCGCGTCGAAGCCCATGTCGCCCGGCCGCACCTTGCCGAGGATCGCGTTGAGGTTCGCGCCGTCGTAATAGAGCAAGCCGCCCGCTTCGTGCACGAGCTTGGCGATCTCGACGATGCGCCGCTCGAACACGCCGATCGTCGACGGATTGGTCAGCATGATGCCGGCGGTCTTCGGGCCGAGCACCTTCTTCAGCGCTTCGATGTCGATGTCGCCGTCGGCGTTGGTCGGAATCTCGCGCACCGTGCAGCCGCACATCGATGCGGTCGCAGGATTGGTGCCGTGCGCGGCGTCGGGCACGATGATCTCGGTGCGCTCGGTGTCGCCGCGGTGGCGGTGGTAGGCCATGATCATCGCGACGCCGGCGAGCTCGCCCTGCGCGCCGGCCATCGGTGCGAGCGAGACGCCGCCTTTCATGCCGGTCACGTCGGCGAGGATTTCCTGCAGCTCGTACATGCACGAAAGGAAACCCTGCGACAGCGATTCCGGCGCGTACGGATGGCGCGCGAGGAAACCGTCGAGCATCGCCAGCGAATTGCACGCGCGCGGGTTGTACTTCATCGTGCACGAGCCGAGCGGATAGAACTGCGTGTCGATCGAGAAGTTCTTGCGCGAGAGATTCGTGTAGTGGCGCAGCGCCTGCAGCTCGGACACCTCGGGCAGGCCGATCGGCGTCGTGCGCCGGAATTCGGCCGGGAGGTCCGCCGGCACGTCGGTATCGGCGGAAAGCTGCGCAGCCGCAGTGCGGCCGGGCTGGGAAAGCTCGAAGATCAGCATGGGGGCCAAGGCGGAAAATGAGGCGCGCTATGATGCCATAAAGCGGCCATCGCTCCGTCGCCCGCGACGCATGACGGATGCCCGCAAAGCCATCGCCGGCGCGATGGCAGATTGAACGTATCGCTGCTGCGCGGAGGGCCCATGGATCGTCGCCTGCTGTCATGGACGGCCGCCGTCGCGGCCCTCGCTCGCGCTCGCCGGATTGCTGGTGCTCGATCGTCCGATCGCCGAGTGGGTCCGCGCCAGCGGCCTCGAGCAGGCGCGCATCTTCTCGATGGGCCTCGCTGCGCTCGATGCGGCCACTCTGCTTTCCGTGTGGTTCTGGGGCATCGGATGCGCCGCGCTCGCCGTCGGCCTGATCGGCTTGGCGGTCCGGCGTGATGCGCGCTGGCCGCGCGCGCTCGTCGCGGCAGCGCTCGTGCAGTTCGCGACGATCGAGACGATGATCCTCGGCAAGGACTATTTCGGACGCCTGCGGCCGCAGGCCGTGCTGGAGACGGGCGACTGGTCGCACATCTGGTATCGTCGGCGGCAATTCGTTTCCGTCGGGCCACTCGGCGTTCTACTTCGGCCTGCTGCTGCCGCTGGCCGCGGCCTGCCCGATACGCTGGCTGCGCGTGGTCCTGATCGCAATCCCGATCTACATCGTGCTGGCGCGCATCGATCTCGCCAAGCATTTCCTGTCCGACGTCGCGACGTCGGCGCTGATCGCCTCGCTCTATTCGCTGCTGCTCGCGACATTGATCCGGCGATGGCTGCCGGCGCCGGCACGCGCGTGACGGGTGCGTCCTCGCGTCGGCGCGAGTCGGGCATCGTGACGCGGGCTGGTGCCGGGTGAGCTCGGCAACGTCCTGTCGGGCGATCGGGATTTCCAGGTTCCGCCTTCGCGGGGAGCCCGGTGAGGCAGGCGAGTAGCCTCCGGACCTTCCGCGCCGCGTCACGCTTTTTCACCTTCCGCCGCTGCGACAAACCCGCCACCTGCCACGTCCATGTGCAATCGCACACGCGCAATGCCGCGCCTTGCGCTACGCTCCCGCCCGATTTTCCTCCGTCCGGATTCCTCCATGAACGCCACGCCCGCCCGAGTCAGCCAGACCCGCTCGTTCTCCACGATTTTCCTGATCGAACTGTGGGAACGGTTCGGCTACTACGGCATGGCGGCCATCCTCGTCCTGTTCATGGTCGAGAAGATCGGCTTCGGCGACGACAAGGCCAATCTCGTCTGGGGCGCGTTCACGGCGCTGGTCTACGCGGCGCCGGCGATCGGCGGCTGGATCGGCGACAACGTGCTCGGCACGCGGCGCACGATGCCGATCGGCGCGGCGATCCTCGCGATCGGTTATCTGATGCTGTCGATGCCGACCGACAACCTTTATTTCCTCTACGCGTCGATGGGCGTGATCGTCGTCGGCAACGGCCTCTTCAAGGCCAACGCGGCGAACATGGTGCGCCGCATCTACGAAGGCGACGACGCCAAGATCGACAGCGCGTTCACGCTCTACTACATGGCGGTCAACGTCGGCTCGACCGTGTCGATGCTGCTGACGCCGTGGATCAAGGACAACTGGGGCTGGCACGCCGGCTTCACGGTGTGCTGCGCGGGTCTCGTGCTCGGCCTGATCAACTACATCTTCATGATCCGCACGTTGAAAGGCATCGGCTCGCCCGTCGACGAGAAGCCGGTGCGCTGGGATCGTCTGGGCATGGTGCTCGGCATCGGCTTCGTCTGCATCTTCGCTCGTCGCCTACATCGTGCAGCACATGGACGTCGCGCGCTGGTGCGTCTATCTCGCCGGCGCGATCGTCGCGTCGCATCTTCGCGTACATGATCGCGAACGGCACGCGCAGCGAGCGCGCGGGTCTTCTCGCCGCGCTCGTGCTGATCGTCGAGACGCTGCTGTTCTTCATCTTCTACGGCCAGATGTCGACGTCGCTGACGCTGTTCGCGCTGCGCAACGTCGATCTCGACCAGCACCTTTCGGCATGACGCTGTTCACCTGGTCGCCCGGCCAGTACCAGGCGCTGAATCCGATCTGGATCATGCTGCTGTCGCCGATCCTCGCCTGGGCGTACACGCATTTCGGCAAGACCGGCCGCGACCTGCCGATCGCCGCGAAATTCGCGCTCGGCTTCGTCGTCGTCGCGCTCGGCTTCTTCATCTTCGGCATCTCGGGCGCGACCGCGGTCGAGGGCAAGGTGTCGTCCTGGTACATGATCTGGGGCTACGGCTTCTACTCGCTCGGCGAGCTGCTCGTCAGCGGCCTTGGCCTTGCGATGATCGCGCGCTACGTGCCCGCGCGCATGGGCGGCTTCATGATGGGCGCGTACTTCGTCGCGACCGGCATCTCGCAGTACCTCGGCGAGCGTCGTCGCGAACTTCGCGAGCATCCCGGAAAACCTGACCGATCCGCTCGAAAGCCTCGCGATCTACACGAAGCTCTTCAACAACCTCGGCCTGCTCGCGGTCGGCGGCACGGTGCTCGCGTTCCTGCTGCTGCCGCTGATGAAGAAGCTCTCGGCGACGCACAGCGCGAAGGACGAGGTCGAGCATTCGGCCGCCGGCGGATTGCGTGCGGTGACGGCCGAGGAGTGATGTGAGACGGGAACGGGAACGGGAAAGGCGTCCCGATGTGATTTCGTTGTTCCCGTTCCCTGTTCCCCGATCCCCGTTCCCCGCCTCCCCGACGTAAATCTCTGCAAAGGCGCGCAAGCGCCTGAAAAGACGGCATTGCGCCTGCTTCATGGGCGGTATCCTTTACATCCATGAGCCGCTACCGAATTCTCCTGGCCGACGACGACCAGGAGCTCGCGCAACTGCTGCGCGATTTCCTCACCCGCGACGGTTTCGACGTCGTGCTCGCGCACGACGCGGACTCCGCGATTGCCGCGACGCGCAACGAAGCGTTCGATGCGCTCGTGCTCGACGTCATGATGCCGGGCCGCTCCGGTCTCGACGTGCTGCGCGAGCTGCGTCGCGAGGCCGCGACGCCGGTGCTGATGCTGACCGCGCTCGGCGAGGACATCGACCGCATCCTCGGGCTCGAGCTCGGCGCCGACGACTACATTCCCAAGCCGTGCAATCCGCGCGAGCTCGCCGCGCGCCTGCGCGCCGTGCTGCGTCGCGCGCGCGGCGAAGGCGGCGAGGCGCTGACGGATCTGCGCAACGGTCCGATCTGGCTGCGCGCCTCGTCGCGCAGCGTCACCGTCGAGGACAAGCCCGTCGCGCTGACCGCGACCGAGTTCGACCTGCTCGCGCTGCTGCTGCGCGAAGCGGGCCGCGTGGTCAGCAAGGAGCGCATCTCGCAGAGCGTGCTCGGCCGGCCGCTCGGCCCGTTCGACCGCTCGATCGACGTGCACGTATCGAACCTGCGCCGCAAGCTCGGCAACACCAGCGACGGCAGCTCGCCGATCACGACGATCCATCGCAGCGGGTATCTGTTCCGGCATCTCGGGGAGACCGCGTGACGCGCGCGGATCGCGCGCTGCGCGCCACGCTTGCGCATTCGATGGCATGCCGCGCACGCTCTGGCGGCGCGTAGGGAATCCAAGCTCATGATGCGACGCCTCTTCTGGCGCATCTTCGCCGCATTCTGGCTCGCGACCGTCGTCGTGCTGCTCGCGTTCGCCTGGATCACGACGAGCAATTTCGAGACCGAGAAGATTCCGGGCCTCGGCGTGACGCGCCTGCAGGCGCTGATGGACGACCTGCTCTCGCGCACGTCGCGCGAGCTGCGCCACGACGGCGAGGAAGCCACGCGCAAGTGGCTGCGCAATTCGGTCGGATTTCGGGCCGATCAGCATCTACGTGTTCGGTCCGGACGGCAACGAGATGCTCGGCCGCGAGACGCCGGATGCGATCCGCGCGGCCGCGCGCGAAGTCGTCGACGAAGCGGTGACGCTGCCCGACGACGGCTCGCTGATGCCGACCCATGGCGCGGAGCGCGAGCGCTCGCGCGCGATCCGCGTCAAGGACGGCAGCACCTTCCGCATCTACGGCGAGGTGGCGGTGCTCGAAGGCACGTTCCTGTCGCGGCTGATCTCGCGGCGGCCCGGTCACGTTCTGGGCGAACATTGCCGCGGCGATGATCGTCAGCGCGGTGTTCAGTCTGCTGCTCGCCTGGTACGTCGCGGCGCCGCTGACGCAGATCCGCGCCAGCACGCGACGGTTCGCCGAGGGCGATCTCGACGCGCGCGTCGGCAGGCTGCGCGTCGGCCGCAGCTCGGAGATGACTGCGCTCGCGTCCGAGTTCGACGACATGGCCGCGCGCATCAAGGCATTCATCGAGAGCCACCGCCGGCTCGTGCGCGACGTGTCGCACGAGCTGCGCTCGCCGCTCGCGCGCCTGCGCGTCGCGCTCGAGCTCGCGCGCGATGGCGACGATGCGCAGGTGCACGCCTCGCTCGATCGCATCGAGAGCGAATCGGCCAGGCTCGAGACGATGCTGTCGCAGGCGCTCGAGCTGTCGCGCCTGGAAACGCAGCAGCGCGTGGCGCAGGATACGGTCGCGCTCGACCAGCTGCTCGAAGACGTGATCACCAACGCCGACTACGAAGGCGCGCCGCGCGGACGCAAGGTCGTGCTCGCCGAGTGCGAACGCCAGGTGCTGACCGGCTCGAGCGATGCGCTGTACAGCGCGTTCGAGAACGTGATCCGCAACGCGCTCGCCTACACGCAGGACGGCACGACCGTGACCGTGCGCCTGCTGCGCGATCCGCGCGATCCGAAATACGCACTGATCACCGTGCGCGACCACGGCCCCGGCGTGCCCGAAAGCGAGCTCGCAGCGCATCTTCGAGCCGTTCTACCGCACCGACTCGGCGCGCACGCGCTCGAGCGGCGGCACCGGCCTTGGCCTTGCGATCGCGCGCCGCGCGGTCGAATGGCATGGCGGGCGCATCTGCGCGAGCAACGCCGAGGGCGGCGGGCTCGAAGTGTCGATGCGCCTGCCGAAGTCGCCTGGCGTCGGTGCACAGGATCGCGTATAGGGTTGGCGCGATTCGGGACGAATAGACCGAGGTTGAACCACGAAGAACACGAAGGAAAATCGGCGAAGGCAATTCTTTCTTCGTGTCCGTCGTTTCTTCGTGGTTCAATCTCTCGATCACGAGCCATGCAAACCGCGACGATCCATCGCACCGGATTCCACAACGCGCGCGAGCTGACGCGGACGCTCGCGTGGCTGCGCCTGTGCGCGGTCGCCGGGCAGGCGCTGACGGTCGCCGTCGTCGCGTTCGGCATGAAGCTGCCGATCCCGGTCACCGGTCTCGCGTTCGGCATCCTCGCCCTTTTCGTATTCGCGATGTTCGTGTTCTGGCGCCTGCGCCGGCCGTGGCCGGTGACGTCGATCGAAGCCGTCGCGCACATCGCGGTCGACATCGCTGCGCTCAGCTGGCTGTTGCACCTGACCGGCGGCGCGACCAATCCCTTCATCTCGCTGATGGTGCTGCCGATCACGCTGACCGCGGCCGCGCTGCCGCTGCGCTACGTCGCGATCGTCGCGCTGCTCGCGGCGGTCTGCTATCTCGACGCTGATCCCGTGGCACGTGCCGCTGCCGATGCTGCACGCGCAGGGCGGCGGCGATTTCAGCCTGCACGTCGTCGGCATGGCGATCAACTTCGTGATCATGGCCGCTGCGCTTTCGTTCTTCGTGACGCGGCTCGCGCGCGTGCTGCGTGCGCGCGAGGGCGAGATCCAGCGCGAACGCGAGCGCGCGCTGCGCGACGAGGGCATCCTCGCGATCGCGACGCAGGCGGCCGGCGCCGCGCACGAGCTCAACACGCCGCTGTCGACGATGCGCACGCTGCTGGCGGAGCTCAGGCGCGAGCACGCCGACGATCGTGCGCTCGCCGACGATCTCGCCTTGCTCGCCGGACAGGCCGAGCGCTGCCGCGACATCCTGCGCGAGCTCGTCGCGCTCGGCAGCCGCCAGCTCGCGGGCACGCCGCAGAGGCTCGCGCTTTCCGAGTTCGTGCGCGACTGCGAGTCGCGTTTCCATCTGCTGCGCCCGGAGATCGAGCTTTCGATCGCCATCGAAAGCGACGCCGATGCGCGCGAGATCGAAGCCGAGCCGAGCCTGCGTCACGCCTTGATCAATCTCATCAGCAACGCGGCCGATGCCTCGCTCGCGGCCGGCAGCTCGCGTGTCGAGCTGCGCATCGCCGCGAACGCGGATCAGGTCGAGTTCGGCGTGCGCGATTTCGGCGCCGACAGCGAGGCCGCGCTCGTCGCGCGCTCGGCGTTCCAGTCGAGCAAGCGCGATGGGCTCGGGCTCGGCCTTGCGCTCGCGCACGCGACGGCAGAGCGCCTCGGCGGAGAGCTGCGCGCCGAGCTGCAGCCGGATCGCGGGCTGCTGCAGCGGTTGCGCGTGCCGCTGCGCGGGCGGGCAGCGAATGCAGGGTCGCGGGCGTAGGCTGCCGCGGGCGATCTCGGGGGACGACGAGGCTGTAAGCTTCGGGATTCGTTGGCCCACATCAAACCGCGACGAGTGCCCTGCGAGGCCATGAGCGAACGCGTCCTTCTCATCGACGATGATCAGGTCTTCGTGCAGGTGCTCGCGCGCGCGCTCACGGCGCGCGGCTTCGCGGTCGGTACAGCCGGCAATCGCATCGATGCGCTCGCCGCGGCGCGCGAATTGCGGCCGGATCATGCCGTGCTCGATCTCAGGCTCGGCGAGGAAAACGGGCTTGCGCTGATCCCGGAGCTGCTCGAGGTGCTGCCGGATCTGCGCATCCTGCTGCTGACCGGCTACGCATCGATCGCGACTGCCGTCGAGGCGATCAAGCGCGGCGCGACGCGACTACCTTGCCAAGCCCGTCGATGCGGATCAGGTCGTGCAGGCGCTTCGCTCGGGCGCGCTGTGCGGCCGAAGACGCATCCGCGCAGGTGTTCGCGGCGCCGCCGCTGAAGCGGCTCGAATGGGAGCACATCCAGCGCGTGCTCGCAGAATGCGAGGGCAACATTTCCGAAGCGGCGCGACGGCTCGGCCTGCATCGACGGACTCTGCAGCGCAAGCTCGCCAAGCGGCCGGTGCGCGAATCTGGCGGCACGTGACAGCGCCAGCTGAGTGTTTTCCGCAGCCGTCCGTGGGTGGGCGCGCCCTTACGTGCGCCAAAATGTCGCATTTTGTGCCGGGCGCGATTGCCTAGTATGCGGCGCCATTGCCCAAGGATGTGCAGCCCATGCGTCGTTTCGTCATTGCGTTTCTGCTCGCCGCCGCGCCCGTCGCGTTGCCGGCGTGCGATCTCTGCTCCGTGTACACCGCCGGCATGGCGCACGGCGAAACGTCGGGCTGGTTCGCCGGCGCGTCCGAGCAGTTCACGCGCTACGACGATCTGCGCGAGGAAGGCCACATCATCCATGACGATGGCGGGCAGTATCTCGACAGCTCGATCACGCAGTTCTTCGTCGGCTACGGGCCGACCGACCGGCTGAGCTTCCAGCTCAACGTCCCGTACATCTACCGCAAGTTCAAGCGGCCCGAAGGCGACATCAACGAGAAGGGCACGGTGTCCGGTCTCGGCGATGCCACGGGGATCGCTCAGTACACGCTCGTGCGCCACGACGACGAGGACCAGACCTGGCTCTGGCGCGTGCTCGGCGGCATCAAGTTTCCGACCGGCGACAGCGCGCTGTTGCAGGAAGAGCTTTTCGAAGGAGACGCCGCCGCAGCTGCGGCTTCAGTCAAGCACGGCGGCGAGGATCACGAAGGCCCGATCAGCGGCATCCACGGCCACGATCTCGCGCTCGGTTCCGGCTCGACCGATTTTCTCGTCGGCACATCCGCGTATTACCGGAGCGGCCGCTGGTACGGCATCGGCGACGTGCAGTACTCGCTGCGTCGCACCGGCGATTTCGACTACCGCTTCGGCAACGACCTGCAATGGATATTGTCGGCCGGGCGCTATCTCGTGCTCGAGCACGATCGCACGGTCTCGCTGCAGCTGAATCTCGTCGGCGAGAACAAGGATTTCGACGAGCTCAACGGCGTCGAGCTCGACGACACGCACTCGCGCGTGCTGGCCCTGGGACCGCAGATCGGCTTCACGTTCGGCCCACGCTACTCGCTGGAGCTGCGCGCCGATTTTCCGTTCGACACGTACAACAGCTCGATCCAGACCACGGCGGGATGGCGCGTGCGCGCGGCGTTCGTCGCGAGCTTCTGAACTGAGTCGCGCAGCCAGCACAAGCCGGGCGACATGCGCGCTCGGCTTCCGTCAGCCGAGCTTGGCGAGAAAGAGGCCCGCGATCATCAACGCGATGCCTCCCGCGCGCACCCACGAAAGCGGCTGCACGTTGGCGCCGAACAGGCCGAAGTGATCGATCAGCACGGCCGCGAAGATCTGCCCGGTGACGATGAAGCAGATCGCGTTGCCGACGCCGAGGCGCGGCGCGAGGAACGTGATCGACAGGACGTAGCTCGCGACGATGAATCCGCCGAGCCAGCCGTACAGCGGTGCGGCACGGAATGCGGCAGCGGACGGCATCGCGACCTGACTGACCACGATCCAGCCGAGCACGACCGCGAGGCTGATGCCGAACAACACCAGCGATGCGTAGCCGATGCCGCCGAGCGCCTTGCTCATCGCGGCGTTGGTCGCGGCCTGGATCGGGATCAGTGCGCCGACGACGAGCGCGAGTGCGGCGAGGAGCAGGAATCGGAGTGCATGGCTGGACTCCAGGCGCTGGATCGGGCTTTCCCCTCTCCCGCTCGCGGGAGGGTCGCGGTGAAGGAAGTCTCGGTTTGACGCCAGTGGCGGAGCGCTCATCGAACGCAGCACTGCGATTGCCCTCACCCGCCCTCTCCCGCGGCGGGAGAGGGAAAACGTAAGCGTTATTCCTTCAGGATCGCTACGTGCACCTTGCCGTCGCGATCGACCCAGCCGCGATACATCCCATCCGTATTGAACGGCGTCGCGAAATTGCCTTCGTCGTCGAGCGCGATCACGCCGCCGTCGCCGCCGAGCTTCGGCACGACATCCATGACCACGACGCGCGCGGCTTCCGCGATCGGCATCTTCGCGTATTCGACGCGTGCGCAGATGTCGTGCGCGACCGTCGCGCGGATGTAGAACTCGCCCCAGCCGGTCGCCGATACCGCGCAATGCGCGTTGGCGTACGTGCCGGCGCCGATGATCGGCGCATCGCCGACGCGGCCCCAGAGCTTGTTGGTGATGCCGCCGGTCGAGGTCGCGGCGGCGAGACGGCCGTTCGCATCGAGCGCGACCGCGCCGACCGTGCCGTAGTGGATCGCGCGGCCGAGCGTCGATGCCTGCTTCTTCTTCTCGGCCTCGAGCGCTTCCTGCAACTGCTGCCAGCGTTCCTCGGTGCGGAAGTACGACGGATCGACGAGCTCGATGCCGACCGTCTTTGCGAACGCTTCGGCGCCGTCGCCGACCATCATCACGTGCGGCGATTTTTCCATGACCGCGCGCGCGAGCAGCACCGGATTCTTCACGCGATGCACGCCGGCGATCGCTCCGGCGCGCAGCGTCGGGCCATCCATGATCGCCGCGTCCATTTCGTTCTTGCCGTCGTGCGTGAACACGGAGCCCTTGCCGGCGTTGAAGCGCGGCGAATCCTCGAGCAGCACGATCGCTTTGGAGACCGCATCGAGACTGCTGCCGCCGTTCTTCAGCACGGCATAGCCGGCCGCGAGCGCAGCTTCGAGGTCGGCACGCACGAGCTTTTCCTTCTCCGGCGTCAGATCCTTGCGGATCACGCCGGCGCCGCCGTGAATCACGAGTACGGGCGTTGCCGCCATCGACGCATTCCAGACAAGGAAGACCGCGCTGAGGACATAAGGGACGACGCGCACGAGCGGCTCCTCACGAACGATGCGCCAAGTATAGCGTCGCGTGAACTGCGCGGTTCGCTACGTGCGCGCCATCCGCTACAAGCGCTGCGTATCCGGAAAGAGAACGCTGACCGTCGTGCCGACGCCGTGCTGGCTCGACAGGGCAACCTCCCAGCCGAGACGGTCGGCGATGCGCTTGACGATCGTGAGCCCGATGCCGTGCCCGCTGCCGCGGCCCTGTTCGCCGCGGAAGAACGAGACGAACGCGCGCGCCTGTTCCTCTTCGTTCATGCCGACGCCGGTGTCGCGCACGACGACGCGGTCGGCTTCGACGCTGACCGTGACGCGGCCGCGCTCGGTGTACTGGCATGCGTTGCGGATCAGGTTGCCGATCAGCACCCTGAAGCGCTCGCGGCGAGGAATACAGCGCCAGCTCGCGCGCGTTCCTCGCGCAGGATGTGCACGGGTTTTCCTTCGCAGAGCGGATGCGCGCGCTCGATCTCGTCGTGCACGAGATCGTTGACGCTGAATTCCTCCTCGGGCAGCCCGCTTTCGGATTCGCGCGCGAGGATCAGGAACGATTCGATCAGCGATTCCATGTCGCGCACCGCGCGCAGGATGCGCTCGGCGGCGCGCTTGGTGAACGGCGGCACGTCGTCGTCGGTGCAGCATGTCGGCCGAGGCCTTGATCACGGTCAGCGGCGTGCGCAGCTCATGGCTCGCATCGCGCGTGAACGCGCGCTCGCGCTCGACGAATTCCTCGAGCCGCGTCGCGAATCCGTGCAGCGCGTAGGCCAGGCTCTCGACGTCGCCGTCGGCGCGCACCGGCAGGTTTTCCGGCAGCAGCGCGTCGAGGTCCGGGTGGCGCGGATCCCAGTCGCGCACCGCGTTGGCGAGCGCGATGACCGGCGAGAGCGCGCTGCGCGACGCGCGATACGTCATCCATGTCGTGAGGTAGACGATCACGATGATGAGGCCGCACAGCACCATCGCGAACGTGAGCACGAGACTGTGCGTGCGTGCGGCGTCGATGCTGAGATAGAGACGTCCCGCGTCCGAATCGGTGACATAGACGACGTCGGAGCGCAGCGGTCCGCTGTAGTGGTATCCCAGCGCGAGTCCGCGGTATGTCGGCGGCACGGCGTCGGCGCTCGTGCCCGGCTTCTGCAGATAGCCGCGCACGAAATAGGTGTCCGGCGGCGGGATCGCGGGATCCTTCGCGACGAGAGCGAGGTAGTACGCCGCATCGTGGCTGAGGATGCGCTTGACCAGCACGTCCTCGATCACGGTCGCCGCGGCATAGACGCCGATGACCGCGGCGAAGCTGATCGCGGTCATCTGCACGATGAAGGCAACCCAGATCTTGCGGCGCAGGCCGCCGGGGCTCGGCATCTCGAAAGACCGTCAGGGGTTAGGAGTGAGGCGTGAGAATTGGGTTACTCGCAGTTGCCTTGGCGTTTCTAACCTCTGACTCCTGACGGCTTTTTCCTCACGCAGTCGTCCGCTCCGACGCAATCTCCGTATCGAGATCGGCGAGCCGGTATCCGGCGCTGTGGATCGTGTGCAGCAGCTGGCGCGTGAACGGCTTGTCGATGACCTTGCGCAGGTTGTAGAGGTGGCTGCGCAGCGTGTCGGAATCGGGCAACAGATCGCCCCAGACTTCGCGCTCGATGTCGCGCCGGCTGACGACGCGCGGCGATTCGCGCATCAGGATCGTCAGCAGCTTCACGCCGATCGGCGACAGCGGCAGGTCCTTGCCCGCGCGCGTGACGCGCAGCGTCGCGGTGTCGAGCACGAGATCGCCGACCTTGAGCACTTCGGTCGAAACCTGGCGGCGGTCGCGGCGGATCAGCGAGCGGATGCGTGCTTCGAGCTCGCGGATCTCGAAGGGCTTGACGAGGTAGTCGTCGGCGCCGGCGTCGAGACCGACGAGCTTGTCCTCGACGGTGTCGCGCGCGGTCAACATGAGCACGGGCGTTGCGAGCTTGGCCTCGTTGCGGAGCTTGCGGCAGAGCTCGATGCCGTCCAGGCCCGGCAGCATCAGATCGAGCACGATCACGTCGTAGCTGTTGGTGACAGCGATGTGAAGCCCCGTGATGCCGTCGGCCGCGTAGTCGACCGAATAGCCGCGGCGTTCCAGGAATTCGCCGACGGTCTCCGAAATTCCACGGTTATCCTCGATCAGGAGGATCAATCCGGACTGATCATCGCGCTTGCCCACACCCGCCCCCTTCGACACGACCTTCACGGCGGAACCCGACGGGGTCCCGATTGTTAGTCAAGCGTGAAGATACGCTTTTCGGGCGGGCAAGTCAGTGACGGGCGGCGGTGATGGCTTCTCCCTTCTCCCGCGGAGCGGGAGGAAGGTGCCGAAGGCGGATGGGGGCGACGTCGGCGAGAAGCCTTGCCCTCACCCCAACCCTCTCCCGCGAGCGGGAGAGGGGGTCGTGCGTCGCGGCCTCTCCCGAACGGGAGAGTCGCAAGATCAATGCGAGGACGTGGCCGGCGCGCTCGCGCCCGCATCGGCCGACTTCAGGCCGCGCTCTTCGAGCAGCGGCTCGACGCTCGGGTCGCGGCCGCGGAACGTGCGGTAAAGCTGCGCCATGTCCTCGGTGCTGCCGCGCGAAAGGATCATCTCGCGGAAGCGCTGGCCGTTCGCGCGCGTCATGCCGCCGTTTTCCTTGAACCACGCGTAGGCGTCGTCGTCGAGCACTTCGCTCCACAGATACGCGTAGTAACCGGCCGAATAACCGCCGCCCCAGATGTGCGAGAAGTACGGGGTGCGGTAGCGCGGCGGCACTGCGGGCACGTCGACGTTGTATTTCTTGAGCGACTCCTTCTCGAACTTCTCGACGTCCTGCTTCGGCGCATCGGCCGGCAGCGAATGCCAGGACATGTCGAGCAGCGCCGCGGCGAGGTATTCGGTCGTCTCGAAGCCCTGGTTGAACGTGTGCGACTTCTTGATCTTGTCGACCAGAGCGGTCGGCATCGGCGCGCCGGTCTTGTAGTGCTTGGCGTAGTTGGCGAACACGGTCGGCTCCGTCGCCCAGTGCTCGTTGAACTGCGAGGGGAACTCGACGAAATCGCGCGGCACGTTGGTGCCGGCGAGCGTCGGATACTTCACGTTCGAAAGCATGCCGTGCAGCGCGTGGCCGAACTCGTGGAACATCGTCGTCACGTCGCCGAAACTGATCAGCGCCGGCTGGCCCGGCTGCGGCTTGGTGAAGTTGCAGACGTTGAACACGACCGGCTTGTTGCCGAGCAGGCCCGACTGGTCGACGAAGCTGTCCATCCAGGCGCCGCCCGACTTGCTGTCGCGCTTGAAGTAGTCGGCGTACCAGAGCGCGAGCGACTTGCCGTCGGCGTCGAACACTTCGAACACGCGCACGTCCGGCTGATAGACAGGGATGTCCTTGCGTTCCTTGAAGGTCAGGCCGTAGAGCTTGTTCGCGGCGAAGAAGACGCCGTTCTGCAGCACGTTGTCGATCTCGAAGTACGGCTTGATCTGCGATTCGTCGAGATCGAACTGCGCCTTGCGCACCTGCTCGGAATAGAACTGCCAGTCCCACGGCGCGATCTTGAATCCGCCCTTCTGCTTGTCGACGAGCGTCTGCATGTCGGCCTGCTCGCCGGCTGCCTTCGCGGTTGCCGCCGGCACCATGTCGGTCATCAGCTTGATCGCGTTGTCCGGCGTCTTCGCCATCTGATCGTCGAGCGAGAACGCGGCGTAGTTCTTGAAGCCGAGCAGCTCGGCGCGCTCGGCGCGGAGCTTGGCAAGGCGCTGGATGATCGTGCGCGTGTCGTTCGCATCGCCCTTGTCGGCGCGGTGCGTCGACGCGTCGAACAGCTTCTCGCGCGTCGCGCGATCCTTCAGCGTGACCTGCGCCGGCTGCTGCGTCGTGTTCTGCAGCACGACGACGAACTTGCCGTCGAGCTTGCGCGTCTTGGCCGCTTCGGTCGCGGCGGCGATGTCGGCATCGCTGAAACCATCGAGCTGCTTCTTGTCGTCGAGGACGAGCGCGGCCGCGTTGTTCGCCGCGAGCAGCTTGGTCTGGAATTCGGTCGTGAGCTTGGATTCTTCCTCGTTGAGCTTGCGCAGCGTGACCTTGTCGGCATCGTTGAGCAGCGCGCCGGCGCGCACGAAGTTCTGGTAGTAGCGCTCGACGAGGCGCTTCTGCTCCGGATCCTTGAATGCCATCGCGGGCGTCGTACAGCGCCTTCACGCGCGCGAAGAGTTTCGGATTCAGCGCGATCTCGTCCTGGTGCGCGGCGAGCTTGGGTGCGAGCTCGGCCTGCAGCTTCTGGATGTCGTCGTTGGTGTTCGACTGCGCGAGGTTGAAGAACACCTTGGCGACGCGCGTCAGCAACATGCCGGATTCTTCGGCCTTCTGGATCGTGTTGTCGAACGTCGGCTTGGCCGGATCGTCGGCGATCGCCTGCATCTCGGCGAGGTGCACGCGCATGCCTTCCTCGAACGCGGGCGCGTAATCGGCCATCTTGATCTTGTCGAACGGCGGCGCGTGGAACGGCAGCGTCGATTCGGTCGCGAACGGATTGCTCGCCGGCAGCTTGCTGCCGCCCGCCGGCGTCGTCGTCGCCAGCGCGCTGGCTGCGAGCATCGAAGTGGTCAGGAAGGCAAGGCTCATCGCCGTCGCCAGAGCGGGTCGCTTCATGGGGTCGTCCTCTCGAAAATCGGGCTTTGCGCGCGGGGAACAACCGCCCGCTGCTGAACTGGGCCGCAGCCTAGCGGCGCTCAGGCAAACAGGCATGTGCCGTTAGCCCCGGTCGCCGCTCGGTCCGGCGCGGCGCCGTCGCGTCCGGTCGCGAACACGGCGGCGGCCGCTACCATGGGCGCCTCTCGAAACGGACCGCGACCATGGCGAGCTACCTCACGCCCATCCTCCTGCTGATCGGATCGAACGTATTCATGACGTTCGCCTGGTACGGCCATCTGAAATTCACGGACCGGCCGCTCTGGATCGTCGTGATCGTGAGCTGGGGCATCGCGTTCTTCGAATACTGCCTGCAGGTGCCGGCGAACCGCTACGGCTACGCGGTCTACAACCCCGCGCAGCTGAAGGCGATTCAGGAGATCGTGACGCTTTGTGTCTTCGTTGCGTTTTCGGTGCTGTATCTCGGGGCGCCGGTGCGATGGAATCATCTGGCCGGATTCGCGTTGATCGTCGTCGCCGCATTTCTCATCTTCCGGGACTGAAAATTCATGACTCCGACTAGCCTGCTCGGCCGCGCCGGGCTTCTCGCCTGCGCGTTGCTTGCCGGTGCGTGCGCGCACACTGACGACGCGCCGCAGATGCGCGGAGGCGCGCGCATCGAACGCACCGACAAAGAATTCGACATCGCCACCGGCGTCACGCGCATCGCGATCGACAACCCGTGGGGCGAAATCAACGTACGCAGCCGCGACGAGCGCGAAGTCGGCATCCACGCGGTGATCCAGCGCCTGCCGCCGCAGTTTCCAGAGGTGGAATTCCGCTCGCAGTCGCGAGGGCGACACGCTGCGCATCGAGGTCGTCGTCGCCGGCGCAGATGTAAAGACCGAAGGCGCCACGGCGCCGGCGCGCGCGGACATCGCCGTCTACGTTCCGACCGATCTCGCGCTCGCGCTCGCGACGCGCGACGGCGCGCATCGCCGCGACGCGGCGCGCGGGCGCGATCGAAGCGACCACGACGTCCGGCGAAATCCACGCCTCGTCGCTCGGACGCTTACAACTGCACAGCCAGTCCGGCCAGATCCGCGCGATCGCGATCGGCAAGAGCTGGCAGGGTGCGAGCGAGCTCGATACCGATTCGGGCCGCATCGTGCTGCTCGTGCCGACGTTCGGCGACATCGCGCTCGAGGCGCGACACCGGCGGCAAGCTCAGCACCGGTTTCGGCCTCAGCGTCCATCCGCTGCCGGATGGCGTAAACGAAGCGCATGCGAGATACGGCGCCGGCACATCACTGTTGCGTGCACACAGCACAAATGGAGAAATCGTGCTTGAACAACTCGTCCTGCTGGGGGACGATAAGAACTTGCCGGAGGATGACGACTGACTCGGCCGCGAGGCTGAACAGGACGAGCTGATTCCGGTGTTCGAAAACCTTCGGCCAGTTGGGGATCCACGATGAATGTCGTTTCCAAGCTTGGCATTGCCGGCGTTCTTGCAGCCAGCATTGTTGCGACCACTGCCCAAGGCGCATCGACGCCGCAGGCGACACCCGCCCCCGTTTCGCGCGGCGCCGACTACGTAAGCCCACCCTCGTCGCCCGAACGCATCTTCCTCGACGCGCGCACGCGTCCGCACGTTCCGGACTGGCGGCCGGGCGATCCGATCCGCGAGATCCCGCGCCAGTTCCACGGCGAGGAGCAGCTGCAGCGCAATCCTCCGCCGGCCGGCGAATCCCGTGCACGGCAGCGACGTGCTCGCCGAGCTGCAACGCCGCTTCGGACCCGGCACCGACGGCGGCGGCTTCACGACGCCGCTGGTCAACCTCGATGGCGCCAATGCGACCGGCGTCGTGCCGCCCGATCCGACCGGCGATGTCGGCGGCGGCTACTTCGTCCACGTCTACAACGGCGGCGGCGGCGCGCTGATCACGATCTACAACACCACCGACGGCAGCGTCGCGGCCGCGCAGTTCAGCATGGACGGCCTCGGCAGCGGCGGACCGTGCGCGCAGGGTCTCGGCGACGGCGTCGTCGTGTTCGACCAGCTCGCGCAGCGCTGGCTGCTGACCGAGTTCTCGGGCACGAGCAACACGCTGTGCACCTACCTCAGCGACGCCGACAATCCGGTCGTCACGACCTGGACGCGCTACACGTTCAACACGCCGGGCTTCCCCGACTATCCGAAATACGGCGTCTGGCCCGACGCGTACTACGTCGGCGCCAACGAAGGTCCCGCGGTGTACGCGCTCGATCGCGTCGCGATGCTGGCCGGCCTCAGCGCGACGCTGCAGCGCAAGTCGGTGCCGCGCCTCAACGGCCTCGGCTTCCAGATGGTGCCGCCGGTCACCGTGTACGGCACGACGCCGCCGCCGGCCGGCGCGCCCGGCCTCTTCATCCGCGACAACGACGACGAGCGCAACAATCCGGGCAACAACGATCCGAACCACGATTTCCTCGAGCTCTTCACGCTGGCGGTCGACTGGGTCACGCCGACGAACACGACGCTGACCGGACCGGTGCAGGTGCCGGAAGACGAATTCGATTCCGAGTTCCAGATCCCGAGCGGCTTCGGTGCGATCCATCAGCCCGGCACATCGCAGACTGCTCGATCCGCTGCTCGAAGTGCCGATGGTGCCGATCACGTACCGCAACTTCGGCACGTACGAAAGCATGATCGGCAATCACGTGACGCGCCTGCCGGACGACACGACGAACAACATCGCCGGCGTGCGCTGGTTCGAGCTGCGCCGCATCGGCGGCGCCGCGAGTCCGTGGGAGCTCTTCCAGCAAGGCACCTACGCGCCGGCCGACACCGGCGGCCAGATCAGCCGCTGGATGGCCGCGATCGCGATGGACGAATCGGGCAACATGGCGATGGGCTACAGCGTCGCGCGCGATCCCGGCGTGTTCGCCGGCCTGCGCTACGTCGGCCGCGAAGCGACCGATCCGCTCGGCGTGATGACGACGACCGAAACGACGCTCGTCGACGGCGGCAGCGCGCAGACGTTCGCCGATCGCTGGGGCGACTACTTCGGCATGGGCGTCGATCCGTCGGACGGCTGCACGTTCTGGTTCACCGGAATGTACCTGCCGCCGGCGGCGACTGGCGCACGCATTTCGCGGCGTTCCGCTTCGACACCTGCGGCACGCCGACCTTCACGACGACCGCGGACAACCTGAGCCAGGGCGTCTGCGCCGCGACGTCGACGCCGGTCGCTCTCGATCCGGTCACGATCAACGTGAATGCGCGCAACGGCTTCACCGATCCCGTCACGATGAGCTTCCAGCCGGGACTTCCCGACCGGATTCAGCGGCAACTACACGGTCAATCCGGTCAACCCGCCGGGCACGACCGTCGCGAATCTCTCGGTCGACAACACGGCGACGCCGGGCGCGAACTCGTTCATCCTGCGCGGCAGCGCGGACGGCATCGACCGCGATCTGGAGCTCAACGTCAACGTCGCGACCGAGATCGCGCCGGCACCGACGCTGACCGCGCCCGCCAACGGCGCGACCAACGTGCCGGCGCAGCCGACGTTCACCTGGAGCGCGGCGGCGCAGGCGTCGTCGTACCTGATCGAGATCGCGACCGACGCCGGATTCGGCAACATCATCCTGTCGCAGACCGTCACCGACACGAGCTTCCGCCGTCCGCGTCGCTGCCGCTCAACGCCGCGATCTGGTGGCGCGTGACCGCGAACAACGATTGCGGCGCGCACGACGAGCACGCGTGTTCACGTTCATCACGCAGCCGGGACCCGGCCAGTGCGGCACGGGCACGACGACCGACGTGCTGTTCAGCGACGACGTCGAGAGCGGCAGCGAACGGCTGGACGCACGAGCGCGGCCGCCGGCACCGACAGCTGGACGATCTCCGGCAGCCGTCCGTTCGACGGAACAAAGTCGTGGAAGGCGACCGATCCGTCGTCGATCTCCGATCAGCGCCTGATCTCGCCGATCGTCACGCTGCCGCCCGATCTCAGCGGGCTCAGCTTCCAGTTCGAGCAGTGGCGACTGATGGAAGGCAGCGGCACGACGTGTGCGGACGGCGGCATCCTCGAGATCGCGCTCGACGGCGGCGTGTTCAATCAGGTTCCGGCCGGGCAGCTGCTGGTCGGCGCGTACACGGGCACCGTCTCGAGCGGCAGCGGCAATCCGCTTGCGGGCAATCAGGCCTGGTGCGGCCTGGCGTCCGCATACGAGCCGGTCATCGCCGATATCTCGACGTATGCGGGCCACGACGTCCAGTTCCGCTTCCGCCTCGGCAGCAACAACGCGAGCCCGCGCGAAGGCTGGTACATCGATGCGATCAAGGTGCAAGGCTGCAGCAGCGGCGGCATCACGGATCGCATCTTCGCGGACGGATTCGACGGCACGCCCTGATCGATCATCGAGTGATACTTCGAGCGCCCGCATCCGCGGGCGCTCTTTTTTTGGCGGGCTACAACCTCGAAAGCGGGTCCGCCGCCAGCGCGACGCACGCGTGCTTCAGACGTTTGCCGGAGCCATCGCGCAGCGATGCCTCAGCCGGATGGCGGCAGCGTCACCTGTCCCTGCACGCCGTGCTGGCGGATCTCGCCGCTGCTGCTCGATTTCGCGCCGACCGTGAAGTTGCGCTTGACGTTGTCGGCCGTGATGTCGCCGGAGCCGTCGAGGCCGACCACGGCGTCGCGACCGATGTCGACGAACGAGATGTCGCCGGAGCTGTCGCGATCGACGCGCGCGTCGCCGCCGATGTGACGCAGCGAAATGTCGCCGGAGCTGTCTTCCTGCACGACCGCGCTGCCCTTGACGTCGTCGACGTTGATGTCGCCGGAGCTGTCGGAAATCACGGTGAAATCGCCCGAGATGCCGCGCACCTCGATATCGCCCGACGTATCCGTCACGTTGACGTTGCCGGCGAGATCGCGCAGCAGGATGTCGCCCGAGCTGTCCTTGAGATCGAGCCCGTTGGTGAGCCCGGACACTTCGAGATCACCCGACGAATCGCGAAGATCGAGCTTCAGGCCCGCGGGCATGCGCACGTGCACGTCCATGTACGCGTAGTGGCTCGCGAAGAGGGTCCAGTTTCCGTTGGTGTCCGGAATGCGCGTGCCGACCGTCGCAGTCGAGCCTTCGCGCTGCTGGACGAGCTGGATCGCGGCGAGCGCTTCCTGCTCGCTCGCGCAGGCCTTGCCGCGCACTTCGATCTGGGCGAGGCCGGGCACACCCTCGACGACGAGCTCGCCGGCGCCGGTGTCGAGCTTGAAGACGGAAAGCCCCTTCGCATCGACGTCGAGCGAGCGCTCGGCGCGGAACCGGCAATCGTCATCGGCAAGCGCCGCGAGCGGCAGGACGGTCAGGACAATCATCGAGACGGCGCGCAACATGCAAACCTCCGGCGGTGGAACCCAATCAGATCGGATGCACGCAGGACGCGCAAGGTTTAGTCGGGCCGGACGAATGGGCGCAGCTGCGTCGAACGGGATCCCGGCGAGCTTCGAGACGACGGAGTCGCACGCGACGGCTCGCCGTCACCCGGCAGCCTTCTCCTCGGCCTTGGCCCGGTCCCAGAGCGCATCCTGCTCACCCAGCGACTTGCCGGAGAGCGTCCCGCCCGCCTCCGCCGCGAGCGCCTCCATGCGCCGGAAACGCCGCTCGAACTTCGCGTTGGCGTGGCGCAGCGCGCGCGAGACGTCGACCTTCGCGTGCCGCGCGAGATTGACGCAGACGAACAGCACGTCGCCGATCTCGTCGTTGAGCCGCTCGGGATCGGCGCCGCCGGCGAACTCGGCGCGCACCTCGTCGAGCTCCTCGTGCAGCTTGTCGAACACGGGATCGACGTTCGGCCAGTCGAAGCCGACGCGCGCGGCGCGCTGCTGCAGTTTCAGCGCGCGCTGCCATTCGGGCATGCCGCGCGAGATGCCGGCGAGCGCGCTGGTGTCGTCGTCGCCCTTTGCGCTGCGCTCATCGGCCTTGATGCGCTCCCACGCCGCGGTCTGCTCGGCGACGTTTTCGAACGACGCATCGGCGAACACGTGCGGATGGCGCGCGACCATCTTGCGGCAGATCGCGGCGACGACATCGCCGAAATCGAAATGCCCCGCTTCCTCGGCCATGCGCGCATGGAACACGACCTGCAGCAGCAGATCGCCGAGCTCGTCGCAGAGCGTCGGCGTAATCGCGGCGATCGATCGCGTCGGCGACTTCGTAGGCCTCCTCGATCGTGTACGGCGCGATCGTGTCGAAGTTCTGTTCGAGATCCCACGGGCAGCCGCGCTCGCGGTCGCGCAGCGTGGCCATGATGCGGAGGAGGTCGTCGATGGTGGGTTTCATGTTGACGGTTCGAAGTGAGAAAGACGGTTCCGCAATAACCCCGCAGAACCGTCATCCCGGCGAAGGCCGGGATCCAGTTCCTGTGCTTGCCGCATGACTCCAAGGCGAAAGCGGAAAAACTGGATCCCGGCCTTCGCCGGGATGACGGGTGCTGTAAGCGACGGGCATGCTACGGCCCCGAAGAACAACGCCGACCAATCCGCCTCCGGATCGCCGATCGCAACGAAATCCGGATTGAGCAGCGATTCGCGCGTGTTGTAGCGCAACGGCTCGCCGCGAATGTCGAGCACGGCGCCGCCGGCTTCCTCGAGCACGCACTGCCCTGCGGCCGTGTCCCATTCCGAGGTCGGCCCGAGCCGGATGTAGAGATCGGCCTCGGCCGATGCGATGCGCAGGAATTTCAGCGACGAGCCGAGCGGCATCTTCGCGCAATGGCCGAGCCGCGCGAGCAGTTCCGCCTCGCGCTCGGATGCATGCGAGCGGCTGCCGGCGACGACGATCGGCGATGCGCGCTTGCGCGTCGTCACGCGCCGCGCCTTCTCGCCGGGCCTGCCGATCCATGTGCCGCCGCCGCGCCATGCCGCGGCGAGCTCGCCGCCGACCGGCGTCTGCACGACGCCGAGCACCGGCGCGTGATCCTCGATCAGCGCGATGTTGACCGTGAACTCGCCGTTGCGCTTGACGAACTCGCGCGTGCCGTCGAGCGGATCGACGAGCCAGTAGCGCGACCAGCGCGAGCGCGCGACCCAGGCGATGCCGGCGGATTCCTCGGACAGCACCGGAATATCCGGCGTCAGCGCCGCGAGCCCTTCGATGATGATGTGATGCGAGGCGAGATCGGCCGCGGTCAGCGGCGAGCGATCGTCCTTGTGCTCGACCGCGAAATCCGAATCGTAGACGTCGAGGATCGCCTTCGCCGCGCGCTCGGCGAGATGCGCGATCTTCGGCGCGAGCGCGGCGTGATCGACGCTCACGGCTGCGGCCGGAAGCGGCCCGCGAGATATTCGCGCGCGATGAACAGTGCCGCGATCGAGCGGCCTTCGGTGACGTCCGGCTGCTCGAGCAGCGTGTGCAGCTCGGACAGCTTCCACGGCACGACTTCGAGCTCCTCCGGCTCGTCGCCCGGCAGGCGCTCCTCGTAGAGATCGCGCGCGAGCACGACGTGCGTCATCGACGTCATGTACGCCGGCGACAGCGAGAGATTCATGCAGGATGTGCACGTCGCGCGCGCCGTAGCCGATCTCCTCCTTGAGCTCGCGCATCGGCGCCCTGCTCGACCGTTTCGTCGCGATCGAGGCGGCCTTTCGGCAGGCCGAGCTCGTAGCGCTCGATGCCGGCGCCGTATTCGCGCACGAGCAGCACGGTGTCGTCGTCGCGCATCGGCACGATGATGACCGCGCCGAGACCGGAGCTCTTCAGGCGCTCGTAGGTGCGGCGCTCGCCGTTGGAGAATTCGAGATCGATTTCCTCGGTGCGCAGGAAACGGCTCGTCGTCGGTGCTGCGCGTGGCATGGACGACAGGAGGTTTTCGCATCCCGCGATTGTACCGTCCGCGCGCGAGCGCAGAGCACGGCACGCGGCGAAATCAGCCGGGATTGAACGCGCGCAAGGCCTCCGCGTGGAGCTTCGCGGGGCCGGCCAGCGCACTCGTCGTATCGACATCGATCGCGCGACCTTCGAGATCCGTGAACGCGCCGCCGGCCTCGCGCACGATCAGCACCAGCGGCGCGATGTCGAGGATGTTGAGATCGGATTCGATGACGAGATCGATCGCGCCGCGCGCGAGCAGATGGTAGTGCACGAAATCGCCGTAGCCGCGGATGCGTCCGCTGCGCTGGATCATGATCCGCGAGCGCGTTCCAGCGCGGACCCGATGCGAGCGATTTCAGGTTGCCGGTCGAAATCGCGGTGTTCGCATCGAACGCCGTTGCGTCAGACACGCGAATCCGATTCGCCGCGCCACCGCAGGTCGCGAGAAACGCTCCGCCGCCGCGCGTCGCCCACGCGCGCTCGCCGAACGCGCCGGCAGCCGAAACGCCGACGACGATCTCGCCTGCGTGCATCAGCGCGATCTGCGTCGAGAAGAACGGATAGCCGCGCACGAACGCCTTGGTGCCGTCGATCGGATCGATCAGCCAGACGAATTCGCTGTCGCCTTCGCGGCCTTCCTCTTCGCCGTGGAACGCGTGATCGGAAAAGCGCGCGCGCAGCACGCGCTTGATCGCCGCTTCCGCGTCGCGATCGGCTTCGGTGACCGGCGTCGCGTCGGCCTTCGTTTCGACCGAAAAATCGCGCGCGCGAAAGCGCGCCAGCGTGATCGCCTCGGCCGCGTCCGCGGCGCGGTGCGCCGCATCGAGCGCACGCGCGAGGAAGTCCGCATCGAGTGGCATCGGCGCGGCCGTCAATACAGCTTGAACATCTGTCCGTGGATCACGAGCTTCGACGAGCCGTCGGCCTGCGGCTCGCCGACATGGCGCAGCGTTTCGCGCACCTGCGCATCATCGTTGCGCGCGCTGAGGCTCGCCTGTGCGTCGAAGCCGCTCACGCCGGCGCGAAACGTCGCGTTGACGGCGAGATTGCCGCTGCCGTCGTCGTGCGCGCTGCCGGCGATGCCGCCGGTCGGCTCGGCGGCGGAATTCGCCGAGGATGTCTGCGAAACGCGCCTCGGCCTGGCCGCGTCACGCCCGCTTCGCTCCAGCGTGCGTTGCCGCTCGCGCTTTCGATGAATCCGTTGCGCAGCGTCGCTTCGAAGATCACGCCGCTGACCGCGCCGAGCAGATTGAGATCCGGAATCGTCGAGCACCGGCGCCAGCAGCTCGCGCCGGAAAACGGAAATGCACGTCCGCACGGTCAACGTGCCGTCGCGGCCGCGCTCGACGAGACCGGCCGCGTCGACATCGGTGCCCTGGATGCGCACGTCGGCGGCCATGCGGCCGCGCAGGATCGCGCTCTTCGCCATCGCCAGTCGATCTCGCCGAGATCGCGCCCGAACACGTTGACGCCGTCGGCGTGGCCATGCCACAGCGTGCCGCGCACGCCGCTCAGCACGATCGGGCCGAGATACTTCGCGCCCTGCCGATAAGCGACGTCGGCCGGCAGTGTCCACAGCAGCGCGCCGGCGACGATGAGCAGGAGGATGGCGAGGACGAAAAGGTATTTCAGGAAGCGCATGGGTCGAGAAATGGTTTCCGTGGAAGGGAGGAAAAGACGAATCACAATCTCACGGTGCATCCTGCAACGTCACCCGCGCATTGACCAGCCCGACGCCATCGGCGCGATCCGCCGAGAAATCAGTTGCTTCGATGCCGTAATCGCGCGTCAGGCTCTCGATCCAGTCGATCAACGCGTCGAAGCGTGCGAATTCGAAGCTGACGCGCACGCTCGCAGTGCCGACCGGCTCGACGCGGCGCAGTGCGCCTTCGAGGCCGCCGGCGCGCGCGGTCGCATCGGCGAGCGCGAGCAGCGAGCGGCCCTGCCGGTCCGCGCGCGAACGCGTGCCGGCAGCGCGCAGGCGCTCGACCTCGGCCGCCGCGACGCGCACGTAGGCAAGATCGCGGCGCTGTGCATCCACCGTGTCCAGCAACAGGCTGCGCTTCGCCGCGAGCGGATGCCAGATCAGCGCCCAGCCGAGCATCAGCGCGACGACGATCGCGCCCGCGGCGACCATGCGCTGCTCGCGCGATGCGAGATTCGCCCACCACGCGTGGATCACTTCGCACCTCCGGCGCCTTCGCTGCCGATCCGGATGCGCCCGTCGATGCCGCCATCGCCGGGATTCGCCGCCGTCACCGCGACCTTGAGGCCGGGCAGCGCGGCGAGACGCTCGCGCACCGCGTCGAGCGTCGCGACATCGGGCGCGCGCAGGCCAAGCTCGAGCGAGCCGTTGCGGAATTCCATGCCGCGCGTCTGGATGCGCGTCGTGCTGCCGAGCACCGGCGAGATCGTCGCCAGCATGCGCAGGAAATCGCTGCTCTGCGCGCCGCCGCGCAGCCGCTCGATGTGCGTGCGCGCGACGTCCGCGGCCGACATGCGCGCAAGCTCGCGCCGTATCGACATCCGGAAACGCCTTGCGCACCGCATCCTGCGCGAGCGTGTCCATGCGCGCGGACGTGCGCGAGAGCTGCAGCACTTCGAATCCGAGATCGACCACGAAAAGCACGAGCACAGCGGCCGCGAGCGCGGCAGCGATGCGCCACCAGCGCGCGCCGCGCGCGGCACGATGCTGCAGCGCGAATTCGCCGTGCAGGAAATTCAGCGGCGGCTTGCGCAGGTTGCGTGCAAGGAACGCGAGCGGATCGCGCAGGCGCTCCTCGCGCGCTGCCGTCACGCCGAGCCGCGCGCGATGCGTCGCGGAAATCGAGCAGGTCGAGCGGACGCGCGCGCCGTTCACGCGCTGCAACCACGCCGCGAGCTCCGCCGGCGCGCACGCGAACGCCGACCACGGCGCCAGGCGCACGATGGCGCGATCGTTCTCGACGAGTGCCGTCGCATGATCCGGCGCGAGCGGCAGCGCGAGCGATTCGGGCATGCACGACATCCGGCCGGATGCCGGCCGCGGCGAGCTGATCGAGCCAGCCGCGCAGCTTCGCGCGCGCGACGACCGCGACGCCGACCGCATCGCCTTCGCTTTCGGACGCCGCGAACTGCAGATCCTCGACCGGCGCGAGCAGCTGATCCTCGATCGCGAACGGCACGGCCTGCATCAGCTGCGCGCGGCTCTTCGCGGCGACGCGTGCTTCGGTCGAGAGCACGTCCTCGGTCGGCACCAGCACGACGATTTCGGTCGCGTCCGTCATCGCCGACGCCGGCGGCAAACCGGGCGTCGAGGCGACCGGCGCGCGTCCGTCGGCGCCGAGGCGGAGCCAGGTCGGGTCGCCGGCAGGCGAAAGGCGCAACAGCAGACGATCGGGCATGGAGGCGACCGGGGGAAAACGCGGCGATTGTAGTGGAGAACGTCGGGTGAGTCGGGGCCTGGTGTCGCTGGCGAATGTTGGAGCCTGGTCGATCGGGAGCCGGGGAACCGGAAGCCGGTAGCCGGAAAGCACGTGCGTCGTACGCTTTTTTCTCGTCCGGCTACCGGCTCCCGGCTCCGCTCTTTGCAACTTCGCCCACCGCCGCCACCAGCGCATCGTCGCTGCCGCGGCTGCGCTCGACCACGCGGATCGCTCCTTGCGTAGCGCTCGATCAGGCTGTAGAACGTGAATGGCACGTCGTCGAGGCGAATGTCGCCGCGGGCCAGGAAATAGCTGCTCGCCACACCGACGCGATTCGACGAGACCACGCCGCATGTCGATGCCCTGCAAGTCGTGCAGGGACTGTGCGGTCAGGTGCGCCTGCCCGCCCTGCCAGACACTTTCCGCCTGCGCCTTCGAGATGCCGAGCGTCTGCAGCACCGGCACGCTCGCGGTGTTCACGTTGATGCGCGTGCCCGGTGGCAGCGCGCAGACGTACGGCGCGAGTCGCGCATAGACCTCGCCGGTCACGCCGCGCACGAGGCGCAGCTCCGACACGTGCGCAAAAGCGCGCTGCGCGCTCCGGTACGGCAGCGGCTGCGCGAGGTAGAAGCCGTCCGCGGAATCGGTCGGACCGATCCAGTCCTTGACCGCCGTCGCGATCTCGGCGTCGACGCCGACCGCCGCGAGCAGCCGGCCGAACATCGTGCAGCCACGTGCCGTCGTCGCCGGCTCCGAGATTGTTGAGGTTGAAGCAGCCGTTGAGATCCGTGAGCGACGCGAGCATCACGCCGCCCGGCACCTGCTGCGGCGGCAGCGGCGAGGCCCAGAGATCGGAATGGTCGTCCTGCTCGCCGTCGTCGAGGTCCTTGATCAGAATCCTCGCCGCATACGCTTCGAGCGCCTGCGCGTACGCCTCGGCCTGCTCGCCGCGCAGCGCGTTGCGCGTGCGCGCGAGCGCAAGCTCGCCGCGATCGAGCAGCCCCGCGATCAGCACCGCGGCGAGCGCGACGGTCAGCAGCGCGATCAGCAGCGCGATGCCGCGCTCGTGCTTCGGCATGCGCATCATCGCGATGCACCCCTGCCGCCATGTGGCGCCGGAGAATTGCCTTGACCCGGCGGCGCCGTCGCAGAGATCACCGACGGCAGCTCGACCACGCGGCGCAGCTCGCCGGTGTCGGCCGTGTCGATGCGGAATTCGACCGCGCGCGGCAGCAGATCGACGATGCCGACGCCGGGCGGCGCGCCGTCCGGCATTTCGGACGGCGGCCACGCGTTGCGCCAGACGCCGTCGCCGCCGAGGTAGCGCAGGCGCAGCGCATCGACATTGCCGAGCAGGACCGACACGGCCGGCGTGCTGTCGGGCGCGCGATCGAGCACTGCGTAGCGCCCGCGCTGCAACGTGCGCGCGTCGGCCGCATAGACGACGCGCTCGAGATGGCTGCGCGGTTCCGCGCGCGGATTGGCGAAACCGAGCCGCGTCAGCTCGATGCGATCGGCGCCGCCGATCAAGCGCAGGCACCGCCTCGCCGCGCGAATTGCCGCGCACCGGTCGCGAGACGGCCTGGCGCAGATCGCGTTCGAACGTCGAAACCGCGCGCACGATCGCGGCGAGCCGATCCTGTTTTTCCGCGAGCGCACCGCGCGTCTGCGCTACGCTCGAAAGCCCGCCGTAGGCCGCCGCCGCGAGCGCCGCGAACACCGCGAGCGCGACGACGAGCTCGATCAGCGAAAAGCCCCGGTTGAGCCCCTCTCCTCCCGACTCGGAACCCCTCTCCCCCCGGGAGAGGGGCTGGGGTGAGGGTCCGCCGAAGATGCAAGCTCGAACCACAAGTCAGCCTCGCCGAAGACACGATGTCGCTTCGCAACCGCCGCCGACCAAAGGACGCGCGCGTCCATCACGGCGACACCGCATTGCCGGCGAACCCAGCCAGACTCGCGACAGGCTCCTCGGCCTCCCCCTCGAACACGCGCACATCCACGCGCCGAATCGCAGGATCCGGCGTCCCGCTGACGTCGCGCGTCCACCGCCACTTGCGCGACGCGAGCTCGACATGCCCATCGCTGCGCCCGGTCGCCGGCAGCGTCGCGGCGAGCCGCGTCTCCGCAAGCACGTTCGCCGCGACCCAGACCGCCAGCGTGCGCTCGCGCAACGCATCGAAGTCGCGCACCTGCAATGCGGCGACGCGCGTCAGCCCGAGCAGCGCGAGCGCGATGACCGCGAGCGCGATCAGCACTTCGATCAGCGTGAAACCGCGGCGCCGGCGCGCTCACCGCTTCGCTCCGAGGTGCTCGGTCGTGAGCGACTGCGTCTTCGCTGCCGTTGACGCGGATCGGGTCCGCATCGCCGAGCACGAGCGTCAGCGCGAACGGCGTCAGCTCGCCGGACGAGAAGCAGACGAGCCGCGGCGCCGCATCGGCGATGCCGGCAAGATCGACGTGGCGGCCTTCGCGCGCGAGCTCGACGCGAAGCCCATCGATCCAGCTGCGCGGACGCAATGGACCGCTCGCGGGCAAGTCGAGCCAGTCGGTGCCGGCGAGCAGACGGAACGCGTAGCCGCCGGTGTCGACGAAGACGCCGATCTCGCGTCCGCTGAGCTCGGCCTGCTCGCACGCCTGTCCGACGAGCGCCTGGAACCGCTCCGCCTCGCGCCGAACCTGACGATCGGTGCTGCCGCCGATCGACAGCGTGACGACCAGCGCAAGCACGCCGATGATCGCGACGACGACGAGAATCTCGATCAGGCTGAAGCCGCGCGATGCGCGCCGGCATCGCGCGAACGACGCCCCGCGATGGATGCGCATGGATGCTGCGGTCATGCGCCTCTGCGATGTCGGTGACGCGATCGACACGACGGCCGCATGCCTCGTCGCCGTGCGAAGACGGCGCTCAGGAATCCCAGTTGCCGATGTCGGCGGCCTCGCCTTCGCCGCCGGCCTTGCCGTCGGCGCCGAAGCTGTAGACGTCGACGTCGCCGTGCTGGCCCGGATGCTGGTACTGGTACGGATGGCCCCACGGATCCTTCGGCACGCGGTCGAGCCGCTGCGACCAGTTCGGCGCCTCGGGCTGGCCGGACGGCCGGGTCACCAGCGCTTCGAGGCCTTGCTCGCTCGTCGGATAGATGAAGTTGTCGAGCTTGTAGATGTTGAGCGCGGAGACGATGCTGGCGATGTCCTGCCTGGCGCGCACGACGCGCGCGCGGCCGGGTTCCTCCATCACGCGCGGCACGACGATCATCGCGAGGATGCCGAGGATGACGACGACGACGAGGATCTCTATCAACGTGAAGCCGCGCGGGGCGCGCTGGGCGTGACGAGCGAAGGCTGGGCATGGCGAGGCTTGTGCGGTTCCGGGTCGTGCCCGGATCATAGCAAGCCATGATCCCCTCGAAAGCCGCCGCGCTCGCGGCGCGCGACCTCTCCGTCGTCTGGCATCCGTGCACGCAGATGCACGACCACGAAACGCTGCCGATGGTGCCGATCGCCGGCGCCGAAGGCGCCTGGCTGCACGGCCACGACGGACGGCGCTATCTCGACGCGGTCAGCTCGTGGTGGACGTGCCTGCTCGGCCACCGCCACCCGCGCATCGTCGCGGCATTGAAGGCGCAGCTCGACCGGCTCGACCACGTGATGCTGGCCGGCTTCACGCACGAGCCTGCGATCGAGCTTGCCGAGGCGCTGGTGCGCGTCGCGCCGAAACCGGCCGACGCCTCGCGTGCGCTGCGCCGCGTGTTCTATGCCGACAACGGCTCGAGCGCGGTCGAAGTCGCGCTCAAGCTCAGCTTCCACTACTGGAAGAACCGCGGCCGCGCGGCGCACGCGCTTCGTCGCGCTGACCGGCGGCTATCACGGCGAGACGCTCGGCGCGCTGTCGGTCACCGATATTGCGCTGTACCGGCGCACCTACGCGCCATTGCTGCTCGAGCCGATCTTCGCGCCGTCGCCCGATGCATACGAAGCGATGCCCGGCGAAAGCGCGGCGGAGTGCGCGCGGCGACGGCTCGGCGAGCTGCGCGCGATCCTCGAGCGCGACGCGCACGATGTCTGCGCGATCATCGTCGAGCCGCTCGTGCAATGCGCCGGCGGCATGCGCATGCACGACGCGAGTTACCTGACGGGCCTGCGTGCGCTCTGCGACGAGTTCGACGTGCACCTGATCGCCGACGAGATCGCAGTCGGCTTCGGTCGCACCGGCACGCTGTTCGCGTGCGAGCAGGCCGGCATCGCGCCGGATCTGCTCTGTCTTTCGAAAGGCCTCACCGGCGGAACGCTGCCGCTCTCGGCCGTGCTGACGACGAACGCGGTCTACGAGGCGTTCTATGCCGAGTACTCGACCGGCAAGGCGTTCCTGCACTCGCACAGCTACACCGGCAATCCGATCGCGTGCAGCGCCGCGCTCGCGACGCTGTCGGTGCTGCACGACGAACCGGTGCTCGAACGCAATCGCGCGCTCGCCGCGCACCTCGCCGCGCGCATCGCGCCGCTGCGCGATCATCGCGCACGTCGGCGACGTGCGCCAGACCGGCATGATCGCCGCGATCGAGATCGTCGCCGACAAGGCGACGCGCGCGCCGTTTCCGGCCGACGGAGCGCCGTGGCCTGCGTGTCTATCGGCATGGCCTCGAACGCGGCGTCGTGCTGCGTCCGCTCGGCAACGTCGTCTATTTCATGCCGCCGTATTGCATCACGCCGGAGGAGATCGACTTGATGGTCGATGTGGCGATCGAAGGTATCGATAAGGCTGTCGGCTGATCCGCGAGGGCGCAGCAATCGAGCGATCGCGTCCCGACCCCCTCTCCCGCTTGCGGGAGAGGGTTGGGGTGAGGGAAACGCTGGTTCAACGCCGCGATGTGATTCGTCGGAAAAGCGCGACGCCTCACTCCGATTGCCCTCACCCTACCCTCTCCCGCAAGCGGGAGAGGGGAAACAGCGATTCACTTCTTCACGAACTCGATGCGCCGATTGCTCGCGCGACCTTCGCGCGTCGCGTTGTCGCCGATCGGATGATCCGCGCCGTAGCCGACCGCGACGAGACGCTCGGCGTCGATGCCTTTGAGGATCATGTACGCGCGCACCGATTCGGCGCGCGATTTCGAAAGGTGCATGTTGTCCTCGGCAGTGCCGATGTTGTCGGTGTACCCGGCGATCTCGTAGCTGCCTTGCTTGAGGCACGGCACGATCGCGTCGAGCAGCGCGCGGCCTTTCGCGTCGATGCGGCTCGACGCGGTCGCGAACGTGACCGCGGCCGGCATGCGCGCGCCGCAGTGAACGTCCTCGGGCCGCGTCACCGGCTTCTCCGGCGCGACGACGACGATCGCGTTCACGACGACCGTATCGGGCCCGAAGAAATCGTGCGCCCAGCGCTCGCGCGCGGCCTTGTCCGCTTCGCTGATCGCGCTGCCGGTCAGCGTGACGCGGCCGTCCGCGTCGCAGGCGATGCCGATCGGCGGATCGGTCTTCAATGCGGGCAGCAGCGTGTCGGCCTTCTCCGCGCATTTGCGACGTGCTCGTCGCAGCGTCGACGGCGAGCCGGTCGACGACATTCGTTTCGCCGAAAGCGGCATTCGCCGCCTGCGACGATCGCGATCCTTCGTCGCCGCGTCGGTACACGGTGCCTTCGAGCACGCGCTTGTCGCCGTCGATGCGGATCGCGAGCGTGCCCGGTGTCTTCGCGGCGCTCTGCATCGGCGGCGGCGGCGCGAGCGCGGCCGGCGGCGGTGTGCCCGCTGCGCCCGTGTTCTCGCCGCCGCAGCACGCGCCTTGCGGGCCGCGGCCCGTAAGCCACAGCGCTCGCGAGCAGCACGAGCAGCAGGACGGCAATGCTCCACGTCCAGCGCGAATAGCGCGATCGGTCGATCGTCCGCGTCATCTCAGATCCTCTGGCGTCAGACGGGCGGACGGCCGGCGATCAGTTCATCCTGCAGCCGCTTCAATTCCGCCCAGCGATTTTCCGATGCGAGCGTGGCCTGGCGCGCCCACGATCCGGGATTGGCGAGCTGGAAGTTCGGTCCGCCGCGCTCGAGGATGTCGAGCATCTCCGGCACGCTGAGCCGCGAGAGCTGCGCGAACGAGACGACGCCGTTTGCGTGGAAGAGATCGTCGATCTTCGGGCCGATGCCTTCGATGATCGTGAGGTCGTCGTCGTGCTTGATGTTGAAGCCCGCCGCGCGGGCGGCGCCGACGTCGATGACGCGCGCGGGCGGCGTCGAAGCGGCGTCGACCAGCGCGTCATGCTGCGCGACGGCGGCATCGCGTGCGGCATTCTCGTCTGCGGCCCTGGCGGCAGCCGGCGGATCCTTGTGCAACCATTTCGAAAGAAGCCAATTGAACAGCCAGCCGAGCAGGAAACCCAATACGAGCCACCAGAAGCAGCAGGCGAGCAGACTCATCGCGTTCTCCGGAAGGGGCCGCTTGCCGGCCCAGAATACTCCTACTTGGCGCAGCGTTAACCCGGCGTAATCGTAGCGGCTGTGGCCGCAGAAGGATGCGCCCACTACCGATTGCCGTCGAGGCGCGCTACTGTCCGTTGAAAATGCCGGCTGGCTCGTCCGGGCCGGTGCTCCTCCAGCGCCACGGAGACGCCCATGCGCATTCCCCGCATCTACGTGCCGCAGACGCTGCGCCCGGGTCGCGAGGTCGAGCTGCCGGTGCAGGCCGGCGAGCATCTGGCGCGCGTGCTGCGCCTCGACCGCGGCCATCCGCTACGGCTTTTCGACGGCAGCGGCGACGAATACGAGGCCGAGCTCGCTTCGCTGGCCAAGCGCTCGGTGACCGCGCGCGTGCTGGAATCGGCCGAGGCCGAGGATCGCGAGAGCCCGCTCCGGATCACGCTCGCGCAGGGCATCGCGCGCGGCGAGAAGATGGACTGGATCCTGCAGAAGGCGACCGAGCTCGGTGTCGCGCGCATCGTGCCGGTCGTGACCGACCGCACCGAGGTCAAGCTCGATGCCGAGCGCGCCGAGCGCCGCGTCGCGCACTGGGAAGCCGTCGTCGCGTCGGCCTGCGAGCAGTGCGGGCGGCGGCGCCTGCCCGAGGTCAGCGAGCCGATGAAGCTCGGCGACTGGGCCGCATCGCTCGACGACGACGCCGGGCTTCGCCTTGCGCTCGATCCGCACGGCGATCTCGCGCCGCGCGATCTGCCGGAAGGCACGCGGGCGACGCTGGCGGTCGGACCCGAGGGCGGCCTGTCCGATCACGATCTCGCCACGCTCGGCGCGGCCGGCTTCCGCGGTCTGCGCCTCGGGCCACGCATCCTGCGCACGGAAACTGCCGGGCTCGCTGCGCTCGCGGTCATGCAGGCGCTGCTCGGCGATCTGTAGCGCGCGCGGTTCCGCGACGCGGGTCGCATCCAGAACGACGATTCCTGCCCGGTTTCGGGCGCAACTTGCGTTGTACGGTGTTGTGACCCAACGAAAGGGAGGCACACACCATGAACTCGAAGATCGGGTGTTTCACGGTTCTTGCGCTCGCCGTCGCTTGCGGCACTTCGTTCGCGGCGCCGCCAGCGGACATCGACGAGCCCGGGCATTCTGCCGACACGACCATCGCGCGAAACGCACGTGCTGCGAACCCGGCGAGTGGCACGACGCCGAGCGCGCATCCTCCGGGCGACGTCGGCGATCCCGACTCGTTCGGACGCAACGTGCAGTGGCTCGGCCTTGCCGACGGCGAAGTCGACCTGCTCGACGATTGCACCGGCGACACGTTCGCCTGCCAGCCACTCGCGGCGCCTCCTGGCGTGACGAGTTTCAGCTTCGAGGATCTCGGCCACATCACGCTGCCCGCGCGCGCGGCGCATTCGCTCTTGTGCTACTGGTTCTCGCCGTTCCTCACGATCGGCTACGGCAACGACAGCGCGGCGCCGGTCGTCGCGAAACTCAACTACACGCCGACGGTGACGATCGAGAATTCCGTGCTCGATGATCCGTCGCTGATCGATCCGAACACCGGCCTGCCGTTCGGCGGGCAGCTGCTGACCGGCCTGACCTCCTCGGAGCGCTTCGAGGTGCCGCTGCCGGCCGCAACGCACATCACCGAGCGCACGCGCGACTCGGCGGTCTGCATCGCCGGTCTGATCAGCCTCAACACGCTGGTCCAGAACTACGGACTGACCGACGCGCAGGCTCGCGATTTCTTCCGGCAGGAGATGACGCTGCGCCTCAATGTCACGGGCAGCGCTCAATACGTCGATTCTGCGACGCTCTACTTCGGCTGGCGCATCGTCGGCGACTGACGGAGCGGCGAAGGATCAAGGCGGCGTGCGCGCATCACCCAGCGCGCAGCCGCTTACGTCCTGGGCGTCGATGCCGCGCGCGTCGCGAGCGCGATCGGCAGGCCGAACAGGATCATGTGCGCGACGAGGTTGATCGCGACGCGCACCGGCGTGAACGTCATCTGCGTCGGAAACGCGGACAGCGGAATCACGACGAAATTCATGACGAGGTAGACGCAGATGCCGTACGCGAAGCCCGAAGCAACGGCATGGCGCGTCATGAACGAAAGTTTGCGACTCGCGAACCAGAAGATCGCCGCGATCAGCAGCGCCATCGAGAAGTGGAGCACGAGCCCGAGCGCCGCGGTGCCGGCACCGCCTTCATACGCCGCCTTGCCGAGCAATCCGCTGGCGACGCTCTGCATGATCGTCTGCGCCGCGACGCCGCGGAACGATGAAAAGATGATCGCGTAGAGGATATCGAGCGTGCCGGCGATGCCACCGCCGACGAGGATGGCGAAGACTGCGGGATTGCGTCGCATCGCTGGCTTCCTTTGACGGGCCTGGGGATCACGATCCGGGAATCGACAGCGGATGTCATGCGCCGGCCGATCGCCGCTCGCAACTAACGGCAACGCGCGGCGGCTGGCAAGCGCGATGCGACCACAGGAGATCGCGACGAGCCGAAGCCCGCGCGATCAGATCGCGTCAGGCCGCGATCGCTTCCGCGACCATCCCCTCGATCAGCCCGAGATCCGGAATCACCGCGCGATCGTCGCGCACGAGCACCTCGGCGCGGATGCCGAGCGGATGCGCGTTCTCATCGCCGGTCGGGATCAGCGAATCGGGCGTGATCGTGGTCAGGCGCGGAAATCCCTGCGCGAGCAGCGCGAGGAACGGCATCTTCGCGTTGCCGCCGAGCGCCTTCAGCACCGCGACGCGCGCGTTCGTGTAGGTCTCGTTGGCGACCTCGCCGGTCAGCATCGGGAACGAGAACAGCGGCAGGCGCCAGCCGCGCCACGACAGGCGCCCGAGCAGCCACTTCGGCGCATTGGCGACGCTCTCGGGCTGCGAGTAGGTGATGACCTCGGCGACGGTCGCATTCGGCAGCAGCACGCGGCCGCCGGTGACGGGGATCATGACGCCGCGGATTTCGCGTGGCAGGTCGGGCATGGGTGTTCCTTCTGTCTCTTGTCGGCGCTCAGCGCTTCGCCTTGCCGCTTTCCTTGAGCAACTGCTCGGCGAGCTCGCGCGGAGTGCCGAGGAACTTGACGACGCCGGCTTCGACCACGCCGTCGATCATGGAGCTCACGACGCAGCTGTCCGGATGCTGCGCGAAGATGGTGCCGCCCTTTCCGGCGAGGTACTTGCAGCCTTCGACGGAATCGGTCGTCATGCCGGAAAAGATGATCGCGCCGGCGTTGGTGCCGTAGCGGTCGGCGACATCGCGCAACACGAGATCGATCGACGGGCTGTACGCGCCCTCGTTGTTGGTGCGCTCGAGCACGACGATGCCTTCGGGATCGACCTGCAGGCGATGCGTGGTCGGCACGATGACGATTTCGCCGTGGCCGACGCGCTCGCCGTGCGTCGGCGTGCGCACGGTCATCGAAGTGGACTTGGCGAGCTGCTGCGCCATCAGGTCGACGAACTCGACGCCCATGTGCTGCGCGAGCAGGAACAGCGCGGGATAGTCGCGCGGCAGCTCGTGCAGGAATTCGCGCACGGCTTCGGGGCCGCCGATCGAGGCGCCGAGCACCCACACCTTGCGGACCTTCGGCGGGACGACGACCTTGCCGGGATCGAGCCAGGTTTCGTGCACTTCGCGCTGCACCGGTTGCGGCGCGACCGCCTCTTCCATCGGCATCAGCTCGAGCGAAAAATCGGTATCGGGCATCGGCGGCAGCGCGGTGTTCTCCGTCGACGGCGCGAGATATTCGGCGGCGCTCAGCTTCTCGATGCCGAAGTCGGCAGGTCCTGTCACCGGCGGCGCCGGTGGCGGAGGTGCATCGCCTTCGAGCATGTCCTCGAGCGACCAGTCCGCCGCGGCCGCGAGGCGCAGCGTCATCGCCGGGCTCGTCGGTTTTTCCGCTACGGGCGCCGGCGGGGCATCGAACTCAATGTCATCGACGAGCGAGAGGCCGAACGGCGCGGCGGCGACGGACGTGTCGACTTCGTCATCGTCATCGGCCAGCTCGATCGCCTCGGCCGTGCCGAGATCGCCGACGTCGCCGAGATCACCGACGTCGACCGTCACCGACTCGATCGTCGCAAAGGATTCGTCGCCGAACAGCTTGTCGAGATCGGCGAGATCGAAATCGTCGGCAGGTTCCGGCACCGCGGGCATTTCGATGTCGGGCGTCGTCTCCACCGCGAAATCGGATACGAACGGTTCGAGCGCTGGCGACGATGCGTCGTCCGGTTCCGGTGTGGATTGCGGCGCGGGCTCGGCCTCGTCGAGGAATTCCGGCATGAACGTCGGCGACGGCGATGCCACGGCGGCCGGCGGCACCGGTACGCCGTCAGCGCTTCGAGCGTCGAAAAGTCGAATGCATCGGCCGGCGGCGCCGACGGCGACGGGTAGCCCGCTGCGGCCGGCTGGTTCATTTCCTCGTAGCGCGATTCGAGCTGATCGAGCGGATTGCCGGCGGTCGGCGCGACAGGAACGGATTCCTCGTGCGCTTGCTCGACGATCGAACGCAGGCGCTGGTCGTAGGGTGCGTCGGGCTCGGATGCGAGCTCGATGTCTTCTTCGGTTTCGTCGTCGGTCGACGCCAGCACGATGTGCGACGTCGCGACGGGCGCGGGAACCGCCTCGGCGCCTGCCGGCCGCGGCGGATCGATGTCGGCATCGCCGAGAATCTTGGCCGCGAGATGGCGCGCCCAGCGCGCCTGATCCCAGCCGGACAGCGAGCTCGATGCCTGCGCGTCGTTGAAGACGACGCTGTAGCGATCGTCCTCGAGCAGGCCGTAGACGTCGTCGAGATGCGCTTCGACGTCCGGATCGAGATTGACGACGACGACGCGCGCGCCGGAATTCTCCAGCGCGACGAGATCGAGATTCGCCGGCGCCGCCTCGTACACGATCGGCGTGCCGAGCGAGGTCAGCGCGTCGCGCAGATGGCGCCCGAGCTCCTGCGTCTCGTAGAGCAGCGCGACGGCGACGTTCGTGTTAGACACGATCCATTCTCAATATTTCCTGCACGTGGCGCAGCAGATCGGCTTCCTGGTAGGGCTTGCCGAGATAGCGTTCGACGCCGATTTCGAGCGCGCGCTGGCGATGCTTCTCGCCGGTGCGCGAGGTGACCATGATGATCGGCACGTCCTTGCAGGCGCGCGTCGTTGCGCATGTACGTGGCGAGCTCGTAGCCGTCCATGCGCGGCATCTCGATGTCGAGCAGCATCAGGTCCGGCACTTTTTCCTGCAGCTTCTCGACCGCGTCGAGGCCGTCCTTCGCGGTGAGCACGTCGAGCTCGGCGCGCTCGAGCACGCGCGTCGTGACCTTGCGCATCGTGATCGAATCGTCGACGACCATGATCAGCGGCTGGCGGCGCTGTTCCTGCAGCGCGGCCGGCGGCGTGTAGACCGGCACTTCGACGGCGGTGCCGGCGTCGATGCGCGCACGCAGCGCGGCCGAGCGGCGCACCAGCGGCGCGAGATCGAGAATCATGACGACCGAGCCGTCGCCCATGATCGTCGCGCCGAAGATGCCCGGCACCGAGCTGATCTGCGGGCCGACCGACTTGACGACGATTTCGCGCGAGCCGACCACCGCGTCGATGCGCACCGCGGCGCGCTGATCGCCGGTGCGCGTCATCAGCAGCGGCAGCTGCGTCTCGTCGAGCGCGCGCCCGGCCGGCACGCCGAGCAGCTGCGACAGCTCGTAGATGTTGAATTCCTCGCCGGCGTAGCTGTATTTCGGATTGCCGCTGGCGAGGCGCTTGTCGAGATCGTCGCGCGCGATGCGCACGACGCCCTGCACCGACGACATCGGAATCGCGTACGTGTTGTCGCCGAGCTTGACCAGAATCGCCTGCGTGACCGCCAGCGTGAACGGCAGGCGGATCGTGAACGTCGCGCCCTTGCCCTGCACCGAATCGATCAGCAGCGAGCCGCCGAGCTGCTTGATCTCGTTGTGCACGACGTCCATGCCGACGCCGCGGCCGGAGAGCTGCGTGACCTGCTCGGCCGTCGAGAACCCGGTTTCGAGCACGAAGCCGTAGAGATCGCGATCGGACAATTCGACGTCGGGCTTGAGCAGGCCGCGCTCGATCGCCTTCAGGCGGATCGCCTCGCGGTCCATGCCGTGGCCGTCGTCGGACACGCGCAGCACGACTTCGGTCGCCTCGCGGCTGACCGCGATGTTGACCGTGCCTTCGGCCGGCTTGCCGGCGGACGAGGCGTTCTTCCGGCGTTTCGATGCCGTGCGCGAGCGCGTTGCGCAGCATGTGCTCGAACGGCGCTTTCATGCGCTCGAGCAGGTTGCGATCCATTTCGCCCTGCGCACCGTCGACGCGCAGCTGCGCGCGCTTGCCCAGTTCCTGCGCGGCCTGGCGCAGCGTGCGGCGCAGGTTCGGCACCAGCGAATCGAACGGCACCATGCGCGTGCGCATGAGGCCTTCCTGCAGATCCGAGCTGACGCGCGACTGCTGCAGCAGCAGCGTTTCGGACTGGCGGGTCAGGTCGTCGAGCAGGCCCTGAATCGAGACCAGATCGGATACCGACTCGCCGAGCGCGCGCGACAGCTGCTGCAGCTGCGAGAAACGGTCGAGCTCGAGCGGATCGAACACGACGTTGCCCGGCTCGTGATGCTCGCGCTGGTAGCGCGCGATGATCTGCGCTTCGGTTTCGATTTCGAGCTTGCGCAGCTGCTCGCGCAGGCGGCTGACCGTCTGCTCGAACTCGATCAGGTTGAAGCGGAACGTCGAGATCTGCTGCTCGAGGCGCGAGCGGTAGATCGACACCTCGCCGGCGTAGTTCACCAGCGAATCGAGCAGCTCGGAGCGCACGCGGATCATTTCCTGCGGTGCGCGCGGGGCGTCCTCTTCGTCGAACGTCGGCAGGTGGCGTGGCGCCGGACGCGGTCCGGTCGGCGCCCTGGGCGCTTCGGCTTCGACAGACGGCGCTGCGTCGTCGCTCGCTTCGGCGACGGGCTCGGGTGCCTCGACGTCGAATGTGGATCGCCGGCTCGGCGCTCGGCATTTCGCCGGCGACGAGGCCTTCGAAACGCGCGATCGCATTCAGCGGCATCGCGATCGCCTGGCGCTGCGCGACGCGCTGCACGAGCGCATGCAGGCGATCGAAGCCGCGTTCGAGCGATTCGACCGCGACGCGATCCATCGGACGACGGCCTTCGCTGACGATGTCGATCAGCGACTCCATCGCGTGGCTGAGATCGCCGATCGGCGCGAGGCCGGCCATGCGCGCGCCGCCCTTGAGCGTATGCAGGTCGCGCTGCAGGCCGACGATGAGATCGCGATCGTTCGGCGCTTCGCGCAGACGCGCCATCAGCGAATCGGAATGATCGAGGATGTCTGCGCCTTCCTGCACGAAGATGCTGAGCAGGTCGTCGTCCATGTCCGCGCAGCTCGAGCGGACCGTCGGGCTGCGCGTCCTCGGCGATCGGCGGCGCTTCGACGCCGGTCAGGCGGCTCACGTGCACGGTCGGTTCGGCGCGTGGCGGCGTTTCGCGCTTCGCTTCGACGAAAGTGCGGTTCGGCCGCGATCGGCATTGGCGGCTCGTCCGTCATCGCGGTATCCGCCATTTCCGCGGCGGGCTTCGGCGACGCTGAAATCTTCGGTGTCCCCAGTGTCTTCGGCTTCGAACGCGACGGCGGGGACTTCGTCGTCCGGAACGTACACGTCGGCGCTCTCTTCGAGCGCATGCGCATCCGCGTCGTCCAGCGCGCTCGCGAGCGCCGGCATCGACGACGACGGGCGCTTCGCCGCCGAGCACGTCGGCGACTTCGCTCTCGACGACGATCGGCGGCGCCTCGGCATGCAGCGCGAGGTCGGCGAGCGACGGATTTTCGAGCTCGAACGCGGACAGCGATTCGGCGAGATCGGCAGGCACCTCGCCGATCACGACCTCGTCGAATGCGATGCCGTCTTCCTCGTTGAGGCTCTGCACGAGCGAGCTCGTGAGGTCTTCGTCCACGGCGACGGCCGGCGTCAGGTGATGGCGCGTGATTTCGTCGTCGACAGCCGAGAAGACGGGCTCGTCGGCGCCGATGGCGGCATCGATGTCCTCGAACGCGACGTCTTCATGCACGGTCTGCGCTGGTGCCGTCTCCGCCGCCGGAATAGAGATGCAGCGACGTCTCGGGTTCCGGCAGCGCATCGCGCAGCTGCGGTCACGCGCTGCACGAGATCCGATGAATCCGGCAGCTCGCCGATGCCCATGTCGAGGCGCGCGATGACATCGCGCGCGAGCGAGATCGTGTCGTCGAGCGCAGCGATGCCTTCTGACATCGGGCGCGGCGCCAACGCCGCGCAGACGCTTGATATAGCCTTCGAGCGGCGCAAGCACTTGGCCGAGCGCCGGGATGTCGACCATCGCGATCGCGCCGTTCAGCGTGTGCACCGCGCGCAGCAGCGCCTCGCTCGCGACGACGGGCGCGCTGGCGCAGCGATCGAGATAGTCGCCGATGACGCCGAGGTGCGCGGCGACTTCGCTCTTCAGGATGTCGAACAGCACGGGATCGATGTTCGGCATCGGTCCGGCCGAGAGCTCCGGCGGCGATGCGGCGAACGCGCTCTCGATGTCGAAATCGTCCGCGGCCGATGCGGATATGCTCGGCGCCGGCATTGCGACCGGCACACGCCGGCGCACGATGCGACGCACCTTGCGCGTCGCCGCGGACGCGCCGGAACGTGCGCCTCTTCGCCGGCCGCGATGCGATCGGCCGTGTGCATGATGCCGTGCACATTGACGGCCTGCGCCGGCGCCGCCGCGCAACGCGGCGAGCAGCTCAGGCAGCGCCGCGACCGCATGATCGACGAGCTCGACCGCGGCATGGCCGGGCACGACCGTGCCATCGAGCACGCGGTTCAGCATGTTCTCGACTTTCCAGCTGAACTCGCCGAGCGTCAGCGCGCCGACCAGCCGGCCCGATCCTTTCAGCGTGTGGAACGAGCGACGGATCGGCTTGAGCGCTTCGAGATTCTCGATGTCGGCCTTCCACAGCGGAAGGTTGCGCTGCATGTTCTCGATTTCTTCCTGGACTTCCTCGACGAAGACCTCGCGGATCTCGTCGTCGATGTCCTCGACCGCGCCGCTCTGGAAACCGGCATCGTGCGAGGGCTCGACCGGAACTTCCTCTTCGATCTCTTCCTCGATCTCGGTCCAGCCGGCTTCGCTCTCGCCGGTTTCGGCGAGACGCAAACCCGACAGATCGTGCGCGAACGGCTCGGGCGAGCGCGCTTCGCCGACGATCAGATCGCCGATGTCGTGGCCGGGAGCGATCTCGACGACGCTCGGCACATCGCTGGCCGTGGCGTCGTTCGACGCCATCGGATGCGGGCTCGCCGGTCCATTCGCCGGAGAGATCGATGTCGAGATCGACGCTCGGAAGATCCATGCTCGGCATGTCGGCGTCGGACGCCGCACGCTCGGCGCTCGCGTCGCGCAGCCCGTCGCTGCGGCCGCTCGGCAGGTGATCGCCCCAGCTCGGAAACTGCTCCGGCGACGACGTCGAACGAAAGCGATTGCAGATCGCGCTGGCGCGTCGGCGCCTGCGTCGTGCGTCGAATCCTGTGCGTAGGCGAGGCTGGCGGCCGCGTCGAGCGCGGCGGATTCCGCGCTGACCGGCTGCGGCGGCACGACGTCGTGCGCGGGCTTCGGCGCGACGGGCGATGTGCCGGAGCCCGAACCGCCGCCGCCGCTCGGCACCGGCCAGTAGCCGAGTGCTTCGAGGCTTTCGCGCGTGACGTTGAGGATGCGCTCGCGGTTGCCGCGCTGCTCGCGCGTCGCTTCGAGGTAGTACTCGATCGCGGCGAGCGCATCGGCGAGCTTGTCCATCTGCTCGGCGGTCGGCACGCGGCGGTGCTGCAGCAGTTCGGTTTCGACGAAGCGCACGATGCCGGTCATCAGCTGCGCCGCGTCGCCGAGGCCGAGCATGCGCAGCGCGCCGGAAATCTCTTCGAGCAGGCGCGGAATCTGCTCGACGCGCGCGTGCTCCCACGGCGATTCGATGAACGCGATGATGTCGTGCTTGGCCTGCTGGATGTTGACCGCGGCCTCGCGCATCAGCGCATCGAGGATCTTGCGTACTTCGGCCTTCGGAAGCTCGAGCTCGCCTTCGACCGACGGCTCCGTTTCGCCGCCGGCGCCGAGGCGCTCGATGTGATCGTCGAGCGAGGCTTCGACGTAGAGCAACGCGCCGGCGACGTCGAGCAATGCGCCTTCGTCGATCGAGCGGCGGTTGTCGGACATCTCCTCGATGACCGTGCGCTGTTCGCTGACGACCTTGCGCGGCATGCCGAGGCCGAGCATGCCGAGCGTGTCGCCGACGCGATCGAGGATTTCGGCCTGGCTCGCCAGATCGGCCGGGTTCGCGTCCTGGCTGCGCAGGAAGATGTCGAGCGATTCCTTGACGCGCAGCAGGTCTTCCTTGATCGCGACCGACACCGTGTCGAGCAGGTTGCGGTTGTGGCCCGTCATCGAGCCTTGCGCGTGCTGCAGCTCCTTCTGCGTCGGCAGCAGTGCATCGAGGCGATACGTCGCGCGCACTTCGCTGCGCGCGATCGCCCTGCGCGGTCGAGTGCGCGACGTAGTAGAGAAGATTCTTGACCAGATCGCGCGGCGGCTGCGCGATGAATCCGTTTTCGCCCTGTTCGGCGAAACGGCGGATCTCGCGATCGACGCCGCCGAACAGCAGCTTGACCGCGATGGTCGCATCGAGCGCGCCTTCGCGCACGGCTTCGATCGTGCCGCCGGCGACCCACCAGAGGCGACGCGGCTCGGTGCCGTACGAGAGAGAGCGCAAGCGATCGAGCACGTTGCCGAGGCGATCGAGATGCTCGCCGGCGCTTTCGTCGCGGATCCATTTCAGCAGCGCGGCCTGGAACGCAAGACGCAGGCGCAGCGACTGCGAGCGCAGATCCGCCGCGTCGATCGGCGCCAGGCCGCCGGCTGCGCTGCGCGGAAGCTCCGCGTGCATGTCCGGCTGGAACAGCGCCGATTCGGTCAGGAGATTGTCGCCGCGGCAGGCGCGCAGATCGTTGAGCAGCGGCAACAGGACGATCGGGATGTCCTTGTGCCCGCTCTGCACGCGCTCGAGATAATCGGGCAGCTGCACCATGCCGCGCATCAGCACGGAATAGGCTTCCTCGCGCTGCTTGACGGTATCGTCGAGCAGGCCTTGCGCGAGGCGCTCCATTTCCTCGACGACCATCGCCGCGCCGTACAGCTCGACCATGCGCAGCGTGCCCTGCACCTGGTGCAGATGCAGCGCGCTCTCGCGCATCAGCGCGACGTCGGAAGGATTGTCGACGTAGGCTTCGAGCGCGTCGCGGCCTTGCTTCAGGGTCGCGTCGAGCTCGTGCTTGACCCAGTTGAGCGCGGTGAAGTCGATGTTGTCTTGCAGTTTCATGCCACCCTCGATCAACTGTCGCCGGCGTCAGGTGCGCAGGCGTCGCATCCGCAGCGCGTCCTCGCGCCCCGCCTATCCCGGCAGCTTGAAGTCCGCCACCGACCTGCGCAGATCGGACGCGAGCTGCGCAAGGTTGCCGATCGATTCGGCGGTCTGGCTCGCGCCGACCGACGTCTGCGTCGTGATTTCCTGAATCACGTTCATCGTCGCCGAGATGTTCGTCGCGGCCGCCGACTGCTGGCGCGCCGCGGTCGAGATGTTCTGAATCAGCTCGGCAAGATCGTTCGACACCTTTTCGATCTCGCCGAGCGCGAGGCCCGCGTCCTCGGCGAGTCGCGCGCCCGACACGACTTCGGAAGTCGTCTGCTCCATCGAGCTGACGGCTTCGTTGGTATCGGACTGAATCGTCTGCACCAGCGTTTCGATTCGCTTGGTCGCGCCCGATGCGCGTTCGGCGAGTCGCTGCACTTCGTCGGCGACGACCGCGAAGCCGCGGCCCGCTTCGCCGGCGGACGCGGCCTGGATCGCCGCGTTCAACGCGAGAATGTTGGTCTGCTCGGCGATGTCGTTGATCAGCTCGACGATCGATCCGATTTCCTGCGAGGACTCGCCGAGGCGCTTGATGCGCTTGGACGTTTCCTGGATCTGGTCGCGGATCGAGTCCATGCCCTGAATCGTCTGGCGCACGATCTGCGCGCCGTTCGCGGCGATCTGCACGGAGCGCTGCGCGACTTCCGCCGATTCGGTCGAGTTCTTCGACACGTTGTCGATCGAGGTCGCCATCTCGTTGATCGCGGCCGAAGCGGACGTGATCTGCTGCGCCTGATGCTCGGCGGCTTCGGCGAGGTGCATCGCGGTCGCCTGCGTTTCCTGCGCGGCGGCGGACACCTGCACGGCGGTCTCGTTGATCGTCGTGACGAGGCTGCGCAGCGCTTCGACCGCGAAGTTCACGGAGTCGGCGATCGCGCCGGTGATGTCTTCGGTGACGGTCGCCTTGACGGTGAGGTCGCCTTCGGCGAGCGATCCCATTTCGTCGAGGAGGCGCAGAATCGCTTCCTGGTTGCGCTGGTTGAGCTCTGCGGAAACCTGGTAACGGCGCTGCTGGTCGCGGATCAGGTTGACGCCGAGGAACAGCAGCAGCAGCGAGTGCGGCGCCGGCGGCGATCGCGCCCCACCACGGATTCGGGAACAGGCGCTTGGTCGGCAATTCGTCGATGCGCTGCGCGACGTTGCCGGCGCGCAGCAGCACGCCCTGGCTGTCGGTGAAGATCTGCGTCGGCCGCGTCCTTGACTTCCTGCAGGCTCGTCGATGCTTCCTGGATCTTCTGGATCGGATCGGCGAGACCGGTCCACTGCTGCGAGATGTCGCCGAGGATCTGCTTGGCGTTGGCGTTGTCGAGCGCCTTGATGTTGAGCTCGGGCGCGCCGTTGAGGAGACCCGACACGACCGTGCCGTACAGGCGCGCGTCGCGCGCGAAGCCGTCGGCCGATGCCTGCGCATCGGTGCCGCCGGCGAGAATCTTGGTGACGCGACCGCCCATGCGGTCGGCGAGCTGCATCTGGCGCGAGGAGATGTAGACCTGCGATGCGCTCGCGTTCTTTTCGGTGAGGATGTTGACGACTTCGTTCATGCGCGAGTTCAGCGCGGAGAGCTTGTCGGTGAAGTCCTTCGCGCTGGTCGCGGCACCGAGCACGAGCGCCTGGTTGCCGAGGATCTTGGTCGCGTTGGTCTGCAGCGCGGCCCATGCCTTGTTGAGCGCGTCGAGCTCGGTCTTGACGGTCGGCTCGGTCGTCGTAGCCGCGCATGCCCTTGTTGTCGCCCTTGTTGAGGGCGTGCACGTAGGTATCGATGTTGGCGCGCGTGGATTCGAGCTCCTTGAACGCGAGCTCGTTGCCGCCGGCCGCTTCGGACGCGTACTTGGCGAGCGCCTGCGAGAGCACCTGGATCTGCGTCGTGTACGTCTTGGCCTGGCTGTCCTGCTTGCCCATGTAATACAGGTAGCCGAAGTCGACGATCGCGAAAAGGAAGAGAAGGCCGAGCACGACGAACAGCACCGTGTTCGCGCCGCCGCTCCGCTCTCTGCCCAGTGCGCCCGAAGTCGTGCTCATGCTCCACCCCTTTGTGATTCGTCGAGAAAGGCCGGCCGCCTACCAGCCCGCTGCGCAACAGCGAAAGACCCGCGCCGCGGCATCTGCCACGTCGTCGGGTCCACTGCTGCACGCGTCGGCACTTCGTGCCGTAGAGGCTTCATCCGCCTCTTTTGCGTTGCGCGGATCCGTCCACTCGTCGTGGAACGTTTCCGATTTGTGAAAAAATGAGCAACTTTCATGCCGAACCCTGCTGGAACTCGGCCGCGCGGACCAGCGCGGCCATGCTGAACAGGCCCCAGAGCACGTCGCCGAGCTGCAGGTTCTCGCCGACGAAGCGGTGATAGCGCTCGTCGGCCTCGCCGACCGCCTCGGCGCGCTGCTCCTCGGAGAAGCTGCGCTGGCCGAGCACCTCGTCGATCAGGAGCCCGACGCTGCCCGCGTGCTGGCGCACGACGAGCACGCGGCTCGATTCGGTCAGCACGCTGCGCTCGCCCTCGATGAAATCGCGAAGATCGATGATCGGCACGAGATTGCCGCGCACGTTGGCGACGCCGAGCAGCCAGCGCCGCGTGCCCGGCACCTGCGTCAGCAGCGGCGGCGTCAGGATTTCGTTGACCTCGGCGATGATGCTGACGAAGTGACGGATGCCGACGCGAAAGCCGATGCCGCGCCAGAGTCCCGGTGCTTCGATCTGCTCGGGCAGGCCGGCCACGTGCGCGAGACTGCGCCGTTCGTAGTCGGCGAGGACCTCGAACGGTGTCGCAACGGAGTGGTCGGCGGCTATAGCCATGTCGGTCAGGGCAACAGGTCGTTGATGCGTGCGAGCAGGTCCTTCTCGCGGACCGGCTTGGTCATGAAATCCTTGGCGCCCTGGCGCAGGCCCCAGACGCGGTCGGCTTCCATCGATTTGGTGGTGATGATCAGGATCGGAATCGTCGCGGTCTGCGCATCGCGCGAAAGATCGCGCGTGGCCTGAAAACCGTTAATTCCCGGCATGATCACGTCCATGATCACGAGGTCGGGCCGCTCGCGCTTGACCAGCGCGATGCCCTGCTCGGCACTCGGCGCGCTCGAGACACGGTGGCCGCCCTTGGCGAGCATCGTGCTCAATGCGTGCACGTCAGTCGGTGAATCATCAATGATGCAAATGTGTGCCATTTCATCCCCTGTAGATCGAATGGCCGTGCTCTTCGTCACGTCTATCCAATAGCGCGGCGCGTGGCCGCTTCCTCGTCAACGCGATCGCTTCCGATCGTTCGTCTCACTGCACGTGACGCCGGATCGCGCCGAGCAACTCCTCGCGCGTGAACGGCTTGGTCAGGTACTGCTCGGATCCGACGATGCGACCGCGTGCCTTGTCGAACAGGCCGTCCTTCGAGGACAGCATGATCACCGGCGTGCCCTTGAACATCTGGTTGTTCTTGATCAGCGCGCAGGTCTGATAACCATCGAGGCGCGGCATCATGATGTCGACGAAGATGATCTGCGGCTGCTGATCGGAGATCTTCGCCAGCGCCTCGAAGCCGTCGGTCGCGGTGACGACCTCGCAGCCTTCCTTGCGCAGCAGCGTCTCGGCAGTGCGACGTATGGTCTTCGAGTCGTCGATGACCATGACCTTGACGCCGGTCAGGCTGCCTTGTTTCGTGTCATCCACCTCGGACCCCCTACCGCAGTAGTACTGAAACGGATTACCGGCATGCTAGAAACATGCCGCGATCGCGCCGAACGTGTATCGCGATGACGTCTCTGCCGGCACGCGCCCCGACATTTCGAGACGGCCGATCGCGAGATTCGGCCTTCTTAACCAAAACTTAGCGAAGCGTCAAGTTGTGCTCGTAAGCTCGCGAAATACCACGAGAACCAGCGCTCGTTTTTCGCCCGTTTACGCAGCCCCACCCGAGCCCGAGTGTAGTATAGGAACACCCGCCATGCTGCGACGACGGTCGCGGCCCGTCGTCGTCTCCGGAGCCTTTGAATGAAGCGCAGTCTCGCCGTGCTGATGGACCCGATTGCGGCGATCCACCCGGAGAAGGACTCCACGCTGGCGATGCTGCTGGAAGCGCAGCGGCGCGGCTACGAGGTGCTCTACGCGCTGCAGAGCGGCCTTGCGATCCGCGGCGGCGAGCCGTGGGCGAAGCTGGCGCCGCTCGAGGTCCGCGACGACGATGAGGACTGGTTCACGCTCGGCGAGCCGGCCTGGCGCGATCTTTCGACGCTGGACGTCATCCTCGCGCGCAAGGATCCGCCGTTCGACGATCAGTTCCTCTACGACACGATGGTGCTCGAGCTCGCCGAGATGAAGCGGCGCGCTCGTCGTGAACCGCCCGCAGGGCCTGCGCGACGCCAACGAGAAGCTCTTTTCGCTGCATTTCCCGCAGTGCACGCCGCCGACGATGATCGCGCGCGACGCCGGCGAGATCCGCCGTTTCGTCGCCGAGCACGGCGAGGTGGTGCTGAAGCCGCTGGACGGCATGGGCGGCCGCTCGATCTTCCGCAGCCGCAACCACGATCCGAACCTCAACGTGATCCTCGAGACGCTGACCGACAACGGCCGCAATTTCTGCGCGGCGCAGCGCTTCATTCCGGAGATCACGCGCCGGCGACAAGCGCATCCTGATGATCGACGGCGAACCGGTGCCCTACGCGCTCGCGCGCGTGCCGCAAGGTGACGATTTCCGCGGCAATCTGGCGCGCGGCGGCAAGGGCGTCGGAGTGCCGCTCAGCGAGCGCGATCGCTGGATCGCGGCCGAGGTCGGGCCGGAACTGAAGCGCCGCGGCATGCTTTTCGTCGGCCTCGACGTGATCGGCGACTACCTGACCGAGATCAACGTCACATCTCCGACGTGCATCCGCGAGCTCGACAAGGCATTCGGGCTTAACATCGCCGGCCAGTTGTTCGATGTGATCGAAACGAAGTTGAAGTCGAAGTAGCCCGATGGCGGCACCCGGTACGAGCAGCGCCGACCGACTCGGCGTGACGTTGCTGTTCTCGCTGATCGCGCATGGCGTGTTCGCGCTCGGGCTCACGTTCGAGTTCGAGAAGCCGGCGCCGCGACTGCCGTCGCTCGACGTGATCCTCGTGCAGTCGGCCAACGACGAGAAACCCGAGAAGGCCGATTTCCTGGCGCAGGCGACCAACGCCGGCGGCGGCACGGCCGAAACGGCGAAGCGTCCGTCGCAACCGCTGTCGAGCCCGATCCCGAAAGCTGTCGCCGGCATCGCGCCGATCCAGCTCGAAAACGGCGCGCCGCGGCCCGAGACGCCGACCGACGCCGAAATCCTGACGCAGAAGGATTCGAGCCTGCGCGTGCGCACCGACACGGCCAAGCCCGACACGCAGCCGAAACCTGCGACCGTCGACCGCGAGGTCGAGCAGCGCAAGATGGAGATGGCCAAGCTCGCGCAGGAGATCCAGCGCGAGTCCGAGCAGTACGCCAAGCGCCCGAAGCGCAAGTACATCTCCGCGAACACGAAGGAATACGAGTTCGCCGCGTACATGCGCGCGTGGGTCGCGCGCATCGAGCGCATCGGCAACCTGAACTACCCGGACGACGCGCGCCGGCAGCAGCTGCACGGCCAGCTCGTGCTGACCGTCGGCCTCACGCGCGACGGGCGCATCAAGAGCGTCGACGTGATCCAGTCGAGCGGCCACAAGCTGCTCGACGACGCGGCGATCCGCATCGTGCACCTCGCCGAACCGTTTCCGGCGCTGCCGGAGGACAAGGAAAAGGTCGACGAGCTTGTACATCAGCCGGACCTGGCAGTTTCTTCCCGGCGACATTCTGAGGAACCGATAGAGCCGGCTGCGCGGGTTGGAAGCCATACGCGGTGCTGTCGGGCCGCCACTTATCGTCCGTTTCATGACTCGCGCGTAACGTTCGCCCGTCAAGGCTCAAGTACAATTCCCGCCATGGCCGAATCGAGCCCGCTGACCAACCAGCTCCTGATCGCGATGCCGACGTTGCGCGACCCGAATTTCGCGCGCGGCGTCACGTTCCTGTGCCAGCACGGCGAGGACGGCGCGATGGGCCTGATGATCAACCGCCTTTCCGAATACCGGCTCGGCGACGTGCTCGCGCAGATGAACATGAGCTCGGACCTGCCCGACGTCATCGACGCGCCGGTGCTGATCGGCGGCCCGATGCAGCCCGAGCGCGGCTTCGTGCTGCATTCGCCGCAAGGCGAGTGGGAATCCTCGTTCCGCATCTCCGATCGGCTCAGCGTGACGACCTCGCGCGACATCCTCGTCGCGATGGCCGCCGGCGAAGGCCCGCGCCAGGCGATCGTCACGCTCGGCTATTCGGGCTGGAGCCCGGGCCAGCTCGAGCAGGAGCTGCGCGACAACGCATGGCTGACCGCGCCGGCGTCCGAGGAAGTCCTGTTCACCACGCCGCTCGAAGAGCGCTGGGAAGCCGCGGCGCATATCGTCGGCGTCAACCTGATCCAGCTCACGAGCTATGCCGGACACGCCTGACACGCCGGCCGGCTCCTCCGTCGCCAGCGTGCTCGGTTTCGATTTCGGTACCCGCGTGATCGGCGTTGCGGTCGGCAACCGGCTGAGCGGCGCGCGCGCGCTGGCCACGGTCAACAACGGCAAGGAACCGGACTGGCAGCGCCTCGACGCGCTCGTGCGCGAGTGGCATCCGTCCGATCTGATCGTCGGCCTTCCGCTCTCGATGGATGGCGGCGAGCAGGCGATGGCGCGCTTGGCACGCGAGTTCGCGGCGACGATCGGGCAGCGCTACCGGCTGCCGGTGCGCCTGGTCGACGAGCGCCTGACCTCGGTCGAAGCCTCGCACCGTTTCGCCGGGCAGCGCGCGAGCGGCGGAGCGCGGCGCAAGGATGCGGTCGTCGCTCGACGCGATCGCGGCATCGATCATTCTCGAGAACTGGTTCGCACAAGGCTCCGTCGACGCATGAATCGCACGACCGATCCGCAACTCGACGCCCAGGGCCGCCTGCGCCATCTGCTGACGCTGAAGGGCCTCGGCCGCGAGCGCATCGTCGCGCTGCTCGACCGCGCGCAAGCGCTGCGCGAGAGCTATCGCCAGCGGCCGCGCTGCCGGCGCTCCTGACCGGCCGCACCGTGATGAACCTCTTCTTCGAGCCCTCCACGCGAACGCGCACGAGCTTCGAGCTCGCCGCGCGCCGGCTCGGCGCCGATGTCGTCAACTTCGACATTGCCGGCTCCTCGACCAGCAAGGGCGAAAGCCTCGAAGACACATTGGCGACGCTCGAAGCGATGAACGCGAACGCGTTCATCGTGCGCCACAAGGACAACGGCACGCCGGCGCGGTGCGCCGCGCACGCGCGCCGCGCGATCGTCGTCAACGCCGGCGACGGCAGCCATGCGCATCCGACGCAGGGCCTGCTCGATCTCCTGACGATCCGCGACCGCAAGGGCGACACAAAGGGTCTCAATGTGACGATATGCGGCGACGTGCGCCATTCGCGCGTCGCACGTTCAGACATCGACGGCCTCGCTGCGCTCGGCACCGGCGAGATCCGCGTGTGCGGCCCGGCCGCGCTGCTGCCGGATCAGGCGGAATTTCCCGGGTGCCGGATCGTCGACAATTTCGACGAAGCGCTCGACGGCAGCGACGTCGTGATCATGCTGCGCCTGCAGAAGGAGCGCATGCAGAGCGCGCTCGGCCTCGGCGAAGCCGACTATTTCGCGGCCTACGGCCTCACTGCCGAACGGCTGCGCCGCGCGAAACCGGACGCGATCGTCATGCATCCCGGCCCGATGAACCGCGGCATCGAGATCGCCGACGAAGTCGCCGACGGTGCGCAGTCCGTCATCCTCGAGCAGGTCGCGAACGGGATCTTCGTGCGCATGGCGGTGCTCGCCGAGCTGCTCGGCGCCTGAGCCTCGCCGATCAACCCGCGAGCAACTCGCAAACGTCGTCATAGAGCGCGCGATCGCTGCGGTTCAGCTGATCGATCACGCGTCGCTCGGTGGGGGATATGTCGGCACGCGACGTCGTGTCGTCGTCGTGGTTCTGCACACCCATCGCATCGACGTCAATGCCGGTCAGGCGGTTGAAGCGCGCGAGCGACTCGGCCATCGTCTCGACGGTTCCGAGAAAGAAGAAATCCCGCGGCGCCTTGCCGCCGAAGAATCGCGTCGTCACGTTGCGCATGCGCGGGAGCGCCGCGAATTCCTCGAGCGAAAGGTTCTGCTCGATCAGCCGGCGACAGTCGGGGTTGCGCAGATCCGGCATGCGTTTCCAGTAGAGGTAATGACTGATCGTCCGTTGCACGGGATCGCGCAGCCACGCGATGTGGCGCACCGGTTTGTCGAGCGCATCGTACTTGTCGGCGACGAAATGACCATGCACGCAGTCATAGGCGGTCTCGATGCCGCTGCAGGCGTCCGCCCGATTCAGTCTCTGCTTCAGGCGCCGCCAGTGGAGTCCCGGCGCAAGCGGCCGATCCTTGTAGTCGAGCAGAAGACGTTCGCCGAAGCGCTTTGCGAGAATCTCGCGAAACGCCGTCCCTGCCGCCTTCGGGATATGCACCGAAATCAGCATCGTGCGCTCTGCCCTTCGCGGGTCACATACCAGCGCAGGCCATGCCAGCCCGATCCGGCCGCGGAATCCTCGACCGAATCGAGGATGCGAAGTCCGGGAAAGCGGATCAGCGTCCAGGCGAGATCGGATTCGCGCAGCACATGCATCTCGAAGACCGCATGGCGTCGCCACGCAAGACGCCGCAACGGATTCAGCCAGCGATTCGGAACGCGGCCGAACACACGGCCGCGCAGGCTCTCGTCGGCACCCGCGACGAACTGGAAAACCGCAACGCCGCCCGGCGCCAGCACGCGGAAGAACTCCCCGACATAGCCTGCCGCAAGATCGGAAGGAATGTGCTGCAGCGTCATGTTCGAGTAGACGAGATCGACGCTCGCATCGGCGATGCCTTCGAGACGCGGCGATGCGTTCTCGCGAAACTCGATGTTGGCCACGTCGCGGTTCAACGTCGCGCGCGGTCTCGATCATGCTCGCCGACACGTCGAGCCGACGACGCGCTCGAACATGCGCGGCGAGCGCGCGGCTCAATCGTCCGGCACCGCAGCCGAAATCGAGCGCGAGCGCACGGCCCGCCGGCAAGGCCGCGCGCGGCGAGCAGATGCATCTGCATCTCGATCTCGGCCGCCCGGTCTCGAAGAATTCGTCGCGTATCCCAGCGCCCGCCGCGCTTGTCGGGCTGCGACAGCACGGCCCACAGCGGATCTTCGCGGCCGAGCGTCTGCCAGACGCGGCGCAGTTGTTCGAGGTCTTTCACGCTGAAAAGCCGGGATTAGGGATTCGGGATTTCGGGATGACGCACACGACGACGCGTCGCGGCCATTCTCTCATCCCGCGTGCCGAATCCCGAAACCCGGCTTCTGGACTACGACGACTCGACCAGCTCCACGCCATCGAGCCCCTGGCTCAGCGTATGCGCATCGCCGCCCTGCGCGAGCTTGATCTTGAGGCGCACCTCGTTCGCCGAGTCGGCGTGGCGCAGCGCGTCTTCGTAGCTGATCTCGCCGGCCTGGTAGAGCTCGAACAGGCTCTGGTCGAACGTGCGCATGCCGAGGTTCGTCGATTCCTTCATGACGTCCTTCAGCTTGTGGATATCGCCCTGGCGGATGTAGTCGGCGACCAGCGGCGTGCCGAGCATGACTTCCATCGCGACGCGGCGCGCCTTGCCGTCCGGCGTCGGGATCAGCTGCTGCGCGACGACGCCCTTGAGGTTCAGCGACAGATCCATGAACAGCTGCGAGCGACGATCCTCGTTGAAGAAGTGGATGATGCGGTCCATCGCCTGGTTGGCGTTGTTCGCATGCAGCGTGCACAGGCAAAGGTGGCCCGTTTCGGAGAAGTTGATCGCGTGCTCCATCGTCTCGCGCGTGCGCACCTCGCCGATCATGATCACGTCCGGCGCCTGGCGCAGCGTGTTCTTCAGCGCGTTTTCCCAGGTGTCGGTGTCGATGCCGAGCTCGCGCTGCGTGATGATGCAGCCCTCGTGCTTGTGCACGTATTCGATCGGATCCTCGATCGTGATGATGTGGCCGGTCGAGTTCTGGTTGCGGTAGCCGATCATCGCGGCGAGCGAGGTCGACTTGCCGGTGCCGGTCGCGCCGACGAACAGGATGATGCCGCGCTTGGTCATCGCCAGCGACTTGATGATCGCCGGCAGGTTCAGCTCTTCGATGGTCGGAATGCGCGTCTCGATCCGGCGCAGCACCATGCCGACGCAGTTGCGCTGGTAGAAGCACGACACGCGGAAACGGCCGACGCCGGTCACGCTGATCGCGAACTGGCATTCGTGCGTCTTTTCGAACTCCTCGCGCTGCGAGGGCGTCATCACGTTCAGCACCATGTCGCGCGACTGCTGCGGCGTCAGTGCGTTCTGCGTGATCGGCGCGACGCGCCCGTGCACCTTCATCGAAGGCGGCACGCCGGCCGTGATGAAAAGGTCAGACGCCTTCTTGTGCGTCATCAGTTTGAGGAATGAGGTGAAGTCGACGGCGCTGCTCATGGTGCTGCTCCCGGGCCTCGGATAGCCCGACGATGGATCCGCGTGTCACCGTACGTCCATGTACTGCACGGGATGACGGCATCCTGCCGTCACTTGAAGATTTCCTTGTTCTTCGCGTACCCGATCGCCTGCTGGCGCGTGACCAGACCGCGCTTGACCAGATCCTGCAAACATTGATCCAGCGTCTGCATGCCGTACTGGCTGCCGGTCTGGATCGACGAATACATCTGCGCGACCTTGTCCTCGCGGATCAGGTTGCGGATCGCCGGGATGCCGACCATGATCTCGTGCGCCGCGATGCGGCCGCCGCCGACCTTCTTCAGCAGCGACTGCGAGATGACCGCGCGCAGCGACTCCGACAGCATCGAGCGCACCATCGGCTTTTCGCCGGCCGGGAACACGTCGATGATGCGGTCGATCGTCTTGGCGGCAGACGACGTGTGCAGCGTCGCGAACACCAGGTGTCCGGTTTCCGCGGCGGTCAGCGCCAGGCGGATCGTCTCGATGTCGCGCATTTCGCCGACCAGCACGTAGTCCGGATCCTCGCGCAGCGCCGAGCGCAGCGCCTCGTTGAATCCGTGCGTGTCGCGGTGCACTTCGCGCTGGTTGATCAGGCACTTCTGCGAGGTGTGCACGAACTCGATCGGATCCTCGATCGTGAGGATGTGCGCGTATTCGTTCTTGTTGACGTGGTCGACCATCGCCGCGAGCGTCGTCGACTTGCCCGAGCCGGTCGGGCCGGTGCAGAGGATCAGGCCCTGCGGCTGCGCGATCAGTTCCTTGAAGATGCGCGGACAGCCGAGATCTTCCAGCGACAGCACTTCGGAAGGAATCGTGCGGAACACCGCGCCGGCGCCGCGGTTCTGGTTGAACGCGTTGACGCGGAAGCGCGCCAGGCTCGGGATCTCGAACGAGAAGTCGACCTCGAGGAATTCCTCGTAGTCGCGGCGCTGCTTGTCCGACATGATGTCGTAGATCAGCGAGTGGATCTGCTTGTGATCCAGCGCAGGGATGTTGATCCGGCGCACGTCGCCGTCGACGCGGATCATCGGCGGCAGGCCGGCCGACAGGTGAAGGTCCGAGGCCTTGTTCTTGACCGAAAAGGCCAGCAGTTCGGCAATATCCATTACGTTGTCCCCTGGAATCCGCGACGGCCGCCCGGGCGGCGCTTGGAACCCCACTACCCTGGTTGAGTATAGCTCGCAAAAATCATGCCCGATCAGGCCTCTCCCATGAATTCCTGCGAATCAGCCTACAGTTCCGTACTGAAACGGATCGCGGAAGCCAGCGCCGCCGCCGGGCACCGCGCACCCGCCCGCCTGCTCGCAGTCGGCAAGACCAAGCCGGCTTCGGCATTGCGCGAGCTCGCCGCGCTCGGCCAGACGGCCTTCGGCGAGAACTACGTGCAGGAAGCGCGCGCCAAGCAGACCGCGCTCGCCGACCTCGCTCTCGAATGGCATGCGATCGGCCCTCTGCAATCGAACAAGTGCCGCGATGTCGCGCGGCATTTCGACTGGCTGCAGACGCTCGACCGGCCGAAGCTCGTCGATCTGCTGGCCCGCTACCGACCGGCGGACCGCGCGCCGCTCAACGTGCTGATCCAGGTCAACATCGACGACGAGACCAGCAAGTCCGGCTGCGCGCCGGCGCGACATCGCGGGACTTGCAGCCGCGATCGCGGAACGGCCGACGCTGCGCCTTCGCGGCCTGATGGCGATACCGGCGCCGCTGCCCGACCTCGCGCGCCGGCGCGCCGCGTTCGCACGCATGCGCGAGCTCTACGATGCGCTTGTCGCGAAGAGCGGCCACATCGATACGCTGTCGATGGGCATGTCCGACGACTTCGAGCTCGCGATCGCCGAAGGCGCGACGATGGTGCGCATCGGCTCGGCGCTGTTCGGCGCGAGAAGCTGACAGGCGTCGACTGTCGCTTTCCCCTCTCCCGCTTGCGGGAGAGGGTTAGGGTGAGGGCAAGTTGGTTCGACCCTCACTCCGAATGCCCTCACCCTGCCCTCTCCCGCGAGCGGGAGAGGGGACAGCACGATCGCCGGCGCTCGCGGCACCCTTGGTATGCTTGCACGCACATAGCAATCCCTCGCGCTGATGTCCCCGAAACCCGAATCCCCCATCCCGAATCCCGGCTCGCGCATCGCCTTCATCGGCGGCGGCAACATGGCGCGCAGCCTGATCGGCGCGCTCGTCCGCGCCGGGGTGCCCGCGCACACGATCGCCGTCGCCGAACCTGACGACGCACTGCGCGACGCGCTCGCGCACGATTTCGGCGTCGCGACGCATGCGCTCAACGCGGATGCGGCCGAGGGCGCCGGCACGATCGTGATCGCCGTGAAGCCGCAGGTCATGCGCGACGTCTGCGCAGGGCTCGGCGCCGCGATCGGCGAAGCCAAGCCGCTGATCGTGTCGATCGCGGCCGGCATCCGCCTCGACCAGATCGAAGAGTGGATCGACCGCGCGCTGCCGATCGTGCGCGCGATGCCGAACACGCCCGCGCTGATCGGCGCCGGCGCGACCGGACTGATCGCAAACGCGCTGCGTCGACGCGGACGGATGCGCACGCGCCGAATCGATCCTCGGAGCGGCCGGACGCACCGCGTGGATCGGACGCGAAGAGCTGATGGACACCGTGACCGCGCTCTCCGGCTCGGGTCCCGCGTATTTCTTCCTGCTCGTCGAAGCGCTCGAGGACGCCGCGGTCGCGCAAGGCCTTCCGCGCGAAACCGCGCGCATGCTCGCGAGCCAGACCTGCCTCGGCGCCGGCCGCATGCTGACCGAAGGCGGCGAAGCGCCGGCGATCTTGCGCGAACGCGTGACCTCGCCCGGCGGCACCACCGCGGCCGCGCTCGCTGCGTTCGACGAGGGCGGGCTGCGCAAACTCGTCGCGACGGCGATCGCCGCGGCAACGGAACGCGGCCGCGAGCTGTCGCGCGCGACGCTGATCCAAGGACGCACGATGGGTTATTTCGCCAACGCAGGACAGATCGTCATCCAGTTCGTTTTCGGCGCGCTGATCGCGCTGATCGTGCTGCGCGTGCTGCTGCAGTGGGTGCGCGCGAATTTCTACAACCCGATCTGCCAGTTCCTCTACAAGACGACGAACCCGGTGCTGATGCCGCTGCGCAAGGTGATTCCGGCGTGGCGCAATCTCGACATCGCCGGCATCGTGCTGACCTGGCTCGTCACGGCGCTCAAGCTCGTGCTGCTGGCGGCGACGCTCGGCCAGACGCTCGGCCTGATCGGCCTCGCCGTGCTCGCGTTCGGCGATCTCGTCGACTTCGTGCTGCTGCTCTACATCGTGCTGGTGCTCGCGCGCGTCGTCATCAGCCTGGTCGGCGCGGACAGCTATCATCCGATCGTGCCGCTCGTGATCCAGCTGACCGAGCCCGTGCTGAAGCCGTTCCGGCGCCTGCTGCCGAACATCGCCGGCATCGATTTCTCGCCGATGATCGTGCTGCTCGTGATCATGCTCGCGCGCGTGCTGATCGCGCGGCCGCTGTTCGATTTTGGCCTGCGGCTCGCGCAGGGCTGACGCGATGCGCCGCGCTTCGATCGGATTCGTGCTCGCGCTGCTGCCGTTCGCCGCGCACTCGCAGTACGAGCAGGATTTCGGCACCGTCGTCGCGCACTACAGCGCGCTGCCGACCGAACGCCTGCTGCCCGCGATGGCGAAGAGCTACGGCATCGTCCGCTCGCGCGATCGCGGGCTCGTCAACGTCGCCGTCGAGCGCAAGGGCTCGGAGAACGCGACCATTCCGGTGCGCGCGACGCTCAACGGCCGCGCAGTTTCGGTGAGCGGCGCAGACGATCGAGCTCAAGTTCCGCGAGCTCGCCGAAGGCGGCACGGTCTCGTACATCAGCGAGTTTCCGGTCAGCGCGCCGGACACCTACCGCTTCACGATTCTGATCACGCCGGAAAACGCGACCTCGCCGTACACGCTGAAATTCACGCAGGATTTCGTCGGCGACTGAGCCTCACCGCGAAGCCCACGCGGCGATGACCGCGTGCAACGCGTCGAGCCCGTCGAACAGCGCCGCCGGCCCCGGCTGCAGGATGATCGGCGACTTGATCTCGTGCAGCTCGCCATCGCGCACCGCCGGCATCGCGGACCAGCCCGGCCGCGCAGCGACCTGCTCGGGCCGGAATTTCTTGCCGCACCACGAGCCGAACACGATGTCCGGCGCGCGCCGCACGACTTCGCCGGGATCGGCGAGTGATGCGATCGCGCGCGAGCGGCATCGCGGCGCGCTCCGGAAACACGTCGTCGCCGCCGGCGATGCGGATCAGCTCGGCGACCCAGCGGATGCCGGTGATCAGCGGATCGTCCCACTCCTCGAAATAGACGCGCGGGCGGCGCGGCAGCTTCGCCGCGGCGCGCTCGACCTCGGCGATGTGATCGCGCGCGCGCTGCACGTAGGCCTCGGCCTTCGCCGACGCGCCGACCAGCGCGCCGAGCCGCAGCATGTAGTCGAGAATGCCTTCGACGCTGCGATGATTCGCAGATCCACACTTCGACGCCGGCGCGCACGAGATCGCGCGCGATGTCGGCCTGGATGTCGGAAAAACCGATCGACGAGATCGGGCTCGAGCGCGAGGATCGCGCCGATCTTCGCGCTGGTGAACGCCGATACCTTCGGCTTTTCCTTGCGCGCGCGCGGCGGCCGCACGGTGAAGCCGGAGATGCCGACGATGCGATGCTCCTCGCCGAGTGCGTAGAGCACTTCGGTCGGTTCTTCGGTGAGGCAGACGATGCGGTGGGGCCGAGCGGGATGCGACGGGAGCGTGCGATTCGTGCCGATCGGCGCCATTCCTGACCGACGTTCAGCTCACGGATACAGCATGCCCTTCCTCCAAACCCCGCCCTCGCGCACGTACGCCACGCGCTCGTGCAAGCGAAACTGCGCGCCATACCAGAACTCGATCCGATCCGGCCTCACGAGATAGCCGCCCCAGTGCGGCGGCCGCGGCACGACTCGTACCTTCGAAGCGCTTCTCGAACTCGGCGACGCGCCGCTCGAACGTCGCGCGATCCGGCAAGGCCTGCGACTGCAGCGAAGCCCACGCGCCGATCTGGCTGCCGCGCGGACGCGACGCGAAATACGCATCGGATTCGGCCGTCGGCAGCATGTCGACACGTCGCCTTCGACGCGCACCTGCACCTGCTCGCGCAGCAGCTTCCAGTGGAAGCACAGCGCGGCCTGCGGATGCGCGGCGAGCTGCGCGCCCTTGAGGCTTTCGTAGTTCGTGAAGAAGCGGAAGCCGTCGGCATCGACCGCCTTCAGCAGCACGATGCGCGCCGAGATGCGTCCGCCGGCGTCGGCGGTCGCGAGCGTCATCGCGGTCGGCTCGGTGTCGCCGCTGGCGCGCGCTTCGTCGAGCAGCGCGGTGAACGTCGCCAGCGCCTCTTGGTACAGTGCCGCCGGGGCTTCGCGCGGAGAGTTCGTGTCCATGCGTCGCGATGCTAGCACGCACGCCGGCTACGACTTCGAGACGGTCGAGACGCTGCTCGACGCGCTGACGTCACGGCTGCCGCGACGCCGTGCGGCGCTGGTCGGACTTGTCCGGTCTGCAAGGCAGCGGCAAGAGCACGCTCGCGCGCGCAGATCGCGGCGGCCGCGAGCGCGCGCGGCATCGCGACCGAAGTGCTCGCGCTCGACGATTTCTATCTCGGCCGCGGCGAGCGCGCAGTGCTCGCGCGCACGATGCATCCGCTGCTGGCGACGCGCGGCGTGCCGGGCACGCACGATCTGGCGTTGCTCGATCGCACGCTGCGCGCGCTCGGCAACGCGAGCCCGCGCCAGCCTGCGCGCATTCCGCGCTTCGACAAGGGACGCGACACGCGCCTGCCGCCGTCGCGCTGGCGGCGCGTGTCGCACGGCGCCGCGGCTGATCCTGCTCGAAGGCTGGTGCGTCGGCGTGCCGGCCGCGGATCGACGCGCGACATTGCGCGGCCGTTCAACGCGCTCGAACGCGATGAAGATGCGCGACGGGCGCTGGCGCGCCTGGGTCAAGGCGCAGCTCGCCGGCGACTACGCGCAGCTCTGGCAGCGCCTCGATGCGCTGATCGTGCTGGCGGCGCCGGATTTCGCGATCGTCGAGACGCTGGCGCGACGAGCCCGAGCGCACGCTGCGCCGACGCGGCGCGCCGCGCGCGATGTCGCCGGCCGCGCTGCGGCGGTTTCTGATGCACTACGAGCGCCTGAGCCGGCACGCGCTGAGCACCTGCCGGCGATCGCCGATATCGTCGTCACGCTGGACGAGATGCGTCGCGTCGAGCGCATTACGCGACGCGATCGAAATCGCTGATCGGACGCAAGAGCGCAGTTGCTCAGCGCTGCGGCTCGACGACGACCGCCGTTCCGTACGCCAGCACTTCGGTCACGCCCTGCATGACCTCGTTCGCGTCGTAGCGCATCGCGACCACCGCGTTCGCACCGATGCTCGGCGGCGTGCGCGGATCATCAGTTCGAACGCGTCCTCGCGCGCGCGTTCGCAAAGCTCGGTGTACAGCGTGATGTTGCCGCCGACCAGCGTCTGCAGCGCCGCGCCGATGTTGCCGATCACGCTGCGCGAGCGCACGGTGATGCCGCGCACGACGCCGAGCTGGCGCACTATGCGAAAGCCCGCGAGCTCGTTCGTCGTCGAAACCATCTCACGCGTCATTGCTGGCATCGCTGACTCCTTCCCATCCGGTGCTCGCCGCCTGCTGCATCACGTGCACGAACTGCTCGACGTTGAGCGGCTTGGTCAGGTAATGATCCGCGCCGGCGCGCAGCGCCGCCTCGCGCGCTTCGGTCGTCGCGGTCGCCGACAAGGTGACGATGCGGCCCTTGTAGCCGCGCGAGCGCAGCTTGTAAACGGCCGCGTTGCCGGAAAGGCCCGAGAGCTCGACGTCGATCAGCAGCACGTCCGGCCGGCCCGCCATCGCCTCGAGCACCGCGCTCTGCGCATCGTTGACGACGCGCACGCGAAAGCCGAGATCGCCGAGCAGCCCTTCGAGCAGATGCGCGACGTCCGGGTCGTCGTCGGCGACGAGGATGCTGCGACCCTGCAGCCAGAAGCGCGGTGCGATCGCATCGTCGGCGTGCGCGGCCGCACGCTCCTTCGCGCGCGGCAGCGCGACGCGGAACGAGCTGCCGCGTCCGACTTCCGACTCGAACGCGAGCGTGCCGTGCATCTGCTCGACCATGCGCTTGACGATGCTGAGGCCGAGGCCCGCGCCCTTGCTGCCGGCGTGGCCGCCGCGGTTGAACGGCACGAACACGGTGTCGCGATGCGCGGCGGCAATGCCGATGCCGGTGTCGGTGATGTCGACCGCGAGCGTCTGCGCGCGCCAGACGACTTCCGCGGTGATCTCGCCGCGCCGCGTGTAGCGCACCGCATTCGACAGCAGGTTGACCAGGATCTGGCGCAGGCGGATCTCGTCGAACACCGGCTGCGCGGCGTCGTCGAGCTTGAGCGTGACGCGGAAATCGAGGCCTTTTTCCTCGGCCAGCGGGCGGAACATCGCGTCCAGATCGCTGACCAGCGCCTCGATGTCGACCGGCGTCGGATTGAGCAGCGGCACGGCCGTCTCGCCGCGGCCGTATTCGAGCAGGTTCTCGGCCAGCGTGAAGAGATACGTCGCGTTGCGCCGCACCGCGTGCAGCGCCTCGCGCATCTGCGGCTCGTCGCCGGCGCGCCGGTCGACGAGCTGCAGGTATCCGAAGATCGACGTCAGCGGCGTGCGGAACTCGTGGCTCAGCGTCGCGATCAGCGCGTTCTTGAGCGCGTGCGCTTCCTCGAGGCGCGCGTGCTGGCGTTCGAGCTCGCTGCGGATCTGCTTGAGCTGTCCGATCGCCTTCGACTTGGCCTGGCTCGCCAGCGCTTCCTCGTTGCCGAGCTGCTGCTGCACGCGCTGGCGCTCGCGCTCGACCGCGGCATCGAGCAGCAGCACGTGGAACGCGTTGTCGTCCGGAATCAGGTGCAGATGCGCGCTGCGGCCGTTGACCAGTCTCGACGAACGGTACATCCTGCGGCTCGTGCAGCGGCATGCCGACGAAGAGGTCGCACAGCGCCTGCACGCTCTGACCCGCGTCGGCGCCGTCGAGGCCGTAATAGGCCGCGTCGCCGCGCATGTCGCGCAGGTGCCATCCGCCATCGAATGTCAGCAGCAGTGCGCGCACGCGCTGCCAGAACACGCCACGCAGATAGGTCTCGACGCGCGGCGGAACGCTCGGGAAATCGGGCGCGCTCATGCCGCGAGCCTCGTCGCGATATCGGCGAACGCGCCTTCGACGCCCTCGCCGGAACGCGCGCTGGTCTCGTGCACGGACAACGTGCGGCGCAGCTCTTCGAGCGCGGCCGGAGCGACTTCCCACTGCTCGACCAGATCGAGCTTGTTGATCGCGAGCACCGCGACGACGTCGGGCAGCAGCGTGCGCGCCTGCATCAGGAGATTCAGCGCCGTATGCAGGCTGCGCTCGCGCGTGCCGTCGGCGACCAGCAGCAGCGCCGATGCGCCGCGCAGGTACGTCATGTTCAACGCATCGAGATGGCTGCGGCCCGCGATGTCCCACAGCACGAGCTTGCAAGGCGCGCGGCCCGGCAGATCGACCTTCCTTGCTGTCGACCTTGACGCCGACCGTGGTCAGATATTTTTCGGAAAACGTGCTGTGCACGAAGCGCGAGACGAGGCTCGTCTTGCCGACGCCGAAATCGCCGAGCATGCAGAGCTTGAAGGCGACGGCGCTCACTGGCTGCGCCTCTGCAAGAACGAAGCGCAGGAACGCGCTGCGCTGACTCACATCGCTGGCATCGTCGTCCGCGGCGGTGCGCACGTCGGCGATGCCGCGCGCCGCCAGCGCGTCCGCGAGCCAGCGCGCGCGCTCGGCGCGCACGCGCGCGTTGGTCGCGTCGCTGCCGGGATCGTCGTTGGTGCCGGTCGCGATCCACGTGATGCTGACGCCGGCGGTTGCGGCGAGCGATTGCGCGCGCAGCGCATCGCCGACGATCGCCTCGAAGACGACGGCGGCGTCCGGCGCCAGCTCCGTTTCGCGCACGAACGCGACGCGCCGCTCCGGCAACGAGCCCGCGAGCGTATCGAGCTCGTCGCGCGCCGCGGCTTCATCGCTCTCGCTCGCGACCGAAAAATCCACGCGGCGAACGCCCGGGACCCACGCGGCACGTTCGCGCGCCGTATCGACCCATGCCGCCACGGCGCGCCCGCCGAGCGCAAGCGCGCCGCCATCGACTGCGATCGTCACGCTCTGCGGCGCCGCAAGCAGACGCCGCGCGCGGCGCGCGACGATCGCATCGTCGGTCGACACGTAGCCGACCGTATCGAGCGTCACGCGTGGTGCGTCGTCGCCGAGCGCGGTCGCAACGGGCTCGGCGTCGGGATCGAACAGGCCGCGCGCGATCAACGCATCGCGGCCTTGCCGTTCGATGCCGGTCAGCACGAAGCCATGATGCGACGCCAATCGCGCACGCACGCTCTCGACCCACGCGTTGGCGCGCTCGTTGCGCACGATCATCCAGCCGAGCAGCACGAGCGCGGCCAGCGACACGATCCGCATCGGCCACGGCGACGCCGACAGCGCGGCCGATCGATCCGCCGCGCGCGCTTCGTACATCAGCACTTCGGGATGCAGCGACTCGCGCGATGCATCGTCGACGCTGCGCCCGTCCGCGCCGAAGCCCGCATGGATCGCTTCGAGGCGCTGTTCGAGCAGCGCATGCAGGCGCGGCGGCGGGACGCCGTGGATGAAAGCACGCGAGATTCGCGCGCGGACCGTGCACGACCCAGAGCAGATGCTCGCCGACGCGCGCCGAGTCGAGCGTACCGCCGCCGTCGCGCCGACCGAATCGCGCACGAACTCGCCGATCGCCGTCAGCATGCCGGCGATCGCGTCGGCGTCGAGCTCGGGCAGATGCGGCGCCGATTCGCGATCGAGCACGAGGCCCGAATCGCGCTCGATCAGGAACACATGATCGATGCCGTAGTTCAGCGTGTGCTTGATCGCGATCTGCGCGTACGGCACACCGCTGCGCCACGCTTCGAAGCGCCAGCGCAGGCCGCGCGGCGTGAAGCTCGATTCGATCGCGCCGTTGACGTCGGCGACGAGATTGCGCAGCGCCTCGGCGATCGCCTTGCGGATCGCGGGGCCGATGACCGGGAACAGCACGTCGACGATGACCTGGCGGTTCTCGCGCACGGCCGTGCCGAGCGCATGCGTGACCGGCTTGGCCAGCGCGTGCGCCATCCGCTCCGTGCCGTCCTGCTCGCGCGCTTTCGATCGCGCCCGGCAGGCGCGCCGGCAATTCGGATTGCTCCCGTTCGACTTTTTCGACGCGCGCATCGAGCGCATCGAGTGCGCCGAGCTCGTCGCCGAGCAGGATGTCCTTGAGCCGATCGAGATCGCTCGCCGGCGCCGGTGCGTTGGGCGCCGCTACCCGGACCACTGGCGCGTCGACGCGATCGCCGTTTCCGGATTCCGCGTGCTGCATCGGTGCCGGCACGGCAGTGATGGCGCGTCTCCGCTACTTGGCCGGCGGCAGGTCGAAATCGCCCTTGAGACGCAGCGCGAACTCGGTCAGCAGCGCGGCGAGATCCTCGCGACCGACCTTCTCGTCGCGCAGCTCCGATCCGAGCCGCACCAGCGCGGCCTCGGCTTCTCCGGCGCGCGCGTGCGTCGCCTTGTGCACGTCGGCGAGCACGCCGCGCAGTCGCTCGTCGGTCGCCGCGAGCTCGTGCGCCTGCGCGTCGAGCGATGCGGCGACTTCGCCGCGCGCGGTGCGTGCGGCCTGCTGCAGACGCGATTCGAGATCGTCGATCGAGCGGTTGCGATCCTGGATTTCCTGGCGCAGCAGCTTGCCGAGCTTGTCGAGCTGATCGTCGATGCGCTTGTCGATCTGCGCGAGGCGCTTTTCCTGCATCTCGCGCAGGCGCGCGAGCTCGGCTTCGAGGCGCTGGTTGAAGCTCGCCGAAGCGGCGCTCGTAATCGCGCATCTGTCCGCCGAACAGGATGTCGCGGATCTGATCGACGTTGCGATCCTGGGCGCCGTCGCCGGCCGCCTTCTTGTCTGCCATGGCCTTGCTCCTTGCTTGCGTGCCGCCGCGCGCGGCCGTGCGCTCGCTCGTCGGCGCGCGCGCACGCAGGCCGGCAGCTTTCCTTTGGTCGGATTTCCTTGCTGGCTTCTTCATGACGACGATCCCCGACGGCCGACACGATGCTTGTCGGCGATGCCGCGGCATCGCCCCGAATTTCAGACCTGTTCCAGACGATACCCGTGCTGATAGATCGCGGCGAGCCGCCAGCCGTGCTCGCCGTTGAGGTCGAGCTTCTTGCGCAGGCGGCTCACGTGCGTGTCCACCGTGCGCGTCGACACCGCCGAGCTCAGGTTCCAGACGTTCTCCAGCAGCGCGTCGCGGCCGACGATGCGCCCCTGGCGGCGGAACAGGAAACTCGCAAGATCGAACTCGCGCTGCGTCAGCTCGATCTCGCGTCCATCGACGCTGATGCGCCGGCGCTGCGGATCGAGCCGGTACGGCGGCAGATCGATCTCGCCGCCTTGCTCGCCGTTGCCGCCGTGGCGCCGGAACAGCGCATTGACGCGCGCGAGCAGCTCGCGCTTCTTGGCGGGCTTGACGACGTAATCGTCGCCGCCGCTCGCAAGCGCGCGCACGAGGTCTTCCTCTTCACCGCGCGCGGTAAGGAAGATGACAGGCAGATGGCTGTTCGCCGATGCGCGGATCCAGCCGAGCACGTCGATGCCGGCGGTATCGGGCAGCATCCAGTCGAGCAGCAGCAGATCGATGCTTTCGTTGCCCTGGCGGCGGCGGAACTCCGATCCCGTGCGGAAGATGCGCACCGTGTAGCCGGATTCTTCCAGCCATTGCCCGACGAGTGCGGCCTGATCCGCATCGTCCTCGAGCAGCCCGACCACGAGATCGAGTTTCTTCACGGCTCGCCTTCGTCGCCGCCGCATCCCGCACGGCCGGCGGCGCCTTATTCGACGATGAAATTGATCCGCATGTTCACGCGCCACTCGACCACGCTGCCATCCGCGCCCGTGATCGCCCGGATCTCGTTGACCCATGCGCTCTTGATGTTCTTGACGGTCTTGGAGACCTTGCTGAGGCCCACCTGGACGGCGTCCTCGATGCCCTTGCTGGACGAACTGGAGAGTTCAATAACCTTGGCGACTGTCACGGCGAATCCTCCGCACAAAACAAGTCCTGAGCCACTATAGCAAAGCCCCACCGAAGCGCCATCGGCTTTGCGCCGCAGCATTTTCGACATGCGCCGACACGTTTTCAGGCGCTCGCGAGCGGCGCCCGGAGGCCTCAGGCAGCCGGCGCGGGCGGCGCCGCCTGACGCGGCAGGTAGCGCAGCCAGATCAGGAACGCGACCAGCGCGTCGAGCACGATCAGCGCCTGCCAGAGATAGAGATGGAACCAGTCGAACCAGGTGCGGTTCCACTGGCCGAGGTAGAACAGGCTGATGATGCGCACGAGGTTCAGCGCCTGGATCGCGACGAAGCCGAGCCCGATGCCGATCAGGCGGTGCTTCCACGGCGCCGGGAACGCGAGCATCGCCGCGACCAGGATGATGACCGCCTCGATGCCGTTGCAGCCGCGCTCGATCGAGATCGCGAAGTTGTTGCTCGTGCTCTGCAGGATCTTGCCGTACGCGATCGCGTGCGAATCGAAGAGGCCGACGATGCCGACGCTGACCTTGGCGATCGCGCTCGTGAACGGAACGATCACGTAGTCGATCGACCGGCTGCATCAGCTCGAGCGCGAACAGGATGCCGAGGTAGATGAGGAAGAGGGTGATGAAGCGGAACATCGCGTGCGAGGATAGCAGTGCGGAGAGGATCGGTAGCGATGAGGTCTGGGGGCGAGGGCCGAAAGTCGGTCGATCGCAGATCAGCGGTGTAGCGGTCAGCGGCAGATTGAGTGACTGAGCCCTGCTCCTGAGCCCTCGCTCCTGCTCACCGCTCACCGCTGCCTCCCTCCCCCTGCTAGCATCCACCCCATGAACCCCGCCCCCAACCTCATCTTCATCGGCCCGATGGGCGCCGGCAAGACGACGGTCGGGCGTCACGTCGCCGAGCTGCTCGGCATGCCGTTCCACGACCTCGATCATGAGATCGAGGCGCACACCGGCGCCGCGATCAGCCTCGTCTTCGATCTCGAAGGCGAAGCCGGCTTCCGCAAGCGCGAGTCCGCGACGCTCGCCGAGCTCGCGGCCGGCAGCGGCATCGTGCTGTCCACCGGCGGCGGCGCGGTGCTGAGCGAAGCGAACCGGCGCGTGCTGCGTGCGCGCGGTTTCGTGATCTGGCTCGACGCGACGATCGAGGCGCAGCTTGCGCGCCTCGCGCGCGACCGCCAGCGTCCGCTGCTGAATGCGCCGGATCGACGCGCACGCCTCGAGCACCTCGCCAGCGAGCGCAATCCCCTGTACGAGGAGATCGCGGACATCCGCATCGCGTCGACCGGCACCGGCAACAGCAGCCACACCGCGCGGCAGATCGTCACGATGCTCGAAACGCGCTGGCAGCGCGGCAACACGGGTGCGGCCGCATGAGCGTGCTCACCGTCGAACGTCGCGCTCGGCGAGCGCAGCTATCCGATCTGGATCGGCGCGGGGCTCATCGACGATGCCGCGACGTGGCGCGCGGCGCTGCGCGGCCGGCACGCGCTGATCGTCACCGACGAGCACGTCGCGCCGCTCTATCTCGCACGCGTGCGCGACGGGCTCGCGTCGCTGACGCATGCAACGCTCGTGCTGCCCGCCGGCGAAGCGACCAAGACGCTCGACAGCACGTCGCGCGTATTCGACGCGCTGGCCGCGCTCGGCGCGAGCCGCGACGGCACGATCATCGCGCTCGGCGGCGGCGTGGTCGGCGACCTCGCCGGCTTCGCGGCCTCGTGCTGGATGCGCGGCATCGACTTCGTGCAGATGCCGACGACGCTGCTGGCGATGGTCGATTCGTCGGTCGGCGGCAAGACCGGCGTCAACGTGGACGCCGGCAAGAATCTCGTCGGCGCGTTCCACCAGCCGCGCGCGGTCGTCGCCGACACCTCGACGCTGGCGACGCTGCCGCAGCGCGAATACGCCGCGGGTCTCGCCGAAGTCGTCAAGTACGGCGCGATCGGCGATGCGCGATTTCTTCGACTGGCTCGAAGCGAACGTCGATGCGTTGAACGCGCACGACGCCGACGCGCTCGCCGAAGCGATCGCTTTCAGCTGCCGCTACAAGGCCGGCGTCGTCGCGCGCGACGAGCGCGAGACCGGCGAGCGCGCGCTGCTCAATTTCGGACACACGTTCGGCCACGCGTTCGAAGCCGAGCGCGGCTACGGCGAGCTGCTGCACGGCGAAGCGGTCGCGATCGGCATGATGCTCGCGGCGATGCTGTCGACGCGCACGGGCCGCGCGCCGGCCGCGGATGCCGAACGGCTCTCGCGGCTGCTGACGCGTTTCGGCCTGCCGATCGCGCCGCCGCCGGCGGATGCCGACGCGCTGCTCGCGCGCATGCGGCTCGACAAGAAGAACATCGGCGGACGCCTGCGTCTGGTGCTCTGGCGCGGCATCGGCCAGGCCGAGATCGCCGCCGACGTCGATGAGCACGAGGTTCGCGCGGTGCTCGGGAAGGTCACATGCGGGGCCGATGCGCGGACTCGGGTAAAATCGTCGGCCTATGCGTCTTTTCATGCAGTCCCGCGCCGCCGGATCCGAAGCGCCACGCTACTACCAGATCGTGCTGCAGCAGGATCTGCTCGGCGGCTGGACGCTGTTCCGCGAATGGGGCCAGCAGGGCGGACGCGCGAGCAGCAAGCGCGAGGTGTTCCTCGAGCGCGACGCGGCGCTGAGCGCGTTCGAGCATGCGCGCGATGCGCAGATCAAGCGCGGGTTCCGCGTGATGTTCAGTCAAGGACTCGACGGGCCACTCGCCTGATTCAGCGCAATCGGAGGCAGCATGGTCTTCCCTTCTCCCACCGGGAGAAGGTGGCCCGAAGGGCCGGATGAGGGTTCGGGCGGAGTGCAGCGCCGAAGGTCGTCGCGAATGCCAGCGCGTCGCGCAACCGGACCCTCACCCGCCTCGAGGTTTGTTCAAGCAACGAGGAATGGGAATGTCCGAAAGTACCGCGCGCGACCACCGCTTCCTGCGCGCCCTGCGTCGCGAGCCGGTCGACATGACGCCGATCTGGATCATGCGCCAGGCCGGCCGCTATCTGCCCGAATATCGCGCGACGCGCGAGCGCGCCGGCAGTTTCCTCGCGCTCGCCAAGACGCCGGAGCTCGCCTGCGAAGTCACGTTGCAGCCGCTCGCGCGTTTCGCGCTCGATGCGGCGATCCTGTTCTCGGACATCCTGACGATTCCCGATGCGATGGGTCTTGGCCTGCACTTCGTCGAAGGCGAAGGCCCGAAGCTCGCGCATCCGCTGCGCAACGCGGCCGACATCGAGCGGCTCGGCGTGCCCGATGCCGAACGCGATCTCGGTTACGTGATGGATGCGGTGCGCCTGATCCGCCGCGAGCTCGCCGATCGCGTGCCGCTGATCGGTTTCGCCGGAAGCCCGTGGACGCTCGCCTGCTACATGATCGAAGGCGAAGGCTCGGCGAGCTTTCGCGCGCGCGAAGGCGCTCGCGTGGAACGATCCGAAGCTGATGCATCGACTGCTCGAAACGCTCGCGCGATCGGTCGCCGCGTATCTTGCGGGACAGGCCGCGGCCGGCGCGCAGGCGCTGATGGTGTTCGACACCTGGGGCGGCCTGCTCGCACCGGCGCTGTTCCGCGAATTCTCGCTGCGCTGGCTCGGCGAGATCGTCGCGCTGCTCAAGGCCGATCCGGTCGCGCGCGAGCTGCCGGTGATCCTGTTCTCGAAAGGCGCGAATGCGCATCTCGAAGCGCTCGCCGACACCGGCTGCGCGGCGCTCGGCGTCGACTGGACGATCGCGATCGGCGAAGCGCGCGCGCGCGTCGGCGATCGCGTCGCGCTGCAGGGCAATCTCGATCCGGTCGTGCTCGCGGCCGCCCCGACGCCATCCGCAGCGCGAAGTGCGCGCCGTGCTCGACGATTTCGGCGCCGCATCCGGGCCACGTGTTCAATCTCGGTCACGGCATCACGCCGGACATCGATCCCGCGAACGTCGCGGTGCTCGTCGACGCGGTGCACGCGCTGAGTGCGGAGCGCTTGCGCTAGCACGCTACGTCAGTGCGGAATGAGCCGATGGCCGATCTCCGTGAACACGCGATCGTAGCTGGTCAGCACGAGCGCGAGGCTCAGCGTGTCGTAGACGCCGTGCACGACGATGTTGAGCCAGAGATTGCGGCCTGACGCGATATACATGATTGCGAAGATCAGCCCGAGCACGCCGGTGATGATCATGCCGGTCGGTCCCTGATACGCGTGCGCCGCGCCGAACACGACGCTCGACAGCACGACCGCGACAGCCGGTCGTCGCGCGCGATGCGCCGCCGAACGCGACCTCGATGCGGCCGATCAGGAATCCGCGGAAGATGATCTCCTCGCAGATCGCCGCGCCGATCCAGATCTTCGGCATCAGCCCGAGATACGCCGCGACATCGCCGCGCACGAAATCGAACGCGGAGAGATCTCGCGGAATCCCGGTCAGCGCCTCGGCGATCGGCGTCAGCAGCAGTTTCGAGAACAGCAGCAGCACGAATCCGGCCGCGAGGCCAAGCACGATCGTGCGCACGATCGAGCGCGGCCGCGCCAAGACCGAGCTCGCGCATCGGCGCGCGCGTCTCGGATGCGACGATGCCGATCGCGACCAGCGCGGCGATCACGATCGCGTATTCCGAATCGATCAGCGCGACCACGCCGATCACGAGCGCGATCCAGATCGCCTGACGCAGCCGCCCGAAGCGCGGCCGAGGATTCGTCACGGCTACGCGGCGCGCTCGCGCGACGCGAGCGCGGCGGCGATCGCGGTGTCGAGCAGCGCCGCCGTGACCGGCTTGCGCAGCAATCCATCCATTCCGGCCGCGCGGATCTGCGTTTCCTCATCGCCGATCGAACGCGCGGTGACCGCGATCAGCGGCAGGTCGGGCTGGATCTGACCCACGCGGATCATGCGCGCGAGGCGCAGGCCGTCCATGCCCGGCAGATCGAGATCGAGCAGCGCGACATCGAAGCGCGTGTCCTTGAGCTCGACGAGCGCCACGAGCCCGTTGGCTGCGTGCCTTGCGCGATGACCCATGCCGGCGAGAAGACCCGTCAGCACCTGCGCGACGGTCGGATCGTCCTCGACGAGCAGCACGTCGAGCGCGCCCGGCGCCACGGTGCGCGGCGGCGGCGCGGTTCTCGCGCGCATCCGACGTCTTCGCTTCGTAGATCGGCAGATCGAGATCGAACATGCTGCCCTCGCCGACCGTGCTCGATACCGAGATCCGGCCGCCCATCAGCACCGCGAGCTCGCGGCTGATCGAAAGTCCGAGACCGCTGCCGCCGTGACGCAGCGTCACGCCGGCGGCCTGCTCGAAGCGGTTGAACAGGCGCGCGCAGACGTCCTCGCTCATTCCGGGCCCGGTGTCGCGCACGCGAAAGCGCAACAGATCGCCGCCGATGCGCGACAGCGCGAGCGTGACGCCGCCCTGCTCGGTGAACTTGATCGCGTTGGTGACGAGATTGAGCAGGATCTGCTTGATGCGCAGCGCATCGCCCCAGACCGATGCCGGCACGCCCGGCGCGATCTCGACGGCGATCGCGAGCCCCTTGCGCTCGGCGACCGGATGTTCGAGCGCGGCGACCTCGCGCATCAGCGCGGCCGGATCGAGCTCGCGATCGTCGAGCGCGAACTTGCCGGCCTCGATGCGCGCGATGTCGAGACTGTCGTTGACCAGACGCAGCAACAGCTCGCCCGACTGGTGGATCGCTTTCGTGTAACCCCGCTGGCGATCGTCGAGCGGCGTCGCCAGCAGGAGCTCGCTCATGCCGAGCACGCCGGTCATCGGCGTGCGGATCTCGTGGCCCATCGTCGCCAGGAAGTTCGACTTCGCTTCCGCGAGCTGCTCGGCGCTGCGCCTTCGCGTTTCGGCGACGACCATTGCATGGCGCCGCTTGATGCGCAGGCGATACGCGTACAGCATCGCGAACGCCGCCGCGAGCAGCGCGAGCGCATACGCGACGAACGCGCCGGGTCGCGCCCAGAACGGCGAGCGCGACCGTGATCGTCACGGGCGGCTCGAGCGCGCTCGAGGCGCCGTCCGCGTTCACCGCCCTGCACTTGCAGCGTGTATTTTCCGGCGGGCAGCTGCGAGTAGGTGCGCTCGCCGCGTTCGCTGTCGATCCATTCGGGATCGAAACCGGACAGCTGGAACCGGTAGTGGTTCGAAGCCGGATTCGCATACGAGAGCGCGCGCACCGCGACGGTAAAGTCGAGATCGTCGTACGAAAGATCGATCGGTGCGGCGGCATCGAGCGCGATCAGGCGCCCGTTGCGTCGCACGCTGAGACCGAGCAGACGCAGCGGCGGCGCCGGCGTGTCGAAATGCAGTTTCGCCGGATCGAACGCGAGCACGCCGTTTTCGGTGCCGGCGAACAGCGTGCCGTCGCTCGATCGCGCGAGTGCGCCTTCGCGGAATTCCGCGCTCGGCAGTCCGTCGCCGGTATCGAAATTGCGGATAGCGCGCGTCTTCGGATCGACCCGCCAGAGTCCGCGCGCAGAAGTCACCCAGATCGATCCGTCGGAAGCGACCGTGAGCGCGCTCGCGGTCATTGCCGGCCAGCCATCGGTCGACTGGAAACGCAACGAGCGCAATGCCGTCACGCCGTCGATGCGGTAGCGTTCGAGCGCGCCGAGGCGGTGCAGCCAGAGCTCGCCGTCCGGCGCGAACCCGAGCGCCTGGACGGCCTCGTGCGGAATGCCGGCGATCGACACGAACACGCCCTGCTCCTCGTCGAGCCGCTCGACGCCGCTCGCGGTCGCGATCCACGGCGCGCCGGCCGCGTCGAGCACGAGCGTGGAGATGTCGGCGTCGCCGATCGTCTTGTCGGTCGGAGTGAAGCGGCGCAGCACGCGCGGCGGATCGGACGACAGCAGCGAGACGCCGCCGCCGCGGGACACGGCCCAGACGTTGCCATCGGCCGCGCGCACGAGGCTCGTCACGTAGCCCGGCGGCGGCAGCGCATCGCGTGCGCGTCAGGTCGACCGGAATCTCGACCGACTCGGTGCCGCTCAGTGCGTGCAGGACGAGGCCGTTGCGATCGCCGAGCCAGATGCGCCCGCGCTTCTCGGGCAGCACAGCGGTGAGATAGCTGGTCGATCCCGGCACGCCCTTCAGGCGGCGCTCGATCGCGCCGTTGGCGGGATCGATGCGATCCAGCGCGCCGTTGCCGGTCGCGGCCCAGGCCGCGTTGTCCTCATCGAGCGCGAGCGCGCGCACGCGCGGAAAGCTCAGGCTCGCCGCATCGCCCGGAACGTGGCGAAAGCTTGCGAAATCGTGCCAGTGCGGCGGCAGGTGCGCGAGGCCCGCGCCTTCGAGCGCAAACCACTGACCGCCTTCGTTGTCACGCATGAGGTCCTGGATGCGCACCTCGGGCAGCGAGCCCGGCACCGATTCCTCGCCGGCGTAGCGATGCATCGTCGCACCGTCGTACTGCACGAGGCCGCTCAGCGTGCCGATCCAGAGCTCGTCGGCGCTGCCGCGCGCCATGCTGACGATCGAAAGCGGCGGCTTCGACTCGGCGACCTCGCCGAGGTAATGCAGATCCGCGCCGACGCGGAAGAGTCCCTTGCGCGTGCCGACCAGCATGCTGCCGTCTTTCTCCGGCACGAACGCCCATACGTGCGAAGGTCCCTTCCTTCCTTCCAGCGGCAGATCGACGTGCACGATGCGGCCGTCGCCTTCGCGCACGTCGAGGCCCTGGTCGGTGCCGATCCAGAGCCGTCCGCCGCCGTCGGCTCGCAGGCTCACGATCGTGCTCGAGCGCAGGCTGGCCGGATTCTCCGCATCGTGATCGACGTGCACGAAGCTGCCGTCGGCCTGCAGCTGATTGAGCCCGCCGAGATAGGTGCCGACCCAGATCGCGCCGTTGCTGTCCTCGGCGAGCGCCCAGACGTCGTCGTTGCCGAGCGTCTTGAGATCGCTCGGCACGTGACGCCAGCGATGGAAGCGTTCGCCGCCGGGGTCGAGCTGGTTGAGGCCCGAGCGTTCGCCGCCGCACCAGACGCGCCCGGTGCTGTCGATCAAAAGCGCGTTGATGATGTTGCCGCCGATCGAGGTGGGCTCGGTCGGATCGTTGCGGAACACGCGGAACGCGACGCCGTCGTAGCGCGCGAGCCCGTCGTGCGTGCCCAGCCAGATGAAGCCGTCGCGATCCTGCGCGAGCTTGTACACGGTGCTCGACGGCAGCCCGTCGGCAACCGACATCGCCACGAACTGCGGCGGCGCGGGCGGCGGCGCGGCAGCAGCTACCAGCGCGACGAGCAGCAACGACAACAGGGAAAAGCGATACATGTATCCTCCCGGCGCGGATACTGCCACCAAAGGGCCGTTAGTAAAAACGTCAGTGAAGACGTCAGTAGAGGCAGAAGCCGTTAGGAAAGCAGGAGCGTTAGTAAGAGCGACTGTCTGCGACCCTCGCCTGACGAGGCCGCGCAGCGGCCGACCTCACTCCTGGCGAGGGCGCGCAGCGCCCGACCTCGACGCGACAGCTAGAATCCCGAAGTGGCCGCCCCGCGCCTTCCGCTACGCCTCGTCCTCGTCGCCGCGATCGCCGTCGGCGCGGCGCTGCTGCTTGGACTCATCGTCGCGACGTTGAACAGCGTGCTCGAGTTCTACCAGCGGCTTGTCGATCTTCCGCTCGCGCTGCGCGTGCCGCTGATCGTACTCGGCGCCGCGTTGCTTGCGGCGCTGGCCTGGCTGCTGTTCCGTCTCGCGCGCCCGGCGCGCCGTGCCGGCAGCACGCGCGCAGCGCCGGTCTCGCGGGCCGAAGTCGAAGACCGCATCGATGCGCTGCGCGCGCGCAAGGCCGAAACCGCCGCGCTCGAAGCCGAGCTCGTCGAGCTCGACCGCCGCCGCGCCGGCGGCGAGGTGCATGTCGCGATGTTCGGCGAGATCTCGACCGGCAAGTCGAGCCTGATCCGCGCGCTCGCCGCCGACGCCGCGCCCGACGTCGACGTGCGCGGCGGCACGACGCGCACGGTCGACCACTGGCGCGGGCATCTGCCGGACGGACGCGGGCTCGTGCTCGCCGACGTGCCGGGCTCGCGGCGAAGTCGAAGGTCGCGTGCGCGAGCAGATCGCGCGCGACGAGGCGCTGCGCGCGCACGCGGTCGTCTATGTCGCCGCATCCGATCTCACGCGCGCGCAGGATGCCGAGATCGATTGGCTGCTCGGCTTCGGCAAGCCGCTGGTGCTCGCGTTGAACAAGGCCGACCAGTATCGCGATGCGGAGCTCGACGCGCTGGTCGCCAAATTGCGCACGCGCTACGACCGCCGCGACGTCGCCATCGTCGCGATCAGCGCCGGCGGTTCGGAGCGCTACGAGCGCACGCTCGCCGACGGACGGCGCGAACGCGTCGAGCGCGAGCGCGTGCCTGTCGTCGCGCCGCTTGTGCAAGCGCTCGAAGACCTGACTGCGCCGGGCGCAGCCGGCCTCGAACCCGCGCGCGAAGCCGCGGTGCTGGCCGAAGTCGGCCGCCGCGGCGATGCGCTCGCGCGCGAAGCCGCAGATCGCGAATCGGCCGAGACGGTCGCCAAGTACACGCGCCGCGCGATCGTCGGCGCGCTCGCCGCGGTCGCGCCCGGCAGCGACATCCTGATCCAGGGCGCGCTCGGCACCGCGCTCGTGCGCGAGCTCGCGCGCATCCACGGCGTGCCGGTGCGCGAGCTCGACGTCGAGGCGCTGCTGTCGCGGCTCGGCCTCACCGTGCGCAACACGACCGCGATTGTCCTTGCGATCGCCGGCAACGCGCTGAAGGCATTTCCGGGCCTCGGCACGCTCGGCGGCGGCATGCTGCACGCGGTCGCGTACGGGCTCGTGTTCGACAGCGTCGGCCGCGCGCTGGCGGCGACGCTCGCCGAGCGCGCGACGCTCGATGCCGCGGATGTCGAGACGCGCGTGCGCGCGCTGCTCGCCGAGCCTGCGCGCGAGCGGCTCGAGCGCGTCGCGCGCCTTGCGCTCGACGCCGCGCGGGACGACACCCAGCGCGCCGAAGGGTGAACACCCACGAACAGTGCGTTCAGCCTCTGTCGATGGAGATCGAGCGGCATTTTTGCCAAGCTGCCGGCATGAAAACCAATCACGCATTCATTCCGTCATTCGCGATCCTCGCGCTGTTCGCGGTTCCGTCGGCGCATGCCGCGGCCGACGTCTATCGCTTCGATCCCGTGCACACGCAGATCTGGTTCACCGCAGACCACCAGCATTTCTCGCATCCGCAGGGACGCCTGCGCGTCAAGGACGGCTGGTTCCAGTTCGACGAGAAGGACTGGAGCACGGCGCGCGCGGTGATCACGATCGACATGGCATCGGCCGACATGGGCGATCAGAAATGGAGCGACATGGTCCGCGGCGGACAATTCCTCGAAACCGAACGCTGGCCGACTGCGCAGTTCGTCAGCAAGAGCGTCGAGAAGAAGGACGACAGGAGCGGCGTGATCCACGGCGACCTGACGTTCCATGGAACGACCAAACCGTTCGACGTCGAATTCACGGTGAACCGGATCGGCAACGATCCGTATCAGTTCAAGCAGAAGGCGGGCTTTTCGGCCAAGGCCGTCGCTGCACCGCTCCGAATTCGGCATCAAGCGCTACCCCGAAGTCGTCGGCGAGAACATCGAGCTTCGTTTCGAGATCGAAGGCATCCGCGACGGCGGCGCCGCGAAGGCGGCCGAGGAGCAGAAACCCGATGGCGGCTAGGAGCGATGCCTCGCACTGGGGCAGCCTCGCCAAGTTCTTCCACTGGACGACGGTGCTGCTGATCCTCGTGCAGGCGACGATCGGGCTCGTCATGGTCACGCTGCCGAAGCGCCCGAATGTGATTCCGGTGTACACGTTCCACAAGTCGCTCGGCCTCACGATCCTCGTATTCGCGCTGCTTCGGGTCACCTGGCGTCTGTTCGATCCGCGACCCGAAGAACCGCCGAGCGTGCCGCGCTGGCAGGTGACCGCCGCGCGGCTTGGTCATGCGCTGCTCTACGCGCTGATTTTCGCGGTGCCGCTGTCGGGCTGGCTGTTCGATTCGGCGACTTCGCTGAGGCCGCTGTACTGGTTTGGCCTCTTCGAGGTGCCGAGCCTGACCGGCGGACCGGACAAGGCGCTGAAGGAAGTCACCGAGGCGCTGCATTTCTGGCTGTTCTGGACGCTTGCCGCGGTTGCGGCCGGCCACGCGACGGTTGCGCTGATCCATCATTTCCATGATCGCGACGATGTGCTGCGGCGCATGCTGCCGCGGCGGCGCGAAGCCAACGATGCGGTGAAAACGCTACCCTAGTGCACAACGCAAATCCTCCGCCCGCTTGCGGGGGAATAGCCAAGCCCCCTCTCCCGCTTGCGGGAGAGGGCTGGGGTGAGGGCAAGCTGGAGACGGCGTTTCAAGATCGCCCTCATCCGCCTCCGGCACCTTCTCCCGCAAGCGGGAGAAGGGAACATCTTTTCTTTTCTTTTCTTTTGGAGTCACGCAAATGTCTCGCTTTCTGATCACCCTCGCCCTGCTTCTGCCCATCGCCGCGTTCGCGCGCGACTGGCAGGTCGACGCCGCCAAGAGCACGCTGACGTTCAAGGGCAGCTACCAGCGTGAATCGTTCGACGGGAAGTTCAAGAAATTCGACGCGACGATCGCCTACGACTCTGCCGATCCGACCAAGGCGAAGTTCGACGTCACGGTCGATCTGCACAGCGTCGACACCGGCAGCAGCGAGCGCGACGAAACGCTCGCGACGAGCGATTTCTTCGACACCGCAAAGACGCCCACCGCTCACTTCGTGACCGAATCGTTCGCCAAGGCGGCCGACGGCAGCGTCGAGGCCAAGGGCAGCCTGACGATCCGCAATCAGACCAAGCCGGTCACGCTCAAGGTCAAGTTCGATGAAAACGGCAACGCCGCGACGCTCGATGTCGACGCGACGTTGAAGCGCGCGGACTTCAACCTCGGCGTCGGCAGCGACTGGGCGGACATCGGCGAGGACGTGCCGATGCACGGACACCTCGTGCTGACCGCGAAGTGACATCCTGCACGAGCGGCGGCGCCGCGCTACGCTCGCTGGCGCGGCCGTGCCGCTCCTGCAGGGACATTCGGGGATGACGTCGACAATGGCCTGGTGGCAGCGGCTGCGCGATCGCTTCGTCGGCGATGTGCCGGCGGTGGATGCGCCTTCGCCGACGCAAGGCGACGCGCACAGCGTGCAGGCCGCGCAAAGCCTGCGTGCGCTGCTCGACGACGAGCACATTCCGCCGGCGATCCGCACGAACCTTGCCGCCGACTTCTCGCGGCTCGACGCGATGCTGAAGCAAGCTCGAGCGCGGCGAGCTGCACATCGCGGTGTTCGGGCGCGTCAGCGTCGGCAAGTCCGCGCTCGCCAACGCGCTGCTCGGCGAGGACGCCTTCACCGTCGGCGTGCTGCACGGCACGACGCGCGACGCGACGCAGCGCGCGTGGCGCGAAGTCGCCGGCAGCGGCGTGCATCTGATCGACACGCCCGGCATCGACGAGCTCGACGGCGAAGCGCGCGAGAAGCTCGCGTTCGAGGTCGCGTCGGTCGGCGATCTCGTCGTGTTCGTCGTCGATGGCGACATGACGCAGCGCGAGCTCGATGCGCTGAAGCTGCTCGCGCGCACCGAACGACCGCTGCTGGTCGCATTGAACAAGGCCGACCGCTACGGCGAGGACGAGCGCGAGCGCCTGCTCGAACGCCTGCGCGAGCACGTGCGCGGGATCGTGCGCGCCGAGGACGTCGTCGCGGTCAGCGCGCGGCCGGCGCCGCAGAAACGCATCCGCGTCGGCGCGGACGGCGTCGAGCGCGCCGAGCTCGTCGAGCAGCCGCCGGACATCGCCGCGCTGCGCGACCGTCTGGCGGTGATCATCGAGCAGGAAGGCAAGACGCTGGCGGCGCTCAACGCAGGCCTTTTCGCGGGACGCCTCTCCGATCAGGTCGGCCTTCGCATCGCCGACGAGCGGCGTGATCTCGCGGCGAAGGTCATCCGCCAGTACTGCATCGCGAAAGGTGTCGCGGTCGCGCTGAATCCGATGCCGGTCGCCGATCTTCTCGCGGCGGCCGCGCTCGATGCCGCGCTGGTGATGCATCTCGGCCGCGTCTACGGCCTGCCGTTGACGAAGAGCGAAGCCGGTTCGCTGATCGCGGTCATCACCGCGCAGCTCGCGGCGCTGATGGGCGCGATCTGGGGCGTGCATCTGGTCGCATCGGCGCTGAAAGGCGTGAGCGCCGGGTTTTCGACGCTCGTCACGGCGGGTGCGCAGGGTGCGCTCGCGTGGTACGCGACCGAGCTCGTCGGCCGCGCCGCCGAGAAGTATCTCATCGCCGGAAAATCATGGGGCGACAAGGGACCCAAGCGCGTCGTCACCGAGATCGTCGAGAGCCTCGATCGCGATTCGATCCTGCGCGAGGCGCGCGACGAGATCCTCGCGCGCCTGCGGCGCGGCGAAGCGCGGAGCTGACCGGTCAGTCGAAGCCGTTCGCGAACAGCCGGTCGCCCTGCGCGATCTGGATGCCGTTGAGCGGCGCGTGTGATCCACCGCCGACGGCCGAAGGTGTCGCCGTCAGCGTGAAGCCCGTGCCGCCGACGAGCAGCACCGCGTAGTTGCCGCGATCGTCCGGACCGCGCGCCTCGACGAAGTTTCCGCCGAACGTCGCGCCGGCATCGTCGACGATGCGCGCGAATGCCGTCGAACCATCGCTGCCGCTGATCGTGAAGTCGCTCGACGCGCTGACCGAGCCGTTGCTGCCGTCGACGTAGACGTACACGACGTAGCCGCCGGCATTCGGCGGCAGGTTCGCGACCGTGACCGTCGTCGTCTGCGAATTCGAATCGAGATAGCCGTTCATCATGACGAAGTCGGGCGAGTCGTCGGCGAGACCGAGCGTGCCGGTGCCGCCGGCGTTCCAGGCAAGCGTCGCGCCGGTGTCGAAGGACGCCTCGTCGAGCAGCGCGAAGTCGCTGCCGCTGGCGTCGCTCGCTTCGTTCCAGTTCGGCTTCGCAATGACACCGGCGACGCCTTCGGGCGCAAGCTGCGCGCCGCCGCCGACGAAGTCGATGCTGATCAGGCCCCGGCCGAGCTCTGCCTCGGTGACGTAGAAGTGGCGCGTGATGCTGTGCGCGAGGGCGCCGCTGGTCGCGTCGATCGAGAATTCATATTCGCCTGCGGCGACCGAAGGGTCGATGTCGAGCTGCAGCGTGGTCTCGGCTGGTGGGGCGAGATCGTTGTCCACGAACATCGCGGTGACACCGGGCGCGAGCCCGCTCGCCTCGAGATGCACCGGATCGGCGAAGCCATTCGTGCCGGTGAGGCTGATCGTGTAGGCCACGCTGTCGCCGGGATTCGCACCGGGATTCGGCGGCGTCGCCGACAGCGAGAAATCCGCCGGCGGCGCGAGCAGGCCGTAGACATTCACGACCGCGTTGCTGACGCCGTCGGTCGGAAACGAAGCGAGATACACGTGGCCGTTGACGACGGTCGGCCCGCTGAACTTCGGCCAGTTGCCGGCGTTGTCGCGCGCAGAGTTCTGATTCGAGTTCCAGAGCTCCGTGCCGAGATCGTCCGCATCGAACGCGCGCAGCACGCCCGGATGCACGTTGCTGTTCGCATCTTCGACCGGAATCGACGCCCAGACGACGCCCGATCCCGGCGTGCTGCCGTTCGCCGACAGCGTCAGCACGCCGCCGGCCGAGCCGCACGGCGAGAGCATCGTGCTTTGCGAAGCCGGTGGCAGGTCGAAGTCCGTGCCGTTGAAGTGGTATGCATTGAAGTGGTTGCAGCCGTCGGACCAGACGTACATCCACGGGCCGAGGCCGCTGTCGCGGTTCCAGTAGACCGGACCACCCTTGACCTGATCGTTCTCGCCCGCGTTTCGGCTGTTGTCGAACACCTGCACGATATTCACGTCATTCGGCGATTCGTGGCCCATGTCGGCCGTGTGGGTCACATAGAACGTACCGCTCTTGCCCGCGCCGACGATGAGATCGCTGCCGGGAACGAGGATCGGCCCCGAGCCGCCGAGATCGGCGTCGATGTCGTTGAGGAAATCCCAATCGGACGGCGTGAACCAGTCCAGCAGCGGCGTATCCGGCGTCGGCCCGAACTTGACGAACGATTCGCCGAAGTTCGTCACGCCATCCCACGTTCCATTGCCGGTCATGTAATAGACGTTGCCGTCCGCATCGACGGTCGGCGCGCGGCCGGCCATCCAGATGCCAGCGCCGTTGAATGACGTGCCGTCCGGCGCCGACGACCAGATCATCGTCTGCTGCAGCGTCGCCGCGTCGTGCACCATGACCCAGCCGTGATACGGACCCTGATCACTGTGCGACGACCACGCGACGAACACACGGCCATTCGACAGCGCGAGGCTCGAACGCTGGTCTTCCCACTTCGGATCGAACGTCAGCGTGCCGGTTCCGTCGCCGTTGTTGTGACACGCGCTGCCGCCGGCGCCCGGATTGCACGGCACGCTGCCGCCAAGGATCACGGGACTGCCCGCGCGCTCGCCAAGCGTCGTGATGTCGAGCGCGTGCAGGCGCTGGCAGAAGGTCGGGTTCGGCGTGCCGCAGGCGCCGTCCGTCTCGCGCGTGCGCGCGACGAGATACATCGTCTTCGTCGCGAGGATCGATCACCGGCGTGCTCTCGATGCCGACGTTGCCGATGATGTTGTCGTTGAAGCCGAGGATGGCGAGGATCGGTATCGGCGTCGAGCCCGGCACTTCGCTCGTGATGTCGAACGAAAGCAGCGGCGCATCGACGGCGGAGTCGGCATCGAACGCGTAGACGATGTCGTTCATCGTGACGACGTAGAGCACGTTGTGCGTGCCCTGCCCCGGGATCGTCACGTCGCGCACGTAGAGCGGCTGCGCGTAGACGGAGCCCGACACGGTGTATGACCAGAGCTTGCCGAAGTCGGCGACGTTGACGTGGGTCGTATCGAGTGCCGTTTCGGCAAGGTTCGCGCCGAGACGGCTGTCGTCGTAGCGTTCGGTGACGACGTCGAGTTGTGCGCCGGCGATGCCCGGCAGGATCGCGGATATCAACGTAACGAGAATATGCGCCGCGAAGCGCGCTGCCGATCGCATGGTTGCCCCTTCCTCCAAGCCGATGCGCGATCGTAGCCGAAGCGCCGGTCGGCCCGGAGAAATTTACCGAGGCAAGGGTGACGGCGGCGTCTCGAAACACGCGCCGCGCGCTGTGCGCCGACGCGGCGGAGCGAGCGAATCGCCGGCCCGGCGGCCGCTGACGGCGGCGCGCAAACCTGCGAATATCCCGGCGCGGCGATCACGCCGCGGTTCCATCGATGTCCTCGCGCCAGCCCGGATCAGGAGTCCGTATGCCCGCTCATTCCGCCATCCGCCGCGACGTCGGCGCCTTCGCCCTGATGCTGACGGGCCTCGGCTCGATCATCGGATCGGGCTGGCTGTTCGGCGCCTGGCATGCGGCGCAGCTGGCGGGACCGGGTGCGATCTACGCCTGGCTGATCGGCGCTGCGATCATCACTTCGATCGCGCTGACCTATTCCGAGCTCGGCGCGATGTTCCCGGAATCCGGCGGCATGGTCCGCTACGGCCACTATTCGCACGGCTCGCTGGTCGGGTTCATCGCGGCGTGGTCGAACTGGATCGCGATCGTCTCGGTCATGCCGGTCGAGGCCGAGGCGTCGGTGCAATACATGGCGTCGTGGCCGTGGGCATGGGCACAAGATCTGTTCGTGCACCTGCCGGACGGGCACGGCGAGCTGACGCCGCCGGGCCTCGCGATCGCCGCGGTGCTCGTCGTCATCTATTTCCTGGTCAACTTCTGGAGCGTGAAGCTGTTCGCGCGCACGAACTCGGCGATCACGGTGTTCAAGCTGATCGTGCCGGCCGCGACCGCGATCGCGCTGATCGCGACCGAATTCCATCCGGGCAACTTCTCGATCGGCGCGCACGGCGGAACGCACGCGTTCAGCCTGCCGGCGATCCTGACCGCGGTCGCGATCAGCGGCATCGTCTTCAGCTTCAACGGATTCCAGAGCCCGGTGAATCTCGCCGGCGAAGCGCGCAATCCGGGCAAGAGCGTGCCGTTCGGCATGCTCGGCTCGATCGCGATCGCGACGGTGGTCTATCTGCTGCTGCAGATCGGATTTCTCGGCGCGGTCGATCCGGCGCTGATCAGCGAGCACGGCTGGGCCGCGCTTGCATACAGCTCGCCGTTCGCGCAGCTCGCGCTCGCGGTGAATCTCAACTGGCTCGCGCTGCTGCTCTATGCCGACGCGTTCGTCAGCCCGAGCGGCACCGGCATCACGTACACGGCGACGACCTCGCGCATGATCTACGGCATGGAGCGCAACGGCACGCTGCCGAAAATCCTCGGCCGGATCCATCCGGTGTACGGCGTGCCGCGTCCGGCGATGTGGTTCAACCTCGCGGTCGCGTTCGTGTTCCTGTTCTTCTTCCGCGGCTGGGCGACGCTTGCCGCGGTGATCTCGGTCGCGACGATCATCTCGTACCTGACCGGACCGGCGAGCGTCGTCAGCCTGCGCCGCACGGCGCCCGATCTGCACCGTCCGTTCAAGCTGCCGGGCCTGCAGATCATCGCGCTGCTCGCGTTCGTATTCTCGGCGGAGCTTCTGTACTGGGCGAAGTGGCCGCTGACCGGCGAGATCATTCTGCTCGTGATCTTCGCGCTGCCGGTCTATTTCTACTACCAGTGGAAAAACGGCTGGCACGATTTCGCGCGCCAGCTCGCCGGCGCATGGTGGCTGATCGCATATCTTCCGGTGATCGCGCTGGTGTCGTGCATCGGCTCCAAGCAGTTCGGCGGCAGCGATCTGATTCCGTTCGGCTGGGATCTCGCAGTCGTCGCGGTGATCGGCATCGGATTCTATTTCTGGGGAGTCAGGTCGGGCTGGCGCACGCCGGCGGTCGAGGCGGCGCATGGCGAGATTCCGCCGCTCGATTCGGATGGCCCGCTGCCCGAGGACATCGCGCGCCAGTAGCCGACGTCGATCCGCTCAAGTGACGGCTCCACTCCGGCAAACCATGCGGAGTTGAGAACGGGCAGACAGTCGTTTGCGGAGATGCTGCTAGACTTCTGCGCACCTTGGGGAGGGTGCGCAATGTCCATTTATCATCTTCGTGCCGTTGCTGCGGCAACGGCTATTGCTGTGTCCGCTTCCGCGTTCGCTCATGACGGCGACCTCGATCCGAGCTTCGGCACAAACGGCCTGACCGTCATCGATTTCGGCGCATCCGCCACGGCCTATGGCCTCGCGATCGATCCGAGCGGCCGCGTCGTGCTCGGCGGCATCGTCGACGGCGGCGCTGCGACCGGTACCGACTTCGCGGTCGCGCGGCTGACCCGCGACGGCCAGCCGGATACCACCTTCAGCTTCGACGGCAAGACGACGGTCGCGGTCGCTCCGGGAAATACATCCGACTTCAGCTTCAACACGATCGTGCAGAGCGACGGCAAGATCGTCGTCATCGGCGAAGGCGCGGACACCGCCGACCCGAGCGACGACTCGGACTTCAAGCTCGTCCGCCTCAACACCGACGGCACGCTCGATACGACCTTCAGTGGCGACGGCAAGGCGCACATCAATTTCGATCTCGGCGGCAGCAACGCCGATCGCGCGCTCGACGGCGTGCAGCTCGCCAACGGCAAGCTCGTCATCGTCGGCAGCGCAGAAGTCGACGGACAAGGCACCGACTTCGCGGTCGCGCGCCTCAACGCCGACGGCACGCGCGACACGAGCTTCAACGGCGACGGCCGCGTCACGTTCCACTTCGATCTCGATCCGACAAACATCGATGAGATTGCATCGAGCGTCGCGATCGACGCGAATGGCAATATCCTGGTCGCCGGCGTCGCCCAGGCGAGCACATCCTCCGATCATGACATGGTGATCGCCCGCCTGACGCCATCGGGCGATCTCGATCCCAATTTCGGCGGCGACGGACGCGTGGTCGTGTCGTTCAATATCGGCGGCAATCTCGACGACGAAGCGCTCGAGCTCATCGTCGCGCCGGACGGCTCGATATTCATGACCGGCGTCGCGACCGATACCGACTACGATTTCGCCGCCGTGAAGCTGCTGCCCGACGGCACGCCGGATCCCGGATTCGGCACCAACGGCAAGGTCACCGTGCCGTTCGATCTCGGCATCGGCTCCGGCGACGTTCCGTACGGCGCGATGCTGCAGCCGGACGGCAAGCTCGTGCTGGTCGGTTTTGCCGGGGTCACGAGCACGGACAACGACATCGCGCTGGCGCGGCTCGACACCGACGGAACGCTCGATCAGAGCTTCGGATTCGTCGGCAAGAAAATCATCAATCTCAACTTCGGCGGCGACTCGTTCGACGCCGCCGTGCGCGGACGACTGCAGGGCGGCTATCTCGTGTTCGGCGGCGTCGCCTCGACGGATGTCGGCATCACGAGCTTCCTCGCCGGACGCATCGTCATCGATACCGTATTCGACAGCGGCTTCGATCCGGATTGATCCCGGCTCAGGCGCCGAGGAAGCGCGCGACCGCCGCCGCATCGAACGGCCATTCGAGCTCGCGCGCCGACGTGTCCTCGCGCAGGACCGGGACGCGCACGCCGTAGCGCGCCTCGAGGCCGGCGTCGCCGTCGATGAAGACGCTGGCGAAATCCGGCGCGCGCGCCGACGCCAGCACCGCGAGCGCTTCGTCGCAGAGCTTGCAGTCGTCGCGCTGATAGAGAACAAGACGCAAAGAGACGGCCGGACTTCGAAGGGGCGCGTAGAATAGCGGGATTCCCGCCCCCATCTCGCTCCCATGGCCGTCAGCGTCTTCGACCTCTTCAAGATCGGCATCGGGCCGTCGTCCTCGCACACCGTCGGGCCGATGCGCGCGGCCGCACGCTTCTGCGAACGCTGGCTCGCCGAGCCCGGCATCCTCGGGCGCGTTCGCCGCCTGCGCTGCGAGCTGTTCGGATCGCTCGCGCTGACCGGTCGCGGCCACGGCACCGACAAGGCCGTGCTGTGCGGATTCGAAGGCGAGTGGCCGGACAAGATCGATCCGGAGTCGATCCCGCCGCGCCTCAAGCGCATCCGCGCCGAGAAGAAGATCCGTGTCCTCGGGCGTCACGAGATTGCGTTCAACGAGAAAACCGATCTCGTCTTCAACAAGCGCCAGAAGCTGCCGTACCACTCCAACGGCATGCGCTTCAGCGCTTACGGCGACGACGACGAGCTGCTCGCGACGCGCGACTACTACTCCGTCGGCGGCGGCTTCGTCGTCAATCAGGACGAAGCCGCAGAGGATCGCATCGTCGCCGACACGACGCCGCTGCCGTTTCCGTTCCACTCCGGCGACGAGCTGCTGAAATTCTGCGAAGAGAGCGGCAAGACGATCGCGCAGATCATGATGGAGAACGAAAAATCCTGGCGCAGCGAGGATGAGATCCGCGCCGGACTCCTGACGATCTGGCGCGCGATGCAGGGTTGCGTTGCACGCGGCATCCGCGAAGGCGGCACGCTGCCCGGCGGCTTGCACGTGAAGCGTCGCGCGCCGGCGATGGCCGAGGATCTGCGCAAGCGCCCGGAAGCCGCGTTGCGCGATCCGCTGACGATCCTCGACTGGGTCAATCTCTACGCGCTCGCGGTCAACGAGGAAAACGCCGCCGGCGGCCGCGTCGTCACCGCGCCGACCAACGGCGCCGCCGGCATCGTGCCGGCCGTCATGCATTACTACGAGCGTTTCTGTCCGAAGGCGAACGACGAGGGCCTGATCGAATTCCTGCTGACCGCCGGCGCGATCGGCATCCTCTACAAGGAAAACGCGTCGATCTCCGGCGCCGAAGTCGGCTGCCAGGGCGAAGTCGGCGTCGCCTGTTCGATGGCCGCGGGCGGCCTCGCCGCGGCGCTTGGCGGCACGCATCTACCAGGTCGAGAACGCGGCCGAGATCGGCATGGAGCACAACCTCGGCCTCACCTGCGATCCGATCGGCGGCCTCGTGCAGATTCCGTGCATCGAGCGCAACGCGATGGGCGCGGTCAAGGCGATCAACGCGCAGCGCATGGCGGCGCGCAGCGACGGCAAGCACCGCGTGTCGCTCGACAAGGTCATCAAGACGATGCGCGACACCGGGCGCGACATGAAGGACAAGTACAAGGAAACTTCGCGCGGCGGGCTTGCGGTCAACGTCATCGAGTGTTGACGTGCTGTCCCCTCTCCCGCTTGCTGATTTGTCCCCTCTCCCGCTTGCGGGAGAGGGCTAGGGTGAGGGCAGCCTTGGTTCACCGCACCAAGAGCCCCTCATCCGCCTCCGGCACGTGCACTCGCGCCATCCCTGGCGCTCGCCCTTCGGGCGGCTTCGCCGTGCAAAACGGCAATCCTGCCGTTTTGTCTCCCGCAAGCGGGAGAAGGAAAGCCGCTGCCACTGCGGCAGCTGCTCAGTCCGCAATCTCAATCGTCGCCACCAGCGGCAAATGATCCGACGCCATCCGCGCACGCCGGCTGCGATGCACCGCGATGCCCGTCAGCTTCGCGCCGCCCGCGACGAGAATGCGATCGAGCGGCAGCACCGGCGCGATCGACGGAAACGTCGCCAGCGCATCGACCTTGCCGAAATGCTCGGCGCACGCGCGCAGCTCGCGTGCGCGTGCGCGCGTGACGTTGAAATCGCCGGCGAGCACGGTCGGCAGCTCGTTGCCGTCGCGCGCGATCGCGAGCAGGCGCGCCAGCTGCTCGCTGGCGCTCGGCAGTGCGCAGGCCAAGATGCGTCGCGATCACGCGCAGCTCGCGCAGGTCGCGGCCGATCGTGACGTCGAGCGCGCCGCGCGGCTCGCGCGTGCCGACGGTGAGGCCGTGCTCGACGACATCGATGATCGGCCAGCGGCTCAGCACCGCGTTGCCGAACGTGCCGCCGGCGAGCTGCATCGTCGTCATCGCGACGAGATGCAGGCCGGTCTCGCGCGCGAAGATGCTCGTGCACGTCGAAGCCGCGCACCGGCGACAGCAGCTCCTGCAGCGCGACGACGTCGGCGTCGAGCTCGCCGATCACGTCGATGATGCGCTGCGGCTTGAAACGCCGGTCGACGCCGACGCCGCTGTGCAGGTTGTAGGTGGCGACGCGAATGCGCGTCATGCGCCCGCCCCGGCCTTGCGCGCGTGCGCGCGCCGTCGAAAACCGCGCAGCAGCAGCCCGACCGCGACGAGAAGGATCACCGCGAAGAGCAGCATCGCCCAGCTCAGCGGCCGCGGATCGGCGATGACCGCGCGCGCGCGATCGATGAAGAGCGCGTAGAGCAGGATACCGGGCACCATGCCGAGCGCGGTGCCGGCGAGATACGCGCCGCGTCCGATGTCGGCGACGCCCGCCGCGACGCTGACGACGCTGTACGGCGCGATCGGCACGATGCGCACGAGAGCGACCGCGAGCACGCCGTGCCGCGCGATGCGCTCGCGCAGGCGCTCGACGTGCCGTCCGGCGAAGCGACTCCAGACGTGTTCGGGAAACGAGCGTCCGATCTGGTGCAGCACGGCCGCGCTCGCGACCGATCCGAGCAGCGCGATCGACGGCGCCGATGATCGGGCCGAACACGACGATCGACGCCGCGATCAGCAGGTTGACCGGAAACACGACCAGGCCGCCGAGCACGAAACAGCCGAGCATCGCCAGCATCGCGAGCGGCGAGGATCGCCACGCGCTCATGCGATCGATGAATTGCGGCAGATCGCTCCACGCGAACGAGCGCGCGCCGATCACGGCGCCGATCGCGAGCGTCAGCAGCGCGGCGGCCAGAAGAGCGATCAGCAGCCAGCGCAGCGCGCGCTGTCTGCGTGAAGTGGAGGGTGTCCCTCGACGGAGGGTGCCGCGTCGCCTTCGGCGGCCGACGACTGCGCCATCCGGCGCGGCCCGGCGCGGTGTCGCCTATGCGGATGCCCGGCCATGCGTCGCGCCTACAGCTGGTCCTCGATCGGCAGTGTACGCATCAGCGAAACCCTCATGCGCGTCCATTGCGAAGTTTCCGGATCGTGTTCGAACGTGACCGGCTTGCCATCATCGACCGCAATCCAGCGCAGAGCCGGTTTCGCCGACGGCGATCGGTCGCATCGAGCACGACGTGGAATGCGTTCTCGGGCGCGGTCGCGCTGTCGAAATAGCGCGAAAGCGCCGCGGCGAGCTCGGGACTGTCGACGATGACGCCCATCTCGGTGTTGAGCTGGCGCGAGCGCGGATCGAGATTCATCGAACCGACGAACACCATGCCGCGCGTCGACGATCATCGACTTCGCGTGCAGGCTCTCGCCGGACGACGTGCCGTACGAGCCGCGCGGCGGCTTGCCCGGAAGCGGGCGCAGCTCGAAGAGATCGACGCCGGCCTCGAGCAGCGGAATGCGATAGCGCGAATAACCCGCATGCACTTCGGGCTCGTCGGTCGCGGCGAGCGCGTTGGTCAGCACCTTGACCGTGACGCCGCGCCCGGCGAGGCCGCCGAGATAGCGCACGCCGTTCTCGCCCGGAATGAAATACGGCGAGATCAGCAGCGCCTCGTGCGTGGAGTCGTCGAGCATCTTCCTGAGATCGCGGCGCGATCAGCCGCGCCTCGCCGTCGCGAGCGGGATCGGCCTTGTCGGGATCGTCCGCGATGAGCGTTGCCGGGCCCCAGAACCAGTGGCCCTTGCGATCGGCGCTCGGGCCGTTCGGCAGCTCGTCGGCGACTGCCTGCGCATAGTCCGATTCGGCGAATGCGCGCGCATCCTTGGCCAGCGCGACGCGCAGCGCGCGCGAGATCCTCGGCGCTCGCGTGCATCGACGTGTACGCGGTCACCGGATACGCGAGCTTCGAATTCCAGTACGCATCGAACATCGCCGAGATCTTCGGCACGACCGGGCCGATCGCGAGCACGTCCAGATCGCGGAAATGCACCTGATCGCCCGCGTCGAAGTACGCATCGCCGATATTGCGCCCGCCGATGATCGCCTGCATGCCGTCGACGATGAACGCCTTGTTGTGCATGCGCCGGTTGAGGCGATGCCCTTCGACGAGGAACTGGCCGGCCTTGGAGAATGCCGAGCGGTTGCGGAAGCGGAACGGATTGAACAGGCGCACCTCGATGTTCGGATGCGCGTCGAGCGCGTCGAGCAGGTTGTCCTGTCCGCCGATGTCGAGATCGTCGAGCAGGATGCGCACGCGCACGCCGCGATCCGCCGCGGCGAGGATGCGCTGCGCGACGAGCCGGCCGGTCGCGTCGTTGTCGAAGATGTAGTACTGCAGATCGAGCGAATGCGCGGCGTGGTCGATCAGCACGATGCGGCTCATCAGCGCGTTCGTGTTGCTGATCAGCGGGCGGAATCCGGAGTCGTCGGCGTGCTGGGATATTTCCGACTGCACGTAGCGCGTCGACGGCGTGTCGGCGACCGGCGGCAACGCGGTCGAAGGCTGCCGCGGCACATCGGTGCGCAACGTCGCGCAGCCGCTTGCGAGCGCGCCGAGCAAGGCGAGCGCAAACAGCCGCGCGAACACGTTTCTGGCACGCAGAGAGGGTGTCATGGCGGCGACTATTTGCCGGCCGGATGCTGAACGCTAGCCGGCCGGCCGGCGAGCCCGCGCTCAGCTGATCGTCGCCGCGGCGGTGCGCGCTTCGCGGTTCTCGATCGCGCGATAGACGCGCCAGCTCGCGAAGCCGAGCGCGGTCGCGAACGCCGCGGTCGAAGCGAGCCCCAGCGCGCTGCCGGAAACCAGCGGCGAGATCGCGCCGGCGAGTATCGCGCTGAGGACGAGGCTGACGAACGCCTGCACCGAGGACACCGCGCCGCGATGATGCGGGAAGCGGTCGAGCAGCAGCAGCGTCAACGTCGGGAAATTGATGCCGATGCCGATCGCGTGCAGGCCGATCGGCAGCACCGACCACGGCACGCGCGGCGACGGCAGCAGCAGCGCGATCGTGACGATTCAGCGCCGACGCGCCGAGCATGATCGTGTAGCCGAGCCGCACGGTCGCGCTCGCGCTGAGCCTGCCGGCGAGGCGCCCGGAAAGGAATGCGCCGGTCATCATGCCGGTGATCGCCGGGATGAAGAGCCAGGCGAAATGCTGCGCATCGAGCTTGAGGAGATTCAGCACGAACGCCGGCGCCGACGCGATGTAGACGAACAGCGCATTGAAGTTCAGCGTGCCGGCGAGCGCGAGCGGCAGGAACGCGCGATCGGCGGCGATGCGTCGATACGTCGTCGCGAGCTCATCGAACGAGAGCGGCACGCGCCGTTCGAGCGGATGCGTTTCCGGCAGCCAGGCGAGACAAGTCAGCCAGAGCGCGGCCGCGAACGCCGCGAGCAGCCAGAAGATCATCGACCAGTGCGCGAACGCGACGACCCAGCCGCCGACGATCGGCGCGATCGCCGGCGCAATGCCGAAGATCATCGACACGGCCGCCATCAGCCGCTGCGCTTCGACGCCGTCGAAGCAGTCGCGGATGATCGCGCGGCCGACGATGAGGCCGGCGCCGGCCGAGATGCCCTGCAGCGCGCGGAACGCGAGCAGCGAGCCGATCGAACCGGCCAGCGCGCAGCCGATCGACGCCAGCGCGAACACCGCGACGCCGACGAGGATCACGCGCCGCCGACCGAGCGCGTCGGACAACGGGCCGTGGAACAGCGACATCAGCGCATACGCGATCATGTAGACGCTGATCGTCTGCTGCATCGCGATCGGGCTCGCGCCGAGCTCGCGCGCGATCGTCGGGAAACGCGGGAAAGATCGTGTCGATCGAGAACGGCCCGAACATCGCCAGCGCGGCGAGCAGCGGTGCCAGACGGCGCCGGCGCGGGGAAACGACGACATTCATCGCATGCGGACGGGGCTGATTCTTCGGCGGCGCCGCGATTGGCGCGCGCGGATGGGTTTGCGCTAGCATACCTTCGCAATCCAGGAGATGGCATTCCTCCTCGAACCGCCGCAAGGCTGATGATGCCTGACGAGTTCCCGGAAAACCGGGACGCGCAGGTTCGTCGGCTCTTCGCCGCGATGTCCGCGCCAACGGTTTCCGGGTCCACCATCGACCCGGGAGCGTCATGAATCTCGTCTCGTTTCTTGCCGTCGGTTTCGGTGCATTCGCCGGCGCGATCGTGCGCTGGCTGCTCGGCCTCGCGCTGAATCCGATCCTTCCCGCCTTGCCGCTCGGCACGCTCGCAGCCAATCTCGTCGGCGCGCTCGTCATGGGCATCGCGCTCGGCGCATTCGCGCACTTCGAAGCACTGCCGATCGCGTGGCGCCTTGCGATCACGACGGGCTTTCTCGGCGGGCTGACCACGTTCTCGACATTTTCCGGCGAGACGGTCACGCTGATGCTGCGTCAGCAGTACGGATGGAGCGCGGCGATCATCGCAGCGCACCTGGTCGGCTCGCTCGTGCTGACGCTGGCCGGCATCGGCCTGATGCGGATGGTGCTGCGATGACGGCTTTGGCGAGGTGCGTGCAATGAAAGGCTCATCGCTGCGCTTCTACATGCACGAGAACCAGCGCCATCGCGGCGCGCCGCTCCACGAATGGCTGCTCGCCGAAGCGAAGCAGCGCGGCATCGCCGGCGGCTCGGCATTCCGCGCGATCGCCGGCTTCGGCCGCCATGGCGTCATGTCCGAGCAGCATTTCTTCGAGCTCGCCGGGCCAGCAGACTGTGCTGGTCGAGTTCATCGTGTCCGACGAGGAGGCCGACGCGCTGCTGCGCATCGTGCGCGAGGAAGGCGCGCCGCTTTTCTTCGCGCGCTTTCCTGCCGAGTTCGGGCTCGTCGGCGATACGCCTTTCGCTCGCTGAATCCCGGGTGGGGATGGTGTTTTTTTTTGGTCTTCTGCGCTGCGCGAGGACCGACTCACGTCCCTGTGAGCTTCGTCCGCCATCCTGGCGGCCGAGTCACTTTCTGTGACTCCGGGCATCCTGCCCTCCGCCCTTCGGGCCGGCTTCGCCGTTCGCGCCGCTCCTGCGGCGCAGTGCTTGTGCAAGAGAAAGTAACCAAAGAGAACACACCCTCGGTGCCGCGCCGGCGCTGCGCGCCGGTTCGCTACGGGCGGCCGGGGTTCCGCTGACAGGCCATCCTGGCCTGCAGCGGAATGCGCGCGATCCCTCGCGCGCACCCGCGCGGTGCGCGGGCCTTGTCCGTCCGCCCTTCGCCGCGTCACAGAGGGACCCAAGATCAAGAGCGAACGCGTAGGCGCCAGCGTGCTTCTGCGGCAGGGACTGCCGCGCTCTGCTCTTCCCGGGTCCCTCTCGGCCGCGGCGAGCAGGCGCAGGAAAAGCCCGAAGGGGCGCGCGCAGGATGCGCGCGCGTTCGCTGCCTGTACATGGACGTACTGTCAGCGAACCCCGGAGCCTGCTCGCGTAGTCGCGCGGGCATGGATGCCCGCGTGACCGCGGCCGCGAGGGTGCCCTTCTCTTTGGTTACTTTCTCTTGGGCAAGCAAGAGAAAGTGACTGGCCGCCAGGGATGGCGGACGAACCGCACACGGACGTGAGTCGGTCTTCGCGTCAGCGCCGAAGACCAAAAGCAAAGCTGGATTCCGGCCTTCGCCGGAATGACGAGAAAAAACGAATTCCGCCGACCGGAAGGGCGAGCAAAACCGGATGACGAAGGAGAACGGACAAACAAAAAACGAATCACGCCGCGCGATCGCGCCGCCACTCCCCCAGAGCATCGATCAGCGCCGCGAGCGCATTGACCGTCTCGGCGCGAGCGGATGGCTCGCTGAGCTCGGTCTCCGCGGCGATCGCCGCATAGTCGAGTCCGAATTCGACGCGCAGGATCACGAGCTCGCGCTGCAGCCGCGGCAGCATTGCGAGTGCGGCTTCCCAGGCGCGCAGCTGGTCGCAGCCGATCAGCTGCTCGACGCGCGGCGAGGGCGTCGTGCGCTCGGCCATGCGCGCGCGCAGCGCGTGCGAGCGGTCGGCGAGCAGCAGCGCGCGCAATCGCACGAGTACGCTGCCGCGCGCGCGCTGCGGTTCGCCGTCGGGGCCGGCCGTCTTCGTCAACGTCTCGCGAATCCACTCGCCCGCTTCCACTGCGGCGCTCGTGCCTGCTGGCAGACGTTCCTGTGCCCAGCGCCGCAACAGCGCCGTGTAGCGGCCGCGACGCGCCATGTCGAGTGATTCACGCCGTGGCGACGGCGCGGTCTCGGCGCGGGCGCGTCGCGAATCACGGTACCTCACGGTGGCAAGCATCACCGCTCCTCCTCTCCCGCCTGCCACATTGCCGCGCGCGCGGGCGCCGGTCCAATGAAAGCTCCTGAAGCGGCCATGCCCCGCCGTTATGATGATGAGCTCGCGGTGATCGGTCGATAACTTCGGGTTATAGTTCCCATCGCTGCGAAGGGGAACGCACGCGTGACGAGCCGCCTTCCATCCGCCCAGATCGAATCGTTCATGGTGCTCGCGCGCGAGCTCAATTTCTCGCGCGCCGCCGAGGTCCTGCACATCACGCAGCCGGCGCTGACCAAGCGCATCCAGAATCTCGAGGAGACGCTCGGCCAGGTGCTCTTCCTGCGCCTGCGCGGCGGCCTGGAGCTGACCGAATCCGGCCGCATCCTGCAGCGCTACGCGGCCAGCATCGAGCACCAGGAGCAGGAAGTCCTCGACAGCCTGGTCGGCGACAAGCGCGTCAGCGGCGGCATTGCCGGATTCTTTCGCATCGCCGCTTTCTCGTCGGCGTTGCGCTCGGTCGTGGTGCCGGCGCTCGGCGTGCTGTTGCGCGCGAATCCGCGGCTGACCTGCCAGACGATCAAGGCCGAGGTGCACGAGCTGCACGACATGCTGTTCGACGGCAAGATCGATTTCTGCGTGTCGCTGGGCGAATGCGAGCGCATGGGCGTCGAGAACGCGCAGATCGGCGTCGAGCGCAACGTGCTCATCGAATCCGCGCGCTTCGACGGCAGGCCCGACTGCTACATCGACCACGAGCCGCGCGACAATTTCACCGAGCGCTTCTTCCTGAGCCAGACCGGCTCGACCGTGCCGAAGATGCAGCGCGTCTATTTCGACGATATCTACGGGCTCATCGACGCGGTTTCGCAGGGCATCGGCCGCGCGGTCGTGCCCGTGCACCTGGTCCGGCCCGAGCACGAAGTGCGCGCCGTCGCCGGCTACCGGCCGTTCGAGGTGCCGGTGATGCTGCAGTTCCACAAGCAGCCGTATTACACGAAGCTGCAGCAGGCGGTGATCGACACGATGAAGTGCGAATGTCCGCCGCTGCTCAGCGCGAACCGCATGCACGGCAAGGGCGGCGCGGCGGTCGCCGACGATGCGCTGATCGCGGCGAACCGGCGGCGCATGCGCTCGGCGCGCAGCGACGGCTGACGGCCGGGCCGGGTCGGGTTGAACCGGCTTGCCCTCACCCTGCCCTCTCCCGCGAGCGGGAGAGGGGATCGCCGATTTTCAGCGCCGCATGATCACGCCGCGCATTCGCTCACTGCGAGTGCGAGGTCATCGACTCCTTGGCCAGGCGCCAGGTGCCGCCTTCCTTCTGCATCGTCGCGATGCTCGTCGCGTTGTTGCCGTCGCCGTCCTTGCCGGAGAGCTCGAGCGTCGCCGAATCGCCCTTGCTGTTGCCCTTGACGAACTTCGGATTCTGCAGCGCGCTCGCTGGATGAACGCGAACATCATCTTGAAGTCCGCATCGTTGCGATGCGCGATGAGCTCGGCCGAGCGCTCGTTCGTCATCGTCTTGGCCAGCGCATCGATATCGCCTTTCTTGAGCGCGGCGAGATACGCGCGATAGGCCTTGCCGGGATCGCCGCCGTCCGCCGGCAGTGCCGCGCCGAGATCCGGCGGCCCGGCGATGTCGAGCGCGAACTTGAGATCGAAGAAGCGCCCTTCCTTCTTGTCGGCTTCGTCGTTGCTGCGGAACGTGCCTTCGACCCGCTTGGCGTCGTTCTTGACGAGCTTGAGCGTGTACCAGCCGCTGCCGCTCTGCGATCCGCTCGAGCCCGGCGCATTGATGTTGACGTTCTGCACCGAGCCGTCGTCCTCGAGATTGAGCTCGACGCGCGTCGCATCCTTCTGCCGCATCTGATCGCTCACCGCCTCGCCGCGATCGGCCGCGGCGTTTGCGGCGGCCGCGTCGATCGGCTTGTCGGCGAACACGACCGTCGTGATCGTCTTGCCCTTGTCGAATGGATCCGGGCCGCGATACGCATACGCGCTGGGCAGCGCGATCTGCTTGCCTTCCTGGTAAAGCGTCCCCGAACCACCGGCGAGCGCGAGCCCCGGAACGAGCGCGAGCGCCAGCAACAGACAGCGTGCTGAAACCTTCATGTGGATTCCCCTTGTGATGGAACGGATCAAGGAACATCCGCGCCGGAGCGCTTCGGCCCCGACACGGTTTTCCTTCCCTGGAACGCGGGCCGCGGCCACTCCCCGTGCGCCGTGCAGCCTGCGACCGGCCGCCACACTAGGCGGGCCGACGCTCGCGATCCAATGAAAAGATGGCATCGACGCATCCGTCGCGCTTATCGCGATCAAACGGGTTGATCGAACGATGCCCGCCGGGAATCGGCACCTTCGTGCTTCCTCACGGGGAGCCGCACTATGGATGCGCGATGAAGTGTCTTTTCATGCGGTTTCAACAAGGATCTGCTGTAGCGCGGCGAATAGCCAGTCGCGCTTCGGCGACGGCCGTGTCAAAAGCCCGCGCAGCGAGGCGTGGCGCGGTTCTCCGGGCGATCGCGGCCTCCCGCCAACCGGCAATCCGGGCAACCTCGGGCCGCGCAGGGCGCCCCAATCGGCGTCTTGACGATGCAAGGCATCGCGACGTTCGGCGGTCAGAATCCGTCATCCGGCATAGCGCACATCGCGCTTGCCGGAAGGCAGGACGCGCGGCGATTTCCGGGGGCCGCGAGGCATTGGGGTTATTTCAAGTCTGATCAGTCGGAGAAATTCATATGCACTTGCACCTTCGGAAAATCTGGCCGGCATTGCTGTTCATGCTGGCCGCTACCTCGGCGTGGGCTGAGAATCATCAAGTCAATGTCGGTGGCGTCACCGGCAGCGGCGCCTATCAGTACCCCGTCTTGATGTTCAATCCGTCCGGTCGTCAACGCGCACGTCGGCGACACCATCACGTTCGTCAACCTCGGCGACGCACCCCACAATGTGGACGCCGACGACGGATCGTTCCGCTGCGCCAACGGTTGCGATGGCGCCGGCGGCGACGGCACGCCAAGCGAGGCGGGCTGGACCTCGGTCGTGACGCTCACGCAGGCGGGCACCATCAACTACCACTGTGACGTCCACGGCGCGATGGGCATGACCGGCACGATCAACGTGGCGGCGGTCGGCGGCAATGTGCCGATCACGCCGGCGTTCACCGGCGCGTGGTACGACCCGACCCAGAGCGGCCACGGCATCCTGATCGAGATCGGTGCGAACAAGCAGTTCCTCGCGTGGTGGTTCACGTTCACGCCGGATGGTCAGCAAGCATGGTTCGGCAACGTCGGCGCCATCGACGCGGCCGGCACGACGGCGACGATCGCCCCGCTGCAGACGCAGGGCGGTCACTGGATCCGACGATCGTTCCGGGCGACATAACCCAACCGTCTTGGGGAACGCTGACATTCACGTTCACCGATTGCGATCACGGACGCGTGGATTTCGACTCCACGATCGCGGGGTACGGATCGGGGCACATGGACCTCACGCGCCTGACGCACATCGACGGGCTCACGTGTCCATGACCTAGCCGATTGCGGCGCAAGGCGAACGCCCTCCTTCCCGGGCCGCCGCACTTGCGCCGCAGTCGCGGCAGGCTCGCGGCGCGGCGTATTGATGCGTCGCCGCATCGCGATCCGGCACAATAAGGCGGCGCGCCGGTTTTCGCCGGCGCGCGGCTTTTTTGCGTGCCGGATGCCCTGATGAACCTGCAAGCCAATTACGAACAGATCCCGCTCAAGGAATACGCCGAGCGCGCCTACCTCGATTACTCGATGTACGTCGTGCTCGATCGCGCGCTGCCGTTCATCGGCGACGGGCTGAAGCCGGTGCAGCGGCGCATCGTCTACGCGATGAGCGAGCTCGGCCTCGACGCGGCGGCCAAGCACCGAAGAAGTCCGCGCGCACCGTCGGCGACGTGATCGGCAAGTTCCATCCGCACGGCGACAGCGCCTGCTACGAAGCGATGGTGCTGATGGCGCAGCCGTTCTCGTACCGCTATCCGCTGATCGACGGCCAGGGCAACTTCGGATCGATCGGACGATCCGAAATCGTTCGCGGCGATGCGCTACACCGAATCGAAGCTCACGCCGATCGCCGAGCTGCTGCTCGACGAGCTCGGTCAGGGCACGGTCGACTGGACGCCGAACTTCGACGGCACGCTGCAGGAGCCGTCGTGGCTGCCGGCGCGCGTGCCGCACGTGCTGCTGAACGGCTCGACCGGCATCGCGGTCGGCATGGCGACCGATATTCCGCCGCACAACCTGCGCGAGATCGCGACCGCCTGCATCCACCTGCTCGACGAACCCGAGGCCAGCATCGCCGATCTGTGCGAGCACGTGCAAGGCCCGGATTTCCCGACCGCCGCCGAAATCATCACGCCGAAGCGCCGAGATCGCCGCGATGTACGCGACCGGCAACGGCTCGGTGCGCTGCCGCGCGGTCTACACGAAGGAAGACGGCAACGTCGTCATCACCGCGCTGCCGCATCAGGTGTCGCCGTCGAAGATCCTGCGAGCAGATCGCGCGCGCCAGATGCGCGCGAAGAAGCTGCCGATGCTCGAGGACCTGCGCGACGAATCCGATCACGAGAATCCGGTGCGCCTCGTGCTGATCCCGCGCCGCAACCGCGTCGATCGTCGACGAGATGATGCAGCATCTGTTCGCGACGACCGATCTGGAAAAGAGCTACCGCATCAATCTCAACATGATCGGCCTCGACGGCAAGCCGCAGGTCAAGAACCTCAAGCAGATCCTCGACGAGTGGCTGCGCTTCCGTCAGGACACGGTGACCAAGCGCCTGCAGCACCGCCTGGCCAAGGTCGAGCGTCGCCTGCACCTGCTCGAAGGCCTGCGCATCGCGTTCCTCAATCTCGATGAAGTGATCCGCATCGTCCGCACCGAGGACGAGCCGAAGCCGGTGCTGATGAAGCGCTTCAAGCTCAGCGAAGAACAGACCGACTACATCCTCGAAACGCGCCTGCGCCAGCTCGCGCGCCTCGAGGAAATGAAGATCAACGCCGAGCGCGACGAGCTCGAAGAGGAACGCGCGCGCATCGACGTGATCCTGAAGTCGAAGGCGCGCCTGAAGACGCTGATCAAGGACGAACTGCGCGAGCGACGCGAAGAAATACGGCGACGCGCGCCGCTCGCCGCTGATCGAGCGCGAGGCCGCGCAGGCGCTCGACGAGACCGCGCTGGTCGCCAGCGAGCCGATCACCGTCGTGCTGTCGGCAAAGGGCTGGATGCGCGCGGCGAAGGGCCACGACATCGACGCGACCGACGCTCGGCTACCGCGAAGGCGACAGTTTCCGCAATGCCGCGCAGGGCAAGCACGACGCAGCAGGTCGCATTCATCGATTCGACCGGCCGCAGCTATTCGACGCCGGCGCACACGCTGCCGTCCGCGCGCGGCAACGGCGAGCCGCTGACCGGCCGCTTCACGCCGCCGGCCGGCGCGCGCTTCGATGCGGTCGCGATCGCCGAGCCGGCGACGAAGCTCGTGCTCGCATCCGATCGCGGCTACGGCTTCGTCACGCGCTTCGAGGCGCTGCTGGCGAACAAGAAGGCCGGCAAGCAGCTGATCAACATGGACGACGATGCGCACGTGCTCGCGCCGGCGCTACGTCGCCGATTCCGCGCGCGACCGCATCGTCGTCGTGACGAACGCCGGGCATCTGCTGATGTTCTCGGTCGCCGATTTGCCCGAGCTCGACAAGGCGGCAAGGGCAACAAGCTGATCGAGATTCCGAAGGCGAAGCTCGCCGCACGGCGAGCGCGTCGCCGGCATCGCGGTCGTCACCGAAGGCAAGGGCGAAGTCACGCTGTACGCCGGCGCGCGCAAGCTGACCCTGAAGTGGGCCGATCTCGTCGAATACGGCGGCAATCGCGCCGCGCGCGGCGGCCTGCTGCCGCGCGGATTGCAGCGCGTCGAGCGGATCGAGACCAGCGCTTGAGGCTGAACGGCGCCGCCGCGTAAGCAATGTCGCAAATCCGCTCCGGGCGGCGTTCCTTCTTCGAGAGGGCGTCGTGCGACGTCCATCCGGAGTCGAACGATGCGTCCTTCGAAGGCCGTCCGCGGCCTGTGTCGCTTGCCGCTGCACCCGCTGGCCGCCGCGTTCGCGCTCGCGCTGGCCTTCGATGCGGGCTCGCCCGTTGCGGCTGCGCCTGCCGTGGGGCAACGCACACCGCAGGTGCTCGTCGTCGGCAACTGCGACGACGCCGGCACGGGCAGCCTGCGCGATGCGGTCAACAACGCCGGCGACGGCGACACGATCGACCTGACGCAGCTCGCGTGCAGCACGATCTCGCTATCGACCGGCGCGATCCTGATCGGCGTTTCCGATCTCACGCTGCAGGGGCCGGGCAGCCACCAGCTGATGATCCAGGGCAGCGGCGGCTCGGGTGACGGCCTTCTCTACGATCTCGGCGGCGGCACGCTGACCGTCGAGGGCATCGATCTCTCGTTCGGCGCCAAGTACCGCAGCGACAATGCCGCGCGCGGCGGATGCGTCTACACGAACGGCGACCTCACCGTTCGCGATTCGCACATCTACGCGTGCGGCGTGCACTCGAACACGTATCCGGCGGCCGGCGGCGCGCTGTATGCGCAAGGTTCGGTCAGCATCACGCACACCGACATCAGCCTCTGCGGCCTGACCACGTCCAACACCGCGAAAGGTGGCGGCATATTCGGCGGCACCAGCGTCATCATGACCTACAGCAGCGTCAGCGGCTGCCGCAACGCGACCTCGTACCGCGGCTACGGCGGCGGCGTCTACTCGGGCGGCGATCTCATCGTGAAGTACAGCACGATCGCCGACAACGAGAACAACGACGGCGAGAGTCGGCGACGGCGGCGGCACATTTTCGCGCGGCGGCACGTCGATCTACTGGTCGACGATTTCCGGCAACACCGCGATTGTCGGCGGCGGCGTATATCTCTCGCATCAATGGCGGCGCCAGCACCGCGCTGATCGCCGAGAGCACGATCTCGGGCAACGAAGCGAAATCCGCCGGCGGCATCCGCGCCAGCATGCCGCTGCACCTGGAGAACAGCACGATCGCGTTCAACCGGATTCCGCGCTCGTACACGATTCCATTCGACTACGCATTCAGCGCGGGCCTCTCGGTGCGCGCATCGCCGATCACGATCGACAGCACGATCATCTCGAACAATGTCGGCTACGGCGATACCGACGATCCCGAGGACATCGGCGGCAACCTGTCGACCCCGATCGACGGCTCGCACAATCTCTTCATGAGCTCCGAGCAGCCGGCGCCGGCGGATACGATCTTTGCCGATCCGCAGCTGGAAGCGCTCGCCGACAATGGCGGGCTGACGCGCACGAATGCGCTTCGGCCCGGCAGTCCGGCGATCGATCACGGCGACAGCGGCAGCTTTGACACCGACCAGCGCGGACCGGGTTTCCCGCGCGTGCTCGGCGCGGCCGCCGACATCGGTGCGTACGAGGCCGATCCCGACGAGATCTTCTTCAACGGCTTCGACTGAATTCGCGACACCGGCGACTCGCCGCACAAAAAAAGAGGCCTCCCGAAGGAGGCCTCTCGATTCGATGCAATCGACTTCGAAACGATCAGCGCGTGCGCGCCGTCGGTCCGGTCGGTGCATGGAAAGCACTCAGCGGCAAGGTCGGGCGCGCGGCCGTGCAGTCGATCGTCACGTCGTCCAGGTTGTAGTTCGACGTCGCGGTGGTGGTCGATGTGTACGTGAACGTCACGGTGTGCGTGCCGCCATCGGCGAAGCTGCTGACGTCGACGCCGCGCTGCGTGTAGCCCGCTTCCGCCGCTGCCGGTTCCGGGAACGAGGTGATCACGTTGCCGTCGACCGACACGTCCATGTTGCTGGAGCCGTCGCCGATCGCGCCGATGAAGAGCCAGAAGTTCAGGAAGCGCGTATCGCCGGCCGGAATCACGACGTCCTGCGAAACCGTGCCGACCTCGGGATTCTGCGCGCCGCCGAGCCACGCCCAGAACGCACCGTCGTGCGGCACGGCCGAGACGCCGTCGCCGCCACAGTTGACGTCACAGAACGCGGTGCCGAAGTTGTCCGACGTGCTGGTCCAGTCCGGGTTCGTGTACGGGAAGCCGGCGCTGGCGTCGGTCGCTTCGAAGCCCGGATCCAGCAGGAGCTGCGCTGGCGAGCACGCGCCACCGGTCGCGAACGTCACATCAGCCGTCGCGTCGGCAGGGCTGCTGCCGAAATCGGTCTGCAGCGAGCCGGCAGGAATCGTGTTCGTGTATGTTCCATCCGCCGCTGCCGTCACGGACACCGTGACCGTGCAGGAGCCGCTCGCAGGAATCTGCGCGCCGCTCGCCAGCGTGACCGTGGACCCGCCATCGGTCGCCGTCGCGGTTCCCGTGCAGGTCGTCGCGGCGTCAGCCGGCGTCGCCACGACGAGACCGGCCGGGAACGTGTCGACGAGATCGGCGCTCAGCGTCGCCGGCCCCGCGTTCGCATTGTCGAGCGTGATCGTCAGCGTGCTGTTCGAGCCCGTCGTCGCGCTCGGCGGCGTGAAAGCCTTTTCGACGGTCGGTGGCAGTCGATCGTGACCGTCGGTGTCGAAGCCGTCGGCAAAGATGACGTCGGACGGACCGACCTGCACATCACCGAAGCGCAGGTTGTCGAGCAGCTCGCCGTCATCGTTGGCCGCCGTGATCGTGATGCTCGCGATCGGCGTGTCGCTGATGATGCCGAGGAACGCCGACGTGTCGGTGGCGGACGGTTGCACGGTCGCCGTGCCGAGCGAGGTGCTCGTCTCATCGAATGCTTCGACGGTGACAAGGTCGGCGTTGAAACCGCCGTAATAATCCGCCGAGATCGCAGTGACGGGCGTGTCGAAGGTCACGATCGTCGAGTCCGTGAACGTATTCGCACCGATGACCGCGCTCGCCTGGTTGCCGCCGAGGAAGTTCGCGCCGAGCACGACGATACCGCCGCCGGTAGACGACGTGATGCTGAAGCCGTCGACGAGGTCTCCGGGTACGAAGCATGCGTCGTTGGATGAGCTGTTGACGGGCTCGTTGCATGTGCCGACCGCGGCATCGGGGGTAAGGCCACCCTCGAAGTCCTCCGACGCGAGCGCGCCGGGATCGCCGACCGCGGCATCGAACGAGGGCTGATCACTGAATGACTGCAACGCGCCGGTCGGCGCGCCAACGGATGCCGTGCGTCCGGCGCTCGGAAGGGAGGGTCGCGTCGCGTGCGACCACGATCCGCCTGCCGTAGCTACCGAAGCGGCGAGAATACCGACTGCGAAAAGCACTGATTTCATGACGGTTCCTTAGAATGTGACCAGACGAGGCCGCGGGACCGTTCTGCGATCCGCGTCGCCCTCGTCGATTCGTCCCGCAACAACAAGACAACCTGACGAACCCCGCGCTTGCGAGCGGGCAACGCACGCTGTCCAAGATGGATCAAGACGGCCAAGAGCGAAACGGCGGCAGATCGACAACCGCGCATTTCGGCCGTCCGAGTGTAGTCAATTGCTGCGCAAATTACACGAAGTGCAAATCGCATCCCGATGGCACCCGTTGCAAGATCGAGTTGCAGGAATTGCCGCAGCGGGACGCCGAAACTGCCCGCGGCGGTTGGCGCGCGCGCCGGCGATCCGGCAAGATCGCAACCCTTCGACCCGACCGGCCGTCGTGCTCCGCATCCTCGCGCGCATCATCGTCATCCTCCTGGTCGTGGCCGGCGCCGCGGCGGCTGCCGGCTGGCTGCTCGTCCGCGGCAGCCTGCCGCGCTACGACGGGCAGGTGATTTCGCCCGCGCTTTCGGCACCGGTCACCGTCGAGCGCGATGCGCTTGGCACCGTCACGGTGCGCGCCGCGAACCGTCGCGACCTGACCTGGACGCTCGGCTACGTGCACGCGCAGGAACGCTTCTTCGAGATGGATCTGCTGCGCCGCCGCGCGGCGGGTGAGCTCGCCGAGCTCTTCGGCGACGTCGCGCTGCCGGCCGATCGCATCGCGCGTGCGCATCGCATGCGCGCGCGTGCGACGACGGCGGTCGCGGCATTGTCGCCGGAGGATCGCGACGTGCTCGTCGCGTATCGCGACGGCGTCAACGCCGGTCTCGCCGCGCTTTCGGTGCGGCCGTTCCCGTACCTTCTGACACGTACGGCACCGACGCCCTGGCGCGACGAGGACACGCCGCTCGTCGTCGCCGCCATGGCGTTCACGCTGAACGATGCCGAGAACAAGCGCGAGCTCGCGTTCGCGCAATTGCACGCGAGCTTGTCCGAACAGGCTTACCGATTCCTGACGGCATCCGGCGGCAGCTGGGACGCACCGATCGCCGGTCCCGCGCTCGACTGGCCGAAGACGCCGTCCTCGGCGGACATCGACCTTCGCACGCTCGATCGCTCGCTGCTTCAAGGTGCCGGCCGAGAAAGAAAAGAACACGCCCGGAAGCAACAGCTTCGCCGTGTCCGGCCAGCTCGCCGGTGGCGCGGCGCTCGTCGCCAACGACATGCATCTCGATCTTCGCGTGCCCGGTCTCTGGTTTCGTGCGCGTGCGATCTATCCGAATCCGCGCCGCGCGGGAAAGACGGTGGACGTGACCGGCGCCTCGCTGCCCGGCACGCCGGCGATCATTGCCGGCAGCAACCGGCAGATTGCATGGGGCTTCACCAACAGCTACGCCGACAACGTCGACTGGGTGCGCGTCGTGCGCGATCCCGAACATCGCCGATCGATATCGCGCGCCGGACGGCGATCGCATGATCGAGAAGCACGAAGAAATCATCCGCGTGCACGGCGCCAGCGACGAGAAGCTCGAAGTCGAAGACACCGAATGGGGCCCGGTCATCGGCAAGGACGTCGACGGCACGCCGCTCGCGCTCGCGTGGACCGCGCAGCAGCCGGACGTATTCAATTTCGGACTGCAGAAGCTCGAGCTCGCCGAGAACGCCGACGAAGCCGTCGCGATCGCACAGGCGGCCGGCGTGCCGCCGCAGAACTTCGTGGTCGGCGATCGCCACGGCAACATCGCCTGGACGATCGCAGGCCGGTTGCCCAACCGCGTCGGCGATTACGATCCGCGCCTTCCGGCCGACTTCTCGCATGCCGGCACCGGCTGGGACGGCTGGCTCGATACGAAGAGCTATCCGCTGATCGCCAATCCGCCGTGGCAGCGCGTGTGGACCGCGAACCAGCGCATCACCGAGGATCCGTGGCTCGCCGTGCTCGGCGACGGCGGCTACGACATCGGCGCGCGTGCAGGGCAGATCCGCGACGATCTGCGCTCGCAAGATCACTTCGGGCCTGAGGACATGCTCGCGATCCAGCTCGACGATCGCGCGCTGTTCCTCGCGCGCTGGAAGGATCTGCTCGTGCTCGAGCTCAACCGCGCGCCGAAGTCGGAGCTGCGCGCGAAGATCGAGAAGGCGCTCGGCGACTGGAACGGGCGCGCGTCGATCGATTCGGTCGCCTATCGCGTCGTCAAGGCGTGGCGCGGCGAAGTCATGGATACCGTGCTCGACGGATTCGCGGCGAAGGCGCGCGAGAAATTTCCGGATTTCGCGCTGCCGACGCTGCCGCAGGCGGAGCATGCGGTGTGGCAGCTCGTCAGCGAGCATCCGCCGAATCTGCTGCCGCCGGGCTACGCGGACTGGGATGCGCTATTGATCGCGTGCATCGATCGCGCGGCGGCGAAACTCGACAGCCAGGACGGCGGCATCGCCGCGCGAACCTGGGGCGAGCGCAACACGATGCGCATCGCGCACGCGGTCTCGCGCGCGCTGCCCGCATTCCTCGCGCGCCAGCTCGACATGCCGCCGGATCGGCTGCCGGGCGACCGCGACATGCCGCGCGTGCAGTCGCCGACGTTCGGCGCTTCGGAGCGTTTCGCGGTCGCGCCTGGCGACGAGGAGCATGGCTATTTCATGCTCGCCGGAGGACAGAGCGGACATCCGCTGTCGCCGTACTACGGTGCGGGTCACGCCGACTGGGCGCTCGGAAAACCGACGCCGTTCCTGCCGGGACCTGCCGAGCATTCGCTGCGCTTCGCGCCGCGCTGATCGTTGCGCAAGAAAAAACCGCCCGGTGATCGGGCGGTTTTCTGTTCCGGGTCGCAGCGCCGCACGAGCCGGTCGCGCCGGCTCGTGCGCAACGCAAATCCTCAGCTTCCGGGCACCAGCGTCGCCACCGCGTACTGCGTCGGCGAACCGCTATTGGCGACATGCAGCGTGCTGCTGCCGTTTGTCGGCGCACGGTTCACGGTGACGCTGAACGAGAACATCGTGCCCCAGTCGAGCGACGGCGGACGCGGCGTTCCCGGCGAGATGACCGGACCGCCGACGCGCCACGTGACCGCATTCGCGGCTGGTCGCCACGCGCCAGTTGTTGGCGCTGTTGAGATCCCCATCGTGGAACGAGCTCGACACCACCGTCGCGCCGGCCGGGATCGGCACGCTGAAGCTGTCGAAGCCCTTGTTGCTGACGACGCGCGGATCGGGACCGTTCTGCGGCGCCTGGATGATCGCGCGCGAGAAGTCGAGGTTCTCGACGGCGTAGTCGTAGCGCCAGTTGCCGCCGCCGAGGTCGGTCGCCTTCACCGCGACTTTCGCATGTCCTTCGGTCGCGGCGAGCTCGGTGTTGAGCGAATTTGCCGGCGGCGCTGTCGGGCTCACCCAGCGATCGATCGCGGGACCGAGCTTGAAGCTCGCCTGGCTGCTGAGCGACCACGTGTTGGTGCCGTGATGCGGTGTGCCCGTGATCGTCGCCATCGAGTTGTAGATGTCGGTGTCGTCGCGGTCGACGTACCACGATTCCATCATGAAGGTCGCGCCGGCATTCACCGCGGGATCTATCTGCGACTCATGCACCTGCAGGCGCTGCGTCCATGAATTGTTGCCGTTGCTGTGCTGCGTACCCGTGCACGACGAATCCCAGATCGAACCGCAACGTCCCCAGATGCCGGTGGCGGGCACGATTTCCGAACGCGGTCCCATGTCACCGGAGCTATCGTTGTTGCCGCTGCCGTAGGTATCGCCGCAGCCGCGACCGAGCGAGTCGAAGTTGTTGCAGCTGTCCAGACAGCCCGCATTGATCGTCAGGAACGCGTGCTTGACGCCCGACCGCCCGACCTGCTCGATGCTGCCGTCGGCGTTGAAGCGGTACATGTTCCAGATCAGGAAAGGATGCTGGTCGTTCCCGTACGGATCGTTGACTCCGCTGAACATCTCATGCCAGGCGACGTTGCCCGTGTAGAGGTTCGAGCTCGTGCCGAGCGGATCGCCAGCGATGGTCGGCGCAAGGGTACCGTCGTTGACGTTGTTGCGCAGCGTCGAGCTCGGCGCGAAGCTGGCGATGCCGTCGGTGCCGCCGGTGCCGTCGCAGTTCTGGCAGCCGACCGGATCATATTGTGTTGCCTGCATGAAGAGATCGGCCTTGTACACGGCTCCCGGCACGCCCGGCACGGCGACGTCAGGCCACGGATACGGATTGCACACCCGGTCGGGCGCCATGTCGGCACCCTGTACGAAAATCTGCGTTTTCATCGCGATGTCGCCGAGGTTCCAGCCGGCGGCCTCGGGCGCGCCGATGCGATTGGCGAATGCCTGAGTGATGCGGATGTCCGCCGATTTCACTTCGAGCCCGCGGTCGTTGTCGGCAAGGCGGAACATCAGGCTGTTGCTGTACAACCAGACATTGCCGTCGCCGCTGACGATATCGAGGACGTTGCTGCCGTCGGTGCGCGCACGCAGCGTCAGATTGCGAAGATCGATGCTGCTGCCATCGCGCAACTTGAGCACGAAGCCGCCGCGCATCTGCACCGAACCGCCAGTGAACTGGCGCAGCGATGCGTTCGAGACCGTGAACTGCAGGCCTGCGTCCTGGCGCAGATCGAACCATTCGTGCAGGCGGAAATCCTGCGTGGCGAGCTTGCCGGTCGGCGCATCGCCAACCGTCACGCCGAGATTGGAAAGGAGATCCCGATTCCAGCGCAGGCCAATCTGTCCGCCCCATGCGGACCATGTCTGCGTCGCGGCGGCGTCGGATCTCTGTGCCTTGTCGATGACACCCGCATAAGCCGCCGGAACGAACGCGGCCGCAACGAGCAAAGCCAGTGAGTGAAGTTTCATCATCAATACCCCGAGTTCAGTGAAACGACAAATAGCCTGTCGAACGACGGCTGAGCCCGCAACGACGCCTTTCAGGGCGTCGTTGCGGGAACGCAGGGTCGTCATGGAGCCGGATCGAAACGTATTACAGCGCCGTCGGCACGATCGCACGCGATCCGTACGAGGCCGGGCTGCCCGCTGTCGCGACGTGCAGCGTGACGCTGCCGTTGCCGCGCGGCTGCAGCTGCGGACGATTGTTCGCCGGCCGCGCATTCACGGTCAGCGAGAACGTGAACATGCTGCCCCAGTCGAGCGTCGGCGACGACGCGCCTGCGGTCCACGTGACCGAATTGGCGCCGACCGCAACCGTCCATGCGTCGGAGCCGTCGAGGTTGCCGCTGTGGAACGTGTTCGCGCTGACGTTCGCGCCGGCGGGGATCGGCACCGTGAACGTGTCGAAGCCCTTGTTGCTGACGACGCGCGGATCGGGACCCGTTCGCGGGCGGCTGCGATCACCGCGCGCGCGAAGTCGAGATTCTCGACCGCGTAGATGTAGCGCCAGTTGCCGTCGCCGAGATCGATCGCCTTGACCGCGACCTTGACGTGGCCTTCGCTGTTCTCGATCTCGGAGTTCAACGAGTTCGCGCGCGGGCGCTGTCGGACTGACCCAGCGATCGACGGCGGCACCGAGCTTGTAGTTCGACTGGCCGGTCAGCGACCACTGGTTGCTCTGGAAATGCGGCGTGCCGGTGATCGTCGCGATCGAGTTGTAGATGTCGATGTCGTCGCGCGCGATGTACCAGGATTCCATCATGTACGTCGCACCGGCGTTCGCCGCGGGGTCGATCTGCGATTCGTGCACCTGCAGGCGCTGCGTCCACGACGTGTTGCCGTTGTTGTGCTCGGTGCCGGTGCAGGGCACATCCCAGATCGAGCCGCAGCGGCCCCAGATGCCGGTGGCCGGCACGATCTCCGAGCGCGGACCCATGTCGCCCGGGCTGTCGTTGTTGCCGCTGCCGTAGGTATCGCCGCAGCCGCGGCCGAGCGAATCGAAGTTGTTGCAGCTGTCGAGGCATCCCGCGTTGATCGTCACGAACGCGTGCTTGACGCCCGAGCGGCCGATCTGGTCGAAGCTGCCGTCGGCGTTGAAGCGGTACATGTTCCAGATCAGGAACGGATGCTGGTCGTTGTTGTACGGCGGATTGCTGCCGCTGAACATCGTGTGCCAGGCGACGTTGGCCGTGTAGAGGTTCGCGCTCGTGCCGAGCGGATCACCCGGGACCGTCGGCTGCTGCGTACCGTCGTTGACGTTGTTGATCAGCGAGGACGTCGGCGCGACGCTGGCGATGCCATCGTTGCCGCCGGGACCGTCGCAGCTCATGCAGCCGGTCGGATCGTATTGCGTCGCCTGCATGAAGAGGTCGGCCTTGTACACGGCACCCGGCACGTCCGGAACCGCGACGTCGGGCCACGGATACGGATTGCAGACGCGATCGGGCGCGAGGTCCGCACCCTGCTTGAAGATCTCGGTGTTCATCGCGATGTCGCCGAGATTCCACGCCGCCGCATCCGGCACGCCGATGCGATTGGCCAGGTCCTGGCTCATGCGCACGTTCGCCGACATCACTTCGAGGCCGCGCTCGTTGTCGGCGAGGCGGAACATCAGGCTGTCGCTGTAGAGCCACACCTTGCCGTCGCCGCCGACGAGATCGAGCACGTTGCTGCCGTCCTTGCGCGTGCGCAGCGTCAGATCGCGAAGATCGATCGTGCTGCCGTCGCGCAGCTTGAGGACGAAGCCGCCGCGCATCTGCACCGAGCCGCCGATGAACTTGCGCAGCGATGCATTCGACACCGTGAACTGCAGGCCGCCGCTCTGGCGCAGCTCGAACCATTCGTGCCGGCGGAAATCCTGCGTCGCGAGCTTGCCAGCGGGCGCGTCCACGACGGTTACGCCGAGATTGCCGAGCAGGTCGCGGTTCCAGCGCAAACCGATCTGGCCGCCCCAGGCGGACCATGTCTGGCCGGCGGCAGCTGCCGCATCGGCCTGTTGCGCCTTGTCGATGACGCCGGCGTGAGCGGCCGTAACGAACGCGGCCGCAATGATCAAAGCCATTGCGTGAAGCTTCATCGTCAGTACCCCGAATTCATTTGATTCAACGAAGGCCGGTCAGCGGTGCCGCTTGGGCCGCGCAGCGAGGCGATGTCAGCCGTCGCTGCGCGACCCGATCGTTGCGGTCACGGAACCGGATCGAAACCACTTGCGAAAACGACGTCGTCGGGCCCGGTTGATCCGGGCACGAGCGTCGCGACGTCATACGAGGCCGGGCTGCCGCTCTGCGCGACATGCAATGTCGCCGAGCCTGCGACCGGTGCCGACGTCGTGGTGATCGAATACGAATACAGCGTGCCCCAGTCGAGCGTTCCGCCATCGGGTGCGGTCCAGGTGACCGCGCCGTCGGCGGTGCTCTCGGCCCACAAGCCGGTCGTATCGAGCGTGCCGTTGCTGAAGGTCGTGGCGCCGATCGTTCCGCCGGCGGGCACCGTGAAGCTGTCGAATCCCTTGTTGCTGAGCACGCGCGGATCCGGACCGCCATTCTCGTCCGCAGCCTGTGTCACGGCGCGCGCGTAGTCGAGGTTCATGACCGCGTAGTCGTAACGCCAGCTGCCGTTGCCGAGATCGGTGACCTTGACCGCGACCTTGGCGTGGCCTTCACTGACCGAGAGCTCGGTGTTCATCGCGTTCGCGGGCGGGCTGGTCGGATCGACCCAGCGGTCGATCGCGGCGCCGAGCCGGTAGTTGTTCTGCCCGCTGAAGGACCACTGCCCGCCCGCATAGTGCGGCGTGCCGGTCACCGTCGCCATCGAGTTGTAGATGTTGATGTCCTGACGCGCGACGTACCAGGAATCCATCATGTACGTCGCACCGGCGTTCGCCGCCGGATCGACCTGCGATTCGTGCGTCTTGAGTCGCTGCGTCCACTGGTCGTTGCCGTTGTCGTGCTCGTTGCCGTCGCATGACGGATCCCAGATCGATCCGCAACGACCCCACGACGCCCGCGCAGGCACGATCTCCGTTCGCGGACCCATGTCCCATGGGCTGTCGTTGTTGCCGGTGCCATAGGTGTCGCCGCAGCCGCGGCCGAGCGCATGACCGCCGAGGTGATCGCAACTGTCCATGCAACCGACGTTGACGCTGACGAATGCGTGCTTGACGCCGGAGCGGCCGATCTGCTCGATGCTGCCGTTGCCGTTGAAGCGGTACAGGTTCCAGATCAGGAACGGATGCTGATCGTTCTTGTACGGCGGGTTGTAGTCGGGCGCGCTGCCGGTGAACTTCGTCCACCACGCGATGTAACCGGCGTAGAGCGCGGTGCTCGTGCCGAGCGGATCGCCCGGAATCGTCGCCTGCGCCGTGCCGTCGTTGACGTTGTTCTTCAGCGTCGAGCTCGGCGCCCACGACACGATGCCGTCGTTCGCACCGCCGGGGCCGTCGCAGGACTGGCAGCCGACCGGATCGAAGTTGATCGCCTGCATGAAGAGGTCGGCCTGATACTGCTGGCCGGGCTGCCCGGTCACGGCCGTACCGGGCCACGGATACGGATCGCACTGGCCGCCTTCGATGACGTTCTCGCCGGCGATCTGCACGCGCGTGTTGAGCGCCAGATCGGCGACTTCCCAGTTCGCGGACTCGGGCCGGCCGAGCCGGCTCGCGAGCGCCGGCGCGATGCGGAAGTCCGCCGCGCGGATCGCCAGCGTCTTGTTGTTGTCCGCCAGCTCGAACATCACGCGATCGCTGTAGAACCAGACCTTGCCGTCGCCGCTGACGACGTCGAGGATTCGCGAATCGTCACTGCGCACGCGAAACGAAAGATCGCGCAGATCAATCCTGCTTCCGTCGGCGAGGCGCAGCGTGTAGCCGCCGCGCATCTGCAGCGATCCGCCGTTGAACTGCGTCATCGAACCGTTGCGCACGCCGAACTCGAGACCACCGCTCTCGCGCACGTCGAACCATTCGTGACGGCGGAAATCGGTCTTGGACAACGGGTTGGCCGGCGACGACTCGATGGTGACGCCGATGATCTTGAGCAGATCGCGGTTCCATCGGAAGCCGATATCGCCGCCCCATGCCGACCACGTCTGCTGCTTCGCAGCTTCGGACTTCTGTGCCTTGTCGATCACGCCTGCCTGAGCAGGAACCGCCAAAACGAGCGCGCACGCAAGCGCGAGCGTACCTACCCGAACGATCATGCTTCACCCCCATGAGAGAGGAACGACGGCCACGACGTCCCGATGGACCAACCGGCGGAATCTATCACGGCTGCGGTACATGAAGTCATGCGTCGCAGCATGAATATCCACACGGACTCGGCGCGAGTTTTCAGGGCCAAGCGGACTCGTCGATCCGAACCCGGGACGGAGCCGTCCTTTCGCCCGCAACACCACGATTTCCCGGGTAAAAAAATGTAAAGGTGACGCTGCGATGACGGCGATCCTGGCGTCGTGCGGCGGCGATCTGAACACCTTGTTTCCGGAACGCCGATTGTCGAACCCGGAATTGTCGAACGCCGATTGTCGCCGGATAGGATCGGATCGAGCGCCGTTGTGCGCCTGCGCGACGCGATTGTTGCGCACGGCGAAACCACGGCGCCCGAATCGCTCCGGCGCAGCGACCGGGAACGGCTCAGCGCGACGTCGTCGCCGCGCTCGTCTGCATGATCTCCGGCGGCGACATGCCGTAGCCGATCGGCGGCAGCGGCTGCGCATCGTCGAAGCCGCTGCCGAAGATGCGATCGTTCGACCACAGATCGTACGCGTACTGCCCGCGCGACTTGTCCTGCGGTCCGACCGTGTACGGACGATCCGGTCCTCCGGAGCACATGTCGTTCTCGGCGGCGAATCCGTTCTCGATCGCCTGATCGCGCAGGAAGCGCATGTAGACGTCGCTCGACGTCTGGTAGTAGAGGCGCGCCGTCGCGGTCAACGGTCCCGATCGTGCCCGCGGGCACCGATACGCTGTACGGCGCCGCGTCGTAATTGACCAGCACGCCCGATCCCGCCGAGGTTTCCGGATACGCGATCGCGCCGACGGGCATGACGTCGTAGCCGTTCGGATCGCTCGCGGTCGCCGGCGTGAAGCCGAGCGGCGGAATGCGGCTGTCCTTCGCGATGCAGTCGCTCAGCACGAAATGGAACATGCGATCGCCGTCGTTGTCGGTCGACGTCGCACGCGCCGGTGCCGTGCTGGTTCCAGATGCCCTGCAGCACTTCGTAGACGCGTGCCTGCGCATCCTCGCTCAGTGCGGCCGTCGATGCGTTGTAGGCACCGCTTTCGAACACGAGCCCGCCGTTGGCGTCGCGCACCTCGACGTTGAGCCACATGCGCCGGCCTTCCGAATAACCCGTCGGCAGCTTGTGTCCGGTGAGATTGGTGACCTTGACCGAGAGCGCCATCGAGCCCGCATCGCTCGCGGTCGGCGGCGTGTAGCTCTCGATCGTCGTGTCGAGGCTCGCCGCGGTGCCGAGCAGCTCGCGCGCCCACCCGATGGTCTGATCGAGCGATTCGGTGCGGTGCGTGCCGCTGACGATCGAGCCCCGCGCCGTACTCGCCCTTGATGATGCCGGGCACCCAGGTGTTGCCGCCGACGAATGCGTGCACGGCCATGTCGCCGGTGCGGTTGTTGATGCGCAGCGAGCACGCGGTCGCGTCCGGCGCTTCGGTGTCGGGCATGTGGCAGTTCTGGCAGCTCGTCGCCGGCGCTTGCGCGTAACCGCTCTGCTGCCATTCGGCGAACGTGCGCTCGATCGGAAACGGATGGCCGGTGTCGGTGCCGTCGGCGAGTTTCAGCGTCTTCAGCGGACCGATGTCGGTGTCCGGCGTGCTCACGTTGTGGCAAGTGCCGCACAGCGCGCTTTCCTCGTGGAATGCGGAGTAATCCCATTCGTGCGGCGGCGGCACGGTGCCGTCGGTGTACGCGTACGGCCCGCGCCGGCACGGCGGCCCGCCGCCGGTGTTCGCGCATGCGACGTCGTCGACCCACGCATTGCCGTTGTCCGTGTATCCGGGCTCGCCGCCCGGACCCGTCGCCATCAGCCGATGGCAGAAATGGCAGGTGACGCCGCCCATGTCGCTGTTGATGTCGTCCGGCGCGTCGTAGGTGCCGTCGAGAAGACACGCCGCGGCGCCTTTCACCGGATCGTTCGGCGGACCGAAGCCGGGTTTGACCACGCGTCCCATCAGCCAGCCGCGCGGCGTGTGGCAGCGCAGGCAGTAGTCGCCGACGCCCGGCATGTCGTGATTGGCGATGTCGAGCGCGGCGAAGAACAAGGGATCGCGCGTCGCGTTCGCCATCATGCTGCCGGACCAGGTCGAGAACGGCCGGTAAGTCGACGCATCCGCCGGATCGCCGCCGGCATTGCCGCCGTGACATGCGGTGCACTGCGGCTCGGGCGGCTGGATGTCGTAGACGAGCCCGGGTTGCGTCGCGTGCGGCGTGAAATCGATCGCACCACCGGCTGGCGCAAGCATCTTGGCGATGCCGAGCCAATGCTCGACGCCGTGCTCCGCGTGCGCGGCGGACGCGCATGCGAACACGATCAGCAGGAAGGCGGGACGAAGAGCGATCAGGAGGGAACGTTTGTGCATGAAGACCGGCTCAGTCGGATCCATTGCGGAAGATGATGTCGCCGCCGCGCCCGGCACGGGCGCGGAAGGCTAGCACACGCCCGCGAGATGCCGCATGCGGCCGTTTCGCAAAACGCGTTCAGGGAGCTGCGAGCATGCGCTCGATGATGGAACCGAATATCGCCGGCAGGCGCTCGAGCTCGTCGAGCGCGACCGATTCGTCGATCTTGTGGATGCTCGCGTTGACCGGACCGAGCTCGACGACTTCGGCGCCGAGCGGCGCGATGAAGCGGCCGTCCGACGTACCGCCGCCGGTGCTGGCTTCGGGCGTGATGCCGCAATGCTCGCGGATCGCAGCGCTGACCGCGGCGCGCAGGCGGCCTTCGCGCGTCAGGAACGGCTCGCCCGACAGCCACCAGTCGATCTCGGAGTCGACCTCGTGACGGCGCAGGATCGCTTCGGTGCGCTCGCGCAGCGTCGCCGACGTGCTCGCCGTGCCGAAGCGGAAGTTGAACACCGCGTGCAGATCGCCCGGGATCACGTTGTCGGCGCCGGTGCCGGAATGGATGTTCGAAACCTGGAACGACGTCGGCGGAAACGATTCGTCGCCGTCATCCCAGCGCGTCGCCGCAAGCTCGGCGAGCGCCGGTGCGAGCACGTGGATCGGATTTCGCGCGCGATCGGGATACGCGACGTGGCCCTGCACGCCGTGCACCCTCAGTCGTCCGGTCAGCGATCCGCGCCGGCCGACGCGGATCATGTCGCCGAGCCGCTCGCGCGAGGACGGCTCGCCGACGATGCATGCATCGATGCGCTGGCCGCGGCGGCGGAATTCCTCGGCGACGCGCCGCACGCCGTGTTTCGCAACGCCTTCCTCGTCGCTGGTCACCAGCAGCGCGAGCGTGCCCGCGATGCGACGGGTTCGCGCGCACGAACGCTTCGAGCGCGAGCGTCATCGCGGCGACGCCGGATTTCATGTCCGCCGCGCCGCGGCCGTATAGACGCCCATCGCGGATGGTCGGCTCGAACGGCGCGCTGGCCCACGCATCCGGCGGGCCCGGCGGCACGACGTCGGTGTGGCCGAGGAACACGAGCACCGGCGCGCCTTCGCCGTGCGTCGCCCAGAGATTGTCGACGTCCTCGTAGCGCAGGTGCTCGGTCGCGAAGCCGGCGGCGCACAGGCGCCTTGCGATCAGCGGCTGGCAGCCTGCGTCGTCCGGTGTGAGCGACGCGCGGCGGATAGCGCGGAGGTCAGGTCGAGCGATGCGATGACATGTCGGCGCGAACTGACAGTCACTCGAACAGCTTCGCGAACGCCTTGTCGGTGAACCCCACCGACACGTCGCCGTCCGCGGTCACGACCAGCGGCCGCCGCACCAGTGCCGGATATTCCTTGATCAGCAGCGTCCACTCGGGATCGCTCTGCGGCGAGCGCCGCGCTTCGGGCAGATTGCGCCAGGTCATCGAGCTGCGGTTCACGAGCTTCTCCCAGCCGCCGACCGCGTTCGCGTATTGCTTGAGGTTCGCCGCCGCGATCGGATGCGCGCGGTAGTCGACGAACTCGTGCTCGACCTTGTGCCGGCCGAGCCAGTTGCGCGCCTTGCGGCACGTGTCGCAGGTGTCGAGGCCGTAAAGGGTGACGCTCATGCGGACTCCTTCGATCGCGTTCGTGCGCCCTGCCCGCTCACGCGCGCAGCAGCTCGTTGATGCCGGTCTTCGCGCGCGTCTTCTCGTCGACGCGCTTGACGATCACGGCCGCGTAGAGCGAATGGCTGCCGTCGGCCGCGGGCAGCGATCCGGCGACGACGACGCTGCCGGCCGGCACGCGGCCGTAGCGTGACCTCGCCGGTCGCGCGATCGTAGATGCGCGTCGACTGGCCGAGGAACACGCCCATGCCGATCACGCTGCCGCGCTCGACGATGACGCCTTCGACGACTTCGGAGCGCGCGCCGATGAAGCAGCCGTCCTCGATGATCGTCGGATTCGCCTGCAGCGGCTCGAGCACGCCGCCGATGCCGACGCCGCCGGAGAGATGCACGTTCGCGCCGATCTGCGCGCACGAGCCGACCGTCGCCCAGGTGTCGACCATCGTGCCGGCGCCGACGTGCGCGCCGATGTTGACGTAGCTCGGCATCAGCACGGCATCTTTCGCGACGTGCGCGCCGCGGCGCACGAGCGCGCCGGGCACGACGCGCGCGCCGGTCGCCTGGAAATCGCTTTCGCTCGCATCGACGAAACGCAGCGGAACCTTGTCGAACGCGTGCATCGCGCCGCCGTCGACGACGCGGTTCTGGCTGACGCGGAAGTACAGAAGCACGGCCTTCTTGAGCCATTGATGCGTGCGCCAGCCGCCGGCGCCGTCGGGCTCGGCGACGCGCAGCGCGCCCTGCTCCAGTGCGTCGAGCACGCGCTCGATCGCGGGCTTCAGGGTCGCGTCGATTTCGGGATTCGAAAGATCGGCGCGGCGTTGCCAGGCGTCGTCGATGAGGGGTTCGAGTTCGTGCATGGATTTCTTGAGTTGGCTGCGCTCCCTTCGTCATCCCGGCGAAGGCCGGGATCCAGTTTTTTGGCGAAGTGCTGGATCCCGGCCTTCGCCGGGATGACGAGGCGGGAGATTGTCTCAGGTACCAGCCGAAACCGCAGCCACCGTCGCCGCCTCGTCGACGCCGAAGCGCTGCTCCAGCGCAAGGCGCAACGCCTGCTGCGCCTCTTCGGACAACGGCCGATCGCTCTCGTCGGTGATCACGAAGAAATCCTCGGCGCGCTCGCCGAACGTCGCGATGCGCGCGTCGCGCACGCGCACGCGCGCATCGCGCAGCGTCTCGGCGACCCGCGCGAGCAGGCCGGGCTGATCTCCGCAGACGAGCGCGAGCTGCGTCGCATCCAGCGTGTTCGTGAATTCGACGCGCGGCACGCGACGGAAATGGCGCAGGCGCCGCGGCAGGCTGCGCCGTGCGACGCGCGGGGACATCGACGCGTCGCCGAGCGCATTGCGAGAGCGCGTGTTCGAGCTCGGCTGCGCGGGCCGCGTCGAGCGGCGCTCCGGTCTCGGCGTCGAGCACGACGAACGTATCGAATGCCATGCCGTGCGAGGACAGCACGCGCGCTTCGGCGACCGACACGCCTTCGCGATCGAGCGTCGCCGTGATCGCGGCGAAGAGACCGTCCCGATCCGGCGCGTGCACGAACACCTCGCTGCCGCCGCGCGGCGACATCGCCTCGACCGTGACGACGGGCGACGCGGCGTCCGTGCGCGCGAGGATCGCGCGCGTCTGCCGCGCGATCTGCTCGGGCCGATGGCGCAGGAAGCTCGCTGCCGGAAACGCGGACCACGCGCGCTCGACTTCGGCGGCGTCCGCGCCCTTGCGCACGAGCTGCTTGAGCGCATCGTCCCGGCACGCGGCGATACGCGCCTGTCCGTGCGGCGGCCGTTCGAGGCCGGCGCGCAGCGCATAGCGCGTCGCCACGTAGAGATCGGCGAGCAGCTGATCCTTCCACGCGTTCCAGAGCTTCGGATTGGTGCCGGCGATGTCGGCGATCGTCAGGAGATAAAGATGATCGAGCCGCTCGACGTCCTCGACCTGCACCGCGAAGCGATGCACGACGTCGGGATCGGTGATGTCCTGGCGCTGCGCGGTAACGCTCATGATCAGGTGCCAGCGCACGAGCCACGCGATGAGGTCGATATCGGCATCGGCGAGCCCGAGCTTGGCGCAGAACGCGCGCGCCTCTTCCTCGCCGAGCACCGAGTGATCGCCGCCCCTGCCCTTGGCGATGTCGTGGAACATCGCAGCGAGCAGCAGCAGCTCGGGCTTGTCGAAAGCGCTCCAGATCGAGGTCGCGATCGGAAATTCCGCGCGCGCGGCGGGATCGCCGAAACGCGCGACATTGCGCAGCACGCGCAGCGTGTGCTCGTCGACCGTGTAGACATGGAAGAGGTCGTACTGCATGCGTCCGACCACGCGCCGGAACGTCGGCAGCAGCGCGGCGAGCACGCCGTGACGGTTCATCGCGGCGAGCGCGCCGACCGACGAGGCGCCGCGCCGCAGCAGCGCGAGGAATGATGCGAGCACGTAGCGATCGTCGGCGAAATCGCTGCCGTGGCGCGCGAGCGCGCGCTGCAGGCGCCGCATCGCCTCGGCCGAGAGTCCGCGCAGCTCCGGATGATCGAGCAGCAGCGCGAACGCATCGACCATCGCGCGCGGCCGGCGCTCGAACAGCGTCGCCGATCGCGGCTCGAGCCGCGATCCGATCGCGACGAAATCGCGATCGAGCACGCGCGGCTCGCCGGCCGGCGGATCGAGCAGCTCCATGAAGCGCTCGGTGACCTGCGCGCCAAGCCGCTCGACGACCGTCGCCGCGCGGTAATAGCCCTGCATGAACTGCTCGACCGCGAGATTTTTCTCGTGCTCGTCCTCGTAGCCGAGCTCGGTTGCGAGCGTGCGCTGGTAGTCGAACAGCAGGCGTTCCTCGGCGCGTCCGGCGGCGAGGTGCAGCGCATAGCGATATCGGCGCAGCGTCGTTTCCGATCGATCGAGCGCGGCGCGCTCGGTCGGATCGAGCACGCCCTGCGTGACCATCGCGTCGAAATCCGCCGCGCGCGTGACGCGCCGGCCGAGCCAGCGCAGCAGATCGAGCGTGCGCAGGCCGCCGGGCCCGTCCTTGAGATTCGGCTCGAGGTTGTACGTCGTGTCGTTGAAGCGCGCGTGGCGATCGGCCTGCTCGGCGCGCTTGGCGGCGAGATACGCCGCCGGCGGCCAGAGCCCGGATTCGTCGACGAGCCGCGCGAGCGCTTCGGCGAGCGTCGCCGAGCCGGCGAGACGCCGCGCATCGAGCAGGTTCGTGAATACCGCGATATCGACCGCGGCAAGCTCGCGGCAATCGCCGAGCTCGCGCACCGCGTGGCCCGGCTTGAGGCCGACATCCCACAGGCACGCGAAGAACGCCTCGATCACGTGCGCGTGCCGCTTCAGCGCGCCGGGCTCGATCAGCACGAGCAGGTCGACGTCGGAATGCGGGAACAGGAATCCGCGGCCGAAACCGCCGACCGCGAACAGCGCCACGTCGGACGGATCGCCGACGCACGCGCGCCAGACATGCACGACGACGTGCTCGACCGCCTGCGCGCGGATGCGCGTCAGTGCGCGCGCGTCGGCGCCGTGGCGGAATGCGTCGGCGAGCTTGCGTTCGTTGTCGCCGAGCAGCTGGCGCAGTGCGAGGCGCGCTTCGGCGGAGACGCCGCTGCGCGGCATCGCCGGCGGCAGGCGCGGTGCATCCGGAAGGCGCGGGGCTGAGTCCACGCGCGCCATGCGTTTTCCCCTCAGGCCGCTTTCGGCCAGGGCGTCAGGATCTCGAAACCGTCGTCGGTGACCGCGATCGTGTGCTCCCACTGCGCGGACAGCGAATGGTCCTTGGTCACCACGGTCCAGCCGTCCGGCAAGAGACGCGTATGCGGCCTGCCGGCGTTGACCATCGGCTCGACCGTGAATGTCATGCCTTTGGTGAGCTTCACTCCGGCGCCCGGCTGCCCGTAGTGCAGCACCTGCGGATCCTCGTGGTAGATCTGCCCGATGCCGTGTCCGCAGTATTCGCGCACGACCGAATAGCCGTTCGATTCGACGTACTTCTGGATCGCATGGCCGATGTCGCCGAGCGTGGCGCCCGGGCGCACTTCGCCGATGCCGCGCATCATCGCTTCGTACGTCGTGTCGACGAGCCGCTTGGCCAGCACCGGAGGCTGGCCGACGAAATACATGCGGCTGGTGTCGCCGTGCCAGCCGTCCTTGATCACGGTGACGTCGATGTTGACGATGTCGCCGTCCTTGAGGATCTTGGTCGGGCTCGGGATGCCGTGGCAGATCACGTGGTTGACCGACGTGCACAGCGTCTTGGGGAAGCCCTTGTAGCCGACGTTGGCCGGGATCGCCTTCTGCACGTTGACGATGTGCTCGTGGGCGATGCGGTCGAGCTCCTCGGTCGTCACGCCGGGCTTGACGTGCTCGCGCATGAGCTCGAGCACCTCGGCGGCGAGGCGGCCGGCGATGCGCATCTTCTCGATCTGCTCGGGGCTTTTGACGGTGATGGCCATGGGCTTTTCTAGGGGATTGCGGGCCTGCGGGACATGACTTGTTCCGGTACCGGACGGCAGGTTACAATTCTACGGTTTCGCGGGCGGCAAGCGTAACTCGCTGCCTGCAAAACAAAATGCGGTCCGAACGGGCAATCCGCAAGGCCGCCACGGCATTTCGCCGAATCCGCACACGTACCGTCACCGCGTTCGGGGTGCTCCGCAAGGAGTCGCACGCGTCGGGTACGTGGAGGTCAAACCCCGGGCTCACCGCGCGAACCCAAGTATGCGCGGCGCCCACGTCATTGGAGCAATACATCATGCCTCAGGTCACGATGCGCCAGATGCTGGAAGCTGGCGTGCACTTCGGTCACCAGACCCGCTACTGGAATCCGCGCATGGCGCCGTACATCTTCGGCGCGCGCGGCAAGATCCACATCATCAATCTCGAAAAGACGCTGCCGCTCTTCACGGACGCGATGAACTTCATCTCGGGCATCGCGCAGAGGCGCGGCACGATCCTGTTCGTCGGCACCAAGCGCTCGGCGCGCGATGCGATCAAGGAAGAGGCCACCCGCTGCAGCATGCCGTACGTCGCGGCGCGCTGGCTCGGCGGCATGCTGACCAACTTCCGCACGGTCAAGGGCTCGATCGCTCGCCTGAAGGAGCTCGAGACGATGGCCACCGACGGCAGCTACGAGAAGCTCGTCAAGCACGAAGTGCTGCAGCCTGGCGCGCGAGCGCGAGAAGCTCGAGAAGATCGCTCGGCGGCATCAAGGACATGAACCGCCTGCCGGACGCGCTCTTCGTGATCGACATCGGCCACGAGAACATCGCGGTGCAGGAAGCCAAGAAGCTCGGCATTCCGGTCATCGCGGTGGTCGACACCAACTACGACCCGGCGCTCGTCGACTACGCGATCCCGGGCAACGACGACGCGATCCGCGCCGTGCAGCTCTATGTGCGCGCCGCCGCCGATTCGGTCCTTGAAGGCAAGGCTGCGGCCCCCCAGATGGCTGCCGGCGAGAAGGACGACTTCGTCGAGCTCGACGCGCAGGGCAACCCGGTCACCAAGGAATCGGCCGACCGCGACCGCGACAACCGGCGCAAGCCGGCGCCGCGCAAGGCGCCGTCCAAGCGCCCGGCTGCCCGCCGCGGCCCACCGCCGCCGCGTGGCCCGCGTCCGGATCGCGCCGAGGAATCGCCGGCCGATGCGGAAACGCCTTCGCCCGCCGAGTAAGACCGGGCTGTAACGCGCGGACGGCATGCTGAGGCGTGCCGTCCGACGCGCAAATCGCACATCGCAAATCGTGAATAGCGAATCGCAAGAGCACGCTCTTTCCATTTGCGATTCGCGATTCGCCATTTGCGTGCTGAATCATTCGAATCACCGCGCGGCGCGCCGCTCGCGCCGCAGCAATCGAGGACACCATGGAAATCACCGCACAACTGGTCAAGGAACTGCGCGAGCGCTCCGGCGCCGGCATGATGGAGTGCAAGAAGGCGCTCACGCAGAACAACGGCGACATCGACGTCTCGATCGAATGGCTGCGCAAGCAGGGCCTCGCCAAGGCCGACAAGAAGGCCAGCCGCGTCGCCGCCGAAGGCCGCGTCGTGCTGGCCCATGACGGCGGCAAGGCCGTGCTCGTCGAGGTCAACAGCGAGACCGATTTCGTCGCCAAGGACGAGAACTTCATCAAGTTCGCCAACGAGGTCGCCCAGACCGCGCTGACGAGCGGCACGAACGACGTCGAAGCGCTGAAGTCCACCAAGACGAGCCACGGCCCCACGGTCGAGGAAGCGCGCCAGTGGCTGATCGCGAAGATCGGCGAGAACATCCAGATCCGTCGCATGGTCCGCATCGACAGCAAGAACAACGTCGGCGCCTACGTGCACGGCGGGCGCATCGGCGTGCTCGTCGAGGTCAAGGGCGGCTCGGCCGAGCTCGCGCGCAGCATCGCGATGCACGTCGCCGCGATGAACCCGCCGTACATCTCGGCGCAGCACGTGCCGGCCGACTTCATCGCGAAGGAGAAGGAGATCGAGCTCGCCAAGATGTCGGAAAAGGAGAAGGCCAAGCCGGCCGAGATCCTCGAAAAGATCATCGGCGGCAAGGTCAACAAGATCATCAACGAGAACACGCTGACCGGGCAGCCGTACGTGCTCGACACGAACGAGTCGGTCGGCAACGTTCTGAAGAAGGAAGGCGCCGAAGTGCTGTCGATGCATCGGATGGCGGTCGGCGAAGGCATCGAGAAGCCGCAGGGCGATGACTTCGCGACCGAGGTCATGAAGCAGGCCGGTCTCGCATAGGTCGCACCAAGAACACGCCGTCATCCCGGCGAAGGCCGGGATCCAGATTTTCGCCCGGCGAAGCGCGAACTGGATCCCGGCCTTCGCCGGAATGACGATAGGATGGGTTGACGAGTAGAAAGGCCGCGCACCCGCGCGGCCTTTTCGTTTGCCGCTACAATGCGATCGTTTTGCCCGCCCGGAACGGACCGCATGCCCGCCGAGATCAAGTTCAAGCGCATCCTGCTGAAACTCTCCGGCGAAGCGCTGATGGGCGAGTCGGACTACGGCATCGATCCGAAGGTGTCTGACGCGCCTCGCGCGCGAGATCATCGAGGTGCAGCGCGCCGGCGTGCAGGTCGGCGTCGTCATCGGCGGCGGCAACATCTTCCGCGGCGCGGGCCTTGCGGCAGCCGGCATGGACCGCGTCACCGGCGATCACATGGGCATGCTCGCGACCGTCATGAACGCGCTCGCGATGCAGGACGCGATCGAGAAGGCCGGCGGCGTCGCGCGCACGATGAGCGCGATCAAGATCAACGAGGTCTGCGAGGATTTCATCCGCCGCCGCGCGGTCCGTCATCTGGAGAAAGGTCGCATCGCGCTCTTCGCCGCCGGCACCGGCAATCCGTTCTTCACGACCGATTCCGCCGCGGCGCTGCGCGCGATCGAGATCAACGCGGATCTCCTGCTCAAGGCGACCAAGGTCGACGGCGTCTACAGCGCCGATCCGCGCAAGGACCCGAACGCCAAGCGCTACGATCGTCTCAGCTACGACGAAGTGATCCAGCGCAACCTGCAGGTGATGGACACGAGCGCGATTGCGCTGTCACGCGACCACGACATTCCGCTGCGCATCTACGACATGTCGCGCGAGGGCGATCTCATGCGGATCATGCACGGCGAGCAGATCGGAACGCTGGTCGGCGGCCGCTGAACCGGCGCGCCGCGCCGCAACATCGCACGCACGCCCCGCTCGGTCCGCCGCCCGCGGACCCGCTGCTATACTCGCCGGCCACTCGCAAGTCTCCAAACGGTGGCCGCGCCATGCAGAACGTCAACGACATCAAGAAGGACGCGCAGACGCGCATGCAGAAGAGCGTCGATGCGCTCAAGCACGAGCTCATGCGCCTGCGCACCGGCCGCGCCAGCACCGCCCTGATCGAACCGCTCAAGGTTCCCTACTACGGCAACGACACGCCGATCATGCAGGTCGCCAACGTGGCCATCGCCGACTCGCGCTCGATCACGATCACGCCGTACGAGAAGACGATGGTCGGTCCGGTCGAGAAGGCGATCCTCGCCTCCGATCTCGGCCTGACTCCGACCACGGTCGGCACCGTCATCCGGATCAACCTGCCGCCCCTGACCGAGGAGCGGCGCAAGGAGCTCTCCAAGCACGTCTCCCACGAAGGCGAGAGCGCGAAGATCGCCGTGCGCAACGTGCGCCGCGATGCGCTGCATCACGTCAAGGAGCTGCTCAAGGAAAAGAAGATCACCGAGGACGAGAACACCCGCGCCGAGGACGACATCCAGAAGCTCACCGACAAGTTCGTCAAGGACGTCGACGGCGTCGTAAAGCTCAAGGAAGACGAGTTGATGGCGATCTAGATTTGTAGGAGCGGCTTCAGCCGCGATCCTTGCATTGAACGGAGAGCATCGCGGCTGACGCCGCTCCTACCAAGAACCCAATGGAACCCGAATCCGCACCGCGCATCCCGCGCCACATCGCGATCGTCATGGACGGCAACGGCCGCTGGGCCGAGCGGCGCCGGCGTCCGCGCAGCTTCGGCCATCGCGAAGGCCAGAAGGCCGTGCGCGGCGCGGTCGAGTTCTGCCTGCGCCGCGGCGTCGAGGCGCTGACGCTGTTCGCGTTCTCCAGCGAAAACTGGAACCGGCCCGAGAGCGAAGTCGGCGCGCTGATGCAGCTGTTCCTCAAGGCGCTCGATCGCGAGGTCGAGGAGCTTCACCAGAACAAGGTGCGCATCGCGTTCGTCGGCGATCTCGGCGCGTTCTCGCCCGAATTGCGCGAGCGCATGCTGCGTGCGATGGCATACACGTCGGCGAATGCGGCGCTGCGCCTCAACGTCGCCGTCAACTACGGCGGCCGCTGGGACATCGCCGAGGCCGCGCGCCGCGCCGCGGGTGAAGTCGCCGCCGGACGCCTTCGCGCCGAGGATATTTCCGAGCAGACGCTGGCGCCGTTCTTCTGCCTCGCCGATGCCGCGCCGGTCGATCTTTTCATCCGCACCGGCGGCGAGCAGCGCATCAGCAATTTCCTGCTCTGGCAGATCGCCTACGCCGAGCTTTATTTCACCGATGCGCTGTGGCCCGACGTCGACGCCAGCGTGCTCGGCGCCGCGCTCGCCGAATTCGCGCGGCGCGAGCGACGCTACGGCCTGACCTCGGCGCAACTGCGGGCGGCGAGCTGACGCATGCTCAAACAGCGCACGATCACCGGCCTTGTCCTCGCACCGATCGGAATCGCTGCGGTCCTGTTTCTGCCGACTGCGGCGCTGGCCGTGTTCACCGGCGTCACCGTGCTCGTCGCGATGTGGGAATGGACGCGCATGTCGGGCTTCGCCTCGCGGCCCGTTCGTTCGGGTGTCGTCGCGCTCGTCGTGCTCGCGCTGTTCGCGCTGTGGGCGGCGCGCGACGAGACGCTGATCTGGTATCTGATCATCGTCGGCAACGTGTTTTGGATCGTCGCGTTCCTGTGGCTCAGGAATTTCTCGTTCGGCGCCGCGCCGACGCGCGAGAACGCGGCGATCAAGCTCGTCGCAGGACTCCTTGCAACCCTGCCCGCATGGGTGGCGCTGACCAGGCTGCATTCGGATCCGCGCGGCGGACCGGGCTGGGCGCTGCTGGCGATGATGCTGGTTTCGGTTGCGGATACCGCCGCCTATTACACCGGCAGCCGCTACGGCAAGGCCAAGCTCTGCCCGCAGATCAGTCCGAACAAGACGATCGCCGGCGTGTACGGCGCACTTGCCAGCGGCGCGATCCTTTCCGCGATCGGCGGCTGGCTGCTGCATCTTCGCGGGCTTGCCTGGCTCGCGCTGATCGCGCTGGCGCTGGTGACGGTCATCGCTTCGATCATCGGCGATCTGTTCGAAAGCCTGATCAAGCGCCAGGCCGGCGTCAAGGATTCCGGGACGCTGTTCCCCGGCCACGGCGGCATGTTCGATCGTCTGGACGGCATGTTCGCCGCGCTGCCCGTGTTCGCCCTCGGCAAGGCGCTGCTGGACATCGCGTTCGGCCCATGAAAACGATCGCGGTGCTCGGCGCCACGGGTTCGATCGGCGCCAGCGCTCTGGACGTCATCGCGCGTCATCCCGACCGCTTCCGCGTCGGCGTGCTCGCCGCGCATCGCAACGTCGAGGCGCTCGCCGATCTCTGCGCGCGTTTCTCGCCGCATCTTGCGGTGATCGCCGATGCGTCGCGCGAGGCGGAGTTGCGCGATCGTCTTCGCGCCGCGCGCGTTTCGACACGCGTCGCATCGGGCGCGCAGGCGCTGATCGAAGCCGCGGCGGATTCCGCATGCGACACCGTGATCGCCGCGATCGTCGGCGCAGCCGGACTCGAATCGACGCTGGCCGCGGCGCGTGCCGGCAAGCGCCTGCTGCTCGCGAACAAGGAAGCCGTGGTCATGGCCGGGCCGCTGCTGCGCGCCGCGCTCGACGCCGGCGGCGGCGAGCTGCTGCCGATCGATTCGGAGCACAACGCCGTGTTCCAGTGCCTGCCGGCCGAGCGCAACGGGCTCGACGCGGCCGGCGTGCGCCGCATCGTGCTGACCGCGTCCGGCGGACCGTTCCGCGGAAAGAAACGCGAGGATCTTGCCGCGGTCACGCCGGCGATGGCCTGCGCGCATCCGAACTGGCGCATGGGCCGCAAGATCTCGGTCGATTCGGCGACGCTGATGAACAAGGGCCTCGAGGTCATCGAAGCGCATTTCCTGTTCGACGCGCCGGCCGAGCGCATCGACGTCGTCGTGCATCCGCAGAGCATCGTGCATTCGATGGTCGAGTACGCGGACGGCTCGATGCTGGCCCAGCTCGGCAATCCCGACATGCGCACCGCGCTCGCGTATGCGCTGGCATGGCCCGAGCGCATCGATGCCGGCGTCGCGCCGCTCGATCTGCTGCGGGCCGCGCGGTTAGACTTCGAGCCGCCGGATCGGGAGACGTTCGCGTGCCTCGATCTCGCCTATCGCGCGCTCGCGGCCGGCGGCAGTGCGCCGATCGCGCTGAACGCGGCAAACGAGGAGGCGGTCGCGGCATTCCTCGACGGCCGGCTCGCGTTCCTCGCCATTTCGCAGGTCATTGAAAGCACACTGGAAAAGATGCCGGCAACGCCGGTCGGCTCGCTCGCCGACGTGGTTGACGGCGATTTAACTGCGCGTCGGGTAGCGCAACGTATCATCGCGTCGGCGAAGGACTGACCGGCATCCCGGCAAGGCGCAGACAGACGGCCGCGACGACGCGCGAATCCCGTCGGCGCGCCAATGTCCGAGGCCGATGTCCCCGTCGCGCTTCGCAATCAGTTCGGATCAGATCGAGTCGGTAAAGCAGCATGAGTGAAGTCTTCGGTGGTGTGTGGTGGCTGATCGTCACGCTCGGCGTGCTGATCACGTTCCACGAGTTTGGCCATTTCGTCGTCGCGCGGCGGTGTGGCGTCAAGGTGCTGCGTTTCTCGATCGGATTCGGCAAGGCGCTGTGGACGCGCCGCGACCGGCACGGCACCGATTTCGTGATCGCCGCGATTCCGCTCGGCGGCTACGTCAAGATGCTCGACGAGCGCGAGGGCGACGTCGCGCCGGCTGATCTGGAGCACGCCCACAACCGCAAGCCGGTCCTGCAGCGCATCGCGATCGCGGCCGCGGGCCCGGCGTTCAACCTCATTTTCGCGGTCGTCGCGTTCTGGCTCGTGCTGGTCATCGGCAAGCCGGATTTCCAGCCGATCGTCGCCGAGCCGACCGGCCTCGCCGCGACGGCGGGCTTCCAGTCGGGCGACCGCATCCTCGCGGTCGGCGACGAGAAGGTCGCGACGTGGACCGATGCGCTCGGCGCGCTCGCGCAGCACTCGCTCGACGGGCGTGCGACCGATGTCGCGGTGAAGGCCGCCAATGGCGCCGACATCGTGCGCCGGCTGCCGCTCGACAAGCTCGATGAGCACGGCGACATCGAAAAGGCGCTGACCGCGATCGGCCTCAAGCTGAAGGCGCCGTCGGTGCCCCCGATCGCGGCGAAGGTACGCTCCGGCATGCCGGCCGCGGCCGCCGGGCTCGAGGACGGCGACCGCATCGTCGCCATCAACCATACCCCGGTCACCGATTTCCTGGCGCTCGGCGAGCTGATCCAGAAGGAAGCCGCGAAATCGCCGGTGCTCGGTTTCGAGGTCGCGCGCGACTCGCGCCACCTCGATTTGACCGTGCACGCGGTGCAGCAGTCCGACGATGGCGCCGCCTCGCGCTGGGTCACCGGCATCGAGGCCCCGGACGCGCACGACGCGATCCAGCGCCTCGGCCCGATCGCGGCGATCCCGGCCGCGTTCGAGGAAACCTGGCACCAGACGACCAGGATGCTGAAGCTGCTCGGCCAGATCGTCACCGGGCAGGCTTCGACCAAGAACATTTCCGGCATCATCTCGATCGGCCAGGCCGCCAATACGACGGCGCACATGGGGCTGGCGTGGTTCTTCGACTTCCTGGCCGCGGTGTCGCTGTCGCTGGCGGTAATGAACCTGTTGCCGATCCCGATCTTGGACGGCGGACACCTGCTGTATTACCTTATCGAGCTCGTCAAAGGCAGCCCGGTCAGCGAGCGGACGCAGGTTGCCGGCCAATACGTGGGCCTGATGCTGCTCGTGGCCCTGATGGGGCTGGCGTTCTATAACGATATCCTGCGGATCGCTTCCTGATCCGCAGAGCTTGATCCCAGCGACGCGGCCGGAAAGCGCCCTTCCGGCGGTAGCGCTGGGCGGTGCATGGAGGCATCGCTCGCACGACGGCCATAGACGACCGGCGGCGAGGGAAGGAGTCCGGGCAAAGTACCGGAACCGGCACGCCGGAAGGTCCGCCAGCGGACGTTGCGGGGATGCCCATAAAACAACCAGGACCGCGCAGGGAGACCGGCGCGAGCCCGAAGAAGTCCGGACGGAACTGACGATGAAGCGTATTGCCGCCCTACTCCTGCTCGCCTGTCTCGCCTGGGGCGACGCTTTCGCGTTCGAGACGTTCACCGTCTCGGACATCCGCATCGACGGCCTGTCGCGCATCGCGCCCGGCACGGTGTTCACCTATCTTTCGGTCGAGAAGGGCGATCAGCTGACGCCGGACCGCGCCGAGCAGGCGATCCGCGCGCTGTACAAGACCGGCTTCTTCAACGACGTGCAGCTCTCGCGCCAGGGCAACATCCTCGTCGTCACGGTCAAGGAGCGCCCGCAGATCTCCAAGATCGCGCTGCGCGGCAACAAGGATCTCAAGGACGAGGATCTCCTGAAGGGCCTCAAGGGCATTGGCCTGGCCGAAGGCGAGGCGTTCGATCCGCTCAAGCTCGCCGAGGTGCAGAACGAGCTCACGCGCCAGTACTACAACCGCGGCAAGTACAACGTCTCGGTGAAGACGTCCGTCGTCAACCTCGATCGCAACCGCGTCGAGGTCGCGATCAACATCGCCGAGGGCAAGGCCGCGACGATCAAGCAGATCAACGTCGTCGGCAACAAGACGTTCCCGGACAAGGAGCTCACCGCCGGCTTCGAATCGAACACATCGAACTGGCTGTCGTTCTACACCAAGGACGATCAGTACTCGCGCGAGAAGCTTTCGGGCGATCTGGAAAAGCTGACCTCGTACTACATGGATCGCGGCTACGTCGACTTCAACGTCGACTCCACCCAGGTCTCGATCAGCCCCGACAAGCGCAAGATGTACGTGACCGCCGGCATCAAGGAAGGCGAGGTCTACACGGTCAGCGACATCAAGCTGACCGGCGCGCTGATCCTCAACGAGGATGACCTGCGCAAGCTCCTGCAGATCAAGCCCGGCGATCTCTTCTCGCGCAAGCAGGTCGAGCAGTCGTCCGACGCGATCTCGGCCGTGCTCTCCAACATCGGCTACGCGTTCGCCGACGTGCAGCCGATTCCGACGATCGACCGCGAGAAGCGCGAAGTCAGCATCAACTTCTTCGTCAATCCGGGCAAGCGCGTCTACGTGCGCAACATCATCTTCAAGGGCAACACGCACACCGAAGACGAAGTCGTGCGCCGCGAGATGCGCCAGCTCGAAGGCGCCTGGTATTCGCAGGCCGCGATCGACCGCTCGAAGATCCGCCTGCAGCGCCTCGGCTACTTCAAGACCGTCTCGATCGATACGCCCAAGGTGGCCGGCACCGAGGATCAGATCGACGTCATCGTCGCGGTCGAGGAGCAGAACTCGGGCAGCTTCACCTTCGGCCTCGGCTACTCGCAGGTGCAGGGCCTCATCGCCAGCATCTCGGTCACGCAGAACAACTTCTTCGGCACCGGCGACAAGGTCGGCGTCACCGCGCAGCAGAGCGCGTTCCTCAAGCGCTACGAGTTCTCGTATTTCGAGCCGTACCTGACCACCGACGGCATTGGCCTCGGCTACGACGTCCACCACACCGAATTCGACGCCGGCGAGGACAACCTCGCGAGCTACCTGACCAACAGCGATGCGTTCGACGCGTATCTGGCGATTCCGATCACCGAGGCGGACACGATCAACGCGCAGCTCGGCGTCAGCAAGACCGGCGTCACGCCGGTGGTCGGCACGCCGCAAGAGTTCATCAATTACATCAACAACATCGGCAACTACACGTTCCACACCTGGGAAACGCAGTTCTCCTGGGCGCACGACACGCGCAACAAGTACTGGAACCCGACGCGCGGCTCGCTGCAGCAGGTGCAGTTCGATTTCGTGCTGCCCGGCTCGACGGTCGAGTACTACACGCTGTTCTATCGTTACGGCCAGTACCTGCCGATCACGCGCAACCTGACGTTCTACGGCCACTTCACGCTCGGCTACGGCGACACCTGGCGCACGCCGACGAGCGTCTTGTCGCCGAGCGATCCGAACTACATCTCGGATCTTTCCGGCCTGCCGTTCTTCAAGAACTTCTTCGCCGGCGGCGTCAACGACGTGCGCGGCTTCCGCGACAACACGCTGGGCCCGTTCACGGTCCTCAACGAAGCGACCTGCCCTTCGACCGACACGCATTGCCGCCTGCCGATCGGTGGCGCGTTCAAGACGGTCGCCTCGGCCGAAGTCATCTTCCCGACGCCGTTCGTCAAGGAAGACAACGATTCGACGCGCCTGTCGTGGTTCGTCGACGTCGGCAACGTGTTCACGAACTACAACGCGTGGAGCGCGAGCGAGCTGCGCGCCTCGACCGGTATTTCGTTCCAGTGGCGCGCGCCGGTCGGACCGATCGTCATCAACTTCGCCAAGCCGATCCGCAGCGAGAAGGGCGACGACACCGAAACCATCCAGTTCTCCTTCGGCAACACGTTCTAAGCGTCGAGGAACGAGAGCGCGGCTGGCGAAGGAGACCGATACGTGATCAGGGCGGCACAAGCACGAGATGTGATTCGCGCGCTGGTGCTGGCCTTCGCCTTCGCGCTGTCGGCTGTCGCATCGGCGCAAACGCCGCCGGACGTGCGCGTAGGCTATGTCGACATGAAGCGACTGCTCGACAATGCGCCGCAGGTCGTCGCCGGGCGGCAGAAGCTCGAAAAGGAATTCGCGCCGCGCGACGGCGCGCTCAAGTCCGACGAAAAGCGCCTGCAGGAACTGCGCGACCGCCAGCAACGCGAAGCGGCGACGATGGCGACCGGCGACGCCGAGGCGCTCAAGCGCGAGATCGATGCGCTCGACCGCTCGATCAAGCGCAACCGCGAAAGCATGCGCAACGATCTGAAGTCGCGCAGCGATCAGGAGCTCGACAAGAGCTGGCGCGAGATCAACGATGCGGTCGTCGAGTTCGCGCGCGAGCAGTCTTTCGACCTGATCGTGCCGAGCCCGGTCGTGTATGCCAGCCCGCGCGTCGACATCACCGAGCAGGTGCTCGAGCGCCTGAAGAAACAGTTCCGCGCCAAGAACGGCGGCGAGCAATGACGACGCATGCGCTGGGCGACATCGCGGCGCGCTTCGGCGTGGAGCTGCGCGGCGATCCGGCAACGCCGATCCACGGCGTCGCGACGCTCGCGAACGCCGGCGCCGGCGAGCTCACGTTCCTGGCCAATCCGCGCTACCGCGCCCAGCTCGCGACGACGGCCGCCGATGCGGTCGTGTTGCGCGCGGCGGATGCCGACGGCTTCTCGCGCGCCGCGCTGATCGCCGACGATCCTTACGTTGCGTTCGCGCGCATCGCATCGCTCTACGAACGCGCACCCGCCGCCGCGCCCGGCGCGCACGCCAGCGCCGTCATCGGCAAGGGCGCGCGCATTGCCGCTTCGGCATCGATCGGCCCGCTCTGCGTGATCGATGCCGAAGCCGAGATCGGCGAAGGCGCGATCCTCGGGCCGCACTGCATCGTCGGCCGCGCGTGCAAGGTCGGTGCGCAATCGCGGCTGGTCGCGCGCGTGACGCTGGTGCAGAACGTCACGCTCGGCAAGCGCGTGCTCGTGCATGCGGGCGCCGTGATCGGCGCCGACGGCTTCGGTATCGCGTTCGCCAAGGATCACTGGGAAAAGGTGCCGCAGCTCGGCGGTGTCGTCATCGGCGACGACTGCGAGATCGGCGCCAACACGACGATCGACCGCGGCGCGCTCGGCGACACCGTGCTCGAGGACGACGTGCGCCTGGACAACCAGATCCAGATCGCGCACAACGTCTTCATCGGCGCGCACACCGCGATGGCCGGCTGCTCGGCCGTCGCCGGCAGCGCGCGCATCGGCCGTTACTGCCTGATCGGCGGCAGCGCTGGCATACTGGGCCATCTGGAGATCGCCGATCGCGTGACCGTGACCGCGATGAGCCTCGTCACGCACAGCCTCCGGGAGTCCGGCGAGTACTCGTCCGGCACGCCGATCCAGGAAAACCGGCGCTGGCGCCGCAATGCGGCGCGCTTCAAGCATCTTGACGAATTCGTGCGGCGTGTCGATGCCGCCAGGAGGGAACCCGAATCATGACCCATACGGATCAATCCGGCGTGGAGCTGCCGATCGATGTCGAGCGCATCGCCAAGATGCTGCCGCATCGCTATCCGTTCCTGCTGATCGATCGCGTGACCGCGTTCGAGCATGGCAAGCGTCTCACCGCGATCAAGAACGTCACGATCAACGAGCCGTTCTTCCAGGGCCATTTCCCCGGCCACCCGGTCATGCCGGGCGTGCTGATCATCGAGGCGATGGCGCAGGCGTGCGGCGTCCTGATCAAGCTGTCGGTGCCGCACGATGCGAACGTGCCGGTCGTGTTCTATCTGGTCAAGGTCGACAAGGCGCGCTTCAACCGCATCGTCGTGCCGGGCGATCAGCTCGTCGCTCGAAGTCGAGCACAGGCGCACGATGCGCAACATGAGCCTGTTCTGGTGCCGGGCGATGGTCGAAGGCAAGGTCGCCGCGGAAGCCGAGATGCTCTGCGCGGAGGTTGCCGCCTGATGATCCACGCGACCGCGATCGTCGATCCGGCCGCGCGCATCGGCGCCAACGTCAGCATCGGCGCGTACAGCGTGATCGGCGCCGACGTCGAGATCGGCGAAGGCACCACCATCGGCCCGCACGTCGTCATCGAAGGCGCAACGCGCATCGGCCGCGACAACCGCATCTTCCAGTTCGCCTCGATCGGCGCGATCCCGCAGGACAAGAAATTCGGCGGCGAGAAGAGCGAGTTGATCATCGGCGATCGCAACCTGATCCGCGAGTTCGTCACGCTGAACCGCGGCACCGGCGAGGGCGGCGGCGCGACGCGCATCGGCAACGACAACTGGATCATGGCCTACGTGCACGTCGCGCACGACTGCAACGTCGGCAACCACACGATCTTCTCGAACAACGCGACGCTGGCAGGCCACGTCACGATAGGCGACTACGCGATCCTTTCGGGCTTTTCCGGCGTGCACCAGTTCTGCCGCATCGGCGCGCACGCTTTCATCGGCATGGGCTGCCTCGTCAACGGCGACGTGCCGCCGTTCGTGATGATGGCCGCCGACTATGGCCGTCCGCGTGGCATCAACGCCGAGGGCCTGAAGCGCCGCGGCTTCGACGCAGACCGCATCGGCGCGATCAAGCGCGCGTACCGGACGCTCTATCTCGGCAAGCGCTCGCTGACCGAAGCACGCGCCGAGCTGGCCGCGCTCGCGGCGGACAGCAGGGATGTCGCGGAGATGCTCGAGTTCATTGAGGGCAGCGAGCGGGCGTTGGTGCGGTGAAGACAGAGCCGGGATCGGGATTCGGAGAGGGCGAGAGATCGTCGTCGCGGCGAAGCCGCGATCCATTCGACTCTGAGCGCTATCTTGGCCGCAAGACCACCATGCGTCCCGGCTATGCCGGCTACGGCCCGAGTCTCGTCCGAATCCCGACTTCCAAGTCCGGCTCCTCCGTCGCTTTGCCCTCGTCGCCGGCGAAGCCTCCGGCGATCTCCTCGGCGCCGGCCTGATCACTGCGCTGCGCGAACGCTATCCCGACGCGATCTTCGCCGGCGTCGGCGGTCCGCGCATGCAGGCGGCCGGGTTCGAGGCATGGCACGCGGCCGACGAGCTCGCGGTGATGGGGCTCGCCGAAGTCGTCAGGCATCTGCCGCGCCTTCTCGCACTGCGCCGCGACGTGCGACGGCGCACGCTCGCGTTTCGTCCGGATGCCTTCATCGGCATCGATGCGCCCGACTTCAACTTCGGGCTCGAACGCAAGCTGAAGTCGGCGGGCATCCGCACGGTGCACTACGTCAGCCCGTCGATCTGGGCCTGGCGCGCGAAGCGCGCGCGCACGATCGGACGCAGCGCCGATCTCGTGCTCTGTCTTTTTCCGTTCGAGCCCGCGATCTACGCCAGGCACGGCGTCAACGCGACGTTCGTCGGCCACCCGCTCGCCGACGCGTTCGCGCTCGATCCCGCGCAGGCGCCCGCGCGCGAAGCGCTCGGACTGCCGGCCGACGCGCCGGTGCTCGCGTTGCTGCCGGGCAGCCGGCTCGGCGAAATCCGTCGTCTCGCCGCGGATTTCATCGGCGCGGCGAAGCTGCTGCGCGAGCGATTGCCGGATCTGCAGGTGATCGCGCCGATGGCGAATGAGGCCGGGCGTGTCGCATTCGAGGAGTTGCTCGGAAAATCGCAAATCTCAAATGGCGCATCGCAAATCGCGCCCTCGGCAACACCGCCCGCGATTCACGATTCGCCATTCGCGATTCGCCTCGTCACCGGCCAAGCCCACGAAGCCATGATCGCCGCCGACGCGATCCTGCTCGCATCGGGCACCGCCGCGCTCGAGGCGATGCTGGCCAAGCGCCCGATGGTCGTCGCCTACCGCATCTCGCCGCTGACCTATCGCATCGTGATGGGCCTGGGCATGCTCGAAACGAACCGCTATTCGCTGCCGAACGTGCTCGCCGGCCGCGATCTCGTGCCGGAGCTGATGCAGGACGCCTGCACGCCCGAGGCATTGGCCGACGCGCTCCTGCCCTCGCTGCGCGAGCGGCGCGCGCCGCTGCCGCTCGCTCGCCGAATACCGCCACCTGCACCTCGAGCTGCGTCGCGACGCGAGCCGATCCGCCGCCGCCGCGATCGCCGGTCTGATCGAGTCGCCCGCGCGGGACGATCGAACTTGATCGCGCTGCACCGCGCATTGACGCCGTGGCGGCGCATGCGCACGATGAATCGGTGACGAGCACCGCATGCTGACCCCGATCGAGCCGACATCGCGGCGCCTGCGCACGTTGCGCACCTGCGCGCTGCTCGCGTTCGTCGTGCTGCTCGCATTCGGTCCGCTTGACCGAGCATACGTGGCCGGAAAGGCTGTTCACGACGACGCTCGTGTTCCTGACCGTGCTCGTCGTGCTGTTCGCGACCGCGCGCGTCGCGCTCGCGTTCCTCGTCGCGACGCTCGTGTTCGGCGCGATCGAGATTGCCGGCACGCTCAAGTTCACCTACCTGCAGACGCCGGTGCTCGCGCCGGACATCGAATATCTTCGTCAACCGCGACACGATCGGCGTGATCGCGCGCTATCCGATGCTGCTCGCGGTCAGCGTCACGGCGTTGATCCTGATTCCGCTGCTGCCGATCCTCGCCTTCGCCGGCGAGCCGCCTTCGCTGCTGCGCGATCGTCCGCGCGCGGTACGCGGCGGCGTGCGCGTGCTCGGCGCGCTCGCCGCCGCGGCGATGCTGCTGGTCAGCCTGATCCCGAGCGGTCCGTTCATGGGCGTCTTCAACAAGCCGATGTGGATCACGATCAACGATCGCAGCTTCCTCACCGACTTCTTCACGTCGTTCAACGACACGGTCATCACGCGGCCGGAGATTCCCGACAAGATCGACCGCAAGGTGAGCTGGAAGCTCGATCGTCCGCTGCAGGCGCCGGCGACCAAGCCCGACGTCGTCGCGATCCTCGAGGAATCGACGTTCGATCCGCGCATCCTCAAGGTCTGCACGCTGCCGGTCTGCAAGCGCAAGATGTTCGACGCCGACAAAGCGACGCGCGCGCACGGCCTGCTCACGGTGCACACGTTCGGCGGCGGCACGTGGACCAGCGAGTTCGCCGTGCTGACCGGCCTTGCGCACACGTTGTTCGGCGCGGCCGGCCTCTATGCGCCGTACAACCTCGCGCCGCGCGTCGATCACACGCTGCCGCACGCCTTCCGCGCGGCAGGTTACCGCGCGATCGCGATCTACCCGATGACCGGCGATTTCCTCAACGCGCGCAACGCCTACGACTACTACGGCTTCGACGCGTTCTACGACGGCACCGAATACGGCCTCGGCTGGGAAAGCCGCGACGCGGATCTGCTCAAGGTCTTCGAGCGCATCTACGCGGACGAGAAGCGCGTGCATCCGGACCAGCCGCTGTTCGTGTTCATGCTGACGCTGCACCAGCACGGCCCGCACATGACGCCGCTCGCGGAGCTGCCGGCGCCGTACGACCAGCCGCTCTTCGAAGGCAAGTTCTCGCCGAAGGATCTCGACAACTGGCTGAACCTCAATCTCAGCAACTATCTGGAACGGTTGCAGCAGTCCGACGCGATGATGGCGGACCTCGAGAAATTCCTGCTCGGCGGCGAGCATCCGGCCGTGCTGATGCATTTCGGCGACCACCAGCCCTCGTTCGACGGCGCGATCCACGCGATCCCGAAAGAGGTGCCCAAGGAAGCCGGGCCGAACTCGAGCATGGTGACGTACTACAGCGTCAAATCGAACTACCCGGTGCGCCGCAAGTTCGACTACCCTGTGCTCGACATCGCGTTCCTCGGCGCGCTCGTGCTCGACATCGCCGGCGTGCCGAAGGATGCGTTCTACCAGGCGAACACATTGCTGCGGGAGCGCTGCAAAGGGCGCTACCTCGACTGCAAGGACACCAACATGGTCGCGTCGTACCACGACTACGTGTTCAACACGATCAAGGATCTGCGCGAGGAATGAGCGTCGTCGATCCCGTGCCGGAAAAGACCACGGTGCGCGTGCGCCGCTGGATCGAACGGCTGCACAAGAGCGCGTCGCGCCACGGCGCCGCCTGCGAAGACATGCTTGCCGGTGTCGACGAAGCCGGCCGCGGACCGCTCGCCGGGCCCGTCGTCGTCGCCGCGGTGATCCTCGATCCACGCAAGCCCATCGTCGGCCTCGCCGATTCCAAGGTGCTCTGCGAGAACGAGCGCGATCGGCTCGCCGTGCTGATCCGAAGCTGTGCGCTCGCATTTTCGGTCGTCGCGGTCGAGGTCGACGAGATCGACCGCTACAACATCTTCCGCGCGACGATGCTCGGCATGCAGCGCGCGCTGGCCGGCCTTCCGCTGGTGCCGGCGTACGCGCTCGTCGATGGCAACCAGCTGCCGAAGCCGATGCCCTGCCCCGCCCGCGCCGTCGTCGATGGTGATGCGAGGGAACCTTCGATCAGCGCCGCGTCGATCATCGCCAAGACCGTGCGCGACCGCATCATGTGCGATCTCGACGGCGTGCATCCGGGTTACGGCTTCGCGCGCCACAAGGGCTATTCGACGCCCGAGCACTTCGAGGCGCTGGCGCGGCTCGGCCCGTGCGTCGCGCATCGCCGCAGCTTCGCGCCGGTGCAGGCGCAATATGCGACGGGCGATCTCTTCGCTGTCGATTCGAACGAGGCTGAGAACCTCGCTGCAGCGAGTGCGCAGACCTAAAACCGCGCGTGCTCCAGCGGTCGCTCGCGATGCATCAGCGTCCACTCGGCATGCTCGGCCAGCGCAGCCTCGCCGAGCGCGCGCAGGATTTCGCGCTGTTCGCCCGGATCGTGCGTGCGGTCGAGCGCCGAGCGCGCGCTCGAGAAGATGCGGCACATGAACCGGTACTGCTTGATGAGCTCCTTGTCGGCCTTGCGATAGGCGTACGCTTCGCGCACGGCCGCGATGATCGACACGGCCGCCATGAGCGAAACCAGCTCGGTCTTGGTGTCCTGCGAAAGGCGCAGGAAGAACACCGCGAGGAACACGCTGATCGCGATGCCAAGCCATAGGCTGACCGCACCGAGCGTCTCGGTGATCCGGTGCAGGCGCGTGCGCTGCAGCACGCGCCTTTCGTAGTAGGCGAGCTGGCCCGACCCACCCGATCCGCCGACCCATTCGCCGATCACGCGCGCGAGCGCATCGGGCTCGCGCGGCCTTTTCGCGATCTCGCCTTCGAGCCCGGCCGAGCGCATCACGTTGCGGATCCAGCCGAGCTCGACGTCCTGCTTCTGCAGGAAGTTGTCGTGCGCGAACTCCGAATCGGCGGTGACCGAGAGTCCCGCGCGGCGCCAGTACGATTGCACGCGCAGGCCCTCGGCGAGCGCGCGGTAGTCGAGGTACTTGCGATGCCAGCCGCGGCGCTGCGCGAGCACGCTCAGCGAAATGCCGAAAGCGAACAGGACGAGGAACACGAAGATCATGTAGTCCTGCGCCGGCAGGTCCGCGTAGCACATGAACGCGATGCCCATCAATGCGGCCAGCGTGTAGATCGTGCGCATCGCGAAATAGACGCGACGCTGGAAATGCATCGCCAGCCAGTCCGCGGCCTGGAACAGCCAGTCCATCGCGTCCATCGCGGCGACCGGCGCCGACGTCGCGCCGCTGGCCGCACGCTGCTCGACTTTCGCGACGATCTGCGTGCGGTACTTGGCCCAGTCCGCGTTGAACCCGGCCATGTGCGCGAACATCGCGCGGAACTCCTCCGGCATCGGCGCATCGCCTGGCGTCGTGCGTTCGCCGGCGAGCCAGTACGTCTGCAGCGGTGCAAGCGGCGGCGCCGGCGTTCCATCGGGCACGTCGCGCGAGCAGACGATCTGATAGGCGAGACGTTCGATGTCGTTGCCGAGCGGCGCATGGGCCGCGTTGCCACGCCGGCGGTCGATCGACGGCGGACGCGTTCCGCGCAGGTGGTAAGCGACGATCTGCGCGGTGCCGCCGAGCCGATCGGTCTTCTTGCCGTCCCAGATCGTCAGCAGGATGTGGCAATGGCTCGAGATGTAGATGCCTGCCTGCGCGTAGTGCAGGTCGCGCTGCAGGCCTGAAGGCGCGCCGGCGTGCCGGTCGAGCGTGTTGCCGGAGATGTCCGGGAGCTCGATCACCTCAGCGCGCGCGCACAACGCGTCGAAGTGCGCACGCACTGCCGCATCGCGAAAATCCTCCGCGTATTGCGCGCGCAGCATCGGCAGCACCGCGATCACGCGTGCGTCGACGGCGAGGGCTTCCTCGGCGACGAGCTGATCGCCGCCTTCGGCGAGCGCCGACAACACCGTCAGCGGCAGCGTCGGAAAATCGCGGGTCAGCGCGGTGAAGAACGCGCGGACCCGCTCGCGGATCAAAGCCGTTTCGCTGGCCTTGAGGTTGCGATGGCTGGTGACGCCGATCGTCAGTCGCGTCGCGGTCGAACCTCGCCTTTCGACCTCGGCGCCCTGCTGCTTCGCTAGTCCGAGTTCCACTGCGAACGATTTCTCCGGTGGTATAGGAAAAATGCTGCTGCCGCGAGCGCGACCAGGATGATTACAGCGTAAATCTGGTAGGGGGGAAACACGTGCTGGGGCTCGTTCCGGATCACGGGTTTGCCGCTGTTGTAGCCAGGCCCACCCAGCATGTTCGTGAAGCCCATCCTCAATTGAGTATCGACTCCCGATTTGTATGTGGCCTCCACGACCACCGTCGACGCATCGTTCGTGATGACTCGAATCAAGGCGGCGTCAGGCGTTACGTGCATCTTGAAATCTGTGACGGCTGGGAATTGGCAGTTGGATGTCGTGGAAAAAGTGATCGTGGCGGTGCTTCCGATTGAAATGATGTCGTTCGAATACGCCGATGCAGGACCCTTGATGAAATCCACATAAGGATCCTTCGGGCTGGTGCTCACTTTGTAGTCGTCCAGCTTCCGCCAACAGACCGGAACCGTTAGATTCATGACGCTGCTCCCCCTTTGGAAAAGTTCGTGGCGCGAGCTAGTCCGGCGTAGCCTCGGTCTTCGGAGCCTTGCCGGTAATTCCCGCGATGCGTTTCGTCACGACGTTCGTTGCCTCGATCGGAATGCCCTGCGCTTCCAGCAGTGCGACGAAGTCCGGATCTCGATAGCCGCTGTTTGCCAATTCCCGGGCCGCGACGATGGCATCGGCGTCGCCGCCGATGCGAAGGCGCGCGCTCAGCCACGCTTGACGCATGGCCGGGTCTTTGGACGCTTTCACGCGATCTTCGATCAGGTCGCGCGCACGCGCCCAGGCGGTGCGAGCGAGAACGTGGTTGCCTTCTGCTTCTGCAATGTCTCCCAACGCGAGTTGCACCTGCGCGCTCGACAGCTGGTTGGCGACATCGTCTTTCGCTCTCGCCAGCGCCGCAGCGGCCGCCGTTTCGGCCGCCGTGACGGCTGCACGCGCGGCAGCGAGCTCCCTCACGTTGAGAAGACGCTGAGCGTTCTCCAGATGCGCCAGCGCAAGCTTTCGCTGCCAGCCGACGTTGTCGCGGTCCTTGCTGACGATCTGAGCAAGGCGGGCAACAGCCGCAAGATCGCGCCGTTCCGCATCGGACGTATTGCCCAGTGCACGTGCGACCTGGCCCGTCATCCATCCGTAGTTCCCGGCCTTCTCGAGCCACTCGGTCGAATTCGGGTCGATTTCCAGAAGCGTTTCGATGCCATCCATCGCACTGCGCAAATGCTCGCTCGCAGCCTGAGTCTCGCCGCACAGGTGCAGGACACGACCCAGAAACGCCTCGCTCGCCACGAGGTCCTCCCGGCGGGCATTGTTCGTCGGATCCAGCTCGAACAGGTGGACCTTGATGTCACGATCGGCGACGTATTCCCGTACGGCGTCTTCGAGCCTGCCATCCTTCAGGGCGAGCTGGGCAAGATTGTTGTGGGCATAACCGAGCTCGGTTCTCCACGCCAGCGTGTCCGGTTCGCGGTTGCTGAGATAGGTGTACGCCTCCAGCACCTTCGTGTATTCGTCGCGCGCTTCCTCGATTCTTCCGCGCGCCTCGAATATGCGGCCGACGTTCGTTCGCGCCGAACCGATGCGATCGATCAGATTCGAGTCGTCGCGACGCCGCGACGCAACGTCCAGAAGCGTGTTCCGAGCCGCAATGAATCTTTCGAGCGCGTTTTCGAGTCGGCCCTGCGACCAGTCGACAAGGCCCAACCACGACAAGGACTCTGCTTCTATCGTTTCGTACTCGACGTTTTGGGGATCGCGACGCAACAGATCCTGGCTGTCAGTCAGCGCGGCATTGAAGCTTTCGATGGCCTGATCGATGCGTCCCTGATCACGCCGTACGGCGCCCAGCTTCAAATGCGCCCGCGTTCGTTGGGCGATGGCATCGGCGGTGATGTCCGAAGCAGGCAGCATCGCGAAGTACCGCACGACCTTGTCGGCAACGCTCTCGAGAATATCGAGCCGATTCACCTGCCGCAGCTTGTCGTCGAGATCGCCGAGCATGAACCCGACCAGATCCTCCGCCTGCTTCTGGCGCCGCTCCGCCGCGTGACGCGCGATGACCGCGTTCACCGCGAGCGCGCTCGTCAGGCAAAGCAATGCGAATCCGACGGCAATGCCGGCCGTCAGGTTCCAGCGACGACGGCTGCGCTCGCGGTGGCGCAGATCGTCGAGATCGACGCCGAGCAGTCCCGCGACGAGCTTGGTGCGTGCGTTCGACTTGCCGTCCTTGCCCGGCCGTGCATCCGCGGCGATCGGCTCGAGGCGCTCGCCGGTTGCGTGGCCGGCCGCGTCGAGGCGATGCGTCAGCGCCGGCGGCAGGCATTCGTCGTGCCCGCGTCCGGCCCATGCGCTCGCGCCGGGCTCGCCGTCGACGATGAGACAGAAGATCCGATCGGCGCGGCCCAGACGCTGGAACGTCTCGACTTCCTCGTTGACCCAGTGCGATTGCGCCGAGTGCGGCGAGCAGATCACGATCAGGTTCGCCGATTGCGCGAGCGCATCGCTGACCTTGGCGGAAAGATCGGTCGCGCTCGGCAACTCGTCGCGATCGCGGAACACCGGCGCGAGCCGTGCCGGGATGACGCCGGCACTTGTCGTGATGCCGATCAGGCGCGACGGGATCGGGTAGTCCTCGATCGCGCGGTGCAGCCAGTCCGCCCAGTCGCTGTCGCGATGGCTGTAGCAGAGGAACGCGCGGTATCGGAAGTCGAGCATGTGGCGTCCGCAGGTAGAGCGTGCGCGAATGCAGTGCGCTATTTGTTGGTGGGATGATTGATGATCCGAGGATCGTCCTCGAACTTCTGTCCCTGATTGGGACCGGTCGTCGCCCACGCGAACAGCGCGTACGCCCAGGTCTTGGCGTCATCGTTGTTGTCGATGAAGGACAGCGTGCTGTTGTTCGGTCCCATGGCGTTCGTGGCGAATACGAACTCCGAACCGCCGTTCGGGCCGCTCGGCTTCACACCCGCCGGGCCAAACCAGATCGCATTGCTGGCTCCGGCCTGACCGTAGAAGCTCACCGGAACCGAAGGACCCGAGGGAAACCGGACGCTGGATGTGGTCATCGTGAAGACCAGCGTTACCGGCGTCCCGCTCGGAAAGTCCTTGCTGAGATCGATCTTGCCGTCGGCCGAGACCACGCCCACTGGCATTCCGGGCCCCGCAGCGAATGTGAAATCCACGCCGTTCGAGATGCTGTTGCCCTTCGCAGTGAGCGTGACGGTGACGATGACGGTTGACATGGCTCGTTCCTCCGTATGAGTTGTGTTCGAGTATCAGCGGGCCGGATTTCCGGCGTTGTCAGCGCTGCGCGCAGAAGCTGCGCCGCCTTCGACGGCGCGTGCGAGCGCTACGAAATCGGGATGCAGATAGCCGATATGCTGGAGGCGGGACACGATCGCCGCCGCATCGGCGGCGCGGTCGAGACGCCACAGTGCTGAGGCGAGCACCAGTTGCATCGCGGCGTCCTCGCGATCCTGTTGCGGCGCGAGCACTGCGACGGCGCGCTCCCATGCGACGCGGGAATCGTCCGTGTGCCCGTCCCGGCGATGGAGATCGCCTTCAGCAAGGAGCGCAGCGCCGAGCTGCCAGCGTATGAGCTGGTCATCCGTACTCGTCGGTTGCATGCCATCGATGCGTGAGACGACGCCTTGCACGGTCGCGAGTGCGGCGGCGCTGCCTGTTCGATCCAGCGCGACCTGCAACAGCTGGCAGCGAGACAGCAGATAGGCGCTCCAGCGCTGCACGCTCGGATCCCGCTTGACCAGACCTTCACTGATCGACAACGCGCGCGCCGCCTCGTTGCGAGCGGCCGCGTCGTCGCCGTCGAGATGCAATGCCTCGCCGAGCGCCACGTAAGCATGCGCGGCGAATTCTGCCCACAACGTGCTGTCCGGCTCGGCTTGCAACAATGCGTCAGCCAGCTTCGCCGCGGTGCGCAGCTGATCGATTGCGCTCTGCAGTTCGCCGTTCTCGATGGCGAGGCTCGCGAGCATCTGTCGGCAGACCAGCAGCCTCGACTTCGCATCGTTGTTGCTCGGGTCCTTGGCGAGGACCGCTTGATAGATCGCGAGCTCGGCGTTGCGCTGGACTGCCGCCTCCTTGAACTCGCCGCCCCGCCTGCGCGCATCAGCAAGCCACGCTCGCGACTGCGCATCGTCGAGCTGCCGCGCGGCATCGTCCGGCGCCGCGCGCGCGAGCGCCGACGACACCTCCAGCGAGCGCTGGAATGCCTGCACCGCTTCGCCGTTACGCCCTTCCTTGATCAGCAGCGTGCCGAGGTTGCTGTGTGCGTATTCGACTTCGGCCTGCCAGTCGGCCTTGGTCGGATCGATCGCCACGAGCCGCTCCGCGAGCGTCCTGTATTCGTTGAACGACTTCTCGGCGACGTCGTTCTGCCCACGCTCGAACGCGACGTTGCCGACCCAGAACACGCTCTGCGCATGATCGAAGATGCGCTGCCCGTCGTTCGGCGCGCGCGCGAGCAGCTCGCTCGTGCTGCGCGCGGCTTGCTGGAACACGTCGAGCGCATGATCGAGATCGCCGCGCAGATCATCGACCTCGCCGATCAGATGCAGCGCGCGCGCGCGGCGGCCGAGCGAATCGGCGTCGAGCGCGCCGGCATCCTGCGCCGAGTAGTACTTCAGCGCGCGCTCGCCGACCGAATCGAGCGCATCGAGACGGCCGACCGGCTCGAGCTTCTTGCGCAGATCGCCGAGCATGAACTCGATCAGGCCTTCGGCTTCGCCGCGCTGCGCGATCGCTTCGCTGCGCGCGCGCAGCGCATACACGCTGAGCGCACCGGTCAGCAGCATGCCGGCGAACGATGCGGCCGCGAGCAGCGCCCACTTGCGGTTGCGCCGCTGCTGCTCGCGCTGCTTCAGCGCATCGAAGCCGACGTCGAGCATGCCGGCGATCAGCTTGAGCCGCGCGTTCGCCTTGCCATCGCCATTCGGACGCGCGTCGGCCGCGATCGGCTCGGTGCGTTCGTCCGTCAGGCGACCGGCATCGTCGATCGCGAAGCGCAGCGCCGGGCAGAAGCATTCTTCGGACGCGCGATCCGGCAGATCCGCCGTGTTCGGCTCGCCGCCGACGATCAGACAGAAGATGCGCTCGGCGCGACCAAGCCGCTTGTACGCGAGCACTTCCTCGTCGACCCAGCGCGATTGCGCGGCGGCCGGCGAGCAGATCACGATCAGGTTGGCCGACTGCGCCAGCGCTTCGTTGACCTTGCGCCCGAGATCGGTCGCGCTCGGCAAGCTCGTCGCGGTCGCGGAAGATCGGAACGAGGCGGCGCGGGATCGTGCCGGCTGCGGTGGTCTGCCCGACCAGGCGGCTTGGCACCCGGTAGGTCTCGATCGCCCGATGCAGCCACTGCGCCCAGGCCTGATCCTGGTGGCTGTAGCTGATGAACGCGCGATACCCGAAGCCTGCGGCTCCAGCAGCCATCGTCGTCCGCCCCCCGGCACCGAGCTGAACAGACTAACAAGAAAACGTGATGTACATCACATTATTACCGGTGTCACTACGAGTTATCCGGAATTTCGCGTAGGAAATTACATACGCGTCGCGCGCGCCCCCGGCGGCGCGCTCGCGCGCGTCGGCTGGGCAGAGCCGGCCGACCCCGGAGCGCCGGGACCGGCCTGTCAAGCTTGCCGCCCCCCATGGGCCGGCTTACGCTGCGGACTGCCGCCGCACCCCGCCTTCATGTCCGCGGAATTCATCCACCTTCACGTCCACAGCGAGTATTCGCTGACCGACTCGACGATCCGCGTGGGCGACCTCGTGGACGCCTGCGCGCGCGCGGCCATGCCCGCGGTCGCGCTGACCGACCAGAGCAACCTCTTCGCGCTGGTCAAGTTCTACAAGGCCGCCGAGGCCGCCGGCATCAAGCCGATCGCGGGCTGCGACGTGTGGGTCGCGGCGCGCGACGAACGCGCGCGCACCGCAGCGGCTGACCCTGCTCTGCCAGAACCGCGAGGGTTACCTCAATCTCTCGCGCCTGCTCTCGCGCGCGTATGCCGAAGGCCGCCACGGCGAGCACGCGATCGTCGGCATCGACTGGCTCGACGAGCACAACGCGGGCCTCATCGCGCTGGCCGGCCGCGACAGCGACATCGGTCGCCTCATGATCAGCGGCCGCGACGACTACGCGCGTGCGCGCGCCGAGCGCCTGCGCGCGCAGTTTCCGGACCGCTTCTATCTCGAAGCGACGCGCACGCACCGGCCGAACGAAGACGTGTTCCTCGACGGCGCGCTCGCGCTCGCCGAGCAGCTCGATCTTCCGATCGTCGCAAGCAACGACGTGCGCTTTCTCACACGCGATGATTTCGAAGCGCACGAGGCGCGCGTCTGCATCCATGCCGGCCGCGTGCTCGCCGATCCGAAGCGGCCGCGCGACTATTCGCCGGATCAGTACCTGAAGTCGCCGGACGAGATGGCGGCGCTGTTCGCCGATCTTCCGGAGCTGATCGACAATTCGGTCGAGCTCGCCAAGCGCTGCAATCTCGAGCTGAGTTTCGGCAAGTACTTCCTGCCGGCGTTTCCGGTGCCGGCCGCGCATACGCTCGACAGCTTCATCCGCGACAGCGCGCGCACGGGCCTCGTCGATCGGCTCGCCAAGCACGCGCCGGCTGCCGGCTTCGTGCGCGAAGACTACGAGAAGCGGCTCGAAACCGAGCTCGACGTCATCGTGCAGATGGGTTTCCCGGGCTACTTCCTGATCGTCGCCGACTTCATCAACTGGGCCAAGCAGCACGACATTCCGGTCGGGCCCGGACGCGGCTCGGGCGCGGGCTCGCTGGTCGCCTACGCACTCGGCATCACCGATCTCGATCCGCTGCGCTACGACCTCCTGTTCGAGCGCTTCCTCAATCCCGAACGCGTGTCGCTGCCGGACTTCGACGTCGACTTCTGCATGGATCGCCGCGACGAAGTCATCGACTACGTCGCCGAAAAATACGGCCGCGACCGCGTCAGCCAGATCATCACCTACGGCACGATGGCCGCCAAGGCCGTGCTGCGCGACACCGGCCGCGTGCTCGGCATGCCGTATGGCCAGGTCGACCGCATCGCCAAGCTGCTGCCGAAGATGCCGCTCGATCTTTCGCTCGAGGATGCGCTCGGCCGATCCGACAAGTCGCGCAAGGAACCCGATCGCGTCGTCGCCGAGTTCAAGGCGATGTACGCGAGCGACGAGGAGGTCAAGGAGCTCGTCGATCTCGCGCTCAAGCTCGAAGACCTCACGCGCAACGCGGGCCGCCACGCCGGTGGCGTCGTCATCGCGCCGGGTCCGCTCACCGACTACGCGCCGATGTTCTCGGAAGGCGGCGGCGAAGGACTCGTCACGCAGTTCGACAAGGACGACGTCGAGGCGGTCGGTCTCGTCAAGTTCGACTTCCTCGGCCTTCGCACGCTGACGATCATCGACTGGGCGGTCAAGGCGATCAACGTGCGGCGTGCGCAGCGCGGTGAAACACCGATCGACATCGCGACGCTGCCGACCGACGATGCCGCGACGTACGCGCTGCTCAAGCGCTGCCAGACGACCGCGATATTCCAGCTCGAATCGCGCGGCATGCGCGATCTGGTCAAGAAGCTGCAGCCGGATACGTTCGAGGACATCATCGCGCTGGTCGCGCTGTTCCGTCCGGGTCCGCTGCAGTCCGGCATGGTCGACGACTTCATCGCGCGCAAGCACGGCCGCGCCGAAGTCAGCTATGCGCACGCGCTGCTCGAGCCGATCCTGAAGCCGACCTACGGCGTCATCGTCTATCAGGAACAGGTGATGCAGATCGCGCAGGTGCTGGCCGGCTATTCGCTCGGCGGCGCCGACCTGCTGCGCCGCGCGATGGGCAAGAAAAAGCCCGAGGAAATGGCGCTGCAGCGCGTCACTTCGAGGACGGCGCGGCGAACAACGCGATCGAGGCGCGCCTCGCGAGCTCGATCTTCGACCTGATGGAGAAATTCGCCGAGTACGGCTTCAACAAGTCGCACTCGGCCGCGTATGCGCTCGTCGCATATCAGACCGCGTGGCTGAAGGCGCACTACCCGGCCGAGTTCATGGCCGCGGTGCTGTCGGCCGACATGGACAACACCGACAAGGTCGTCAACTTCCTCGGCGAAGCGCGCGCGATGAATCTCGTCGTGCTGCCGCCGGACATCAACGCGTCGAACTACATGTTCGAGGCGAGCGACGACAAGACGATCGTGTACGGCCTCGGCGCAGTGAAAGGCGTCGGCCACGGTGCGGTCGAAGCGATCGTCGAAGCGCGCGCGGAACGGCGGCGCATTCCGCAACCTTTCGGATTTCTGCCGCCGCGTCGATGCGCAGAAGATCAACAAGCGCGTGCTCGAAGCGCTGATCCTGTCCGGATCGATGGATGCGCTCGCACCGAACCGCGCGAGCCTGATGCTGCAGCTGCCCGAATGCCGTGCGCGCGGCCGAGCAGCACGCGCGCGACGCCGAAGCCGGCCAGAACGACATGTTCGGCGCGACCAGTGCGGCGGTGTCCGAGCCGCGCCGTTGCCGACCGTCGACGAATGGCCGATCGAACGCAAGCTCGCCGGCGAGCGCGAGACGCTCGGCCACTATCTTTCCGGCCATCCGACCGATTCGTGGCGCGGCCTGATCGCGCGCATCGCGACCTCGCCGATCGGCGAGATCGATCAGCACTACAAGCCGCCGGCGCCGCACGAACGGCGCGGCCGTTACTCCGATGCGCCGTACACGATCGCAGGCCAGGTCATCGCGATCCGCAAGCGCGGCGATGCGATGGCGTTCGTGCAGGTCGAGGACTGGTCCGGCCGCATGGAAGTCAGCCTGTTCCGCGAAGCGTGGATCGAATACGGCCCGCTGCTGACGCGCGATGCGATCCTCGTATTCGACGGCGGCCTCAGCCTCGACGAATTCTCCGGCAGCTATCAGCTGCGCGTGAATTCGGTCGCGACGATCGAATCGGCGTGCGAGCGCAGCGCGCGTGTGTTGCGCGTGCGTCTCAACGGCGTGCACGCGCGATTTCGTCGCACGCCTGCAGCACGCGCTATCCGCGCACCGCGGCGGCGCGACCGCGGTGCGCATCAGCTATCACAACGCGGACGGTCAGGCCGAGATCGAGCTCGGCGCCGAGTGGCGCGTGCGCGCGAGTCCTGCGTTGAAGGACAGCCTGCAGGCGCTCGACGGCGTGATCGCGGCGGAGCTCGTGTTCGGCTGACGCGCGTCGCGCGCTTTTTCTCACGCCGCCGATCGGCAACCTGCGATCGCGCATTTGCGTTCCGCGTGATGTGATACTAAAGTGTCACTCCATGAGAACCGAACTCGTGACGACCCTGAAGCGCCAGGCCACCGAGCTGCTGGCCGATCTCGAACGCGACCGCGAGCCGATCCTGATCACGCAGCACGGCCTGCCGAGCGCGTATCTCGTCGACGTCGAAAGCTACGAAGCGCAGCAGCGTCGAATGGCGATTCTCGAAGGCATCGCGCGCGGCGAAATGGCGCTCGCCGAGGGCCGCACGCTGACGCACGCGCAGGTGAAGGCGCACTTCGCCCGGTGGCTCAGGTAATCTGGACCGAGCCGGCGCGCGCCGACCTCGAAGCGATCATGGATTACATCGCGATCGAGAATCCGGCAGCCGCCACCGAACTCGTGCGCCGCGTGCTGCGCCACGTCGAGCAACTCGCCCAGCATCCGGACAGCGGCAGTCGGCTGCCTGAGTTCGCGCGATCGCGCTATCGCCAGATCGTCGAGCCGCCTTGCCGCGTGTTCTACCGACGCACGGATCGCTTCGTTGTGATCCTGCACGTGATGCGCACGGAGCGACTGCTCGACGTGCGCCGGCTCGAAGCCGCGGCGGAGGAATGACCCGGCACTCGCACGCTGCCTGAGGCCCTCGCCACGCCGGGGCCGCACACGCACCCACCGCGCTATACTCCCGCACTTTGCGCCACCCGTCTGGCGCGAACGTCGCCGAATGAACCCGAATTTCCTCGATTTCGAACAGCCGATCGCCGAACTGGATGCAAAAATCCAGGAGCTGCGGCTGGCCAGCCATGGCCAGGCGTTCAACATCGAGGACGAGATCTCGACGCTGCGAGGACAAGCTCAAGGCGAAGACCGCCGAGATCTTCCGGAACCTCACGCCGTGGCAGATCGCGCAGCTCGCGCGCCATCCGGCGCGGCCGTACACGCTCGATTACATCGGCGTCATGTGCGAGGAATTCCACGAGCTCGCCGGCGACCGCGCGTTCGCCGATGACGCGGCGATCGTCGGCGGACTCGGGCGCATCAACGGGCGCAGCGTCGTCATCATCGGCCACCAGAAAGGCCGCGACACGAAGTCGAAGATCCGGCGCAACTTCGGCATGCCGCGCCCGGAAGGCTATCGCAAGGCGCTGCGCATCATGCAGCTCGCCGAGCGCTTCCGGCTGCCGGTCCTGACGTTCATCGACACCGCCGGCGCGTGGCCCGGCGTCGACGCGGAAGCGCGCGGCCAGAGCGAAGCGATCGCGCGCAACCTGCTCGAGATGAGCGAGCTCAAGGTGCCGATCGTCTGCACCGTGATCGGCGAAGGCGGCTCCGGCGGCGCGCTCGCGATCGGCGTCGGCGACAGCACGAACATGCTGCAGTATTCGACGTATTCGGTGATCACGCCGGAAGGCTGCGCGTCGATTCTGTGGAAAAGCGCCGAAAGGGCCAAGGATGCCGCCGATGCGCTCGGTCTGACGGCGCCGCGCCTGCTCGAGCTCGGCCTCATCGACAAGATGATCCGCGAGCCGCTCGGCGGCGCGCATCGCAATCCGCATTCGATCGCCGTGCGTCTGAAGGCGATCCTGCTCGACCCAGCTCGACGAGCTCGAAGCGCTCGACAGCGCGACGCTGATCGAGCAGCGCTATCGACGCCTGCGCAGCTACGGCGCGTTCACCGGCGGATAGCCCGCTCAGGGCATCGTCGCCTCACCGAGCGAGTCACACGCGCTTTCGTAATTCGAGTCAGGCTGCGCGCTACAGAATCGGATCGTCCGAATCGTCCCGGTACAGCAGATCCGGCACGTGCATCACGATGCAATGAATCGCGCCGGCGAGCGGGATGATGTCGGTGCAGTCGACCACGACGACATCGCTGTCCGGCAGCGCCTGCCGATAAGTCGCGAGCGCATCGGCATTCTCGGCGTCGTAGCCGTCGAAACGGCAGATCAATGCGACCTGATTCACGATGACCGAGTTCGTGTACGTGTAGTGCGTGCCGAACACGTTCCAGCCCGGAGTGCGGTACACGGTGTATCCGCGCGACGCGAGCTCGTCGGCTGCGCCGTCGGTGACGGTTTTCGGCACGCCGCCGCCTTCGCTCGCGTCGTACTGGCCGATCAGCACTTTCGAATCGGTGAGCGGCAGCATCCACATGTCGATGTGCTGCGTCGAGTCGTAGCTCGTCGGGAACGGATTGAACAGCGTGACGTCGACGCCTTCGAACGCGCGGAAGTCGTCGACGATCTCCGCTTCGCTGACGCCCGGATTCTCGTTGACGACGAGCCGCGTCATGAACGCGTCGCGGTCGCGGAACAGGTGGAAATTGCCGCCGCCGTGCACGAGCGGCAGCTCGTAGACCGGCTCGTCCCAGTCGCCGCCGATCACGATCGGGATCTGGTCGTCGTGCGGCCGCGGCCGGTTGTAGATGTGATCGATGATCGCGCGCGTGCCGGTGTGCGCGACGAAGCGCGGGCCGTAGTCGCGCATCCAGACGCTGTCCGTCGTGGCGACGATGAAATGCACGTGCGCCAGATCGGCGCCGCCGTTGCCGAGCACGCTGCTCGCAGACTGCTGCTCGCCGGCGTTGTCGACGACGACCCAGACGTCGGACGGCGGATCGGCGGTCGTCAGCGGCACGACCATCGCGGTGTGCAGCGCGTTGAAGCCGCCCCACGTGATCAGTATGCCGTGCGTCGGCTCGTATTCGGCGATCGCGCGCACGTGTCCGCCGGGCGCGTCGGCCGGCGCGAGCGGCGGAACGTAGTGCGGAACGCTCTCGAACGGCGCAAGCCCGCGCGGCAGCAAGCTGCCATCGTTGTGCAGCGTCGCGAGATAGGCCGGATCCGCCTCGTGCGCAAGCGACACGAGCGGAAAGGCCAGAGCAAGAAGCGCCATTCGCAGGCAACGCATCGCCACGCTCCTCTGTTCAGTCTTGAGCCAAATCGCGGACAATACGCGTCCCGCATGAGAACGATACCGCCATGGACAATGCCGCGCGCCAGCGCCTCGAAGCCGAGCTCGATTCGATCCGCGATCAGGGTCTTTACAAGACCGAGCGCATCATCACGACGCCGCAGTCCTCCGCGATCCGCACCGCCGACGGCCGCGAGGTGCTGAACTTCTGCGCGAACAACTATCTCGGCCTCGCCGACCATCCGGACATCATCGCGGCGGCCAAGCGACGCGCTCGACACGCACGGCTTCGGCCTCGCCTCGGTGCGCTTCATCTGCGGCACGCAGGACCTGCACAAGGAGCTCGAGGCGACGATCTCGAAATTCTTCGGCACCGACGACACGATCCTCTACACGAGCTGCTTCGACGCCAACGGCGGCCTGTTCGAGACGATCCTCAACGACGAGGACGTGGTCATCTCCGACGCGCTGAACCACGCCTCGATCATCGACGGCATCCGCCTGTGCAAGGCCGAGCGCCGCCGCTACGCGAACGGCGACATGGCCGAGCTCGAAAAGCACCTCGCCGAAACGCAGGGCAAGCGCACGCGCCTGATCGCGACCGACGGCGTGTTCTCGATGGACGGCTACATCGCCAAGCTCGACGAGATCGTCGAAGCTCAAGAAGAAATACAACGCGCTGCTGATGGTCGACGATTCGCACGCGACCGGCTTCGTCGGACCGACCGGGCGCGGCTCGGCCGAGCTGCACGGCGTCATGGACGAAGTCGACGTGTTCACTTCGACGCTCGGCAAGGCGCTCGGCGGCGGCTCCGGCGGATTCACGACCGGCAGCCAGGCGATCATCGATCTGCTGCGCCAGCGCTCGCGGCCGTACCTGTTCTCGAACACGCTGCCGCCGCCGCTGGTCGCCGCGTCGATCAAGGTGTTCGAGATGCTGTCCTCGTCGACGGCGCTGCGCGACAAGGTCAACGACAACGCGCTGTATTTCCGCAAGCGCATGACCGAGGCCGGATTCGACATCAGGCCCGGCACGCATCCGATCGCGCCGGTCATGCTCTACGACGCCAAGCTCGCGCAGGCGTTCGCGAAGGAGCTGCTCGACGAGGGCATCTACGTGATCGGCTTCTTCTATCCGGTCGTGCCGCAGGGCCAGGCGCGCATCCGCACGCAGATGAGCGCCGCGCACACGCACGAGCAGATCGACCGCGCGGTCGCCGCGTTCGTCAAGGTCGGCCGCAAGCTCGGCGTGCTGAAGGGCTGACGGTCAGTCGAAACCGTCGGCGAAGATCACGTCGCGGGCGCGCTGTAGAAATACGAGGCGCCCTGATCGTAGTTGTCGCCGACCTTCGCGAGCGGCTCGCCGATCAGCGCGCCGCTCGCCGAAAGTCCGACCGACCAGCCGAAGAATTCCGGATCCGGACCGTCGCCGGAAACGAGCTCCTGCGTTTGCGTCCACTGCGTTCCCGAGCGCGCGAACGCGTACGCGGCGCCCGTGTCCGGATCGTAGAACGACGTCGCGCCGACGAGCGCGTTGTCGCCCGACACCGCCACCGACCAGCCGAAATAGGTGTTCGCCGTGCCGTCCGAGGCGAGCAGCTTCTGGCGCTGCTGCCAGGTCGCGCCCGCGCCGTCGTACGCGTAGACCGCGCCTTCGAATGCGTTGTCGTCGATGACCACGTACGGCGCGCCGACCAGGATCGTCGAGCCCGAGATCGCGACGGCGCGTCCGAAGTTGTCGAACGCCGCGCCATCGTCGGCGATCAGTTTTGCCTGCTCGACCCAGGTGCCGCCGGAATTCTTGAACACGTATGCGGCGCCCTGCGTCGTGTTGGCGCCGATCGTCGCGCTGTCGGCGCCGATCACGACGTTTGCGCCGTCGGTCGCGATCGCATTGCCGAAGAAATCGCCGAGGCCGGCATCGCTCGCGGTGATCTCCTGCGTCTGGCCCCAGACGCCGGCGGTCGGCGCGTACGCGTAGACCGCGCCGAACTGCTTGCCGTCGATCTCCGCAAACGGTGCGCCCGCCAGAACGGTCGAGCCGGAAACGCCGACCGACCAGCCAAGACATTCGTCCACGGTCGTGTCGGTCGAGAGCTTTGCCTTCTGCGTCCAGTGCGCGCCGAGCCCGTGTACACGTAGACATAGCCTCGTCCGCCGTCGGCCTGGTATGCGCCGACCGCGGCGATGCCGTTCGAGAGTGCGACCGCCGATCCGAACGTATCGAACGGACGGCCGTCGTTCGCGGTGAGCGTGGCCGCAAGCGTCCACACGCCGTCCGTCTCGGTGAAGATGTAGGCGAGACCCTGCTGCTTGTGCACGCCGACCTTGACGCCGTACGCGCCGACCAGCGCGGTGTCGCCGTCGATCGCGACGGCCCAGCCGAAGAAATCGCCCTGCGCTCCGCTGTCGATGACGACTTTCTGACTGGAGCCGAGCGCGCTTTCGAACGAGGCCGAATCTGCCAGCGGAAACGTCGCCGTCGCCGGCAACTGCCTGTCGTACATCCCGAATGTCGGCGCGTGCGAACCCGAATGCACAATGGAAGGCAACGGGCCCGCCGGCGCGGAACACGCGTAAGCCGCCGGGAGCGCTGCGAGCGCGACGCGCGACAGCGCGGACAGGAAACGTGAAGACCGTGAATCCGCCCGATCGGACATGCGCATATCCTCATTCGTTGCACATATGCAAATGTGCAGCGCGAGCCTACGCCGTGCGCGACCGGCGCGCATCACCGTTCGATTCCTATTCGATTACAAACACGTTGATCGGTGCAGGCCGCCGATCCCTGGGAGGCCCTCAGGCCATCGCGGCGATCAGGCGCGATGCGGCACCGACGCCGTCATAGGCGAGCAGGCGCTGGCGGAAGGCGAGCGCGTTCTCGCGGAAGCTCGGCTCGCCGATGACCGTGCGCATCGCCTCGCAGAACCCCTCGAAGCTGATGCGCCGCGGGGAGAGCTTGCGGCCGAGGCCGAAGCGCTCGACCGCGTCGAGATTCCATTCCTGCTCGCCCTGGTTCGGGATGCCGACCAGCGGCACGCCGTGGTGCAGTGCGGAATAGATCGAGCCGCGCCCGCCGTGCGTGATCATCGCGGCGCAGTTGTGCGAAAGGACCAGGCTCGCCGGCACGTAGTCGCTGACGATCACATTCGACGGGCACGACACGCCGGAATAGCCGTACAGCCCGCCGGTCGCGGCGACGATCTGGTAGTCCGCCGCGTCGGCGAGCATGCGGCCGAGATAATCGACGATGCGCGTGAACTGCTCGCCGTACGAGCCGAGGTAGACGAAGATCGATTTCTTCCTCGGATCGAGGCGCGAATACCACGGCGGAATCCGCTCGGACTGCTCGTGCACGAGCGGCCCGACCGCATGCACGTGCGGCGGCAGCCCGACCGAAGGCGCGAACTCCGGCGCGTCCATCAGGATCGTCGCCTCGCCTTCGAAGAGGTCCTTCATCGACGCGAAGCGCACGCCGCTGCGGCCTTCGAGGTACGCGTTGTAGGGCCGCACCCAGGATTCGAACAATTTTTCCTCGGCCCACGCGCTGACGGGACGCAGGATCGACTCGGGCAGAAACTTCACGACCGAGCTCAGCGGATGCGATTCCGGCAGGAATTTCTCGCCGGCGTAATAGCGCGTCAGCACGGTGTTGCACAGCACCGCGCGCGGCGTGCCGGTCAGGAGTGCCGAAAGCTTCAATGTCGGACGGTGCAGGTCGACGACGACGTCGGCATCGTGCTTCTCGATCAGCGCGCGCTCGGCGGCGACGAATTCGGCGACGCTTTCGCGCGTGTGGTAGTCCAGGCTCGACTTGTTGATGTAGGCGACGCTGCGCTCGGGATCGAGCTCGAGCACGTCCTCCACATCGAAGCCGCATTCCTCGATATAGGTGCGGCATTTGCCGCGCGCGGCGAACACGACGTTGTGGCCGGATTCGCGCAACGTCTGCGCGATCGCCACCAGCGGCTGGGTGCCGCCGAGGTGGTTCGCGTACGGGAACATCAGGACAGTCTTCATCGCATCATCTGTCGCAAGCCGCGTGGCGCTGCCGCTGCGTTCGGGGACACGCGCGATGCCGCGCCGGGGCCGTCCGAAGCGGGCGGGCCGGGCGATTCCAGAACCGCGCAAAGTGCCATCTGGGAATAAAAGATTATCTCGCGAATGCCGCTACTTCCAAAGCCGTAAGGGAACGGGACAGGCCTTTGCCGAGCCCGCCGAGGGCGAGCGGGCCGATCGCGACGCGCACGAGGCGCAGCACACCGACCTCATGCGCAGCCAGAAGGCGGCGGATCTGCCGGTTGCGTCCCTCGTCGAGCACGATCTCGAGCCATGCGTTCCTGTCGCCGCGCCGCAGTTCGCGCGCGGACTTGGCCGAGAGTAACTCGCCGCGATCGTCGATGCCGAGAACGAGTGCATCAATCAGCGCGGAATCCGGCAGCCGATCGATCTGAACGTGGTAAATCTTGTCAACATTCGTTGCAGGCGCCGAGATGTTTGCGGCCCACGCGCTGTCGTTGGTCAACAGCAGCAGGCCTTCGCTGGCCTTGTCGAGCCGACCGACCGGCGCGATCCACGGCAATCCGGCGCCGTCGAGAAGGTCGTACACGGTCTTGCGGCCCTGCTCGTCCGACGCGGTCGTCACGTAGCCGCGCGGCTTGTTGAGCATGAGATAGATGCGTTCGGCCGCGCGGATTTCGCGGCCGTCGAGCGCGATGCGATCGCGCGATGCATCTGTCGGCTTTTCCGGATCGCGCACGATGCGCCCGTTGAGCGCGACACGCCCTGCGCGAACGTATTCGGCGGCCTGCGTGCGCGAGCAGACACCGAGTTTGGACATCACGCGCGCGACTCCGTGACGCGTGACCGAAGGCGCCGCGGCATTTCGACGGGTTTTCGACGGCGCCGGCGCGGCGACTTTGCTGCGGGATCGTTTCATCCGGCGAGTTCAGCCGAATGCCGGCGGCGAGTCAAAGCATTCGCGTGCGTATGTTCGCGCGAAGCGACGGATCAGCCGGTATGGAATCCGTCCATCGCGCGATCGGCGAGGACTTCGCGCGCGACATCGCTCGACGCGCGCGGACGGTGGGCCTTCCCAGAGCCATCTTTCGAGCGCCGCGAGCGACGCCTCCGACCCGCTCGCGATCACCTCGACGCGCCCGTCCGGGAGATTGCGCGCCGAGCCCGCGATGCCGAGCCGCTCCGCCTCGGCGCGCGTCGAGGCGCGAAAGAACACACCCTGCACGCGGCCCGAGACGACGAAGCGGACGGTCGCCATCGCGCGTTACGTACGGGTCGCCTTCGCGCCGGCTGCGATCGCTTTTTCGAGATCGCCCGCGGTGATGGGTCCCGTGAATTTCTTCGCGATGCTGCCGTCGGGCGCGATCAGGTACGTCGTCGGCAGGCCCTTCGGCGCGCCGAAATCCTTCGGCGGCGATTCGAGCGGCACGTTCGCGATCGGATACTGGACCGGATGCTTCTTCAGGAAATCGGTGACGTCGGCAAGCTCCTCGCCGCCGAATGCGAGCCCGATCGCGCTGACATCGCTGCGGCTCGCGACGAAGCGCGAGATATCCGGCATCTCCTTGATGCACGGCGAGCACCAGGTCGCCCAGAAATTGACGATGACCCACTTGCCGCGCTGCGCGGCGAGATCGAACGTCGTGCCGTCGAGCGTCTTGACCTCGAGGGCGGGCGTCTTCGCCGCTTGCGCATGCGCATTTCCGGCGAGGATCGACAGGGCGCCGAGCGCGAAGACCAGGCGCAGCAATGCTCGTTTCATGATTTCTCCATCAAAGGCGATTCCGCCGGCATCGCGGCGGCCCTGGACTCGGACCGCACGGGGGGCGGAAAGATTTCGGCGAGCGGCACGTCGAGGCCATCGCGCACGTTGGCGGCGAGCCGCGCTAGCATCTCGCGGACCTGCCCGGGCTCTTCGCGCGCGATCGAGGCGTCGTTGGGCAGACGATAGCTGCCCTCCTCGTAGATCTCCAGCAGGCTGACCGTCGCGAAATCGCGCACGACGACCCATTCGCCGAGCTCGTTGCACTGGATCAGGCCGATCCGGTGCAGGTCGGCGAGATAGCGCTGCAGGAGATCGTCGGTCAGGAACGGCTCGGCGGCCATCAGCGTCTCGCTCTTGAGCCCGCGCCCGTCGCGGTGCGCGGCCGCGAAATGCCCGAGCACGCGCAGCATGCCCGGCGAATTCCTGCCCGCGCGCGAGGCGCTGGCCCGGCGGTCGATAGTCGAACGCGTTGAGCGAAGCCGTCAGCGACGCACCGAACAGAACGATCGCCCAGGAAAGATAAATCCAGAAGATGAAGATCGGCACGATCGCGATCGCGCCATAGACCTGCGTGTAGCTCGTGCGCGTCGCGTACAGCGCGAAGCCGCGCTTGGCCGCCTCGAACAGCGCGGCGGCGATGAACGAGCCGAGCAGCGCGTGGCCGAAGCGCACGGCGCGGTTCGGGATGATCATGTAGCCGGCCAGGAGGCTGCTCCAGACGATCAGGAACGGCAGCGCCGACAGCATGCGCGTCTTCAGCGAAAGCTCCGTCGCGGCGACATCGATGAACGGCAGCGCGATCAGGTACGAGCTGATCGCGAGCGCGGCGACCAGCAGCAGCGGGCCGAGCGTCAGCGCGGTCCAGTAGATCACGAAGCGCGACGCATGCCCGCGCGCGTTCGGCACGCGCCAGATGCGGTTGAACGCGTCCTCGATGCTCATCATCAGCGAGACCGCGCTGAAGAAAAGCACGAGGATGCCGACCGCGGTCGTCTTGCTCGCGTTCGCCGCGAACTCGGTGATGTAGCCCTGCACCGTGTCGCCGGCGGCCGGCACGAAGTTGGTGAATACCCACGCGGTCAGCTTGTCGCGCCATTCCGCGAACACCGGGAACGCGGCGAGGATGCCGAGGATCGCCGCGGTCAGCGGCACCAGCGCGAAGATCGACGTATAAGCAAGCGCGCCCGCGGTCTGCATGCAGCGGTCTTCGAGGAAGCGGTGCCAGGTGAAGCGTCAGGAGCGCCATCGAGCGCTCGCGGTCGATGCGCAGCTTTCTGGCAAACTTCGCGGGAGCGGCGGACATGTGGCGAGCCTAGCGCAGCGCGCTTAACGGGACCAAGCCGCGCGGCACGCTGGCGCGCGGCGTGCCCCCTCTCCCGCTTGCGGGAGAGGGCTGGGGTGAGGGCAGGCTTGTACCGAAGCCACAAGCTTCCCTCATCCGCCTCCGGCACCTTCTCCCGCGAAGCGGGAGAAGGGAAAGCGCGCCTTCTCGATTGCAACATCCTTCCGCAACACAGGATCACCACCGAGCCCATGAGCGAAATCCTCGTCCTCTACTACAGCCGCAACGGCAAGACCGCGCAGCTCGCCCGGCTCGTCGCGCGCGGCGTCGAGGAAGTGCCGGGCATGACCGCGCGCCTGCGCAGCGTGCCGCCGGTCGCGCCGGTCACCGAGGTTTCGGCGCCGCCGGAGCCCGAGGACGGCGCGCCGTACGCGACGCTCGCCGACCTTCGCGAGTGCGCGGGCCTCGTGCTCGGCAGTCCCGACGCGCTTCGGCAACATGGCCGCGCCGCTGAAATACTTCCTCGACTCGACCGCTGCCGACTGGGTCTCCGGCACGCTCGCCGGCAAGCCGGCCGGCGTCTTCACATCGACCAGCACGCAGCACGGCGGCCAGGAAACGACGCTGGTCTCGATGATGCTGCCGCTGCTGCATCACGGCATGCTGATCGTCGGCATTCCGTACACCGAAGCCGCGTTGAACCGCACCAGCGGCGGCGGATCGCCGTACGGCGCGAGCCACGTTTCCGGCACGTCGGATCAGCACGCGATCAGCGAAGACGAGCGCTTGCTCGCGCGCGTGCTCGGCCGGCGCGTCGCCGATGTCGCGCTCAGGCTGGAGCGCGGCGCGTGACGGCCGAGCGCGTCGGTGCCGGCGCGTGGATTCTGCTCGTCGCGCTGCAGTTCGCGTGGTATCTCGTGATCGCGCCGCCGGCGGGCGGATCGCCGTGGATCGCGCTTGCGTTGACGCTGCCCGCTTTGCTGCTGCCGCTGTTCGCGCTGCGTAACGGACTGCGGCGTGCCTTGTTCTGGCTCGGCGTCGTGGCGCTGTTCTATTTCTGCCATGGCGTCGTGGCGGCGTGGATTGCGCCAGCCGGGCGCATGCCTGCGCTGATCGAGAGTTTCCTGTGCGTCGTCGTGATCGGATCGCTCGGCTGGAGCGTGCGCCGCGACAAGGCGCGACGCGCGGCGCGCTCGACGAAGTAGCGTTCGCCTCACGACTCGTATCGAAGCGATTCGCGTGCGCGTCCGCGCACGCAATGTCCGCTCAGGCGAGATTGTCCTCGCGCCTCATGCACTGCTCGTGCTTGATGCGCATCGTTTCCGGCAACCTCTCGGCCAGAAAATCGACGAACGCGCGCACCGAAGGCAATAGCCCGCGCCGGCTCGGGTAGACGAAATGCGCCATGCCTTGCGGCATGCTCCACGCGGGCAGCACGACCTCGAGCTCGCCGCGCAGGATCGCCGGCGCGCAGACGAACTCCGGCAGCGCCGTCACGCCCATGCCGCGCCGCGCGGCTTCGTACAGCACGTTGAATTCGCCGCAGATCATCCGCGCGCGCATCTCGACGCTGACCTTCGCGCCGTTTGCGTCGAAGAGCTCCAGCACCTGCGCGCCGTCGTGCTCGTACTGCGAAAGCAGCGGCAAGCGACTCCAGCTGCTCGGGCGTCTCGGGCCGGCCGTGCTCGTCGAGGAATTTCGGATTCGCCGCCAGCAGCACGCGCGACTGGCCGAAGCTGCGCAGCACGAGCGCCGCATCCGTATCGATCTTGGTGCGCACGCGGATCGCGACGTCGAAGCCTTCGTTGATGACGTCGACGCGCCGGTTGCTCGCGACGAGCGCACCTGCACCTTCGGAAATTGCGCGAGGAATTCCGGCAGCACGTGCGCGAGCACGGTCTGCGCGAGCGAGATCGGACAGCTCGCGCGCACGATGCCGCGCGGCTCGGCGCGCAGCTCGTCGACCGCATCCTGCGCCGCCTGTGCCTCCTCGAGCATCGCGCGGCAATGCGCGTAGAAGCGCTCGCCGACTTCGGTGATCGCGAAGCGCCGCGTCGTGCGCTGCAGGAGTCGCACGCCGAGCCGTTCCTCGAGCAGCGCGACGCGCTTGCTGAGCCGCGACTTCGGCGCGCCGAGCGCACGCGCCGCGGCCGAGAAGCCGCCGTGCTCGACGACCGCCGCAAAGAAGCGCAGGTCGTTGAGGTCCGCCATCGCGCCGTCGGCATAGGCCATGATTGTTCTCCTGGACGAACGATCTATCCGATTATTGCCGACTACCCCCGGGATCGTCCACGCCTTAGCTTATTGGCACCCCGGACCACCCCGGCCCGAACCCGAGGCTCCACCATGAAACTCCTGCATATCGACTCGAGCGCCCTGGGCGCCTATTCGGTCTCCCGCGAGCTGACGGCCGCGATCGTCGACGCATGGAAGCGCCGCGCGCCCGGCCTCGAAGTGACCTACCGCGACCTCGCCGCCAACCCGCTGCCGCACTGGACGCCCGTAGCCGACGCGTCCGATCCGGCCGCGTTGGCCGGCCAGACTGCGATCGACGAATTCCTTTCGGCCGACGTCGTCGTGATCGGCGCGCCGATGTACAACTTCGGCGTACCGAGCTCGCTGAAGGCGTGGATCGACCGCATCGTCGTCGCCGGCAAGACGTTCCGCTATTCGGCGAGCGGCCCCGAGGGCCTCGCCGGCGGCCGCAAGGTCATCGTCGCCTCGGCGCGCGGCGGCTTCTACGGCGACGGCAGCGGACGCGCGGACTTCGACTTCCAGGAAGACTACCTGCGCCACGTGCTCGGCTTCATCGGCGTCACCGACATCGAGTTCGTGCGCGCCGAAGGCCTCGGCCTTGGTCCCGAGCAGAAGGCGAAGTCCGTCAACGAAGCGCACGCCGAGATCGAAACGCGCCTGCCGATCGCTGCGTAGTCCGATCGGCTCGGCCGCTCGTCGCGACGGCAGATGGAGTGATCTGCCGCGCGACGCAGCGGTGTCGAGCCTGCTGCCTCCGGAACGCGCGCCTATCGTCTGTCGAGCCGAGGCGCCGACGACGCTGCCGCGATGCTCCGCCGAGCACTCAACGCGCACCGGCATTGTCCGTAGAATGCGCGCACCTCGCCGGCTCACCGGAGCGTCGCATGCAGCACCTGACCATCGTCACCACCGGCGGCACGATCGACAAGATCTACTTCGACGACAAGTCGCAGTTCCAGATCGGCGATCCGCAGATCGGCGAGATCCTCGAAGCGCTCGGCGTCGCGTTCACGTTCGAAGTCGTGCCGGTCATGCGCAAGGACAGCCTGCACATGGACGATCACGATCGCGCGGAGATCCGAGCCGCGATCGAGCGGCAACCGCATCGGCCGGTGCTGGTGACGCATGGCACCGACACGATGGTCGAGACGGCGCGCGCGCTGCAGGGCATCGCCGGAAAAGTCATCGTGTTGACCGGCGCGCTGAATCCGGCGTTGTTCAAGGGGTCGGATGCGGTGTTCAACATCGGGTGTGCGGTCGGAGCGGTGCAGAGCCTGCCCGATGGGGTCTATATCGCGATGAATGGGCGCGTCTGGGATCCGATGCGGGTGCGCAAGAATGTGGATGCGAATCGGTTCGAGGAAGCTTGACTACGTGATACCAGCGAGTTGACCGCGAGACTTCCATCGCGTCTCACACGTCAACCCCTCTTGGGCGTCTGCAACCTCCTCACCGCCCTGGGCGCGAGCATTTCCGGCTTCATGCCTAGCCCTTGCGCCTGCCGGCGCAAAGCGGCTGTCCGGTTTCCAGCAAAACCCCGTAGTACGTAGCACAGTCCTAGTGGCGACCACTCCCTCTGGAGCCGCCATGTGATAGCGGGACTGCTCTATTCGCTACAAGGACTGCTTGTCATGTCGACTGCTTCTCTCAACTCTCTTCGCCTTCAGAAATTTGCGCCTCTGACCATTTGCCTCGCCACAGCCCTCGGCCTGACGCTGTCAACCGCACACGCTCGAGGTTTACCGCAGACACAACACCTGCTCGCAGCAGAAGGTCCGCACGCATCTTTCGCATCCGGTCATAGAAATGAGACGCATGGCGAATCCGCGGCTTCGACGCGCGGGCGGATTTCCTTCCCAAAACGTCCGGCGTCGATTCTCTCGGTCGACACCTGCGCGGACGACGGAAGCCCCGGCAGCCTTCGTAAACAGATCCAGGTTGCCTCGGATAAAGACATCATCAACCTGGCGAATCTCCCGTGCAGCCGGATTACGCTGGAGCAAGGCGCAATTTCGATTAGTCAACCCAACTTGTATCTGCAGGGGCCTCCGGGCGGCGGTACACCCCTGACGATCGATGGCAATCACAACTCGCCCGTTTTCAGCCACGTCGGAATCGGGAATTTCGGCTTGACGGACCTCAATGTCGAAAATGGCAGCTACGTCAGCGCCATGTTCCCAGAGGGTGGATGCGTCTTTTCGAGTGGAAGTGTTTCTCTCGCATATTCGGTCGTTTCACACTGCACGCTGACCAGCACATCGAACTCGATCGCAGCACGCGGTGCCGGCATCTACGCGCACGGCAACCTTTCCCTGTACTACAGCACGATTAGCGATAGCCATGTCTTCGCTCCCAGCGGAGCTCGAGCGAAGGGAGGCGCCGCTTATGTCAACAACTACTTTGAAGCGCTTGACAGCACGATCAGCGAAAGCACGGCGTTCGCCATCGGCGGGGGTGTCGGCTTGGGCGGCGGTGTCGTCACGTTGGGCGGTGTCGACATTGAGGCTTCGACTATCTCCGGTAACCAAGCCGATTTCTTTGGCGGCGTAGCGTTCGCCGGGCTCCCACCGTCCACCGCAACGATCATCAACAGCACGATTTCGGGAAACATTGGTGTGCAGGGCGCTGGCGGAATCTATTCGACGACGCCTTTGTCGCTCATCAGCAGCACCGTTGCGTTCAATCGCTCACCTTTCGAACTCTACGGGTATAGCGAGGGCGTATATGCGCGCCTATCACTGACCCTGCAAAGCTCGATCATCGCTGACAATGGCGGTCCAAACGGCCCAAGCGATCTCGGCGGGATTGCTTCGATCATTGCACCTAGCGCCGACAACCTTATTGTCTCCTCGACAATCCCATTGCCCTCCGGAACCATTTCTGATTGTCCCAAACTGGGGCCATTGGCCGACAACGACGGTCCCACGCATACGCATGCGCTCGGTGCCACCAGCGCGGCAATCGACAAAGGAGATGCGGGGATCTTGCAAATCGATCAGCGTTTCGCGCCCCGCGTCGCGGGTGGCGCCGCCGACATCGGTTCTTTCGAGCTGCAGCCAACCGACAAGGAAGACCGCGTCCTTATTGGGGGATTTGACGGGCCCTGCGAACTCTAGAGTTTGTCCTGGGACAGCAGAGTCTCGGTTACATTGACCTGATACACGCGCGTCCATGACCGAGCGTCACGAGCGGTCTACGTCCGAACGGCATTGGATCCGTCGACAACCAATGCGATGGCTGGCGTCTGGAATATGAAGCGATCCGTAGGAGGCTGCGTGCGAGAATGCACGCAGCACGTCCTAGCGCCCAACAATAGGGTTTCCACATACCTGACGCGGCCCGTAACCCTCGGCCACACACGGCAAGCACTCTAAACCCCCACCCCCAATCCGGCATCCAAGCTGGCAAGATGAGCGCCTGCCTTGCCATGCCCCTGACGATGACGGATGCCCCGAGGACCCAATCCGCCCCGCCGGCTGACGCGGACGCGGAGCTGGTCCGGCGGGCCGCGGCGGGTGACATGCGTGCGTTCGAAGCGCTGTACCGCCGCCATGCCGGCCGCGTCCATGGCGCGGTCTGGCGGCTGTCCGGCATGAACGAGGCGCGGGCCGAGGAGCTGACCCAGGAAGCGTTCGTGCGCGCCTGGCAGAAGCTCGGCAGTTTCCGCTTCGAGAGCGCGTTTTCAACCTGGCTTCACCGGCTCGCGGTCAACGTGGCGCTGATGGACCTTCGCGCCCGCGATCCCGAGGATGCCGTCGAAAGCGACGTGCTCGAGGCCGCCAGCGAGCCGGTCACGCCGTTCTGCGCCGGCGAGCGCGCCGACCTTGAACAGGCCATCGCGAAACTGCCGCCGCGGGCACAAGCCGTGCTCGTGCTGCATGATGTCGAAGGCTGGAAGCACGAGGAGATCGGCCGCGAGCTCGGCATGGCGGTCGGCTCGTCGAAGGCACAATTGCATCGCGCGCGCGGTTTGCTGCGCGGGATGCTCGGAGAAGCGTCATGACCGAATTCGAGATCCAGCGCAACCTGCGCGCGATGAACACGCCGCGCATGCCGGAACGCGATCTCTGGCCGTCGATCGCACAGCGCATCGCGGCGGAGCCCGAGGCGACAGCCGCGCATCCAGCGCGACGCCGCTGGATTCCGCTCGCCGCCGCAGCCGGCACGGTGCTCGCGATCGCGGGCAGCATCCTGATCTTCACGCTGCGCGAGCGCGCGCCAGTGTCTTCCGATTTCGACTACGCGGCGGCGATGCGCGTCGAGCGCATCTCGCCCAAGGAAGCGCGCGATCAGGCGCTGCGCACGGGCCAGGATCCGCGTCTTGCCGGCGCGAACGTCGTGCTCGATGCCGCACATTCCGAACTGCAGCAGGCGCTCGAACAGCATCCCGATGCCGTGTTCCTGGTCAGCCTTCTGAACCGCACCAACGCACAACGCATGAAAATCGAACAATTCGGCGCGAAAGCCGGATGACGGAGCTGCCCCCGATGAAATTCACCCTCCTCTCTTCCGCGATGCTGTTGCTGGCTGTAGCCGGCTCGGCGGCCGCGGGCACGCCGATCAACGAGAACCGCAAGGTGAGCGCAGATGCGCGCATCGACGTCTCGAACATCAAGGGCGAAGTCACGATCAGCGGCTGGGACAAATCCGAGGTTTCGATCTCGGGCACGCTCGGCGACGGCGCCAAGACGCTTTCGCGTCGAAGGCGGCGAGGATCACCTCGTCGTGAAGGTGCAGCCGCCCGACAAGCAAAGCTGGTTCAGCTGGGGCGCCGAGTCGCGCATGGGCGACACCGTGCTCGATCTCAAGGTGCCGCGCAATGCGGAAATGAAGATCGAAGTCGTCAGCGCCGACGTCGCGCTCTCCGGCGTCGCCGGCCGCGCGCTCGACGTGAACAGCGTCAGCGGCAAGCTGCGCCTCGACAGCGACGCGAAGGAAGTCGAAGTCGACAGCGTCAGCGGCAACATCGAGCTCACCGGCAAGGCCGAGCGCGGCCATCTCGAAACCGTCTCGGGCAACGTGCGTGCGCGCGGCCTCGGCGGCCAGATCAAATTCGAAACCGTCTCAGGCGATGTCGATGCCGAGAACGGCGACTACCGCGAGATCAGCGCGGGTACGGTTTCCGGCGACATCAACCTGCGCGGCAAGCCGACGAAGGACGCGCGCGTCGACGTCGAAACGATGAGCGGCGACGTGCACCTGTACCTGCCGACCGATGTCTCGGCGCACCTTCGCGTGACGACGTTCTCGGGCAGCATCCGCAGCGACTTCGGCAAGGTCAAGGACGAGGACCACGGGCCGGGCAGCAGCCTCGACGCGACGGTCGGCGACGGCGAATCGCGTGTGAACCTGCAGACGTTCAGCGGCGACGTGGAAGTGCGCCGGCAGTAGGCTTCGATTCGCGCGCTCCTTGCCCCTCCCCCTTCAAGGGGGAGGCTGGGAGGGGGATGGTGTTCGCGCGACGCTCGACGGCGACTCGAACGCAACACCATCCCCACCCAACCCTCCCCTTGAAGGGGAGGGCTTGGCATTGATGCGATCCTGCAGCGTTCACGCCGCGTAGCGCGCCGGCTGCAACGACAGCAAATCACCGAGCAGCGCCTGCGCCGTGACGTCCGCGCCAGCGCCGGGCCCTTGAATCACGAGCGGCCGCGTCCGATAGCGTTGCGTCGTCAACGCAAACAGATTGTCCGTTCCCGAAAGCCGCGCCGCAGGATGATCCGGCGCAACCGCCGCCAGCTCGACGCGCGCGACGCCGCGCTCGTCCAGCGTAGCGATGTGCCGCAGCACGCATCCTTGTGCAGCTGCGAAGATGCGGCGATGTTCGATCGCCGCATCGAGCTCGTCGGCGCGCGCGAGAAATGCCTGCGTATCCAGCTCGCGCAGCTGCGGCGGCACGAGGTCCTCGACGCAGACGTCTTCGACATCGATCGCGAACCCGCCGGCGCGCGCGAGGATGACCAGCTTGCGCGCGACATCGGCGCCGGAAAGATCGCGCCGCGGATCGGGCTCCGTGTAACCGAACGCTTGCGCCTCGCGCAGCAGCGCCGAAAAAGGCCGTCGTCCGTCGTACTGGCCGAACAGCCACGACAACGAGCCGGAAAACACGCCTTCGAGCGCGATCAAGCCATCGCCGCATGCGCGCAGGCGACGCAGCGTCGCGAGAACCGGAAGCCCTGCACCGACCGTCGCCGCGTCGCCATACGAAGCGCCGCGAAGGAGCGCACCGCGCAGAGCGCTCCACGATTTCGCGGGCGCCGCCGCTGCGGCCTTGTTCGCGGTGACGACGTCGTAGCCCGCGGCGAGCCAGTCGGCATGACGCGCCGCCGTCTCGCCTGAGGCCGTCGCATCGATGATGACGCGCCGTGACGCACCACTTTGATCCAGCGCGGCGAGCAGTGCTTCGTCGCAGCGGAACGGTTCGCTGCGAGCCAGCAACGCCGCACCGATCTCGGCAGCCGAGGCCTACCGGATCGGCGACCTGGCGCGTCGAGTTCGCCACGCCGACCAGACGCACCGCGCGAGCCGCGGGCGTCGCAAGCAGTCGCAGCAACGCGCTGCCGACGACGCCGGTGCCGAGCAGCACCACGGCGATGTCGTGATCGGCGAAGCGCGGCAGCGCGCTCATGCGCGCACCCGTCGTGCCGGCGCGGCCGCGATGGCGCGCGCGAGCGCGGCGTCGAGATCGGCCGAAAGGTCGGCGCCGTCCTCGATGCCGATCGAAAGCCGCAGCAGTCCGTCGCCGATGCCGGCGTTGCGGCGCGCGTCGGGCGACATCGAAGCGTGCGTCATCGTCGCCGGATGCGCGACGAGGCTTTCGACGCCGCCGAGCGATTCGGCGAGCGAGAAACATTGCAGCCCATCGAGGAACGCTTCGATCGCGACGCCTGCCGCCGTCCAGCTCGAAGCTCAGCATCGCGCCGAAACCGTGCTGCTGGCGCGCCGCGAGCGAATGTCCTTCGTGGCTGCGCAGGCCGGGCCAGTACACGCGCGTCACTGCCGGATGATCGTCGAGAAGCTCAGCGACCAGCGCTGCGTTCTCCTCGTGCGCGCGCATGCGCGGCGCGAGCGTGCGCAGGCCGCGCAACGTCAGGAAGCTGTCGAACGGCGCGCCGGTGAGGCCGAGGCAGTTCGCCCACCAGGCGAGACGCTCGACGATGGCCGCGTCTTTCGCGATGACCGCGCCGCCGACGACGTCGCTGTGGCCGTTGATGTACTTCGTCGTCGAATGCACGACGATGTCGGCGCCGAGCGCGAGCGGCCGCTGCAGCACCGGCGACAGGAACGTGTTGTCGACGACGCAGCACGCGCCGATCGCGTGCGTGGCCTGCGCGACGTGGCGGATGTCGGTGATGCGCAGCAGCGGGTTCGATGGCGTCTCGATCCAGACGACATCTGGTTTCTCCGCGAGTGCTTCGGCGAGCTTCGCCGGATCGGTCAGGTCGGCGAAGATCACGCGGAAGCGGCCTTTCCTCGCCCACGCATCGAACAGGCGCCAGGTGCCGCCGTAGCAATCGTGCGCGGCCACGCACGAGTCCGCCGGCCGGCACGAGCTCGAGCACGACGGTGACCGCCGCCATGCCGCTCGCCGTCACGATCGCGCCGGCGCCTTCCTCGAGGTCCGCCAATGCTTCGGCGAGCAGGTCGCGCGTCGGATTGCCGCTGCGCGAATAGTCGTAGCGCCGCTTGCGGTTGAAACCTTCGAACGTGTAGTTCGTGCTGAGGTGCAGCGCCGGAACGACGGCGCCGTGATGCGCGTCCGATTCGATGCCGGCGCGCACCGCGCGCGTGCAGGGTGCGAATTCGCTCATGCCGCGCTCCTCGCGTCGATCGCTTCGGCGATCAGCGGGCCGATCTGGCCGGCTTCCTTGAGGAACGCATCGTGGCCGTAGCGCGAATCGATCACGTGCAGCGTCGCCGGCGCGCCGCAGCGGCGTTGCAGCTCGCAGAGATCCGCGAGCGGCACGAGCCGGTCGGACGCGATGCCGATCAGCGTCGTCGGCACGCGCACGTCTTCCGGCGCGAGCGCATGCAGGTCGATCGATTCGGACAGCGTGAGAAAGCGTTCGGCGCTGAAGCGCCTGACGAAGCTCGCGCCGGCGGCGGCGAGCCAGTCTTCCTCCGCGAAGCGATAGCGGCCGTTTTCGAATCGCGGCGCGCGATGCGCAGCGTTCGGCAAATTCGCGCTCGCCGCGGTAGGTCGTCATCGCGAGACGGCGCGCGAGGTCGAGCCCGGCGTTCGTGTCGCCGTGCAGTGCCGCGAGCCGCACGATCTCGCGCTGCAGGTTGCGCAGTGCGACGGCGAGCGGATGCGCGCGATGCGCGCCGGCGATCGCGACGAGCCGGCGCACGCGCTCGGGATGGCGCGCGGCGAACGCGAGGCCGACCATCGCGCCGTACGATGCGCCGACGAACGCGTGCGCGCGGCGGATGCCGAGCTCGGCGAGCAGCGCTGCGATCGCGTCGGCCTGATCCTCGCTGCCGACGGCGCGGCAAGCGGGTGACGCGGCGACGTCGAGGTCATCGCGATCGAGCCATTCGATCGAGAGCACGCGGTGGCGCCGCGTGTCGAGCGCGCGATCGGGGCCGACGATGTCTTCCCACCACCCGGCTTCGTCGTCGACCGCGCCGGCGTAACGGTTCGCGGAAATGCCGCCCTGGACGATGACGACCGGCGCGCCGTCGGCGCCGTGCAGCGCGTAGCGGATGCGCACGTCGCGCGCGCCGTCGCCGTGGCGCGGCGTCAGGCGAACGATGCGTTCGTCGTCCGATGTGCGGCGCGAGATCGGCGCGGGCGATTCCGTACACGGATCGCGGTCGGGAACGAATGCTTCGGCGTGGAACGTCATCGCGGTTCTCCTATGGCGCCCATCGGGTCACGGAGAACCGGAAACGGATTGCAGCCGCCGGCCGCGATGGGCCGGCGCGTGCTGCAACTCATCTCTCGGCGGATCGCGCGATGCGCGTCCCCGCGGGAGTTGGCACCATGACGGGATGGATCCCCGCAGGTTGCCCCGGCGTCTTCGGGCCTGTCCCTCAGCCGGTCTTGATGAGCAGTGGATGGACTGTAGCCGCGATGTCCGCTCCGGTCAATAGACGTTTAGACGTCTATACGTCTTATTGTGATGGATCACCCGATCTCGCTGCGCGTGACTGTTGACCCATTCGGTCTTGCCCGGCGCGCGGCGGCGCCTTCGATCGCACCCGCTCGGCTGCGCCCGTAGTCGAACTTCGAGGGCCGGGCTCCCGCCAAGCGCCGGCGGCGGGAGCCGGGCAATCGACGAACGACAGGCGGACAGCCGATCGGGATCGACGACACGCACCGCCGTCGAGGTGACCGTTCCGGTACCGCGAAGTGGCCTCGCACGCCGTCCTGGGTGCTTTGTCCTGCTCCGCGCGAGGCGGAGATAAAACCGTCCGAAAAACAGGACAAAACCGTCAGGACACACGGGGCAGGAATCGCGGACTGTTCCGCCGTGTCCAGGTCATCGCATTCGACCGGACCCAGCGCGCGTCGACCCAGCTGGAAAGGGCTGCCCGTCCGACGCGATCCATCATCAGCCAGGGAGGTTCCCATGTTCGGTCCGCATCTGCCCTTTCGCTGTCGGTTCCCGTCTGACGCCGCTCGCGGCCTGTCTCGCTACCGCCCTCGCGGTCTCATCCGGCGACGGTGCCGCTACGCCGCAACCCCCGCGTGCATCCGACCACACGACATTGCCGGCCGGTTTCCATCCGGGTTTCCGTCGCGGACATCCCGACTTCGAACGCCCGGGCGCCGCACATGCGCGCATGCTGCTCACTCGCCCTCACGCGGACCGGCCAGCCTCGACGAGACCGGTCACCAACTGCGCCGACGACGGCAGCGACGGCAGCCTGCGCAGAGTCATGAGCAGCGCCGAGAACGGCGATGTCATCGACATGAGCCAGCTCACCTGCAGCACGATCACGCTGACCCAGGGCGCGATCGATTTCGATGTCGACAACCTCACGCTGCAGGGACCCGGTCAGAACGCGCTGACGATCGATGGCAACAACGCCGATCGCGTCTTCACGATCTACACCAGCAACGGCACCAACTCGATCAGCGACCTGACCATCGCGCACGGCTTCATCGGCGGCAGCGCGTATGCGACGGGCGGTTGCGTGTACTCGTATTTCGCGACGCCCGACAACGTCCTCATCCTGACACGCGTCACCGTCACATCGTGCACGGCCGGTGATGCGCAGGCCGTGTATGCGGGTGGTGGCGGCGTGTTGACCTATGGCGCGCTGACGCTCGAATCGAGCACGATTTCGGGGAACCACGTCACCGCAGGACCCGGCGCAAGTTACGTCGCCGGCGGCGTCGGTACGTTGTACAACGCGACGATCATCGGCAGCACCGTGACCGGCAATACGCGCGATCGGAACTTCGCCTGGCACGGGCGTCGGGTTCGGTGCGGGCCTCGACCTTGCCGGGACGCCCGGTACGGCGGGATCCGTCATCCGCGACTCCACAGTCAGCGACAACGTCGCCGGTCAATCCGGCGGTGGCGTGTATTTCTTCACGCCGTATCTGGAAGCAGTACCTGTCACGGCAACGGTGATCAACAGCACGATTTCCGCCAACGCGGCTCCCAGCAACGCGGGCGTTGAAGTTCGCCTTCCCAGCGTCACGCTGATTCTTGGCAACAGCACGATCGCCTTCAATGCCGCCGACGTCAGTTGCGGCGGGCTATCCATCGCGGGCAGCACGGACTCGCAAAGCACGATCATCGCGAACAACCTCGGTTCCGGCGGCAGCGCCGACGACGTGTGCGGCAACGGCACGCTGAGCGGCGCGAACAATGTGATCGTGGCCTCGACGCTGGCCGTGCCGGGCGACACGATTTCCGCCGACCCGATGCTGGATCCGCTGGCGGACAACGGCGGCGCCACGCTGACGCATGCGCTGCACGCGGGCAGCCCGGCGATCGACGCCGGCAACAACGCATCGGCACTCGATTTCGATCAGCGCGGCAGCGGATTCGCGCGCGTTTCCGGCGCGGCGGCCGACATCGGCGCGTTCGAGGTGCAGGCGGGCGGCAGCGACATCGTCTTCGCGAACGGGTTCGATCCCTAGTTGCAGCGGGTCCGCGAACGCGTCCGCGCGCCGCTCCGGCGAGCGCGCGGACGGCGCATTGCGTACAATGCGCGCCCTTTGCGGCGGCGCTGCCGCCCCCACCTTCCCACGATGACCGACACCGCCAGCGAAACCCGGCGCCGCCGCACTTTCGCGATCATTTCGCATCCCGACGCCGGCAAGACCACGCTGACCGAGAAGCTGCTGCTGTTCGGCGGCGCGATCCAGATGGCGGGCTCGGTCAAGTCGCGCAAGGCCGCGCGCCACGCGACCAGCGACTGGATGGCGCTCGAGAAGGAGCGCGGCATCTCGGTGACGAGCTCGGTGATGCAGTTCCCGTATACCGGCCGCATCATCAACCTGCTCGACACGCCGGGCCACGCGGATTTCTCCGAGGACACCTACCGCGTGCTGACCGCGGTCGATTCGGCGCTGATGGTCATCGACTGCGCGAAGGGCGTCGAGGAGCGCACGATCAAGCTGATGGACGTGTGTCGCCTGCGCGACACGCCGATCATGACCTTCATCAACAAGCTCGATCGCGAGGGCCGCTCGCCGATCGACCTGCTCGACGAGGTCGAGTCGGTGCTGAAGATCCAGTGCGCGCCGGTGACCTGGCCGATCGGCATGGGATCGCGTCTGCGCGGCGTCTATCACCTGCTGCTCGACGAGGTGCACATCTACGAGCCGGGCCGCAATTTCACGCGGCAGGATTCGACGATCTTCAAGGGCCTCGACGATCCTGCGCTTGCCGAGCGCATCGGCGCGCCGGCGCTCGCCGAGCTTCGCGAGGAGCTCGAGCTCGTGCAGGGCGCGTCGCATCCGTTCGATCTCGACGCCTATCTCGAAGGCCGCCAGACGCCGGTGTTCTTCGGCTCGGCGGTCAACAATTTCGGCGTGCAGCCGCTGCTCGATTTCTTCGTCGAGCACGCGCCCTCGCCGCTGCCGCGCGCGACGACGACGCGCGAAGTCGAGCCGACCGAGGATTCATTCAGCGGCTTCGTGTTCAAGATCCAGGCGAACATGGATCCGCAGCATCGCGACCGCGTCGCGTTCCTGCGCGTCTGCTCGGGCCAATACGCGCCCGGGATGAAGGCGCTGCACGTGCGCGCGGGCAAGGAGGTCAAGCTCGCCAACGCGCTGACGTTCATGGCGTCGGATCGCGAGATCGCGACGGCCGCGTATCCGGGCGACGTGATCGGCCTGCACAACCACGGCACGATCTCGATCGGCGACACGTTCACCGAGGGCGAGGCGCTCGGCTTCACCGGCATCCCGAACTTCGCACCGGAGCTGTTCCGCCGCGCGCGGCTCCGCGATCCGCTCAAGATGAAGCAGCTGCAGAAAGGCCTCGCGCAGCTTTCCGAGGAAGGCGCGACGCAGTTCTTCCGCCCGCTGATGTCGAACGACCTGATCCTCGGCGCGGTCGGCGTGCTGCAGTTCGACGTCGTCGCGTACCGGCTCAAGGACGAATACGGTGTCGACTCCGCGTTCGAGAAAGTCGGCGTCGTCACCGCGCGCTGGGTGCGCTGCACGGACGCGAAGAAGCTCGAGGAATTCCGCGAGAAGAACGCGATGAATCTCGCGGTCGACGCGGCGGGCGAGCTGGTCTATCTCGCGCCGACGCGCGTGAACCTGCAGCTGACGCTGGAGCGCTGGCCGACGATCACGTTCGCCGAGACGCGCGAGCACGCCACGGCTGTTGCGACGGCCTGAAACGAAAACGCCCGGCGCGAGGCCGGGCGTTCGGTCGATCCACTTGCGGCGAGTCAGCGACGAATCAGCCGCCGTTGAAATCCGCATGGAACAGGCGATCGCCGTCGGTGCGCGTCGTGTGCTGCACCTGGGCCGTGCTTTCCATGCTGAAGTGCGAGATCGTGTCGCGGCTGTTGAAGATCTCGTCCGCCTTGACCGTCGCGTGATTGGGTGTCGGCGCATGCATCGCTGGATGACGCAGCGTCCAGACGCCGAGCACGGCAACCAGGCACGCGGCCATCGCGGTCGCCCAGCGCGCGGTGTTGCCGAAACGTCGGCCTGCCGCAATGCGGCGTTCGCCGCGCTGATGCCGGCGGTGCGTCGTTTCACGCTGCGTGCGCGCGACGTTCGCGGCGAGTGCTTCGGACTCGGTCTTGAGCGCGCCGAGCATCTGCACGACGTTCGCCTGCAGCGCCGATCCGGCCAGCGCTTCGGCGACACGGTCGCGGCGTTCCGCCGTCAGCGTGCCGTCGGCTGCAGACGCGAGATCGTCGGCGTCCAGCGCGAGCGGCGCGGGAGTTGCCGAGGTCAGGCGGCGGTACAGCGCGGAAAGACTCGTCTTATTCATCGAATTCACCGTATCCCATTTCGCGCAGGCGGATCTTCAGTTCTTCCAGCCCGCGCGATACCAGTTTTCTTGCCGCCTCCGCCGATGGAATACCGGCGAGGTCGGCGATCTCCTGCAGCGCAAATCCCTGCAGGTGTAGCGTTATCGGCAGTCGCCGCCGCTCCGGTAGTTCGGCGAGGCAGCGCGCAAGCCCTTGCATGTGTTCGGCATCGCCAGCCCGGCGATCCGGCCCGATCGGCATTTCGCCGACGCTGCCGGGCTCGTCGTCCTCGTCCGGCAGCGGCTCCGCGGCGCGCACTTCGGCTCGGCGCAGGGCGTCGATAACCGTACTCGCCACGACTCTCTGGATATAAGACGCATGGAAGGCGCCGGACCGGTCACGCTCCAGGGCCCTCCAGAGGCGGATCCGGACCTCCTGCTCGATGTCCGCCGGGTCGATTCCATGCTTGTCCAGGCCGTAGGTCATCAGAAGGGCCTGCACCTTCGAGCCATAGGTGCGGAACAGCGCTTCCAGGCGGGCGTGGACGGAATCGGGGGGATTGACCATGAAAAACGGCGGCTCGGGGGGCCGCTATGCTCCCTGAGGCGCTTGCCGGGCGCAACAAGGCCGCGGCCGCACTCCGGGCCGGCGCAACGGGCGATCGTCGGCAGGAAAGAAAAAGGCCGCGCGGGCAATCCGCGCGGCCTTGAGAGCAGCAACCGCAGCCGGTCCTAGAACTTGACGGTGATGCGACCCCAGTAATAGCGGCCCATCAGGTCGAAGTCGCTCGGATCGGTGTTCGCGTTCAGCGTGTTGTTTGCGTAGAGCAGCGGCGGCTGCTTGTCCGCGACGTTGTTCACGCCGAAGTCGAAGCGCGTGTTCCAGGCCTCCATGTTGTAGCCGAACTGGATGTCGTTGTAGACCGTTGCACCGAAGTCGTAGAACAGGCCATGCAGGGTGCAGTAGTCGCCGTAGTAGCACGTGCCTGCCGGGAAGACGTCCTGGGACGGCGCCGGCGAACCCATGCGGAAGCGGCCGATGTAGCGCATGCGCCACGACGCATCGAACGAGCCGAGCTGCCAGCCGACCGACGTCTGTGCGCGCCAGCGCGGGAACAGGCACACGCCGCCGCCCGCGCCGGGGCACGCGGCCGCCTGCGAGGAGCCGAACGTCATGAAATGACCGGCGTAGTTGTACACGGAATTCGCATCGGTGCCCGGTGCGGTCGAGATGTCGTACTTCTCCAGGTACGTCGCGTTCAAGCCGACGTTGAAGCGGCCGAACGAGAACTCCGGCAGTCGGTAGTTCAGCGCGAAGTCGACACCTTCGACGTCGACGCGGCCGAGGTTGCCGGTCGGCTCGTTCATCGTCGCGATCTGGCCCTGGTTCGGACCCGATGCCACGCGCGTGAACAGCGAGCAGTACTGCAGCTGACCCGCGGCGCAAAGATCGATGACGCTCTGCGCGCCGACGCCCGTGATGTTGTTGTTGAGGTAAAGGCGCCAGAGGTCCGCGCTGACCGAGAGACCCTCGATGAAGTGCGGGTCATACACGATGCCCCAATCGAACGACTTGCCCTGTTCCGGACCGAGCGGGAAGCCGGCCTGCACGGAACCCGACGCGACCGCGTTGAGCTGCACCTGCTGCGCGACGTTCTGGTTGATGAAGCTGCCGTCGGTCGGCACGTTGACGCAAGCCGGATTTCCGCCGCCCGTGTAGTGATCGCACGGATCGTGCGAGAGCTTCGGCGCATCGCTCGCACCCGCCGCGAAGAGGTTGGCGACGGTCGGCGCGCGGAACACTTCGGAGACCGTGCCGCGCACCAGCAGGTCCTCGATCGGACGCCACTCCAGCGCGATCTTCGAATTGTTCGTCGAGCCGAACGTGTTGTACTTCGAGTAGCGGTCGCCGATCGTCAGGTTCAGTGCGTGCACGAACGGCAGATCCTTGAGGATCGGCACGAACAATTCCCCATAGAAGTCCTTGACGTTGTAACCGCCCTGCAGCGCCGATCCGCACTGGCTGCCGAGCACGCACGTGCCGGTCGCCGGATTGATCTGCAGCGAGGTATCGACGTTCGAGTGCGTGTATTCCTTGCGGTACGACGCGCCGATCGCGAGCTGCATCGTTCCGGCGGGAAGCTCGAACAGGCCGCCGTTCAAGTCGGCGCGCATGACCTTCTCGGTCGAGAAGAAGCCGCTCGAGGCCGGCGAGCCCGCCTTCTGCAGCTGCTCGATCGTGTTCGGATCATCGAGGTTGAAGATGTTGATCGGCACACAGCCCGAGATCGCGGCGCCGGGCGTACCGCAATGCAATCCGGTGGCGTCGACGAACGATGGGCCGGTCATCTGGTTGATCAGCGTCATGTTGGGCAGACCGTACGTCGTCGTCTGCTGGCTGAAGTGGCCGTAGTCGAGGCCGACGTCCCAGTTCCACTGCTGGTCGTTCCAGACGCCGAACGAACCCTTGAGGCCCGTCGAGACCTGGTCCGTGCTGGTGCCGAACGACGCGCTGCGATTGCCGAGCGAGGCAAGGCGGCTCGTCAGCGAGAGGTTGTCGCTCGAGAACTCGACGCCGAACGGGTTGTAGTAGTTGTCGGCCGAAATCACCGCACCGAACGGAGAGCCGTACACAGCCGGCGCGAGCTGGAACGCGGACGCGGTCTTGTTGTGCATGACCGACGCGTAGACTTCGATGTTCTCGGTCAGCTTGTAGTTGCCGTTCAAGAACAGGCCCGTGCGCTCCTGCGGGGTCATGATCAGGTTGACCGTCGCGAAGTTGTACTTGTCGCTCGGCGTCGTCGGCGTCGCGTTGTTGACGTAGCAGTGGTAGTCCGTCGCGATGTTCTGGCCGGTGGTGCCCGGGTTGCGCGCGATGAAGCCGCAACCGGGATAGAGATTCTGGAACTGCTCGGGCACCTGGATGTGGCCGAACGGCGAGGACGTCGAGCCGCCGATCAGCGCGGCCGGGCCGAACGTCGAGTTTCCGTACAGCGTGACCGAGTTCTTCGAGAAGTCGCGATGACCGGCGAGAACCTGCTCGGTCTTGTTGTACGAGATGCCGGCCATGATCGAGCCCTTGTCCGAGCTCTGGCCGAACGTGAACTGGTATCCCGTCTGCTGGCCGTCGTCCTTGTCCGAGATGCCGTAGTTCGCCGAGAACTCGGCGCCCTGGTAGTCGCTGCGCAGGATGAAGTTGACGACGCCCGCGACCGCATCCGAGCCGTACACCGACGAGGCGCCGTCGGTCAGCACTTCGATGCGCTCGATCATGTTGGCCGGGATCGCGTTCGGATCGCCGGAGAGATAGCGGTGGCCGTTGATCAGCACCAGCGTGCGCGCCGAGCCGAGGCCGCGCAGGCCAATCGACGATCCGCCCGTGCCGCCGGCGTTGTTCACCTGCGGATTGACGTTCGGGCCGGTGACGGCCGGCAGCTGCTGGACGAGATCGCCCAGCGTCAGCTTGCCGGTCTTCTGGATCGCGGCGCGATCGATCGTGATGACCGGGTTCGACGTCTCGATGTCGACGCGGCGAATATTCGAGCCCGTGACCGTGATCGTCTCGAGCTGCTGGTTGCTCCCCTGATCCTGCGCATCTTGTGCAATCGCCGGGATTGCGAGAGATCCGTAAGCCAGGGCGGCTCCTGCGACGCCGTATGTGCGCAAACTGCGGCGTATCGCCTCTCGGAGCAGCGTGTGGGACATAAGTTCTTCTCCTGTCATGAAGCACCGGGCGCACAGCTGCGACCGTGTCCCCGGAAACTTAAAAAGTCGTGAAGGCCGGACGTTGCCGATGGCGGGCATGCGGAGTTGCCGGAATTGCGCGAAAGGAAAAACCCGCGTCGTCGAAACAGAACCGCAACACACGCCCCGCATTCGCGCGCGCAGGCGCGAACGCGGAGTGCTTCGACGCGATCAGAAACCGACGGCCGAGTCCGTCATGCGGTTTGCGCAATCTCCGCGTCGCACGGCGCCCGCGGTGACGCCGAAGCGTTCGCGAAACAGCCGCGAGAACGCGCAGCGGTTCTCGAAGCCGCTCGCGAGCGCGATTTCCGCGATCGCCAGAGGACTCGCCGACAGCAGCCGCCGTGCGCGCTCGAGGCGCTGGCGCACGAGATACGCATGCGGCGTTTCCTGGTACGCAGCGCGAAACGCGCGGATGAAATGCCATGGCGAATAGCTCGCCATGCGCGCGAGCGACTCGTTGTCGATGTCGAGATGGCAGTTCGAGGCCAGGTAATTGCGCACGCGCTGCAGGCGCAGGAATACCTGCCGGCGTTGCGCGAACGTGCGGCCGGGACAGCGCGCGATCGCCGGCGTAAATGCGCTCTGCAGTTCCGCGATGCTTTCGACCAGCGCCTCGGCCTTGTCGGCGCGGCCGCGCTCGTCGCCGCGTGCGAGCGCGATCACGCGACGGCGCAGCGCCTGATCCGCGCGATGTCGAGCCGGCAGCAGCACGGGTTCCGGCGTCGGCATCTCGATGACGCCGTTCAGTGCGCGCCGCCATGCGGCCGGCGCGCCGATCAATCCCATCCATAGCGCATTGCCGCGACCGATCGCGTGGATGCGCGGCTCGGCCTCGGTCACGCGCATCTCGCCGGGCGTGACGCCGCTGTCGGCGTTCGCCGAATCGATCTGCAGCCGTCCGCGCAGCGGAATCCAGACCGCGGCGGCAAGCCCATTTACGCGCAGCACGCAGCCGCGCCCGCCGCCGAGCACCGCGACGAGGCCATGGCCATCGCCGTGCGAGGGCGCCTTCAAGGTCAGTTCGAGATTGGCGCCATGATTGAGGGAATGGGTTTCGTAAAGCATGTCGACCTTCATCGGGAAACGGGCTTCCGTTCTAGGAAGCTCGCGCCCGCAGGTCAGGAGATTCGACTGAAATCCGGATGAAATCCCACGGAGATCGCGACGAAATCCGGCATTGAACGCGCCATCGCCACAACGCGGCGCGCCGTGGCTTGCAACCGCTCGCGCGATTGCGTATTCCGGAGCGCGCACCTTTCGCAACAGCGGGCCCCCGCCCGCGGGGTAGCGTCGCCCCTCGCGGCGATCCCGGGAGCACTCGTGCAACCAGCAGCCCTCCTCCTTCCGCTCATGCTTGCGGCCGCGCCGGCGCCCGACGCCGCGTGCGTCGCGCACAGCACGCGCGAGCGCCCGCATCTCGTCGAGCTTTACACCTCCGAAGGCTGCAGCTCGTGTCCGCCGGCCGAGCGCTGGATGAGCTCGATCCGCGACGACGCGACTCAAGTGGGTCTCGAATTCCACGTCGACTACTGGGACGAGCTCGGCTGGCCCGACCCGTTCGCCGATGCGCGCTACACGGCGCGCCAGCGCACGCTCGCCGAGCGCGACACGCGCGCGATCGTCTACACGCCGCAGATCGTCGTCGACGGGCGCGTCTGGAAAAACTGGCCGGCAACGGCGGCGCCCGCAGCTTCGCCGGCGACCGCAGCACCCTCACTCAGCCTGCAGGTTTCACGCACGGATGCGATCCACGCAACGCTCGATGGCGAAGCGGCCAACGCCGCGTCGTACCGGATGTTCGTCGCGCTGACCGAGAACGGGCTCAACAGCACGGTCAACGCGGGCGAGAACAAGGGCAAGCGTCTCGCGCACGATCAGGTCGTGCGCGACTTCGCCGGACCTTTGAAGTTTCCGCAAGCCGAAGCCACGCTCGATCCACCGCCCGGCCTCGACGCAGCGAAGTCGTCCGTCGTCGCGTTCATCGAGGACGAACGCAGCGGCGACGTCGTACAGGTCGTGCGCCTGGCGCTTGCCCAGTGTCCAACCGCCCAGACTTCGGAGCAGCCATGAACGCCGTATCCGGATCAATCCAGCGCTCGCCACGCAGCTCGCTCGCACCGATCTTCGCCGGCGGCATCCTGTCGGCCGCGATCGACCTCACCTACGCGTGCACGTACCACGGTTTCGTCAACAACATTCCGCCGGTGCGCATCCTGCAGGCGATCGGCAGCGGCGTGTTCGGCGACGAGTCGTTCAAGATGGGCTCGACGTCGGCAGCCGTCGGCTTCGTCGCGCACTTCTTCATACTCATCGTCGCCGCAGGCATCTTCAACGCAGCGCGCCGGCGGTTCGCGTTCCTGCGCGAGCATGCGTATCCGAGCGGCATGGTGTTTGGCCTCGGTATCTATCTGACGATGAATTACATCGTGCTGCCGTTGTCGGCGGCGCCGCATTTCAAGGCGACGCCGGTTGGGGCGCTCAGCGATTTTGCGGTGCATGTGTTGTTGTTGGGGCCGGCGATTTCGCTTGTGGCTCGGTATTTTGATCGCGCTCGGGCTCGCTAGTTTTTGTTAGTTTGTTTGTTTGTTTGTGTCGGTTTCGCGATGACCGACTCACGTCCCTGTGAGTCTTCGCCGGCCATCCTGGCCGGCGAGTTACTTTCTGTGACTCCGGGCATCCTGCCCTCCGCCCTTCGGGCCGGCTTCGCCGTTCGCGCCGCTCCTGCGGCGCAGTGCTTGTGCAAGAGAAAGTAACCAAAGAGAACACACCCTCGGTGCCGCGCCGGCGCTACGCGCCGGTTCGCTACGGGCGGCCGGGGTTTTGCCGACAGTCCATCCATGGACTGCGGCAAAATGCGGCGCGATCCCTCGCGCCGCCCCGCGCGGTGCGCGGGCCTTGTCCGTCCGCCCTTCGCCGCGTCACAGAGGGACCCAAGAGCAAGAGCAAGGCACAAGCCTGCTTCTGCGGCAGGGACTGCCGCGCTCTGCTCTTCCCGGGTCCCTCTCGGCCGCGGCGAGCAGGCGCAGGAAAAGCCCGAAGGGGCGCGCGCAGGATGCGCGCGCGTTCGCTGCCTGTACATGGACGTACTGTCAGCGAACCCCGGAGCCTGCTCGCGTAGTCACGCGGGCATGGATGCCCGCGTGACCGCGGCCGCGAGGGTGCCTTTCTCTTTGGTTACTTTCTCTTTGGGCAAGCAAAGAGAAAGTGACTCGGCCGCCAGGGATGGCGGACGAAGCGCACACGGACGTGAGTCGGTTTTCGCGTAGCGCCGAAGACTCAGAAGCCAAGAGCAAAATGGATCCCGGCCTTCGCCGGAATGACGAGAACAGATGAACACCGAACCACACATCCCCACCCAACCCTCCCCTTGAAGGGGAGGGCTAAAGAAAAAAATAAAAAACAAAAAAAAGGCGACTACCAGGGTCCCGATCCTGGTGGTCGCCGAGGGTTTCGCACTTCGATGCTGTGACACATCTGCCCGTTGGAGGGCGAGGAAAGTATGCGCGGGGCACCTTTCGCGGGGGTTGCGGGGAAATCCGGAGCGAGTGACCGAAATTGCGCGCTCGGTCGGGCGCGCGATATTACGGCGTGTCGGCGCGCGTCAGCGTGAACATGCCGATGTCGGTGTCTTCGCTGCCGATCTCGGAGAGCACGAGCGATTTGCGGTCGTGCATCGCGCTGAAATTGACGTCCTTCAGCGTGATGTCGAAACGGCCGAGCACGTGTTCTTCGCCGGTCGCGGGATCGAGATCGTGGATGACGACCGGCTTCACCTCGACGCCTGTCGCATACCAGACATGTCCGTCGACGACGCGCCAGCCGTTGGTCGTGACCGACGAGACTTTCGGACTCACGAAAACACGTTCGCCTGAATCGAGCGCGTAACGGTAGAGTCCGTCGCCGGAGGTCGTCGTGTAGTAGATCGAGCGCGTGGACGGATCGATCTGCGCGAATGCGACGCCCGACTCGACGACCTTGCGCGATTCGTTCGCGTCGCCCGGATGCGCGATGAGCACGAGCTGGTTGCTGCGGCCCGATGCGCCGGTCGCGAGGAGATACGTGTCGGCATCGACGCCGTATCCGCCGAACAGGATGTTCTCGCCGTGCCCGGACAGCACGCGCTCGCGCCGGCTCGCGACATCGATCTCGATCAGCCTGCGCCCTTCCGCCGGATTGATCTCGACCGCGACGATGCGCTTGCCGTCTGCGCTCCAGCGCGGCCAGAACACCGGGCTCTCGGCGTCGTCGGTCAGCGGCGTTGCACTGTCGCTCGACCAGTCGTACAGCCAGAGCTGGTACTGCCCGCTGCGATCGGACACGAACACGAGGCGATCGCCGGACGGCGACAGCGTCGCCGCGTAATCGCTGCCGGTCGACGCGGCGAGCGTGCGCTTGGTGCCGTCGTCGAGTCCGATCAGCGTCAGCTGGTTCTGCGTGCGCGGAATCTCGTATGCGATCGTGTCGGCATCGCGCGCCGCGCTCGGGTATTCCGCCGGCGACACGCCGAGCGCCTGCATCGCGCCCGAGTCGACGTCGATCGCGTAGAGCGCCATCGGGCCCGCGAAGTTCGATGCGAAGATCAGCGCACGGCCATCGCGCGCCCACGCGTGGCCGCGGATGCGCGAAGCGACATGCGTGACCTGACGCACCTCGCCGCCGGCCGCCGGCATCACGTAGAGATCGCTGTACGGCGCGACGCCGCGGCGAAATGCGATGAAGCGTCCGTCCGGTGAATAGTGCGGCTCGAGATCCTGATCCTTGTCCGTGTGCTCGTAGGCGAGGAATGTCTTTTCGCCGCTGTCGAGATCGAGCCGCACGAGCGAGAGATCGCCTGCGTCGCCCTTGCTGCTCTGCGCGGTGATCAGCGCGCGGCCGTCCGGCGTCCAGTCGTAGTAGCTGACGTTGTAGTCGCGGCATGCGCCGACCTCGCGCTCGTCGCCGCCGAGGCTCGACGCGACGAAGATCGTGCAGCCGTCCTCGCGCGCGCGCTCGAACGCGATGCGCGTGCCATCCGGCGACCACACCGGCAGCGATTCGTTCTCGCTGCCGCCGGACGAGATGCGCACGACCTGCGAGGGCTCGATCGAACGCACGACGACGCGGTTGATCGCGGTCGCGGGATCGGCGATTGCGAACGCAACGCGGGTGCCGTCCGGCGACAGCTGCGGCCTGCGTTCGGCGCCGGGATCGGATGTCAGCGCGCGTGCGCCGCCGACTTTCCATTTCGACGCCGTCGCGGCAACCAGCGATTCGCCGATGCGTCCGCGCTCGAGAAGGATCGCGATGCCGATCGCGGCGATCGCGATCAGCACCGCACCGACTGCGACCGCGACGAGCGGCCAGCGCGCGGGCGCGGTTCTCGCGCCCGGCTGCGCGTAGGGCGCAAAGGCATCGTTTGCGGTCGAGGGATCCTCGTCCGGCGCAACCAGCGGAGCCGAAAGATCGCGCTCTGCGACGAGACCCGCATCGGGACCGTCCAGCACGAGCACCGGCGCGACGAGTCGATAGCCGACCTTCGGAATCGTCTCGATGTATTGCGGCGGCTTGCTGTCGTCGGCGAACGCGCGGCGCAGCTCCTTGATCGCCTGCGTCAGCACGTCCGGCGTCGGGAAGCGTCCGGTCCAGACGCGATCGAGCAGCTGATCGCGCGTGACGGTCTGGCCGACCTCGCGCACGAGCTCGATCAGCACCAGGACGGCCTTGCTGGTCAGGCGCGGCAATTCAGGTCGCGTCACGATGCGCAGCGCGCCCGTGTCGATCACGTGCTCGCCGATGCGCAGACGCAGATTCGGCCCGGCCAGGAGAACGTCGTTGGCGCGCCGCGGAGAAAGCAACGTGTTCATTGAAGCATATGTGACATTCGCGCACTTCGGGACAGCGCACCACGCAACAACCGTAAATCGTCGGCGCCGCCGCGGCAACCGGCAATGTACGAAAAGGACTGTAAAGACGCGTTAATCCGTTTCGCGATCGGCGTTGGCGAGCAGCGGCGGCAGCGGACAGTGCAGTGCGGCGGTGATCGTGCGCAGGAGCTCGGCCTCGGCGACGCTGACGACGCCGTCTTCGCCGATCGCGCGCGTCAATGCGCCGACGACGAGCTCCTTGCCGGCCGGCGCCAGCCGATCGAGCGTCGGCAGCGCGCGATCGAGCGCGCCGATCCAGTCGTCCGGCGGCGCGTACGGCAACGCCCGGCCCGGCAGCACTTCGTCGATCGCGACGAGATACGCGCGCGCGGCCGCTGCCGCATCGTCGTGACCGTGCCTCGCGACGATCGCGAGCAGCGCGGCAAGATCGTCGGCCGCATCCGGCAGCTTGACGCGTCCGATCGCGAGCGCCGATGCGGGCGACAGCGCTTCGATCACCTGCAGGCCGATCAGCTTGGCGAGACAGTATTCGTCCAGTTCCACGCGGCCGTCCGCCGCGATCAGCGCGTTCAGCGCATCCATGAACACCGCGAGTTGCGGCCGCGGCCGTCTTGCGCAGCGCCGGGAACGCGAGCGCGGCGAGCGGCAGCTTCAGCATCGGGTGCAGCTCGCGCGTCTCAACCTCCAGCGTCTCGACGAGCGCGCAGGCGCCGGCGTCGTAGCGCGCCGCGAGTGCTTCGCTCTGCTTCGCGCGCACGTCCGCGCGCGCATCGAGCAGCAGCGCGAAGATCAGCGGCGCGGCCTGCTCCTGCCGATAGGCGGCTTCGCGCAACGCTTGCGGAATCGTCGCGCGGATCGTCGCGGCGGAGCGGCGATCGTCGGTATCCGGACGGCCGACCTGGCGCACGATCGCCGCGGGCGAAAGCGCAACGCTCGCGTCCGCGGCCGGCAGTGCGAGCGGTGCGACGGCGCGTTTGCCGCGGCGAGCGCGGTCGCCGGCGCGAAACCGGCGATCGAGACGTCGGCGTCTTCATCGTCGTCGCCGACCTGCACCGGCTGGCTCCATGCGGCGGCGATCGTCGCGTATTCCTCGGGCCGGAACGACGGATCGAGACGCTTGATGCGCTCCTCGAGCGGCGGATGCGTCGCGAACAGCGCGGAGTAGCCGACGCCGTCGCCGAACAGCATGTGCGCGACTTCCTCGGTGTTGCTGCTCGCAAGCTTCGAGCCTTCGGCGAGCCCGCCGATCTTCTTCAGCGCGCCGGCGATGCCTTCGGTCTGCCGCGTGAACTGCACGGCGGATGCGTCGGCGAGGAATTCGCGCTGGCGCGAGATCGACGCCTTGATCAGCCGCGCGCAGACGACGCCGATGTAGCCGACCGCGAACAGCGCGATGCCGAACAGCACGATGCCGCCGCTGTCGCGGCTGCGACCGCGCCCGGAGATCTCGGCGATCTTGCGCCCGATCGTCGCCAGCACGAGGATGCCGAACACGACGCCGATGAGGCGGATGTTGAGGCGCATGTCGCCGTTGAGCACGTGGCTGAACTCGTGGCCGATCACGCCCTGCAGCTCCTCGCGCGTCAGCTTGTCGAGCGCGCCGCGCGTGACGGTGACCGCGGCGTCGGCCGGCGTGTAGCCGGATGCGAACGCGTTGATGCCGGCTTCGTCCTCGAGCACGAAGATCTGCGGCACCGGCACGCCCGATGCGATCGCGATCTCCTCGACGACGTTGCGCAGGCGCCGGTACGCGAAGCTCGTCGTGCCGGCTTCGACCGGCGTCGCGCCGAGCCGACGCGCGATCGCCGCGCCGCCGCCGCCGAGCGTCGCGATGCGGTACAGCGAGCCGCAGCCGATCGCCGCGACGATCGCGACGCTGAGGGCTGCGATGCCGCTCCAGGCGATGCCGCCGTCGGCGTGGTGCGCGCTGTCGATGCCGATCGCAAAGATGACGACGGCGTCGCATCGCGACGACGATCACGGCAACCGCAAGCGCGAACAGGAACAGCATGCGGCGCGTCTGGCGGCGCGCCTGGTCCTGGTGGGCGAAGAAGTTCATGTGGCGGTGGCGGGGTGAACCAAGGTTGCCCTCACCCTGCCCTCTCCCGCGAGCGGGAGAGGGGAAGCGAGCGAGCGGATCGCTCGACGTGCTGTTCGACGATCGACGCGAATCCATCGCCGGATCAGGTGAACGACACCTTCGGCACTTCGCGCTTGGTGTCCGATTCGATCTTGAGCAGCTCGGCCGGCTGGAACTGGAACATGTTCGCGACGACCGAGCCCGGGAACATCTCGCGGCGGTTGTTGTAGGTCATCACCGCGTCGTTGTACGCCTGGCGCGCGAACGCGACCTTGTTCTCGGTCGAGGAGAGCTCTTCGGAGAGCTGCATCATGTTCTGGTTGGCCTTGAGATCCGGATACGACTCGGACAGCGCGAACAGGCGCCCGAGCGTCTGGGTCAGCGCGGTCTCGGCGCCGCCGAGCTGCTGCATCGCGCGCCGGATCGCCCGGATTCGACTTGGCGGCGGCGAGGCCCGACACCGCGGAGTTGCGCGCCTGGATCACGGCTTCGAGCGTCTCGCGCTCGTGCTTCATGTAGCCCTTGGCGGTCTCGACGAGGTTCGGGATCAGGTCGTAGCGCCGCGTCAGCTGCACGTCGATCTGCGCGAACGCGTTCTTGTAGTTGTTGCGCGCAGCGATCAGGCTGTTGTACAGCCCGACGGCGTAAAAGCCGACGACGACCAGCAGCACCAGCACGATCAGCATGCTCATCGGATGACTCCTCGCAATTTTCGATACGCCGCGTTCGTGTCCGGTCCGTTCAGCCCTGCCGCCGGAGAGGCAAATCCCGGGTCGGATCCCCTGAATTTTCCGTTGGCGGGGCCGGAACTACGTCACACGTCGTCGTTTTGCTTTTGTTTTACCGCAAACATGTTTCGCAAACTGCTGACATGTGGATAGAATCGGCGCGTTTTCGAGCATATCACGTGGCCGACAAGGGCCCCGGAGAGCAGTTTTGAGTCGTACTCCGCATCTATTGATCGCCTCGCTCGCGGTGCTGGCCCTCGCCTTCGCGTCGCCGGCCCTCGCCCGCAAGCAAACGCATACGCAGAAAGTCACCGTACGCACTGCGGCGCCGGTGACGAAGGTCGTTGCCGACGCGTCGGCCGTATCGACCAATGCCGCCGCGATCGCGCGCCAGTTCGATCGCTGGCTCGACGGCCTCGAAACTTCGGGCGACGTCTCCGGCCTCGCCGTCGCGATCGTCAAGGACGACAAGGTGCTGCTCGAGCGCGGCATCGGCTACGCGGACGCCTCGACGCAGGAACCGGTCACCGCGACCACCGCGTTTCGCCTCGCTTCGCTCTCGAAGGCGTTCGCGACTGCGCTGGCCGCCGTGCTCGTGCAGGATGGCGTCATCAGCTGGGACACCAAGATCGCGGGCGTGCTGCCGACGTTCTCGCTCGCCGATGTCGCCGGCAGCCAGAAGCTGACCGTGCGCGACATCCTGAGCCATCGCGTCGGCCTTCCGCACAACACCTACGATCGCATGCTCGAGGCGGACGAGCCGTACGAGCTCCTGGTCAGCCGTCTTGCCGAAGTGCCGATGGCCTGCCCGGTCGGCGATTGCTACGGCTACCAGAACGTCGCGTTCAGCCTGATCGGCGACGTGACCTACGCGGTCACCGGCGACTTCTTCTATCACCAGGTCGAGAAGCAGATCTTCCATCCGCTCGGCATGGACAACGCGACCTACGGACGCGACGCGCTCGAAGGCACCAAGAGCTGGGCGCGACCGCATCGTCGCGCCGGCCGCGGCTGGGCGCCGTTCGTGCCGAAGGAAAATTACTACCACGTGCCGCCGGCGGCCGGCGTCAACGCCAGCGTCCGCGACATGGAGCAGTGGCTGATCGCGCAGATGGGCGGACGCCCGAACGTGCTCTCGCCGGCCGCGCTCGAGACGCTGCACACGCCGCTGGTCACGACCGATCGCGGAGCGCGTGTCGACGCCGTGGCGTCGCGGCCGCCTGCTCAATGCGCAGTACGCGCTCGGCTGGCGCATCTACGACTACGCCGGCCAGACGCTCGTGTTCCACGCCGGCGCCGTGCAGGGCTACCGCGCGATGATCGCGTTCCTGCCGCAATACCGCTTCGGCGCGGTCATGCTGTGGAACTGCGAATCGGCGGCGCCCTCGGGCCTGATGCCGATGCTGATCGACCGCTATCTCGGCCTTCCGGAAGTCAACTGGGCCGGCATCGACAGCAGCGATACGGACGATCTGGCGGGCGGCGGTTCGAACTGACTTCCGGGCGCGCCTCGCGCGCCTCCGCCGAACGGCCCTGACGCCAGCCGCCACAGTGCGGATAATGGGCGCCTCGACTGACCGTCCCGTGCGGACGGTTCCCCGGAATTGGCGATGCATGACCAGAACGGAGGGATGCCGTGCTGATCGCCGAACAATTGATGCTGCTGCTGCTCGATCCGGAGCGCGGCGAGCTTGATGTGCGCCGCGATGCGACCGACCCCGACCGGCTCGCCGCGGCGGCGCTGCTGCTCGATCTTGCCGAGCAGCGCAATCTCGGTCAGCGCAACGGCCAGGTCGCGTACCACGCGCGCTTTCCGTCCGGCCATCCGCTGCTCAAGGTCGCCGGTGAAGCGCTCGGCGCGGCGGGTCCGGGCGTGCCGCTCGCATCGGCGCTCGATCTCATCGAGACGCGCACGCGTCCGGTCGCGCGCACGCTGCTCGACGGCCTGCACCGGCGAGATCTTCTGCACAGGGTGCGCCGGCCGGCGTGGCTGCCCTGGACGAACTGGAAATATCCGCTGCGTTCCTCGCAGGCGCGCAACGAAGCGCTGTCGATCCTGCGCAACGGCTCACGTCGCGTGCCGCTGCGCGAGATGGGACTTCTTCTGCTGGTCGATTCGGCGGGACGGCTCGCGAATCTTCTCGATGCGGCAACGCATACGCGCGCGACCGCGTCGCTGCTGGCGCTCGGTCATCGTCATGAAGGCGGTCCGCCGGTCGACGCAGCCGAGTCGCTGCTCGGCGCGCTGCGCGTGACGCTGCTCGACGAATAGCGCGTTGTCGGGAAAGAGGCTTGCCGCCTCTTTCCCGATCGACGACGCGAGCGCAGATCGCTTACGTTCCGCGAAGGCTGTTTGCGCAGCCTTCGCGCCGCGCGTCAGTTGCCGAGCTTGAACTCGATGCGACGGCGCAGCGTCGACGCGACCGCCTGACCGTTCTCGAGCTTCGGCTGGAACTTCGCGCGCTGCACGGCCGCGATCGCCTCGCGATCGAAGATGCGGCCCGGCTGCGAGCTGGTCACGTGCGCGTTCTGCACGCCGCCGTCCGGCGTGACCGTGAACTCGACCTCGACCCAGCCTTCCTGACGGTTGCGCGCGGCGGCGAGCGGATAGACCGGTACCGGCGGACTCGTGACGGACGCATCGCGCGATTCGCCGCCGGCCGATGCGGGTGGCGGAGTCGCCGGTCGCGGTGCCGGCGCTGCGGTGCTTGCGGTCGCCGAAGTATCGGCGGGCGCCGGCGTCGCGGCCGCTGTGCCTGTCGCGGGTGCGGCGGCGGGCGTGGTCTGGGTCGTCGCAGCCGGTGTGGCGGCGGCGGTCGCGGCATCAGGCGTCGTCGTCGGCGTGGCGCCCGGCGTGGCCGGACGTGTACCTGCGGCGGCGGCGGCCGCTGCGGCCTGCGCCTGCTGCTCGCGATCGGCGAGCTTCTTCTTCGCATCGAGCTTGCTGCGCAGGATCGTCAGCGAGTAGTTGCTGGGATCGGCCTGCGCGAGCAGCGCGATGACGCGGTTCGCTTCGTCGAAATTGCCCTGGTTGATCTGATCCTCGGCGGTGCCGGTCGCGAACGGGAACAGCTCGCGCAACGCATCCTTCGCGCCGGAATCGTCCGGCTGCTTGGCGACGATCTTGAGGTAGTACTCGAGCGCGTTGTTGCCGGCAGGCGCCGCCATGCGATTCTCGTTCATCGCCTTGCGCGCTTCGCGATAGAGCTGATCGACGGTGAGCTCGTCCGAAACCGTGGCCGCCGGCGTCGCCGGCGATTCGGCTGTCGGCGCGGCGGGCGTCGGCGCCGTGGTCACGCCCGGAATCACCGGCGCACCCGGGCGGCTGAAGAACCACCAGGCGCCCGCGGCAAGAACAATGACGATGACGGCGAGGGCGATCAGCCGCGAAGGCATGGCCGCGCCCCGCATCGCGCGTGCGACGGGCGCACGAAAACCGGGCTTGCGAAAAGTCATGACGGGTCCGTTCTCCAACAACAGATGGATCAGGGCACCGCGCCGTCGATGGTCTCTTTCCATCCCCTGGCCCCCCGGCTTCAGAGAATTGAGCCGGCGCCGGCTGCGAAGCCAGCGCGGATAACGCAAAGGTAACGCAATTCCCTGTGAGTGTCCCGCGAAGCCGATCGCGTTATTGAGCAGATTTTCCGGCGGTTTGGCCGACACTCCTGCGAAAAATGTTCAGAGTCCGCCGGCCGCTCTTGTCGCGATGCAATAAACCGGACCGGCGTAGGCGACCCATGTACGGAACCCTTTTCGTGTCCGGCCCCCGACCGCCGACGCAATCCCTCACCGGGATCATCTGCCTCGTCTCTTGCGCCGACCGTGAAGAGCGGCTCGTTCCTGATGTATCGGGACCAAGCTGGATGCACCGCGAATTCGGGCATGCGTGGCGCATGCGCGCGGCCCCGCCATTCAGTTTGATACGACTAAGCTCCGGCTGCGTTCGCCGTGGAATCTCCGGGGCCCGGCCCGCGGCGAGCGTCCGCGGGCGCGGGCGATCCTCGTTTGTCCCATCTTCCAGATTCCAGGAGCAGAGCCATGGCTACGTTACGCGACACCAAGGATGCGATTCAGGACGCCGGCGAAGAGCTGGCCGATGCGGCACGCGGCAGCGCGCAAGCCGCCAAGAGCGAATTCTCCAAGCTCGGCGCCAAGCTGCGCGCGAACGGCGCGCGGCTCGAGGACGAGCTGGCCGACGCGCGCGATCGCCTCGGCGAAGGAGCCAAGCAATTCGGCGACGCCGCGGCCGAGCAGATCCGCGAGCATCCGCTCGCCGCGTTCGGCATCGCGTTTGCTGCGGGCGTGTTGATCTCGCGCATCCTGCGCAGCCGCTAGGACCACCGACATGGAAACGATCGCTGCAGCGGCGCCGTCACCCGGCGCCGACGGGGAAGACACGATCGCGGTCGTCAAATCGGCGATCGATCAGACGCTGCGCCTCGCAAGCTCGGCGCTGGCGCTGCTGCGCACCGAGCTTCGCCTCGCGCGCAGCAGCGCGTTCGTGCTGGTCTGGCTCAGCTTCGCGCTGGTGTTCCTCGGCGTCGGCGCGTGGCTTGCGACCAGTGCTGCGATCGCGGCCGGCATCTACCAGCTGACCGGCAATGTGTTCTACGGCGTCGGCAGCGTTGCGCTCGCCAACATCGCCGGCATGCTCGTCGTGCTGTGGCTCATGCGCGGCTGCTGGCATGACCTCGCACTGCCGCGCACGCGTCGCGTGCTGGCCGATCTTCGCGGAACGGATGCGCGTCAGCGCGAACCTCGCGGATCGACGCCGTGAAGCTGCTGGAGCGGCGCAAGCAGGCCGAAGCGGCGCTCGCCGAGGTGCGCCATCGTGAGCGCGTGTGGATGCAGCGCACGCGCATCGTGCGCACATGGAGCGCGCGTCATCGCGCCGCCGTCATCGTCGGCGGCGGCGTCGCGGCCGGTCTGGCGACATCGCTGCTGCCGATCGCGGCGCTGATGCGGCTCATGTCCGCGTTCGCGGGCGCGGCATCGCTGATGCTCGAAGGGCCGTTCCTGCGCCTGCTCGCGGCGCAGCGCCGCGATCCGGCAACGGCCGAACGCACGCCGTCCGCGCCGGCGCCGCGATGACGCCCGACGATCCCGTCGCCGAACTCACGCAGCCTGCGCTGCCCGTCGCAGCGGCTGCGCCGCCGCCATCGCCGGCCATTGCGTCGCCGCCGGCCGACGGCAACGAAACGACGCCGAGGCGCCCGAAGAGGCACAGGGGCCGCCGCAGCTGCGCAACCGCCTGCAGATCGCGATCGTCGTGATCCTGACGCTGTACACGTGCGGGGTCGCCGAAGCGGTCATCGTGCCGGTGCTGGTTTCGATCCTGTTCGGCCTGATGCTCGCGCCGCCCGTGCGGCTTCTGGAACGCTGGCGCGTGCCGCGCGTAGTCGGATCGCTCGCGATGGTCGTGCTGGCGATCGCGATCGTTGGCGCGGCCATGACCGTGCTCGCCTCGCCCGCGCGCGAGTGGACGCAGCGCATGCCGCGCGCGTTCGAGCGCATCGAGAACGTCGCGCGCGACCTGCGTCGTCCTTTCCAGGTCGCGACCGAAGCGACGCGCGAAATCGGCAAGCTCGCGCGCGGCGACGAGGCGAGCCCGGTGCGCGTGGTCGACACGTCGCCCTCGCCGCTGGCGCAGGTGCTGAGCGCGGCGCCGGCCGTGCTCGCCGGGATCATCGTGACGATCCTGCTGACGTTCCTGTTCCTGCTGCACGGCGACGATCTGTTGCGCAAGTTCGTCACGCTCGCGCCGCATCTTCGCGCCAAGCGCGATCTCGTCGAAGCGACGCGCCAGGCGCAGAGCGAGCTTTCGATGTACGTGATCACGATCACGCTGATCAACGCCGGCCTCGGCCTCGCGACCGCCGGCGCGCTCTACCTGCTCGGCGTGCGCGATCCGCTGCTCTGGGGCGGCATCGCCGCGATCCTCAACTACGCGCCGTTCATCGGTCCGCTGGTGACCGCCGTCGTGCTGCTCGTGGTCGGATTCTCCGAATTCCCGACACCGGCCATGGCGTTCGCGCCGCCGGCCGTATTCCTCGGCCTGCATCTGCTCGAAGGCCAGCTGATCACGCCGCACCTCGTAGGACGACGCCTCGCGCTCGATCCGGTGATGGTGTTCCTCGCGATGCTGATGCTCGGGTGGATGTGGGGGGTCGCGGGGCTTCTTCTCGCGGTGCCGCTCATCACTTGCGCGAAGATCATTGCTGAGCGCGTTGACAACGGTGAGGGGTTGGTGATTTTGCTTTCGCGGTGAGTTGGTGGCGGGGTGGTGTTTCTTCCTTCGGCGCTACGCGAGGACCGACTCACGTCCCTGTGAGCTTCGTCCGGCCATCCTGGCCGCCGAGTCACTTTCTCTTGCTTGTGCAAGAGAAAGTAACCAAAGAGAACACACCCTCGGTGCCGCGCCGGCGCTACGCGCCGGTGCGCTACGGGCGGCCGGGGTTCCGCTGACAGGGCATCCTGCCCTGCAGCGGAATGCGCGCGATCCCTCGCGCGCACCCGCGCGGTGCGCGGGCCTTGTCCGTCCGCCCTTCGCCGCGTCACAGAGGGACCCAAGAGCAAGAGCGAAGCAGGCAGCAGCCTTGCTTCTGCGGCAGGGACTGCCGCGCTCTGCTCTTGCCCCCGGGTCCCTCTCGGCCGCGGCAAGGGCGCGTAGGAAAAAGCCCGAAGGGGCGCGCGCAGGATGCGCGCGCGTTCGCTGTCTGTACACGGACGTACTGTCAGCGAACCTCCGGAGCGCCCTTGCGTAGTCGCCGGGCATGGATGCCCGGCGACCGCGGCCGCGAGGGTGCCTTTCTCTTTGGTTACTTCTCTTTGGGCAAGCAAGAGAAGTAACTCGGCCGCCAGGATGGCGGACGAAGCTCACACGGACGTGAGTCGGTTTTCGCGTGAGCGCCGAAGACCAGAAGCAAAGCTGGATTCCGGCCTTCGCCGGAATGACGAAACGAGCGCGCCCGCCACAAATGACGGAGCCACGCGGACGTCGCCGGATCTCGGCCCGCCCACAGCTGCTAAGGAGAGAAAAGAAGAAAAACAAACAGCCGCCATCGGCGGCCATCAAGGAAGGAAGGGAAGAAGCGAGAGTCGAGAGAGGAAATTCTCTCCCTGCGCTGGGCAACCGCAGGGAGAGTAATTCGAACTTCAACTTGCGGTGTTGCTGTTGCTATCGATGTTGCTAGCTATCTGAATTGCTTTTGCTATCGATGTTGCTAGTTGCTTTGTCCCGAACCGGCTGACTGCTCCGGTCCGACTTGCTGTTGCCTTGAGTTACTGGGACCGGCTGACTGCTCCGGTCCGTTTTCGCCAAGAGGGCCGGGTCGCAAACTCCGCGGCCGGCCCGAAGACGACAGTCTTACTTCTTCTTGGCTTTACGTGCAGTCTTCTTCTTTGCAGCGCCAGTCTTGCGCGCCGTGGAGGTCTTGGCCCGTGCGGTCTTACGCTTGGCCGTTTTCTTCGCACCTTTCTTTGCAGCTTTCTTCATAGCCATATCGCGTCTTAGCTCCTCGTCAGTTGGCAGTGGTTGCCCAGTAAAAGCGTGAAGGAATGCTTCGCACAGCAGATCGCTGTTGGTGGCGTGGCGCAGATTCGCAACCTGGCGCCGGGTCCGTTCGTCGGACAAAACCTTGAGGATATGGAAAGGAACCGACACCGTGATCTTCTTCACCGACCCGGCCTTGGTGCCGTGTTCGACATAGGGGGCGACGAAGCGTGTTGCGGTCATGTTTCCTTAAATTGGTTGTCACGCCGACGCGGAAGCTATTACTGTCGAAACCGCGTGTCAACAATTTTCTGATGGGAAACAAGCAGTTCGCTTGGCGAACCGACGCCCGCAAACGCACCCCGCGACGACCTCCAAAGCACGTTTTTGCGCTTTGAGATAGAAGTATAGACGTCCAGACATCCTTTGCACTGGACGTCCATTCGGAAAACACGAAAAGCCTTGAAACCCAATGCCGGCGCGGGTTCCATGGCTTTCATCGATTTTCATTTCGCGCGCGCGCGCGCACGCACGATGCATCGCGCGCAAAATTGCGCTGCATCACTCGCAATGCGTTTTTTTGGCGTCGCAGACGCCCAAAATGGCCACTGAACGGCCGGAAAGAAAAAACCCGTTTCAGACCAGTGCGCGGGCCATCGCGGAGGCAAAACGATCGATGTCGGCGCTCGTTTTGGTTTCCGTCGCACAGACCAGAAGTGCGTCGCCGAGCTCCGGAAATTCCTCGCCGAGCGCGACGCCGGCGACGATGTTTTCGGTCGCGAGTCGTTCGATGATCTCGCTCGCCGGCTTGGGCAACGCCAGTGCGACTTCATGGAAAGCGGTGCGTGCGAAGAGCGCGCGCACACCCGGAATCGAAGTCAGCTTGTCGCGCAGCCGACGCGTCGACGCCATCGAGTTCGTGGCGATGCGGCGCACGCCTTCGGGTCCGAGCATCGCCATCGTGATCGTCGCCGCGGTGACCAGCAGACCCTGGTTCGTGCAGATGTTCGAGGTCGCCTTGGCGCGGCGGATGTGCTGCTCGCGCGCCTGCAGCGTCAGCGCGAAACCTTCGCGGCCGTCGAGGTCGGTGGTGCGGCCGACGATGCGTCCCGGCATCTGGCGCACGTATTCCTGCTTGCAGGCGAGGATGCCGAAGTACGGACCGCCGGACGACAGCGGCACGCCGAGCGGCTGGCCGTCGCCGCAGACGATGTCGGCGCCGGTGCGTCCCCACTGGCCCGGCGCTTTCAGCACCGCGAGCGAGACCGGATTGACGACGCCGATCACGAGCGCGCCCTTTTCGTGCGCCCAGTCGGTCAGCGCGTCGACGTCCTCGAGCACGCCGAAGAAGTTCGGCTGCGGAATCACCAGCGCGGTGAATGCGCCGAAGTCCTGCCTGGCGAGAGCGGCCGGATCGAGGCCGCCGGCCTTGGCGCCGTCGTGCGCGAAATCGATCTCGACGACTTCGATGTCCTGCAGCGCGACGATCGTCGTGCAGCGTCTTGCGATAGGCCGGATGCACGCTGCGCGGTACCAGCACGCGGCGCGGACCCTTCTTCATGCAGCGCTCGGCCATCAGCACCGCCTCGGCGAGCGCGGTCGCGCCGTCGTAGAGCGAGGCGTTGCTGACGTCCATGCCGGTCAGCCGCGTCATCATCGTCTGGTATTCGTAGATGAGCTGCAGCGTGCCCTGGCTCGCCTCGGCCTGGTACGGCGTGTACGCCGAATAGAACTCGCCGCGCGAGACGATCGCCCAGACCGCTGCCGGGATGTGATGCTCGTACGCGCCGGCGCCGGCGAAGTTGAGCGGCGTGCCGTCCTGCGCCGCGCGCTCCTTCATGAGGCGCGTGACGTCCATCTCCGACAGGCCCGGCGGCACCTTGGCCAGCGCGTCGATCTTGAGCGCGGGCGGGATCTCGTCGAACAGGTCCTCGATGCGGTCGACGCCGATCGCCTTGAGCATGGCGCCGACGTCGGCTTCGGAGTGGGGGATGAAGGGCATGGCAAATCCGAAAGAATGGGATGAGAGAAGAGGGGCGAGAGGCGAGGGCTCGAAAACCGGCACGCTATGCAGCGAACGGTTCTCGCGCCCTCGCCATCTCGCACCTCGATTCCCTGCTTTGTCTCAGTGTTCTTCGCTCTCGATCAGCTCGACGTACGCATCGGGATCGAGCAGCTCTTCCATCTCCTCGGCGAGATTGTCCGGCTTGACCACGAAGATCCAGCCTTCGCCGAACGCGTCCTCGTTGATGGTCTCGGGCTTGTCCGGCAGCGCCTCGTTGATCGCGACGATCTCGCCGGACACCGGCGAGTACACGTCCGACGCGGCCTTGACCGATTCGACGACCGCGCACGCGTTGCCGGCCTGCACGTGATCGCCGAGGCTCGGAAGCTCGACATAGACGAGATCGCCGAGCTGGCTCTGCGCATGATCGGAGATGCCGACCGTGACCGTGCCCTTGTCTTCGACGCGGGCCCACTCGTGGGACTTCATGAATTTCAGATCGCCTGGAATTTCTTGCATGACTCGAATCCTGAGTGCGGGGGCGCGGGGCAATTCTAACAACGGAGCCAGTCAGGGTGAATGAAAGGGCCTCACACGCCCGCGCAGGGCTGACCGTCACGCACGAACGGATATTTGACGACGCGCACCGGCACGAGCTTGCCGCGGATATCGGCCTGCGAGGCCCTGATCGGAACCTGCGGGCACGCGGGCGAACGCGATCGACTTGCCGATCGTCGGCGAGAAGCCGCCGGACAGGATCTCGCCGTCGCCGGCGGGCGTCGCGACGCGCTGTCCGTGCCGGAGCACGCCCTTGTCGTCCATGATGAGGCCGACCATGCACGCGCTTCACGCCGTCGGCCTTCTGCTTCTCGAGCGCCTTGCGGCCGATGAAGTCGCGGCCCTCGTCGAGCGACACGGTCCAGGCGAGCCCGGCTTCCCACGGCGTGATGTCCTCGTCCATGTCCTGGCCGTAGAGATTCATGCCGGCTTCGAGGCGCAGCGTGTCGCGCGCGCCGAGCCCCGCCGGCGCGACGCCGGCGTCCTTCAGGCGGTTCCACAGCGACACGGCGTTGCGCTTCCGGCACGATGATCTCGAAGCCGTCCTCGCCGGTGTAGCCGGTGCGCGCGATGAAGAGGCCGTCGCCTTCGACGGCGACGAACTTGCCGAGCTTCGCCGCCTTGGCGCGCGCGTCCGCGCTGAGAAGGCCGAGCACCTTCTCGCGCGCGTTCGGACCCTGCACCGCGATCATCGAAAGATCCGCGCGCTCGGTGACTTTCACGTCGAACGCCTTGGCCTGCTTCTCGATCCAGGCCAGATCCTTGTCGCGCGTCGACGCGTTGACGACGACGCGGAAGAAATCCTCGGTCAGGAAATAGACGATCAGATCGTCGATGACGCCGCCCTGCTCGTTGAGCATGCACGAGTAGAGCGCCTTGCCCGGACCTTGTCAGCTTGTCGACGCTGTTCGCGAGCAGATGGCGCAGGAACTCGCGCGTGCGCGCGCCGTGCAGATCGACGACGGTCATGTGCGAAACGTCGAACATGCCGGCGTCGCGGCGCACCTGGTGGTGCTCCTCGATCTGCGAGCCGTAGTTGAGCGGCATGTCCCAGCCGCCGAAATCGACCATCTTCGCGCCGAGCGCGCGGTGGGTGGCGTTGAGGATGGTCTTCTGGGTCATGATCGGTCGGGTGTCGGCGTTGCGGGGCGCGCATTATCGCGGGGCAGACGTTGCGATGTCTCGCCCGGCGCAGTCCGTGCCGCCGTCTGGAGCGGAAGGTGGGCCGGGCCGACCCGCGGACGCCCGGTCAGCCGATCGCGCGGACTTTCAGCGTCGTGCCGTTGACGGCGACGACCTCGACCTCGCTGCCGGCGGGAAGATCCGGCCCTTCGGCGAGCCACGATCCATCGCCGACCTTGACCTTGCCGCGACCGTTGACGATCGACTCGACGATGACGAAGCGCTGCCCGACGAGCTTGGTCGCCGCGGCGGTTCAGCAGCGGCTGGTCGTTGCGATGTTCGGCGAGCGGACGGATGAATCGCCAGTAGATCGTGCAGGTGAGAATCGCCAGCAACGCGAACACGAGCGCCTGCGCAATGGCCGACAGTGTCGGCACGAGCAGCACGATCGCGCCCATGATGCCCGCGGCAATGCCGATCCACAGCATGAAGTAGCCCGGCAGGATCATCTCCGCGCCGATCAGCACGAGCGCAAGCAGCCACCAGCCGTAGTTGTCGATGAGATTTTGCATAAGCACGCTCACTGGGTTTCACCGTTCCAAAAAGCTTTCGACCTCGCCCCTCCCCTTGAAGGGAGGGCTTAGAGCATCAACGCGCAGGAGGCGGCGCCGGTCCGCGCGGCACCTGCACCTTCTCGGTCGTCTGCTGCTTTTCCAGCGCATTGCGCGCGAGCTCGGCGATGCCGGCCAGCGAACCGATGATCCCGGTCGCCTCGATCGGCATCAGCAGCATCTTCTGGTTCGGCGAATCGGCCATCGCCTTCAGCGCCTCGACGTACTTGTTGGCGACGAAGTAGTTCAACGCGCTGACATCGCCGTTGACGATCGCCGCGGACACGACTTCGGTCGCCTTCGCCTCGGCCGCGGCGAGACGCTCGCGCGCCTCGGCCTGGCGGAACGCGGCTTCCTTCTCGCCTTCGGCTGCCAGGATCACCGACTGCTTTTCGCCTTCGGCCTTGAGGATCGCGGCCTGGCGGAAGCCTTCGGCGTCGAGAATGTTCGCGCGCTTCTCGCGCTCGGCCTTCATCTGGCGCGCCATCGAATCGACGAGATCGCGCGGCGGCTGGATGTCCTTGAGCTCGATGCGCGTGACCTTGAGGCCCCATGGATGCGTCGCCTCGTCGATCACGCGCAGCAGCTTGGCGTTGATCTCGTCGCGCTTGGACAGCGATTCATCGAGATCGAGCGAGCCCAGCACCGTGCGGATGTTGGTCATGATGAGATTGATGATTGCGGTCTCGAGAGTCGAAACCTCATACGCGGCCTTCGCCGCATCGAGCACCTGGTAGAACACGACGCCATCGACGCGCACGACCGCGTTGTCCTTGGTGATGACGTCCTGCGAGGGCACGTCGAGCACCTGCTCCATCATGTTGATCTTGCGGCCGACGTTCTGCACGACCGGAATCAGGAGATGGAAGCCGGGATCGAGCGTGTGCGTGTACTTGCCCCAGCGCTCGACGGTCCACTCGTAGCCCTGCGGCACGATGCGCACGAGCTTGTACAGCACGATGACGGCGACGGCGACGACGACGAGCGGCAGCAGTAGGTTGCCCATGACGGATTCCCCGATGAGGTCGGTGTTGAGTATAGAAGGAGACGGGAACGGGGAACGCGGAACGGTTGAAGAACGAAGCGCCGTGCGCAGCCGGGAAGCGCGTGCGTCGCGGCTAGCGGCTCGGGAAGCCGGGCTCCCGGGTTTCGCCGCTCTTCTGTTCTTCGTTTGCACGCTCCGGTTGCGGCAACACAAACGTCACCGACAGACCCCCTTCGGGCCGATTCGCCAGCTGCACGCGCCCGCCGTGCGCTTCGGCGATCTCGCGCGCGAGCGCGAGGCCGAGTCCCGAGCCGCTGCGCTTGGTCGAATAGAACGGCAGCAGCGCGTTGGCGAGCACGGCTTCGCTCATGCCGCTGCCGCGATCGCGCACTTCGATGCGCAGGTCGCGGCCGCGCAGGCTCGCCGCGAGCTCGACTTCATCGGGCGGACCGCCGGCTTCGTGCGCGTTCTTCAGCAGATTGATCAGCACCTGCTCGACCTGCGCGCGATCGAACCAGCCGGGCGCCACCGGCAGCGCGCCGACGAGCCGGAACGCGTAGTTGTGGCCGAGCGCATCGAGCAGCGGCTGCCACGCGACCGACTCCTGCCGCGGCTGCGGCAGCTTGGCGAAGCGCGCGTAGCCCTGCGTGAAGCTTTCGAGATGATGCGTGCGCTCCTCGATCGTCTCGAACACCGTGCCGAGGCGCGACAGATCGCCCTTGCGCGCGAACTCGCGCCCCGAGTGCGACAGCGAGCGGATCGGACCCAGCGAGTTGTTGAGCTCGTGGCTGATCACGCGGATGACTTTCTTCCACGTCGCGACTTCCTGCCGCGCGAGCTCGCGCGTGAGGCGCTTGAGCTGATACAGCCGGTGCGGCTTGCCCTGCAGCTTGAACGCGCGCTGCGAGAGATGGAACGTCTCTTCCTCGTGGTCGAGCTGCACGCTGAAGAGTCCATCGCCGCCGCTCCGCGATCGCGCGCGCGAGCGGCTCGGGCGCCGCGGCGACGATCTCGTCGAAGATCTCGCCGTTGAGCGAGCGGCCGCCGTTGAGCAGCTGCCGCGCCGCGATGTTCGCGTAGACGACATGGCCGCCCTCCTCGACCAGCGCGAGCGCGGTCGGCGTGTTCTGCACGACGGTGTCGAGCAGGAGCTCGCGCTGGAACAGATGCTGGCGCTCCTCGCGCAGCACGCGGCCGAGCTCGTTGTGCGCGTCGACCAGCTCGCCGACTTCATCGCCGCGCCGCGAGCCGATCGAAAAACTGAAATCGCCGTCGCGGAACGCGACGACGCTGCCGGACAGCGCGCGGATCAGCGCCGCGACCGGCTGCGCCAGCGCGCGCGCGAAGAAGATCGCCGGAATCGCCAGCACGAGCACCGCGGCGGCCGCGCCGTACCACGGCGATTTCAGCCACGCACGTCGCGGCCGCCGCGAGCGCGGCGGCAGCGATCAGCGTCGCGGCGAGCGCGGCGGTCAGTTTGCCTTCGAGCGACACGAGACGCATGGGTGCGGCATCGAGATTCGGGAAGTGGGATAAGACTACAAGATCGTCATTCCGGCGAAGGCCGGAATCCAGCTTTGCGCGATCCGGAAACGCTGGATCCCGGCCTTCGCCGGGATGACGAGGCCTGCCGAATGCGACGCGATGGGTCCCGATCCGAACGCCGGTCGGCGGTCAACCAGCCGAAATCCCCAGCTTATCCATGCGCCGATACAAGGCCTGCCGCGAAAGTCCAAGCTCCGCCGCCGCCTGGCTGATCACGCCGCGCGCATTCGAGAGCGCCGTCTCGATCATCGCGCGATCGGGTTCGGCGGCGGGCGCGCTGCGGCCATTGCCGTTGCGGACAGCGGCCGCAAGGCCGAGATCCTCGGCCGTGATGAGACCGTCCTTGCACAGCAGCGCAGCGCGCTGGATCGCGTTCTTGAGCTCGCGCACGTTGCCGGGCCAGGTGTGCGCGACGAGCGCCGCGCGCGCGCCTTCGTCGAGCTTGGCCACGCCGCCGAGGAAATGCTCGGCCAGCGGGATGATGTCGTCGCGGCGCTCGGCGAGCGACGGCAGGCGCAGCTCGATCACGTTGAGGCGGTAATAGAGATCCTCGCGGAAGCGCCGCTCGCGGATCATCGCGGCGACGTCCGCGTTGGTCGCGCTGATGACGCGCACTTTCGTCGTGCGCGTCTTGCTCGAGCCGAGCCGCTCGAACTGGCCGCTCTCGAGCACGCGCAGGAGCTTGGCCTGCCCCGCGAGCGGCAGATTGCCGATCTCGTCGAGGAACAGCGTGCCGCCGTCGGCGAGCTCGAAGCGTCCTTCGCGCGCGCGGTTCGGCGCGCCGGTGTACGCGCCGGGCTCGGCGCCGAAGAGCTCGGCCTCGATCAGCTCGGACGGCAGCGCGCCGCAGTTGACCGTGATGAACGGCCCGTTCTTGACCGCGGAATTCGCCTGGATGATCTCGGCGATGCGTTCCTTGCCGGCGCCGTTCGGACCGGTGATCAGCACGGGAATGTCGGCGCGCGAAATCTGGCACGCGAGCTCGACGACGCGCTCGGTCGCGGTCGACGCGAACACGAGCCCGCGAAGATCGTATTTCGCATCGAGCGCCTTGCGCCGCTTGCGGCGCTCGTCGCGCACGCGCGCGATCTCGCGCGTCGCCTCGGAAAGCTCGAGCAGGTTCTCGACCGTCGCCAGCAGCTTGTGATCGTCCCACGGCTTGGCGAGATAGTCGGCCGCGCCGGCCTTGACGAGCTCGACCGCGGTTTCGAGATGCGTCCACGCGGTCAGCAGCACGATCGGCAGATCCGGATGCTGCTCGCGGATCGCGCGGAACAGCGCGACGCCTTCCTGCCCGGAAGTCGTGTCGGCGCTGAAGTTCATGTCCTGCACGACGAGATCGACCTCCTCGCGCGCGAGCACCGCAAGGCCCTCGGCCGGCGAGTGCGCGATCAGGGTTTCGATCTCGCGCAGCCCGAACACGAGCTCGAGCGCGGTTCCGACCGCGTGGTTGTCGTCGATCACGAGGACCGTGCGCATGGCGTTATCGTCGGTTCGAGGCGGCCCGCGCATGGGTGCTTGGATGCAGCCACGGGCGGAAAGGTTGCGTGGAAGTCTAGCGGGAATCGCCCCGACGCTACCCGGCCGCGATGAAGGCCCGTAGGAGCGGCGCCAGCCGCGATCTTTTGCGTGTCGTGGGGAAAGCGCAAAGATCGCGGCTGTCGCCGCTCCTACAAAAGGGTTGTCACACGCTCCGCGTCGCTACCGCCGGCGGCACGCGCGATGCACGAAGCGCAGGCCCGAGCACCGCGAGCTGGCCGAGCGCCCACAGGCACAGGAATCCGACCGGCACGTAGTACCACGGCAGACGCGGCGCCTCGTATTCCTTCATCAGGTACAGGCTGAACGCGTACGCGAGGATGCCGCCGCCGATCAGTCCCATCGTCGTGATGATGAAATTCTCGGTCTGGAAGTAGCGCAGGATGTCGAACTTCGTCGCGCCGAGCGCACGGCGCGTGCCGATCTGCTTGGTGCGCTGCGCGACCCAGAAGCTCGCCATGCCGACGATGCCGAGCGCGGTGATCGTGAGCAGGCAGAAGATCACGACGCCGAGGATGATCGCCATCGCGCGGTCCTCCGCATACGCCTCGCTCGCGCACCTGCGTGATCGGGCGCACCTTGCCGATGATGCGGCTCGGGTTGGCTTCGGTCATCTTCTGCTCGACCGCCTTCATGACTTCGTCGCGGCGGCCGGGCTCGGTGCGCACGAGATAGCGCGTCGAGTTGCCGTACGGCATGAACGCCGGCACGAACGTCGCGTTCTCGATGTCCTTGCTCGACATCCACGGCTCCTGCAGGCGATCGACGACGCCGATGATCGTCGTCGTCGGCGGATCCTGATCGAAGAACACCTGCTTGCCGATCGGGTCCTGGTCCGGGAACATCTTGTCGGCGAGTGCCTTCGAGATGATCGCGACCTTCGGCAGCAGGCGATCGCCGAAATCGAGCGATGCGATCTCCTCGGGCTTGAAGTTGCGGCCGGCGACGAGGTTGGTGCCGAACGTGCCGATCGCGTGATCGTCGACGAGATAGATCGTCGTCTCCGCGGTCGGCGTCTTCTGGCGCGCGCGCGAGCATGAGGCCCGAGCCCCAGCCGCCGTCGCTCATCGGCACCGAGTTCGTCGGCGCCGCGTCGGCGACGCCGGGCAGCTGGCGCAGCACCGCAAGATCGGACTTCTGCACGACCTTGGCGTCATAGCCCTGACCGAAGCCATTGCTGCCGAACCAGAACGTGTCGCTCTCGTTCATGCCGCTCGGCCGGCCCATGTGCTCGAGGCGCTGGCCGATGATGAAGAGCGCGTTGCAGACGATCGCGAGCGTCAGCGCGACCTGCAGGCCGATCAGGATCATCGCGACCTTGCTGCGCATCAGGGCGGAGAGGATGGGACGGATTTCCATGGTGATCTCGTCATCGATTCGGTAGTTGTGAAGTGAGCGGTCTAGCGGTGAGACGGGCTGAGCGGAGAGAGCAGCTCTTGCATCCTGCTCACCGCTCTCCCGATTCACCGCTCACCCTTCAACTGCGCCGCCGGCTGCACGCGGCACGCACGCCAGGTCGGATACAGACCCGCGAGCACCGCCGAGACAACCGCCAGCGCGATCGTCACCAGCACCATCGAGACATCGAGCGTCGCCACGCTCTTGTACGACGTGTAAAGCGCGCGCACGGCAAGCAATCCAAGACCGGTCAGCAGGAGCCCGATCAGGCCGCCGGAAAGACCGACCACGCCGGACTCGATCAGGAACTGCGTGAACACCTCGCGCCGGCTCGCGCCGAGCGCGCGGCGCAGGCCAATCTCGCCGGCCTTGCGCGTGAACTTGGCCAGCAGGAGGCCGATCGTGTTGACCAGGCACACCGCGAGGAACGCGAAACCGAGGCCGGTCTGCACTTCGACGTCGCGCGAGACGACCTTCTGGTCCTTCATCCACGCGTTGACGTCGAGCAGGCGGTTGTTGAGCGGACGCTCGAAGCGGCCGAGCTTCTTCTGCTCGTTGACGTAGTTGTCGAGGAACGACTTGTACTCGGCGAGCCGCGCCGGGCTGTCGAGCTGGACCCACATCTGCATCCAGATGCAGTCCGATTCGAGATACGCGTCCCAGCCGTCGCCCGGCGTCTTGAAGCAGCTGTTGTTGCCGCTGCCGCGCTTCTTCAGATCGATCGCCGTCGTGAACGGCATGAAGAATTCTTCCGGATCGGCGAACGCGCCGTTGGTCAGGTCGTAGTAGCGCGCGCGCAGCTTCCAGTTGCCGAGCACGCCGACGATCGTTGTAGTCGATGCCGTCCATGCGCACGGTCTTGCCGACGCTGTTCTGTCCGCCGAAGAGCTTCTCGTTGGTGTCCTTGGTCAGCACGATCGACGCGCGCGTGCTCGTCGTCCTGCTTGCGGTCCCACGGACCGCCGTACGCGAACGGCGGCTCGAACATCGCGAAGAAATCGGCGTACGTCACGCGGCCGAGCGAATTGAACGGCTTGACCTCCGGATTCTCCGGCTGGATCGGCAGCGCGATCTTCCACATCGCGGCCTGCTTGTCGGCCTTGCCGGCCGCCATCAGCGCCTGTCGCGTCGCGGTAGGTCACCTGATCCGGCGGACGCCCATCGTCGTAGTACGCGTTGTTGACGTCCCAGTTGTCGAGCTGGACGTAGTGCAGCTTGTCGCTCTTCCACGGAATCGGATCGGCGCCCATCAGGTGCATCACGGTCAGCGTCGTCATGCTGGCCGCGATGCCGAGGCCGATGCCGAGCACCATGAGCAGCGTCAGGACCGGATTCCTGCGCAGGCTGCGCAGGCCGAGCTGGATGTAGTAGCCGAACATGGACGCCTCCTCAGGCGAGAGCGACGTGGTTGTCGTCGTGCGCCGGGCGCTGACGAGCTTGGGCTCGTCGTCGAAGTCGGTGACCTGGCCGTCGATGATGTGCACGTTGCGGTGCGCGCGCGCGGCGAGCTCGGGATCGTGCGTGACCATGATGATCGTCGTGCCCTGCGCGGTTGATCTCCTCGAGCAGCTCCATGACGCCGCGCGCCATCAGCGAATCGAGATTGCCGGTCGGCTCGTCGGCGAGCAGCACGCGCGGCGAACCGGCGAGCGCGCGCGCGATCGCGACGCGCTGCTGCTGGCCGCCGGAAAGCTCGGCCGGATAGTGCTTCTGGCGCGAGGCGAGGCCGACGCGCGTCAGCGCTTCCTCGATGCGGTGCTTGCGGTCGGCCGCCTTGAAGCCGCGGTAGCGCAGCGGCACGTCGACGTTGTCGAAGAGGTTCAGATCAGGAATCAGGTTGAAGCTCTGGAAGATGAAACCGAGCTTCTCGTTGCGCAGGCGCGAGCGCTCGTTGTCGTTCATGCCGTGCACGTCGACGTTGTCGAGCCAGTACTCGCCGCCGGTGAACTCCTCGAGCAGGCCCGCGATGTTGAGGAAGGTCGTCTTGCCCGAACCCGACGGCCCGGTGACGGCGACGAACTCGCCCTCGCCGACCGAGATCGAGAAATCGCGCAGCGCATGCGTTTCGATCAGGTGCGTGCGGTAGACCTTCTGGAGATGCTTCATGACGAGCATGACGGTTCCTCGGTTGAACTGTGAGCAGTGAACGGTGAGCAGTGAGCGGGAATCAGGCATTGCATGCGGAGCACGCGCAGAGAGGTCTTTCCGCTGACCGCTCACCGCTGACCTCTGAGTTCAGTTGAGCGCAACACGCTGCGCACTCTTGAATTCGTCCGTTCCTGAAATCACGATCCGATCGCCTTCCTTCAGCCCCGACACGATCTCGACCGCATTGAGGCTCGTCGCGCCGACCTGGATCGTCGTGCGCTCGGCGACATCGCCGTGCACGACATAGGCGACGCGGCCGGCGCCGCGTATCGACGAACGGACCGCGATCGACCATCAGCACGTTCGGGTGCTCGTCGATCAGGATGCGCGTGGTGAGCTGCTGGTTTTGCCGAAGTCCGGCCGGCTTGTTGTCGCCGAAGCGCACGCGCCCCGTGACCTGGCCGTTGACGACCTCGGGCGACACCGCGCTGACTTCGCCGGTGTACTTGCCGCTGCCGTCCTGCACTTCGGCCGGCATGCCGATCGAGAGATCGTGCGCGAACACTTCGGGAATCTGCACTTCGATCTCGAGCGCGCTCAAGTCGATGACCGTCATCAGCGGCGCATTCGCGGCGACGTTCGCGCGCTGCTGCACGATCAGCTGGCCGACCTGGCCGTCGACCGGCGAGCGCACCTTCAATTCATCGACCTGGCGCGTGACGTCCTCGACGAGCAGCTTCTGGCGGTCGAGCGCGAGCCGCTTGGTCTTGAGCTCGAACGCAAGGCTGTCGCGTTCGAGCACGCCATCCTGTCTCGGCGTTGGTCACCGTGAGATCGGCCTTGGCCAGCGCATCCTTCGCGCGCAGCACGTCGAGCTCGGGCAGCGCGCCGGCCGTGAACGCCTTCGATCGTGCGCTCGACTTCGCGCGCGGCGGTCTGGCGGTCGATGCGCGCCTGATCGAGCGTCTTCTTCGACGCCGAGCTGCAGCTTGCGGTGATCGATGTCGGCGCGCTCGACGTCGAGCTGCAGGCTGTCGAGCGTCGCCTGTTCCTGCTTCAGCTTGTTGGTGAGCTCGGGCGAATCGACGACGGCGAGCACGTCGCCCTTCTTGACCTTGTCGCCGGCCTGGATCTGCGAGATCGACGAAGCCGGCGCTGCGCGCATACAGCGTCGGGCTGACCGCGGCGACGATCTTGCCCTGCACCGACACGTCGCGCGTCAGCGTGCCGCGCTTGACCTCGGCGATGCGAAGCCGCGCGACGCTCGCCGACGAGTCGGCCGACAGCAGATGCGCGACGGTCGGGAAGCACACCGCGACGACGAGCACGCCGATGATGGCCGCGCCGATCCAGATCGCGCGCTTCTTGTGGTCGACCTTCGCGGCGATGCGCCGATCCTGGGCCGAGGTGTCGCGAATCATTGGTGTCAGGCTCCCCACGGCCGAACGGGGCCGCGTGACGCTCTTTTAGCAACGGGCGTGCCATCGACTCAAACTTTGATTTTTAAGTGTTTTTAGACTCCGCGACGCGGACGGACACTGTCCGAGCCTCGGGCCGGACAAGCGCCGGACAGGCCGGAGGAACGGACCTGTCCGCAGACCGGGCGGCCGTTCCGGTCGAGCCGCCGCGGCGATGAGCGCATGCTTTGCGACCGTATCCCGCCGGCCGGCATCTCTTGAATCCAGTGAGCGCAGCCAGCTTCCAGATCGAAGTGCCTGATCTCGTCCTGGCGCGTGCGCGCCGCGGCGATGCGCGTGCGCTCGAGACGATCTATCGCGCGTTCGAGCGGCCGGCCTACACGCTCGCGCTGCGCATCGTCGGCGACGTCGAGAGCGCACGCGAGGTCATGCACGACGCGATGCTGCGGCTGATCGAGCGCATCGGCCAGTTCCGCGGCGACTGCGCCGTTCTGGGGCTGGCTGCGCCAGATCGTCGTCAACGAGGCGCTGATGCGTCTGCGCCGCGAGCGCGGCGCCGTGTTCGAGGACATCGACGACGCGACGAGCCGCCGGGCGACGGACCGCCGCCATGGATGCTGGCCGATGCGGCGCGCCTCGAACGCGCGCTCAACGACCTGCCGCCGCTGACACGCAGCGTGCTGTGGCTTTATCACGTCGAGGAATACACGCACCAGGAAATCGCGGAAATGACCGGCAAGTCGGTGAGTTTTTCCAAATCGCAGGTCGCGCGCGGCGGCAGCCGCCTGCGCCGCCTGCTGGACAGGCAGGAAAAGGAGGCAGCGCCATGGCTGGCCGCGACCATCTAGACGATCCATCCGTCCGAAGCCGCGCTGGCCGAGGCGTTGCGCGCGCTGCCGCGAATCGGCGCCGCAGCCGGATCTGTGGCCCGCGCTGGCGCGCACGCTCGAGCAACGCCGTCGTCCGCGCGCGTGGCGCTACGCGATTCCGTTCGCGGCTCGCGGCGGCGATCGCGCTCGCCGTGCTGCTGCCGAAGATGACGACGCAGGATCGCGTCGCGCCGCAGAGCACGCCGATCGCCTCGAGCGCCGCGCCGCAGACATCCGCATCGACACCCGACCAGGCGGACACCGGCGAGCTCGACGCGCTGCACGCACGCTCGCGCACGCTCGAACGCTGGATCGCCGCGGTCGCGGCGCGTGCGCCGCAGGACGGCCAGGACCTGATGGCCGCGGTCGAAGTCGAAGACCTGATCGGCCTCGTCGACGTGCAGCTCGGCGGCGCGCGCGGCGATGCCGACGCGCTGCCGCTCTGGCGCCAGCGCGTCGCGCTGCTCGAAGACCTCGCCGCGATCCGCGGCAACGGCCTTGCGCTCGCCGAAAACGGCGGACGCGAAAACGGCGTTCCCGTTTCGCTCAATCAGTTGAACTGAGAGGAAGTCCATGAAACGCATTCTGCTCATCGCCGGCTCCGCGTTCGCGGTGAACGGCGCGCTGCTGACCGGCGCGCTCGCTGCCGACAAGGCGCCCGCGACACAGGCGGCGCCGGTCGTCGCCCCGGCGACGTCGGCGTCCACCGACGCGAAGGCGAGCACCACCACGCCGCCGCATCGAAGGACGCCGCCGCACAAGCGGCGAAGACCGAGGAAGCACGCAAGGAGCTGGCTGAGCTGCGCACGCAGATGCAGGAGCTCTCGCGCAAGATGGCCGCGCTCTCGAGCGAGCTCGGCGAAGGCGGACCGCGCTCGTATGCGTACCGCTACATCGGCAATCCGGACCGCGCGATGATCGGCGTCGTGCTCGACCCCGATGACAAGGGCGTGCGTCTTTCGGCGGTGACGCCGGATGGTCCCGCCGCGCGTGCGGGTCTGCGCGACGGCGACATCATCACCGCGATCGATCACCAGCCGGTCGTCGACAAGTCGTCGAAAGCCAGCTACGAGAAAGCGCTCACGCTGCTCGCGAACCTCAAGGCCGGGCAGAACGTCAGCATCAATTACCTGCGCGGCAACGACACCGGCGTCGTCACGGTCGCGGCCGAGCGGCGCGAGGCGTGGAACTGGCCGATGCTGATCAACGACGACCCGAAGCATTCGCTGCTGCCCAAGGATTTCGACGAGCGCATGCGCGCCGAAATCGAACGCGCACAGCGCGAGGCCGAGCGCACCGCCGCGCACGACAAGGCGCACATGCAGGCGCGACGTCGAACGCGCGCAGCGCGAAGCGCAGCGCGCGATGGAGCACGACAAGGCGCACATGCAGGCCGACGTCTCGCACGCGACGCGCGAGGCGATGCGCCAGATGCGCACGACGATGCCGTGGTGGGGCCTCAACCTCGCGCCGCTGAACGCCGATCTCGGCCGCTACTTCGGCACCGACAAGGGCGTGCTCGTGATCGCGGCCGACCAGGACTCGCTGCCCGGCATCCGCGGCGGCGACGTCATCACCAGCATCGGCGGCGAGCAGGTCAATCGTCCAGAGGATGCGCTGCGCGCGCTGCGCGATCAGGACACCGGCAAGGACGTCGCGATCAAGCTGCTGCGCGACCGCAAGACGCTCGCGCTCAACATGAAGGCGCCTGCGTTCAAGTCGATCTTCGACATGCGCGCCGCGCCTCCGGCTCCGCCTGCGCCGCCGGCCGCGCCTGCCGCCGCGGCGGCTCCCGCCTGCGCCCGCCGCACCGGCGCCGGTGGCGACACCCGCCGCGCCGCCTTCGGTGCCCGAACCGGCGAATCCGCGCCACCGATATCTAAATGCGGCGCGTCGCGGCGACGACGCGAAGCAGAGCCGTCACGACGTCGCTTCGAGCGCCTGCCAGCGCGCATAGGCCGCGTCGAGCTCGGCCTGTCGCGTTGCCATCTCGGCATTCGCAGCGACGATCGCGGCGCTGTCCTGCTGATAGAACGCCGGATCCTGCAGGCGCGCATTCATCGCGGCGAGATCGGTTTCGAGCGTTTCGATGCGTGCCGGCAAGTGCTTCGAGCTCGCGCGTTTCCTTCCAGCTGAGCTTGCGTCGCGCCGGCGCGGCCGACGGCTCGACGCGGCGTTCCTTCGCCGGTGCATCGGCCTTGCGCTGCGCGGGCGGCCGCGCCTGGCGCAGCCAGTCGCGTGTAGCCGCCGACGTACTCGCCGACGCGCCCCTCGCCTTCGAGCACGAGCGTGCTGGTGACGACGTCGTCGATGAATTCGCGATCGTGCGAAACGAGCAGCAGCGTGCCGGCGATACGCGGCCAGCAGTTCCTCGAGCAGCTCCAGCGTCTCGATGTCGAGATCGTTGGTCGGCTCGTCCATGACCAGCAGATTCGACGGCCGCGCGAACAGCTTGGCGAGCAGCAGCCGGTTGCGCTCGCCGCCCGACAGCGCCGTGATCGGCGCGCGCGCGCGTTCGGGCGAGAACAGGAAATCCTGCAGGTAGCCGAGCGCGTGCTTGCGCGCGCCGCCGACCTCGATGTACTCGGCGCCCTCGGCGACGTTGTCGAGCGCGCTCGAATCCTCGCGCAGCTGCGTGCGATGCTGGTCGAAATACGCGATCTCGAGTCCGCTGCCGAGGTGCACCTCGCCCGACTGCGGCGCGATCTCGCCGAGCAGCAGCCGCAGCAGCGTCGTCTTTCCGGAGCCGTTCGCGCCGATCAGGCCGACGCGATCGCCGCGCTGGATCGTCGTCGTGAGGCCTTCGACGATCAGGCGATCGCCGTACGCGAAACGGATGTCGTCGACGTCGATCACGCGCCGGCCGGACGCCGACGCCGACCCGACGCGCAGCCTCGCGGTGCCGGCGCCGGCGCGTCGCGACGCACGTTCGCGCCGCATCGCCTCGAGCGCGCGCACGCGGCCTTCGTTGCGCGTGCGCCGCGCCTTGATGCCCTGGCGGATCCAGACTTCCTCCTGCGCGAGCTTGCGATCGAACAACGCGTTTGCCTGCGCTTCGGCGTGCGCACGCTCGTCGCGCCGGCGCAGGTAGTTGTCGTAGTCGCCGGGCCAGCTGGTGACGCGGCCGCGATCGATCTCGACGATGCGCGTCGCGAGCGCGCGCAGGAACCGGCGATCGTGCGTGACGAACACGAGGCTGCCCGCGAAGCCGAGCAGCAGCTGTTCGAGCCAGGCGATCGCATCGATGTCGAGATGATTGGTCGGCTCGTCGAGCAGCAGCACGTCGGGATCGACGCACGAGCGCGCGCGCGAGCAGCACGCGCCGCTTCATGCCGCCGGACAACGCGGCGAAATCGGCCTCTTCCGGCAGCGCCAGACGCGTCAGCACCTCGGTCACGCGCTGATCGACGTTCCAGCCGCGCTCGGCATCGATGCGCGACTGCACCGACGCGAGCGTCGTCGGTGTCGCCGGTTTCGTCGAGCCGGTGCGACAGATGATGGAACTCGGCGAGCAGCGCGCCGATATGCCCGAGCGCACCGGCGACGACATCGAACACCGTGCCGGCGACATCGCTGCGGAACCTCCTGCGCGAGACGCGCGATGCGCACGCCGTTCTCGCACGCGCACCTCGCCCGACATCCGGCCGGATCTCGCCGGCGATGAGGCGCAGCAGCGTCGATTTTCCGGCGCCGTTGCGCCCGACGACGCAGATGCGCTCGCCGCGCTCGATCGAAAGATCCGCGTGCTCGAGCAGCAGCGGGCCGCCGACCGAATAGTCGACGTCGACGAGATTGATCAGCGACATGAGGCTCGACGCAGCAACGGATCGTTCATTCTGCCGCTTCCATGCCTGTTCCGTTACGCCGCACGCGACGTTCGCGCGCCGCCGCGCGCCGCGATCGCCGCATCGACCACGGCGTAGCTCGCATCGGCGCGATGCGCGCACTCGCTCAACAGGCGCCGATAGGCGCGCGCGCCGGGCAGGCCCTGATACAGCCCGAGGATGTGCCGGCTGATGTGCTGCAGGCGATCGCCGCGCGCGAGATGCGCCTCGACGTAGGGCCGCACTGCGTTCGAGCACGATCGTCGCGATCCGGCAACGGCGTCGAGAAGATCGCATGCTCGATCTCGGCGAGCCGATACGGCTCGTGATACGCGGTGCGGCCGAGCATCACGCCATCGACATGGCGCAGATGTTCGCTGCACGTCCGCGACGCTCGACGACGCCGCCGTTGATGACGATCGTGAGCTCCGGGAAATTCGCGCTTCAGCCGATACACGCGCTCGTAGTTCAGCGGCGGCACCTCGCGGTTCTCCTTCGGCGACAGGCCCTCGAGCCAGGCCTTGCGCGCGTGCACGACGAACACGTTGCAGCCGGTCGCGCGCACGGTTTCGACGAAACGCTCGAGATCGGCGTACTCGTCCTGCTCGTCGACGCCGAGCCGGCACTTGACCGTGACCGGAATCGAAACCGCCGCGCGCATCGCGGCGATGCAGTCGGCGACCAGCGCCGGCTCGCGCATCAGGCACGCGCCGAAACGGCCGGACTGCACGCGGTCGGACGGACAGCCGACGTTGAGATTGACTTCGTCGTAGCCGAGGTCGGCGCCGACGCGCGCGGCCGCGGCAAGCTCGCGCGGCTCCGCGCCGCCGAGCTGCAGCGCGACCGGATGCTCGGCCGGATCGAAACCGAGCAGGCGCGCGCGATCGCCGTGCAGCACCGCGGGCGCGGTCACCATCTCGGTGTAGAGGCGCGCGTGCGGCGACAGCAGGCGATGGAAGTACCGGCAGTGCCGGTCCGTCCAGTCCATCATCGGCGCGACGCAAAGGCCGTAGGTGCGCGGGCTCATCCGGGAAAAGCATCCGTGACTCGAAACGAGTCGTGTCGAAGGGAGCGCATTCTATCGCTGCGGCGGCTGCGGACGAGCTCGCTGTTCAGCTTCCATCGAGGAGTCGCGCATGCGGCCTTGCTAGACTCACTTGCGGCTGTGCACGCTGGGAAGGGCCGGTTTTTCCACCGCTGGAACATCGTGATGGCATCGGCGCTACCGATCGACGGCATCGACAAATCCACGCTTGGCCGCGAAATCGCGCAGATCGGCGATCCGGCCCTGCACTTCCTCGCGCGGCGGCGGCGAGATGGGCGCGCGCATGCGCTGCATCGACTGGTCGGCGTACGCCGCTCGGTCCCGCGGCGACGTGGCCGCAATCGCTGAAGACGATCGTGCGCGTGATGCTCGATTCGCGCTACGCGATGTGGATGCTGTGGGGACCGGAGCTCACGTTCTTCTGCAACGATGCGTATCTGCCGACCGTCGGCATCAAGCGCGACTGGGTGCTCGGCGCAGCGCTCCGACAAGGTCTGGGAAGAGATCTGGCCCGACATCGGGCCGCGCATCGAGCACGTGCTCGAGCACGGCGAAGCGACCTGGGACGAGGCGCTGCTGCTGTTCCTCGAGCGCAGCGGCTTTTCCGAAGAGACCTACCACACGTTTTCGTACAGCCCGGTCTACGACGACGCAAAGCCGCGTCGCCGGAATGCTGTGCGTCGTCACCGAAGTCACCGAGCGCGTCATCGGCGAGCGCCGGCTGCGCGTGCTGAGCGAGCTTGCCGCGCGCAGCGGCGGCGTCGAGAGCGTCGCCGACAGCTGTCGCGCGGCGTGCGATGTGCTCGCGCGCTTTCCGGTCGACGTTCCGTTCGCGGCGTTTTATCTGACAGAAGCGGACGCGCACGCGGCGCGGCGCGTCGCGCTCGCAGGCGTCCCACCCTCGCGGTCGCTGCCGGAATCGCTCGAGATCGACGACGGTCGTCAGCCGTGGCCGCTCGAGCGCGCTCTACGCGAGCGAGAGCGCGCAGGAGCTCGTCGACCTGCCGCGACTCGGCATCGATATCGCCGCCGGCGACTGGCCCGATCGCGTCGAGCGCGCGCTCGTGCTGCCGCTCAAGAGTCGCCGGCGGTCGGCCTCGCCGGATTTCTGATCGCCGGCTGCAGCCCGCGTCGCCCGTTCGACGAGGATTACCGCGCGTTCCTCGATCTCGTCGCGGGCCAGGTCGCCTCGGCGATCGGCAGCGCGCAGGCGTACGAAGCCGAGCGCCGGCGCGCCGAGGCGCTGGCCGAGCTCGATCGCGCCAAGACCGCGTTCTTCTCCAACGTCAGCCACGAATTCCGCACGCCGCTGACGCTGATGCTGGGGCCGCTCGAGGAAGCGATCGACCGACGACCGGCGTGCCGCCGCGCGATCCGCGAACAGGCTCGAGCTCGCGCAGCGCAACGCGGCGCGCCTGCAGCGCCTCGTCAATTCGCTGCTCGATTTCTCGCGCATCGAGGCCGGCCGCGTGCAGGCGACCTACGAGCCGACCGACCTCGCGGCGCTGACGCGCGATCTTGCCAGCACGTTCCGCTCGGCGATGGAGAAGGCCGGGCTTGCGTTCGCCGTCGAATGCGCGCCGCTGCCGCAGCACGGTGCTACGTCGATCGCGAGATGTGGGAAAAGATCGTCCTCAACCTGCTCTCGAACGCGTTCAAGTTCACGCTCGTCGGGCGGCGTGACGCTGACGCTTGCGCGCCGAGCGAGGCAAGCGCGCTGCTCGAAGTGGCGGACACCGGCGTCGGCATTCCGGCAGCGGAGCTGCCGCGCCTGTTCGAGCGCTTCCATCGTGTCGAGGCGACGCAAGGCCGCACGCACGAAGGTTCCGGCATCGGCCTTGCGCTCGTGCAGGAGCTCGTGCAGGCTGCATGGCGGCACGATCGACGCGACCAGCACGCTCGGCGCGGGCACGACGTTCCGCGTGCGCATCCCGTTCGGCACGGCGCATCTGCCGCAGGATCGCATCCGCGCGGCGGCGACCCCGACGCCGATGGCGATCGCAAGCGCATTCGTCGAGGAAGCGCTGCGCTGGCTGCCCGACGCAGGCCGACGCGACGGCCGCTCGATGCGCGCGGATACCGCTGCGCCGGCCGACCGGCGTTTCGCCGCGACGTTCGGCTCGCGCATCGTGCTCGCCGACGACAACGCGGACATGCGCGCGTACGTGCGCGACCTGCTCGCGCCGTACTACCTCGTCGAGACCGTAGCCGACGGCGATGCAGGCGCTCGCCGCCGCGCGGCGCGCGACGCCCGATCTCATCCTCAGCGACGTCATGATGCCGCGGCTCGACGGCTTCGGGCTGCTCGCGGCCGTGCGCGGCGATGCCGCGCTGCAGGAGCGTGCCGGTCGTGCTGCTGTCGGCGCGCGCCGGCGAGGAATCGCGCATCGAAGGCCTCGATTCGGGTGCCGACGACTACGTCGTCAAGCCGTTCTCGGCGCGCGAGCTGCTCGCGCGGGTCGGCGCGATGCTCGAGCTTCGACGCATGCGGCAGGCGACGGATCTGCTCTTCGCGGCTGCGCACGGCGCAGTTCGAGACGCTGCTCAACGAAGCGCCGCTCGGCGTCTACCTCGTCGATGCCGACTTCGTGATCCGCGACGCCAATCCGACCGCGCGCGCCGCGTTCGGCGGCGTGCCGGATCCGATCGGCCGCGATTTCGCCGATGCGTCTGCGCGCATCTGGCCGCGCGACCTCGCCGAAGAGTCGCTCGCGATCTTCCGCCACACGCTCGAGACCGGCGAGCCCTTTTGCGACGCCCGAGCGCGTCGCGCAGCGGCTCGACCGCGGCACGACCGAATACTACGAGTGGCAGATCAACCGCATTCCGCTGCCGGACGGCGGCTTCGGCGTCGTCTGCTATTTCCGCGACATCTCCGTCGCACGTGCGCGCGCGCGTCGAGCTCGAATCGGCGAACCGGCAGAAGGACGAGTTCCTGGCCATGCTCGCGCACGAGCTGCGCAATCCGCTGGCGCCGATCCGCAACGCCGGCGAGGTGCTGTCACGGCTGATCTCGCACGACGCGCGCGCCGAGCAGGCCGTCGGCGTCGTGCAGCGCCAGATCGACGGGCTGACGCGGCTCGTCGACGATCTGCTCGACGTTTCGCGCATCACGCGCGGACGCATCGAGCTGCAGCGCAAGTCCGTCGAGCTTCGCGACGTCGTCGCGCAGGCCGTCGAGATGGTCGAGCCGCTGGTCCGGGAGAAGGCGCAGAAGCTCTCGACGACGACCGAGCGCGCGCTGCGCGTCTACGGCGATCCGGCGCGTCTCGTGCAGTGCGTCGCGAACGTGCTGACCAATGCGGTGAAGTACAGCGATCGCGGCGGCAAGATCCATCTCGAAGTGCGCGAAGACGGCGGCCGCGCGCTGGTCGCGGTCAGCGACGATGGCATCGGCATCCCGGCCGAGCTGCAGCCGCGCATATTCGATCTCTTCGTGCAGGGCGATCGCACGCTCGATCGCGCGCAGGGCGGTCTCGGCATCGGCCTTTGCGTCGTCAAGCGCCTCGTCGAGATGCATGGCGGCGACATCACGGTATTCAGCGAAGGACCCGGCCGCGGCTCGCGTTTCGAGTTCCACATTCCGCTGATCGAAAGTGCGGCGCCGCGCGAAACGCACGCGCCGGCGATCGCGGTCACGCCGCGGCGCGTACTGGTCGTCGACGACAACGAGGACGCGGCGAACTCGCTGACGATGGTGCTGCAGCTCGACGGCCACGAGGTCGCCTGCGCGTATACCGCCGAGGCGGCGCTCGAGCGCGCCGCGCGAATTCCATCCCGAGGTCGCGCTGCTCGATGTCGGCCTGCCGGGCATGACCGGCTACGAGCTTGCGCGGCGCATGCGCGAGCTGCCGGGCTTCGACAAGGTCCATCTCGTCGCGCTGACCGGCTACGGCCAGCCCGAAGACAAGGCGCGCGCGATCGAAGCCGGATTCGACTCCCATCTGGTCAAGCCCGCCGAGTTCCGCGCGCTGCAGGAAATCATCGAGCGCGCGCCGCGCGCTTAGTTCGCCTCATTGCGGCATGCGCGCCATCGCCGCGTCGGGACGAGTCCGCCGATTCGAGGCGAAAGTGTCCGTCCGCCCCCGCCGCGTCTGCGGTTTCCGGCCGTCGCGAAGACTTTGAACCCGGCGGCCCCACTCCGGCGTTACAGCGTCTGTCAGGGCGAACCGGAGACGGCAGATGACCGCGATCACAGGCAATGCTCCCTCGTGGAACTGGCTGCGCGTCGGCGCGTGGAGCGGCAGCTTCAGCGTGCACGCGCTGATCCTGCTGCTGGTCGCCGCGCCGGCGATCGTGCCGATCGCGCAGCCGGTGGCGGAGACGGTCGCCATGCGCCTGATCGAAACGGAACCGCCGCCGCGTTCGCTGCCCGAACCGCCGCCGCCAGCGACTCCGCACCACGTGCGTCCGACGCCGGTGCACGTCATGCCTGCGACGCCGCAGACGCCTGTTTCGATACCGGCGCCGCCGACGCCGGTCGATACGTCATCGACGGATTCCGTGGACGACGATCCGGTGCCGACGATTCCGCAAGGTACCGAAACGCCGGCGGGCGGCGCGACGCAGACGCTCGCGTACGCGACGCCGCTGTCGCCGATGTATCCGCCGGCTTCGCTGCGCGCGCGCGAACAGGGCACCGTGCTGCTGCGCGTGCTGGTCGATCCGTCCGGCGTTCCGCAGCGCGTCGAGATTGCGCGAAGCTCGGGTTACGCGCGCCTCGACACCGCCGCGCGCGACAGCGTGTTGCGTGCGCGCTTTCGGCCGGTCATGCGTGATGGTGCGGCCGTGTCGGCGTGGGGCATCGTGCCGATTGCGTTCCGGCTCGATCGTGGTTGAGGGCGTTGCGTGCGCGCGGGTGTCGGGGGGATGAGGGAGGCTCTCGATGGGGGAAAAGCCTTCCCTCACCCCAGCCCTCTCCCGCAAGCGGGAGAGGGGGATTGGTACGCTGCGGTTCGAGTGGCGCGCCGCGCTCCGGACGGCGCGCTGTGCTCCGAACGGCGCGCTGCTCCAGTAGAGTACGGTGCTTGCCGGCGCAGCCGGTCAGTCGCGGGCGACGGGGCCGATGGACACACATACTCTCTGGTTCGTACTGGCGATCATCCTCATCGTCGTCGGCGTCGCCGGCACCGTCCTGCCGGTGCTGCCCGGCGTGCCGCTCGTGTTCGCGGGCATGCTGATCGCCGCATGGAGCGACGGTTTCCAGCACGTCGGCGTCTGGACGCTGGTTGGCCTCGGCGTGCTGACGGTGATCGCGGTCGCCGTCGACTTCCTCGCCGGGCTCGCCGGCGCCAAGCGCGTCGGCGCGAGCCGGCTGGCGCTGATCGGTGCCGCGGTCGGTACGCTGGTCGGCATCTTCTTCGGCATCCCGGGCCTCCTGCTCGGCCCGTTCCTCGGCGCGCTGATCGGCGAGCTCTTCGCCGGCGGCACGCTCAAGCGCGCGGCGAACGTCGGCGTCGGTGCGTGGATCGGGTTCCTGGTCGGCGCCGTGCTGAAGCTCGGCGTGTGCTTCGCGATGCTCGGTATCTTCGTCGTCTCGTTCATCGTGCACTGAGCACGAAGCGATCAATCCGCCGCGGTCAGGTGCGCGATCGCGGCCTCTTCGCGCGCGCGCTCGCCGTCGTCGAACGGCGTGATCCGTACCGATTCGATCGTTCCTTCGTCGATGCAGCGCACGTTGACGTCGAAGCCGTCCGGATTCGAGCGCGGCACGTAGAAACTCTTGACGCCGCAGTAGCGGCAGAAGCGGTGCTTCGCGGCGCCCGTGTTGAACGTGTATTCGGTCAACGCATCCGACCCGGCGACGAGGCGGAAGCGCGACTTCGGAACGATCAGGTGCAGGTAACCCGTCATGCGGCAGATCGAGCAGTTGCAGTCGAGCGCATCGATCCGCGCCGGCGCGTCGACTTCGAATCGCACGCGGCCGCAGTGGCAGCCGCCGCGATGCACGATGAGGGAATCCGTCATGTCCGTTCCTTGCCCGCGGCGGATTTTCGCGCAATCGGCGCCACGGCGAAACGACGATGCGTGCGGCGAGCCGTTGCCGTGCGACGACGAGCCCATTCGCGCATAACCTTTGGCACATAGCGAAAGGCGGTTCGGCGAGTAGCGTGCGCACACATCCTGGGAAGGAGACTGCCATGTTGACTCGTCGCGCTTTCGCGCTCGCCATCGGTGCCGCCCTGTCGCTTTCGAGCGGCGCGTTTGCGGCCAGCACACCCGCCGCCGCGCCCGCGCATGCCGCGGCAACTCCGGAGTGGATCCAGCGCAGCAATGCCGACGCGCAGCCGCTGCTGAAAGTGCTCGGCGATTTCGCGCCGGAGTTCGCCGCGCGCACCGGCGTCAAAGGCTACGACGACAAGGTCACGACGCTGCCGCTCGACCAGAACGAAAAGTTCCGCAAGGCAATCGGCGACGCGCGCAGCGGCTTGCAGGCGAAGCTCGCCGACGAGAAGGATGCGCAGGTGCAGCAGGATCTCAAGATCATGATCGAGGCGGCGACGCTGCAGATCGACACCAGCGTGATCAACGAGAAATACCTGCTGCCGTACACGAACGTCGGCCAGACGATCTTCTTCGGCGAGTTCAACCTGCTCGGCGACCAGGTCGACGCGAAGCGCAGGCCGAGCGCGCTGACGCGCCTCAAGCGCTACACCGGCCTCGAAAAGGGCTACACGCCGCTGACCGACCAGGCCAAGGCGCAATTCGAAGCGGTAATGAGCAACAAGAGCCTGCTCGGGCCGGTCAAGGCGCAGGTCGAGCAGGATCTGGGCAACACCGCGAGCTACGTCGACGGCATCCGCAAGCTCTACGCGAAATACAAGATCGGCGGCGCCGACAAGGCGCTCGACGCGCTCGCCGCGCAGCTCAAGGACTACGACGAGTGGGTCAAGTCGACCGTGATGCCGCGCGCGCGCGACGACTTCAGGCTGCCGCCGGATCTCTACGCCGACAATCTCAAGAACGTCGGCCTCGACATCGCGCCGGATGCGCTCATCGCCAAGGCCGAGCTCGCGTACGGCGAGATCCGCAACGAGATGCAGGCGATCGCGCCGCTCGTCGCCAAGGAGCACAACCTCAGCGTCACCGACTATCGCGACGTGATCCGCGCGCTCAAGAAGGAGCAGATGCCGCGCGACAAGATCGAGCCGACCTATCACGACGTGATCGGCAACATCGAAGGACATCATCCGCCGCGAGAACATCATCACGCTGCCGGATCGCGCGATGATCATGCGCATCGCGTCCGACGCCGAAACGGCCGCGCAGCCGGCGCCGCACATGGATCCGCCGCCGCTGATCGGCAACAAGGGCGAGCGCGGCACGTTCGTGCTGACGCTCGGCAATCCGACCACCGGCGGCAGCGCCGAGAGCTACGACGACTTCAACCATCCGTACGCGGCGTGGACGCTGACCGCGCACGAAGGCCGGCCCGGGCCACGAGCTGCAGTTCACGGCGATGGTCGAGCGCGGCGTGTCGCTGGCGCGCAGCCTGTTCGCGTTCAACAGCGTCAACGTCGAAGGCTGGGCGCTTTATTCCGAGGCCGAGATGAAGCCGTTCGAGCCGCTCGACGGACAGCTGTTCGCATTGCAGGCGCGCCTGCAGCGTGCGGCGCGCGCGATCCTCGATCCGATGCTGAATCTCGGGCGCATCAGCAAGGAGCGCGCGAACGAAGTGCTGATCGAGGAGGTCGTGCTCTCGCCGGCGTACGCGCGCCAGGAGATCGACCGCTACACGTTCCGCGCACCGGGACAGGCGACGAGCTATTTCTACGGCTACACGAAGCTGATGGAGCTGCGCGCCGATACCGAGATCAAGCTCGGCAAGAAATTCAACCGCAAGGCGTTCAACGATTTCGTGGTCAATCAGGGATTGCTGCCGCCGGCGTTGCTGCGCGAAGCGGTTGAGACGAGCTTCATTCCGTCGCAGATGAAGTGATGCTTTCGCCTCTCCCGCTCGCGGGAGAGGCCGACGCGCGGAGCGCGGCGGGTGAGGGAAGTTCGGAGTGGAAGCGTTGCCGGATCGGCCGTCGATGAAACGGCGAACCAAGGCTGCCCTCACCCTGCCCTCTCCCGCAAGCGGGAGAGGGGAAAGCACGGGTCACTACGCCGCGCGACTGGGCAACACGTAGAACAGCACCGCGAAGAACTGCAGGATGCTGCCGGCGAGCACGAAGAGATGCCACAGCGCGTGGTTGTACCTGAGCCGCTTGCTGAGATAAAACGGCACGCCGAGCGTGTAGCAGACGCCGCCGCCGAACACGAGCCAGAGCCCGCCGGCCGGCAGGTTCTTCACCAGCGGACCGATCGCGAGCAGTCCGATCCAGCCTAGCCCGACATACAGCGAGATCACGAGCCCGCGCTTCTCGACGCCGCGCACGACGAGGTACACGCCGAGCAGCGCGATCGTCCAGACGAGGCCGAACAGCGACCAGCCCCAGGCTCCGGCCAGCGTGATCAGCGTGAACGGCGTATAGGTGCCGGCGATCAGCAGGAAGATCGCCGCGTGATCGAGCTGGCGCAGGAGCGGCTTGGCGCGCTCGACCGGCACGCCGTGATACAGCGTCGATGCGGTGTAGAGCAGGATCAGCGTCGTGCCGTAGACGCCGACGCTGGCGATGTGCCGTGCATCGCCGCCGCGCACCGCGTACGCCGAGAGCACCGACGAGCCCCGCGATGCTGAGCACGATGCCGATGCCGTGGATGATGCTCGACGCGATCTCTTCGCTCGCGCTGTATCCGTCGGGCGAGGTTTGGGCGATGCGATCGGGCAAGGCAGTCTCCGCGTCGCGGCCGCGTTTCATGACGCGGCGCAGCATCGATCTACCCTACTCCAACGCGGCGGGCGCGCCAACCTGGATCGCCGCGCGCGCGCCTGCTTCGCGCGCGACTAGGCGCGAGGCGCCGCGACCGTGCCGCGATGATGGTGCGCGATCAGCCAGACGATGCCGATCACGAGCAGCAGCGGCAGCGCCACATGCAGGATCGCGACGCTGACCGCGAGCGCAAGACCGAACGCCGCGAGCGTCAGCGGCAGCGCCAGCACGAGCAGCAGCAGCCAGCCGACCAGCCTCAGCACGAAGCCGATCACGCCGGCGATCAGCGAGAACGCGAGCACGAAGAGCGCCGATGACGAGCAGCGCCGGCAGCAGCGCGATTCCGCACGCAATCATCACGAACGTCGCCAGCACGGCGAACACGGAGAAGAGACCGGCGCTCATCGCGACACCTCCGTCGATTGGACGGCTGTTATGCGTGCGACTCGGCGCCGGCGCACGGCCAGTGCGGAAGGTCACTCCGCGCATCGCCGCCGCGCCCGCCTGCGCGCCCGCACGGCGAGATCGCCGTAAGCTATGCGCATTGCCTGCGGAGTCCCGCCATGGCCAAGCTCGACGTCCTGATCCACCTGCGCCGCACCGACGCGGCGACGCCCGCGTCCCGCGTCGGCCTCGCGCTCGCCGAGCGGCTCGACGCATGGACGACCGGCATGCATGTCGTCGTCGATCGCGCCGGCCGCGTTTGCATCCCCGGAAGCCGTCGCGCTGCAGGTGCACGAAGCCGACGAGATGGTCGACGAGGCGAAAGCGCGCGAGCGCTGGTGGCTCGAGCAGCTGGCGACGCGCGGACTTCAAGGCGAATGGCAGGTCGCGCAGGGCGACACGGTCGAAGTGCTGTGCCACGCGGCGCGCTGGAGCGATCTCGTCGTCGTCGAGCGCCCGCAGCTCAATCCGGATGCGCCGACCGGCTGGGGACTCGTCTCGCGCACGGTGTTCGCATCGTCGGCGCCGGTCGTCGTCGTGCCGGATTCGGTCAAGGTCGAATGCGCGGGCGCGCGCATCGTCGTCGCCTGGAACTCGAGCCGCGAGGCGATCCGCGCGATCCGCGGCGCGCTGCCGCTGCTGCAGCGCGCCGATCGCGTCGTCGTGCTCGAAGGCGAGCCGGTCGAGAATCCGTTCGGCCTGCGCCACCTTCCGCGCCTGGATCTTCGCGCATGGCTCGCGCGTCACGACATCGTCGCGGAATTCCGCGCGTTCAAGCCGCCGTCGAAGGAGCGCGGCACGCAGCTGCTCGATGTCGCGCATGCCGACGAGGCCGATCTGATCGTGATGGGCGCGTGGGGTCATTCGCGCATCACCGAGCTCGTGCTCGGCGGCACGACGCGGTATCTGTTCCAGTCGAGCGACCTGCCGTTGCTGGTCGCGCATTAGGCGAAGGCACGAACGCATTTGCGGATCGCGGCGCATTGCCGCGCGAGGGAGAGCGCATGTCCGATGCAACGATTCCACCGGAACCGACGCTGGCGGGCACGCGCGTGCGCCTGCGACCGCTGCGCAGCGACGACGCGGACGATCTCTTCGCGCTGCACTCCGACCCGCGCGTGATGCGCTACTGGAGCCACGTGCCGTGGACCACGCGCGAGCAGGCGGTCGCGCGCATCGCGCAGCTCGCACGCGATCGCGCGAACGCGGAGTTCTACACGTGGGCGACGACGATCGATGGCGCGGATCGGCTGGTCGGCACGGTATCGCTCTTTGCGATCAACCGGACGCATCGGCGCGCCGAGATCGGCTATGCGCTCGCACCGGGTTCGTGGGGACGCGGCTACGCGACCGATGCATTGCGCCTTGCGATCGCGTTCGCGTTCGAGACGCTCGACCTCGCGCGGCTCGAAGCCGACATCGATCCACGCAACGAGGCGTCGTGCCGGCTGGTCGAGCGCGTCGGTTTCGTGCGCGAAGGTTTGCTGCGGCAACGCTGGCATGTCGCCGGCGAAGTGACGGACTCGGCGATGTTTGGGCTATTGCGCGACGAGTACGTCAACGAGTTGCGATAGCTGGCGACGCTTCACTCCGACTTCCCTCACCCCAGCCCTCTCCCGCAAGCGGGAGAGGGGGCACAAGTCGATTCCGATCTCGCGCGTGCCTTGCTTGCGCCCTTGATGTTGGGTCCCTCTGTGACGCGGCGAAGGGCGGACGGATCAGGCCCGCGCGTCAGCGCGGGCGGCGCGAGGGATCGCGCCGCTTTTGCCGCAGTCCATGGATGGACTGTCGGCAAAACCCCGGCCGCCCGTAGCGCACCGGCGCGTAGCGCCGGCGCGGCACCGAGGGTGTGTTCTCTTTGGTTACTTTCTCTTGCACAAGCAAGAGAAAGTGACTCGTCCGCCAGGATGGCGGACGAAGCTCACAGGGACGTGAGTCGGTTTTCGCGACAGCGTGCGGCGCAAGACGCAAACACAACGACACCACACCAACACCATCCCCACCCAACCCTCCCCTTGAAGGGGAGGGCTAAAGAACGGATTCCGCCGAAGCGACAAGAAAAACAAGCGCCGTCGCGGAGCGCAAACCCGAGCGCGCAGCGCAAACGACCGAGCGCAAAACAAAAAAAAGCCCGGCCCGCTTTCGCGGGCCGAGCACGTCCCAGCATCCCTGCCCTGTGACTCCTGTTGGAGAAACAGGCGGCGCGATCCTCGCGCCGCGCAACCGTCAGAAGCGGTATTCGGCGCTGACCGAAACCAGATCCGTATTCAGATTGAGGTGGTTCTTGTCCGCCTCGTAGTAGTCGTAGTTGAGGCCGACGCTGAAGTTGTTGTTGAAGTCGTAACCGAAACCGGCGCCGGCATACCACTTGTCGCTGGTGTCGTCGACGCGGATCACTTCGCCCACGGAGTCGAGGTAGCCGCCCTTGATGTCGCCGCTGAACCAGCCGGCACGGCCGCTGAGATACCAGTTCTCGGTGACATTGAAGTGGCCGTTTACGCCGAGGTTCCAGCCCTGCAGCTTCGAATCGGGAATCGCCGAGGCCGCTATAGCGATTCTTGACAGAGAAGTTGCCGAAATCGGTGTAGCCGCCTTCGACGCCGAGCAGCACGCTCGGGGAGACCGCCCAGCGATAGCCGATGTTGGCGCCGAAACCGACGTCGCGAGTCGTCATAGAGGCCTTCCGACGTGCTCGACTCGCCGATGTTCCCGTTGATGAAAAAACCGCTCTGGTCGGCGGCGTGGCTGGTCAGGGGGATTGCGGTCAGACCCGCGGTAGCGAGGGCAATGGCAACTAGCGTATTTTTCATGGCTTACACTCCAACTGCTTGTTAATAAAGGGTTTACTTTCACACTTCCTTGATGTCGCCGAACTTCGACCGCCGCATTCCTTATGCGTTCGTTATTCGGCCGGCGAAGGTTAGGTAGGGTTCAGTCCGCTGAATTCAATACGGGCTAGTTCAGAAACCGTTAAGGCCCGTCCCGCGCCACGACAACGGCGCCGTCATCGGCGACAATCGCGCCCCTCGCGACGCGCGCTCGCGCGATCGCGCCTCCGCTTTTTCGAACGAGCTGCCGATGCCGAGCCGTAAAGAACTCGCCAACGCGATCCGTGCGCTGGCCATGGACGCGGTCGAAGCCGCGAAATCCGGTCATCCGGGCATGCCGATGGGCATGGCCGACATCGCCGAGGTGCTCTGGAACGATTTCCTCAGCCACAACCCGAAGCAATCCGAAGTGGGTCAACCGCGATCGCTTCGTGCTCTCGAACGGGCACGGTTCGATGCTGCAGTACGCGTTGCTGCATCTGACCGGCTACGACCTCCCGATCGACGAGATCAAGCATTTCCGCCAGCTGCACTCGAAGACCGCGGGACATCCCGAAGCGAGCGAAACGCCCGGCGTCGAGACGACGACCGGTCCGCTCGGGCAAGGTCTCGCCAACGCGGTCGGCATGGCGCTCGCCGAAAAAGTGCTCGCGACGCGATTCAACCGCAAGGGTTTCGACATCGTCGATCACTTCACGTACGTGTTCATGGGCGACGGCTGCCTGATGGAAGGCATCTCGCACGAAGCCGCTTCGATCGCCGGCACGCTCGGCCTCGGCAAGCTGATCGCGATCTGGGACGACAACGGCATCTCGATCGACGGCGAAGTGCACGGCTGGTTCACCGACGACACGCCGGCGCGCTTCGAGGCCTACGGCTGGGAAGTGCTGCGCGGCATCGACGGGCACAATCCGGAAGCGATCAAGGCCGCGCTGGTTTCCGCGGCGCTCGATCCGGACAAGCCGACGCTGATCTGCGCAAAGACGATCATCGGCTACGGCGCGCCGAACAAGCAGGGCAAGGAAAGCTGCCACGGCGCCGCGCTCGGCAAGGACGAAGTCGCCGCCGCGCGTGTCGCGCTCGGCTGGAACCATCCGCCGTTCGTGGTGCCCGACGAGATCTACGATGCATGGAACGCGGAAGCGAAAGGTGCCGAGCGCGAGAGCGCGTGGAACGCGCTGTTCGCGCGCTATCGCAACGCGCATCCGGATCTCGCCGCCGAATTCGAGCGGCGCATGGCCGGACAGTTGCCGGCCGATTTCGCCGCGCATGCGGATGCCTACGCGCGCAAGCTGCAGGCCGAAGGGCCGGTCGTCGCGTCGCGCAAGGCCTCGCAGATGACGCTCGATGCGTTCGGTCCGAAGCTGCCGGAGCTGATCGGCGGCTCGGCCGATCTCGCCGGATCGAACCTCACGATCTGGAAGGGCTCGAAGGACGTCAACTCCAACGACGCGATCGGCGAACTACGTCTACTACGGCGTGCGCGAGTTCGGCATGAGCGCGATCTCGAACGGCCTTGCGCTGCACGGTGGATTCATTCCGTACGACGCGACGTTCCTGGTGTTCTCCGACTACGCGCGCAACGCGGTGCGCATGTCGGCACTGATCCCGGCGCATGCGATCCACGTCTACACGCACGATTCGATCGGCCTCGGCGAGGACGGCCCGACGCACCAGCCGATCGAGCATCTGGCGAGCCTGCGCTACATACCGAACAACCACGTCTGGCGGCCGTGCGACGCGGTCGAGTCCGCGATCGCATGGAAGGCCGCGATCGAGCGCAGCGAGGGCGCCGTCGTGCCTGGTGTTCTCGCGCCAGAATCTGGCGCATCAGCACCGCACGGACGAGCAGGTCGACGCGATCGCGCGCGGCGGCTACGTGCTCGCCGATCCCGGCAGCGCGAAGTTCGATGCGATCCTGATCGCGACCGGCTCCGAGGTCGATCTCGCGATCCAGGCGATGCGCGCGCTGGCCGCCGATGGCATCGCGGTGCGCGTCGTCTCGATGCCGTGCACGAACGTGTTCGATACGCAGCCGCTCGAATACCGCGAAAGCGTGCTGCCGTCATGGTGCCGCAAGCGCGTCGCGGTCGAAGCCGGCGTCACCGACTTCTGGCGCAAGTACGTCGGCCTCGACGGCGCCGTCGTCGGTATCGACACGTTCGGCGCATCGGCGCCGGCCGAGGCGCTGTTCAAGCACTTCGGGTTCACGGTCGAGCACGTCGTCGCCGCCGTGAAGGCGCTCGCCTGATCGCCTGACGTCCGCGAATCAGGAAGCCGCGGCGACCGCCTGCGATCGGAACGCGAAGCGCCGGATCGCGCGGTTCGCCGGTGCCGAGAATCCTGCCGCGACGACGTAGCCGAGCGCGACGCTCGCGATCAGTGCGGCGATGTACCACGCTCCGACGAATGCGAGGTCCGCGTTCGCCGCCTTGAAGGCTGCGACCGTCGAATAAACGACGAACATGTGCGTGAGATAGATCTCGTAGCTGCACTGGCCGACGAATCCGAGCGCAGCGAAGGGGCGCCGCCGGCCGAGCCGCTCGCCGAGGCCGCCCGCGATCGCAAGCAGAACAAGCGCCGCGCCCGCTTCGAGCACCGTGATGTAAAGCCCGGTCGAAATGAGTCCGAGCGCGTTCGTCGTCGAGCGGAACACGACGATGAGCGCCATCATTGCGACGCCGAGCGCAAACATCGCGCGCAACGCGGGCCGCTGTGATCGGCGCGACGCGCCTGCACGAGCGCCGCGAGACAACCGAACGCGATGCCGTCCATGCATGAGAAATACGCGTATTCGTCCCACGGCTCCGTCGCGCTGTCGAACACGCGGCTGAATGGTCCGATCAGGATGAATCCAAGCAGCGCGACGACGATCGCTCGCTCGCTTCGGAGCGCGATGCAGACGAGCGGAAAGAACACATAGAACGCTTCCTCGATCGACAGCGACCAGAGCACGTCCCACGAACCCGGCATATAACCGCGCGTGCCCTCGAGCCAGTTGAAGTGGAACGTGAGCGCCGCGACGATCGCGCGCGGCAGCGTGGCCTTGGCGGGATCGAACACGTAGTCGGAAACGCCCGCGAAATGCAGGATCGACAGCACGACGAGCAGCGCGATCAGGCAGGGAAAGATGCGCGCGAAGCGCATCAGGTAGAAAGCGCCCGGCGTCGATGCGCGGCAACGCCGACCAGCGCCGCAGCGACAGGTTCGTGATGAGGAAGCCCGAGATCACGAAGAACACGATCACCGCGTAGTAGCCGCTCCAGAAGAACACGCGGCCGATTGGCTTGGGCAGCAGCGCGACGACGTCGTACTTGTTCAGCACGAACCGAAGATGGGTGTGATGCAGCACGACGGCGAGCACGCAAAGCCCGCGCAGCACGTCGATGCCGGCGTAGTGCGGCAGCGCGCTCGGCCTGGCGGCAGCGCCTTCGGTGCCGCTCGAAGGCGCCTGCGTTACGCGATCGCCCGCGCTCACGGCGAAGGCGCGAAAGCGACCGGAAGTTTCACATAGGCGCGCGAGCCGTCACGCTGCGGCGGAAGCCGTCCGCCGCGCAGGTTGAACTGCAACGCGGGCCAGAGCAGCTTCGGGATGGCGAGCTTCGCATCGCGCGCGCTGCGCATCGTGACGTATGCATCCGCGTCGGTCGATGCGCGCACGTGCACATTGCCGTCCTTCTGCATCGCGAGCACGACTTCGGCGATCGGTGCGGCGTCGGGCGCGGGATAGTCGTGGCAAAGGAACACGCGCGTCGTTTCCGGCAGCGCGTAAAGCCGCATGATCGATCGATGCAGCGTCGCCGCGTCGCCGCCGGGGAAATCGCAGCGCGCCGTGCCCGCGTGCGGAGCGAACAGCGTATCGCCGACGAACACCGCGTCGCCGGCAAGATAGCTGACGCTGTCGCTGGTGTGGCCAGGCGTCGCGATCACGCGCACGGGCAGCTCGCCGACTTCGAATGTCTCGCCGTCGGCGAACAGGCGATCGAACGGCGAGCCGTCGGTCGGAAAATCGTCGCCGAGATCGAGCAGGCGCTTGAACGTCTTCTGCACCTCGACGATGCCGGCGCCGGCGCCGAGCTTCGCCTGCGTGCGCTCGCAAAGCCACGCACCGGCCGATACGTGATCGGCGTGCGCATGCGTTTCCAGAACCCAGTCGATGCCGACGCCGGCCGTGCCGACGTATTCGAGGATGCGCTGCGCGCTGTCGGTGCGGATCAGGCCCGAGGCCACGTCGAAATCGAGCACCGCATCGATGACGGCGGCGCGCCGCGTCGCCGGATCGACGATCACATGCGACCAGGTCCCGGAATCGGCGTGGTGGAAGCTGCGGACGATCGGCGTCGCGGTCGCGTCGGTCATGGCAGCTGATCGGACGTGTGCAGCACGGCGCCGGAAGCGTCGCGCACGCTGACCTCGACCGTCACGCCTGCGCGCACGCTTTCGGTGACCGTGCAGAAATCCTCGAACTGCGCGAGGACGCGTTCGATCTGCGCGTAGTCCGCGGCGGCTTCGGGCAGACGGATCTCGACCGCCACGCGCCCGATGCGCAGGCGGCCGTGCTCGTTGCGCGCGTGGTCCGCGCGCACGTGCGTGACGATAGCGCCCGGATGGTTCTTGAACTTGCGCAGCGCGAACAGGATGCTCGAGCTGAGACAGTTGCCGATCGCCGCGGCGAGAAGGCGCGTCGGATCGGGCCCGGTATCGCCGCCGATCGGCGCCGATTCGTCGGTCAGGAGATCAGGCATCGCCATTCCGTCGAAAGCGATGCGGAACACGTAGTCCGATTCCTGCGTCAGCGTCAGCGTGATGCTGGTGGCATCGGTCATCGAGGATCTCCGGGGGCGCACGGCTGCGGCGAATCGGCGCTGCCGGCGCCGAAATATGCGTTGCGCATCATAAACCGGCGGCCGCCACGACCGTGCGTGCTCGCGTTGCGCACTTCGGGCCCGCTATTCGGGCCGAAAAAGTGGCCCCATGCCAATGGCCCGTGCGCGCGAAATCCGGGGCCGGTAGAATGCGCGCCCTTGCCCATCCTTGTCGCGGAGAATCTGTCCATGGCTGTGAAGGTCGCCATCAACGGCTACGGCCGCATCGGTCGCAACGTGCTGCGCGCGCTGTACGAATCCAAGCGCACGCAACGAGATCCAGATCGTCGCGGTCAACGATCTCGGCGATGCGGAGACGAACGCGCACCTGACGCAGTACGACACCGCGCACGGCCGGTTTCCGGGCGAGGTCGGCGTCGACGGCGGCGATCTCGTCGTCAACGGCGACAGGATCAAGGTCTGCGCCGAACGCGATCCGTCCAAGCTGCCGTGGAAGGATCTCGGCGTCGACGTCGTGCTCGAATGCACCGGCCTCTTCACCTCGAAGGCCAAGGCCGGCGCGCACGTCGCCGCCGGCGCGAAGAAGGTCATCATCTCGGCGCCCGGCGACAAGGACGTCGACGGCACGTTCGTCATGGGCGTCAACGAGGACAAGATCAAGGCGAGCGACACGGTCATCTCGAACGCGTCGTGCACGACCAACTGCCTCGCGCCGCTGGCCAAGGTGCTGCACGAGAAGATCGGCATCGTGCACGGCCTGATGACCACGATCCACGCGTACACGAACGATCAGGTGCTGACCGACGTGTATCCACAAGGACCTGCGCCGCGCGCGCTCGGCGACGATGTCGCAGATCCCGACCAAGACCGGCGCCGCCGCCGCGGTCGGCCTCGTGCTGCCGGAGCTCAACGGCAAGCTCGACGGCCTCTCGATCCGCGTGCCGACGATCAACGTGTCGCTGGTCGACCTCGTCTTCGTCGCCAAGCGCGAGACGTCGGTCGCCGAGATCGACGCCGCGATCGAGGAAGCCAGCAAGGGCAAGCTCAAGGGCATCATCGGCATCAACCGCAAGCCGCTCGTCTCGATCGACTTCAACCACAACCCGCTGTCGTCGATCTACGACGCGACGCAGACACGCGTCATGGGCGGCACGCTGGTCAAGGTGTTCTCGTGGTACGACAACGAGTGGGGTTTTTCGAATCGCATGCTGGATATGACGCTCGCGTTCGCGAAGGTGCGGTGACGCTCGTCCGCTCTCGCCTTTTTCATTTGTCTTTGGGTGAGCCGAATCCACTTCTTTAGCCCTCCCCTTCAAGGGGAGGGTTGGGTGGGGATGGTGTGGTCGGTCTCTGTTTTCGTCATTCCGGCGAAGGCCGGAATCCATTTTGCTTGCTGTTGATCTTCCGCGCTACGCGAAACCCGACTCACGTCCGTGTGCGGTTTGTCCGCCATCCCTGGCGGCCAGTCACTTTCTCTTGCTTGCCCAAGAGAAAGTAACCAAAGAGAAAGGCACCCTCGCGGCCGCGGTCACGCGGGCATCCATGCCCGCGTGACTACGCGAGCAGGCTCCGGGGTTCGCTGACAGTACGTCCATGTACTGGCAGCGAACGCGCGCGCATCCTGCGCGCGCCCCTTCGGGCTTTTCCTGCGCCTGCTCGCCGCGGCCGAGAGGGACCCGGGGCAAGAGAAGAGCGCGGCAGTCCCTGCCGCAGAAGCACGGCGCCTGCTGCTTCGCTCTTGATCTTGGGTCCCTCTGTGACGCGGCGAAGGGCGGACGGACAAGGCCCGCGCACCGCGCGGGGCGGCGCGAGGGATCGCGCCGCTTTTGCCGCAGTCCATGGATGGACTGTCAGCGAAACCCCGGCCGCCCGTAGCGAACCCTCGGCGTAGCGCGAGGGCGCGGCACCGAGGGTGTGTTCTCTTTGGTTACTTTCTCTTGCACAAGCAAGAGAAAGTGACTGCGCCGGCCAGGATGGCCGGACAAGACTCACAGGGACGTGAGTCGGTTTTCGCGCAGCGCAGAAGACCAAAGAAAAAAACACAACCAACACCATCCCCACCCAACCCTCCCCTTGAAGGGGAGGGCTAAAGAAGATGGATCGCGGCCTCGCGGGAACGACAAACCAAAAGCGAACAAAAAAACTAGTTCCACCTCGCAATTTGCCGCCGCACATCCGCATTGTCGGCGAACGCCTCGGCCACGATCGGCACGAGCGGCTCGGCGACCGCGCGCGCATCCGCCGTGCGGCCAGACTCAGCCAACGCAGTCGCATAGGCGATGCCGTATTCGGCCGTCAGCGGATGGCTTTCGCCCTGCCCCGCTCGCATCGCGTCCCAGGCTTCCTTGCGCGCCGCGAGCATCGTCGCGTCATCGTGGCGTGCGGCCGCGAGCTCGGCGCGCAACGACGCGCGCTGCGCGCTCATCAGCGGCGTGAATTTCGCCGGCGAAAGCTCGAGCTTGTCGAGCAGCGCGGCCGCGGCGCTGACGTCGCCTGAGCGGACGTCGTCGAGCGCGAGCCAGATCGCCGCCTTCGCGGTCGATGCATTCGCCTCGCCGTAGCGTTCCAGATAGTCGGTGCGCACCGCGTCGAGCAGTGTGCGCGCTTCCTTCAATCCGCCGGCCTTGGTCAGCACGCGACCGAGGTTGTAGTCGGCGCGCAGCACCATCGGATCGTCCGTGCCGAGCGTCTTCGTGCGGATCGCGAGCGATTCGCGGAACAGCGGAACCGCGGCTGCGTAGTCGCCCATGTCCTCGTATGCCGACGCAAGATTGTTGAGCGGCTTGGCGCGCTCGGCGCCGTTCGCGCCGACGGTGAGCTCGTCGATGCGCATCGCTTCGCGGTAGTGCAGGATCGCCTCGCGGAACTTGCCTTCGTCGTGCAGCACCGAGCCGAGCTCGTTCTGCACGGCGCCCGTGTTGCCGCTGTCGTCGCCGTACAGCTCGCGCGCAAGCGCGAGGCTCTTCCCGAGCACGGACACCGCCTCGTCGCTCTTTCCGGCGCGGCCGAGCTCGACGCCGTAGTTCATCAGCGTGTGCTGATATTCCGGATGGTGCTCGCCGATCGTGTTGAGGCGAAGGTCGAGCGCCTCGCGATAATCCGCGATCGCGCGGTCATGGTCGTCGCGTTCGCTGGCGACGATCGCAAGGTTGTGCAGCGAGGAGGCGATCGTGCTCGCATCGGCGCCGTTCGCGCGGCGCAAGGCGAGACCTTTCTCGAGCGCAGCCTCGGCATCGTCGAGCCTGTCCTCGGTCTGCAGCACGATGCCGAGCGAGTTGTACGCATCGCCGATGTCGAGCGGGCCCGCGCCGTTCTTCAGGCGCAGATCGAGCGAACGTCGCGCCGCGGCCTCGGCATCCTTGCGCGGATAGCCGTTGTTCGCGTAGTTGACCGCGAGCTGGCTCAGCGCCGCGGCCGCGGCCAGCGGCTCGCCGACGCCCGGATCGAGATGCAGATCGATGCCCTCGCGAAAAAGATCGATGCTCTTCGCCGGCTCGCCGATGTAGCGATACGCCGTCGCCAGCGTGTCGAGCAGCTTCGCCTTGACGCGCGGCTGGCTCGCGAGCTCGGTGTGGATGCGTGCCGCGCCCTCGTCGAGCACGTCGCGCGCGCTGATGTCGCGCTTCTGGTTCAGGCGCGGATTCGAAACGTCGAACACCGAAACGAGGAACGCGCTGACGCGTTCGGCCGCGGTCGCCTGCACGCGCGCCTCGCGCTCGGCGGCGAGCGCACGATCGCGCTCGGCGGCGACGCGCCAGGTGAACGCGGCGATCAGGAGCGCGACCGCAACGCCCGCTGCGAACAGCGGCCAGCGCCGGCGCAGCAGACGGCCGGCGCGATAGGTCAGCGTCGGCGCGCGCGCGGTCACCGGCAACATCGCGCGATGACGGCGTAGGTCGCCGGCGAGCGCTTCCGCCGCCGCGTAGCGCGCCGCGGGTTCGGCTGCCGTCGCGCGCAGCACGATCGCGTCGATGTCGCCGGCGATGCGTTTCTTCCACGGCACGTTCTCGGCGATCTCGCTCGGCTGCACGGCCGCATCGCCGAGCAGCGCGATCGTGCGATCGACCGTGTCGACGCGCGCCTTGCGGCCCGCGATGATCTCGAACAGGATCAGGCCGAGCGAATACACGTCGCTCGCGGTCGTCACCGCACCGCCGCTGAGCTGCTCGGGGCTCGCGTAGCCCGGCGTGAAGTATCCGCTTTCGGTCGCGCCGGGCCCGCGCTGGCGGTCGAGCGCACGCGCGATGCCGAAATCCAGCAGCACCGGCGTGCCATCGTCGCGCACGAGCACGTTGGACGGCTTCAGATCGCAATGCACGATCAGCCGCTGGTGCGCGAACTGCACCGCGCCGCAGACTTCCTCGAAAAGACGCAGGCGCGCATCCAGCGACAGCGCGCGATCGTTGCAGTACGCATCGATCGGCTCGCCTTCGACGTATTCCATGACCAGATACGGCTGACCGCCGGGCGTCGCGCCGCCGTCGAGCAGGCGCGCGATGTGCGGATGCTGCAGCGTCGCGAGGATCTGCCGTTCGCGCGTGAAGTGCGCGAGCATCTCCGCGTTGGGCACGCCGCGGATCAGCTTGATCGCGGCGCGCTGCTCGAAATGTCCGTCGGCGCGCTCGGCGAGATAGACCGTGCCCATGCCGCCCTTGGCGAGAGGGCGCAGAAGCCGCCATGCACCGAGACGATCGCCCTCGTCGAGCTCGGTCTCGCGTCCGCCGGCGAGCGCCGCGCGCGACACCTGCGGCGCGCTGACTTCGGTCGCTTCGCGGACGAATTCGGTGTCGTTTCGCGGTGTGTTCATCTAGCCCGGATCGGCGAGCGTGCGGCGCCCTGGCGCGATCGGGAATCCCCCTGTTTCTGTACTTTGTCGCATCGGCCTAGTCGGGCGCAATCGAGATCGATTTGCCATCGAATCCATCGACGAACAGAGCGTCATTCGGTCCGCCCGAGAGATCCCAGCGAGATTCCGCAAATGTCGGTGCATGCGCGGTGAATTCGGGCACGATTTCGAAATAGAGCGCGTGGGCAGCGACTGATGGATCGAGCAGCGCCTCCTGCTGTTGCCAGCGCCGCAGCGGGTTCGCGATCGCCGGCGCAAAGTGGCCGGCGAGGATGCCGTTCACACGGATGTCCGCAGCCGGTGCGCCGGCCGTCTCGCCGGGCATCGCCGCGGCGGCATCGAATGTGCGGCGAAGCCGAAGGGGCGCGGCGGCGCCGGCGATGACGAACCTGAAGTGGCTGCTTCCGTTCGAGTAGGCGCAGGCGATCGCGCTGCGTCGTGACCGCGGCTCGTCCTCGAACAAGCCGTCAACGGGTGCGCACGAGGCGCCCACAGGCGGCACGTACGCGTGATCGGCTGCCGTCGGACCGCCGACGTCGAAACCGTCATAGGGCACCGCGAGCGCACGCGTCTGGCGGTACGCATACACGAGCGCGCGCGCGCACGTCGGGATCGGCTGGTCCGGTGCGAGCCCGGCCTCCTGTGCGAGTCGCAATGCGTTCGTGTAGTTGAGCGCATCGCCCGGCATCCACCGGTACGCGGCCGTGACGCCGCTGCCGTCGGGATCGATTTCCGTCGCGCCCGACAGCGCAAGCGCGAACGCACCGTGATCGAAATAGAAGCCGCCGTCGAAGAAATCCTCGATGCCGGTTCCGTACCACGCCGGCGCCGTTGCGGTGTCCACGTACGCGCGCTCGTCGCCTTCGAGATAGCCAAGACCAGGCTACGCCTGCCGCCTGGTATCGCGACGCGACACCGACGATCTTGCCCGCACCATCATGCGTGTAGAGCGTGAGCTCGCCGCGTGGCGCGCACGCATCCGAGGAAACGGCGACGAATGGTGCTGCATCGTCGGGCACTGCGCTGGCGTCGAAGCTCAGCGAGCTCTGGATCGCGACTGGCGCCGGCAGGTCCGCGTCCGCCACGAGCTGCACGCTCGCGCTTTGGCGAAACGGCATCGGCAGCCATGCATAGAGCCATCCGCCGGCATCTTCGCCGGCAAACACCCCGCGCGCCGGCATCGTTGCGCTTGCCGACGTTGCGAAGAAGTCTGAAAGCGGCGCATCGACCGTCACTGCGCCGTCGAAATGCAGACGCAAGCGGATCGCCGCATAGCTTTCCCGCGGCGCGTGCAGACGGATGCCGCGCAGCCAGGCCGATCCCGAACGCGTCGCGAGCGTGATCGTCGCTCCGGGAGCGAGCGTCGACGATGCGTTTTGCGGCAACGAGCATGCCGTTCCACGGATCGTCGCCCGCGTGTGCGAGGAACGCGCGCCACGCCGGAAAATCCTGGCCCGCCGAGAACGCATCGATCGCGGTGCCGGGCGCGAGGCGGTGATGCTGGATCTGGAACCAGAGCGGGCGCTTGTCGTCGCCCGAGCATGGATTGAAGCCGCCGTTGTCCGCATTCACGAGCGCGATGCGCAGCGCTCGCGCGTACGCGATCGGAACGTAGCTGACATAGCCGCCGCTGCTTGCAGAGTTGTCGGCGACGAGCGGCGGCGTGAACGGCATCGTCGAGCCGTCGAACAGCGCGGCGAGCGGAACATCGAGTGTGGGCGAGGCGGCGCCGTCGACGTAGAAGCGCACGCGGATCGCCGGATCAATGCAGGTCGAGACGCCAAGGCCGGTCGTCACCCAGAAGCGCGTGACAGCGCCGGGACCCCGCTCGTCGAACAGCACGGCCTCTTCGCCGTCGCGGTAAAGCCAGCGCAGCGGATACGGGTTGTCCGCCGGATCTTCGTTGCCGGCATTGCTGCGATCGTAGCGGCAGCCGTCGAGGCAATGGCTCGAACGTTCGAGCACGGCGTCGGCGGGATCGAGCGTCGCGATGCGCGCCGGGCGTTTCCCAGATTTGCCATGGCAATCCCGACGCGTGTGCCGAGAGCGCGGCGATGCTCCCGAACGCGAGTGAGACCGCGCGAAGAAACGCGACGTCACAGCGGTGTTCGAAGCGGTAATCACGTCGCGCGCGGTGCATCGTCTCTCGTTTGCGCAATGGTGCCCGATTCGATTTTCGCGCATCCCGCGTCGCCGCGCTGCCTATTTTGTGTGAGCATTTGCCACTATTCGGGATACAGCGCCGGCAACGGCGAGGCGTTCTTCGATGCCGCTGCAGGTCTGGTCCACGCAAATCCGCCCTTGAACGCGCGCTCGAGCTGCGATCCGACGCCCTGCGCGGATGCTCCGGCATAGCGCGCGCGCTGCAGCGCCGCGAGCGCATCGCGCTGCGCGGAATCGTGCAGGTGCACTGCAAGCTCGCCGAGATTGCGAACGTCGGGACGCTCGCTGCGCGCCCACGCGACCAGCGCGCGCTCGGCGCCGGCGAGCTCGCCGAGCGCAGCGGCGCGAAGGAATGCCGCGCGTTGCGCCGATATGCCGCTCGCCGGTGGTGCGTTCGCCGCCGCGATCGGATCAGCGCGCCGCGATCGCCACCACAACGCGAGCGTCGCGAGCCACAACAGGAAACCGAGCGCCGCGAGCACCTGCCAGACGCGCACCGAAGTCGGCCGCGCCGGAGTCGGCGTCGTGATCGAAGGCGAAGACGGCGCGACGTGTCGCGGGTTCGCCATCGGCTGGCGATGCGGTCGCCGCGGCAGCGCCGTTGCGTCGTCTTGCCGGCCGGTGGCAGCACGGTGAGCGTGTGCGCCGGCAAGCTCGGTCGTCTGCATGCGATCGTGCGCGGTGTCCCACCAGCTGCACGCTCATGCCAGGAATCGTCAGCGTGCCGGGCTTCGTCGGCACGAACGCGAACTTGCGCACGCGCTCGCCGTAGAGCCAGGTGCCGTCGTCGCGCGTGCGCGTGTCGGGTTTGTCCGGATAGATCTCGGCGCCTTCGGGCGCGGTGAGATTGAGCTCCGGCAGCTGCTCGAAGCCGAGGCCCTGCGCCTGCAGCCGGATCGTGCGCGTGACCGGATCGCCGACGCGGATCTCGGTCGGAAGCTCGCTGTCGTCCTTCAGCAGCATCGATTCCGCCGGCAGCCACGGATCGCTCGTCCATGTCGCCGGTTTCGGCTCGCACCTGCAGCTGCACCGCATCGGAGCGCGCGCTGATCGTGCGCGGGCGGCTGAAGAATCCGGTCGGATCGGCGGCGTCGAGCGCGTTGCCGCGGAACGCGAGCGCGGGCAGTTCGAGCGCGCCGCTCTTCTCCGGCGTCAGCGCGTAGTGACGTTCCATCACGTGATAGCGGCGATCGCCGACCGTCGCGAGATAGCTCTTGTCCTGACCGAGCCGCTGCACGACGATGCCGTCGGCCTGCGGCTCGCTGAGATTTCCGTCGGTGAGCCCGAACGAGAAATAGAGCTTCACCGTGTAACGCACCTGCTGCTGCACGTACGGCGTCGAGCGGCTCGGCGGTGACTTCGAGGAACACATCGTCGCCGGGCTTGCCCTGCGCACCCGCGGGTTGCGCGAGAACCGTGAGCGCGATCGGCGCCGTTTGCGCCGAACCGACGCGTGAGCGCGGGAATCGTGATGCGACCTGCGTGCTTGGGTTCGAGCCCGACGGCCCAGACGGTCTTCGCGCTGCTCGATCCGTTGACGATGCTGACCTGCTGGCTCGACTGCGTGCCGAGCAGCGAGAAATCCTGCGACAGCGCGCTGAAACTCGGCTGGCCGCCGGCATCGCCCTCGGTTTCGACGTTGAGCGTCACCGTTTCGCCCAGATGCATCGTGTCGCGATCGAGCCACGCGCGCACGGTCGGCGTGTCGCCGCGTGCAACGGCGCAATCGCGATCAGCGACGCGATCAGCGTGAACAGCGAATGTGCGCCAGTGCTTCATCCGTTGTCGCCTCCGCGCTGCTGGCGGCGCTGATGTTCGAGCAGGAACTTGCGGCGCAGGAGGCCGCCCGGATCGTCCGGCACGCGCTGCAGGAGATGATCGAGCGCCTGGCGTTTTTCCTGCGTCGCGTCGTCTTCCTCGACCGCGGCCGCGGGCTTGCCGTCCTTGTCGGGCTTGCCGCCCTGCGCGAGCGACTGGTCGATCGCCTTCGACAGCGCCTGCTGCTGCTCGCTGCTCGGCTTGCCTTCGGACGGCTCGGTCTGCGATTGCGGCTCGCTCGTCGAGCCTTCGGTGCCGGCGGACGACTGCTGCTTTTCCTGCTCGTCGCCGGCGCTCTGCTGCGAGTTGCTTTGCTTTTCCTTCTCGTCGCCTTGCTGATCGGATTGCGACGAACCCTGATCCTGCGGGTCCTGCTGCTGCTTGTCGTTCTGCTCGCCGGAATCGTTCTTCTTTCTGCTGATCGTCGGACTGCTGCGACTTGTCGTCCGGCGACTGCTGCTTGTCCTTGGATTCGCCCGATTTCGAATTCTGCTTCTGCGAGGACTTGTCCTGCTTCTGCTTGCGCTTGAGCCATTCCTCGACCGCGGCCTTGTTCGCCTTCGCATCGTCCATGTCCGGCGAAAGTCTCGAGCGCGCGATCGTACGCGGCGATCGCCTCGTCGTAGCGGCCGAGCTTGGCGAGCGCGTTGCCTTCGTTGTACGCGCCGTCGGCGTTGTCGACTTTCGTGTAGTCGGTCGCCGCCGATTCGAAATCGCCGGCGCGGAACGACGCGCTGCCGTGCCAGTCCGGCGAGCGCGCGACGCTCGACGGCCGTTTTCGCATCGCCTTCGCGCAAGTGCCGCGGCGGCCTGCTGATCGGAACGCAGCCAGAGATCCTTGAACGACGCCGCATCCGCACGCGGCGACGGCGCGAGCAGCACGAGCGCGATCGCCATCAGCCAGCCGCGCCGGAACGCGAGCGCGGCGAGCGGCACGAGCAGCAGCAGCAGCCACGGACCGCGGTCGCGCCAGCGCGTGCTCGCGGCGAGATCGCGTCGATGCCTGATCGACGCTTGCGTTCGCCGCGGCGCTGGTGCGATCGACGAGCAACGCATCGATGTCGTGCGCGTCCGGCGCTCAGCGTCGACGTAGCGTCCGCCGCCGGCTTCGGCGACCGCGCGCAAGGCTCGCATCGTCGCGCCGCGCCACGATCACGTTGCCGGCGTCGTCCTTGAGGAAATCGCCCTGCGCGAGCGCGACCGGCGCGCCGTTCGGGCTGCCGATGCCGAGCACCGAGACGACGAAGCCGTCGTGGTGCGCGCGTGCGCGCCGCCGACGACCGCGCGATCGTCCGCGCTGTCGGCGAGCAGGATGATGTCGCCGCGATGCATGCCGGCCTGCTGGATCAGCTTTTCCGCCTGCTGGATCGCGTTGCCCGCGTGATTGCCGGCGACCGGCATCGTCGACGGATCGAGCGCGTCGACGAGATTGCGCACGGTGCCGATGTCGTCGGTCAGCGGCGCCGCGACGAACGCTTCGCCGGCATAGCCGATCAGCGCGGTCTGGTAATCCTTGCTGCGCTCGAGGATGTCGACGAGCTTGTAGCGCGCGCGCTCGAAGCGGCTCGGTTTTTCGTCCTGCGCCATCATCGTCGCGGAGAGCTCGAGCGCGAGCACGCGCGCGGACTGGTTGCGATAGAGCGGCATCGGCTCGCGCTCCCACGCCGGGCCCGGCGAGCGCGAAGCAGACGAGCGTCCACAGCGCGAGCGCGAGCACGATGCCGCTGCGTCCGGAGCCGGCATCGATGCGCTCGATCAGATGCGGCAAGCAGATGCGCATCGATCGCGTTGCGCCACGCGCCGGCATCGGCGCGACCGCGATGGCGCAGCAGCCAGAACAGCGGCGCCGCGAGCAGCAGCAACAGCCAGAGCGGCCGCAGGAAATGGAAATCGGCGAACGTCGCGAGGCTCATGCGTTCGCCCTCGCGCGCATGCCCGCGCTGGCCATCGCGCGCATGCGCCAGCCCGGCAGCAGGAACGCGAGCGCGGCCGCCGCGACGGACGCCGCGAGCGGCATCCAGTAGAGCTCGTCGACCGGACGCAGGCTCTGCTTGGTGTCGGCGACCGGCTCGAGCTGATCGATCGTGCGATAGACGTCGGCGAGCTCGTCGCTGTTGCGCGCGCGGAAGTAGCGGCCGCCGGTCGCCTCGGCCATGCGCTTCAGCATCGCCTCGTCGAGATCGGCGGAAGGATTGACGACGCGGCTGCCGAACAGGCTGTTGACGCGCAGCGCTTCGGCGCCGACGCCGATCGTGTACACGCGCACGTTGTTCGCGGCGGCAAGATCGATCGCCTTGCGCGGATCGAGCTCGCCGGCCGTGTTGACGCCGTCGGTCAGCAGCACGAGCACGCGCTGATCCTCCGGGCGATCACGCAGACGCTTGACCGCGAGCCCGAGCGCATCGCCGATCGCGGTCTCGCGGCCGGCGAGGCCGATCGTCGCATCGGCGAGCTGCTTGCCGACGGTCTTCAGATCGAACGTCAGCGGCACGAGCAGGTACGCGCGCGTGCCGAACAGGATCAGGCCGACGCGATCGCCGTCGCGTCGCTGGACGAAATCGCTCGCGATCGCCTGGATCGCCGCGAAGCGCGGCACCGCGTTTTCGGCCGCCGAGCTGCATGTCCTCGATGCTCATGCTGCCGGACGTGTCGATCGCGAGCATGAGATCGCGCCCGGAGCGCGGCACGTCCTCGGGCGGACCGAGCCACTGCGGTCGCGCGGCCGCGAAGACGAGCAACGCCCACGCAAGCAGCGCGAGCAGCGTGCGCAGGCGCGGCACCGGCGAGATGTCGGCCTGCTGCGGCAGCACGAAGCCCGTGTGCGGAAGATGCAGCGCGGTCGCGATCCAGCCGGGCGCGCGCGGCAGCAGTCGCGCGACGATCAGCGGCAGCGGCAGCGCCGCGAGAAGCCAGGGCCAGGCGAGCTCAAACACGGCTGCGACCCCGCGGCAGCGCGCGCTTGAGCCAGTCGCGCGCGAGGCCGAGCAACGCGTTCGCGTCGATCTTCGCGGCGGGATCGTCGACGCGGCGATACGGCGCGTCGATCAGTGCGCGGCCGGTGTCGGTGCGAAACCGTGCGCTCGTCGCGCGCGCGCCGACGCGCCATCGAGCTGGCGGTCGAGAAACGCGAGCCATGCATCGCCTTGCAGCGCGGCGGCGCTCGGCTCGATCAGCAGCGACGCGCGGCGCAGCAGCTGCGAGACGTCGGCCGCGAGGCGCACGTCGTCGGGCTGCGCGGCATGCATCGCGGCGATGCGATCGAGCTCGACCGCGACGCGGCGGCGCCAGCGGCGCTCGCGCATTTCGCGCACGAGCATCCAGACGCCGAATCCGATCGCGACCAGCAGCACGAGCGCGAGCAGCCACCAGCCCGGCGCCGGCGGCCACCACGACGGCGACGGCGGCAGATGGATGTCGCGAAGATCGGGACCGGCCGGCGCGCTCATGCCGCACCCGTCGTGTGACGCGTGCGCGCGAGCAGCGGCGCGAGCGCGCGGCGAAGATCGGCGTGACCGTCGAGATCGAGCACGCGCACGCCGGATTTCTGGCATTCGCTGCGCAGGCGCTCGCGCGCATCGGCGAAGCGCTGCGTCCATGCGTTGCGCACGGACGCGTCGTTGAAATCGAGCACGCGGCGCGCAGCGCCGAGATGCAGCGCGTAGCGTCCCGGCGGCGGCGCGGCGAGCTCGAGCGCATCGCGCAGCAGCACGACCGAAATCTCGTGGCGGCCGGCGAGCTGCGGCAACAGTTGCGCGGCTTCCGCGTCGGCGCTGAAGCCGTCGGTCATCAGGATCATGCGCATGCCCGGGCGCAGCAGACGGCGCACGCGCGCAAGGCCGATCGACAACGGATCGTTGCGCGACGCGATCGGCCGCTGCGTCCCAGTCGCGCAGCGCGCGCAGCACGCGCAGCACGCCGCGGCGTCCGCCGGCGGGTTTCACTTCGCCGTTGATGCCGCCGCCGAATCCGAGCGCGCCGATGCGATCGCCGGCGGCCGAGGCCATCCACGCGAGCAGCGCGCCCGCGCGCGCGGCCTGCACGTTCTTGAAGCGCACGCGCGTTCCGAAGCGCATGCCGGGATTCTGGTCCATGACGAGCAGGAGGCCCTGCTCGCGTTCTTCCTGGAAGACTTTCGTGTGCGGCTTGCCGCTGCGCGCGGTGACGCGCCAGTCCATGTGGCGGATCTCGTCGCCCGGGAGATAGATGCGCGACTCGCGGAAATCGACGCCGCGTCCGCGCCAGCGCGAGGCATGTCCGCCCGAGCGCAGCGCCGGGACTGCGGCGGCTGCGCGCGAGGCTCGCGCCGTGCGCGACGGCGCTGAGCGCGAGCAGCTCGTCGAGGGCGACGTGGGTTGGATTGGTGCGGACAGACGACACGTGGTTAAAGGATGCGGATACGAGATGAAACGACGCTACGAACCGTTCGTGCTGAGGTATCGAAGCACGGACGGCGCGCGAGGTGCAGGTTTGCGCGGCTCGCCCTTCGATACCTCAGGGCGAACGGTGGTATGACTCAGAGCGACGGGTCGCATGACATCGGCGCGAATGATGCGCGGGTGTTCATGCGTCGTCCTCACGGCAACGGCACGCGTTCGAGCAGCATCGAAATCACGCGATCCGAATTGATGCCCTCCGCTTCCGCCTCGTAGCTCAGCAGCACGCGATGACGCAGCACGTCGGCTGCGATCGCGTGCACGTCTTCGGGCGTCACGTAGTCGCGGCCGGCGAGCCACGCATGCGCGCGCGAGCAGCGGTCGAGCGCGATCGTGCCGCGCGGGCTCGCGCCGTATGCGACCCAGCGCTTGAGCTCTTCGCCGTAGCGCGACGGGTCGCGCGTGGCCAGCACGAGCTGGACGATGTATTCCTCGAGCTGCGGCGCAAGATGCATCGAAAGCACGGCCGCGCGCGCGGCGAACACTTGCGGCTGGCTGACGATGCGCGCCGGCGGCACCGGCGCCGCGAGCGCTTCGCGCGCGCGTTCGCGCGCGAGCTTGAGGATCGCGGCCTCGGCGACGGCGTGCGGATAGTCGATGCGAACGTACAGCAGGAATCGATCGAGCTGCGCTTCGGGCAGCGGATACGTGCCTTCCTGCTCGATCGGGTTCTGCGTCGCCATGACGAGGAACAGCGCCGGCAACGGGTACGTGTCGCGGCCGACGGTGACCTGCCGCTCGCCCATCGCCTCGAGCATCGCCGACTGCACCTTTGCGGGCGCGCGGTTCACTTCGTCGGCGAGGATGAGGTTGTGGAAGATCGGCCCGCGCTGGAATTCGAACGTGGTGGTCTGCGGGCGATAGATCTCGGTGCCGGTGAGGTCGGCCGGCAGCAGGTCCGGCGTGAACTGCACGCGGTGGAAATCGCCCTCGATGCGTGCGGCGAGCTCCTTGATCGCGGTGGTCTTGGCGAGGCCGGGCGCGCCCTCGACCAGGAGATGGCCGTCGGCGAGCAGAGCGATCAGCAGGCGGTCGATCAGCGCCTCCTGGCCGATGATGCACTGGCCGAGCTCGGCGCGAAGCGTGGCAAAGGCCGCGGAGGCCGTGATGGGTTCTGGCATGTCCATGGTTTTCGGGGGTTTCTTGCGGTAATGATCGCACGGCCGGACGCGCGGACCGCGTGCGGGTGCGGCCATCAGACAGCGGGCCGCGCCGGAAGTTTGCCGCCGCCGGGCGGCGTTCAGCGATTCAGGGCTTCAGCCAGCGAGACCGGCTTGCCGACCAGCCAGCCCTGCGCGTAGCGGCAGCCGAGCCGGTGCAGGACCTCGCGCTGCTCGCGCTTTTCGACGCCTTCGGCAACAAGGTTGCAGTCGAGCGCGCGCGCCATCGCGACGATCACGCCGACCATCGCGACCCCGCGCGGGCGATCGAGCGCGCGCACGAAGCTCTGGTCGAGCTTGATCTGGTCGAAATCGAGGGTCAGCAGCGGGGCGAGGTTCGAGTAGCCGGTGCCGAAGTCGTCGAGCGCGACGTGCATGCCGGCGGCGTGGCAGCGCGCCAGCACCTCGGCGACGCGCGCGTGGTCGAGCACCAGGCTTTCGGTGATCTCGACCTTGAGCCGGTCCGGCCGAAAGACCGTGCTTGCGCAGCTCGGAGAGCATGCGCTCGACGAGGTGCGGATCGTCGAGCTGGCGCGCGGAGACGTTGAGCGCGATGAACGGCAGCGGCTTGACGCCGCGGCGGCGGAACTCGGCGAGCATTTCGCAGACGCGCGCGAGCACGTAATCGCCGATCGGCAGGATCAGCGAGGTCTCCTCGGCAAGCCGGATGAATTCGGCCGGCGAGACCCAGCCGCGCCCGGGATGGTGCCAGCGCACCAGCGCCTCGTAGCCGGCGATGTGGCCGCTGACGATCTCCTCGATCGGCTGCAGGCGCACCTCGAGCTCGCTCGCGCTCGAGCGCGGCGCGCAGCTCGCTCTCGAGACGGATTTTGTCGAAAGCGCCCGCATCCTGTCGCGCGACGACATCTTCGAGCAGCGGGAAGCTGTCCGGCTCGTCGCCGGTCAGCGTCGCCAGCGCGGACCTGAACCGCGTCAGCTGGCTCATGAGGAGCGCGCGCACGACAGGGTCCGCTGCCGCAAGCCGCTCGGCGAACTGGTGGCGGTCGATCGGGATCAGCACGCAATCGGAAAGCGCCTTGGCGCTGGCGCTGCGTGGCGAATTGTCGAGCACGGCCATTTCGCCGAGCAGCATGCCGTGCCCGAGCAGGCCGAGGATCGTCTGCTCGCCGCGCTGCAGCGTCGACACCTCGACCTCGCCGCTCTCGATGAGGTAGGCGCTGGTCGGCGGGTCGTTCTCGGCGAAGATCGTGCTGCCTGCGCGGAATTCGGCGCGATGGCCGGCCATGGAGGTCCCCTGAAGATCAATCTCCCCAACGACATCCTGCACGTTGGATGCCAAGCAGCGGCGATCGCCAAAAAAGAGGGCCGCTTGCGCGGCCCTCGGTTGCATCTGGTTATTGAGCGATCACCAGGTCGCCGTGCAGGTCACGTCGCCGTTGACGACGACCGACGTGTTCGGCGAGGTGCCGCCTGAGGCGCAGTCGTCGGACCAGCCCGCGAACTGGCTCGGACCGCCTTCGGTCATGGCGACGTTCGCACCTTCCGTTACCTGGTAGGTGCAGGTCTGCGTCGCCGGGGTCGCCGACGCCTGCACGACGGCCGTGCACGACGCGCTGCCGACCGGCGGCGAGAACGCCGAGCCGTTGACGCCGACCGTGTACGAGCCGGCCACGACATTCGCCGATGTCGCGTTGACGTTGACCGTCAGCGTGTGCGTGATCGGCGCGGTGATGTTGACGTCCTGCGACTGTCCGGCCGCGCTGATCGTCAGCGTGCCCGCAGTTCCGCCTGCGCCCGACACGCCGGTGGTCGTGACCGAGCCGGTCGCGCAGCCGTTGAGACCCGTCTTGTGCGTGAACACGCCGGTGCCCGAATGGCCGTCGACGGTGCCGCTGCCGCTGCCCGAGAACGTGAACAGGAAGCCGACGCTGACGCCGCGCAGCGAGATGCCGAGCGCATCCGTCACGCAGGCCGTGACGCTGGTCGTCGTGTTGCCGGCGATCGTGAGCGGAGTGACGACGAGCGTTGCCGGCGCGACGCCCGGATAGGTCAGCGTTCCGGCGTCGGTGACGCGGCGCTGGCCACCCGTGACGGTGTCGTGCCATCGCCCTGCGCCCAGATCGCGACCGCACTGCCGACGCTGTTGACCGTGTAGTTCAGGGTCGTGTGCGACGACGCCGATGTCGTTCGTCGTCGCCGGCGAGCTGATGTTGCCGTGCTCCGAGCGACCGATCAGGTACGGCAGCACCGAGCCGTAGTCGACCGATCGTACCGGTGGTGTCGTTGCGGTTGAAGGGCGACGAGACATTGAGGCTGGTCGCGCTGTTGATCGATGCCACCGTGACCGCGCTGACGAGATCGGAATTGCCTTGCACGGCCTTGCCGAAGACGACGAGCGCATCGCCGGGACCGGCGCCGCCGCCCGCGGTCGTGAACTGGCCTGTCGGCGCGGTGAAGAGCGTGCCGCCTTCCTGCGGATTGCCGTCGCCGCCGGAAATCAGGAAGTCGTTGTCGAGCGCGGTGCCCGGCGCACCAACCGGTTCATCGACCGACCCGAAGCGGATCGGCGTATTCGGCAGCACCGGGTTGCCCTGGCGGTCCGTACCGAGCGCGCTGACGACGAGACTCAGTGTGGCATCCGGATCGGGCGGAATGGCGCTCGAACCCGAGGTGACATCACCCGAAACCGCATTCAGCGTCAGGCCCGGCAGATTCGGAGCCACGACCGGCGAGGTGATCTCGAGGCTGTACAGCTTGCCGTCGGAGACGACGACCGAGGTCGTGCCGGAGACCGGATCCTGGATGCCGTTGCTGACGTTGTTGTCCGCGGCATCGGCGGTCGCGCGAATCTGGATCGGGCCCTGCACCGTACCGGACTGGAACGACGCCGTGGCGACGCCATGCGTCGTGTGAGCGGTGACCGTCGTGCCGACGACCGGGCCCGTCACCGAGTTCGCCGAAAGCGTCGCGCCGCCCGCTCCATTGACGATCTCGAACTGCACGTTGTCGAATCCGCTGTTGCCCGAAGTCGGATCGGGTACAAGCTGGCCGCCACCATCGGTGACGGTCGCGCTGACCAGCGAGCTCTGTACGCCGCCGGAGTCCGGAATGTAGACGCCGGCCGGGCTCGGCGCCACGGCGACGTTGGCCGGCGCGGGGCCGACTCCGCTCGTGACCGTGAATAACATGGTCTGGTTAACGGTCGCGTTCGGTGACCGGATCGACTGCGGACACGACCAGCTGCGCGGTACCCGTCGTCTGGCGCGAATTGACGAAGATCGTCGCCTGGCCATTGATGCCGGTGATCGGAATCGAGCCGAACAGATCGCTCGTGCTGGTGCACGTGCCGCTGCTGCTGCCGCCGCCGCTGCTGCCCGAGGCGAGGCACGACAATGCCGCAACGGTGATCGGCGAAATGCTCGCCTGCACATCATGTCCGACGACGAGGCTGCCATCCGGGTTGCGCCACGTGATGGTGACTTCCGCCTGCGTCGGTGCGCCGCGCTGTCCCGGATCGTAGCCCGCGGTGTTGAGCGGCAGCGTCTGCGTCGTGGCCGAAAGCGTGATCGAGCCCGACTGCGGCGGCGAGAACCCTCCGCCGTTGCCGCCGCCTCCGCCGCAACTCGCAAGGGCGACGCTGGCGAGCAGCAACCCGAGGGTCTTGTGCACAAATTTCATATTCGTTCTCCAGGGTCGCACGTCTGATCGGCGGCACGCCGCGCACGCGGCATGCTGCCGGGATTTCATTTCAGGCTGTCGTTGAGGATGCGCGGCGTGACGAAGATCAGGAGCTCAGCCTTGGTGTTGTTGCGATTGCTGAACTTGAACAGGTTGCCGAGGATCGGGATGTCGCCGAGATACGGCACCTTCTGCACGGTGTCGGTCTTGTTGACTTCGTAGACGCCGCCGAGCACGACGGTCTGGCCGTTGTCGACGAGCACCGAGGTGTTGATCTCGCGCTTGTCGAGCTGCGGCACTTCGCCGCCGCCCGGGTTCTGGATGAAGCTCGCGATCGCATCCTTCTTGACGTTGAGATCGAGGTAGACGCGATCGTCCGCCGTGATCGTCGGCGTGACCTTGAGCTCGAGCACCGCTTCCTTGAAGTTGACGGTCGCCTGCGGCGCGCCGGTGCCGCCGCTCTGGAACGTCACGTAGCCGACTTCCTGGCCCTGCTTGATGTCGGCTTCCTTCTGGCTCGCGGTGATCACGCGCGGCGTCGAGACGACTTCGCCGCGGCCTTCGGTCTGCGCAGCCGAGAGCTCGAGGTCGAGCAGGTAATCCGCGCCGAGGATCGCGAGGCCGAAGCTGCCGGCCGGATTGGTGACCGGCATGTTGACGTTGAGGCGGTCGCGCGAGGTTCGGCACCGCGATGCCGCCCTGCAGGCCAGGCTGCGGGTTGGTCGGGATGATGCCCGGGCTTGCGGCCGGCAGGCCGCGGCTGCCGCGATGTGAAGCGGTTGTTGAGGATCACGTTGTTCATCTCGTCGGTACCGAACGCGGTGCCCGACGTCGTGATCACGTTGCCGTTGCTGGTCTCGTAGCCGCCGCTGACGCCGAACTTGACGCCGAGCTCGCGTGCGAACGAATCGCTCGCGATGACGATGCGCGATTCGATCAGCACCTGCTGCACCGGACGATCGAGGATCGAGACGAGCTGGCGGATCTCCTGGATCTTCGACGGGATGTCGCTGACGAGCAGGATGTTCGTGCGGTCGTCGAACGTGACGCTGCCGCGCGAGGAAAGGAAGCCGCGCTGCTGCTGACCGCCGCCGGCCGACTGGCCGCCGGCCTGGTTCGTCTGCGCTTCCTTGGTCAGCAGCGCCGCGACGTCCTTGGCCTTGCCGTAGCTGATCGGGATGTAGTCGGAGACGAGCGACTCCTTGTCCTCGATCTTCATGCGCGCATCGGCGATCGCTTCTTCGCGCTCGGCGATTTCCTTCTGCGGCGCAACCCAGATCACGTTGCCGCGACGGCGCTTGTCGAGGCCCTTGGCCTGCAGGACGATGTCGAGCGCCTGGTCCCACGGCACGTTGATGAGGCGCAGCGTGACGTTGCCCTGCACGCTGTCGGAGACGACGATGTTGAGATCGGACACGTCGGCGATCAGCTGCAGCACCGAGCGCGTCGGGATGTCCTGGAAGTTGAACGTGACGCGGCTGCCGTTGTATTCGGGTTCCGCGTTCTTGCCCTTCAGCTTCGGATCATCCTTCTTGGCGGAGATCTCGACGACATATTCGTTGCCGGTCTGGTAGGCAAGCTCCTCGAACGGCGGCTGCGCGGAAATCTCGACGCGTACGCCGTTGGTGCCGTGCGGGCGCGTCTCGATGCTCTGCACGGGTGTTGCGAAGTCGAGCACATCCAGCCGTTGCGCGAGGTTCGCCGGCAGATCCACGTTGTTGAGATCGACCACGACCTTGGTGCCTTCGCGCTTGAGGTTCGCGGCGACGCCTCCGCCGGAGAAGCTCACGATCACGCGACCTTCGCCGTTCTTGCCGCGGCGGAAGTCGACGTTGGTGACGTCGAGTCCTTCCTTCGGCACGGCCTTGGTCGGATTGGTGGTAGCGGCGGCAACCGCGGCGACGCGTCGTGCCCATCATGCCGCTGTTGACCGTCAGCACGAGCTTGTTGCCGTTCTCGGTCTTCTCGTAGCTCGCCGGGCGGAACAGGTCGATGACGACACGCGTGCGTCCGGCCGCTTCGATCGCCGAGATGCCGGAGGTCGCGCCGGCGCCGACGTCGATGTGTCGCTGGGCGACGCCATTGCGCGTATCGGCGAGATCGATCGCGATGCGCGGTGGCGTTTCGGTCGTGAAGATCTGTGGCGACGTGACCGGCGATGCGAACTTCAGCGTGACCTCGACCTTGCCCCCTGGCATGGACGTGTACGCGATGTCCTCGAGCACGTTCTCGGCGTGCGCGACACCCGCGATCAGCAGTGCCAGCAGAGCGAGCAGCCTGAGCATGCCGGTTCGTACCGTCGGCTGGGCGAACCCGCGCTCCGAGCACTTAGCAGAATTCGTGATCATGTAATTACCCCCAACGGGCCTCATTTCTTGATGTCGCCCAAGGCGATCGTCGCCTGCCGTTCCATCCAACCACCGGAGCCGTTTGGAACCAGCTCGACAATCTCGATATGGTCTTCGCCGATGCCCGTGATGCGGCCGTAGTTCTGACCGAGATAGTTGCCGACATGGACGCGATGGACCACGCCATCCGGGTCGCGCACGAGACCCTCGATCGCCTTCGCAAGACCGAGCGTGCCGGACATCTTCAGACCGTCGAGCGGGAACGCCTCGAGCGGCTCGCGCGTGCGATCCTGGTCCGGATGCGGACCGTTGTTCGTGGTCTGCTCCTGCTCCTCGGCGCTCACGTTGAACGGATCGCGCAGGTCCTGATCCTTGTATTCGAACGTTTCGAACGTCTTGATCACGGGCAGCGGCTCGAGCGGCGCGCCTTTCTTCGCCTTCTCCTGCGTCACCCACTGGCGCAGGTCGTTGCCCGGCGAGCAGCCGCCGAGCGCAACCAGCACGACCGCGAGCGTGGCCAGCGAGCCGACGGATATGTGCTTACGCATCGTTCGCCCCCTTCTTCGCGGCCGGCGGCGCGGGCTTCTTCGCCGGCGCGCCCTTCTTCGGAGCGGCAGCCGCCTGCGCGGCCGCGGCTTCGTCGTCATCGACGTAGCGATATGTCTTGACCGTGCCTTCGAGCGACAGCTGGCCGCCCGACGCGAGCGCCGGTGCGTTGGGGCCGGCGCCGGCACCCTTGACCGGTCGCAGCGACACGTCGTGCATGGTCAGGATGACCACGCGCGGCAGCGAGGCAACGCCGCTGATGAACGTTCCGAACTGGTGATACGTGCCGAGCATCTTCAGCTGGATCGGTTTCTCGGCGTAGAACTCCTTGACGACTTCGGCGCCGGGCTGGAACAGATCGACGACGATGCCGGCGGCCAGCGCAGTCTGCGAGATGTCGACCAGAAGATCGGGCATCTCGGTCTTGCTCGGCAGCTGGCGCAGCATCGTGCGCAGCATCTCCTTCATGTCCTCGAGCTGCTTGCGGTACGCCGGCAGGTTCACGACCTTCTGCTGCTTGGTCGCGAAGTCTTTCTTCAGCGCTTCTTCCTGCTTCTGCTTCTGCTCAAGGTCGGCCTGCTGGTCGCGGATCTTGAACCACCACCCGCCGAGCAGGATCACCGAGATGATCAGCACCGAGAAGAACGTCTTGATCGACTTCGGCCAGCCGCCGATGTTGTTGCGGTCGAGATTTCGGAGATCGTCGAAGAAACTCATTTCTTCTCTCCCTTCTCCGCGTCCTTGACCGCAGGCGTCGCCGGAGCGGGCGCTACGGGCGCGGCGGCTCCGACCATCGCGGACGAGGCATCCATCGCAGCGCCAGCCGCGGTGCCCTGCACTGCGGTGCCGGCGGGCTGCATGGTCGGCGGCGGCGGGCGCTGCCGGCGCGGCGGCGGCGCCTTCGGCGACGGCTTTCTCTTTCTCGCCCTGCGCGTCCTCGGGCTTGCGCAGTTTCACGTCGAGCGAGAACACGTACGGCGTCTTCTTGTCGACGTCCTTCGTGCCGCTCTTGTTCTCGATCTTGCGAAGATCGGTGCGGCCCATCCACGGCGAGGCGTCGATGTTGCGCATGTAGCTTGCGACGCGCGCGTTCGATTCGGCGACGCCTTCGAGCGTCAGCACGTCACCGGCCTGCTTCATCGAAGTCAGCTTCACGCCGTCGGGGATCGTCTTCACCATCTCGTCGAAGAGATGAACCATCTGCGAGCGGTTCGACTGCAGCTGCTCGATGATCTGCTTGCGCGTCAGCAGCTGCGACTTGGTCTTGTCGAGCTCTTCGATTTCCTTGATCTGCGCTTCGAGCGCCTTGATCTCGGTTTGCAGATACGCATTGCGTTGCTGCTGGTTGTCCACGCGCGCACCCATCCAGCCGATCAGCGCGAACAGCACGACCACGCCGGCGACCGCCGAAGCGAGCAGCAGCATGTAGAACTCGCGCTCGCGCTGCTTGCGTCGCTCGGTGCGCCACGGCAGAAGATTGATTCTGGCCATCAGTCGAAGCTCCTGCAGCGCGAGGCCGCACGCGATCATCAGCGCGGGCGCGTCCTGTGCGAGGGTCTGTGCCTGCACGCGACCGGACAGCGACATCTCGGAGAGCGGATTGGCGACCACGCACGGCACGCCGATCTGCTCCTCGACCATGTCGGCGACGCCCGGGATCGACGCGCAGCCGCCGGCGAGCACGACCTGATCGACCTTGCTGAATTCGCGAACCGGCGAAGAAGAACTGCAGCAGACGGCTGATCTGCTGGACCATCGCTTCCTTGAACGGCTCCAGCACTTCGATTTCGTAGGATTCCGGCAGACCGCCCTGGCGCTTGGCGAGGCCGGCTTCCTCGTAGCTCAAACCGTAGCGGCGCATGACCTCGTCGGTCAGCTGCTTGCCGCCGAACACCTGCTCACGCGAGTAGATCGTGCGCTGGCCCTTCAGCACGATCAGCGTCGTCATCGTGGCGCCGACGTCGACGACCGCAACGACCGCATCCTTCGGCACCGCGAGCTGATCGGAGATCAGCTTGAACGCGTTCTCCATCGCGAACGCCTCGACGTCGACGACCTTGGTGCCAAGGCCGCCAAGATCGAGCGCCGCGATGCGCAGGTCGACGTTCTCGGTGCGCGAGGCCGCGAGCAGGACGTTGACCATGTCCGGGTTGTCCTTGACGGGACCCAGCACTTCGAAGTCGAGACTGACTTCCTCGATCGGATAGGGGATGTACTGATTCGCCTCGACCTGGATCTGCGCCTCCATGTCCTCTTCGCTGAGATCAGCGGGCATGGGGATGATCTTGGTGATGACGGCTGAGCCCGCCACCGCGGCGGCGGCGAATTTCGTGCGTGCGCCGGAGCGGTTGAATGCGCGTCGGATGGCCTCGCCGACCGCCTCGACTTCGACGATGTTCTTCTCGACGACGGCGTTCGGGGGAAGCGGCTCCACGGCATAGTGTTCGACGCGGTAACGGCCGCCGACCTGCCCCAGTTGCAGCAGCTTGACCGCAGTCGAGCTGATATCGACGCCGATCAACGGCGGCGCTTTAGGTGTGAACAGGCCCACACTTTTTCCCCTTCCCACGCGCTCTTACGAGCGAAAGATGCGCCAGTACATTAAATCCAAACTTTAACGATTTATCAACACCCCGTCACAAGACAGGACAATCCGCTGCCTTTTTGATGGCTTAGTTCGGACCCGACCCCTGCGAGCACACACCGCGATGTCCGCTGGCGTGTGAGCGATCTATACTCTGTTACTTGCCGCGTTTACCTTGATTAGCATCACAAGTCCCGCCCGTAACATGAGAATCCTCCTCCGGTTGTTGCGCTACGCGCTCTACCTGGCGCTCGCTGGCGCCCTGGCGGGCGTCCTTGCAATCGGCACCGCATATTGGCTTATCTCGCCTCGATTGCCCTCCGTCGAGACGCTGAAGGACGTGCGCCTGCAGGTCCCGCTGAAGGTCTATTCGGCGGACAACAAGCTCATTGCGGCCTTCGGCGAAACCAAGCGCACGCCGGTGCTGATCCAGGACGTGCCCGAGCGCCTGAAACAGGCATTTCTCGCCGCCGAGGATGCGGATTTCTACACGCATCGCGGCATCGACGTCGGCGGCATCTTCCGCGCGGTGTGGCTCGTCATCACCACGGGAAGCAAGCACGTCGCCGGCGGCAGCACGATCACGCAGCAGGTCGCGCGCAACTTCTTCCTGAGCCCCGAAGTCAGCTACACGCGCAAGCTCTCGGAGATATTTCTCGCGTTCCGCATCGAGAGCGCGCTGACCAAGGACGAGATCTTCGAGCTCTACCTCAACAAGATCTTCCTCGGCCACCGTTCGTACGGCGTGTCGGCGGCGGCCGAGTTCTACTACGGCAAGTCGCTGGCAGACCTCACGATTCCGGAAGCTGCGATGCTCGCATCGCTGCCCAAGTTCCCGTCGACCGGCAACCCGATCAGCAATCCGCAGCGCGCGATCGAACGGCGCAACTACGTGCTCGGGCGCATGCTCGAAAACCGGTTCATCGACCAGGCGGCCTACGACGAGGCCGTCAAGTCGCCGGATCTCGCCTATCGCGCACGAGCCGCCGGTCGAAGTCGATGCACCCTATTTCGCCGAGATGGTCCGCATCGAAGCGATGGAAAAGCTCGGCAACAACGCGCTGACCGACGGTTACGTGGTCAAGACGACCCTCGATTCGATGCAACAGGAAGCGGCCAACAAGGCGCTGCGCACCGACCTGCTCACCTACGACATGCGCCACGGCTACCGCGGTGCCGAAGCGCACGCCGATCTCGCCGCCAACGACAAGGCCGAATGGGACAAGGCGCTGCTCGACTACCGCTCGCTGGCAGGGCTCATGCCGGGCATCGTCACGCGCGTCGATGCATCGAGCGCATCGGTGTATCTCTTCGACGGCCAAACGGTCTCGCTCGATCTTTCCGCGGTCGAGTGGGCGCGCCCGCACATCGACGAGGACCGCCGCGGCGCAACTCCGAAGCACGTCGATGACGTGCTCAAGCGCGGCGACATCATCCGCCTGGTCAAGAACGACAAGGCCGACATCGACGCGGCCGTAAAGAACGACAAGGGCGACAAGGCCGCCAAGCCCGACAAACCCGAAAAGACCGAAGGCAGCAAGGCGCCGTGGCTGCTCACGCAGCTGCCCGCCGCCGAAGCCGCGTTCGTCGCGCTCGATCCCGAAGACGGCGCGATCCAGACGCTGGTCGGCGGCTTCAGCTTCCAGCGCAGCAAGTTCAACCGCGTCACGCAGTCGAACCGCTCGCCGGGCTCGGGCTTCAAGCCGTTCCTCTATTCCGCCGCGTTCGAGCACGGCTTCACGCCGGCCTCGGTCGTCAACGACGCACCGCTCGTGTTTCCGGATCCGTCGAAGCCCAATGGCCTGTGGATGCCGAAGAACGACGACGACACGTTCCAGGGCCCGATCCGCCTGCGCGAAGCGCTGGTCAAGTCGGTGAACCTCGTTTCCGTGCGCGTGCTCGACGCGATCGGCGTGCACTACGCGCGCGAATACATCACGCGCTTCGGCTTCTCGCCGGACCAGATACCCGAAAGCCTCTCGATGGCGCTCGGCACGGCATCGGTATCGCCGCTGACGATGGCGCGCGGCTTCGCGGTGTTCGCCAACGGCGGCTATCTGGTCGATCCGTATTTCGTGCGCGAGATCGACGATCGCGACGGCAAGGTCGTCTACCAGGCCGATCCCGCGCGCGCCTGCGCGAGCTGCGCCGGGCGCGGCGTCGCCGACGCGGCGCCACCGGCGAAGAGCGAAACGGGCTCGAGCCCGCTGAATCCGATCGGCAGCGCGAAGGCCGCGCCGACGCCGGCCGCGGCCGCATCCGGCCAGCCGCATCTCGCACCGCGCGTGATCGACGTGCGCAACGCATATCTCGTCAGCTCGCTGATGCGCGACGTCGTGCGCCGCGGCACCGGCGCCGCCGCGATGGTGCTCAAGCGCAACGATCTCGCCGGCAAGACCGGCTCGACCAACGATCACCGCGACGCATGGTTCACCGGTTTCAACGCAAGGCTCGTCGCGAGCTGCTGGGTCGGATTCGACGATTTCGGCTCGCTCGGCCGCGGCGAGTTCGGCGCAAAGGCCGCGCTGCCGATCTGGATCGACTTCATGCGCCTCGCATTGAAGGACGTGCCCGAGCAGCCGTTCGACATGCCGCCAGGCATCAGCAAAGTGCGCATCGATCCTTCGACGGGCGCGCTCGCGTCCGCGGCCGACTCCGGCGCGATCCTCGAGGTGCTGAAATCCGAAGACGTCGCGCGGCTCGCCGCGCAGCCGCCGCAGGAGCAGCAGAACGGCGAGCAGCGCGAAGCCTACGACGTGTTCTGAAGAGAGCCGCGAATCGCCAGTCGCAAATGGCGAATGGTGAAAGTGCCGAGCGCGACGCACGACACCATCGATTGCCATTCGCGATTCGCAACCCACACCGATCGAATGCCTACTCGCAACGACCACGCCCGCCACGCCAGCAACCGCGCGAACGAGCAGCGCCGCCGCATCGCGGTCGAAGCGGCGCGCCTGATCGCCGAGGACGGCCTTCGCGACTATCGCCAGGCCAAGCTCAAGGCCGCATCGCGGCTCGGCATCACCGACGACACGAGCCTTCCGAAGAACGCCGAGATCGAGGACGCGCTGCGCGAGCATCAGCGCCTGTTCCGCGCCGGCGAGCAGCCGCTGACGCTGCAGCGCCTGCGCGAAAGTGCCGTCGAAGCCATGCGATTTTTCGCCGACTACGAGCCGCGTCTCGTCGGCCCGGTGCTCGAAGGCACCGCGGACGAGCATTCGGCTGTTTGCCTGCATCTGCACGACGACGGAGCCGACCGCGTGGCGATGTTTCTGCAGGAAAAGGGCATCCCGTACGAGGAACGCACGCGGCGCCTGCGCCTCGAGCGCGACATGACTGCCGACTTGCCGGTATTCCTCTTCGCCGCCGGCGACAGCGCGATCGACATCACCGTGCTGCCGTACGATCGCCTGCGCCAGGCGCCGCTCGATCGCATCGACGAGAAACCGATGCGGCGCGCGAACATCGCGACGGTGGAAGAGCTCGTGCGCGGCGGAGAGTCCGCGGAACCTAGACGACGCTGTAGGAGCGGCGACAGCCGCGATCTTTTTCACGCGATCCAGCAACGCAGAAAGATCGCGGCTGTCGCCGCTCCTACAATGCTCCGCGTGCGCGCTCAGCGCTTGCTGATCTGGGGGTAATCGCGCTTTGCCGCGCCGGTGTAGATCTGCCGCGGCCGGCCGATCTTGGTTTCCGGATCCTCGTGCTGCTCGAGCCAGTGCGCGACCCAGCCCGTGGTGCGCGCGATCGCGAACATCACCGTGAACATCTCGGTCGGAATCTTGAGCGCCTTGTAGATCAGGCCCGAATAGAAATCGACGTTCGGATAGAGCTTGCGCTCGACGAAGTACGAATCCTTGAGCGCGACTTCCTCCAGCGCCATCGCGACGTCGAGCAGCGGATCGTTGACGTTGAGATCGGCAAGCACCTTGTGGCACATCTCGCGGATGATCGTCGCGCGCGGATCGTAGTTCTTGTAGACGCGATGGCCGAAGCCCATCAGGCGGAAGCCCGATTCCTTGTCCTTGGCGCGATCGACGGCCTTGCCGACGTTCTTCGTGTCGCCGATCTCCTCGAGCATCTTCAGCACGGCCTCGTTCGCGCCGCCGTGCGCCGGACCCCAGAGCGCCGCGATGCCGGCCGCGACGCACGCGTACGGATTGGCGCCGGTCGAGCCGACCAGGCGCACGGTCGAGGTCGACGCGTTCTGCTCGTGATCGGCGTGCAGGATGAACAGCAGATCGAGCGCCTTCGCCGCGACCGGCGATGAGCTGCAGCGGCTCGCTCGGCACCTCGAACATCATGTGCAGGAAGCGCGTCACGTACTCGAGATTGTTGCGCGGATAGCGGATCGGCCAGCCGATCGAATAGCGATACGCCGCGGCGGCCATCGTCGGCATCTTCGCGATCAGGCGGATCGCGGCGAGGCGGCGCTGCTCGGGATCGTTGATGTCGAGCGTGTCGTGATAGAACGCCGACAGCGAAGCGACCGACGCGCACAGCATCGCCATCGGATGCGCGTCGTAGTGGAAGCCGTGCAGGAAGTTCTTGAGCGCCTCATGCATCATCGTGTGATGCGTGACTTCGTCGTCGAACGCCGAGAACTGGTCCGGCGTCGGCAGCTCGCCGTTGATCAGCAGATACGCGACCTCGAGGAAGCTCGACTGCTTGGCCAGCTGCTCGATCGGATAGCCGCGATAGAGCAGCACGCCGGCGTCGCCGTCGATGAAGGTGACCGCGCTGCGCACGGCGGCGGTCGACATGAAGCCCGGATCGAACGTGAAGTAGCCCGTTTCCTTGTTGAGCTTGCCGATGTCGAACGCCGGATCGCCGAGCGTACCGGTGACGACCGGCAGCGTGGCCGATCTTGTTCGCTGCGGCGTCGATGATCTGGACGGTTTTGCTGGACACGGCGGACTCCTTGGCGGCGCCGCGTCGGCCATGTCGCCTGGAACGGCGGACCGGCGGCGCGCGCTTGGCAATTTGAACGCGTAGACGCGTTCGAGAACGTCAATTATTGCATAGCACAAATGGCGGGTGAGACCGCTGTAATCAAGCTGAAACGTAAAAAGAAAACGCCGGCGCGAGGCCGGCGTTTTCTATATCGAATCAGGAGCTGGACCCCGGATCAACGGACATCCATGTACTGTCCGGGGTGAGCGCATCCTGCGCTCACTTGGCGTAGCGACGACGGAACTTGTCGACGCGGCCGCCGGCGTCGATGACCTTCTGCTTGCCGGTGAAGAACGGGTGCGAATGGCTGGAAATTTCCACCTTGATCAGCGGATATTCCTTGCCGTCTTCCCACTTGATCTTGTCCTTGCTGGACATCGTCGAGCGCGTCAGGAACGAAAAATCGCCCGAGACGTCCTGGAAAACGACCTGCTCGTATTTCGGATGGATATCGGTTTTCATGCGTAAGTCCGCTTTCGGGCGGGAAAAGAGCGGCATGATAACCGGCGCGGCCGATTCCTGGCAAGCTCGCCCCGATCACTTTCCGCCGGGCGCCCGCGAACCCCGCCCCGGGCCGGCGCCTAGCGCCGAAGCGGCCAGCGCCTCGAAGCGCTCCTGGTCGACGTCCAGCACGATGCGCGCGTTCGGCCGGCCGCCCGAGACGGTCCTCCCAGTCGACGACGGTCGCGCCGCGCGTCAATGCTCCGGCGGTCTCGATCGCGACATGCCGCATCTCGGCGCGCGCGACGATATCCGGCGCGAGCGCGACCGCCATCGCAAGCCCATCCGCCGCGACGATGCCCGGACGTCCTCGCGCACGATTGAACGCGCGCGTCTTGCGCGAGATCGCCGCATAGAACCGCGCACGCGCATCGCCTCGCGCGAGCATCGCCTCGAACCGCTCGAATTCGAACGTGTGGCGAAGACACGCCTCCCAGTCGACGAGATCGAGCTCCGGCCATGCCGAGAACACGACGTGCGCCGCCTCGGGATCGAAGCCGATGTTGAACTCGGCCGGCACGCGCTCGGTATTGCCGCGGCCGTTGACCGCGCCGCCCATGACGACAAGCCGCGCGATGCGCTGCGGCAGCGAGGGATCCATGCGCAACGCCAGCGCGAGATTCGTCAGCGGCGCAAGCGCGACCAGCGTCAGCTCGCCCGGACGCTCGCGTGCGAGCCGCACGATCGCGCTCGCCGCGTGCTCTTCTTCGGGCAGGCGCGTTGCCGGCGAATAACCGGTGTCGCCGAAGCCGTCGGAACCGTGCACGAAGCCCGCATCCGGCGCATCGAACACGAGCGGGCTCGCGCAGCCGGGAAACACCGGCGTGTCGGCGTCGAGCATTTCGACGAGCTTCAGCGCATTGCGCGTCGTATGCGCGAGCCCGACGTTGCCGCCGACGATCGTCAGCGCGACGACGTCCGCGTGCGCGTGCGCCATCATGATCGCGAGCGCATCGTCGATGCCGGGATCGGTGTCGATGATCAGCTGGGGCGCGGCCACGTGCGGATCCTAGGAGGCTTTGCGCGCAAGTATGACGGGCAGCCCGTCGAGCCGGCGCATGCGTTGCGACGGCGCGAGGATGCGCACATCGACGAAACCCGCTGCACGCAGCCGATCGACGATGTCGCGCCCGTAGTCGCGAAACGCGAGGATGCCCTCCGGCCGCAGCGGATCGACATGATGCACCGGCTCGAGCAGGTGCTCGACGACGCCATCGCGCACTCGCGCGCGCTCGATCGTCTGCGCGCCGTCGTGCAGCGGTACCGTGAACAGCATCGTGCCGCCGGGGCGCAGCACGCGCAGCAGTTCCGCTGAGCGCACGCGCATCGTCCGGCACGTGCTCGAGCACTTCGGTATGCGTGACGACATCGAAGCTCGCATCGGCATAGGTCAGCCGCTGCACGTCTTCGCAGCGCACGCCTTCGTGCAGCGTCGCCGGGCGCGACGTCGTGAAAATATTCGGAGGTCGCGACACTGCGCGCCGTGCGGCGCAGGTAGGCCGAGAGCGGCGCCGCGTGCCGAGAGCTCGCAGACATCGTAGTTGCCGAGCGCGCCGACTTCCTCGCGCAGCGCCCAGCCGATCGAAAGCTGCACCGACGCCCGCCGAACAGCCGGCGCAGCGCAGACCGCCGGATTCGCGATTGCAGGCGCACGAAAAACGTGAGTCCGCAAAAAGGACAGCGCCCGGGCGAAACCGCGGATTCCGACAGCTTGAGCTGCGAGAGGCCGGCACGAAAGCGCTGATACGAAATCACGGCACGGCCTCAGGCGCCCGCGTAGCGCACGGCCGAGCCGATCCAGCGTGCGATCAGGCGCTGCGCCGATTCCGGGTGCTCGCCGCAGCAGCGCCGCGCCGACGCGCTGCACCGCGGGCAGCAGATGCGCATCGCGCGCGAGATCGGCGACGCGGAATTCGATCTGGCCGGTCTGGCGCGTGCCGAGCATCTCGCCGGGACCGCGCAGCTCGAGATCCTTCTCGGCGATGCGAAAGCCGTCGCCGGTTTCGCGCATGACTTCGAGCCGCGCGCGCGCCATCGCCGACAGCGGCGTGCGGTACATCAGCACGCAGCTCGACGCCGCGCTGCCGCGGCCGACGCGCCCGCGCAGCTGATGCAGCTGCGCAAGGCCAAGGCGTTCGGCGTTCTCGATGATCATCAGGCTCGCGTTCGGCACGTCGACGCCGACCTCGATCACGGTCGTCGCGACGAGCAGCTTGATCTCGCCGGCCTTGAACGCCTCCATCGCGCGCTGCTTGTCCGCTGGCTTCATGCGGCCGTGCACGAGGCCGATGCGAAGATCCGGCAGCGCCGTCACGAGCTCCGCGTGCGCGACCTCGGCGGCCTGCGCTTCGAGCTGCTCGGATTCCTCGATCAGCGTGCACACCCAGTACGCCTGGCGGCCTTCGCCGCAGGCGGCGCGGATGCGTTCGACGACTTCGCCGCGGCGCGTGTCGGAAATCGCGACGGTCTGCACCGGCGTGCGGCCCGGGCGGCAGCTCGTCGATGACCGACACGTCGAGATCGGCGTACGCGGTCATCGCGAGCGTGCGCGGAATCGGCGTCGCGGTCAGCACGAGCTGATGCGGCACGTTGCCGTCGCGCGCGCCCTTGTCGCGCAGCGTCAGGCGCTGATGCACGCCGAAACGGTGCTGCTCGTCGATGATGACGAGCCCGAGCGCGCGGAACGCGACGTCCTCCTCCATCAGTGCATGCGTGCCGATCGCGATCGGCGCGCCCGCGGCGACGGCATCGCGCGCGGCATCGCGAGCGCGCCGGCTGCCCTTGCCGGCGAGCCAGACCGGCTCGATGCCGAGCGGCGCGAGCCACGCGCTGAACGTGCGCAAGTGCTGCTCGGCGAGAATTTCGGTCGGCGCCATCAGCGCGACCTGGTGCCCCGATTCGATCGCGGCGAGCGCGGCGAGCGCGGCGACGACGGTCTTTCCGGAGCCGACATCGCCCTGCACGAGGCGCAGCATCGGCGCGGCCTTCGCAAGATCGCGATTCGATCTCCGCGACCACGCGCTGCTGTGCGCGCGTCAACGCATACGGCAACTTCTCGCGCAATGCCTTGCGCAGCCGCGAATCGCCTTTCAGCGGCGCCGCGCGATGGCGGCGCAATTGCTCGCGCAGGCGCTTCAGGCTCAGGTGCTGCGCAAGCAGTTCCTCGAACGCGAGTCGCTGCTGCGCCGGATGCGCGCGCATCGCGAACAGCGCGACGTCGGTGTCGGCCGGCGGACGATGCACGGTCAGAAGCGCTTCGCGCAGCGAGCCGAGATCGAGCGGCGCGCGCAAGGGTCGCGCGGAATCAGCTCGAGCCGCTCGTCGTCCGGCAGGCGTTCGAGCGCACGCGCGATCACGCCGGCGAGGCGTTTCTGGCCGAGGCCTTCGGTGGTCGGATAGATCGGCGTCAGGCGATCGTCGACTCGTCGCCGCGCTGTCCGCGGCGAGGCGCGTGTACTGCGGATGCACCATCTCGAAACCGTGCGCGCCGTGCCGCACTTCGCCGTAGCAGAGGATGCGCACGCCGGGCGCGAGCTGATCGGCCTGGCTCTTGTTGAAATGGAAGAATCGCAGCATCAGCGTCGCGCGCGAATCGTCGCCGATCGCGACGCGCAGCTGCGGCCGATAGCGGAAACCGCGCTCGACCGCCTCGACGACGCCGACGACCTGCGCGCTTTCGCCGGCGCGAAGCTCGCGGATCGGCGTCACGTGCGTGCGATCCTCGTAGCGCAGCGGCAGATGAAACCACAGATCCTGCACGCGCTCGAGTCCGAGGCGCGCCAGCGTTTCGGCAAGCGCGGGGCCGACGCCGGGCAGCGAGGAAACGGGCAGCAAGCCGGGATCAGCGGTGGGCGCTTGCGACGTGCTGCGGAGCGGTTGCGGCATCTTGAGTGGAAGCGTAGCCGAGGCGCGGCGACGCTGCGCGCCGGCGTCAGTCGAGCACGAGCACCGCGTCGATCTCGACTTCGGCGCCGCGCGGCAGCGCCGACACGCCGATCGTGGAGCGTGCGGGATACGGCTCCTTGCAGTACTCGGCCATGACCGCGTTGACGGCCGTGAAGTTCTTGAGATCGGTGAGATAGATGCCGACGCGCACGAGCTGCGCGAGCGAACCGCCGGCTGCGGCGCAGACTGCGGTGAGATTTTCGAACACGCGGCGCGTCTGCGCGCTGATGTCGCCGGTGACGAGCTCGCCGGTCGCCGGATCGAGCGGGATCTGGCCTGACAGGTAAACCGTGTTGCCGGCGCGGACGGCCTGCGAATACGGGCCGATGGCCTTCGGCGCGCGGTCGGTCTGGATGATCTGTCGGGGCATCGTGGTTCCTGTTCTCAATGGGCTTTGGGCTTCGGCGGCCCGTCCAGGGCCTCGATCGTAACCTGCGCCGGCAGTTCGGTCGCGCGCAGCCGGGCGGCGATGGCTTCGACCTCTCCCATCACACGCAGCAGATTGCCTGCGGAAAGTTTCGCGAGGTCGGCATCGGTCCAGCCTCGACGCGCGAGCTCGGCGAACAACGCAGGGTATTTGTCGACGCCGTCGAGTCCGGTGGGCGCTTCGGGGATGCCGTCGAAATCCGAGCCGATGCCGACGTGGTCGGCGCCGGCGACGTCATGGATATGCTGCACGTGATCGGCGACATCGCTGATGCCGACCGCGGGCGCGGGATGCTCGGCTTTCCATTTTGCGAGCTCGCTCTTCGCGCGCTCCGGATCGCCGATGTAGAGGCCGCCGAACGGCGGACTGTCGAGACGCGCTTTCTCGGCGGCGAGATCCGCATCCCAGCGGCGGCGCGCTTCGGAGACGTAGCCGGGCGCGAAGTTGACCATGACGACGCCGCCGTTCTTCGCGACGAGACGCAGCACGTCGTCGGGAACGTCGCGCGGATGATCGGTCAGTGCGCGCGCGGACGAATGCGAGAAGATGACCGGCGCGCGTGCGACTTCGAGCGCCGCGCGCATCGTCGCTTCCGACACGTGGCTCAAGTCGACGAGCATGCCGATGCGGTTCATCTCGCGCACGACGGCCTTGCCGAACGGCGTCAGGCCGTTGTGCTTGGGCGCGTCGGTTGCCGAATCGGCCCATGCGGTGTTGCTCGAATGCGTCAGCGTCATGTAGCGCGCGCCGAGATCGTAGTACTGGCGCAGCACCGCGAGCGAATCGTTGATCTGGTGGCCGCCTTCGACGCCGATCAGCGAGGCCACCTTCCCTTCGTGCTCGGCGCGCCGGATGTCGGCGACCGAATAGGCCATCGCGAAATCGCGCGGCCAGCGCGCGGCGATCGCCTTGACGAGATCGATCTGCTCGATGGTCGTCTGCACGGCCGCCGGACCCGTCGTCGCGACCGGAATCCACACCGACCAGAACTGCGCGCCGAGATGCCCCGCGCGCAGCGCGCGGCAGGTCGGTCATCATCGCCGGCTCGCCGGCCGGCGGCGCGAGCTTGGCGGTATCGGTCGCAAGGTCGATCTTCGACAGGTCGCCGCCGAAGCGTTCGCGCAGCGTCCAGGGCAGGTCGTTGTGGCCGTCGATGACCGGCGTTTTCGTCAGCACGGCGTCGACGCGCGCGGCAATGCGGTCGGGCGCATCCTTCGCGGACGCGGCGCGCCGGCGAAAATCGACAGGAAGCACAGCAGAAGGATCGACCCGCGCATCGCACGCTCCAGGAAACGGGCGGCAATCATAAGCGGAAATACAGCGGCATCGCCGCGTGGAGCGGTCAGATCGGATGCCGCCGCACGGCGGTCACGACGCCGAGCCGCCGCACGCGCCGCATCACGTCGGCGAGATGCTTGCGGTTCTTCACCTCGATCGTGAACAGCAGGATCGCCGACACGCCGTCGCGTTCCTTGTACTCGACGTTCTCGATGTTCGATCCCGCATCGGCGATCGCCGCCGCGACCTGCGCGAGCACGCCGGGCTTGTTCGCCACTTCGATGCGCAGCTCGACCTTGTAATCGCCGCGGACATTGGCATCCCAGGCGATGTCGACGATGCGCTCGGGCGATTTCAGAAGCTCGGGCACGTTCGGGCATTCGACGCGGTGCACGACGATGCCCTTGCCGGCCGAGAGATAACCCATGATGTCGTCGCCGGGCACCGGATGGCAGCAGTTGCCGAACGTCAGCACGCCGCGCTCGGCGCCGGTGATCAGGATCTTTTCGTCGCTGTGCGCGCGCTTCCTGCGCGGCCTCGACGGCTCGCGCCGACACCAGCGAGCGGGCGACCGCGTCCGGCATGCGGTTGCCGAGCGCGACGTCGGCGAGGAGCTCTTCGAGCCGCTTGAACTTGTTGTCGGCGAGATAGCGATCGAGCGCCGCGTGCGGAATCGCTTCGAGCGAGCTGTCGAGCGCATCGAGCGCGCGATCGAGCATGCGGTGGCCGAAATCGACCGCATCCTCGTGCTGCAGGTGCTTCAGATGCTGGCGGATCGCCGTGCGCGCGCGGCCCGAGACGACCCATTCGAGCCACTGCGGGCTCGGCGCCGCCGACGGCGCGGTGATGATCTCGACGCTCTGCCCGCTCGAAAGCCGCGTGCGCAACGGCACGAGCTTCTTGTCGACGCGTGCGGCGACCGCGTGGTTGCCGACGTCGGTGTGCACGAAATACGCGAAATCGAGCGCGGTCGCGTTGCGCGGCAACGCCAGGATCTCGCCCTTGCGGCGTGAACAGGTACACCTCGTCGGGGAAGAGATCGATCTTGACGTTCTCGATGAACTCGAGCGACGAAGGCGTCGATGTCTCGCGATCGACGAGACCGGACACCCATTCGCGCGCGCGGCTCTGCGCGCTGTTGGCCGGCGTCGCATCGGTCTTGTAGACCCAGTGCGCGGCGACGCCGCGCTCGGCGATCGCGTCCATGTCCTCGGTGCGGATCTGGATCTCGATCGGCGCGCCGAACGGCCCGAACAGCACGGTGTGCAGCGACTGGTAGCCGTTCGCCTTCGGGATCGCGATGAAATCCTTGAAGCGGCCTTCGAGCGGCTTGTACAGCGCGTGCACCGCGCCGAGCGCCTGATAGCAGTGCGCGACCGAATCGACGACGACGCGAAAGCCGTACACGTCCATCATCTGCGCGAACGACTTGTGCTCGCTCTTCATCTTCGAATAGATCGAGTACGGCGACTTGATGCGGCTGATCACGCGATGCGCGATGCCCTCGCCGCGCGAGCCGCGCGTCGAGCGCGTGCTCGATGCGCGCCATCGCCTCGCGCCGGTTGCCGAGCACCGAGCGGATGCGCGCCGCGATCACGCGATGACGATCCGGATACAACGTGCGGAAGCCGAGATCCTGCAGCTCGGACTTGAAGCGGTTCATGCCGAGCCGCTGCGCGATCGGCGCGTAGATGTCGAGCGTCTCGCGCGCGATGCGCCGGCGCGATTCGGCATCGACGGCGCCGAGCGTGCGCATGTTGTGCAGGCGGTCGGCGAGCTTGATCAGGATCACGCGCAGATCGCGCGCCATCGCCAGCAGCATCTTGCGGAAGCTTTCGGCGGCGGCTTCCTGGCGGCTGCGGAAGCGCACCTTGTCGAGCTTGGTGACGCCATCGACGAGCTCGGTGACGTTCGCACCGAACTCTGCGGTGATCTGCTCGGAGGTGAGCTTGGTGTCTTCGAGCGTGTCGTGCAGGATCGCCGCGATGATCGTCTCGGCGTCCATGCCGAGCTCGGCGAGGATGCCGGCGACGGCGACCGGATGCGTGATGTACGGCTCGCCGCTCTTGCGCGTCTGGCCTTCGTGCGCGAGCGCGCCGACTTCGTACGCGCGGCGCACGCGCGCCACTTGTTCGGGCGCGAGGTAGGCAGAAAGGCGCTGTTCCAGCCCGCGCACGTCGGCGGGCGGAGGATTTTCCTGAACAGCCCGTGTGGTCAGGGCCGCGCCGCTCATGGCCGCTTCCCTGCCGCGGCCGTCAGGCCGCTCCGCGTAAGCCCGCCGGCACGAGCTGGCGGTGCGGATGCGTCACAGGTCGTCGCCGCCCTTGGACAGATCGTCGTCGACTTCGGCGGCGGCCCACTCGAGCGCCTCGCGTTCCTTCTTCTCTTTTTCCTGCTTGTCGATCTCGTCGATCATCGCCTGGTCGACCTTGCGGTCGGCGATTTCGCGCAGCGCAATCACGGTCGGCTTGTCGTTGTCGCCGACGACGTTGGCCTGCGCACCCTTCGCAACCTGACGCGCCCGCTTGGTCGCCATCAGGACGAGCTCGAAGCGGTTGTTCACCACCTGGAGGCAGTCTTCTACGGTAATGCGTGCCATTTTCCCAAATTCTCCGGCCAAAAAAGGCGTCAATTCATGACGTTAGATGAGGCTCATTGTAGCCTTGCGCGATTGTGCAGTGCAAACAAAGCCGCCGCAACGCGCCAAGGCGCGCTGGGGACCTTCCCGCACACCGATCTGGCCCCGCCGGCAAGCGATTCCAAGCGTTCAATTCCTATTTAAGTAACACAGGCACTTTTCGCGTAGCCTTGCATTGGCGGGGAACGCACCCAACGACAAGGACGAACGCGCGGCGCGCGCCTTCGATACAAGCTGCCAATGCACGTGATTGCCCAACGCAACGGCCTTACCAGAGGCCTGGCCGGATTGCTTGCGCCCGCTCTGCTGGTGCTTGCGCTCGGCGGCTGCGCGGTCGCCAAACCGCGCAACGACGATCCCTGGGAGAAATTCAACCGCACGATGTACACGTTCAACGACGCGGCCGACCGCGCCGTGATCCGCCCGGTCGCGGCGGGTTACCGCAAGATCACCTCGTCGAACGTGCGGCGCGTGGTCGGCAACTTCTACGACAACATCAAGATGCCGATCACGATCGCCAACAACGTGCTGCAGGGCGATCCGCGGCGCGCGGCGAAGAACACCGGTCGCTTCGTCGTCAACACGACGCTCGGCTTTGCGGGCCTCTTTGATCCTGCGAGCGAGATGAGCCTGCCGCTCGACGAGACGGATTTCGGCGTGACGCTCGCCAAATGGGGCGTGCCGGAGGGCCCGTATCCTCGTGCTGCCGCTGGTCGGATCGACGACCGTGCGCGATTTCTGGCGCCTGCCGGTCGATCAGTACTTCGATCCGCTGTCGTGGTACGCGAAAGAACACGACTTCAATTACAACGCCGAGTATCTGCCGAGCGTCTTCTATCTCGTCACGCTGCGCGCGCGCGGCATCGAGGCCGAAGGCCTGCTCGAAGGCGTCTACGATCCGTACGTGTTCTATCGCGATGCGTACCGGCAGCGGCGTCTCTACGAGATCTTCGACGGCCAGCCGCCGGCCGACATACATCGAGCAGATGCAGGGCGTGAACGACGAGGACGTCGACAAGCTGCTCGACGAGCAGCACGAGTACGAAAAGAAAAAGCCGCCGCCGAAGAACGAGTGACGCGGCCGCGCGCCGCGTCGATCGCGAACCGGATCAGGCGATGCCGAGCAGCGGCTCCGCATCGCAAAGATGCGCGAGCGCACGAAGACCATCCGGCGCGCGCGTGAAACGCAGGCGCACGCGCCGCAGCGCGGCATCCGCGGCCCAGATCAGCAATACGCCGAGCGTCGCGCTGTCCGGGTGCGCAAGTCCGCCGAGATCGACCGTCACGTCGGACGCGCCGTCGAAAAGCTCCGGCGAACGTGTGACGCCTTCGCTGGCGTTCGCGAAGCCTATCTCGCCGTTGATGCGCACGTTCGCCGCATCGATGCGCTCGATGCGGAAGCTCGCGCTCACTTGCCGCCCTTCTGTTCCGTCTCCATCGTCTCGAGCGTCTTCTCGCCCTGCGTCTCGAGGCGCGCGATCAACGCGTCGAGTCCGGATTTCTGGATCTCGGCGCCGACCTGGTTGCGGTAGTTCGTGATGTACGAGATGCCTTCGATGATGACGTCGTAGGCCTTCCAGCTGCCGTCCTGCGTCTTGCGGAACGCGTAGTCGACCGGCAGCGTCTTGCCGTCGTCGAGAACGACTTCGGTGCGCACGATCGTGCGCTTGTCGTTCATGTCGCCCTTCGACGGCAGCACGCGCACGCGACCCTTCGTGTAGTTGAGCAATCCTTCCGCGTAGCGGTGCGCGATCGAGTTGTAGAACGCCTTGGCGAAGCGCGCGCGCTGCTCCGGCGTCGCCGTGCGCGCCGACTGGCCGAGCACGAGGATCGACGCGTAGTCGATGTCGAAGTGCGGCAGCAGGATGCCGTCGATCAGCTTGATGAGCTTTTCGCGATCGTTCTTGAGCTCGGCCTGGTGGCCTTCGATCGCCTTGCCGAGATCGTCCGCGATGCCCTGCACGACCTGATCCGGCAGGACGGCGCCGCCCGGCGTCGCCGCATCGGCGACGGTGCCCGCGCTCGCGGCGACGCCGATCGCGAAGGCCAACGCGAAACCGAAAATGCGCAGCATGGTGACTCCTAGTGTTGGGTGTTGTCCGGCTTCTGCTCGGCGGGCTTCTCGGCCTCTTTGCCTTGCGAATCGGCGGGCTTGGACGGACCACCGGTGACGAGGAACTTGCCGATCAGATCCTCGAGCTGGATCGACGATTGGGTCAGCACGAACTCGTCGCCGTCCTTGAGTGCCGCGGTCGAGCCGCCGGGCTGGATCGAAACGTACTGGTCGCCCAGTAAACCACTGGTGAATATCGCGGCGGCGGAGTCGTCCGGCAGCTCGTTGAAGCGTTTGTCGACCGAAAGCTGCACCAGCGCATCGAGCTTGGTCGCGTCCAGATCGATCGCCTGGACGGAGCCGATACGCACGCCGGCGATCTTGACCGGAGCGCGCAGCTTGAGCTGGCCGATGTTGGTGAAGCGCGCCTTCAGCGTATAGCTCGGACCCTGCCGGAAATTCGCGACCGACGTGGTCTGCGTCGCGAGGTACGCGAGCGCGGCGAAACCGAGCAGGATGAAGAGGCCGGTGCCGATCTGGTAGGAGCGTCGCTGCTGGGTCATGGGCGGGTCCGTCGAAAACCTACATCAAGAAAGCGGTCATGATGAAATCGAGCGCCAGCACGACGATCGACGAGAACACGACCGTGCGCGTCGTCGCGTAGGCAACGCCTTCGCTGGTCGGCGGCGTCGTATAGCCCTGGAACACCGCGATCAGCGCGACGACCGCGCCGAATGCGCAGCTCTTCCAGACGCCGTTGATGACGTCCTTCCAGACGTCGACGCTCGAGGTCATGTTCGACCAGAACGTGCCGTTGTCGAGGCCAAGCCAGGTCACGCCGACGAGATGCGCGCCGAAGATGCCGAGCGCGTTGAAGACGCAAGCGAGCAGCGGCATCGCGACGACGCCGGCGATGAAGCGCGGCGCGGCAACGTAAGCGATCGGATCGACCGCCATCATCTCCATCGCAGACAGCTGGTCGGTCGCGCGCATCAGGCCGATTTCTGCGGTCACCGAAGTTCCCGCGCGACCGGCGAAGAGCAGCGCCGTCACGACCGGACCGAGCTCGCGATACAAGGAAAGCGAAACGACCGTACCGAGCGCCGCGGTGCCGCCGAAGATCGACAGCACGTAATAGAGCTGCAGGCCGAGCACCATGCCGACGAACAAGCCGCAGGTCATGATGATGACGAGGCTCATCGCGCCGACGAACCAGATCTGGCGGATCGTCTCGCGGATATAGCGCAGGCTGCGCGGAATCGCTGCGAGAATCGAAAGAAGAAACAGGGCGCACGCGCCGACCTGCGCAATCGCATCGCCGAGCGCCGAAAGCTCGTTCTTGCGCGGCCCGTCTTTCGGTTTCAGCACGCTGCTCATGACGCGACCGCCGGAAAGCCGAGATCGAGCGCGTAGTCGCGCGCCGGATAGTGGAACGGCACCGGACCATCGGACTCGCCGCCGAAGAACTGCCGCGTCCACGGCGATTCGCCGCGCGCAAGCTCGGCCGGCGCACCGTGCGCAACGACCTTGCCGGCGGCGATCAGATACACCTGATCGACCACGCGCGAGACCGCGGCGAACTCGTGCGCGACGAGGATGCTGGTGATGCCGAGCGTGTCGTTGAGCGTGCGGATCAGGCGCAGCACCTGATTGAGTGCGATCGGATCGAGGCCGACGAACGGCTCGTCGTAGAGGATCAGCATCGGATCGCGCACGATCGCGCGCGCCAGCGCGACGCGGCGCGCCATGCCGCCGGACAATTCGCTCGGCGCGAGCTCGGCCGCACCGCGCAGGCCAACCGCCTGCAGCTTGGTCAACACGATGTTGCGCAGCAGGCGTTCGGGCAGCTTCAGGTGCTGGCGCAGCGGAAACGCGACGTTCTCGAACACGCTGAAGTCGGTCAGCAATGCGGAGTTCTGGAACAGGAAGCCGATCTTCTCGCGAAGGTCGAAAAGCTCGCCGCGCGACAACGTCGGCACGTTGCGGCCGTCGACGCGGATCTCCCCGGCGTCCGGCGCGAGCTGGCCCGTGATGTGGCGCAGCAGCGTCGTCTTGCCGGTGCCGCTCGGACCCATGATCGCCGTGATCTTCCCGCGCGGAATGTCGAGCTCGATGCCGTCGAAGATGACCTTGCCGCCGAGCTTGGTGCTGAGCCCGCGCACCTCGACGAGGGCCGGGCCTGCGGCGGCTTGACGCGATTCGCTCACGCGGAAGGGTTCCGATTCGAGCCGCGACGCGCGGCGGCGCTACCTTAGCCGATGCAGCCGCGCGCGTGCCAGCACAGCTCCGAGGGGTTCACGCGGGTTTCAGCAAATCGTCGATCAGCGCGGCGTGGCGCACGCATTGCGCCTCTTTGCGCAGGCGGCGCGACGTCACGATCGCGCGAAGGTCGGCCAGCGCATCGGCAAACTCGTCGTTGACGACGATGTAGTCGAAATCGCCCGCGTGCGAGATTTCCTCGCGCGATTCGTCCAGCCGGCGCGCGATCGTCTTGGCGCTGTCCGCCGCGCGCGTGCGCAGGCGCCGCTCGAGCTCCTCGCGCGACGGCGGCAGGATGAATACCGAAACGCATTCGGGATACGTCTTTCTCACCTGCCGCGCGCCCTGCCAGTCGATCTCGAGCAATACATCGCGCCCTGCGGCGAGCAACGGCTCGACGGCCGCGCGCGACGTGCCGTAGAAATTGCCGAACACCTCGGCGTGCTCGATGAACGCGCCGTCCGCGACGAGCCGCTCGAACAAGCCGCGGTTGACGAAATGATAATGCTGCCCGTCGACATCGCCCGGCCGCGGCTGGCGCGTCGTGTGCGAAATCGACAGCACGATGCCGGGCTCGCGCTCGAGCAGCGCGTTGACGAGACTCGATTTGCCGGCGCCGGATGGCGCCGCGACGATGTAGAGAGTGCCGCTCATGGACTTGAATCAGCGTCGGTAGACATCTTTGCGGTGTGCGACCTTGACGACGAAGACGACGATGCGGACGGCGTCGACTGTGTACAGGATCCGATAGTTGCCCTGCCGAATCCGGTAGCTTTCCTGTCCGGCGAGTTTCGTGCAATCCGGCGGGAACGGGTTTTCGCGCAGCTTTTCCGCCCTGCTCAGAATCCTGCGTATGTCTGCCTTGGGCAGGCCCTTCAGATCGCGCGCGACCGAGGCCTTGTAGAGCAGCTCATAGCGCGCCATCAGCTTTCAGCTTCTTGAGCAGCGCTTCGTATGTGATCGTCTTTTCTCCGGCGCGCGCCTCGATCGCCGCAAGATCTTCCATGTCCTCGCGCAGCGATTCCAGCACCGCGTCGGACACGATCTCCGAGATCGAGCGATGCGTCTCTGCGGCCTTGAGGCGCAGCGCCTTGTGCATTTTCTTGTCGAGGTAGATCGTGGCCCTGGTGACTTCGGCTTTCATTACACACCGCTAAAACGTTTTGACGTCATGGCAGCATAGCACCTGGACGTCTGTCACTCCAGATTCTGCACCTGCTCGCGCATCTGCTCGATCAGCACCTTGAGCTCGACCGCCGCATTCGTCGTGCGCGGATCGGCCGCTTTCGAGCCCAGCGTGTTCGCTTCGCGGTTGAATTCCTGCATCAGGAAATCGAGCCGGCGCCCGACCGCTTCCTTGAGCCCGAGCGTGCGCCGCGCCTCGGCGATGTGCGCGGTCAGCCGATCGAGCTCCTCGTCGACGTCGATGCGCTGCACCTGCAGCACGATCTCCTGCTCGATGCGGCCGGGTTCGAGCGGCTGCTTCAATTCGGCGAGGCGCGCATCGAAGCGCGCGCGCAATGCCGCGCGCACGTCCGGCAGATGCCCGCGCACGTCGGCGACGATCTTCTCGATCGCCTCGAGCCGCTCGCGCAGGAAGCCGCCGAGCCGCGCGCCTTCGCGCTCGCGCGAGGCGACCATCTGGCCGAGCGCATCGTCGAGCACGCCGAGCGCGGCCGTGCGCAGCGATTCCTGGTCGTTCTCGCGCTCCAGCATCACGCCGGGCCAGCCGAGCAGCGAGATGAAATCGACGTTGAGCTGCGGAAACTTCGCCGCCATCGCCTGCGCGGTTTCGCCGAGGCGCCCGATCAGCGCATCGTCGAGCACGATCGCGGACGCCGCGGTCGGCGCCGGCTTGTAGCGCATGCCGAGATCGACCTTGCCGCGCGAAAGGCGCGCCGCGACGCGCTCGCGCACCAGCGGCTCGAGCGTGCGCAACTCCTCCGGCAGGCGAAGGCCGAGCTCGAGATAGCGATGATTGACCGAACGGATCTCGATCGAGAGCGTGCCTTGACCGATATCGGCCTCGGCGCTGGCGAAGGCGGTCATGCTGCGGAGCATCGGCACACCTTAGGGGTTCGGACGAGATGCAATGGTAAACTCCGCGCCCGTCCTTCGATACTCATTTCCGCATGAACCCTGCGCGCCCTTCCGGCCGTGCCGCCGACCAGCTGCGTCCGATCACGATTGAGCGCGGCTACACGCGTCATGCGGAGGGCTCGGTATTGATCTCCTTCGGCGATACGCGCGTCCTGTGCACCGCAAGCGTCGACGAGAAAGTGCCGCCGTTCCTGCGCGGCAAGGGCGAAGGCTGGGTCACGGCCGAATACGGCATGCTGCCGCGCGCGACCGGCGAGCGCACGCAGCGCGAAGCCGCGCGCGGCGGACAGGGCGGTCGCACGATGGAAATCCAGCGCCTGATCGGCCGCTCGCTGCGCGCATGCATCGACCGCGGCGCGCTCGGCGAGCGCACGATCACGCTCGACTGCGACGTGCTGCAGGCCGACGGCGGCACGCGCACGGCCGCGATCACCGGCGCGTACGTCGCGCTGGTCGATGCGGTGCGCTGGCTGAAGTCGCGCAATGCGCTCAAGCGCGATCCGATCTTCGGCGCGGTCGCCGCCGTCTCGGTCGGCATCGTGCAGGGCACGCCGGTGCTCGATCTCGACTACGCCGAGGATTCGGGCTGCGACACCGACATGAACGTCGTCATGAACGACGGCGGCGGTTTCATCGAGCTGCAGGGCACGGCGGAAGGCCACGCGTTCCGTCGCGAAGAGCTCGATGCGCTGCTCGCGCTCGCCGCGAAAGGCGTCGCCGAGCTTTGCGTGCGGCAGCGCGAGGCGCTGGCCGTCTGATCGTGGACTTCAAGCGCGTCGTCCTCGCGAGCGGCAACCGCGGCAAGCTCGCGGAGATCCGCGACGTGCTGGCCGACACCGGCATCGAGCTCGATCGCGCAATCGGAGCTCGGCATCGACGACGCCGAGGAAACCGGCGCGACGTTCGTCGAGAACGCATTGCTGAAAGCGCGCCACGCCGCGCGCGCGAGCGGACTGCCGGCGCTGGGCGATGATTCCGGAATCTGCGTCGATGCGCTCGGCGGCGCGCCCGGCCTCGTTTCGGCGCGCTACGCCGGCGCGCACGGCGATTCGGCGGCGAACATCGCCAAGCTGCTCGACGCGCTCGCAGGCGTTGAAGACGCGCGACGCGGCGCCCACTTCCATTGCACGCTGGTGCTGGTGCGCACTGCCGACGATCCCGCGCCGCTGATCGCCGAAGGACGCTGGCACGGACGCATCCTGCACGCGCCGCGCGGCGACAAGGGGTTCGGATACGACCCGGTGTTTTTCGATCCCAGCGCTCGGCCAGGGCGCCGGCGAGCTCGATCCGGCCGTCAAGAATCGCGTCAGCCATCGCGGACAGGCACTGGCGCGGCTGCGCGAGCTGATCGCGGCGGGCTGAATCCTCTCGGCGCACCGCGCATCACCGTGCCATCAGCGCGCCTACAATCGACGACATGACTTTGCTCGCACCACCGCTCTCGCTCTACGTCCACATTCCGTGGTGCGTGAAGAAATGCCCGTACTGCGATTTCAATTCGCACGCGCGCGACGGCGCGCTGCCGGTCGATGCATACGTCGATGCGCTGATCGCCGATCTCGACGCCGACCTCGCACGATTCGGCGATGCGCTCGCAGGCCGCGAGATCGTCAGCGTGTTCTTCGGCGGCGGCACGCCGAGCCTGTTCGCGCCGGATGCGATCGCGCGGATTCTCGACCGCGCCGCGCACCGCCTCGCATTCCGCGACGGCATCGAGATCACGATGGAAACCAATCCCGGCACGGTCGAGCACGGCCGCTTCGACGAATACCTTCGCGCCGGCGTCACGCGCATCAGCTTCGGCGTGCAGAGCTTCGACGACGACAAGCTGCTGCGTCTCGGCCGCATCCATTCGGCAGGCGAAGCCGAGCGCGCGATCAAGACCGCGCAGGATGCCGGCTACGACAATCTCAATCTCGATCTCATGTATGCGCTGCCGGAGCAGACGCTCGCCGGCGCGCTCGCCGACATCGATCGCGCGATCGCGCTCGCGCCCGCGCACGTCTCGCACTACCAGCTGACGCTGGAGCCGAACACGCTGTTCGCGGCGAAGCCGCCGCCGCTGCCGGATGTCGACGCCGCGTGGGACATGCAGGAAGCCTGTCAGCAGCGGCTCGCCGCGGCCGGCTACGCGCAGTACGAAGTGTCGGCGTACGCGCAGGACGGCACGCCGCTGCGCGCACAATCTCAACTACTGGGAGTTCGGCGACTATCTCGGCATCGGCGCCGGCGCGCACGGCAAGATCAGCGACGCCGGATCGGACGCGATATCGCGCAGCGCGAAGGTCAAGCTGCCGCGCAGCTATCTCGATCGCGCCGCGCGCGGCGATGCGTTCGGCTCGGTCGATGCTGTCGTGATCGAGCAGCGTCCGTTCGAGTTCATGCTCAATGCGCTGCGCCTCAACGACGGCGTGTCGATGCGCGATTTCGAAGAGCGCACCGGTCTTTCGCGCAATGTGCATCGACGGGCCGCTGGCCGAGGCGCGCGAGCGCGACTGGCTCGAAGCCGACGATGCGGCGCTGCGTCCCACCGAGAGCGGGCGCCGTTTTCTCAACGACCTCATCGGCCTTTTCCTCACGGAGTAGCGACGATGCTCGAAGCCGTCACGATCGATTGTCCCTACTGCGGCGAAAGTTTCTCCACGCAGGTCGACGTCTCGGCCGGCTCGCAACAGTACGTCGAGGATTGCGCGGTCTGCTGCCGCCCGATCGAGATCGCGATCGAGGTCGGCGACGACGGCGAGCTCGTCGCCGTGCGCACCGCGACCGATCGCGACTGAGGCGCTTGCCGCGACGCGCGCGCGCTCCTACACTCCGCGCCGCCACAGGTGCCTTGTCCGCCATCCGGCGTACGAGGTGAAACGGGAAGCCGGTGAGAGCGTTTCTTCTCAAGTCCGGCGCTGCCCCCGCAACGGTGAGCAGGCAAAACCGGATCTCTACGCCACTGCATGACGCGGGAAGGCGATCCGGCCGACACGTTGAGTCGAGCGCGCTTTCGCGCTTGCGCTTCGCGTGCAACCTGCGAGCCCGGAGACCGGCCTGCGGCTTCGCCGGAATTCGCGCCTGCATCCGTCAGAGGACGTGATCGGGACGCCGTTGCGGCGTATGGCTCCAGGCGCTGCGGCGGGCAGCGGGCGGGCATGAGGTGCCCGCCGGCCTCTGCCATCCCGACTCCTTCCTCCTCGCCTGGCTTACGCGGGTGTGCGATCGAGGAGTGGCTTCGATGTTGCGTCAACTTTCCCTGATTTTGCTTGCTGTCGCCGCGGCGACAGACGTCGCGCGCCGACGAGGCGCAGCTCCAGCCGACGATCCAGGTCACCGCGTCGCGCGTGCCGGTCACCGTCGACGACACGCTGGCCGACGTCAGCGTCATCACGCGCAGCGACATCGACGCGAGCGGCGCGCGCGACGTGCTCGATCTCCTGCGTCTGCAGGCCGGCGTCGATCTCTACCGCACCGGCGGTCCCGGCCAGCAGACTTCGCTGTTCCTGCGCGGCACGAACTCCAATCACGTGCTCGTGCTGATCGACGGCGTGCGCGCCGCGTCGAGCAACACCGGCGCGTTCGCATTCGAATGGCTGCCGCTCGATGCGGTCGAGCGCATCGAGATCGTGCGCGGTCCGCGCGCGAGCTACTGGGGCTCCGATGCGATCGGCGGCGTGATCCAGATCTTCACGCGCAAGCTCGAAGGTCCGCGCGTCGCGCGTCGGCTACGGCAGCTACGAGGATGCCGGCGGCAGCGCCGGCATCGGCCACTGGAACGGCACGAACGGCTACAGCGTCGTCGTCGGCGCGCGTCACGTCGAAGGCTTCTCGGCGACGAATCCCGAGCATCTGCAACGGGCCCGATGATCCGTTCTGCACGTACGATCGCGACGACGACGGCTTCCGCAACACGAACCTCGCCGCGCGGGCGCGTATGCGATCGGCAGCCAGCTGCTTTCGGCATCGCTCTATCGCAGCCAGGGCGAAGTCGAGTTCGATCAGGGCAATTCGAACGTGATCGAGCAGGACGCCGCGCGTAAACCTCGAAGGCGAGTCTCACTCCGAACTGGAGCGCATCGCCTCTCGATCGGCAATGCGCGCGAAGATCTCAACACGCCCGACGTTCTACACGCTGTACCTGACGCGGCGCGACAGCCTGCTCTGGAACAACGACATCCGGCTCGACGACAGCCAGCGCCTGATCGCGGGCATCGACCTCGTCCACGAAAGCGGCGAAACGCGCGACACCTTCAGCGGCACGCCGCTCTACGACGACAGCCGCAACGACAGCGCGGTCTTCACCGGCTGGCAGGCTGCCTTCGGCGAGTTCGACAGCGAGCTTTCGGTCCGCTACGACGACAACAGCGAATTCGGCGGCGCGACGACCGGCTCGGCCGCGCTCGGCTGGCGCATGGCCGATTCCGCGCGCATCTATGCCAGCTACGGACAAGGCTTCCGCGGCCCGACGCTCAACGAGCAGTTCTCGCCGGGCTATGGCGGTCTGTTCGCCGGCAATCCCGCGCTCGATCCGGAGCGCTCGCACAGCACCGAGCTCGGCCTCGTGCTGACGCCGTGGACGCGGCCAGCGCGTCGGCGTGAATCTCTATTCGACCGACGTGCGCGACCTGATCTGCTTCACCGGCCCCGACTTCCAGGCCGAGAACATCGCCCGCACGCAGCATCGACGGCGCCGAGATCGTGTACGACCTCGACGCCGACCCGTGGAGCCTGCATACGGCGTACACCTACGAGGACGCACGCGACGAAACCACTCGACACGCCGCTGCTGCGCCGGCCGAAGAACAAGTTCGACGCGGTGCTCGAGCATCGCTTCGGCGAGCGGCTCAATGCCGGCGCCGAGTTCATCTACGCCGATCATGCCTACGACATCGGCGGCAGCGTGCTGCCGAGCTACTCGATCGTGAATCTTCGCGCGACGTTGACACTGAACAGCACGCTGGAGCCTCACCGCGCGCGTCGAGAACCTGTTCGACCGCAACTACGAGCTCGTGCACGGCTACAACACGCCGGGCTTGTCCGGGTTCCTCGAAATCATCTGGCAGCCGGCCTCGGGGCGCTGAAGGACGTCGCATTGCGACACCTCGGGTGCGGATGCGTCGCCCCGGCCGCTGGCTGACCCGCCAGCGGCCCCATTTTTGGCCGCGCCCGAGCCGGTACGAAAATCGCATGTACAGGTGACGAAACCGTCGGGTGGGTTGCTGTTCGCCACTGGGTGGACGTGCCAGAATGGCCCGTAACAAGTGCGCGGCTCGCCGCGCAACGGGGTCTCGGAGGGGGAGCTTTCAACTTCGCGCGCGCGTGGGAATGCGCGCCGGAGCGGATCGCCATGGGTTGCTAGGGGGGAGGCCGGCGCAGGCGCCATGAGTCAGCGGTCCACAGTGGCGGGTGCTCGCAGTGGTGAGGAGGTCATGAAGTCGCTCAAGCAGCGGCCCGACCTCCCGTCGCGCGTGCGCTCTTTGCTCGAAGGCCTGCTCGAGCGCGCCGCCAACCAGTTCGAGCACGCGATCTCGCGCACGCTCGACGAGCTCGAGCAGGAGCTCTTCAAGCTCGCCGAGCGCTCGCGCAGCAACGAGCAGCAGCACGCGCGCTTCGAAGCGCTGCGCGAGATCAAGCGCGGCCGCGCCGACATCGCGCCGCGCTTTCTGCTGCACGTCGAATCCACGCTCGCGCATCTCAATCCCGGCGCCGGCAAGGCGCCCGAAGGCGCGCGCCGCTCGGTTCCCGGAACACCGCTCGAGCTGATCGACTCGGAGGTCCTCGAGGAGGATCTCGCGCTGCAGGAAATCGTCAGCAAGTCGGAAATCCGCCACAGCCAGGCGCTGTACGCGCTCGCGCACCGCATCGGCGTGCTCGCCGGAAGCCCCGCCTGGGAACCCGAAGTCCTTCCGCTCGGGCCCGCCCAGCTCGGCCGTGCATTGCGTCATGCGACGCACTGCCTCGATCTCGGCGTCGAATACCGCGTGCTCGCGTACCGCATGTTCGATCGCGTCACGATGATGCCGATCGGCGAGTTCTATGAAGTCATCAACGGCTATCTCGCCAAGCAGCGCATCCTCGCGCACCTGCAATCGCCCGCGGTTCGCGCGCACGGCGGCGCGGGTGGCAGCGCGGAGGCAGCAGCGACGGCGGCAGCCGCTTCGGGCGGCGAGCCCTCGCCCACCGACGCGGCTCAGGCATCGTCCGGTTACGCGCCATCGGCGTATGCATCGCCCGAACCGGTCGGCCAGCACGATTCCGAGTTGTTCTCGACGCTGCGCATGCTGCTGTCGGGCCGACGCCGCACGCAGAGCGGCAGCGCCAGCATGCCGTTCGTCGAGAACGGCTATCTCGCAACGCGCGACGACCTGCAATCCGTGCTCGGAGCGCTGCAGACACGCACCGATCTGATGCAGCCGCGCAACGGCAAGCCGCGCGACGCCGAGGCGTTGCGGCAGGACATGCTGATGCAGCTGAAGCAGATGAGCCCGCAGGGTCGCGCCGCGGTGCTCGCCGAGGAGGATTCCGACACCGTCGACCTCGTCGGCATGCTGTTCGACTACATCGCCAAGAGCGTGCGCAGCGAATCGAGCACGCACTCGCTGCTGACGCGCCTGCAGGTGCCGGTGCTGCGCGTCGCGCTCAGCGACAAGACGTTCTTCACGCAGCGCGAGCATCCGGCGCGCGCGCTTCTGAACACGATCGCCGAAACCGGCTCGCGCTGGATGGACGACGAGGACGCCGATCCGAGCCTCGTCGAGAAGATGCAGGTCGTCGTCGACAAGGTCAGCTCGGAGTTCAACGGCGATGTCACGCTGTTCCACTCGCTGCTGACCGACCTCGGCTCGCACATGCAGCTGCTCGCGCGGCGCGCCGAAGTCGCCGAGCGCCGTCATGTCGACGCCGCCAAGGGGCGCGAGAAACTCGATCTTGCGCGCGATACCGCACGCAACGCGATCGAACGGCTGATCAAGCGCGACAAACCGTCGCCGCTCGTCAAGGCGCTGCTCGAACAGGCGTGGACCGATGCGCTGGCGCTGACGATCCTGCGCCAGGGCGAGGATTCGAGCGCGTTCCATCGCCGCCTCGCGGTCGCCGATCAGCTGTTGCGGCGCGAGCCGAACGCGGACACGCCGGCCGACAAGATGCTGCGCCAGGAGCTCGATGTCGGCCTGAGCCAGGTTGGCCTGCACGGCGACGACGTGCGCTCGGTGCTGGGCCGCCTGTTCCCGATGGCCGACAAGGCCGCCAACGATGCGACCAAGCCGGCCGATCTCGGCAAGGCCGCCAACGATGCAACGGCACCTGTGGCACCCGCGACGCCGGCCACTCCGGCGGCGCCGGCGCCGCCCGAACGCGAGATCGAAAGTGCGACGGCGCTCGCGCTCAAGCTCAAATCACGCGCGCGCCTCGGCGGCGACCAGGCCGAGCCGGTGCGTCCGGTCGCCAAACCGGCGCCGAGCCTGACGCCCGAGGAAGCACAGATTCTCGAGCGCATCCGCGCGCTCCCGTTCGGCACCTGGTTCGAATTCACGACCAACCAGCAGGGCGCGACGGTGCGGCGCAAGCTCGCCTGGTTCTCGACGCTGACCGGACGCTGCCTCTTCGTCAACCAGCGCGGCGCGCGCACCGACGAGAAATCGCTCGATCAGCTCGCGCGCGACATGGCGCGCAAGCAGGCCAAGATCTGGTCCGAACAATCCGAATCGATGATCGATCGCGCATGGAAGGCGATCGTGGGTTCGCTCAAGCAGTTTGCCGGCACGGAATCGGCGACGCAGGGAGCGCCCGCATGATGGCTCGCGAAACGCAAATCGCGAATCGCGAATCGCGGGACCGCCGCATGTCGGAGCGCGCCCGCTTTTTCCATTTGCGATTCGCGATTCACCATTTGCCCCGGACGATTCTCGTGATCGAACACCGCCGCTCACCGCGCAAACCGCCTGGCGTGATCATCCAGGTCACCAACACGCTGACCGGCGATGTCCTCGGCCGGCTCGGCAACATCTCGGCCGAAGGCATGATGCTGGTCGCGAACCGGCCGGTCGTCGACGATGCGCTTTACCAGCTGCAGTTCCACCTGCCGGACGAACACGGGCGATTGCACCCGATCGAAGTCGGCGTGCACGAGCAGTGGAGCGAAGAGGCGAACGTGCCGGGCCAGCACTGGGTCGGCTTCCGTTTCATCGACATCGCGCCGAGCGATGGCGTGGTGCTGCGCGACTGGCTCGACGGTTCCGACCGGCTCGACTGAGCCGCTAATCCGTCCGCAGGAAACCGACGCTCAGGAATTCGCCGCCCGCGGCGCCCAAGCGCGCAGGAACATGTCGACCGTCGCGGCGACGTGCTCGTCGATGTCGTCGAGCGTGATCGACTGCGTGCAGCCGCACAGGAGCCGGGCGTGCAGCTCGCCCTTGAGCAGCGCGAAGAACTGCGAGGCGGCGCGCGTGATGTCCGGAATGTCGAGCTTGCCTGCTTCGACTTCCTGCGTGAGGAACTGCTCGAAGCTCTGCCGCATGCGCAACGGACCCGCTTCCCAGAAAAGCTGCCCGAGCTTGGGCGATCCGCTTCCGCTCGACGTCAGCAGGCGATGCAGTGAAATCGCTTCGGGGCTCGTGATCAGCGCGAGGAACGCGCGTGCGATCGCTTCGAGCTGGCCGCGCACCGGTCCGCTCGTGTCCACGTCGAACAGCGCGTCCGGCACCTGATCGGTGCAGCGCGCGCGGATCGCGGCGACGAACAGCGTTTCCTTGTCGGTGAAGTGGCTGTAGACGGTCAGCTTGGAGACGCCGGCCTCGGCGGCGATCGCATCCATGCTGGTGCCTTCGAATCCGGACAGCGGAAACAGGCGCTTGGCGGCGGCGAGGATCGCGGCACGCTTCTCGAGATCTTTCGGGCGGCCTGGACCGCAGGACTTGGCGACAGCTAACGTCATGGTGCGCTTCTGGAGCTGGACTCCGGTGATAGTCTTATATACTATACCGTTCGGTATATGAATGGCGCGCTAGCGTCGCACGAAACGCTCGTCGGGCGGAAGGCCCGACAGCAAAAGGATTGTAACGATGCGAGCAGGTGCTGTCCTGCCGCGGCGAGTAAGGATCAGGGATCGATCCGGAGCGCGCAGGGAGCGGAACGACGATTCCGCCACGCACGATATCGCGCCGCACGAGCTTCGGTTCAAGTCTCTCCCCGCGCCGTCCGGGACACCCTCCCCGCACTCGGGCGGCGTGGGCGAGAGCATTGGCCGACTTTGCCGGAATTTACCCGCCGGCCGCTGGCACCTGTCGGCATCGGTGCGGTCTCATCCCGACGCTGGCGCATCCCTTGCTAATGGCGAGTCCATGCAACCAAAACCCCTGACCGCGCATCCGATACGCAAATCCCGGATGCGCGCGGAGTGAACTCATGAGCACGTGCGCACCCGAATCGGGTGAATCAACCGCCCTGGAACGGGTGAGCTTCGAATTGCGACACGCGCAGCGCGCGTTCGCGGCGCTGATCGACTCGCATGAGCGCGTCGGCGAATTCGGTCGAGCACAGCTGCGCTCGGCCGCGCGACGGACGCTGTCCGCGCTGTCCGCGGACGACCGAGTCGAGCTTGCGGACTGGCTCGCGCTGCAGCTCGCGGCCGGCGCGCGGGATGCCGCGGAACGCGTGCTCGGGATTCTCGCGCGCACCGACGCGGGCGTTCTCGCGCGCGTGCGTCGCGCGTTGCCGGCGCGCGTCGAAGCGCTTGCAATACGCGGCAGAGCGAACCATATCGTCGCCGCCTAGGGTGTCTGAAGTTGCGGTTACTTCCGGCACTTCGGCATGGCGGCCCCGGCGGCGAATGTAGATTTGCCTGCATGGCTGGGCAGGCAGGGACAGGTCATCGCATGCGCAGAACGCGCGCCCGCGTTGCCTGCGCCGTTCGAGCGGGGAGACGGCGCGAGGCCGCTTTCTCGACGAGCGGATACAGCCTATGCTTTTGGCCCTTTTTTGCTCGCGGGATTGAGTGATGCCGACCAACGCCGACGTCGCCAGGCAGAACATGATCGAGAACCAGGTACGGCCCTGGGAAGTGCTCGATCCGCGCGTGCTCGACGTGCTCGCCGCGGTGCGTCGCGAGGATTTCGTGCCGGCGCGCTATCGCAGCGTCGCGTTCGCCGACATGGCGCTGCCGATCGGTCACGGCGAGACGATGATGAAGCCGACCATCGAGGGTCGCCTGCTGCAGGCGCTCGACCTCGACTCCGACGATCGCGTGCTCGAGATCGGCACCGGCTCGGGTTTCATGACCGCGTGCCTCGCGCGACTCGCGGGCGCGGTGACCAGCATCGAGATCCACGCCGATCTTGCCGAAGCCGCACGCGCACGCGTCGCGGCGTCGGGAGCGAAGAACGTGCGCATCGAAGTCGCCGAAGCCATGCTGGGCTTCGACACCGCCGAGCGCTTCGATGCCGTGGTCGTCACCGGCGCGGTGTATGCACTGCCCGATCGCCTGCGCGCATGGGTCGCGCCGGCGGGACGCCTGTTTGCGATCGTCGGCGAATCGCCGGCGATGCAGGCGATGCTGTACACGCGCGCCGATGCATCGCACTGGCGCGAGGAAAGCCTGTTCGAAACCGATCTTGCGTACCTGAAACACGCCGAACCACCGCGTCGTTTCGCGCTGTGAGCGCGACGAAGCGAACCTTTCGAAATCTTCCCGAGGATGAAACGATGATGCGCACACGCAGCCTGCCGCTGGCCCTGTTGCTGGCCCTTGGCGCCCCGATCGCGCACGCCGACGATCTGATGCAGATCTACCAGCAGGCGCGCGCCTCCGATCCGACGCTGGCCGGCGCCGAAGCGACCAAGCTCGCGACCGACGAGAACGTCGATCAGGCGCGCTCGCAGCTGTTGCCGCAGATCGCGGCGGCGCTCTCGTTCACGCGCGCGACCGGCGGCAGCAACACCGCGGGGTTCGTTCCAGACCCGGTGACGGGCCAGAACGAGCTCGTGCTCGGGACATCGACGACCTTCTACACACGCTCGCTCGGGGCGACGCTCGACCAGAGCCTCGTCGACATCAGCCGATGGACCGCGCTGAAGTCGAGCGAGTTGACCGCGAACGCGGGCGCCGCGACCTACGACGCCGCGCAGCAGGCGCTGCTGATCTCGACCGCACAGACCTATTTCAACGTGCTGACCGCGCTCGACGCACTCAAATTCGCCGATGCGAACGAGAAGGCGCTGAACCGCCAGCTCGAGCAGGCGCAGCAGCGCTTCGAGGTCGGCCTCGCCGCGATCACCGACGTCAACGACGCCAAGGCCCAGCACGACGCCGCGGTCGCCAACGTGATCAGCGCGCAGAACACCGTCGATCAGTCGCGCGAAGCGGTCCGCCAGCTCACCAACAAGGAGCCCGGCGAGTTCAAGAAGCTGCGCGAGGATCTGCCGCTCGATCATCCGAATCCGGACGATCCGAAGGTGTGGGTCGACCTCGCGCTCAAACAGAACCCGGTGCTGACGTCGTCCGCGTTCCAGGTCGACGCCGCGAACCAGAACATCAACACCGCGCGCGCCGGCCACCTGCCGGTGCTGAATGCGCAGCTCGGCTATGCGCGCGCGCCGTCGTGGGGCGACACGGATTTCAGCGGCGGGCAGACATTTCACGATTCGAGCGATCCGAAATGGGGCGGCTCGATCGGCGTCACGCTGAGCGTGCCGATCTTCAGCGGCGGCTTCACGCAGTCGCGCGTGCGCCAGGCGATCTACAACCGCGACTTCGCCGCAGGATCAGTACGAATTCAACCGCCGCCAGGTCGAAGCCGCGACGCGCAACAACTTCCGCTCGGTGATCGCCGGCGCGAGCGAAGTCGAGGCGACCAAGGCGGCTGTCGTGTCGGCGCAAAGCTCGGTCGAAGCGACGCAGGCCGGCTACGAAGTCGGCACGCGCACGATCGTCGACGTGCTGATCAGCCAGCAGACGCTGCTGCAGGCGCAATCGAACTACTCGCTGGCGCGCCACACATTCGTTCTCGATGGTCTGCTGCTCAAGCAGGCCGCCGGCGTCATCGAGGTCAAGGACCTGCAGCTGATCAACGCGCTGCTCGAATGATCGGCGCGTAGACGCACGATCGCGGCACCCGCCGCGAAGTATTTCCGGAACGCCGCGGCCCACGGGTCGCGGCGTTCCTTTTTTGCAATCGACCGGTCAGTCGAACTCGCCGCCGAGCACGCGCTCGACGATCGCCATCGTGCGCTCGACCGCGCCGCGCTCGCGCTCCATCACGCGGCGCGCGGCCTCGCCCATCGTGCGGCGCTCGATGTCGCGCGAAAGAAGGCGCACGACCGCAGGCCCGAGCGCATCGCCGTCCGGAATGCGCATCACCGCGCCGGCCTTGATCAGATCCTCGGTGACCTCGGCGAAATTGAACGTGTGCGGACCGACGATGACCGGCCGCGCGAGCGCCGCGGGCTCGAGCAGATTGTGCCCGCCGACCGCGACGAGGCTGCCGCCGACGAACGCGACGTCCGCCGCGGCGTAGAAGCCGAGCAGCTCGCCCATCGAATCGATGACGAAGCATTGCCGCGTGCGATCGGCGCTGCCCTCTTCGCTGCGCGTCGCGGTGCGGAAGCCGAACGCCTTGCATGCCGTGGCGAGCGCCTTGAAGCGCTCGGGATGGCGCGGCGCGACCAGCAGCATCGCATCCGGAAAACGGCGCAGCACTTCGGCGTGCGCCTTCAGCACGATGAGCTCCTCGCCCTCGTGCGTGCTCGCCGCGATCCACACCGGCCGGTCCGCGCCGGCGGTCGAGCGGAACTCGCGGCCGTGCTCGGCGACGTCGGCCGGCACGGTCATGTCGAACTTCAGATTGCCGACCACCGCGAGGCGCTCGTTCGGCGCGCCGAGCGCGTGCAGGCGCTCGCCGTCCGAAGCCGATTGCGCGGCAACGAAGCTCGCGCAGCGGATCGCGCGCCGCGCGAGCGGCTGGATCGGCCAGTAGCCGCGCAGCGATTTCTCGGACAGTCGCGCGTTCGCGATCACGATCGAGATGCTGCGATCCTCGCAGGTCATGAAGAGATTCGGCCAGATCTCGGTTTCCATGATCACCGCCAGACGCGGCCGCACGCGATCGAGAAAGCGCCGCACCGCCGTCGTGAGGTCGTACGGCAGATAGACATGGAACACGCGATCGCCGAACAGCTGCAGCACGCGCGCCGAGCCGGTCGGCGTCACGGTCGTGATCACGAAGCGCGAATCGCCGTAGCGGCGCATCAGCCCTTCGATCAGCGGCACCGCCGCGTTGACCTCGCCGAGCGAGACCGCGTGCACCCAGATGCTGTCGCGGATGCCGGGATCGGCGAAGAATCCGAACCGCTCGCGCCAGCGCGCGAAATAGCCGTGGTACTTGATGCCGCGCGCGGCCAGCCGGTACAGCACCAGCGGCGTCAGCAGGTACAAAAGGGCGGTATAGAAAAGACGCTGGAACACGGCGGTCGTCGGTCGGAACAGCGGGCGAGTATAGCGAGCGCCGCCGCGGCCGCCCGGCGCAGCGCCGCACGATCGCCTTACAATGCGCGCGAATGACGCAACGAATGCCGCCATTCCGCCCTGCCCTGCTCGCACCGCGCCAGTGGCCCGTCTGGATCGGCATCGGGCTGATCTGGCTCATCGCGCGCATTCCTTACAAGGTGCTGCTCGCGCGTGGGCCGCGTCGCGGGCTGGCTCGCGGCGCGGCTGATCGGCACCGACCGCCGCGGCACGGCCCGGCGCAATCTCGAGCTCTGTTTTCCCGACCTCACCGACGCCGAGCGCGCGCGCCTGCTCGAGGAAAACCTTCGCGACAGCGGCATCATGCTGATCGAGTTCGCACTCGCCTGGATGGGGTCGGCTCGCACGCTCGCGAAGATTCCGGTCACGATCGAAGGCATGGAGCACCTGGAAGCTGCGCGTGCGGCGAAGCGCGGCGTACTGGTGGTCGGCGCGCATTTCTCGCACCGGAGCTCTGCGCGCGGTTCGTCTCGGAGCGGCTGCGCTTCGCCGGCATGTATCGCGAGCACGAAAACGCCGCATTCGAATGGGCGATCAGGCGCGCGCGCCTCAACTATGCGACTGCGATGTTCACCAAGGACGAGTTGCGCCAGACTCGTGCGCTGGCTCAAGGCCGGCGGCGCGATCTGGTACGCGCCGGATCAGGACATGCGCGGCAAGGACATCGTGTTCGCGCCATTCTTCGGCGTGCCGGCGGCGACGATCACGGCGACGCACCATCTCGCGCGTCTTTCGGGCGCGATCGTGATCCCGTTCTTCCACCGCCGGCTCGACGAATGGCGGCTACGCGATCCGACTCGAGCAACCACTGCCTGATTTCCCAAGCGTAGACGCCGTCGCCGACACGGCTCGCATCAATTCCTGCATCGAGCGCATGGTGCGCGAGGCGCCGACGCAGTACCTTTGGATGCACAAACGGTTCAAGACGCGCCCGCCCGGGGAGGCCAGCGTGTACTGACGAAGACGCGGCCGGGCCGCCGCGTGCTTCGCAACGATCGTCCTGCGACAGGGGTCGGAGCATCCGCTCCGAATGGGGAGATCCATGGCATTCGTCATCGTCGTCGTGAGCGCAATCGTGGGACTCATTGTCGGCGGAACCGTCGGCAACGAATCGACCGCGGGGCTCGGATTCTTCGCCGGCATCGCGTTCGGCATCGTGTTCGCGCGTTTGCGCAAGCTGTCGATGCGGCTCGATGCGCTGACGCGCGAAAGCCGACCGGCCGATGCCGCGCGTGCGGCGGCCGCACCGCCGGCGCGCGTACCGGTCTCGCCTGGCGTCGAACCGGCTCCGGCGCCATCGATGGCATCGGCCTCGGCCGATACGCCGCCGCGCCCGATCGCAGTCCGGTACCGATCATCGATTCCGCCGCGCGCAGGGCGGCGGCCGCGACGGCCCCGGCCGCATCGACCGCATCCCCATCGCCTCCTCCATCGCAGACGCCAGCGCCGCCCAAGCCGCGCACGCCACCTGCGCCGGGCGCTATCGACAACGCGGTCGCCGCGATCAAAGGCTGGTTCACCGAAGGCAACGTGCCGGTCAAGGTCGGCATGCTCGTGCTGATCGCCGGCGTCGCCGCGCTGCTCAAGTACGCGTCGGACCAGGGCTGGCTGCACGTTCCGATCGAGCTGCGCCTGGCCGGCGTCGCGGCCGCGGCGATCGCGGCGCTCGCGTTCGGATGGCGCGAACGCACGCGCCGGCGCTCGTTCGGCCTCAGCGTGCAAGGCGGCGCGATCGGCCTGCTGCTGATGACCGTGTTCGCCGCGTTCCGTCTGTACCAGCTTCTGCCGGCAACCGCCGCGTTCGCGCTGATGCTCGTGCTCGTCGCCGGCACCGGCGTGCTCGCGGTGCTGCAGGATGCGCTCGCGCTCGCGGTGCTCGGACTCATCGCGGGCTTCGCCGCGCCGATCCTGATCTCGACCGGCGCCGGCAGTCACGTCGTTCTTTTCTCGTACTACGCGCTGCTCAATCTCGCGATCCTCGCGATCGCCTGGCGCAAGGCCTGGCGCGTGCTGAACCTGCTCGGCTTCGCGTTCACCTGGGTGATCGGCACGGCATGGGGCGTGCTGCGCTACGAGCACTCGCTTTTCGACAGCACCGAGCCGTTCCTGGTGATCTTCTTCGCGATCTATCTCGCGATCCCGATTCTGTTCGCGCGGCGCCGCGATCCGGCGCGGCGCGATCTCGTCGACGGCACGCTCGTGTTCGGCAATCCGCTGATCGCCTTCGCGCTGCAGGCCGCGCTGCTCGAAGGCGAGCGCATGCCGCTCGCGTATTCCGCGCTGGCGCTCGCGGCCGTGTATGCGCTGCTCGCCGCGGTCCTGATCCGGCGCGAGCGCATGCGCCTCCTCGGCGAATCGTTCGCGGTGCTCGCGGTCGGATTCGCGACGCTCGCGGTGCCGCTCGCGCTCAGCGCGCGCTCGACCGCCTGCACGTTCGCGCTCGAAGGCGCCGCGCTCGTCTGGCTCGGATTCCGCCAGCAGCGCCGGCTGCCGCGCTGGAGCGGCATCGCCCTGCAGATCCTCGCCGCCGGCGCATTCCTCGCATCGCTCGCGTTCGCCGGCGGCAACGTCGACACGATCGCGATCGCGAACGGCGGCTGCATCAGCGCGGTGCTGATCGCGGGCGCCGCGTTCACGAGCGCATGGCTCTATGCGCACAATGGTGCAAATGCGCAATTTGCTTCGCTGCTGTACTTCTGGGGACTCGCCTGGTGGCTCGGCGCGGGCCTGCGCGAGATCGATCGTTTCGTGCCGGTGCACCTCCAGGTGCAGGCGCTGCTCGGATTCGTTGCGCTGACGCTTGGTCTCGCCGGACTCGCGTGGAACCGCGTGCGACGCCCCGTGCTCGCATGGACTGCGGCGATCGGCCTCGCTGCGGGCATCGCGCTCGTATTCCTGTTTGCGGGCGAGGATGCGCGCCCGTTCGCGGGATGGGGCCTCGCGGCTTTCGCCGCATACGCGATCGCGGGCTTCCTGACCCTGCGTGCGCTGCGCGATGCCGGCAACGCAGCGCTCACCGTCGCGCATGGCGGCTGGGTCTGGACGTGGACCCTCGCGCTCGGGCTCGCGCTGCGCCAGCTTGGCGCGCGATGCGGAGCTCGCCGCCGGCTGGCGCGATGCGCTGACGCTGCTGCCGCTGATCGCCGCGTGGATGCTCGTGCTGCTGCGGCCGGCATGGATCGCGCCGCCGCTCGCTGCACGGTTCGCGACGTGGCGTTCCGAGCTCGCCGGATCGCAGGCGCTCGCCGCATTCACCGCGTTCGTCCTCCTGTTGCTGCACGCGGGCGCGACGACGCCGCTGCCGTATGTTCCGGTGTTGAATCCGATCGAGCTCGTGCAGATCGCGATCCTCGTCTGCACCGCACGCTGGCTCGCCGATCCTGCGACTTCTGCGGATCTCTCGCAGCGTCGTCTCGCACTGCTCGTCGTGGCCGGATTCGCGTTCGTCACCGCGGCGACGCTGCGCGGCGTGCACCATCTCGCCGGCGTGCCGTGGGACGAGCAGATCGGCTCGTCGATGATCGCGCAGACGTCGCTGACGCTGGTCTGGAGCGTGCTCGGCGTCGTCGGATGGGTGCAGGGCTCGCGCCGCGGCAGCCGGCCGCTCTGGCTCGCCGGCGCCGTGCTGATGGGCATCGTGCTGGCCAAGCTGCTGCTGATCGACCGCACGCATCTCGGCAGCGTGTTCGGCATCGCGTCGTTCATCGCGTATGGCCTTCTCTGCACCGTGATCGGCTACTTCGCGCCGGCGCCGCCGCGCTCCGTCACAGCAACGCGCGCGACGACCGATGGAGGCACGGCGTGATCCGCGCGCTCGCGGCTGTCGCTGAGTCTTGCCGCGACGTCCGCCGTCGCGGCGAATACGCCGGCCGACTACGCGTACGTATTTCCGCTCGCGACAACTGCGCAGGCCGGCGGTACAGCCGACAGCGCATGGCGCTTCGAGCTCACGCCGGACGTGTACCGCTTCGTGCAGGATGCGAATCTGCGCGACATCGAAGTCTTCAATGCCGAGCAGCGGCCGGTGCCGCTGGCGCGCATCACGACCGAGCCGACGATGACCGCACGCGAGGAGCGCACGCGCGCTGCCGGTGCTCGAATTGCCGGCGTCGCCGGCTGCGCCTTCATCGAGCGATCTTCGACTCGTGATCGATCGCGACGCCGACGGACGCCTGCGCCGCATCGACGCCGGCGAAGGCGGCCGCGCTGCGGCGACCGCGCGCGACTGGCTCGTCGACGCCAGCGCGTTCGATCACTCGATCGAAAGTCTCACGCTGTCGTGGCGCGAGCCGGCGTCGGGCATCGTCGCGCGCTTCGCGGTCGAGGCCGGCGACGATCTGGAGCATTGGCGCAGCGCCGCCAACGGGACGGTGCTCGTGCTCGAGCAGCAGGGCGCGCGACTCGAGCGCCGCGACATCGCGCTCGGCGGCGTGCGCGCGAAGTACCTGCGGCTGCGCCGACTCGACGATGGCGCGGCGATCGCAGGCCTCGCCGTCGAGGCGCGATCGGTCGAGCGCGGCCGCTCGGCGCCGCCGCGCGTGTGGATCGCCGCATCGCCGACGCCGCTGTCCGCCGATGCGAACGAGCCTCCACGCAGCGACGCGCTTCCAGTATTCGCTGATCGCCGCGCTGCCGATCGAGAGCGCACGCATCGAGCTCGCGAACGACAATGCGCTCGCCGAAATCAACCTGCTTGCGCGCTCGACCGATGCCGCGACGGCACCGTGGACGCGCCTCGCCATGCTGACCGCGTTTCGCCTGCGCCAGGGCGACGAACCGCTGCGCAACGGCGACATCGACGTGCGCCCCGCTTCGCGTCTGCGCGAATTCCGCATCGAATCGGCGACGACGATCGCCGAGGCGCCGAAGCTGACGCTCGCCTACCGGCCGGACAGCTTCGTGTTTCTCGCAGAAGGCAGCGGCCCGTATCTGCTCGCCGCCGGCAGCGCGAGCGCGCGACGTCCGGACTATCCGATCGAGCCTGCGCTGGCGAGCCTGCGCGCTTCACTCGGCAAGGACTGGCAGCCGCCGCTTGCATCGCTCGGTGCTGCGCAGGCGAGCGGCGGCGATGCGGTGCTGCATGCGCCGCCTGCGCCGATGCCGTGGCGTCGCTGGCTGCTGTGGGCGATCCTGATCGGCGGCGCCGCGCTGATCGCCGCGCTTTCACTGAGCCTGCTGCGCGGCGCCAAGCCGCCGGAATAACGCGCCGAATCAATCGCCGCGGCGGCGCCGCCTCGCTTCGTAGAGCTTGGCGTATTTCAGAAACACGTAGAACGCGCCGGTGACCGAGCTCACGAACCCGGCCCAGCCGCTCAGGAAATAGCGCTTCAACAGATACTGGCGCAGGAAGAACAGCGGCGGATAGAAAACCATGCGCACGCCGACGAAGCGCTGTCCCCGCGCGAGCTTGTGCGCGACCATGCCGCTCGAATAGCGGTTGATCTTGTCGACGCGTGCGGCGATGTCGGCGTCGCCGTCGTTGACGAAGTCCGCGCGCCAGAGCGTCTCCGTCGGTCCGTCGACCTCGACCGCCGCGTGCACCGGCACGTTGTTCATGCGCGCGCGGCGCCGGTCGAACAGGCGCAGATGGCCGTTGCGCCACGACTTGGGATGCTGCACGGACCAGAACATGCGCTCGCGGCGCGGCAGCCGGAAGCCCGCGACCTCGGGCACGACGAGCGCCTCCTCGATGACCTCGCGCGTGCCGGGCGACAGCACCTCGTCGGCGTCGAGGTTGAGGATCCAGTCGTGGCTCGCGGAATCGATCGCGCGCTGCTTCTGCGGACCGTAGTCGTCGAACGGATGCACGGCGATGCGTGCGCCGTGACGCTTTGCGATCTCGACGGTCGCATCGGTGGAACCTGAGTCGAGCACGACGATCTCGTCGGCCCAGTCGACCGCGGCGAGACAGCGCTCGAGCGTGTCCGCGTTGTTGAACGTGATGACGACGACCGACAGCGGCTCACGCATCGGCGGTCTCGCGCGCACCGAGCGCCGCGCAATAGAGCGCGAGCAGCCACCAGAAGAGGAGACCCCACCAGGCCGAATAGAACGCGAAGTGCGTGTTCAGCGGGAAACACATCGCGAACAGCGCGAGCGCCGGCGCGCGCGCGCGGCTGCGCTGCTCGGCGCCCGCACGCCACCAAGCACGCACGGCGAACACGGTTCCGGCGAGCCAGAACAGGAGTCCGACGACGCCGGTCTCGCTCACGACTTCGAGCACGATCTGATGCGCGTGCGATGCGCCGGTGTCGCTCGCGGTGTCGACGAAGGTGTCATTCGGCGCCGCATAGGCCGGATACGCGTAGCGGAAACCGCGCACGCCGACGCCGGTCATCGGATTCGCGCGCGACATCGAAAGCGCCGTGTGCCAGATGCTGAGCCGGCCCGCCGACGCGGTGTCGACCGCGCTCTCGGTGCCGCGCAACGCGAGCAGGCTGCGTTCGATCCGCGCGCCGAAGCCTTTCGAATCGTGCAGCGCCATCGCGCCGATCCCGGCGACGAGAATCGCCGCCACTGCGAGCGCGATCGCAAATGCACGCGCGCTGCGTGTCTCGCGCCAGGCGATGACGAGACAGACGAGCGCATACATCAGCCACGCCGCGCGCGAGCCGGCCAGCAGGATCGGCACCGCGAGCGCGACGAACGCGACGCTAAGCCCGCGCCAGCCGAACCGATCGCGCGCGGCGATCAGCACGAACGGCGACAGCACCGCCAGCACAGGCCCGAGCTTCAGGTTGCCGGCGCCGAAGATGCCCGATATGCGCTCGGCCTCGGCCGCGCCGCCGAGGCTGTGGCCGGTCATGATCTGCACGAACGCATCGACGATCCAGAGCGCGACGATCGCCGCCACGGCCGGCGTCACCGCGCTCCAGAGGCGCGCGTCACGCAATGCCCAGACGGTGAACGCCGCGAACGGCAGAAAGCGCAGCGTCGAGGCGATCGTCGATGCCGTCCGTTCCGGCGCGACCGCTGACAGCGCCGACATCACCTCGGGCATCCAGTAGCACGCGAACAGGATCGCGACGAGATGGATCGCCGGGTCATGGCGCCAGTCGATGCGTCCGCGCAGCGCCAGCACGATCGCGGCGATGACTCCGATCGCAATCGGCACCTCCGACGCGCGGCCGACCGGCAGCAGCACGATCACCGCGAGCACGACGACGAACGGCCACAGCGCGCCGCGCGGCGATGGAGAAGGATCTCGGTGCACTTTCGCCTGGATTCGCGCCAATGCGGGGACCGCGCGATTCTAGGATGAACGCGCAGGCAGCGCGCATCCGTCCTGCGGTACTAGCGCGCGGCGACGTCCTCATACAGCGCGAGCGTCGCTTCCTGCATGTCGGCGAGCCGATAGCGCTGCAGCGGCGCGATCGCAGGCGCGCGATGCAACAGCTCGGCCGCGCGCTCGACCAGCCGCGCGCGATCGCCCGGCGCGACGCGGCCGGCCGGATAGAGATCGGCGAGCAGCTCGCCGACGCCGCCGTGGTCGTAGCCGAGCACCGGCCGGCACAGCGACAGCGCCTCGATGACGGTGCGGCCGAACGATTCCGGCTTGTTCGAAAGCTGCAGGATCAGCGCGGACATCGCGTAGACGTCGCGCACGTCGTCGCGCGGAGCGCTGATCGCGAGGCGGTCGGCGACATTGCGCGTCCTGGCGAGCTGCTCCAGCTCGGCGATGTATGCCTCGCGGCCCGGCTGATGCGCGCCGAGCAGCAGCAGCGAAACCTCGATGCCGCGCGCCTTGAGATCGGCGACGAGCTCGATCGCGTCCGCGTGACCCTTGAGGCGCGTGCCGCGTCCGGGCAGCGTCACCAGCGGCCGGTCCGCGAGCTGCGGAAATTCGGCGTAGAACCATTCGCGCCAGGAATCGCCTGGCTGATAGCCGTAAGGGAACTCATCGGTGTCGACGCCGCGCGGGATCACGATCAGCTTTGCCGGATCGGTGCGCGGATAGTTGTGCAAGAGGTGATCGCGGACCGTGTTGGAGACGCACACGACGCGCTCGCCGCGCCCCATGATCGCGCTGTACCAGTTCGGTGTGTTGAGGCCGTGCGCGGTCGTCACGAACGTCGGACGCGGCGTCAACCCGCGCAGCGCAAGCCAGCCGAGCCACGCGGGTACGCGCGAGCGCGCGTGCACGATGTCCGGGCGCTCGCGCTTGATCAGCGCGCGCAAGGCGCCGATCTGGCGCAGCGTGCCGAGCGATTTCTTCGCGATCGGAAGCTCCACGTGCTCGCTGCCCTCGGCGACGAGCCCTGCCACCAGGCGCCCGCCGCTCGATGCGACGATCGAGCGATGGCCGGCCGCGACCAGCGCGCGACCGATCTCGACGGCCGAGCGCTCGGCTCCGCCCGCGTCGAGCGCGGGTAGGAGCTGAAGCACGGTCAGGCGTTTCTGGCTGGCCATTCAGTCCACGAGCACGTAGTCGGCGCCGCAGTACGGGCATTTTGCCCGCCCGCCGTCGTCGGCGATCGGCAGGTAGACCTTCGGATGCGAGTTCCACAGCGACATGCCCGGCATCGGGCACGACAGAGGAATATCCGCGCGCGTCACCTCATAGCGGTTTTCGGCGTTGGCGGGGATCGATTTCTCCGCCGCGGGATTCGGGCGCGACATTTTGGCGGACTCCGGATGCAGTTCTGCAAGTTTACCAGCAGGACCCGTGCCAACCGGTTCGAGCGGGCGTGCGTGACTTGCGTCGCATCCTACCTGCGAAATGGCGGGCACTTCGGCGCCCATGCTTTCGCCCTAGAATGCGGCCGGGCGCGCCATCGTGCGCGGAGCGACACTGCGGGAGGAAATGATGGACTTCAACAAGCTGATCGCCAGGGTCAAGGCGATCCTGATGACGCCGCAAACTGAATGGCCGGTCATTGCGGCGGAGCCCGCTACCGTGGCCGATCTGTACAAGAACTACATTGTTTGGCTCGCGGCTGTCCCTGCCGTATGTCAGTTCATCAAGGGCAGCTTCATCGGCTATGGCATGTTCGGCGTGCATTACCGCACGCCGATCGGCGCAGGTCTGACCGGCTTGATCGTCGGCTACGGGCTGTCGCTCGCGATGGTCTACGTCGTCGCGATGATCGTCGATGCGCTCGCGCCGACGTTCGCCGGACAGAAGAACCAGGTGCAGGCGCTGAAGACCGTCGCCTATTCCTGGACCGCGAGCTGGGTCGGCGGTATCGGTGCGCTGATCCCGTGGCTCGGGTTCCTGATCATCCTTGCCGCGCTCGCCTACGGCATTTACCTGCTCTACCTCGGCCTGCCCGTGACGATGAAATCTCCCGCCGACAAGGCCGGCGGCTACACGGCCGTGACGATCGTCATCGCGATCGTGCTGAGCTGGATCATCGGGCTCGTCGTCGCCGGCATCGTCGGCACCGGCGCGCTGATGAGCGGCGCCGCGGTGTCCGGCATGAGCGGGCTCGGCGGCAGCGAAGTCACGGTCGACAAGGACAGCACGCTCGGCAAGCTCGACGCGTGGAGCAAGAAAATGGAAGCGGCCGGCAAGCAGATGGACGCTGCGCAGAAATCCGGCAACGCGCAGGCGCAGGGCGAGGCGATCGGCAAGATGGTCGGCGCCGCGATCGGCGGCGGCGATCAGGTCGAGGCGCTCGCGCCCGACGTGCTCAAGCCGTTCGTGCCGGAAACGCTGGCGGGCCTGAAACGCACCAACTTCTCCGCCGAGCGCAACGGCGCGATGGGCATGCAGGTATCCGAGGCGCAGGCGACCTATTCCGACGGCGCCGATCGATCGCTACGGCTCGAGGTCACGGACACGGGCTCGGCCAAGGGATTCGTCGCGCTCGCCGGCTGGGCGGCGGTGCAAAGCGACAAGGAAACCGACCACGGCTACGAGAAGACATACAAGGAAGGCAGCCGTCTCATTCACGAGCAGTGGGACGCGCAGACCAAGTACGGCGAATACGGCGTGCTGATCGGCGACCGTTTCGCGGTCAAGGTTTCGGGCAACGCCGACAGCATGGATCAGCTCAAATCCGCGGTCGGCAGCATCAATATCGCCGGCCTCGAGGCGCTCAAGGACATCGGCGTCAAGAAGGGCTGAACGATCGTCGCGTCGATCGCGCTTCGCCCGTTCGAGCGGAGCGCGATGATGCCTCTACGCTATTTCCGGCGGGAGCGAGCCACGCCGCGATTTCGCTATTTCGCCGGCGGTTTCTGCCCCGCCGCGAACGCCTTCGACTCGACCGCCTCGGCGACGACGTGCAGCTTGATCTCGTCCGCCGCCATCGGCAGGTAGTTCGTGATGCCGAAATCCGAGCGCTTGATCGTCGCCGTCGCATCGAATCCCGCCGCAGGCGCCTTGCGCATCGGGTGATCGCCGACCTTCGTCACGGTGACATCGAGCGTGACCGGCTTGGTCACACCGTGCAGAGTCAGATCACCGGTCACCTTGAGCCGATCCGGCGTCGCGCCCTTCTCGACGCGCGTGCTCTTGAACGTCGCCGACGGGAAGTTCGCCACGTCGAAATAGTCGGACGAAACGAGCTTCTCATCGAGCTTCTTGCTGTTGCTGTCGACGCTGCCGAGGCCGATCGTCGCACTGACCGAAGCCTTGGTCGGATCGGACGCGTCGAACTCGAGCGTGCCGTCGATCTTGCCGAACTGGCCGGTGAGGCTGGTGAAGCCGTAGTGGTTCCAGATGAACTGGACTTGCGTGTGGTTGGGGTCGAGCGTGTAGGTGGTCGCGCCGGCCGATGCGGACGCGGCGGCGAAAAGCGCAGCGAGCAGATGATGGCGGATCATGCGGAATCCTCGTGGGTTCGAATGCGCGCGCGGTCGGCGGGCGAATGTCCGCGATGCTAACCCGCCGGCGCCCTCGCCGATGTAAATCGGCGTATGCACAAGGTGACTTCGCGGGCGCCCCGATGCCCCCCGCCCCCGCTGCCGTGCAATCGCAAGTCCGATCGCCAACAGTTCCCCGCGAACGCGCGCCATCTTCATCTCCCCGGCCTGCCCGCCCGCGCGGCTGCGCTACGCTAGCGCCATGACCGACTCCGGGCACCCGCGCTGCTGGGCCATCAGCGACGGCGCGGCAGGCAACGAACGCCAGGCGACCGCGCTTGCGGATGCGCTTGGCGCGGACGTGCGCATTGTGCGCGTCCGCGTGCGCGAGCCCTGGGCCGCATTCGCGCCGCGACTCATGATCGGCGCGCGCGCTGCGATCCGCGACGAAAACGGCGATGCGCTCGTGCCGCCGTGGCCCGACATCGCGATCGGCTGCGGTCGTCGTGCCGCGCTCGTCACGCGCGCGTCTGCGCGAATGGAATCAAGGCCGGACATTCACCGTGCAGATCCTCGATCCGCGCATCGACACGCGCGCGTTCGATGTCGTCGTCGCGCCGCAGCATGATCACGTGTCCGGCGACAACGTGATCCGCAGCATCGGTGCGTTGAATCCGGTCGATCCCGCGTGGCTCGCGGCCGGTCGAGCCGCGTTCGCGTCGATTTCCGGTCTGCGCGCACCGCGCACTGCCGTCCTGATCGGCGCAACGAATGCCGCGCAGCGGCTCGACAGCGCGTATTTCGATGCGCTGCTGGAGCGGCTCGGCGCATGGCACGCGCTCGACGGCGGCAGCTATCTCGTCACCACGTCACGGCGCACGCCGCGTGAGATCGTCGCGCGGCTTCGCCACGCATTTGCCGCATGGCCCGGCATCTTCTTCGCCGGGCCCGACGACGGCGCGAATCCGTACGCGGGATTCCTCGGCTGGGCCGATCGTCTGGTCGTCACGCCCGATTCGGTCAACATGATTTCCGAAGCCTGCGCGACCGGAAAACCCGTCTACACGTTCGCGCCGCGGCCGATCGCCGGCAAGCTCGCAGCGTTCCATCGCGAGCTTCGCGCAAGCGGACACTTGAGGCTCATCGACGACGTCACCGACAAGCCGCTGCCGCCGCCGCTCGCCGAAACGCGCGAAATCGCCGAGCTCGTGCGCGCGCGCTGGCTGCGTCATCGCGAAACAACGCGTTCATAGCCGCGGCCGGATGCGCAGCTCCGGTCGCGGATGCGGCCCGTCCTTCGCATTGCGCTCGAAGATCGCGTGACCGAGCTTCGCGCGCGCATCAGCGTAGCGATCGGCGAGCGCGAGCATCTCGAGATACGCCGCGCGTGCGGCGCGACGCTGCGCGGCCGAGCGGAAACGGTAGCTCGGCGGCTTGGCGTGCATCGCGAGAATGCCGGCCGGCGTCGCCGCGGTTTCGCGCTCGGCGGCGGCAAGCCCGGCAAGGCTCTGCTCGATCAGGCGCAACGCGACGCGGTAGCGCACCCAGCGATGATTGCGCCAGCCGGTGACCGTGTGCGGCGGCGGATCGCGATGCGCGTAATGCGCGAGCAGCACGCGAGCGGCTTCGGCGCCACGCAGGGCGACGCGGCGGATCAGATCCGGATGCATGCGCAGGTTGAGCCCGCCTTCGTCGCGCGTCAGACGCACGTGCACGACGCGATCGCGGAATCCCGGCGCACCGAGCTGCGTCGAATCGCTCCAGTTCTGCATCGTCGCGACGATCGCGCCGAGGAAACCGAGCACGCTGCGCTTGCCGCCGCGGTCGACGTCGACGACTTCGGTCGCCGCGCCGCTGCCGTTGCGGTCCGGCATCCAGACGAAATCCTCGGGATCGCGCGGGTGCGCGCGCACGAAGCGATCGTCGGTGAGATCGATGCCGAAGGTCGGCCGGCTCGGCAGCGTCGCATCGAAGAAATGGACCGGAAAGTTGCTGCAGATGCCGCCGTCGGAGAACCACACCGTTTCGGCGACTTCGAGCCATTCGCCCGGATGTTCCGGATCGGGATCGCGGCGGATGCGATGCAGCGGCACCGCCGTCAGCAGCAGCGGAAACGCGAGGCTCATGCGCACCGGCACGATGATCGGCAGGTCCGCCATCGCGCAAAGACGGTGCTTGCCGGCGAGCGGCCCATCGGCCCGCGGCGCATCCGCATGTGCGATCAGGTGATCGACGACATCGGCAGGAAACAGGCCGCGCCATTCGTCCGCATCGAAATAAAAATCGTTGATCTCGAGCGGAAAGCTGTACGGGCGGCCGTGGCTGAGCGCGGTCGTCATCAATCTGAGATCAATGCGGCGCAGGTGCGTTTCGCGCAGCGCCGCATCCGCGTTCGATGCGCCGCCGGCGTTCCAGAGATCGCCGAACGTGAGCGGTGCGCCGGCTGCGCGCCCGGCAAGCGACTGCAGTTTCGCGTGCAGCCAAGGCGTCAGCGCATTTGCGCTGCCGATGCCGCTGCATAGCCCGTAGCCGTTTGCCGGAATGCGCCGGGCAGCAACGATCAATATCCATGCGACCAGCATCAGCAGGAATCCGATGACGCCGAGCGGCAGCGTGACCGCGATCTTCGCCGCGCTCGCGTGATCCGCAAGCAGCAGCGCGACGATCGCTGCCGAAATCGCGGCCGCGACGAGCGCGGCAAACGGAAAGTTCGCGATCGCGGCCAGGATCCAGCGCATCGACGCCTGGCCCGCGTGGCGCGCATCCGGCATCAGTCCCGCGACGAGGAGATCGAACAGCGCGCGCGTCGAGGACTGCGGTTCGAAGAGGCGAAACAGCCGCGTCGCGCCGTGCCCGTCGGTTTCCGCGAGCTCGTTCGGCAATGCCGCGAGCCGCTCGAAGCTGCCGGAATCTCGGCCGACTTCCGCAGCCGCCGCGGCGGCTGCCGCGATCGCGCCGGCCGAAGCACCGCCGATGCTGCGCAGCCGGTAGTGCGCGGAGAGCGCCGCGATCGCGGCCGGATAGACGATTCCGCTGGTGATGCCGCCCTTGAGCACGAGATCGCATTCGGCGTTCGCGTCGATCGTCGCCGCCGTTGCGGCAGCGCGCGCTTCGCGTGGATATTCCGACATGATTTCGCTCCTTGTCGTATTGCGCCGTTCGTCACGAACGGTACGCCTCGTTTCGGCGCCGCGATGTGCGGGACTCGCGATCTCTCAGAGATCGAGCAGGCCGAGCGAACGCGCGACCTCGCGCACTGCGCCGATGTGCCGCTCGACGTCGGCATCGCGCGCGACGATCCGCGAGCGCCCGTCGAGCGTGCAGTCGATCGCGCGCGAGAGCAGCGCGGCATGCGCTTCGGACAGCTTGCGCGCATCGTCCGGCGCCAGCGCGGATGCGCGCTCGGCGGCCGCGATCAGCGCCGATGTGTTGCCTGCCGTCAGCAGCGCCGGCTGCTTCGCCGCGTGCATCAGCACGATGCCCTGCAGCAGGAATTCGATGTCGACGAGGCCGCCTACGCCCTGCTTGAGATCGAAGCGGCCCTCGTCCGAACGGTCGCGCTCGGCGCGCCAGCGTGTGCGCATCGCGCTGATCTCGGTGCGCACGCGCGCGGCATCGCGCGGCTCGGACAGCAGCGCCGCGCGCACGCGCGTGAAGCGCGCGCCGAGCGACGCGTCGCCCGCGACCGCGCGTGCGCGGACCAGCGCCTGCAGCTCCCACGTCCACGCGCGTTCGCGAAGGTATGCCTCGTACGCGTCCATGCCGAGCACGAGCAGGCCCTTGCCGCCGTCCGGACGCAGGCGCACGTCGATTTCGTAGAGCTTGCCGGCGCGCGTCTGCACGTCGAGCAGATGCACGATGCGCTGCGCGAGGCGCGTGAACCAGCGCGCGCCATCGATCGGTCGCGCACCATCCGACTCCTGTTGCGCGAGCGCGCCGTCGTAGAGGAACACGAGATCGAGATCGGATCCGAAACCGAGCTCGGCGCCGCCGAAGCTTCCGTACGCGATCACCGCGAAGCCGGCCGCTTCGGATGCGCTCGCGTCGAGGCGGCCGTGCGCCGCGACGAGATCGCGCTCGGCGATGCGCAGCGCTGCCGTCAGCACGACCTCCGCGACTCCGGCCAATGCGCGCGCCGCGTCGACCGCATCGACACGTCCGCCGAGAAACGCGAGACCGATGCGGAACAGCGCGGACTGGCGCACTTCCTGGATCAGCTCGATCTCGGCTTCGGGATCGGCGCCGTCGAGCGTCGCGAGACGGCGCGAAAGCTCCGCCGCGACGGCGTCGCGATCCGGCGGCGCGGTGTCGACGCGATTGTCGAAGAGATCGTCGAGCAGCAACGGATGCGCGATCACGCGCTCGGCGAGGAACGCGCTCGACGACAGCACCTGGCTCAGGCGTTTCAGCGCCGCCGGCTGCTCGTCGAGCAGCACGAGATAAACCGATCGCCGCGCGACGGTCTGCACGAGCTTGAGCATGCGCACCAAGCAGCGCACCGGTTGCGGGCTCGCCGCGGCCGAGGCCATCAGCGACGGCAGTACGCGATCGAGCCGCTCGCGAGAGCGCGCCGACATGTTGCGCAGCGCGCTCGAGCCGAGCAGCGCTTCGAGCTCGCCGGCGACTTCGTCCGGCGGCGTGAACCCGGCATCGGCCAGCGCGGCGCGCTTGACGCCGTCGTTGACGATCTCGCGCCAGAGCTTGGTCCACGAGGATTCCTCGCGGCGCATCTCGGCGCGCGCATCGGTCGCCATCAGTGCGGCGAATTCCTCGCTGACCGCGGTGCGATGCACGGCGAGCTCGCCCGCGAGCGCATTCCAGTCCGGCCAGCCGAGCGCGAGCGCGACGCGCTGGCGCACGATCGCATCGTCCGGAATCGCATGCGTCTGCTGATCGGCGAACATCTGCACGCGGTTCTCGAGCCGGCGCAGGAACCGGTACGCCGCGCGCAGCTTCACCGCGCGCATAGCCGCGGCCGGATGCGCAGCTCCGGTCGCGGATGCGGCCCGTCCTTCGCATTGCGCTCGAAGATTGCGTGACCGAGCTTCGCGCGCGCATCGGCGTAGCGATCGGCGAGCGCGAGTATCTCGAGATATGCCGCGCGTGCGGCGCGACGCTGCGCGGCCGAGCGGAAACGGTAGCTCGGCGGCTTGGCGTGCATCGCGAGAATGCCGGCCGGCGTCGCCGCGGTTTCGCGCTCGGCGGCGGCGAGCCCAGCGAGGCTCTGCTCGATCAGGCGCAACGCGACGCGGTAGCGCACCCAGCGATGATTGCGCCAGCCGGTGACCGTGTGCGGTGGCGGATCGCGATGCGCGTAATGCGCGAGCAGCACGCGGGCGGCTTCGGCGCCACGCAGGGCGACGCGGCGGATCAGATCCGGATGCATGCGCAGGTTGAGCCCGCCTTCGTCGCGCGTCAGACGCACGTGCACGACGCGATCGCGGAATCCCGGCGCACCGAGCTGCGTCGAATCGCTCCAGTTCTGCATCGTCGCGACGATCGCGCCGAGAAAACCGAGCACGCTGCGCTTGCCGCCGCGGTCGACGTCGACGACCTCGGTCGCCGCGCCGCTGCCGTTGCGGTCCGGCATCCAGACGAAATCCTCCGGATCGCGCGGGTGCGCGCGCACGAAGCGATCGTCGGTCAGATCGATGCCGAAGGTCGGCCGGCTCGGCAGCGTCGCATCGAAGAAGTGAACCGGAAAGTTGCTGCAGATGCCGCCGTCGGAGAACCACACCGTTTCGGCGACTTCGAGCCATTCGCCCGGATGTTCCGGATCGGGATCGCGGCGGATGCGATGCAGCGGCACCGCCGTCAGCAGCAGCGGAAACGCGAGGCTCATGCGCACCGGCACGATGATCGGCAGGTCCGCCATCGCGCAAAGACGGTGCTTGCCGGCGAGCGGCCCATCGGCCCGCGGCGCATCCGCATGTGCGATCAGGTGATCGACGACATCGGCAGGAAACAGGCCGCGCCATTCGTCCGCATCGAAATAAAAATCGTTGATCTCGAGCGGAAAGCTGTACGGGCGGCCGTGGCTGAGCGCGGTCGTCATCAATCGAGATCGATGCGGCGCAGGTGCGTTTCGCGCAGCGCCGCATCCGCGTTCGATGCGCCGCCGGCGTTCCAGAGATCGCCGAACGTGAGCGGTGCGCCGGCTGCGCGCCCGGCAAGCGACTGCAGTTTCGCGTGCAGCCAAGGCGTCAGCGCATTTGCGCTGCCGATGCCGCTGCATAGCCCGTAGCCGTTTGCGGGAATGCGCCGGGCCGCGACGATCAATATCCATGCGACCAGCATCAGCAGGAATCCGATGACGCCGAGCGGCAGCGTGACAGCGATCTTCGCCGCGCTCGCGTGATCCGCAAGCAGCAGCGCGACGATCGCTGCCGAAATCGCAGCCGCGACGAGCGCGGCAAGCGGAAAGTTCGCGATAGCGGCCAGGATCCAGCGCATCGACGCCTGGCCCGCGTGGCGGGCATCCGGCATCAGTCCCGCGACGAGGAGATCGAACAGCGCGCGCGTCGAGGACTGAGGTTCGAAGAGGCGAAACAGCCGCGTCGCGCCGTGCCCGTCGGTTTCCGCGAGCTCGTTCGGCAATGCCGCGAGCCGCTCGAAACTGCCGGAATCTCGGCCGACTTCCGCTGCCGCTGCTGCGGCTGCGGCGATCGCGCCGGCCGAAGCACCGCCGATGCTGCGCAGCCGGTAGTGCGCGGAGAGCGCCGCGATCGCGGCCGGATAGACGATTCCGCTGGTGATGCCGCCCTTGAGCACGAGATCGCATTCGGCGTTCGCGTCGATCATCGCCGCCGTTGCGGCAGCGCGCGCTTCGCGTGGATATTCCGACATGATTTTGCTCCTTGTCGTATTGCGCCGTTCATCACGAACGGTACGCCTCGTTTCGGCGCCGCGATGTGCGGGACTCGCGATCTCTCAGAGATCGAGCAGGCCGAGCGAACGCGCGACCTCGCGCACTGCGCCGATGTGCCGCTCGACGTCGGTATCGCGCGCGACGATCCGCGAGCGCCCGTCGAGCGTGCAGTCGATCGCGCGCGAAAGCAGCGCGGCATGCGCTTCGGACAGCTTGCGCGCATCGTCCGGCGCCAGCGCGGATGCGCGCTCGGCGGCCGCGATCAGCGCCGATGTGTTGCCTGCCATCAGCAGCGCCGGCTGCTTCGCCGCGTGCATCAGCACGATGCCCTGCAGCAGGAATTCGATGTCGACGAGGCCGCCTACGCCCTGCTTGAGATCGAAGCGGCCCTCGTCCGAACGGTCGCGCTCGGCGCGCCAGCGTGTACGCATCGCGCTGATCTCGGTGCGCACGCGCGCGGCATCGCGCGGCTCGGACAGCAGCGCCGCGCGCACGCGCGTGAAGCGCGCGCCGAGCGATGCGTCGCCCGCGACCGCGCGTGCGCGGACCAGCGCCTGCAGCTCCCACGTCCACGCGCGTTCGCGAAGGTATGCCTCGTACGCGTCCATGCCGAGCACGAGCAGCCCCTTGCCGCCGTCCGGTCGCAGACGTACGTCGATTTCGTAGAGCTTGCCGGCGCGCGTCTGCACGTCGAGCAGATGCACGATGCGCTGCGCGAGGCGCGTGAACCAGCGCGCGCCATCGATCGGTCGCGCACCATCCGACTCCTGTTGCGCGAGCGCGCCGTCGTAGAGGAACACGAGATCGAGATCGGATCCGAAACCCAGCTCGGCGCCGCCGAAGCTCCCGTACGCGATCACCGCGAAGCCGGCGGCTTCGGATGCGCTCGCGTCGAGGCGGCCGTGCGCCGCAACGAGATCGCGCTCGGCGATGCGCAGCGCGGCAGTCAGCACGACCTCCGCGACTCCGGCCAATGCGCGCGCCGCGTCGACCGCATCGACACGTCCGCCGAGAAACGCGAGACCGATGCGGAACAGCGCGGACTGGCGCACTTCCTGGATCAGCTCGATTTCGGCTTCGGGATCGGCGCCGTCGAGCGTCGCGAGACGGCGCGAAAGCTCCGCCGCGACGGCATCGCGATCCGGCGGCGCGGTGTCGACGCGATCGTCGAAGAGATCGTCGAGCAGCAACGGATGCGCGATCACGCGCTCGGCGAGGAACGCGCTCGACGACAGCACCTGGCTCAGGCGTTTCAGCGCCGCCGGCTGCTCGTCGAGCAGCACGAGATAAACCGATCGCCGTGCGACCGTCTGCACGAGCTTGAGCATACGCACGAAGCAGCGCACCGGCTGCGCGCTTGCCGCGGCCGAGGCCATCAAGGATGGCAGCACGCGATCGAGCCGCTCGCGAGAGCGCGCCGACATGTTGCGCAGCGCGCTCGAGCCGAGCAGCGCTTCGAGCTCGCCGGCGACTTCGTCCGGCGGCGTGAACCCGGCATCGGCCAGCGCGGCGCGCTTGACGCCGTCGTTGACGATCTCGCGCCAGAGCTTGGTCCACGAGGATTCCTCGCGGCGCATCTCGGCACGCGCGTCGGTCGCCATCAGTGCGGCGAATTCCTCGCTGACCGCGGTGCGATGCACGGCGAGCTCGCTCGCGAGCGCATTCCAGTCCGCCCAGCCGAGCGCGAGCGCCACGCGCTGGCGCACGATCGCATCGTCCGGAATCGCGTGCGTCTGCTGGTCGGCGAACATCTGCACGCGGTTCTCGAGCCGGCGCAGGAACCGATACGCCGCGCGCA